>NZ_CP035632.1 GCF_008807075.1 Synechococcus sp. RSCCF101 | reverse complement strand
CGCCGCCGCGCAGCGGCACGCACTGGCCGTAGTTGCCGGTGCCGGCTCCCCGCACCGTGAGCGGCACGTCATGAGCGGCGCAGGCGGCCACCAGGCGCTGCACCGCATCCACGCTGCCGGGCCTCGCCACGAGCTGGGCCCGGCAGCCCAGCAGGAGATCCGAGAGGGCCGGTGAGTAGTCGTGGCAGTCGCGCGAGAGGCGCTCCAGCTCCGCGGGCCGGCGCAGCAGGGTGAGCGCCGGGATTGCCTCCAGAGCGCGGGCGAGATCCTCGATCGCGGCCGCAGTGGGCGGCGCGGCAGCGGGGCGGACATGGACTCCGGCCAGAACGGCGGCACTCCGGGAGGTCTACCGCAACCAGATGCCACAGCGCAGCACGCGGCGGGCCGGGGGCCGGGCCAGCAGGTCCGACCAGTCGCGGCCTCCAGCGCCACCAGATCCGCCGGAGCCCCCTGACGCAGCACACCGTCCCAGTCCTGCCGGAGGATGCGCGCGGGTGCCGTGGTGAAACAGGACAGGCCCAGGCGGCTCCAGGGCAGGAGCTGGGCTGCCGGCACCGGAGAAGCGCAGCAACTCGATCGGATCGAGGTCGCCGCCCGGGAACCAGGGATCCTGCACGTTGTCGCTGGCCACCGCCACCGTCACGCCCGCCTCCTGCAGCTGGGCGATCGGAGCCAGCGGACGTCGCACCGGTGTGCGGCCGGGGCGGCGACCCAGCAGCCAGAGGTTCGTCAGCGGCAGGGCCACCACCGCGATGCCGAGGGCCTCCAGCCGCTGCGCCAGGCGCCCGCAGGCCCGATCGCTCATCAGGCCCATGCTGCAGGCGTGGCTGCAGGTGATCGGACCGGTGGCGGGCAGGCCCCGCCGCCGTCCCGCTCGAGCGCAGCGGCGAGAGCCAGCAGACCACGGCCGGGATGGTCATCGCCTTCATCGATGTGCAGGTCCATCCCGAGCCCGCGGCTGCGGGCCAGCGCAGCAGAGCCTTCAGGCCGCCGCCACGACGGGGATCGCGCGGAAAGGGAGGGCCGACCACGCCGCCCAGCAGCCCGCGGCGGCGGCCACCCGATCGGCCAGCGCCACGCCGGCCGGCGTGGACCACTGATCCAGGGGCACCATGGCAACCAGGTCCAGCTCGATCCGGCCGCGCCACTGGCGCCGCAGCGTCGTGAGGGCATCCCAGCTGGCCGCCGCACCGGGGCCGAGGCTGTCCACATGGCTGCGGATCGCACGAACGCCGTAATGCCAGGCCCGCTCCAGCGCTGCGTTGGCGCGGGCGTGGACCGCCTCCGCGGTTCGCAACCCATGCTCCTGCATGTTGGCCGCCAGAGCCCCGTCCATCGAACCCTCACGGTTGGGGTGCTCCCTCCAGGTGAAGACCTTGTCGAGGTGGGCATGCGCCTCACAGAAGGTGGGCAGCACCAGGGGTGCGCTGAGGTCGGAGGGTTCCGGCAGCGGCTGCACCTGCTGCAGGCGGGCCTCGCGCCACCTCAGATGAACGGCCTGCCAGCCGTCCCCGTGGCTGGTGGCCGGGGCCGGTGCCCGTGGATCCAGGAGGCAGCGGGGAACACGGGCCCGGAGCTCACCGCTGCAGGGGTCGCTCACCGGTTGCGCGCCTGTCCGGATGACGACTCCGAACCGGTGCCGGCCTGGCCATCGGACGCGTCATCGTCCTGATCGAGGCGGGGAAGGGTGTGGAAGCGACCCGCCACCGCCAGGGTGGTGACGCTGAAGCGCGGCAGACGCAGTCCCGGCAGCAGAGCCTGACCACCCAGCTCGGTGGCATAGAGGCTGAACAGACCCAGATTGACCCGGCGGGTGTGGCTGCGGGCGAGGCGTCCGAGCGCCGAGCGCTGGTCCTGCACCAGGCGCTCGCAGTCCTGAGCGATCAGCTGAAACAGCAGCGGCAGCCCTCCCCGGCCGCAGAGGTCCTCACTCAGATGGCGGGCGATGCGCTCGCCGGCGTAGTCCTCGAAGGCCTGCGGGTCCGGATTGCTCATCACCAGAGCGGTGGCGGAGAGGGCCAGGGCCGCGGCCCCGGCGATGGAGAGCCCGAGGGAGGCTCGCGACGCGCTCACAGCGGCCTCACAGGGGTTCCGGTGTCGATTGGGTAGATTGTCACCGACATGGCGGGCGTCGCCAAGTGGTTAAGGCAGCGGCTTGTGGCGCCGCTATTCGGGGTTCGAATCCCCTCGCTCGCCCTTTCGTCATCCCTGGCTCTCCAGCAGCGCCTCGAGGATCCGATCCGCCCCATGGCGGACCGGATCGTCGCAGACCAGGCCCAGCTGATCCTCGTGCCGGTGACACGCGGCACGAGCCTCGGTGTCCCCGAGCCCTGAGGTGTTGAGAGCCAGCGCCCGGACGCCCGGCGGCGTGGAGCCCGCGGGGATGGCCATCGCCGCCACGGCCTCCACGGTCGACCGCAGGACATCCAGCGGGGGAATCGCCACGCCGGGCACACGGTCAACACCCGTCTGACCGGCCCGGTGCACCATCAGCAGGTCGGTGGGCTGGCTGCCGCGCAGCAGCGGCAGGGTGGCGCTGGAGCCCGGATGGCAGAGGGAGCCCTGGCCCTCCACCAGCACCAGGCCATCGGGGGCCAAGTCGGCGGCGGTGCCGAGCACAGCCCCCTCCACAGCGCCGGGGGCGTAGTCCACCCGCACGGCATCGAGAGCCACGCCACGGCCTGAGATCAGGATGCCGGCCTGGCCGGTGCCCACGAAACGGGCGGCCACACCCCGGCGCCGGGCCGCCGCCAGCACCTCCAAGCAGGCGCTCATCTTTCCCACGGCCATGTCCGTGCCGATGGCCAGCACGCGGCGCTGCGGCAGCCCGGCGGCCCGGGCGGCAGCCACCGCCAGACCGGGCGGCTCCCGGCGCAGATCCCAGATGCGCTCGAGGGGGACCCCGCTGGCCCGCACCTCCTCGTCGTCCGCCAGCCGCGTGTGGAGGCCGTTGGCCACACAGAGGCCGTGGCGAAGCGCCGCCAGCACATCCCGGCGCAGCGGCCCGCTCAGGCGCCCCCCCGATGGCGCCAGGCCGATCACCGCCACCTCGGGGCGCCGGCCCAAGGCCTGCTCGATCGAGGCCACGACGGGCACCTCCCGCGCCACACCGGTGAGGGACTGGAGATCCCCGCCCGCATGCTCCGGATCCACAACCGCCACGATGGGCCCGCTGCGGTAGCGCAGCATCGCCAGGCCGGTCTTGCCCCCCAGGCCCTTCAGGCCGCCGTGCTGAAGCAGCACCACACGGTGGTGATCGCGCAGCGGCGGGAAATCCGCCGGGTCAGGAGCGGGCATCGGCGGGCTCATCCCGTGTCCGGCTGTCCATCGTGATGCCCAGGCCGATGCCATGGGGTGGACTGAGGCGATCACCCTGCAGGGGCAGGCCCCGGAACGGGTCATCCAGCAGATTGAGGTGGCTGTCCAGGTCGGGCCAGCGGGCGAGCGGCAGCAGCTGGGCCGCCGCACCGTTGAGCAGCCCGCCGTCGGAATAGCAGCCCAGCATCACCGAGAGGCCCAGCCGGCGAGCCGTGCGGGCCATCAGCAGCCCCTCGCTCAGCCCGCCGCTCTTGAGCAGCTTGATGTTGATGCCGTCCACATGGGGTGCCAGCCGCAGCAGATCCTCCAGATCCCAGCAGCTCTCATCGGCCACCAGCGGCATCGGGCACTGCGGATGCAGGGCCGCGAAGCCGGCACTGTCGTGCCGCGGGTCCGGATCGGGCGGCAGGGGCTGTTCCAGCAGGCTGACGCCGCAGCGCACCAGATCCGGCATCAGACGGAGGGTGGATTCCACGGTCCAGCCGCCATTGGCATCCACCTGCAGCTCCAGGGGCTGCCCGTGCTCCTCACGCCTGCGCTCCAGCGCGCCGGCCACGGCATGCAGCAGCAGCCGGTCATGCCCTGGGCCATCCGAACTGCCCAGCTTGAGCTTGATGCGGCTCGCCGGCAGCTGGGTCCACCAGCGCTCCAGGCGGGAGAGAACGGCCCCCACCGTGCCCAGACCGAGCGTCACGCTGGTGGCCAGCTGACCCGTCTCGCTCTGCAGTCCCCAGAGCTGCCAGAGGGGCCGATTCAGCCAGCGGGCCCACCAGTCGAGCAGAGCCAGATCGAGGCCGCAGCGCGCCGGCGGCGACAGGCCGGCCAGAAGCGACTCGAAGGCCTGGGGCATCCGCGGATCCAGGCCACCCAGATCGGGCGGCAACGCCTTCAGCTCAGCGGCCACGGCATCGGTCTCATAACCACGATGACCGGTCTCGAAGCCACCGGTTTCCCCGATGCCCACCAGGCCCTCATGGTCCAGCCGAACCTCCAGATGGGTCACGGCCGACGTGGTGCCCCGACTGATCGCCAGAGGCACGGCCTTGGTGAGGCGAAAGGGGCGGATGCGGATCAGCATCGGCGCGGGCCCTGGCAATGAGACCGGGTCTCAACCTGCCACAACCTTCCCTTGCGGGAACCTGGAAGGCCGCCTCCGGATCGCGCCATGCCCACACCTGCGGCGACGTCCTCGCTGATCCAGGGTCTGCTGAATGAGGTCCATCAGAGCCTCATCGGCCGGCGCGACGGCCGGCTGGCGGACTACATCCCCGAGCTGGCGCGGGCCAGTCCCGATGCCTTCGGCATTGCGGTGGCCACCAGCGACGGTCGTCTGTACAGCGTCGGCGACAGCGAGACACCCTTCACCATCCAGTCGATCTCCAAGCCCTTCAGCTACGCCCTGGCGCTCTCGCTCCTCTCTCCCGAGAAGATGCTGCAGAAGGTGGGGGTGGAGCCATCCGGAGAGGCCTTCAACGCCATCAGCCTCGATCCGGACAGCGGGATTCCGATGAACCCGATGATCAACGCCGGTGCCATCGCCACCACGGCCCAGATCTGGGCGCACGACCCCGATGGCGCCGAGGCCGGGCTCCTGGCCTTCTACGCCGGGCTGGCGGGCCGGCCCCTGGAGGTGGACGAAGCCGTGTTCCGCTCCGAACGGGACAGCGGCCACCGCAACCGGGCCATCGGTCACCTGCTACGCAATGCCGGGATCATCGAGACCGACCCCGAGGCCTCGCTGCAGCTCTACTTCCGTCAGTGCTCGGTGCAGGTCACCTGCCGGGATCTGGCGGTGATGGCCTCCTGCCTGGCCTGCCAGGGACGCCATCCCTTCCGCGGCACCCGGGTCATCGATCCGGAACTGAGCAGCGCCGTGCTGGCGGTGATGGGCAGCTGCGGCATGTACGACTACAGCGGCCAGTGGCTGCACACGGTCGGAATGCCGGCCAAGAGCGGTGTGGGAGGCGGCCTGCTGGCGGTGGTTCCGGGCCAGCTGGGCCTGGCGGTGTACTCGCCACCCCTGGATGCCTACGGCAATTCGGTGCGCGGGGTCGCGGTCTGCGAGGAGCTCTCACGGCGATGGCAGCTGCATCTGTTCGACCAGCCGCCCCGCTCAGGCACCACCATCCGTTCCGCCACCACCGCCTGCACGCGGCATTCACGGCACTGGCGCGACCGGGCGGAATGCGCCGTGCTGGATCGGTGCGGGGATCGCATCCGGGTGCTGCAGGTGCAGGGAGTGCTCGACTTCGCAGCCACCGAGGAGCTGCTGGCCTACATCGAGCCCTGCGCGGAGCCGGGCAGCTTTCTCGTCCTCGATCTGGCTGGGGTGCTGGACGTCTCACGCATCGGCATCGACCTGCTGCGGCCGGCGTTCGAGACACTCCACCGCAGCAGCGTCACGGTTCTGCTCTGTGGCCTGGGCCATCTGGCGGATCCGCTGCAGGAACTGCTCCGCATTGAGAACGTGGCCGTGTACCCCGGTCTCGATCCCGCCATCGAGGCGGCCGAAACACTCCTGCTGGAGGACCGGAGCAGACCGGATGACGCTGATGACCGGACAGGGCCGGAGGCTGGCGGTGCGGCCGATCTCCTCGGCCAGCTGCCCGATCCCTGCCCCGGCCAGCTGGCGCGGCTGATGGAGGTGCGCTGCTACGCGGCGGGCGAGACGGTCTGCCGCGCAGGGAGTGAGGCCGATGCCCTGTTCGTGATCGAGGCCGGCAGCTTCAGTGCGGTGCTCGATCGTCCGGGCGCGCAGCGGCCGGTGCGGCTGGCCACCTTCGGACCGGGGGTGTGTTTCGGCGAAGTCGCCTTCGTCACCGGCAGTCGCCACGGTGCGGACGTGGTGAGCGAGACGGAGGGCTGCTGCCGTGTGCTGAGCCGCGCGGTGTTCGAGCAGCTCGAGCGGAGCGAATCGGCGCTGGCTCTGGCGCTGATGCGCCTCCTCTACCGGGAGACGGCCCGCAAGCTGACGCTGGCGAGTCAGCAGCTGAGCCTGCTGGAACAGCCGGAGGTGCAATGGCCCAGACTGCCCTCATGACCTCGACGCTGAGCCCTCATTCCGTCAGGCCCCTGAGCGGGCCGGCCGATCCGGAGGAGACCGGCGCCGCCGCCGGCAGGACCTACTGGATCACCACCTTCGGCTGCCAGATGAACAAGGCCGATTCCGAACGGATGGCCGGCATCCTGGAGTCGATGGGCCTGCGGCCGGCGGAGACGGAGCAGAGCGCGAGCGTCGTTCTCTACAACACCTGCACCATCCGCGACAACGCCGAGCAGAAGGTCTACAGCCACCTGGGGCGACAGGCCCAGCGCAAGCGCCTGGACCCGAGCCTGACCCTGGTGGTGGCCGGATGCGTGGCCCAGCAGGAGGGTGCCGCCCTGCTGCGGCGGGTGCCCGAGCTGGATCTGGTGATGGGTCCCCAGCACGCCAATCGGCTGGAAACGCTCCTGCAGCAGGTGGCCAACGGTCAGCAGGTGGTGGCGACCGACGAGCACCACATCCTCGAGGACATCAGCACGGCCCGCCGCGACAGCAGCGTCTGCGCCTGGGTCAACGTGATCTACGGCTGCAACGAACGCTGCACCTACTGCGTGGTGCCCGCGGTCCGGGGCAGGGAGCAGTCGCGGCTGCCGGCGGCGATCCGCTCCGAGATCAAGGGGCTCGCCGCGCGGGGCTACCGGGAGGTGACCCTGCTCGGGCAGAACATCGATGCCTACGGCCGCGACCTGCCCGGCAGCACGCCGGAGGGTCGACACGCCCACACCCTCACCGATCTCCTCCATGCCGTGCACGACGTGGACGGGATCGAACGGTTTCGATTCGCCACCAGTCACCCCCGCTATTTCACCGATCGGCTGATCGACGCCTGCGCCCAGCTGGACAAGGTCTGCGAACACTTCCACATCCCCTTCCAGAGCGGCGACGACACCATCCTCAAAGCCATGGGCCGTGGCTACACGGTCGCCCGCTACGAGCGGATCATCGAACGCATCCGGCAGCGCATCCCCGATGCCTCCATCAGCGCCGATGTGATCGTGGCCTTCCCGGGCGAAAGCGACGAGCAGTTCCGGCGGACCCTGACCCTGATCGACCGCCTGGGCTTCGATCAGGTGAACACGGCGGCCTACTCACCGAGGCCGGGCACGCCGGCGGCCACCTGGCCGGATCAGCTGAGCGAGGAGGTCAAGGTGGCACGGCTGCAGGAGCTCAATGCCCTGGTGGAGCGCTCGGCCCGATCGCGCAGCCGCCGCTACCTGGGACGCTGCGAAGAGGTGCTGGTGGAGGGAGCCAATCCCCGCCGCAGCGATCAGCTGATGGGCCGCACCCGCACCAACCGGCTCACCTTCTTCCCGGCCCGGCTCGCCGATGGCACGGCGATCCCCACCGGCGCGCTTGTGCAGGTGCGGATCGAGGAGACGCGCCCCTTCTCCCTCAGCGGCACGGCCCTGGCGTTGTCCCCTGAACCGAAGCATCAATCCTCGGGGGGCTGACGGACGCGGCAGCGCTGATACCTTTGGCCGACCCAGGTCTGCGGCGCCAGGCCGCAGTCGCCGCATGCCTTTCGCTCCCCCCCTCTCCATCGGTCTTCTGTTCGGCGGCGCCTCCGGGGAGCATGCGGTGTCGATCCGCTCGGCCCGCACGGTGCTGCAGGGGCTGAGGGATCCGCTCAACAGGTCCCGCTATCGGGTCATTCCGATCTACATCGACCGCCAGGGAGGCTGGCAACCGCCGGAGGTGGCGGAGACCGTGCTGGAGCGGGGGGAGCCTGATGAGCCGGCCGCCGCGGCCGAGACGCCATCCGGCTCGCCTTCCGACTCATCCGAAGCCTCTCCCCGAGCGGGCTTCCGGGGTCTGCCCGCCGCCGCCGAGGCCGTGCAGGTCTGGTTCCCCGTCCTGCACGGCCCCAACGGAGAGGACGGCACCGTTCAGGGACTGTTCACCCTGATGGGAACGCCGTTCGTCGGCTCGGGGGTGCTGGGGTCGGCCATGGGCATGGACAAGCAGGCCATGAAGGCCGCCTTCGCGGCTGCCGGGCTGCCCCAGGTGCCCTATCGATCCTGCGACCGCACGCGGGTGATGAGCGATGGCGAGGCGCTGGCCGCCGAACTGGAGCAGGCCCTCGGCTACCCCTGCTTCGTGAAGCCGGCGAACCTCGGGTCCTCGGTGGGCATCAGCCGCTGCAACAGCCGGGAGGAACTCCGCACGGGCCTTCTGGAAGCCTGCCGTCACGATTCCCGTCTGGTGGTGGAGCAGGGCGTCAGCGCCCGAGAGCTCGAATGCGCCGTTCTGGGCGGCCGGCGGCTGGAGGCCTCGGTGGTGGGGGAGATCCGCTTCGACGCCGACTGGTACGACTACACCGCCAAATACAGCGACGGACTGAGCCACTGCCTGATCCCGGCCGAGATCCCGGACGGCATCCGTGAGCAGATCCGCCGACTGGCCGTGGCCAGTTGCCGGGCCGTGGCGGCCAGCGGACTGGCTCGCGTTGACTTTTTCTACGAGCCCGGCGTGGAGCGGTTGTGGGTCAACGAGATCAACACCCTCCCCGGATTCACATCCCAGAGCATGTACCCGATGCTCTGGCAGGCCTCCGGCGTGCCCCTGCCGGAACTGGTGCACCGCCTGATCCGGCTGGCCCTGGACGACGATGCCGCCGCGCCGGCCAGCGAGGATGGGGCGGCCGTCGGGGTCACCCCCGCATTGCCATGACCCAGGGTCTCCTCTGGCTTCCGCTGCTCCTGTTCTTCGTTCTGCTCACCGCCCTGGGCTGGCTGGAGCGACGGCGACAGGGCCTGTTCCGAACCTGGGCGACCGGCTCGGAACTGGCCAAGCTCGACGGCCAGGGAGCGGCGCGGCTGAAGGACGGTCTGCTGAGCTGGGCGAGTTTCGAAGCCGGCAAGCTCAACCCCCAGGGTGAATTCCGGGTCCGTCAGCTGGAGCTGCTGGAGCTGCTGGCCCTCGACACGGGCGAAGCGCCCCTGACCGAGGAATCCCAGGGCCAGTGCCGGATCCGCCTGGTCGGGGCGGGACAGCAGGCGGATGTGCCCTTCGCCGATGCCGACCGGGCCCGGCTCTGGATGGATGAACTGATGGCCCGCTGCCGATGCGATCTGTGACGCCCCCGGTGCGATCGCGGGTCCGCTCCCCCGGCGCTGAACGGCGCCGGCTGATGCGCCGCCAGAAGCAGTGGGAGGGCCTGGCCAACGCCTGGCGGCTGCTGTTCTTCCTGGCCGCGGCCGGCGGCCTGGGAGTGCTCGTGCTGGATCAGGGCTGGCAGCTGAGCCGTGCCGACCAGGTGGTGGTGAGCGGCAGCGAACGGCTCGGACGGGAGCGGGTGCTCGAGGCCCTGGAGCTCTCCTTCCCCCGCACCCTGCTCGATCTGGTGCCCAGCGAAGTGGAGGAGCGCCTGGGCACCATGCTTCCGGTGCAGGAGGTGCACGTGCAACGGCGGATGCTGCCCCCACGCCTCATGGTCCGTCTCACGGACCGGGATCCCCTGGCGCACGCGGAACGTCCGACCCGCTCCGGCGTGGAGGCGGGGCTCGTGGACGGCGCGGGGCACTGGATGGACCGCTCTCTGCTGGCTGCCGGCGAGGAGCCTCTCACCTCGATCCGGGTGCTGGGCTGGCAGCAGCGCTATCGCCCCACGCTCGAGCAGGTGCTGGAGCGTCGCGACGGCATGGGCAGCCCGCTCTCAAGAGTGCGGTTCGAGAGCAATGGCGAGCTCTGGCTGAGCACCGAGGCCCTGGGCGATGTGCTGCTGGGCTCCGATGACGGTCGCCACCCGGAGCGACTGGCCGTGATGCGGCACCTCACGAGCAAACTGCCCCAGCAACTGAGCGGACGCCGGCTCGTGAGCATCGATCTCACCGATCCCGAGCAACCGGAGCTGGGGATTGCGGCGAAGCCAGCCAGTGCCTCTGCACAAGCGGAAACCGACTGATCCACACGGCCACCGCGCGCCGGCGCAACGGATCCTCAGGGACGTGAGGCACACATCCGTCAAGAGCGAGGGCAGATCCTCAGGCACCGGGGTTGCATTTCCACGCAAATCGGGCAACTGGCTGGGATCTTTCGGAAAACCGAAGCCAATGACGACATAATGCTGCGGAACTCGAATGGTGTGGCCCACAGGTGCAGACGGACACCACGCTTCCCATTCCCCTTGCGACCTCTGATCCCGAGCATGCGGCGATGACCCACGCCAACGGCAGCCCCAACGGCATCGTTCCCAGTCAGAGCGCGAGGATCGAGGTGATCGGGGTCGGAGGTGGTGGCAGCAATGCGGTCAACCGCATGATCGCATCGGATCTCGAAGGTGTCGGCTACCGGGTGCTCAACACCGACGCCCAGGCTCTGCTCCTCTCGGCAGCCCAGCACCGCATCCAGCTGGGCCAGAAGCTGACCCGGGGGCTGGGAGCCGGCGGCAACCCGACCATCGGGCAGAAGGCGGCCGAGGAGTCGCGCATGGAACTGCAGCAGAACCTGGAAGGCGCCGATCTGGTCTTCATCGCCGCGGGCATGGGTGGGGGCACCGGCACGGGTGCCGCCCCGGTGGTGGCCGAGGTAGCCAAGGAGGTCGGCGCGCTCACGGTCGGCATCGTCACCAAACCCTTCTCCTTCGAGGGCCGCAAACGGCAGCGCCAGGCCGATGAGGGCATCGCCCGCCTCGCCGAGCATGTCGACACACTGATCGTCATTCCCAACGACCGTCTGCGGGACACGATCTCCGGAGCACCGCTCCAGGAAGCCTTCCGCTCAGCCGATGACGTACTCCGGATGGGCGTCAAGGGCATCACCGACATCATCACCCGACCCGGCCTGGTCAACGTGGACTTCGCCGACGTCCGTTCGGTGATGAGCGAGGCCGGTACGGCCCTGCTGGGTGTCGGTGTCGGGTCCGGGCGCTCCAGAGCGGTGGAAGCCGCTCAGGCCGCCATCAGCAGCCCCCTGCTCGAGTCCGCCCGCATCGATGGAGCCAAGGGCTGTGTGATCAACATCAGCGGTGGGCGCGACATGACTCTCGAGGACATGACAACAGCCTCGGAAGTCATCTACGACGTGGTGGATCCCGAGGCCAACATCATCCTCGGTGCCGTGGTGGATGAGCGGCAGGAGGGAGAGATCCATGTGACGGTGATTGTCACCGGCTTCGAAGGCAGCGAGAGCTATCGCTCCGAGCGGCCGGCCCAGCCCCACTTCTCCACCGTGCCCACATCGGCTCCCAGCACTCCGGCACTCGGCGAGGGGGCCGGAGCGGCCATTCCGGAGTTTCTGCGCAAGCGCAAGGAACGTCCCGATCACCCTTGAGATGCATTCAGGAGTCAGAGTTCTGTGGATCTGACTCCTGAATATTCAATTCAATGTCCACCGTGATGCGAACGAAGAGCCATGCACCATTAGCTGGATCGGCGCTTGTTCGCTGAACGCAGCAGCTCCGGTGAAATGGGTGACTCGGAGTCCACGCCTGCTCTGAGCATCCCGTGTGGCTGCTCCCTTCCGGTCCTGACCAGATTTGGGCGTCGGAACCGCATGGGTCCGAGTCAGTCAAATGCTAGCAAGGGCGCTGGTGGTTCTCTGCCGTGCGTCCTGACGATCTGATCCGATACAAACGCCACGGCCGGCCGATCCTGGCGCTCACGGCCTGGGACGCTCTCTCGGCCCGGTGGGTGCAGGACTCCGGTGCCGATGTGCTGCTGGTGGGAGATTCCCTGGCCATGACCGCCCTGGGCCATGCCACAACCCTTCCGGTCACCCTGGAGGACATGCTGCACCACTGCCGGGCTGTAGGGCGCGGGCTCCTGCCCCCGCCCCATCTCCAGCCGCTGCTGATCTGCGATCTGCCGTTTCTGAGCTACCAGTGCGGACCGGATGACGCGGTGGCGGCCGCCGGCCGCGCCCTCAAGGAGGCGCCGGCGGCCGCGGTGAAAGTGGAGGGCGCCGAGCCCGAGATCCTGGAGGTGATCGACCGGCTGGTGCGGATGGGCATCCCGGTCATGGGCCACGTCGGCCTCACGCCCCAGTCGGTGCATCAGCTCGGCTACCGCCGCCAGGGCGGCGATCCGGTGAGCCAGGAGCGCCTGGAGCAGCAGGCACTGGCCCTTCAGGCCGCCGGCTGCTTCGCACTCGTGCTGGAGCACATCCCCTCAACCCTGGCCGGCCGACTGCGCCATCGCCTGAGCATCCCGGTGATCGGCATCGGTGCCGGTGACGACTGCGACGGCCAGGTCAGGGTCAGCGCGGATCTGCTGGGCCTCAGCGAGGCCGCCCCGCCCTTCAGCCCGCCACTGCTGGAGGGGGGTCGGCTGTTCGGGGAGACCCTGCGGGACTGGGTTCTTCAGCAGCAGCAGCATCCGGCCACGCATCCCACCAGTCGAGCAGCTCCCGCAACGGGCCATTGCTGAGGGCCATTCCCTCCGGTTCGCTGAGCCACCAGCGCCCCCCGGCACGCTGCAGCAGGCCGCTCTGGAGCCAAGGCTGCCAACGCTGGATCAGGTCGGCCAGGGCGGCGGGTTCAATGGCGCAGGCCTCAGCCAGCCGGCTCAGGTGCACCCCCTCCCGGCGCCGGAGTCCCACCAGCACCTGCTCATCGAAGGGCAGCAGCGCCAACAGGCCGGGTTCAGGAGCCTCTGATGGGGTCAGCCGATCCCGCAACCAGGCCTCGTAGGCAGCTCGGGTCCGGGGCCGGCTCTCCCTTGTGCCCGCAGGGGCGCTGGTGGCTCCCAGCCCGAAGCCCCACCAGCCGGCGCCGCTCCAGTAGACGCGGTTGTGGCGGGAGGCGTGCCCGGGCAGGGCGAAGTTCGAGATCTCGTAGTGGCCATAGCCGTGACGCGCCAGTGTGGCTGCGGTCTGGAGCATCAGGTCCGCCGCCAGATCCTCGTCGGGCAGTACCAGGGCGCCCCGGTCGCGCTGCCTGGCGAACACCGTGCCGGGCTCCACGCTCAGGTCATAGATGGAGAGGTGCGGAGGGCCGAGCGCGATCGCGCGGCAGAGCTGCTCATCCCAGCTGTGGCGGGTCTCGCCGGGAGCGGCCTGAATCAGATCCAGGCTCCAGCTGCGCAGGTCACCGCTCAGAAGGGCCTGCGTCAGCCAGCCTCCGGCCCGCTCCAGGTCAACGCGCCGGTGCCGCCGACCGAGACGCTCGAGCATGACGTCGCTGAAGCTCTGCCCCCCGAGGCTGACGCGATTGATGCCGGCGTCCAGCATGCCCGCCAGGCGCGGACGGTCGAAGCTGGCCGGGTCCATCTCCAGGGTCACCTCCGCTCCGGGAGCCAGACCGAAGCGCTGCCGCAGGCTCCTGAGGATCCCGGCGATCTGATCGGGGGTACAGATGGAGGGTGTGCCGCCCCCCACGTAGATCGTGGAGAGCGGCGGTCCGTGCGGCGCGGCGTGGATCTCCCGTTGCAGCAGCTCCAGGTAGGCCTGCACCGAGCCGGATCGCCCCCCGTCCGCCCGATCGCCGAGGGGAACCACCGCGAAGTCGCAGTAGAAGCAGCGGCGATGGCAGAAGGGCACGTGCACGTAGGCACTGCGCGGCGGCCAGAGGCGGGGGGCGGAGCCGATCACGAACTCACAACGCTGCGGCAGGGGCCCGGGCCGCACCGCGGGGAATGGGGCATGCTGCCCTCGTACCGCACGACATGGACCGGCACGCCTCTCATGGTGGAAGTCCTCATCCTGGTGCTGTTCCTGGTCTCGGGGGGGGCGGCCGGATGGCTCGGCGTCGATCTGCTGCCCGAATCGATGCTGGTGCAGGTCACCAACCCGGAGGGGCTGCGCACGGTGATGGGGGGCTTCGGCGCCTTCTTCGGCCTGCTGGCGGGGGTCTTCTTCCAGCAGCTGCGCCAGAAGCTGATGCAGCAGGTGCGCACCATGCCCACCGACCTGCTGATCAGCCGGTCGGTGGGCCTGATCCTCGGACTGCTGGTGGCCAACCTGCTGCTGGCCCCGATCCTGCTGCTGCCGCTGCCGTGGGAGGTCATCCTGATCAAGCCGCTGGCCGCGGTGCTCAGCAACGTGTTCTTCGGGGTGCTGGGGTACAACCTGGCCGAGGTGCACGGCCGCACGCTGCTGCGGCTGTTCAATCCCGGCGCCGCCGAAGCGCTGCTGGTGGCCGATGGCGTGCTCACGCCGGCCTCGGCCAAGATTCTCGACACCAGCGTCATCATCGATGGGCGCATCCGTGCCCTGCTGGCCTGTGGCCTGCTCGAAGGGCAGGTGATCGTGGCCCAGTCCGTGATCGATGAGCTGCAGGCCCTGGCCGACTCAGCCAATGCCGAGAAACGGGGCAAGGGACGCCGGGGGCTGAAGCTGCTCACCGAGCTGCGCTCCACCTACGGCCGCCGCCTGGTGGTGAACAGCACCCGCTACGAGGGCGCGGGGGTGGATGACAAGCTGCTGCTGCTCACCTCCGACACTGGCGGGACCCTGCTCACGGCCGACTACAACCTGGCCCAGGTCGCCCGGGTCCAGGAGCTGCGGGTGATGAACCTCAGTGATCTGGTGATCGCCCTGCGGCCGGAGGTTCGCCCCGGTGACGAGCTCAAACTCAAGATCGTCCGCGAGGGCAAGGAAGCGCTGCAGGGGGTGGGCTACCTCGAGGACGGCACGATGGTGGTGGTGGAAGGGGCGCGAGACCGCATCGGCCAGCGGCTGCCGGTGACCGTGACCGGCGCCCTGCAGACATCCGCCGGTCGCATGGTGTTCGCACGCTGCGACCACAGGCCCGCACACCCCCGCTAGGGTCGACACAGCACAACTCGCGAGCGGCGATGACGGTTTCGGCCCCTTATTACGGTGATTCGGCCGTGATGCGCACCCCGCCACCGGATCTGCCCTCCCTGATGTTGAAGGAGAGGATCGTTTACCTCGGACTGCCTCTCTTTTCCGACAACGACACCAAACGGCAGCTCGGCATGGATGTGACCGAGCTGATCATCGCTCAGCTTCTCTATCTGGAGTTCGACAATCCGGAGAAGCCGATCTATTTCTACATCAATTCCACCGGTACAAGCTGGTACTCAGGCGATGCGATCGGCTTTGAAACGGAAGCCTTCGCTGTCTGCGACACGATGCGCTACATCAAACCGCCGATCCACACGATCTGCATCGGCCAGGCGATGGGCACTGCAGCGGTGATTCTCTCGGCCGGAACCAAGGGTCAGCGGGCCTCGCTTCCCCACGCCTCGATCGTGCTGCATCAACCCCGCAGCGGCGCTCAGGGCCAGGCCACCGACATCCAGATCCGTGCCCAGGAGGTGCTGCACAACAAGCGCTCCATGCTCGAGATCCTCTCCAGCAACACCGGGCGCTCAGTGGAGGAACTGAGCCGCGACTCCGACCGGATGAGCTACCTCACCCCCGAACAGGCGAAGGACTACGGGCTGATCGATCGCGTTCTCGGAAGTCGCAAGGATCTCCCCAGCCCAGCCCCGGTACCGGTGGCCTGAGCCGCCATTCCCTCTTCCCTCCACACACCCTCAACAGACTTCCTGACCATGCCCATCGGCACTCCGAGCGTCCCCTACCGCCTTCCCGGCAGCCAGTACGAGCGCTGGGTCGACATCTACACCCGTCTCGGCGTCGAGCGGATCCTGTTTCTCGGGCAGGAGGTCAACGACGGCGTGGCCAACAGCCTGGTGGCCCAGATGCTGTACCTCGATTCCGAGGACAGCAGCAAGCCGATCTATCTGTACATCAACTCCCCCGGCGGCTCGGTGACCGCCGGACTGGCCATCTTCGACACGATGCAGTACGTCAAATCCGACGTCGTGACCATCTGCGTCGGTCTGGCGGCCTCCATGGGTGCGTTTCTGCTCGCGGCCGGCACCAAGGGCAAGCGGGTGGCCCTGCCCCACAGCCGGATCATGATCCACCAGCCCCTCGGTGGCACGAGTCAACGGCAGGCCAGCGACATCGAGATCGAAGCGCGCGAGATCCTGCGCATGAAGGACATGCTCAACCGCAGCCTCGCAGGAATGAGCGGTCAGCCACTCGAGAAGATCGAGCGCGACACTGACCGCGACTACTTCCTCAGCGCTGCCGAAGCGAAGGACTACGGCCTGATCGACCGGGTGATCGAGGACCCCGACGCCGCGCGCAGCTGAGGCCCGGCCAGCCCGGGCCATGCAGGTCGCGCCGATACACTCATCGGTCTGTCTGCGCCTGCATTCCCACGGATGGCCACCCTGTACTACGACGCCGATGCTGACCTGAGCCTTCTCAACGGCAGAACGGTGGCGATCATCGGGTACGGCTCCCAGGGTCATGCCCATGCCCTGAACCTGAAGGACAGCGGCATCGATGTGGTGGTGGGCCTCTACGAGGGCAGCCGCTCGGCCGAGAAGGCCCGGGCCGACGGCCTTGAGGTGCTCAGCGTGGCAGAGGCCGCCGAGCGTGCCGACTGGATCATGATCCTGCTGCCCGATGAAGCGCAGCAGGCCGTCTACAGCGCCGAGATCGCACCGCACCTCAAACCGGGCAAGGTGCTCAGCTTCGCCCATGGCTTCAACATCCGCTTCGGCCTGATTCAGCCCCCGGCCGATGTGGATGTGGTGATGATTGCGCCGAAGGGCCCGGGCCACACCGTCCGCTGGGAATACCAGAACGCCCAGGGTGTCCCCTGCCTGTTCGCCGTCGAGCAGAACGCCTCCGGCCAGGCCCGCGAGCTGGCCATGGCCTACGCCAAGGCCATCGGCGGCACCCGCGCCGGCATCCTCGAGACCAATTTCAAGGAGGAGGCCGAGACCGACCTCTTCGGGGAACAGGCGGTGTTGTGCGGCGGCCTGAGCGCTCTGGTCAAGGCCGGTTTCGAGACCCTGGTGGAGGCCGGCTACCAGCCCGAGCTGGCCTACTTCGAATGCCTGCACGAGGTGAAGCTGATCGTGGATCTGATGGTCAAGGGCGGCCTGACGGCCATGCGGGAGTCGATCTCCAACACCGCGGAATACGGCGACTACGTGAGTGGCCCGCGCGTGATCACCGCCGACACCAAAGCCGAGATGAAGCGCATCCTGAGCGACATTCAGGACGGCACCTTCGCCCGCAACTTCGTGGCCGAGTGCGAAGCCGGCAAGCCGCGGATGGGCGAATGGCGTCAGCAGGACGCGGAGCATCCCGTCGAGCAGGTGGGTGAAGGTCTGAGATCGATGTTCAGCTGGCTGCGCGCCGCCTGATCGCCTGGGTGCGCTCGGGCGCCCGGTCCGCCGCATTGGCCTGGGGGTCCTCCCAGGCCGGATCCAGCCTGAGCCTGGCGGCAACCGCCTGGCTGGTGAGTGGCCTGAGCCGCTCGCCGCTGCTCAACGGCCTGCTGCCGGCGGTCGTCACCCTGCCGGCCCTGCTGCCCCTGCGGCCGAAACCCTCCGCCTACGGTCTCCAGCTACTCAGCCTGCTGATGCTGCTGGCCGCCAGCCTGGCCGGAGCCCGGAGCCTGCCAGCGCAGAACACGGTCTGGCTGATCGCCATCTGCTTTCTTGCCAGCCTGCTGTTCGGGCTGGGGAGGGAGAGCAGTCAGCTGCCTCTGCAGCAGCGCCTGCTGGAGCGCCCCGGCGCAACGGCTGAGGGACTCCGGTCCGCAGCGGAGCTGGGCGGGCTGCTCGGATTGCTGCTGACCGCGCTGTTGTTTCCCGCCCCGGCCCAGTTCGCACCGGCCCTGGTGCTGTTGCTGCCGCTGGCCCTGAGCCAGAGCTCGCGCGCCGGGTCCGGGGACGACAGCGATGGCAACGGCCGCCACCCGGACAGCATGCGGGCCAGGCTCAGTGGGGCCGGCCTGCTGCAGGGAGCCCTGTTCGGAGGGCTGTTCGCCCTGCTGCCCCTGTGGGTGCGCACGGTGGATCAGGGCCGCTGCTTCGACTTCGCCATGGTGCTGGTGGCCTACGGACTCGGCCGGGCCCTCTGGGGAGTGCTTCCCGCCGGCATGCCCCGGCTCCGCTCCACGAGCGCCAGCTTTGCCGCCCTGGCGGCTCTGCTGGGACTCACTCAGCTGATGGCCGGCTGGAGCGCCGTGGCTCTGTTCGTTCCCATCGGCCTTCTCGCGGCCACGAGCGACGCAGCGTTGGCGGGGAATCTGCCGGAGCGGACGGATCCCGGCCTGGCCTGGCAGGTGCTGCGCCGCTCGGGCGCAGTCGGCGGGCTGCTGGGAAGTGTGGCCATGGGTGCCATCGCCCAGGGCATCGGCCTCCAGTTGGCGCTGCCGCTGCTGCTGCTGCTCTTCCTGACGATGGCCGTGGTCCCCCACAGCTCGCGCCCCAGGCCCGGCGCGGTGCCGTGAAGCCATGGCACGAGCTCTGGAGCGCGCTGTGGCCCCTGGCACCGGTCCTGGCCGCCGTCGTCCTCGATGCCTGGATCGGCGACCCGCGTTCCTGGCCGCATCCCGTGCAGGTGATGGGGTGGGGCATCGAGCGCCTGCGCCACGGCGGGGAACGCTGGGCCGGCGATTCTCCGATCCGGCTGCGGCTGGCCGGCGGAGCAATCACGGCAGGCCTGGTGCTCGTGAGCGGTGGGAGCGGCTGGGTGCTGGAGCGCCTGGCCCTGCAGAGCCCCATCGGCTGGATCCCCCTGGTGGTGGCTTTGGCCAGTGCCCTCGCCTGGCGCAGCCTGACGGACGCGGTTCGGGGGGTGCTGGCCGCCCTGGCGGAGGACGACGGCAGCCTGAATGGCCCGCGCCGGCGACTGGCCTGGATCGTGGGACGGGACGTGGAGCGGCTCGATCGGGGCGGCATTCTCCGGGCCGCGGCGGAGACCGCCAGTGAGAACGCCGTGGACGGCGTCTTCGCCCCCCTGTTCTGGATGCTCCTCGGGTCGCTGGTCTGGCTGGCGGGAGCGCTGTGGATGCCGGGTCCACTGGCGCTGGCCTGGGCCATGAAGGCCGCCAGCACCCTTGATTCGATGCTGGGCTACCGGCGCGGGCGGCTGCGCTGGCTCGGGACCGCCGGCGCCAGGCTCGATGACGCCCTCGTCTGGCTCCCCGCGCGCCTGGTGGCCCTCAGCCTGCCCCCGGCGGCCGGGCTGTGGCGGCGCTGGCTGCCGCTGGTGCAGGCCGCTGCCCGCGATGGCCGGGCCGATGCCTCTCCCAACGCGGGGCTCTCGGAAGCCATCTATGCCCGGGTGATCGGGGTGGAACTGGGCGGAGCCAACCACTACGGCGGCGAGATCACCATCAAGCCACCGGTGGGAGCGGGCGGCCGGTCGGTGACGCCCGCTGACATCGAGCGGATGCTGCTGCTGACCCGACGTCTGATGCTGATCTGGCTGGTGGGCGTCGCCGGCGTGGCTCTGGCAATCCCCGTCAGTGGATCAGGCTGATGTCAGTAGGCACCGCGATCCATCGGGAAGAGGATCACGCCAATGGTACGGATGATGATCGCGAGATCGAGCGCCACGTTGCGGTCGCGTGAGTAGGCCAGATCGAGGCGCACCCGGCGCCGGTAGCTGAGGTTGTTGCGACCCGAAACCTGCCAGAGACCGGTGAGTCCCGGTCGGACCGAGAGCACCTCGTCCATGCAGGAGCCGTAGCGTTCCAGCTCGGCCGAAACGATGGGGCGCGGGCCGACCACGCTCATCTGGCCGCGGAGCACGTTCAGGAACTGGGGCAGTTCATCGAGGCTGGAGCGGCGCAGAAAGACCCCGATCGGGGTGATGCGGGGATCCCGCTTCAGCTTGAAGTCCCGTTGATACTCGGCCCGCAGTTCGGGGGACCGGGCCAGCAGATCGGCGAGGGCGCGATCCGCATCCACCCGCATCGTGCGGAATTTGATGCAGCCGAAGGAGCGGTAGCCACGGCCAACGCGACGCTGCACGTAGAAGACCGGACCCGGGCTGGTGAGCTTCACCAGCAGAGCGAGGACCAGGTAGAGCGGCGAGCCGAGCAGGAGGACTGCGAGGGAGAAGACGATGTCGCCGGTCCGCTTCAGGGTGCGGGCGCGACGGCTCTGGCTGCGGATCAGCCAGCGGGCCGAGGCTGGCGAAGGGGGGACCTTCAGCAGCGGCAGGGGCCGTCCGGAATAGGGGCGGAGCAGCGAACCTGCCAAGGACACCGACGAATCTCAGACGCATCCAAGACCAATGAACACGCCAGCAAAGGCGTGAGGGGTCACTCAGTCCAACGGCACAGGCAGGGGAGTGTGGGTCCGACGCTGCCGGCGGCGATGTTGGCTCCAGGTCGCCTCCAGCAGCGTCTGCATGCGCCGGCGGAAGCGGTCCTCACTGAACTGCTCGGCCCACTCGCGCTGGCCGTCCGGGGGCAGATCACGCCAGCCCGCCCTGGCTTCGAACCACTCGAGCGCCTCGCACAGAGACTCGGCCGACTGCTCCGGGAACAGCAATCCGGTGGGGTGCACATCGCCCCGCGCCAGGCAGCGGACGGTGTCCAGAAGCCCGCCCCTGGCCAGGGCGATCACCGGGGCCCCGGCCGCCATCGCCTCCACGGGCGCAATGCCGAAATCCTCGAGACCGGCATAGACGTAAGCCCGGCATGAGCCCATCAGCCGGCGCGCCTCCTCCTGGGAGCAGTGCCCGATCACGCGCACGGTGGGACCGGCCAGGGCCTCGAGGCGCCGCCGCTCCGGCCCATCCCCGGCCACCACCAGGGGCAGGCCGGCCCGGTTGCAGGCCTCCACCACCAGGTCCACCCGCTTGTACGGCACCAGGCGGCAGAGACTGAGGTAGAAGTCGTCGCGATCGCCCTGAGGGGCGTAGCGATCGACCGCAACGGGCGGGTGCACCACGGCCGCCCGCCGCCGCCAGCAGCGCCAGATGCGGCTGGCGGTGAAGCGGGAGTTGGCCACCAGCCGGTCCACCCGCTGGGCGGAGAGGCTGTCCCATTGCCGCAGCCGGTGCAGCTGCCAGCGGATCAGCGGACCCAGGGGTGAGCGAGCCAGGGTTGATCGCCTCAGATAGGCCTGCATCTGGTCCCAGGCGTAGCGGGCCGGGGTGTGCACGTAGCTGACATGACACTGGTCCGGCCCGGTCAGCACCCCCTTGGCCACGAGATGGCTGCTGCTCAGCACGAGCGGATAGTCCGCCAGATCGAGGTGCTCGATCGCCACGGGCAGCAGGGGCAGGTACTGCTGCACGTGGGAGACCCCCCAGGGCAGACGCTGCACCCAGCTGGTGCGGACACGACGTCCGTACAGCCAGCTGGAGGGTCGGGTGGATTCGCCGTCCACCAGTGCGAAGAGATCGGCGTTCAGAAACTGATCCAGCGCCTGCACGACCTGCTCACTGCCACCGACGGATCGGGGGGTGAACCATTCGTGAACCAGGGCAATCCTGTCGGGGAGACTCAGCGGCCCGCTCACGAATCTCGGCCGAGCCTACGCCTGAGTCTTCAGAGGATCGCGACAGGGCAAAGCGCACGTCACGAAAGCTCTCAGGGCGTTGTCAGCGATGGGCGGATTCAGGAAGCTTGAATCGCTCCAGCACTGTCATGGCCATCCGCGCCCTCCTGGAAGACGCCCTGAGCGAACCGTCGATCGGCAGGACGGATCGCTTCAGCTGGCATGCCACACCAGTAGGGATTGCGGCGGTGTGGTGCTCCGACTCATCGCCGAGCACACCTCCCTTCGAGGATGCCCTCAAGGAGGGGCTTGAGGTGGGTCTGGACCTCAGCCGGGAGGAGCGTGAATTTCATCAGGTCAGCCAGGGCCTGGTGCTGCTCTTTCACTCCTGAGGCGGGTCAGCCGTCACACCGCTAGGAGTCTGTCGCGCGTTGAGCTCAGGCCAACTCGTCCTGAATGAGCCCCTGGTCTGGGATCGAGGGGGATCAAATCCCAGCATTGCCGTCAGGAACAAGCCGCCCTCAGGCCATGGCCAGCGAGGCCCGAAACAGTTTGAGGATGTTGTGAGTGGTCGCCATCAGGGCCCACTCCCCGTTCGCCTTCTCCAGACCCCGTAACCGGAAGCGATCCAGCCCCCTGGCTCCCTTGATCTGGCCGAACACCGGCTCCACGATGGTCTTGCGCAGGGCGTAGGTCGCCTGGCCGGCTTTCGAGCGCAGCTTGCGGTCCATCCGCCCGCGGGCATCCAGACCCCGGGGCGCTGGCCCCCTTGATGGCCTGGGCCTCTGGCCGTGCCGCTGCCGGCTGGTGGAGATGTATGCCGCCAGTCCCCTTTGCTCGCAGGCCTCCAGATTGCTGGTGCTGCAGTAGCCGGCGTCAGCGATCAAGGCCTCGGGTACCTGGCCGGTATTGGCCTGGACCCGCTCGAGCATGGGCAGCAGGTGCACCGCATCACTGGGCTGGTTGCTCACCCCGATGGCCACGATCACCTGGTGATCCCCATCCACGGCGGCCTGGGCGTTGTAACCCTGAACCCAGCCGCCGGAGCCTTTGAGGATGTGGCTGTCCGGGTCGATGACATTGCGCTGGGCCTGGAGTTTGGGGTTGCCGGCTGCATCGGTGGGCAGCTGCCTGCTCGGCATGGCCAGCGGATCTCGGGCTGCCCTGATCTGAGGTGATTCCAGACCTGCCGCCAGGGCGGTTTCGATCGCCAGCTTCTGGGCATCATCGGCTCGCTTGCGGGCACCTCGCACGCGACGCACTGCCCGCTTGCTGGCCCTGGCATCCCCGCTGTCCTCCGCGTCTGCCATGTCCTGCTCGGCAACCTCGGCCTGCTCCTCTCGTTGGCGGGCGTTGGCAGCTGCGGCTTCTGCCTCCAGCTCCGCCTTGGCCTTGCGGATCCACTCCAGCCGGCTGGCGCGTCGCTGCAGCTCCGGCGGCAGTTCATCGCCACGTTTGCCCTTGCCGTACTGGCCGTCCTCCTGGGCATCGAGGAGCTCCGCCTTGCGCAGCAGCGCCCGCATCTCGGTCTCCAGCTGCTTCTCGCTTTTGAGCATCCGCTCGTGGCTCATCGCCTTGTGCCTGCTGGCATTGGCCCGGACCTTGGTGCCATCGAGGGCCACATGACCCAGGCTCACCAGCCCCGCCTTCTGGCAGAGCCGCAGCACCTGAACAAACAGCCCGGCCAGGGCGCCGAGGTGACGGCGGCGGAACTCGCTGATCCGGCTGTGATCGGGCTGCTGGTTGCCGGTGAGCACCCGGAAGGCAGCGTCCTCCCAGCAGGCCTTCTCAATCCTGCGCGAGCTGGGCAGACCGACGCAGTAGGCGTACAGGAGCAGCACCACCATCATCCTGGGGTCGTACGCCTTCTCCCCCCGTGGATCCTTCTGGCGGTAAACGGCGTGAATTGCCTCGAGATCCAGTTCAGCGGCCAGATCCAGCAGGAAGAACACCAGGTGGTTCTCAGGCAGCCACTCCACCGGGGACGGTGGCAACAGCAGGGTCTGCTCAGGGTTCCAGGGACGGAAGGACTTGGGCTTGACCATGACCCATTCTCGCCCGCAGAACCATTGCAGTCATTGGGGTCTGGGCAGATTCGCCGGCGCCTGTGGAGAGAGTGTCCGCTGATCTACGCGCGACAGATTCCTAGGGAGTCGGCGGACGGCCATCACTCGGTCTGCTGGGCGGCCTCCGCGGCCGCTTCCTCGGCCTTCAGCCTGATCGTCCTGAGACGGTCATCGAAGCGGGCCACCTCCGCTTCCAGCGTGGCCCGACTCTCCCTGAGCTCGGTGGCCAGCGACTCACGCAGGTAGGGCAGCCCTGTGGACACCACACGCCGCTCACTGCTCTCGGGCTCCGGCTCCGTTGCCGAGCCCTCCCCGGGCACATCCGTTTCGGGTCCAGGAGGCTGGCCGGGGAGGCTGAGCTCGAGCTCCGGTCCTTCCGAACTCCATGGAAGCCAGCGCCCCAGCGGGAGGAAGGCACAACCCTGCAACAGCAGGAGCACCGCCGTCGCCGCCAGTCCGGTGACCGATCGGGCGCTGATCCTGTTCGGTTGGGGGTGAAGCGTCATCGCGGCATCCTCATCGGCTCAGCGGAGACCGGGGTTGAACTCCTTGCCGCACTCCGGCAGAACGGCGCGGCCACCGGCGCGGGCAAAGCGGATGAGTGAATCACTGACGAAGCACTCGGGTCGGGGTCTGACAACCGAGGTGAACTGTGCGCCGACCGGGACGCCGGTGACCGACCGCTCCGCCAGAAACTGCTCCCTGCGCTGCTCGGCCGCCTTCACGGCCAGTCCGGGGAAGGCATAGGGACACAGCCGGCGCGAATAGGCCGATGCGGCGGCCATCAGCTCATCGGCACTGAGCGACAGGATCGGCTCGTAGGCGGGGAAGACGGCCGCCAGGGAGGCCGCTTCCGCCTCGGCCTCGGCGGCTCCCCGCAGGCGTTCCAGGCAGAAGGTCTGAGCGGCGAGGAGCGAGGCCTGCTCATCGACGGTCTCCACCGGGATGTCCGGCAGATCGGCGGCACGGGAGCGGGAACTCAGGCCGGCGATCGCCAGAAGCGGGGCCAGGAGCAGGGGGACGAGGATTCGTGATCGCATGAGTTGTCAGAGGATGCGTCGTTCTGCGACCCGGTTGCCGTTGCGGAAGATCACCACGCCCGTGTCGGCTCGGATGCTCTCCAGTGTCCAGCCGTCTGGAAGCAGGCGCCGTCCGGCACCACCTACGTAGCCGACGGCCAGATCGCCGGTCTGGCCGTTGAAATCGACCAGAACCCTCTGCCGACCGCGGCTGCGGATGAAGCCGGTGATCTCGAGGCCCTCGAAGGTGCTGTTGATCTCCTCGATCACCGCAGCCCGGTCCTGCTGGGACAGGCCACCGTCAGGGTCCATCGTGGCGAGGATGGCCTCGGCCTCCAGTTGCGCGGCGACCAGTTCCGCGGTTCCCTCCAGGGCTGGTGCCGGAAGGAATGGATCGTCCCGGCCCAGAGGGATTCCATCGACGACACGCTGCGCGGTCGGCAACGGAGTGAGTCCGGTGGTGGCGACCGCGGGAGGAACTGCCTCGATCACCGGCGGGGGAGCCGCGGCCGGAATCTCATCGGCTGCCGGCGTCTCGGCGCTGTCCTGCTCATCGCCACCGCCGCAGGCCGGGAGCACCAGCAATGCAATCGCAACAGCCGCGGCTCGGACAAGCATCGTCGGCGCAGCAGGGATGAGGCGAACCGGACCGTAGCGTCCGCGTCAGGGGGGGGCAATCCACGGACCGCCCGGTTCCCGGCGTGGCTGCGACCGCCCGTGCAGGGGGCGGATGGGAAACGGAGAGGGTGGGATTCGAACCCACGAGGGTGTGACCCCTACACGATTTCGAGTCGTGCGCATTCAACCGGACTCTGCCACCTCTCCCAGCGCCGCACCGGGACTGGGACCCGGCGGGGGATGCCGGATCAACCATCCAGCACGAACGAACTGTACGGCCGGGCCTTCGTCCCGGACGATCTCGGAGCGATCAGGGTGCCGTCGCAACGCATGAGCCAAGAGCATGGATGGTCAGAGACGGGCCATGAGGGAACCGATCACGCCGGTGTGGGCCGCCTCCCCGAGGGCACCGCGCCGGCGATTCGGCGCCCCGCCCGAGGGCGGAGCACCACTCAGCCAGAGGCGACGGTGGGGCTGCCGGTCCAGCCAGGCGAGCTCGCTGACTGACGGGGCGGCACCAAGCCAGAGCCCGTCGAGAGCGCCCACTGGAGGTGACGGAGCCTGCGCCGAAGCGATGCTGAGCAGAGCGGGCCGGTCGGGCAGCAGCAGCCAGGGACGGCCTCCCAGCCGCAGCAGGGCAGCCGTGCTGGCGGCCGAGAGCGGCGTGTACTCCAGGCCATCACTGTGAAGACGCTGGCCGGGCCCGAGCCGACGTCCGTGAGCCGGCGACAGCACCTGGGCGGACAGCGCTTCCCAGCAGCCCATGTCGGGAGCGGGGACCGGGTCATGCAGCACGACCCAGTCGAGAGCCTGGTGGCCCAGGGCGTGAACGAGCTGGCCGGCCAGCCGACAGCTGCGTTCGTCCGCGGTGGTGGCCACGAGGGCGGCACGGCCGTGGTGACGGGCCAGCAGCCAGTCCTGGCCGAAGCGATGAACCAGCAGCACCTGATCGCTCCACAGCAGCCCCGCATGCACCAGGACCACGGCCGCAAGCATCGCCAGCGCCCCGGGTCGCCAGCGCCGGAAGCCCTCCAGAAGCCAGGGGATCAGAGCCATCACGAGCAACCCGACCAGCAGCGATGCAGGACGGCCCGTGTGCAGCTGTGCGGCCGGCAGCGCGGCCAGCCCCGACACCAGGTGGCGCAGCAGAGCGGCTCCCCAGAGCACAGGCGTGGCCAGTGGCCCCAGCAGGGGGGGAACGACCAGCGCCACCAGCGCCAGACCGGCGGCCGCAATCGTGAGCGGGGCCAGGAGGGGTGTGACCAGAAGATTGGCCGGAATGGCATAGAGCGGGGTGGTGCCGAAATGCCAGAGCTGCAGGGGCAGCGTCCAGAGGGAGGCGGCCACCGGCACAGCCACCGCCGGTGCGAGCCAGCGCCGCCAGGCGGAGGGCTGATCTCCTGCCAGAACGCGCTGCAGTGGGCCCGCACTGCAGATCAGGCCCGCTGTGGCCGCTGCACTGAGCTGAAAACCGGCCGTGCGCAGCCAGGGCGGGTGAACCAGGGCCATCAGGAGCAGCGTCAGCATCAGCACGCCGATGGGCCGGGTCCGCCGGGAGGCCTCCATCGCCAGCAGCGCCGCCCCGCCCATCAGCACGGCCCGCACCACCGAGGGCTGGGGACCGGCCAGCATCAGGAAGAGCAGCAGTGTTCCGGCTGCGGTCAGCCGTCGTGGGAGCACCGGCAGGTGGCGGCCAAGGGCCATGGCGGCGCCGAGGAGCACCGAAAGGTGGAAGCCGCTGGCAGCCAGCGCATGCGAGAGCCCGGCCGCCCGGAACGCGGTGGTGAGGCCCTCGGGCAGGGGCACCACGGCCCCGCCCAGCACCAGCGCCGCCAGCAGGCCACCCGAGGCCTCTCCACCACGGCCGATCAGTGCCGAGGCGATGCGCAGCCGCAGAGCGGCCAGGGGAGCCGGCCGCTGCCCGAGTCCTTCGATCCGCTGCGGGGTCATGCGGGTCCAGATCCCCTGGCCGGACAGTCGATCCGCCGGATCATCCAGCAGGGGATGGGCCGCCGGCAGCGGCCGGCGCAGCTCACCGGTCACGCGGAGGCGGGAGCCGGCGCGAAGGTCGGGCGGGCAGGGCTTGAGGCTGAGGGCCGTGCGCCCGCCACGGACCGCCAGAACGGCGCTGCACCCCTCTCCGCTCCGCCAGGGGCGGGGAGTCTCCGCAACGGAACCCACCAGGCTGAGCGCTGCACTGCGCTCCTGCCCAGCGGGAATGCGATGGACGGGGTCCAGCAGCGACGGGCGGGGCTGCAGCCAGAGCGACCAGGCCATGAGCGCGGGCATCACCAGGGCGGCCAGAAAGCGGCGCGGACGGCCTACCCCGCCTTCGATGCACCGCCAGCCCGCCATCGCGAGCAGCCCGGCGGCAGCCAGACGGAGCCAGACGGGGATCGACACCGCACCCAGGCTCAGAGCGGCAAGGGCGATCCCGACGAAGGCAAGCAGCACCGGAATCCCCTGGAGGTTGCTCCAGGGGATTCCCCGAACCGGCTCAGGGCGCGACCGGGACAGGCTTCAGCAGTGGAAAACCGAGCGCTTCGCGTTCGCTCAGCCAGGCTTCGGCCACCTGCCTGGCCAGGGTGCGAATGCGGGCGATCGTGGCGGTGCGTTCGGTGACCGAGATCACCCCCCGGGCCTCGAGCAGGTTGAAGGTGTGGCTGCACTTGAGCACAAAATCCAGCGCCGGCACCGGCAGCTCACGGCCGATCAGATCGGTGGCCTCCTCCTCGTAGAGCGCGAACAGACGCTTCAGGCGCTCCGGATTGGAGGCCTCGAAGTTGTAGCGGCACTGGCCCTTCTCGAACGGCAGCCAGATATCGCCGTAGCGGCAGCTGCCGTTCCAGCTGAGATCCCAGATGCTCTCCACGTTCTGGAGGTACATGGCCAGGCGTTCCAGGCCATAGGTGATCTCGATCGACACGGGCCGGCAATCCATGCCGCCGCACTGCTGGAAGTAGGTGAACTGCGTGACCTCCATGCCGTCGAGCCACACCTCCCAGCCCACACCCCAGGCTCCGAGAGTGGGTGACTCCCAGTTGTCCTCCACGAAGCGGATGTCGTGCTCGGCCGCATGAATGCCGAGCGCTTCCAGGGAGGCGAGATAGGTCTCCTGGATGCCCTCAGGCGACGGCTTGATCAGCACCTGGTACTGGAAGTAGTGCTGGGCCCGGTTGGGGTTGTCCCCGTAGCGCCCATCGGTGGGTCGGCGGCAGGGCTCGGGATAGGCCACGGCCCAGGGCTCGGGGCCCAGGGCCCGCAGGACGGTGTGGGGACTCATCGTTCCCGCCCCCTTCTCCGTGTCGTACGGCTGCAGGAGCAGGCATCCCCGCTCCGCCCAGAAGCTGTTGAGGGTGGCGATCAGGTTCTGGAAATGCATGGCGGGGCTGAGCCGGAGAGAGCGGCCAGCCCCGATGATCCCAGAAGACAGTGGTGAGCCGCGGGCCGCTCAGACGCTGATGGCCATGGGGTCGGGCCGGAAGGTGATGGCCTGATCCTGAAGCGCCATCGACTCGAACTGCTCCGGCGGCAAGGCCTTGCTCCACAGCCAGCCCTGGCCCTGATTAATCCCGAGGCGGCGGAGGAAGGCGAGTTCCGATTCAGTCTCCACCCCCTCAGCACAGACATCGGCACCAATGGAATGGCAGCCGGCCACGAGCCAGCGGAGGAAACGCTGCCGGTAGGAATCGGCATCGATGCCGCTGATCACGGAACGATCCACTTTCACTTTGCCGAAATCGAGCTTCAGCATGTGAGACAGCGGACCGTCGCCGATGCCGAAGTCATCCACCGCCAGCGTGTGCAGCTGGGCCAGTTCATTGATGAAGGCCGACTCCTCGTGGCCGGCAATCCCCTTTTCGGTGATTTCGATCAGCAGGCGCCGGCCCACGCGTCGGCGCATGGTGTCGAGATCCGGCACCATGCGGGAGATGGGACGGAAGAACCCCATTCCCGACCCCACATAGCGGCAGGAGAGATTCACGGCCAGCCAGACACCACCCTGGGGACGCTCGAGCTGGCGGAGAGCGAAGACGAACGCTTGCTGGGTGATGGTTGTGTTGAGGACCGGGTCCTCCTCCAGTGCGGCCTGCTGCTCGGGAGAGGGAGGTGCGCCATCGGGCCTCCAGAGGACCTCACCACCGCAGACGCGATTCGAGGCAAGATCGATCACCGGCTGGATGTGGAAGTTCTCCAAGGCAGGAGCACGCGGTCGCAACGCCAACGTATGCAAGACCCGTACCGACTGACTTGCTCCCTGTGCCAGGTCGCTTCCGGGCCTTGTGGGGCCTCAGTGTTCACAGCGAACGTGAGCGCTTCAGATCCACTCCGGGCAAGGCTGTCTAAAACTGTGCAAACACGATCTGAGAATGGTTCTTTGATGTGTGAGTTGCGTGAGATTCCTCACGTCCAGGTGCGGCCGATCCAGCGGGGTTCAGACACGCAGCTCCAGCAGGCCCATCAGCCCCCCGCAAGCGGGCGATGACGCACATGGCGGAAGCCGGAATCCACAGCGAGCCGCTCCAGATCGTGCGGCGAGGGGAAGCGGGCAATGCTCGGCTCCAGGTAGGCGTAGTGATCGGAGAGTCCGGCCCAGCCACTGAGTGGCACCACCACCCGGCGCAGCATCTGGCGCTGCAGACCGGCAGTGGCGGCGGCCTGCCAGCGCGGAAGCCCCGGTGGGAGCTGGTCGGGCCGGAGATGACTGAAATCGAGAACCGCCGCCCGGCCGCCCGGCCGCAGCAGCCGGTGCATCTCCCGCAACCCCAGGCCCGCATCGCTGAGGTTGCGCAGGCCGTAGGCCATCACGGCGGCATCGGCAGCCGCTGTGGGCAACCCCGTCGCCAGAGCATCCCCGCACTGCCAGCGCACGGGCAGCCAGGGCATCGCGGCGGAGCGTCGTGCCGCCAGAGCGAGGGGACCCTCCGCAGCATCGATGCCGATCACCTCCCCGCCGGGCCGCAGCTTCGCCGCGATCACCAGGGCCAGATCGCCGGTTCCGCAGCACAGGTCGATGACGCGCTGCCCCGGCGCGGGAGCCAGCCAGGCCACGGCACGTCGTTTCCAAAGCCGATGCAACCCCAGGCTGAAGGCGTCGTTGAGACGGTTGTAGGAAGGACTGAGGCTGTTGAAGAGCGAAGAGACCGACGCCGGATCGGCAGCACCGGCACTCACAGGTCCGCGGTCCACTCGGGCAGGGAGATGGCGTCCAGGCTGACGCCTGCGACGTCCTGGGCATCCACGACGGAACGACCCAGGCCAAGCTGCTGCTGCAGCGGTGTGTTGTGGGAGAAGGTGATCAGCATCACGGTGGCCAGGCCCACCGCCGCCGAACACACCATGCAGCCGGCCAGCATCAGGGAGAACTCGCGCCGGTCGATGGCCGACTGCATCAGCTGCAGGGCCCAGCCCACGAGAGTGATCACCGCCACCACCATCAGCAGGGCAGCGGCGGTGATCAGCGGGTGATCCATCGAAAGGACCAGGCCAGGCATGGACAACGAGTCAGGCGGTGCGAGATGAGACCAATGTAACGAGTTCTTTACAGGACTTCATGGTTCCGGCGGGACGAATTCAAGAGCCGGATCCTCGATCGGGCGCACAGGCAGCCCGCGTCCGATCAGCTCCCGCTTGATCTCGGCCACGCTGAGCACGCCGTCATGCAGCAGCGAGGCGAGCAGCGCTGCTGAGGCGCCTCCCTGCTCCAGCGCGTCCGCGATGTGAGCGATGCATCCGGCCCCTCCGGAGGCGATCACGGGAACGTTCACCGCAGCGGCCACGGCGGCAGTGAGGTCCAGGTCGTAGCCCGCCTGGGTTCCATCGGCATCCATCGAGGTGAGCAGCAGCTCGCCTGCCCCGAGCTCAACCACCCGCCGGGCCCAGGCCACCGCATCCAGACCGGTGTTCTCCCGCCCGCCCTTCACGAACACATCCCAGCCCGGCTCGCCACGGCGGCGGCGGGCATCGATGGCCACAACGATGCACTGACAACCGAAGCGCTCGGCCCCCCGGCTCACCAGCTCCGGATCGCGCACCGCCGCCGAATTCAGGCTCACCTTGTCGGCACCGGCCCGCAGCAGCGTGGTGACGCCGGCAATCGTGGCGATGCCGCCCCCCACCGTGAAGGGGATCCGCACCGACTCCGCCGTGCGCTCCACCATCTCCACCAGCGTGTCCCGGCCCTGGTGGCTGGCCGCGATGTCGAGAAACACCAGCTCGTCGGCGCCGCCGTCGCTGTAGCGGCAGGCGAGCTCCACCGGGTCGCCGGCATCCCGCAAACCGACGAAATTGACCCCCTTCACCACCCGTCCATCGGCGACGTCGAGACAGGGAATGATGCGCCTGGCCACCATCGGGCTGCCTCCGGAGACGACTGTTAGGGTTGCTTCATCTTTCATGATCGTTGCTTCCATGGCCCAGGCGAGCAACGGGATCTCGATCGGCTCCCGCGTTCGCGTCACACGGGTCCGGGACCGCATCCCGGCCGCGCTCGTGACCGCCCTCCAGGGGGATCCCACCGGAACCGTCACCGACTTCAAGATGACTGACGGGACCGGTGTGGGGGTGGTGGTGACCCTGGCCGATGGCAGAAGCTGCTGGTTCTTCGAGGATGAGATCACTGAGGCCTGACGCCGATCAGCCGGGTTCTGGCGACCCCTTGGCGTCAGCAGACAGCCCCGACCGTTCCTCGGCCGCACGTCAGCTCCTGGGGATGAAGGGTGCCTCCGGCACCACATCGCTCTGGAAGCTGCGGCTGCAGCTGATGAAGCCGGTGACCTGGATCCCCCTGATCTGGGGTGTGCTCTGTGGTGCCGCCGCCTCCGGCTCCTTCACCTGGACTCCGGCGAATGTGGCCGCGGCCATGGCCTGCATGGTGATGAGCGGTCCGCTGCTGGCCGGCTACACCCAGACGATCAACGACTACTACGACCGGGAGATCGACGCGATCAACGAGCCCTACCGGCCGATCCCCTCCGGGGCGATCTCGCTCAATCAGGCCCGGGCGCAGATCCTGCTGCTGCTCCTGGCAGGTCTGGCCGTGGCCTACGGACTCGATCTCTGGGCCGGCCACGACCGTCCGGTGCTGCTGCTTCTCGCTCTTGGGGGCTCCCTGGTGAGCTACGTCTATTCCGCGCCTCCGCTGAAACTCAAGCAGAACGGCTGGCTGGGCAACTACGCCCTCGGAGCCAGCTACATCGCCCTGCCCTGGTGGGCCGGCCAGGCCCTGTTCGGCCAGCTCACCTGGACCACGGCCCTGCTCACCCTCGCCTACAGCCTGGCCGGACTCGGCATCGCCGTTGTCAACGACTTCAAGAGCGTGGAGGGCGACAGGGCTCTCGGCCTGCAATCGCTTCCCGTGGTGTTCGGTGTCGAGCGGGCCAGCTGGATCAGCGCCGGCATGATCGATCTGTTCCAGCTGGCAATGGTGGGGGTGCTGATCGCCATCGGCCAGCACCTGGCTGCCGTGCTGCTGATCCTCCTGGTGGTGCCCCAGATCACCTTCCAGGACATCTGGCTGCTGCGGGACCCCGTGGCCTTCGACGTGAAGTATCAGGCCAGCGCCCAGCCCTTCCTGGTGCTCGGGATGCTGGTCACCGCCCTGGCCATCGGCCACAGCTCACTGGTGACCCTCTCGTGAGACCGGGGACCAAGCGGCTGGCCCTGGCGGTGGCCGCTCTCGCTGTGGGCGGCAGCATCGCCATGGCCCAGGACGCCCTCACGCGTCAGTTCGACGCCCTGCTGCCCGAGGCCGGCCAGGTCAGCAACTTCAACCGGCCCGGCACCCTCACCATCCTCGCCTCGGATGGCACGGTGCTGCAGAAGCTGGGCCCGGCCACCCGTGAAAAGCTGAGTCCCGAGACCATGCCCCTGCTGGTGAAGCAGGCGTTCGTGGCGGCGGAGGACCGGCGCTTCTACGAGCACAACGGCGTGGACGCCCGCGGCATCATGCGCGCCCTGGCCCGCAATGTGCGCAGCGGCGAAGTGCGGGAAGGGGCCAGCACCATCACGCAGCAGCTGGCCCGCACGGTCTTTCTCAGTCAGGACCGCACGGTGGCCCGCAAGCTGCGCGAAGCCGCCCTCGCGTACAAGATCGAGCGGCAGCTGAGCAAGGAGGAGATCCTCACTCAGTACCTGAATTACGTGTATCTGGGCGCGAGTGCCTATGGCGTCGCCGATGCAGCCTGGGTGTACTACAGCAAGAGCGTCGATCAGCTGACCCTGCCGGAGGCGGCCCTGATCGCCGGACTGCCCCCCGCTCCCTCCGTCTATTCACCGCTGGTGAATGCCGATCTGGCGAGAGAGCGCCGCAACCTGGTGCTCGAGCGCATGGAGCAGGCCGGATTCATCAGCGAGGACCAGCGCGCGGCAGCGAGCGCGGCCCCGCTGGATCTCAATCCCGCCACCCCCAAATACTTCAACAGCCGCGCGCCCTACTTCACAAGCTGGGTGGCGCAGGAACTGCCCGGGGTGCTGAGCCTGGAGCAGCTGGAAACCGGCGGCATCACCATCCGCACCAGCCTGAACCTGGACTGGCAGAAGCGGGGTCTTGAGGTGATCCGCAAGAACGCCGGCGGCAGCATGCAGGGCGCTCTCGTCTCCATGGAACCTGGCACGGGCCTGGTGCGGGCCATGGTCGGTGGCAAGGATTTCAACGCCAGCCAGTTCAACCGGGCCAGCCAGGCCCTGCGCTCGCCTGGGTCCACCTTCAAGCTCTTCGCCTACACGGCCGCCATCGGCGCCGGACTCAAGCCGGAGGACACCTTCAGCAACGCCCAGCGCTGTTACCCGGCCGAGAAGTTCTGCATCAAGGGCAAGGGCGGCAAAACGACCATGGTGAATGGCTTCGCCCGCTCCCTCAACGCCTTCGCGGTGGATGTGGCCGAGAAGGTGGGCTACGACGACGTGATCGAGACGGCCCGCGACCTCGGGTTGACCGAGGATGTGGGGGCCTATCCCGCCATGGTGCTCGGCGCCAATGAACAGACGGTGGTGGACATGACCGCCGCCTACGCCGGCGTCGTCAACCGGGGCCTGTTCGTGCCCCCCACCCCGTTCGAGGAGATCCGCGGCCCCGAGGACGAGATCCTCTGGAGCCGCCGGGTCGACGGTGAGGCCGGCCGCCGCGCGGTGGAAACGCCCCATGCCGACGCCATGGTGTGGATGATGCAGCAGGTGGTGACCAGCGGCACGGGGCGTGGCGCCGCCCTTCCCGATCGGCAGGTGGCCGGCAAGACCGGCACATCGGAGGGGGCCCGCGACCTCTGGTTCATCGGCTCGGTTCCCCAGCTCACCACCTCGGTCTGGCTCGGGTACGACAACAACCGCAAGACCGGCAGCAGCAGCGGTGCCGCCGCCTGGGCCTGGCAGCAGTACATGAAGCAGATCACCGAGGACATGCCGGTGCAGACCTTCCCCCCCAAGCCGGCGCTCACCGGCAGCTTCAAGCCACGCCAGAAACGTCAGGGCGAGTCCCGCGACAGCAGCGGCGGCAGCTCCTTCGGCTGGGACACCCTGCCGGAGGATGGCGAGACGCCCGCCCCTTCCGCCTCCGACCCGGCTCCCGGGGTCCAGACACCCTGGACACCCTCGCCGGGGGCCGGCAACGCCGGTGGCCCGCCGGTGAACGAGAACTTCGAGCCACCGCCGCTGCGCCCGCTCTGAGCCCGGGCCTCCTCAGCCTGGAGCCAGCAGGGCGGCGTAGAAGCCATCGCCCCCGCTGGGCTCGGGCCAGACCTGCTGGTCCTGCAGGCAGCGCCAGGCCGGCTGGGCACTGAGAAAGGCCGCCGCCGTCTCCCGGTTTTCCGCCGGGTGAATGGTGCAGGTGGCGTACAGCAAGCGGCCTCCCGGGGCGAGCAGCGGCACCATCGCCTCCAGGAGCCGCCGCTGCAGGCTCACCAGGGGCGGGATGGCCTCTGGGGTGAGCCTCCAGCGGGCATCGGCATGGCGGGCCAGGGTGCCCAGGCCCGAACAGGGGGCATCGAGGAGAATCCGATCGAACCTCCCGATCCAGTCCGGCCGCTCGCTGGCCAGGGTCAGGGCATCGGCAGCCAGAGGTTGGATCGACTGCAGACCGAGACGCTCGGCATTCGCCCTCAGGCGCCGCAGGCGGCGGTCCGAGCGATCCACCGCCCAGATGGTGCCGTGGTCCTGCATCAGCTCCGCCAGATGGGTGGCCTTGCCCCCCGGGGCGGCGCAGGCATCGAGAACCCACTGGCCCGGCTGCGGCTCCAGCAGGGGGGTGAGGGCCTGGGCATGGCGGTCCTGCACCGACCACCAGCCCTCGCCATAGCCCGGCAGCCGGCGCAGGTCACCGCCATGGGCCGGCAGGGTGAGGGCCGCGGAGAGCCCCGCGATCGGCTCCGCCGGCACTCCGGCCTGCTGCAGGGCGTCATGAAGCAGCCCGGGCCGGCAGCGAAGCGGGTTCACGCGCAGATCGATCGGTGGCACCGCGTTGCAGGCGGCGGCCACCGATCGGGCCTGTTCAGGCGGGAGCCAGCGCAGCAGATCCGCCGCCAGCCAGTCCGGCAGGGAGTGCTCCTGCCCCAGACGGGCGACGGGCTCCTCAGGCAGCGGCGGTTGATCGGCCGCATCGCGGGCCCGCAGCGCCGAGCGCAGGATGCCGTTCACCACCGGCGCGAGGCGGCCGAGGCCATGGCGCTTGGCCAGCTCCACGCTGGTGTTCACCACGGCCGACGGCGGCAGGCGTGACATGGCCAGCAACTGCTGCAGACCGATGTGCAGCAGCCAGCGCAGGGGTGGGGGCTGCCGCTGCGCCGGCACCCGGCCGAGCCAGTCGATACAGCTGTCCAGGCGGCGGCGCTGGCGAATGGCGCCGTAGGCCAGTTCGGTGGCCAGGGCCCGGTCGCGGGGCGGCAGGTCGGAACGGCTGAGCTGCCGCTCCAGAGCACGATCGGCGTAGGCACCGGCGGCCACGGCCTGCAGCACCTGCCAGGCGATCCACCGCGGCAAGAGTCCGGTGGTTGCAGCGGAACCGGGGTCGCTCACGCCGGGGAGGGCTCAGTGGGTCCGGGAGCGCCGGCCTCCAGCAGCCGGACAACCTCGCTCGGATCCGGCGTCCAGAGATGGCGGCGCAGGTTCAGCCGTCCCTCCCCGTCGACGGCGATGCCTTCATCGATCAACAGCTGACGCTGCAGCCAGTCGCTGCCTTCCCGGCTCTCCGAGAGGCTGATGCAGCCGCGGGCATTCACCACCCGGTGCCAGGGGATGACGGTGTCGAGATCGGGCAGACGCCGCAGGGCCCAGCCCACCTGCCGGGCCGCCCCGAAGTGGCCGGCCAGTTCAGCCACGCGTCCATAGGTGAGCAGGCGTCCGAAGGGGATCAGCCGCGTCACCGCGTAGAACCTCTGGGTCGCCGTGCCTGCCGGGAGACCATGCCCCTGCTTCCCCGCCGTTTCCACCGTCTGCGGGCCGTGCTCGACCGACGCATGGCCGACCTCACCGTGGTACTGGAGCATGTGGAGAAGCCCCACAACCTCTCGGCCATCCTGCGCAGCTGCGATGCGGTGGGAGTGCTGGAGGCCCATGTGGTGAGTCTGAAGGGACGCCCGCCCACCTTCAACAGCACGGCCCAGGGCAGTCAGAAATGGGTGCGTCTGAGGGATCACCCCGAGCCGGGGGCGGCGCTCCGCAACCTGCGGGAGCAGGGATTCCAGCTCTACGGCACCCACCTGGGGCGGGATGCCGTGGACTACCGCCAGTGCGACTTCACCGGCCCCACAGCGTTTCTGCTGGGGGCCGAGAAGTGGGGGCTGAGCGAGGAAGCGGCCGGACTGGTGGACCGGCAGCTGTTCATCCCGATGCGGGGGATGGTGCAGTCGCTGAATGTGTCGGTGGCCGCCGCCACGCTGCTGTTCGAGGCCCTGCGGCAGCGGGAACTGGCGGGTGTTGCGCCCTCTCGCGGCGAGGGTCTGGCGGCGGAACGGCACCGGCAGGTGCTGTTCGAGTGGGCCTATCCCGAGGTGGCGGCCTGGTGTCGCGAGCAGGGCAGGGGCTATCCCGACCTGAGCGCAGAGGGCGAGATCCTGGAGGACCTGCCGCGTCAGCTCAGGCTGCGCTGCTGAACGGGACGGGACCCCGGATTCAGAAGGGAATCAGCACGTCTCTGCGGCCCTGCATCGGCCGGGTCACCGGCACCGAGGCTGCCGTGCGGGCCCGCGGCAGTCGCAGGGCGATCACGAGCGCCGTGAGCTCCAGCGGCAGCTGGTGGCCGAAGAAGATCACCACGAGCAGCAGCGCGATGGCGATCATCTGCTCCAGCAGACCGATCACGTCGTCGCGATTGGCGGAGCCGAGGCTCCAGAGCACCGCGGCTGAGGACAACAGCGTGAAGGTGACCCACCAGGGCATGGCTGATGCGGCGCGGCAGGGGGCAGGGGGCATGAGCCCTGGCTTCAGTGTGCCCCAGACGACATGGCGCTGCAGGGGCTGCGGCCTTGGTCGTTCTGCGGGGGAGGGTGTGGGGGCTGACCTCAGCGGGCGGCCCGGCTGGCCTGGGCGCTGCCGCTCAGCCAGGCCTCCAGGCCTTCCCCGAGAAAGGAGAGACCGAGCACCAGCACGAACATGGCAACGCCGGGATAGAGGGCGGTCCACCAGATGCCGGTGGGCAGCGCCGTGAGGGCCTGATGGAGATCACTACCCCATTCCGGCACCGATTCCGGCAGGCCGAGGCCGAGAAATCCCAGGCCACCAAGAACAAGCACGGCGTCCGCGGCGTTGAGGGTGAGCAGCACCGGAACGGAGGTGATCACGTTGCGCAGCAGGTAGCGGCGCAGAATCCACACGGGCCCGGCCCCAAGGGAGCGGGCGGCCTCCACATAGAGCTCCGCCTTCACCTGGGCGGTCTGATTGCGAACAACGCGGAAGTACTGGGGGATGTACACTACGCACAGGGCGGCGGCGGCATTGGGGAGTCCGCGACCCAGCAGGAACGCCAGCACCACGGACAGCAACAGCACCGGCAACGTGTACAGCGTGTCCATCAGCAGCACCAGCAAGCGGTCGGCCGCGCCACCGAGATAGCCGCTCACCATGCCCAGGGGCACCCCCACGACGAGAGCGGAGACGAGGGCAAGCAGCACCACCTGAAGGGCCACGCCAGCGCCGGCGATGGTGCGCTGACACACATCACGACCAAGCCGATCCGTACCGCACCAGTGATCCAGGGAAGGGGGGGCGTAAACGGGCTGATCGAGCGGGCTGGCCAGCTGGGGGAGCAGGCCCAACCGATCGGTCAGATCAAACGCAACGGAAGCCAGGGTGTAGAGAAGCACGATGGCCAGGCCCCAACGGGCCATCCGGGCCGACAGGTTGTGGGCTCGGCGACGATCTAGGCCGGTCAAGACTGGGCTGGACTGAGCACGCGATAAGTATGGCTGACCGATGTCAGTGAACCTGACATCGAATCGCTGGAGAGCGACCGCTCAACGATGAATTCTGAAGCGGCATGCTCTCAATTCGAGAGCTTGTCAGGGTTATCGAGGCCAGCGCCCAAACCCTTATGGGCGACTTGGCGTGTGACTCTATGGACTCTATGCCAGCATAATTGATCAATCGGCATTACACTCGACGCCATCCAATAGCAAGCAAACGGGCACAGACCGAAGAATGCCGACGAGGCATCTACACACCCGGCTCATGAGAGCCTGGCAGGCCATCCCCTTAGATGCATGTAGGTTCATCGGGAGCAACGACCTACCACGGCGCTCCTTACCAACACTTCATCACTTTAGCTGCTGAGCGCGAAAGAGCCGAAGCGGGATACCAAGGAGGACTGGAAGATCCCTTGATGCATCACTGAACAACCAGCATCGAACCGAGAGCATCACGCCAATGGATCATTCCCAGCACAGCCCCCAACTCAACAAAGGCCGAGGGGAACGAGAAGCCCATGATGATGAATTACTGCAATCAATAGAAAAGGGCGGCCAGCAAGCCGCCCCACAGTATTAGAGGACCAACAAGAAGCAAAGATTAGTTCGCACAAGTAATGGCACCATCGGCACTAACCGAAATCGTCGCCGATGTTCCGGTGATATCTGCATCCATGCAGGTCACATTGTCAGCCGCATCAAGCGTTGCAGACCATGTTGGCGTGAAGGTTGCAGCTGTTCCATTGGGGCCGCCACAATCGGTCCCACTGACTGATGTCACAGGCTCACGGCCGACGTTGAGCGCGGCACACTCCTTCGCCAAGCCCATGGACTCGCCAATGTTGGCCTTGGCCTCCGCGCGGTCACGGACACCGAGGAACTGAGGAATCGCGACAGCGGAGAGAACGCCAATAATGGCAACAACGATGATGAGCTCAACCAGGGTGAACGCCGAGTTGGCACTTGAGCGACTGGCTGCTCGCTGAAGCAGCACGCGCCGAAGGGTCGTGACTGAAGACATGACTGAAATAGACGGTGACGAAATCAAGCTAGCCGCGCTTAACGGTAGTGGCAATTGGCTCGGCTCATATGACGGACCACAGATGAGAGCCCATGTCCATTGCTGCAGACCGCAGAGTCGCACCTTGCGACGCAGGCACTTTTAAGTTATTCAGGGTTCCAGCGTAACTTTTGTCTACATTCTTCATGGCACCGCTTCGTCTTTGCAACGGGCAGGACGATCGACACATGGAGCACCACAGGGCTGCCGAGACCATTGGCACCACGACCGGGGAAGCTCCGCATCTTGCCCGTGGTGAGGTCCCCGGCGGATGAGACGATCATGGCTGTGATCAGCACAAGCCGAACCCCGTCGACTCAACCAGGGGGAGGTTGGTCGTCCCAACAACCACTGCCCGCACCCCTCCGATAACCCTGGCAGCTTCTGGGACCAGCTGCTCAGAGTCCGCCACCCCTGCCTGCTGAGCGAAAGCAGATCAGTGGTCAAGGGCAATGCGGCGGTGTCCAGCTCAGCGGCGCGTCTCTGGCCGGCGGTAGAGCGGCCACAGGAGCCGAGCACACCCACAGCCTCACGGCCTTGATGCCCCACGCGCTGAGCTTGGCCGCAAGTCCGGCGCATGCGAAATGACGTGAGCGGAGGGGGGGGGCCACGCAGTACCGGTCCTTTCGACGGTCGCCTTGGCGTGGAGGAGAGCTTTCTTCCCCAGCAATCTGCCGAGAGCGAGGCCCGTAGATCAATTCCGCTCAGCCATCCTCAGCAATCACTGATTGAGCTTCAACACCGCCATGAACGCCTCCTGCGGCACCTCCACGCGCCCCATCGCCTTCATCCGCTTCTTGCCCTTGGCCTGCTTCTTCAGCAGTTTCTTCTTGCGGGAGATATCACCGCCGTAGCACTTAGCCAGCACATCCTTGCGCATGGCGCTGATGCTCTCACTGGCGATCACGCGGCTGCCGATGGCAGCCTGCAGGGGGATCTTGAACTGTTGGCGCGGAATCAGCTCCTTCAGCTTCTCCACGAGGCTCTTGCCCACGCCGTAGGCCTTGTCGCGGTGAACGATGGTGGTGAGCGGGTCGGCCTTCTCGCCGTTGATCAGCACATCCATTCGCACCAGATCATTGCGGCGATAGCCGATCAGATGATACTCCATTGAGGCATAGCCCTTGGTGCGACTCTTCATCTGGTCGAAGAAGTCGGTCACCACCTCAGCCAGGGGCAGCTCATAGATCAGAGTCACCCGCTCAGTGGTGATGTACTTCATGTCCACAAAGTCGCCGCGCCGTTCCTGGCACAGCTCCATCAACGTGCCGTTGTAGCTGTTGGGTGCATAGATCTCCATGCGCACGTAGGGCTCTTCGATCGACTCCCGTTTCTGCGGGTCCGGCAGCGTCGCCGGGTTGTCGACCATCACCATCTCACCGCCAAGCAGATTCACCTGGTAGATCACCGACGGCGCGGTGACGATCAGATCCAGGTCATATTCCCGTTCCAGCCGCTCCTGCACGATCTCCATGTGCAGGAGCCCCAGGAAGCCGCAGCGGAAGCCCAGTCCCATGGCACTGCTGGTTTCGGGTTCGAACTGAAGGGCCGCATCGGAGAGCTGGAGCTTGTCGAGGGCCTCGCGAAGGTCGCCGTACTGATCGGCGTCGGTGGGGAAGAGGCCGCAGAACACCATCGGCTTGGCCTCCGTGTAGCCGGGCAAAGGAGCCTCCGCCGGCGCATTCATCAGCGTGATTGTGTCGCCCACCCGGGCATCGGCCACCGCCTTGATCGAGGCCGCCAGATAACCGACTTCACCGGCATGGAGTGAGTCGACCTGGCGCTGGTCCGGGGCCATCACTCCGATCTCATCAAGTTCATAGCTCTTGCCGCTGGCCATCAGCAGCACCTTGTCCCTGGCGCGGATGCTGCCGCTCATCACGCGGAAGTAGACGATCACACCCCGGTAGGGGTCGTAATACGAGTCGAAGATCAGCGCCTGGGTCGGCTGCTCCACCGTGTCCTCCGGTGGCGGGATGCGATCGACAACCGCCTGGAGGATGTCGGGCACGCCGAGGCCGGTCTTGGCGGAGCACTCAATCGCCGTGGAGGTGTCCAGACCGATGATGGCCTCAATCTCCGCCTTGATCCGCTCCGGATCGGCTCCGGGCAGATCAATCTTGTTGAGCACCGGAATGATCTCCAGATCGTTCTCGAGCGCCAGATAGACATTGGCCAGAGTCTGGGCTTCCACCCCCTGACTGGCATCCACCACCAGCAGGGCCCCTTCACAGGCCTGCAGGGAGCGGCTCACCTCATAGGAAAAATCCACATGGCCGGGGGTGTCGATCAGGTTGAGCACATAGTGCTCGCCATCCGCGGCCCGGTAATCCATGCGGGCTGCCTGAAGCTTGATCGTGATGCCCCGTTCCCGCTCCAGCTCCATGTTGTCGAGGAACTGCTCCTGCATGTCCCGATCGGCCACGGTGCCGGTGTCCTGCAGCAATCGATCGGCCAGGGTGGATTTGCCATGGTCGATGTGGGCAATGATGCAGAAGTTGCGCAGGCGTGAGACGGGAACGTCGGTCATGCGGAGGCTGTCGTCCCTTCTCGGGTCTGAAGGCGTGTCGGGACGATCCTAGGAAGCGGCACCGGGCGGCACCGGCTCCCGGCTCAGGCCGAGCGTGGCATCGCTGTGGCGGCGCACCCGATCCAACAGGACGGCATCCGTGTTGAGGTCTTGCCCGTGGGAGGGAACAAGGCCCAGCAACACCTCCCGCCAGCGGGAGGACACCATTCGATCGGCCCAGCAGCGTTTCAGCACCTCAAGCATGATCGACACCGCGGTGGAGGCACCGGGCGAGGCTCCAAGGAGAGCGGCCAGAGAGCCATCGGCCGTGGCCACCACCTCGGTGCCGAGGCGCAGCACGCCGCGCCCGCCCTCCTGACGGATGATCTGCACCCTCTGGCCGCCCACGGCATGGCGCCAGTCGTCCGCGCGCGCACCGGGCATGAACCGGCGCAGGGCCTCCAGACGCTGCTCCTGGCTCTGGCTCAGCTGGCCGATCAGGTAGCGCACCAGGGAGAGATTGCCGAGCCCGGCCTGAACCGTGGGCAACAGGTTGGTGAGACGGAGGGAGCGGGGCCAGTCGAGCAACGACCCCTGCCGCAGGAAGCGGGTGCTGAAGCCGGCGAAGGGCCCGAACAGCAGAGAGCGGCGCCCATCGATCCAACGGGTGTCGAGATGAGGCATGGACATCGGCGGCGCACCCACCTCGGCCCGCCCGTACACCTTGGCGCGGTGTCGTTCCACCAGATCGGTGTTGTGACAGACCAGCCACTCGCCACTCACCGGGAAGCCTCCATAAACCCGGGCTTCTGCCACGCCAGCTCGCTGCAGCAACGGCAGCGTGCCGCCGCCGGCACCGAGGAACACAAAGGGCGTTTCCACCACACCCTGCTCAGGGCCTGGCTCCTCCGCCCGGGATCGCCAGGCCACCTGCCAGAGGCCGCCCCGGCGCTGAAGGCCGGTGACCTCCACGCCGCAGGCGAGCTCCAGGGGCCCGTGCGGGGCCGTGAGTCCGGCCAGCAGCTGGCGGGTGAGGCGGCCGAAATCCACATCCGTGCCTCGCTCCACTCGGGTGGCGGCCAGACAGTCCTGCTCCCGGCGTCCCTCCATCACCAGAGGCATCCACCCGGCAAGCTCACCCGCATCCTCGCTGTAGTCCATGGCAGCGAAGGCGGGATGCTCCACCATCAGTTGGTGGCGGCGACGCAGAAAGGTCCGTCCCTCCTCGCCGAACACCAGACTGAGGTGAGGGACAGGACGAATGAAAGTGCTGTCTGTGAGGCGTCCCCGCTCCCGCAGGGCACTCCAGAACTGGAGGCTCTGCTCGAAGGCCGCGTTGATCCTGAGGGCCTTGCTGATGTCGAGCCCACCGCCGGGCCTCTCAGGGGTGTAGTTGAGCTCGCAATTGGCGGCATGGCCGGTGCCCGCGTTGTTCACCGCCGCTGAACTCTCGAGGGCGGGTTCTCCAAGCCGCTCCAGCATCAGCAGACGGCCATCGGGTTCCAGCTCCCGCAACAGAGCCGCCAGGGTGGCTCCCATGATCCCGGCCCCCACGAGCAGAGCATCCACACGGGTGGGGATGGCTGGAGCGCTGATCGGGCGGCCGGGGCGCTGACCGGAATCGCAGCTGGTCACGTGCAGGTGGGCTTGGCGTTTCTTCTTGACCGCACAAGCAGTCGTCACGCTACGCAGTGCCCCTGCCGGATCGGTCCGTCCGACGCAGACCAGCGGGGGGAGGCGTCAGCTGCTCAGCAGCTTTTCGTAGGCTCGCTGGACGTTGAATCGGAGTCATGAGCACCGGCACCCTGGCCCTCACCACTGAGAATGTGGAAACCGTGCTCGATGAGCTGCGGCCATTCCTGATGGCCGATGGCGGCAACGTCGAGGTGGTGGAGCTCGACGGGCCAGTGGTGAAGGTGCGCCTGCAGGGCGCCTGCGGCAGCTGCCCGAGCAGCACCATGACCCTCAAGATGGGTATCGAGCGCAAGCTGCGCGAAACCATCCCCGAGATCAGCGAGGTGGTGCAGGTGCTCTGATCGGACGGATCCCAGGTCTTGTCCGAGAGTTAAGCCGAACTCGACGCCTTCCTAGACTTTCCCCAGGAAAGGTGTTGGTTCACACCGGTGCGAGACAAGCTGCTGCTGCATCTGCTGCGATCGGGTGCCACCCGTCGCTCGCCGGCCGAGGAGGGGATGGCCGGTCTGGCCTTCGGTGTGATCACCGCCATCGTGCTGGCCCTCAGCGGCGCAGCGCTCGTCACCCTGACGAGCGACAACACCGTTGGTGTCTTCGCCTCCTCGTCCAGCAAACAGGCCCGTGGTGCTGCCGAAGCAGGGATCGACGAAATCATCAGCACCTGGAATCAGCCCCGCAACCGCAAGATGCTGGTGTCAGGGCTGCCGATGAATCAGTGGGCCAGCGCCACCGGAAACAGGCTGCGCAGCCCCTGCGTCGATCTCGACGACAATGGCAACGAGGTGCGACCCGGCGGAAATGGCCAACCCAGCACGCTGGCCCGCAGCTTCGGAGACGGGCAGTTCCGTGATGTGGCCACCGGAGCCGTGGGCACCGGAGAACGCCGCTTTCGGCTCACGTCCGTCACCTTCTCCGCTCCTGACGACAGCGGAGCTCCCAATCCCCGCGAGCTGACCCGCACCACCAGCCTCGGCGCTGGGGTCAGCGGCGATTCCGCTCCATCGGGCAAGACCTGGGATCAGCTGCTGAACCTGCAGGACCCCGATGGCCCCGGAACGCTCGTGTCCGGAGCCAACAGGGGCTTCATCACCCTCACCGTGGAGGGGCAGGTGGTGCGCGGCGGCGAGGTGATCGCCACCTCCACCGTGACCCAGGAATTCGAGGTGCTGCCGAAATGCTGTGGTGCCTCCCTCGGCTCACAGGGGTCCGGCGGGACCAACCTGGAAGGCAGCGGTCAGTCGTCCCTCGGCTCCGACAGCCGCTACTGCGGCCTGCAGATGGGGATCGTGTCCGGTCTGAGCCGGGGCTGGCACTGGTCGTATTACGCCAACGACCGCTTCACGATGCGGAACCCGGATGGGTCCATCTCGTCGCTGCCCAACATTCTCGGCGCCGTGCCCAACAGCGGCGACGCCTTCGATCGCGACGAATGCCGCACGATCCCCTCGCCCAACGGCAGCTGCAACGGCATCCAGGACTCCGCCGACCGCTCCTACGCCCGGAACATCGCCAGGGCTCGGCCCACAGCCAACTGCATCCAGCCTGCCGGCAGCAGCCGCTACTTCCCCGGCCCGGAGACCGACATCCTCGGCGAAAGCGCCTCCTGCATCCCGATCATCCCGGTGGGAGTGAGCAGCATTCCGGCGGTCAGCACCTATCTGCATTCCTGGGCGGGGAGCAGCACGCCCTCCGATGAGAGTGACGACTTCCCACCCCAGGCGATCATCAAGGACGTGCGTGATGGCGCCGATGCCTGGAGCACCTATCCCAGGCTGGAGACCAACAATTCGAACGATCTGATCCGCATCCGTACGAATTCGGACACCACCCCCCCAAGTGTGCAGATCTGCGACAAGAAAACAACCATCTCCGCAGACAACTGCACCGGCAGCGACTGGGAAACCATCTCGGTGGACACCAGCGCTCCGCCATCGCCGTCGACCGGTCCAGGTTTCTACGGCGATTTCGCCAGCAGCTCTGGCTCAGAAGCCTGGGATGGGGCCTGGGTGAAGATCGGGACCATACAGAATCTCAGCAGCCCAACGGGGTTTCGGATGCGAGGTGGCAGTACACGACCTCAACTCATCCGCGGCGCCGATCTCTCGGCCTTCACCAACCCTGTCCTCACCCTCAGGGTACGCGGCAGCAGGGTCGGAGCCAGCAACGAAGAGCTGCTGATTCGAGTGTCTCGCAATGGCGGCTCCAGCTACCAGCAGATCGGGAAACTCCGAGGCGGCACGTCAAGCGGCCGTGTACCGACCTCATACAGAGAATTCACCTTCCCTATCGACCAATCCTATGCAGTGAGCGATTTCAGGATTCGACTTCAAACAGAAAGCGGGGTCAACAGTACAAACGAACGCTACGACATCAGTGATATCAAGATTGAGTCGGGCGCCACAGCGGCCAGCGATGCCTGGTGCGAATACACCGCCTTCTCCCCGATCACTGTTGAGCCCGGCTTCCACTGCCTTGGCCCAACGATCGACATGAACGGTGGGCGCATCATCATCGATACAACCGGGGGGCCGCTGAGCTTCTACTACTCCGACCCCAGCGACGATCGCACCACCACCAACCTCAACAGCCCCTACTCCAATCCCGACGATGTTCTGATCTTTCTCCAGAACCAGGCGGACATCTCCCATGTCCGTTGCAGCAGCGTGGAGGATGACTGCACCACACCGGTTCCTGATTCGCTCTTCTCCCCCATCGGTGAACCGACGCAGCTGAATTTCTTCGGTCGCGACTGGACCGGCAGCGGCCGGCCGACGGAACTGCAGGCCATGAAGATCGCCACTCGCTACGGCTCCACCTCCAAGATCGGCGGCGTGTGGTTCTACTTCCCCATGGGGCAGCTGGAGCTGAGGGTGGAAAGCGGCAGTGCCGCGATCCAGCCACCCGATTTCTACTCCAACGACGACAACTGGAGCTTCAGCGGCCGGGTCTGGACGCATCGCTTCAAGCCGTTCGGCCCCTTCCACATGCGGGTTCCGCCCTCCCTGACGGGCAACAAGATCAATATCCAGGTCGACACTTCCGGCACCCTCGGCTTCGTGACCTGGACCGGTGAAGACTGGGTGGCCCGAGCCACATCACGCTCAGGGCTGTTCCGATGACCAGGCCCGCTGCCCCAGCTGCTCTCCACCGGCGTCAGCGCCTGCATTGGGACAGGGGGTTCAGCGTTGTGGAGCCGCTTCTGGTGGTTGTGCTCATCAGCATCGCCGCCATCGGCGCCAGCGAAATGTGGAGGGTGTCCAACCGCCAGCGGCAGCGCAGCAACGAGCGGATCGCCCTCAACGTGGCGATCGACAGCGATCTTGCACGGATCCAGGAGCTGGCGGCTGAACTCACCTGCTGCAGCGGCGCCTGCACCATGGGCATTCCCTCCGGTATCACCCCATACCTGATCAACGGAGCGGCCACCGGTGACGTCGAGTCACCCTGCGCCACGGACAACCCCCTGGACGACCGCTACTTCTTTCCGCGCAACGACAACCCCGCAACAACAACAGTGAACGAACCGGATCTGGTGAGCAATCAGGATCCGAACAACCCAGGGCTGTGCGAGCGCAACGAGGTTGTGGATCCACTGATCAGTGCCATCGAGGAACAGATCGATGTACCGGCCGGCGCCACCCGCACGATCACCAAGCTGGCCAACAACCGCCTGCTGGTGACCTACGGCGACGCCAGCCGCGACGTCGAGGATCCGGCCCTTCGAATCGAACGCATCACCCCACCGATGGCACTGTTCTGCTCATGATCCGGCGTCGATCCACACCGCTGAGAAGCGAGGGATTCTCCCTTGCTGAACTGGTCGTGGTGATCGCGATCGTCGGCATCATGTCAGGCATTGGGATCGTGACCTTCAGCGCTGTGCTGCGGCGGGAGAGAGCCAATGCCATCGCCTCCGCGCTGGCGGGGTGGCTGGATCAGACCTCCCGCTCGGCGCCCAATGTCGGACAGACCTGCACCGTGACCATCAGCACCGGCCAGCTGAGTGCCGGTGATGTGCTGGCCAGCGTCACGCCGGCTGGGTGCGCCCAGCCGGCCACGCTCACCGTGCCGGATTTTTCTGGCGGTGGCACCGCCCGTGTGGCCGCCACACCGGACACCTTCTTCTTCACCCCTCGGGCCACGATCGCCACGGCCGGCAACGCCAACCCCGACGTGCTCCTGAGAATGAGCGTGGCGGACCAGCCCCCGCTGCGCTGCATCCGTCTCACCGGAGCTCTGGGCATTCTCGAGATCGGACGCAACACCTCCGCCAGCTCCACCCGCGCCACCTGCGACCAGTGGAACGACATCTGATCCGCCCCATGCCTTACCAGCGGATGCCACCCCTGCGATCTGTTCCCATGCAGCGAGCCCGCCAGGGGGCCTTCACCCTGGCCGAGCTTCTGGTGAGCCTGGGTCTCACCGGCCTGGTGGCCATCGCCGCCTTCAGCCTGCTGCGGGGCGAGCTGCGGCTCTCGGAGGCCACCATCTGGGATGTGCACTTCCAGCGGGATCTCAACCGCCTGAACAGCCTGATGGAGCTGGAAGCCTCCGAGGCCTGCATGTTCGGCACCACGAGCAACCCCGCCAGCTGTGCACCCACCGGCGCCGCCACCTGTGCAACCACGGTCGCCAACCAGTTGCGCATGCTGGTGCCGATGCTCGACACCAGCAACGATCCCCCCACCGACGAGCTCCAGACGATCCGCTTTCATCTGGACACCAACAACGACCGCCTCCTTCGCGATGGCCCCGCGATCCTGCCCAGCGGTGCGCTGGACATCGACACACGCAACAACCTCAACAACCTGCTGGTGATGAGCAACGTGACTGGCTTCGCGGTGACCAACGACGCCGATTGCCGCACGGTGAACGTGGATGTGACGATGAGTCCGATCGGCTCCACCGCCACCCGCACGCAGTCCATGGTGCTGCGGACGGGTGTGAGTCAGTTCGTCGACTGATTCAGACGGCCCTCAGTGGCCACACGTAGGCTGCCGCCGCCTGCTTCAACCCGCGCGTGCTCGATCAGCGTCTGGTTCGGGAGGACCCCGAGCGCATCAGCCGTGAGCTGGCCCGGCGCGGCATGAGTGTGGATCTCACCGGCCTGCAGCTGATCGCCAGCCAGCAGCGGGGGCTGGAGGAGCAGCGCAGCACCCTGCAGGCCGAGGGCAACCGCATCGGCCGCGATGTGGGCCAGCGCATCCGGGGCGGCGCGGACCCGAAGGGCGCGGAGGTGGCGGAGCTGCGGGCCCGCGGCAACGCCGTGAAGCAGAAGGTGGCGGTTCTCGAAGACGAGGAGAAACAGCTGCAGGGCCGCATGCGCGAGCAGCTGCTGGCCCTGCCCAACCTGCCGGCTCCCGAGTGCCCCGCCGGCGCCGATGAAACGGCCAACGTGGAGGTCCGCCGCTGGGGCACACCGCGAACCGGCAAGGGCCTGGCGGAGCACTGGCAGATCGGCGAGCGGCTCGGCCTCTGGGACAGCGAACGCTCGGTGCGGGTGGCCCAGAGCCGCTTCGTGACCCTGATCGGTGCCGGGGCGCGGCTGGAGCGGGCCCTGATCAATTTCATGCTCGATCTGCACACCGGCAAGGGCTACCGGGAGGTGATGCCGCCGGTGCTGGTGAACAGCGCCAGCCTCACCGGCTCGGGCCAGCTGCCCAAATTCGCCGAGGAGAGCTTCCGCTGCTCCGGCGATGACCTCTGGCTCACGCCCACCGCCGAGGTGCCTGTCACCGCCTTTCACCGCGACTCGATCCTGCCGGCGGCCGAGCTGCCACTGCGCTACGCCGCCTACAGCCCCTGCTTCCGGCGCGAGGCGGGCAGCTACGGCCGCGACACCCGCGGCCTGATCCGCCTGCACCAGTTCGACAAAGTGGAGCTCTACTGGTTCTCCCATCCCGATCACTCCGAGGCGGCCCATCAGCAGATCACCGCCGATGCCGAGGCGGTGCTGCAGGCCCTGGAGCTTCCCTACCGGGTGATCGATCTCTGCTGCGGCGATCTCGGTTTCTCTGCGCGCCGCACCTTCGATCTGGAGGTGTGGCTGCCGGGAGCCGGAGCCTTCCGCGAGATCTCCAGCTGCAGCACCTGCGGCGACTTCCAGGCGCGCCGCTCGGCCATCCGCGTCAAGGACGGCAAGAGCACGCGCCCGCTTCACACCCTCAACGGCAGCGGCCTGGCGGTGGGGCGCACCATGGCCGCCCTGCTGGAGACCGGCCAGCAGGCGGATGGCAGCGTGCGGCTGCCCGAGGCACTGGCGCCCTACTTCGGATCGGATCGCATCGCCGCCGCCTGAGGCTGCCTGAGGGCTTCGGCCGCTGAGACGACCAAACACCGTCACAATGGTGCGATTGCTGCGTGAGGGAATGCGGACGCCATGGGAGTGATCACCACGCTGGCGATCCTGGCCGGACTGATCGTGATTCACGAGGCCGGCCACTTCTTCGCGGCCACGGCGCAGGGCATCCGCGTCAGCGGCTTCTCGATCGGCTTCGGGCCGGCGCTGCTGAGCCTGCGCCGCGGCGAGGTGACCTACGCCCTGCGGGCGATTCCGCTGGGCGGCTTCGTCTCCTTCCCCGACGACGATGAGGGCATCGACCGCAGCGACCCGGATCTGCTGCGCAACCGGCCCCTGCCCCAGCGGGCCCTGGTGATCGCCGCCGGTGTGCTCGCCAATCTGCTGCTGGCGTGGACCGTGCTGCTGGCCCAGGGCGCCCTGGCCGGCCTACCGGCCGAGCCCGCCCCGGGGGTGAGCGTGCTGATGGTGCAGCCCGGCGAAGCCGCCGCCGCCGCGGGCCTCAAGCCCGGCGACACGATCCTCTCGGTGGAGGGGCAGTCCCTCGGCGGCGGACAGGGCGCCGTGAGCAGCCTGGTGCGCCGGATCAAGACCGCCCCCGGAGAACCGCTGACGCTGTCCGTGCGGCGCGGCGATGCCATCGCCCCGGTGACGCTGCAGCCGAGCGATTCGGCCGGCATCGGCCGGGTGGGGGCCCAGCTCCAGGCCAACGGCAGCCTGGCGCTGCGGCCGGCGCGCGGGCCGATCGAGGTGCTCGATCACGCCAACCGCACCACCGTGCAGCTGCTGAAGCGCACGGCCCAGGGCTACGGCTCCCTGCTGACCCGCTTCCAGGAAACCGCGTCCCAGGTGTCGGGACCGGTGCGCATTGTGGAGATGGGCGCCTCCCTGGCCAGCCAGGGCGGCGGCGGCCTGGTGCTGTTCGCAGCGCTGATCTCGGTGAACCTGGCGGTGCTCAACGCTCTGCCGCTGCCACTGCTGGACGGCGGCCAGATGGCGCTGCTGCTGCTGGAGGGTCTGCGGGGCCGTCCCCTGCCGGAGCGGGTTCAGATCGCGTTCATGCAGTCCGGCGTGCTGCTGCTGCTCGGGCTGAGCGCCGTGCTGGTGGTGCGTGACACGAGCCAGCTCTCCGTGGTGCAGCAACTGATGGGCCGCTGAGCCGCGGCTGAACCGCAGCGCTGCGCCCGGCAACAGCGGTCAGGAGCGAGTGCGCTGACGGGAAGCGGAGGCCGCAGAGTAGATTCGCGTGCTGTCTGCAGGTTCAGCTTCAGGGCGCATGGCCAAGAAATCGATGATCGCGCGGGATGTGAAGCGCACACGGATGGTGGATCGCTTCGCTGCCCGCCGGAAGGCGCTGCTGGAGGCCTTCCGCGCCAGCGGCGATCCGATGGAGCGTCTGGAGATCCACCGCAAGATTCAGCGGCTGCCCCGCAACAGCGCCCCCTCCCGTCAGCGCAACCGCTGCTGGGCCACCGGCAAGCCCCGCGGTGTGTACCGCGATTTCGGACTGTGCCGCAACCAGCTGCGCGAGCGGGCCCACCGCGGCGAGCTGCCCGGTCTGGTCAAGTCCAGCTGGTGAGCTCACGGGCCGGTCGGCGGCGGCCTGTGTCCCCCGCGCCGACCGGCCGGACTGAGTGTCAGGATACGTGTGGACAAACACAGACATAACCACACGTGCAAGGTCAGACGCAGTCGATCTCCTTCGATGGACGGGAGATCAGGCTGACCACCGGACGGTTCGCCCCTCAGGCCGGAGGGTCCGTCCTCATCGAATGCGGCGATACCGCAGTTCTCGTCACCGCCACCCGATCCGGCGGCCGCGAAGGCATTGATTTTCTCCCCCTGATCTGCGACTACGAGGAGCGCCTCTACGCCGCTGGTCGCATCCCCGGCAGCTACATCCGCCGCGAGAGCCGCCCGCCCGAACGCGCCACCCTGGCGGCCCGGCTGATGGACCGGCCGATGCGGCCGCTCTTCCCCAACTGGATGCGCGACGACATTCAGCTGGTAGCCACCTGCCTGTCGATGGACGACCGGGTGCCGCCGGACGTGCTGGCGGTGACCGGAGCCTCCATGGCCACCCTGCTGGCGGGCATTCCCTTCAACGGCCCCATGGCGGCCGTGCGCGTCGGTCTCCTCGGCGACGACTTCGTGCTCAACCCCAGCTACCGCGAGATCGAGCGCAGTGAACTCGACCTGGTGGTGGCCGGCACGCCCCAGGGCGTGGTGATGGTGGAGGCGGGAGCCAATCAGCTGCCCGAACAGGATGTGATCGAGGCGATCGACTTCGGCTACGAAGCGGTGTGCGAACTGATCAAGGCCCAGCAGGACCTGATCAAGAGCCTCGGCAAGGAGCAGGTGCTGCCCGAGCCCCGCGAGGAGGACCCCAGCCTGCCCGCCTTCCTCGACAAGGCCTGCAGCAAGGCGATCGGCAAGGTGCTGCAGGAGTTCGACCTCAGCAAGGAGCAGCGCGACGAGCGCCTCGATGCGATCAAGGCCGAAGCGATCGAGGCGGCCAACGCCCTCAAGGAGGACGATCCGGTGCGCGTGCTGGTGAGCTCCCAGCCCAAGCAGGTGGCGAACGCCTTCAAGGCCCTGACCAAGCGCCTGATGCGGGCTCAGATCGTCAAGGACGGCAAGCGGGTCGATGGGCGTGCCCTCGACGAGGTGCGTCCGATCTCGGCCGCGGCCGGTGTGCTGCCCAAGCGCGTGCACGGCTCGGGCCTGTTCCAGCGGGGTCTGACCCAGGTGCTCTCCTGCGCCACCCTCGGCACCCCCAGCGACGCCCAGGAGATGGATGACCTCCATCCCGGCACAGAGAAGACCTACCTGCATCACTACAACTTCCCGCCCTACTCCACCGGCGAGACCAAGCCGATGCGCTCACCCGGCCGGAGGGAGATCGGTCACGGTGCGCTGGCGGAGCGGGCCATCGTTCCCGTGCTTCCTCCCAAGGACAACTTCCCCTACGTGGTGCGGGTCGTGTCCGAATGCCTGAGCTCCAACGGCTCCACATCGATGGGGTCGGTCTGCGGCAGCACCCTGGCCCTGATGGATGCGGGCGTGCCCCTGAAGGCCCCGGTGAGCGGCGCGGCCATGGGCCTGATCAAGGAAGGCGATGAAGTGCGCATCCTCACGGACATCCAGGGCATCGAGGACTTCCTCGGCGACATGGACTTCAAGGTCGCCGGCACCGACAAGGGCATCACCGCCCTGCAGATGGACATGAAGATCACCGGCCTGGCCGTGGGCACGGTGGCCGAGGCCATTCAGCAGGCGCGTCCGGCGCGGCTGCACATTCTCGAGAAGATGCTCAGTGCCATCGAGAAGCCGCGCGATGTGCTCTCGCCCCATGCACCGCGCCTTGTGAGCTTCCGCATCGATCCGGAACTGATCGGCACGGTGATCGGCCCCGGCGGCCGCACGATCAAGGGCATCACCGAGCGCACCAACACCAAGATCGACATCGAGGACGGCGGCCTGGTGACCATCGCCAGTCACGACGGTGCCGCAGCTGAGGAAGCCCAGCGCATGATCGAGGGACTCACCCGCCGCGTCACCGAAGGCGAGGTGTTCCACGGCGGCGTGACCCGCATCATTCCGATCGGGGCCTTCGTGGAGATCCTTCCCGGCAAGGAGGGCATGATCCACATCTCCCAGCTCTCCGAAGCGCGGGTGGAGAAAGTGGACGACGTGGTGAAGGTGGGGGATCAGGTGACCGTGCGGGTGCGGGAGATCGACAACCGCGGCCGCATCAACCTCACCTTGCGCGGCGTGCCCCAGCAGGACGGCAGCTCCGTGGCCGAGGTGGCCCCCACTCCCGTGGCGCCCCTGGTCTGAGTCCGGGCCGGATCACCAGACGGTGATCCGGGGGAATCCCATGGGGGTCGCACCACTCGACCCCCATGGACCTCAGACACCGCCTCCGGAGCCGGCGCTCCGCAGGCCCGCCCGCCACTGAGGCGGGCTTCCTTCTGCCGCTCGCCCTCAGCGGCTGCATGGTCATGCTTCTGGGAAGCATGGCCCTTCAGGCCTCCGCGCTCCAGGGCAGGATTCAGGAGGTGGCGCGCTGGCGCAGCCGCCAGCAGGAGGATGCGCTCCGCAGCGCGGCGATGGACTGGCTGGGCCGACTCAACCGCAGCCATGGCTGCCTGATCGATCAGGCCTCCAGCGACTGGTCAGCCGGCGCCTCCCGCCCCTGCGCCGACGCCATCCAGTTGGCGGCCCTGCAGCGGGTGGAGGGGCTGGACCACAACGGCCAGCTGCTGGAGTGGACGCCCGTGCCGGCCGCCGCCGGGGCACGCCTGCGGCTGCAGCTCAGTGGCCTGCCGGGGCCGGGCAGCGCTGGCGTGCAACGGCAGGCCCGCTTCTGGGTGCAGCTGGGTCCGGCTCCATTGAGAGCAACGGGCCTGCAGCTGGAGGCTGTGGGGGGGGTGGGCGCGTGAACCTCGCCGAATGCGTGGTGGCCGCCAGCCTGCTGACCCTCAGCAGCAGCGCCTCGATGCAGCTGATGGGCCTGGCCGCGGCCGGTGAGCACCGCCGCGAGGCACGCGCCCTGGCGCTGAACGCCATCGACAGCCAGTTCCGGGCCGCCGAAGCGGCTATGGCCGCGCTGCCCTCCATGCCCGACAGCGCCTGCGACTGGGTGACCATCGCCCTGCAGCGGCGCATCGCGGCCCAGGCCGTTCCCGAGGGCCTGCAGCGGACCCTCACACGCGTGGACGGGGACCGGAGGCTGCTGATGCAGCTGGAGGCCACCGACACGGGGCGCAGCCGCCGGCGCCTGCTCGATCCGGCCGCCCAGGGGCGCTGCGGCCGTCAACCCGATCCCGTGAACCAGCCGGAGGAGAGCGATGCTCCATCGTCCCCCCGGGCCTGAGGCGGTGGCCCCTGGTCGGCCCAACGGCACCCGTTTCAGCGGCCCGTCTGAAGGCTTCAGCCTGTGTGAACTGCTGGTGGTGCTGGCGGTGGCCGGCCTGCTGAGCGGTCTGCTGTTTCGCCAGGGCAGCCGGGCCATGGCCCGGCAACGGCTCGATCACGGCCTTCAGACGGTTCTGGCCGGGCTCAGCCTCGCTCGCAGCGAGGCCCGTGAGCGGGCCCGGCCCTGCGGCCTGCAGCTGGAGGCCAGCGGCTGGACACAGCCCCGGCGCCCCGGCCTGGATCCGTGTGAGCAGGCACTGGCCTCCCTGCGCCGCCGGCCGCTGGCGAGCGAGATCCGGCTCAGCCACAGCTTTCCCGGCAGCCTGCGCTTCACGGGCCAGGGGCTGGTGCTCGATGGTGGCACCGCCGTGCTGGAGCACAGGAGTGACGATCTGCGGCCGCTCTGCGCCGTGATGAGCCTGCCGCTCGGGATCGTGCGGACCGGTCGCTATCACGGCGACGCCGCGGCCCCGCCCCTGGCCCGCCACTGCCTGCCCCGTGAGTCGTGAGAACCATGCAGCGGTTGTGGGGATCAGCGTTGGCCGGGCACAGGCGGTGCCTCACCGGCACATCGGACGGCTTCACCCTGGCGGAACTGCTCATCGCCTCGGCTCTGGGCATGGCACTGGCCGCGGCCTTCCTGCAGCTGCTGTTGGTGGAGAGCGGAGCCAGCCGGAGGCTGCTCTCGGCCATGCACGAGCGCCAGTGGCTGGAGCGGACCCGGGATCTGATCCACCACGACCGGGCCCAGGCCCAGAGCGAAGCGCGCGACCCACAGGTCGCCGTGCCGGCCTGCCGGCTGAGCGGTCGCCGGCCCGTGCTGCACCTGCACACCCGCCAGGGCCCGATCACCTACAGCCTCGGCAACCGCCCCAGCCGGATCTGGCAGCAGCCTGTGCTGATGCGCTGCGGCCCCTCCTATGGCCTGGATGGATCCCTGCAACCGGGTCAGGCGTTGAACCGGGTCATCGCCGACGGGAGCACGGCTGAGCGGCTCGGCAGGGAGGGTCTGTAGGGAACAGGAACAGACCCCGCGCGCTCAGACCGCAAAACCCGGATCGATGCGGGCCATGGCGGCCTCAGCGCTGCGGCAGAGGTCGTGGTGGGCGCGGCCCTGGCTGGCGATCAGGCAACCCGCCTGACGGACGTCGCCACGGTTGTAGAGGAGGGGCTGGCCGTCGGCATGGGTGAAGGCCCCACCGGCCGCCAGCAGCACGGCCTCGGGAGCGGCCATGTCCCAGTCCTTCGGGGCGCTGCGGCCCGACAGCGACACATAGAGGTCGGTTTCACCGCGCAGGATCGTGGCGACCTTGCATCCCACACTGCCCACCGCCCGGGTGCCGCCCAGAGACAGCTCAGCCAGCAGCTGCTCCAGCCGCTGGTCGCGGTGGTTGCGGCTGGCCACCAGCACCATCTCGCCGGGGCTGGAGCGGGCGCTGAGGGCCGGAGCCGTGCGCTCGCCGGCCCGGTTCTCGCACCAGCAGCCCTCACCTCCCGGGATGCCGAACCACAGCTCCTCGGCCTCCGGCAGCAGCACCACACCGAGCACGGGCCGCTGCTGCCGCACCAGGGCCAGATGCACCGCGTACTCACCGGTGCCCTGGAGGAAATCCTTGGTGCCATCGAGCGGATCGAGGATCCAGAGCCACTCGCCCGCCAGCGGCTGGCCGTCGCGGATCTGCTCGGCGGCGGTCTCCTCGCTGAGCAGCAACCAGTTCGCGGTCGGGAAGGCGGCCTTCAGGCCATCGAGCAGCCACTGGTTCACCGCCAGATCCGCAGCCGACACCGGCCCTTCGCCACCGTCGTCCACCGAGAGGGCCGGCGGAAATCCATGGGGTGGTGTCTCGCCGCGGGCGTAGGCCCGCAGGATGTCGGCCGCGCCCCAGGCCAGACGTCGAAGCTCGGCCAACAGGGCGTCAAGCCCCACGTCCTGGGGAAGGGAGCGGGCCGGCATCATGGACTGGCAAAGAGGCATTGTGCGTGAGCGCCGAATCGCCGGCGGTACCGGGTCCGCAGGACGCCGCTCCACGCGTGCATCGGGCGGGATCCCCTGAGCCTGTTTCAGGGGTGCTGTACCTGGTAGGCACGCCGATCGGGCATCTCGGCGATCTCTCGCCCCGGGCCCGCGCCCTGCTGGAGCAGGTGGACACGATCGCCTGCGAGGACACCCGCCGTACCGCTCAGCTGCTGCAGGCCGTCGGCATCGGCCGGCGACCGGCGCGGCGACTGCTGAGCTTTCACCACCACAATCGCCAGGAGCGGCTGCCCCAGCTTCTGGCGGTGCTGGCGGCTGACGACCCACTGGTGCTGGTCAGCGATGCGGGCCTGCCGGGGATCAGCGATCCGGGCGAGGAGCTGGCGGCAGCCGCCCGGCGGGCCGGTCATTCCGTGGTGTGCGTGCCGGGCCCCTGCGCCCTCACCACAGCCCTGGTGAGCAGCGGCCTGCCGGCAGGCCGCTTCTGCTTCGAGGGGTTCCTGCCGCCCCGGCGCAGCGAGCGGCTCCGCCATCTCGCAAGCCTGCGGGAGGAGCAGCGCACGCTGATCGTGTATGCCGCACCACACCGGCTACCGGAGGTGCTGGAGGATCTGATCCAGGAGCTGGGAGACCGGCCCGCCCAGGTGAGCCGGGAGCTGACCAAGCGCCACGAGGAACAGGTGGGGCCCACCCTTTCGGCGGCGCTGCAGCATTTCCGCAACCACCCGCCCCTCGGGGAGTTCACCCTTGTGGTGGGCGGGGCGATGCCGGCGGCCGAGAGCTGGAGCGACGACCGGTTGCTGCAGGCCCTGAACGCAGCCATGGCAGGCGGGGCCTCCCCCAGCCAGGCAGCACGGGAGGTGGCCCGCAGCAGCGGTCAACCGCGCCGGCACCTCTACAGCCTGCTGCACCCCAGCGATCCGCCAGAGTGAGGCCAATGGCTCATTGATGGTGCTGCGCACGATCCGCCTTGCTCTGAGCGCCTGCGGCGCGTCCGCGCTCGTGCTGCTGGCCCTCTGCCTCGGCGCTCAGAACCTCGACGAGCGGGTGAGCCTGAACCTGGGGCTGGGGCGGAGCACGGAGCTGCCCACCGGTTTTGTGGTGGGGATCGCGCTGGTGGCGGGCCTGTTCAGCGGCGGTATGGGAGCGGCCCTGGTGCTCTCCGGCGGCTCAGATCGCGGCGTCTAGCGATCGAGGGCGTAGGGGCGCCCATCGAGAACGACCCGGCTGATGCCCTGGGCCAGCAGATAGGTGGAGGTGCGCAGCACCACCTGGGGATCGGGCAGGGGAATCACCTTCTGGCTGCGGCCGCACTCCCGCTTGGCCGTGCGCGGGCTGCCGTAGAGGGCCAGAGCGGCCCGTTCGGCCTCGCCGTCCGGCAGAGCCCCCAGCTCCGTGAAGGTGCTCAGCGGCCTGGGTTCGAGCTCAACGGCCTTGTCCACCAGCATGTAGAGGCGGCTCGGCAGGGCGGCATCAGCCAGCGATTCCACCCGGGCCGGAGGCCTGGGCTGCACGGCGTCCGCGGGCGCCAGCAGCACGAAGGTGGAGGGATCCTCCTCGGCAGCCCTCAGGTCGTCGTCGCTGAGGTCGCCGTCGTCGCTGTCGTCACCGGAGAAGTCATCGGCATCTTCGATCGCCAGGCTGCCGGGTACCGCCAGCTCACCGTCATCGTCGGCCTCTTCCGGATCCCTGGAGCTGCTGGAGGCGGCTCCGCTGGGGGCATCTCCGTTCGGCGCATGTCGACTGGCTGCCTCTCCGCGGGGGGCAACGGACGCTTCCGGTTGTGCCATCTGCTGCGCCTGGCCTCCCTTCTGCTGGGGACGACCCTGTTTCAGGGCGGCGTACTCCTCCGGGCTCACCTGGGCCCGGATGGCCCGGCCCACCGTGGTGGGGCTGCAGCCGAATTCCAGGGCCAGTGACTGAGCGGTGGCCCCGTCACGGAAGCGGCGGAGCAGCTCCTGCTTCTGGCTGTCGCTGAGCCGGGTCGCGGCCATGGATCGAGGCGTGGGCAGCACTCCACCCTAAGGGCCACAGCCAGCCCCGCTGCTTCGGCCATGTGCTGAAAGAATGCCGGGGCGGCACGCCGCCTCTGCTCCCTTAGCTCAGCTGGATAGAGCAACCGCCTTCTAAGCGGTCGGTCGTTGGTTCGAGTCCAACAGGGAGCGCTGCCCCTCCCCGGAGGCCACGGCACGCCGCGATGGCGGACACTCCTGAGCGACCGCCGCCGCGCTGTTCGCCCCGATGCGTCACCGCACACCACAGCCCCGCTTCGCCGCCGAGCCGCTGCTCACACTCCTGGCCGGCGTGGTCTGCGCGGCCTTCGCCGCCAGGACCTTCCTGCTGATCGACAGCAGCAGCCTCTGGGGGGATGAGCTGCGGAGCGTGATCAAGTCGTTTCAGCCCTCACCGGGATTCATCCTCAGCTACCTGCGCACCGACTCGCATCCGCCCCTCTACTACCTGAGCCTCTGGGGCTGGGGACAGGCGATCGGGCAGACCGCCTGGAGCCTGAGGGCCTTCTCCTGGCTGGCCTATCTGCTCGGGGGCGGCCTGATGGCTCTTCAGGCTGCTCTGCTGGCCCGCCACCGGCGCCGCGCCGCCGTGATTGCAGCCCTGCTCGCCTTCTGCACCCCCTTTCCGGTGCGCTTCGCGATCGAGGGCAAGAGCTACGCCCTGCTGGTAGCCCTGATCGCCGGCGCTCTGATCCTGCGCGCCCAGGCCCTGGAGCGGCCGAGGCGCCAGGGGCCGGGCATCGGCTACGCCCTGCTGGTGGCCCTCAGTGGCTTCACCCACTTCTACGGACTGGCCCTGCTGGGTGCCACCGGCCTCTGGGACGCCTGCCGGCGGCGCTGGCGGCTCGCCCTGGCCTGCGGCGCCGGAATGGTGCCCGGGGCCGCCTGGATCGTGCATGCCTCCGGCTATCTGCTGGACCCCTCCACCAACGACTGGATCGCGCCACCGGAGTTCTCGCTGCTCACGGCCGTGCTCCGCCGGGCTCTGGGTGCGGATCCCTTCCGGATGCTGGCAGCGATCGCCATGGCCGTATTGGTCCTGCAGCTCTGGGGACGCCCCGCCAAGGCGCAGCCGATCGAGTGGCGGCGGCTGGCGGACCGCACCGGGCTCTGGGGCGGCCTCCTGATGGTGCTGCTGGTGGTGGCCGTGTCGTTCCTCAGGCCAATCGCCTTCGCGCGCTACTTCATCGTGCTGGTGCCGGTGTTGATCCCGGCTGTGGCCATCGGCCTGGCCGATTGGTCGCTGCGGCCACGGGCCGCCTGGCTGGCGCTGCTGCTGGCCGCGGTGGCCGTTGTGCACGTCTGGACGGAGTCGTTCCGGGAGCTGCAGCCATCGGCGGGACGCTTCGATCGGGAGCGGGATGACTTCCGCTCGGTGTCCCTGCGGCTGGCCGGCGCCAGCCACCGCTACGCGCGGCGGCCGGAGCTGTTCGCGGCCAGCGACCGGGTGCTGCTGGCGGCCGGCCGCCTGGACGGGCCGGGGAGGGCCTGGGGGGAGGAGGACGATCTGCGGCAGGCCCTGAAGGCCTCACCGCCACCGGCTGAGCTGCACCTGGCGGCGGCCGGGCGCAACTCGGACGAACGCAGGCGGCTTGAGGACCTGAAGGCGATCAGCCGGGACGCCGGCTACCGCTGCGAGCCCCTCGAGGAGCTACCCCGGGGGGCCTTCGCCTGGCGCTGCACGCTCCCTCAGCGGAGCCCGTAGAACACGTCGGCGTGGAGCATCGTCATCACCTCGATCACCTTCTCGGTGAGGGAGGCGGGCAGTTCGAACGCATCGGCCAGGCTGGCCAGGATGTTGCGCTCATCGTCTTCCAGGGGTCCATCGGAGCGCATGATCTCGGCCGCCATCGCGTAAGCCGTGCGCCGCTGAGCCATGCTCAGGGTCTGGGCAGCATCCAGCATCAGGTGCTGGGCACCACGGGTCCTGAGGATCTGCAGCAGCTCATCGATCATCGCCACCATCTCCTTGTCGCTCATCGAGCGATAGGGCTCGCGGTAGTCGAGCGAGTGGCGCAGAGCCCGGGATCCGGCCTTGCTCAGAACCCCATCCCAGGACACGGCCGAGAGAGCCACCGCGGCCAGGGCCTTGATCGGATCCAGCCGGCTCGACCCGGCGGCGGCAGGGGTGGCCTCGGCCATGGTCGGTGAGGGAAGCGTGGAGGTCATGGCGTGAACGGGTCGGAGGAGCAGCGGTCCGGCAGGTCCCGGATGAAGGGAGCGGCGCTGTAAGAACTTCATTCCCGCCGGCCCCGCCCCGTCGGTAGCCAGAGGCACCGGCCCGGGAGAATGAGCAGAAATCCCCAGCTGCCGCCATCGGTGTGGGGTTGGCAACAACGAGGATGTCGGTCCATCCAGGAGCCCCGTGCTGTTCTCCGCAGCCTGTGAACGCAACAAGGAGGTCATCCTCCGGGTGCTCGAGGGCTGGCTGCCCAGGGGTGCCCAGCTGCTGGAGATCGGCTCCGGCAGCGGCCAGCACGCCGTTCACTGCTGCAGCCGGATGCCCGCTCTGCACTGGCAGTGCTCCGAACCGGGCCCGCTCCTGGCGGAGCTGGAGGACCGGCTGGACCAGGAGGGCCGCCCCCGGCTGGCGCCGGGGGCCGCACTGCCGCCGGCGATCCGCCTCGACGTGAGCGACGCCGCCTCCTGGCCGCAGGACCCGGTGGATGCGGTGTTCACCGCCAACACCGTTCACATCATGCCGAGCGATCACTGGCCGATGCTCTGTGCCTTGGCCGCCGCGCTGCTCAGGGAGGGCGGAGCGCTGGTGGTGTACGGGCCGTTCCTGGAGGAGGAAACCGACACCGCCCCGAGCAACCTGGCCTTCGATGCCAGCCTGCGGCAGCGGGACCCGGCCATGGGACTGCGGCAGCTGAGCTGGGTGACGCGGGAGGCGGCTCGCTGCGGGCTGGTGCTCAGCGCCAGGATGCCTGTGCCGTCGAACAACCTGATGCTGCAGTTCCGCCTGCAGCGCTGATCGGATGCCCCATCACCGCGACCGCCCCACCAAGACCTGCTGCCACTGCGGCCGCCCGTTCCAGTGGCGCCGCAAATGGAAGGACGTCTGGGAGGAGGTGCGGTACTGCTCGAAACGCTGCCGGCGGGAGCACCGCAGCGGAGGGTCGTCGTCCGGTCAGGAGGCCGGCGGCAGCACCGCCTCCGGTGGAATCAGCATCGCGTCGCCGTAGGAGTAGAAGCGATAGCCCTCGGCGATGGCCTGCTGATAGAGCGCCAGCAGCCGGGGCCGCCCGATCAGGGCGCTCACCAGCAGCAGCAGCGAGCTGCGAGGCAGGTGGAAATTGGTGAGCAGGCCCTGCACCACCTGGAAGCGGAAGCCAGGCTGGATCACCAGGTCCACCGGACCCTGGTACGGGCGCAGCGCCCCCCCGGCCGCCGCCGCGGCCCCCTCCAGCGCGCGCACGCTGGTGGTACCGATCGCAAACACCCGCCCCCCTCTGGCGCGGCAGGCCTCCACAGAGGCCACGGCGGCCTCCGGCACCTCCACCCACTCGCTGTGGAGGCGCAGATCCCGCAGATCCTCCTGCTCGATCGGCCGGAAGGTGCCGAGACCCACGTGCAGGGTCACGCTGGCGATCGCCACACCCCGCTGCCCCAGCTCCGCCAGCAGGGCATCGCTGAAATGCAGACCCGCCGTCGGGGCGGCCACGGCTCCGGGCCGGCGCGCGTAGCGGGTCTGGTAGCGGCTCGTGTCGGCGGGGTCGTGGCGGTGGATGTAGGGCGGCAGGGGCGCCTCGCCGTAGCTGCGCAGCAGGTCCTCGATCGTTGCGGCGGTGTCGTACCCGGAGGGGAAGGCCACCACACGGCCGCCGCTGGCGGGGTCCTCCCCGACCACCGTGAGGCTGATCTCCTCCTGCGCCGGGGCGTGAAGCATGAGGCGATCACCGATGCGCATCCGCCGGGCCGGGCGGGCCAGGCAGAGCCAGCGCCCCTCGCCACGGGGTTCCAGCAGCAGCAGCTCCGCCTCCCCGCCGCTGGAGCGGCGCACCCGCAGGCGGGCCTGCAGCACCCGGGTGTCATTGACGACCATCAGATCGCCGGGGTTCAGCAGGCTGATGAGATCCCACACCTGAAGGTGGGCCGCCGCCTCGGCCGGCCCACTCCAGGGGGGGCCAGCAGCATCCGGGCACTATGGCGGGGCTCCACCGGGGCCTGGGCGATCGCCGACTCCGGCAGCTCGTAGCTGTAGTCCGACAGACGCTGGTCGGGGGTCTCCGCCGGGGGCACCGCCTCAGAAGGCCAGCTGCTCGGGGCGGTTCTCGATCAGGTCAGCCAGATCCCTGAGGAAAGCGGCCCCGTGGGTGCCGTAGATCGCCCGGTGATCCGCGGTGAGGTTCACCTGCATCTGTCGGCGCACGGCAATGGACCCGTCGCTGCCGGCGACCACGACCTGGCGTGAGGCGGCCACCGCGAGGATCGCGCCGGTGCCGGGGGGAAGGATCGCATCGAAGCGATCCACCCCGTACATGCCCAGATTGGAGAGGGTGAAGGTGCCGGTGCTGTATTCCTCGGGCTTGAGCTGCTTGCGCCGGGCACGGGCCACCAGATCCGCCCACTGCCGGGAGAGGCTGTAGAGGTCGGTGCTATCAGCCGACTGCAGAACGGGCGTCACCAACCCCCCGTCCTCCATCGCCACAGCCAGGGCGATGTTGATCTGGGCGGGGTAGTGAATGGCGTTGCCATTGGTGGTGGCATTCACCTGGGGATGGCGGGCCAGAGCCAGGGCGCAGGCCTTGGCCAGCAGGGCCGTCATCGTGACGCCCTTGGGCTTGACCGTCCTGTAGAAGGCGTCGAGGGCGTCGGTGTGGATGCTGTAACCGACCCGGAAGCAGGGAACCTCCAGGCTGGCCAGCATGTTGCGGTTCACCGCCTGCTGCAGGGTGTTGAAGGGCACGCTCTCGCCCGGTGCCCCGAAGCTCTGCCCCGCCGGCTGGGACGGTGCCGGCGTCGCCGCGGCGGCGGCCGATGACGCAGCGGCAGGCCCCTCGCTGGCGGGCGCCGTGCCCTCGGCCACGCGCTGAGGGGTGACGGGGCGACCGGCTGCCTGCTCCACGTCCTCCGCCTGGATGCGGCCATGGGGACCGCTGCCCCGCAGGCCCTGCAGATCCACACCGAGCTGGGCGGCCAGCTTGCGGGCCCGGGGTGTGGCCACCACCCGGCCGTCACCGCTGCCGGCCGGGGCGGGGCTGGCGGCAGCCACAGGCTGCGGTGCAGGAGCCGGAGGGGGGGCGACGCAGGGGCCGGAGCCGGCGCAGCGGCAGCTGGCGCCGCAGCAGGAGCCGGGGCCTCAGATGCCGCAGGAGCTGGCGCTGCGGCGGCACTGGGAGCGGCCGCCGCGGCCGCTGCGATCTCCTCCTGGCTCTCCACGATCAGCCCGATCGTCTCACCCACGGGGGCGGTGCTGCCCGCGGGCAGGAGAACCGAGGCGAGGAAGCCCTCCTGGAAGGCCTCCACATCCATGTCGGCTTTGTCGGACTCCACCACCAGCACCGACTCGCCGCGGGCGACCGGATCGCCCGGTTTCTTCAGCCACTCGACGATCTTGCCCTCCGTCATCGTGGAGCTCAGGGCGGGCATGAAGATGTCGTGGGTGGCCAAGGCCGTCTGAGGAACGGGGTTGGCGCACTGTAGAAGCCGCCCCTGATCCGTTCCCCGCGCCGCTGCCGCCGCGGTCAGGCCGACTCGATCGCCTCGACCACCCCGTCGCGCACCAGGATCGCCATCTGCATCTTCTGCACGAGGTTGTCGCCGACGCGGATGTCGCAGAAGCTCTCGAGCTGACCCTGCTCCACGATCGCCTCCATCTCCAGGCCGCGCACCTGCTGCTGCTGCTCGAGCACGCTGCGCTTCTGCTGCTCCAGCTCCGCCCGCTTGGCCGCCACCTGCTGCTGCACGCTGCCCACCTGCTCCTGCACGCGGGGATCGAGCGGATTGGCGCTCTGACGCCGGATCTCATCCACCAGACGCTGCCCTTCCTGCTCCAGCTGGCTCAGCTGCTGATCGGAGTTGGAGAGCGCATTGCTGAGCTCCCGCTCGGCATCCTCCTTCCAGCGGGGCGTGACCACCGCCCGGACGGTGATCGAGCGTTTGATGTTCAGGACGGGGCTCTCTGCCATGGATGGCTCGAATCGAGTCACACGTTCTCAGGCCGCCGAATCCCGGTCAACCGACATCGGCCTTCAGGTGCCGGAGCGGGGATAGAGGGCGGCGATCACGGCCGCATCGCGATCCGCGATGCGATCGCGGCGCTGCTTGAGCGTCTGGGTGAGGAGACCGTTCTCGATGCTGAAGGGCGCCACCAGAGCCACACCGCCGAGGCGCTCATCCGGGCGGGAACCGGGCCGGCCGGCCAGCATCCGGTTCAGCTCGCCCCGCAGCCGGCGGCACAGCTCCGGGTCCCCAGGGCTTCCTCCCAGATCGCCATCCACCTCCAGGCCCGACGCCGCGGCCCAGCCCTGAAGATCCTCGGCCCGCGGCACCACCAGAGCCGCCAGCTGGCGCTCGTCCTGACCGACCAGCATCACCTGCTCCACCAGCGGCGAGGCGACGAGAGCCTCCTCGAGCGGGCCGGGTTCGATGTTCTCGCCGCTGCTGAGCACGATGGTGTCCTTGGCCCGTCCGGTGAGCACCAGAGATCCGTCCGGCAGCAGCAGGCCGAGGTCGCCGGTGTCGAACCAGCCGTCGTCTGTGAGCACCTGGGCCGTGGCCTCCGGCCGGCCCAGGTAGCCCCGCATCACCTGCGGACCGCGCACCAGCACCCGACCGCGGCAGCGGAAGGGCAGCGGTGCGCCGCTCTCGGGATCGACGATGCGGAATTCGGTGTCCGGCATGGGCAGTCCGGAGCTGCCCCGGATGTTGCGCCAGGGCCGGCGGCAGCTCACCACAGGGCTGGTCTCCGTGAGTCCGTAGCCCACCAGCAGTTCGATGCCCACCGCCTCGAAGAAGGCGTCCACATAGGGCGCGATGGCGCCGCCGCCGTTGATCGGATAGAGCAGGCGGCCGCCGCTGAGCTGCAACCGCACCTTCGGCCAGAGCAGGCGCGAGGCCAGGGCATGGAGCGGCCAGCGGGCTGCAGCCCTGAGACCCTCCGTGAGCCGCCGAGCCGGCGGCACCGGCTCCAGCAGCAGGTCGGCGGCGGCGCGGCGATGGGCCGTGTGGCGCAGGCTGTTGGCCAGCGCGCCCTGGATCAGCCCCCGGCGCAGCGCCGGCATGGCCGACACCGCATCGTCGAAGCCGGCGCGCACCGCCTCCCACAGCCGCGGCACGGTCACCATGATCACGGGCCGCACCCGGGGCAGGTCGCGCTTGAGCTGCTTGATCGTGGTGTAGGTCTGCGTGCAGCCGCAGGAGAAGAAGTAGTACTCGGCGCTGCGTTCGTAGGCATGCCAGATCGGCAGCACGCTCAGCACCGGATCTCCGGGCTGGGGCCTGGCCACCACCGCCAGGGCCCGCATCTGATGCAGCAGGTTGGCGTGGCTCAGGGGCACTCCCTTGGGCCGGCCCGTGGTGCCTGAGGTGTAGAGGATCGTCGCCGTGGTGCCGGCAGCCTCGCTCCTGTGCCGGCCGGCGCCGGGATCCACCGCCGGCGCCTCGCTGCCGAGCGCCAGCAGGCGATCCCAGCCGATCAGTCCATCCGCCGGTTCGCCCTCGAGCTGCACCACGAGCCGCAGGCGCGAGCGCTCCTCCTGAGGGAGCTCCAGACGCCGCCAGACCTCGGCGTTCTGCACCACCAGGGCGACCGCGCCGCTGTCGGACAGGATGTAGCGGAGCTCCTCGGCCGGGGCGGAGGCGCCGCGCACCGCGTCGGCGGCCCCGGCACGCATCACCCCCTGATCGGCCATCAGCCAGCGGGGGCTGTTCTCGGCGAAGAGGCCCACCACGTCGCCCTCGCGAACGCCGAGGGAGCGCAGGGCCGCCGCGACGCGGCCGATGGCCTGCTCCAGCTGCCCGTAGCTGAGGGTTTCCGGATGGGCGGCATGGGGCGCCTCCAGGGCGGTGAGGTCCGGATGGCGGCCGGCGAGCACCGGCCAGAGCTGATCCACCCGGGCCAGATCCAGCACATGCGTCTGCTGGTCCAGAAGGCGGAGCTCGCGGGGGTCGGGATGCCAGCTCGCCCTGGCCTGCTCACTGATCTCCGGCGCGGCGGCAGGTGTCATGGCGGGCTCGATCCCCGATGCGGCCCCGATCATGAAGCGCGTGCCCCTCAGCTGACCAGATCGGCGCCCAGCCCCGGCGCGGCATCGGGCCTCGCAGACGGGGAGCGGTGGCGCACCAGCGCAGGCCGAAGCGGGAGGCCAGGGCCCGGGCCATCGGCCCGCGCACCACCTCGACACTGAGGTCGCCGCACCAGTCGCTCAGCCGACCGACCGACCGATCCGCGAGGCCACAGGGTCGGATCGCCCCGAACCCGGCCAGGCTTCCGTTCACGTTCAGCGCGAGGCCGTGCTGAGTGATCCAGCGCCGGCAGCCCACGCCGATCGCGGCCACCTTCACCTCCCCGATCCAGACCCCGGTCAGGCCGGAGTGGCGCCGTCCCTCGAGGCCGAAGCCGGCCAGCACGTCGATCACCGCCTGCTCCAGCTGGCGCAGGTACCAGTGCAGGTCGGTGCGGCGACGGCGCAGATCGAGCACCGGATAGGCCACCAGCTGCCCGGGCATGTGATGGGTCACCTCGCCGCCACGGTCGATGCGGTGCAGCGGTGCCGGAGGCGCGAGGGGATCGAAGCGGAGATGCGCCAGGTCCGCCCCCCGGCCCAGCGTGTAGCAGGGGCGGTGCTCCAGCAGGGCCACCGCCTCCGTCGCGGCGGCATCGGCGAGGAGCGCATCCCGCCAGGACCGCTGCCAGGCCCAGCCCTGCTCAAAGGGCAGTGGCTGAGGCGGTTCGAAAAGGAATGCGTCGCTTTGCATCGGCGTCACCCCGGCTTCGTAGTTTGAGAGCAGACAACTGAAGGCAGGCCGCCCCGCATGAAGCTTCTGATCCACGGTCGCAACCTCGACGTGACCCCTGCGATCCGCGACTACACCGAAGCGAAGCTGAACCGGGCGATCAACCACTTCGACGACATGGTGGTAGAGGCGGATGTGCATCTGTCGGTGGCGCGCAACCCCCGCGTGCCCCAGCAGACCGCGGAAGTCACGGTGTTCGCCAACGGCACGATCATCCGGGCCCAGGAACGCAGCGAGAACCTCTACGCCAGCATCGATCTGGTGGCGAGCAAGCTCACCCGCCAGCTGCGTCGCTACAAGGATCGCCTCAAGGATCACCACCCCCACCACAACGCCGGCTCCCGCAGCGAGGCCCCGGCCGAAGGGGTGGAGCTCAACGGCACGACGCCCGAGGGCTCGCTCACCGATGGACGGACCGCCGAGCTCCCCGCCCCCGGTGTGCGGCGCAAGTACTTCTCCATGCCGCCCATGAGCCTGGATGAGGCCCTGCACCAGCTGGAGCTGATCGACCACGATTTCTACCTGTTCCGCGACCGGGAGACCTCGGAGCTGCAGGTGGTGTACCGGCGCAACCACGGCGGCTTCGGGGTGATCCAGGCCCGCGACGCGGGATGACCACCCTCAGCAGTGCCGAGGAGGTCGATCTGGCCTCCGTTCTGGAACTGGCCCTGCTCGATCCCCTGGCAGGACGCGCCGAGGTGAGCGAGGCCTGCGACCAGGCCCGCAGCCTCAGCCTGGCGGCGGTGTGCGTGGCCTCCCGCAACCTGCCCCACGCCCGGGAGCGGCTCGGGGCCAGCGGGCCTGTCCGGCTGGTGGGCGTCATCGCCTTCCCCTTCGGTGCCGTGCCCGCCGAAGTGCGCTGGGCCGAGGCCGAATGGGCCGCCTCCGCCGGCGCCGATGAACTCGATGTGATGCCGGATCTGGCCGCTCTCGCCGAAGGTCGCAGCTCCGCCTTCGCCGAGGACCTGGCGGCCATCTGCGAGCTGGGCCCGCCGGTGAAGGCCATCCTCGAAGTGGGGCGGCTGGACCGGGCTCTGCTCAGCGTGGCGGTGGAGGCCGCGATTGATGCCGGGGTCACCATCCTCAAGACCGGCAGCGGTTTCGGCCCGCCGGCGCGGGCGGAGGATGTGGGCCTGCTGCGCCAGCTGGCCCGCGGCCGGGCCGGCATCAAGGCCTCGGGCGGCATCACCGAGCTCGATCAGGCCCGTTCCCTGGTGCTGGCGGGTGCGAACCGGCTCGGCACCAGCCGGGCGCCGGCCCTGATCGAGGCTCAGCGGCAGGAGGCACGGGGAGGTCTTGGCCGCTGAGTCCAGGCTGGGAGGCCTGGTGCTCAAGGTCGGTCCGCTGGGCGAGCGGGACCGGCTCATCACGCTCCTGACCGACGCCGATGCCATCACCCGGCTGGCGGCTCCGGGCGCCCGCCGGCCCGGCAGCAGCCTGGCGGCGGCCGCACCCTTCGCCGTGCTGGAGCTGCAGGTGGTGGGGCGCCGGGGGCTGCGGCGGATCCGGCAGCTGCGGGTGCTCCAGTCGTTCGGGCGGCTCGGGCAGCGCCTCGATCTGCTGGCCGCCGCCCAGACCCTGATGGAACTGGCCCTGGCCCTGGTGCCGGACGGAGCGAGCTGCCCGGGACTGCTGGAGGCCCTGCGCCTGCATCTGGGCCAGCTGGAGGAGGGGCTGCGTCCGGGCGAGGCGCCCCATCACGCCCTGGCCGTGGCGGTGAAGGGCTGCGTTCAGCTGCTGGCGCTGGGAGGCTTCGCCCTGCCGCTGCAGCGGTGCTGCTGCAGCGGCGCAGTGCTCGAGCCGCCTCTGGGAGATTGGCAGTGGCGCTGCAGCCTGCTGCCCGGAGAGGGGGTGGCGATCGGCAGCCGGCCGGGAGCCGCACTGGAGCTCAATGCCTCGGAACTGGCCCTGCTGCAGCGGCTGCTGAGGCCCAGGCTGCCAAGGCGGCGGTCCGGGGAGCTGATGGGGCCGGCCCCCGCCTGGCTGCAGCTCCTGGCCTGCGTGCACAGCTGGACCAGCGACTGCCTCGACCGGCCGCTCCGCTCGCTGGAGCTGCTGCGGGGTGCTGCGGGGCCGGGCGCGGAGGGAAGTGGCGTGAGCGAGCATGGTCCGCGGATCGAACGCCCGTGAGAGGTGCCGGCAGCCAAGGCTGAAAGCAGACCGCCCGCCGGGCGAGAGCCGCGGCCGGAGCCGGTCGAGCGGGGCGTTCGGTCGGTGCTGCAGCTGGGCGGCTTCCGCCGGCTCTGGATCGGCCAGATCTTCTCCCAGTTGGCCGACAAGTTCTACATCGTGCTGATGGTGGCCCTGATCGCGGGGCACTGGGTCAGCGGGGCGAGCGAAGCGGTGGGCAGCGGCGGGGCGCTGGCCGATGCCGCCGCGGTGATGCGGCTTGATCTGGAGACGCGGGCCCAGGTGATCACCCTGCTGGCCACCGGCATCTACGCCGCCAACACGCTGCCGGCGATGCTTCTGGGGAGCGTGGCGGGGGTGTGGGCCGATCGCTGGCCCAAGCGCAGCGTGATGGTGGCCTCGAACGGGCTGAGGGCGCTGCTGGCCCTGCCGATTCCGCTGGCCCTGACGCCGGGGCCTGTCTGGCTCGGCATCGGCTGGGGGTACTGGGCACTGGTGCTGATGACGCTGGTGGAATCGACGCTGACCCAGTTCTTCGCTCCAGCCGAGCAGGCTGCGATCCCGCTGCTGGTGCCCCGGCGCCAGCTGCTGGCGGCCAACTCCGTCTATCAGGCCACGAGCATGGCCGCCACGATCGCCGGATTCGCCCTGGGGGAACCGATCCTGCGGCTGCTGCGCGTGCTGCTGGCCGGCTGGGGCCTGCCCGGCGGCCAGTTCCTGCTGCTGCCCTTCTGCTACGGCTGCGCCGCGCTCTGCATCAGCTCGATCCGGATGCAGGAGGAGCCGGCCGGGCCCTCGGAGCGGAGCGTGTGGCGGGAGATCCGCGACGGCGTTCAGCTCATCCGGCGCCTGCCCCGGGTGCGCGGCGCCCTGCTCCATCTGGTGCTGCTCTACAGCCTGCTGGCCGCGCTGTACGTTCTGGCCATCAGCCTGGCCTCGGCCGTACCGGGCCTGGGGCCGACCCGCTTCGGCACCCTGCTGGCCATGAGCGGGGTGGGTATGGCGGTGGGGGCCCTGGTCGTGGCGCAGACCGGTCACCTGATGCGCCGGCCGGTGCTGGCCAGCACCGGTCTCGGCGTGATCGGCTGGTGCCTGATGCTGCTGGCCCAGCTGCGCGGCAACCTGGCGGCCACCCTGGCCCTGTGCGGGCTTCTGGGCGTGGGGGCCTCGCTGCTGGCCATCCCGGCCCAGACCACCATCCAGGAGGACACGCCCGAAGCGATGCGGGGCAAGGTGTTCGGCCTGCAGAACAACCTGATCAACGTGGCCCTGAGCCTGCCGCTGGTGCTGGCCGGCGGCATCGTGAGCCGCTACGGGCTGGTCCCCGTGCTCTGGATCCTGGCCGCGATCGCCTTGATCGCCGCCGTGCTGGAGCGGCCCTGGCAGCGCTGCTAGCGTTTGCCACCACCACAGAGCGGGCCAGCAACGCGGGTGCCTCACATCGCCTGGATCGGCAAGAAGTCACCCTTCTGCGGCAACGTCACCTACGGCCTCACGATCACCGAGGCCCTGCGGCAGCGGGGACACAGGGTCAGCTTCATCCACTTCGACAGCGGCGACTCCTGGCCGGATGTGGCGCTGCCTTACCTGGTCAAGTCCCAGGTGTACACGATTCCATCCCCGGGAGCCCAGCGTGAGCTGCGCGACGCTCTGGCCCGCCTCCAGCCGGACCTGGTGCACGCCAGCCTCACCCTCTCGCCGCTTGATTTCCGCCTGCCGGATCTCTGCCAGCAGCTCGGGCTGCCGCTGGTGGCCACCTTCCACCCCCCCTTCGACGCCGGGCTGCGCCACGTGGCAGCCGGCACCCAGCAGCTCACGTATCAGCTCTACGCCCCGGCCCTGGCCCGCTTCGATCGGGTGATCGTGTTCTCCCAGCTCCAGGCCGGCATCCTCGAGCGACTCGGCGTGCCGGCGGAACGGCTGGCGGTGATCGCCAACGGCGTGGATGTGAACCGCTGGTGTCCCGCACGGAATGCCCCTGCCGCTGGCGCCGCGGGCCGCGGGCCGGAGAGCCGCGACCAGCAGCTGGATCAGCGCCTGGGTCGGGAGCGGCTGTTCGTGTACATGGGGCGGATCGCCACCGAGAAGAACCTGGAGGCGCTGCTGCGGGCCTGGCGCCTGGTGCGCCCCAGGGGCTGCCGGCTCGTGATCGTGGGCGATGGGCCGCTGCGCAGCGCCCTGGAGCCGGCCAGCCCCGAACCCGACGTGCTCTGGTGGGGCCACGAGCCCGATGAGGCCACCCGGATCGCGTTGCTGCAGCGGGCGGAGGTGTTCATCCTGCCCTCCCTCGTTGAGGGTCTGTCGCTGGCACTCCTGGAAGCGATGGCCTGCGGTGCCGCCTGCGTGGCCACCGATGCCGGCGCTGATGGCGAGGTGCTGGAGGGAGGAGCGGGCATCGTGCTGCGCACCCAGGGGGTCACCACCCAGCTGCGCACGCTCCTGCCACTGCTGCGCGATCAGCCGGTGCTCACCGCGGAGCTGGGTCGGCGCGCCAGGCAACGGGTGCTGGAGCGCTATGCCCTCACCGGCAGCCTCAGCCAGCTGGAGGGGCTCTACTCCGCCCTGCTCAGCCGCCGGCCGGTTCCTGAGCGCAGCGCGCCAGGGCCGCTGTGGGGTCTGCCGCTCGCGTGATCGGCCGGCCGATCACGAGCAGGCTGGCGCCGGCAGCGATCGCCTGCCCCGGTCCCATCACCCTGGCCTGATCGTCGGCGCCGCTGCCGGCGGGCCGGATGCCGGGCGTGATCAGCTGAAAGGGTTCCGGATGGCGCGTGCGCAGGCGCGCTGCCTCCAGGGGCGAGCAGACACAGCCCTGCAGCCCGGCAGAGCGGCTGAGATCGGCCAGCTGGTCCACGTGGGCGTCAAGCGGAACGGCCAGCTGCCGCTCGCGCAGGAACACCTGCGGCGCCCAGCTGGTGAGCACGGTGACGCCGAGCAGGGCCGGGGGATCGAAGCCGGCGGCCGCCGCGCCCTCCTCCGCCGCCGCACCGGCCGCCGCCAGGGCCGCGGAACCGGCACTGGCGTGAAGCGTGAGCCAGCTGACGCCGAGCGCCGCGGCCCTGCGGCAGCTGCCGGCCATGGTGGCGGGGATGTCATGCAGCTTGAGGTCGAGAAAGACCCGCAGACCGCGCTCCCGCAGCCGGGTCACAACCGGGGGGCCGGCCTCGATGAACAGCTCCAGACCCACCTTCACGTTCCTGAGGTCGGGCACGCCCTCCACCCAGGCCAGGGCCTCGGGGGCGCTCATCCCGTCGAGGGCGACGATGATGCGCTCGGCACCGACGATGGCCGTCACGGCCTGTTGCCTCCCGACCCCGCCGCAGCGGAACCGTGCACCAGACGGCGGAAGGTCTTGCGGCCGATCTGCAGCACCCGGTCGTGCAGCTGATCGGGGGTCTCGAACAACCGGTTCGGATCCTCCAGACGCTCCCCGTCCAGCCGCACCGCTCCACCCTGAATGCTCCGGCGTGCGGCGCTGCTGCTGGCAGCAAGGTCCAGGGCACGGAGCAGGTAGAAGGCGGTGGCGGGGAAGCTCACCCCCTCCAGCGACAGCTCCGGCACCGCCTCGGACCCGCCGGCCTGACCGGCTCCACCCACCAGGGTCGCGGCCGCAGCCATGGCCTGCGCGGCCGCGGCGGAACCGTGGCGCTCGGCTGTCACCGCCAGGGCCATGGCCTTCTGGCGCTCGCGCGGCGCGTCCGGAAGAGCGCTCGGGTCGAGATCGGTGAGCAGGGTCACGTAGGTCTCCACCACGGCATCGGCCAGCTTCTCCAGCCGCGAATACATGGTGAGCGGGTCGTCCTCAAGGCCCACGACGTTGCCGAGACTCTTGCTCATCTTCTGCACGCCATCGGTGCCCGGAAGAATCGGCATCAGCAGCCCGAACTGGGGCCGACGGCCGAAGTGGCGCTGGAGGTCCCGGCCCATCGCCACGTTGAACTTCTGATCAGTGCCGCCCAGCTCCACGTCGGCCGCCACGGCCACCGAGTCGTAGCCCTGCAGAAGGGGGTACAGGAATTCATGCAGGCTGATCGGCGTGCCGTCGCCGTAGCGGCGAGAGAAGTCCTCCTTGGCGAGCATCTGACCGACGGTGCCCGTGGCCATCAGCTCGATGATCCGGGTCAGATCCAGAGGCTCGAGCCATTCGCTGTTGCGCCGCACCTCGAGCCGGCCGGGCGTCTCGAAATCGAGCAGGGCCTCCGAGGCGGGCCGTCCCTCCCCCAGCTGACGCAGATAAGTGCGGGCGTTGGCTTCGACCGCCTCGGGGGAGAGCTGAACGCGGGTGCTGCTCTTGCCGGTGGGATCGCCGATGCGGGCGGTGAAGTCGCCGATGATCAGCACCGCCGTGTGACCGGCGTCCTGAAAGGCGCGCAGCTTGCGGAACAGGATGCTGTGGCCCAGATGGATCTCCGATCCGGTCGGATCGATGCCGAGCTTGACCCTCAGGGGGCCGGCAGCACCTGCCGACTCGCCCAGACGGGCGGCCAGGCACAGATCGGGGTCGGTGCCCGGCTGATCGGGGAACAGATCGGCCACCCCGCGGGCCAGGGCAGGAGGCAGCGCGGCGGTCTGGGGCCGATCGGCCTGGGAAGCGGTCATGCCTGCCGGGGACGCGCGGGAGCAGCGCTGGATGGTAGGGAAGCGCCCAGGCTTAGGCCTGGGGCTCCAGCTCGCGCTTCATCCGCTCCAGCGTGCTGGTCATCTGCTGGAACATCTGGTCGGGCGTCATGCCGAACTGGGAGAGCTGGGTGCGGAGCTGCTCCACGGTCACCCGGGCCTGGAAGTCGTCGGAGAGCTCGAAACGCTTCATGAAGACCCGGTAGCGGTCCATCAGGGCCTCCATCCGCTCGATGAACAGCTTCTTGCCTTCGCGGTCGAACTTGCCGTAGTCGCCGCCGAGCCGCATCAGGTTCTGGTAGTCGCCGAACAGGCTGCGGGCCTCGTCCTGAACGATCTCCGATTCGAAGAATCCCATCGAGGGCCGGCTCAGCTTGCACGATTCTGCTCAGTTCCAACGGCTTGTCTCCCCCCCGGGCCGGTGCGGATCCACGTAATCGGGCGCGCCGCGAGCTGCCGCAGCCGTCACCCTTCGTGACGAATGGCCGCGGGCGCGGCTGGGCGCCGGACGAGCCGCGCACGATGAGGAGGTGGACCTCTCCCCCCTCATCCCCGGCATCCGGCAGCGTCAGAAGGAGGAAGCGCAGCTGCTGCGCAACCTCACCGCCCTGCTCGCCTTCGGCCAGCGGGCCCTGCTCAGCCTGCTGGCCACGAGCTATCCCCACCCGGGCCGGCTCACGGGTCTGGTGACCACCGAGGAGGAGGGTCTGGAGCACGTGCGCCGGCAGCCGCCGGATCTGCTCATCTGCAGCGACGAGCTGGAGGCGGGGGATGGGGTGGCCCTGATCCGGCGGGCGAAGGCCCTGCACCCGCCACTGCGGGCGGTGCTGATCATGCAGCGCCCCACCTGCCGCACCCTGCTGGCGGCGGTGAAGGCGGGCACGGAGGGGGTGTGCACCGACCGGCTGCTCGCCACCGGCGCCTTCCACGGAGCCCTGCAGGCCGTGCTCAACGACGGCTCTTATCTGGATCGTGATGCGGCCGCCGTGCTGCAGCGATGCCGGCTGGAGGCCGGACCGCCGCTGGCCGAACCGCTCAGCCCACGCGAACTGGAGGTGCTGACGCTCCTCTCAAGAGGCTGCAGCAACCCTGTCATCGCCGATGCACTGATCGTGTCGGTCGACACCGTGAAGAGCCACGTGAGCAGCGTGCTGGCCAAGCTCAACGCCCGCGACCGAACCCATGCCGCCGTGCTGGCCCTGCAGCACGGCGTGGTGAAGGCTCCTCCGAATCCGCCGGCCTGGGTATAAGGAAGGCACGTTCTGAAGACCTGCTCGCGGCACGGGAGATGACGGCGCCGGAACCGCAGCACCCGGATGAGGATGTGGAGCGTGATCTGCTGGCCCTGCGCCTACGTCTCAATCCCGCCCACCGGCTCGCCGACGCGGCGGAAGTGCGCCACGCGGCCGAGCAGGGCTGGCGGCTGCTGGTGCAACGGGCCGGCCCGGCGGACTGGCTGCGCCTGCCCGGCTGCAGCCCCGACCGGGTGGACCAGCTGATGCGGCTGCGGGACGCCGGCACTGCGCTGAACGCTCCCGAAGTCCTGCAGCGTCATCTCGATCTCAGCGATGCGGAGCTGGCGGCCTGGCGGCCGGTGCTCGACTTCACCGCACCCGCAGGTGCCGCCGCGGCTGACCACCTGGCCAGCGGCACCGCCCGCCTGGATCTGAACCGGGCCTCGGCGGAGCTGCTGCGGGCCCGGCTGCAGCTGGCGGAGGCCGATCTGCGGCAGCTGCTGGAGGAGCGCCGCCGCGGCCCATTCAGAGACCTCCAGGATCTGCAGCAGCGGCTGAACCTGAGCCAGGGTGAGGTGGAGGGCCTGATCGGCCGGCTGCTGTTCTCACCTCCGCCACGGAGTCCGAGCCTCCCTCCCACTCGCGCCGACCACCGGAATGGCGGTGCTGCCAGGCCGCACCGGCAGCAGCGATGACCCGCCAGATCTCCCTGTTCCCGGCCGGTGACGGTGAGCCGCCAGCGGCGCCGGCGGCAGAGGCCACGGAGCTGCGGATCAGCCGCGCCCAGCTCAGCGCCTGGCTGCAGCGGATCGCCGATCACCAGCAGCCGCTGCTGCAGAAGCAGCCTGCCCCCGGGCGGCAGATGGACCTGCTCGGCAGCGCCAGCGGCGCGACCTCAATCGAACAGCACGCCGAGGAGCTGGCCCCCCTGGCCCTGGCCCCCCGGCATCTGCAGTTCTGGCGCTGGCCCAGCCCCGACCTGAGCGGCGCGGCGATCTACCTGGTGATGGACCAGCCGGCCGGATTGGCCTCACCTCTGCTCCTCTACGTGGGGGAGACGGGCCGGGCGGATCAGCGCTGGAAGGGCGATCACGACTGCAAGGCCTACCTCTCTGCCTACCGCGAGGCCCTGGTGCGGGCCGGCCTTGAGTCGCAGCCCACGATTCGCTTCTGGAGTGATGTTCCCTCCGGCAGCGCCGCGCGCCGGCGGCTGGAGCAGGCCCTGATTCAGCGCTGGCAGCCGCCCTTCAACAAGGAGACCCGATCCCGCTGGGCCACACCGTTTCACGCGGGCCCGGCCTGAGCCGCTGTCTACGATCGCGCCAGCAACGCAGCGGTCATGAAGTGCCTCAGCAGTCCGGCCGGTCCTGGTGACTGGCAGGGCGAACTCCTCGTGGTGGGGCTCTTCTCCCAGGATGGTGATGCGACCCGCCGGGCACTGGAGACGCGCTTCGGCAGTGCCCTGCTCGAGCGCCTGGAGGCCGGCGGCTTCAAGGCCAAGCCCGGCAGCACGGCGAGCTTCGATCTGCTCGATGGCCCGCTGCAGCGGCTGGTTCTGATCGGCCTGGGGGCACCGGAATCGTTCGATCTGATGGCCCTGCGGCGCGCTGCTGCCGCCGCCGCCCAGGCCGGCAAGGGCATGACGGGATCGCTGGGGCTGTGCCTGCCGCTGGAGGGTTTCGAGCCATCGGCCGCGGCCCAGGCGATCGGCGAATCGGTGCGACTGGCCGGCTACAGCGACCAGCGCTTCCGCAGCGAACCGCACCAGGATCCCCGCCCGGAGCGCTGCGAGATCCTGCAGCTGCCGGCTGCTGGCGATGCCGCCCTGGAGCGGGTGGCCCCGATCTGCAGCGGCGTGGAACTGGCCCGCGAACTGGTGGCGGCGCCCGCCAATGCCCTCACCCCGGAGGTGATGGCCGACACGGCCAGCGCGATCGCTCGCGATCACGGCCTTGAGGTGACCATCCTCGATGCCGAAGCCTGCCGCGAGCGGGGCATGGGCTCCTATCTGGCCGTGGCGCAGGGGTCGGATCTGCCGCCGCGCTTCATCCATCTGATCTACCGGCCGGAGGGCACTCCCTTACGCCGGCTGGCCCTGGTGGGCAAGGGGCTCACCTTCGATTCCGGCGGCTACAACCTCAAGGTGGGTGCGGCCCAGATCCACATGATGAAGTACGACATGGGCGGCAGCGCCGCCGTGCTCGGTGCCGCGCGGGCGATCGCGGAACTGAAACCAGCGGGAGTGGAGGTTCACTTCATCGTGGCCGCCTGCGAAAACATGATCAACGGCTCGGCGATTCACCCCGGCGACATCATCACCGCCTCCAACGGCAAAACGATCGAGATCAACAACACCGATGCCGAAGGCCGCCTCACCCTGGCCGATGCGCTGGTGTATGCGAGTGAACTCAAGCCCGATGCGATCGTGGATCTGGCCACCCTCACCGGCGCCTGCGTGATCGCCCTGGGAGAGGAGATCGCCGGCCTCTGGAGCAGCAGCGACAGCCTCAGCCGTGCCCTCAGCGATGCCGCCCGCAGCGGCGGCGAGCAGCTCTGGGCCATGCCCATGCCGGCCTCCTACGCCGACGGCCTCAAATCCGATCTGGCCGACATGAAGAACACCGGCCCCCGGCCGGGTGGCTCGATCACCGCGGCCCTGTTCCTGAAGGAGTTCGTGGCGGGGAGCATTCCCTGGGCCCACCTCGACATCGCCGGCACGGTGTGGAGCGACAAACCGCGCCAGGGTCAGCCCTCCGGCGCCAGCGGTTTCGGGGTGCGGACTCTTGTGGAGTGGGTGTCAGCGGGAGGGTTGGCCTGAGTCAGAGGCCTCCCTGGAGGCGTCGCCGCACCACTTCCATGGCGTTGAGCAGAGTCTGCTGCAGCTGAGCCGGTCCTGGAACCGTTCGCGGCCCGTCCAGGTTGCTTCCTGAGGAAGAGCTTCTGAGATTCAGCAGCTTTTCCATCAGATCCCTGGATCGTTGTTCCGATTCACTCATGCTCGCTGTGGCCTGGCTGGGGCTCAGCGCCTGCACAGCGGCAGGACCGGCGAAGGGGTTGTCCGGGTCCTGGGGACCGGCCGCGCCCGCCTCTTGATCATCCCCCGAGTTGTCGTCCTGGGCCGAGTCGTCGCCGCGATCGCCGGAGCTTTCCGACGGTCCCTCACTGGCTTGAGGCGAACCCGATGCATCGGCCGAACCGTCAGCTCCATCCTGTGGAGAGGTACCGGTATCAGCCGGTGCAGAGCCTGCTGGCCCCTGATTGCCCGTCGAAGACTCAGAGTCGGCCGCACCGCCTGAGAAGTCGCTCGCGCCAAGGCCAAGCGCTACGGGTGATTCCGACCCAGCCTCCGATGGACCAGACCCGATCGGGACTGGGGCAGCAGATGGGGCAGCAGGATCTTCACCCGGGGTGCCGAGGGTTTGCTGTTCCGTCTGGGTCTCGGAGACAGCCTGGAGAGTGCCCTGCGCCTGTGGATCACCCAGCAACTCCCCAACAGGACCAGGAAGTCGAGGCTCGGAGGGCTCAGCCGGATCGACCGGGCCAGGGGAACCCGTCAGGGGTTGCGTCGTGCTCTCGGGCTGGGGCGCGTCGACAACTGGGGGTGCCTGCGGCGATCCACCACCATTCGGCGGGGCCGGGGGCTCAGGCCCGGGCTGTTCGGATGCCTCGGGCACAGGGGGTAGTGAAGGTTCCGGGATGTCTGGAATTGGAACTGGTGGTGGTGTCGGATCTTCCGGCACAGGATCAACAAGAGCCAAGCTGGTTGGTGCCGCCAAAGGCGATTGCTGGATGACCAATCCAGCAGGCACATCATCTTGACTATCAAAGTCGCCACGCACACCGGTGCTGTCGAGAACGACGATGCGATCTCCATCAGCTGGATTGAAGCCGTTAATCAGATTGGTTTCGATAGCTCCGGCAAGATCGACCTGGCCGCGGACAGTCAATCGGTCCGCTTGGCCTGAGCCGGTGCCGCCGAGCTCCAAGGCGAGCGTGCCGCCAGCGGCCTGCTGCAGATTGCCGTCGATGGTGAGGGTGCCGGCTGAGTCGGTGCCACCAGGTGCCAGCGTGCCGGCATTGGTGAGGGTGGTGAGGGTGCCGCTGCCGCTCAGATCGATGGTGCCGTTGCCGGAGATGGTGCCATCGTTGGTGAAGCCATCGGCCACCGCGAGCGTGGCGGCATTGGTCAGTTCGAGGCTGCCGTTCTGGCTGAAGCTGGCGCCGCTGCTGCTGGTGAGGGTGCGTCCATCAAGGACCGTGCTGTCGGTGATGGCGAGCGGACCTGAGACCGTCAAGCCGCCGGTGCCAGCGATGGTGCCGCCGCTCCAAGTGGTGGACCCAGCAAGGGTCAGATCCCCCGCACCACCCAGACTGCCGCCGCTGAGAGTCAGCCCTCCATTCAGCGTCGACGCAAGCGTTGTGGAGTCGAGCGAGAGGCTGCCGCCGCTGATGGTGAGGCTGTTATCGGCTGTGGAGAACAGGCTGGCGATCGAGACGTTATTGGCAGCACCGGAGCCGTCAAAGAGAATGGCGTCTCCACCGATCAGTTCCAGGGCCACCTGATCGATGCTTGTGGGGAGGAGATCGGTATTCCAGTTCTCAGCTGTGCTCCAGAGGTTGTCGGTGCCGCCGCCGTCCCAGCAGATGGTGCCGTTGGCACAGCTGAAAAAGACCAGATCAAAGCTCTGCGGCGTGCTGGTGGTGTCGGTCTGAGAGGTGAAGCCTGGGGGGAGGGGTTCGCTGCTGAAGCTGCCGCTGATGGCACCGGTGCTCTCGATCAGAGCGATCTCGATCTGATCGCCGTTGGCTGGCGCGTAGCTGTTGATCAAGGAGGCATTGAGGGAGCCGCCCAGGGAGGTGGTGCCGCTGACGACGATCTGATCGGACTGGTTTGAGCCGGTGCCGCCGAGCTCCAAGGCGAGCGTGCCGCCAGCGGCCTGCTGCAGATTGCCGTCGATGGTGAGGGTGCCGGCTGAGTCGGTGCCACCAGGTGCCAGCGTGCCGGCATTGGTGAGGGTGGTGAGGGTGCCGCTGCCGCTCAGATCGATGGTGCCGTTGCCGGAGATGGTGCCATCGTTGGTGAAGCCATCGGCCACCGCGAGCGTGGCGGCATTGGTCAGTTCGAGGCTGCCGTTCTGGCTGAAGCTGGCGCCGCTGCTGCTGGTGAGGGTGCGTCCATCAAGGACCGTGCTGTCGGTGATGGCGAGCGGACCTGAGACCGTCAAGCCGCCGGTGCCAGCGATGGTGCCGCCGCTCCAAGTGGTGGACCCAGCAAGGGTCAGATCCCCCGCACCACCCAGACTGCCGCCGCTGAGAGTCAGCCCTCCATTCAGCGTCGACGCAAGCGTTGTGGAGTCGAGCGAGAGGCTGCCGCCGCTGATGGTGAGGCTGTTATCGGCTGTGGAGAACAGGCTGGCGATCGAGACGTTATTGGCAGCACCGGAGCCGTCAAAGAGAATGGCGTCTCCACCGATCAGTTCCAGGGCCACCTGATCGATGCTTGTGGGGAGGAGATCGGTATTCCAGTTCTCAGCTGTGCTCCAGAGGTTGTCGGTGCCGCCGCCGTCCCAGCAGATGGTGCCGTTGGCACAGCTGAAAAAGACCAGATCAAAGCTCTGCGGCGTGCTGGTGGTGTCGGTCTGAGAGGTGAAGCCTGGGGGGAGGGGTTCGCTGCTGAAGCTGCCGCTGATGGCACCGGTGCTCTCGATCAGAGCGATCTCGATCTGATCGCCGTTGGCTGGCGCGTAGCTGTTGATCAAGGAGGCATTGAGGGAGCCGCCCAGGGAGGTGGTGCCGCTGACGACGATCTGATCGGACTGGTTTGAGCCGGTGCCGCCGAGCTCCAAGGCGAGCGTGCCGCCAGCGGCCTGCTGCAGATTGCCGTCGATGGTGAGGGTGCCGGCTGAGTCGGTGCCACCAGGTGCCAGCGTGCCGGCATTGGTGAGGGTGGTGAGGGTGCCGCTGCCGCTCAGATCGATGGTGCCGTTGCCGGAGATGGTGCCATCGTTGGTGAAGCCATCGGCCACCGCGAGCGTGGCGGCATTGGTCAGTTCGAGGCTGCCGTTCTGGCTGAAGCTGGCGCCGCTGCTGCTGGTGAGGGTGCGTCCATCAAGGACCGTGCTGTCGGTGATGGCGAGCGGACCTGAGACCGTCAAGCCGCCGGTGCCAGCGATGGTGCCGCCGCTCCAAGTGGTGGACCCAGCAAGGGTCAGATCCCCCGCACCACCCAGACTGCCGCCGCTGAGAGTCAGCCCTCCATTCAGCGTCGACGCAAGCGTTGTGGAGTCGAGCGAGAGGCTGCCGCCGCTGATGGTGAGGCTGTTATCGGCTGTGGAGAACAGGCTGGCGATCGAGACGTTATTGGCAGCACCGGAGCCGTCAAAGAGAATGGCGTCTCCACCGATCAGTTCCAGGGCCACCTGATCGATGCTTGTGGGGAGGAGATCGGTATTCCAGTTCTCAGCTGTGCTCCAGAGGTTGTCGGTGCCGCCGCCGTCCCAGCAGATGGTGCCGTTGGCACAGCTGAAAAAGACCAGATCAAAGCTCTGCGGCGTGCTGGTGGTGTCGGTCTGAGAGGTGAAGCCTGGGGGGAGGGGTTCGCTGCTGAAGCTGCCGCTGATGGCACCGGTGCTCTCGATCAGAGCGATCTCGATCTGATCGCCGTTGGCTGGCGCGTAGCTGTTGATCAAGGAGGCATTGAGGGAGCCGCCCAGGGAGGTGGTGCCGCTGACGACGATCTGATCGGACTGGTTTGAGCCGGTGCCGCCAATCTCCAGCTCAAGCTTCCCCTCGCTGCCTTGCTCCAGGTTGCCGGTAATGGTGATGGAGCCTGCATTGTCGATACCTCCGGGGGAGATGGTCCCTTCGTTGATGAGGGTAGAGATGACACCACGATCCTGATCGTCCAGACCAATCCTTCCCTGACCGCTAATTGTGCCATCGTTAGTGAATCCAACTGGCACTCGCAGTGTCGCACCTTCAGAGATCTCGATCGCCCCCTCTTGATCAAAGAGATGCCGGACACGAATCCGTCCCTCCAGGATAAAAATCTCGCCAGAGCTCTCGTTCTCGAACGTAAACTTGGTGGAGCGCCTGAGGCCAGTGCGAAACAAACCAAGACCACTCTTCACAACTTTTCCTTTATTGCGAAAAATACCTTCCTCGTCCACCCTCTCACGGATAGCGGTAACACCGTTCTCACCAACAACCTCTATCTTGAGGTGTGCTCCAGTGTCGTTTAGGAAGGTGGCACCATTGCCGAGACTGACAGTGGCGCCGGAAACAAGGCTTGAGGAGCCCTCAGCGTTGGTGTGCTTAAGGGTGCGTCCATCGAGGACGGTGGGGACGGTGGATCCTGAGATTTCAAGGGGCCCTGAGACAGTGAGTTGACCGTTGCCGGAGATGGTGCCGCCGCTCCATGTGTTGTTGCCCGAGAGGGTGATGTCTCCGCTGCCCGTCAGCGTTCCGCCGGACATGGAGAAGCCGTTGAGGTCGTTGTAGGCGCCGTCGACCGTCAGCGATGTGGTGGCGAGAGACGTGGTTCCGGTTTGGAAGGTGGTGTTGCTGGCCACGACAGCCGCGCCGTTGATGACGGTTGGCCCATCTGTTGCCGAATCTCCAGTCAGTGCTTTGGCTGTACCGCCCCGGAGATCCAGGGTCCCGCTGGACCACTGGAAGGTCTCTCCGCCTGAGCTGTTGTCAGCATCGACGATGAACTCCACGTCCAGCGCATTGGCGGTGGACTGGATGTCGGCGTCTAGTTCAATGCTGCCGTTAGCGAGGAAGACCAGGGTGGCGCCGCCTGTTCCTGCCGTGGTGCTGATCGGCGCGAGGATGCGGATGTTGCCGGCGGGGGTGGAGGGTGCACCCTGTGTATCGATCTGAACTGTGCCGCCGGCGTTGAGTGCTGTGTTCAGGGTGGTGGCGCTGAGCTGACTGTTCTGGGTGCCATCCCCTGTGCCCTGAAACGGTGTGCCTGTGGTGATGCGCGAGTCAGGCGTGGTGACGATGTCGATGTTGTAGGGATCAATGAGCCACGTGCCTGCGTTGCCGTTGGTTGCGGAGATATCCGGAGCCTGGGTGACGGAGAGGAAGCCGGCGGAGGTTTCAATGAAGCCGCCGTCACCGGAGTCGGCACCGCCTGTGGCGGAGAGCTGCGCATCGATGGAGGCGACGTCTGAGGCATAGAGGATCAGCTCACCGCCATCGCCAGCGGTTGTGGCCTCAACGCTGATGGTGGTGTCGGCACCGGCCGTGAGGGTGGAGGCATTGCGGATGGAGGTGTCCTCACCGCGCCGTCCGCCACCGATCCGAACGGTGCCGCCTGCGGCGGTGCCACTGGCATCGATGGAGCTGGCGGCCAGGGCGATGGCGTCTGCTTCCAGGAGGATCGAGCCGCCGCGGGCCTGGGACCCTGAGCCGTTGGCGGTGAGGGTGGCGCCGGTGAGGGTGAGGGTGTCTGCGGCCTGGAGCGTGATGGCCCCGCCGGCCGGTTCTGCTGCATCCGCTGTTGTTGCCGGTTCGGGTTCGTCTGCCGGTTCCGCAGCGGCCGGGATGTCTGGTGTCGTTGCCTCGGCGCTGCCGCCGGCCTGTGAGACGAGCGTCGTGCTGCTCTCTGTTGCTGGAGCCGTGGGCTCAGGGCTGAGGCTGGTTTGAGTGGATGTGTTGTCTTCCTGCTGGAGCAGCGGATCTGGCGAAGCGGGATCGGTGGCCTCTCCGATGGCCTGATCCATCTGTGTTGCCAGACCGGTGCTCTGCAGCGAGGGGCTCCATGTGCTGGCGGAGGAGGAGTCGGTGGCGATCTGTCCGCTGTCCGTGCTGCCGGAGGCATCCAGGCTGCCGCCGGTGATGGCGATGTCGGCCCCGCTGATGCGGATCGTGCCGCCCGGCGCTGGGGCGTCTGCGGTGTCCGGTGCGGCCGGGGCCGCGTCGTTGCGAGCCGAGCCGTCCGTTTCGGTGCTGCTGCCGGGGAGACTGCCGGAAGGGTCAGGGTCAGGGTCTGTGGCTGCGCTGGCCTCGGCGGTGGACGGTTGGGTGTCCAGCTGTGGAGTGTCCTGTGGCTCGGGCTCGGGCTCGGGCTTGGGCTCGGGCTCGCCTGTGCTCACCGTTGTGGAGGCGTCGGGTTCATCGGCGCCGGGGGCGGTCTCGGTCTCTGCTGTTGATGGGGTGGTCTGGCTCGACTCTGTGGATCTGCCGTTGTCCTCTGCGGCCGTTGCGGTCGCAGAGGCATCGGTGCTCTCTGCCGTGGTGTCGGCGTCGGCGGTCTGTGTGGTGTCGTCTCCGCCTGCTCCGCCGGGGAGGGGGAGGGAGCCATCCCCCCCGATGGCGGTCAGATCGGAATCGCTGAGGTTGACGCTGCCCGTGGCGGCGATGGAGATGGAGCCGCCGGCGGTGGCGCCACTGGCGTTGATGGAGCTGGAGGCGATGACGATGTCAGCCGCATCGATCGACACCGATCCACCGCTGCCGATGTCATTGCTGACATCGAGGCTGGAGGACTCGAGCGAGACGGAGCGTCCGGCCAGGGCGATCGTTCCGCCGTCTGCGGAGAGGCTGCTGGCGTTAAGGAGGAGATGACCGCCCTGTGAATCGAGGAGGAGGGAGTGATCAACGGTGAGCAGGCCATCGTCGATGGTCAGGTCTCCGTTGGCCGAGAGGCCGATGGCGGAAAGGCTGGCGGGATCGGTGCTCAGGCCAGGTGAGCCTGGGATGGGGATGCCGCGGAGACCGGCGACCTGTGAGGCGGTGCTGCCGTAGACGTCAAAGAAACCGGAGCCGACGGCGAGTGTGGTGGCGGTGCTGAGCTGGAGTGTGGCGACGTTGGTGAAGCCGCCACCGGCGGTGAGGGAGATGCCGCCGGGAGAGAGCCAGAAGAGATTGCCCTTGCTGGAGAGGGCGACCATCTTGTTGATGAAGCTGCCGGCGGGATCGATGACGCCGACGATGACGTTGGAGAAGGAATCGTTGTTGATCGAGGCACCGCTGATGGAGCCGCGTGTATCGAATTTTTCGAAACGGTGAAAGAGGTTGCTGCCGGCGCCGGTGCCACCGGTGATGGAGCAGTGACCGGCGGTGCAGGAGCCGTTGCGGATGCCGTTGATGACCGAGCCGAGACTCTGGAGGCCGGAGGCACCCTTGATCTCACCGGCCCGGGCGACACCGCTGCCGAGGCTGGCGGCCAGGAGCAGGGGCGCGAGACCGACGGGGATGGCCAGCTTGACCAGCGCCGGTCTCTCGTCCTGGACTCCCATCCGCAAGGCCATAGACACGTTCGATCAACCGTACCCACGTCCTGCTCCGGATAGTTGTGGTCACTGTTGCCAGATCACGAATAGACGCAACAGAGCAGGGCGGCGCCAGAGCGTGACCCAGGCGAACGAATCACCTTCAAACCATTGGTCGGAACCAGGTCCGCTGACCTGGTCTCGGTCAAATCGTGGACGACCACGTCCGCAGGTTGTTGGCCAGTGTGATGGCAGAGACCCTGGCCATCACCAGCTATACCCTTGCCACCGGCGCCCGACCGTAGGTTGGGACACCGAGCTCAGCGCCGTTGCCATGCCCGCAGGCAAGATCCGCTGGTACATCCGTGCCCAGATGGGTGTGCTGCTGCTGCCGCTGGGGCTGTGCCTGTTCGGTGAGGCGATCGCCCGGCGCGCCACCCAGATGCTGGGAGAGGACCGGGGACCCTGGTTCTGGTACGGCACCCTCAGCCTGATCCTGATCACAGCCGGTGTGGGCCTGATGGTGGAGAGCGGGTTGCTGCGGGGCTATCCGAGAACGCCGAAGTCCTGAAGCCGATCCCTTCCTCAGCCGGCGCTCAGGCCACCTCGAGATCCATCGTCTTGGCGGACGGAGGAGCCTCGAGCTCATGGATCTGCCAGCGGGCCCGCTCGCCGCAGCCGCACAGCAGAGCGTCGATGTCGTCGGAGGCCTGCTTGGGGCTCTCGTACGGCCCGAAGTGACGGGTCACAAGGCCTTCTCGTATCGTCAGCACATACATTCAGCCACCCCCTGTCAGGGAAAGCAGACTCTAGGGCGCTCAGCCGGAAAGGCAAGCCAGGTCTGCACCAGAGCATTCCCCGCAGCAGATCCCGCCGGACGGTCGATCAGGGAGTCGCGGCATCGGCAGGCACGCTCCAGGGGCCACCCTTGCGGGCCTTGTCACCCCACACACGGCGCAGGCGCTGGTCACGCCGGCAGGCGAGCCGGTAATAGCGGTATTTCACCGGCTCCTTGCTGGCGTAGTCCTGGTGGTAGTCCTCCGCCGGCCAGAACGCGGCCGCCGGCCGGATCTCCACCTGGATCGCCTCGGGAGAGCGGCCCAGCTCACGCGCCGCTGCATCCAGGCTGGCCCGGGCCGTGCGGGCCTGGCGCTCGTCAGCCGTGAAGATCACCGGCCGGTAGGAGCCGCCGCGATCGCAGAACTGGCCCGATCCGTCGAAGGGATCCACGTTGCGCCAGTAGGCCCGCAGCAGATCGCCGTAACTGAGCTGGTCGGGATCGAACGTGACCCGCACCACCTCCTGGTGCCCCGTGCCGCCTGCCGAGACCTGCCGGTAGGTGGGTGCCTCCACCGTGCCGCCGCTGTAGCCGCTCACCACCTCGCTCACCGCCGGCAGCTTCTCGAGGTCGCTCTCCAGGCACCAGAAGCAGCCGCCGGCCAGGATTGCCGTTTCCGTGGCCGCCCAGGCCGCCGCCGGCATCAGAAGGCTGCCGGCCCAGAGGAGCGCCGCCACCAGGAACGGGGCTGAGGCACGGGAGGAGCGGACAGGCATCGGCGCAACACAAACGACAGCCAGCATCGCCAACGAAGACCCTGAAGCGACGGGGGCGGGAGGCCGGAGGCCGCCGGCAGGCGCCGGTCAGGCCGGCAGGGTGGCCCTGGCTGCGGGCACGAGGCGATCGAGAACGGCATCGGCGGCCCGGTCCGTCACGCCCGGATCGCCGAGCACGCCTCGAAGGCGCGCATACCCGTCCAGAACCTGCTGTCGGGGCAGCCCGTCGTTCAGCAGGCGTTCGGCCTCATCCACCAGCCGCTCCACGGTGTACTCGTCCTGCAGCAGCTCCGGCAGCAGCCGTTCGTGCAGCAGCAGGTTCACCGGTGAGATGTGCGCCACGTTGAAGCGCAGCAGCCAGCGGGCCACGAAGGCCGTGATCCGGCTCAGCCGGTAGCCCACCACCTGGGGTACATCCCGCAGAGCCAGCTCCAGGTTCACCGTGCCGGATTTGGTCAGCGCCAGATCGGCGGCCGCGAACAGCACCGGCTTCATGGCATCGGCCTGATCGGCCCCGATCATGCGTGCCCTGAGCCCGGCGGCGCCGATCATGCGCTGCAGGGGGGCTTCGAAGCGCTCCATGCTGGCCGAGAGGATCACCCGAAGCTTCGGGTGCCGGGCCTGGAGCCTGGCGGCGGCCTCGGCCATGGCCGGCATCAGGTAGGCCAGCTCCTGCTGGCGCGAAGCCGGCAGGAGCAGGAGCAGGCGTTCATCGTCCGCCAGGCCCAGCTCCCGACGGGCCTGCTGCCGGTCGGGGCCGTCGCGGACGGTGTCGAGCAGGGGATGGCCGACCCAGGACACGGACGCCCCGCGCTCGGCATAGAAGCGGGCCTCCTCGGGGAACACCGCCAGGATCAGGTCGGTGAAGCCGAGCAGCCGCGTGGTGCCGCCCTCACCGAGGCGGAAGGCCCACTCCTGCGGCGCGATGTAGTACAGGATCGGCAGGTCGGGATGCCGGCGCCTCAGTCTGCGGCCGAGGCTCACGTTGGCGCCCATGTAATCGATCATCACCACCCCGTCGGGCGGGGTCCGGCGCAGCCAGGCATCCACACGCCGCTGCAGCTTCAGGGTGGGCAGCACCAGGGGCAGCGCCTCCCAGAGCCCGATGGCGCCCATCGGCGCGGTGTCCGCCAGGAGGGTGGCGCCGGCCCGTTCCATCCGCGGCCCTCCGAGGGCATGAACCTCGAGCTCCACGCCGCGGGCTGCTGCGCGCCGGTGCAGGGCCTGGATCAGAAGGCTGCCCTGGAGATCACCGGAGACCTCGCCGGTGCTGATCAGCAGCCGCACCATCAGCGGCTCTGGGCCACCGGCGGCGGGAGGGGACCGCGCCGGCCGGGGCCGATCGAGGCCTCGAGGAACTCGCACAGATGGGCCGCCGGCGGCAGCAGATCCAGCTCGCGGGCCTCCCGCAGCGCATCGGCCAGCACCCGGTCGCCCTTGTAGAGCAGGGTCCAGACCTGCTGCAGCTGACGCATCTGGGCGCCGCCATCCGCCTGGGCCAGACCGCTGCGCCGCAGGCCGATGCGGTTGAGACCCCGCACACGCCCGGGGTGCCCCTCCACGATCGAGAAGGGCGGCACGTCGCGGTCGATGCGACTCATCCCGCCCACCATGGCCAGCCGGCCGATGTGAACGAACTGGTGGATGCCCAGCACACCACCGATCACGGCCCGGTCGTCGATGTGCACGTGGCCCGCCACGGCCACGCTGTTGGCGATAACCACCCGGTCGCCGAGCAGGCAGTTGTGACCGAGGTGGCTGTAGGCCATCAGCAGGTTGCCGCTGCCCAGCTGGGTGCGCTCCCCCTCATGGGTGGCCCGGTTGATGGTCACGCACTCACGGATGCTGTTGTCATCACCCATCACCACCTCGGTGGGCGCACCGCTGTATTTGAGATCCTGCGGCTCCAGGCCGATGCAGGCACCGGGGAACACCCGGTTGCGGCTGCCCATGGTGACCCGACCCTCGATCACCACATGCGGACCGATGGAAGAGCCATCGCCGAGGCTCACTTCCGGGCCGATGATCGCGTAGGGCCCGATCTCCACCCCAACCCCCAGCTGGGCGCGGGGATCAACGATGGCGGTGGGGTGAACCCGGGTCTGCAGGGCCGACGGAGTCATCGATCAGTCCACCAGCGAGAACATCAGCTCCCCCGAGCACACCAGCTTGTCCTCCACCGTGGCTTCAGCCTTCACTTTGCCGAACCGGCGCCGTTTCAGGCTGAGCAGCTCACAGGTGATCAGCAACTGATCACCCGGCACCACCGGATGGCGGAAGCGCACCCCGTCGATCCCGGCGAACACGAACAGGCCCTTGGGCAGATCAGGCATCTGGGTGACGATCAGCCCCCCCACCTGGGCCATCGCCTCCACGATCAGGACCCCCGGCATCAGGGGGCGGCCGGGGAAATGCCCCTGGAACTGGGGCTCATTCACGGTCACGTTCTTGAGCGCCACGGCCCGCTTGCCGGGCTCGTGGGCGATCACCCGGTCCACCAGGGCGAAGGGGTAGCGATGGGGCAGCAGGCCCTGGATCGCTTCACTCGAGAGCAGGCAGGGGGTGGTGGACGGCGCGGTCACGAAGCGATCGGTTCAGGCGATGGGGACGCCGCCAGGGCGGCGGCCAGGCGGGTGTGAAGGGTGTGGGAGGCGCGGAAGGCGAACACCTGGGCCCGCGGCAGACCCACCAGAGCCAGATCCCCCAACAGGTCCAGCAGCTTATGGCGCGCCGGTTCATCGGGCTGGCGCAGGGGCGGATTGACCCAGCGGTCGCCATCGCAGACCAGGGCATTCTCCAGGCTGCCGCCGCGGATCAGCCCGGCCGCCCGCAACTGCTCGAGCTGCTCCCGGAAGCCGAAGGTGCGGGCCGGGGCCACCTCACGCACGAACACCTCGGGGGTGAGGGTGAAGCTGACCAACTGGCGGCCGATCGCCGCCTGGGGATAGTCGACGCCCACGGCGATGCGCAGACGATCGGAGGGCAGCGCCGTGACGAACGACGTGCCCTCCTGCACCGTGAGCGGTTCCCGCACCACCGGACGTGTGGGGGGCTCCGCCAGAGGGGCCAGGCCCGCTTCGGCGATCGCCTCCACCCAGGGCTGGGCCGAGCCATCCAGCAGCGGCACCTCCTCCCCCTGCACGATCAGTCGGGCCTGGGTCACACCGCAGCCGGCGAGGGCCGCCAGCAGATGCTCCACCGTGGCCAGGCGACGGCCATTGTCGAAGCCCAGGGCGGTGCAGAGGCGGGTGTCGGTGACCTGGCCAGGCTGCAGCCGGACGGGACCCTCGCTGCCGGAATCCGACCACTGCACCCAGAAGCCGTCGACCTCGGATGGCTCCAGACGCACTGACCCGCTGGATCCGCTGTGCAGTCCATCTCCACGCCGGCTGCTGGAGCCGGCCAGGGTCCAGCGGCCGCTGTAATCGGCTGGCCAGTCCACGCTCAGAACTTCCAGCCCACCCCCAGGTTGAAGCGCCAGTCGCCGCTGAGATCGCGGCTGGCAGCCTCCAGCCGCAGGGGGCCCACCGGGGTGGTCACGATCACGCCGGTGCCGAGGGAGAAGCCGCTGCCGGGCTTGTCGAGGATGTTGCCCGGTTCGCCCGGCACCGCAGACTGGCTGCTGAAATCGGTGGCGGCATCGGCGAAGACCTCGCCACTGATGATGCTCCAGATCGGGAAGCGGTATTCGATTGTGGCCTCGCCGAAGCTGCGGCCCACCGCCAGGTCGCATTCGAAGTAACCCCGAACCGAGTTGGTGCCGCCCACACAGAACGCTTCATAGGGAGGCAGATCACCGATCACCGTGCCCGCCTTCACCTGGAAGGCCAGGGCCTGCTTGCAGTCCTCCGGTTCGCCGGGCTCGGGCCGGCAGCCCTTGTAGAACTTCAGCCAGTTGACCGGAAAGAACTGGGTGTAGGTGGCGCGCAGTCGGTTGAAGGTGGGTGAATCCTCACCCACCGAAACGAACTGCTCGGTGCTCATGCTGAGGAAGTTGCCCTCGCGGGGATTGCGGGGGTCATCGAGATTGTTCATCGTGGCGGCGAAGCGCAGCCCCACGAGCTGGTTCTCGCTGGCGCAGTTGTAGGCGATGCAGATGACATCATCGGTGGGGACCCGGCTTTCGGTTCGGTCCTGGGTGCCCACGCCGAAGCGTCGGCTGGCACCGGTGAAATCGATCGGGCGCACCTGCTGGGCATTGAGTCCGAGCACCAGCGTCCACGGAGCCCGCTTGAACGGGTCACCCCCGTTCATGGGACGGATGAACTGCATCGTGCCGCCGAAGCGCTCGAGGGCCACCGTGTTGCCGCGGTAGTCGTACCAGCTTTCGTCCGGGAACAGATCCTCCGCCTGGCCGACGGAATCGAACTTGCGGCCGGCCGGGTTGTTGTCGGAATCGATGTCGTAGGCGATGTCGGTGCCGGGAGCCTCGTAGAAATCCGACGCAGTGCGGATGTTGCCGTTGTCCTGGCTCTGGAAGATCTGGGGCACCTCCCGGCTGATGAACAGGCGGGCGTTGAAGGCGGTGCGATGCCGGTCACCCCGGATCCAGGGGTCTGTGAAGCTCAGGGTCGCCAGACCGCCGAACTGGCCGTAGGTGAAGTTGAGGGCCGTGTTCCAGGCCCGCCCGAGCAGGTTCGAGTCACTGACCTGAATCTGACCGAACACACCCTGGCTCTGGCTGTAGCCCAGGCCCCCTGAAAGTGAGCCGGTGGACTGCTCGACGATGCCCAGGAGGATGGTGACCTCACCCGGCGTCTCCGGCACCGGCTTGAGGCTCACCTTCACATCGCTGAAGAGGTTCGTTCCGTAGAGGCGCTGCAGATCCGCCTCCAGGTCGTTGCGGTTGAACACATCGCCCGGCTGCAGGGAGATCTCCCGGGTGATCACCCAGGGCCTGGTCTTGCCCCGCACCGGCTCGCCGTTCTCATCGACGTTCTCCCCTTCCCGATTGAGGAACTCCACCTCCACACCGGCCACCAGACCTTCGCTGATCTTCAGCTCGACCACACCCTGGGGGCTGACCCGCTCCGGGCCGGTGACCCGCGCCAGAGAGAAGCCCTCATCCGCATACCAGGTCTGCAGCTCCTTCATGCGCGTCTGGAGCACATTCAGATTGAGGGTGCGTCCGAAATCAGCGGCGAAGGTGTCGGCAACGATCTGGTCTGGGATGCGGGCGTCGCTGGGGTCGAGATCCACCTCGGTGAGCACCGGGTTGGGGGTGACCATCACCACCACCTGCACGCCCAGAGGACCATCGACCGGCTGGATCCGCACATCGGAGAACCAGCCCGTGGCGTAGATCGCCGAGAGATCGGTTCTCAGCTCCGAACGGGTCACCAGGCTGCCCGGCCGGGTGCGCATCGCGTCGTAGGCCTCCAGCTCGAGCCGTTCCTGCTCGGGATGGCCCTCCAGGCCCTCGATCACCACCTCGCTGATCAGAACCTGCGGCTCGGCCGGCTCCTGATTGAAGTCTTCCGCCGCGGGGCCCGGAGCGCCCTCCACCCCGCCGCCGGCAGGTGGTGCATCGGGAGCGGGGACCTCCTCGACCGTCTCAACCTCGATCTCTTCCACTTCGATCTCCTCCACCTCAGCGGGGGGGGCGGCGGGATCAGCGTCGTCGGCTTGGGCCAGCTGGGCGTTGGGCAGCCGGCTCTCGCCAGCCTGTGGGGGGAGAGACTCCAGCGGAGGGAGGGGCTCCAGCCGGGGGAGGGTCACCACGTGTGGTGACAGCGCCGTGCGGCCCAGGGCTGCAACAGCCCCGTCCAGGGCCGAGGCCACCGAGGTCACGCCCGTGGAGGCACCCGAGAGAGCGGCGAGGGCGGCGCGGGACTCTCCGGCACCGGCACGCCCGGCCAGCTCAACCACTGACCCAACGCCCGCATCAGAGGGAAGCTCAGCAGCCCGTGCCGGGCCCATCCCATCCAGCATGAGGCCGGCGCCACCGCTCAGTGCCAGGGCCCAGGAGACACGAGTCAGTGCTGCACGAAGGGATCCCTGTCGGTGGCCGGCCATCACAAGTCTGAGGACATGCGGCCGAGCCGCAAATGCCCGCAGACCTTACCTGCAGACGCAAGGGTCGGGGCAGGCCCCTTGGACCCGTTTGTAGACCTCCCTGTAGGCCTCGATCACACCGCCGAGGTCGCGGCGGAACCGGTCCTTGTCGAGACTCCGCTGCGGGTCGTCGCCCGCCCGATCGCGCTGATCCCACAGACGGCAGGTGTCGGGGCTGATCTCATCGGCCACCACCAGGGTTCCAGCCTCGGTTTCGCCGAACTCGAGCTTGAAGTCGATCAGATCCAGATCCAGAGGAACGAGGAGCGCCTGCAGGGCGGCATTCACCTGGCGGGCCATCCGTTCAATCTCCTGCCGTCGCTCGGGAGTCACCAGATCCAGCAGCGTCAGCCTGGATTCGGTCAGCAGCGGATCCCCGAGGCCATCGTCCTTGTAGTAGAGGTCGAGCAGCGGCGGATCGAGCGGGGTGCCGGGGTCGATCGGCAGCTCGCGGCAGAGGGACCCCGCGGCGCGGTTGCGGATCACCACTTCGATGGGCACGACACGCACCCGCCTGGCCGTCATCCAGTGGGCGCCCCTGGGGGACAGCCCCAGGTAGTGGGTGGGGATACCGCTGCGTTCCAGGTGATCGAACAGCCGGGCCGAGATCTGGCAGTTCAGCCAGCCCTTCCCCTCGAGATGGGCCCGCTTGGCGGCATTGAAGGCAGTGGCCTCGTCCTTGAACTCCAGATCCACCCGGTCCGACGAGGCGCCGGCATGGATGCGCTTGGCCTTGCCTTCGTAGAGGAATCCGCTGCTGCCGGTCATGGGCCTGCCTGAGGGAGGGTCGATGCGCCGTGTCCGCCGGGATCGCGGGGGGAGCGCAGCCGTTCCTCCAGTCTCTGTCGCCGCGCCTCGCTCTCGGGATCCAGCGCTTCGTCCTGAAGCAGACGCCACTGGTTGTAGGGATCACGCAGCCGGCGACTGAGGCGGTCGCGCCGCTGGCGGGGCCGCTGGGCGTCGCCACCGGCGGCCCGTTCGATCGATTCCTGAAGCACCAGCAGCTCCAGGGCCAGTCCCCAGGCCTCATCCACGGCCGCCTGGTCGAGAGCCTGCTCCAGCAGCAGAAGGCGGCGCTCCAGGGCGAGATCGTCCATCAGGGCGGCAGCGCGAGCCAGCCGCTGAGCCGTCTCGGGGCCGGCGCTGCGGCTTGCGAGCAGCACCTCCACCGCCCGATCCGGCGCGCCCATGCCCTCGTAATGGTCGGCAAGAACATCGACTGCGGCACGGGTGGTCCAGGTGCCGTCCTCCTCTCGGCGCACGGGCAGGAGCACGGTATCGAGGCGGGAGAGATCGCCTTCCACCAGACGGTGCAGAGTCCTGGCGGCGCGGCGGTGGTCGAGGGCCGCATCGGCGGCCTGCCAGCGGAGCACGAGCCAGGCCCGCCGGGTCGGGCCCGGCGCGGGGCCGACCCGGCTGAGCACCGTGAGGGCGGCGGAGGGGGCACGGCACTCGATCAAGGCCGCGGCATTGGCCATCACCAGCACCGTGTTCTGGGGTGCGGGCCAGCCCTCGAGCAGGCGGGAGCGAAGCGGCTGCAGGCGCTGGTCCAGCCCCGCCGCCAGCGACTCGCTGCAGGCGGCCTGAAGCTGATCGATCGTCCCGTCCTCGAGCAGGGTGAGGAAGTCGGCTTCCGACATCGCCACAGGCAGTGGTGTCTGCGCCGCCGAAGGCCCGGCGGCCGCGAGCAGGAACAGGCCGGAGATCAGGCCGGCCGCGGCAGTAGGAAGATGAGGCAAGCGTCCGGGCCCCGACCGCCGCACGCTATCTCCTGTGGTGACGAGCATGACCCTGACCCCCGAGCGGATCCTGGTGGTGGGCTCCGGTGGTCGTGAGAACGCCCTCGGCTGGGCTCTGGCCCGCTGCCCGGGGGTGGCCGAGGTGCTGATCGCGCCGGGCAACGGCGGCAGCGATGACCATCCGGGCTGCCGCAGCGTGCCCGTGGCGGCCGGCGATGACCCCGACCTGGAGGCCCTCTGCCGCAGCGAGCGGATCGAGCTGGTGGTGATCGGTCCGGAGGCTCCGCTGGCCGATGGCCTGGCCGACCGGTTGCGGGGGGCGGGCTTCCAGGTCTTCGGTCCGGGTGCCGAAGCCGCCCGGCTGGAGGCCAGCAAGCAGTGGGCCAAGCAGCTGATGCAGGAGGCGGGAGTGCCCACCGCCCGGGCCTGGCGGGTCGGCAGCCTCGAGGAGGCCCGCCCCGTTCTGGACGCACTGGCCACATCGCCGGTGGTCAAGGCCGATGGCCTCGCGGCGGGGAAGGGGGTCACCGTCGCCGAAACGCGTGAGCAGGCCGAAGCGGCCATCGCCGAGGCCCTGGCCGGTCGCTTCGGGGCGGCCGGAGAACAGCTGCTGCTGGAGGAACGGCTGCGGGGCCCCGAGGTGTCGGTGCTGGCCCTCAGCGATGGGCAGGATCTGGTGCTGCTCCCGCCGGCTCAGGATCACAAACGCATCGGAGAGGGGGATACCGGGCCCAACACCGGCGGCATGGGGGCCTACGCACCGGCTCCGGTGCTGGACGCGGCCGGGCTGGAGGCGGTCCGCCGCACCATCCTCGAGCCCACCCTGGCGGCGCTGCGGGCCCGGGGGCTCGATTACCGCGGCGTGCTCTACGCCGGCCTGATGGTCACCGAGGCCGGGCCCCAGGTGATCGAATTCAACTGCCGCTTCGGGGACCCCGAATGCCAGACCCTGATGCCCCTGATGGGTCCGGAGCTGGCCGCTGTGCTCCTGGCCTGCGCCCGCGGCGAGCTGGCGGAGGCCCCCGACCTGACAGTGCGGGACGGGTGCAGCGCCTGTGTGGTGATGGCGGCCCCCGGCTATCCGGGCTCGGTGCAGCTCGGTGACCCGATCCGGATCGCGTGGCCGGAGCCGGCCGGGGATCGTCAGCTGTTCCATGCCGGCACGCGACGGGAGGCCGGCGGCACGCTGGTCACCTCGGGCGGGCGGGTGCTCGCGGTGGTGGGACAGGCCGATAGTTTCGACGGCGCCTTCGAGACGGTCTATGCCGCCATCGAGGACATCCGCTTCGATGGAGCGCTGCTGCGGCGCGACATCGGCCATCAGGTGCGACATCTCTAAGGTTGGGCAACGCCTCTGGAGCGGATGAATCCCACATCTGCCGCTGCTGACGCTTCCGCCGCACCGGAACCGGCCGCCTGGGCCGAGGGTCTGGATCTGCAGCCTCAGCCCACGGGCTGGCGCCGGCGACTGGCGCTCTGGTGGGCCGAATTCAGCCTGCAGACCAAGCTGCTGGCGGTGGCGACCCTGGTGGTGAGCCTGGTGATGACCGGCATCACCTTCTTCGCCCTCAACGGCATCCAGGTGGATGCCCGCAGCAGCGACACCCGCTACGCCCGCGATCTGGGTCTGCTGCTCTCGGCCAACGTCACACCCCTGGTGGCGGAGGGCAACGACCGTGAATTGGCTTCGGTCGCTGATCGCTTCTGGCGATCGAGCCGCAGCCTCCGCTACATCTTCTTCGCCGATCCCCAGGGAATCATCTACCTGGGCATCCCGATCAGTGGCAGCGCCAGCGGCGATGCCGGCGACGGCAGCGAGCTGCTGCTCAACCGGCGGCTGGAGCTGCCACCCGACCTGCGCAACCGCCCCCAGAACCCCCTGATCCGCCAGCACCTGACCCCGTCCGGGCAGGTGACCGATGTGTTCGTGCCCATGGTGAGCGACGGCACCTATCTGGGTGTGCTGGCCCTGGGCATCAATCCCAACGAAGCGGTTCTGGCCACGGCCGCACTCACCCGGGAGGTGACCGTGGCGGTGTTCATCTCGATCTGGGTGCTGGTGATCCTGGGGGCCGTGTTCAACGCCCTCACCATCACCCGACCGGTGAAGGAGCTGCTGCGCGGGGTCCGCGCGATCGCCGGTGGCACCTTCTCGGCCCGCATCGCGCTCCCGGTGGGTGGGGAGCTGGGGGAACTCCTCAACGGTTTCAACGACATGGCCTCCCAGCTGGAGGCCTACAACGAAGCCAACATCGAGGAACTCACCGCTGCCCAGGGCAAGCAGCAGTCCCTGATCGCGACCATGGCCGATGGCGCGGTGCTGCTGGATGAGGAGGGCCGGATCGTGCTGGTCAACCCCACGGCCCGGCGGCTGTTCCGCTGGGAGGGCCGCAACCTGGAGGGCAAGGAGCTGGTGCTGGAGATGCCGGAACGGCTCACGCTCGAGCTGGGCGGTCCGCTGGAAACGGTGCTGGATGGAGAGCGGGAGAGCACCGACGTGCGCTGCAACTTCGGCGAGCCGCCGCGCACCCTCCGGATCGTGCTCCAGTCGGTGCGCGACGGCAGCGGCACCAGCATCAAGGGCATCACGATGACCATTCAGGACCTCACCCGCGAGGTGGAGCTGAATGCGGCCCAGAGCCGCTTCATCAGCAACGTGTCGCACGAGCTGCGTACACCGCTGTTCAACATCAAGAGCTACGTCGAGACCCTGCACGATCTGGGCGATCAGCTGAGCGATGAGGACCGCAGGGACTTCCTGGCCATCGCCAACGACGAGACCGACCGCCTCACCCGGCTGGTGAACGACGTTCTCGACCTGTCGCGGCTGGAGTCGGGACGGCAGGTGAAGCTGGAGAGCATGGATCTGCGTCCGGCGCTGGAGCAGGCGGTGCGCAACTACCGGCTCAATGCCGAGGACAAGGGGGTGCTGATGGAGCTGCTGGCCGAGGATCCGCTGCCTGCCGTTCTGGCCAACTGGGACCTGCTGCTGCAGGTGATCGACAACCTCCTGGGCAACGCCCTCAAGTTCACCGGCAATGGCGGAGCGATCCGGCTGCGGGCCTACGTCTGGCCGGACAGCTGTCAGCTGACAGTGCCGAACACCGCCCTGAACGCCCCAGCAGACGATGAGAGTGAGGCCGAAGCCGGAGCCGATGCACCGAGCTGCGAGCTCAGTTCACCGCTGCCGCGCCTGCGCGTGGAAATCGCCGACAGCGGCTGCGGGGTGTCGGAAGCGGATCAGCAGCGCATCTTCGAGCGCTTCTTCCGGGTGGAGAACGCGGTGCACACCGAAGCCGGAACCGGCCTTGGCCTCTCGATCGTGCGCGGCATCCTCGACAAGCACAACAGCCGCGTTCACATGATCAGCGAACCGGGGATCGGCACCACATTCTGGTTTGAGCTCCCCCTGGAAGGAGCCGATCAGGATGAGCTCAATCTGATGGTGGAGCGGCGCAGCAGCCAGGAACGGACCGATTCGCGGGCGAAAGCCAATCAGGTGTTGTCTTCACCGGCAACGCCGTGAAGGATGCGGGAGAGCTCGGTGCGCTCGCTGCCGGTGACGCGGTGGGGGACACCGCTGATGATGCGTTCGAAGTTGGTGAAGGAATCCTTGATGTCGGGACCGTTGGAGGTGATCACGAATTCGCGGATGCCCTTGTCGTGCTGTGAACCACGCATCTTGAAAACGTTGATTGCGCGGGCCATCTCACCGCGGATCTCCACATACTGAAGCAGGATGATCGTGTCAGTGATCGTGGAGATGTGGGAATCCGTGATCGAGTGGCTGCCCATGAACTCCTCCGAGGTGTTCGTGAAGAAGCCGGCGATCTCTTCCTGCTTGGCGTAACCGGTGACTCCGATCACGAACTGGCGGAAGGCGTTATGGCTCACGCCTCGTGCCAGAGCCGACAGGGAGTCGATGGCCATACGGGATGGCTTGAACTCCTGAATCTCGGTTTTGATGATCTGCAGGTGATCTTCCAGGCCAGTTGACTCCGGGTAGGCACAGATGATCTTCAGCAGACCATCCTTCTCCATTTGCTCGAAGTCGGTGCCCCAGCTGGATCCGTTGCGCAGCAACTGAGCGCGGGATTCCTCGTAGGCGAAGAGAATCGCCCGCTCCTGGTTGACGCAGGCATTCTCAATGAACTTGCTGACCAGAAGCGTCTTGCCGGTTCCCGTCGCGCCGGTGGCCAGAATGATGGAATCCTTGAAGAAGCCACCACCACACATCTCGTCCAGACGCGGAACGCCGGAGCTGACCCGAACATTCGAGGACCGCTGGGTGAGGCGCATGGCACCCAGCGGGAAGATGTTGACGCCGTGGGCACCCATCGTGAAGGGAAACTCCCCCTTCATGTGGGTGGTGCCGCGCAGCTTGAGGATCTCAACGGTGCGGCGACGCTTCTCGCCCTCAAGCACGTTGCGGAGAATCACCACGTTGTCGGAGACGAACTCCTCCACCCCATAGCGCGCGATCGGGCCGTATTCATCGATCCGCTCGGTCGTCATGATCGTGGTGACGCCGATCTCCTTGAGGCGTGCGATCAGACGGAAGATCTCGCGGCGCACCGTGGACACGGCGTCGTATTGCTGGAAGACAGCTGTGATCGAGTCGATCACGACCCGCTTGGCTTTGTATTTGCGAATCGCGTAATTGATCCGCTCGATCAGACCTGAGAGATCGAAGCTGCCGGCCACATCCTGACCATCGGGGTCGGGTGAGGCATCAAGAATGAAGAGCTTGTCCTGCTCCGCCATCTCCTGCAGATTCCAGCCGAAACTGGCCGCGTTTCGGAGGATGTCGAGCGGGGACTCCTCAAAGGTGACGAAAATCCCTGCCTCGTCGTAGTAGGAAATTCCGTTCTGGAGGAAGTGCAGCGAAAACACCGTCTTGCCCGTTCCCGACGTGCCGCTGAGCAACGTCGCCCGGCCGGCGGGGAGACCGCCCTGACAGATGTCGTCGAAGCCCTCGATCCCCGTCGGCAGCTTCTGAACCTGCATCAGGGGCAGGGTTCCGGACGACTGGTCAATCATGGTGAGGGGGGAGAGTCGCTGCTGGGAACGCGTGCGAAGGGTGGAAGCGGTGGCGGCAGACGGGGCAGAAGCCTCAATCGGTCGGATCAGCCGGAACGGCAGTTCCATCCTCCGATTCCAGAGACTGACTCAGCGGAATGCCAAGTGTGTCATCCGTTAATTCATCGTACAGCAGATCGAGTCCGATCAGAACACGCTCGCGATCGGAAAGATCACCGATGATCCGGCGCACTGGGGGTGGCAGGATCTTCGCCAGAGTCGGTGTCGCCAGGATCTTGTCTTCCTCGGCGAGCTGGGGGTTCTTGAGCACATCAATCACCTTCAGGGCGTAGACGCCGCTGAAGTCTGTTTCAAGAATGCTGCGCAGGGTCTTGAGAGCCCGCATCGAGTTGGGCGTGTTGCCGGCGACGTACAGCTTCAGGATGTAGGTCTTGCGGGCACTCATTGGGCCACCTCCCCCTCACTGGCGACACGGGAGGAGGATCGGCGCCTGGCGCCAAGCTCGGCATCGGGCGGCACGGAGCGCCGGTACATTTCGCAGAGGTGAGCCATCACATCCAGCAGGGCCAGGCGATAGTCCTGGAGAAAGTCATTGTTGTGGCCCTCCAGTTTTAGCTGCTTGCCGAATCGGTCAATGAGATTCATGTGGATTTCCACGGTTTTTGTAATCGGGAGATCACTGAAGAAGGCGGTGTTCACGAAGCTTTCCAGCGCCTGGTTCGCAGCGGGACGGTCGCGGAAGTAACTCAACAGCAGATCGCGGTAGGTTCGCTCCAGCGACTGAAACAACTCGGCCCGCTCACCCGGCGGCAGGCTGCGCAGGAAGCGGCTGGGATCCCGCTTGTAGAAGACTCCGAGATAGCCGAGGCGCTCCCGCAGGCGCTGCGCGAGCTGCCAGGTCGGTGGCGTGGCGTCCTCGCCCTGGGCTGCCGGCCCCGTGCTGCTCTCGGAGTCCGATGCACCGCCCATGCGCAGCCCCTGGCGAAGGAACCTGGCGATGCAGGCATCGACGCTGTAGCTGAGCTGCTCCAGCTGATCGGCCGGCAGGTGCACCTCGGCCTCGTGGTAGTCGACGCTGCCGCTCACATCGCCGATCACCACGGCCGGCACCAGGACATCCGCATCCCGCAGATCCCTGAGCTGCTCGGGAGTCAGCCCCTGCCGGTCGAAAACAATCACATCACAGCCATCGGGGTGCTCCCTCAGGAAGCGGACCGCATCCCATCCCAGGCCGAGCGGATTCTGGCGGTGGCCTGTGGCCTTCAGCCACTGGTTGCAGGAGTGCTGAAGCGTGTCATCCGTGAGCGCATACCCGATGGTGAGAGCCGCCTGGCTCATGCGTTCGGCGTGTCCCAGCTGAGGTCAATGTTGACAGGGCCCCGTCCGTCGCCCGAAAATCTCTGTTTGATTTCACAAGCGATCTGAAGCGGCCGGCAATCGCCGCTCACCGCCCTCTTCCGCCGGATCAGCGGCGTGAGGAACCGGTGCCGGCAGCCGTGTTCAGGAGCTCCCCGACGCCCATGACCAGCACAACGGCCCCGGAGACGGCGGCCACCTCCCTGTACGCCATCGTCGAGACCTCCGGTCAGCAGATGTGGCTGCAACCCGGGCGTTACTACGACGTCGACAGGATTCAGGCCGAAGCCGGTGACACCCTTGAGCTGACCGACGTGCTCCTGGTCCGTCACGGGGATCAGTCCCTCGTCGGACAGCCCACCGTGGAGGGCGCAGCCGTTCAGCTCACCGTGCTCTCCCACCGCCGCGGCCCCAAGGTGACCGTCTACAAGATGCGGCCCAAGAAGAAGACGCGCCGCAAGAACGGCCATCGCCAGGAACTCACCCGCGTGAGCGTCACCGCCATCACAATGGCCGGCAAGCCCCTGAGCTGAGGCCTCGGCACAGGCCCAACTCCACCATTTCCCTTCCCTCCAGCGTCCCCATCAGCGAATGGCTCACAAGAAAGGCACCGGCTCCACCCGCAACGGCCGCGACTCCAACGCCAAGCGCCTCGGCGTGAAGGCCTACGGAGGCGAGCATGTGCGTCCCGGCGCGATCCTCATCCGTCAGCGGGGCACCAGTGTTCTGCCCGGCGTGAACGTGGGTCTCGGCAAGGACGACACCCTCTTCGCCCTTGTTGAGGGAACCGTTCAGTTCCAGACGATCCGCCGCGGTCTGCGCCAGCGCAAGCGCATCTCGGTCGTCGGGGCCTGAGCGGAAGCCCGGCTGACCGCCAGCCTGGCCTCAGCAAGCGATGACCCCACCGTCTGTACCGGCGCCTCAACGCTGACGCCGGTACAGACGGGTGGTGATCAGGTAGGGGTGAAACACCTCGAGGTAGCGACTCTGAAGCGTCTGGAAGAACCGCTCGACCAGTTCGGGGTCGTCGTAGTGAAAGGGGTACTCGCCTGAGAACCCCTTGAAGAAGTACCAGTTCAGCGCCGCCACGCCGGTTCCGGTCAGCCGCTCGGCAAAGATCTCGAGCTGACCGGCGGGGTCGCTCAGGTGTTCCAGCACGTCGAGGCAGATGAGCGTATCGAAGCGGGCCGGGAGCGCGGGGTCGTCGAGATCGCGGCAGCAGTGCAGCCGCGATGACACACCGAGTCGTCGGGCACGTTCGGCGACAAAAGCCCGGTTGTGGGGATTGAGATCCACCACCCACACCTGATCCACGGCTTCCATGGCCAGAGCGGCCAGGGCATGGGTACCGATCCCCCCGCCGAAATCCAGCACCTGCCCCGTGGCCGCCTGCTCGATCACCCGGATCGTGTCGGCGATGTAGTCGCAGCTGCCGAGATGCCAGTCCGCCAGCTCCAGCAGATGACTGGTGCCCACGGCGTCCTCGTAGAAGCGCTCCGGGCTGGCCTCATCGAAGCCGCCCGGATGGAGGGCAGCCAGAGCCTGCCGGCTGTGGGGCAGCCGCTGTTCAAGCGTCTGGGAATCGAGACCGAGGTACTCCTGCAGGTGCAGCCTCAGATCGAAGCCGTCGGCGAGAAAGCGGTCCGCCGCCGGTTCAGCCGATGGGGAGACGGTCAAGGCGGAAGGCCGGTGCTCTCAGAACCTACGCCTGGGGAGCGATCTCCTCCCCGGGCTCCGGAATCCCGAGCCAGGGGCGCAGCCAGCCCACCAGGAGGATGAAGGGTACGGTGTCCGCCAGTGCGACCAGGAGCTTGAACAGATAGCCGCTGGCGATGAAGCCGAGCAACTGGGGCGGCAGTGCCGCAGCGGGGTCCACCGGCAGCACGTGGGCGCCGTAATGACTGATCAGCACAACCGCACTGGTGTCGACCAGCTGGCTGATCAGGGTGGACCCGTTGTTGCGCAGCCAGAGGGCACGGCCTCCGGTCAGGCGTTTCCAGAAGTGAAACAGGCGCACGTCGGTGAACTGGGCGGCCAGGTAGGCCACCATCGAGGCCGTCACGCCTCCGAAGGTGAGCCGGCGGAGCTCGTAGAACACCGGCAGGTCACCGGTGGCCGCCGGATCCGGCAGCCCCAGGCCGCCTCCGAAGCCATCGGTCCCGGGCAGCACGCCACCCAGCCAGAGGATCAGCACGATCCAGCCATTGAGCAGGAAGCCCACCCACACCAGCTGGCCGGCCCGGCGCTCGCCCCAGAGCTCACTGATCAGATCCGTGCAGAGGAAGGTGAGCGGGTACGGCAGCGCTCCCACCGCCACCACGAGAGGCCAGCGGCCCAGGGAGCCCAGCAGCAGGAACCGCGTCAAGCCCAGCAGATTGAGCATCGCCATCGTGCCCAGGAACAGGCCCGAGAGCAGCAGAAACACCAGGTCGCGCCGCTCCTGGAACGCCTGATGGTCCGTCGCCGACGGCACTGCTGGGTGAGACACTCGTTCAGCTGATGTGGAGCGAGGGGTGAGAGCGGCGTGACCGGCTCGGGCCTGCCCTGCGGCTTTCTGGTGCTGGACAAGCCGGCCGGGCTGACCTCCCACGATTGTGTCTCCCGGGTGAGGCGGGCCTACGGCCTCCGGCGTGTCGGTCACGGCGGCACCCTCGACCCGGCCGTGACGGGTGTTCTGCCGATCGCGGTGGGAGCCGCCACCCGGTTCCTGCCCTACCTGCGGCAGGACAAGCGCTACCGGGGACGCATTCAGCTGGGGCTGCGCACCGACACCGACGACCTGGAGGGCGCGGTGCTGGAGCGTCAGCCGCCTCCCGACCTCAGCCGCGACGAGCTGGAGACGGCGCTTGAGCGGTTCCGGGGCGTGATTCAGCAGGTGCCGCCCCAGGTGTCGGCCGTGCGGGTGGATGGCGTGAGGGCCTACCGACTGGCCCGTCAGGGGCAGACCGCCGTGCTGCAGGCACGCAGCCAGACGGTGCACTCCCTGGAGCTGGAGCGCTGGGACGCCGCCAGCGGGGAGCTGGAGCTGAGCGTGGTCTGCTCCGCCGGGACCTACATCCGGGCCCTGGCACGCGACCTCGGGCAGCTGCTCGGGTGCGGGGGATGCCTGGCTGAGCTGCGCCGCACGGGTGCCCTCGGATTCGAGGAGAGCGAGGCGGTGCCGCTGGCCCGCCTGTCGGAGCCCCCACCGCCGGACCTGCTCGATCCCCTGCAGGCCCTGAGGCACTGGCGCTGGCACCGGCTGGATCATGAAGCCATGACCGCCTGGCAGTGCGGGCGACGGCTCCGGGCGGCGGAACCGGACGAGCCCGGGCCGGTGGTGGTGCTCGGGCCCGAGGGCGACCTCGCCGGCATGGCCCATCCCGACGGGGAGTGGCTGCAGCCGAAACTGGTGCTCAACGCGAGGGGGTGAGATGGCGGGTCACAGCAAATGGGCCCAGATCAAGCGCACCAAGGCGGTGGTGGATGCCCGCCGCGGTGTGGTCTTCACCCGGCTGGCGCGCGAGATCACCGTCGCGGCCAGAGGCGGGTCCGATCCGGCCGGCAACTTCCAGCTGCGCACGGCCGTCACCAAGGCCCGTGCGGCCGGGGTCCCCGCCGCCAACATCGAGCGGGCCATCGCCAAGGGCTCGGGAGCGGCCGGCTTGGCCGGCAGCCAGCTCGAGGAGGTGCGCTACGAGGGCTACGGGCCTGGCGGGATGGCGGTCCTGGTCGAGGCGCTGACCGACAACCGCAACCGCACCGCGGCCGATCTGAGGCTGGCCTTCAGCAAGAACGGCGGCAACCTCGGCGAAAGCGGCTGCGTCAGCTACCTGTTCCAGCAGCTGGCCGTCATCAGCCTGGCCTCCGGGGACGCGGAGAACGAGCCGTTGCTCGAGCTCCTCACCAGGCTCGAGGCTGAGGATGTGCGGCCCGCCGATGAGGGACTGGACGTGATCGGCCGGCCGGAGCGCCTGCAGGCCCTGCAGGAGGGCCTGCAGGCCGAGGGGTTGCCGGTCACAGGCTGGGAGCTGGTCTGGCAGCCCCTCAGCACCGTCACGGTGGATGCCGATCTGGAGCCGGCCTGCCTCAACCTGCTGGACAGCCTGGAGAACCTGGATGATGTCCGGGCGGTCAGCAGCAATCTGGCCTGATCTCAGCCCTGCAGCCCGGCGGCAGCCATCGCGTCGGCCCAGACCGTGAACCGGGGATGCTGCTGCAGCCAGCTGGCCGGGCAGTCGGCTGCGGCCGGCTGCCGCAGGGCCCGGGCCAGAACGGAGGCCTTCGCCGTGCCGTTCACCACGAGCCAGAGCTCGCGGGCCGAGAGGATCTCCTTCAGGCCGAGGGTGATGGCGCGGGCGGGAACGGCAGCGGCGGTGTCGAAGCCGCCGGCATTGCTGAGCCGCGTGCTGGGGGAGAGTGTCACCACGCGGGCCGTGCAGTCACGCGGGCTGGGTGGCTCGTTGAAGGCCACATGACCATTGAGACCGAGGCCCAGCAGCTGCAGGCCCAGGCCTCCCGCGGCCGCGACACGCTCGCCGTAGGCACGGGCCTCGATCTGGGGATCGGATGCCTCGCCGCGGGGACCGTCGCAGGCCCCGGGCGGCAGCTCCAGCGGCTCCTCGAGCTGCCGCCTGACGTACGCGGCGAACGAGCCGGGATCGGCCGCGTCCAGGCCGACATAGTCATCGAGATTGAAGCTGGACCAGCGCTGACGGATGCCCGCCAGAGCGTCTCCGGAGCCATGGGCCTTCAGCTGCTGGCAGAGGTGTCCATAGACCGGTTCCATCGTGCGTCCCGTGGCCAGGCCCAGAGGCCATGGAGCGCCACCCAGCAGCCGCCGGCTCAGCTCCGTGGCCACGGCCTTGGCCAGCGCCTCGGGCGAGGCGAACACGCGCACATCCATGGTCGTCCGGATCGCGCCTCTCAGCGCATCGCGGCCCGCCGGCCGGCGGGCTGCAGACGAGCCAGAGGCCCCGAACCCATGGAGGTGTGGGGGGTGATCTGAACGCCCCGGTAGTAGTGGCGCAGGATCGTTCTGTAAGTCTCTCCCTGCAGCGCGAGCCCGTGGGCACCCCACTGGCTCATGCCCACGCCATGGCCGAATCCCCGCCCGACGGCGACCAGACCCATGGCCTGGGTCTCCGGGACCGGGAGGGTGGGCGAAGGGGCCACCGGGACCATCTCGCCGGAGAAGGGGGAGACCGAGCGAGTGGCCACCATCGGCTGCATCCCCGGCCGCCAGCGGACTCCTGCGCGGTCCGCGGCGACGTCCGCAGGGACGGCGGTGGGCGCAGCGGGCTGGAGCGGCTCGAAGGTGACCAGGGTGCTGCGGAGGCCCAGACGGCGGCGCAGCTCGCGACCGCTGACGCTGAGCTGACCACCGGGACCGAGCACGAGGGCCTGGCGCACGCGGCCGGAGGGCGACGTTCCCGAGATCCGGATGCTGTGAACCCCGCCGATCTCGGAGAAGGCTCGGCGCAGCGTGGCCGCATCGAGAGGCTTGCGCCAGCGATGCACCGGGCTGTGCTCGTCGTGATCGGGCACGCTGATCAGATAGGGCAGCTGGGACGTCCAGACCTGGCCGCTGTAGGCGGTGCGGCCACCACTGCTGCTGTGGAACACCGCATCGATCAGCCGGCCGCGGAAGGTGAGCACGAGGTCCCGCGTGCTGTGCACGGCCTGGCGGGTGGACTCCGTTTCGGACTCAACCCCTTTGTAGACCTGGCTGGCCACGGTGGCCTTCAGGTCGTAGCGACCCCGTCGCCCGCGGTGGCGCAGGGCATAGGTGCGGGCGGCAACGGCCTGGGCCTGCAGCGCCGCCAGGGGCCACTCGGCCGGCATCTCGGCACCCACCACGCTCGGCAGGTAGGTTTCGAGCGGGATGTGGTTGATCACCTCGAGCGCCTCACCCGCCGGCACGATCCGCAGCGCCCCCCGGTAGCGGCGGGGATGGAGCCACACCCCGGCATCGGCGGCGCCCCCGGCCGCCCCACCCGCGGCGGGAACCGAGAGCACCCAGAGCTCGGCCTGCGCTCCCCGGAGACCTGAACCGGCCGCCCCGGGCCCACGAACCGTCAGCGCGCCGCCCTCCATGCGCAGCTGCAGGCGCTGAGCATCCTTCAGGCGGGCCAGCGTCCGGCCGCTGCCGTCGCGCACCTCCAGCTCACGGCCGCGTGGGGCCCGAAGGGTCACATCGGGGCCATGGCGCACCAGGATGCGCATCATCGGATCGCTCCCCATGGCGACCGCCGAGCTTGCATCGAGTCCGGAGGGGCCGGACCGGTTGTGCGGAGACAGGGGGCGCGCCGCCAGCGGAGCGCTGGCCAGCAGCGCGCACACACCGACCAGCGCGGCCAGGCCCCGGGCGGGGGCAACGGACAGACCACCTCGTCGCATCACGGCGTCTGCAGGGCAACCGATTGTGCACCGCTCACCCGACCGCCGCCAGTGCACTGCATGGCAGCATGCGGGCTGGGTGTGATCAGGTGTGCAGATCACTTTTCTGGGCACGAGTTCGGGCGTGCCGACCCGTGCCCGCAACGTGTCCTCCGTGGCGCTGCGGCTGCCCCAGCGATCCGAGCTGTGGTTGTTCGATTGCGGTGAAGCCACCCAGCACCAGTTCCTGAGGTCCGATCTGAAGGTCTCCCAGCTGCGGAGGATCTTCATCACCCACATGCATGGGGATCACGTGTTCGGGCTTCCCGGACTGCTGGCGAGCCTCGGGCTCTCCGGCGTCTGCAACGGGATCGACCTCTACGGGCCCGATCCGCTCAAGGACTTCGTGGAATCGGCCCTGCGCACCTCCTCGACGCGACTGGGCTATCCGCTTCGCTTCCACCGGGTCTCCCGGGCGCTCGAGCGCGACGGGACGGTTCTGGCGAGCGACGGCTTCCTGGTGCGCTGCGCCCCCCTACGCCACCGCATCCCGGCCTTTGCCTACCGGGTGGATGAGGAGCCGCGGCCGGGCCGGTTCGATGTCAGCAAGGCCGCAGCGCTGGGGATCGCCCCGGGGCCCGTCTATGCCCGGCTGAAGGCTGGCGAGACGGTCACCCTCGACGACGGCAGGCAGGTGGACGGCCGCCAGCTGACCGGCCCGGACCGGCAGGGGTTGAGCATCACCTACTGCACCGACACGGTGTATTGCGAGGAGGCGGTGGAGCTGGCCCGCGGCACCGATCTGCTGATCCACGAATCCACGTTCTCCCACGCCGAAGCCGATCTAGCCTTCCAGCGGCTCCACTCCACCAGCACCATGGCGGCCCAGGTGGCGCTTCAGGCCGGCGTGGGGCAGCTGGTGCTCACCCACCTCAGCCCGCGCTACACGCCGGGCAATGCAAAGCGTCCGGAGGATCTGCTCAGCGAAGCCCGCGCGATCTTCCCCGAAACGGTTCTGGCACGGGATTTCCTCACCCTGGAGGCGGGGCGCCAGCCGGCGGCCGCGATGGTCTGAGAGCCCTCGCAGCGCAACAGTTCGTGATCCGTGAGCGGAGGGCCCATCCTGCGTGATACAAGAGCTTTGCTCGGTGCCACGCACCCCCACCGGCTTCGTCCATGGTCCGATTGCTCACCCACCTCCTGTCCAGGCTGCGGCCGCTGCTGCTCATCCTTCCTCTGGCCGCCATCAGCTGGCTCGGAGCGCCCGCGATGGCCGCTCAGTGGGACGCCGCCACACTCACGGTTCCGGCCGATGCCAGCGGAACGGAGGTGACCTTCTCCGAGCCGGAGATCAAGTCCGGTCGCCGACTCTTCAACGACAGCTGCGGCACCTGCCATGCCGGTGGCATCACCAAGACCAACCAGAACGTGGGTCTGGATCCCGAGGCCCTGGCTCTGGCCACCCCGCCGCGGGACTCGGTGGCCTCACTGGTCGACTACATGAAGGATCCGACGTCGTACGACGGTGAATTCAGCATCGCCGACATCCACCCCAGCCTGCGCAGCAGCGATGTGTTCGTGAAGATGCGCGATCTCGATGAGGACGACCTCCGCCTCATCGCCGGTTACATCCTCGTGGCTCCCAAGGTTCAGGGTAACCAGTGGGGTGGCGGCAAGATCTACTTCTGATCGCAGGAATCCCAACCCGGCGGCATCCCGGCTGATGGGATGCCGCCGAACTCTCCCAACGGGAAAGCCACTCCCTCGGGAGTGGCTTTCGACTTGAGGGGACTACCCGAAACGGATCCCCTCGATCGCGACACCTCAGCGCGAGGCAGGGCTCAGTAGAGCTCTTCTTCGGCGTGGGTGGTGATGGTGCAGTCGGAGGTGGGGTAGGCCACACAGGTCAGAACGAAGCCCGCTTCAATCTGGTCGTCGTCCAGGAAGCTCTGGTCGGACTGATCCACAGTGCCGGTGGTCAGCTTGCCGGCGCAGGTGGAGCAGGCACCGGCACGGCAGGAATACGGCAGATCAATGCCCTGCTCTTCGGCCGCGTCAAGGATGTACTGATCATCGGGGACCTCGATGGTCTGGTTGAGACCTTCGCCTTCGTTGACGAGGGTGACCTTGTAGGAAGCCATGAACGGGGTGGGACGATTCGGATCTCCGTGAAAGGGTTGGGCCGAAGCCCGCGGAGCCCGAAGGACAGCCCTGTCCTAACTCGGAAGCGGCGCGGCATCGCATGAGAAGGGTCGGGTTCGATGGAAGGCCAATCGGATGAGCCATTCCCCATAAGCCAAAGTGATCGGCACCGTTGGTTTGTGCCGCGTCCCCTCACACCCCGGCGCGCTCTCAGCTCCTCTCCGGGCTGCGGATCAGGAGCATCGACCAGCGTTCGCGTCGCGCCACGTCGAGCCGTTCCCAGCCCGCATCGCGGACAGCGGCCAGCACGGTGGATTCCTGATCCTCAAGCAGGCCGCTGAGGATCGCCAGGCCGCCGGGCTTCACCAGCGGCTGAAACGCCGGTGCCAGATCCACGAGCACCGGCGCCAGGATGTTGCAGAGCAGCAGATCGGCGGGCTCGTCCCCCAGCAGCCCCTGCAGAGCCTCAGCCGAGCCTGCAACCACCCGGAGATGGCTCCCCAGTTGGTTGAGCGCAGCATTGGCCTGGCTGGCTCGAACGGCGAGTGGGTCGACGTCGCTCGCCAGCACGCAGCGGGCACCGAGGCGCAGAGCTGCCAACCCGAGAATCCCGCTGCCGCAGCCGAGGTCGGCCAGGCGGAAGCCCTCCGGCTGGAGCCGCTCCAGGGCCTCCAGACAGAGACGGGTGGTGGCATGGCTGCCGGTGCCGAAGGCGCTGCCGGGGTCGATCCGAATCACCCGGCGCTGACGCAGAGCATCGGGGAGCGGAAGCCAGGCCGGCAGGATCAGCAGCCGCTCGCCGACCGGGTCCGGGCGCCAGTGGGTCTTCCAGAGGCTGGACCAGTCCTCCTCCGGCGCCTGCCGCCACTCCAGTGGCTCCAGGTGGCCGCCGGAGAGATCGGTCAGCTCCGAGAAGCGCTGATCGAGGCGGCGACGCCGCAGCTCCGGCCAGTCGGCCACCGGCAGCCAGGCCCGCAGAGCGAGCCGGCCGCCGGGCTCTGGATCGCGCTCGAAGGCGACACGATTCACCCCCTGGTCATTGAGGAGCCAGTGGAGGGAGTCCTCGAGCTCCCAGGGCACCGGTCCGCTCAGAAGCCACCAGCTCTCCATGGCCACCTCAGCCGTCCCTGGACCGGAGTCCGCTCAGAGGGTGACGGGGTGAGCCTGCTGGATGCCGTTGATCGTGTGGATGCTGGCCAGCAGGCTGGGGGGAATCGGATCGTCGATGCTCAGCACCATCACCGCATCGCCGCGGACGATGCGGCGGCCGACCTGCATCGAGGCGATGTTCACGTTGTGCTCACCCAGAAGAGATCCCAGCTGGCCGATGATCCCCGGCATGTCCCGGTGGCGGGTGAACAGCATGTGCCGGCTGGGAGGAACGTTGACGGGGAACTCATCGATGGCGGTGATGCGCAGCACTCCATCGGCGAAGACCGAACCGGTGACCTGATGGTCGCCCTGCCCTCCGCGCGAGGCCAGCTGCAGGGACCCCCCGGCGAAATCACGGCTGGATTCATCCCGGATCTCAACCACATGGATGCCGCGGCCACGGGCCTCCAGTGAGGCGTTCACGTAGTTGATGCGCTCGCCCAGGGCACTGGAGAGAAGGCCCTTCAGGGCCGCCACCACCAGGGGCTGGGATGGGTAGGTGGCGAACTCCCCCTGGAGGCGCACTTCCAGCTGATCGAGCGGTCCGCCGCTGATCTGGCTGAGCAGATGGCCGAGGGTTTCCGCGAGCTGCAGGTGGGGCTTGAGCCGCTCCATCACCTCCGGTGTGAGGCCGGGGATGTTCACCGCGCTGCGGGCCGGCAGGCCGAGCAGCACATCCCGGATCTGCTCCGCCACGTCGATGGCCACGTTCTCCTGCGCCTCAGCGGTGGAGGCACCCAGATGGGGCGTGAGGAGCAGGTGTTCCTCCACGCCGCGCAGGGGGGAGGCCGGGTCGAGGGGCTCGCTGGCGAAGACATCGATGGCGGCACCGGCGATGACGCCGGAGCGCACGGCCTCCGCCAGGGCCGCCTCGTCCACGATGCCGCCCCGGGCACAGTTCACGATGCGGGCCGATGGCTTCATCGAGCGCAGCAGCTCGGCATTGACCAGGTTCTCCGTCTCCGGCGTGCGGGGAAGGTGGAGCGTGATGTAATCCGCCTCGGCGAAGACGCGGTCGAGGTCGGTCAGGCGCACCTGCATCTGCTGAGCCCGCTCAGCCGAGATGAAAGGGTCGTAAGCCAGAAGATCCATGCCCATCGCCCTGGCGACACGGGCCACATGGGAGCCGATCTTCCCCAGACCGATGATGCCGAGGGTCTTCTTGTAGAGCTCGTTGCCGACGTACTTCTTGCGGTCCCAGCCGCCGCTGCGCATGCTGGCGTGAGCCTGGGCCACATGGCGCGAGAGACCCAGCATCAGAGCCAGGGCATGTTCCGCCGCCGCGACCGTGTTTCCCTCCGGTGAGTTGACCACCAGCACGCCGCGCTGGGTGGCGGCGGGAACATCGACGTTGTCGACGCCGACACCCGCACGCCCGATGATGCGCAGGCTTCCGGCCGCTTCGAGGATGTCGGCGGTGACCTGGGTGCCGGAGCGGATCATCAGGCCGTCGTACTCACCGATGACCTCCTTCAACTGGTCAGCGCTGAGACCGGTCCGGACATCGACCTGGGCCACCTGCGACAGGATGTCGATTCCTGCCTGATCGATGGGGTCGGAAACCAGAACCTTGGTCATGAACGGGGCCGTGGGTGAGGGCGAGCCGGGCGAGTGCCCGTGGCCGGTTGAAGTGTAGGGATCGGCCCCTGAGGCCCTTTCCCGGGCCTGGGCCTCCGGACTCGCACGACAGAATGGGCAGCCCGATCCCCCGGTACCCGTGGCCACCTGCGTCGTCGTGCTCTCGAAGCGGTCTCAGCTCGACGACCTCTGCAGCGCGCTCGAACGCCAGGAGCCCGGCCCCTCCCGGCTCGAGCGCATCGGAGAGGGCGAGACACCGGTGGACGCCGTGGACCTCCTCTCCCCCAACATCGGCCGGCGGCGCCGGCAGCAACGGATGGCGCTGTGGCTGATGCCGTTCGGCTTCTTCGCCGGCGCCACCTTCACCCAGATCGCCGACATCCACCCGTTCGCCTTCGCCGGAGCCATCGGCGAGGCCGTCCTGGGCGGAATCCTCGGGATGGGCTCCGGCTGGATGGGCAGCATCGCCGCGGCCGCCAGCGTCACCTCCGACAGCGATGACGCCGTGCGCGTGCTCCGGAACCGCCTCAATGAAGGCAAATGGCTGCTGCTGATCGAGACGCCCATGGGTGTGCCTCTGCCCTGGCCGCTGCTGCAGCGTCAGGCGATGGCCGGCGTGGTGAGGCTCTCCGATTCGTGAGTGGAGGCCTGAGCGCCCTCCTGAGGGACTGCCGCAATCCGGATGCGCTGCGCCCCCTCCTTGTGCAGGCCGAGGCGAGTCTGCGCACCTGGACCGTGCAGGTGACCCCGTTTCTGCCCGGCCCGATCTGGCATGAGCTGACGGAGCGGTTGTCCGTTCTCAGCGAGCTTCAGGTGCAGAGCCATGGCGGGGTGCCCGGTGCGGAGCGCCGCCGACTGATCTTCAGCCGTGCGGAGCAACCGGGCCCGGACCCCGCCGCCGCCGCCGGCTGTGAGGGCCTGGCCGTGCATGCGAACTTCCTCTTCGATCGGCCCAGCGGCGACGAGCTGAGGCAGGCCGTGGAAAGCCTGGGCGTCAGCTCCGGCGCACTGGGAGATGCCTGGCTGTGCGGCGACCGCGGCGGCCAGATGGTCTGCACGGACACGACGGCCGGGCAGCTGGACGGCCGCGGCGTGAGGCTGCGGGATCTCGAGCTGAGGCTGGAGCGGATCGATTGCGACTGGCTGCAGCCGCCCCAGCGCCGGGCTGCCCGTCGCTTCACCTCGATCGAGGCCTCCTGCCGGCTGGATGCCGTGGCCTCGGCCGGATTCGGGATCTCCCGCGCCCGGGCCGCCAGGCTGATCCGCAGCGGCGGCATCCGTCTGAACTGGGAAACGGTGAGCCAGCCCAGCAGGCCGGTGTCAGCCGGAGATCGCCTCCAGCTGGCCGATCGGGGCGAGGTGAGCGTGGAACAGATCAGCCAGACGAAGCTGGACCGATGGCGACTGGAGCTGGCGCGCAGCTGAGGGCCTCAGCAGGGCAACTGCTAGGTTCCTGGTGTCGCACGAGGGGTTGATCCCCTGTCCGGGCGGCGACGTCACGGAGGGAATTCAGGCCTGGGCTCTGACGTTCTCCGACCGGGCGATTAGCTCAGAGGTAGAGCACTACCTTGACACGGTAGGAGTCACTGGTTCGATTCCAGTATCGCCCATTCGTTCTCACAACCTCCGTTGCCGACCGGTCTGATGGATGCCACCGCCGTCATCGGTCTCGGCCGATCCGGCCTCGGTGCAGCCCGTCTTCTGAGCCGGGCTCCGGGCACGATCGTGGTGGGAATCGACTCGGCCGAGGGCGTTCTTCAGCAGGAGCGCGCCGCAGCCCTGAGAGCTGAGGGCATCGCCGTCGCCCTGGGCTGCCCGCTCACACCGGACGCTGTCCGGGCGGCCGCGCCACCCGGCACGGCCATCACACGGGTGATCCTCTCTCCAGGGATCGCATGGGATCACCCGGCCATCGAGGCGATGCGCCGGAGCGGCATTCAGGTCGACGGAGAGATGGTGGTGGCCTGGCAGACCCTGCGGCACACGCCCTGGGTCGGCATCACCGGCACCAACGGCAAGACAACGGTCACCCACCTGCTCAACCATGTGCTGACCCAGGCCGGGCTGGACGCACCGATGTGCGGGAACGTGGGGTTCTCGGCCACCGAGCTGGCTCTGGAACGGCATGGCGGGGCGGCCCCCGAGGCCGTGGTGGCGGAACTGAGCAGCTACCAGATCGAGGCGGCAGCCTGCATCGCACCCCGGGTCGGGGTCTGGACCACGCTCACACCCGACCATCTCGAACGTCACGGCACCATCGAGGCCTACCGGGCGATCAAGCGCGGACTGCTCGAACGCTCGCAGCACCGGATCCTCAACGCGGACGATCCCGACATCGCCCGCTTCGCCGCCAGCTGGGATCAGGCCCTCTGGGTCACCGCCGGCGACCGGTCCGCCCTGCCGGGGGGCATCGCCCCCTTCCTCTGGGTCGAGGGGGACTGGATCCGATCAGAGGAGGACCGGATTCTGCCCGTCTCCGCCCTCGCCATGCCCGGGCGTCACAACCGGCAGAACATGCTGCTCTGCTGCGGAGCCGCCCTCGCCCTGGGCGTCGAAGGATCCAGGCTGGAGCCAGGCTTCCGTTCCTTCAAGGGGGTGCCCCACCGCCTGGAGACGCTGCGACAGCTTGACGGTCTCACGATCATCAACGACAGCAAGGCGACGAACTTCGATGCCGCCGAAGTCGGCCTGGCCGCGATCGATGCCCCGGCGGTGGTCCTGGCGGGCGGCCAGGCCAAGACGGGAGACCCGGAGCCCTGGATCCGACAACTCAGCCACCGTGCCGCGGCCGTGGTGCTCTATGGCGCCTCGCGGCAGGCTCTGGCGGAGCAGCTCACTGCCGCTGGCTACCCCGGCCGGGTCACCCTCTGCACCGGCCTGAATGACGCCGTTCCGATCGGTCTTGATCTGGCCCGGCAACTGGGCTGTCGCACCCTGCTGCTCTCACCGGCCTGCGCCAGTTTCGATCAGTTCCGTGATTTCGAGGATCGCGGCGATCAGTTTCGGCACCTGGTCGAAGCGCTCTGAGCCTGCGATCGGCCAGCGCGTCAGGATGGCAGGCCCGCCTGAACTGCCGATGGCCACCTGGCTGATGAAGAGTGAACCTTCGGCCTACAGCATCAGCGATCTGGCCAGAGAAACCATCACGCTCTGGGATGGGATCCGCAACTACCAGGCGCGCAATCACATGCGCACGATGCAGCCGGGAGAGCTGGTGTTCTTCTACCACTCCAATGCCAGGCCGACCGGCATCGTCGGCGAGATGGAGGTGATCGAAACCGGTGTGATCGATCCCAGCCAGTTCGACACCACGTCTCCCTATTTCGATCCCGCCTCCTCTCCCGAACGCCCCCGCTGGGACTGCGCCAGGCTCCGCCACCGCCGCACCTACCCAGGCATCATCGACCTGCCGACGCTCCGGGAGACCTTCACACCGGAGGAGTTCATCCTGGTGCGGCGCGGCAACCGTCTCTCGGTTCTGCCCGTTCCGGACAGCGTTGCGGAGAGGATCCTCGCCATGATCCCCGCAGGCGCCTGACCCGACGCACCGTGCCCCCTGAACCCGCACGTCAAGGGGACGATGAGCCACTGAGGCCGGGGGCCAGTCTGAGTCAGGCCTGGGATCTGTTCCATCAGGCGCCCTGGCGCTTTCTGGGTCTCTCCGCTGCGGGGAGTGCCGCCTTCATCGGCCTCGGGCTTCTGGCCCGCGCTCTCCAGGAGAGTGAACGGGGAGCGCGGGGGGCTCTGCTGATTCCATCCCTCGTGTTGACCGCCCTCAGCCTGACCATGCCACCGCTGACCGTGGCGCTGGTGATGCGTTTCGGTGACGGTCTGGAGCAGCGCAGCAGCGGACAGCCCCCCCTGCCGGAGGCCCTGCGCAGGGCACTTCTGGTTCCGGCGCTCCAGATCCTGTTGGTGGCCGGCCTGGCCCTGCTCGCCCTGGGGGGATGGGTGCTGATTCAGCCCCTGTCCGACTTCGCCGGTCTCGTGCTGCTTGCCGCGGTGGGACTGGTGGCCCTGGAGCAGATCATCACCCAGCTGTTCGCCCTTCCCATGGCGGTGCTGACCCGGCGGGGCCCCTTCGAGGCGATCCGGAGCAGCCACCGGGTGCTGGCGGCACACCGGTTCGAAGCCACACTGCTGCTGCTGCTGATGGTGGCGGTCGCGGCCGGGGGGCTGCTGCTGATGGTGGGCGGGGTGCTGATCAGCCTGCCGATGGCAATCCTGATCCAGATCAGCTGCTTTCGCCGCTGGCAGCGGCGCCATTCAGACGGGTGAGGCGTCAACGCCACCGGCATCGGTGAGAGCCCCCTGTCGCAGCAACCGCAGCGAGGCCATCAGCGCGCGGGTCGCCGCTCCGTGCCAGGCCCCCTCGACGCCGCGACGGCCGGGCTGCGCCGGCGTGAGGACGAACCGGAGCGTGCGCTGCTGGCGACAGCCCTCCAGCTGAACCCACAGCTCACCACGCTCGAGCTCCAGGCAGAGCTCCTCCTCGGGCATCAGATTCGCCGAGCAGCGAGACCATTCCCGCTCCAGATCGGCCGCCGCGCGGGCCAGGTCGTGACCCTCCTGCAGCGTGAACTCCGCAGCCCAATCCTCTCCGGCAAGCAGCAGGGCATGGGTCTCGCGGGTTCTGTCCAGGCTGAACCGCCAACCAGGTCCCTCCTCAACGATCACCCGTCCTGATCGGGAGGTCAGACCAGCGGTTCACTGCAGCCGACTCAGCCGGCGAGCAGAGCGGGCTGGTCCTGTTCATCGCTGAGTTCCACGATCGCCCGCTGAACGGGCTTCAGGGGTGCTTCCTCGAGCAGGCCGTCGAAATCGTCAAAGCGGCGCTGCTTGGCGCGGAAGGCAACCCTCACGGTGGTGAGATACCGGTTGCTCGACTTGGCGATCAGACTCTCGGCCCTCTGGGCGAGGTCGTTGGCATTGGGATGAAGGCTCAAGCGCGAGGTGCGGCAACGGAGAAGCTGACTCTAGGCGAGGCCCTCAGGCCAGGAGATCCGGCGAAAGGCTCACCCGCACGGGGTAGCTGCGCGTGGGCCGGCCGGGCGCCCGGAGCACGATCTGCCTGGCCAGGCCCAGGGCCAGGATCGGGGCTCTGAGCAGATCGATCAGGGCGTTGACCTCCTCCAGGTGGGCGCCGTCGACGCAATGGACCCGAAGCACCCCCCAGAGGCGGGAGAACTGGCAGTCCTGCAGCGGCTCGAGGCGATCCCAGAGGTGAGGCTCCTCCCTGTAGAAGGAGAACAGAAGTCGCTGCAGGCGCTCTCCACCCATGACACTTGATCGACCGTCTCTTCCCAAGCTGGCGAGGGAGCGCGCCTGAGGAACCCGCCAGCAGGAAAGCTTCAAGAACTCAGCCATGCACGGCACGCTTGCGATCGACCTGGGCAGCACCACCACCGTCGTGGCGTTTCAGGCCAGCGGCAGCCCGACCTGCGAGCTGGTGGCGATCCCGGAGCTCTCGCTCGGGGATCCTGCCGTCATCCCCAGCCTGGTCTGGTCCCGGGGCGGAGCGGCGATGGAGGCCCGAGCCGATGGAACGATCCCGGATGGGGCGGTCCTGGTGGGCCGGCAGGTGCTGGAGGCGGGTCTGGATGTGGCTCCCGCCACCGAGCTGAAGCGGGATTTCAAGCGCTGGATCGGTGCTCCGCCCGGCGTGGAGCGTCCCGTCGAGGCCTCGCTTCCCGCGTTCTCTGCTGAGACTGCGGGCTCGCTGCTGATCCAGCGACTCTGGGCGCGTCTGCCCGGCGAGCTGGTGCCCGACCGGCTCGTCCTGACCGCACCGGTGGATGGCTACAGGGCTTACCGGAGCTGGTTGATGGAGGCCGTGGCCTCGCTGGACATCCCCGAGGTGGCTCTGGTGGACGAACCCACCGCCGCGGCCATCGGTGCCGGGGTGCCGGCCGGGTCCCGACTGCTCGTGGTGGATCTGGGCGGAGGAACGATCGACATGGCGCTGGTCGCCCTGGAGGGGGGAGAGGGACGGGCAGCGCCCCTTGCCCAGCTGCTCCGGTTCGCGGGGCGGGACCTGCCGCAGCGGGACTCCGGCGGCCAGACGCTGCGATGCGCCAGGGTGATCGCCAAGGCCGGCCTCCGTCTGGGCGGGCGGGATGTGGATCGCTGGATCGCCCGGCATCTCTGCCCGGATCGGCCGGCTTCCGCGGCCCTGCTCCGGGCGGCCGAACGGCTGAAGTGCCGCCTCAGTGACGCTGAGGTGAACGGCCGTGAGGACCCAGCGGAGGAGGTGGAACTGACCGGTGACGGGGACCCGGACACCGCTCGGCTGAGGCTGACGCGGAGTGAACTGGACGATCTTCTGCAGCGGAACGGCCTGGAGGGCGCACTCGACCGGATGCTGGAGGAGGTGCTCACCGGCGCCAGGGCTGGCAGCGTGGCGGAGGAACAGATCGATGCGGTGCTGCCGGTGGGCGGGTCCGCCCGGCTGCCCCTGGTGCGTCGCTGGCTGCAGGAGCGCTGCGGACGCTGGCGCTGCCTGGACCGCCATCCGATCGAGGCCGTCTCCCGGGGAGCCCTCTCGCTGACGCCGAACGTGGCAATCCAGGATGTGCTGCATCGGGGCGTGAGCCTGCGCACCTGGGACCGTCGTCAGTCGGTGCATCGCTGGCACCCGCTCTTCCTCGCCGGCCAGACCACGCCCACCACCACGCCACTGGAGCTGGTGCTCGGCTGCCAGCATCCCGACCAGCCCGCGATCGAGCTCGTCCTGGGTGAGCCCACGCTGCGCTCCCAGCGGGAGGTGGTGATGGTGGACGGCCTGCCGGTGGTCATGCCTGTCGGACAGGACGACGACCCGGAACGGGAGACGGCACGACCCTGGCCAGGTGATCCCCTGACCCTTCCGCTCAGCCCCCCCGGTCAGCCGGGCAGCGACCGCGTGCTCCTGCGCTGGTCGATCACGGGCCGCGGCGCCCTGACCCTGAGCTGGAGGGATCTGCTCACAGAGGCGGAGATGGGTGAGATCGTGCTCGGCACGCTCCGCTGAACCCTCACGGCAGGTCGGAGCGGAGACGCAATCCGCCTAGGATTGCAAAACCCCTTCATTTCAGGCGTTGGCCCTGCGCCGCCACCGGCTCCCGCGGTTCTGGCTGGTGGCCACCCTGTCCCTGGTGGCGGCCGGAGTCGGATCGGCCCTCTGGTGGGAGAAGCAGCTGCCCAGACGACTCGAGGCCGCGGCCGCGCGGGGGGATCTGGAGGCCTGCCTGCGGTATGGCGAGCAGATGGCCGCCCTGCGCTGGTTGTCAGGCGGTGGTCAGGACGCCCAGGCGGGATGCCGCCGAACCCAGGCGGAGCAGCTCTGGAGCCGCTCGGAATGGACCGGCGCCATCGCGCTCCAGCGCAAGCTGGCCCAGTCACCGGTTGCCCTTGACAGCGACAGGGAGCGGCTCGTGGTCTGGGAGGACCAGCTGCGCAACCAGGCTGTGGAGCGCTTCCGGGAGGGTGATCTGGACCGTTCCCTGGCCCTGCTCGAGCCCCTCGGCGTCGCCGGCAACGCTGATGGCGACGCCCTGGGCGACACCTTCAGGGAGATCTGGAACCGCAACCAGCTCGACCATGACCGTGGGGATCGTCTGGTCCGGGAGGAGCGCTGGTGGGAAGCCCTCGCAGCGATCAACCGGCTGGATCACCCGTGGTGGCAGAACCGGGCCGCCGATCTGCGACGCAGGGCCGAGGCCGGCATCGAAGCCAGCCGCGAAGCTGAGGAGGCTCTGCACACCCATGGCGACGGCCCCTCGGATGCGGTGCCGGCCGAGGAGCTCGACCCGGTTGTGCAGCGCCACCTGGCTGCCGGGATGGATGCCTGGCAGGCGTTCGAGGCGGGCTGCCGCGAGCTGGGCGGTCGCATCGAGGAGTTCGGACCGGAAAGCGCCTGCCGTCGCTGACCGGCGGATCCGGATCAGTCGGCGGCGGGCTCCTTGATCAGATAGACGCCCTCCTCTCCGTCGATCGCGGCCAGACAGAGATGAATGCGCTCCAGCCGGCTGGTGGGGACGAGCCGGCCGCAGAAGTCGGGCTGAATCGGCAGTTCGCGGTGGCCCCGATCCACCATCGCGACCAGCTGCACGCGGCGGGCCCTGCCCCAGGTCTGAAGCGCCTCCAGCGCGGCACGCACCGTGCGCCCGGTGAAGATCACGTCATCCACCAGCACCACCTCCCGGTCTTCGACCGACGCCGGCAGCTGCGTGGGTTCGACCAGCCGCGTGCCGACCCGCTCGAGATCATCCCGGTGGAAGGTGGGGTCCAGCGTTCCGCGGTCCACGGGATGGCCGGAGACGCGTTCGATCTCGGCGGCCAGCACATCGGCAAGGGCCACGCCGCGGGTAGGAATTCCTAGGAGCACCAGATCGCCGGCGTCCTGGACGCTCTCCAGCACCTGGGAGGCCAGGCGTCGGATGGTGCGGCGCAGAGCCTCCGCCGAGAGGATCTCTACCCGCTGCAGGGCGTCAACCGCGCCGGAGCTTCGTTCCATTCTCACCGTCTGCGCCCATCACACTAGGAAGTGGACTGTGTTCAGGTTGTCTGACCTGAGCGGGCCGGCGTGCTGCGGCTGAAGGCCCCAGGGTTAGCGTTGGATCATGAAGAAGTGCTGAAGAAGACCCGGTGCCGGTATCCGTCCCCTCTTCATCGTCCGGTCCTGAGCGTGACTCGCACGCGGCCCCAACGGGTCGAGCCTCCGTGGCTCCGGTGGTGCTCACCATCCTCGATGGCTGGGGCTATCGCCCTCAGAGCGACCACAACGCGATCCGGCAGGCCGACACCCCCGTCATGGATGCGCTCTGGAGCGCCTACCCCCACACCCTGATCCAGGCCAGCGGAGCCGACGTGGGCCTTCCCGACGGGCAGATGGGCAACTCCGAGGTGGGGCATCTGACCATCGGTGCCGGGCGCATCATCCGCCAGGAGCTGGTGCGGATCGGCCAGGCCGTCCGGAATGGCGATCTGGCCCCGAACCCGGCTCTCCAGAGCCTTGCGGCCGAGCTCCGCTCCAGCGGCGGCACGCTCCATCTGATGGGACTGTGCTCCGAGGGGGGAGTCCACAGCCATGTGTCCCACCTCATCGGGCTGCTGGAGTGGGCTGCCGCCAACGCCATCAACGATGTGGTCATCCACGCCATTACCGATGGTCGTGACACCCCCGCCCGCAGTGCTGAGTCCGCACTCACCACGCTTCAACAGGCCATCGACGCAACGGGCACCGGAACCGTCGCCACCCTGTGCGGTCGCTACTGGGCCATGGACCGGGACACCCGCTGGGAGCGCACCGAACGCGCCTACCGGCTGATGGCCGAACCCGGCGAGCCCTCCGGGGCCTCTCCGCTGCAGGCCCTCGCCGCGTCCTACGCCGACGGAGTGGGCGATGAATTCCTTGAGCCCGTGCGTCTCCAGCCGGGCCATTTCAAGGATGGCGATGGGCTGATCTGCTTCAACTTCCGGCCCGATCGCATGCGCCAGATCCTGCATGCCCTGGTCAGCAGGGACTTCCAGGGCTTCGAGCGGGGTCCGGTGCCGGCTCTCGATGTGGTGACCTTCACTCAGTACGAACGGAATCTGCCGGTCCGGGTGGCCTTTCCGCCCGAGAGCCTCGACGGTCTGCTCGGTCAGGTGGTGGCCGATGCCGGCCTGTCGCAATACCGCACCGCGGAAACGGAGAAGTACCCCCACGTCACCTACTTCATGAACGGGGGCATCGAAAAACCCTTCGCCGGTGAGGAGCGGCATCTCGTGCCCTCACCGAGGGTCGCCACCTACGACCAGGCTCCCGCCATGTCCGCCGTGGAGCTGACCGACAGCTGCATCGACGCCATCCGTCAGGGCACCTACTCCCTGGTGGTGATCAACTACGCCAACCCCGACATGGTGGGCCACACCGGCCGCATGGAGGCCACCACCGAGGCGATCGCCGCGGTGGATGCCTCGCTCGGGCGCCTGCTCGAGGCCACCAACCGCATGGGCGGCACGATGCTGATCACGGCCGACCACGGCAACGCGGAAGTGATGCAGGGAGAGAACGGCCAGCCCTGGACCGCCCACACCACCAACCCAGTTCCATTGATCCTGGTGGAGGGGGAGAAGCGCAAGCTGGCCGGCTACGGCAATGCCATCCAGTTGCGTGACGGAGGCGGGCTGGCGGACATCGCACCCACCTTGCTCCAGATTCTCGGACTCGCCCAGCCTGCCAACATGACCGGTGAGTCGCTGGTGCGCCCCCTCAGCCTGCCGACTCTGCCCAGAACTCCCCAGCCCGTCTGATTCGCCATGGTCGCCACCGTCCTGTCCTGGATCTGGATCGCCACGGCCATCCTTCTGATCATCAGTGTTCTGCTCCACAGTCCCAAGGGAGATGGCATGGGTGGTCTGGCCGCCAGCGGCAGCTCCATGTTCAGCAGTGCCAGCAGCGCGGAAGCCACACTGAACCGCATCAGCTGGACGCTGCTGACCCTCTTCCTCGGACTGGCGGTGATTCTGAGCGCCGGCTGGCTGTGACCTCGTTTCTCATCCGCGTGCCCCACGACGCTTCAACGGACCACGACCATTCCATCGCGCTGCCGCGACGCAGCGTCCTCCAGGCCCTTCTGGGTGTCTCCCTGCCACTGGCCCTGCCGATCCCGGCGGCGCTGGCCGCCTCTGCGGCAGACGATCCGGCCTGGGATCTGACGCCACAGCAGTGGCGCAAGCGCCTGTCCAAGGAAGCGTTCGAGGTGCTGCGCCAGGAAGGAACGGAACGCCCCTTCAGCAGTCCGCTCAACAATGAGAAGCGCGACGGCACCTTTCTCTGTGCCGGCTGCGGTCTACCCCTGTTCAGTTCGGTTACCAAGTACGACAGCGGCACCGGCTGGCCCAGTTTCTACGACCACCTTCCCGACGCGATTCGCACCAAGGTGGATTTCAAGCTGATCATCCCCCGCACCGAGTACCACTGCCGCCGCTGCGGCGGGCACCAGGGTCATGTCTTCAATGACGGCCCCCGACCCACCGGCAAGCGCTACTGCAACAACGGCGTCGCCCTGGTGTTCGAGCCCGGCTGAAGCGCACTGAAAACGAGGAACAAAAAAGGAGGGCCTGAGCCCTCCTGCTTCGTCCGTCCGGCCGCTGCACGTGGCACCGGCCATGGCCAACCGATGAGGGGTCGCGGCGCATGGCTGCGACCCCTGCGTGGATCGGATCAGTAGTCGAAGTCGCCGCCCATGCCGCCGCCACCGGCGGGGGCCGCTTCCTTCTTCTCGGGCAGATCAGCCACGATGCACTCGGTGGTGAGCACCATGCCGGCGATCGAGGACGCGTTCTGGAGACCGGAGCGCGTCACCTTGGCCGGATCGACGATGCCGGCGCTGAGCATGTCCACGTACTCGCCGTTGGCGGCGTTGTACCCCTCGGTGAACGGCTTGGACTTCACGTTCTCAGCCACAACCGCGCCGTTGGCACCGGCGTTCTCGGCGATGCGCATCAGCGGAGCCGTGAGGGCGGACGCAACGATGCGGGCACCGATCAGCTCCTCACCGGTGAGGTTGGCTGCTGCCCACTCCTCGAGGGTGGGGGCGAGGTGAGCCAGGGTGGTGCCGCCACCGGGAACGATGCCTTCCTCAACGGCCGCCTTGGTGGCGTTGATGGCATCCTCGAGGCGCAGCTTGCGGTCCTTCATCTCGGTTTCGGTGGCCGCACCCACCTTCACCACGGCGACGCCACCGGCCAGTTTGGCGAGACGCTCCTGCAGCTTCTCCTTGTCGTAGGAGGAATCGGTCTCGTCGATCTGCTTGCGGATCTGCTCGCAGCGGGCCTTCACCGCCACCTCGTTGCCTTCGGCCACGAGGGTGGTGGTGTCCTTGTTGATGGTCACACGACGGGCGGTGCCCAGCATCTCGAGCTTGGCGTTCTCGAGCTTGAGACCGGCGTCCTCGGTGATGAGCTGGCCGTTGGTCAGCACTGCCATGTCCTCGAGCATGGCCTTGCGGCGATCACCGAAGCCCGGAGCCTTGACTGCGGCGACGTTGAGCACCCCACGCAGGCGGTTCACCACCAGGGTGGCCAGGGCTTCCTTCTCGATGTCCTCGGCGATGATCAGCAGAGGCTTGCCGGTGCGGGCGATCTGCTCGAGCACGGGCACCAGATCCTGAACCAGACCGATCTTCTTGTCGGTGAGGAGGATGTAGGGCTCATCGAGCACCGCTTCCATGCGCTCGGTGTCGGTGGCGAAGTAGGGGGAGATGTAACCCTTGTCGAAGCGCATGCCCTCGGTGACCTCCAGTTCGGTGGTCATGGACTTGCCTTCCTCGAGGGAGATCACACCCTCTTTGCCGACGCGGTCCATGGCGTCAGCGATCATCTGGCCGACTTCCTCGTCGTTGCCGGCGGAGATGGTGCCCACCTGGGCAATGGCGCTGCTGTCGCTGATGGGCTTGGCCTGTTCCTCGATCTTCTGGACCAGGAAGTCGGTGGCCCGGTCGATGCCGCGCTTCAGGGTGATGGCGTTGGCTCCTGCCGCCACGTTGCGCAGACCGGCCTTGACCATGGCGTGGGCCAGAACGGTGGCGGTGGTGGTTCCGTCGCCGGCCGCATCGTTGGTCTTGGAGGCGGCCTGACGGATCAGGGAGACACCCGTGTTCTCGATGTGGTCCTCGAGCTCGATCTCCTTGGCGATGGTGACGCCGTCATTGATGATCTGGGGAGCACCGAACTTCTTCTCGAGCACGACGTTGCGTCCCTTCGGTCCGAGGGTCACGGCAACGGACTCAGCCAGGATGTCGATTCCCTTCTCCAGGGCGCGACGGGCCTGCTCGTTGTAAATGATGCGCTTGGCCATGAGAGGCGATTCGAATGGTGTATGGGGTTCGTGAACGACGCGTGAACGCGCTCAGCTGACGACAGCCAGGATGTCCTTCTCGGACAGCAGCACGTACTCATCCGTCGAGAGCTTGATGTCCGTGCCGGCGTACTTGCTGTAGAGCACCTTGTCGCCGACGCTCACTTCGGGAGCCTGGCGGGTGCCGTCGTCGTTGCGCTTGCCGGGGCCCACCTGGACCACCTCACCGACCTGGGGCTTCTCCTGAGCCGTATCGGGCAGGAGGATGCCGCCGGCGGTGGTCTCCTCCGCAGCGGACACCTTCACGAACACGCGATCTCCGAGCGGCTTGACCGTGGAGACGCTGAGGGAAACAGCAGCCATGGTTGGAAAAATGACGGGGATGTGGCGCGGTGCACCACAGAAAAACGGGCTGCCCGGCGCTGGACCTGGCACTCATGCCCGCTGAGTGCCAACGTATGGGTTGAGGCGTCCGTAGCGCCACCGCTTCGGCGTGCGGTTGACCGAACAGGAACCGTCCATCAGGGCGGCCCGGAGGAGGGGTGGCGAGCGGTGGTAAGGTTGCCGCGCTTTGGGTGGAGCACATCCGCCGCAACACCCCTTTTCCTCCATACATATGGCTGCAACTGCCTCCGCCGGCACGACAGGCGTCGTCCGTCAGGTCATCGGTCCGGTTCTGGATGTGGAGTTTCCCGCTGGAAAGCTGCCCCGGATCTTCAATGCCCTGCGGATCGAGGCCAAGAACTCCGCCGGACAGGATGTGGCCCTGACCGCCGAGGTGCAGCAGCTGCTGGGCGACCACCGTGTGCGTGCCGTGGCCATGAGCAGCACCGACGGCCTCGTCCGCGGCATGGAGGCCATCGACACCGGTGCCCCGATCAGCGTCCCTGTGGGTGAAGCGACCCTCGGACGGATCTTCAACGTTCTCGGCGAGCCCGTGGACGAGCAGGGCCCGGTTCCGGCCAGCGCCACCGCGCCGATCCACCGGGAGGCCCCCAAGCTGACCGAACTGGAGACCAAGCCCAAGGTCTTCGAAACCGGGATCAAGGTGATCGACCTCCTGGCTCCCTACCGACAGGGCGGCAAGGTCGGCCTCTTCGGCGGCGCCGGTGTGGGCAAGACCGTTCTGATCCAGGAGCTGATCAACAACATCGCCAAGGAGCACGGCGGTGTGTCCGTGTTCGGTGGAGTGGGCGAGCGGACCCGCGAGGGCAATGACCTCTACGAGGAGTTCAAGGATTCCGGCGTGATCAACGCCGATGATCTGAGCAAGTCGAAGGTGGCCCTCTGCTACGGCCAGATGAACGAGCCTCCGGGTGCCCGCATGCGGGTGGGCCTCTCGGCGCTCACCATGGCGGAGCACTTCCGTGACGTGAACAAGCAGGACGTGCTGCTGTTCATCGACAACATCTTCCGCTTCGTGCAGGCCGGCTCCGAGGTTTCTGCCCTGCTCGGCCGCATGCCCTCGGCTGTGGGCTATCAGCCCACGCTCGGCACCGACGTCGGCGAACTGCAGGAACGCATCACCTCCACCCTGGAGGGTTCGATCACCTCGATCCAGGCGGTGTACGTTCCGGCCGATGACCTGACCGACCCGGCTCCGGCCACCACCTTCGCCCACCTCGACGCCACCACGGTGCTCAGCCGTGGCCTGGCCTCGAAGGGCATCTATCCGGCCGTGGACCCGCTCGATTCCACCAGCACCATGCTGCAGCCCTCCGTGGTGGGAGAGGAGCACTACCGCACAGCCCGCGCCGTGCAGTCCACCCTGCAGCGCTACAAGGAACTGCAGGACATCATCGCCATTCTCGGCCTGGATGAACTGTCCGAAGAGGACCGTCAGACCGTGGACCGGGCTCGCAAGATCGAGAAGTTCCTGTCCCAGCCCTTCTTCGTGGCTGAAGTCTTCACCGGCATGCCCGGCAAGTACGTGAAGCTGGAAGAAACCATCGCCGGATTCAACATGATTCTCTCCGGTGAGCTCGACGATCTGCCGGAAGCCGCCTTCTACCTCGTCGGCAACATTGATGAGGTCAAGGCCAAGGCTGCCAAGATCGCCGCTGAAGCCAAGGGTTGAGGCACCCCCCTGCAGCGCCGGCACAGCTGTGCCGGCGCTGCAACCCACCCGTTCCAACCATCCATCCCCTGAACCCCTGCCACACCCATGTCGCTGACGCTGCGCGTTCTTTCTCCTGATCAGAACGTCTTTGACGGTCCGGCCGACGAGGTGATCCTTCCCAGCACGACCGGTCAGCTGGGCATTCTTCCCGGTCACGTGTCCCTGCTCACCGCTCTGAGTATCGGTGTGATGCAGGTCAGGGAAGGCAAGGAGTGGCAGTCGATCGCCCTGATGGGCGGTTTTGCCGAAGTGGAAACCGATGAAGTGACCGTTCTCGTCAACGGTGCCGAACTCGGCTCCGGCATCGACTCCGAGGCGGCCTCAAACGAACTCAGCAGCGCCCGCGAAGCCGCTGAGCGGTTCGAGGGCACCCCTCCCAGTGTGGAGAAACTGCGTGCCCAGCAGACGCTGGAGCGAGCCCGTGCTCGTGCCCAGGCGAGCGGCAGCACGGACGCCTGATCGGACAGGCGACAGCGCAACACACAACCCAATTGGTCGCGATCGATTGGGTGCTCCCGACCCGTTCCCGGATCGTCCGTCCTTGCGTCCTGTCCGGTGCATTGAAGCTGAGCCGACCACCGAGGCCGATGAACAGCAGTTCAGTGAAGCGAACCACAGCTCACTGATCGGGGGCTTTCCTCCGTCGACGCACTGATGCATCCGTCGACGTGACCGTTCAGGTCTGGCTTATCCAGACGTGCGGCAGAGAAAAGCCCACGTACAAGGGCTGGGCTGCACGTGGGCTTCGATCCCTGGTGGGTGAACGCCGTGGATCAGGCTTTCAATCGATCTGTCAGAACCTCGCGGCCGGAACGCAGGACTTCGAGGCCCGGCCGTGAGGCTGCGCAGTGCGCCCCCGTTCAGGCCGTGCCGCAGAACGTCACTTCCGGGAACTTGAGCTTGGCTTCCTCAAGACTCTTGCCCTTGCCCTCTTCCTGCCAGTAGTTGATCACTTCCGTGGCCTTGTTGAGGACTTCAACCCTCTCGTTGTCGGTGATCCAGCTTTTGCCCTCGAGTTCACTCTTGAGCGTCTCCCAGGCATCCTCGCGCGGCCAGAAGAAGTAGGCCGTGAGCGGGCTGGGCCCGCCCCCGACAATCTGATCCACCGCAAGGGCCACATTGTCGGGCAGCCAGAGGATCTTCAGGAGGAACCGACCCTCATCGGCCTTCGGTGTGTATCCGGAGGGCACACCATCGGCATCGATCGTGGCCGTGGCCAGTGCCGCGCTGCCGCCCCGTTGCGCCGGGCGTCCTTCCACAGGAGCGGGTGTCGCCGCCTCCTCGGGTGCTGCCACGGCCGGGGAGCTGCCGTCACCGCTCTCAGTCACGACCATGCTTTCAGCGCTCAAATCGTCAGGGACAAACAACTACCCTACCAGCCACATCCCTCTCCTCCCGGAGCCCCCAACGCAGGTGTCAGCGCGTCTCTGTGCCGTGGTCTTCGACATCGACGGGGTGATCCGCGATGTCTCCCGCAGCTACCGCAGGGCCCTCGCCGCGACCGTGCATCACTACAGCGGCTGGCGGCCCGACAACACCCACATCGACGCCCTGAAATCAGAGGGCTGCTGGAACAACGACTGGGACGCCAGCCTGGAGCTGCTGAGGCGACGCGCCCATCAGCCCTTACCGGAGCGAGAGGAGGTGATCCGAATCTTCAGCGGGTTCTACTTCGGCCCCGAAGCCGGGGAGGATCCCGGCAGCTGGACGGGCTGCATCCGCGACGAGCCCCTGCTGGTGGCGGCCCCCTTCTTCGCAGCCCTCAGCGGCGCCGGAATCCAGTGGGGATTCGTGAGCGGAGCCGAACCCGCTTCGGCCCGCTTCGTGCTCGAGTCGCGACTGGGCCTGGCGGATCCCCCCCTGATCGCCATGGGCGATGCGCCCGACAAGCCCGACCCCACGGGACTGATCCGCCTGAGCAGGACGCTGATCGACAGGGATGGCGGCGCCGGGACCGCGCCCCGGGTGGCCTATCTCGGAGACACCGTGGCGGACGTGCTCACCGTGCAGGCCGCGCGCAGGGAGCATCCAGCCATTGACTGGCTGAGTCTGGCGGTACCCCCGCCGCACCTGAACGGGAGCGAATCGGAACGAGCGGCCTATGCCGAGCGCCTGCGTGGGGCCGGAGCCGATCGCATCCTCACCTCCACGACTTCACTGCTGGCGGAGCTCGACGCGCTGTGAGTCCCGTCACCGGCCGGGATCGGCGCGGGGTCACCGCTCCATGGCGTCGGGCAGCTTGAGCGCCGCCGCGCTCAGCACCTCGGAACCGCTCTCGGTCACCGCCGCGTCGTCCTCGATGCGGATTCCGATGCCCTGCCAGCGGGGATCGATCTCCGGCTGCCCGTCCGGGACCGGCAGCCGATCGCTCACGTAGAGCCCCGGTTCCACCGTGAGCACCATCCCGGGCTCGAGAGTCACCGGGTGGTCCCCGAGCCGGTAGGCGCCGACATCGTGCACATCCAGACCGAGCCAGTGCCCGGTCCGGTGCATGTAGAGATGGCGGTAGGCGCCCGTCTCGATCACGGCATCGGCACTGCCGAGCAGCAATCCCAGATCGAGCAGTCCCTCCACCAGCACCCGCAGAGCGGTCTCGTGCACCGCGTCCGCTGTCGTGCCAGGCCTCACGGCAGCCAGTGCAGCCAGCTGAGAGGCGAGCACGAGCTCGTACAGCAGCCGCTGCTCGCTGGTGAAGCGCCCGTTGATCGGGAACGTCCGGGTGATGTCGCCGTTGTAGTAATCGCTCAGGCTGCAGCCGGCATCGATCAGCAGCAGATCTCCGTCGCGCAGCACATCGGCATTGCTGGTGTAGTGGAGAACGCAGGCGTTGTCGCCCCCGGCCACGATCGAGCCGTAGGCCGGCCCACGGGCCCCGGCCTCCAGGAACGACTGTTCCATCAGGGCCTGGACCTGACGCTCGCTCATGCCGGGCCGGGTCCGGGCCCTGGCCAGCTCATGGGCCGCAGCCGAGATGCGGGCCGCCTCCCGCAGTCGGTCCAGCTCGATCGGGTCCTTGATCTGGCGCATCCCGTGCAGGAGCGCGCTGGGATCCTGCAGGGCCAGAGGGGCCTGGCCGCTGCGCGGGGCTCGGTCGAGCTGCCGGGCCAGGGCCTTCAGCACCAGGGGCTCGACGCCCGGGTGGCGACCCACCCGGAAGAGAACGGCGCTGGCACCGTCGAGGTACTCATCGAGGCGGCTCTCCAGCTCGGCGATCGGGTGGGCCACATCGGCGCCGAACTGCTCCACGGCACCCTCACAGCCCCAGCGGAATCCGGTCCACACCTCCGCAGCCGGGTTCCGGGGCGACACGAAGAGAACGAAGCGCTCCTGCTCGCGGTGCGACAGAAACAGCGCCACGGCGTCGGGCTCATCGAAGCCGGTCAGGTACCAGAAGTCGCTGTCCTGGCGGAAGGGGTATTCGACGTCGGCATGGTGGGTGACCAGCGCCGCGGCGGGAATCACGGCGGCACGGTCGACGAGCTGGCTGAGCAGACGGTCGCGTCGCGTTCCGTGAACGGGTGAGACCTGAACCATGGCGGGCCCGCGCAGAGACGGGACGAGGGACAACCGATTTAATGAATGTACGAATTCCCGCATCCGGCGGTCCCACAGCTCCTGCATGACTCCGCTGCTCGGACTGACCGCCCTTGTGCTGGTATTGCTGCTGGGATCGGCCCTGAGCTCGGGTGTGGAGGCCGCCATGCTCACGGCCAGCCCGGTTCAGGTGCACGAGCTGGCGACGGCTCCCCATCCCGTGGCGGGGGCCCGGACCCTCGAACGCCTGAAGCAGCGGATGGGGCGCACCCTGGTGGTGCTGGTCATCGCCAACAACGCCTTCAACATCTTCGGCAGCCTGATGCTGGGCAGCACCGCCAGCGCGGTGTTCAGCGGCATGGGGATCGAAGGAGTGGCGCTGCCGCTGTTCTCGGTGGGCCTGACCGTTCTGGTGATCCTGCTGGGCGAGATCCTTCCCAAGGCGGTGGCCAGCCGCACCCCGATGGCCATCGGTCTGGCTGCCGCACCTGTGCTCAGCTTCCTGCTGCGCCTGCTCCTGCCGCTGGTGCTGCTGCTGGAGCGCCTGATGCCGGCGATCACCGCCCAGAGCGAACTCACCACCGATGAGAACGAGATCCGCCTGCTGGCCAGGCTCGGATCCCGCACCGGTGGCATCGAGGCCGACGAGGCGGCCATGATCGGAAAGGTGTTCCAGCTCAACGACCTCACCGCCAGGGACCTGATGATTCCGCGCGTGTCGGCCGACACCCTGAGCGGTCAGCAGAGCCTGGCGTCGGCCCGGGAGGAGCTGCTGGACTCCAGCTCCAGCTGGTGGGTCGTTCTGGGTGAGGAGGTCGATGAGATCCTCGGCGTGGCCAGCCGGGATCAACTGCTCACCGCTCTGCTCAGGGGGGAGGGGGAACGGCCCATCCACAGCCTCTGCGAACCCAGTGACTTCGTTCCCGAGATGATGCGGGCCGATCGCCTGCTCACCTCCATGCGGCGCCGCAGCCGCGGCGTACGGGTGGTGGTGGATGAATTCGGGGCCTTCGTGGGGGTCGTGGGGGCCGACGCGGTTCTCGCCGTGCTGGCCGGCTGGTGGCGCCGCCCCCAGCTGGGGGCCGCCCCGGAGAGCGGCAGCACCGCCCGGGACCAGCCATGAGCGGGCCGAGCGCCGCATGGAGGCCTCCCTCGGCGGAGCAGCGCTGCGACCAGCTGCTGCAGCAGTGGCGAGGCGGGCTTCGGCTCGATCGCTCCGAGCGCACCCGGTTGGCCGCCGATCTCGCCGCGCTCGACGATCACCTGGGACGGCTGGAGCGGCGCGAACTCCGCATCGCCGCCGTGGGACGGGTCGGTGTCGGCAAGTCGAGCCTGCTGAATGCCCTGCTGGGGACACCCCGCTTCCACACCGATGTGGCCCACGGCTCGACACGCACGGCGGAGCAGGCGCACTGGTCGCGGCAGCTGCCCGGGCTGGGGTCGCTGACCCTGATCGACACGCCGGGCATCGATGAAGTGGACGGTGAGGTGCGCGAGCTGCTGGCCCGGAGCGCCGCGCTGGGGGCGGAGCTGGTCCTGTTCGTGCTCGACGGGGATCTGAGCGCGCCGGAACGGCTGGTCCTGGAGGGGATGCTGGGCCGGGGACAGCCGGTGCTGCCCGTGCTCAACCGGCTGGACATCTGGCCGGAGGAGCAGCGGGAGCAGCTGATGGCCAGCCTGCGGAAGCGGTTGCCGCGCTCACGCTTCTGCCTGGAGCCGGTGGGGGTGATGGCGGCCCCGCGCCGCCCGGCGCTGCTGGAGGACGGCCGGGTCCGCAGCGAGCCGGGGCCTCCGGACCTCACGGCCCTGCTGGAGGCCCTGCTGCCCCTGCTCGAGCAGCAGGGTGCCCTTCTGCTCGCCCTCAACTGCCTTCAGGCCGCGGACCGCTTCCATGGACAGCTGCACCGCTCGCGCCTCAGGCGGGGCCAGCGGCAGGCCCGTGGGCTGATCCAGAGGGTCGCAGGGGTCAAAGCCGCTGCCGTGGCCGCCAATCCGCTGCTGCTGCTCGATCTGGCCGGCACCGCAGCCATGGACGCCACCCTCGTGCTGCGGCTGTGCCGGCTCTACGGCCTGGACATGGATCCGGCCCAGGCGCGCCGTCTGCTGCGGCAGCTGTCGGGGCATGGCCTCTGGCTGGGAGGCGCCCAGCTGGGGCTGCAGACCGTGCTCAGCCTCCTGCGCCAGCTGCTCACCCTGGCGGCACCCGTCACCGGCGGCCTGAGCCTGGCGCCGGCAGCACCTGTGGCGATGGCGCAGGCCGCTCTGGCTGTCCACACCACACACCGCACCGGCCGGCTGGCGGCCGAGGCTCTGCGCCGCAACGCCAGCCTGGCGCCGGGACGACCCGGCGCTCTGATGCGTCGTCTCTGGCGGGACGACCCGCAGGCTCGCCGCTGGCTGTCCCCACCGGTGCGGCGGCCGGCGGCCCCGCAGCGACCGTGATCGAGGGGACCGGTGCAGCGGGCCGGCCGCCGGCCGGGGCTGACGCTCCCCGGCAGTCCCTGGCCCTGTTCGGGACCAGCGCCGATCCACCGACCCTCGGGCATCGCGCCTTTCTGCAGGGCCTGAGCGAGCGTTACGGGCTGGTGCGCACCTGGGCCAGCGACAACCCGCTCAAGCAGCACGGCGCGCCCCTCGCCATCCGCAGTGCTCTGCTGCAGGCGGTGGTGACGGATCTCAATCGGCCCGGTCTGAAGCTCGACCAGCGCCTCAGCAGCCGCCACACCCTCACCAGCGTCCGACGGGCCGCTGAGCTGTACCCCGGCCGGGACCTGGTCGTTGTGGTCGGCAGCGACCTGCTGGGCCAGATCCCCCGCTGGCATGCGAGCGAGGAGCTGCTGCAGCACTGCAGCCTGGCGGTGGTGCCGCGGGTGGGCTGGCCCGCGCGGCAGAGCGATCTGGAGCGGCTGCGCGCCATGGGGGGGACGGTGACGCGGCTCGATCTGACCATCCCGGCCACGGCCAGTTCGAGCGTCCGCGCCCGACCGGACCCCGCGATGGTGCCACCGGAGCTGTGGCAGAGGCTTCGGGAGCAGGATCTCTACGGATGGGGAGGACTCGATGAGTGGAGCGGCAATGGCGATCCGGCTGGCGCTGGCGCAGCTGAATCCCACGGTCGGTGATCTGCAGGGCAACGCAGACCGGATCCTGTCGGCCTGTCGTGACGCCGCCCGGCAGGGGGCCTCATTGGTGCTGACACCGGAGCTGAGTCTCTGGGGCTACCCGCCACGGGATCTGCTGCTGCGTCCGTCGCTGCTGGAGGCCCAGCAGCGGGCCCTCGACCGCCTCGCAGCGGCCATGCCGGCGGACCTCACGGCGCTCGTGGGTGTGGTGGAGGGCGTGGGCGACGGGCGCCAACCGGCTCTCTTCAATGCGATCGCGGCGGTCCGGGCTGACGGCTGGCGCATGCAGTCCCGCAAGCGCCTGCTGCCCAGCTACGACGTCTTCGACGAGCAGCGCTACTTCCGCAGCGGCGGGGAGGCCGGCCTCCTGCGTCATGAGACCGCGGGCAGAGCGGTGCATCTCGGGCTGACCCTCTGTGAGGACCTCTGGGTGGATGAGGCACTGCAGGAGCAGCGCCTGCATGGCGCCGACCCTGTGGCGGAGCTGGCCGGACGCCGGCCCGATCTGCTGGTGAATCTCTCGGCCTCCCCCTACGGACGCGGCAAGAGCGCGATCCGCAGGCGGCTGGCGGGGGCAGCGGCCAGGCGGCTCGGCTGTCCCGTGGTCTACGTGAATCAGGTCGGCGGCAACGACGAACTGGTGTTCGACGGAGGCTCCTTCGTTGTCGGCGCCGACGGGGCCGTTCTGCTGCAGCTGCCGCACGCCGAATCGTGCCTGGCGGTGTGGGCCTCCGACGACGCGCAGGCCCCTGCCCCTGGGGCCGTGCCGGCGATCGAGCCGCTCGAGGAGGTGTTCCGGGTGCTGGTGCTCGGCGTGCGGGACTACGCCCGCAAGTGCGGCTTCCGCTCAGCCCTGCTGGGCCTCAGCGGAGGCATCGATTCGGCGCTTGTGGCGGTGATCTCCGCGGCCGCGCTCGGGCCGGAGCGGGTCCGGACGCTGCTGATGCCCTCGCCCTACAGCTCCGAGGGCTCCTGGAAGGATGCGGAGGCGCTGGCGAACCGCCTCGACCTCCGCACCGATCAGTTGCCGATCGCCCCTCTAATGGAGGCCTTCGACGGGACGCTGACCGCGATCTATCCCGGAGGCCCGGCCGGTGTGGCGGCGGAGAACCTGCAGTCGCGCATCCGGGGCACCCTGCTGATGGCGCTGGCCAATCAGGAGGGGGGTCTGCTGCTCTCCACCGGCAACAAGTCCGAGCTGGCCGTGGGGTACTGCACCCTCTACGGCGACATGAACGGCGGCCTGGCGGTCATCGGTGATCTGTACAAAAGCACGGTGTTCGCCCTCTGCGACTGGCTCGACAGCCCCGCCTCAAGAGGCTGCCGGCGCGAACTGGGTCTGCCCGATCAGGTGGCTCCCGTGGGCGAGGCCATCCGCCGCAAGCCCCCCAGCGCGGAGCTGAGGCCGGATCAGAAGGACAGCGATTCCCTGCCTCCCTACGAGCGACTCGATCCGATCCTCAGGGCCATGATCGATGACCACCGCACGCCGGAGGAGCTCATCGCCGAGGGCATGGAGCCCGATGTCTGCCGCCGCGTGGACGCCCTGATGCGCCGCGCCGAGTTCAAGCGCCGCCAGGCACCACCGGTGCTCAAGGTCAGCCGCCAGGCCTTCGGCGGAGGCTGGCGCATGCCGATCGCCGCCGGAGGCTGAATCGGGCCGCGTGGCGCACTCGCCCGGCAGCGGGCAGGCTTGGTTCAGCGATCCGCTCCCATGGCCTCCTCCGTTCTGTCGGCGCCGATGGCCAGCATCGGTGTGCCCACCGAGATCAAGCGCGACGAGCAGCGGGTGGCCCTCACTCCCGACGGGGTGAGCGAACTGGTGTCCCACGGACTCGAGGTGCGAGTCCAACAGGGTGCCGGCAGCGGTGCCGGCATGGCGGACAGCGACTACGCCGAAGCCGGGGCCCGGCTCGTGTCCTGTGAGGAGGCCTGGGGCGCGCACCTGGTGGTGAAGGTGAAGGAGCCCCAGCCGGAGGAGTTCCGCTTCCTGCGCGAGGACCTGGTGCTGTTCACCTACCTGCACCTGGCCGCCTATCCCCACGTCGGACAGGCTCTGCTGGAGGCCGGCACCACCGGACTGGCCTACGAGACCGTGCAGCTGGACAACGGTCACCTGCCGCTGCTGGCCCCGATGAGCGAGATCGCGGGGCGACTGGCGGCCCAGGTGGGGGCCCATCTGCTGGAGCGACCCCATGGCGGGCGCGGTGTGCTGATCGGGGGCTGCACCGGCGTGCGGCCGGCGCGGGTGGTGGTTCTGGGCGCCGGCACCGTGGGCTGGAACGCCGCCCGCCTCGCGGTGGGGATGGATGCCGAGGTGTTTCTGCTGGACCGCTCGCCGGACCGGCTGCGCAGCCTGGAGTCGGCCCGCACCGGCCGGCTGGTGAGCGTGGTGAGCAGCCGGGGCCTGATCGAGCGGCTGGTGCCCACGGCGGATCTGCTGATCGGGGCGGTGCTCACCCCGGGGGGCCGGGCGCCGCGGCTGGTGGGGGAGGACCTCGTGCGGCGCATGAAGCCCGGATCGGTGATCGTCGATGTGGCGATCGATCAGGGCGGGTGTGTGGCCACAAGCCGGGAAACGACCCACACCGATCCGGTGGTGACCATCCACGGCGTGCAGCACTACGCGGTGGGCAACATGCCGGGGGCTGTGCCGTTCACGTCCACTGAAGCGCTGGTGAGCGTCACCCTGCCGTACGTGATCGGCATCGCCGGCCGCGGGCTGGAGGAAGCCGTGACGGAGCGACCGGAGCTGCTCTCCGGACTCAACACGGTCTCCGGCTCGGTCTGCCACCCGAGCGTGGCGAAGGCCCTGGGGGTGCCGCCGCGCCATCCGATGGCCTGCCTGCGCTGAGGGCCTCCCCTCGTCTCTGCCCCGCGACCTTCCCCCATGAACGCAGCCTCAACGCCCTCGGCGAGCGAGATCTACGGCAGGGCCTTGCCGCCCCACCCCGTTGAGGGCGCCGTCGCCGGCCTGGCGGCGGGGGTGATCCTGGGCTTCACGGCCGGCGCCTGGCTGGCGGGCGGCGGCGGGGCGATGGGAGCCCGCACCGAGCAGCGCCTGGCGCTGGGAGCGGGGGGGATGGCCTTCGGTGGCGCAGCGGGCCTGGTGGACGTAGGCCTTCGGCGCCGCCGGTTCAGGGCCGAGGCAGCCCGGAGCTGGCGGGGCTGGCGCCCCTTCCGGGTGATCCGCAAGCAGCCCGAGAGCCGGGAGATCACCTCATTTCACCTCGCTCCGGTGGATGGCCTGCCCATTCCCACCTTCTCCCCCGGCCAGTTCCTGACCATCCAGCTGCCGATCCCGGGGCAGGGGCGACCGACGGTGCGCACCTACTCCCTCTCCGACGACCTGGCGGACGGGAGCCGGCCCGGTGCGCAATACCGACTCTCGATCAAGCGCGAACCCGCGCCCCGCGGCCTGGATGTACCGCCGGGCCGGGCCTCCTCCTGGATGCACGACGCGGTGGAGGAGGGCAGCACGCTGCTCTGTCGCCCCCCCGCCGGGGCCTTCGTGCTCCACGGGGATCGCGACCGTCCGATCGCCCTGGTGAGCAACGGGGTCGGTATCACGCCCATGCTCACGATGGCCAGAGCCGCCAGGCGCCTGGGGCTTCAGCAGCCGATCTGGTTCATTCACGGCGCCCGCGACGGCAGCCACCAGGCCTTCAGCAGCGAGATCCGGGACCTGGCCGCCCCCGGGCCAGCAGGGGTCCCAGCGCCGGTCCACGTCCATCTGGCCTACAGCCGTCCCCGCCCGGAGGACGAGGGCCGCTACCAGAGCCGCGGGCGGGTGGATGCCGCCCTGCTGCAGCGTCTCCTGCCCGAGGACGCAGACATCTACCTCTGCGGCTCCCCACCGTTCATGGAGGGGATGCTCGCTGCGCTGCGGCAGGTGCGGGGCGGGGACGGCGAGGCGATCGAGGGTGTGTTCTTCGAGGTGTTCACGCCGGCGCCGAGACCGCAACACCCCGATCCGGCCGATGGCAGCGCCGCCGGTCAGGCCGCCGAGGTGACCTTTCATCGATCCGGCCGTGAGGCCCGCTGGGCGGAGGCCGCCGGATCCCTGCTGGAGCTCGCCGAGGATCAGGGACTCACGCCCCCCTTCGCCTGTCGGGCCGGGGTCTGCGGCACATGCCGCTGCCGGGTGCTGGAGGGAGCGGTGGAGACCACCGCCACGCCGAGCGCTCCGCTGGGCGAGGGCGAGGCCCTGATCTGCATCTCCCGGCCAGCCGGCGGGCGAGTGGTGCTCGATCTCTGAATCCATGGCCCCGCTGCTGAGAGGATCCGTGCACTGGTTGGTCGGGCGGGACGCGGCCTGAGCCCCATGGACGCCCTGATCGCCTGGTTCCACGAGGAGCCCCTCGGCTCCTTCGCCCTGCTGCTGGCGATCAGCCTGGCGGTGCCGCCGCTGTTCGAGCGGATGCGGCTGCCGGGTGTGCTGGGCCTTCTCGCCGCGGGGGTGCTGCTGGGACCGCAGGGGCTGCGGCTGCTCAGCGGTGAGCTGCCGGTGGTGCAGCTGCTGGCGGATGTGGGCCTGCTGTATCTGATGTTCGTGGCGGGGCTGGAAATCGATCTCAACCAGCTGCGCAAGGTCAGGAACCGGGCCCTGGGCTTCGGGACGCTGACCTTCCTCGTGCCGCTGCTGGCCGGGTCGCTGCTGGCCCGGGCCTTCGGTTTCGGATGGACGCCATCGATTCTGATCGGGTCGCTGCTCTCCTCCCACAGCCTCATGACCTATCCCCTGCTGCGCCGGTTGGGAGTGGTGGCCAATGAGGCCGTGACAGTGACCATCGGCGCCACGATCCTGACCGACATCGCCGCCCTGATCCTGCTGGCGGTCTGCCTCGGCATCCATGCCGGGGGATTCAGCGCCGGCCGGCTGGTGAGCCTGCTGCTGCTCCTGAGCCTCTACACCGTTGTGGTGCTGGTGGGGATCGACCGGGGTGGCCGGATCTTCTTCCGCCGCTCCGGCAGCGACGAGGGCAAGCAGTTTCTCTTCGTGCTGCTCGCCGTCTTCCTGGCGGCGCTCACAGCCGAACTGGTCGGGGTGGAGAAGATCGTCGGGGCGTTCCTGGCCGGCCTGGCGGTCAACGACGTCGTCGGGGACGGCCCGGTCAAGGAGAAGGTGGTCTTCGTGGGCAGCGTGCTGTTCATCCCGATCTTCTTTGTCGACATCGGCCTGCTGGTGGATGGCCCGGCCCTCCTCAACAGCGTCGATTCGCTGGGTCTTGCCGCGGCGATCGTGCTGACGCTGCTGATCAGCAAGCTGGCCGCAGCGGCGCTGTGTGCCGGGCCCTGGGGCTACAGCACCCGCGAGACGCTCACGATGTGGGCGATGTCGATCCCCCAGGTCGCCACCACCCTCGCCGCGGTGCTGGTGGCCCATCGCGTGGGGCTGGTCTCCGACGCCGTGCTCAACAGCGTGGTGGTGCTGATGGTGGTCACCGCCACGCTCGGCCCCCTGCTGATCTCCCGGGTGGCCGTGGGGCTCAACGTGCCGGAGGCCAGCCTGGAGATCCCCGAACGGCGCCAGCTGGCCGCCGCTGACGGCCCCATGACCGTGATGGTGCCGCTCCACAATCCCGGCACCGAACCGCGGCTGATCGCCCTGGCCGCCCTGATCGCCCAGCGTCACCAGGGCCGGATCGTGCCTCTCACAGTGGCCCTGGCCCGCCCCCTGCGGGACCGCGCCGGGCAGGAGGCGGACAACCGCCGCAACCAGCAGCTGCTGCGGGATGCGGAGGCGCACAGCCGCCGCTTCGCTGTCTCGACCGAGCCGCTCTTCCGGCTGGACGACAGCATTCCCCTGGGAATCGTGCGGGCCAGCCAGGAGCAGCAGGCCGACCTGGTGGTGATGGGCTGGAGCGATTCCGGCACCCTGCCGGCCCGGGTTCTGGGCAGCGTCATCGGCAGCGTCTTCAGCCAGGCGCCCTGCCCGGTGGTGGTGGCCCGGATGCGGCAGGCCCCTCAGGATGTGCGCCGCATCCTCGTGCCGGTCGAGACCTTCACCAGCCGGGGCATCCGCATGGCGGCCTACGCCCGCCTGCTGACCGAGGCCCTCGATGCCCGCGTCAGCCTGCTGCACGTGATGTCACCGGCCCGTAGCGGCCGCCGCCGAAGCTGGGCGGGCGACCAGCTGGAACAGCTGGCCGCCAGGGTGGGTCTGCCGGAGACCAGCGAGATGCGCGTGCGCGATGCCGTGGATGTGGCGGGCGCCATCGTGCGGGAGGCCGAGGGGTTCGACCTGGTGATCCTGCACTCCCAGCGTCAGCCTCTTGCGGCCGAAGGCTTCGGCTTCAGCATCCTCACCAATGCCCTGATCCGGCGCCTCGCCAGTTCCTCGATCGTGATCGGCGAAGCCCCCGAGAGCTGAAGCCAGCTCAGGTGAGCGGGATGCCGTTCCCTAGGCTCCAGCTCTGTCCTGCCCGGGCCAGGCCGATCACGGCTCCGGGAGGGCCTTCTCCCCCTTCCGTATGACCACCACCGCCAGCTCGGCACCGAAAGCCGGTCGGATCTTCAACTACATCGGACGCCACAACATCCGCGGCGACTTCTTCGGTGGCCTCACGGCCGCCGTGATCGCCCTGCCGATGGCCCTCGCCTTCGGTGTGGCCAGCGGTGCCGGCGCCGCAGCCGGCCTCTGGTCGGCGGCCATCATCGGCATGGTCACGGCTCTGTTCGGGGGCACCCCCGCCCTGATCTCGGAGCCCACCGGCCCGATGACCGTGGTCTTCACCGCCGTTCTGGCGACGCTGACCACACGCGCCGACTCGCCGGCCCAGGCCCTGGCCATCGCCTTCACCGTGGTGATGCTGTCCGGGGTTTTCCAGATCCTCTATGGCGTCTTCCGGCTCGGGCGGTACATCACCCAGATGCCGTACACGGTGATCTCGGGGTTCATGAGCGGCATCGGCACGATCCTGATCGTGCTCCAGATCGGCCCTCTGCTCGGCCAGGCCCAGCCCCCGGGCGGCGTGCTCGGCACCCTCCAGAGCCTGCCGGAACTGCTGCGGGGGATCGAACCTCTGGAATCCCTGCTGGCCCTGATCACGCTGGCGGTGCTGTGGTTCACCCCGGAGCGCCTCAAGCGCGTGATTCCGGCCCAGCTGTTCGCCCTGATCGTGGGAACGATCATCTCCCTGGTGGCCTTCCGTGGGGTGGAGCTGCGCCGCATCGGAGAGATCCCCAGCGGTCTGCCGCAGCTCACCCTGCCGGCGCTCTCCCCGGATGTGCTGCAGCTGGTGCTGATCAACGCCGCGCTGCTGGGCATGCTCGGCTCGATCGACTGCCTGCTGACCTGCCTGGTCTCCGACAGCCTCACCCGCACGGAGCACCAGTCCAACAAGGAGCTCGTGGGTCAGGGGGTGGCCAACATCGCCGCCGGACTCTGCGGCGCCCTGCCAGGCTCCGGGGCCACCACCGCCACGGTCGTGAACATCCAGGCCGGTGGACGCACCGGCCTTTCGGGGATCCTCAGGGCCGTGATCCTGGCTCTGCTGATCCTGGCCGGATCGGGGCTCGCGTCCCGGATCCCTCTGGCCGTGCTTGCGGCGATCGTGTTCAAGGTGGGCATCGACATCGTCGACTGGGAGTTTCTGGGGCGGGTGCCCCGCCTCTCACGCAAGGGTGCCCTGATCACCTACGTCGTGATCGCCCTGACGGTTCTGGTGGATCTGATGGTGGCTGTGGGCGTGGGCATCTTCATCGCCAACATCATCACCATCGACAAGATGAGCGCCATGCAGACCCGCGGCGTCAAGTCCGTGAGCACGGGAGATGATGATGCGGACATCAGCGACAGCGAGAGGGATCTGCTCCAGCGGGCCGCTGGCCGCGTGCTCCTGTTTCAACTCAACGGGGCCATGATCTTCGGGGTGGCCAAGGCGATCAACCGGGAACACAACGCCATCGGTGAATGCGATGCGGTGATCTTCGACCTCAGCGAGGTGGAACATCTCGGTCTCACCGCCGCCCTGGCGATCGAGAATGCCGTGGAGGAAGCGATTGAAGTCGGCCGCAACGTCTACGTGGTCGGAGCGCATGGCAACCCGCGCCGCCGGCTCGAACAGCTGAAGCTCTACGAGCAGCTGCCCGACGACCACACCGATCTCACCCGCCATCAGGCTCTGGTTCACGCCGTGGGCAGCCTCACCTGAGCGGAACCCGGCGGCAGCTGATGGCGACGGCGACCGTCACACTGTCGCCCCCTCAACCGCCTCAGCCCCCCCCCAGCCACCGCCCGGCGTCGAGTCCCTCCCTTAACAGAGTGAGCCAGCCGGCGGCTTCCACATAGCTCTGGGCGGGAATCACGGTCAGTCCGAGGGCAGCGGCATCCACAGTCAGAGCGCAGGGGTTCTGCACGGCGATCACGGGAATGCCCCGCTCGGCGCAGGCCAGCACGGCCGCACCACCGAGTGCCCCGGCCGGTGCCACGACGGCCCCGATCCGGTCGCTCGTCAGATCGCCGGGCCCCACGTCCCCCGGCGCCACCAGGTCCGGTGCCTGCGACAGGCCCACCAGCACGCAACTGAGGAAGGTATGGCCGATCTCCTCCGCGGCAGCGCGCGGATCCAGATCCGCCATCACCGGCAGCGGGGCGAGGGCCGGGGCGTGGGCACAGGGCAGGCCCAGCTCACAGACGAGCAGGTGGCTGATCACGGCCTCAGCGCCGGCGAGCCCGTCGACCCCGTCACCGCGGCGATAGGCCGCCAGGGCCTCACTGTCGGGCTCATCGGGAAAGCGGGCCACCACGGCAATGGCCTCGGCACCGGACGCGACCAGAGCCTCCCCCCCTCTGAGCAGGCTGGACGGGTTCTCGAGTCCGCCCCAGCTGGTGCCTGAGGACCCCAGACGAAGGCTCACGCCAAAGGGGGCATCGCTCACCAGGACCGGGCCGATTGGCAGGCCGAGGCTGACGCGCACCGCATCGGCAACCTGGCGATGACGCCGTTGCAGCTCCGGCTCCAGGCCGGCATCGATCAGCAGCCCGACTCGCCTGGACCGCCTTGGCCGCAGGGCCAGCTCCGCCGCACAGAACCGATCGAGAGCCCACCCCTCCACGTAAAGGAGTCGGGGGTCTGGCCAGTACAGCGCCGCGGCATTCAGCACATTGGGGTGGGTGATCAGGCCGCCGCTGGCGGCGGCCAGAAGCCGTGCCGCCGGAAGTGCATCGCCGGCATACCCGCCAACCTCACAGCCGATCCCGGTGGGCACCACCATCACGGTGGGGAATGGGGCAGCGGCACTCATGCAGGCCGCAGAATCACCGCCTCGACCGTGAGACGTCGCCCGCCGGAGGCGGGGTCCGGGGTACAGGCCGTGATCGCCCATCGAAGCGGCTCACCATGAGCAGCCAGGGCACTGAGAACGGCTGGCCTGAGCGGACCGTCAGGGACGACCAGGCTCAGTTCGATCCCATCGGGGGTCGGGGGCATCGGGGACGAGCCGCTTCGGAGTCTGACGGCCGATTTGCTTATTTCTGGTACTGACCGAACTGGGCCTGATAGAGGGCATCCTCCTGCTGCGCCAGCAGGCTCAGGTCGCTGCGGGGGTAGGCGACGCAAAGCAGGGCGTAGCCCTGCTGCTGCAGCTCGGCCTTCACACCCATTGCATCAGGCTGGTGCACCTCACCGGCAAGCAGCCTGGCGGCACAGCTGGTGCAGACGCCCGAGCAGCAGGAGCTCGGCAGGGGAACGCCCTCCGACTCGGCCGCCGAAAGGACGGTCTGATCCTCACGGCAGACGAAGCTGTAGGTGGAGCCATCAAGCTCCGCAGTGATGGAGAAGGACTGGGACACCGGCGCAGCGACGGGGACGAGGGGGGAGAGGCTCAGCTCATCACGGCCGAACCACCCACCACTTCCAGGATCTCCTGCGTGATGGCCGCCTGACGGGCCTTGTTGTAATCCAGCGTCAGCGTCTTGGCGAGAGCCTTGGCGTTGTCGCTGGCATTGTTCATGGCGGTCATTCGGCTGGCCAGCTCGGAGGCTGCCGCTTCCTGAAGCGAACGCAGGAGCTGGTTCTGGAGGTACAGAGGCAGCAGAGCGTTCAGCAGCTGGTCAGGGCTCTGCTCGAACACCATATCCGAGGGGAGCGCCGGCTGCTCATTGCTGGGTGCACTGCCGGTCTCCACGGTGAGTCGGCCTTCGCGGGTTGTCAGACGGAAGATTTCATCATCCGGGCTGGCGATCCCCTGGGGATCCAGGGGGAGGAGGGTCTGAACGACCGGCCTGCAGCTGACCAGGTTGATGAACCGGGTGTAGATGATCTCAACCCGATCGGTTGTGCCGGAGAGAAACTCCGCCAGGATCTCGCCGGAGATGGTGTTGGCCTCGTCAGCGGTGGGCACCTGCTCCAGGCCACTGAAGGTGGCCCGCATGGGATAGGAGCGGTTCTTGAAGTAGGTGATGGCTTTGCGGCCCACCAGCACCAGCTCCACGTTGTAGCCCTGCTGCTTGAGCTCGCTGAAGCGACGCTCCGTGCGCTTGATCACATTGGTGTTGTAGCCGCCGCAGAGACCACGGTCTCCGGTGACGGCCATGAGGGTGATCGACTCCACCTCCCTGTTTTCGAGGAGGTTGGCATCGGTTTCATCGAAACCGACCCGGGTGAGGATGTTCTCGAGCACACGGGCGAGCCGGTCCGCGAAGGGACGGCTGCGCAGCACCTGTTCCTGGGCCCGGCGCACCTTGGCTGCGGCCACGAGCCGCATGGCTTCGGTGATTTTTCGGGTGTTCTTGACCGACTTGATGCGGTCGCGGATTTCCTTGAGATTGGCCACGCTTGTCCCTCCCTCAGACCGTGGCCAGGAGCGTGGACTTCACCTCAGCGATGGCGTCCTTGAGGATGGCCTCCGACTCGGGGCTGAGCACCTTCTCCTCCTGAACCTTGGCGATGAACTCAGCCTTGTTGGTACGGAGGTATTCGCGCAGCTCACGGGTGAAGCTGGTGACCTGATCCACCGGCACCTCATCGAGGAGCCCCTTGACGCCGGCGTAGACGATTGCCACCTGCTCAGCGAGGATCAGCGGGCTGAACTGCGGTTGCTTGAGCAGCTCGCGCAGGCGCTTGCCGCGACCGAGCTGCTTCTGGGTCGCCGCATCCAGATCGGAGGCGAACTGAGAGAAGGCCGCCAGTTCATCGAACTGGGCCAGCTCGAGCTTGAGGGTGCCGGCGATCTTCTTGATGGCCTTGGTCTGGGCAGCACCGCCGACGCGGCTCACCGAGATGCCCACGTTGATGGCGGGCCGGAGACCGGAGTTGAACAGATCGGAGCTGAGGAAGACCTGACCATCCGTGATCGAGATCACGTTGGTGGGGATGTAGGCGGAAACGTCACCGGCCTGGGTCTCAATGATCGGAAGGGCGGTCATCGAGCCCTTGCCCATGGCATCGGAGAGCTTGGCGGCACGCTCGAGCAGGCGGCTGTGGAGGTAGAAGACATCGCCGGGATAGGCCTCACGACCGGGGGGGCGACGCAGCAGAAGCGACATCTGGCGGTAGGCCTGAGCCTGCTTGGTCAGGTCGTCGTAGACCACAAGGGTGGCCTTGCCCTTGTACATGAACGACTCGGCGATGGAGGCGCCGGTGTAGGGCGCGAGGTACTGCAGCGAGGCGGGTTCGGACGCGCTGGCAGCGACCACGACGGTGTAGTCGAGGGCACCACGCTCCCTGAGGACGTCGACGACGTTGGCAACGGAGGCCGCCTTCTGGCCGATGGCCACGTAGACACAGACGACGTCCTGATCCTTCTGATTGAGGATCGTGTCGATGGCGATGGCGGTCTTGCCGGTCTGACGGTCGCCGATGATCAGCTCGCGCTGGCCGCGACCGATCGGAATCATGGCGTCGATGGCCGTGATGCCGGTCTGCATGGGTTCATGCACCGAGCGTCGCTGGATGATGCCGGGGGCCGGCGATTCAATCAGGCGGGATTCATTGGTGGCGATGTCACCCTTGCCGTCGATGGGCTGGCCGAGGGGATTGACCACACGCCCGAGCATGGCATCGCCGACGGGCACGGAGGCGATGCGACCAGTGGCCTTGACGGTGCTTCCCTCCTGGATTCCGAGACCTTCCCCCATCAGCACGGCCCCGACGTTGTCGTCCTCAAGGTTGAGGGCGATGCCTTCGGTGCCGTCCTCGAATTCGACGAGTTCACCGGCCATGGCCTGTTGAAGGCCGTAGATGCGGGCGATCCCGTCTCCCACCTGAAGCACGGTGCCGACGTTGCTGACCGAGACGGACTTGTCGTAATCCTCGATCTGCTGCTTGAGGATCGCGCTGATCTCGTCGGGGCGAATGGAAACCATGGTGAAAGGCGGTGAGGAGGAGAGGCCGGGAGGGAGACCGGAGGGGGTGAGAGGGAGAGGGGTTCAGGCCGTGCGGGCCAGCGCCAGTCCGAGGCGCCTGACCTGACCGGACAGGCTGGCGTCAATGACCTGCGATCCGAGACTCACGACGAAGCCCCCGATCAGGGAGGGATCCACAGTCAGATCCATGTCGACGGACTCGGTTCCAGCCACCTGGAGAATCCGGCGCCGAAGCGCCGCCTGCTGGTCATCACTCAGAGCGGTGGCGGAACGCACGGTGGCCAGGGCGATGCGCTTCATCTCGCGGTAGAGCTCGAGGTAGCGGTTCAGGACCGAATCCAGCACGGCGGTGCGATTGCGATCAGCCAGAAGGCGCAGCAGATTGAGGAGGGCCGGGGTCACCTGCTCGGCGAAGAGCAGCTCCAGTGCCGCTTTCTTGGCGGCGGGTTCGAGCACGGGGCTCGTCATGGCCTGCCTCAGCTCATCCGAGGACTCCCAGACAGCAAGAATGTCCTTGATCTGCTGGAAGGCGAGATCGCTTTCATCCCTGGCCTCGCACACCTGGAGGAACGCTTCGGCGTACGGAGTGGCAATGGCATTGAGCAATGGCATCAGGCTTGCTCCAGATTGGAAAGGGCTGTGTCGATCAGGCGTTGCTGGCCATCGGTGTCCAGCCTGGAGGGGAGCTGCTCGAGAACCCGCTCGATCGCAGCGAGGGCTGCCTCACGACGCAGCTCCTCGGTGATGCGAGCGCTCTCGGCACTCATGTCGGCGAGGGCATCCTGCTTGAGAGCAGCCATGGCCTCAACGGTTCGCATCTCACTCTCACGACGGATGCCCTGCGCCCTGGCCTCGCCATCGGCGCGGATCTGCTGGGCCTTGGCCTGGGCGGCGGAAAGCTCGCTTTTGGCGGCCGCAAGAGAGGTTTCCGCTTTGGCGAGACGCTGCTCGGCGTCACTCAGGTCGCTGAGGATCGCCTGACGGCGGCGCTCGAGGATGCCGCCGAGAAAGCCTCTCAGGAACCAGGTCAGCACCGCGATGGTGATGACGAGGTTGACCAGATTGGTCTCAAGCGGATTGAAGTTGAAGCCGAAGCCGCCGTGGCTGGCCAGAACGAGATGGTGGAGGTCAGCGTGCATCAGGCGGCCAGGAGACGGTCAATGATCATGGAGCTCATCCGGTCCACATCGGACTGGAGAGCCGATGTGGCTTCACGCCGCTGGATCTCGATCTCCTTGCGGGCCTTTTCGCGGGTGGCATTGGCTTCAGCTGTGGCCTCAGCGAGAGCATCGCGATAGAGGCGATCCATTTCCTGCTCGGCCTCGAGGATGAGGGCCTGGGCCTGCTGGCGTGCGCCGCGGAGCTGCTCGGTGAGATCGGCTTCGAGACGCTCGACTTCGGCCAGCTTGCGCTTGGCCTCGGCGCGACTGGTGGTCACGTAGCTCTCACGCTCCTCGACGGCCCGTCCGACAGGGCGGAAGAACAGGGCGTTGAGAATGAAGGTGAGAAGGACCACCTGAACCGCCATCAGCGGCAGGGTGGCATCGAGGTCGAACAGGCCTCCCTCGGGGGCCGCGGCGGCGGCGAGCTGGAGCCAGCTGGTCATGGATGCGAAGGGCTGAAGCGCTGACGTGGATGGGAGCGCGGCGGAGTGCCGCCGACGGAACCGCCGGCCGACCCGGTTCAGGGCCGACCGGCGATTGGATCAGCCCGCGAAGGGGTTGGCGAACAGCAGCACCAGAGCCACCACCAGGCCGTAGATGGTGAGAGCTTCCATGAAGGCCAGGGAGAGGAGCAGGGTGCCCCGGATCTTGCCCTCGGCCTCGGGCTGGCGGGCGATGCCCTCAACGGCCTGGCCGGCAGCGGTGCCCTGTCCGATGCCAGGGCCGATGGCGGCGAGTCCAACGGCGAGGGCAGCGGCCAGAACGGAAGCGGCGGAGGTCAGTTCACTCATGGGTGGAAAGAAAGGCTTGGAAGCGCAGGTGGTGTTGGGGAGCGCAGGAGGTGCTCGGTATGGGCTGGCGCGCCCGGGACACCCATGGGGTGGGCCCGGTTCCACCCGGACCTGCGCGCCGAAGATTTAGCAGACGGAGGTCGACACAACGTCGGGTTCCGCCTGCCGTTAAAGGGACTCAGTGTTCTTCGTGAACGGCCTCGCCGATGTAATTGGCGGCGAGCGTCGCGAAGATCAGGGCCTGGATGGCACTGGTGAACAGGCCGAGGAACATCGCCGGCAGCGGCACGAGGACCGGAACCAGGAAGGCCAGAACGGCAACGACCAGTTCGTCGGCAAGGATGTTGCCGAACAGACGGAAGGACAGGGACAGAGGCTTGGTGAAATCCTCGATGATCTTGAACGGGAGCATGATCGGAGTCGGCTCCACGTAGTACTCGAAGTAGCGCAGCCCCTTCCGGCTGAGGCCGGCATAGAAGTAGGACAGCGACACCAGCAGAGCCATGGCGACGGTCGTGTTGATGTCCGCCGTGGGAGCGCCGAGCTCACCGCTGGGGAGTTCGATCAGGCGCCATGGGATCAGTGCTCCACCCCAGTTGGAGACGAAGATGAACAGGAACAGGGTGCCGACGAACGGCAGCCAGTCGCGGTAAGCCTTTTCGCCGATCTGCTCGCGGGCGAGGTCACGCAGGTAGTCCCAGAGGAACTCGAGCAGGTTCTGAACACCGCGCGGATCGCGCTCCATGCGCCGGGTGCCGGCGATGATGAGCGCCAGAAGGGCACCGATCACAACCCAGGAGCTCAGGAAGACCTGGCCGTGCAGGTTGAGGTTGCCGATTCGCCAGTAGAAGTGCTGGCCGACTTCGAGTTCGGCGAGCAGCGGAGGCATGGGCAGCGGGGGCATGGAAGCGGAGATCGGTTGGAGACAGCTCAGGGCTCGAAGGCGGCCTGAACCAGCAGAGCGGGCTTGTAGACGAGAAAGCCGAGGATGGCCGGGAGGAGGTCCAGAGACGGCAGTCGGGACACACCGACCACCAGCAGAACCGGGACGACCAGTTGAAAGCGTCCAATCTGACGACTGTTGCTCCCCAGGCGGGCCACGCTGCGGGCGAGCAGACGCAGGTAGAGAACACCGGCGACGGCACCGACCAGCACACTCAGGGAAGTGGTCATCCCCCAGATCAGAGCACTGATCAGAGAGGCGACGACGCCGAGTGCCGCTGTGGCCAGCAGACAGCGGATCTGCAGTTGCAGATACGCGTCCATCCCGCTATCAACGGCACAGGGAACGGGTTCCGGTCCTTCGACGTAGGAAACCTGCACGTGCAGCGCTGATGGCAGGAAAGCGCGCGGAATCTATCACGCGCCCTCCGGCGCAACCTGCGAGACATCCCGCAGCATCAGCACCTGCTCCCGCACCAGATCGCGGATCAGGCGCGACCTCTCGTCCGGCCCCATCGCGAGTGGAAGCGCGTGGAACGGTGTGCCGGGCGCAGCCCGCTCCAGGGCATCCAGCAGGGACAGGGCGGCTTCCGTGAGATGGATGGGCTGCATGTCCCGTCCGAGAAGCTGCTGGGACGGGTAGCCCCAGAGGCACGGACTCCGCTCACCGGTCAGGGAGAGCAGCGCATGATCCTCCGAAGGGTCCCGGCGCACGAGCGGCTCTCGGCTGACGAAGAATTCCAGATGGCTGATGGCGGGATCCAGGAGCTCGACCAGTTGCCAGCGGCGGCGTTCCGGCAGGGCCAGCGCCCGTTCCAGCAGCTCTCCCTGCAGCAGACGGGCCGGGTCCCAGACCTCGGGGTTGGAGAAGCCGGCGAAGGACAGCCCCGCGGCCTCGATCAGGTCGAACAGACCGTTGAGGTCGTACACCGCCTCCTGCGGGTGCAGATACATGTCCGCGAAGTTGGACTCGGCAGCGGTGTCGATGGCCCAGCGTTCCTCGTGGCTGCGGCGCAGCGCATTGGCCTCCGGCAGATCGGCCAGAAGCCGGCGCGCCAGGCCCACACCCTCACCATCCGGCTGGAGACCGAGGCTGGCCAGAGCGGCCTGGGTCCGGCGGATCTCCCATCGGCCCGCAGCGGCATACAGAAAGAGATGCATCACTCCATCGGGGGCCAGAAGATCCGCCAGGGCGCGAAGTCCGGCCAGAGGGTCACGCAGGTGGTGCAGCACACCCACGGAATTGATCAGATGGAAGGGACCTTCCCCGGCGAGGTCGAGCAAGCTGCGCTGTTCCTGGCGCAGGAGGACCCGCTGGTCCCCGCCCGAACGCTGCAGGCGGGTTCTCGCCAGGTCCAGCGCCCCGCCGCTGATGTCCACCGCCAGGATCTCGGCACCGGGGTTGAGATGGGCGAGGTAATCGGTGCTGACTCCGGTGCCGCAGCCGGCGTCCAGGATGCGCAGGGGGGAAGGGTCCGAGGCGGGCAGCACTCCGATGCAGGCGCTGACCACGCAGCGATGGCACCAACGCCAGTTGTATCCCGGCGGCGGCCCGTCCTGCATCGGATCGCCGGGGTAGGGGAAGCGGTCGTAGAAGGCGCTCACGACGGGAGTGGCGGCATCGCTGGCGGGCGATGGCGTGGCCGCGGTCATGGGCGGGATGACAGGGGTGAGGGCAGCTTTTCACGCCGCCGCATGGCGGGGCAGGGACGCTGCAAACATTTGTTCATCAGCCCCGGAGCGGATCAGGGCACAGCCGTAACGTGCCTGGACCAGGCTTGATCGTGTCCATGACCGTGACCGCCAGCAGCGGCAGCCCCAGAGTCTCTCCTCAGCTCTATGACACCCTGCCGCTCTCGAGCGTCCGTCAGGCCGAGCAGGAGGACCGCTTCCCCGACGGCGGCGAACTGGAGACGCTGAAGACCTTCTTTCAGAGCGGGCGGGAGCGGCTTGAGGCGGCACGACGGATCAGTGCCAATGCGGAGCAGATCGTGGCCCGGGCGGCCAACCGGATCTTCGTCGGTGGCACGCCGCTGTCGTACCTCGACCAGCCCCTGATTCCGCGCGGCCGTCCCGCCGAGGCGGGCGTGGCTCTGGCGGCGGATCAGGAAGCGTTCGCCTCGTCGGTTCAGACGTTCGCGGGCACCTCGTCGCAGGAACGCGGCGGCCCGTCCAAGCTGCTGTCGCGAATCCTGGAGGGCACGTCCTCCGATGTGGAGACCCGCGTGGTGCTTCCCGCGGGATTCACCCCGATCAGCGTCTCCCTCTACGGACCCGCCCGGATGCGCAAATCGGTGCGCGATCTGGGCTGGTTCCTCCGCTACGTGGGCTACGCCCTGGTCAGCGGCGATCCCAGCATCCTGGCGGTGAACACCCGAGGGCTCCGGGACGTGCTGATGCGGGCCTGCTCGCTGGCCGCCACCAATGTGGCCCTCCAGGAGATGCGGGCAGCCGCAGCCGAGCTGGTGGTGGATCTTCCAGCCGGACGCAGGCAGCTGCTCCTCTGCTTCAACGTTCTGCTGAAGGAGCTCTCCGTTCCCACCCCCAGCACGCGCCGTCGCCTGGGCAGCCCGGTGAACCAGGGACTGGAGCTGCCTGCGATCTATGCCCTGGCCGCCGAGGGGGCTCAGCGGTTCGTGATGACGCCGGGCCTCTCCGGGGCCGAGAAGAGCGAAGTGATCCGCGCCGCCTATCGCCAGGTGTTCGAGCGCGACATCGTCAAGGGTTACTCCCAGGTGGTGTGCCCGGTGGAAGCCACACAGGTGGCTCAGGGTCAGATCTCCATGCGCGAGTTCATCCGCGCCCTCTGCCGCAGCACGGAATATCGGCGTCAGTTCTATGGCCGCTTCGTCAACTCGCGAGTCGTTGAGCTGGCCTACCGACACATTCTGGGCCGTGGCATCAGTTCGATTGAGGAATTCAGACGCAGTTTCGCCATCGTCAGTGAGCAGGGATTGGCGGGTCTTGTGGATTCCCTGGTCAATTCCATGGAATACGCCCGTGTCTTCGGCGAAGAGACCGTCCCCTACCTGCGCGATCTCGGAGAAGAAGCCCAGGAGAGTGCGGGCTGGGGCTCCAACCGCAGGCTGTTCCGCTACAGCGCCCCATTTGAGGGGGCTCCTCAGTACATCACTCTCTACGCCAGTTACAGGCAGCCAATCGCCGATCAGCATGCCTATGGCGGAGCCAATGATCCGCTCGCTCTCACCTACGGCGCGATCTTCCCGTCCAGCACGGCCTCCGTCAGCACCCGCCCTGCACCGGTGAGTTACGACAGCCGCCGCCTGCTGGTGGGCAACGGCATGAATCAACCGGGACAGATGAACAGCCCCGCCTTCCGTGCCTCCCGCCCCAGGCGGGTGGGACCCAGGGTGGTGCGCCTGCAGCAGATCGCCACAGGCGGAGCCTCAACCCCGATCCGGTCCGGCCAGCCCAGCCTGCGATCGACCGAGTCGAGCACCCAGTCGGTGATCCAGGCTGTGTACATCCAGGTGCTCGGCAGCTCGGGCTACGCAGGCGAGCGGGTGAAGGTTGAGGAAATCAAGCTGGAGAACGGCGACATCTCCCTCCGGGAATTCGTCAGGCAGGTCGCACGGTCGGCGGCGTTCCGCCGCCGCTACTGGAATGGCCTGTACATCACCAAGGCCATTGAGGTGATGCATCGGCGTCTGCTGGGCAGGCCCACCTTCGGCCGCTGGGAAATCGACGCGCTGTTCGACACTGCAGCCCGCCAGGGCTTCTACGGACTGGTCGATGCTCTGGTGAACGGCAGTGAATACAACGACTGCTTCGGAGAGGACACTGTGCCATTCGAACGCTTCATCACACCGAACGATCTCAACACCCGGCGTGCCCCCGGCCTCTGCAGGCCGCTCAACCCGGCCGCCATCGCCGACCTCACCCCAGCCAAGCGCCCCGACACCCCGAGACCACGCCAGTTGAGAACAATCGGCGATCTGACGGAGCGCAATCTGCCCGATCGCAGGCGCGTCATCCGCGGCGTGTGGACAGCCAGGATTCAGGGAAGCGATCCCTCGGCCCCCACGTCAGCACCGGCTGCCGCGGAATCCGGGCCGGGAACGATTCGCAGACCGCCCGTGCCGCAGCGGCGCTGGAACCGCTGAGAGCCAGGACCCGGAATCCAGCCCGGAGTTTCGAACGCCAAACACCGGCCGGGATCAGTGCGATCCCGGCACCGATTCCCTGTCGGTTGATTCCATTCATGCGACATGAATCCAGGGCCAGGTTGGCCTGAACGGCAGGGGGATCCGACGCTGTCTGTCCTGCCAGCGCCTCAGGGCGCTCGACGAGGCAAGACATGATGCAGACCGGCAGAAGTTGGTGCCCTTTCTTGCGATGAAGAACTGTTACCAGCGCTCGGGCCCCCGCTCAAGCCTGCCGCAGACTGACATCACAATCGTTCATCGATTGTCCGTTGGTAACCAAGTGCTTCGCGGCGCCTGGAGCCCCTGACCAGGGCTGTACGCTTACCGACGAACCATCTCACCCCATGGATAACGGTCTCCGTCACGGTGGCCGCTTGTTTCGAGGCAGAACTGCATGAGCATCGTCTCCAACTCGATCATCAACGCGGACGCTGAAGCCCGCTACCTCAGCCCTGGCGAACTCGACCAGATCAAGTCATTCGTGACCGGCGGCCAACGTCGCTTGCGCGTGGCCCAGGTTCTGGCCGAGAGCAGGGAACGCATCGTCAAACAAGCCGGCGGCCAGCTCTTCCAGAAGCGCCCCGACATCGTTTCTCCCGGAGGCAATGCCTACGGCGAGGAGATGACGGCGACCTGCCTGCGTGACATGGACTACTACCTCCGCCTGGTGACCTACGGCGTCATTGCCGGTGATGTCACCCCGATCGAGGAGATCGGAGTGATCGGAGCCCGCGAGATGTACCGCGCCCTCGGCACGCCCCTCGAAGCCATGGCCGAGTCCATCCGTGAGATGAAGTCCGTCGCCATGGGTCTTCTCACTGGCTCCGACGCCGAGGAGGCTGGCTTCTACTTCGACTACGTCATCGGCTCACTCTCCTGAAGAGCCACCTGCCTGCTCCTCGCACCCATCCCAGCTCACCATGCAAGACGCGATCACCAACGTCATCAACCAGGCCGACGTCCAGGGGCTCTATCTCGACACCGGTTCCATGGATCGGCTCGAGCAGTATTTCGCCAGCGGCGAACTGCGCGTTCGTGCTGCCGCCACCATCAGCGCCAATGCGTCGGCGATCATCAAGGAAGCCGTGGCCAAGGCACTGCTCTATTCGGACATCACCCGTCCGGGCGGCAACATGTACACCACCCGCCGCTATGCCGCCTGCATCCGCGATCTGGATTACTACCTGCGTTACGCCACCTACGCCATGCTCGCGGGTGACACCTCCATCCTTGATGAGCGCGTGCTGAACGGCCTGAAGGAGACCTACAACTCCCTCGGCGTTCCCATTGGTGCCACGGTGCAGGCCATTCAGGCCATGAAGGAAACCACGGCGTCGCTCGTGGGTCCCGATGCCGGCAGCGAAATGGGCGTTTATCTCGACTACATCTGCTCAGGCCTCGGCAACTGACGTCGCCGGGTCATCGCCCCTGCGGCGAACCCTGTGTTCACCCTGATTCCACATCATGCGCCTGTTCAAGGTCACTGCCTGCATCCCATCACCTGAAAAGGTGAGAAGCCAGCGTGAGCTTCAGAACACCTATTTCACCAAATGGGTTCCGTATGAGAGCTGGTTCGCGGAGCAGCAGCGAATCATGAAGCAGGGTGGCAGGATTCTCAAAGTGGAGCTGGCCACTGGAAAGATGCAGGTGAATGTGGGCAACTAAGCCCACGATCCCTGCGCACAGCATCATCCACTTCACCGCATCTCAACGGACTGGGGTCCCAATCCGTCGAGAAGAACATGGCCCGGTCTGAAGGACCGGGCTTTTGTCTTGGCAGAGCAGCACGGCCATGACGTGTGACGCTCGGCGCTGAGCGGCTCACGGCAGAGATCCACCCGCCCATCCGGCCACCTTGGCGCGGGGCTCCGGATCCGGCTCAATGGTTGTGGTTCACGATCAACAACGGGGTGTCCAGCGCGGCTCATCAACACCGCGGCCGGAGCAGGCGTGCCGCCGGCCCGGGACGTGACGGTCGTCCGCGGAACACCGCGGACGGACGAAGGAGAGCCTGGCTTCCACTCCCCTGGGAGCAATGGCCCTCTGAGGCCCGCCTGATGCTCGGGCTGGTGGCCATCTGGAGTCTGGCCGGCCTGCTGATCCTGGCGTCCGCCAGCTGGTGGGTCGCTGAGCGGGAGATGGGAGATGGTGCGTACTACGTGAAGCGACAGCTGGTCTGGCTCGCGGCGAGCTGGAGCCTGCTGGCACTCGCCATGAAGGTGAGCCTGCGCCGCTGGTTGCGTTTCGCCGGCACCGGACTCTGGCTGGGCTGCCTGCTGGTGGCGGCCACGCTGGTGGTCGGCAGCACCGTGAACGGTGCGAGCCGCTGGCTGGTGATCGGACCGTTTCAGATTCAACCCTCCGAGCTGGTGAAGCCGTTCGTGGTGCTGCAGGGCGCCGCGCTCTTCGCCCACTGGCAGCGCAGCAGCATCGATCAGAAAGGCCTCTGGCTCTGCACGTTCGCAGGTCTGATCCTGCTGATCCTCAAACAGCCCAACCTCAGCACCGCGGCGCTCACGGGGCTGCTGCTCTGGCTCATGGCGCTCGCCTCGGGCGTGCGCCTGCGTCTGCTGCTCGGCACGGCCGTCAGCGGTGTGATGGTGGGCTGCCTCAGCATCGCCCGGAACCCCTACCAGCTGGAGCGGGTGGTGTCCTTCCTGGACCCGTGGAAAGATCCGCAGGGCAGTGGCTACCAGCTGGTCCAGAGCCTTCTGGCCATTGGATCCGGCGGGGCCACGGGACAGGGTTATGGCCTGTCGACTCAGAAGCTGCTGTACCTGCCGATCCAGTCGACCGATTTCATCTTCGCTGTCTTCGGCGAGGAATTCGGCTACGTGGGTTCGCTCGGACTGCTGCTCTTCCTCCTGGTCTTCGGTTTCGTCGGTCTCCGCATCGCACTGCACTGCCGCAGCAACCAGGCCAGGCTCGTGGCCATCGGTTGCACCAGCCTCCTGGTTGGGCAGTCGATCCTGAACATCGCCGTGGCCACCGGGTCCATGCCCACCACCGGCCTGCCCCTGCCGATGGTCAGCTATGGCGGCAACTCCCTTCTCTCCAGCCTGATGGTGGCTGGACTGCTGCTGCGTTGCTCCCTGGAGTCGAGCTCTCATCTGGCCATGGGGCGCTCCCGGTCACTCAACCGGGAGCTGCCATCTGCCGGATAGGGTTGACGGCCTACACAACCCCGCAGACATGGATGGGCTTGGGCTCATGGTGTCCGACCTCGCCCTCCGCGCCGAGGAGATGCTGGAAGCCGCTCTCGGGGCCCCATCGGCAACCACCCTGCTGGTGGTGTTCGCCGGCGGGCTGATCACCAGCCTCGGCCCCTGCTCCCTGTCGCTTCTGCCGGTGACCCTGGCCTATCTAGCGGGGTTTGAGGACGGTCCACGCTCCCCCTGGCTGCGCAGCGGCAGTTTCGCCTCCGGAGTGATCCTCTCCCTGGTGATCCTCGGCCTGATCAGCGGCACGCTGGGTCGCCTCTACGGACAGATTCCCGGCCTGATTCCGACACTGGTCGCCCTGCTGGCCCTGCTGATGGGCCTCAACCTGCTGGGAGTCGTGCCGCTGCGCCTCCCGGCGGGCCCCGATCCGGAACGCTGGCGCAGCCGTGTTCCCTCCCCCCTGGCGCCGATGGCCGCGGGCCTCGCCTTCGGACTGGCCGGCTCCTCGTGCACCACACCCGTGCTGGCGGTACTGCTGGCCTGGATGGCCCGCACCGGTGACCCCGTCCTCAGCACGATCGTTCTCACCACCTTCGGAGCCGGGCAGGTCGTGCCGCTGCTGCTGGCAGGAACGGCGGCCGCCAGCCTGCCGACCCTTCTCAGCCTTAGGGGAGCCGGCCGCTGGGTTCCCTCCCTCAGCGGTGTGGTGCTGGTCAGCATGGGTCTGCTCACCCTCGTCGCCCGCTGGAGCTGAGCGTGGCGCGCCTGCTCTCCTGGATCTCCAGCCTCAGGCTGGCCATCGTTCTGCTGCTTCTGATCAGCCTGGCGAGCGGGCTCGGCACCGCCCTGCCTCAGCAGGAAGCCAGCAGCTTCTACACCCGCTACGACGCCGCCCCCTGGCTCGGCGTCGTCAACGGCACCTGGATCCAGCGGCTGCAGCTGGATCACGTGTACTCCAGCGCCTGGTTCCTCGGCCTGCTCGCCTGGCTGGGACTGGCCCTGATCCTCTGCAGCTGGCGGCGCCAGTGGCCCGCCCTGCAGCAGGCGCTGCGCTGGGTGGACTACCGGGAGCCCCGTCAGCTGAGCAAGATGGCCCTCTCGGAGCGGGTGCCCTGTGACCGGCCGCAGGCGGTGGTGCCGGGCCTGGCCGAGGAACTGCGCCGCCGAGGCTGGCAGGTGCGGCTCGCGAACGATCGCCTGGCCGCCCGCCGTGGCCTGGCGGGCCGGATCGGGCCACTGCTGGTCCACACCGGCCTGATCGTGCTGATGGTGGGAGCGGTCTGGGGCAGCCTGGCCGGAGCCCGGCTGGAGCGCTATCTGGCACCGGGGCATGACATCGAGATGCTGGATGCCTCCGGTTCAGCCCAGGTCACGCTCCGCCTGGACTCCTTCAGCGTCGAGCGGGATCCGGCCGGCCGGCCCGAGCAGTTCCGCTCCATGCTCCGCCTCTGGCCGGGGGCCGCCGATGCCGCCGGCGATGGTCCGACCGTGCAGCGCGAGATCAGCGTGAATCACCCGCTGCGTTACCGGGGCATGACCGTCTACCAGGCGGACTGGTCACTGGCGGCGATCACGATCCGTTTCGGCAACAGCCCGCCGCTGCAGATTCCGCTTCAGCCTCTCGAGCAGCTCGGTGATCAGGTGTGGGGTGTGGTGCTGCCGACGCAGAAGGACGGCAGCGATCCCGTGCTGCTCGCCCTCACCAGCGAGCAGGGGCCTGTTCAGGTCTTCGGCGGCGATGGCCAGCTGCTGGGCAGCCTTGCGGTCGGCCCGGGGGGGGACTCCCTGCCCTCCCTGCCGCTGCGGGTGCAGTCGGTGCTTCCGGCGAGCGGACTGCTGTTCAAGCGCGATCCGGGCGTGCCGCTGGTCTACGGGGGCTTCGGCGTGGTTCTGATCGGTGGCGGCCTCAGCGTGATCGCCACCCGGCAGATCTGGGCCATCGCGGATGCCAGTCACGGCAGCCTGTACCTGGCGGGCCTCTGCAATCGCAACCTCACCGGCCTGGCGGATGACCTGCCGGTTCTGACCGCCGCGGCCTTCAGCAGGGCCGGCGGGACCCGTGGCTCACCCGGATGACGGTGTGTACATTGCCGCGCGGGTGAAAGTCCGCCTCGATCTGCATCCAGTCGGGTTCAGAGGCCTCCACACAATCGTCGAGGATGCGATTGACCACTTCCTCGTGGGAAATCGAACGATCCCGCCAGGAGTTGATGTAGAGCTTGAGAGCCTTCAGCTCCATCACCCTGGGACCGGGCTGATAGAGGAGCCGCAGCACAGCGAAGTCGGGATAGCCGGAGAACGGGCACAGACAGGTGAACTCCGGCAGTTCGATGGCGATTTCGTAGGTGCGGCCGCGCCTCGGATTCTCGAAACACAGCAGTTGTGCTTCGGCGATCGCCCGCTGCCCGTACAGGGGACGCACGGTCGCGGCGTCGCTGGATGCATCGGTCTCCGGCCCTGCAGCCGCCGGTTGCGGCACTGACACCGTTGACTCCATTCTCGCTGTCCCGCGTCAAGGGGTCACGCTACCGATCCGCAGACCGCGGCCACCACCGAGGACCTGTGACGCCGCGTGACGAAGCCCTGGAAACGTTCACCATGGACAGCGACAAGCCGCTAAAAAGGCATCGAAGGACAAAACGTTGAGCGGCGCCTGACCGTCGCTCCTCCCCAACCGGAGGAAGCGACCAGTCGTCCACCGCTGGAAGTAGCCCCACCGCACGGCGAAGCAACGCTCTTTCTCGAAAAGCGGCGCCGGACCCATCCGGACGTTTCTTTCCTTGAGGGACCCAGCCATGACCAGCCCCACCCTGTCGTATCGCGGTGTGCGCTACGACGCCTCCAGCCACACGCAGCCGGACAAGGCCGATGTGGAGCACGTGTATCGCGGCCACCACTACCGCTCCTCGCTCCGTCACGAGGCCGCGCCCGTGGACGAGAGCGTGACACTGCAGTACCGCGGTCAGCGTTACCACCATCACGCCGCTGCCGGCAAGGCCTGATCCAGAGCCAGGAGCCACGGCCGCCTGGTGCCCAGTCAACCCCGTGGCGGAGTCCGGGTTTCAGGACGCCGCCAGGGGGGAACCACCTCGCCGTGACATCTCGTAGCAACGGCTACGCCAGAGCCAGGTGCGTTGGACGGTAATGGTCTCAGCGCACATGATCGCGATGGATCTGAGCCTGGTCGGCAGCAACGGCGCCTTTCGACTTCAACCGTCGTCCGTGCTCGGGATGCTCTGGCTGCAAACTCATTTCGAAACCGATCACTGGGATCTTCTTGCGGCCGGTCGGGCCAGCATCAGTGCTGACTCGATCGACACCCTCTGCGAAGACGCCGAAGCAGGTGGACTTCGCCTTGTGAAATCCAGCGCTGACGCCAACCGTGTGGCTCAGGATCAGTCCTGACATCACCTTTCATTCCCTTCCCTTCATCTGCCGAGCCAGAGTCAGCTTCCATGAAGAAAGTCGAGGCCATCATCCGTCCGTTCAAGCTGGAGGATGTCAAACTCGCCCTCGTGAACGCGGGCATCATCGGCATGACCGTCAGTGAAGTCCGAGGCTTCGGGCGTCAGAAAGGCCAGGTGGAGCGTTACCGGGGCTCGGAATTCACCGTCGAGTTCCTGCAGAAGCTAAAACTTGAGGTCGTTGTGGATGATGAGCGGGTGGATGCGGTGATCACCGCGATTGCCGAGGCGGCCAAGACCGGTGAGATCGGCGATGGCAAGATCTTCATCTCTCCCGTCGACTCCGTCGTGCGCATCCGAACCGGCGACAAGGACAGCAGCGCACTCTGAAGCAGAGCCACAGTCCAGCCGCGACCGGCTCTGAACCGAGCCTCCCATCCCAACCTGTGGACGGGAGGCGCGTTAGTTGGTGAGGACGGGCCAGCCGCTCAGCCTGTTCCGGTGGCTTCAGCCACCACCCGGGCCATCACGACATGGCTCAGGGGCGATCCACCCTCCCGGGCTGCGAGCACCTCGTCCCGCAACCAGAGCAGATACTCCTGATTGCCGGCGGGTCCACGGATCGGGGAGGCCACGGTCCCGGCCGCTGACCAGCCCAGCTCCGCGGCGGCTCCAGCCACCTGGCTGATGGCCATCAGCTGATCGGCCGGGTCGCGCACCACGCCTCCCTTCCCCACCCGGGAGCGCCCCACCTCGAACTGGGGCTTGACGAGAAGAACCGCCTCGCTGCCCTCGGAACAGGTAAGACTCCTCAGGGCCGGCAGCACCTTGATCAGAGAGATGAACGACACGTCCGCCACGGCCAGATCGGGCCAGGGTGCGCCCGGGGTGTAGAGGTCCGGGGCCGTCAGATGGCGCAGGTTGGTGCGTTCCCGCAGCGTCACCCGGGGATCGGTTCTCAGCGACCAGGCGGTCTGGCCGTAGCCCACATCGATGCCATAGACCCGTTCGGCCCCGCGCTGCAGGAGGCAGTCCGTGAAGCCGCCGGTGGAGATGCCTCCATCAAGGCAGCAGCGCCCCTCCACCTGGATCGGGAACGCCTCCAGAGCGGCCTCGAGCTTCTCTCCTCCGCGGGAGACAAAGCGGGGGGGACGCGACACGCAGGGACGAAGCTCCTGGCTGACAAGCTGACCGGGCTTGTCCAGGCAGGAGCCATCCGGTGAGCGCACCCTGCCGGCTCGGATCCACTGCTGCGCCTGCTGACGGCTGGCGGCGAGCCCCAGCTCGACAAGCCGTCGATCCAGGCGTTGCTTGGAGGCCATGCCGTCATAAAACCACAGAGGAATCGGAAGCAATTCCTCAGTCCGGGCTGCAGCTTCCCGAGGAGGCAGATGATGATTTCCCTGCCTCGAACCCGATGGGACAACCAGTCGAGCAGTCGCGCTGTCTTCGCCCGACGCCACCGTCCCCCAGCCGTGGCAACCGGGTGGTGGAGCTTCTGCACCCCGGCATGTTCGTGACCCTGAGGAACCAGCCCCGGGATCTGCCCCCCTTTCAGGTGGTGCGTTGCCGTGGGGGACGCTGCTGGGTGCGGCAGCAGAGCTGGGGACCCCACATCTGCTGGGAAGTGCCTCACCACCGCCTGAGCAGCGGCAGGGCCTGAGCGGGTCCGCACCCCCCCGCCGCTCGACAGGCCGGGTTCCAGTCGGTTCCTAGATTCCCGGGCTGAGCCGCCACCGGGTCGCCGTGATCGAGCGCTACACACTCCCCGAGATGGGGCGCCTCTGGAGCGAGGAGGCCAAGTTCCAGAGCTGGCTGGACGTGGAGCTCGCCGCCTGCGAAGCCAACCATCAGCTGGGTCGCATTCCCACCGACGCGATGGAGACCATCCGGGCGAACGCTGGATTCGATCCGGCACGGATTCTGGAGATCGAAGCCGAGGTCCGTCACGACGTGATCGCGTTCCTCACGGATCTGAACGAGCGGGTCGGTGATCCGGGCCGCTACATCCATGTGGGCATGACCAGCAGCGACGTGCTGGACACCGGGCTGGCGCTGCAGTTACGTCGTTCGGTGGCCCTGCTGCGCCAGGAGCTGAGCGGCGTCGAAGAGGCGGTGCGCGACCTGGCGATCCATCACAAGGACACGGTGATGATCGGCCGCTCCCATGCCATCCACGGTGAACCGATCACCTTCGGCTTCAAGCTGGCCGGCTGGCTGGCGGAGATTCGCCGGCACGGCGAGCGACTGGAACGGCTGGAGCGCGACGTGGCCGTGGGCCAGATCAGCGGCGCGATGGGCACCTACGCCAACACCGACCCGGAGGTGGAGCGGATCGCCTGTGAGCGGCTGGGACTGACGCCCGACACCGCCAGCACCCAGGTGATCTCCCGCGATCGCCATGCCGACTACGTGCAGTGCCTGGCCCTGGTGGGGGCCTCGCTCGACCGCTTCGCCACAGAGATCCGCAACCTGCAGCGCACGGATGTCCTGGAGGTGGAGGAGAGCTTCGCCAAGGGGCAGAAGGGCAGCTCCGCCATGCCCCACAAGCGGAACCCGATCCGCAGTGAACGCATCAGCGGCCTGGCCAGAGTGCTGCGCAGCTATGTGGTAGCGGCCCTCGAGAACGTGGCCCTCTGGCATGAACGCGACATCAGCCACAGCTCCACCGAACGGATGATGCTGCCGGACTGCTCGGTCACGCTGCATTTCATGCTGCGGGAGATGGCGCAGGTGGTGCGGGGACTCGGCGTGTACCCCGACAACATGCGCCGCAACATGTACCTCTACGGCGGCGTGGTGTTCTCCCAGCGGGTGCTGCTGGCTCTGGTGGAGCAGGGGCTGGAGCGGGACGAGGCCTACCGGCTGGTTCAGCGCCACGCCCATGCCGCCTGGAACACGGAGGGGGGTGATTTCCGCGCCAACCTCGCAATGGATCCCGCGGTGAGCGAGCGCCTGGGTCCCGATCAGCTGGAGGCCTGCTTCAGCACGGACCAGCACCGCGCCAACCTCGGGGTGATCTGGCAGCGTCTGGGACTCTGAGATGGGGCACACGCCGAACAGCCTCCGGGATGAAGCCTCTGCAGCCACCCGGGAGGAACGGGACAGCCTGGGAACGGTGCCGGTGGCGGCTGACCGGTACTGGGGAGCCCAGACCGAGCGGGCCCGGGGCAACTTCGCCATCGGCGACAGCCGGATGCCGCTGCCGATCATTCATGCCATCGCCACGATCAAGAAGGCGGCGGCTCTGTCCAACTGCCGTCTGGGCGTTCTGGACCGGGAGCGGTGCAACTGGATCGTGGCCGCCGCCGATGAGGTGATCGCCGGGAGGCTCGATGATCACTTTCCCCTGAGCGTCTGGCAGAGCGGCAGCGGCACCCAGACGAACATGAACCTCAATGAGGTCATCGCCAACCGGGCCTGCGAGCTGGCCGGCGGTGAGAGAGGCACCAAGGTTCCGGTCCATCCCAACGACCATGTGAACCGCTCGCAGTCGACCAATGACGTGTTTCCGGCCGCCATTCACCTGGCCGTGGAACCGCTGCTCCGATGTGAGCTGCTGGCTGAACTGGAACGGCTGATCAGCACGATGGAGCGGAAGGCCGCCAGCTGGGCCCAGGTCGTGAAGATCGGCCGCACGCACCTGATGGATGCGGTGCCCCTCACCTGCGGTCAGGAGGTGGGCGGCTGGGCGGCCCAGCTGCGGGCCGCATCCGCCCGACTACAGGTGAATCTGGATGAGCTGCATCAGCTGCCCCTGGGCGGCACGGCCGTGGGAACAGCACTCGGCACGCCTCCCGGCTATTCCGATGCGGTCTGCAGCCTGCTGCGGGATTGGACCGGCCAGCCCTGGCGCCAGGCGGACAACCTCTTCGCCGTGATGGGCAGTCACGACGGGCTGGTGGACCTGATGGACCGGGTGCGGATGCTGGCGATCGCCCTGCACAAGCAGGTGAACGACATCCGGCTGCTGGGATGCGGGCCGAGGGCCGGCTACGGCGAGCTGGCGCTGCCGGCGAACGAGCCCGGCAGCTCGATCATGCCCGGCAAGGTGAATCCCACCCAGTGCGAGGCCGTGGCGATGGCCACCGTGCAGGTGATGGGCGATGCCGGCGCCATGGCCATGGCGGGCGCCGGTGGCCACCTGCAGATGAATGTCTACAAGCCGCTGCTGGGCCTGACCCTCATCCGCAGCATCACCCTGATGCGCGACTGCTGCCGCTCCCTGCGGGACAACCTGCTGGAGCACCTGGAGCTCAACCGCGAGCGGGTCGCGGAACTGCGGGACCGCTCCCTGATGCTGGTGACGGCCCTGGTGCCGGAGATCGGCTACGACGCCGCCTCACGGGTGGCCCTGCATGCCCACGAGCAGCAGCTCTCGCTGCGGGAGGCCGCTCTGGCACTGGAGGCCATCAGTCCGGACCGCTTTGATGCGGTGGTGGATCCGATGCGGATGGCCCATCCGCATCAGTCGGCGGAGTGAGCGCCGCGCCAGCGGGGGGTGTGCCGGGAGGCACCCGTTCGGTGGCGGGATTGGCGGCGGCTGCCTCCGCGGCCGCGGCGGCGAGGATGTCCTCTGATTCACAGACGGGGAAGCGGTTGATGGCCCGCAGCGCCGCGCGGGCGCCCCGACGCAGCTGCTCGCTCACGGCTTCGCAGTAGGGAACCTGGGTCAGCAGATCGACGGTGCGGCGCAGCAGGCGCACCACATCGCCCTCATCGAGGGAGGTGTTGGCGATCAGGTCATTCCAGGAGCAGCCGCGGGCCCAGGCCTCGACCAGTCCCATCAGCTCCGGTTCCCACCAGGCGGGCATCACCACCTGGGCCCGTTCCTGGGCCCGGAGCAGCTCGCGACGCAGGCCGGCGATGTCCTGAAGGGCTTCCTCGGCGGCGGGAGGGGGAGGGAAGCCGCTCCAGAGGTCGGGGCGACTCACCTCGGTGCTGATGGCCTCCAGCACCGCGGCCAGCTCGGGGGGCTCGAGGGCATCCAGATGGCCGCTCATCAGAGCGAGGCCCAGCCAGAGCTCGTTGTCGCCCCGGAGGGCCGCCACGCTGCGACCGATCTCCGTGGGTTCGAGATCATCCAGGCAGCCGAACTGCTGCAGGATTCCGATCAGGGCCAGGAAGGTCTCCCAGTGGCGGTTGGCACGGTGGTGCAGCAGCTTCTGGCGCTCGCCGATCTCCAGCTCCAGCTCCTCCATGCGGCGACGGTGCTTCTTGAGCTGCTTGCGGTCGCCCCAGCGATGGGCCGGATGGAGCGTCAGCTCCTCCTCGAGCTCCGCCACCAGCCGGGCCTGGGCCTGCACCTCGCCGGCGAGGTCGTACTGGGGCGTGCTCATGTCATGGCGGGAGGCCATGTGCCCCACCGCCAGGGCCAGCCCCGCACTGGCTCCGTCTCCATGCCGGAGCTCGCCGGAGCGTCGCAGATCCGGCGGATCGAGGTCGCGCACCTGCAGGCAGCTGAGTTCGGCATGGAGGCAGACCACCGCCTGGCAGGGCAGCAGCAGCCAGAGGTTGTCGTCGGTCAGACAGAGCAGCAGCGGGAACTGACCGGGCCCGTCGCGCTTGGCCACCAGCACGGCCGGTGTGACCCGTCCCCGCAGCTGGGGGGACTTGAGGCTGATCAGGGTGCCCTCGCTGGCGAACTGCAGCGCCAGGGTCAGCTCATTGGCCAGGGTCTCCTCCGCCTGCTGCTGGAGGATGCGGAGCAGGCGCCGTTCCTCCCGCAGCCGGCCGCGCTGTTTCTCGTAGGTCTCGAACACCTCCCAGGGAACGTCCCCGGCCGTGTCCTGCAGGCTGTCCAGCTGGCTGCGGAGCTCGTCGAGCAGCGCTTCTTCCTCCACCAGGTCGAGGCTGGCGAGATAGCGGCCGAAGCTGCACTCCACCAGCTCGCGGGCCCGCGCCAGCTCGTAGCGCTGCAGCAGGTTGAGCACCATCCCGTAACTGGGGGTGAACTGGCTCACCAGGGGGTCCGGTGGGCTGATGGCCAGCTGCCCGGCTTCCCGAACCCCCTCGAAACGACTCTGGACGGTGACCACGTAGCCGCGCGTGTCGAGCCCCCGGCGGCCGGCCCGGCCCGCCATCTGCAGGAACTCGCTGCTCATCAGCGGGCGGTGGCCGCGCTCGGTGCGTTTGGAGAGGGCCGAGATCACCGTGGTGCGGGCGGGCATGTTGATGCCGGCCGCCAGGGTCTCGGTGGCGAAGACCACCTTGACCAGACCCTGCTGGAACAGGTCTTCGATCAGCTCCTTCCAGGCCGGCAGCACGCCGGCATGGTGGGAGGCGATGCCGCGCAGGAGCGCATCGGCATGCTGGCGGTCGCGCACGGCCTCGGGGTTGGCGGCGCTGTAGGCGGCCAGCCGCTCCTCGAGCAGGGCCCGCTCCCGGGGATCCAGCAGGCAGAGAGGACCGAGATCCCGCACCGCCCTGTCACAGCCGCGCCGGCTGAAGATGAAATAGATCGCCGGCAGCATGGCGCGCTGGGCCATCTGGTCGACCACGAAGGCGATCGGCGGCGGTTCGGGCTGGGGCGGCCTGGGGCTGCGCCCCTTGCGCCGGGCTCCCTTCGGCGGTCTCCAGACCTTGCAGTGGGGATGGAGGCCGGTGCGGGCCTCGTTGAGCAGCGGGTGCAGCCCCTTGGCACTGCAGAAGCTGAACTCCAGCGGCACCGGCCGGTGATCGCTGAGCACGAGCGTGGTGGGTCCATGGACCCGTTCGATCCAGTCGGTCAGCTGGCCGGCATTGGCCACCGTGGCCGAGAGGGCCACCAGCTGCACCGGAGACGGGCAGTGGATGATCGATTCCTCCCAGACCGTGCCGCGCTGGCTGTCGTTCATGTAGTGGCACTCATCGAGCACCACTGTTTCCACATCGGCCAGCGGGTCATCGTGCTCATCCGCCTCGGCGTAGAGCATGTTGCGGAAGATCTCCGTGGTCATCACCACGATCCGGGCCTCCCGGTTGAGGCTGAGATCGCCGGTCATCAGGCCCACGCGGTCGGAACCGAACTGGGCGCGGAAATCCCTGAGCTTCTGGTTGGAGAGGGCCTTGAGGGGGGTTGTGTAGAAGACCTTGCGGCCATGGGCCAGGGCCCTGTGAATGGCGTACTCACCGACCAGGGTCTTGCCGGAACCGGTGGGGGCGCTCACCACCACGGAATGGCCCTGGTTCAGGGCATCGATCGCCTCCAGCTGGAAGCCGTCCAGAGGAAACGGAAACAGGTTCTGCAGCGGCGGCACGTCCATCCGGCTCCCGGGGCTGAGGGCGGGAGACCCGCTGCTGGCATCGGGCGGTGGGCCCATGAGCGCGGCGCGCGTTCGAGCACTGTATGGCCGCTCTTCCCGCGTCCGCCTCTCAGACTGGGAACCAGCCCGCCTGCCGTCCCGCCCCGTGGTCCCTCCCAGCCGGGATCCCGCCATCCGGGATCTGGCCCAACAGCTCACAGCGCTCCCCACCGACGGACGTCGCGTGCTGCGCTGCCTGCAGCCGTCGGCGGAGAGCGGCTGTCTGGAGTCCCCCACGGAGCCGGGGCGACTGGTGGACCTGGCCAGCAACGACTACCTCGGTCTCAGCCGCCACCCGCAGGTGCTCGCCGCAGCCGCCCGGGCGATGCGGGAGGAGGGACTGGGCGCGGCGGCCTCCCCTCTTGTGACTGGCCGTCGGCCCAGCCACAGGGTGCTGGAGGAGGAGCTGGCGCGGTGGCTCGGCCGCGAGCGCGCGCTGCTCTTCCCCAGTGGGTTTCAGGCGAACCTGGCCGCGGTGGTGGCCCTCACCGGCCGTCGCGGCGTCGTCCTGGCCGATCGGCTGAGCCATCATTCGCTTCTGGCAGGTGTGCGCTGCAGCGGCGCCCGCCTGCAACGCTTCGCCCACAACGATCTGGCCGATCTGGAGCGGCGCCTCACGGCCTGCGAGGCGTCGCACCGGACCGGGGCTCCACCGCCGCTGGTGATCAGCGAGAGTTGCTTCAGCATGGAGGGAAGCAGTCCGGACGTGGCCGCCCTGGCCGGGCTCTGCGCCCGCCACGGAGCCCGGTTGCTGGTGGATGAAGCCCACGCGCTCGGGGTGCTCGGCGAGGGCGGACGCGGCCTCTGCCACCGGCTCAACGATCCGGTGACCCTGATCACCGGGACCTTCGGCAAGGCCTTCGGCAGCGGCGGAGCCTTTCTCGCCGGCGACGCCGTGATGGGCGACTGGCTGCTGCAGACCAGCGGGGCCTACCGCTACAGCACCGCCCTGGCGCCACCCCTGGCCGCCGCCGCGCTGGCGGCGCTTCAGCTGATCGAGACCCATCCCGGATGGGTGCGGGAGCTGGCGGCAGCGGCAGACATCTGGCGGCAACGGCTGACGGCAGCGGGTTGGCCCCCGCTGCCGGGCCGCGGCCCGATCCTGCCCCTGATCGTGGGCAGCGACGCCGCCGCGCTCACGCTGCAGCAGGAGCTGGAGCGGGCCGGCGTGCTCTGCATCGCGATTCGCCCACCCACCGTGCCGCCGGGCAGCGCCCGCATCCGACTCGTGGTGCGGCGGCAGAATCCCGCTGCGGCCCTCGAGACCGTGCTGACCGTGCTCGACGACGTGGGAGGCAGGCTGAAGGCAGTCCCCCACGCCCCATGAGCATCCCCGGCAGGCTCCGCATCATCGCCATGCACGGCTGGAGCGGCGATGCCGCCGGCTGGGCCCCCTGGGCCGAAGCGGCGCGGCAACGCGGCTGGAGCTGGTCCAGCGGCGAACGCGGGTATGGCGGGGGTGCCCCCTCGATGCCGTCCTGGCAGGACTCCGGCGGCGAGGCCGCTGGCGGGACACGCACCCTGGTGGCCCATTCCCTCGGCTGGCACCTCGTGCCGCGAAGCCTGCTGGAGAGCAGCGAGCAGGTGGTTCTGCTGGCCAGCTTCGGGCGCTTCGTCCCCGAGGGCCGCGAGGGTCGCTCGCTGCGCCAGGCGCTGGAGGGCATGGAGACCTGCCTGGCGCAGGGTGAGGGTGAGGGTGAGGCGATGCTGCAGCGCTTTCTGGCCGAAGCTGCCGCACCGCAGGAGGCCTCCCTCATGCCGCCCGGCCCGGCGGATCGACCGCTGACGGAGGAGGGCCGACGACGCCTGCTGGCCGACCTCGGGCTGCTGCGCGACTGCGAGGGAGTGCCGGCGGGGCTGCCGGTCGGTGCCCGCATCCTCGTGCTGGAAGCGGGCGAGGACCGCATCGTGCCGCCCGCCTCCCGGCAGGCCCTGCTTGCCGAGCTGACCGCAGCCGGGCACCGGCCCGAACGCCGATGCCTGGAGGGGGTGGGCCATGCCCTGCTCAGCCCGCTGCTGCTCCCGACGGTGCTGGCGTGGCTGGAGCAGACAGCGTGAGCGGCTGATGGGAGGACATCTGCGCGCCGTGCAGGGTCACCCGGACTTCCAGAGACGGATGGACTGCTGCTTCTCGGAAGCGGCGGGCCGCTATGAGCGGGAGGCCCGCCTGCAGCAGGCGGTGGCCCGACGACTGGCGCGGCTCTGCGGGCCCCTGCCGGTCCCGGCCGGACCGCAGCTCGATCTGGGTGCCGGAAGCGGTTTCCTCGCCAGGGCCCTGAAGGAGCGGCGGCCCGAACTCGATCCCGTCCTGCTGGACCGGAATCCCAGCTGGGGTGGTGCGGCCGATCCCCGCCGCCGTCTCTGGGATCTGGAGCGGGGGCTGCCCGGCGACCTCCGCCCCGCAGCCCTTCTCGCCTCCAGCTTCACCCTGCACTGGCTGGAAGCCCCGGCACGGACCCTGCAGCTGTGGCGTCGCTCCCTGCGGCCGGGGGGGCTGCTGCTGCTGGCTGTCCCGGTCGCCGGCAGCCTGCAGCAGTGGCATCGGGCCGCTGCCCTCGCGGACGTCCCCTGCACGGCCCTCGACCTGCCGGACGCCACGGGCCTGCTGCGAGCCAGCGACGGGCTGCGGATCCACCGGACCGCAACGGTGGTCTACACCCAGCGGGCCGACCACCCCGGAGCGCTGTTGCGGCAGTTCCGCCGGCAGGGCACCCAGGCCAGCCGTCAGGCCTCCCTCAGCGCAGGCCAGTGGCGGCGTCTGCTTCGCTTCTGGCCGGTGGAGCAGGGGCCTGCCGCCCTCAGCTGGCGCCTCCTGCTGCTGGTGGCACAGGCTGGGGAGCAGCATGGCGGTTGAGAGCGCAGCGATGGTCAGCAGCACGACAGAGCATCCAGGGCCGCCGGCAACGTCGGGGCTGGTGGTGTGCGGGACGGACACCGATGTGGGCAAGACGCTGGTCAGCGCCCTGCTGGTTCAGGGCCTTGGCGCCCAGTACTGGAAACCGGTGCAGTGCGGCCTGGAGGGCGGCGGAGACCGGGACAGGGTTCAGCAGCTTCTGCAGCTGCCGGACGAGCGGTTCCTGCCGGAGGCCTACCGGTTCGAGCAGCCCGTGTCACCCCACTGGGCGGCCGAGCGCAGCGGGGTGACGGTCCGCACGGAGCAGCTGGAGATCCCGTCCCATCCGGGCCTGCTGGTGGTGGAGACAGCCGGGGGCGTGATGGTGCCCCTGCGGCGGGACTGGCTTCAGGTCGACCAGCTGGCGCGCTGGCGCTGGCCCGTGCTGCTGGTGGCGCGCAGCGGGCTCGGCACCCTCAACCACACCCTTCTGACCCTGGAGGCCCTGCGCAGGCGAGGGATCGTCGTGCTTGGTCTGCTGCTCAACGGTCTCCCTCACGAGGACAATCCGCGCACCCTGGAGGCGATGGGCCAGGTCCCGCTGCTGGGGACGCTGCCGCCTCTGCCGTCGCTGCACCGGTCGGCACTGGAGGAACAATGGCAGCAGCTCAACCTGGCCTCCAGGCTCCTTCCATGGCTGCGCGCAACGTCCTGATCACCGCGGCGCTGATCGCGTTGTGCGGGGGGATCCTGGTGCTGTTCACCGATGTGGAGGTCGGCCTGGTGCGCTGGGTCAACTGCGGCCCCCTCTCCACCCCCGGTGAACGTGACAGCAACGTCTGCCGCTAGGGCCGGTACCAGGCGGAGCGCAGCATGATGCGGCCGGCGGGAAGGCCGAGGTGGGCGAGGCCCTGGGGCCACGGGCAGGAGCGCACGGTGCGGGCCACGTAGCGGGTGGCCTGGTCGACGGACCAGCCCTGCTGCAGCCTCTGGTGCACGAACTCGACCTGCTGGGGCGACCATCCGGCCGACTCCAGAGAGAGCTTCAGGTTCGTCCAGGAGCCATCGAGGAACGTCTCCCGCAGGGGGTGGAGCCTCAGGCGGAGCGGGCGCTTATCGAAGGGCTCGACGTGACGCTTGGATAGTGATGAGCGGCGCCGGGACTGCATCGCACCCAACCGTGACACCTTCACTATGCCAAGACCCGCCCTGCCGACCACGACGGATCACGGAGCGCCGACTCCGGGGCGCTGGCACCCCCATCTCTGGCATCCCTTCACCCAGGAGGCCACGTCTCCTCCGCCCCCCCTGGTGCTGGCCGGCGAGGGTGCCGAACTGGTGCTGGAGGGCGGGGAGCGGCTGATCGACGCCATCAGCAGCTGGTGGGTCACGCTGCACGGCCACGCCGAGGCCTCGATCGCCGCCGCCGTGGCGGACCAGGCCCACCGCCTGGAGCAGGTGATCTTCGCCAACTTCCGCCATCCCCAGGCGGAACGCCTCGGCGAGCGACTGGCGGCCCTCAGCGGTCTGGAGCGGTTGTTCTTCTCCGACAACGGCTCCACCGCCGTGGAGGTGGCCCTGAAGACCGCCTGGCAGTGGTGGCGCAACCGGGACAGTGACCGCCGCCAGTTGATCGCCTTCGACGGCGCGTATCACGGCGACACCTTCGGTGCGATGGCACTCGGGGCCCGCTCCCTGTTCAGCGCGCCGTTCGAGCCCCTGCTGTTCGAGGTGGCCCGCTGCCCCTGGCCCGCCACCTGGTGGGACGACGGCGACTGCAACGAGAAGGAGCAGCAGGCTCTGGCCCGGCTCGACGCGCTGCTGGAGGTGCCCACCGCCGCGGTGATCCTCGAGCCCCTGCTCCAGGGGGCCGGGGGCATGCGGATGGTGCGGCCCGCCTTTCTGCGCGGCGTCCAGGAGCGGGTGAGCGCGGCCGGTGCGCTCCTGATCGCCGATGAGGTGCTCACCGGTTTCGGGCGCTGCGGCCACGTGTTCGCCAGCCTCGGTGCGGGCCTGAAGCCGGATCTGATGGCGCTCTCCAAGGGTCTCACCGGCGGATTCCTGCCGATGGGAGTGACCCTGGCCAGCGAACGGATCTACCAGGGCTTCCGGGGCGAGGACCCGCGACTGACCCTGTTTCATGGCCACAGCTTCACCGCCAACCCCCTCGGCTGCGCCGCGGCCAACGCCAGCCTCGATCTGCTCGAACAGGCGCCGGAGCGCTTCGCCGGCTTCGAGGAGCGTCACCGGCCCCACCTGCAGCGGCTGGCCCGGCATCCCGCCGTGCGACGGCCGAGGCTGGTGGGCACGGTGGCGGCCTTCGATCTCCCCGTGGACGACCCCGGCTACCTGAACCCGCGGGGCCGGGCCATTCAGGCCGAGCTGCGGCGGCGGGGCGTGTTCGTGCGTCCCCTGGGAGAAGTGATCTATCTTCTGCCGCCGCTGTGCATCAGCGACGCTCAGCTGCAGCACTGCTACGAGGCTCTGGAAGCCGCGCTGCCGCAGTGACGATCAGGGCCCGGCCTGAATCGCGGCCTCCACATCCGCGCGGGACAGGCCATAGGGGAACAGCCGCTGGTTGCGCTGTTCCCCCTGCCGCCACTCAACCCGCAGATCCTCAACGTCAAGTTCGATCGTGGCTCGCCAGCGCTCCCGCTGCAGGCCCCACAGACAGGGATTACCGGGATCTCTCCGGGCTCCGAGGCGCTCGAGCCACTGCTCCAGGGCCGGCAGGGAGTGGTGGTACAGCGGCGTGCTGCTGGACGGAAGATCAGGCATGGGAGCGGGCCAGGGTCGGCGCGGCAGGAACGACGTCGGCACTCCGATCGGCGGACGCGGCGGAAACCGGCTGAGCCGGAGCTGCGGAACCCCAGCTGGGCGTGGTCACCAGCTGAACCCCACGGGCCCAGGCCAGGCCCAGGCCGATGACCAGGCTGAACAGGAGCGCGACGGCCAGCAGCAGCAGCGCGAACCACTCGCCACCCGACAGATCGCGGCGGCTGGAGGCGACCGTCACCACGCGACGCTGAACCGGAACGGGCTGCGAGAGGCGCCTGAGGGCCTCGTCGTAGGCCTGCCGGCGTTCCGGATCGAGCAGCGTGGCGTACGCCCGCTGCAGCAACTGGAAGCGTGCGGAGGCCTCGGCCGCCGGCAGCGAGGTGGTGTCGGGGTGGTAGCGCTTGCTGAGCGTCCGGAAGGCCTGGCGCAGCTCACCGGCACCGGCCTCGGGGCTCACATTGAGTAGCTGGTAGTAGCTCAACGGGGGCGCCCGGGCGGCCATGATCGATCCTAGGAAGGCTTCCATCTGGGTCTGTGCCGGTTCGCTCCGAGGAGATCAACGGCGATGCGGAGCAGCTCGGCCACCTCATCGGCTGGACGCCCGGCAGCGACCAGATGGAGCAGCTGCGCATGCTGCAGAACCTGCTGCTGCAGTGGAATCAGCGGCTCAACCTCACCCGCCTGGTGGAGGGAGACGACTACTGGATCGCCCAGGTGGTCGACAGCCTCTGGCCCCTCCTCCCCTGGATCGAGCGGGGCGGAGAGCTCGAGGCGATCGATGTGGGCACCGGCTGCGGATTCCCCGGACTGGCCCTGGCCATCGCCCTGCCGGGGGCCCGGGTGTGCCTGGTGGATTCCGTCGGGCGCAAGCTCGAGGCCGTGCAGGCCATGGCCGCCGCGCTCGGACTGGCGGGGCGGGTGCGCTGCCGCCACGAGCGGATCGAGCTCACCGGACGGGATCGGAGCTGCCGGGGCCGATTCGATCTGGCCCTGGCGCGGGCGGTGGCACCCGGCCCCGTCGTGGCCGAGTACCTGATGCCGCTGCTTGCGCCGAGCGGGCGGGCCGTGCTCTACCGGGGCCACTGGAGTGAGGAGGATCAGCAGGGCCTCAGCCGGGCGCTGCGGCCGTTGAAGGGAACCCAGCTGCACCTGGAGCAGCGCCGGCTGCCGGCGGACCGGGGCCTGAGAACCGCGATCGTGCTCGCGCCGGACGGACCCTGTCCGCAGGCCTATCCCAGGGCGGTGGGTGTGGCCGGCAAGCATCCCCTCGGGACGGTCCCCGCTGCCGGCGGCTGAGGCCAGCGCAGCCGCTCAGTCGCCTCCGAGCCGGCGGGAGCCTGCATCGCCGAAGTGGGCCTTCAGCTCCCGCAGCACGGTGGGGATGCGGTGCTGCAGGGGACTGGCCTGCAGCACCGCCAGCAGATCCGCCTCACTCACCCCCTCATCCAGCGCATTGGCATTGGCCCCTGGGAACCAGTGCCCCCCATTGCCGAGCAAGCCGTAGCGGGCGCGCACATAGCTCTCCAGATCCCAGGAGCGCCAGAGGTCATAGAGCCAGAGCAGCACCGGAAGATTGATCTGCCCCGGCGTGGAGGACCAGTCCGGCAGGCCAAGGCGCCAGTGGCTCAGCCAGCTCCGGCCCATGCGCTCGGCCCGTTCGCCCTGGAGCCGGCGCTGAATCGGCGGCAGCAGATCGCCCGCCTCGGGCAGGCGTCGCACCGCTTCGAGGTGGAGATCCAGATCCTCCGGGCGGGCGGCACCGACGCTGATCGTGTGCACCCCGGGTGCCGAGAGGCAGAAGAGGTCGTTGAACACGATCGGATGCAGCGGCCGGCAGAGCTCGAGCAACCGCTGGGATGGGCTGTGGAGATGGCCGCCCTTGTCGGTGGGGCTGATGATGAACACCCCCATGTCGCGGCGCATCGCGGCATCGATCGCCGCCCGGTTGGACTGGTTGATGTAGTACCAGTGCAGGTTCACGTAGGCGAAGGCACCGCTCTCGATCGCCGCGATGATCAGCGCTGTCGGAGCGTGGGTCGAGAATCCGATGTGCCCGATCCGCCCCTCGCGCTGCCAGCGCCGGGCCACCGCGACACAGCCATCGGCTCCGAGGCACCACTCCAGATGGTCCGGCTGGTTGATGCCATGCAGCGACAGCAGATCGACCCGCCGCACTCCCAGACGCTCGAAGCTGGTCCGCAGGCGTGATTCGAAGCCCGCGGCATCGGCTTCCGGCGGCACCTTGGTCTGGAGGATCCGATCGGGATCGGGATGCTCCGGCAGCAGCCAACCGAGCTGACGCTCGGAGCTGCCGTAGAAGCGGGCGGTCTCGATGTGATGGAGCCCGTGCTCACCGGCCCGGTGCAGCAAGGCGTCGAGATTGCGCTGACTGGCGTCCGTGATGTCGGAGGGGGCCACGTCCTGCCAGCTCTGCTGGAAGCGCATGCCTCCGAGCGAGAGGACAGGCATGGCGAGCCCCGTGGCCCCGAAGCGCCGGCTGGGCACCGTGCCCATGACTCAGCCGCCGCGAGGCAGGACCCGCTTGTGGCGGGAGGGGGACGGGAAGCCGAGAGGCTGAATCTCCATGGCGTCGAGCTGGTCGCGCAGATCGGAGAGATCCTCGAAGGGAACCCAGTGAATGCAATCGACGGGGCAGGTGTCGATGGCCTCCTGGATGCGTTCGGTGCTGTCGCCGTCCTGACGGATCACCCGGCTGCGTCCGTAGGTCTCCTCCACCAGGAAGGTGTTGAAGGCCACATGGGCGCAGTAGCGGCAGCCGATGCAGACCGACTCATCGACCCACACGGCACGCTCCCGCAGTGCACCACCGAGGACGGGGTCCAGGCCGCTGGGTGTGTCCCGCGGCGTGGGATCGACGTCGAAGGCGACGCAGGGATCAGGCATCCCAGCGGCTCACCACCAGCTCAATGGAACCATCGACGCCCTGCTGCTGCTCGCTGACCACGAAGCCCTCCTCGGTCGAAGCCTGAAGGATGGTGCGCAGGGCATAGCGCTGGGTCAGCTGGGCGAGAAAGCGCTCGATCGGGACGGGCTGCTTCCAGAGGGCCAGATCGGCCACCAGCTCGTAGGCGCCGGTCTGGGCGTTGAAGCGGAAGCCGATGTCGGGACCATCAGCAAGCGGAACCGCCACATCGGCCTCCACGGACTGGCCCTGATAGCCGCTGACGAGACTCGGGCCTTCGGTGGGGGCATGACCCAGGTCCCGGAGGGCCTCCAGGAGCGGCAGCCGGTGACGCAGTTCGGTCTTGACCGTGCTGAAGTGAGACATGAGAAGCGGCGGTGGTGAGAGGCGCGGGAGGAGGGAACCGTTGGCGGCAGGGGGCGGCTGAACAGGCGTCAGGAGTCGCCGGTGCTGACGGTCTCCCCGGAGAGGGAGACGCCGACCGAAACGGACTCTGAGGCCTGGAGGAACGCCTCGGAGCTGGCGACCCGCTGCTGAACGACACCGAGAGAGGCCTCGATGCGCTCCGTCAGGTCGTGACAGGCGGGGCCTGCAACACCTTCAACGGTCTCCTCAACCCGACCGTCGGCGTGAATACGGAAGCGGATGGAGCGTTGCGGCACGGCAGGCCCGCGAATGCAGCGGATGCTAACGGCGGCAACCGAGCTGTGCCGGAGGCCGGACTGAGTGCGAGAACCTCAGACCAGCAGCCCTTCTTCCACCAGGGTCTGGACCCGTTCGAGCACATCCGGGTCCTCCAGCTGTTCGAGCGCCACCCGGGCCTCATCGCGCACGCCGGGATCCCCGTCATGAACCATGGCGTGGAGGATGGCGGACACCACCTCCTCCTGCCTCAGGGACATCAGCAGGGGATGGAGCCGGCCGAGCCCCCAGATGCTGTTGCTGCGCACCACCGACTCGCTGTCGATCCGCAGGCTCAGCAGCAGCTGCGCGGCGGCGGGGTCCGCCTTGGCCGCGCTGGTGCTGCCGGCATCGGCCAGGGAACTGGAGGCCCAGAGCCTCACCGCGGCGATGTCGAGCTGGAGCGCACGCATCAGTGGATTCAGCACCGGGGCGTCCGGGTAGTTGCCGAGGCTCCAGGCCACCGCCTTGCGCACGTAGCCGTTGCTGTCGTTCTGCAGCAGCTGCAGCAGGGGCTCAACGGCCAGAGGGGAGGGATTGCGGCCCAGGGCATAGACCGCACTCATGCGCTTGATCGGGCAGGCGGCATGAAGGAGACCGAGCAGATGCGGAACCGATCGCGGATCCCTGTGCTCGCAGAAGATGCGCAGCCCCTGCAGCTGCTGGTCATGGCTGCCCTGGAGGAGCAGCAGACCCTGATCGCACTCGGCGGCCGCATCCAGACCCGCCTCGCCCTGATCGGTCAGCTCGTCGAGGGGGTCTCCACTGAGCTCGGCCGCCAGTTCGCGCGCCAGAACCTCGGGATCAAGCGCGAGCTCCTCGGGGCTCTGTGAGCTGGCGGCGGCGGGGCCAGGGTCCGTCATCGGCGCATCGTAGAAGCTGCCTGGTCACAGGTTCCGGGCCTCGGCGCACCGAAGAACCAGCGGCTCACTGCAGCGGCGCCGGAGCCTGCATGTCACCCGGAAGCCACAGGCGCGCGCTCACCACCAGAAGGGCCAGCGAGAACAGCGCAACGATCAGAATCGGCAGAAGAACCGAGCGGAAGAAGCCCACACCTGGAGCACAGCAGAGGGCATCATCCCGCCTGCCGGTCAGCCATCGCGAAGGACCAGGCCATGCGGCGCCAGAGCACGGCAGCAGACGGGACAGCCACCAGCAGCCCGCCCCAGCCCCAGATCGACTGATGCAGCAGGAAGCCGCCGAGGCCGAGCATGGCGCCGAACAGCAGACCGCAGCCGCTCAGCAGCCGCACGATCAGATCGAGAGGGGATTCATCGGCCAGCACGCCCGTGCGCCGGCGCCAGGCCGCCCAGCCCGGCCCGCAGGGGCGCACCGTACGCACGAAGCGCTCCAGCACCTCGGCGGACTCCGGTGGCGTGGCCAGCATCACCAGCACCCAGATGACGGCGGTCAGGCCAGTGGTCACCGTCAGCCGCAGGCCGTAGTCATCGATGCGAAGCAGAGGCACCACCGAGGTGGACAACCCGACGAGGAACCCCCCGAGCATCGCGGCGAGCTCGGCCTGGGCATTGATCCGCCACCAGAACCATCGCAGCAGCAGCACCACGCCGGGGCCGGTGCCGATGGCGATCACCAGGCGGAACACCGTGGCGATGCTGGTACTCAGCAGGGCCATCAACACGCTCAGGAGCACCAGCAGGACCGAAGCCGCCTGGCCCACCAGCAGCAGCTCCCGCTGACTGGCGCCGGGTCTGAGGAAGCGGAGGTACAGATCATGGGTCAGGTAGCTGGCTCCCCAGTTCACGGCCGTGCTGACCGTGCTCATGAAGGCGGCCACCAGGGAGACCACCACCAGGCCGAGCAGCACCGGCGGGAGCAGCTGCACGGCCAGGGCCGGGTAGCTGAGTTCCGGATCGCTCTGATCGGGCAGGAGAACCAGGGCGGCCAGGGCCACCACGATCCAGGGCCAGCTGCGCAGCAGATAATTGACCCCGAGAAAGACCCAGCCGGCCTTGGTGGCCTGCCGTTCATCGCGGGTGGCCAGGAGGCGCTGGATGAATTCGCCGCCGCCGTCGCTGCGTCGGAAGCTCCACCACTGCAGGGCGATGTAGGCCGAGAAGGTGGCGACACTGATCCCGGAGCCCTCCAGCCACTGCAGACCGCCCCCATCCAGCTGCCAGGGCACGAGGCTGAGGAGCTCGGGCCGCTGGAGCTGATCAAGCTTCTCCAGCAGGGTCGTCATCCCGCCGGCGGCACGCACCGCCGCCACCGCCACCGCGAGGGCGCCGGCCAGGGCCAGGATCAGCTGGACCATGTCGGTGACGACCACCGCCCAGAGGCCTCCGAGGGCGGTGTAGATCAGCACGAGCGCACCGATGCCGCCCAGCAGCAGGGCCGCGTCCGTGATCTGCAGCGGGGGCAGTCCACCCGGCAGAGCCCATTGCGCCAGCACCCTCTCATCAACGAGGCCAAGGGCCTGGGCCACCTTGCGCATGGCCAGGAAGGCGTAGCCCAGGCCGATGCAGTTCACCGGAACGGCGAACAGGAACGCCTTGATCCCCCGCAGCCAGGCGGCTGGGGCACCGCCGTAGCGCAGCTCGGTGAAGGCGGCATCGGTGAGCACGCCGCTGCGGCGCCAGAGCGGCGCGAACACCACCGCCATCGCCACGTGGGCCACACCGAAGCTCCACCACTCCCAGTTCCCGGCCAGACCCCTCAGGCCGACCAGCCCCGCCACATAGAGCGGGGTGTCGACGGAGAAGGTGGTGGCCGCCATGGAGGCGCCCGCCAGCCAGCCGTTCAGGGAGCGGCCGGCGGCGAAATAGTCGTCCTCGCTGCGGTTGCGGCGTGACAGCCAGATGCCCAGCAGCAGGCTGAACAGCAGGTAGGCGGCAAGGATGACCCAGTCAACGGCAGCCATGCGGGAGGGGGAGCGGCCGTCTCAGGCCTGGGGTGGACTCTGATGACGGCGCAGCTGGCCACAGGCCGCATGCTCATCGAGGCCGCGGCTGGCGCGCACGCTCACGGCCAGGCCCCGTTGCTCGAGGGCGCGACGGAACCGGCTCACCGCGGCGTCGGCGGGGCGATCGAAGCCGGCCCCGGCGACGGGGTTATAGGGGATGAGATTGACGTGGCTCTGGAATCCGTGAAGCCGATCGGCCAGGGCCGACGCCTGGCGGGGGCTGTCGTTGACACCCCCGAGCAGGGTGTATTCGAAGCTGACGCGACGGCCCGTGCTGGCCACGTAGGCGCGGCAATCGGCCAGCAGCGCATCGATGGGGTAGCCCTCGGCCGTGGGGATCAGATGCTCTCTCAGGGCCTGGTCCGGCGCATGGAGGCTGACGGCCAGGGTGAACTGAACCCGTCCGAGACGCTGCAGGGCCAGCTCCGCCAGACGGGGGATCGTTCCCGGCACGCCGACGGTGCTCACCGTGATGCGGCGCTGACCGATGGAGCACTCCCGCTGGATCGTGCCGATGGCCGACAGCACGGCCTCCATGTTCAGCAGCGGCTCGCCCATGCCCATGAACACCACATGGGAGGGACGCCGCTCCATGGCCTCGCGCACGCTGAGCACCTGGTCGACGATCTCGTGCGGATCGAGGGAGCGCTGCAGTCCACCCATGCCGGTGGCGCAGAAGCGACAGCCCATGGCACAGCCGACCTGACTGGAGACGCAGACGGTCAGGCGCTGATCGGTGGGGATGCCGACGGTTTCGATCAGAGCCCCATCCGCGGCCTCGAGCAGAAGCTTGGTGGTGCCGTCGGAGGCCACAGAGCAGGCGGCCCGGCTGGATCGCCCCACCCGGAGACCATCCGCCGCCAGTTGCTGACGCCAGGCCGAAGGAAGCACCGTGACCTCCTGCAGGTCATGGCAGCCGCGTGTGTAGATCCACTGATGCAGCTGCCGGCCGCGATAGCGGGGCTGGCCGAGATCCTCGGCCAGACACTCGAGTTCGTCCTGGCTGCGGCCGAGGAGGGCCGGGGAAGCCTGGCTCACCAACTGAGCAGACCGTGACCGAGACGGATCTCCACAGCGATCAGGGCGATGAAGCCGAGCATGGCGAGCCTGCCGTTGAGGCGCTCGGTGTGCTGGTGGAAGCCGAAGCGAGGCAGGCGGCGGCTGGGCACATCCCGAGGTTCCGGTAGGGCGATGGGCTCAGTCATCACTCAGCAGCCCCTCCTCCTGAAGGTTTTCCACGGCGGTGGGGTCGGGTGCGGAGGCGGTGCCCGACTCGCTCTCCTCCGAGGGACGCTCGAAGGCCGCGAAGGAACTGGCGGCGGTGGGCTCGATCCCATGGCGGGAGCGGGTCGCCTCCAGGTCCTCTTCGGAGGGATCGTCGAGAACGGCGGCACCGGTGGACTCGGCCGGAGCCGGGGTCTCCACGGTGTAGTCGGGCCGCAGATTGGTGGGGCGGCGGTAGCCCGCTGTCTCCTCATCGAGGATGTCGGGGTGGGGACCGGCCTCGGCGCGCAGTTCCTCCTCGAAGCCGCTGAAGCCAGTGCCGGCAGGGATCAGACGGCCGATGATCACGTTCTCCTTGAGACCGCGCAGCCAGTCGCTCTTGCCTTCGATGGCCGCCTCGGTGAGCACGCGGGTGGTTTCCTGGAAGCTGGCGGCCGAGATGAAGCTGTCGGTGTTCAGCGAGGCCTTGGTGATGCCGAGCAGCACGGGCGTGAACTCGGAGGGGGCACCGCCGGTGATGGCCATGGCCTGGTTCACCTGCTCCACCTGACGGAGTTCCATCAGTTCTCCGGGAAGAAGCGTGGTGTCACCGGCATCCTCCACACGCACCTTGCTGGTCATCTGACGCACGATCACCTCGATGTGCTTGTCATCGATGGTGACTCCCTGCGAGCGGTAGACGTTCTGAACTTCGCTCACCAGAACGCTCTGGAGCTGGGCGATGGCCTGCTGCGCCGCCTCGAGAAGCGGTTTGCGGCCGCGAAGATCGTCAAAGAAGCACTCGAGCAGGTCGTGGGGGTTGATGGGGCCATCGGTGAGCAGTTCACCGGCGCTCACCTGCTGGCCGTCACTGACCATCACATTGCGACCCAGAAGAATGGGGTAGTCGCTGAGGGCATCGTCCGATTCAATCACCTGAACGATGAGTGAATCGTCGTCCTCACCCTGCTTGACCTGAACCGTCCCGGGCTTGCGGCAGAGCACGGCGGCATCCCGCGGACGGCGGGCTTCGAGCAACTCCTCGATCCGGGGCAGACCCTGGACGATGTCACCGGTTTTCTGGCGCTCGAAGACCAGCAGCGCCAGTGGATCGCCCCGCTGAACGAGATCGCCGTCGCGCACATGCAGGACAGACTCCGGAGACACCATGAAGGGCCGGGCCAGACGGATGGTGAGGGTGGAGCCATTCACCGTCTCCACCTGACCGCTCTCGCTGGATGGCTGGGACGGAGCCAGCAGATCCCCCTCCACGATGCGCTGGCCGGGCTGCACCAGGGGTTCGCCACTGATGGTCACCGTTGCGGTGTCATCGTCCCGCTCGACGATCATGCGGCGGACGGGCTCGCCATCGGCGGGTGTCGGCAGCTGCACCAACCCGGACTCCTTACAGAGGATCTGGGTGGTGGCGATCACATCTCCGGCCTTGACGGAGCTGCCTCCTTCCACCTGGAGCTCGGTGTGGGTGGACCCGTGGCTGGCATCGGAGAGAGTATCCCGACGGACCAGAAGGGTTTCGAGGATCACCAGCTGCAGGCGTTCAATCGTCTTGGCACGCCGATCCGGAACCCGTTCCACATCCACGGTCATCTGGGGTGTGGTGTCGAAGGTCTCCAGGATGAGCTGGGTCTTGAGCAGCTCAACGCCCTCGACGGACTTGATCAGTTCACCGTCCTTGAAGGCCAGCCGCTGGGTGGCCTTGAGGCCGAGATGAGGGCCGCTGGGTTGTTTGACCACCGCGAGATCCGGGAGCTTCGCGGCATCGGGGATGGAGTACTCCTCAACGGGGCGCAGCAGCAGCGCACCGCCATCGGGTGTGTCCACGGTCTGGACATAGACCATGGCCTCCGCCGTGAGGTCGTCACTGATGGCTTCGCCGGGATTGACCAGGACGCCATCGCTGCGGAAGCGATCGAGCACCTTGCTGTCGCTGCAGAGATGCAGCGAACCGGAACGGACGATGATCTCGCGCAGAATGTCGTTCTTCTGAGTGACGGTGACAATGCCGGCGGTCTGGCTGAAGATGTCCTTCACCACCTCCGTGCCGGCCTCGATCCACTGACCGTCCTCGATCATCAACAGGGAAATGTCCTTGTTGATCTCGTGGGTTTCCTGCGGGATCCAGAGCAGAGTGCCGCCCTTGTTCACCTCGTAGCCGTTCTTGGCCGAGCGCGCCCGTTTGATGGCCAGTCCAGGTGCGTACTTGACCAAGCCACCGGTCTGGGTGTGGAAGCGATCGTCAGCCAGTTCGGCGATCACCTCGCCGTTGCCGATCTTGCTGCCGGGCTGGGTCTTGAGCAGATAGCGGGTGCCGTCCTTGGCCTCCAAATGCCAGATCTCACCGGAGTGGGTGGACTGCTCCAGCAGTTTGAAGTCCTTCAGCGTGAGGCTTGTGGTGACGATCTGCACCTCGCGTGAGTCGCCGGTGGATTCGCGCAGACGCACGGCACCCCCGTATTCGCTGACGAGGCGGCTCTCAGCCAGCACATCGCCTTCCTTGACCTCCACATCCCCGGGAACACAGGGCTGAGCGTTCGGGGGAAGGTTATAGACATCGCCATTGAGGACCCACATGCGGCCGAGACGGGTGGCCTTGTGGGTGATATTTCCCTGGCGGTCGGTGACTTCACGCGGCTGGATGATCTCTTCATAGCGAACCTGACCGGCCCGATCACAGATCACATCCTTGGTGGCTTTTTCAACGCTCTTCTTGACCGCCGTGCCCGAGACGATCTGAGCAAGGATCGTGTCCGCAGGCACCTCGTCGTCCTTGGAGACGAAGAGCAGCGAGCCATTGGTGATGTCCACATTCTGCTTCTTGCCCTTGCCGCTGGGTTGCACCGTAAGGGTGAAATCCGTTTCAGCCTGCTGCGCTTCCACCCCGTGAGGCGTGCGGTAGGGGCGCAGGCGGGCCTTGCTGCCGAAATGGACGGTGCCGGCGATGGTGGAGCGCACCACGCCGGTTTCCGCGGTGGACACACCCCCTGTGTGGAAGGTGCGCATGGTGAGCTGGGTTCCGGGCTCGCCGATGGACTGGGCGGCGATGATGCCCACCGCCTCACCGAGGTCCACCAGCTGGTTGTGAGCCAGGGCCCAGCCATAACACTTGCGGCAGACCGAACGGGCGGCTTCACAGGTCAGCGGCGAGCGCACCATCACGGTTTTGACTCCGGCCGACTCGAAGCGCGAGGACAGGGGCTGGTCGATCTCGGTGTCCCGCTCCGCCAGAACCTCCCCGTCGGCTCCGGTGACCTGCTCGGCGGTGAGACGGCCCACCAGCTTGGAGCCGAAGCCCCGTTCGTCGGCCGTGACGAAGATGCCACGTGTGGTGCCGCAGTCGTCCTCACGGACGATCACATCCTGAGCCACATCGACCAGGCGGCGGGTCAGATAGCCCGAGTCAGCGGTGCGCAGGGCGGTGTCCACCAGACCCTTGCGCGCCCCATACGAGGAGATCACGTACTCGGTGACCGTGAGGCCCTCGCGGAAGTTGGTGCGGATCGGAAGGTCGATGATCTCACCCTGCGGGTTGGCCATCAGACCCCGCATGCCGACCAGCTGACGCACCTGTGACATGTTGCCGCGGGCGCCGGAGTTGGCCATCATCCAGACGGAATTGAGCGGATCGTTCTCGTCGAAGTTCTTGCGAACGGCACCCACCAGTCGCTCATTGGTTTCCGTCCAGGTGTCAATGACCTTGGTGTGCCGCTCCACTTCGGTGATCTCACCGAGGCGATAACGCTCCTCGGTGGCCGTGATCTCCTCCTCGGCTTCATTGAGCAGCTGCTTCTTGTCGTCGGGGACCTTCAGGTCATCGACTGAGATCGAGACCGCGGCCTGGGTGGCGTAGTGAAACCCGAGGTCCTTCAGCTGGTCGGCCATCGCAGCCGTGGCGGCGGTGCCATGGTGCTTGTAGGCCCAGGCCACCAGTTGGCGCAGACCCTTCTTGTCGATGACCCGGTTGCGGAAGGTGGGCCGCTTCAGATCACCAGCAGGCTCGTTGCTGCCGGGTGCGGTGGCGGAGGGCAGCTGGGAACGGGTCATGTCGGACGCGGAGAGGACGGCGTGTGAGGAGTGAGTGAATCGGGGAGTGGGAGGCTCCGGTCAGACGCGGAGCCGGGTGCGGAGATCAGCCGACAGCGACGGCGTCCATGATCGTGTGGTTGATCACGACGCGCCCGACGGTGGTGAGCAGGTAGCGGCTGATCAGGGCGCCGTCTTCATCGAGCCGGTCACGCCGCAGGGGCCATTGCTCGATGCGCGTGCCGTCGCTGAGTGTGTCGGTCGCGATCGGTTCATCGGAGTCGGCATCGTCTTCAACCTCGCCGTTGAAGCGGACCCAGACCCAGTCGTGCAGGCCGATGCGCTTGTCCTCGAAGGCGGTGAGAACGTCGGAGAGGCTGGCGAAGGTGGCGGCACGATCGCCGAACTCAGGCTGAGGCCGTTCCCGTTGAAGAGCTGTGAGGTAGTAGGCGCCGAGCACCATGTCCTGAGACGGGGTGATGATCGGCTCACCGGTGGCCGGGGAGAGAATGTTGTTGCTGGCCAGCATCAGCATGCGCGCCTCGGTCTGGGCCTCGATCGCCAGAGGCACGTGAACAGCCATCTGGTCGCCGTCGAAGTCGGCGTTGAAGGCGGGGCAGACCAGGGGATGGAGCTGGATGGCTCGACCATCGACGAGCTTGGGCTCGAAGGCCTGAATACCGAGACGGTGCAGGGTCGGAGCACGGTTGAGCAGGATGGGATGCCCATCAATGACCTCCTGCAACACCTGCATCACCTCATCATCGGCCTTCTGAATGAGCTTCTTGGCCGCCTTGATGTTGTTGACGATGTTCTGCCTGATCAGGCGGTGGATGACGAACGGCTGAAACAGCTCGATGGCCATTTCCTTGGGCAGGCCGCACTGGTGCATCTTCAGCTTCGGACCCACCACGATCACCGAACGACCCGAGTAATCGACACGCTTGCCGAGGAGGTTCTGACGGAAGCGGCCCTGCTTGCCCTCGATGATGTCGCTGAGTGACTTGAGCGGGCGGTTGTTGGCCCCCACCACGGTGCGTCCCCGGCGACCGTTGTCGATCAGGGCATCAACAGCCTCCTGCAACATCCGCTTCTCATTGCGGACGATGATCTCGGGAGCCAGGATCTCCTGCAGGCGGGCCAGTCGGTTGTTGCGGTTGATGACGCGCCGGTAGAGGTCGTTGAGATCACTGGTGGCGAAACGGCCGCCGTCCAGCTGCACCATGGGGCGCAGGTCCGGCGGGATGACCGGGATCACGTCGAGCACCATCCACTCGGGCCGGGCTTCGGTGGCGATGAAGTTGTCGATCACCCGAAGGCGCTTGATCAGCTTGGCCCGCTTCTGGCCGCGGCTGCCGCTGATCTCCTCACGCAGTTCTTCAGCGATCTGGGCGAGCTCAAGATCCTCGAGCAGCTCCTTGAGGGCCTCGGCTCCGATGCCGACACGCGGCTCGTTCTCGATTTCGGAGTCTTCAGCGTAAATCTCATCCTCGATTTCCAGCCACTCGTCCTCCGTGAGCAACTGTTTGTACTTGAGATCCTTGTGGTCGCCGGGATCAAGGACCGTGTAGCAGTTGAAGTAGACGATCTGCTCCACATCACGGAGGGGCATGTCGAGCAGGATGGCCACATAGCTGGGGATGCCCTTGAGGTACCACACGTGGGACACGGGCGCCGCCAGCTTGATGAAGCCCATCCGGTGACGCCGCACCCGGCTCTCGGTCACCTCAACGCCACAGCGCTCACAGACGATGCCGCGGTGACGCACCCGCTTGTACTTGCCGCAGTGGCATTCCCAGTCCTTGGATGGGCCGAAGATCTTCTCGCAGAAAAGGCCATCCATCTCCGGCTTGAGGGTGCGGTAGTTGATCGTCTCCGGTTTCGTCACCTCGCCGACCACCTGACCGTTCGGGAGGGTGCGCTGGCCCCACTGCATCACCCGCTCCGGGGAGGCGAGGGTGATCTTCACATAATCGAAGTGATTGCCGGAGCGAAGATTGCTGTTGGACATGGCGATGAGAGATCAGGAAACGGCGAACGGATTCAGAGCAGCACGGAAACGGTGCAGTGAACGGAGTCAGTCATCGTCGTAGTCGGCAACACCCAGCGATTCGTAGGTCGGGCGGTTCGGTGTGCTGCGACGGGGGTTGACGTCCTGCATCAGATCGACCTCCTCACCTTCATCGGTGTACACAGCGATATCGAGGCCCAGTGACTGCAGCTCACGCATCAGCACCTTGAACGATTCAGGGGTTCCGGGCCTGGGAATCGGCTTGCCCTTGACGATGGCGTTCAGCGCTTCGTTTCGGCCCTGCATGTCATCTGACTTCACCGTGAGGAGCTCCTGCAGGGTGTAGGCCGCTCCATAGGCCTCGAGCGCCCAGACCTCCATCTCGCCGAGACGCTGACCACCCTGCTGGGCCTTGCCACCGAGGGGCTGCTGGGTCACGAGGGAGTACGGGCCGGTGGAGCGGGCATGGATCTTGTCGTCCACCAGGTGAACCAGCTTGAGGATGTGGGCATAGCCGACAGTGACGGGCTGATCGAACGGTTCTCCGGTCCGGCCATCCACCAGCTGGATCTTGCCGGGGTTCTCAGGGTCATACACCCACTCCCGACCGGGCTCGCTGGCCGCTTCGGAGAGGTAGGCCTCAACGGTCTGACGGGATTTCTCAGCCCCGTGCATCTCGTCGAAGGGCACCACTTTGACGCGACAGCCGAGGTTCGCTGAGGCCCAGCCCATCAGGCACTCGAACACCTGGCCGACGTTCATGCGGCTGGGAACCCCAAGGGGATTGAGCACGATGTCGATCGGCGTGCCGTCCGGGAGGTAGGGCATGTCTTCGCGGGGAAGAATGCGACTGATGATTCCCTTGTTGCCGTGGCGGCCGGCCATCTTGTCGCCGACCTGGATCTTGCGGCGCTGGGCGACGTAGACCCGCACCACCATGTTGGCGCCGGGGGGTAGCTCATCACCCTGCTCGCGGGTGTAGATGCGCACGTCCACAACACGTCCGCGTTCCGTGCTGGGAACCCGCAGAGAGTTGTCGCGGACATCGCGGGCCTTCTCACCGAAGATGGCACGCAGGAGTTTCTCCTCGGGCGGCTGGTCGGATTCGCCCTTCGGTGTCACCTTACCGACAAGGATATCGCCGGATTCAACGAACGCACCGATGCGGATGATGCCCATCTCATCGAGGTTGCCGAGGGTCTCCTCAGCCACATTGGGGATCTCACGGGTGATCTCCTCGGGGCCCAGCTTGGTCTGCCTGGCCTCGATCTCGTACTTCTCGATGTGCACCGAGGTATAGAGGTCATCCTGAACCAGACGCTCGCTGACAAGGATGGCGTCCTCGTAGTTGTAGCCCTCCCACGGCATGTAGGCGATCAGGACGTTCTGCCCCAGGGCGATCTCGCCCCCCTCACAGGCTGAACCATCGGCCAGCACCTGGCCCGCAATCACGCTCTGCCCCTGCTGAACGATGGGACGCTGGTTGAGGCAGGTGTCCTGGTTGGAACGTTGGTACTTCTGGAGGAGATGCAGGTGCTCCCGCCCATCCTCGTCCTCGATGACGATGGTGTTGGCATCCACGAAGGTCACGGTCCCGTTGACACGGGTGATCGGAACCATGCCGGAATCGCGGGCGACCTGGGTCTCAAGGCCGGTGCCCACCAGGGGACGCTCCGGGCGCAGCAGAGGCACGGCCTGACGCTGCATGTTCGAACCCATCAGCGCACGGTTGGCATCGTCGTGCTCAAGGAAGGGAATCAGGGAGGTGGCCACGGAGATCACCTGGACCGGTGAGAGCTGCACGTAATCGACCTGCTCGGGAGGCACCTTCTCGAAATCCTGCCGGTAGCGGACCGGAATCAGCTCCGCCGTGATGCGACCGTCGGCGTCGGTGGCGACGTCACCGGGAGCGACCCTGCACTCGTCCTCGCGATCAGCGGAGAGGTAGATGGGATTGCCATCCTTGTGAACGATGCCGTTCTCGACCTTCCAGAAGGGAGTTTCGATGAAGCCGTAGTCGTTGACGCGGGCGTGGGTGGCCAGCGAACCGATCAGGCCGGCATTGGGGCCCTCCGGTGTTTCGATCGGGCAGATCCGGCCGTAGTGGGACGGGTGAATGTCACGAACGGCGAAGCCGGCACGCTCGCGGGTCAGGCCTCCCGGGCCCAGGGCACTGATGCGGCGTTTGTGCGTCAACTCAGCCAGAGGGTTGGTCTGGTCCATGAACTGGCTAAGCTGGCTGGAGCCGAAGAACTCCTTGATCGCGGCGACCAGGGGCTTGGGGTTGACCAGCTGCGCAGGCGTGAGGGAGTCGGTCTCGCCGACGGTCATTCGCTCCTTGATGATGCGCTCGAGTCGGTTGAGACCGACCCGGACCTGGTTCTGCAGAAGCTCGCCGACGGAACGGACGCGGCGGTTGCCGAGGTGATCGATGTCGTCGAGGGTGGCGCCACCGACATCGAGCTCAAGATTGATCAGGTAGTCGATCGTCGAGAGGACATCCTCGGCCGTGAGGGTGCGGACCGTGTCGGGAATGGTGAGACGCAGCTTCTTGTTGATCTTGTAGCGGCCGACCCGACCGAGGTCGTAACGCTTGGGATCAAAGAAGCGGCTCTGAAGCAGTTGCTGGCCACCGCTGACTGACGGGGGCTCACCCGGCCTCAGTTTCTTGTAGAGCTCAAGCAGAGCCTGGTCTTCAGAGCTGATGCCCTCATCATTGGCCGCCTCGATCGACTTGGTGTAGTACTCGGGGTGACGGAGCTTGTCGAGCACATCATTATCCGAGAGCCCGATGGCACGCATCAGAACGTGCGCACTGATCTTCCGGGTCTTGTCCACCCGGACATGCAGCAGGTCGTAGCGATCAGTCTCGAACTTCAGCCATGCACCCCGGTTGGGAATCATGCTGGCGTTGAAGGTCTTGCGACCGTTCTTATCCTGCTCCTCCTTGAAATAGACGCCTGGACTGCGAACAATCTGATTGACGATGACGCGTTCAGCGCCGTTGATGATGAATGTGCCGCGTTCCGTCATCAACGGCAGCTCGCCGATGAACACCTCCTGTTCCTTGATTTCGCCGGTTTCCTTGTTGACAAGCCGGCACGTCACATACATCTGGGATGCGAAGGTCGCATCACGACGCTTGGCCTCTTCCACATCGTGACGCGGCCGCTTGAGGCGGTACTCGCTGCCAACGAAGTGCAGCTCCAGCTTGCCGGTGTAGTCGGTGATCGGCGAGAAGCTCTCCAGTTCCTCGATCAGCCCCTTCTCGAGAAACCAGCGGAAGCTGGCCCGCTGCACCTCCACCAGATCAGGCAGATAAGTGGCGGTCTTGGCGACCTGGATCGCGCTGCTCATGCGGGAACCTGGGGCAGGAAGAGGATTGGAGAGGAGGACCCTGTTGGCTGGACACGCAGGCGACAGGCCTGGTGGAACGCAGCGTGGATTCCGATCAGATGCCGCGGAAATGGCACCGGAGGCACCGGAGGCATCGGGATCGAGGCAGGGTCAAGGCGGCCTGGCGGAGTCGGGGCTCAGAGGCGGAAGAGGCAGCCAGAGGAAATGGCAATGGCAGCCCAATAGAAGATCTTACCTCAAGACGAGGCTGCGCTTCACGGAAGGTTGAACAGTGCCCGGGCGTTGGCGGTGCTCTGTTGCGCGACCGTGGCGAGCGAGACCTCTCTCAGCTCAGCCACCCGCTCAGCCACATGGGCCACCAGCGAGGGTTCATTGCGCTTGCCCCGACGCGGCACTGGGGCCAGAAAGGGGCAGTCGGTCTCCACGAGATAGCGATCAGCCGGAACAAGCCGGGCACAGTCGTGAGTGGCCTCAGCCTTGGGGAAGGTGACGATGCCGCTGAAGCTGATGTGGAAGCCGAGGTCCAGAAACGCCGCCATCTCAGTGGTGTCACCCGCCCAGCAGTGCATCACGCCACGCGGACAGCAGCCGCGCGCAGCCCGCTCACGCAGCAGGTCCAGCATCGGCTCGGCGGCATCGCGGCAGTGAATGATCACGGGCAGGTCGAGGTCCACAGCCAGATCCAGCTGCGCCGCCATCACCGCCGTCTGCTGATCGAGGTTGCGAGCCCGGAACAGATCCAGCCCAAGCTCCCCGATGGCCACAACGCGTGGATCGGCCTCAGCCGCCCGGCGAAGCACGCTCTGGGTGTCCGCCTGCCAGTGCTCCACATCCAGCGGATGGACCCCGACGGCATAGCGCAGCTCGGGAATCCGGTCGGCCAGGGCGCGAATCCCCTCGATCTCGCCGGGCACAACGCAGGCGTGCAGAAGGGACACCACACCGGCGGCCCGCCAGCGTTCGATCACCGACTCAAGATCGGAGTCGAACGTGCGGAACACGAGGTGACAGTGGCTGTCGATCAGCTCGGTGGCCGGCCCGGAGGACAACCGGAGGTCAGGAGAGGCCTGCACCCCGGTTGCGCTCACGAGGAGGGAGCTTCGACCGCCTGACGCACGGCGGCACTGAGGCGGGCCTTCTGATGGGCGCCGTTGTTGCGATGAAGCACGCCGGTCTTCACGGCCTTGTCAATCTTGCTGAAGGCCGCATTCATCGAGGTGCTGACCTGCTGCCTGGCCGACTCGGCGGGATCCTTGCTGTAGGCCTCACAGGCCTGGAAGCAGCGCTTCATCAGGGTGCGGACCGCTGACTTGTACGACTTGTTGCGGAGGCGATTGCGCTCCGCGATCAGGACGCGCTTCTTGGAGGATGGGTTATTGGCCACAGGCTGAAGAGAAGTCGCCGCGGGGCGATACTGGTCGATCCGAGATCTTAGATCAGGCCCTGTCGCCGGTCAGCCCATCCCGTCTGCTCGCTGCGCAGCCCGTCCACCCCTGCCCCGCCCACCCGTTGAACGTGACCGAACGGCCGTCCCAGAGGACCGCAACCGCCAGCGCCGATGCCGGTGGGCAGCCCGGGCCGGACATGGCCCGCATCGATGATCCCCGGCAGGCCGGTGCCCGGCTGGATGCCATTGCCGCTCGCACCCGCTCGGACGATCAACGCCAGGCGGAAGCCAGCGTTGCCCAGATCATCGAGGCTGTACGCCGCCGCGGTGACGCCGCGGTTCTCGAGTGCAGCGAGCGATTCGATGGCTGCCGGCCCGAGCCGCTCCGGGTCCCCGAAGCCCGGATCCTGGACGCCTGGGAGAGCTGTGATCCCGGCCTCCGCAGCGCTCTGGAACTGGCCCACCGCCGCATCTCCGATTTCCACCAGCGCCAGAAGCCCTCCGACATCCATGTGAGCGGCATCCACGGCGAGGAGCTCGGCAGGCGCTGGCGCCCCGTTGGCAATGCCGGCCTCTACATTCCGGGCGGCCGGGCGAGCTACCCCAGCACGGTGCTGATGAACGCCGTGCCCGCCAGGGTGGCCGGGGTCCAGCGGATCGTGATGGTGACGCCGCCCTCCGCCGACGGCTCGGTGAACGCCACGGTCCTGGCGGCCGCCCATCTCTGCGGCATCAATGAGGTCTACAGGGTCGGAGGGGCCCAGGCGATCGCCGCGCTGGCTCATGGCACCGAGAGCATCGACCGGGTCGACGTGATCAGCGGGCCCGGCAACCTCTGGGTCACCCTGGCCAAGAAGGCGGTGTACGGAGAGGTGGGGATCGATTCCCTCGCCGGTCCCAGCGAGGTCCTGATCATCGCGGACCAGAGCGCCGATCCCGAACAGGTGGCGGCCGACCTGCTCGCCCAGGCGGAGCACGACCCCCTCGCGGCGGCGATCCTGCTCACCACCTCCCGTTCTCTGGCGGAAGCGGTGCCGATCGCTCTGGCCACGCAGCTGGAACGCCATCCCCGGGCCGAGGTGTGCCGGGCGTCGCTGCAGCGCTGGGGGCTGATCGCTCACTGCCCCTCGCTGGAGGCAGCGGCCCAGCTGAGCGATCGGTTCGCCCCCGAGCATCTCGAGCTGCTGGTGGAACGGCCCGCACAGCTGGCCGACCACATCCGTCATGCCGGAGCGATCTTCATGGGCCCCTGGTCTCCGGAAGCGGTGGGGGACTACCTGGCCGGTCCCAACCACACCCTGCCCACGTCCGGTACCGCCCGTTTCGCCGGCGCCCTCAGCGTGGAGACCTTCATGAATCACACCAGCCTGATCCGGTTCAGCCAGGCAGCCCTGGAGGCCACCGGCGCCGCGGTGATCGCCCTGGCCGAGAGCGAGGGGCTGCACAGCCACGCCCAGTCGGTGCGCCAGCGTTTGAGCTGACACCGGCGGCATCCCCGGGGCGGCCTCCGCAGCGCGGGAGCCCCCCCGCTCAGACCTGCCGGGCCATCTCGCGCACGGCAGGCTCCCCTTCGACGATGTCCCCGACGAGGACGCGGTCGGCCAGGCCGGTGAACAGCCCGTTCTCGAGGACGCCGGGGATGTTGTTGATGCGGGCCTCCAGGGCAGCGGGATCCCCGATCCCGCCCTCGACCATCACATCCAGCACAAGGTTGCCCTGGTCGGTCACGACGGGGCCGGCCTTGCGCGTGGCCATCCGCAGGTCGGCGCTGGAGCATCCCATCCCCATCAGCGTGGCCTGGACCTGACGCCAGGCCCCGGAGAGCACCTCGACGGGCAGCGGGAAGGACAGATTCAGACGGGTGACGAGCTTGCTGGCATCCACGACGATCACGAAGCGATCGGCACGGGCCGCCACCAGCTTCTCCTGCACATGACAGGCGCCGCCGCCCTTGATCAGCTGGAAGGCGGGGTCCACCTCATCGGCACCGTCGATGGCGAGATCGATCCGGTCCACGGCGTTGAGACCCTTGAGGGGAATCCCGAGCTCGGAGGCCAGCACCTCACCCTGAAACGAGGTGGTGACACCCAGAACATCGCGCAGCGAGCCGGACGCCAGACGTTCGGCGAGAAAACGGATCATGTGGGCCGCCGTGGAGCCGGACCCCAGACCCACGACCATGCCATCGGAGATGAGGTCAACCGCCGCACGCGCCACGGCTTGCTTCATCCGGTCCTGCAGATCCGACACATCCCGTCCTCAGAGCGGCGCGACCGTAGCAGCGGGCCTGCGCTGTGGAGGGGATGGCCTCAGGCCTGGCGGGGCATCGCCTCGGGAGTCACGCTCAGCCGCAGCTGGCGTCCGCCACGCAGCACCGTCAACGGAAGCGGCCGATGCAGCTCGGCACCCTCCACCAGCGCCAGCAGGGCGGCCGGATCGGGGATGGAGCGATCGCCTGCCGCCACGACCAGGTCACCACGGCGGAGGCCGGCGTCCTCGGCCGGGCTGCCGGCAATCACCTTCTGCACGAGCGCGCCCTCGCGTTCCGGCAACTGCAGCACGGCGTTGGGATCACGGTTGTGTTCGCGCGCCAGTCGGGCCGTGAGGGGGACCAGCTGTACCCCCAGGTAGGGGTGCAGCACATCGCGGCCATCGCTCAGCTGGGCGGCGACCCGTTCGGCCAGGGCGATGGGGATGGCGAAGCCCAGGCCGGCGCCCGGGCCGGAACGAACCAGGGTGTTGATGCCGATGACCTCCCCGGCCGCGTTGACCAGGGGGCCGCCGGAATTGCCGGGATTGATCGCCGCATCGGTCTGGATCAGATCGAGACGCTTGTCGGCGAAGCCGAGGCTGCTGATGTTGCGATGCAGGCTGCTCACGATGCCGAGGGTCACCGTGCGCTCGAGGCCGTAGGGGGTTCCGAGGGCGATGGCCCAGTCCCCCACATCGAGAGCATCGGAATCCCCGAGTGGAGCCGCCTGAAGCCCCGGAGGGGGCGTGATCCGCACCAGGGCGATGTCCGTGACGGGGTCGGCACCGACAACCGCGCCATCCACCTGTTCGCCGCTGGCCATGGTGACCGCAACCTGGTCGGCGCGATCGACCACGTGGGCGTTGGTGATGATCAGCCCGTCCTCATCGATGACAAAACCCGAGCCCTGGCCCCGCTCCCGGCCCAGAGCCCCCGGGTCCGCCAGCAGATCCCGCAGCAGCGGATCGAGCAGGGCGGGATCGAAGACGGGACGCTGCACCGTGCGTTCGGTGTCGATCCGAACCACGGCCGGTGCCACGCGCCGCGCCGCACCCGAAACGAAGTTGGTCAGCTGGGCCGGGCCCGGCACGGCGTCGGCCGCGCGGGCCACAGGCGCCAGCGGGCCGGCGAGCAGCAGGGCCAGAAGGACGAGGGCGGCCAGCCAGGACCGGCGGGTGATCGGAAGCACAGCCGTGGCACGAGTCTGAGCAAGCACGCTACTGAGATGGATCGGGCCAGCGCAGCAGGGTGTCCCTCCAGCCACCATCGGGCCACAGCTGCAGCAACCGGCCGCCGGGCCATTCGGGCCGGCCGAGCGGACAGGGCTGAACCGGCGGGGCCTGCACAAGGGTGGATGGACACCCCAGCAGGGCAGAGCTCAGGCCGTGGCGATCGGCGCCGCGCCAGTGCTGATGAATGTGCCCGAAGACAACCACGCGGATCCGCGGCTCGGCCCGGACGACATCCATCAGCCGGTCTCCATCCGCTAGCCCCATGGCATCGAACCCTGGATCGCCGATCGGCACGGGTGGGTGATGGAGGGCCAGCAGCACCGGTCCCTCACTGTTGGTCAGGTTGTGCGTCAGCCAGCGGATCTGCCGATCTCCGAGCCGGCCGCCGGCACAGCCCGGCTGATGGCTGTTCAGCAACACCAGAGTCCACGAGCCGAGACGACACCAGGAGGGAGCCACCAGAGCCCGGCGTCCGAGCACGGCCCGGAGCAGCGAACTCTGCTCATGGTTGCCGGGCGTGACGGCGACAGGGAACGGCAACTCCGCCAGCAGGGCCCGCAGGTGCACGTAACCACCCCAGCTCTCGTCCTGGCAGAGATCACCGCTGATTAGCAGAAGGTCCGGGCGGGAGCCGCACTGCCGCAGCGCCGCCGCCAGACCGTGATGCAGCTGAAGCAGCGCGTCCCGGCCCCGGCAGCGGCCGCGGGCGTCGGCGAGCAGATGCGGATCGCTGAGCTGGAGAAGGGTGAGCGTGCGCTCTGACGGTGGCATCGACTTAGGTTGATGCTGTGTTGAGTGGTCCGTTCATGGTCTCCGCCGCCTCCGCCAACCGCCAGCGCTGCAGCCTGTGCAAGGTGGAGATCGAAGCCCTGCCAGGAGGCCGCGAGCAGGTGCTGTTCAGCCAGGGGGAGCCCGGCAGCCGGGCCAAGCTCTGGGCCCGCGTCTGCCAGTACTTGCGGACGCCGGAGCAGTGCGCCCAGTGCATCAACCAGGATCCGGGCCGGCGCGGAGCCGTCCAGGAGACGGATTACTACGCTGAAGCTCCTCGGCTGGACCTGCCCCAGCAGTGAGCCAACTGAACCGTCCGGGGCATTGGAGGGCGATCCCCTAGGTTGGATGCGCCGGATGGCATGTCTGTGCTGATCCGTTCCCGAGCAGCGCGAGGGGCGGTTCCACGCAGATGGCACATCGCCCCAGATGCCGGAGGCCGCCCTTCCGTGCGTCCGCCCTCTTGCCTCACCCCCTGATCCCTGATCTGGAGCGCCTGGCGGCGGACGCCGCAGCCAGCGATGCCAAGCAGGTCTGTGGCGTCCATCTGTTCACCCACAGCGCGCCGATGACCATCCAGGTCCAGATCCGCCAGGCCGATGGCTCCGATGTGAGCCTGGACGACTGCGCCGGATTCAGCGCGGTTCTCGACCGGCTGCTCGAGGCCAGCGAACTGATCCGGGAGGCCTACGTGCTGGAGATCAGCAGTCCCGGCCTGGGCGATGTGCTCAGGGATGACCGCGATTTCCGCAGTTTCAGGGGGTTCCCGGTCGAAGTGAGTCTCCGCGACGCCGAGGGAGCCAGCCGCAGCCGCGAGGGCCGGTTGCTGGAGCGCACCGAGACGGACCTGCTGCTGACGATCCGCGGCCGGGTGACCCGAATCCCGCGCGAGACCATCCTCCAGGTCCGGCTGCGTCAGAGCGACGAGGAGCCCTGAACCCGCTGGAACCACCGCCAGCCTCCCCTCCACCCTTCACCGCGCGTCCCGCGCAAGCCCGAACGACCCATGGCTCTCGTACTGCTCCCAGGACTCGCCAACCTGATCGACGACATCAGCGAGGAGAAGAAGCTGCCGCCACAGGTGGTGGAAGCGGCCCTGCGCGAGGCGCTGCTCAAGGGCTACGAGCGCTATCGGCGCACCCTCTATCTGGGCATCAGTGAGGACCCGTTTGAAGAGGATTACTTCAGTAATTTCGATGTGGGCCTCGACCTGGACGAAGAGGGCTACCGCGTTCTCGCCAGCAAGATCATCGTCGAGGAGGTTGAAAGCGAGGACCACCAGATCGCCCTGGCCGAAGTGATGCAGGTCGCTGAAGACGCCCAGGTCGGAGACACGGTTGTCCTGGACGTCACTCCTGAGAAGGACGACTTCGGCCGCATGGCCGCTGCGACCACCAAACAGGTTCTGGCTCAGAAGCTGCGAGACCAGCAGAGGCGGATGATCCAGGAGGAGTTCGCCGACCTCGACGACCCGGTGCTGACCTCACGGGTCATCCGCTTCGAGCGTCAGTCGATCATCATGGCGGTGAGTTCCGGTCTGGGCCGGCCGGAGGTGGAAGCCGAGCTGCCCCGACGCGACCAGCTCCCGAACGACAACTACCGGGCCAATGCCACCTTCAAGGTGTTCCTGAAGGAGGTCTCCGAAGTGCCGCGGCGTGGGCCGCAGCTCTTCGTGTCGCGGGCCAATGCGGGCCTGGTTGTGTATCTCTTCGAGAACGAGGTGCCCGAAATCCAGGAAGGCTCGGTCCGAATCGTGGCTGTGGCCCGGGAAGCGAACCCACCCTCCCGTTCCGTGGGCCCCCGCACCAAGGTCGCTGTCGACAGCAACGAGCGTGAGGTGGATCCGGTGGGCGCCTGCATCGGCGCACGCGGCTCGCGCATCCAGCAGGTGGTGAATGAACTTCGTGGCGAGAAGATCGACGTGATCCGCTGGTCACCGGACCCCGGCCAGTACATCGCCAACTCCCTCAGTCCGGCCCGCGTGGAGGTGGTGCGCCTGGTGGATCCCGACGGCCACCACGCCCACGTGCTCGTGCCGCCGGATCAGCTCAGCCTGGCCATCGGCCGGGAAGGTCAGAACGTCCGCCTGGCGGCCCGGCTCACCGGCTGGAAGATCGACATCAAGAACGCTCGTGAATACGACCAGGCCAGTGAGGACGCCACCGTGGCCGAACTGATCGCCCAGCGTCAGGAGGAGGAACAGCTTCAGGCGGAAGCGGAGGCTCGACTGGCCGCCGAGCAGGCTGCACGGGCCGAGGAGGACGCCAGGCTGCGCGAGCTTTACCCCCTGCCTGAGGACGAGGAGGAGTACCTGGACGAGAGCATGGCGGCGGTGGAGGACGCCGGGGAGCACTCCGGGGAAGCCGAGCCGGAGCCTGCTCCCGCCCAGGGGGTCGAGGGCGAGGGCCCGGTCGAAGGCGAGGGCGAGGGCGAGGTCCGGTGATGGCCCGTCCCGTCCTCAGGCGCTGTGCGGCCTGCCGCCTGCTCGCTGACCGGAGCACCCTCTGGCGGGTGATCCGGGATCATGAGGATGGAGTGGTGCTCGATCAGGGGTTCGGCCGTTCGGCCTACCTCTGCCGGAGCACCGAGTGCCTCGGGGAGGCCATACGCCGCAAGCGGCTTCAGAGGGCTCTTCGCTGCCCGGTGCCGCAGGCTGTGATCGCCGCTCTCGAGGAGCGTCTGCGCGCTGACGCCACCGCGGACGCTGAGGCAAGATGACCACTGGCCCCTAGGGAGGGCCCCGGCGCCACACCGTGCCCGGATCCATTGGAGACCTGAATGACCAGCAGCGGCAAAGTCAGAATTTATGAGCTCTCCCGGGACCTGGGCCTGGAGAACAAGGACGTGCTGGACGCTGCCGAGAAACTCTCCATCGCCGCGCGCAGCCACAGCAGCTCGATCAGCGAGGCCGAAGCCGGACGGATCCGCCAGCTCGTGAGCGGCAGGAAGGGCGGCGGCGACGCCCCAGCGCCGGCTGCGCCGAAAGCGATCCTGTCGGTGCGCAAGGCCGCCCCGACCGCTCCGTCGGCCGCCCGCAAGCCGGCCCAGGTGCGCCAGGCCAGCGGCGAGGGCGCTCCCTCGGCCGCTGCCCCGAAGCGATCCGCCCCGCAACCGGCCACTGCTCCGTCCGCCTCCAGCCCGGCCGCTCCCGCGAGGCGCAGCGCGCCCCAGAGCCCACCCGAGCGTCCCGTGGCGCGCAAGCCGGCTCCCAGCCGCCCGGATCGACCTGCGGCGCCCGCGCGACCCGCCGCCCCATCCCAGAGCCGGACCAGCCCTCCCTCCAGGCCCGCATCACCGGCTGCCACGCCGGCCCGGCCCGCGCCAGGACGCCCCCCGAGCCCGGCAACCCCGGCCAGACGCCCCGCCGCCGCCACGCCGCCACCGCCGGCCCGACCCGCCCCCGCCAGGCCCGCACCCCGGCGGCCGGGCGCTCCGGCCCCCACCCCGGCAACGGGAACCGGCCGACCCCGCACGCCGGCCAAGCCCCAGCTGGTGGGCAGGCCTCAGCCCACGCGCCCGGGCGCTCCGGCCGGGGGTCGACCCACGGGAGCCGCCGGCCGCCCGGCACCGGCAGGGCGGCCGGCGTCGCCTCAGCGCGCCGGTCAGCCCCAGAGAGCTCAGGCTCCCCTGCGTCCAGGCGCACCGACCCCAACTGGCGCCGGCCGGGGTCAGGCGCCCGTCCGGCGTCCGGCGCGATCGCTGGAGCTGGTGGGCAAGCCCATCCGGCGCCAACCCGAGGGCAGCGGTGGCCGCCCCGGTGCCCCGACCCGTCCCGGTGGCATGCCCGCCGGCATGCGCCGGCCGGTCGCCCCCGGCGAGCTGATGCAGCTGCAGAAGCCCGGGGCCCGGCAACCGGCTCCGCCGCCGAGGCGCCCGGGCAGTGCCCCGGCCGGTGCCCCCGGAGCCGCGGGCGGAGCCCAGGCCACGGCACCGTCGGCGACACCGCCATCAGCGCCGAGGCGCCCCGCTTACAGGCCTGCAGGCCCAGGTGCGGCCGGGCGACCCAGGCGGCCCGACTGGGACGACAGCGCCCGCCTGGAAGCCCTGCGCAGCCGGGCACCGCAGCGGCAGCGCCAGAAGGTTCACATCATCGGTGAGAACGATGATCAGCTGGCCACCCAGACCGGCGGCTTCGCCGGTGGGCAGGATTCATCGGTGCTCCAGGCGAGCCTGGCCCGCCCGGCCAGGCCCCGCGGCCAGCAGAAGGTCAGCGGCTCCAAGCCGGTGGCGGCCCTGCGCAAGCGCCGCAAGGAGACCACGCGCCAGCGCCAGCGACGCCGCGCCATGGAGCTGCGAGCCGCCCGGGAGGCCAAGCTGGTCCGGCCCGAGATGCTCATCGTTCCCGAGGGCAATCTCACCGTGCAGGAGCTGGCCGACAAGCTCGGCGTGGAGAGCTCCGACATCATCAAGTCGCTCTTCTTCAAGGGCATCATCGCCACAGTCACGCAGACACTCGATCTGCCCTCGATCGAAGCCGTCTCCCAGGAGTTCGGCGTGCCGGTGCTGGAGGACGACGTCGAGGAGGCCGCCAAGAAGACCGGCGAGATGATCGAGGAGAGCGACCTGGCTCACCTCATCCGTCGCCCGCCGGTGGTGACCGTCATGGGTCACGTCGACCACGGCAAGACGAGTCTGCTGGACGCCATCCGTCAGACCCGTGATGCCGCCGGAGAAGCCGGCGGCATCACCCAGCACATCGGCGCCTATCAGGTGGCCGTCGACCACGGCGGCGAATCGCGCCGCCTCACCTTCCTGGACACCCCCGGGCACGAAGCCTTCACCGCCATGCGGGCGCGGGGCACACGGGTCACGGACGTGGCTGTTCTGGTGGTGGCCGCAGACGATGGCGTCCGGCCCCAGACCCTGGAGGCCATCAGCCACGCCCGCGCCGCCGAGGTGCCGATCGTGGTGGCCATCAACAAGATCGACAAGGAAGGCGCTCAGCCCGACCGGGTCAAGCAGGAGCTCTCCGAGCGTGAGCTGGTGGCTGAGGAGTGGGGTGGTGACACCGTCATGGTGCCGGTGAGTGCCATCCGGGGCGAGAACATCGACAAGCTCCTGGAGATGATCCTCCTGGTCAGCGAGGTGGAGGATCTCCAGGCCAATCCCGACCGGCTGGCGAAGGGCACCGTCATCGAAGCCCACCTCGACAAGGCCAAGGGTCCGGTGGCCACCCTGCTCGTGCAGAACGGCACCCTCAGAGCCGGCAATGTCGTGGCGGCCGGCCCTGTTCTGGGCAAGGTGCGGGCCATGGTGGATGACTCCGGCCAGCGCGTCAAACAGGCCGGCCCCTCCTCCGCCGTCGAGGCCCTGGGCTTCAGCGAGGTCCCATCGGCCGGCGATGAATTCGAGGTCTATCCCGATGAGAAATCCGCCCGGGCCGTGGTCGGCGAACGCGCTTCGGAAGCGCGGGCGAGCCGCCTCGCCCAGCAGATGGCGTCCCGCAGGGTCAGCCTCACAGCCCTCTCCGGTCAGGCCAGCGACGGGGAACTCAAGGAGCTCAACCTGATCCTCAAGGCCGACGTGCAGGGCTCGGTGGAGGCCATCCTCGGCTCCCTCGAGCAGCTGCCCCAGGGCGAGGTTCAGGTGAGGGTGCTGCTCTCCGCACCGGGCGAGATCACCGAAACCGACGTGGATCTGGCTGCCGCCTCGGGTGCCGTGATCGTGGGCTTCAACACCTCCATGGCCTCCGGCGCCAAGCGGGCGGCGGATGCCAACGGTGTCGACGTGCGCGACTACGACGTCATCTACAAGCTGCTGGAGGACATCCAGCTCGCCATGGAGGGCCTGCTCGAACCCGAACTGGTCGAGGAAGCCCTCGGGGAAGCCGAGGTGCGGGCCGTCTTCACCATCGGCAAATCCGCCGTGGCCGGCTGCTACATCACCAGCGGCAAGGTGCTGCGGAATTCCAAGGTGCGGGTGCACCGGGGCAAGGAGATCGTCTTCGAAGGCGACCTCGACTCCCTCCGCCGCGGCAAGGACGACGTCAAGGAAGTGGCCACCGGCTTCGAATGCGGCATCGGCTGCGATCGTTTCGCCAACTGGCAGAACGGGGATCGCATCGCCGCGTACCGACTGGTCACGCAGCGCCGCTCCCTGAGCACCTGACCTGAGACGCCAGCGTGACCGTCAGCCCGGCCTCGCCTTCTCTCTCACCCGTCCGGGCGAGCCGTGAGGACCCCCTGATCTGGCTGCAGCTGCTCGGCCCGACCATCTGGCCGCTTGAGACCCTGCTGCTGCTGCTGGTTCTGGCCAACGACGGCCCGGTCGGCCTGCCGGCACTCGAGCGCTTGTTCGCCTGGGGGATCGGGGCCGTGCTGCCGGCGACGCTCCTCTGGCGCATGCCCCCGAGTCCGTTCTCCCTGCTGCTGATCCAGAGGCCTGAACAGGCGTTGAGCGCCTGGCAGCAGCGCCTGCTCAGGCCCGATGCCATGCCGCGGCCGGTGCGCGTCCTTGCCGCCGCAGGACTCCTGCCCCTCCTCGCCCTCCTGAGCCGGATCGACGGCATGGCCCCCCAGGCCTTCAGCTGGTCGCCGTTCCGCGACAGCCCCCGGCTCCTGGGTCTGCTGCTGGCGGCCGGGCTGCTGGCCGTGATGCTCTGGCAATGGCAGCAATGGGTTCAGGCGCTCTGGCTCCTGACCCGGGGCCCATCTCCCGGATCTGAGGAGCCTCAGCCCGGCACGCCGGGTTTCGATGCCGGCAGTCCCGCTGGCGAGCGGCTCAGCCTCGGCCTGCCGCTGCTGCTGCTGCAGCCCCTGTCCTGGGCCAGAGCAGCCGGGCAGGATGTCGCACCCCAGCCCGCTCCGGAGGACTCATCTGTCGAGATCCCCCCCGGGACTGCCGGAGTCGCGGTTGCGGTCCCACCAGAGCAGCGCGGCGAAGAGGAGGAAGGCGCCGAGTTGCAGGAGCAGATCGCTGCCGGCGACCTCCCCGCCACCGAGCAGACGGGAGAGCATGACCATCAGGCCGATGGCGCCGGAGCCAGCGAAGGCGAGCCAGAGCCCCCGCCGGAGTCCCCGCCAGGGGGTGCGTGATTCAGCCAGCAGGCGGCGGCGCAGCTCCGGATCAAGGCCGGAGGAGCGGTCCTGTTCACCCATGCGCTGCCCAGTGGCTGACCTGCTAATTTCACACCAGCGCCGGTGTAGCTCAGGGGTAGAGCAACTGATTCGTAATCAGTAGGTCGCAGGTTCAAATCCCGTCACCGGCTTACATCGTCAACTGACGATTGACTACCCTGCTTTGTTCGTTCTGCCGGGATTCTGCCCAGCGGAAATGATCTTTGGCCTTCTCGATGGCGGCTGGCTTGCCGCGGCGCAGGCTCTGGCAGCAGCGGCGGCGACAGCACCGATCATGAAGATCAGACACCGGCCCGAGCATGCGCGCGCCACTGGAGGACTCCGACACCGCCGACGGCAGCGGTCTGCGGCGGGTGGCCCTCACCTGGGTGAATCACGCCGGAGCCACGCTGGTGAAGGTGGTTCCCATGCACGCCTTCCGGCGCAGTGTGACGGAGGGCGTGGGCTTCTCGCCGGTGTCGGACGCGTTCCGCACGGATGGCGCCATCGCGTCGGGACACCGTCTGGCGGTTCCCGATGGAGACCTGCGCCTGAGGGCTGATCCCGCCTCCCTCGCCCCCCTGGAACCAGCGACGGGCTGGGGCTGGGCAGCGGGTGATCGCTGGCAGCGCGACGACGTGCCCTATGCCGCTGATCAGCGCCTGTTCTGCCGCGCCCAGTCGCAGCGGCTGGCCGCCGCCGGACTGAGTCTGAGCGCGGGTTTCGAGCTGGAGTGGATGCTCGCGGAGCCCGGCGCGGACGGGAGCTGCCGGCCCACCGTTGCCGGCGGTCCCTACGGAGGGGATCGCCTGGTCAACGGACTCGACTACGCCAGCGCGCTCCTGGACGCACTCGAGGATGCCGATCTGCCCTGGCTGCAGTTCCACCCCGAATACGGAGCCTCCCAGTTCGAGCTGTCTCTGGCTCCGGCTGCAGCACTGGAGGCCGCCGATCGGCTGGTGCGGGCCCGGTTGGTCATCCAGCGCGTGAGTGAGCGGATCGGTGCCCACTGCAGCTTCAGCCCGAAACCGTGCCTGGACGGCGTCGGCAATGGCGGTCACCTGCACTTCAGCGTGCAGCGCAACGGCACACCCCTCCTTGAAGGGGGTGGGGGTGAGGCCGGCCTCACGGCGGAGGGAGCCTCGATCCTGGCTGCGGTTCTGGACGAGCTGCCGGGCCTGATGGCGCTCACGGCCCCGTCGGCTGTGTCCTATTTGAGGCTGGTGCCGGGCACCTGGGCGGCCCCGTTCCAGGTGTGGGGGGTGGAGAACCGGGAGGCCGCTCTCAGGCTGATCCCCGCGGCAGCGGATCACGCGCCCGCCCATGCGGAGATCAAGGTGGTGGATCTGATGGCCAATCCCTACCTGGTGCTCGGGGCCCTGCAGGCGGTGGTCGGCGGCGCGCTGCAGCCGCTCCGGCAACTGCCGGCCCCGGTGCACGGCGATCCGGAGCGCGACCCGAACGCCCGCCAGCTGCGGCTGCCCCGCTCCCTGGAGGAATCGTCCGCCGCCTTCGCCGCCTCAACGGTGCTGGTGCAGGCGATGGGGGAGAGCCTGCACGGGTCCCTGCTGGACAGCATGGCCGCGGAACTCCAGCGCAGCGCGGGGCGGACACCAGCCCAGCTGGTGCAGGGGCTGCGCTGGTGGCCCCTGGTGGGCGGAGCGCCCGCGCCAGTGCGGCAATCCGGCGGCTGAAACAATGGCCAACCCACGGCGGCTCCAGGCCGCCGGGATCCGTGCCTCACTGCCTGGTTGATGGAGCCCTCACGGCTGGAGACGCTGAGGCGGAGCTACCGCCTCGACGCAGCCCTCAGCGAAACCTTCCTCGTGCTGACCCTCGGGGCCAGCCTGATCGGCACCCTCGGGCTGCTGGCCAACAGTGCCGCCGTGGTGATCGGGGCCATGGTGATCGCCCCCTGGATCCTCCCCCTGGGAGCGGGCGCCTTCGCCGTGATCCAGGGCGATCTGCCCCTGCTTCGGCGTGCCCTGATCACCCTGATGACCGGTGTGGCTCTCACCACACTCCTGGCCATCGGACTGGGCCTGGCGGCCGGACTGCCCAGCTTCGGGAGCGAGGTGAGCAACCGGATCCGTCCCAATCTGCTCGATCTGGCCATCGCCCTGGTGGCCGGAGCCATCGCCACCTACGCGAAGTTGCGGCGCGGTGCGGTGAGCTCCGTGGCGGGAACGGCGATCGCCGTGGCGCTGGTGCCACCGGTCTGTGTGATGGGCCTGCTGCTGTCGCATCGCCTCTGGCAGGAGGCGGCCGGTGCCGGACTCCTGTTCACCACGAACCTGCTCGGCATCCTCAGCGGCGGCCTTCTGGTGATGGGGGCACTGGAGCCGGCCTTCCGCCAGCGCCTGAAGCGGAGCCGCATGAGCTACACCAGCTTTGTGCTCACGGCCCTGCTGCTGGTGCCATTGACCGGCAGCTTCTGGGATCTGGTGGGCAGTGCCAGGCGCGAATCCACGCGCCAGAAGGTCGCTGAAACCATCTCCGAAATCCTCCGGCGCGAAACGCTCACCCTGGGCGAGGAGGCGACCATCGAATCCGTCCGCATCGACTGGTCCCAGAACCCGCCGCTGGTGCGGACGGCGGTGCGGGTGAGCGATCCGGACCTGCCGACGCCCAAGCAGGTGGCGGCGGTGCAGGCCTACCTGAATGAGCGGCTGGGCCTGCGGTTCCGCCTGCTGGTGGAGCGATCCGCCGTGGTGATCATCGGTCCGGAGACACGGCCCAACGCCCCGGAGGACCTGCCGGTGCGGGAGGGCGAACGCACCGAGGCACAGCGCTATCCGCTCGAGCCCCCACCGCCTCTTCCCCCCCTGCCGCCGGACGAGCCTCTGCCGTCGTTCGACTCGATCACGGAACAGGGCGACCGGGAGCCAACGGAAGGCGCCCGAGAGGTCGCGCCCTGACTTGATTGATCAGGGGAAGCCGGTACGTTAATGGTGGTTTTCCGTTTCGGTTGGGCGAACGTTCAGAGCCACCGACCTCGGCGAGTCCTCATCCGAGGGCGATCGGTCTGACGGTGGATGCTCTCGAGAGCGCCAGGGCCCGATTTCCCGATCTGGGGTACCGCGAATTCCGGGTGCTCAGCCTGATTGCCGCCACTCCCGGCATCACAGCACGCCAGCTGCAGGATGTGACGGGCTACGACCAGGGACAGGTCGCCCGCATCCTCCTGGCTCTGTATGACCAGGAGCGCGTGCAGCGCGGTGCAGATCCGGAGCAACCGAGGCGCTACTGCTATTCGATCGCCCCGGGTGAGGCCGCGGCAGCCCTGGAGCAGGCGGGCCGAGAGGTTGCACAGCGCTGGTGCTCCGGCGAGTCCGCAGGCCTGGAGCTGGTCCTCGCCGGGATCTCACGGGCTTCAGCCAGGGAGCGACGGGCGATCTGGAATCAGGTGCGTGCCGCGTTCCGATCTGAGATCCAGGCGGATCTGCAGGACGGAACGCTCAGTGCGGACGGCGAAACCACTCCGGTACGGGTGCGCATCCTCAAGCGGGACAGCGACGACGCGTCCCTGAAGCGTCTGATCGACATGCTCAACTACCGCATCTCGGACGATGCCACCCTCAAGCGCCTGATCGAGATCCTCAACTACCGCGTCATCTAGGGCCCTCATCATGAAAAGAGCCCCCGCTTGTGCGGGGGCCGTCTGCAGGCAGCCGGGTGATCCGGCCCTGGCAGTGGGGGTGGATCAGCCGATCGCCGGAGCGGTCAGGGCCACAGGCGTGGACTCGGCAGCAGCCAGGTCCAGCGGGAAGTTGTGAGCGTTGCGCTCGTGCATCACTTCCATGCCCAGGTTGGCGCGGTTCAGCACGTCAGCCCAGGTGTTCAGCACACGGCCCTGTCCATCAAGGATGGACTGGTTGAAGTTGAAGCCGTTCAGGTTGAACGCCATCGTGCTCACGCCAAGGGCGGTGAACCAGATGCCGATCACAGGCCAGGCAGCCAGGAAGAAGTGCAGGCTGCGGCTGTTGTTGAAGCTGGCGTATTGGAAGATCAGGCGACCGAAGTAACCGTGGGCAGCCACGATGTTGTAGGTCTCCTCTTCCTGGCCGAACTTGTAGCCATAGTTCTGGCTCTCGCTCTCGGTGGTCTCACGAACCAGCGAGGAGGTCACCAGCGAACCGTGCATGGCGGAGAACAGGCTGCCGCCGAACACACCGGCCACACCCAGCATGTGGAAGGGGTGCATCAGGATGTTGTGCTCAGCCTGGAACACCAGCATGAAGTTGAAGGTGCCGCTGATGCCGAGGGGCATGCCGTCGGAGAAGGAGCCCTGACCGAAGGGGTACACCAGGAACACGGCGCTGGCAGCAGCCACGGGGGCGCTGTAGGCGACGCAGATCCAGGGGCGCATGCCCAGGCGGTAGGAGAGTTCCCACTCACGGCCCATGTAGCAGAAGACGCCGATCAGGAAGTGGAAGACAACCAGCTGGTAAGGACCGCCGTTGTACAGCCACTCATCCAGAGAAGCGGCTTCCCAGATGGGGTAGAAGTGCAGGCCGATGGCGTTGCTCGAAGGCACAACAGCACCGGAGATGATGTTGTTGCCGTAAAGCAGCGAGCCGGCAACCGGCTCACGGATGCCGTCGATGTCGACGGGGGGTGCCGCGATGAAGGCGACGATGTAGCAGATGGTGGCGGCCAGCAGCGTGGGGATCATCAGCACACCGAACCAACCGACATACAGACGGTTGTTGGTGGAGGTGACCCATGCACAGAACTGGTCCCACACCGAAGCGCCGGAGCGCTGCTGAATGGTGGTGGTCATGAGATCGGAAAAGATGTCTGCAACGGAACCGGGGCGAAACCCAGCCCCGCCAGCAGGCGGGATGGAAGGGGCGCGGGCGGAAACCCGTCCCACGTCCACAACGACTGTAACAGAACATTGCGGGTTCGTTACATGGATTTAAGGATCGGGAGGCGGGGGCAGGGGCCTTCCAGCCGGTGCCGGGAGGGTGCATCCTGAAATTCGCGCACGCGGCCCCGGCCATGACCTTCTCCCTGCGGAACCTTGCGACCGCCGTCATGGCCGCCGCCGGCACGCTCGCGCTGACCGCATGCCAGCCGGGAGGCGACGCGACGGCCCTGACCGAGGAGCTGAAGCGGCTGGAGCTGAGAATCGACCAGCTCGAACAGCGTCTCAGCGGCTCGGGCAACGAAGGCGGTTCCGGCGAGGAGGACCCGACGGTGCCCGCCGGTGCGATTCAGTCGCTCACCTTCCGCATGGGCACCGAGGACGACCGGCTGAGGGTGTATTGGGCCGACGGCAGCACCAGCGACCTGCCCTGCACCAAGGAGCAGGCGGTGTGGGCATGCGGATGACCCAGCTCGGACCGGCAAGGACACGGCTGGGCCCGCCGGCCTTGAGTCTGGTCGCGGCTCTTGTGCAGGCAGGGGCCGCTGTGGCCCAGGTGGACAGCGAAGCCGTGTTCGCACGGGCACGGGCCGTGAATCTGGCGCGCATGCACGCCGAACGCCTCAACGGCGGGCTCTCCGGCTACCGGGCCGCCGCCTGCATGCACAGAACCGGCAGCACGGACTGTCTCATCGGTGAGGACGGTGAGGGCTACACCTTCCGCTTCCGCGGAGGCCCCCCGGGCTGGGAGCAGGAGGTGCCGCCGGTCCCGACGGTCGAGAGCGTGGTGACCATCGCCCTCGACGGCCGCTCCGTGGTCGCCGTGCCCTACAACGGCCCGCTCGTGCCGGACGATGAGCCGGCGGCGGCCGGGGACAGCTGAGGCGAAGGCGGGACAGCAAGCACCCGCTGGAGCGCTTCGATCCATGCCGGCTCGACAGGCCAGCACTCTCTCACGGTGAAGCTCATGGCGATGCCCTTCTCCCGGTAGGCCGCTTCATTGATGAACACCGGCACCAGGGGCCCGGCCGCCCCTCCCCCCTCGCTCCACTGGGCGAGGTGATGCGGCTCCAGCACCATGTCCTCACCGCCATGGGCCTCGAACAGCGGATCCCCCAGGGCCAGAGGCTGCCAGTCCCGCCCCTGGCGGGCCGGATGGATGCAGGCCATCGCTTCGCCGCTGCCATCCCTGGGCACATCAAGACTACCCAGGTGGCGGTGCACCTCCAGGTGAGCCGGCCAGTTCAGCGGCGCGCCGGAGCGGCAATCCTGGAGGACCTCGATCGCGGTCTCGAGCGCCAGTCGCGTCTGGCGGATGATGCGGGAGTCGAGCACGCCCTGCGCCACCGGTCCCACCTCGATCACCACCCCGCAGGGCCAGGCCTCCACCAGAAAGCCGGTCTGGGAGGCATCGCCTTCGTGCAGATAGACCGGCAGCCCCAGGCGTCGCTGAATGCCCGCGGCCAGGGCGAGATCGCCTCCGCGGCGGCCGTACACCACCAGGCAGGCCCCCATGGCGGCCGTGGTGCTGTGCAGATCGATGGCGACGGAACAGGGCTGCTCACCGCCTGTGCCCCAGAACCGCAGCAGATCCCGGGCGCGCCGCACCTCGAGCGGATCGCCGGCAGCAGCAGGGGCATTCCGCGCCTTCAGAAAACTGCGGTTGAGATCGCAGTCGATGTAGCGGCGGTTGCACGCCAGGGCGTCGGGATTGGCCGTCACCGGCCGCACCCTGATGGCCCCGGGCCACGAGGGCTCCGGCCAGGACTCAAGCAGCCAGGCGGCATTGGGCTCATTGCCGTGAGTGGCGGCTGTGATGAGCACCTGCGGCGTGCCGTCCTCGCCGGATGGCCTCTGCATCGACGGGTCAGCCCAGCGGTTCGCTGCACACTACGAAGTGCATTGCACCAGCGCTCCCATGAGCCTGCCCCGATGGCTGGTCGCTTCCGTTCGAGCGGGATGGCACTGGCAATGGCTGCAGCTGATGGGCGGGCTGGGTCCGGCGGACCGCCAGGGCAACTACCGCCGACCGGCGAGTGCGGTGCCGGAGGCGGGAGCGGTCCCGGCGAGCGCCGATGAGGCCGGCCGGCACTGGCTGGTGATCGGTCGCAGCTGCCCGTGGGCCCACCGCGTCTGGCTGGTGTGGTCGCTGCGGGGCCTCGGCTCCACGCTGACCCTGGCGGAAGCCAGTCCCGACCTGCGGGGAGGCCGGTGGATCCTCGATCCTCCCCGCGATGGGTTCAGCACCCTCGCTGACCTCTACCGGGCCCACCGGACGCCCAGGCAGCACCGGCCAACGGTGCCGGTGCTGCTGGATCGGATCGGAGAGCGGGTGCTCTGCAACGACAGCGCCGGGATGATGGACCTGCTCAACCGCTGGCCCGCTGAGCCCGGGAGCATCGATCTCGACCCACCCGACTGCCGGGAGGCCAGCCAACGCTGGCGCCTGCGGTTGCAGGACACGGTGAACGACGGCGTTTACCGCTGCGGCTTCGCCCGCTGCCAGAGCGCCTACGAGCAGGCCCACGCTGAGCTGATGCAGGCGCTCGAATCCGCGGACCGGGAGCTGAGCCAGGCCGGTCCCTGGCTCTGCGGAGCATCACTGACGCTGGCGGACCTGTGCCTGTTCACCACCCTGATCCGCTGGGAGCTGGTGTACGAACCGCTCTTCGGCTGTTCCGGCCGACCGCTCTGGTCGTTCAGTTCCCTGTACCGCTGGCGGGCGGCCCTCTACAACCTGCCGGAGGTGCGCGCCACCTGTGATGGCGCCGCCTGGCGGCAGCACTACTTCGCCGGCCTGTTCCCCCTGAATCCCGGGGGTATCGTTCCGCTGCCGGCGCCACTCGAGCAGATCGTCACCGGCATGTCCGCACCAGCACCGGCCCGACCATGACGCGCTCCGGTAGCCCCGACCCTGCCCCAGCGGAAGCCAGGACCGAGGTGTTCGAGGGCGTGTACGGCAGCTTCACCATCACCCCCGCGGACCGGCGTGAGGTGCTGGCCTACCGGCTGAGCCTGATCAGCCTGGCTCTGTGCCTGGGAGGGCTTCTGATCAGCTGGGATCTCCCATCCCTGGAGATCCGCCCGTGGCTCTGGCCCGCCGGCATGGTGATCAGCCTCGGGCTGGCTCTGAACTGGATCCACATCTATCTCCGCCCGCTCCACCGTCTGCTGCAGGTCTTCTGGCTGGTCGGATCGATGGGGATGGCCGCCCTGCTGGTCCGCTCCGATGCGGGCGAGCTGCCCGCAACCCTGCTGGACCAGCGCCTCTGGCTTCTGGCGGTGGGCCCCTTCTTCGCCGCGCTCACCGGCATCGGCTTCAAGGAGTTCTTCTGCTTTCGCCGGCCGGAGGCCATCGGCGTGACCCTGCTGCTGCCCCTGGCCCTGCTTGGCCTTCTGCTGGGGGTCCTGCCGCCACTGGCCAGCTACCGGCTGATGCTGATCGCGGCTGCCTTGCTCCTGGTGCTGGGCCTCCGCAAGCTGCCGATGGAGGCGGCGGCGGACGTCGGCGACAAGAGCGTCTTCGCCCATCTGGATGGGGCCGCCCCCGGCATTGCCGCCTGACCGGCTTCTGCCCCCGCCCTCGGAGCGCCCCGGAGATCCGGGGGCAGCGATGGGCCTGCCTGCGCTGCTTTGTGCTTCTTTCCTGATCCTCGGCATCAGCTGATGATGCGGGCGTTCCGCCGATGGAGGACTGCCCGTAAGGTGGAACAGACATGGAGCGGCAGGACACGCCGGCCTTTCTCATGAAATCCATCGACGAGCACATCCAGAAGGATCAGAGCGAGATCCAGCAGGCACGCGCCGAAGGCAATACCGGCAAAGTCCGCCACCTTGAGGAGGAACTGCAATCCCTCAAGGAGTACAAGGACCACCATCCCGGTGACCAGCACGATCCCACCTCGCTGGAAATGTATTGCGACACCAACCCTGAAGCGCCGGAGTGCAGGGTCTACGACGACTGAAACAGTCCTGCAGCCCGGCTGAAGCCGGGCGTTTCTGTATCACCGCGGGCAGCATGGTTTTCGAGGGCTGCTCCAGGAGAGAATGAGCTGATCTGTCGCCTCCAGGCCGAATTGGATCACCTGGATTGAGACGACGTCGTCACAATCCACGCGTCTGGGTTGCTTAGCAAGCGGATCCATCAGCCCTCAATGCATCAGTCTGTATCCGATGAAACGGATACCACCGATTGCATGACTGGTGAACCGAAGTACTTGGGACCGGCAGCCCGACAGATCACTCACCTGTTTCAAGGTGCTTCAACGAAACAGAAAAAAAGGGAGCTTCAACCAAGCAGGAATAAAAGATAACCTCCTCACACCACCACTGCATCTCATCGCTGGCGGCGCTTCGGGGCTGCCGCGGAGATCCCTGGCGGGTGAAGAGAAGCCAACCAGCGAAAGCCTGTTCTCAAGCGCATGTCTCCGCCCCCTTCCGGCGTCACCCACCACTTGTTGCGGCGAAATTGTTGCGGCGAAACCCACCACCTGACGGGGTCTTCAGGCTCCCCGCCGATGAGCGAGATCAGACGTCCTCGTTGAATCCGGCGGGTGTGTCCGTCAGGCGGCAGGTGACCGACTCCTCTTCGCGCAGCGGCGCGACCTTGGCGATGGGGCGACCCATGGCCCGGAGCTGATTGATCTCCTCTCGTGTCTGGCAGCGGGCGATCACCCGACCATCCTTGTGGTAAGCGGTGTAGAAGGTCATGGTGGACAGACCTGGCGTAACCCCGTTATGGCCATGGATGCAATCGGCCACAAGCCGCTGTAACCAAGCCCTCACCGTTGCTCGGCCAGCGCCTCCCAGACCGAGGCGGTCAGCGCCTGAAGGCCCTGCCCGGTGACCGCAGCGATGGGCAACACCGCCCGTCCGGATGCGGCTGACAACAGATCACAACGCCGGCGGCACTCCTCCTCATCGATCAGGTCGCACTTGCTGAGCACCAGCAGCCTTGGCCGCTCAGCCAGTCCGTGGCCGTAGGCCTCCAGCTCCTGCAGCACCACCCGGTGGTCCTGCTCCACCGATTCAGCCGAGGCATCCACCAGATGCAGCAGCAATCGGGTGCGTTCGATGTGGCGCAGGAACGCATGGCCGAGGCCCGCCCCCTGCGAGGCCCCGGCGATCAGGCCGGGGATGTCGGCGAAGACGGTGCCATCGCCACTGGGCCGGCGCACCACACCGAGATTGGGCACCAGCGTGCTGAAGGGGTAGGCGGCGATCCGGGGACGCGCCGCCGACAGCACGCTGATCAGGCTGCTTTTGCCGGCGTTGGGCAGACCGATGATGCCCACCTCCGCCAGCAGCTTCAGTTCCAGCTGCAGCGGCAGGCACTCGCCCTCGACTCCCTCGGTGCAACGCTCGGGAGCCCGGTTGCGATTGCTCAGATAGTGGGCATTGCCCCAGCCGCCGCGGCCGCCGCTCGCCACCCGCAGCCGATCGCCGGCGGCGGTCAGGTCACCCAGCAGTTCACCGTTGTCCGCATGGCGCACCTCGGTGCCGCAGGGAACGGTGATCAGGCGATCCTCGCCGCCGGCGCCGGTGCAGCGGTTGGGCCCGCCGCGGCGGCCATCGCCGGCCTTGAACTCCCGCTGGTAGCGGAAATCCAGCAGCGTCTGGAGGTTGGCATCGGCCTGCAGCCACACGTCGCCGCCTTTCCCGCCATTCCCGCCGGCCGGCCCTCCGGCGGGCACGTACTTCTCGCGGCGGAACGCCACGATGCCGTCCCCACCGCGGCCGGCACGCACGTTGATCGTGGCCTGATCGATGAACTGCAAGGCCGGGTGGGGCAGCCGATCCACAACCCTAGGATCGGCGTCACCGCAGTCAGACCTTGGCCGAGGTCCGCTTCGAGCAGGTCAGCAAGAGCTTCCCCGGCCGCGGCGGTGGCGAGCCGGTGCAGGTTCTCGATCGGGTGGATCTCACGGTTCCCGACGGCGAGTTCCTCGTGCTGGTGGGGCCCTCCGGTTGCGGCAAGAGCACCCTGCTGCGGTTGCTCGCCGGACTCGATGAACCCACAGGCGGGGAGATCCTGCTCGACGGCCAGCCCATCAGTCGGCGCCCGCCGGCCCGGCGCGATGTGGCGATGGTGTTCCAGAGCTACGCGCTCTATCCCCACCTGAGCGTGGAGGACAACATCGGCTTCGGGCTGAGGCGGCGGCAGAAGCGCGGACCGCGTGAGGTGCTGGTCGACCAGCTGCACCGCTGGTCACGCCGCTGGCCCCGGGCGATGCGGGTGCGATCCCTCCGCGAGGAGCGCGTCGAACGGCGGGTGGCCGAGGTGGCCGAACTGCTGGAACTGGACGCGGTGCGGCAGCGACGGCCCAAAGAGCTTTCCGGCGGTCAGAAGCAGCGGGTGGCTCTGGGTCGGGCCATCGCCCGGGAGCCGTCGGTGTTTCTGATGGATGAACCCCTGAGCAACCTCGACGCCAAGCTTCGCTCCGGCACCCGGGCCCAGATCGTGGGCCTGCAGCGCAGCCTCGGCACCACCACGATCTACGTGACTCACGACCAGGTGGAGGCGATGACCATGGGCCATCGCATCGCCGTGCTCAACCAGGGGCGGCTGCAACAGCTCGGTACCCCGATGGAGCTCTACCGCTGGCCCTCGAACCTGTTCGTGGCGCAGTTCATCGGCAGCCCGCCGATGAACCTCCTGCCGGTGCAGGTGGCCGCCGGCGGCACGCTGCTGCTGGGAGAGCGGCGTTTCCCGATCGATGGCGTGCTCGAGGCGGCGGTGGAGGGCCGGGTGGGTGCATGCCTCACCGCTGGCCTGCGGCCGGAGGATCTGAGCGTGGCCCCGGCCACCAACCGCAACCTGCCGGCGGATGTGGTGCACTGCGAGGCCCTGGGCAATGAGCAGATCGTCAGCGCCCGACTTCTGGATGGGGACCATCTGGTGCATGTTCGTGCGCCCGCCAGTCCGGAGCTGGCGATCGGCCAGCGGCTGCATCTCGAGGTGAATGCCGCCGGCTGGCGCCTGTTCGAAGCCGACGGCGAAGCGATTGCCATTCCCCGCCCGCAGGCGGCCTCATCCGAGCCGGTGCTGCCCAGCTTCACGACCTGAATCCGGCCGGTGCCTCAGCGCGGCCAGATCACGCTGCAGCCGGTGCCGCCATCGCCGGGTTCCGCATCGCTGACCCTCTCGACGTAGGGAACGGTGTCGAGCCAGGAGCGGAGGCCGCGCTTGAGGCGTCCGGTGCCGATGCCGTGGATGACCCAGAGCGGTCCGCGGGCATGGCGCAGCTGCTCCTCCACCATCGCCTCCGCCTCGTGCACCCGCAGGCCGCGGACATCGATGGTGTTGGCGGCAGTGCGCACCTGAGGTCCGGCTCCGGTCGCCGGCAGGCGGTGACGCACCTGCACCGCCGCTGCCGGTGGATCGGGAGGAGCCGGGCGGCGGCCATCGAGGGCCTCGATCGCGCTCAGCTCCACCGTCATCCGCATCACACCGCAGCGCACCACCAGCTGGCGTCCTCCCTCCACCAGTTCCAGCACCTCGGCCGCCTTACCGAGGGAGAGCACCCGCACCCGCTCGCCGGGCACAGGCCGCCAGCCGCTGTGGTCGCGCCGTTCCGGGTGGGGCCTGTGCTGCTGCTGGAGGCGCTTGAGCCGCTGGCCGGCCTGGCGGGCCTGCTCTCCATCCGGAGTTCCCTCCCGCAGGCGCCGGATGATGCGGCGCACCTCCTTCTGGCCGGAGCGGATCGAATCCTCCAGCTGACGGCGCCCCTCCTGCTGCTGCTCGGCGGTGCGGTGCTGCTGCCGGCGCCAGCCCTCCATCAGCTCCTCATGCAGCAGCTCGGCGCGCATCAGCAGCGCCGCGGCCTCCTCCGCCGCTTCCTGCTGGCGCTGCCGCTGGTCCTCCAGGCCGGCGATCACCGCGTTGACCTCTCCCACGGCCGCCGGAGCCAGCAGCTCCCCGGCCGCATCCACCACAGCGGAGTCCAGGCCGAGGCGGGCGGCGATGGCGAGCGCATTGCTGCGGCCGGGGATGCCCCATTGCAGGTGATAGGTGGGCGAGAGGGTGTCGTCGTCAAAGGCAACGGAGGCGTTCTCGAAGCGCTCGTCGTTGTACTTGAGCGCCTTGAGCTCACCGAAATGGGTGGTGGCGATCGTGAGGCGGGCCGCGCCGGCGAGGTGGCGCAGCAGGGCGGTGGCCAGGGCGGCCCCCTCCGAGGGATCGGTGCCGGCTCCCACCTCGTCGAGCAGCACGAGGGCCGGTGCGGTCGAAGCGGCCAGGGCGGCCAGGATGCGACTGATGCGGCGGATGTGGCCGCTGAAGGTGGAGAGGTTCTGCTGCAGCGACTGCTCATCGCCGATGTCCGCCAGCACCTGGGCACACCAGGGCAGGCTGGCGGTGCCGTGGCAGGGCAGGAACAGGCCGGCGCGGGCCATCAGCGCCACCAGACCCACACTCTTGAGGGTCACGGTCTTGCCGCCGGTGTTGGGGCCGGTGATCGCCACCACCCGGATCGCGGCCGACACCTGCAGATCGACCGGCACCACCGGCGCACCCCCCTGGCGGCGCTGCTGCCAGAGCAGCAGCGGATGGCGCAGACCGCGCAGCTGGAACGGCGCCTGCGGATCGGACTCCAGCACCGGCGGCACACCGCCGATCCACTGGCTGTAGCAGGCCCGGGCCGTGCCCGCATCCAGCTGCTCCAGCACATCCTGCAGCCGGCGCAGAGCCGGCACGTGCGTGGCCACCAGGCCACTGAGCTGACGCAGCAGCTTCTGTTCCTCCTCCCGCTCCCGGCTCTCCAGATCGCGGATGCGGTTGCCCAGGGGAACGAGGGCCTGGGGTTCGATGAAGACGGTCTGACCGGAGGCCGAGCTGTCGTGCACCAGGCCCGCCAGCTGGGACTGGGCTCCGGCCTTGACCGCGAGCACGGGCCGGCCGCGGCGCTCGCTGATCACCGTGTCCTGCAGGATCGAGGCATGGCGCCGCATCACCTCCTGCAGCCGCTGGCGGCGCTGCTCACGGCTGGCCTCCAGCTGCAGCCGCACGGCGGCGAGATCCGGGCTGGCCCGATCGGCCAGGCGCCCTCCCTCCTCCAGGCAGAAGCGCAGCCGCTGTTCCAGCTCCGGCAGGGAGGCCACCGGCTCCACCAGGGCGCTGCAGACCGGCCGCAGCTCCGGATCGAGAATCTGCCGCCGCAGCCGGCGCCCCGCGCCCAGGGTTCCGGCCAGGGCCAGCAGGTCCTCACCCTGAGCCGTGCCCTCCTTCTCGCAGTGATCGAGCAGGGGGGTGAGCGTCACCACCCCGTCGAAGCTGAGACCTCCCTCCAGCAGACCATCGAGGGCGAGCAGCTCACGGGTCTCCGAGAGACGGGCCTGGCTGGCCTCCAGGCTGCCGGGGAGCTGCAGATGCAGGCAGCGATCGCGTCCGGCAGCGGTGCCGGCGAAATGGGCGAGGTGCTCGAGCAGGCGGGGCCACTCCAGCAGGGCCAGCGCCTCCTCCATCACCGCCGCGGCCTCAGCGCCGGCGGTCGGCGGGGGGCTGAGACAGGCCGCGCCGCTCACGCCCCGCCGGGCTCGCGCAACCAGGTGGCCGCATCGCAGGCGTGGTAGGTGAGGATCAGATCCGCACCCGCCCGCTTGAAGCAGAGCAGGGTCTCCAGCACCACGGCCTTCTCGTCGATCCAGCCGCGCTCGGCCGCCGCCTTGACCATGGCGTATTCGCCACTCACGTTGTAAGCCGCGATCGGCTGCTCGCTCTCCTGGCGCAGCCGATGGATCACATCGAGATAGGCCAGGCCGGGCTTGACCATGAGGATGTCGGCACCCTCCTGCTCATCGAGCAGAGCTTCGGTCAGGGCCTCCCGCGCATTGGCCGGATCCATCTGATACGTGCTCTTGTCCTCCGGGATCGGCTTGGAGGCATCCGTGCGGGGGGCGGAATCGAGCGCCTCGCGGAAGGGGCCGTAGTAGGCGGAGGCGTACTTGGCGGCGTAGCTGATGATGCCCACGTGCTCGAAGCCGTGCTCATCGAGCGCCTCGCGGATGGCCCCCACACGGCCGTCCATCATGTCGCTGGGACCGATCAGATCGGCTCCGGCGCGGGCCTGGGCCACCGCCTGCCGGCAGAGGATCTCCACTGTCTCGTCGTTGAGCACCACGCCCTCGGAACTGACGATGCCGTCATGGCCGTCGCAGGAATAGGGGTCGAGGGCCACGTCGGTCATGATCGTCATGCCCGGGTGGGACTCGCGCAGCCGGCGTATGGCGCGCGGGATCAGGCCGCCCTCGTTGAAGCACTCGGCTCCGTCCTCACTCTTGAGGCCATCGGCGACTTTGGGGAAGAGCACCACGCAGCGGATGCCCAGATCCCAGGCCCGCTGCACCTCACCGATCAGGCCATCCAGGCTCCAGCGGACAGCGCCGGGCATGGCACCGATCGGCTCGTTGTCGGTCCCCTCGTGCACGAACAGGGGATAAATGAAATCGGCCGGCCGCACATGGCACTCCCGCACCATCTCACGCAGGGCAGGGGTGCGCCGCAGACGGCGGGGGCGGTAGGTGAGCTCCATCGAGGGCCGTGTCCTGGGGCGATCCTAGGCAGCGTCAGAGCGCGGCCTGGCGCACCCAGTCGGCCCGCAGGTCCTCCCGGCGGGCCTCCCGCAGCTCCCTGAGCAGCTGGCGCTCCCGCTCGCTGATCGAGCGCGGGGTCTCCAGCCGCAGGCTCAGGAGCAGATCACCGCGACCCTTGGGCGAGGGCCAGCCCTTGCCCTTGACCCGCAGCACCGCACCGGGGCGGGTGGCCGGCGGCACCGTGATCGTGGCGGGGCCATCGGGGGTGGCCACCGACACGTCTCCGCCCAGCACCAGCTCATCGACGCTCACCGGCAGTTCGGCCCGGAGCTGCTGATCCGTCACCCGCCAGATGGGGTGGGGCTCGAGGCGGATCAGCAGGTAGAGGTCGCCGCGCCGGTCGCGGCTCGGCTGCAGATTGCCCTTGCCCTTGAGGCGCAGACGGGTGCCGTCCTGGACGCCGGCGGGGATGCGCACCTGCACGCGCTCATCGTTGACCGAGAGGGTCCGCTCGCAGCCGCGGAAGGCATCCCGCAGCGACAGGGACAGGGTGGCCTCCGCATCGAGGGACACCCCGCCCCGCCCGCCGGCGGGACCGCCGAAGCCGCCGCTGCGGGGGAAACCGCTGCCGAAGCCGAAGCCGCCCGGTGCGGCTCCGCCGCCGCCGAAGCGACCGAGCAGGTCGTTGATGAAATCGTCGAAGCTGCCGTAGCGGCCGAAATCCACATCCACGCCAGCGGGCCCGGCGCCGCCGCCCACCTGGTTCCAGTACTGGCCGAACTGCTCGTAGCGGCGGCGCTTGTCGGGATCGGAGAGCACCTCATAGGCCTCGCTGATCTCCTTGAAGCGGGCCTCGGCCGAGGCATCGCCCGGATTCACATCGGGGTGGTACTGGCGCGCCAGCTTGCGGAAGGCCCGCTTGATCGTGTCGGCATCGGCGCCGCGATCCACGCCCAGCACCTTGAAGTAATCGCGGTAGTCGCCTGCCGCCATGGAGACCCTGCCCGATTCCGAACCGCCGGACCAGTCTCCCAGCTGGGCTCAGCAGATGCGGGGCAGCAGTTCGCCGCTCACCGGTGGCAGGCAGCGCTGGGTGCCGTAGGGCGTGCGCAGCACCACATCCGGCACCGGGCCGGCCTCAGCGGGCCGGCCCACCTCACCGATGCACACCCCGCCCTCGGGTCCGAGCACGGCCATGGCCGCCTCCAGCTGGTCCGGGGCCACCACCAGCAGAAAGCGACCTTCGTTGGCCAGCTGCAGGGGGTCGAGGCCGAGCAGATCGCAGACCCGCTCCACGGCCGGATGGAGCGGCAGGGCACCCTCCTCGATCCGGAAGGGGCAGCCGCTGTCCTCCGCCAGTTCCTGCAGCACCGCCGCCAGGCCGCCCCTGGTGAGATCCCGCAGGAGGTGGGGATGCACCCCGGCCTGCAGCAGCCGTTCCACGGCGGGCCAGAGGGGCGCGCAGTCGCTGGCCACCGGTGGCTCAAGCTCCAGGCCGTGGCGGATGGCCAGGATCGCCAGGCCATGGCGGCCCAGGTCACCGCTCACCACAAGCCGGTCACCCGGGCGGATCGAGCCCGGGCCGATCGGCCGCGAGGCCTCCACCTGCCCCACGCCGCTGGTGGTGATGAACAGGCCATCGCCCTTGCCCCGCTCCACCACCTTGGTGTCGCCGGTGCGGATCACAACGCCGCACTCCCGGGCGGCTGCGGCCATCGACGCCACGATCCGCCGCAGCTGGGCCAGGGGCAGCCCTTCCTCCAGCACCATCGCCACGCTGAGGTGCAGGGGTCGGGCACCGGCCATGGCCAGGTCGTTGGCCGTGCCGGTCACCGCCAGCCGGCCGATGTCGCCACCGGGGAACTCCAGCGGCTGCACCACGTAGCCATCGGTGGTGAAGGCCAGCCGCCCCCCGGGCGGTTCGATGGTGGCCGCGTCGTGAAGGGGAGACCCGCCGCCGTGGAGGGGACGGAACTCCTCGGCGATCAGCTGCCGCATCAGCTGTCCACCGCCGCCATGGGCGAGGCGGATGCACTCGCTCATCCGCAGCGGGCGGGGATCCCGGCACCGCGGTAGCGGTGGTAGGCCGCGCAGGCCCCCTCGGACGACACCATCGGCGCACCGAGGGGATGCTCGGGGCGACAGCGGCCACCGAAGGCCGGGCAGTCGCTCGGCAGGGCACGACCCTGCAGGATGCGGCCGCTGATGCAGGGGTTGTCCTCCGGGGCGGCGGCTGTCGGCCCCGGCGGATCCAGCAGCGGAAACGCATCGAAGCGGCGGTAGTCCTCCCGCAGGGCCAGGGCACCACCGGTGATGGTCCCCAGCCCCCGCCAGGGCGCCGACACCGGCTCGAACACCGCCTCCATGGCGGAGCGCGCCTGCGGGTTGCCGTCGGGCCGCACCACGGCGCCATAGGCGTTGCGGACCCCGCAGCCACCCTCCTCCAGCAGCCGCACGCAGGTGACCACCCCCTGCATCAGCTCCTCGGGCTGGAAGCCGGTCACCACCACCGGCAGCCGATGCCGCTCGGCCAGGGCCTGCAGCTCACCGAGCCCCATCACCGCCGCCACGTGGCCGGCGGCGAGGAAGCCGTCGATGGCGCAGTCCGGCTCCGAGAGCACCGCCTCCATCGCCGGCACCACCCGCACGTGCGAGGCGAGCACCCGCAGGTTCTCGATCCCCTGCCGCCGGGCCTGCAGCAGGGCCACGGCGGTGGCCGGAGCCGTGGTCTCGAAGCCCACGGCCAGGAACACCACCAGCCGGTCGGGATGGCGCCGGGCCAGGCTCAGCGCCTCCAGCGGCGAGGTGAGCAGGCGCACATCGCCGCCCGTTGCCCGCAGCCCCAGCAGGTCCGCACCACCGACCGGATCGCTGCCCGGCACCCGCAGCATGTCGCCATAGGAGGCCAGGATCACCTCCGGCCGCCGGGCCAGGGCCAGGGCGGCATCCACCGTGGCGGCCGGGGTGACGCAGACCGGGCAGCCGGGCCCGTGGATCAGCCGCATGCCAGAGGGCAGCAGCTGATCGAGCCCCCAGCGCACGATGGCGTGGGTCTGGCCCCCGCAGACCTCCATCAGGGTCCAGGGACGACTGGCGAGGTCCTCCAGCTCAGCGGCGAGGGCATTGACGCGCGTGGGCGGCGCATCGGCCGCCACGGGGGATCCGGTGAGGAGAGTCATGCGTGGGGGCCGGCGTGCAGGCTGTGCAGGGCGCGCACGTACTGGGCCCGCTCGAAGGCACTGGGTTCGGGGCAGCGACGCTGGCTCATGCAGCCGATCAGGGAGCGGGCGGAGGCGTACTCGTGCTGGTGCAGCCAGTCGCTCAGCTCGCGGCGCAGCAGGCTGAGGCGGGCCGGGCCGTGGCGGAGCAGGGCACCCACCACCTGGGTGACGCTGGCCCCCGCCATCAGCAGCCGCACCACATCGGCGCCCCGCTGCACGCCGCCGCTGGCGGCCAGGTCCATTGGCACACGACCATGGAGCAGGGCGATCCAGCGCAGCGGCAGCCGCAGCTCATGGCTGTTGCTGAGAATCAGATTCGGGCGGATCTCCAGCGTCTCGATGTCGATGTCCGGCTGGTAGAAGCGGTTGAACAGCACCAGGGCATCCGCGCCGGCCTCGGCCAGGCGCCGGGCCAGGGCACTGAGATTGGTGTAGTAGGGGCCCAGCTTCACGGCGAGCGGCAGGCGGGTGTCCCGGCGCACGTCGGCCACCAGCGACACCAGCTCCTGCTCAATCGCCTCGGAGGAAAGGCCTGGGTCGGTGGGCACGCTGTAGACGTTGAGCTCGAGCGCCGAGGCTCCGGCCGCCTCGATCCGCCGGGCCGTGTGGACCCAGCTGCCGGGGTGAAGGCCGTTGAGGCTGGCGATCACGGGGATGCTCAGCCGCCGCCGGGCCTCCTCCACATCGCGCAGGTAGAGGTCCTCGCCGCCGTGCACGGCCGACTCCTCCGGCAGGTAGCTGAGGGCCTCGGCATAGCTCTCGGCCCCCTGCATCCAGTGGCTGTGCAGCATCATCTGCTCGCGCTCGATCTCCTCCTGGAAGAGGGAGTGGAGCACCACCGCACCGGCACCGGCGGCCTCCAGGGCCGGCAGGGCCTCGGGGCTCTCGCTCAGGGGTGCCGCCGCGCCCACCACCAGCGGATTGGCCAGCCGGAGGCCGAGGTACTCGACCGAGAGGTCCGGCCCGAAGGCATCGTGCTGCTGTGGGCCGGCGGGCCCGGGCGTGGTGGTGGTCATGGCTGCTCCTCCCGGGCGGGACGGGTGTCGGCGGCGGGGCGGCTGTCCCCCGGCTGGGCGCTGTCGGCCAGGGCCCGGTAGAGGGCCATGCGGCGGGCGTGGTTCCGCTCGGCCTGCTGCACCAGCGCCCGGGCCCGCTCGGGCTGGGAGAAGCGCAGCATGCGGAAGCGGTTCTCACCCTCCATCGAGGCCGCCAGGCCGCGGGGGTTGGAGCGGCTGTCGATCTGCAGCGGGCTCTCGCCCCGCTCCAGCCGGCGCGGGTCGTAGCGGTAGAGCAGCCAGCGGCCCGAATCCACGGCCGATTTCTGGTGCGCCAGGCCCTGGGTCATGTCGATGCCGTGGGCGATGCAGTGGCTGTAGGCCAGGATCAGCGAGGGACCCGGGTAGCTCTCGGCCTCGAGGAAGGCGCGCAGGGTGTGCTCATCGCGGGCCCCCATCGCCACGCTGGCCACATAGACGTGGCCGTAGGTCATGGCCATCAGCCCCAGATCCTTCTTGGGCATGGCCTTGCCGCCGGCGGCGAACTTGGCCACCGCTCCCAGCGGCGTGGCCTTGGACATCTGCCCGCCGGTGTTGGAGTACACCTCGGTGTCGAGCACGAGCACATTCACGTCACGGCCGGAGGCCAGCACGTGATCGAGGCCGCCGTAGCCGATGTCGTAGGCCCAGCCGTCGCCGCCGATCAGCCAGACGCTGCGGCGCAGCAGGCCATCGCAGCAGTCGAGCAGCCGCTCCGCCTGCCGGCGCGACTCCCGCTGCTCCGGTCCGGCGGCGGCGATCAGCGCCCGCAGGCGATCGCGCAGCTCCTCGACCCGCTGGCGCTGCTCGGCCAGGCCCGCCTCACTCGACTGATCCGCCCGCACCAGGGCCTCCCTCAGCTGCAGCGGCAACGCCTCGCCGAGGGCCTCGAGCAGGTTGAGGGCCGTGCTGCGGCGCTGATCCAGCGCCACGCGCATGCCGAAGCCGAACTCGGCGTTGTCCTCGAACAGGGAGTTGCTCCAGGCCGGTCCCTGGCCGGCCGCATTGGCCGCCCAGGGAGTGGTGGGAAGGTTGCCGCCGTAGATCGAGGAACAGCCGGTTGCATTGGCCACCAGCATCCGATCGCCGAAGAGCTGGGTGGCGAGCTTGATGTAGGGGGTTTCGCCGCAGCCGGCACAGGCTCCGGAGAACTCGAACAGGGGCTGCTGCTGCTGCTGCTGACCGATGCGGTGCAGATCGAGCGAGCGCCGGTCGCGCTCCGGCAGGCCGAGGAAGAAGTCCCAGCTGGCGCGGCCGGAGGCCCGCAACGGACGCTGCTCCTCCATGTTCAGCGCCTTGCGCCGCGGCTCCTGCCGGTCGCGCACCGGGCAGACCTCCACGCAGAGGTGGCAGCCGGTGCAGTCCTCCACCGCCACCTGGATCGTGAAGCGCTGCTCGCGGGGGGCGGGCGGGCGGGCCGGGGCGTGGCGGAAGCCGGCGGGGGCGTCCTGCAGCGCAGCGGGCTCCACGGTCTTGGCGCGGATCACGGCGTGGGGGCAGACCATCAGGCACTTGCCGCACTGCACGCACAGGTCCTCATCCCAGACGGGAACCTCCTCGGCGATGTTGCGCTTCTCCCAGCGGGAGGTGCCCACCGGCCAGGTGCCGTCGCAGGGGAGGGCGCTGACCGGCAGGTTGTCGCCCCGGCGCTGCAGCATCGGGCCGATCACATCGCGCACGAAGGGGGGCGCAGCGGCCAGGCGCTCGGACAGGGGCGGATCCGCGTCCTCAGGGTCGGCATCGGCACCCGCCGCATCGCGCTCGAGCCGATCGCGCTCACAGGCCAGGGGATCCAGCGGCAGCAGATGGTCGAGGGCCGCCTCCAGGGCCTGCAGGTTGCGGGTCACCACGGCCTCACCCTTGCGGCCATAGACCTTGCGGATGGAGGCACGGATGCGCTCGATCGCCTCCTCCCGCGGCAGCACGCCGCTCACGGCGAAGAAGCCGGCCTGCATCACGGTGTTGATGTGGCGTCCCATGCCGGCCTCGCGCGCCACCCGGGAGGCATCGATGACCCAGACCGTGAGCCCCAGCTCCAGGATCCGCACACGCAGGTCCGCCGGCATGCGCCGCCAGCTCTCCTCGATGCCGTAGGGGCTGTTGAGCAGCAGGGTGCCGCCGCGGCCCAGGCCGTCCAGCACATCGAAGCGCTCAAGGAACTCCCACTGGTGGCAGGCCACCAGGGTGGGGTTCTGGATCAGGTAGGCCGAGCGGATCGGTCTGGGCCCGAAGCGAAGATGGGAGACGGTGACCGAGCCCGATTTCTTCGAGTCGTAGACGAAGTACCCCTGGGCATGGAGCGGGGTGCTCTCGCCGATGATCTTGATGCTGCTCTTGTTGGCGCCCACCGTGCCGTCGGAGCCGAGGCCGTAGAACACGGCCCGCACCTCGTCGTCGGGCTCGATGCGGAAGCCGTCGTCGACGGCGATCGAGGTGCCGCTCACATCGTCCTCGATGCCGACGGTGAACCCGCCCCGGCCGCCGGCGGCGAGGTGGTCGAACACCGCCTTCACCATCGCGGGGGTGAACTCCTTGGAGGAGAGGCCGTAGCGGCCGCCGATCACCCGCGGCATCGGGCGGCCCGGATGGCCGCTGCTCCAGTGCTCGCTCAGAGCCGCCAGCAGATCGAGGCAGAGGGGTTCGGCCGGGGCGCCGGGGTCCTTGCAGCGGTCGAGCACGGCCAGCTGCCGCACCGAGGCGGGCAGGGCGTCCACCAGAGCCGAGCCATCGAAGGGCCGGAACAGACGCACCTTGAGCACACCCACCGCCTCACCGGCGGCCGTGAGGGCATCGACGGTCTCGTGGGCGGTCTCGCAGCCGGAGCCCATCAGCACCAGCACCCGCTCGGCCTCGGGCGACCCCACGTACTCGTAGGGCGCGTAGCGGCGTCCGGTGAGGGAGGCGAACCGGGCCATCGCCCCGGCCACCAGCTCCGGTGCGCGCCGGTAGAAGGGATTCACCGACTCGCGGGCCTGGAAGTACACATCCGGGTTCTGGCTGGTGCCGCGGATCACGGGGCGATCCGGCGTCAGCCGCCGCTCATGCAGCTCCCGCAGCGCGTCCTCCGGGATCAGCTCGCGCAGGGTGGCGTCATCGATCGGCTGCACCTTCTGGATCTCATGGGAGGTGCGGAAGCCGTCGAAGACGTGCAGGAAGGGCAGCCGGCTGCGAACGCTGACGCTGGTGGCGATGGCCGCCAGATCGGCGGCCTCCTGCACCGAGGCGGACACCAGAACGCCCCAGCCGGTGCCGCGGGTGGCCATCACATCGCTGTGGTCCCCGAAGATCGAGAGTCCCTGGGCCGCAAGCGACCGGGCCGCCACGTGCAGCACGGAAGGGGTGAGCTCGCCGGCGATCTTGTAGAGGTTCGGCACCATCAGCAGCAGCCCCTGGGAGGCGGTGAAGCTGGTGGTGAGGGCCCCGGCCTGCAGGGCGCCGTGGATGGTGCCGGCGGCGCCGGCCTCGCTCTGCAGCTCCACCACCCCGGGCGACTGGCCCCAGAGGTTGGGCCGGCCGGCACTGGCCCAGCTGTCGGCCCATTCGCCCATCGGCGAGGCGGGGGTGATCGGGTAGATGGCGATCACCTCGCTGAGGCGATAGGCCACCCGCGCCACGGCCTCGTTGCCGTCCACGGTGATCGGCTGGAGCGCGGTGGTGTCCGCCGAAGGCCTTGGGACTGTGGAGGTCATGGGGCCGGGTCCTCCTCAACGATGCTCAGAGCCACGCCCACGTGCACGAGCACGGCATCACCGATGCGGGCCTGGGGCAGGCAGGCCAGGCTCACCGGCTGCCGCACGCCGCCGAAATCCACCTGGGCCCGGCGCCAGAGATCGGCATCAGCCTCTGCGGCCGCCACCCCCTCCGGGGGCGAGATCTCGATCGAGACGATGCGACCGGGGGTGGCCAGGCACATGGGACGCGCTGGGGCCTGAACGGGGCTCTACAGGGGTCATAGCCAGATCGCCCGCCAGCGCCCAGAGCTGGCCGAGCGCCAGGCCGCCGTCACCGGCCGGGAGGGCCTCAGCCCAGTGGGGAACAGCCTTCCGGGCGGTGAGGACCTGCTGGCATTCCTCCACCAGCAGCCGGTTCTGAAAGCAACCGCCGGCCAGCAGCACCGGCCGGGGCCGCCCGGCCGCAGGCTCCGCCGCGGCCCCATCGCAGGGCCCGGCGGCCTCCACCAGATCCGCCAGACCGCGGGCCAGATCGCGGTGAAACGCCCAGGCCAGCGCATCGCGGGCGGGCGAGGGCTGATCGGGCGCCATCCCCGCTGCGGCCAGGGGCGCGAGGCGGTCCAGCAGCGCCCCGAGCCAGGGACGCCAGTCGAGCAGGACCCGGCCGCCCTCCCGCCGCACGGGCATCGCCGCGAGCGCGGGGCAGCCGCTGGCTCCCGATCGCAGCGAAGCCGGCCGGTGCCGCTCGGCGGCGGCCTGGAGCGCCAGGGCGGACTCCCCCTCGAAGCTGTTGCGACGGCTCAGCTGCAGCAGGGCCGCCACACCATCGAACAGGCGGCCGAGGCTGCTGGTGAGTGGCGCGTTCAGCCCTCGCTCGAGCGAGCGGAGCAGCAGGGCCACATCCGGCTCCGGCAGGGCCAGCAGCCGGCCCGCCGCCGCCGGCGAGGGAACGGCACCCAGCACCTGGAGCAGCCCGAGCGCGACCCGCGGCGGCTCCCGGTGGGCCTGTTCACCACCCGGCAGGGGGAAGGGCAGCAGCTGGCCGCGGCGCCGCCAGCCGGAGCGGCTGATGTGCAGCAGTTCACCGCCCCAGAGCGGCGAACCGGCCCCGGGCCCGAAGCCCAGACCGTCGCAGCAGAGGGCCGCCAGCGGCAGGGGCAGACCGTGCTCGGCGGCCACCGCCAGGGCATGGGCCAGGTGGTGCGGCACCGGCAGCAGACGGGCCACGGCCTCCTGCTGCTGCAGCTGGCGGGCCAGGGCATGGCTGAGGTAGCCGGGGTGGGCATCGCAGGCGAGATCCACGGCGCCGGCCTGCTGGGCCAGGGCAGCCCGCACCCCCGCACCGAGGCGCTGCAGCGCGCGGGGATCAGCCGCATCACCCATGTGGGGCGCGGGCCAGACCCTCCCCTCCAGAGCCAGTGCCGGGGCCAGCTTGAGATCGCCGCCCAGGGCGATGAGCGGACGCTGCTCCGGCAGGGCCAGTTCCAGCGGCCGGGGGGCATGGCCGCGGGCACGGCGCAGCAGGCTGGGCCGGCCGGCGATCACCTGCACCAGGGAGTCGTCCAGGGGCCGGGCGATGGGCCGGTTGTGCACCAAAAAGCCATCGGCCACCTGCTGCAGGCGTTCCAGCGCTTCGGCCGGATCGATGGCCAGCTGCTCGCCCGAGCGGTTGCCGCTGGTGGCCACCAGCGGCCCGGCGAAGGCCTCCGCCAGCAGCAGGTGCAGGCCGGAGGCGGGCAGCATCACGCCCAGGCAGGGCGAGCCCGGCGCCACGCCGCCTGCGATGGAGGCGTCGCCGGCCCGGTCGCGGCGACGCAGCAGCACGATCGGAGCCTGGGGGCTGTGCAGCAGCCGGCGCTCCTCGGGCCCGATGCAACAGAGCGGCTCGATCGCTCCCGGATCGGCCACCAGCAGGGCCAGGGGTTTGGCGGGCCTGCGCTTGCGGCGGCGCAGCCGGGCCACGGCGGCCTCCGATCCCGCATCCACCAGCAGCTGGAAGCCGCCCACCCCCTGCAGCGCCACGATGCCGCCACGCCGCAGCAGGGCGACGGCCCCATCGATCGGATCACCGGGCAGCGGCTGCCCACTGCGGTCCAGGTGCCTCAGACGCGGGCCGCAGCGCTGGCAGCCGATGGTCTCGGCGTGGAAGCGGCGATCGGCGGGATCGTGGAATTCACGCCGGCAGTCCTCGCAGAGGGGAAAGGCGGCGAGGGTGGTGTGGGCCCGGGCGTAGGGCTCGGCGGTGGCGATCGAGTAGCGGGGCCCGCAGCAGCTGCAGCTGATGAAGGGATAGCGGTGGCGGCGGCTGGCGGGATCGGCCAGCTCGGCGCGGCAGGCCGGACAGGGCGCCAGATCGGGCACCAGGGCCGGGGCGATCAGCCCGGCGCCCAGGGGCCGGGCCGCGGACGCGCCGATGTGCACGCCGGTGGGGCCGTCGGCACGGGGCGGCAGCCAGCGCGGCTGCAGCCGCTCCAGCCGGGCCGGGCCGGGCAGCTCACGGCCGAGGCGATGCAGAAAGCGCTGCAGGGCCCGGCGCTCGCCCTGCAGATCCACCCGCACCGAGCCGGCGACGTTCTCCACCTCCCCCGCCAGGGCGAGCTGGCTGGCCAGCCGATGCACGAACGGCCGGAAGCCCACACCCTGCACGGTGCCGCGGCAGTGCAGCAGCAGGCGAGCGGGCCGGGGCACGGGCTCCGCTCAGCGCACGGCCAGGGCCCGGGCCGTGATCGCCTCCCGCAGCTCGGCCATGCCCGCACCGGTTCGGGCCGATCCTTCGAGAATGCGGGCGGTGGGCGCCACCTGAGCGATGTGGCGGCGGGCGTGGGGGCGATCGAACGCCACCGCCTCCGCCAGATCGATCTTGTTGATCAGCACCAGATCGGCGCTGTGGAACATGGCCGGGTACTTCAGGGGCTTGTCCTCCCCTTCGGTCACCGCCAGCAGCACCAGCCGCAGGCTTTCGCCCAGGTCGTAGGCGGCCGGGCAGACCAGGTTGCCCACGTTCTCGATCACCAGCAGCCCCAGGCTGCCCAGATCGAGCTGCTCCAGCGCCGGCTCCAGCATCGACGCCTCCAGGTGACAAGCCTGGCCGGTGGTGATCTGCACCGCGTCGATGCCGGCGGCCCGCAGACGGCGGGCGTCGTTGTCGGTGGCCAGATCGCCCACGATCACCCCGAGCCGGCCAGGGCCGGTCCAGTCGCGACCCAGCCGTTCCAGCAGGGCCGTCTTGCCCGAACCGGGAGAGGAGAGCAGGTTGATCACCGGCAGCCCGGCCGCCTCGAAGCGCAGGCGCAGGGCGGCGGCGTGGGCGTCGTTGCGGGACAGCAGGGCCCTGCCGAGCTCCAGGCGCTGGGGTGACGGGGCCGGCGCGGCGATCACGCCGCAGTTGCAGGTGGTGCACATCGCAGCGGTCCTCTCGGCGGGGAGTCAGCGGGGAGCGGGATCGTCCAGCTCGATGGAGGCCAGCTGCAGTTCGCGGCCGCGCAGGAGCTGGCGGCTGATGGCCCCGCAGCGGGGGCACTCACACACTCCATCCTGAGCAGGAAACGGCGTCCGGCAACTGCCGCAGAAACACTCGGCGGCCACCGTCTCGATCTCCAGACGCGCCCCCGCGGCCGCTGTGCCGGCCATCACCACGCTGAAGGCGAGCGTGAGGGCATCCACCTCCACGCCCGCCAGGCTGCCGATCCGCAGCGCGATGGCCGTGATGCAACCGCCGCCATGCTGCTCGGCCTGCTCGAGCACCTGGTCGCGCACCGCCTCCATCAGGCTCAGCTCATGCATGGCCGCCCCTCGCGTTACCGGCCACCACGCAGCCCTCCTGCAGCCAGCGCTGCAGCAGATCGCGCGCCACCGGCAGGGAGTACTCCAACCGGGCCGAGAACTCCGTGCCGTGGGCGAAGGCATGGCCGGGAACCCGCAGCCAGGCCGCGGCTGGAGCCCGTCCGTAGAGCGCCGCGCTGATCGCCAGCAGCTGGGGGGGCTCGAGCCGGTGGCTGACGCCATCGACGCCACCGCATGCGCCAGCCGGGAGCGGGTCGAGCCGGGGCTCCGGGACCGGGGCCTCCACATGCGCATGGGCATCCGACGGGTCCGGCGGCGCCAACCAGGCATCGATGAACAGCACCCGCTGCAGCGGCGCCAGCTCGGCAGCGAGTTCCGGCGTGAGCTGGTGCACGCTGCGCCCGCCCGCCTCCTCGGCGAGGAGCGCCCCCACACCGTCGTCGCCGCGCAGGGGATTGCCGATCCCGATCACAAGAGCAGCCGGGCCAGAGCGCTGTGGCGTCGCCATGAGATCAGGCTGGGAAGCAGCCAGGGCGTGTGCACATCAGCGTGATGAAGTGAAAACTTGGAGCGCCCTCCTCGCGCAGTGAGCAGGAATCAGCCCAGAAGCAGCCGTGTCGGCCGCGGGCAGCAGATGCTGGCTCAGACGCTGAATCCGCTCAGGAGGAACAGCTGTAGTGCGACACACCGCCCGCATTGAAGAAGCGGCGCGGCCTGCGTCGGTAGTAGGTGTCTTCGATCTCCTTGGATTGCTCGTCGTAGGGGCGACTCAGCACCTCCTGCAGCTCCCGGACCAGGGTGAAGTCCCCCTCCATCGCCTGCTCGTAGGCGGGCACCACCAACCACTCACGCCAGGTGTACTTGGGATTCACCTGCAGCATCGCGGCGGACACATCGGCTGCGGAAGCACTCTTCAGCACCTGATGGCGCCAGCTGCTGAGCCACTCCTGCCACTCCTGGCTGAGCGGCTCAGAGGGCGGCAGGTAAAAACTCTCCTTCAGAGCCGAAACCGACTCCGGGATGCGGGAGAGTTCGCGGAAGAAGATGGTGAAATCCACCTTGGTGTGGGCCATCAGCTGCAGCAGGCGATGCACGAGCTTGCTGTTCACCTCGGGCAGTCCCAGCTTGGCGGCCCACATGCGATCAACCCGCTCGTGCATGGCATCGTCAAAGCCGAGGCGGATCTGATCGAATTCCTCACACAGCGGCGAGGCATCGTCGATCAGGGGCTTCAGGGCCGACCAGAACATGTGGTAGTTGGCTTCCGCCGCCACCGGCTGGTTGAAGAAGGAGAAGTGGTCACCCCCACCGACCCAGGGCTGGAAGCCGGGATCGAAGAGCTCGCAGAAGCCGAATGGGCCGTAGTCGAGCGTGAAGCCACCGGCGGCACAGTTGTCGCTGTTGAAGTTGCCCTGGCAATACCCCACCCGGAGCCAGTCGGCCACCAGGGCCGTCAGGCGATCGCGGAAGCAGCGGGCCAGGGCCACCACCTGCTCAGGGAAGGTCAGCGCGGGATCGATCTCGCGGCGGTATTCCCTGTCGATCAGATGGGAAACGATCATCCGCAGCTCCTTCAGGGCCTGCGGCTGCGAGCCGCCGCGACTGCGACGCGCGAAGAGCTCAAGCTGGCCGACGCGCAGAAACGATGGGGCGACGCGGGTGGAGATCGCCGCTGGGTTTTCCACAAGGATGTCGGGGTCGGAGGCCCGGGAATCCTCCGAGTACCAGGGCCGCATCACCGTCTCCAGGCCGGACACGTACAGCGTCAGCGACCGCGATGTGGGCACGCCCAGGGCATGCATGTGCTCCTGAGCCAGGAACTCCCGCACGCTGGAGCGAAGCACGGCGCGCCCATCGGCACCGCGGCAGTAAGGGGTGGGGCCGCCACCCTTGAGTTGCAGTTCCCAGCGCTGCCCGTTGAACAGCCCCTCAAAGACCGAGATCGCCCGGCCATCGCCGTAGCCATTGCCGGTGCCGAAGGGACACTGGCGCGTGTACTCCGTGCCGTAGATCGACAGGGCATAGCCTGTGGCCCAGCCCACGGGGCGCATCGGCGCCACCGCGGCGCTGAGGTCACCGGAGAAGATGCGGCGGAAGCGATCATCGAACGCCAGCTCATTGCTCAGGCCGAGTTCACTGAACAGGGAAGAGCTGTGGGCTACATAGGTGGATGCCGGCAGCGGCGTGGGCTTCACCGGCACGAAGTGACCAGAAAACACCTGGCGGGGATGATGATCGATGCCGTCGTCACTCGCATCCGGATCGGCGTTGAGAGACTCCATCAGGGAGTAATCGGCCGCCTGAGCAAACTCCTCAACACTGGAGATGCGCGCCTGTTCCGACGTCGCCGGCGAAGGAGGCAGCGTGGCCGTCTGCTCTGTGCTGGACATCGAAACGGCAGCTATCGATCGTGAAAAGCCATCGTAATGGCGTGGCCACAAGACGTGTCGCCGCCAGCGACGCCCCGGACGGGGCAGGGGAAGGACGGTGTCCGTCCTCAATCGGTTGCGGAACCCACCACCCGATTCCGACCGGCTCGCCTGGCGCTGGAAAGCGCCCGATCCGCTCTGGCCAGCTGTGTGTGCAGACAGACCACCAGAAACGCATCCGTGGAATCAGGGCGAACGTGACACCAGCTAGAACGATCATTGCCAGAGCACTCCATGACCTCCAGCAGCCCATCGCATGTGGTCGTGATCGGAGCCGGCTGGGCGGGCTGGGGCGCCGCCAAGGCCCTCTGCGAGGCGGGGGTTCGCGTGACCCTGGTTGATGGGATGGCCGATCCGACCGGCCGCCAGCCAGTCACAACCGCAAGCGGCAAGCCCTTCGAGGCGGGAACCAGAGGGTTCTGGAAGGACTATCCCAACATCAATGCCCTCACCGACGAACTGGGGCTGGACGGCATCTTCACGGACTTCACCAGCAGCGCGTTCTGGTCTCCCGATGGGCTGGAAGCCACTGCTCCTGTGTTCGGGGCCTCACCGCAGTGGCCCAGTCCCCTGGGCCAGATGGTGGCCACGATCGAACACTTCAAGCGCCTCCCGATTCAGGATCGCCTCACCATCGCCGGGCTTCTCTACGCGATGCTCGATCTGTACCGGAGCGAGGAGGTCTTCGAGGACTACGACGCGCTGACGGCACAGTCGCTCTTCACCAGGCTGGGCATCAGTGAACGACTGATCAATGATTTCCTCAGGCCAACCCTGCTGGTGGGCCTGTTCAAGCCACCCGAAGAGCTCTCAGCCGCGGTGACGATGGAGCTCCTCTACTACTACGCCCTGGCCCATCAGGACTCGTTCGATGTCCGCTGGATCCGATCGAAGAGCATTGCGGAACACCTGTTTCAACCCCTGAGCCAGAGGCTGATCGCACAGCATCAGCTCCGGGTGCTGGGAGGAACCCTGGTGACCCGGCTGAACGTTTCCCCGGCGACGAAGGCCATCACCTCGGTTGAGCTGAAGAACACGACCACCAACGAAGTCGAGAGCCTGGATGATGTGGACGCCGTGGTGCTGGCCGTGGGAGCCAAAGGCCTCCGGTCGCTGCTGGCTGAATCACCGGACTGCAGCGCGGCGGTGCCCGAGCTGAGCGCTGCCGCATCGCTCGGCTCGATCGATGTCGTGTCCACGCGCCTGTGGCTGGACCGCTACGTGCCGGTCGCCCACCCGGCCAATGTGTTCTCGCGCTTTGAATCGCTTGAGGGAGCAGGCGGCACCTTCTTCATGCTCGACCAGCTGCAGAAGGGATGGGAGCGAGAGCTCTGGGGCGGCGATGAACCCCAGGGTTCCGTGATCGCCAGCGACTTCTACAACACAACGACAATTGCAACGCTGAGCGATGAGGCCATCATCGATCGACTGATGCACAACCTGCTGCCCACGGCCCATCCAGACTTCCGGGCTGCCAGGGTGCTGGATTCCGAGGTCCGCCGCTATCCAGGCTCGGTGTCGCTCTTCTCGCCCGGCAGTTTCCACAAGCGGCCGCCGCTGGAGAGCTCAGCAGAGACGATCGTCTGCGCCGGTGACTGGGTGCGGATGGGCGAGCGGGAACATGGCGCCAAAGGCCTGTGTCAGGAACGCGCCTATGTGTGCGGCCTGGAAGCGGCCAACTCCCTGATCCGGCGCGGGATCGTCAGCGGCACGGGCACAACGGTCTCCGCTCAGCATGCCGTGATCCCGATTCGCCCCGATGAACCGCAGGTGATTCTGGGCCGGGCACTGAACAAGCTGGTGATGGATCCGATTGAGGCTTTGGGGCTGAAGCTGCCTTGGTTGGACGATTAAAGCCTGAGCTCACCAGTCGTCAAGGTGACGAAGGCTTTCCGGCAACTAAACCGCCTAGAGGGTCAAATACACCCTGCTGCGCGATTGGCTAGTCGCGGCCTTCCCCACCGCAACTTATAATCAAGGATTTCAGTTCTTTAATCGACAGGACTGACTTCCCGCGATGAAGCATTGCATGGCAGTTTGGACAAACCGGGCGAAGGTCGATAATAGGATCAACTTTGTATTCCTCCCCAATCTCTAACAAAGGCTTTAAATGATGCACGTGGATATAGCCCTTTCCTAGTTCGCCATAAAAGCTCTGAAAATGGAAGCCACAAACACTGCAACTATGCCCCCATCTGCCGATGCACCTGTCCCTTGCTCTTGGATCTCGCTCATAGGCATTGACTGTGACCTGCTTCTTGGTTCCCTCTGAATAAGTCAATCCCTCAAGCAGCTCATCTGCATATGGAAGGGAATAGTCTCCGCACCTCTCCGACCATAGTCGTTCAATCTGTACCGCGACATCAAGTGGTATGGATTTCCCTGATCCCTGAGACCGCCACAAAGACGGATGAAACCGCTTAAACTCGTCAGGAGTGATCTTAATTCCAGAGGTCGGATCGAATAACCGATCAAAGCGCACCATGACGTAGTTGGCCTTCTTTCCCTCAAGCCGCTTAGCTTCGTTGTAATGGTCATCGGCAAACGGCTCGCGAACAACTTCCCCTGAACCGAATAAGCCCGTTAATCCAGACCCCTGACGCATCAGGAAGAACCGGGAGCCATTAGGAATATTCTTCGTGCCGCCGCAACTCCACCGCTGCTCGTTCTGGCCGGAACGAAACTCACTGATGTACTCATCAAGTTTCTCTTCGGCCCATTCGGATGGTTTCCAGGTCAGGAGGTATGCACTCATGGTTTAGTAGCTGACAAGACTTAAGCTCAGCGGCGGGAAGCAGCTCAAGGCGGCAGTCATCGCGCATGTCAGCCCCGCTCGCCGAATCTCGATGCTAGATCCCGCACTTGGCAATTTCATCTCTAACATCCACACCAAGTACCAGCTTAAGAGAGACAATCTGCGGTGGAATCAAACCTCCAAGCACAAGAATTGATGAGCATTCTCTTCGCCCTTGCTTCATGGCTTCTTCGGCACGCAACACCGCCTCATATTTCACGCACTGGAAGACCCCTCTTACCAAATCTGCTAGTGACGCGCCTTCAGGCTTGATTTCAACTGCGATTTGGTGTCGATCATCCGAGAACACGATGTCTACTCGATCTGCAGAGTAAAGAGAGAACTCCATCTTGCCTTTGCCAAGCGATTGAGGGAGGCCGAGCCACTCAGGGTGACCAGCAACGGCAATCTTGAGGCGGCGGTGCTCATCGCCTTCTCCCTCGTCATGTCCAGTTGTGGAGAATATTTCGCTGACACCTGGCAGGCCATCACTTAATGGGGGTAGCGGGCTTAAATCGTAGGCCCTCAGCACCTCATCCCAACGATTGAACTCGTAAACCTCGAACAGCATCGTATCCACAATCTGCCTGCGTACTGAATTAGCTGCAGCCTTGAACCTTGCTGCATCAGGCGCAAACCATGAGATCCCATCTCCTGGCAAGCCAGAGGCTTTGCTTACAACTAAAGCTTGAATCGGCGGCACTTTGCATCCCCACTTGCTTGCAAGCGCCAGCATTTCATTCCCAATTGCACCTAGCGGCCAGTTCAGCGTGCGGGGGTTTGAGATCCTTAGCTCAGACGCGAGCTGACTGTAGAGAATTGTTTGTCTGGCCTTGGCCTGCCTGACGAGAATTGGTAGCGCTTGTCGAGCGCGCCTTTGGTAGAGCTTGTTACCAACAAGCCCTCCGACTGAAGCCTCGCCTGTTTCGCTCACAAGTATTCCTCACGAAGATCGCACAAGCACTAGCCGGATCCGTCGATTACCGACTGAGGCGATGCTCTGACACCCTAAGACTCCCGAGTGAGTCGCGGCCCTTGATCAAAGAGGCTGTGCTTTATCAGCGGCTCAGCCCAGCACCTCACACAAGCGCTGCTCTTGGACGGATGTGCGAACCACCAAGCCCCCCTGCCACCCTCACTCCCGCATCCGCTCCGCCAGCAGCGCACCGCCGGCATCGCGCAGCTCGATGTGGAGCGGCATCTGGCCGGCGGCGTGGGTGCTGCAGGACAGGCAGGGATCGAAGCAGCGGATGCCGGCTTCCACCCGGTTGAGCAGGGGCTCGGGGATCTCGGCATCGGCGGCCACGGGCTCGTTGATGAATTCGCGGGCGATCTGGGCCACGGTGCGGTTCATCGCCAGGTTGTTCTGGCCGGTGGCGATGATCAGATTCACCCGAGTGATCAGGCCGTTGTCGTCGACGCGGTAGTGGTGAAACAGGGTGCCGCGCGGTGCTTCGCTCACGCCCACCGCCTCGTTGGCATTGAGTGAGGCGCTGGCACGGATGCGGTCGGTCATCAGGCTGTCGTCCGCCACCAGCTGCTCGATGCCCTCCAGGCAGGCCACGATCTCCACCAGCCGGGCGTGGTGGAAGGCGAACGACGACGTGACGATGCGGCCGCCGCTGGCCTCCGTGCCGCTGCGCTGGCGGAACTCCTTCAGTTCGGCATCGGCCCATGGGCTGCCGATCGACTCGCACACGTTGAGCCGCGCCAGCGGCCCCACCCGGTAGATCCCCGCCGGGTAGCCCATCGGTTTGTAGTAGGGGAACTTGAGATAGCTCCACTCCTCCACCGCCTCACCGAGGTAATCGGCGTAGTCGTCCTCCGAGAGGCCATCGGCCACGATCCGGCCCTCGCTGTCCACGAAGCGGATCAGGCCGTCGATGCACTCCCAGCGGCCGCCGGGCCCCACCAGCCCCATGAACAGGGAGGGGAAGTCGCCGAAGCAGCGCTGTTCGTGCTGCAGCGGCCCGTCGAGCAGGCCCTTGAACAGCTCCAGCGCCGTGGTGATCGTGGCCTTCGCCTCCGGCAGCCGCTCCAGAATCCAGGCCCGGGCCTCGGCGCTGAGATGCGAGCGCACCCCACCGGGCACTGCCCAGGCCGAATGGATCTTGCGCCCTCCCAGCAGCTCGAGGATCTGCTGGCCGAACTGACGAAGGCGGATGCCGGCGCGGGCCAGATCGGGATCGGCCGCCATCAGGCCGAACACGTTGCGGCGGGCCGGATCGCTCTCCCAGCCCAGCAGGAAATCGGGGCTGCTGAGATGAAAGAACGACAGGGCGTGGCTCTGGCAGAGCTGGGCCAGGTTGAGCAGCCGCCGCAGCTTGCGGGCCGCCGGTGGCGGCTGCACCGCCAGCAGCTTGTCGCCGGTCTTGGCGGCGGCCAGCAGATGGCTCACCGGGCAGATGCCGCAGATGCGGGCCGTGATGCCCGCCATCTCGGTGAAGGGCCGCCCCTCGCAGAACTTCTCGAAGCCGCGGTACTCCACCACGTGGAAGCGGGCATCGTCCAGGCGCCCGTCCTCGCCGAGATGGAGGGTGATCTTGGCGTGACCCTCGATGCGGGTCACCGGATCGATCACAACGGTGCGGGCCATGGGGATCGCGGGAGAACGGAACGGGCGCTGGAACGAGGGGGCGGCGCAGCCTCAGCCGAAGCGGAGCATGTCGGCCCCCTCCATGGCGGGCCGCTGCCCCGCCAGCAGCGGAGCGATGGCCTCACGGATGCGGTCGGCGGGAGGCGGGCAGCCCGGCAGATAGACATCCACCGGGATCACCGCATGCAGCGGCAGCACCCGCTCGAGCAGCTCGGGAACCACGCCGGGGGAGTGGGGCAGGCGGGCCGTGTCGTCGGCCAGCTCGAGGTAGCTGCGCCGCAGCACGTCCTCCGGACTGGCGAGCAGATTGCGCAGGCCGGGCACATTGGCACTGATGGCGCAATCGCCGAAGGAGATCACCGTGCTGGTGCGCTCGCGCACGATCCGCGCCAGCTCCAGGTTCTCCTCATTGGCCACGGCACCCTCCACCAGGGCCACATCCACCCCCTCGGGGTAGGTCTTCAGGTCGCTGGCAACGGGCGAGAACACCACATCCACCTTCTCGGCCAGATCGAAGAGGAACTCATCGAGATCGAGGAAGGACATGTGGCAGCCGGAGCAGCCGGCGAGCCAGACGGTGGCGAGACGGATCTTGGGCATGGCGGTCACTGGTTGAGCCAGACGTGCTGCTCGCGGGCCGATCGCAGCAGTTCGGGCCAGTTGCGATGGGGGCGCTTCTCGGCGGTGGTGTCCTCCCGGCGCACGATGGCGCCGGTGGGGCACACCTCCACACACTTGCCGCAGGAGGTGCAGGCCTCCACCTCCCCCCAGGGCTGATCGAGCCCGGCGATGATGCTGCAGCTGCCGCCGCGGCTGGCCACATCCCAGACGTGAGCGCCCTCGATCTCGTCGCAGACCCGCACGCAGCGCGTGCAGAGGATGCAGCGGTGGTGGTCGATCGTGAACTGGGGATGGGAGGCATCCACCTGCCGCTGCGGGTAGCGGTACGGGTAGCGGCTGTGGTCCATGCCCACCTCGGTGGCCACGTTCTGCAGCTCGCAGGCCCCGTTGGCCACGCAGAAGGCACACACGTGGTTGCCCTCCGCGAAGAACAGCTCCACGGCCATGCGGCGGTAGGCCTGCAGCTCGGGGGTGTGGGTGGCGATGGCCATGCCCTCGCTGGCCTCGGTGGTGCAGGCGGGGAAGAGGCGGCCGGTGCCCTCCTGCTCCACCAGGCAGAGGCGGCAGGCGCCAACGGGGGTGAGCCCCTCCAGATGGCAGAGGGCGGGAACGGAGGCGCCGGCGGCCTTGATCGCTCCCATCAGGGAGGTGCCGGCGGGAACGGCCACCTCCTGGCCGTTCACGGTGAGGGTGACGACGCTCATGACGCGGAACCTCCCTGTGACGGGACGCCGCCGGCGGCTTCGTACTCGGCGCGGAAGAAGCGCAGGGTGCTCAGCACCGGATTGGGAGCCGCCTGACCGAGGCCGCAGAGGCTGGTGGCGCGCACCATGCCGCAGAGCTCCTCCAGCCGCTCCAGATCGCCCGGACCGGCGCGGTGATCGGCGAAGCCGTTGAGCAGCTCCAGCATCTGCACCGTGCCGGCCCGGCAGGGCAGGCACTTGCCGCAGCTCTCGTTGACGCTGAAGCGCATGAAGTGGCGCGCCACATCCGGCATGGAGGTGGTCTGGCTCATCACCACCATCCCGCCGGAGCCCATCATCGAACCGAGCGCCTTGAGGCTCTCGTAATCCACCGGGGTGTCCAGCTCGGAGGCGGGGATGCAGCCGCCGGAGGGTCCACCGGTCTGCACCGCCTTCACCGAGGTGCCGTCGGTGACGCCGCCGCCCATCTCCTCCACCACCGTGCGCAGGGGGATGCCCATCGGCACCTCCACCAGGCCGGTGTTGTGGATGGCGCCGGAGAGGGCGAACACCTTGGTGCCTTTGCTGCCCTCGGTGCCCATGGCGGCATACCAGTCGCCGCCCTCCCGCAGGATTACGGGAATGGAGGTGAAGGTCTCCACGTTGTTGATCAGGGTCGGCGCCCCCCAGAGGCCCGACTGGGCCGGGTAGGGCGGCCGCGGGCGCGGCTGGCCGCGCTGACCCTGGATCGACTGGAGCAGGGCGGTCTCCTCACCGCACACGTAGGCCCCGGCGCCCACCCGGATGTCGATCTGGAGATTGAAGCGGCTGCCGCAGATGGCATGGCCGAGGAAGTGCTTCTGGCGGGCCTGGCGGATGGCCAGCTGCAGGCGCTCGATCGCCAGGGGGTACTCGGCGCGCACATAGACGAAGCCCCGCTCGGCGCCCACGGCGAAGGCCGCGATCGCCATCCCCTCCAGCAGCCGGTGGGGGTCGCCCTCCAGCACGCTGCGGTCCATGAAGGCGCCGGGATCGCCCTCATCGGCGTTGCACACCACATAACGGGGACCCGGTGGCTGCAGGGCGACCGTGTCCCACTTCAGGCCGGTGGGGTAGCCCGCGCCGCCGCGGCCCCGCAGACCGCTGCGGCGCACCTGGTCGCGCACCTCCTCCGGGCTGAGCTGTTCGAGGCAGCGGCGCAGCTGGCCGTAGGCGCCGTGCTCCAGCGCATCGGCGATGGAGGAGGGGTCGATGCGGCCGCAGGTCTCCAGCACCACGGGCCGCTGCAGATGGAAAAAGGGGTGGGCGGGATCCAGGTGGTGCGGGGCCAGCTGATCGGCGGTGGCGGCCCGGATCGGCGAGGGGGCGGCGGGCAGGCCCGCGCCGGTGGCCCGGATCAGTTCGGCGGCCTCACTGGAGGGCACGCCGCCATAGAGAGAGCTGGCACCGGAGGTGTCGTCGCAGGCCACCAGCGGCCCGCGGCCGCACAGGCGCAGACAGCCCACCGGCTTGATCGGCAGGTCGGCGGCGCTGAGGCCCGCCGCATCGCGGGCCTCCAGCAGGGCCTGGCGCAGGGCGCCGCTGCCGGCGGAGCGGCAGCCGCTGGAATCGCAGCAGCGCAGCTGAGGAGAGGTCATGAGGCGGCTCCGCGGGTGGCCGATGGCAGATCGAGCGCATCGAGGCGGGCATCGAGGGCCTCGGGGTCCTCGGCCGGAAGCTTGGTGATCAGGTTGCCGTCGATGACGGCCACCGGCGCCTGACCGCAGGCCCCGAGGCAGCTCACGTGCTGGAGCATCCACTCCCCGCCGTCGGGCGGGGCGTCCATCGTCACCCCGAGGCGGGCCTCGAGCTGAGCCGCCAGATCGGCGCCGCCGCGCACGAAGCAGGCCGTGCCCAGGCACACGGCGCAACGGTGCCGTGCCGGGGGATCGAGGGAGAACAGGTGGTAGAAGCTGGCCACCCCGAAGACCCGGCTCAGGGGCATGCGCAGCTCCTCAGCCACCTGGCGCAGGGCCGGCTTCGGCAGGTAGCCATGCATCTCCTGCACCCGGTGCAGGACCTCGATCAGGCTGTCGGCCCGCCCGCCCTGCTGGCGGATCAGCCGGCTGATGCGCTGACGCGTGTCGGCTGGGGATTCAGGGGTACTGGTGGCCATGGGGCCCCTCGCGCTCCACTGTCGGGCTAGCCATGGGGTCAGGGAGCCGTCCATAGATGAGCACTCCATGACCTCCGCCAGCGCGGCACCGCCCACCGGGCTCCTGCTCGATGCGCGCTTCCGCGACCACCTCACCCCCGCCTGGCATCCGGAAGCGCCCGCCCGCATCGACGCGATCGCCGCCGCCCTGCGCCGCAGCGACCTGGCCGGGCGCTGCCGGCCCCTGCTGCCGCGGCCGGCGAGCGACGCGGAACTGGAGCGCTGCCACAGCCGCGAGCACGTGGCGCGGGTGGAACACGAAGCGGCCGCAGGGCGGCGCGAGCTCTCCAGCGGCGACACGCCCCTTTGCCCGGCCAGCGCGGCCGTGGCCCGGCTGGCCGCCGGCGGTGTGCTGAATGCAGTGGACGCGGTGCTCTCCGGGCAATGCCGCAACGCCTTCGCCGCGGTGCGCCCGCCCGGGCATCACGCCAGCCGCGACGTGGGCATGGGGTTCTGCCTCTACAACAACATCGCCCTGGCGGCCCGCCACGCCCAGCAGCAGCACGGCCTGGAGCGGGTGCTGATCGTGGACTGGGACGTGCACCACGGCAACGGCACCCAGGCCATCTTCTGGGACGATCCCTCGGTGCTCGTGTTCGGCACCCACCAGGAGCTGCTCTATCCGATGAGCGGCTTCCGCCGGGAGCGCGGCGCCGGCGCGGGCCTGGGCACCACGATCAACTGCCCGCTGCGGGCCGGCAGCGATGGCGCCGCGGTGCTGGCCGCTGTCCGCGAGCAGCTGCTGCCCGCCGCCGACGCCTTCGCGCCGCAGCTGGTGCTGATCTCAGCCGGGTTCGATGCCGCCGCGGCCGACCCGCTGGCCGATTTCCAGCTCACGGCGGCCGATTTCGGGGCCCTGAGCCGGCTGGTGCTGGAGCTGGCGGAGCGGCTGAGCGGCGGCCGCCTGCTCTCGGTGCTGGAGGGGGGCTATCACCTGCCGAGCCTGGCGGCGGCGGTGGAGGCTCACGTGGCGGAGCTGGTGGCGGCCGCGGATGCGGCCTCGGGCGCGGCGGGAGGTTCCGCCTCCAGGTCGTAGGCGGCCAGCACCACCTCGGGAGTGCGCTGGAGGCGGAATCCGAGCTTCTCGGCGATGCGCTGCATCGGCCGGTTCTCGTGGAGGATCTCGGCGGTGATGCGGCTGAGGCCCTCGTCGCGGCCGATCTCCAGCAGCAGAGCCAGCACCCGCGTGCCAAGGCCCTGCTGCTGGTGGGGATCGCTCACCAGCAGGGCGAATTCGGCCTCATTGGTGCCGTGGCTGCGGCTGAGGCGGCCCACCGCCAGCACCTCATGCCGGCCGCTGCCGGGATCCTTGCGGTCCACCACCACCGCCATCTCCCGGTCGTAGTCGGTGAAGCAGATGCGCAGCAGCCGTTCATGGGCCGTGCGCTGGCTGAGCGACATCATGTGGAAGTAGCGCAGGTAGACGCTCTCCTCCGAGAGGGTGCGGTGGAACGCCACCAGCAGCGGCTCGTCCTCGGGGCGGATCGGCCGCACCGTGGCCACGCCGCCGTCGTTGAGGGTCAGCTGGCGCACGTACTGGCTCGGGTAGGGCCGGAAGGCCGGCCGGGGAGCCAGGCAGGTGGCCCCCTCGGTGACCTCCAGCACGATGCGGGCATCCAGCGCCATCAGGCTGGGGCTGTGATCGCCGGGGAAAGCCACCAGGGGGTTGATGTCGAGCTCGCGGATCTCCGGGTGCTCCAGCACCAGCTGGCTGATGCGCACCAGCAGCCGTTCCAGCGCCTCCAGATCGGCGGCGGCCTCGCCGCGCACCCCCTGCAGGGCCTGGTGCACCTGGGTCTGCTCCATCAGGCGCCGGGCCAGGGTGGTGTTCAGCGGTGGCAGGGCCACGGCGCTGTCGCGGTAGACCTCCACAAGGCGCCCGCCCGTGCCGAACAGGATCACCGGGCCGAACTGGGGATCGAGGCTGCTGCCCACGATCAGCTCCAGGCCGCCCTGCAGCGGCAGCATCGGCTGCACGCTCACCCCGGCGAAGGCGGCCTCACCGTGGCGCTCCAGCACCGCCTCGCGGATGCCCCTGAACGCGGCGCGCACGGCCGCCTCACCGCGCAGGTTGAGCCACACCCCCTTCACATCGCTCTTGTGGGTGACGGTGAAGGAGTGCAGCTTCAGCACCACCGGGTCGCCGAGATCCCGGGCGGCGGCCACCGCCTCCTCCTCGCTGTGGGCCAGACGGATGCTGTTCACCGGGATGCCGTAGCCGGCCAGCACCTCACTGGCCTCCCATTCGCTCAGCAGCGTGCGACCACCGGCCCGGGCCTGCTGCAGCACCTCATCGACGCGGCGGCGTTCCGGCGGACCGCCGAACTCCGATTCCGGCAGCAGGGCCGGCGTCTCGTAGAGGCCGCGCAGGTTGTAGCTGTACTGCCAGAGCCGGCAGAACAGGCGGGCGGCGGCATCGGGGAAGGCGTTGGTGGCGATGCCCGCGGCATTGAGGCGGGCCTCACCGGCGGCCACCTGGGAGCCGCCCATCCAGCAGGCCACCAGCGGCTTGGTTGCCGACCGGGCCAGCTCCAGCAGCCGCTCGGCCGTTTCCGAGGGATCGGTCATGGCCTGGGGGGTGAGGATCACCAGCAGGCCGTCGCTGGTGGCATCGGCCAGCACGATGCGCACCGCCTCGGCGTAGCGGTCCGGATCGGCGTCGCCAAGGATGTCGATCGGGTTGCCGTGGCTCCACTGCGGCGGCAGCAGGGCATCGAGCGCGGCGGTCGTGGCCGGCTCCAGCAGCGCCACCCGGCCGCCCTCCATCACAAGGGCATCGGTGGCCAGCACACCCGGGCCGCCGGCATTGGTGAGGATCGCCAGGCGCGGCCCGGCCGGCCGGCGCGGCTGCTTCGAAAGCAGCTCGGCCATGTCGAACAGATCGGAGAGGCGATCGACCCGCAGCACGCCACAGCGGCGGAAGGCGGCATCGAGCACCGCATCGCTCACCACCAGCGCCCCGGTGTGGGAGGCGGCGGCCCGGGCCGCCTCGCTGGTGCGGCCGCCCTTGATCACCACGATCGGCTTGGTGAGCGCCACCTCCCGCGCCGCCGAGAGGAAGGAGCGGGCGTCCCCGATCGACTCCATGTAGAGCACGATGCTGTGGGTCTGGGGGTCGTCGCCCAGGTAGGTGATCAGATCGCCCCAGCCCACATCGATCATCGAGCCGATCGAGGCGAAGACGCTGAAGCCCACGTTCTCCTGGGCGCTCCAGTCGAGCACCGAGGTGCACACCGCGCCGGACTGGCTGAGAAAGCCCACATGGCCGGGCTGGGCGCTGGCGCCGGCGAAGGTGGCGTTGAGCCCGAGGCGGGGGTTCATCAGCCCCAGGCAGTTGGGCCCGAGCAGGCGCATGCCGCTGCGCCGCAGGCTGTCCTTGATGCGGGCCTCGAGGGCGATGCCCTCCGGGCCGATCTCGCGGAAGCCCGCCGAGAGCACCACCGCGGCGCGCACACCCGCATCCACGCACTCCTGGATCAGATCGGGAACGGTGGCGGCGGGTGTGGCGATCACAGCCAGATCCACCGCTTCCGGGATCGCCGCGATGGAGGGGAAGGCGCGGATGCCGAGCACGCTGTGGCGCTTCGGATTCACCGGGTAGACGGTGCCACCGAAGGGATGGCTGATCAGATTCCAGAGCAGGGTGCGCCCGACGCTGCCGCGCCGCTCGGAGGCCCCGATCACCGCCACCGTGCGCGGCTCGAACAGAGCCTCCAGCGGCTGGTGCTCGCTGCGGAGGATGTCGTAAGTGCGATCGGTGATGCGCCCCGACGGCGCGGCGCTCGCTTGAAGGTCCCGATGCGACTCAGCAGCCATGGGTCCACCTCGGCAGCGGTGTGCAGGCCATGGGTCCGTGGCTCCTCGAGATCGGCGCGGGGCCCTTGCCTCCTGCAGCGTAGGAAGGCGAACTCAAAAGGAAACCAAGCAGGGAGGGGGATGTCAGCTGATCAGCTCCTGGGGTGACCACTGATGCGTGTCAGGTCACCCCGAGCCCGACCTCCTCGATGAAGCAGACGCAGCCGAGGTGGGCGCAGGGGCGCTCGTCGACGCACTGCTGCTGGAGCTCGGTGGCCTTCTCCAGGGTCATCGGCAGAGGTGGGGCGTCCGTGTGGACCTTCTTGCCGCGCCTGAGCGTGAGCCAGCGCCGTTCACCGTCCGGAGTCACGACAGCGATCCGGTAACCGGTCGGTGTGGACATGGCGCTCCCTTCCGTTGATCCAAGACTGGCCTGTCGGTTGCCGCACCGCAGCGACCACAGGCGACTCGTGCACCCGACCGTCATCTGGGGCTTGACTGGGGCGGTTCCTGTCGCCGCCATGCCCCGCCTGACCGACCGCCACCCATGGCTGTTTCAGGCGCGGGTGCACCAGAAGCGACTGGAGCGGCGCTGGCAGGACGCGCTTGGGCGCACACCCTTCGCACGCACGGGATCGAGCGAGAGCCTGGCCTGCCGGCAGACCCGGCATCAGTCGCTGTTGCGGCGGCGGCTCGGGGATTCGGACCCGCAGCTGCAGGAGAACAAGATCATCAATCTGGGCCTGGCCAATCGCCACATCGACGGGTTGATCCTCCAACCCGGTGAGGTGTTCTCCTTCTGGAGCTGCGTGGGCCGCACCACCGCCGCCAGGGGCTATGTGGACGGCATGCAGCTCTCACGCGGCGAGGTGCGCACGGGCATCGGAGGCGGCCTCTGTCAGCTGGCGAATCTCCTGTACTGGATGGCCCTCCACACGCCACTCACGGTGAGCGAGCGGCACCACCACAGCTTCGATCCCTTCCCCGACGAGCAGCGGACCCTGCCCTTCGGCAGCGGTGCCGGCGTCTTCTACAACTACATCGACCTCCGCTTCACCAACCCCACAAGCCAGCCCTTCCAGCTGCGGGTGTGGCTCACGGACCATCATCTCAAGGGCGCGATTCACACCTCGGACACCTGGCCGGTGAGCTACCACGTCTTCGAACGCCAGCACAGGTTCAGGCGGGATGGCGACCGCATCATCCGCAGCAACGAGATCTGGCGCTCCCGCATCGACAAAGCCAGCGGCAAACAACTGGGTGAGGAGTTGTTGATGCACAACCGGTCGGAGGTGAAATATGCCGTGGATCCGGCTGTGTTGATGGAATGCCAGACGGAGAGTCGATCCTCGGAAGACAGAGCGCAAGACCGAGTTGATTCGGACGAGTGGCCCGGTGTCAACGAGGCCGCAGAAGCGACCTCTGACCAAGACAACTCGGCACTGCTCGATTCCAATCCTGGCGAGGAGCAGCGCGTGGACTCCTCATCAGGCTGAGGTGCCTGGCAGCAGTTGCCGCTCACGCCGCAGGAACAACGCCGCGATGCCGCTGCCGAGAATGGCGAGGGCGGCCATCACATAGAACACGGCTCCATAACTGCCGAAGAGATCGCGCAGACGGCCGGCTAGGAGGGTGCCCACGAGGGCGCCGGCGCCGTAGGCCGTGAACACGATGCCGTAGTTCTGGGAGTAGCGCTCCGCATCGAAGAAGCGCAGCGTGATGGTGGGCGCCATGGCCAGCCATCCCCCCAGACTGAACCAGAACAGGCTGAAGGCGACGAGGTAGCTGACCACCTGGCCCGGCTGGGCGTTCACCATGAGCACACAGGCGATCAGCACCAGCCCATAGGACAGCAGCGCCACGTGATGGGGCTGGAAGCGATCACTCAGCCAGCCGAACAGAGGCCGGCTGACGCCATTGAACAGGGCGAAGAGCGACACGCTGGAGGCGGCCACAGCGGGATTGATGGCGATGATCTCCTGTCCCACCGGGCTGGAGATGCCGATCGCACTCAGCCCCACCAGCGTTCCGATCGCATAACAGCTCCAGAGGGCATAGAACGACCGCTGACGCCACAACGGCCGCGGCCGGCAGGCCGGGGCCACAGCACTCGCCTGAGGTGTTGGCTCGGTGGAACCGTCTGGCAACCAGCAGCGGGGCGGGAGACGCATCAGCAGCGACAGGGCCACGATGATCACGGCGATGGCGATGCCGAGCAGCCGAAGGGTGGGGCGTACCCCGTAGGCGGCGAGCAGCTGATTGGCCAGTGGCGCGGTGATCAGCGGCGAGAGCCCGAAGCCCACGATGGTGAGCCCCACCGCCAGACCCTTGCGGTCGGGAAACCAGCGCGACACCACCAGAATCGGCACGCCATAAACGATGCCGATGCCGGTGCCGCCGATGGCGCCGTAGCAGAACGCCAGGCTGCCGATGTCCTGAGCGAAGCTGGCCAGGATGTAACCGCAACCGATCACCAGGCCGCCGATGGCCGTGGTGCGCCTGGTGCCGACGCGGGGGATGGCGAAACCCGCAATCGGCATCACCAGCGCATAGAACACCAGAACGAGCGTGAACGGCAGCAGGCTCTGCGTTGCACTGATGGCCAGTTCCTGCTCCAGCGGCGTGCGAAAGATGCTCCAGGCATACACCGTGCCCATGCAGAGCATCACGATGAGGCCGAAGAGAATCAGCAACCAGCGCGACAGCATGGCCGAGCGGCCGAACAGCAGCACGTTGCCGGGATGAACAGACGCCGACTCCAATCGTCCTCTGAATCGCATCGTTCAGAGACTGTAGAGAGGGTGTCTGGGTGCTTCCAGGCTTCGTTGCACAAACGCCGGCAACCAGGACTGGTGGCGAGGCTTCAGTCGTCCTGCTTGAGGAAGCGGCCGGATAGACGCACCGCCAGATAGATGGCGGCGGCGGCATAGGACACGAACGTGACGGCCTGGCCGGGGGTTCCGGTGGCGTAGGCGCCCCGCTCCAGCAGCACGAAATCGGCCAGGGAGGCGGCGGTGCCCCAGAGCACCACCCACACACTCACGTACACGACGCCGCGAACGGTGCTGTTCATGGATCCCCGATGGCGACGCAAACCCTACGGCCCATGGCCGCATGGCAGGCTGACCTCTGGTCAGGGCAACGGGATGAGCATCACTGGACCCGATGGCGTGGACGCGGCCATCGCCGCCGGAATCGACCTCGATGGAACGCCGATCCCACCGGCCATGCTCAGCCTCTATCGGGAGGTGATGGCCCTGGAGGGCGCCCGCACCCGCAGCGGGGTGACCAAGTCGATGCGCAACCGCATCGTGCGCAGCGGCGCCAAGCACCTGGATCAGGCCACTCTCGATCAGCGGCTGCGCGATGCCGGCTGGGATGGGCTCAAGGCCAAGGAGATCGCCTTCTTCTACGGCTGAGCGCCCGCAGCGGATGGTCAGGCCTGTTCCGCCGTTCCCCAGGCGTGCAGGCTCTCGAGAACGGGGATCAGATCACAGCCCTTGGCCGTGAGCGAATACTCCACCTTCGGTGGCACCTCCGGGTAGACGCGGCGGTGCACCACACCGGCCTGCTCCAGATCGCGCAGCTGGCTGGCCAGCACCTTCTCACTCACGCCATTGAGGGCGCGGCGCAGGGCCGAGAAGCGCTGGATGCCGTCGGCCAGCTCACGCAGGATCTGCACCTTCCAGCGCCCCCGCATGACCTGGAGCGCGAGTTCCGCCGGGCAGTCGTCGTGCCGATGGCTGTTGAGGAAGCTGTCGGATTCAGCCATGCGAACCAAACGGTAAGGATCCCACTTTCGCGTACGGTCTTGTGCCGCGACGGAGGAATGACACACACTTTTTTCAGTCACTCATCAACAGCGATGGCACATCCCGCCGCACTGGAACTGGACGCTGGAACCCATGCCCTGTGCATCTGTGGCAACAGCAGCAACGGAGCCTTCTGTGATGGCAGCCACGCCGGCACCGGCCTCACGCCGCACATGCTCAAACTCGATGCCGCGACAACCATCTATGGCTGCAGCTGTGGCAGCAGCAACACCAAACCCTTCTGCGATGGCAGCCACGCGCGCTGATCGCTGCTTTCCTTCGCCACAACCATCCTCCATTCATCACCCTCCGGCGAGCTGAACACCATGGTCAGCACTATTCATCCTGCCCAGCAACCAACAGCAACCACCCCCAATCTGCTCATCCGCCCGGCGGCCGAGCGGTTCCACAGCCGCCACGGCTGGCTCGACAGCTGGCACAGCTTCAGCTTCGCCTCCCACTATGACCCTCGCTGGATGGAATTCGGGCCGCTGCGTGTGATCAACGACGACATCTTCGGGGCCGGAGGTGGATTCGGCATGCACCCGCACCGCGACATGGAAATCATCACGGTGATGGTGGAGGGAGCGCTGAAGCATCAGGATTCGATGGGCCACACCGGCCATCTGCGCGCTGGCGAGGTGCAACGGATGACCGCAGGCACCGGCGTGATTCACAGCGAGATCAACGACAGCAGCGAGCCCTGCCGTCTGCTGCAGATCTGGCTGGAGCCACAGGAGCGTGGCCTCAGGCCCGAGTACGAGCAACGCCTGTTCACGGTCGCGTCGGAATGGACACCGCTGATTCATCCCGAGCGCATCGATGGCGCCATGGCGATCCGGCAGAACGCCGCGCTCTGGCGCGCCCGCCCGGCAGCAGGGGAGACGCTGCAGCTCCCCGCAACGCCATCAGCACAGCGCTGGATCCAGATGATCGATGGTGCAATGGAGCTCGACCTCACCGGCAGCGACGCCCGCACGCTGCTGCGCAAGGGCGACGGCATGGGCATCACAGGCCCTGCGAACGGCTCGCTCGCAGCGGGGCCCGAAGGAGCAGATCTGCTCCTGTTTGATCTCGGTTGACGCCACCACCCTCTCCGACTCCCATGGCCATGACGGCTTCGATCCATTCCTGGCCCGAGTTGTCCTATCGCCGGCACCGGGACACCTACGACACCGTTCATCTCTGGACGCAGATCGTGGGGAAGATCCGCCTGGCGCTCACGCCCTGGCTGAACCACTCCTGGCATGTTCCCCTCTACGTGAGTGCCACCGGCCTGACCACATCCCTGATCACGCATCACGAGCAGGGCTTCGAGATCCGCTTCGATTTCATCGACCATCGCCTGTGGCTCCACAGTTCATCCGGAGCGCATCAGTCCTTCGCGCTGGAACCGATGTCCGTGGCGACCTTCTACCGCCGGACCATGGAGGCCCTCGCCCAGCTGGGACTGCAACCGGCGATCACTCCGACACCGGTGGAACTGCCGGACCCCGTGCTTCCCCTCCCCAGTGATGAGGAGCATGCGTCCTATGACGCTGCGGCCATGACGCGACTGTTTCAGGCGCTGCTGCAGAGCCATCGCGTGCTGACGCTGTTCCGTTCACGCTTCCTCGGCAAGGCCAGCCCGGTGCATTTTTTCTGGGGGGCATTCGATCTGGCCGCGACCCGCTTCTCGGGCCGGCCGGCGCCACTGCATCCCGGCGGCAGCCCCCACTGCGCCGACTGGATCATGCAGGAGGCCTACTCACACGAGGTCTGCAGTGCCGGCTTCTGGCCCGGCGCGGGGCTGGGGGAGGCCGCCTTCTATGCCTACGCCTACCCGGAGCCGACCGGCTTCAGCGCATGGCCGGTGGAACCGGCACCGGCGACCTACAACACGAGTCTGGGGGAGTTCATCCTTCCCTACGAGGCGGTGCGCTGTTCGGCCGACCCCGATGCAACGCTGCTCCGCTTTCTGGAGAGCACCTACGCCGGAGCCGCCACTCTGGCGGATTGGGATCGCCAGGCCCTGGAGCGGGCTGAGAGTCCCGGGCTCGACCGGGGCTGAGGCCATCAGGCTGATGGCACGGCCGCCAGATAGGGCTCGAGAAACGCGAGGGGCTGGTGCATCGTTTCGGAGAAGCCGAGGATGCCCCGATCGCGATGCTGGTACAGAAGGGTGTCGTCGGCATCGAGCAGGAAGGTGCCTCCCCGCTGGGTGAGGTGGTCGTCCCGCGGCACGTAGGTGCGCCAGTGGCGCAGCACCTCGTTCATGTTGCGCAGGCGAACCGTGGCCAGCTCGAAGGGCCTCTGGAAGCCGCCACCACCGGCATTGCGGAACATCGCCCCGCGAATCGGCGGCAGCACGCCGGTTCGGATCGTCTCGTCGTCGGCGATGCGCTGGGGCGCCCGGCGATCGCCGGTGTAGCCGCGGAGCACTTCCCCCAGGGTGCCGGGCGACCCGATCCCCGCGCACATCAGCAGCAGTGCCGGCCAGGGACCGCCGGGGGTCTCCAGCCCGCTGTAGAGACCCAGCGACCGATGCAGCGCTGCATCCGGCACCACCTCGAGGCTGGCCCTGGGAAAGCCCGTGAAGCCGCAGAAGCGATCCGCTCCGCTCGAATCTCCGATGCCGATGGCGAGCAGGCCGATCGCCGCGGCTTCCAGCTGGGGCAGCACAGACACCAGAGCCTGGGCGTACTCGAGAGAATCGAAATCGCCCAGCTGCCCGAAGAGCAGCACCAGGCGCCGGCGGCCGGGCGCCATCGATGGCCGCCCGGAGAGGGTGTCGAGCAGTTCAGCCGGCGCTTGCATGGCGCAACCCTACCGATCGCAACGGCCAGGCCCGGCCCCCGCGGCCGGCTAGACAGTGAGCTGTGGAAGCGATCGAGCAGTGTCGCCCGCTGGATCGCGTCCATCGCGATGCTCACCCTCACGGTCCATGGATGAGCGCGACACACTCCCCGACGACCGCCAGGCCTTCCTGGACCGGTATCGAGATTCCGCCCGAGCTCTGCTGCTGTGCGCACTGAGGAAGGTGCTGATCTTCGGGCAGCTGACGCCGGATGAGATGGACCGCGTGCTCAGTGAGGCCGAAGCCGGCACCTTCAACCTCCCCCGGGATCTGCAGCCGGCCGAGATGACAGCGGCTCAGGCCCTGATGGCGGAAGTGGTGGGCGATGCGGTGGATCGCATCACCAATGAGCTGCTGAGCCGCGGACGGAAGCCCCGGCTGCCGGAAGGCTGAGGAGGACGTCGACCCCAGACCCCTTCGAACCTCATGCCTTGACACTCACAGGCGTCTGATCGGCTGGTCAGGCGCGTGGGATGACCGGAAACAAGAGCGCACATACCCTTGGGGTCTGGGGGGTGACGCTCGGAGTGAAGCATGAGGGAGCATCAGGGAACCCTTGGTCCCTACGCATCGGACATTGTGATCTCGCGTCAGGGAGTCGGGAGTTTCAAGGTCGTGAGCTGCTTTGGCAGTGTCATCAGAGACATCCTGCTTGAACATGGCATCGACCTGGATTCAGAACGAGAATGGTTCCCTTTCCAGGATTACCTGGACGCCATCTGGGAGGTTCGAGACCGCTTCGGCGATGCCACCATGTTTTCCATCGGTTGCAATGTGTCGAGTGAAGCCCTCTGGCCAGCTGGCATTGACTCGCTAGGGGCTGCACTCGCGTCGATCGATGCGGCCTACCACCTCAATCACAGAGGCGATGCCGACATCGGCTTCTACGCCGCCAGACAGCTTTCGCCGGATCACCATGAACTGACCTGCCACACTCCCTATCCGCCCTATCTGGATCTGGGGATCATCAGGGGAATCTGCAAGACGTTCGCCCCGGAGAACGAGCCCTGGGCGATCAGCCAGCCGTCTCCTGATGACAGCGGTGACTGCCCCCATCGGTTCGTGGTTGGTGTCAGCACGAGCAATGGGGCCAAACCCCGTCATGCGTGGATGAACAGCGAATCAGCCCTGTTGCAAGCTGTTCTCGAGGAAGCCTACAGCGTCATGAATGATGTCGCCGAGACGCTGACTCAGCGAACCATCGAGATGCAGGGCTCAAGAGATCAATACAAGCGTCTCATCAACAATCTCGGCGAACGCTTCGCCGTATTCAGCGAGAGCCTGGAGACCAGAGAGCTCCTGTATATCAGCTCAGGTTGCGAGCAGATCTTTGACCTCCCTTCCTCGTCCGCCCTGGCGCATCGCCTGGAGGACGTCATCCGCTGGAGCGACGACAGCAGGCGGCTCATGCGAGAGAATCACAGGAAGACGACAAGCGGGGAGGCGTCTCATCAATGCCACGAATACAGCTTTCATCATTCCAGCGGCCACCTGCGGCACGTCGAGATCACGAGTCGCATCGCCAGAGATCTGGACGGCTCACTGGTGAATGAGGGTATCATTCAGAACATCACCTATCGAAAGGAACTGGAGCTGGAGCTCCAACAGGCCGCAACTCACGACCCACTGACGTCACTGCTCAATCGAGGCGAGTTTGAACGGCGTTACAGCAATGAATACCAGCGCTCACAACGCTACAAACGCCCTCTTTCAGTGATCATGTTGGATCTTGATCACTTCAAGCTGATGAATGATGCGCATGGCCATCAGGCCGGCGATGCCGTCCTCAGAGCCGTTGCAGACATCGTCCTCTCGGAGACACGCCAGTCTGATGTCTGCGGTCGCTACGGCGGCGAAGAAATTGTGATGGCACTCCCCGATGCGCCGCCCGCGGATGCGGAGCGATTCGCAGAACGTGTTCGCCAGCGCATCCAGGGCCAGAGGATCCCTTACGGACAACAGATGCTGCAACTCACCGCGAGCCTTGGCGTGGCCACATCCGATCCAACGTGCCCGTCTGCAGCTGCGCTGATCTCATGGGCTGACCAGGCTCTGTATGCATCCAAGGCAGCGGGTCGCAACTGCACGACCGTTCACCGCCCGGCCAGGCATGACGCCGCGTCCGAGCGACCAGAGCGGTCAGGCGAAGACCGCCTGAGCCATTTGGCCTGATGGGTGTGCCGATGAGGCTCAACGCTGAACGACGCTCAGCAAGGAGGTGGGGCGCAACCCTGATCAGGCGCGTCAGAAACGCTGATCCGGCACACAGCCACAGAACAGCGCTCGTGACCTGAGGCCCATCACAAAGCCGCGCTGCAAGGCCCGGCTGGATTGAGAAGCAGGTTGGTGGTGAATGCGAGGAGCTCTGGCCAAGGCGCATGCCCGGCCAGAGCCACGGGCGAATGGGACTCTGTGAGATGAGTCAGAGGAAGGTGATGGGATTGGCAGCCTCGAAGGCTGCCAGGCTCACATCGAGCAGGGTCGTGGTTCCGAAGCCATCTCGGATGATCTCAAGGTCGCTTCCGACCTGGTTGAGCCTGAACTCCTGACCGCTCACGATGGCGATGAGGTCTCCTTCAGCGAAGCTGAAATCGGTGATCACATCGTTGCCCTTGCTCAGGCGGAACTGGTCAGCGCCGGCACCGCCGGTAAGACTATCGGCACCGACATTGCCGTTGAGGATGTCGTCACCATCACCGCCGATGACACTATCGGAGCCGAGGTCGCCGAGGAGCTGGTCGTCACCGGAGTTGCCGGTCACCACATCTCGACCCTGACCACCTCGAACGAAGTCGTTGCCACCTCCGCCGTCCAGGTTGTCGTCACCGGAATTGCCACGGATGTCATCATCCGATCCACCGCCAGTGATGGCGTCGTTGCCAGCACCACCACCAAGGAAGCTGCTCTCGACACCACCAGCGATCGTGTCATCGCCGGAACCAGCGACGATGCTGTTGGCGATGCCTGGAATCGGGCTGTTCGCCGGAGGGCCGCTGGGTGAGCTGTCGTCCGGAGCGGACACCTCGCCACCACCACTGCTGCTGTCGTCACCACCGCCGGTTGGGGGTGTCAACGGGGGTGCTGGCGGGAAGACGCTGTCGGTGCTGAACTCCAGGTTCTGGATGCGCTCATCAGAATCAGGTCCCACATCCTCCTGATCGAAGGCATTGGCTGAATCAGGGAAGTTGTCGAGGAGGAATTCAGCGAGGGCATCCTGCTCGGTGCCGTCGTCGGCAAAGGTGGCATCCCCGGTCTGCACACCCTCCTGTTCAAGCGCCACCGGATCGATGCGGTCCAGATCCTCCTGAGAGGCCACCTCTCCAAGGCTGGGATCGGTGTTGAAGTTGGGGAGGGGATAACCGTCACCGGCGCCGATGAAGGCACCATTGTCGTCAAACCGGGGGCGGGCGAGAAAGTCGAGGGTGACGATCCGGAAGGCCTGCTCGGGATCACCCACCAGCTCGCCCGATTGAACCAGCGGCGTGACGATGGCACCGTTCTCATCGACGATGACCGCACTCTCGATGCGATCACCATCCGCCTGGGCCGGATCAAAGGAAAACTCGACACCCGCGATCTGCGGGAAGCGACCGGAGACATCGGGGAGAGCACTCACGCCGTGCTCAAGCGCGGCAACGAGCTCCTCCTTGGTCAGGGTCAGCAGGGTGAGACCGTTGTTGAAGGCCAGGGTGGTCTGGATATCAGTCTGGGAGATGCCGCCCTCGGGTTTGATCACAATGCCGTCGCCATCGACCAACTCGGGGTTGGGTTGGCGAACGGCCTCGCTGCCACCGGGCGGCACCACCGTTTCTCCGATGGAGGCGCGGATGCCACCACCGTTCTTGAGGGAGACGACAACCGTGTCGTCGATCGCCTGAGCGGCAGCCAGATTCGCATCAGCAGTGAGGTTGCCCAGGTTGGTCTCCTGGGTGCGCACACCGTCGGGATCGTCGGCAGCAAAGGTGCCGGAGCGGTTGCCATTGAGGAACACATCGCTCACACCGAGAACGTTGCCCTCGGTGGCGATGATCTCAGCCTCAATACGATCAACGATATCCTGGACTTCGGGATCGACCAGCCCCGATGCATTGAGGTCGGCGACACCCTGATCATCGGTGGCATACGCACCGGACACATCAGGGTCGTACGACTGGGGCACGATGTTGCCATCGGCGTCGAAGTCGATCACGAGGCGGCCCACATACTTGTAGGAACCATCCGTGTTCACCACGGCTGTCTGGCTGCCACCAGCATTGGTGATGAAGGTGGGGTACTCACCCTGAGCGCTGTCACCATCGCGCAGACGGTCGTTCTCATCAACGAGGCGCGTGTTGGAGCCACCCGCCACGATGATGTCGACCTTCTCAAGGCGTGCAGCCAGGGCCTCCTCGATCGCGATCTGCTGCATGTGGCCAAGCAGCACAATCTTGTTGAGGGAGGGATTCACGCTCAGCAGAGCGTCCACCTCGCTCTGGATCTCAGCAGCCAGCGCATCCAGCTGCGCGTCGGTAAGGTTGGGGTCGAAGGGTGTGGGACTGATGCCGACCTGACCGGGGCTGGAGATGGATGCCAGGGTGGGGGTGGTGGCACCAACCACGCCGATGGTCTCGCCGTTGACGTCGATCAGCGTGGAGGAGGTGACCACATTGCCCTGAGGAGCCTGACCACCGGCTGTTTCCAGAGGAGCAAGGTTGGGGTCGCTGGAAAAGTCGAGGTTGGTGGCGAGGTAAGGGAAGTCGGTGCCGTCGAATCCAGCAGCGGCCGAGCCATCGATCAGACCGGCCAGGAACTCGGTGCCGAGGTCAAACTCGTGATTGCCCAGCGCGATGGCCTGGAAGCCGAGTTCGTTCTGAATCTCGATGTCAGCCACACCGGCCGCACCGAAAACGGCCTCGGAGGCATCGAAGAACACCCCGGGAATGAAAGCATCACCAGACGACAGGGTCAGGGTGTTGTCGACCAGGCCGTCGTTGCCGAGATCCTCATTCCGGAGGGCGTTCAGAACGGCAGAGAGGTTGGGGGCGTCAACGATGGCATCACTGCCGGCCTCCTGGTCCGTGACGTGCAGGAGCTCCAGGGTGAAGGGAGCCGCCGGTGTGTCGTCATCAGCTGAGGGGAAAGAGAAGAAATCGAGCGTGCCACTGTCCTCATTGGCCACCATCAGGAATCCGGGTTCCCCGTTGCTGCCAGGAAGGAACTCAAGGCCTTCAGGTCGCTCGGAGTCGGTGCTGATGAACACGTCCTCCAGAGTCACGTTGTAGGGGTCGGTCACGTTGAAGGCGACCGACACGGCATCGGTGCGCTCAAGCCCGACGAAAGCGAACGTCTGGGCGTCGTCCCCTTCTCCGATCACTGTGGTGGCCACACCCTCGGGTTCGGTGCCCTTGTCGTCGCTGCGGCCATCGCTGTACAGACCGGCTGAAATGGCCACCTGCGCCAACAGATCGCCGGAGTCGTACACAACGTTGCCGTTGGAGTCATAGATGGTGATCGAGCGGCCGCCGAAGCCGTAGAGACGGTCCGCCGTGTTGAGATCGGCGATGGTCTTGAGGCGCCCCTCACCGTCGGCGCTCACGATGGGATTGTCGGAAGGCTCGTCGAGCTTGCCAGCTCTGACTTCATCGCTGTAGAAGTCGTCGTCGGCCACAGGGCCGTACTTCAGCGTGACGAAGAATTCGTCTTCTTCTTCTGCCTCGAAGGATGTGGAGCCCGCCACCTCCATATCGGTGATGAACACCGTGCTGGTCCCGTCGAGTGGATCGGTGAACTGCTTAAGGATGGCCGCCTCATCCACAGGAGCCGTGGTGCCGTAGTAGTAAGTCCCATCTGCCGGGGCCTCGAAGTTCACCTCATCCGGCCGCACACGTCCGTCACCTTCGTTGGCCGTGACCGTGAACACCTCGCCATCAGCCACGAAGGTGGCAATGGAATCGGGCATGCGCAGGCCGTAGAAATCGCGCGGACCGGGATTGATCGCGCCATCGCGATCGGACGTGTCGACCTCCAACGGATCGAAGCGGATCACACTCAGCTGGTTGTCGGGCCGCCCATCGGCCCGCAGGAAGTCGTTGTCGTAGCCGACCACCAGACTGCCGTCGGGCAGCAGAGCCAGACCCTCCGGCTTGTCAAACGCGGGGTTCGCGCCGATGGAGGGAAGGTTGAACAGGTCGAGCTGGGCCACCGGATTAATGCCGGCGGCGTCCAGAGCCTGCGAGAGCTCCTCCGGGCTGCCGAACAGCTCGGGCTGCGCCGCGCCGATGGCATCGGTCCAGCCATCTCCTGTGGTGAGCGGCAGCACATCGGTGGCGCTGGAGAAATCCAGCTCCAGCACCGACTTATTGGAAGTGCGAGCGGTGCCACTGTCGCGGTCGATTGCGTAAAAGACACCGCGCTCGGCGTCATACACCGCATCACCGATCTTGTCCTGATTGGAGGCGCCCACCTGCACATACACGTACTCAGCCTGGGGTGTCCCACTCAGCGGGTCGATCGCCAGAACACGGCGCACTTCACTCTGAGTCCGGCTCCCGCCCACCGACATCGGGCTCTGGATGAAGGCGTAGAGCAGCCCATCGTCGCTGTTGTAGACCATGCCTTCGAAGCCCCGGTTCCCGCGGCGCTCGGAGTACACCTCCGGAAGGGTGGTGAGGGTGAAATCGGCCACATCACCACGGCCGGCTTCATAGTCGATGGCGGAATAATCCGTGCCCATGGGCACGATGCGCTGCACCAGGTTCCCGGTTTCCGCATCGAAGAAGGCCACCTGGGGGCGGTATTCATCGGAAACAGCGAAGACCGGGTTGCCCTCATTGAGCCCCTCAATGCTCAGGCGCAGCACCGATTCGGTATCGAGGCCAAAGGCATCGGGGCTGACGGGAACATAGCCACCGCTGCCATCGGGAGTGAAGGCGGCATCATCAGGGCCGCTGATCGTGCCATTGACCGGATCGATCGTGAACAACTGACCGATGCCGGTGCTGGGACGGAAGCCACCACTGCCATCCGGCACGTTCAGAACGATGGAATCCGTCTGCTCAAGGCCATCGCCGTTGCGGGTCAGCTCATAGATGGTGATCGGGTACTCAGGGTCGTTGAAGACCTTCTCCCCTTCAAAGGCGAAGCCCTGACCCTCTGGGATGTCCTGGGCCTGTGGTCCCCGGTCACTGATGGTGTAGTAGCTGCCGGCGCCGGGGTCGTACCAGAGACCGGAGAGGCCACCTGCGATGATCACGTCATCCGGAAAGTTCGGATCCGCGAGCTGCGTCGGGGCCTCAACACCGCTTTCCCCGGGGTAGGTGATGGAGAAATCGATGTTCTCAACTGTTGGAGTGCCGCGGAACCAGTCCTTGATGCCGAGGCTCCGGATCTCCGAAATCGTGTTGGTCTGCAGATCGACAACGACCACAGCGTTGTTCTCCTGCAGCGTCACGAAGGCCTGATCCCCGTAGATGGCCACGTACTCGGGCTCCAGATCGGTGGAGGCATCCGTGCCATCCACACCACTGATCCGAACGCCGCGGGCCTGCAGCCATGCGGTCTGGGCCGCATCGAAACCGAGGTTCGTCACCAGGGAGTTGGCCGGCGTGGTTCGGTCCACATCGATCACCGAGATCGATCCGGGCGGATCCACCCCGTCGTCGGTGCCGTAGAAGTCGTTGGGCTCGCCTTCGTTGGCCACCACCACCTTGCTGCCGTCGGCGTTGAAGGCGAGGGAATCGGGAAGGTTGCCCACCTGCACCGACCCGGCCGATTCCAGGGTTGTGTCCCCGCCGCTTCCGGCCAGACGGAAGAACTCCACCGTGCCGGGCTCGGTGCGGGCATCGTCGGGGTTGGCCACGGCCACGGCCGCCAGGTCACTGGCCACATCCACGCTCTGGGCATCGCCCGGCAGGGTCTGCTCCTGGTCGGTGAGCTCGACCGGAGCGGTGGGGTCACTGATGTCCACCACCTTGAGGGTCTCACCACCGGTGATCACCAGCGCCGCGTCGTGATCCGGTGAGTTGACGGCGATTTCGGCTCCACCGAGATCGATGCTGGAGTCGGGAGAAGCGGCCATGGGGAAGGCTGAAGGAGAGGTGGCAGGGCCTGGAACGCGCCTTGGAGGCGTGATCCAGGCCCGGGCGCCATCACCCTGACGAGTTCCGTGCATCCGGTCGGTTCCCCGCATCACGTGCGGGCGTGCGCTCCGACACACGGCCATCGCCATGGAAGCCCGACGCGCCGAATGTGATGGACGGAACAAGAGCCGCAGGGCAGACCCCGAGCAAGGGTTCCAGCGGAGATCCAATCAGCGCGATGGACACCATCAGGCGCCAATCAGGCCTCTACACAGCAACACCAGAATCTGGTTCCATCAGAGAGTGAAGCCAGTCATCATGGCGATGTGTCCTTGACACCGGCCGGTTGACAGACGACAACATGGTCCCCGCCGTTGCGTCATGGCTCGCCTGGAATGGACCACTCGACAGGTGCTCGAACACGCGGGCCAGGTTGTGGAGGCTGCGGAGGATACGGCTGCAGCCTTCCTGGCTCTGAAGAACGCCACGACAGCTGAGCAACGGGCCGACATTCGCAAGGCTCATCCACTGCTGCCTGATCTGCTGAATGCGGCTGCAACCCTGCAGACAGTGCTGGACTCTGATGAGCAGAAAGGTCCAGTCTGAAGGCAATCCTCAGCCTCACCTCAAATGCTGACAGCCAGCGCTTCGGGCCCATCAATGGCGCACCCTTGCTCAGATACACTGCTCGATATGCAGACAACGATCAGCAGGTCATCAGCAAGAAACCTAATCAACGAGTCGGGCCGCAACAATCCAAGCCACAAGATCTCTAGCCTCCTGATTCTCGAAACGGCACGGGACGGCGGCACGCGGGCGTCTCGCAAGGCAAGCTCAAGTTGCACTCTTCTGATTCTGTGGCCATAATCAACTCAACTCAGCCACGAGATGGATCTTACCAACTACATCCCAAGGGTTCCGCGACTCCTGGACGATGTTGACGACATCCTGGGAGCATCAACCATCGTGATGTGCTTTGGTCACCTCAAGTGGCTTGGCGGGTTCATGTGCATTCCCCCGATCACCAAGCGACTGACCGGAGCCGCCACAACCGAAGACGAGGGCTTCATCAGGGTTGAGCAGTCGCGTCCCGACCTCCTGATCTCCAGTCAGTTTCTGGAAGCAGGCTCGGGACTCTCTCTGCTGAAACAAGCGAAGGCGACCAACCGACGGATCAAGACGATCCTGGTCGTGGAGAATGACGACATCTTGACAGCCGAAGAGGCTCTCAGGCTTGGCTGCGACGGCATTTGTCGCATGACAGACAACCTGACGTATGCCATTCGCGTCGTCATGGGCGGAGGCGTCTATTACTCCGGCAAAGTGAAAGGGACCACATGGTCCGAGAGCGACGAGGAACACATCGGCGCCATCAACGGCCTGGACGAGATTGAGCTTGAAGCACTCAGAGGGATGATGCTGGGTCTGCCGAAGGCGACTGTGGCCGCCAGGCTGGGGATCTCATTCGACGCTCTGACAACAACCGAGGCACAAGTGCTGGCCAAACTCGGGGCCACGACTCAGACCCAGGCTCTCCGCAAAGCCATGCAGGCTGGAATTCTGACCATGGCCTCCGCGATCACCGGCCGCATGAAGGATGAGGATGGCTACTCCATCGCCGCACGGACGAATGGGTCGAGGGGTCTGGCTTGACCAGGAGAGGGTGAAGTGATCCCTACCAGTGCCCATCGGCTCTGATGTCACGATCGCGACGCGTCACTGCCTCCGGGCGTGCCTGAGTCCTGTCCATATCATCCAGCAGCTCAATGAGCTTGCTGGCCGTCAGCGAGAGGCCCTCATCACGCAGCTCTTCCACAGCCGGCTGCAGATGGCGGCAGCGCATGTCGACCAGAGGCTCCCCTCCAGGTCCATTCGCCCGGATCCATGCCGCTCCGCCGCGGCGATCCGGGGTGTCCCACATCAGGAAGCAACAGCCTGCGCACGTTGGGCGTCCATCGGAATCCGGTTCAAGCGGTGGTGTTGACCAATGACTGATCCAGGGGTTTCTGGCCACCAGCCTTGGGAGATCCTCACGGATCAGTCTGGCCATGGCTGTGCTGGTCGGTTCGTTCTTCGTCTCTCGGTCTGCCTTGTCAGGTGGGGGCAGTGATGGCTCAGTCGTGGGGGTCTGGTCCGGGGGAGAGAAGGGCGGCAGTTCATGGCCGAGGGCGCGCACGATGGCGACCGCCTCATCCGTCTGCTCAGGGCTGAGCTGGAAGTAATCGCTGCCGGGAAGCTGCTGATCCTGGTAGCGCTCGTGCAGCTCAGCCTCGAGCTCCAGCATGTCCCCGACCGTCACCGCCGCCAGCTGATCCGTGCTGAGACCCACCTTGAGAGCCTTGGCACGAAGGAGCCACAGCCCAGCGGAGCCGATCTTGACCATGCCGGAGTCGCGGTGACGAATCACGTAGACGGTGCCTTTCATCAGAGTCCTCAATCCTGCGACGGATCCACCCCTGTCCTGGTGTGGCTTGGGGGACCCGCCCGCCCCAAGGGCTGCTCAGCTCCCCAGGCCTCGCGATCACCCTCACACCTAGTCCATCCAGGGCGGTTGAGGTTGATGCGGATTCCTCCGGCCTCTCCACTGGCCGAGCACGTCACGGCAGATGTGGTCGGCAGATCCCAGCCGATGCGAGAGGTCGTCGCTGGTGTCTGAACGTGACCCGCCTCCCCTGTTTGCCCTCTGCAGCGAGGCAGACAACGGAGCGGTCCGCGTTCTGCTGGGAACGGGTGGTGACGCCGCGCTGATCGTGCTGGGCCTGAACCCCAGCACGGCCGATCAGCACCGCAGCGATCCCACGGTGCGGAGAGTGGCGGCCGTGGCGACCGGCAACGGCTTCAACGGCTTCGTTCTCGCCAACCTTTACCCGCTCCGGGCCACCGATCCCCGGGATCTGCCGCAGCAGGCGGATCCGCGCCTGCTCGCGCACAACCAGCACTGCATCGACGCGCTCGTGCGCGCGAACCGGGAGCGGGTGATCTGGGCGGCCTGGGGAGAAGGGATCGCATTGCGCCGCTATCTGGCCGACTCCCTCGCAGCACTCGCCTGCCGGCTCAGGCCTTTGAGCTGCCGCTGGATCCACCATGGCCCGATCACGCGCCACGGCCACCCCAGACACCCGGCCCGCCTGGCCTACCGCTGGGCCTTCTCCCCGTTCAACGTCCAGAGCTACGTGGAGCATCTCGGCCGCAATCGATCCGCCGGCGGCCCCGGTGACACCCCTTAGCGTCCAGCCACTGGGCCCGCTTCCTCATGCTTTCGATCGGTTCCGCTGCGGTGCAACGGATCGGCTACGGCGCCATGGGCCTGGAGGGCTACTACGGTCCCTCGGACAGGGACACAGCCCTGGAGACCCTGATCGGTGAGGCCATCCGGCAGAGCGGGCGCGACGCCTGCGTGGCCACCAAGCTGGGCATCGTGTTCGAGCCGGATCAGAGCGGCAGCCAGCTGGACACGGGCTGGGGCTTCCCGCTCACCATCAATGGCAGCACCGCCTACGTGAGCAGGGCGATCGACAACAGCCTGCAGCGGCTGCGCCTGGAGGCCATCGATCTGCTCTACGCCCACGATCCGGACCCCGGCACACCGCTCGAGGAAACGGTGGCCGCGATGGGGGCAGCGGTGGCCGCCGGCAAGGTCAAGGCGATCGGCCTCTCCAACGTCACCGCCGAGCAGGTGCTGCAGGCCCATGCCGTGCACCCGATCGCAGCGGTTCAGTACGAGTACTCCCTGTTCCGCCGCGAAGCGGAGCAGAGCCTGCTGCCGGCCATCCGCAGCATCAGTGCCCTGATGGTGTGCTGGTCTCCCCTGGGAGCCGGCGTCCTCACAGGGCAGCTGCCCGAACTGACGTCAGAGGACTTCCGCCGCTTCAACCCGAAACTGCAGGACGAGAACCTGTCGGCGAATCGGGAGCGGCTGGAGGGGATCCAGGCGTTGGCCCGCAGGCTGGCGATCACTCCCGCCCAGCTGGCCCTGGCCTGGCTGCTGGCTCAGGGCGACACGATCCTGCCGATCCCGGGAACCCGGCACGCCTCCCGGATCGACGAGAACCTGGCTGCTCTCACCGTGCAGCTCTCCGAGGCTGATCTGAGGGAACTGGATGCACTCGCGCCGGTCGGCGCCTTCCGGGGGGCCACGCTGGTATGAGCAAGACCGCATCCGATCCGGAAGCCATGGACCCGACGGCGCTGCTGGTGGATCTGTACCGGGGTCAGGAGCGTCTCGGCCCCGGTGGGGTGGAGGAGAGCCGCCTGGCCCTGGAGCTCTCCGGCATCCTCCGCGCCACGGCCCAGCCGCTTCAGGTGGCCGACATCGGCTGCGGCACCGGCGCATCCACTCTGCTGCTGGCGCGCCTGCTCAATGCACAGATCACCGCCGTGGACCTGATGCCACCGTTCCTGCGGGAACTGGAGCAGCGGGCCGAGGCCCGGGGGCTGCGCGAGCGCATCACCACGCTGTGCGGTTCGATGGATGCTCTGGAAATCGAAGCCGGCACGCTGGATCTGATCTGGTCGGAGGGCGCCCTCTACAGCGTCGGTTTTTCCAGAGCCGTGGCCGCCCTCCGGCCCTGCCTCAGGCCCGGCGGAGTGCTGGTCGCCTCCGAGCTGAGCTGGACCACGGCCAGGCGCCCGCCGGAGATCCAGGAGCACTGGGAGCGGGAGTACCCGGAGGTGGCCTGCACCTCCAGCAAGCTGGCGGTGCTCGAGCAGAACGCCTTTCAACCGATCGCCACGTTTCTGCTGCCGGCGCGGTGCTGGCTGGAGAACTACTACCGCCCCCTGCAGGCCGGCTTCGCCGCTTTCCTGGAGCGCCACGATCACAGCGAAGCAGCCCGGGACATCGTGGCCGAAACGGAGGAGGAGATCCGGCTGTATGAAACCTACGGCGATGTGTTCGGCTACGTCATGTACATCGCCCGGGCGGTGGAGCCCACGCTCTGATGCTCAGGGCGGCCACGCTGCGGATGGGTCAGTCGCGCGTCACATGATCTGAGAGAACACGAAGTCCGCCCATCAACCGCTCCATCGCCTCGGTGAACTCGCGCATCGTCAGAATTCCGTAGCTGACGCGAAAGCTGCTGGAAGCGATGCCGAAGCTGGCGCCGCTCACCACTCCCACGCCGAAGGATTGAACCAGGGTTGTCATCAACCAGTCCGGATCCTCACCCGCGAGCCGGGCGGACGGATCGCGCAGACCGATCAGGCCGTAGAAGGCTCCGTCACAGTCACACAGCAACTGCCAGGGGGTGTCCGCTCGCCCGATCAGCTCGCGCAGGTGGCGTCGCTTCGGTTCGAGCGTCTGCACCTGCTGCGCCACCCAGGCCTGGGGCACCTGCGCTGCGGCGAGGGCTGCGCGCTGCAGCGGCCGGCTGGGGCAGATGAGGATCGTGTCCTGCACCTTGGCCAGCGCCGGCAGGAGCTGCTCGGGAGCGGCCAGATAGCCCAGCCGCCAGCCCGCCAGGCCGTGGCTCTTCGAGAACGAGCCGAGCGTGACGGTGTGCCGACCGCTGCCCGCCAGCGAGCCGGGGCTCCAGTGCGGTGTGGCGCCATGGCAGAAGGCGGCATAGGCCTCGTCGTGAATGTGAAACAGCCCGTGGGCCGCGCAGAGGCGGTTGATGGCCTCCAGCCGCGCGGCCGGTTGCACGGCCCCGCTGGGATTGCCGGGCGAGATGGTCACAATCGCCCGGGTGCGCGGCGTGATCGCGGCCGCCAGCCGCTCGGGGTCGAGAATCAGACCCGCATCGATGGCCCGCGGCTGGCCCCCGGCCAGCTGCACCGCCATCACGTGATTGAAGTAGTAAGGCTTCGGCAGGATCACCTCATCGCCGGGATCGCAGATCACCTGGGCGATGGCGTTGAAGGCCATGTTGCTGCCGGCGGTGGCCAGCACGCCGCTGCCATCGAGATCGAGGCCGTGCCGGCCGCGCAGCAGAGCCCTCAGGCCCTCCAGCACCTCGGGATCCCCGGCCATCGGGCCGTAGCGATCGCAGGCGCCGGGCTGCAGACACGCCTCCGTCAGGGCCGTGCGCACCCCCGCCGGCGGGCCCCACGACACCATCCCCTGACCCAGAGAGAGCGCCTCGGGGTGCGCCGCCAGCAGATGGCCCAGGCGGGGGATCACCGGATCGAGCACCCGGCCCAGACGCGCAGCGGCGGCAGGTGGTTCCATCAGCAGGGGGCCTTGAGAAGGGAGTGGCCAAAGCGATCGACAGCGCTCACCGCCTCGGCCCGGTTGCCCGCTTCGCTGAGGCCGGAGCGCCGGCTGGGCTTGAAGCTGTGATCGCCATCCGTGATCCAGTGCAGCGTGACCCGATCGCTGAGTCCGTAGGCCTCCACCTCCGAGCGCCGGCCCATGCCGTCACGCTCGCCCTGCACGATCAGGGTGGGGGTGCGCAGCGGCTGCAGATGCTCCAGGCGGGTCTGCTGGGGCTTGCCGATCGGGTGAAACGGGTAGCCCAGACAGCAGCAGCCGAGCACCCCGGCGCCGACCGCCAGCTCATCGGCCAGCAGGCTGGCGACCCGCCCGCCCATCGACTTGCCGCCGATGATCAGCGGCGCGCCCCCCTGCTCCAGTGCGACCTGCTGGCGGAAGGCCTCCATCAGCTTCGGCATGCGATCCGGTGCCGCCCGCCGGCCGCTGAGCCGCTGCCGCGTCATGTAGGGGAACTCGAAGCGCACCACCCTCCAGCCGAGGCCCGCCAGGCCCTCGGCCATGCCCGCCATGAAGGGGCTGTCCATCGGAGCGCCGGCGCCATGCGCCAGCAGGAGAGTGGCGGGGGCCTGCTCGGGGCCATCCACCAGACGGGAGGCCGTCAACTGGCCGGGTTCAGTCATCGGCCCATTCTCAACAGCCTCAACGCGCGCGATCGGGAGGAACACCTTCCAGCCAATGGCGGCTCAGCTCGTCGATGGTGCCGTCGAGACGGCGCAGCTCGATCCAGGCATTGACCGCCCGCAGCAGGTCGGGATCGTCGCCGGCGACCGTCCAGCCCACGGGGACCTGAATCAGCGGCCGGGGGATGGCCATGCTGAACCTCGGATCGAGCACGGTGAGCGACGCCCCGCTTTCGGCGGCGGTGAGCAGCGCATCGAGCCGGCCGCTCTTCACCTGCTCCATCAGTTCGGCCACGCTCTCGCTCTCCACGAAGCGGGCATTGGGCAGCAGGTGGCCCATCCGCTGCAGGCCGAAGCGGCTGGCGTTCACCAGTCCGATGCGCAGCGGCCCGCTGGCGGCCAGCGCAGCAATCGAACTGAACCGCCCCACCTCCTGATCGGTGACCAGAAACGCCACGGTTTCCTTCCGCAACGGCCTGGACATGCGACGGGCCGCAGCCCGCTCGGGCGTGATCACCAGCGAGATCGCCTCCACAGCGCAGGGTGCCTTCGCCGCTGCCGGCCCCGGGTGCAGGAGCAGCGGCCGGCCCAGGTCGGCGGCCATCAGACGCGCCAGCTCCACATCCAGGCCCACCCGTTCCCCGGCACGGTTGCGATACGACAGGGGCACGCTCTCCTCCTCCAGGCAGACCCGCAGGGGAGCGGTGAGCACGCCGGAAGCCTCGGCAGGAGGCGTGGTCAGCACGGGCGCCAGCTCGCCCGGCGCCAACGCGAAGCCCCGGCCAGCCAGTTCCTCGCCCTTGATGTAGGGGTCGCTGGCCAGACGCTGAAAGCCCTCGCGGGTGGCCAGGATCACCGAGAGCAGCAGCAGCACGCTCAGGCCGATGAACCGGGCCAGATGCCGTCCGGGCCGGCGGCAGGTGCCCCGGATGGCGCTGGTACCGAGAAGGGCCAGCGTCACGGTGGACATGCCCGCCAGAAGTGTGCCGAATCGTGCGGCGGAGACCTGATCGATGGTGATGTAGAGCTCCACCAGATCGGCCGGCATCGAAAGGATGCCGAGCAGATAGCGCATGGCGAGGATGCCATCGCCGAAGAAACTCGCCAGACCGGTGATCAGAAACACCGGCACACTCTCCGGCGGCAACGTCTGGCCGGTCGTCCAGGCTGCGTAGGGGATGAACGCCAGCGACAGAAGCTTCCCCATCGTGGGAAACACGAACGACAGGGGGATCAGCAGCTCCACCGGTGCGGCGATCGCTGCCCGTCGCGCCCCCGGGTCCTGCTCCTCACTGCCGCTCCCCGGGTCGGGCAGCTCCTCCAGCAGGAGGATGCAGCGATCCGCCAGCAGCGGCAACACAATCAGCAGGTTGCCGGTGGCGAAGGCGGTGAGCAGGGGTGCCCGGAACGCCCTCAGCAACAGCCCGTAGCGCAACCGTGTGAACGTGGCGACCGCCGCGGGAAGCACCCACAGACTCAGGCTGAGGGCCAGCAGGGCCTGCAGCACCACATAGACCTGAATCCGACCGAAGGCCTCCGTGGGCAGGGTGCCCACGGCTCGGGCCACGATCGCGAACACACCGACCGGAGTGAACCGGGCCACCACCTGGGTCACCTTGAGCAGCGCGTCCCCCGTGCGCCGCAGCACCTCGATGGTGGTGTCCTTGCCCTCCACACCGATCAGTGCCACGCCGACGGCGATCGAGAACAGCACCACGGAGGGCACCACCGCCTCCGCCAGGGCGTTGAAGGGATTCACCGGAATGAACAGCTCCACCAGATCCAGATCCGGTGGCGGCTCCAGCTGACTGCTGCTGAAATACGTGGCGGATTGCCAGTCCGGGAAGGCGGCAGGAACAGCCACCACCAGCAGCAGGCTCACGGCCCACATGCCGAGCAGCACCCCGACGCTGCCGAGGAAGGTGGCACGGGCCTGCTGCCGCTCGAGCCTGCCGATGCTGCAGATGATCGACACCACGATGTAGGGGATCACGGGCATCTGGAACAGCCGCAGGAAGGCGTTCCCGATCGGCGCCAGTGCGTCGGCCCGTTCCCGCAGCAGCAGGCCCGCGATCACTCCCGAAACGATGCCGATGAGGATCTTGCTGCTCAGAGGAGCGGCGGAGTAGCGATGCCAGAGCGAACGGATCACAGGGCCGGGCAGGACAGAGGTGCAGCTGAAGCGGACTCATGCTTCCAGACCTTCAGCACCGGTTCCGTCACCCACGCGTAAGGTCTGGCTCGACCGTTCTCAGGCGCATTCCATGGCTCGGACCTCCGGCATCCGGCACCAGGCCCTCTGGGGCCTCGCCCTGGCTGCAACAGCCGGCGTGCTGCTCTCCCTGGTGAAGGGCGGATCAAGCCCCGCCGAAGCGCGTGGCGGCACACCTTCCGAGAACAGCACCAGCAGCCTGGGAGAGGCGCTCAACCCCTCCACTCCGGAGCAGAAGGCGCTGGTGGAGCACCTGCGCAAGAGCGGCGCTCTGTTCTATGGGGCCTGGTGGTGCCCAGCCTGCTTTCAGCAGAAGAATCTCTTCGGCAAGGAGGCCGGCAACAGGCTCCCCTACGTGGAATGCGACAAGACGGATGCAGGCCGCGAGCGCTGCCGTGAGGCCGAGATCCGCGCGTTCCCGACCTGGATCCTGAGCAATGGAGAGCGGCTTGTGGGTGTGCAGTCCCTCGAGGATCTGATGCAGGCAACGGGCTTCCAGGGCAACTGAGGCCCTTCGAGGAGCCTCTGGCCGTTCAGGCCGCAGGGCCGCCGGTGGCCCTGTGCTGCACGCGTTGACATGCCTCCTCCGCCAGCCGCTGCCGGTCGAACTTGCCGGTGAGGTTGCGGGGCAGATCATCCCGGATCAGCAGGGCCACCGGATGACGGTCGGCCGCCAGGCGTGAGCGGAAGTGCGGCTCGAGTTGCTCCAGAGTGGGGGGATCGGCGGGATCGGCCGGCACCACCCAGGCCACCGGCACCGCCCCATCCCTGGGATGGGGCACACCCACCACCACCGACGCATGGATGGCGGGATGGTCGTCGAGCACCTCCTCCACCTCCGCCGGGGCGATGTTGGAGCCGCGGCGCACGATCATCAGCTTGGAGCGGCCCACGAACCAGAGAAAGCCGTCGGCGTCCCGGCGGGCCAGATCGCCGGTGAGCAGCCAGCCGTCGCTGAGGCTGGCTTCGGTGGCATCAGGGTCCTGCCAGTAGCCGAGAAAGAGGGACTCGCTCTGCACCGCCACCTGGCCGGCGGCCTGGGATCCATCGGGCTCGCCCGCCAGGTCGACTCCGCTCGCATCGAGAAGGCGCACACGGGTCCCCGGCGTGGGCCGGCCGATCGAGCCGAAGCGGCGTGGACCCTCCAGGGGCTGCATGGCGTAGTAGCCACCCACCTCGGTCATCCCGCAACCCTCGAGCGCGGGCCAGCCGAACCGCGCCTGGAACCGCTCCTGCAACTCATGGGGAACGCTGTCGCCCGAACCGATCACGGTGCGGAGGCTCGGCAGCCGGGTTTCCGTGACCTCCAGGTGGTCGACGAAATCGAGCAGGTCACTGGCGAGAAGGCCGTACTCGCTCACCTGATGGCGCTGGATCAGAGCCACCGCCTCGGCCGGACTGGGCCGCATGGTCAGCACCACCCGGGCACCGGCCATGAGTGCCGGCAGCAACTGGGTCTGCAGCCCGCCGGCGTGGGACAGGGGCTTGCCCACCAGAACCACGTCCTCCTCAGTGAACCCGAGGGCCTGCCGGCTAGTGTCGATCGAGGTCCAGCAGCTCCTGTGGCTGTGCAGCACGCCCTTGGGCTGCCCGGTGCTGCCCGAGGTGAACAGCAGCAGAGCGGGATGATCCGGCGGAACGTCGGCGGCCGCCCAGCGGCGCTCCGACCGCTGGGCCTCTGCGATCAGCGCATCGGCATCGATCACCGCCGAGGCGGGCAGGGAGAGCAGCGGGCTGAGGACCTGCCGGCGCTCCGGGGGCACCAGCACCAGAGCCGGCTGGACCCGCTTCACGATGGCGGCGATCTCCACCGCCGTGAGCCGTGTGGCCACCGGCACCGCCACCGCTCCGAGGCGATGGCAGGCCAGGGACAGCAGCAGCGCCGGATGACCATTCACAAGGCTCCAGAGCACCCGGTCCCCGGGCATCACGCCGCGTTGGCTCAGCCCGGCTGCGACGCCATCCGCGAGCCGGTCGAGCTCCGCGAAGGTCCAGCAGCCCTGGTTGGTGCGCAGCGCTTCCCGGTCCGGGCTGTGGTTGAGCCCGTTCTGGAGCAGATCCTGCAGCTGCGTGCTCATTCCAGCTGCAGCACGTCGCGGGTACGGGCGCGCCGGATGGCGTCCTGCTGCTGATACGCCGTCAGGCAGCCGTCCTGCAGCACCAGCAGGCAGTTCACGTAGTCGGCGCCATCGATCAGAGCCGCACGGATGGCCTTGGCCGCCGGGGTGCGGTTCGCCTCGCTCGAGGATTCCTCGTAACTGAAGGTGGCCGCGGCACCAAGGGCATAGGCCCCGGTTCCCGATGCCCGCGTGAGGCCGCCGACCAGGCCGGCGAGGGGAAGCAGGGAGCCGCCCGAGTCCTTCTCCTTGGCGGTGCTGGTGGCCCTCCCCTCCACAGTCCGGGCGCCCACCACCTCGCCGGTGCTGGCATCCACCACCCGCAGATCCATCGAGACGTAAGCCTTCGCCTCCGACACGGTTTTGGAGCCACCGAAGCCCAGGAAGCGCAGGCCGCTGCCCGACTGCTTCTGCTCCACACCCTCCTCATAGCCGTTGATGCGGCCGAGAATGATGTACTGGGCGCCGGTCATCTGGCCCGACTGAGCCGCTGCCCCATCGGGGCGAACGATTCCCAGCTCCGCCAGCTCCTGCTCCGAGAGCACCTCCTTGAGGTTCTGGCGTTCCACCACCCGCAGCCCGCCGGCATTGGTCAGCTCGTTGGAGAGGGCATCGGCCAGCTGTCGGCTCACCCGGGGGCTCCACCAGACCAGGCTGCCCACCTCATTTTTGAAATCGGGGACCGAGACGCTGGGGCTCGCCAGGGCCGGCATCGGCAGCAGCGCCGCTGCCACGAGAAGGGCATGACGCCAGCGACTCGATCGCCGGCACGCCGATCGCCCCGATCGCCCCGATCGTCCCGAGGCGGAAGCACGTGGAGGAAGCAGGCGCATGACGCTGACGGTGGACCGAAATCTGCCGGAGAGTATGGGTGCTTCATCCAGGTGATCCAACCCTCACCTCCCCCGTCGCTCAGACGTTGTCGCGATGCCCGACGCCCTGAACGCCTTTCCGGAAGGGAAGGGACCGGAGCCGGCCGAACCGGCCTTTCTGAAGGTGCGCGTCGGCGACACGGTGCGCATCGCCGGGGCCGAGCGTTCCAGCTGGCTGGGCACGGTGCTGCACACCGAGGGCGGGGCCCGCGGGCCGGAGGTCAGCTTTCTGCAGGTGGCCTGCCAGGACACGGGGATCGTCCACACCCTCAGTGCCGACGCGGTGCTGGACATCCTTCCCGGCTGAGCCGGTTCTCTCGGCGGCCGGCAAGCGCCATGGCTGGGTTGGAAGGAGGTTTCTAGCCTGAACAGTGAAGACTGCTTGCGCTGCCATGGGCGCATCGTGCGGCAAGAGTGCCGGCACCCTGCCGGAAGCCGGAGAGAGTCACAGAGCCCTGATCCGGCTGCTGGAGCGGCGCCATGCCCTGCTGGCCGAACGCCTGAACGGGCTGATGCCGGAGTTGCTGGCCCCCCCTCCGAAAACGGCTGAGAGCGAACAACTGGAGGCCGATCGTCATGCCGTGCACCAGTTCCGCACCAGCCTGCGTCGGCTGCGATCGATGGCGGAGGCCTTCCCCAATCACTGGCACTGGGCCGGAGCATCCCGGCTCGGACGGATGGCCAGGCTGGCCGGTGCGGTGCGCGACCTCGACGTCCTGCTGGAAGAGCTGGAGACCTGCCGAACCACCAACGGCACCGCCATGGCCGACGCCGAGCGGAGCCGGCTGGACAGGCTGCTGCGCACGCTTGGGAAGCGGCGTCGGCGGGCCAGGCGCCGGCTGGCCAGGCATCTGCAGCGGCCACCCGCCTGGTGGAGCCGGCTGCTGCAGAGCGACACCACTCCAACCATGCCCGGTGATCTGGCCCCGTCCGTTCCGCTGCTGCAGGCGGCCCTGATGGCCCAGATGGCCCGCATCCGGCTCGCCAGCGGCTGGGGCGACGGCCAGCGGCCGGCCCCCGGCAGCCCGGAGGAGCTGGCCCTGCATGAGCTGCGCAAGGCGTTCAAGCGGCTGCGCTATCAGCTGGAGATGTGGGAGGCGGTACGGCCCGATCTGCGGGACCGACTGCTGCGGCTCAAGCGGGTTCAGGACGCACTCGGAACCCTGCAGGACCTCGTGATCTGGAAGGAGCTGCTCGAAGGCAGCCAGGGCCAGCGGGCCGATCCACGCCCGCTGGCCTCACGCTGTCCGACGTTGATCGGGCTCTGGCAGGAGCGCCTCGATCTGGCCTGGGCGGACTGGTGCGACCAGCGGCATCTGTGGCTCGAAACGGACTCCGGCTTCCCCGAGTGGTGGCGCTGGTGCTTGCAGAACCCGGGCGGCGTCGCCACGCTGCAGCCATGAGCATCGCCTTGTTGCTTCTGACCCTGCTGGCCGCGGCGCCGGCCGTGGCGGACACGCCACAGCCGCGCCCGAAGCGGGCGATCAGCAGCGAGGAGCTGGAGGAGCTGATCCGCAACCAGAGCGACGCCGATCTCGATGCCACGATCCGGCGGGAGTTCGAGGCCAGCGAGCGCAGCCTGCGCCAGCTGGGGATCGCCGAACCCACCACCGAATCGATCATCCGCGAGTGGCAGGGCCAGCAGAGCGGCAGCACCGCTCCCACAGCAGGACCGTGATTCCCCTCCTCTCAGACGCCATGCGATCGGCAGCACCCGTCCAGGTCCCGCACCCTTTTCTCTCCAGGGAGGCCTGCCGCATCGGTGCGCTGGCGGCGGCTCTGCTCACAGGCCTGCTCACTGGGCCGGGCGCCACGGCTCAGGAACGCCCCATTCCACCGCCGCCCAACCCGGAGGGCTCAGGCTCCTACACGATCCGGACCCGCTCCACCTCACCCGGAGCGGGCGCTGTGGAGATGCAGGACGACCAGGGCCACGGTGAGCGCTGCCGTTTCCGCCTGGGAGACGGCACCCGTTCCAGGATGGACTGCATTCAGCAGTAGCCCTCATGCCCGCCTCGTCAGGCTCCACTGTCATGGTGACCGGGGCCAACCGGGGCATCGGCCTGGAGCTCTGCCGGCAGCTCAGCGCCCGCGGTGACCGGGTGGTGGCGATCTGCCGGCGGAGCAGCCCGGAGCTCAGGGATCTGGGCGTGACGCGCATCGAGAGCGTGGATGTGAGCAGCGACGCGGGCGTGGCCGCCCTGCCGGCGGCGCTCTCCTCAGCCGGGATCCAGTCGGTCGACCTGCTGATCAACAACGCCGGACTGCTCGAGTCGGATGCCTGGCCCGGGATCGACAGCGCCAGCCTCCTTCGCCAGTTCGAGGTCAACGCCATCGGCCCGCTGCGCGTGACCGAAGCCCTGATGCCGCTGCTGCGCCGCGGCGCGAAGGTGGGCCTGATCACGAGCCGCATGGGCTCGATCGCCGACAACGGCAGCGGGGGCTACTACGGCTACCGGATGTCGAAGGCGGCGCTGTGCATGGCCGGCAAGTCCCTGTCGATCGACCTGAAGGGGAAGGGCATCGCGGTGGCGATCCTGCATCCGGGCATGGTGCGCACCGAAATGATCGGCTTCAGCCCGAGCGGCATCCCGCCGGCACAGGCCGCTGAAGGCCTGCTGGCCCGGCTCGATGCCCTCACCCTCGCCAGCAGCGGCCGCTTCTGGCACGCCAACGGCGAGGAGCTGCCCTGGTGACTGCTGGAGCCAATTCCACCGTCCGTAGCAAGCGCTGCCAGGCAGAGGAGGCTCCCGTGATAACGGGATGTGTTGTGCTGCTAAGAGCCTGAGCTGCCGCCGTTCACTGGTGGTATGACGAGATCAGAGGTTCGGAGGCAGCCATGTTTCATGTGTCCTTTCATGGCGTGGACCTGAAGGAGGTCACCCTGGATGCCAAGGAAGAGCAACAGGCGGTCTGCCAGGCCGTGACCCAGGGCGGGCGCACCCTGCACCAGATGCCCACGCTCACCGGCCGCTCGCCCACCGGCGCGGAATGCTGGTATCGCATCAGCCTCGAACCGGATGCCGCCCATCGACCGGCGTCAGCCGCGGCCACCGCCGCAGCCACCGGCCAGGCTCACGTGCGGGTGATCTGACGCACCAACCTGATCGACTCTGACTCCGGTCCGACTGACAACCAACCCATCCGCGTCTGCCAGGAGGTCCCGGACAGAACGAATGGGTTGGCTTCTCACAAGCAGCCGCAGGCGGCTCCCGCGTCAGCCAGCCACCTGGACAGCCACGGATGTCACGGACTGGGCCTTGGGAGCCACAACCGTGAGCACACCATCGCGATAGATGGCGCTGATCCCATCGCGCTGGATCGCCTGCGGGAAGCGGAAGCTGCGGCCCCATGTGCCGTAGCGGAACTCGCTGAGAATCACGGCGTCCTGTCCTGCGGCCTGGCCCTTGCCCGGCTCGCAGGCGGCCTCGGTGTCTGATGGATTGCGACGCTCGGCGCTCACCACCAGGCTGCGGTCGGTGGCCTGGACATCGATGGCATCGCGCTGCACACCGGGCAGTTCCAGCATCAGCTCATAACGCTCACCGTCTTCACGCAGCTCGGCGGCCGGCAGACGCTCGGCACTCTGGAGTTGGTGCTGGAGCTGCTGCTCGAGCCGATCAAAGATGGCGATCGGCGATGTGGATCGAAGACTCATCATGGTGGGATCAACGGGTCAGTGAAACGACCAGGGATCAACCCCGGTGCAGACACTCTCCCTGCTGCATTCCTGCGCTGGAAAGGGGAGAACCGACCGGATCGATTCGGCCCTCACCACTCCATTCGGCATACCGGAATGCCCGTTAGTGAAAACCGATTCATCATGGAATCGAACGGCCGCACCGCTCCACCATGGCTTCGATCGGTTCACCATCACCCCATCGGCACCGGCTCCTGCACCGCAGGCTGGCCGGTCTGGTCGTGCTGGGCCTGCTGTTCCCCGCTGCCGCGCCGGGCCTGGCGGAGGGCAGCGGCACGGTGACCCGTGAATCCAACGGCCCGAAATCCCTGGCGGTGACACGGGCCCGCTCCGCGGTGCCCCGCGGCTCCACGGTCGATCGCGTCACCTGCCAGACCGTGGATGTGGGCTGGGGCAACACCCGCTACCGCTGCACCGCCCACTACACGACCGGCGCTCCCGCTCCATCGGCCGAAGCGATGGACGACGCACCCGCCGCTGAGCCGGCTCCGGACTCCTGAGGCTGGCGATTGAACGCGGCAGGCCTTCAGCCTTCCTCCGGGCACGTGGGAGACATCCTCCAGAACCCCTCCGCCGCCTGGATCAGGGTCGGCTCCCGCCGCAAGCGCTGATCGCCCCGATACCAGAGGGCACTGCCCAGCCCGGTGATCAGCAGCCGATCGGCGGCCGGGCCGGGGGAGGGGAGGCTGCGCAGGGGCTCCGGCCCGCGGAACCAGACCACGCGGTCGCCGCGGCCCTCCGACTGCGGTGTGAGGCCCCACCAGCTGGTCCCGTAGCCCAGGGAGGTGCCCACCTCAAAACCGCTGACGCGCCGGCGGCGGAAGAAGAGCTCCCCCCGCCTCAGGCCGGGCTGGGTCTGGGGCTGAAAGCGAATCAGGGCCTCCGGGCTCACCTCACTGGTCCAGATGCAGGGACCCGGACCGAGCTCGGCGGCCCTCAGCCCGCCGGGAGCGAACCCGGACACCGCGACGGCAGCCGCCGCGGCCAGCAGTGCGGGACGCCGTCCGCCCCTTCCGGCCTGAGCGGCATCCTCCCTCGGCTGACAACGGGACATGGGAACCGGCACACAACCCGCTCCAGTCTCCCCGGCACCGGCGCGGGCCCCAGGGATCAAGCCTGGGCGCGAACGCTGCCGCTGGCTTCCAGCGCAGCGGTGGCCGGAGCGGAGCCACCGGCCACCACCACGGCGGCGATCACCAGGCCCGTGCCCAGCAGCACCGGCAGGCCGAGGGGCTCTCCCAGAAGCAGGGCGGCACTGAAGACCGACACGGCGATCGAGAGGGATCCCACGATCGACACGCGCGCGACGCTGAAACGGCGATAGGCGAGCCGCAGGCTCCATTCGCTGCCGAGCACCAGGGTGATGGCGTAGAGCCCGATCACCCCCGCCACCCACCAGAGCTGCAGGTGCACGAAGTGCTCAGCGCCGAAGAGCACCAGCCCGATCACCAGAAACACCAGGGCCCCCAGCAGCGAGGGCAGGCCGCTGGTGAGGCCGATGCCCAGACCCTGCTGGCCGAGCAGACGGGCGGTGACGGCGCTGGCCGCGAACCCCAGAACGCCCACCGCACCCCAGAGCAGGCCGGCCAGACGGTGCATTCCTCCGGCGGCCTCGCCCCCCAGGGCCACCAGCAGCAGACCGACGGCGATCAGCAGGCAGGTGAGGCCGAAGCGACGCGGCAAGGGCTCCCGCAGCCAGAGCCGGGCCATCCCGGCAGCGGCCGGGAGCACCAGGCTGAAGACCAGGGTCTTCTCGATCACCGAGAGCGACTCGATCGCCATGTAGCTGCCCAGGGGGCCGAGCAGGCTGCCGCTGAGGCTGTCGAGCAGGAGCAGCAGCAGCTGCCGGGGACCCAGCCGCGGCAGCTCTCGTCGCAGCGCCGTCCGGTCCGCCAGCACCAGGCTCAGGCCCACCACCAGCAGGGCGAAGAAGAACAGGTTGCAAGCACTGATGGGATTGAGCCCATCCACCGGATGGCTCATGCCGAAGCGTTGCAACCCCCGCACGCTGGTGTTCTCCAGCCCCTTGAGCAGCACGTAGGCCAGCAGCGGCAGCAGAGCCATGCCGATCACCCTCAGGCGAGAAAGAGGATGGCGGCGAACAGGCCGCAGCCCGCAAGAAACGACCGGTAGCAGGTGTGATTCGCTTCGGGCAGTTCACGGCGCAGCACATTGAGAATCACGCTGCCGGCGAGAAAGGACCACACCACCGTCAGCAGCGCACTGTCCGGCGGTGCCAGCAGACCCAGCAGCGAGCCCAGCAGCACCGCCCCCGCCAGCAGCCAGCGGCCGTAGCGGTGGAACAGGCGCGCATCCACCTCCTGAACGGAGGTGTCGATCACGAAGAAGTGCAGCACCACCGCCAGCACGAAGAGCCCGCAGCTCAGCAGGCTCAGGTGACTGACCTCATCGAGCAGCGCCCCAAAGATCAGATTGAGCACCGCGAAGGCCGTGATGCGGATCCAGAACGTCGCGCGCACCACGGTTCCCTCCGGGACCACCTGACCCGCCGCGGCCTCGGCCCGCCGCTGGCGGAGGCGGAAGATGTCGAGCGAGTAGAAGCTCACCAGGCCGGCGAGGGCCATCAGATAGGTGTGGTTCTCGAGGAAGCCCGGCGCCAGCCCGCTCTCCAGCAGATGGGCCTGATGGGCCGCCAGTTCCGGAAACACCTCGAGGAACACGTAGGCGAGCGACACGCCGCCGGCGAAGGAGGTCCAGCGGTGCAGGGGCACCACGCGGAACAGGGGCAGTCGCGTTCCCACCAGATGCACCAGGGCCAGGATCAGCGCCAGCAGGAGGATCGTGCCCGGGCTCGTCACGGCGGCGGCGTGGGCTCCAGCAGCGTGGGCTCCAGCGGCAACCACTGCCGGCAGGTCGATCAGAGGCATGGGGCGGTCACTCAGGCCCGGTGCTCGGGATTGGCACGGCCGGCGTGGCAGCCGGCGTCCCACTGGGACGGCACGTTGCCATGGGCGGGGTAGCCACCGGCATCCTTCAGGAGCCGGGCCAGGTGCAGGCAATTCCAGGCCAGGAAGGTGGTGTTGCGGTTGGTGAAATCGTTCTCCGGTCCGCCCGAGCCCGGGTCCATGTAGGAGGGGCCCGGCCCGGCCTCTCCGACCCAGCCCGCATCGGCCTGGGGAGGCACCGTATAGCCGATGTGCGACAGGGAGAAGAGGATGTTCATGGCGCAGTGCTTGATGCCATCCTCATTTCCCGTGATCAGGGTGGCTCCCACCTTGCCGTAGTCGCGGTACTGGCCCTTGCTGTTCACCAGGTGGGTGTAGCCGTACATGCGCTCAAGCACGCGATTGCACACCGAGGTTTTCTCTCCCAGCCACACCGATGTGCAGAGGAGCAGGATGTCGCAGGCATCGATCCTGGCCTGGATCTGCGGCCAGTCATCCCGATCCCATTCCGGTGTTGCACTCATGTCGGTGCCCAGGCCGGCCGGAATCTCAAAATCCACCGGCCGGATCAGCTCACAGCTGGCGCCCACCGATTCGAACACCTTCAGAGCCAGGTGGATCACACCTTCGGTGTGGGAGAGCACAGGTGTGCGGTTGAGGGTGCAATTGAGCGCCAGAACCTTCAGGTCGCCGTACCGCTCCGGTGCGGATCCGCTCAGCTGATCAATCAGGCCGGAACACTGCGCGCTGCTCATGACCGGGACGGCATCACGCTGTCAGCCTAGGTGTCACCTCCCACCGGGGGCAGCGCCTGAGACCGGGGCCACGTCCAGAGATCTCGCTGACACCATCCGCTTGCACTTCAGTAGCGCCGGCAGACGATCCGCGCTCCCGTACTGCGCAGATGCGCAGGAAAGTCGAAGACGAACACGACCACACCTCGGGCATTGGTGAACGATTCACCCTGGCACTCCACAGGCCCGGGACTGTTGAAGCGCTGTGAGACGAAGAAGCGGATCCCCGGCCAACGGTCTCCACACCGCTGCCGCCGGCCGCTGCTGCCGGACACGGGATTGGTCAGTGCCACGCCCGAGCCATCGCGATCGCCCAGGTTCAGCACGGCACATTCCTTGGCCACAGAAATCGTCTCCGCCACCTTCGCCTTCCGGTCGGAACGATCGACCACACCCAGGTACTGGGGAATCGCCACGGCCGAAAGAACGCCGAGGATGGCCACCGTCACCACCAGTTCCACCAGGGTGAACGCCTGCTGCTTGCCGCGGCTGTCGTGGCCCAAGCCCACTGAAGTGGCGCGTCTGAAGCGATCCATCACCCACCTCCTGCAGTTGGCCGCAAGCCGGTGACGACCAGCGGCATCCGTCCTTCACCCCAGCCTTAGCCAGGCCTTCGCACGGTGTCCATGGGACTCCACGCTGGCACTCCCGCAGGGAAGGGGCCTCGTCACGAGGCCCGGCAGAGCAGTCGTGTTCGGAAATGTCGCTGGGTGTTCCGATCGTTCATCACAAAGATCAGCACACCTCTGGCATTGGCGAATGCTTCACCCATGCAGGTCACAGGGCCAGGCGAATTGAAGCGCTCCGAGATGAAGAACTGAAAACCCCGCGGGGTGGTTCCGCCACACGTCTGGAATGGAGTGTTGTATCCCCGGAAGGGATTGACCAACGCCACCTGCCTGCCTGCTGGCCCCCCAGCATTCAGCGCGGCGCATTCCTTGGCCACAGCCACCGTCTCCGCCACCTTTGCCTTGCGGTCAGACCGGTCCATCACTCCCAGATACTGGGGAATCGCCACGGCCGAGAGAATGCCGAGGATGGCCACCGTCACCACCAGTTCCACGAGGGTGAACCCCTCTGGCTTGCTGCCGTGGCTGTGGCCGGAGCCCGTCCGGCTGCAGCGGGTCGAACCCGCTGCAAGGAAACCTGTGAAGCGATCCATCACCCACCTCCTGCAGTACACCGGAGCTCGGAACCGGCCCACGGCATCCGTTCATCACCCCAGCGGTAGCCACGACCGGGGTCACCGTCCAGGAGCCGATCCGGGTCAGGCAGCCGCAGGCGACTGGGCCGCCTGACAAGCAATGCTCAGCTGATGCTCCAGATGGGCGACAGCACCGATGCCCGATCGCAGGTTCCCTGAGACCGGAGCCGTGAGGCGGGAGCAGGGGGCTGCCACCAGGGCGATGTGACGGTCGGCCACCGCCAGGCCATGGGTGGGGTCATAGCCCCGCCAACCGCCCCCGGGGAGATACACCTCCACCCAGGCATGGAGGTGGCGGTATTCCCAATCGGGGTCTCCTTCCTGGTAGCCGCTCACGAAACGACAGGCCAGGCCCATGGCCCGGCACACGTCCATGAAGAGCACCGCCATGTCGCGGCAGGAGCCCTGGCGGGAGCTCCAGGTGACGGAGGGGGGATAGGGGTCCCCCTGGTGGCGAACCTCATGGCTGCAGCGATCAAAGATGCGCTGGTTCAGTTGCCAGAGGAAGGCCAGGGGGTCAGCGGCCGTCTCGTGCCAGAGCTCATGAGCCAGTTGCACCGCCACCGGGTCCAGCGCTGGAAAGTTCGCCGCCCCCCCCCGAGATACGGCAGCAGTTGCTGCTGCAGGGGGGCCGAGGCCTGCAACGGCAGGCGTGTGGCCCAGGGCTCCAGAAGGAAATCGAATGGATTGCTGCGCAGGGTTTCCACCTCACAGCGCATCTGCACCCGCAGGCTGGTGAGCGGTGTGTCGGGGAAGAGAACACGCGTGACGGTGTTGCCATCGAGATCGATGGTCTCGATGCAGCGGGTGGGCGAAGGATCCAGCGTCAGCAATGCGTTGAGGACCCGCTGGGTCGGGTCCGTGCGGGGCTGCAGCCTGAGCAGGTGGGGCGACAGGGTGACCGGCCGGTCGTAGCGGTAGGTGGTGACGTGATCAATCTGAAACCGCACGGGTTCTGGCCTGAAACGGATGAGTGCCGCGAGAGGTCTGGCCGCACTCTGCACCACACGATCGTATCGGGATGCGGCCGTGGACCCGGATGCTGATGAGGGCGGAGACATCCGCAGCATCGAGCCGCCGTACTCACGCCGCAGCGAACCCGGAGCCCCGGCCTCAGGCAGAGCGGAGATGGGCCGTTGATTGATGACCACGGCGGTCGATCACGTCTCAATGCTTGAGAGAGATCCAAGCGACGCGATCACCACACCATCCAGATGCCGCCTACAGCCCATGGTGCTGCACTGCCAGCTCAACATCACCTGGCTGATGTCCTTCGCTGAATCGCGACAGGACGCCGTGATGGCACCGCGACCGGAACGAACGACTGCCCGGCGCCGTTGCCCATGAAGGAATCGCTCAGACCCATTGGGGGTTGAGCCACAACGTTCCTAGGTTTCAGACAGGCGAAGGATGACGTCATGATCGAACTGATGCAGGATCTGCCGGGGGGAACGCTCGGCTTCGTGTTCAGCGGCGAGGTTCGCGGTGAGGACTACGACACCGTGCTGGTGCCGGCCCTCGAAACGGCATTGCACGAGCACGACCGGGTGCGGATGCTCATGTGCTTTCCCGACGATTTCCAGGGCTACGCCCTTGGCGCGGTCTGGGACGACATGAAAACTGCCGTGCACCACTGGCGCGGCTTCGAGCGGATCGCCGTGGTCACCGATGTGGGCTGGTTGAAGACAGCGACGCAGGCCATGGCCGCGCTGATGCCCTGCCCGATGCACTGCTTCCCCACCGACCAGGCAACGGATGCCCGGCGCTGGCTGGCGGAATCCCTGGGCACGATCCATCTGGACAGCAGCGACGGCGTGGTGCGACTCCGCCTGATCGGCCAGCTCGAGAGCAGCAGCTACCAGCGCATCGACCGTGAGCTGGCCGCCGAGTTCAGCCACACCGAGCCGGTTCGGCTGCTGATCGATCTGCGGGAGTTCGATGGCTGGTTCGGACTGGGCGCCATGGCGGACCACCTCAGCCTGTTCCGTGAACACCGGCACATCCCAAGGGCCGTGGCGGTGGTGGGGTCCCGGCGCTGGCAGAAGGGTCTGGAGCGCCTTCTCTCCCGCTTCACCGAGGCGGACACGCGCTTCTTCGAGGAGGCCGATGTCGCATCGGCCGATCAGTGGCTGCATCGGACTGTTCCCGACTCCAGCGCTGCCCGGGGTTGAACAGAGATCTGCTCGCATCCGGGTCCATCACTTGAGCCACGGCTCTCAGGGGGACAGTGCAACCACAGTCGATCGAGGGCGCGAGGCACGGCATCCATGTCCTGCGATGCCGGCCTCTCGGTCAATCTGGAGCGCCATGATGGAGCCCAACGCGTTGCGACGCTCTGCAACAGGATGGTGGGCATTGCGCTATCCAACGTCGGTTCCGTGGTGCTGCGACGCACCGATCCCAACAGCCTGATCAGCTCGACGGCAGGTCGTTCTGATGCATGGGCCTGTCATCGATGGAGCGCATGAATGCGCTGACGCACGAGTTGCATCGCATTGATCAGTGTGCGTTGCAGTGCGTCAGGCGCCGGGACCTCCTCGGGGCCGACGGGTCGGGAGCCTGCTGAAGAAGGCGCCAGGTTCAGCAACTCCACCATCAACGCCCTGGAACGCCTCTCCGATTCACTGAAGCTTGCGGTGGCTTGCATCGATGAAAGAACCTGAACGGTGAGAGTCTCAAGAACGGTCGGGCTCGGCCATCGAGAGACGGCCGCGGTCTTCCGGTCCTCAGGGCCCTCACGCGTCTGAGAGGCGTCTCGCTCCGGGGAGGGGTCGGATTGAGGTTCGGCTGTCTCGGCAGAAGCGCCAGAACGCGTGGAGGACGGCGCTGGAGCAGCCCTTCCCGGCTGGCTCTGCGTTGCCTGCGGGTCCAGTTCGGGCTCGGCGAGGGCGAGCTCGCTGGTACCGAGTTGCAGCGACAACGGCGGGGCCACCGGACGCTCAACCGCAGTCCTTCTCGCGGCGACCCTGGGCCCAGGCGGAGTCCCGGGATCGGCCGTCGGTCTGTTGAGGGATCGTGGTCTGCTCTGGGTTTCCGCCAAGGCTCCCCGCGTGACTGCCTCACCAACCCCTTGTGGCTTCGACCGCGGGGGCTGTTGTGGAACAGGCCCGGAAGGTCGCTCGTCCCTGCCTGCAGGACGAAACCGCGGTCCTCCTGACCGATCTGCGGCATTCATGGTCCGACGGGGAAGCCTGCCTCCCGGAGTCGGCGACGACCTGTTGTCCGATTCCCTTGTGGGTTGCGTGGAGCCTCCATCTACGCCAGAGCCTGCGCCGTCAACGAGATCGGGACGACCGAAGCCTGGTGAAGGAGGGAGAGGTGGCTGAGCTGGCCCCCCGGGAGAATCACCTTCCTGCGGCGGCCTCTGAGTCATTCCCGCCAATGGCGCCGGAGGGGGAACGGGGCTGGGTGGAGAGGGGGTGGGAGGGCTGCCGTTCTCGGGAGCCACGAGCAGAACGAGCGACCGGGGTGCGGCCTGAGGACGCAGTTGGCTGGAGAGGCCCGCAGGCAGGGACTGCGACGACCACTCACCGCGTACGCCTCCACCGCTGTTCAGAACGACGAACTGATCGCCCTCCTGCGGCTGATAGCCCTTGGCCAGAGACACCGAAAGCTCGCCTGAAAGGGTGGCATGCCCTCCCACAACAACTCGATCGGAGGCGCCTTCCGACGTGCCGCCAAGATCAAGCTGCAGTGTCCCAGAAGGGCTCTGCACGTAGTGCCCTCTCAGACTCAGGGTGCCAATGGCACCGGTTTCCACTCGACGTGGTGGCCCGGGAGAAAGAACTCCATGGTTCAGGAGTGTTCCTCCCTGCAGATCCAGGCGACCTGTACCGACGATGGTCCCGGAATTGGTAAAGCCTCCACTGACCAGACGCGCAGCGGCACCGATGAGCTCCACTCGCCCCGCCTGGGTGAACCGCGTGCCTGAGCCGATGGTGACCGGTCCCGAATGAATCGAGATCGTTCCCTCCTTGATCACCACCTCAAGCTCGTGGAGATCCCCAAGCAAGAGATCACCCGCTCCCCGTTTCTGAAGAGTCCCGTGGACCAGCACCCTGCCGCGAGATCCCCTCTCATGGCGGATCGTCGTGATCTGGCTCTCTGCCACCTCTGCAATGAGCTCGGCGCCAGGCTCGATCCGGAACAAAGCATTGCCGTCAAGGGTGAGAGAAGCTCCGGACGCCATCACAGACCCCCCAGACCGATCCGCATGGCTGAGCTGGACACCATCGAGGCGGTTCGTGCCGGAGATGGAGAGCGGTCCATCCACATCAATCGTCGCCACTCCTTCCAGGACGAGATCTGAGAAGGCCGTTGGACCATTGAGACGAATCAGGCCCTCTCCACCAATGGTCGCGGCCTCTGCCACAAAGGTCCCGGAGTTGGCGTACTCCCCGTCAACACGCAGGCTGGCCTTCAGGAGTTCAGTTGAGGCCGCCTTCACTGTTGTGCCGCTGGCGACGGCAGCCTGGCCTGCCCAGATCCGGACGTCTCCGCTGGGCTCAGCCGTCAGGCCATTGAACACACGGGCCTCGCCGCCTCTGAGATCAAGAACGGCATCCCCCCATCGAAGCCCGGCAGGACCGCGCGGGCTGTTATCGGCATTGGTGGTGAATGCCACCTGCAGCGGCGAGCCCGTGGAACGGATATCAGCATCAAGATGAATCAGGCCATCCGCGATGAAGACCAAGTCAGCACCATCCTGACCGGATGACGTGACAATCGGAGCTGAGATAATGATATCACCGCTCTGAAGGCCTGATCCGATCGTATCGATCACCACTCGACCGCCGGCATCCAGCGAACGAGAGAGTTCAGCAGCACTGATCAGACTGGGGGAGGCCGTGGCGTTCACCACCTGATTCCCGTTGCCATCGACACCAGTACGCACATTCGAATTGACTCGATCAGCAATAATGATGTCGTAGGGATCAATGAGCCATGTACCTGCATTGCCGTTGGCGGCTGATGTATCCGGTGCCTGGGTGACACTGAGGAGTCCGGCGGAGGTTTCAATGAAGCCGCCGTCACCGGAGTCGGCACCGCCTGTGGCGGAGAGCTGCGCATCGATGGAGGCGACGTCTGAGGCATAGAGGATCAGCTCACCGCCATCGCCAGCGGTTGTGGCCTCAACGCTGATGGTGGTGTCGGCACTGGCCGTGAGGGTGGAGGCATTGCGGATGGAGGTGTCCTCACCGCGCCGTCCGCCACCGATCTGGATGTGGCCACCACCGGTGGTGCCACTGGCATCGATGGAGCTGGCGGCCAGGGCGATGGCGTCTGCTTCCAGGAGGATCGAGCCGCCGCGGGCCTGGGGCCCTGAGCCGCTGGCGGTGAGGGTGGCGCCGGTGAGGGTGAGGGTGTCTGCGGCCTGGAGGGTGATGTCACCACCGCCGGGCAGCGGTTGGGGTGCCGCCATGGCTGCGGCGGGCGTCGGTGCTGCCGCTGCTGCTGTTGTTGTTGTGGTTGTTTCGTCTGAGCCGGCCGGCTGGGCAGCGGGCGGGGTTGCCGGGTCTGAGCTGGCTGCAGTGGCAGTGGCAGTGACTGGAGCGTCTGGTGCAGGTGAGGCGGTCTGCTGCTGCGAGGGTGCTGCCGGCATGGCGTCACCACCGACCAGGGTGTCTGCAGTGAGGGGCTCTGCCGCGGCGGGATCGGGCACTGCGGGACGGGCGTCCTGCTGGCTGAGGGCCTGATCCATCTGGCTGACCAGACCGGTGCTCTGGAGCGATCGGCTCCAGCTGCCGGCGGTTGTGGTGTCGGTGCGGACGGCGCCGCTGCCGGTGCTGCTGGTGCCGGCGGTGGCGCCGGAGGCGTCGAGGCGTCCGCCGGAGATGGTGATGTCAGCGGCAGCGATGGCGATGGATCCACCCGGCGCGGAGGCGGTGGCCGGGGGCGCGGCGGTCGCAGGAGCGGCAGCAGAGCCGGTTCCGCTGCCGGGGTTGTGTCCAGCCTCTGCGGTGAGGCCCATCCCGTCTGCAGCGTCTGCAGATGCTGCGGCAGCGGCTGAGGAGAGCTGAGCGGAGTCCGCGGCGCCCGGGTTGGTCTCTGGCTGTGTCTGAGCGTCTGCCGCTGGCTGTGGGATCTCGGCACGCTCTGCTGCGGCGGGGTCCCCACCCCCGGTCGTTGTCGCCGCGGTGGGTTCCACGGCCAGCGCATCGTTCTCTGTCGCCTGTGCCGGATTGGCGACGAGAGGTTCTGCGGTGTCCGGTGCCGCCCCTCCTGCCGGTTGCCCGCCGCTGCTGCCCTCTCCACCACTGCCATCCCCTCCGATGGCGGTCAGATCGGAATCGCTGAGGTTGACGCTGCCCGTGGCGGCGATGGAGATGGAGCCGCCGGCGGTGGCGCCACTGGCGTTGATGGAGCTGGAGGCGATGACGATGTCAGCCGCATCGATCGACACCAATCCACCGCTGCCGATGTCATTGCTGACATCGAGGCTGGAGGACTCGAGCGAGACGGAGCGTCCGGCCAGGGCGATCGTTCCGCCGTCTGCGGAGAGGCTGCTGGCGTTAAGGAGGAGATGACCGCCCTGTGAATCGAGGAGGAGGGAGTGATCAACGGTGAGCAGGCCATCGTCGATGGTCAGGTCTCCGTTGGCCGAGAGGCCGATGGCGGAAAGGCTGGCGGGATCGGTGCTCAGGCCAGGTGAGCCTGGGATGGGGATGCCGCGGAGACCGGCGACCTGTGAGGCGGTGCTGCCGTAGACGTCAAAGAAACCGGAGCCGACGGCGAGTGTGGTGGCGGTGCTGAGCTGGAGTGTGGCGACGTTGGTGAAGCCGCCACCGGCGGTGAGGGAGATGCCGCCGGGAGAGAGCCAGAAGAGATTGCCCTTGCTGGAGAGGGCGACCATCTTGTTGATGAAGCTGCCGGCGGGATCGATGACGCCGACGATGACGTTGGAGAAGGAATCGTTGTTGATCGAGGCACCGCTGATGGCGCCGCGTGTGTCGAATTTTTCGAAACGGTGAAAGAGGTTGCTGCCGGCGCCGGTGCCACCGGTGATGGAGCAGTGACCGGCGGTGCAGGAGCCGTTGCGGATGCCGTTGATGACCGAGCCGAGACTCTGGAGGCCGGAGGCACCCTTGATCTCACCGGCCCGGGCGACACCGCTGCCGAGGCTGGCGGCCAGGAGCAGGGGCGCGAGACCAACGGGGATGGCCAGGCGCTGCAGGGTCTGCCGGCTGGCCAGAATCAGCATCGCCTCACCAGCGGCAGGGTGGAGGCCCGGGCGATCGCAACAAGAGCCGACACGACCAAGTCGACGGTGGGCATGATTCTCGACATCCCAACGGGCGCGGAAGGCTGAGCCACGTGACGTGCTGACGCCAGCCCTAAAAAGAGATCAAGCGACATGTCGAGATGGGAACTGGTACGTCACAATCCGCTGCAGCACTGGCGCCATTCACATCAGGAGCGTCAATGAGGCATTTTTGCACTGCCGAAACGGAGTTCACCCACCTCCTATCGCCGAAGCAGCAATACAATACAGATGATTGGCCAGCGCCACATAAGATGATGAAAACAGAGTTCAATCACGCGCCACCAGCCTGAGTCGTAGGGATTAGATCAGATAGAGTCAATCCATCAAGCGATTCCCGCTCCACTCTTGCGCTCTTGAAACAGGAAGCCCCTCATCCGTAGGATGGCCAGGCAAGCACAAATCCTTGCAGTCATTGGTCCACCCGACCCGAGTCTTCACTCCATGACGCTCGTTCAGCATCACGACGACCTGATCGCAACCGCTGCGGCCATCGCCTTGCCGGGGAAGGGACTTCTGGCGGCGGATGAATCCACACCCACCATCGGCAAGCGGCTGGCCGGGGTGGGCGTGGAGAACAACGAGGCGATGCGGCGGGCCTATCGCTCCCTGCTGGTGACCACGGACGGCCTGGCCGACTTCATCAGCGGCGTGATTCTCTACGAAGAAACCCTGTTTCAGGATGCTGATGACGGGCTCCCGATGGTGGAGCACCTGCAGAAGCGGGGCCTGATTCCCGGCATCAAGGTGGACATGGGCGTGCAGCCCCTGGCCGGTGGTTGTGCGGGAGAAACCTGGTGCACGGGTCTGGCCGGTCTGCAGGATCGGGCCGCCCGGTACTACGCCCGAGGTGCCCGTTTCGCGAAGTGGCGGGCCGTGCTGCGGATCAGCGAGGCCGGGGCGCCATCGGAGCTGGCCATCCGTGAGAACGCCTGGGGCCTGGCCCGCTATGCGCGTACCGTGCAGGAGGAAGGGCTGGTTCCGATCGTGGAACCCGAGATCCTGATGGATGGTGATCACGCGATCGAAACCACGGCGGCCCGGCAGGAAGCCGTGCTGAAGGCGGTGTATGCGGCTCTGGCGGAGAACGGCGTTCTTCTGGAAGGCAGCCTGCTCAAGCCCTCCATGACCACGGCCGGAGCCTCCCATCACGCCCTGCAGAGCCCCCGGCAGGTGGGGCGGATCACGGTCCAGACCCTGAAGCGGGCCGTGCCGGCGGCGGTGCCCGGCATCCTGTTTCTCTCGGGCGGGCTGGGCGAGGAAGAGGCCAGCGTCTACCTCGATGCCATCAACCGGGAGGGCAGGCGCAGCCCCTGGCACCTGGGCTTCTCCTATGGCCGTGCACTGCAGCAGTCCTGCCTCAAGCACTGGCACGGCAGCGACGTGGCCGCGGGGCAGGCAGCCCTGCTCGCCCGGGCGCGCGCCAACTCCGAGGCCAGCCTCGGTGCCTACCAGCCCGGCTCCCAGCCATCAGATGGGGACAGCCTTTTCGTGGCGGGCTACAGCTACTGACAGGCGAACCCGGGCGACTGGTTGACCGGCTCCAGGTAGCGGGAGAGCGTCTCCTTCTCGGCGTCGAACCAGGCGCGCGCCTTCCCGCTCCAGCCGGTGCCGGCGCAATAGGGGAAGGATGGTTCGATCACGTCGGCGACAAACCGCCGGCGCAGGGGAACCTCCCCCTGCTGCAGGGTCTGGTGGATCTCTCCGCTGCCGACGGGGATGGTGAAGCCATCCATCGCCAGCAGCGGGGCTCCGACACGCTCCGGAACCGTGGAGGCGCTCACGCGGAAGCCGGCAGCGAGGCTTCCCTGGCCAACCGAGGCCTCGAACGCGAACACCTGCTCGAGGAAGGCCATGTCCCCGGCCCGGTCCTGCACCAGATCTCTGAGCTGCCGGGTCCCGGCCTGGGAGGGAAGAGGGGCAGGGCGTCCCAGAACGAGTCCCGCCCAGGTCCCGTTGACGATCAGGGCACCGTCCCGATGGGTCACGGCACCGGTGCGCAGGTCGGTTTCATCCAGCAGGCGCAGGCCCAGCAGGGGCCCCGGCTCGCGGGAGAGCAGGCGCCAGTCCTCCACATAGGCGGAACTCGGGGCGAACTCGATCATGCAGTCGCCAACGCGCCGCAACTGGGCCGGCTCGGGCCAGCGATCGTGCAGCTGGAACGAGGCTCCGAGCGACCAGCTCAGGCTGCTGCCGCTCCAGTGGCTGGCGGCAGACCAGCCTTCGACATTGGCCCGGCAGCGCAACGCTTCCGGCGAGCATCCCGCCAGGGAGAACTCCCCGGGCTGATCCGCGTCAGCGGGCAGCCGCAGATCAATGGTGAGATTGCGGCACTGCAACCAGACCACGCGGGTGCGGCCATCGGTGAGGCCGCTGGCGAAGGTGATCGATCGCCGCCGGAAGCAACCCACCATCCAGTCGGGAACTGACTCCTGCGGCGTGGTCGGGCACGCCTCAATCAGCTCGCGCAGGTGCATGCGCCCTGGTCATCTGCGTCCAGGCTGACCGACTGTGGGGCGACTGACCGCGCTGCGGCAGGGGCAGCCCAGATCGTGCCGGGCGGCGCGTCAGGAGCCGCAGCTGCAGCCGCAGCCCTGGCCGCCATGACAGGGCTCGTGGTTGGGGTGACCGGTGGCACAGGCCTCGGAGCAGTAGGCGCGTCCATCGCGGCTCACGGCCGTCGCCGGATCGACATCACAGCTGCACTTGGCGCAGGCGCACTTGACCAATGTTGCAGGCATCACCAGACATTCATCTCCTTCCGTTCTACTTGAGCCAGGTGATCTCGACAAGGACACCGACAGCATCCGGATCGAAGTCGAGAGTCGTTCTCACTATCAGAGTCAGCAACAGCTGCACTCCTGCTTTCTACATTCCGCCGTCGCTTCACACCGCCTGCCTTCATCCCGCGCCCAGACCTGGTCCTCCCAGCCACCGACCGTCGACAGCCTCCCCCAGATGCTGACCGTGCGTCGGCCGAGCTCTGCAGCGAACCCGGCCCGGGCGTCCTGTGGCTGACAACCCGCCGGCCCACAAGGCACAATGAGAATCGTTCTCGGAGGGTTCAGATCGTGCCGTCGCCGGCTGCTCAGGTGAGCCGTCCCACGAGTCCGGTGCCCGTCACCGTGCTCACGGGCTTCCTCGGCTCGGGCAAGACGACCCTGCTGAACCACATTCTCAGCAATCAGCAGGGCCTGCGCAGCGCTGTTCTGGTGAATGAATTCGGCGAGGTCGGCATCGACAACGAGTTGGTTGTCTCCACCAGCGACACGATGGTGGAACTGAGCAATGGCTGCATCTGCTGCTCGATCAATGGAGAACTCCAGGATGCGGTCCAGCAGGTGCTGGCCCGGCCCGATCCCATCGACATGATCGTCGTGGAGACCACCGGGCTGGCGGATCCCCTGCCCGTGGCGATGACATTCTGCGCCGGCGATCTGCGCGATCGTCTGCGACTGGATTCGATCATCACCCTGATCGATGCGGAACACTTCAATGCCATCGCGCTGGAGAGTCCGATTGCACGCGCTCAGGTTCTCTACGGCGACATCCTTCTGCTCAACAAGTGCGATCTCGTCGACGAGGCTCGCCTGGATGAGGTGGAGGCCAGTCTGCGGGCAGTGAAGAACGAAGCCCGCATCCTGCGGGCCGATCACGGGGTGGCGCCTCTGGGCCTGCTGCTCAGTGTCGGGCTGTTCGAAACCGATCGGCTGGCAGCCCTAAGGGAAGAGGCCAAAGACAGGCCGGCATCAGAACACGATCATGCCCATGGTCATGACCACCATCACCACCACGGGCATGATCACGGCCACGATGGACATCACCATCACAGCCATGACCACACCCCCGAGATGGAGGGCTACAGCTCGGTGAGTCTTGCCGTGAAGGCACCCTTCGACCTCAGGCGCTTCCAGTTCTTCCTCGACAACCAATTGCCCGAGTCGGTGTTTCGCGCCAAGGGGGTGCTCTGGTTCCGGGAAAGCGAGCGGCGCCATCTCTTCCACCTCTGCGGCAAACGGTTCACCATCGATGCCTCCGACTGGCCGGAGGACGGCGAACGGCACACCAAGGTCGTGGCCATCGGCAAGGAGCTCGACGAGCCCACCCTGAAGGCGCAACTGGAAGCCTGCGTGGCAGACGGATGACGCGGACCGTCCTCATCACCGGGCCACCCGGCTGCGGCAAGACGACCTGGATCCTCCAGCAGCTGCGCAGCCACACCGGATCCCGCGGCTACATCCGCCTGGAGGGAACCCAGGAGGACGACCGACCGATCCATGCCGACGACGGCGGCATCGATCTCGCCGTTCTGCAGGACCAGTGCGACGGACTGCGTGATGGCAGCCAGGCCGATCCGGGCGCAACGGCCGGGACCGACTCGCTCCTGGTGCTGATCGAACGGCCTCAGTTCCAGCGCCCCTCCGCACCCGGCCTGGACGGTATGGATCCCCAGCTGCGGAGCCAACTGCAGGAGCTGGGTCTTGTGCCCGATCAGCACCTCCATTTCGGGCGCGACCCCGAGCTTCCGGCTCAGGACACACTGGATTTCACGGAGCTGGACACCTGGAGCCACGATCTGAGCGGTTGTGTCTGGGACGCCAGCAGCCTGAGCAGCTTCTGGTTCGAGCTGGTCAACGGCGCCTATGGCGATGTGTACCGGGCCAAGGCGCTGATGAACCTGCCCGATGGCCGCGGCTTCTTCTTCAACTGGATGGTGAGCCAGAACGGCTCCCAGTACCTGCCCCTGGAGAGCGTGGCCCCACCCCATGGCCGACCCGGGCGGCTCTCCCGGCTCGTGGTTCAGGGCAGGGGACTCGATCCACCGGCCATCACAGCCACGATTGAGGACTGCCTGCTCAGTGATGCCGCGCTGGAGCTCCAGCAGGCCCCGCTCCGAGACACGCCCTCACGCGCCACGCCGTCCACCTGATCCATGCCCCACGCCGTCATCTCCTGTCTGCACGCCAACCTGGCGGCGGTTGAAGCCGTCCTGGCGGACATCGATCGCCTCGGCATCGACACCATCACCTGCCTGGGCGATCTGGTGGGCTACGGCCCCCAGCCCAATGAGGTGGTGGAGCTGGTGCGGGAGCGGGGCATCCCCAGCTGTCAGGGCTGCTGGGACGAGGACATCATCGAAGGCCTGAACGCCTGCGAGTGCAGCTATCCCTCCCAGCTGGCCGAGCGTCGCGGGCACCTCGCCCACCACTGGACCGCCGCCCAGCTGACTGACGAGAACAAGGACTTCCTGGCCAGCCTGCCCACCTCGCTGCGGCGGGATCGCTCACTGTTCGTGCACGGCAGTCCGAACAGCCAGCACGAGTACCTACTGCCGGACATGGATGCCTTCGCGGCGCTGGAGCGCGTGGAAACCGCCGGCGCCGACACCCTGTTCTGCGGCCACACCCACAGGCCCTACGTGCGGGATCTGAGCAACGGCAGCATCCGGGTGCGCGTGCGCGGGCCGCAGGGCTCAAGCCAGCCACAGCAGGAGCGGCAGATGCAGCTGCCCATGCGCCGCATCATCAACGCCGGATCTGTCGGCGAACCGCGCCACGGCAGCACCAGGGCGACCTACGTCGTTCACGATGCGGAGTCGGGTGCCGTGGACATCCGCGACGTGCCCTACGACGTGGAGCGCACCTGTCAGGCCATCCTGGAAGCCGGCCTGCCGCCGATCTTCGCCTGGCGCCTCAGCCACGGATTCGAGTACGCCGAACGGGCGGACGATGCCAGCCACGTGTGTGAGCGCTGAGCATGGTGTGGGCACTGATCAGTGGGCTGCGCGGCGATCTGGAGGCCTACGACGCCGTTCAGAAGGATCTGCGCCGCCAGCGCGATGTGGATTCTCTCTTCGTGCTCGGCGATTGCATCGGCCCGGAGCGTGACTGCAATCCCCTGCTGGACCGGCTGCAGTATCCGCGTCGCGGCGAACTGACGGCGGATTGCATCTATGGCTGGTGGGAGGAGCAGCTCCTCGCCGAGCACGGGTTCCGCGGCGAGCGCCGTGCGGACGTGGAGGCGATGGAGAACGGGCAGGCGACGGTGACGGCACTGATGAACGCCGTGGACCCGATCCATCTGAGCTGGCTGGCCACGCTTCAGTTCGGAATCATCGAGCTCGACTGCGCGCTGCTGCATGGCAGCTCCACCGATGTGGGAGATCATCTCAGCGCCGACAGTTCACCGCTGCTGCTGCTCGATCGCCTCACGCGCATGGACGTCAACCGACTGTTCACGGCCCGCAGCGGCGAGCAGTTCTGCGCCGAACTCTGCGGTGGCGGCATCGACTCCCGCGTGCGCGATCTGGAGGGCGAGCAGGACCGCCGGCAGAGCGTGCCCCAGCGCAAGGTGATCGGGGTGGGCGCCGGCGTGCATTACACCCTCTACGACCCCGGAACCGACAGAACTGTGTTCTGCAACGCCGGGACGGCCCATCAGCGCGCGGGACGAGGGTTCGGCTGAGAGGCCCTCCACCGCCGCTCGGCAGCGCGAGAACAGCGTGCACGGGAGGGGAGGCGGCTGAGCTCCTCCCGGACACCGGCCACACGCCCGTAGCAAGCGCAACAGATCTCTGAATCCGGACTGGGCACCGCCGCAAACGGTCGCATGGGAGACAAACGCGGGGAACCTCAGCAGGCGAGGGTGATTATCGTTCTCGTTCTCAGTTCATGGCCAGCACAGGCAGCGTCAGCTCGTGGGATGAATCCTTGCTCGTTGCAATGATTCAATACCCCGTTCCGGTCATCAATGGTCCGGCGGACATCCAGACGCAGGTCGACCAGATCTGCAAAGCCGTCGCAACAACAAAAGCCGGTTACCCGGAAGCCGATCTCATCGTGATGCCCGAGTACTCCACTCAAGGGCTGAACACCAAGATCTGGACCTATGACGAGATGCTCCTGCGGATCGACTCACCAGAGATTGATCGCTTCCGCAACGCCTGCAAGGAGAACGACGTCTGGGGCGTTTTCTCTCTGATGGAGCAGAACGATGATCCGAGCCTGCCACCATTCAACTCGGCCATCGTCATCAACTCAGATGGCGAGATCGCGCTTCATTATCGCAAGCTTCAGCCGTGGGTCCCGATCGAGCCCTGGTCTCCGGGGAACTACGGCATGCCGGTCTGCGATGGCCCCAAAGGCTCGAAACTCGCTGTCTGCATCTGTCATGACGGCATGTTCCCGGAGCTGGCACGTGAGGCTGCCTACAAGGGCGCGAACGTCTACATCCGCATCTCGGGTTATTCAACGCAGGTCAACGACCAGTGGATCTGGACCAATCGGACCAACGCCTGGCAGAATCTCATGTATACGATTTCTGTCAACCTGGCCGGCTACGATGGAGTTTTCTACTACTTCGGAGAAGGAACGGTCTGCAACTACGACGGCAACGTCATCCAGCAGGGACACAGGAACCCCTGGGAGATTGTTACGGCTGAACTCTTCCCGCGCCTCGTGGACAAAGCACGCGAGAACTGGGCCCTTGAAAACAACATCTTCAATCTTGGCTGCAGGGCCTATGTCGGCAAGCCTGGTGGGGAAAAGGAGAACTATCTCACCTGGGTCAGGGATCTTGCCAACGGCGAATACAAGCTGCCCTGGGACAGCAGCATTCGTGTGCGTGACGGCTGGAAGTACTACCCCGATGGTGTGAAGCTGGGACCCATGCCATCCAACGGCGTCACCGCAGCGGCGCCAGTGACCACGACCGTGTGACTCGGGCCCTCGCCAGCTGACGAGGACTGATCAGTCTGAGTCGCTGCCGGAGCAGGAGCCATCCCGCTCCCGCTCCGGCACCTCCACCGGCCACAGCCACCAGCGGCCCCGGGCATCGCCAGCCGCCAGGTGCCAGCCATCCGGACGCCAGGCCAGGGCCTGGAAGGCCGCGTCCTGCCCCTCAAGGGGTTCGAGCAGATCGCCCGTCCCGTCCCAGAGCGCCACGGTGCCATCGCTGGAGGCACTGGCCAGCAGGGTGCTGCCAGGCGAGAAGGCGAGTGCGTTGACCCGCTGCTCGTGCCAGAGCAGCGGTTCCGGCTTCCAGGCACTGGAGCCTTGATTGGTCTGCGTCCAGAGGATCACCACCTCGGCGGAGGCGCTGGCCAGCAGCGGCGCCAGCGGCCCCGGCCGATCACTCCAGGCCAGGTGCCGGACCTTGGCGGGAAATCCGTTGAACTGCCACGGGGGGCCATGGCAGTCGCGGGGCCAGACCAGCAGGGAGCGATCCAGCAGCCCGCAGGCGAGATGGCCGCCGGGGCCGGAGAAGACCAGCCCAAGCCCGGCCGAGAGCAGGCTTTCCCTGCGGGGAAGCGGTACCGGATATCCCAGGCCGGGCTCCCAGATGGCCAGCTCGCCGTGGCAGCCGGCAGCCAGCCGTGTGCCATCCGCACTCCAGGCCAGGGACTGAATCGTGCCGGGATGCTCCAGCGGCGCCTCAGTCCACTGGCGGCTGGCGCTGTTCCAGAGGTGCAGCTGCCGCCCGGCGGCCACCGCGAGGAACGGCCCGCCCGGCTGCCAGGCCGCCGCATCGATCCAGCCACCACCGAGATCCACGGGATCCATGGCCAGCGGCCGCATGCCGCTGTCTCCGAGCTCCCAGAGCAGCAGCTCGCCGGTCTGACCAGCGGCCATCAGAAACTGGCCGTCGTTGCTGAAACCCACCACATCCAGGCTGCTGTCGCGATCACCGCGCAGCAGGTCCTGAGCACCGGCGCGGAAATCCAGCAGCAGCAGTTCACCTCCGGCACTGGCCATCGCCAGGAACTCACCATCCGCTGACCAGGCCAGAGCCGTGATCGCCTGCTGGAGATCGCCGCAGAGCTGCTCGCGGACGAGGGAGCCGGGCTCAGCCCCTTCCATCTCAGGCGACGCAGGCGGAGAAGCCGGCCTGCAGGGCGTCCGCATCAAGGTTGCGGCCGATGATCACGAATTCCGTGCGGGGACATTCATCCTCCAGCCAGGGACGATCGAAATCGCCATCGAGCAGCATGTGCACCGACTGGAAGACATAACGCGACTGTTCACCAGCCAGGTTGAGAATTCCCTTCATCCGGAACAGGTCGGGGCCACGTTCGGCCACCAGATCCGACAACCAGATGCCGATCTTGTCGAGGTCGATCGGACGATCCTCCACCAGAGCGAGCGCGCGAACGGGATCCCTGTGGGTGTGCTGGTGCTGCTTGGTGAGGAAGGTCGGATGCAGGTTCAGGGCCCGTTCCAGCTCGAAGGCCTCAAGGCCGAGCACCGACTCGAGCGGCACCTGTGCCCGCGTGCTGGTGAGGATGGTCGCCACAGGGTTGATGGCGCGCACACGCTCCTCAATCGCCCGTCGTTCGCTGTCGTCCACCAGATCGGCCTTGTTGAGCAGCAGCACATCGGCCATGGCCAGCTGCTGCTGCAGCTCCACGGCGTCCCAGTGCTGCTCCACATGGCGCAGGTCCACCAGGGTGACCACAGCATCGAGAAGGAGCTCATCCCTGAGGTCATCGTCCATGAAGAAGGTCTGAACGACGGGTGATGGGTTGGCCACGCCGGTGGTTTCGATCACCAGATGGTCAAAGCGGTCGCGCCGCTTCATCAGGTTGCCGATGATGCGAATGAGATCACCACGAACAGTGCAACAGATGCAGCCGTTGTTCATCTGGAAGATCTCTTCATCGGTCTCAACCACCAGCTGGTTGTCGATGCCGATCTCGCCGAATTCGTTCACGATCACCGCCACCCTCAGGCCGTGATCCTGGGTGAGGATGTGGTTGAGCAACGTGGTTTTGCCCGCGCCGAGAAAGCCGGTCAGCACGGTCACCGGCAGACGCTCAGCGGCAGGCACCGGACTCGTGAACACCATGACCGAACGGCACGGAACTCCGACCCAAGCCTATGTGAGAATGGTTCTCGTTTCAGGGAGAATCCCGCGCGGGATCCGCAGCCGTGCCGACCGCCAGCCCTGCCAGCACCGAGAGGCCGCGGCCTCCGGCGGATGTGGTGATCGCCGGGGCCGGCCCTCAGGCCCTCACCCTCGCCTGCCTGCTGCTGCAGAAGCGGCCGCGCTGTCGCCGCCATCTGCGCGTGTTCGATCCCAGCGGCACCTGGCTGCACGGCTGGCATCGCCAGATGGAGCGCCTGGGCATCCCCCAGCTGCGCTCGCCGTCACCGCACCATCCCCACCCCAACCCGAACGCGCTGCGGACCTACGCCCAGGAGCATCAGCGCAGCCGTGAGCTGGAGGGCCCCTACCTGATCCCGCACACCGCTCTGTTCCAGGCCTTCTGCCGGAGCGTGGTGCAGGAGTTTGAGCTCACCGACCGGGTGCAGGCCGCCTCTCTGGAGACGGTTGAGCTGCGGGGGGAGCCATCCGACGGACTGAATCTGGGCCTGAGCGACGGTTCCCGGCTCCAGGCCCGGCGGCTGGTGATCGCCACCGGCAGCGGAACACCCCAGCTGCCGCCGTGGGTGGAACGGATCGGTGGCCCCTATCCCAGCCACGCCCTGGCCCACAGTCAGACCATCGATCTGGCCAACTGCCGGGACCTGGCCGACCGGCACGTGCTGATCGTGGGCGGCGGCCTCACCAGCGCCCATCTGGCCGTCGGCGCCATCCGGCGCGGCGCCAGGGTGACATTGCTCTGCCGGCGCCACCTGCGCAGCAAGCTGTTCGATGCCGATCCGGGCTGGCTGGGGCCGAAATACCTGAAGGCGTTCCAGAGCGAGCCCTGCTGGCAGCGGCGGCGGCACCAGGTGCTGGCAGCGCGCGACGGCGGTTCGATCACCCCTCAGCTGGCCATGACCCTGCAATGGGAGCGTCAGCACGGGACCCTGCAGATCCAGGAGCAGTGCGAGGTGAGCGATGCGCACTGGTGCGATGGCCACTGGCAGGTGCGCTGCCGCACTGGCAGCGCCCTGGTGGCCGATCGCATCTGGCTGGCCACCGGTCATCAGCTCGGTGTGAGCCACCACCCGCTGCTGCGGCAGCTCCGTCGCCAGACCCCACTCGAACTGGTGGACGACTGGCCCGTGCTCACGTCCGACCTGCGCCTGCCGGGAACGGCGGTGCACGTGATGGGTGGACTGGCCTCTCTGCGCCTCGGACCGGCGGCCCGCAACCTCTATGGCGGCCGTGCCGCGGCACGGGAGATCAGCCGGGCCCTGATCAAGGGCTGAAGGATGGAAAGGGCCCTTCCAGGCCCCATGGGTCATTTGGGTGATAAGGCTGACCTCACCCCATCTCCCTTAGAAGGTCAGGCCAGCACAGGGGCGGGCTGACGGGAGAAACGAACGATGTTGTTCGCTGTTACGGGTTTGCTCTCACCGAGCAGGCTTCAGTCACCCTCCTCATGCCCCGTCGAAACCATGGCAGCCCCGGGATGGCCCTGGATCGGGCCGGAGAATGGAGCTGAGCGGAATCGAACCGCTGTCCGAAACACTGGTGTGGATCACCTAGTCCACCACTGGTGGACGTATTCATTCTGACAGAGCTGCCCGCTGGTTGGCTCCTCACCGCATGATCAACGCCGTTGCTGTGGTGCCTCCCGGCCTGGAGCCGGTGGCCGCTGAGGAACTGGAGGAGCTGGGCGGCAGCGCCATCCGGGTGCGACCGCAGGCGCTGGCCTTTCAGACTGATCTGGCCGGGCTCTACCGGCTGCATCTGAGGGCACGGCTGCCCTTCCGCATCCTGCGGGAACTGGCCCGCTTTCCCTGCGCTGGCCGGGCCGATCTGCGAGAGGGAATTCAGCGTTCGGTGGACTGGGGCCGCTGGCTGCCGCCGGAACTGAGTCTGCGTGTGGATGTGAGCGGCCAGGCCCCGGGCCTCAACCACAGCCACGTCACCGCGCTCCAGGTGAAGAACGCCGTGGTGGAGGAGCAGATGCGGCTCCGGGGCCGGCGCTCCAACGTGGATCTGAGCCAACCCGACTGCGGCCTGCACCTGCACCTGAGCCACGGCACGGCGGTGCTCAGCCTCGATGGCTCCTGCGGCAGCCTGCATCGCCGCGGCTGGCGCCAGGCCGTGGGCAAGGCGCCCCTGAAGGAGAACCTGGCGGCCGGCCTGATCGACCTGACCGGCTGGGACGGGTCCTGTCCCCTGGTGGATCCGCTCTGCGGTTCGGGCACGCTGCTGCTCGAGGCCGCCTGCCGCCACTGGGGACGCGCCGCCGGACTGCTGCGGCAGAGCGGGCTGCAGCACTGGGCGGATTTCGATGCGGCGCTCTGGCAGCGGGAGCGGCAGGAGGCGGAAGCCATGGCGCGGGCGATCGAGCCCGGCCGCCCGCCGCTCATCGGCCTGGACCGCGATCCCGACGTGCTGGCGCAGGCCGAAGCGAATGCGCAGCGGGCCGGCGTGGCGGAGGCCATCTCCTGGCGCGCGGCTGACCTCGAGCAGTTCGTTCCACCCCGGGAGAGCGGTGTGCTGGTCTGCAATCCCCCATGGGGCGCCCGGCTCGGAGCAGACGACGGCGAAGCCCTTGAGAAGCTCTACGACCGTCTGGGCCGGGTGGTGCGCGAGCGCTGCGGTGGCTGGCAGCTCTGGCTGCTGAGCGGCAACGCCGGTCTGACGCGGGCCCTGCGGCTCAAGGCAACCCGACGGATCCCCGTGAGCGCCGGCGGGATCGACTGCCGCTGGCTGCACTACGCGATCCGCTGAAGCGGAAGCGGCCTCAGTCGCGGCCCAGCAGAACCTTGGAGGTGCGGGCCAGCCCGGCTGTGGTTTCGGGCAGGTAGGGACCGCTGAGGTAGGCCCCACCCACCCGAAGCATCAGCCCCGCCAGGACAAGGTCTCCGACCGCCAGGGCCAGCGACGCCTGCAGCCAGCTCCAGCCCCAGCTCTGACGCATCCAGAGCAGCAGCGCCAGCTCGGCGGCCACCAGTGCCAGAAGCATCAGCGTGCCACCGGTGGCCAGCAGCAGGGCGCCGCTGATCAGGCGGCGTTTTTCCCGGTCCACCTCCTGCAGCGCCAGACGCACATGCAGGTCCATCACCGAGCCCATCAGGGCGGCCACCCGGCCCATCGCCTTGCGCGCCATCGCCATGGACGTCAGGAGGAGCGGCGCCGGGCCGGCGACAGCAGCAGTCCGGCCACGAAGCCGGCGCCGGCGGCCAGGGCCACGGCCAGGAGCGGGCGACTGCGCACGGGTCGCTCGATACGGGGGCGCAGGGTGCTGTTCAGCTCATCGAGCAGCTGCTCGAGCTGACGCTCCAGCGGCTCCAGATTGCCGGCTAGGTCCCTGGAGCCACTGGCTGCCGACTGGAGCAGGTCATGCAGTTGGCCGCGGATGCGACCGGCCTGATCGCCCGTGCGACCTGCGATCAGACCCGCCACCTCATCCAGGCTGCCGCGGGTGGCCTCCAGGGCCTCGCGGGCCACACCGGGCCAGCGCTCCTGAATCGTGGGCAGGAGAGCACTGAACTGCTCACGGAACCGGCCGGCCAGGCCGCCATCACGGCCCTGTTCGGCCGCGCGTGAGCCCGCATCGGAACCGGGGCTGGCCTCAGCGGGAGCATCGGCCGCTGCCGCCGACCCGGGCGGCGCCGCATGGGAATCGTCGGCCATGGCTGGAGCTGCAGCAAAGGAGTGGTTTCAACGTAGGGAGGGCCCTTGTGGCGCGTCACGCTTCCGCTACATTTCGCCGGCACGTCTCAGAAGACCTGCGGTGCGCATCGACCGGGTCGAGCTGAGACAGTTCAAATCCTTCGGCGGAAGCGTCGCTATTCCGCTGGAGCCCGGCTTCACCGTGGTGACCGGCCCCAACGGCTCCGGCAAGAGCAACATCCTCGACGGCATCCTCTTCTGCCTCGGCCTGGCCACCAGCCGCGGCATGCGGGCCGAGCGGCTGCCGGATCTGATCAACAGCGGAGCGACCCGCCAGGGCAAGGGCTCGGAAACGGAGGTGAGCGTCCGTTTCGATCTGAGCGGCTGGCAGCCGGACGCCGCCGAGGAGGGTCTGGAGCGGCCGGCGGAGGGACCCTGGATCGCCAGGGATCAGACCAGCTGGACCGTGAGCCGGCGCCTGCGCCTGGCACCCGGGGGCACCTACAGCAGCACCTACAGCGCCGATGGCGTGCCCTGCACGCTGCCCCAGCTGCAGGCTCAGCTCAGGCGGCTGCGGGTGGATCCGGAAGGCAGCAACGTGGTGATGCAGGGCGATGTGACCCGCATCGTCTCGATGGGGTCGCGGGAACGGCGCGGTCTGATCGACGAACTGGCGGGGGTGGCTCTGTTTGATGCCCGCATCGAACAGAGCCGGGGCAAGCTCGATGAGGTGCAGGAGCGGCAGGACCGCTGCCGCATCGTGGAGCAGGAGCTGCTCAGCGCCCGCCAGCGGCTCGAGCGAGACTGTGCCAAGGCCCGCAGCTACCAGGCTCTGCGCGAGCAGCTGCAGGAGGGCCGGCTCCAGGAGCAGCTCCTGAGCTACGAGCAGGCCTGCCGGGAACTGGAGCAGCTCGTCCAGCGCCGGCAGACCATCGCGACCGACGTCGAGCAGCTCGGCCGCGGCATGGAGGAGCGCCGGCAGCGGATCACGGAGGCCGCCGCAGCCCTGCAGCAGCTGCAGGCGGAGGTGCGCGCCCTGGGCGAGGAGCAGCTGCTGGCCGTTCAGGGCGAGATCGCCGGGCTCGATGCGAGCGAACGGGAGGTGGGCCGGCGCAGCGCGCAGCTGCAGCAGCGCGGCCATGGCCTGGCGGGTGACAGGCAGCGCTGGCAGACGGAACGGCAGCGGCGTCTCGAGGAGCGCCGGCGGCTGGAGGAAGTGGATGACGGCCCCCTGCTGGAGCAGGCGGAAGCGACCTGCCGAACCAGGGCGTCGGAGGTGGACCTGGCCCGGCGGCGGCTGAGCGACGTGGCCGGGCGCTCCGAGGCCTGGCTGGAGGAGATCCAGGAGCGGGCCGCCCGCCGCGACGCGCTGCAGTCGCGCATCACCCCCCTGCAGCAGGAGCAGGAGCGCCTCGATGAGCGGCTCAGCCAGACGCGGCAGCGGATGGAGGATCTTCAGGGTCAGGCGCGTGACCAGCAGGGGCGCGGGCAGCGCACGGACACGCGGCTGCAGGAACTGGAGCAGCAGCTCTCGAGCTGCCTCAGCCAGATCACGGCCGGGCAGAAGCGGTTCCAGGAGGCGGCCGCTGAGCTGGATCTGCAGCAGCGCACGCGCCAGCGGCTCGAACGGGAGCAGCAGGGGCTGGAGCAGCAGATCGCACGGGCGGAATCGCGCCGCGCCACCCTGCAGGAGCAGCGGGGGACCAACGCCCTGCGGACCCTGCTGGCCTCCGGCCTGGAGGGGGTGCACGGTCCGGTGGCCCAGCTGGCGGAGGTGGAGGAGTCGCTGCGACTCGCTCTCGAGGTGGCCGCCGGAGGACGCCTGGCCCAGGTGGTGGTGGACGACGACGGCATCGCCGCCCGGGCGATCGAACTGCTGAAGAGCCGCCGTGCCGGCCGGCTGACCTTCCTGCCGCTCAACAAGCTGCGGGCCCGCAGCGGCGGCGATGTGCTCGCCCGCGGCGCCCTGAGCCGGGGCACCGCCCAGGGCCCGGACGGGCTGGTCGGACGGGCGGTCGATCTGATCCGGTGCGAAGCGGTCTACGAGGCCGTGTTCCAGCACGTATTCGGTGACACGCAGGTGTACCGGGATCTGGCCAGTGCCCGCCGCCAGCTCGGGCGGGTGCGGGCCGTGACCCTGGAGGGGGAGCTGCTCGAGCGCAGCGGCGCCATGACCGGCGGCAGCCTGGCCCCCCGATCGGACCGACTCAGCTTCGGCAGCCGCTCCGACGAGGACAACGCCGAGCCCCTGCGTCGACGGCTGCTGGAGCTGGGCGAGGCGCTTGTGGCGGGACGTCAGAAGGAGCATCGGCTCTCGGAGCTGGTCGACACGCTCCGGCCCCGGCTGCAGGAGCTGGAGCGGACCACCGCCGCTCTCGAAGCGGAGCGCAGCGCCCTGAAACGCGATCAGGCCCCGGCGGATGCCCGCACCCAAGCGCTGGCCGATCAGCTCACGGCCCTGGCCGCCGACCGGCAGCGGGGCGAGAGCCGGCTGGCGGAGATCGCTGCAGGCCTGGCGCCCCTCCTGGAGGAGATGGGAGCCCTGGATCAGCGGATCCAGCAGGACCGGGAGCGGGATCGCACCCAGCCCTGGACCGTGTTCCAGGAGGAGCTGGAACGGGCGGATCAGGCGCTGGAGACCTCACGTCAGCAGCGCGATGCGCTCCTCTCCCGTCGCCGCGAGCGGCAGCTGGCCCTGGACGGGCTCAGCACACAGGATCAGCAGCAGCAACAGGAGCTGCACCGCCTTGAGCAGGCAACCGCCGCCCTGGCCGCGGAGCAGGCGGAGGCGGCCGAGGAGCTCGAGCGCATCGACACCCAGCGCCGCAGCCTGACGGCGCAGCGCGATGCCCTTCAGACCCGCTTCGGCGAACAGCGGCGGGCCAGGGATCAGGCGGAGGCCCACCTCGCTGGACTGAACCAGCAGCAGCAGCAGGACCAGTGGAACCTGGAGCGGCTGAAAGAGGAGGACCGGGCCCTGGAGCAGGAGGGCGACGCGCGCCGGAGCCGATTGCTGGAACTGGAGCGGGCGCTGCCCGACCCCCGGCCCGTCGTCCCCGAGGAGCGCCGCCAGGCGGGGCTGGCCGCCCTGGTGGCCGAGCTGGGCCAGATCCAGCGCCGCATGGAAGCCCTGGAACCGGTGAACATGCTGGCCCTGCAGGAACTGGAGGAACTGGAGGAGCGCCTGCAGGGCCTGGCGGATCGCCTGGAGGTGCTGGGCCATGAACGGGAGGAACTGATGCTGCGCATCGAGACCGTGGCCACCCTCCGTCAGGAGGCCTTCATGGAGGCCTTCCAGGCGGTGGATGGCCATTTCCGGGAGATCTTCGCCGCGCTATCCGACGGCGATGGCCATCTGCAGCTCGACACCCCGGAAGATCCGCTGGCGGGGGGTCTGACCCTGGTGGCCCATCCCCGGGGCAAGAGCGTGCGGCGGCTGGCCTCCATGTCGGGGGGGGAGAAGTCCCTCACCGCCCTCAGCTTCCTGTTCGCCCTGCAGCGCTTCCGGCCCTCACCCTTCTATGCCCTCGATGAGGTGGACTCCTTTCTCGATGGCGTGAACGTGGAGCGTCTGGCGGGCCTGATCCAGCGCCAGGCCTGCGAGGCGCAGTTCCTGGTGGTGAGCCACAGGCGTCCCATGATCGGGGCCGCGGAGCGCACCATCGGTGTGACCCAGGCCCGTGGCGCCCACACCCAGGTGGTGGGGCTGCCGGCGGCGGCGTGATGCGCCAACAGCCCCGCCCCGCACGGGTGCCTTGCGTCACAATGACCCCCAATTCCTGACCCCTCGGCCGGCCGCGCTTGCCCTCCTCCCCCGCCACTGACCCTGCCCCCGCGACGCCGCCCGATCGGCTCTGGCTGCGCTCGGAACTGATGGGGACCCAGGTGATCACCCGCGACACGGGCCGGCGACTGGGCGTGGTGGGGGAAGTGGTGGTGGATGTGGACCACCGGGAGGTGGTGGCCCTGGGTCTGCGCGACAACCCGCTCACCCGCTTTCTGCCCGGACTGCCGCGCTGGATGCGCCTCGATCGCATCCGTCAGGTGGGCGATGTGATCCTGGTCGACACGGCCGATGCCCTCGACGAGGGCTTCAACCCCGAGCGCTACAACCGGATCATCAACTGCCAGGTGATCACCGAATCCGGTCAGCAGCTCGGCCGGGTGCTCGGCTTCAGCTTCGACATCGAGACCGGCGAACTCGTCACCCTGGTGCTCGGATCCCTCGGGGTGCCCCTGCTGGGCGAGGGCGTGCTCAGCACCTACGAGCTGCCGGTCGACGAGGTGGTGAGCAGCGGGCCCGACCGGATCATCGTCTACGAGGGAGCCGAGGACAAACTCCGCCAGCTCGGCAGCGGCCTGCTCGAGAAGCTCGGGGTCGGAGGCCCCAGCTGGGAGGAGGAGGAGCGTGAGCGCTACCGCATCAACATGGTGCCGGTGGAGAACCAGCTGCCCGCCGGCACCGCCTCCGCGCCGGAGAAGCGCCGCATCGCCCCGGCCACGACGCAGCGGTTCGAGGCGGAGGAGGACATGGAGTATGTGGAGCTGGAGGAGCGGCGCCAGGCCCCCATGCGCCGGCAGCGTTACCTGGATGAGGACGAGGAACCGGAGCGGCCCCGCTGGCGGGACGAACCACTCGACGATCCCCGTGACGAGCGGTTCGAGGAGGTCAGACCCGCAACGCGCCGCCCGGCCTCCCGCAGCCGCGATCCGCTCGATGTGGAGCCGTTGCCCTCATCGAGGGGACGGCGGGAGAACTGGAGCGCGTCGGAGCCGATCGGCGGCGGCCATCAGTCGGGTTCGCGTCCCCTTGGCCGGGCCGGCAGCGAGCCGATCCCGGACGTCGGGGCCGACGATCTCGACGACCCCTGGTCCTGAGGGGGAACCTCAGCCGGCCGTGCTCGCTGAGGAGCCACCCGCAGGGATGAAGTCGAGCGAGGCGCTGTTCACGCAGTAGCGCAGGCCGGTGGGACGCGGCCCGTCGCTGAAGACGTGACCGAGATGGGCATCACAGCGGGCACAGCGGATCTCGGTGCGGCTCATGCCGTGGCTGCTGTCGGTGTGGGTCGTGATGGCCTCGGGCTTCACCCCTTCCCAGAAGCTGGGCCAGCCGGTGCCGGAATCGAATTTGGCCGATGCGTCGAACAGTTCGGCGCCACAGCACACGCAGCTGTAGGAGCCGGCCTGCTTGTTGTTCCAGTAGGCGCCGGTGAAGGCGCGCTCGGTGCCCCCCTGGCGGGTGACCAGGTACTGCTCGGGGCTGAGCTGCTCGCGCCATTCCGCATCGCTGCGGCTGACGCGATCGTCTCCGGCGACGCTGGAGGGGGCCGACTGGCTCATGGCAAACGAACGGACAATCAGGTCCTGAACGCTAGGGACCGGCCGCAGCCGGCGGCAGAAGCTCCAGCACCATCTGCCGAAGGGCCGCCACGGCGCCCGGCTGCCCCCTCAGGCTGCGCAGGTCATCGCGCATGCCCTGAAGTCGGGCTGGTGCGGAGAGCCAGTCATCGGCTTCGGCTGCGATCTGTTCCGGAGTGATGGCCCCGACCCGCTCCGGCACGACCATGCGCCCGGCGGAGATGTTGGGCCAGGCCAGGAGCCCGCGATGGCGCATCCGCCAGGCGGTGAGGGCCACTCCCAGCAGTCGCCGCAGCAGAGGCAGGCGGGCGATCAGCCCCAGCCAGCCATCCCAGGCCTGCATCACCTCCAGATGCTGGGTCGGGACCAGCACCAGCATCGGCACCCCCAGCGCCCCCAGCTCAGCGGTGTTGGCGCCGACCGTGGTCAGGGCCAGGGCACACTGGCTGAGGGAGGCATGGGCCGGATGGCTCCGGATCACGTGCACCGTGGTGCCCGCGGCCGTGCGCAGGAGCAGGCACCAGGGCATCGCTCCATCCGGCTGCAGCGGACCGGTCCCATAGGCGCGGGCGATCGGGTTGGAGGGGCCGGCCTGCTCGAGCAGGTCCTCCACTGCCACCGTGGGCGCCAGAGGCAGGAGAAAGCGGCAGCCCGGCCGGCGGGCAGCGAGCCGGTCGGCGGTCTCCATCAGGAAGGGCACGCCGACCCGGAGCTTGGCTCGCTTGGAACCGGGGAGCAGGGCCACCCATTCCCCCTCGGGCAGGGGCTGGGAGCGACGGGCCGAAGCCGGCAGATCCGCCATCAGATCACCCACCACCGTGCAGCGGTTCCGCCAGCGCGGCGGCAGTCGCTGCTGCGCCTGGCTGCTCATGGCCGCGATGCGGTCGTTCCAGCGGGGCCAGCGGGCGATCCATTCCGCGTAGGTGAGGTGGCGGTAGCCGAGCCGGGCCGAGAGGAGCACGGTCCAGAACTGGTCACCACCGAGGAACACCACCACTCCATGCCGGGGCCAGGGTCCCCAGCGGCCGGGGCGGCAGAGAAGCCGCCAGAACACACGCGCCGGCGTCACACGCCGGAAGAGGCCCATGTCTGACGCCACATGGTGCTCCCTCCCCGTGGCATTGGGACAGGGCACCAGCACCAGATCCAGGGCCAGGGAAGCCTGCTCAGCGCGCGGCCGAAGGGGCATGGCCTCATGCAGCGCCTCGGCCAGGGGCCGCACCCAGGTGCTCAGCTCGCCAGGGCCGTTGCAGACCAGGCAGACCGAGCCTCCGGGAGGAAGTGTCGACAAAGCGCTGGCGGCGGAACCACTCACAACGCTCGTCTGGGATGAAACCAAAGTGCGGATGGCGAGACTTGAACTCGCAAGACCGAAGTCACACGCCCCTCAAACGTGCGTGTCTACCAATTCCACCACATCCGCGTGGGGCGACCGTGCTCAGCAACACCCGCCGCGACAGATCATACCGACGCACAGACTCGCTCTCCCAGGCCGCCGGCGGGGCCCGGCAGCGCTGATACAGTCCGCAGCGGCCTGCTGCGCGACTGGATGCCTATCAGCAAGTTGCTGATCGCCAACCGCGGCGAAATCGCCCTCCGCATCCTTCGCACCTGCCGTGAACTCGGCATTGCGACCGTCGCCGTGCACAGCACCGTGGATGCCGACGCGCTGCACGTGCAGCTGGCGGACGAAGCGGTGTGCGTGGGCGAGGGCCCCAGCAACCGCAGCTACCTGAACATTCCCAACATCCTCGCGGCAGCCACCTCGCGGGGAGCCGACGCCATCCATCCCGGCTACGGGTTCCTGGCGGAGAACGATCGCTTTGCGGAGATCTGCACCGCCCACGGCATCACCTTCGTCGGCCCATCGGCGGACTCGATCCGCTCCATGGGAGACAAGGCCACCGCCAAGGCCACCATGCAGTCGGTCGGTGTGCCGACCATCCCCGGCAGCGAGGGCCTGCTCGACGGCGTTGCGGAGGCCGAGGCCCTCGCCCGCAGCATCGGCTTTCCGGTGATGATCAAAGCCACCGCGGGGGAGGAGGCCGCGGCATGAGGCTGGTGCGCCACGCCGATGAGCTCCCCTCCCTGTTCCGGGCCGCCCAGGGCGAGGCGGAGGCCGCCTTCGGCAATGCGGGCCTCTACATGGAGAAATTCATCGAGCGGCCCCGCCACGTCGAGGTGCAGATTCTGGCCGACCGGCACGGCAAGGTGGTGCACCTGGGCGAACGGGACTGCTCCATTCAGCGGCGCCACCAGAAGCTGCTGGAGGAGGCCCCGAGTCCGGTCCTGACCGAGAGCATCCGGGAGCGGATGGGTGAGGCCGCCATCGCCGCCGCCCGCAGCATCGGCTACGAGGGTGCGGGCACGGTGGAGTTTCTGCTCGACCGCAGCGGCGCCTTCTATTTCATGGAGATGAACACCCGCATCCAGGTCGAACACCCGGTCACCGAGATGGTGACCGGCATCGATCTGATCGCCGAACAGCTCCGCATCGCCGGTGGTGAGCGGCTGGCCCTGCGTCAGGACGCGATCCGCCTGCACGGGCATGCGATCGAGTGCCGCATCAACGCCGAGGACCCGCGCCACGGCTTTCGTCCCGCACCCGGTCGGATCACGGGCTGGCTGCCGCCGGGTGGCCCCGGCGTGCGCATCGACAGCCACGTGTACACCGGCTACGAGATCCCACCCTTCTACGACTCACTGATCGGCAAGGTGATCGTGTGGGGGCCCGACCGTGAGGCGGCCATCGCACGCATGCAGCGCGCCCTCGAGGAGTGTGCCGTGACCGGGATCGCCACCACGATCGGGTTTCACCTCTCCCTGCTGCAGCGGCGGGAATTTCGCTGCGGCGAGGTGCACACCAAGTTCGTCGAGCAGGAAATGCTGGCGGCGCCGGCTCCGGCTCGCAAGACTCAGCCGGCCGGCGAGCCTGCCGCCAGAGTCGCTCCGATGCGCAGCTGAACGATCAGCCCCTGCTGCCCGACGAGCACCTCCCTGAGCAGGCTGACCAGACCGACCCAGATCACCGGGGTCACGTCGACCCCTCCGATCGGCGCCACCCAGCGACGGGTCGGCGCGAGCAACGGTTCGGTGCAGCCATTCACCACGGCCAGCGGCCCGCGCGTGCGATCCACGGCGGGGTACCAGGTGAGGACGATGCGGCAGAGGAACATCAGCGTCCAGACCGCCAGAGCCAGTGCGAGGCCCCGTTCGAGCCAGATGAGCAGCGGCGCGAGCGCGGTGGGTGACAGCACGAGGGGAGACGAGGAATGAGCTGAAGCGGTGAAGGCCGCTACAAAACCCTACGGCGAGGGTCCGGGGAGCTGCCGTTCCTCCGGCCACGACTAGGATCGTGTCTCCTCAGTGACCGCCCGGACGAAACCGTCATGACGTCTTCCCTCTCCAACTTCCTGAGCAGCCTGGCCTGGGGAGCGGTGATCGTCGTGGTGCCCGCCACCATCGCCCTGATCTTCGTGAGCCAGGCCGACCGGGTCGACCGCAAGCTCTGACGCCTTCCGGCTTGCACTCTCAAAGGCCAGATCCAGCCGGAGCCCGGGTGGCTTGATCGCCTCCGGGCTCTTTAAACTGGCCCGATGTCCTGGCGGGTCGCGGCAGCGTCTCGCCTTCGCTGCCGGGAGCCGTGGTCAACGCAAGTCTCAACTGGGCCAGCATCGTCGGCATTGTGCTGGCCGTCGGTGGTGCGCTGCTCTATTTCATGCGCAGCTTCCGGCCGGCACTGGCCCGCGATTACGACGTCTTCTTCGCGGCGGTCGGTCTGCTGTGCGGCGGCATCCTCTTCTTCCAGGGCTGGCGCCTGGACCCGATCCTCCAGTTCGGCCAGTTTCTTCTCGCCGGGACCACCGTCTTCTTCGCCTACGAAAGCGTGCGCCTGCGGGGGGTCGCCACCGAGCAGGCGCGTCGGGTCTCTTTCTTCGAGGAGGAGGAGTCCCCCATGGGTCCGCGTCCCGGACTCGGAGGATCCCGGCGCGACTGGGATGAGCGCGACCGATTCGATGAACCCAGGCCCCTGCGTCGCCGGCTCAGCAATCGTTACGACGACGACGACCGCTACGACGAACCGCCCGAGCGTGAAGACGAGGGCCGCGTCCGCAGACCGACCCGGGCCATTCCCGAGCGTGCGGCCAGCCGTCGCTTCCGCGACGCCGACGACGGCTGGGACAGCCCGGATTCTTCCCGGCCGGATGGAGCTCGCCCCGATCTGCGCCGCCGGCGTCCCGATCTGAGGGCCGGCTCCGGTGAGACCTCGCCGGCAGAAGCGTCCCGGTTCGGGACACGCCGCAATCAACGGGCCGACGCCCGCCGTGGCAGCCGGCCTGTGGGACGCGCTTCGGACCGCAGTGCCCCAGCGGCCTCGATCGACGTCGAACCCCTCGGGGAGAGCGGCCCTGTCGGTCGCCGCACCACCGAGCGGGCCGCAGGGTCCTCCACCGTGGAATCAGAAGCACCCGCCCCTGACTCGGGCAGCAGCTACTCCCTCAGCGGCTCGTCCGGCAGGTCCCGATCCGGTCCATCCAGCCGCGACAACTCCTCCCGGTTCGACGACTGAGCGCCGGCACCGACCCGCCGACCTCCAGAGCAGCGTGGTTCCTCGCCCTGCCGCTGCTGACGTCGCTGTTCCTGCTGCCGGGCTGCAGCCTCTCGAGGCGATCCGCCACCGCCGAGCTGCCTCCCGGCACCTCTCAGCGCCAGCCGGCGCTCAGCGGTAACGGCCGTTACCTGGCCAGCGTGGTGGATCTCCAGGGCAGGCCGAGTGTGGCGCTGCAGGATCTCGATCAGGGCCGGCGGGTGCCCCTGCCGCTGTTGCGGCGTCACCGGCCTCACAGCTCACCGTCTCTGAGCTGGAACGGCCGCTACCTGGCCCTGATCACCCAGCAGGGCAGGGGCCGGCTCGCCCTGGTGCATGACCGTCGCACCCGCCGGCTGCATCCCCTCCGCCTGCCCCCGGCGCACGAGCCGGTGAGCCTCAGCCTGGCCCCGGATGCCGGCAGCGTCGCGCTGCAGACCCTCCATCGCGGTCGCTTTTCGGTGCTGCTTCTCGATCTCAGCACCCTCCTGGAGCCGGACCGACCACCCGGCAGCCGTCTGGGCCTCCCGGAGGGCACGGCCGGCACGTCACCATGAGCAGGCGACGGCCGGGATGGTTGGCGGGAGCCGCCGCCCTGCTGCTGAGTCTTCTGCCACTGACGGCCGGATGCCGCCTCGGCGGCAGCATGCCGCGGAGCGCTGAGCTGCGGGCCGCGTTCGCCGGCACGGACAGTCAACGGGACCCGTCGCTCGGGGGCAACTGGCTGGCGGCGATCGTGCAGCGCCGGGGACGGGACGCCGTGGTGCTGCTGAATCTGAAGGACCGCCGACCAGTGCCCCTGCCGGGCCTCAACCGGCCCGACGCCCAGCCGGTCGCCGTGGCCGTGGATGCGCGGGGCTCCCGTCTGGCCCTGATCCGTCGGCGTCAGGGTCGGACCGAAGTGGTGCTCTACCGGCGGGAGGCGGCGGCAGCCGTACCGATCGCGCTGGAGCCAGACGGTGTGCCTCGGGCCCTGAGCCTCAGGGCGGATGGCCGGCAGCTGGCAGTGCAGGTCAGCCGGGGCGGGCGCTGGCAGGTGGATCTGATTGCGCTCCCCTGAGGCCGTGAGCGGAGCCAGCGGAGGGCATCGGTCCTCGTTGCCCTCCCGGCCCTCAGCCGGGAACGAGGCCGGCCCAGTGCAGGAAGGTCTGACCGCTGAGCCCCTCGATCAGCAGGATGGCGGCGAAGCCGACCATGGCGAAGCGGCCGTTGACCCGCTCGGCGTAGGCGCTCCAGCCGAAGTCGGGCACATCGCCGGTGGTGGCACTGGTGCTTGGGGACGGCGGTGCAGAGCTCATCGACGGCGCTCAGGTGGTTTCAAAGTCATAGCTGGCGGCCGGAAGCAGACGCCAGCCGCCATCCCCCACCAGTTCGAGCACGGTGTGGTGGAAGCTCACCAGGGTGGGGCGGTGTCCGACGCTGATGAAGGCCATCTCCCGCTGGCGCAGGAGACCGTAGAGATGGCGTTCCGTGGCCACGTCGAGGGCACTGGTGGCCTCATCGAGCACCACGAACTTGGGAGAATTCAGCAACAGGCGCGCAAAGGCCAGGCGCTGCTGCTCCCCCAGGGAGAGCAGCCGGGGCCAGTCCTGCTTCACATCCAGATCGGGATAGCGCTGGACCAGATCCGGCAGACACACCTGCTCAAGCACGGAGCGAAGATGCTCATCGCTGAAGCGATGGGGCTGCTGGGGATAGCAGAGCTGCTCCCGCAGGCTGCCCAGGATCATGTAGGGCTTCTGCGGAATGAACAGCAGCTCGCCCACCGCCGGTCGCTGCACATCGCCTGAGCTGACCGGCCAGAGGCCGCTGACCATGCGCAGGAATGAGGTCTTGCCGCAGCCGCTCGGGCCCACCACCAGCAGCCGGTCGTGGCTGTCGAGCGAGAGGCTGAGGTCCCGGATCAGCAGGCGCTCGCTCTCCGGTGGGGTGAGATTCACGTGGCGCACCACGATCGCATCGCCGCTTGCGGCTGGGCTCTCGGCCGGAGGGAGCTGCTCGACCTGGCTGCGGCCGATTCCATCGACGCGCCCCTGGAAGCCCTCGAGACGGCTGATGCTGGCGGAGAAGGCCGCCAGACGGTCGATGTTGTTGACGATGTAACTGACCGAGAACAGCACCTGGGAGAAAGCGATGCTCGACTGACCGAAGACGCCAAAGTCAACCTCCCGTGCGAAGTAGATCGGTGCGATCACCAGCCAGGGCAGAAAGCGTGAGAAGTAGTCGTAGGAGCGCTGGATCACACTGATCATCGCCTCCCAGATGATCAGCCGGTCGTAGTTGCGGATCGCGCCGTCCAGGCGACGCTCCGCCTCCTTCGACTCCTGCCGCTCACCTCGGTAGAAAGCGATCGATTCGGCGTTGTCGCGAATGTGGACCAGGCCATAGCGGAAGTCGGCCTCCAGCTTGAGCTGCTGGTAGTTGAGCGCCACCAGACGGCGACTGGCAAAGACGATCAGACCCGTTCCGATCACGGAGTAGGCAAGCAGCAGCAATGCGAGGCGGCCGTTGATGTTCCAGAGAACGATGATGAAACTGAAGAAGGTCAGCAGCGCCGCGATCACCTCCACCAGCACCGACAGACTCGTTCCGGTGAAGCTGCGGGTATCGTCCGAGATCCGCTGGTCGGGGTTATCGATGTCCGATGAGGACTCGTCGTTCGGGTTGAGGATGTAGTAGGCCCGATTGGACATGTAGCGGGCCAGCAGCCGCCCGCTGAGCCATTCCCGCCACAACAGGCCGAGTTTGGGGATCAGATAACTCTGAAGCGCTCGGATCGGCAGCGCCAGGACGAGACAGAAGGCATAGATCGCCACAATCTTCCAGAAGCCCTCCTCGTCAAAGGCCACCAGGGTGTTATCAACGTTCCGCGCAATGAAGCTGATGCCCACATTGATGCCGTTGATCACCAGGATCAGCAGCGTGATCACGCCCATCAGCAGCCAGGGCAGCCAGCGGCCCTGACGCAATTTGGTGCGCATGGACAGGAAGGCCACGAACCCGCCGGCCATCAGCGCCATCAGCACCAGCCCGAGGGGAGAGCCCCAGAGGGAGGAGATCCGATCCGGGATGCCGGGCAGGAACCGGGCACTCAGAACGGGCAGGAAGCGGCCCGCCGCCGCCACCGATGCGGTGAGGATCAGAACGGTCACCCCCACCACGATCGCGAGCAGGGAGAGAACGAGAAGGAAGAACTGGGCGCCGCTGGTCTCCTCAATCGGGAGGAAGTAGGGCTGAGCCAGTCGCTGCAGCTTGCCGAGCTGGTTGCGGAAAGCCGTCAGGGGGCCCATGGGGTTCAGCGGAAGCGGGCATTCTCGCGCTTCAGCCCGGTGGCCACGCGAGCGATCGGCCACCGATCACATGCACATGCAGATGAAAGACGCTCTGGCCGGCCTCGGCGCCGTTGTTGATCACCGTGCGCCAGGCCGTGAGCCCCTCCTGACGCGCCACCCGGGCCGCCACCAGCAGCAGATGCCCCAGCAGCGGCGCATCGGCGTCCTCCGCCTCATTCAGGTTCACGATCGGGCGGCGGGGGATCACCAGCACATGCACGGGCGCCTGGGGCTGGATGTCCCGGAAGGCCAGGCAGCGCTCATCGCCGTAGACCTCATCACAGGGAATCTCCCCGCGCAGGATGCGGGAGAAGATCGTCTCGTCAGCAGGCATGGCTCGCCGGGGAAGAGCAGGGGTCGGGCGAGCGTGACAGGGGTGGCATGAACCGATGGCACCCGCCTGAGATCGATGCTGGCACGCTGCCGAAGTGCCTCCCTGCTGGGCCTGGAGGCCGCACCTGTTCTGGTGGAGGTGGATCTGGCGCCCGGCCTGCCGGGCCTTCAGCTGGTGGGCCTTCCCGATGCCGCCGTTCAGGAAGCGCGGGAGCGAGTCCGGGCGGCACTGCGCAACAGCGGCTTCTCCCCCCCTCTGGTGCGGGTGGTGGTCAACCTCGCGCCCGCCGACCTGCGCAAGGAGGGGCCGTCCTTCGACCTGCCGATCGCCCTGGCCCTGTTGGCCGCCAGCGGACAGGTGCCGATGGAGGCCCTGCAGGGTCTGTGGTGCGTGGGGGAACTGGGGCTGGATGGAAGCGTCAGGGCGGTGCGCGGCGCCCTGGCGGTGGCCATCGCCGCACGAGAGCACGGGGCCGATCGGCTTCTGGTGCCTGAGGCCAACGCCGCCGAGGCGGCACTCGTTGGGGATCTGCCCATCGCCGGCGCCCTGAGCCTGCGGCAGGTGGTGGAGGTCCTGACCGGGCTGAAGTGCTGGCCGAGCCCGGGCCGCACCGGATCCGTCGACCTCAGAGCCGATGAGGAAGGGGCGCCGGATCTCGCGGATGTGAACGGTCAGGCCATGGGCCGCCGCGCCCTGGAGGTCGCGGCGGCGGGCGGGCACCACATGCTGCTGGTGGGTCCACCGGGATGCGGCAAGACCATGCTCGCGCGGCGGCTCGCCGGTCTGCTGCCGCCACTGGGAAGGGAGGAGGCGCTGGAGATCACCCGCATCCACTCCGTGGCGGGCCTGCTCAGCGGAGATGGAGGGCTGATGCGGCGGCGTCCCTTCCGCGCCCCGCATCACAGCGCCACAGCCCGATCCCTGCTCGGCGGGGGTGCGGTTCCCAGGCCGGGGGAGATTTCACTGGCCCATGGCGGTGTGCTGTTCCTCGATGAGCTGGCTGAATTTCCCCGCAGCGTTCTCGATCAGCTGCGCCAGCCGCTGGAGGACGGGCGGATCGCCATCTGCCGGGCCCGCCACCGCTTCAGCTTCCCCTGCCGAATGGCCCTGATCGCGGCCACCAATCCTTGCCCCTGTGGCTGGTACGGAGATGGCCAGCGTCCCTGTCGCTGCGGCCAGGCGCAGCGGGAGCGGTACTGGTCGCGCCTCTCCGGGCCGCTGCTGGACCGGATCGATCTGCAGGTGGTTCTGCGTCGACTGCCGGCTGAGGCCCTCACCCTCGCAGCGCCACATCCGGACCTGTCCGGAGACATCCGGCCGAACGGAACAACCGTCCGCAACGGCCCTGTCGTCTGCGACGGACACGACACAGCGACTGCTGCAGACCGGGTGAGCCGGGCCAGGGCACGGATGGTGGCACGCAACCCCGGCGGTGTGGCCAATGCCCAGATCGAAGACCGCCATCTCCAGGGTCTGGCCGGCCTCAGCAGTGAGGCCGGCCGGCTCTGGAGCCTGAGTGTGCAGCGCCGGGCGATGAGCGCACGCTCGGCGACCCGGCTGCTCCGGGTGGCGCGCACCCTGGCGGACCTCGATGATGCCTCAACCGTGGAGGGTCACCACATCGCCGAGGCTCTGAGCTTCCGGAGCTTCGATCTGCCGATGGACGGCTGAACGAGGCCAGCGGCGTCAGGCTTTGTGGGGATGGTCGGGATAGGGCTGGGCGCCGACAGCGGGGGGCTGGTGCGCTTTCTCCTCGCGGGGATTGCCGAGTGCGTGGCTGAGGCTGTCGCCGAGCCAACGCAGGAACGAACTGAGCCTGGCGGACATGGGAACCTCCCTTGGGCCTGCTTCCATCATTGGGAGCATCGCGGCCACGGGGAGGCCCCAAACACAAGCCGTAACGACTCGGTAGCCCTTGTTACACAGCGCTTCCGGAGGCGCTCAGCGGCGGCGGCGGCGCTGCTGCTGCTTGCGCTTGTACTTCTCAACCGGAGTCTCGTGATGACGCAGGCGCTTGAGATCGGCGAAGATGCCGGCCTTCGACACCTGGCGCTTGAACCGGCGCAGTGCCGATTCAATGCCTTCGTTCTCACCGACGGTGACCTGGGTCATCAAGCGCGGGGCCAATCACAGCCCACCACCTTACCAATCCCCCCTCAACCACCGGCTGGCGGCTCAACCGCGCCAGCCGGCCAGTCGTCCCGGTACACGTAGATGTGGCCGAGGGCACGATCGCCGTAGGTGCGGCGCATCAGCTTCCAGCCCGGCTCCAGCTGAAGCTGCAGGAAGCCGGGAGCCTGCCCGCCTGTGCGGGCCACCACCGCCTCCGCCGTGGCCGCCCCACCGGAGGGAACCGCCAGCAGTTGCATGTCGCCGCCGCGCCGGACGACGCTGAGGCGGTAGCGGGTGCCGAAGTCGCTGCCACCGATGCGAAGGGAGTAGCCGTTGCCATCGATGTAGCGGCTGCAGACCCCGGTGAAATTGAAGGTGGCCAGCAGGGGGTCCACGATGCCTGGGTTGGCACCGGAGACGGCGAAGCAGGGGCGCTGATCGCCGCGCTGCTCGTAGATGTTGAGCTGGTAGCGCTCACCGCTGCCGATGGGGGCAGCCACCATCAGGAAGCGGCTGGCATCCACCTCCTGGGTCCCGAACAGGGAGGCCTGGGCCGGGACCGCTGAAGAGGCGGCCAGGAGGGCGGCGCTGCCGGCGAGCAGGGAGGGCGCAACCGTTCGGAGAAGCATGCTGACGCTCGGGTGGACCCGGATCGTAGAAGCCCGTTCCGGGGGAGGCTCGGGCTTTCAGGAGGGCTTGTTGAAGCGAATCGCGACCAGAAGTGACACGACCGTGCCCGGAAGAGACAGGCCCAGGATCAGGCGCGTCAGGCCGACGCCCAGGTCGGGCTCGCCGTAAGCGAGCTCGAAGACCGAACCGGTGGCGGCGATTCCAAGAACACAGGCCAGGGCCAGGAAAACCCCTGCCAGCGGGTGCATCGGCATCGGTCAGCCCACCGCCCGGACGGCGGCCCGATCGAAACCGTGCTCGCGGAGTTCCTCGTTCAGGGCCAGTTCATCGGTGACCCGGTCCACGAACAGAACGCCGCGCAGATGGTCCATCTCGTGCTGGACGCAGCGGGCGAGCAGACCATCGGCCTTGCGTTTGCGCGGGCGGCCGAACTCGTCGCGGTAGCTCAGCTCGATTGTGGTGGGGCGCACCACATTCAGGTAGACGCCGGGAATGCTGAGGCAGCCCTCCTCGTAGGTGTCGACGGAGGCTCCGCTGGCGGTGATCTCGGGGTTGATCAGCACCAGTGGAGGCGTGGCGGCGTTCTCCGGGTCGAGGTCGATCACCAGCAGCTGCTTGTGAATCCCCACCTGAGGGGCGGCCAGGCCGATCCCACGGGCGCTGTACATCGAGCGCAGCATGTCGCGGGCCAGATCGCGCACGCTTTCATCAACCCTGGCGATGCGCCGGGCCGGGGTGCGCAGCACCTGATCGCCGAGGGTGTGAATCTCCAGCGGCGGGTCGCTCTGGGGCTGCTTGGACACCTGAACGGCGCTGTTGGTGCGCTCGGCCGTCCGTGCCAGTTGGGCGAAGCTGCGAGCCAAGTGCACCATGCAAATCTGCATCGAGCTTAGGGGCGACGCCCTGATGGAAGGCCTGCCGATGTCCGCCCCCACCCCTCCTCCTGCGACGGGGCCCGACCCGCTGGACAGCGCCCTGGCCACGGGCCGCTGGCCATCGATCCGCGAACCGCGTCTGCTGGCCTCGCGCCTCTACTGGCTCGAGCAGCGCCCCGGGGAAGGGGGCCGCACCACCCTGATGGCCCTGCCGCTGGCCTCGGTACCGGTCGGTGACGGGCGCCGGCTGGATCAGCTGCCCGCCCAGGAGATCACTCCCGCCCCCTGCGATCTGCGCAGCCGGGTGCACGACTACGGCGGCGGCGTGGTGGCACTCCACCAGAACGGAGCCGGCACCACCGTGGTCTGGGTCGACGACCGCGACGGCTGCCTCTGGAGCAGGACGCTGGAGTGGCCGGTCGGATCAGGTCCCTGCAGGCCCGGCGACGAACGGCGCCTGTGCGAGCCGGCGGCACGGCAGTTCGCCGATGGCCTGATCGACGACCGGCGGCAGCGCTGGATCGGTGTGATGGAAGCCGGCGGCAGCGATGCCCTGGTCAGCGTGCCGCTCAGCGGCGGCGAACCCGAGCTTCTGAAACGGGGCGAGGCCTTTCTGGGCTACGCCGCTCTCAGCCCGGATGGCAGCCGGCTCTGCTGGGTCGAGTGGGCATCGGATGCCATGCCGTGGGAACGGAGTCGGCTGCACCTGGCCCGCATCGGCAGGGACGGTCGGCTGGAGGGCGACTGTGTGATCGCCGGCGATCAGGCCGCTCCCTGCTCCCTGTTCCAGCCCCTCTGGCTGGGGAGCGGGGATCTGGTGGTGGCCTCGGACCGCTCGGGCTTCTGGAATCTGGAGCGCCTCGAGGGTGCCCAGAACTGGAGTCCCATCGGCGACTCCGACGGCACCAGCGGAACGACCTGGCAACCCCTGATGCCGGCGGAGGAGGAGTTCGCCATGCCCCAGTGGGCCTATGGCATGCGCACCACCGCCTGGGACGGCGAGCAGCTGATCAGTGCCTCGTGCCGGCAGGGACGCTGGCGACTGGGGGCGATTGCGGCACCGAGCCAGTGGCGGGAGCTGGCCACGCCCTTCGATGACCTGGCCTGGCTGGACGGGGAGAACGGATCGGTGGTGGCGGTGGCGGCCTCCGCCCGCACCGCGCCGGGGCTGCTGCATCTGCGCACCCGGAACGGAACGCCAGGATCCCCTGCCGGCCGCTGGACCCATCTCCCCTGCGCCGATCTGCCCGTGGCCGCCGCCGCGATCCGGGAGCCGGAGGTCCTCTGGTTTTCGGGCGCCAGCGGGGCCCGGACGCAGGCCTGGTACCACCCGCCGGCCACTCCGGCCACAGGTCCCGCCCCTCTGCTGGTGAAGGTCCACAGCGGCCCCACCTCCATGGCCCGTCCCTCCTTCAGCCCCCTGATCCGCTTCTGGACCAGCCGCGGCTGGGGGGTGGTGGATGTGAACTACGGCGGTTCCACCGGGTTCGGTCGCGCCTACCGGGAGCGGCTCGATGGCGGCTGGGGCGTGGTGGATGTGGCGGACTGCGCCGCCGCCGCCCGGGCTCTGATCGACGCCGGCCGGGCCCATCCGGAGCGGATCGCCATGGAGGGTGGCAGCGCCGGCGGTTTCACCACCCTGGCCTGCCTTGCCTTCACCGGCCTGTTCCAGGCGGGGGCCTGTCGCTATCCCGTCTGCGATCCGGCGTTGCTCGCCCAGGCCACCCACCGCTTCGAGGCGCACTACCTCGATCGGCTGATCGGGCCCTGGCCGGAGGCCCGCTCAATCTATGAAGCCCGCTCACCCCTGCACCAGGTGGAGCGGATCACAGCGCCGGTGATCCTCTTCCAGGGGCTGAGGGACCGGGTGGTGCCGCCCGAGCACAGCGAGCGGATGGCCGCAGCCCTGCGGCAGCGAGGTGTGCCGGTGGAGCTGCACACGTTTGCCGATGAGGGTCACGGCTTTCGCGACAGCCGGGTGCAGCAGCAGGTGCTGGAGGCCACGGAAGCCTTCTTCCGGCATCACCTTGGCCTGGACGGCTGATCCCCGCGGGCGGCGCTGCGGCGGCAGTGCTCAGCCGCGGAGCATGGCGATGGTGCCCTGAAGCTCCTCGGCGAAGCGGTCGATATCGGCCGGGGTGGTGGTGAAGCTGAGGCTGGCGCGTGCGCTGGCCGGCAGACCCAGGAGCCGGTGCAATGGCTGGGTGCAGTGGTGACCGCTGCGGATGCAGATGCCCTGCACATCCAGCAGTTCGGCGATGTCGTTGGCGTGGAGACCCTCCACGACAAAGGCGGCCAGGGCCCCCCGGTGGGGCTGCTGAGCCGGGCTCGGGCCGAGGACCGTCAGGCCGTCGATCGCCTCGAGACGCTCGAACAGGTGAGCGGTGAGCTGCTGCTCCCAGAGGTGAATCCGCTCGAGGCCCAGAGCCGAGAGGTAATCGATGGCCGCCGCCATACCGATGGCCTCGCCGATGGCCGGGGTGCCGGCCTCGAACTTGTGGGGCAGCCCGGCCCAGGTGCTGTGATCGAGGAACACCTCATCGATCATCTCGCCGCCGCCCAGGAAGGGCGGCATGCTCTCGAGCAGCGCCTCGCGGCCCCAGAGGAAGCCCATGCCGGTGGGGCCGCAGAGCTTGTGGGAGGAGCCGACGAGGAAGTCGACATCGAGCTCCGTCACGGTCACGGGCTGGTGGGGAAGGCTCTGGCAGGCATCCGCCAGCACCAGTGCCCCGGCCCGGTGGGCCATGTCGGCGATCTCCGAGATGGGATTGCAGGTGCCGAGGGTGTTGCTCACGTGCACCAGGCTCACGAGCCGGGTGCGGGGGCCGAGCAGGGAGCGGAACTCGGCGAGATTGAGCCGGCCGCTGGCGTCGATGCCCACCGGCCGGAGCACGCAGCCGGTGCGCTGGGCCAGAAGCTGCCAGGGAACGAGGTTGCTGTGGTGCTCCATGACGGAGACCACCACCTCGTCGCCGGGCTGAAGGCTGGCATCACCCCAGGTGCGGGCCACCAGGTTGATGGCCTCGCTGGCGTTGCGGGTGAAGACGATTTCCCGTGGTCCGCCGGCCCCGATGAAGCGGCTGACGGTGGAGCGGGCGTTCTCGAAGCCTTCCGTGGCGCGGGCGCTCAGCTGGTGCGCGCCCCTGTGCACATTGGCGTTGTCGTTGGCGTAGTAGGCCGAGATGGCCTCCAGCACCTGACGGGGCTTCTGGCTCGTGGCGGCGTGATCGAGGTAGAGCAGGGGCCGGCCGTCGGCGGTGGTCTGCTCAAGGATCGGGAAATCCGGCCGGGTGCGATCGGCCAGGGTCAGGGATGAACTGGCCGGCGCAGCGACGGTGTCGGCCGGGATCGCGTTCAGGATCGACATCCGCTCGGGCGGGAGGGAACAGGGGGATCAGGCGGGGAGCGTGATCGGTGAGCCGGCGCTGAGCACACGCTCCAGGGGTTGCCATGCTGCCGCGGCCGCGGGGAGGTCGGAGAGGATCTCCTGGCAGTAGCCGCGCCGAAGCAGACGACTGGCGGTGGCCGCATCAATGCCGCGGCTGCGGAGATAGAAGAGCTCCTCCTGACGCAGGCTGCTCACGGTGGCGCCGTGGGTGCAGCGCACGTCGTCGGCGACGATCTCCAGCTGCGGCTTGGTGTCGATGCGGGCCCGCGACGACAGCAGCAGGCTGCGGCTCAGCTGGGCGGCATCGGTGCGCTGCGCGGCACGGGGCACCTGAACGGCACCGTTGAAGATCGAATGACCCCGATCGTCAGCCAGGGCCTTGTGCAGTTGGTCCAGTCGCCCATCGGGTCCACCGAACTGCATCTGGGCGTGGGTGTCGATCTCGTTGTCGGCGTCCGCCACCTGCAGGCCCCGCAGCACGGTTTCGGCCGCACCCGACACCTGGGTGACCCTGGGCTCGAACCGGGCCAGGCCCCAGCCCCTCAGGGCCGAGACGCCCCGGTAGACGCTGCCCGGGTCCTGTTCCACGGCCACATCCGCGAGCAGCGCGGACTCCGCCTCCCCCAGAGCCAGCAGGGAGTGATCCAGCCGGGCCTCCCGGCCGAGATGGGCCTCCACCACAACGCTGGTGAGACCGGCGCCCCGGCCGATGACCACCTGAAGCACGCTGAGGTGAGCTCCCTTGCCGAGAAGCAGCAGGAGCCTGGGAGCACGCAGGGCGCCGCCGCCGGAGACGGTGATCAGCTCCAGCGTGGGAGCCACAGGGCCGGTGACCCGCAGGGCCAGGCAGTGAGAGGCCACCGCGTGGTTGAGCTCAACGGGCCAGTGGTGCTCGCAGCCCGTGCTGGCCAGGGTGTGGCCCAGGGCCTGATGAACCTCGGCATCGGTGAGCAGCTCAAGCCCGTCCGGAAGGGGCCCTGGCGAAACCGGCCGGCCATCACCGCTGAGGATGAGGCGATGGGTGCCGGGCGAGGCCGGCGGCACCACCGCGTCCGGCAAAGCGTCGTCCGCTGCCTGCCCGGAAGGGGAGGAGAGGGTCTCCAGCAACCGCTTCAGCCTGGGCACATCGGTGAAACGCCAGGGCTCCAGGCCGGAATGCGGCACCGGCAGATCCAGCAGGGCTTCACGACCCCGGCGCTGCACCTCGGCCAGGGGACCTGAGGCCGGCGGCAGCGATTCGATCAGTCGCAGAGTCATGCTGAGGCCTGCTCCAGAAGGGCCAGCTCCTTGTCGACCCAGTCGTAGCCGGAGCGTTCCAGCTCGAGCGCCAGGCTGCGGTCGCCCGTGCGCAGGATGCGACCCGCCGCCATCACATGCACGAAGTCCGGTGTGATCTCATCCAGCAGACGCTGGTAATGGGTGATCAGGAGCATGGCGTTGTCCGGACCGGCCAGCTGATTCACGCCGGCGGCCACAACGCGCAGCGCATCGATGTCGAGGCCGGAATCGGTTTCATCGAGGATGGCGAGATGGGGCTGCAGCAGGGCCATCTGGAGAATCTCGTTCCGCTTCTTCTCACCACCTGAAAAGCCCTCGTTCACGCTGCGCTCGAGGAATGCCGGATCCATCTGCACCACCTCCAGCCGTTCCTGGATGTGATCCTCGAAGGAGAACGTGTCCAGCTCATCCAGGCCCTGCTGAGCGCGGCGGGCATTGGTGGCCACTCTCAGGAACTCGAGATTGCTGACCCCGGGAACCTCGACGGGATACTGAAAACCAAGAAAGACCCCGATCCTGGCCCTCTCCTCGGGCTCCATCTCCAGCAGATCCTCCCCCTGGTAGCGCACGGTGCCGGAGGTGACCGTGTAGGCGGGATGGCCGGCCAGCACCTTGGACAGGGTGCTCTTGCCGCTGCCGTTGCGACCCATCACGGCATGGATTTCGCCGCGGTGCAGCGTCAGCGTCACCCCCTTGAGGATGGGCTGGCCGTCGACACTGGCATGGAGATCGTGGATGTCGAGAAGAGGAACGGCGTCGGTTCGGGTCACGGACTGGGGCAGGGAAGACGGCAGGACAGGCCGGGCGCACCGCGCCGGCGGATGGGAAACGGAGACGGAAGGCCAGGGAGAACTCAGCCCACCGATCCCTCGAGCTTGAGGGCGAGCAGCTTGTCGGCCTCGGCGGCGAACTCCATGGGCAGCTGATTGAACACATCGCGGCAGAAGCCGCTGACCATCATCGAGACGGCCTCCTCGAAGGCGATGCCGCGGCTCTGCAGATAGAAGAGTTGATTCTCCGAGAGCCGGCAGGTGCTGGCCTCGTGTTCGATGTTGGCGTCGGGCTGCTGAGAGCGGATGTAGGGGAAGGTGTTGGCGGCGGCACGATCCCCGATCAGCATCGAATCGCACTGGCTGTAGTTGCGTGCCCCGGTGGCCTTGGGTCCAACCTGCACCAGACCGCGATAGCTGTTGGCGGAGCGGCCGGCGCTGATGCCCTTGCTGACGATGGTGGAGCGGGTGTTCGGCCCGACGTGAATCATCTTGGTGCCGGTGTCGGCCTGCTGGCAGTTGTTGGTGAGCGCCACCGAGTAGAACTCGCCGACGGAGGACTCACCCTGCAACACACAGCTGGGGTACTTCCAGGTGATCGCCGAGCCGGTTTCCACCTGGGTCCAGCTGATGTGGCTGCGGGCGCCGCGGCAGAGGCCGCGCTTGGTGACGAAGTTGTAGATGCCTCCGCGACCTTCCTCGTCACCGGCATACCAGTTCTGAACGGTGGAGTACTTGATCGACGCATCATCAAGAGCGACCAGTTCCACCACAGCGGCGTGCAGCTGGTTGGTGTCGAACATCGGCGCTGTGCAGCCCTCGAGGTAGCTCACCGATGAGGACTCCTCGGCGATGATCAGGGTGCGCTCGAACTGGCCCGTGTCGCCGGAATTGATGCGGAAATAGGTGGAGAGCTCCATCGGGCACTCCACGCCTTTGGGGATGTAGACGAAGGAGCCGTCGCTGAAGACCGCGGAGTTCAGGGCTGCGAAGTAGTTGTCGCTGATCGGTACCACGCTGCCGAGATAGCGCTCGATCAACTCCGGGTGCTCCTTCACCGCCTCACTGATCGAGCAGAAGACAACGCCGTGCTCAGCCAGCTTCTCCTTGTAGGTGGTGGCCACGGAAACGCTGTCGAAGACGGCGTCCACAGCCACGTTGGTCAGCCGCTTCTGCTCGTTGAGGGGGATGCCGAGCTTGTCAAACGTCTCCAGGAGCTTGGGATCCACCTCGTCAAGGCTTGCTTTCTTGCCCTCGGGCTGCCTGGGCGCCGCGTAGTAGACGATGTCCTGATAGTCGATGCGGGGATAGCCGAGGGCAGCCCAGTCGGGCTCGCGCATGGTCTGCCAGTGCCGGAAGGCCCGCAGCCGGAACTCCAGCAGGAAGCTGGGCTCCTCCTTCTTGGCCGAGATCCAGCGCACCACGTCCTCGCTCAGACCCTTGGCGATCTTGTCGGTCTCGATGTCGGTGACGAAGCCGTACTTGTAGGGCTGACTGACAAGGTCTCCAACAGCGGGGGTGGCAGTCATGAAGAGGGGCTCGGGATCGGAGTGGACGGCGAAGCCTGGCGCCGCCTGGCTGGCCGGGTTGCGAAACAGATTGGTTTCGTTACCAGACCTTAGATGACTGTTCCCTGTCAGCGGCGAGCAGGCGGCGCGCGCCCTTCGTCAGCAACCGGAGGAACGTGGCATGGTGTGGAAACTCTTAGGAGCGTATGGCCACCACCGCTCAGCCAGCAACACGGGATGCAGTCCTGGCCGTGCTGCTTCGGCTGGGTGAGTGCAGTGCGGCGGATCTCGCCAGCGAGTTGGGCCTGTCTGTTCAGATCCTGCGCCGCCACCTGCGCAGCCTGCAGGAGTCCGGCCTTGTGGAGAGCACCCCGACCCCGACCGGTCCTGGCCGTCCCTGCAACCGCTGGACCCTGACCCGTCAGGGTCGCAGCCGCTTTCCGGATGCCAGCGAAGCCTTCGCCCTCGACCTGCTCGATTCACTGGTCCAGCACCTGCCGAAGTCCACGCTGCAGGGTCTGCTGGAACAGCAGCTGCACGACAAGGCCCTCCACTACAGCCGGGCCATCCCGAGTGGTGATCTCGAATCCCGCGTCCAGCAGCTTGTGCACCTGCGCCGGCAGGAGGGACATCTCTCCGAAGCCAGCCCGGAACCCGATGGCCCCGGCTGGCGCATCAGTGAGATGCACTGTTCGGTGGCCCGCATCGCCGAGCAGCACCCGATCATCTGCGACCTGGAGCTGAAGCTGATCCGGGCCCTCTTTCCCGACTGCCGGGTCGAGCGCGTGCACTGGCGGCTTCAGGAGGGCCATTCCTGCGGCTTCCGCCTCACCCCGTCAGCCCCGGTTGCGGCTGATGCCAGCCTCTGATTCCGGCGCCTCCGCCGGCGGCGGACCTCTCGATGCGGCCAGTGTGCAGAGGCTGGACGCCACCCTGCTGCCGGCTGTTCAGCGTCACGCCCTCAGGGTGCTGGCCCACAGCCTGGCCACGTTTCAGCAGATGGCGGATTCGGAGAGCGCTGGCACGCTGCCGGATGACGGCCGTCGCCTGGAGTGGTGCCGGAACCAGCCTGTGCTGCGGGAGGACCCGGCCTTCACCCGGCAGTTCCTCGATCAGCTCGCGGTGGCCGGACGCCAGCTGGAGCGACTGGCCGATCAGCGCGGGCTGCAGCCCCTGGAGCTCAGCCTGGACGTGCTGATCGAGGATGCCGAAACCACAGCGCGGGCACTCATCGAAGCGCCAGAGCCACCCCCGTGACCGACAGCAGCGAGGCCAGCACCCCCTCCCGTCGCGGCGCGTCCCCCTCGCGATGCGCCACCGCCAGAGCCATCACGGGCGCCGTGCTCAGCAGGGTCACCCCCGGACCGACGGCAAGCTGCTGAAACACCACCTGCTGCAGAAGGATCCCGAGATTGGTACCCAGAAAGGTGGCCAGACCCACCTGCAGCCAGCGGCGCTGGCCGGCACCGGCCCTGCGCCCGCGCCGCAGGGCTGAGCCACACCAGGGCAGGAGCAGCACCAGTCCGCCGAGCAGGCGGATGGCAGAGGTCTGAAGCGGAGCCAGATCTCCGCCGGCGAGCACCGCCCGCGAGAGGCCCGCCCCGATCAGGCCGCAGACCACGGCCATCAGCGAACAGGCCAGGCCCCACAGGCGGGAGCGCGGCGACGCGGGAAGACCGCCGCCCGGACTGCCGCCGGCCTGGGAGGCCACCAGCACCACCGCGGCGGTGACCATGGCCGCCCCCAGCCAGGCGGAGCCGGAGACCGGCTCGCCCATCAGCCAGAGGCCGCCGACGCTGGCCAGCAGGGGGGCCAGAGCCTCCACGGTGAGGGTGCGGCGGGTGCCGAGCCGCCGCAGGGCCGCGAGATAGAAGCTGTCGCCCAGGCTGATGCCCACGACGCCGCTGAGCAGCAGCAGAGCGATCGAGGCGGACTGATCCCGCCAGGGCAGCGCCAGCAGAACGGGCAGCAGCAGCAGCGTGGCCAGGCCGTTCTTGAGGGCATTGAGCTGGATCGCCGAGAGCGACGTGCTCAGGGTGCGCCAGATGCTGCTGGCCAGAGTCCAGGAGAGGGCGGCGCCCAGCGCGGCCACGACACCCACCAACGGACCGGTTCCGGCGACTGCCATCATCGCCGCATCGGAATCTGTGCCGTGAGTCTCTCGATCCCGGACGCCCTGAGCTTCTTCCAGCTGAGCTGCGGCCGCTGGCGCTCCCAGCGCAGCAGCCATCACCTGCTGCACCGGCGGGCTGAGGCGGGCGGCTCGCTGATCGTGGTGGACCCGCTCGAGCGCGGCGGCGAGCTGCTGCGGCGGGTGGCGGAGATCCATGGCCAGGACCCCGAAAGGGTGGTGGGGGGCTGCCGGGTGCGCTGGAGCGGATCGATGGCCTGGGATCAGGCCGGCGAGGCCCACGAGGGGGAATCGGTGTTCGGCCTGATCCCGACCGATGAGCGTGGCCGGGAAGGCCTGTTGCTGCGGGATCGGGGCTACGCCGAAACCGCCCCGGTGGCCGGACGGTTCCGCATGGACGATCGGGACGGCCTGGTGCTCAGCACGGCCTACGAAATGATGGAGAGCCTTGAGCGGTTCTGGTTCCGGGGACCCGACGTGCGGCTGCGCACCAGCACGGTGGAGGGTCTCTCCAACACCGCCTCCTTCTGCATGGAGACCCGCTGCGTGGCGGACGCGCGGGCTGCTGTGGAGTCACCGGCGGAGCAGGACGTCGCATCGGCAGCGAGCGCCGGTGCAGGCCTCTCGAGCTTCGGCTGGTGAACGGTCGCGAACGTTACGGACTGTGATCGGTGGGCCACCCCGTTCAGTGCGGCGATGGCCTCACTTCTACGATCCAGACCGTCGGATGCTGAAGCTCGAGTGGCTCTTCCCCTTCTGAAGTACGCCCCCACCACCCAGAACTCCCGGGTGGCTCCTCTGCGCGTGGGCTCGGATGAGGACCCGAAGGCCGCTTCCATGGACAAGGCCATGGATCGCGAGGACCAGAACTTCGTGATCGAGGCGGCCTACCGCCAGATCTTCTTCCATGCCTTCAAGGTGGACCGGGACCGGACGCTGGAATCCCAGCTGAGGGACGGCCAGCTGACGGTGCGGGACTTCATCCGCTCCCTGTGTCTGTCGGACACGTTCACCCGCAGCTTCTACAACCTCAACAGCAACTACAAGGTTGCCCGCCACCTGGTGGAGAAGCTGCTCGGCCGCCAGACCTACGGCAAGTCCGAGGAGATCGCCTGGTCCGCCGTGCTCATGACCCGCGGCGTCAAGGGAATGGTGGATGACATCCTCGACAGCGAGGAGTACCTCAACGCCTTCGGCTACGACACCGTGCCGTACCACCGCAACCGTGTGGTCGGCTCCCGGGAGGTGGGAGAAACGCCGTTCAACATCACCTCGCCCCGCTACGACGCCTACTACCGGGGCATCCTGGGCTTCCCCCAGATCGTCTTCACCGGCCAGGCCCGCACCCTGCCGGAGCGCGCCAGCCAGCGTCGCGGCGGCTTCCCTCAGGACTACCTGCCCTGGGTCCGGAGCCTTCCCGCCCTGCGCAGCGCACCGGTGCTGGGCAACGCGAGCATGGATTACCTCAGCAAGGTTCCCTACCGGAGCGTCGGTCGCTGAGGCGTTCGACACCGCAGCGCCGCTGCGGCCGTTCCGATGACGCGGCGGTGATCCCGCCGCTTTTTCATGCGTCCCAGTGCTGTCCGTGGTTCCTGACGACAGACCGGATCGGGGACTCGGGGGCAGGATTTGCCAGCAAACTGATCCCGAAGAAAAACGGGAACGTTCGACTGTGAGCAAGGCTCTCTCCTCTCTGGCCCGCCTGACCCTGCGCCAGCTCCGCCAGATCGCGAGCGATCTTGGAGTCACGCTCTACAGCCGCAAGTCCAAGGAGGACCTGGTCAGCGCGATCGAGAGCGAGCAGCAGCAGACCGGGGCCGACATGCTGGCTGTGGAGGCCGAGCTCACCCCCGCGCCTGTCGAACCCGACGCCCCCACCCGGGTGGTGTTCCTGCCCCGGGATCCCCAGTGGGCCTACGTGTTCTGGGAGATCTCCGAGAGTGAGCGCAGCGAGGCTCAGCAGAGCGGTGCGACCCAGCTCTGCCTGCGCGTGGCCGACGTGACCGGCCTTCAGGACGGCTCGGCCCACCCCCACACCCTGCAGGAGATCCCGGTGGAGAGCCACGCCACCGAGTGGTACCTGCCCGTGCCCCTGAGCGATCGGGACTACCGGGTTGAACTGGGCTACCGCAGTAACCAGAAGGGCTGGATCTCCCTGGCCTTCTCCTCCGTGGCACGGGTGCCCGCGCTGCACCCCAGCGATCAGATTCTCGACCAGTTCGTGCCCTTCTCCCTCGAGACCGCCCCCGCTCCCGCCCCGGCACCGGAAGCCTCGGTTCCCGCGGCCGCCCCTCCGAGCGACACGGGCCTGCACGAGCGCCTGTACCAGACGGCCACCAACCGCTGGCGGCGCATCGGCCGTGGGTCGGAGGCCTTCCACGAACTTGAGGATTCCGCACAGGGCGGCCTCAGCGAGGGCTTCAGCGATTCGGCCCAGGGCCTCTGGGCCAGTGGCCGCAACGAATCCGGCATCGGTGGCGTGGCCCCGCGCCAGCGCTCCTTCTGGCTCGTGGCGGATGCCGAGCTGATCGTCTACGGCGCCACCGATCCCTCGGCACGCCTGACCATCGGCGGTGAGGATGTGCCCCTCTCCAGCGATGGCACCTTCCGCATCCAGGTGCCGTTCCGCGATGGCCAGCAGCTCTATCCGATCGAAGCCGTGGCTGCCGACGGCGAGCAGAAGCGCAACATCACCCTCCGTTTCGAGCGGGTCACCCCGGAAGACAACAGCAACCCCAGCCACGAAGCCGTGGCCGAATGGTTCTGATGGCCGCTGAGCCCTCCACCAGGGTCCGCACACTGCGTGCCCTGGTGGCCTTCACGCCGCTGCTGGGCACGATGCTGGTGCCCCTCGTCGTCCCTCTCACCATGAAGCACATCGGCATCGCCACCGGTGTGGGAGTGGCCCTCCTGGTGAGCACCCTCTGGTTCGCGGTGATGCTGCGAACCTCCGAGATGCCGGAGCCCGAAGGCGAGTCCGGCCACTGATCGCCAGCCTCCGGACCGGGGAATCCTGCTGGGGTTGATCCCCTCCCCGACGCATGGCCCGACGCCCGGAACCAGGAGCGGTGTGGCCGCGGTTCCAACCCCGGTGGACCGGGCCTCTGGCGGCCGCCATGAGCGCGGCTCTTCTCAGCGCCTGCGCCCAGCCGGGCCGGATTCTCGGCACTGCTCAGGGCGATCTGGCCCTGCCCGAGGGCTTCGAGGTGGCCTTCAACCACCGCAGCGACCGCCGCTACCGGAGCCCGCTGACGGGGCAGCAGCGCCCCGGCGATGACCTTGAAGCCTTTCTGCGCAAGGCCCTGCTGGAGGCCCGGCAGGAGGTGCTGATGGCGGTTCAGGAGCTGGCGTTGCCTGATCTGGCCGACACGCTGATTGCCCTGCACCGGCGCGGGGTCACGGTGAAGGTGATCCTGGAGAACACCTACAGCACCCCCTGGAGCCGCACCCATGCCGCGGACCTCTCCGAGCATGGCCGCAGGAGGCTCGATCAGCTGCGCCGGCTCGCGGACCGCGACGGCGACGGGCAACTGAGCCTGGAGGAGCGGCGCCGGGGGGATGCGGTGGCACTGCTGCAGCGGGCGGGCGTGCCCCTGATCGACGACACCGCGGACGGCAGTCGCGGCAGCGGTCTGATGCACCACAAGTTCGTGGTGATCGATGGCCGGATCGTGGTGACCGGCAGCGCGAACCTCACCGCCTCGGGGCTGCATGGGGACGCCGGGGCCCCGCGCAGCCGGGGCAACGTGAATCACCTGCTGCAGATCCACTCGGCGGAGCTGGCCGGCCTGTTCGCCGAGGAGTTCGCCCTGATGTGGGGGGATGGCCCGGGTGGAGCCAGCGACAGCCGCTTCGGCAGGGGCAAGCCGGAACGACCGGCGCGGCGGGTGATGGTGCACGGCACCCCGGTGGAGGTGCTCTTCGCGCCCCACTCGCCGCGGGGGGAGCGCCATGGCCTCGCGCTGATCGGTACGACCCTCGCCGCCGCCGAGAAGGAGATCGACATGGCACTGTTCGTGTTCTCGGCCCAGTCGCTGACCGAGGTGATCGCCGAGCGGGTGAGCCGCGGCGTGCGGGTGCGGCTGGTGGCGGATCCCGGCTTCGCCACCCGCAGCTTCTCGGAGGTGCTCGACCTTCTGGGGGTGGCTCTGCCGGACCGGCGCTGCGCGATCGAGGCCGGCAATGCGCCGCTGCAGCGTGGGCTGCAGGGGGTGGGCACGCCCAGGCTGGCCCGCGGCGACAAGCTGCACCACAAGGTCGCCGTGGTGGACGGGAGCCGCGTGATCAGCGGCAGCTTCAACTGGTCTCCCGCAGCGGCGCACACCAACGACGAGACCCTGCTGGTGATCCACAGCCCGCTCCTGGCGGCGCACTTCACCCGCGAGATGAACCGCCTCTGGAGTGGCGCCGATCTGGGCATCTCAGCAGCGCTCCGCCGCCGGATGGACCGCGATCGCCGCCGCTGCGGCAACGCCGGCGCACCCTGAAGGTCGGCGATGATGGCAGGACCGGTTCATGGTTCATGGCAGCGCTCCTCCAGCAGGTCTCCCGTGTTCGGGTGAGCGGCCGCCTCGCCGCCGCCCTGCTGGGGGGGAGCCTGCTGACGGGGGGCTGGCTGGCGGATGGCCTCGTCCCTGCCGTCCGCGCCGGCCAGGAGCCGCCGCGCTTCCCCACCCCGGCTCAATGGCGTGAGCTGCAGCTGCAGGCGCTGGCCTGCTCCCGCGAGAACAGCGACGCGCCCTGCCTCGAGACGCGCCGCACCGCCGACGATCATCTCGACAACATCCTGTTGACCAGCTCCTGCAAGGACGTGCTCTGGGAGCTGACCCAGGTGGCCACAGTCCAGGCGAACAACAGCTTCCAGCGGCGCGACCGCATCGACGCCGCCGCCGCCCGGCTCCCACTGGTCTGCCGGCAACCGGACAAGCGGCGACAGCAGCCGCCCCGACGACCCAGCGGGCCGGCCCAACCCGGCGCCCTCAATCCGGCCGCCGGCTGATCGCCACAGGCTGGGGGGAGTCGGAGAAGCCGCGGGCTCAGGGGGCGCTGATGCCGAGAATCTCCTCCGCCCGGGCGTCCATTTCATTCAGGCTGAGGGGCTGCAGACGCACCGCGAGGGAATCGGCCAGCTGGCAGAGCGGCGTGGCTTCGCCGGAGGCCTCGCAGCTTGCCGACATCAGCAGCATGGCGTTGCTCAGCTTGCCCCGCAGGCAGGCCTCGTCACCGGAGCGGGCCAGCACCGCTTCAGCGGCCTGACGGGCCTCCTGCACGGCCTCGCCGTAGGGCACCCGTTTCGGACCGCCCTGTGTGGAACAGGCGGCATCGGCGCGCGGGGCGTCCGCCAGCAGCAGCAGCGGCGATGCCGCGAACAGAGCGATCAGCGAAGCGAGGCGCACGGGAGGGCAGCGCAGTGGAAGGCAGGCTAGGCGGGTCGAGCGAACGGGCCGGCGCCGTTTGCCAGGACCAGGACCAGCCATCGGTAACTTGGCCAGGCGCACACAGGAGTCCACCTCATGAGCAGCGGTGCCCCGGTGATCACGATTCCCCTGTCCAGTCCGTTCCAGGATCAGAAGCCTGGCACCTCAGGCCTGCGCAAGAGCAGCCGTCGCTTCGCCGAGCCCCACTACCTGGAGAGCTTCATCGAGGCGGTGCTGCGCACGCTCCCGGGAGTGGCCGGAGGCACCCTCGTGGTGGGCGGCGACGGCCGCTACGGCAATCAGCGCGCCATCGAGGTGATTGCCCGCATGGGAGCCGCCCATGGTCTGGCCCGGATGGTCACCACCACCGGCGGCATTCTCTCCACACCGGCCGCGTCGCATCTGATCCGCCAGCGACAGGCCATCGGCGGCATCATCCTCTCCGCCAGCCACAACCCCGGCGGACCGGAGGGCGACTTCGGGGTGAAGGTGAACGGCAGCAACGGCGGCCCGGCCCCCGAATCGCTCACCTCCGCCATCCACGCCTGCACCCTCACGCTGGATGGCTACCGGATTCTCGAAGCGGGCGCGGGCGCAGCCGGCGTGAGCCTGGCCGCCCCGGGCATGCAGACCATGGCGGGGCTGACGGTGGAGGTGATCGACGGCGTGAGCGACTACCTCGCGCTGATGGAGAAGCTGTTCGATCTCGATCGCATCGCGGAGCTGCTTCGCAGCGATTTCCCCGTGGTCTTCGATGCGCTGCACGCGGTGACGGGCCCCTACGCCACGCAGCTGCTGGAACAGCGGCTGGGGGCGCCGGCCGGAACGGTGCACAACGGCATCCCCCTCGAGGACTTCGGCGGCGGTCACCCCGACCCGAACCTCACGTATGCCCACGAGCTGGCGGCCCTGCTGCTGGATGGTGATCGCTACGCCTTCGGCGCCGCCTGCGACGGGGACGGCGACCGCAACATGATCCTGGGGCGCGGCTGTTTCGTGAATCCCAGCGACAGCCTGGCCGTGCTCACCGCCAACGCCTCGGTGGCACCGGCCTATGCCGGAGGGCTGGCCGGCGTGGCCCGCTCGATGCCCACCAGCGCCGCGGTGGATGTGGTGGCGAAGGAGCTGGGCCTGACCTGCTTCGAGACGCCCACGGGCTGGAAATTCTTCGGCAACCTGCTCGATGCCGGCCGCATCACCCTCTGCGGCGAGGAGAGCTTCGGCACCGGCAGCGACCACGTGCGCGAGAAGGATGGTCTCTGGGCGGTGCTGTTCTGGCTCCAGATCCTGGCTGAGCGGCGCTGCTCCGTGGGCGAGGTGATGGCGGGCCACTGGGCCCGCTTCGGGCGCCACTACTACTCCCGCCACGACTACGAAGCCATCCCCAGCGAGGCCGCCCACGGCCTCTACGACCGGATGCAGGGGATGCTCGCAACCCTGAGCGGGGAGGCCTTCGCCGGCCGCCGCATCGCCACCGCCGATGACTTCCGCTACGCGGATCCGGTGGATGGCTCCGTGAGCGAGCACCAGGGCCTGCGTCTGCTGCTCGACGACGGCAGTCGCGTGGTGCTGCGCCTGTCGGGCACCGGTACCCAGGGCGCCACCCTGCGGGTGTATCTGGAGCGCTACGAGCCGGCCAGCGGCCAGCTCGGCCTCGATCCACAGGCGGCCCTCGGCGATCTGATCGCAGCCATCAACGCCCTGGCGGAGATCCCGGCGCGCACAGGCATGGACCGTCCGACGGTGATCACCTGAGTCTGGGTGATCAGTGGATCAGGGTGATCGGTTGAATCAGGATCCGGGTCCGGGCCGAGTGGGATCCGGATCCGACTCCGGCTCCACCTGAGCGGAGGGCTTCCCCCCGCTTCCGAGGCGGGAGCGGTAGCGATGGGTCATGAACGTGTCGTGCTCGTAGCCCTGGCTTCGCTCGAGCTGCTTCATCGACTGGGTCGCCACACCCCAGAGGGCGCCGACGCCGCCCAGGAGCACAAACCACCAGTAGTAGGTGCTGGTCCGGACCACGGCCGGGGTGTTACGGATCAGAGCCCGCAGGAAGAAGGCCACGCCGAGGCCCACCGCCCCACCGATCAGGCCGGACAGGGTGACAGCAGCTCCGTTGAATCGGGCACGCATGGCTCAGCTCGCGGGCAGCGCCGGGGTGCTGGGGTCTTCTCCGCCCGGACCGGGATCTCCGGTGCCGCCCTGCGGTGGAGCTGAGCTGAAGAACTGCTTCATCACCACATAGAAGACGGGCACCACGAACAGGGAGAGGAAGGTGGCCACCAGGAGGCCGCCGAACACCACGGTTCCCAGCGACGACTGGCTGCGGGCCCCGGCGCCGGAGGCCAGCACCAGCGGCAGGAAACCGAACAGTGAGGAGATCGCCGTCATCAGGATCGGCCGCAGGCGTGACTGGGCCGCGTCACGGGCCGCGGCGATGGCCGTCGCCCCTTCCGCCATGCGCTGATTGGCCAGGTCAACGATCAGGATTCCGTTCTTGGCCGCCAGGCCGATCAGCATCACCAGACCCACCTGGGCATAGATGTTGAGCACCTCGCCCCGGATGGCCAGGAAGATCAGGGCCCCGAGCATGGCGGTGGGCACCGTCATCAGGATGATCAGGGGGTCGGTGTAGCTCTCGTACTGGGCTGAGAGCACCAGGAACACCACGAGGATCCCGAGGGCGAAGATCACGATCGCCAGTGCACCGGCCTTCACCTCCTCGCGTGAGATCCCGGTCCAGTCAAAGCCGAGGCCGGGGACGTTCAATTTGTCGAACTGGGCCTGAATGCCCTTGATCGCATCACCGGAACTGCGGCCCTGGGCCGCTGAACCCTCGATCTTGATCGAGCGGTAGAGGTTGAAGCGGGGGATGATCGAGGGACCGGAGGTGGTGTTGACGGTGAAGATCTCCGAGAGGGGCACCTGTTCGCCGCTGCCGTTGCGCACATAGAGCTCGGTCAGATCTTCCGGCGTGGAGCGGAAGGCGTCATCGGCCTGGATGTAGACGCGGCGCACCTTGCCTTCATCGAAGGTGTCATTCACGTAGGACCCACCGAAGTAGAAGCTGAAGGTGCTCATCGCATCGCCGTAATCGATGCCGAGCGCCGCCATGCGATCCCGATCCACGAGCACCTCCAGCTGGGGGCCCTCGGGCGAGAACTGGGTGAAGACCTGGCTGAAGATGCCGGTATCGAGAGCATTGCGGATCAGGGCGCCGGCCTGTTCGGCCAGCTGGGGAAGGGTGAAGGCCCCGCCGCTCTGGTCCAGCAACTGGAACTCGAAGCCGCCGCCGGTTCCATAACCGGGAATGGCAGGAGGCTCCACCACGAAGATCCGGGCACCCTCCACGGCCTGCAGCTTGCGGTTGAGCCGGGCCACGATCGCCCCGACGCTGCGTTCGGGGTCCTCACGCTCGCTCCAGTTCTCGGTGCCGAAGAAGAAGAGGCCCTTGTTGGGGGAGTTTCCATCGAGGCTGGCACCGCTGAAGATGGCGGCATTGCGGAGGCCGTTCTCCTTCTCGGAGCGGAGCACTTCGGCCACCTCGAGGTTGATGGCTTCGGTCCGCTCCAGTGACACCCCATCGGGGGCCTGAACGAAGCCGATGCCATAACCCTGATCCTCGATCGGCACGAAGCCGGAGGGCATCGAGTTGAAGGCGAAGCCCGTGAGCACGATGCCTCCAGCCAGCACCCCCATCACGATGGACCGGTGGCCGAGCACCCAGCTCAGCATCGATTCATAGCCGGTCTCAACGCGCGCGTAGCCACGGTTGAACACGGCGAAGATGCGCTCAAGGAAGAAGCCCACCACCAGACCGATGGCAGTGAAGATCAGCACCGGCCAGGGATTGGGCACATCCGCGAAGATCAGGCCCGCCGCGGCGCCCGCCAGCGCGAATGGAAGCCGCAATGGCAGCCGAGTGACCAGCTTCAGGCCGTAACCGATGAGCAGACCCGCCAGAGTGGCCAGGAGCACCGGCACGGCTCCGCCGCCGGCCGAGAGCAGGCCGTAGACGAATCCGACGCAACCGCCAGCGATGAAGTACACCCGCTGCGACGGTTGTCGGGTGTCCATGCTCAGCAGCAGGCCGGAGAGCATGGGCGAGAAGGTGAGGGCGTTGAAGGTGGAGACCGAGATCGAGAAGATGATCGTGGCCGCGAACTGCTTGTAGATCGTTCCCGTGGCCCCTGGGAAGAACAGCACCGGCACGAACACCGCGAACAGCACCAGGGAGGTGGCGATCACAGCGGAGAACAGCTCGTCCATGGTGGCCTTGGCCGCCTCGATCGCCGTCAATCCCTCACCTTTTTTGGTGGAGGTGTCCTCAATCACAGTGATGGCATCGTCCACCACCAGACCCGTGGCCAGAACCAGGCCGAACAGGGTGAGCTGATTGAGCGAGAAGCCGGCAGCCAGAACACCGGCAAAGGTGCCGATCAGGGCAACGGGGATGGCGATGCCGGGAACCAGGGTCGACTTCCAGTCCTGCAGGAACAGGAAGAGGATGAGCACCACGAGAACCACCGCATCACGCAGGGCATTGGCCACACCCTCGATCGAGGCATTGATGAAATCGGTGGTGTCGTAGATCTTCTCGACCTTGACCCCCGGTGGCAGGGTTGTGATGAAGTCATCGATCACTTTCTTGACCCCGTCCGACACCTCCACCGCGTTGCTCCCGCTCAGCTGATAGAGAGCCATGCCCACGGAGGGCACGCCATTGAGATCGGTGGCGGCGATGTTGAAGGTCTCACCACCGAGCGTCACCCGTCCCACATCACCGAGGCGGATGAGCGAGCCGTCATCCATGCGACGCAGGATGAGGTTCTCGAACTCCTCAACCGTGCGCAGACGGCCCTGAAGCTGCACCGTGAAGGTGAACACCTGGCCCTCGGGCGAGGGCTCACCGCCGACCTGGCCGGCGGGCACAAGGCGGTTCTGGCTCTGAAGGGCGGCGCGAACGTCGGCCGAGGTGAGCCCGGAGGCTGTCAGACGGTCGGGATCCAGCCAGAGGCGGAAGGCGAGTTTGCGATTGCCGAAGTAGGTGAGCTTGCCGACGCCGGTGACGCGTCGGATCGGGTCGGTGAGGCGCTGATCGAGAAGACCGGAGAGGAACTCGACGCTGTAGGGGTTGTCCGGGTCCTCGGAGGTGAAGTTGTAGACGAGCAGGACCGAGTTGGAGGCCTTCTCGACCGTGATGCCGGTCTGCCTCACCTCCTGCGGCAGCTTCGGCTCGGCGAGGGAGACCTTGTTCTGAACGTTGACCTGGTTGATGTCGCCGTCGGTGCCGCTGTAGAAGGACACCGTGATGTTCGAAACCCCGTCAGCCGAGCTGTTCGAGGTCATGAACTCCATGTCCTGTACCCCGTTGATCTCCTGTTCGAGAACCGAGGTGACGCCCTCCTCGACGGAAATCGCATCAGCGCCGGTGTAGGTGGCCCGCACGGTCACGGTGGGCGGGGCGATATCGGGCAGGTTCTCAACCGGGAGCACCGGGATCGCGATCAGACCGACGATCACGATCAGCAGACTGCAGACCGTGGTGAGGACCGGTCTGGAGATGAAGTTATTGGAGGGAGACATCGATCAGAACCTCACTTCACCTCGACCGGCGTGCCGTGCCGAAGTTTGAGCAGGTTGGTGGTGATCACCTGTTCGCCGCTGCTCACGCCCTTGATCACCGGATAACTGTCGCCCTGCACGAAGCCGAGCTGCACGGGTGTCTGCAGCGCGAAGGTGCCGTCTGCAGGGAGCTGGGCCAGTTGCTCCTCGCTGAGCTGGCCCGGCTGGGCCCTGAGGTCCTCCAGGCTTCCCAGCCGGAAGATGAAGCTCTGGCCCGAGGTCTGGATGACGGAATTGAAGGGGACAGCAAGCTGCTCGCGCGTGTCGAACACGAGTCGGGTGCGGAGCCGCATGCCGTTGCGCAGGTCCTGACCAGGGTTCGGGAATTCGCTCATCACGAGCAGGCCCTGGGTGTCGGCCACCACGTTGGGGTCCACGAAGCTGACGCGCCCCGAGGCCAGGGTGCCGCCGCCGCCGGGCGACTGGATGTCCACCGTCTGACCGATCCGCACCCGGGGCGCGTACACCGCCGGCACGTCCACGCGGGCCTGAAGCCGGTCGTTGCGGATCAGGCGTGTGAAGGGGGTGCCCTCACTGATCACATCGCCCACCTTCACGTCCACGTCGCTGACCACGCCGCTGATCGGGGCGCGCAGATCCTTGAAGGCCAGGTCGGCCTCGCTGGCGCGCACCTGCTCGCGCGACTGGATGAAGGCCTCCCGGAAGCGGTCGCGCTGGAAGTCGCTGGCGGCACCCTGCTGGGCCAGCCACTGGAAGCGTTTGTAGTCGAGCTTGTTCTGCTCCATCGTGGCCCGCGCCGCCGCCAGCTGGGCCTGGGTCTGGGTCTGATCGAGCACCACCAGCAGCTGTCCCTGCTGCACCGCATCGCCCTCCTGGACCAGGATGCGTTCGATGCGGCCGCCGGCACGGGCAGCCAGAGCCACCTTCTCCACCGATTCCAGGGTGCTGACGGTGTTCAGCTCCTCGGTGAAGCGCTCTTCCGCCACGACTGTGGCTTCCACCGGCAGGGCCGCCGGGGCCTGGGCCGTGCCCGAATCACCGCAGGCCACCAGCGCCGGGACCAGAGAGGCCGTGATCGAGAGGGCGGCAACCCGTTGAATCAGCACGCAGGATCGGCAGACCCGGCCATTTTGATCACCGCCGCGGACGATGGCGACCCCTTCCCGGCCAAGCTTGACCCCGCGGTGCCGATCGGCGGATGAGCGATCTGTTCAGCCAGCAGGCGGAGGCGCGCCGGGCCGCCCTGGCCCCCCTGGCGGATCGCCTGCGGCCACGCAACCTGGAGGAGTTCGTGGGCCAGGGCGGGATCCTCGAACCGGGCCGGCTGCTGCGGCGCGCCATCGTGGCCGACCGGGTGGGCAACCTCATCCTTCACGGCCCGCCGGGCGTGGGCAAGACGACCCTGGCCCGGATCATCGCCAACACCACCCGGGCCCGCTTCCGCAGCATCAACGCCGTGCTCGCCGGTGTGAAGGATCTGCGGGCGGAAGTGGAGCAGGCGCGCGAGCGTCTGGGCCAGCACGGCCTGCGAACGATCCTGTTCATCGATGAGGTGCACCGCTTCAACGCCGCCCAGCAGGACGCCCTGCTGCCCTGGGTGGAGAACGGCACCCTCACCCTGATCGGGGCCACCACGGAGAACCCCTACTTCGAGGTGAACAAGGCACTGTTGAGCCGATCACGCCTGTTCCGCCTCCAGCCGCTGCTCCCATCCGAACTGCGCCGGGTGCTGCAGCAGGCCCTGCAAGACCCGGAGCGGGGCTACGGCCAGCGCCGGGTGGAGGTGAGCGAGGCCGCGGCGGACCACTGGATCCAGACCGCGGCGGGGGATGCCCGCTGCCTGCTCAACGCCCTGGAGCTGGCGGTGGAGAGCACCCCGAGCGATGCCGCGGGAGCGGTGCGGATCGATCTGGCCATCGCCGAGGATTCGATCCAGGAGCGGGCGGTGCTCTACGACAAGCAGGGCGACGCCCACTACGACACGATCAGCGCCTTCATCAAGTCGCTGCGGGGCTCGGACCCGGATGCGGCCCTGTTCTGGCTGGCTCGCATGGTGGAGGCGGGAGAGAACCCACGCTTCATCTTCCGCCGCATGCTGATCGCCGCCGGGGAGGACGTGGGGCTGGCCGATCCGATGGCGGTGGTGGTGGTGGAGGCCTGCGCCGGAGCCTTCGAGCGGGTCGGCCTGCCGGAAGGGCTCTTTCCCCTGGCCCAGGCCGCTCTCTATCTGGCGGGCGCCGAGAAGAGCAACAGCGCTCTGGGAGTGTTCGACGCGCTCAAGGCGGTGCGGCAGGCGAGCGATCAGGAGGTGCCCTCGCCGCTGCGGGACGCGAACCGCGACAGAGAGGGCTTCGGGGATGGCGTGGGCTACCGCTATCCGCACGCCTACACCGATCACTGGGTGGCGCAGCGCTATCTGCCGGCCGGACTGGCCGAGGAGGTGTTCTGGCAGCCGGGCCGCCTCGGCTGGGAGGGCCAGCTGCGTGATCGCCTGCAGGAACGGCGCGCCGCCCAGCTCGCCACCACCACGGAGCTGGAGGCCGAACAGCCCCTGCTGCTCAGCCACGGCCCCGAGGATCCCGGCATCCTGCGCTGGATCAGCCGCCAGCTGGCCAGTGAGGGCGACCGGTTGATCCGCCTGAAGGAGCGCCTGTGGCAAGGAGCCCGCTGGCGGCGGCACGACCGGGTGCTGATCGTGAACAGCCCCTCCCTGCTCTGGGCCCTCGACCCCCTGGCCCACACGCCCGAGGGCGGCGTGACCATCGGCTGCGCCGACGCGGCCGGCCGAGAGCGGCTCCGGGATCAGATCAGCCTGCTCGACCCCCTGCAGCAGCCGGCCCTGATGCTGATGGAGGCCCGCTCTGCCGGAGTGCCCGGCTTCTCTCCGGCCCTGGATCCGGGCACCCGGTTCGAGTGGCTGGCGGGGCGTCAGCTGCTGGTGGATCCTGCGGCGATCGGGCAGACGCCGCCCCTGAACGGACTGAGAGACCTGGCCGCGCCCGACGCGGAACTGCGGCTGCTGGACAGTGCGGCGGTGCTCGGCCCGGCGCAGGCCCTGCTGCAGGAGACAGCTCCTCTGCAGGCCACAGCGCATCTGAGCCGCGATCACCTGGAGGTCATCGCCGCCATCGAAGCGGACTGGCTGAGCCGGCGGCGGCCAGCACCGGAACGGATGGGGCTGCTGGAGCAGGAGGGCTGGGAGCTGCAGCAGGAGGAATGGAGCGAGACCCTGCGCCTGCCGATCGAAGGGGCACTGCTGCGCCGCTGGTTCCAGCCGGGCAGCACCTACCGCCACCTGCTGGAGAGCCACGGCATCGCCGCCGAAACGGTGAGCGCACTGAGGGATCAGCTCAGGGACCGGCAGGGTCAGAGCCTGCGGCAGGAGCTTCGGCACTGGCTCACCCGCGCCAGGCTCAGGTCTCCTCAGGCATGAGAAAACCCCCGGGGTGACCCGGGGGTTGCAGGGTCCGCCGCGGTTGGGCGGCAGCGCCGGATCACCAGAGGCCGCGGATCGGCATCGGGGCCGGAGCGGGGGCGGGAGCCGGACGGGGGGCGGGCTCGGCCATCGCCACCTGGTTGGCCTGGATGCAGGCCGGCAGGAAGACGTACCAGGACAGCAGGGAGGTGCACTGGGCGTCGCCGGAGCACTGGCCCTCAGCGCAGACATTCTGGGCGCCGGTGTAGGTGCCGCAGGTGTCGGCCAGGCGGAAGTTCACCGGCAGGTTGGACATGATGCCGGCGGAGGAGATGCTGCCGTCGGCGGCGTCAGCGATGATCGCCGAACGCAGGGCCACGACGGAGGTGTCCGTCATCGCCCAGTAGGGGAAGTAGCTGGTGGTCTGGTTCTTGAGGAACTTCACCCCCTCATCGGAGTAGAGGAAGCGTGAGACACCGATGAGATCCACGTCGTAGGTCTTGCTCAGACCGGAGCGGACTTCCTCGTGGCTCCAGCCGGAATTGTTGAGGCCGGAGAGGAGGGCGCGGTCTTCGATGTCGCCGGTTTCCAGGAAGGTGGCGAAGTCATCCATGCTGGTGGACCAGACCGCACCGCCGGTGTTCCAGCGAACGGGGTACTCAGCAGGCATCAGGGGACCAGCCATGGCGGAGGCGCCAATAGCCGAAATAGCTGCACCGGCAAAGGCGCCGGCAGCGAGACGGGTCAACACGGACGGCGAAAAAAAGACGTCAACTCCAACCTAGTCACCGGGGTCACATCCGCACACATTCGTGTCACAGGTGCGAAACCGGACAGGACCTCAATCGAATGCAACTGTGTCGCATCTTGCGACATGAACAATGTGTCTCAGCTCGCGACAGTCAGGCTCTGTTGATTCGCCCGCCGGGAGAGTGTCGGCTCCTCCGTCGCGCTGCACAAGCGCCGCTCAGGAGCCCGCCACCTGAAGCGCAGCCTCCTCGAAGGGCTCCCAACCGGCCGGGCAGCCCGGCTCATCCAGGCCCGACTCCCAGCCATCGGCGCTTCCGGCCTCGAGGGAGCGCCGGCACAGCACCACCGAGGTGCGCTCGTTGACCCGCTGCACCTTGCCCAGGTAGCGGCTCGAGCCGGCATCCGGCAGCACGGTCAGCTCGGCCGTGATGGGGGAGGTGCGCAACTGAGGCTGCAGATCCCTGTGCTGGGCGATGTCGAGGGTCTCCAGGCTGCTCACCCAGGTTCCCCAGTACTGACTCACCAGCTGGGCCCCGGCGAAGCGATCCAGAAGCTCAGCCACCCGCCTCTGCTGATCGGCCTGTCGCTCCAGGGCGTCCGCCGTTTCCAGCTCAGCGGCCCCGGAGACCGGACCGGGAGGTGCCGGCGCCATCGTCGGGGCACGGTGGAACCAGCCCGTCAGACCGATGGCCGCCAGCGGAATCCACACCAGCAGGCGCGGCAGCAGGGATGCAGGCAGGGCAGGCGCCACGGGGACCGGAAACGGCGTCCCCATGCTGGCGGAGAACCGTTCCCGGCCGTCAGCTCACTCCTACGCTGAGTCCTCCTGTCACACCGCACCGATGGAGCTGCAGATCGGCGATCCGGCACCGGCTTTCAGCCTGCCCGATCAGAGCGGCACGGCCATCAGCCTTGAATCGCTGAAAGGCCAGCGTGTGGTGATCTACTTCTATCCGAAGGACGACACCCCCGGCTGCACCAAGGAAGCCTGCAATTTCCGCGATCAGTGGGGCCTGTTCGAACGCCATGGCATCGCGGTGCTGGGCATCAGCAAGGACGGCGCCGCCAGCCACGAGAAGTTCATCAACAAGTACGACCTGCCCTTCACCCTCCTCAGCGACCCGGAGCCCTGCCCGGTGGCCACGGCCTACGGCAGCTACGGCCTGAAGAAGTTCATGGGCCGTGAGTTCATGGGGATGATGCGCCACACCTTCGTGATCGATGCCGACGGAGCGATCGAGCGCATCTACCGCAAGGTGAAGGCCGCCGAGATGGCCGATCAGATCCTCAGCGACCTCGGCCTGAGCTGAGAGCGGTCAGCCCCGCAAGCCACAACACGGACGCAGCCGGATCAGACCCTCCATCACCAGGTGATCCGCCCGGATCAGCCAACCCGGAACCGCGCCGTCAGGGCCGCCGAGCAGCGGTGCGATCCATGCGGCATCGCCGCCGGTGAGCCAGAGGCGGCAGGTGCTGTCCTGCCGGCGGGCGCGCTGGTGGGCGGCCTGCACGGCTCCTGCCAGGCCCCGGAGAACCCCCTGCAGCATGGCGTCCGCCGTCCGCACGGGCCACTCGTGAGCAGCCAGAGGCTCCTCTGCTGCCGGCCCCTGCACCAGCGGCAGCCCGGCGGTGCCGTGGCCGAGGGCCCGGAGCTGCATCCGCAGCCCGGCCTGGATCAGCCCCCCGGCGAAATGCCCCTCGCCCTGCACACGCGTGAGGCTGAGGGCCGAGCCGGCATCCGCCACAAGCAGCGATCGGGCGGGCGATGGAACAGGGCCCGCCCCGGGATCCGCGACCTCACGCTCCAGCGTGCGCCGCCAGGCCTCCCAGGCGGCCAGAGCCCGGTCCACCCCGATCCAGGGCGGCAGCTGCTGCAGCGGCACGTCCCCGGTGCTGACCCGATGGGCCGGGGGCAGCGGTGTGGCGGCAGGCAGAGGGCCCACCGCGGCCCAGGCCGTGAGGGCCCGGGGTGAGCTCCCATCGGGCCAGACGCCTGGCAAGCCATGCCAGAAGCGGGTCGTGTCGCCACCCTGACGGGCCCAGTGCCAGCGGCTGTTGCCGATCAGAAGGTGGCTGGCGGCCCGGGGCTGATCCCTCAGATGCCGTCTCCCATCTCACCGGGAAGGTGGATGCCGCACTCCTGCTTGAGCCCACCGAAACGGGTGTCGCGACCGCTCGCCGTACCGGTGTCCGGCCCGCTGGAGTGCCAGTCGCCGACGGTGGAATAGCCCTTCTCGAACAGGGGATGCTGGGGCAGACCGTGACGCTCCATGTAGTAGTAGACGTCGCGATTGCTCCAGTCGAGCAGGGGGCGCAGCGACCATCGGCCCCGCACACGGTCCAACGGCTTCATCGCGCTGCGGTGATCGGTCTGTCCGCCGCGCACCCCGCTGGCCCAGCAGCGCAGATCGAGCCGCTGGAGCAGACCGTCCAGGGGTTCGACCTTGCGCATGCGGTGGTACTCCTCAAGGTCCTCCACCCGGCCTGTGGCCCAGAGCCTGCCGTGCAGGGCCTCCATCCGGGCCGGGCTCACGGAGCTCTGAGCGACCTCGAGCCGGAAGCCCAGCTTCTGCCGGAGGGTCTCGGCGTAGCGGTAGGTCTCAGGGGGCAGGTAGCCGGTGTCGACCCAGAGCACGGGAACATCGAGCTCCAGGCTGCTGGCCATGTGGAGCGACACGGCCGACTGGATGCCGAAGCTGGTGGTGATGGCGAAGCGGCCGGCGAAGGTGCTGGCGCCCCAGCGCAGGCGTTCCTCGGCCGGGAGCCCCAGGAGATGCTCGCAGGCCGCGCGGAGATTGCCGAGCTCACCCAGCCCGGGCTCATCCGTGGCGCGAAGCGATGCGGGCTCCAGGGAGGTCTGGCTCATCCCGTCATTCTCCATCCGCCCGCTGCCCGCTCGATGCAACCGGAGCGGTCTGGGTAGGGTTCGGACACAGCATCGTCCCGGGCGAACCCCCATCTGATGAGCCCACATCCTGACTCCGAAGCGGCGCTGGTGGTGGTCGGGGGGGGCTTCGCCGGCCTGTTCACCGCACTGCAGGCCGCACGCCAGGACGCGGGCTCGCGCGTGGTGCTGGTGGAACCCAACCCCAGCTTCGTCTTTCTGCCCCTGCTCTACGAGCTGCTCAGCGGTGAGCTGGGCGCCTGGCAGGTGGCACCCGGCATCGCCTCGCTCCTGGCCGGCAGCGGCGTGGTGCACCTGCGCGAGCGCGTCACGACCATCGACCACCGGCGCCGGCGCGTGAGCCTCAGCGGCGGCGGCAGCCTGGGCTTCGGCACCTGCGTGATCGCCACCGGGTCCGTGCCCCATCACTACGGCATCCCGGGTCTGCCGCAGCACGGCCTCGGCTTCCACACCCTCAGCGATGTGGCGGTCCTGCAGCAGAAGCTGCATGAGCTCAGGGCCGAGCGGCCCATCCATCCCCGGCTGGTGGTGGTGGGCGGCGGCCCCACCGGCGTGGAACTCAGCTGCAAGCTGGCCGATCTACTGGACGGGGCGGCGGAGCTCGAACTGATCGAGATGGGCGACGACATCCTGCCCCGGGGCAAGGCCTTCAACCGGGAACAGGCCCGCTCCGCGCTGCAGCGGCGGGATGTGAGGGTCCGCCTGCAGACGCGCGTGCTGGAGGCTCTGCCGGGAGCCGTGCGGGTGAGCAGCCGTGTGGATGACAGCCACCGCAGGGAGGAGACCCTGCCGCACCACGGACTGATCTGGGTCGCCGGAGTCAGGCCGCGCCCCCCCGTCCTGCAGCCGCCGCTCCCCCTGGATGGCCAGGGGCGTCTGTGCTGCGGCGCCGATCTGGCCGTGCAGGGGACGGACGATCTCTTCGCCCTCGGTGACGTGGCCACGATCAGCTCGGACGACGAACCGCCGCCGCCCGCCACTGCCCAGGTGGCCTTCCAGCAGGCCGCCCTGATGGCCAGGAACCTGCAGCACCGCGCTGCGGGCGAGCCCACCCGCGCCTTCCGCTGGAACGATCTCGGCGAAATGATCAGCCTCGGCATCGGCGATGCCGCCATCACCGGGCTGGGTCTGACCCTGGCCGGTCCGCGGGCCTTCCAGCTGCGGCGCCTGGCCTACCTGACCCGCCTGCCCGGCCTGCCGCTGCAGCTGCGCGCCGCCGCCGGCTGGCTCAGCTCGGCCGTGGCGAGCCGTTGAAGCAGGGCTGCCTGGCGGGGCGCGTCCGGGGCCTGCGCCCGTCGGAGTCGCGCCGCCTCGAGCGCCTGCTGCACCAGCGGCACCCCCAGATTGACGGCCTGTCCTGCGGATGCCTGGAGCGGCTGGCGGAGCTGTGCCGAGACCTCGGCACTCCGCTGCATCTGGTCATCGATGGCCGCGGCCTGAGCCGGCTGCTCTGGGTCGGCCCCCTGGACCGCTCGGGCCAGCTGCTGGAGCGGCTGCCCGGGTCCCGTCGCACGGAGGCCCAGGACTGGCGCATGGTGAGCTGCCTCAGCGCCGGAGCGGGCGCGGACCTCTCACCGCGCGGGGGCGAGGGCCTGGTCGCCCATGATCTGCATCCCGACCACTGGCTCCGCTTCACGGCCACAGCCGCTGCCGGCGGCGGCTGGCGCGCTGCCCTCTACACCCCGGACTGGAGTGCGGGCGGGGGCTGGCAGCTGCACGCGGAGGGACAGCTGCTGGATCTGTGCGACAGCGGAGCATGGGCCGCTGCACGGGGTGAGCCGCCTGCGGGAGCCGGACGCCCGCCGGCCGGAGGCACGCAGCCCGAACGGGTGCTGCTGCTGACCATGGCTTCGGAGGACGGCACGGCGTCCGCCCGGGCCCTCGCGGAACTGGAGGGGCTGGTGCGCAGCGCCGGAGGCCTGCCGGTCGGCGTGGTGAGTCAGCGGCAGCGGCAGATCCATGCCCAGACCCTCTGGGGCATGGGGAAGCTGAGGGAGGCGGGCCTGGAGGCACGACGCCTGCAGGCCTCGCTGGTGGTGACCGACCGGGAACTGACGCCGGTGCAGTGCCGCAACCTGGAGCGCGCTGTGGACCGGCCGGTGAGCGACCGCAGCGAGCTGATCCTCGACATCTTCGCCCAGCGCGCCGGCAGCGCCGCGGGCCGGCTCCAGGTGGAACTGGCGCAGTTGCGCTACCGGCTGCCCAGGCTCCAGGGCCGCGGTCAGGCCCTCTCCCGGCAGGGGGGAGGCATCGGCACACGGGGGCCGGGGGAAACCCAGCTGGAACGGGATCGCCGCGTGATCAGCCGGCGCATCGGTCGGCTGCAGCAGCAGGTGCGACAGCTGGGTGAGCACCGCGGGCGCCTGCGCCGGCAGCGTCAGACCTGCTGGAGGGTGGCCCTCGTCGGGTACACCAACGCCGGCAAATCGTCCCTGCTCAACGCCCTCTGCGCCACGGACCCGGATCGGCGGATCGCCGCGCGGGACCGGCTGTTCGAAACGCTCGATCCCACCACGCGGCGGCTTCCGGCGGCGTCAGCGGATGGTGTGTCGATCCTGGTCACCGACACGGTGGGGTTCATCCGCGATCTGCCTCCGGATCTGATCGAGGCCTTCCGCTCGACCCTGGAGGAGGCCCTGGCCGCGGATCTGCTGCTGCTGGTGGTGAATCTGGCCGATCCGGCCTGGAGTGATCAGCTCCGCGCCGTGCATGAGGTGCTCGATCAGCTGGGCAGCACCGTGCCCCGCCGGGTGGTGGCCAATCAGATCGATCGCTGCCCCGCGCCGGCCCTGGATGAGGCCGCAGCCCTCACGCCGCCGCCGCTGTTCGTGTCCGCCACCTGCGGCGACGGCCTGAAGCGGCTGCGACGGCATCTGGAGGAGCATGCCGCGGCCCCTACAGTCCGCCGATGAGCCACCGGTCTCCAGGTCGTCGCATGGCAGGTCCGGGCAGGTCGTGAGCCGCAACCCCATGAGCAGCGCGGCCGCCGCACCGCTGGTGCGCACCGCCCTGCCCGGATGGCACCGCAATCTCACCGTTCCCCAGTTCACGGTGATCACCGGTCTGCTGGTGATCCTGCTGGGCACGGCACTGCTGGCCACACCGCTCTGCTCCAGCAGCAGCGTGGGGCTGTGGGAGGCCCTGTTCACCGCCACCTCGGCCCTCACCGTCACCGGTCTGTCGATCATCGACATCGGGCGGGATCTCACGGGCGTCGGCCAGCTGGTGCTGGCGGTGCTGATCCTGATCGGCGGCCTGGGCCTGATGGCCATCACCACCTTTCTCCAGGGTTTCGTGCAGCGGGGGGCCTCCCTCCGCCGCCGGCTGGACCGGGGTCGGACCCTCGATGAATTCGGCGTCGGGGGCATCGGGCGCACCTTCCGGGGCATCGCCCTCACCGCCGCCCTCGTGATCCTGGCGGGGGCGGGGCTGCTCTACGCCTTCGGCCTCACCGACATCGACGACGGGCGGGAGCGGCTCTGGGCGGCCCTGTTCCACAGCATCAGCGCCTACAACAACGCCGGCTTCAGCCTCTGGAGCGACAGCCTGGTCTCCTACCGCAGCAACGGCGTCGTCAACCTGGTGATCATGGCCCTGATTCTGCTGGGAGGGCTGGGCTGGCGGGTCACCAACGACCTCTGGATCCACCGCTCGCGGCCACGCCTGAGGCGTCTGAGTCTCCACACCCGCCTGGTGCTCCGCACCAGTGCCGTGCTGGTGCTCGTCGGCGCGCTGGGCCTGCTGCTCACCGAGCACCTCTCACCAGGTGGGGTGATCAGCGGCTACGGCTGGCTTGAGCGGTTCCAGACCGTGCTGTTCCAGTCGGTCACGGCCCGCACCGCGGGCTTCAGCACGATCCCCCTCTCCCTGGAGCAGCTCTCCGATTCCGGGTTGCTGCTGATCATGGCCCTGATGTTCGTCGGTGCCTCCCCGGGCGGAACCGGCGGTGGCATCAAGACCACCACCCTCGCGGCCCTGATGGCCGCCACCCGCTCGACGCTGCGGGGCCAGGAGGATGTGGTGATCCGGGATCGGCGGATCGACGACAAGGTGGTGCTGCGGGCCGTCGCCATCACCCTGTCGTCGCTGCTGTTCGTGCTGCTGATGGCCCTCCTGCTGGAGCTGGAGCCCGCACAGAGCAGCGGCGGCGGTGCCTCCCTCGCCGACGTCAGCTTTCTCGAGATGCTGTTCACCTGCATCTCCGCCTTCGCCACCGTGGGGCTGGATGTGGGGGTCACCGCCGGCCTCAGCCGGCTCGGGCAGAGCGTTCTGCTCGTGGGAATGTTCGTGGGTCGCCTCGGCATCCTGCTGCTGCTGAGCGCGTTCTGGGAAACCCTCAGGGCCGGCCGGCCACCCCGGCACAATCGCATCGGATACCCGCGCGAGGATCTCTATGTGTGATGCGGTGGCGCCGTGAGCCAGTGGTGGCAATGGCAGCAGCAGGGGTCCCGCCTGGAGCGCAGCTTCGGTGTGGTGGGCGTGGGTCGCTTCGGCACCGCGGTCTGCCGCGAGCTGATCAAGAAGGACAACGTCGAGGTGCTGGCGGTCGACCGCAAGGAACGGGCGATCGAGGAGCTGCGTCAGATCGATCCCTCGATCGAGGCCCGCGTGGTCGACTGCACCGAGGAGGACTCCCTGCGGGCGGCCGGCATCCTCGAGATGGCCACGGTGGTGGTGGCCATCAGTGAGCCGATCGAGGCCAGCATCACCGCCACCCTGATCGCCAAGGACGCCGAGGACAGCCGCGTGGAGCGGGTGATCGCCCGGGCCACCAGCGACCTGCACGAAAAGATGCTCAAGCGGGTCGGCGCCGACAAGGTGATCTTCCCCTCACGCATGCAGGGTGAGCGCCTGGGCAGTGAACTGGTGCGCCCCAACCTGCTCGAGCGCCTGCAGCTGGATGCCCACAACTGCATTGAGGAGATCACCGTGCCGAACCGGTTCGTCGGCAGCTCCCTGCGTGAGCTCAACCTGCGCAAGGACAAGCGGGTGAGCGTGCTGGCCGCCGGGCCCGCCCGTGCCCTCGTGGTGAACCCTCCGGCCACCTACCGCCTCGAGGAGGGGCACGTGCTGGTGGTCATGGGCCTGGCGGAGGACCTGCGCGAGCTCACCACCCAATGAATCGCCCGGTGCTGGGCCTCATGAGCGGCACCAGTGCCGACGGGGTGGATGCGGTGCTCGCGGTCTTCCGCGGTGCTCCCTCGCGGCCGCGCTGGCAACTGCTGCACCGGGCCGAGCTGCCCTATCCCCGGGCCCTGCGCAGCGCCCTGATCGAGCTGGGCCAGGGGGCAGCCATGCGGGCCGAGCGGATTCTGGAGCTGGCCGACGCCCTCACCCGCGTCCAGGCGGAGGCGGCCCGCCGCTGTGATCCCGGGGGTCAGGCCGTGCTGGTGGGCTGCCATGGACAGACCATCTGGCACCGCCCGCCCCTGGGAGAGCGGGGAGGTCTGAGCTGGCAGCTGCTGCAGGCACCCCTGCTGGCCCATCTGCTGGAGCGGCCGGTGGTGCATGACTTCCGGGCGGCGGATCTGGCGCTGGGCGGCCAGGGGGCACCCCTGGTGCCCGCCACGGACCTGGCCCTGCTGGGCCGCATCGGCGGCTGGAGGGCGCTGCTGAACCTGGGCGGGATCGCCAATCTGACCGTCCTGCCGCCCCGCAGCGGACCGGAGCGCCGGGCCGCACTGACGGGCTGGGATTGCGGGCCGGGCAACACCCTGCTGGATCTGGCGGTGAACCGCTTCAGCGACGGGCGGCTGAGCTGCGACGAGAACGGGGCCTGGGCCGCGCGGGGGACGCCCTGTGAGCCCCTGATCCGCCGCTGGCTGCAGGAGCCCTACTTCGCCTCGGAGCCACCCAAGTCGACGGGGCGTGAGCTCTTCGGCAGCGCCGACCTGGAGCGACGGCTGAGGGATCTGCGGGAGGCGGCGGATGCGGGGGTGGACCAGGGGCGATGGGAAGCGGATGCCCTGGCCACGCTCACGGCCTTCACGGCGGCGGCGGTCGCCGCCGATCTGGAACGGGGCACCCGGCCCGTGGAGCTGGTCGTGGCCGGCGGAGGCGGCCGCAACGCGACCCTGATGACCCAGCTGCGCCGTCGCTGTCTGGGCATGCGGCTGCGCACCAGCTCGGAGCTCGGACTGGACCCTCAGGCGCGGGAGGCCCTGGCCATGGCGTTGCTGGCCTGGTGGCATCAGCGGCGTCATCCCGGCTCGGTGATCTCGGTCACCGGTGCCAGCCGGCCCAGTGTGCTGGGAACCCGGGTGGAGCCTCCCGGTGCGGGCTGCCGCGGAGCGGTTCAGGGCCGCGGCCGCTGAAGCCGCAGCCGCCTCGGGGCGCCACGGAGCCGGCCGGTGGGCTGGCGCTCCAGCGTGCTGCGCACGGACTCGGGATCCCGCCGCTGCTCCAGGCCCTGCTTGATCAGCACCATCGCCATGTTGCTGACGGTGCGCGACTCGGCAGCCGCCAGCTCGGCCAGCCCCCGGCAGAGGGCTTCGGGCAGCACCACCTGAATTCTCGGGGACTTGGGCCGGCCGCTGCTTGAGGTCTGACGGGTGGGCACAGCGACGGATCGCCCCGGGTCACACCGAATATAGACAGATCGTTCCGGATAGTATCCAGCACTATGGTTGATGGATGGGTCCACTCGGTTCGCACCCGGCCGGACCCGACGCGAGACCGTCAGAGATCTCGCGAACTCCCGTCGCCCGCTGAAGCCATGCCGCGCGCCTCGCGATCGCCCTCCCGCCGTCCCGGCCCCCGCAGTGCCGCCGTCCATCGGGGCGAGAGCAGCGATGTGCAGGTCTCGGCGGTCATCAGCACCTACCTGCTCACCCACCTGCACCACGTGCTGCAGCGGGCGGAATACGGCGCCGCCAAAGACGGGCGGACCTCCCTCGCCGCCAACTACGCCCAGCTGCGGAAGGTGCTCTGCATGGAGGCCCGCAGCCTTGAGGGACCGGCCGCGACGGGGGCCGGCGACCACGACCCCCCCTGCGCGGCCTGAGCGGCGGCCGACTGCGCAGCCCGGGCGTCCCGGGACCCGGCCGGCGGCATAAGGTCAGATCCGGCACTCCTGCCCGGTTCGTCGTCCCCAGCCCACCATGTCCTCCAGCGCCAGCCCCGACGCCAGCGGCGGCACGAATGCCTCCCGCCTCTATGAGCGGATCAGCGCCGATGCCCCGCTGACCCAGGAACTGTTCCGCCGAGCGCTGCAGGATCCCAAGGGAGCCATGGACCAGATCTGCGCAATCGGCGATGAGCTGGGCCTGCCGGTGACCGCCGAGGAGGTGCGCCTCCACATCGACAGCCTGGAGGACATGGACACCAAGCGCTGGATCAACAAGGCGCGCGGCGGTCTGTAGAGCCATCCGCCGCAGTCATCGGGCCGATGGCCGCCCTGTCGCGCCGGTCGCGGGCCGGAGGGGGGGTTCCCTCCACTCCGGCCCAGCTGAAGAACAGCCAGTAGCTCACGATGGCCAGGCCTGCGGCCACCACCAGCGCGGCGACCTGCTCAAGACGACGAACCATGGACTGCCCTGGCTGAACCGCCAGTCTGGTGGGTGGGAGCGCCGCGAAACGTTACATTTGCCAGTGGACCCTTCCCGGTCTCACCGATCTTTCTTTCCGGGCGTCCGTCTCCTCTCACGTGTGGTCGGCGTTCCAGGTCCCGGCCCGTGAGGCCAGCGCGGCCTCAAGGCCCAGCGCTGGAGCTCCGCCCACGCCCGACCGTCTCCAACCGCCGTGCTCCGACTCGACCGTGTGTCCAAGGTCTACCCGACCGGCGAGGTGCTCAGGGATGTGAGCTGGGAACTCCTGCCGGGCGATCGGATCGGTCTGGTGGGGGTGAACGGGGCGGGCAAATCCACCCAGCTGCGTCTGATCTGCGGGGAGGAGGAGCCCAGCTCGGGCTCCATCGTGCGCCAGGGCGACCCGGCCATCGCCTACCTGCGCCAGGAATGCGATGTGGACCCCTCCCGCACGGTGCGGGAGGAGCTCTTCCAGGCCTTCGGGGAAGCCGCGGCGGTGCTGGCCCAGCAGCGGGAGCTGGAGATCGCCATGGGGAGCGAGCGGGCCAGCGAGGACCCGGACCATCTCGATGCGCTCATCCACCAGCTCGGACAGCTGCACAACCGCTTCGAAGCGCTGCACGGCTACGAACTCGATTCACGGATCGAACGCCTGCTTCCGGACATCGGGTTCAGCCTCGAGGAGGCCGACCGTGCGGTGGGCGACTATTCCGGTGGCTGGCAGATGCGTCTCGCCCTGGGCAAGATCCTGCTCCAGGAACCGGATGTGCTGCTGCTGGACGAGCCGACCAACCATCTCGACATGGCCACGATCGAGTGGCTTGAGGGCTATCTGAAGGGGCTCACGATTCCGATGGTGGTGATCAGCCACGACCGCACGTTTCTCGATCGCATCTGCACCAAGATCGTGGAGACCGAGCGCGGGCAGGCCCGCACCTATCTGGGCAACTACTCGCAGCACCTGGAGCAGAAGGCGCTGGAGCGTTCCGCCACGGCTGCGGCCTTCGAACGTCAGCAGAAGGAGCTCAGCGCCCAGCAGGCCTACATCGATCGCTTCCGCGCCAGCGCCACCCGCAGCACCCAGGCCAAGAGCCGGGAGAAGCAGCTGCAGCGGGTCGAGCGGATCGAGGCTCCGCTGGAGTCAGCCAGCGGGCCACGCTTCCGCTTTCCCCCCGCACCCCGCTCCGGCCGACAGGTGGCCCTGATCGAGGACCTGAGCCACAGCTACGGCGATCGCATCCTGTTTCTGGGCGCCAGCCTGGAGATCGAGCGCGGCGATCGCATCGCCTTCCTCGGGCCCAATGGCGCGGGCAAGTCGACCCTGCTGCGCCTGCTCCTCGGCATGGAGCAACCCGATGACGGGGTGGCCCGGCTCGGGGACCACAACGTGCTGCCGGGGTACTTCCAGCAGAACCAGGCGGAGGCCCTCGATCTGGAGCGAGCGGTGATCGACACCCTCTTCGAGGTGGTGCCCGACTGGACCCAGACCCAGGTGCGCTCCCTGCTCGGCCAGTTCTGCTTCAGCAACGATGCGGTCTTCAAACAGGTGGGGCAGCTGAGCGGAGGTGAGAAGGCCCGCCTCGCCCTGGCCTGCATGCTGCTGCGCCCCTGCAACCTGCTGGTGCTCGATGAACCCACCAACCATCTCGACATCCCTGCCAAGCAGACCCTGGAGGCGGCCCTGAAGGAGTACGACGGGGCCGCTCTGCTCATCTCGCACGACCGCTACTTCCTGGCGGAGGTGGCCAACAAGATCGTCGAGTTGCGCGATGGCGAGCTGCGGCTCTACCGCGGCGACTACTCGTATTACCTGGAGCGGCGCGCCGAGGAGGAGGAGCAGCGTCGCGAGGCCGAACTGGAGCGCCTCCGGCAGGACAAGCGCCAGGCGAAACGACGCAAGGAGACGGAGCGCCGCCAGCGCAGAGCGAAGGCCGCCTGATCGGCACGCCCCCGGGCCCGCCGACACGGAACTTCACCAGTCCTTAGGCAGGACCACTCATTCCAGTGGTGTCAAGCGTTTGATCTCCATAAGCTGACACCACCAGCTCCCGAGGCCAGCGCCATGAGTCCCTCCCTCGCCCACCACCCCGCATCCGGCCACACCGCGCAGACCGGAAGCCCTGGTGAGAGCACGGCTGTCTCCGGTGCCGCCGAGTGGATGGAGACCAGCCATGAGCAGAGCTGGGATTCGGTGGAGAGCTACTTCGAGTGCATCACGACCTGCTCCCTCGATGACGGCGAGTGCATCACCCGCTGCGTGGAGGAACTGCGGGAACAGCACTGAGGTCCGGGCAGCGAGTCGCGGCGGAAGGGCTGGACAGCCGGCCGTGACGGCGATCTACGGACAGTGGGGCGGCACTGTCCGCCATTGCTGACGCATATACCTTTTGTGCCTTCCGCTACGTGACGTCCCGAAACATTCCGTAGCTTTTGGCCAGTTCGCGCCAATCACGATGTCGTCGGATGCCATCGCCCTCACGCTGGGCCAGAAATTCGAGGTGGAGCGGATGACCCGCGCCATCGACGCGACACTGGATGCCAACCGCCTGCAGGAGATCGCCAAGCAACTGCTGATGGCCTGGCAGACCCAGAAGGCCGCCACCCAGTGGGTGGTGCAGCAGCAGCTGGGCTCGGGCCCCGCGATGAGCGGCGAGGCCATCAGCAAGCTGGGTGACCCTCAGGGCCTGGCCTGACGAGCCTGACGGCGCACAGCGCCGAGGTCCCTCGGGGTGACGGCCACCTCGAGGGAGCGTCCGGAGCGGATCAGGCGGAGGGTGATCGGTGTGCCGACCCCATGGTCTTCGATCCGGCTCACCAGTGCGCCGGGGTCCGCCACAGCAACGCCACCGGCGGCCACCACCACATCACCCGGCTGAATCCCGGCACCGGCGGCGGGGCTGCCGGGCAGCACCTGGGCCACCAGGGCCCCGGAGGTGGTGCCGTTCTCTTCGCCGGCCCGCGTGAGGCTGATGCCGATCACCGGATGCACCACCCGGCCCCGGTCGATCAGCTGGGAGGCGATGGATCGGGCCCTGTTGATCGGAATCGCGAAGCCCAGCCCGGCGCCCGGTCCTGAACGCACAAGGGTGTTGATGCCCACCACGGCGCCGTCGGCATTGAGGAGAGGGCCTCCCGAGTTGCCGGGGTTGATGGCGGCATCGGTCTGGATCAGATCGAGCCGCTTGTCCGAGATCCCCAGCTGGGACACGTTGCGGTTGAGGTTGCTGACGATTCCGAGCGTCACCGTGTTCTCCAGGCCGAAGGGGTTCCCCACGGCGATCGCCCAGTCACCGACGCGGAGGCGATCGGAATCACCCAGCGGAGCCAGTGGCAGCCCATCACTCGCCTGGATCCGCACCACCGCAAGATCCGTGAGGCTGTCGAGCCCGACCACGTCGCCCTGCAGGCGGCGACCATCCCGAAGCCCGACGGTGACCTGATCGCTCTTCTCCACCACATGGGCATTGGTGAGCACGAAGCCCTGATCGCCCTTCACCTCGACGATCACGCCACTGCCCTGGCCCCGCTCGGTGCGGCGGCGCGATGGTGAGCCCGACTGGGGCAGCCCGAAGAACTGCCGGAAGAACGGGTCACGCATCAGCCCCGGGGGGAGGCCACCGCCGCGGACATTGACCGTGCGCTCGGTGTCGATGGTGACCACCGCCGGGCCGGACCGGGCCACGGCCTCGGCCACGAAGCTCTGACGGGAGAGGAGGGCACCGGCCGCACCGCTGCCGCTGGAGGAGGGGCGGGCCCGCACCAGGGCCGGCAGCGAGGAGCCGATGGGGATCAGGGCCAGCGCCGCCAGAACGGCGGCCAGGCGGGCGGATCGTGGAGCGGACGAGGAGATGACCATCACTGACGGAGCGGAACGGGGCTGGAGGGGATGGAGCTGGGCAGTGCCAGGAAGCTACGCAGATGGAAGGCTGCGGGCGAGTGCGGCGATGCCGCCAGATGCGCACGGATGTGTCCCGTCGCCAAGCCAGACACACTCGCTATGGTTTGAAAAGTTTTATTGCAGGCAATGGACACCTCTGCTCTCCTGATCGCCTTCCTCGCCTTCGGCGCCGCCTGCAGCAGCATCTGGGCCTACCGGCTCTCCACCTCTGCTCAGCAGGGGCGATGATGGGCTAGGCCCGAGCCGCAGCTGAGATGGTCCTGCTCGCCACGCGTTTGTTTCCGCTCCTCTACGGCCTCTGCTTCGCCTTCCTGCTCTGGCAGGCCTTCCGGGTCATGGCCCGAGGATTCCGGGCCGCCTCGCAGGAGAATTCGCGTCAACGTCCGGATGCCATGTCGATCGAGGCGCGGGGCGACCGCACCGGACAGGTGACCGTTCACCCGGAACTGCTCGACTCGGAGGGGCGCCTGACCAAGGAGGATCTGCTCACCGTGCGCTTCGGCGGTGACGAGGGGAGCGAAGCACGGCCCGAGCCCCCGGAGACCGCATCCTGAGCGAACGGCGGGGGCTGCGCCATACCGTGGTTCCAGTCACACGAACCGGCCCAGGATGGAGGTCATGGATCCACGCACCCGCATCGTCGCCGCCGTCCTCAAGGCCACCAAGCTGCCTCCCCGTTTCCGTCTGCGTCTGGTGAAGGAGGACCCGGTCCGACTCGAACTCAGCATCACCCCCTCCTACGGCAAGCAGCCCATCCTGGTCGGCCTGGTGGAGTCACAGGACCTGGTGGCACGTCGGGACCGCGAGGGACGCATCCCCAGGGACCTGCAGGGGACATGGGACTGGACCGTGCGGCACGGCAAGGTGAGCACCGGCGGCTGGAACCCCTACCTGAAGGAGGCTCTTCAGACCATGTTCGAGACCGGGCTGCCGGCGATCGTCTACGAGGAGACGACCGGCGAGCTGTATCACCCTGTGGACGGCGTTCGTCATGTCCGCTGAGGCCGGTCCGGGCGGACCGATGACGTCCAACGTCCTGTGGGCGGGTGCCCACAGGAGATGCGAAGAGGTGCGAAGCACAACAGTTCTGACGGGACGCTGCCGCTAGAACGAGAACACCGACCTCTTCAGGTTTTCTTTATGTTTGCCCCGTCCGGGGCCTTCGGCCCTCTGGTACAGATGCTGCTGGGCCTGGGTCTGCTGAGTTCGCTTCTGCTGGTCACCTGTCTGAACTTCCTCGCCTGAGCCTGCCGATCGATCCGCTCCTGCCACGGATCGTGAACAACCTCGGGCCCGGAGCCGTGATGCTCCTGGAAGCCCCGCCCGGCGCCGGAAAAACCACGAGGGTGCCGCCCGCGCTGCTGGAGTCCATGGGCAGACGGGATGGCTCGGTGCTGATGATCGAGCCGCGCCGCATCGCCGCCCGTTCCGCCGCCGCCCGGATGGCCGGCGAACGGCAGGAGAGCGTGGGCGGCACCATCGGCTACAGCATCCGCCACGAGCGCCGCATCAGCAGCGACACCCGCATCGAAGTGGTGACCGACGGGGTGTTCCTGCGGCGGCTCCAGAACGACCCGGCCCTTGAGGGTGTGGGCTGCGTGATCGTCGATGAAGTGCACGAGCGCCGCCGCGACAGCGATCTCGCCCTGGCCCTGCTGCAGGAGGCGCGCCGGGAGCTGAGGCCGGACCTCCGCCTGATGCTGATGTCGGCGACGCTGGACCAGGAAAGCCTCAGCGAGGTCCTGCCGGAAGCCACCGTCCTGCGCAGCCCGGGTCGCTGCCATCCGGTCGAGACCATCCATCAGCCGCCGCGGCGGGACGAGTCCATCGAGCGTCAGGTGCTGCGGGCTCTGGACAGCGAGCGCGACACCATGGGAGCCGGCGGCACGGCGCTGGTCTTTCTTCCCGGTCTGGGTGAGATCCGGCGGGTGCAGCGGTGGCTGGAGAGCAGTGCCGGCATGGAGGGCTGGGAGGTGGTCCCCCTGCATGGCCAGCTGAGCCTGGAGGCCCAGCGGCGCGCCCTCGCACCGGCGAAGCGGGACTGTGAGGGAAAAGTGGTGCTGGCCAGCGCGATCGCCGAGAGCTCACTCACGATCGAGAACGTCAGGCTGGTGATCGACAGCGGCCTGGCCCGGCGGCAGCGCCACGACAGGGCCACCGGCATGGATGGCCTGTTCACCGAGCCCTGCAGCCTGGCCAGCGCCGACCAGAGGCGCGGTCGGGCGGGCCGGCAGGGGCCGGGGCGATGCGTTCGGCTGTGGTCGGCCGCTGATCACGGGCGACGTCAGGCCCATGCCCCACCCGAGCTGCTGGAGGCCGACCCCCTCCCGCTCGCCCTGAATCTGGCCGAATGGGGGGCCGGTCTCGGCGAGACCCTCCGCTGGCTCACCCCGCCCCCCCGGCAGGCACTCGAGGAAGCCAGTCGGCTGCTGGAGGCGCTCGACGCTCTCGATGGCGAGGGCCGGATCACAGCCCATGGACGCAGCATGGCGCGCCTGGGCCTTCACCCCCGGCTGGCCCACATGCTGCTCAGCGTCCGCAGGCCGGAGGACACCCCGAAAGCCTGCGCGATCGCCGCCCTGCTCAGCGAACGCGACCCGTTGTCCCACGCGGAGGCCGGCTCGGATCTCGACGCGCGGCTCCAGTGGCTGGCGGCATCGGCGCGGGATCTTAGAGCCCAGTCCATCCGGCGCCTGGCCGGGCAGCTTCGCCGGCAGCTCGCAGTGCTCAGCCGGGGTGAGCACACCAGCCCGGGACTCGGGCTCCCCCCGGATCCTGCCACCGGCGAGCTGGTGGCCCTCGCCTATCCGGAACGGGTGGCTCTGCGGCGTGAGGGACATCCGCCGCGCTTCCTGATGCGGCAGGGGCGCGGCGCCCGGCTGACGCCGCAGGATCCGCTCGCCTCCTGCGAGGCCCTGGCCATCGCCGCAGCCGATCTGGGCCAGGCGGAGGCCCGCGTTCTCCTGGCGGCGCCGCTGAGCCGCCGTGACCTCCAGGCCATCGGCGAACGCGAGGGCCAGCTGGAGCAGACCGTGCATTGGGACGCAGCGCTCGGGCGGGTGCGGGCGGAACAGCAGCGCCATCTGGGGGCCATCCCACTGGACAGCCAACCCTGGCCGGACCCACCGGCCGAGCGGGTGGCGACCGCACTGCTCGAGGCGATCCGCGCCAGCGGGATGACCCTGCTGCCATGGGATCGATCCACCCGGGCGCTGCAGGCCAGGCTCGGGTTCCTGCACCGCCGCCTCGGGTCGCCTTGGCCGGATCGGAGCGACCCAGCCCTGCTGGCAGATCTGGAGCTGTGGCTGCTGCCGATGCTGCACGGGCTGCGGAGGCCGGCGGACCTGGAGGCCCAGATGCTGCGCGAGGCGCTCTGGAGCGGACTGCCCTGGAGCCTGCGGGAGCAGCTCGACCAGCTGGCTCCGGCGCGGTTGCGGCTGCCGGGCGGGCGCGAACACCGCCTCGAGTACGCCAGCGGCGAACCCGTGCTGGCGGTGAAGCTGCAGGATCTGTTCGGCTGGCAGGACGGCCCCAGGGTGCTGGGCGGCCGGGAGAGCGTGACCCTGCATCTGCTCTCACCGGCCGGCCGCCCCCTGCAGATCACGCGGGATCTCAGGGGGTTCTGGCTGGGGAGCTACCGGCAGGTGCGGCAGGAGATGCGGGGGCGCTACCCCCGGCACCAGTGGCCCGAGCACCCGCTGGAGGCGGAAGCGGTCAGCCGAACAGGGGGCCGAACCCGAAATGGTGCAGGCCCTCGATGATGCCGGCGCAGCCCTCACCCGCCGCCACGTAGACGTTCTTCCGGCCCTGCAGTCGCTCCAGCAGCGCCGCCTCGGCGTTGCCGACGGCCACGCCACGCAGGCCCGTGCGGAACATCGAGTAATCGTTGAGCGTGTCGCCGGCTGTCACCACCCGCTCATGCGGATGACCGAGCCGCTCGAGCAGATCGAGCAGGGTGCTGCCCTTGTTCACCCCGGCGGGCAGCACATCCAGGTAGCGGTTGTCGGAGAGGAGGCAGTCGGCCCCCGCCGCCTCGATCGCCTCGACCAGAGAGGCCTCCACCTGTTCGGGGTCGTAGTAGTAGGCCAGACGCCGGGTGGTCTCCAGCGGCTGCGACGTGATGCCCGGCCGCCCGTTCAGCACGGGTGCCAGCCGTTCGGCCACGCCGTCCCAGGCCGCCTCGATGCGCGCCAGGGCGGCGGGCAGGGGCCTGAGGCTTTCGCCGCAGGCCACGGTGCAGCCCACGTCGCAGATCACGAGATGGGGCGCACGCAGGCCGATGGCTGCGTCCTGCTCCAGCTGGCGGGCGACGGAGTCGAGGCTCCGTCCCGTGCAGAAGACATGCAGCACCCGATCCCGCCGGTCGTTCAGCCAGGCGTAGAACCGGCGGCGAACCTCGAGGGTGCCGGCCAGCAGCGTCCCGTCGAGATCTGTGACCAGGATCAGGTCCGGATCGTCAGGCAGCTCGGCCCTCACCTCGAGCCTCAGGCCGGAAGCCGGCGATGGGGGTGCCTCGGTCATCGGGATCTCGGCCGCGGGATTGCACCGCGACACGGCTGCGGGGCGCCCACTCTGTCGCAGCTCCGCGATCAGCAGCCGTGCAGAGTGGGCCCCATGCCAGAACCCCCCGCTGCGGAATCCGTTCACCGGCCGGCCCGGGGTCCACGGAAACCGGCGCTGTTCCCCTCCAACCGCAGGGATGGCGCACGCCTGCTGAGCACGGCGGTGATCGTTCTGGTGTCCGCGCTGGTGCGCTGCGACACCCTGGCCGGCAGGATCCTGGCGATGCTCAGCGCACCGATCGCCCTCTACTGGTGGATCTGCTACCGGCGCCTTGACCACTGACTCCCCTCCCGGCCGCCGCCGCAGCGAAGCGGGCATCCAGCGCTATTCCGTCTCGGAGCTGAACCGGGCCATCGGCGCGCTGCTGGAGCGCGGGTTCACGCCCCGCTTTCTCCTGGACGCCACGGTGACGCGTCCACAGCTCAAGAAGGGCCACCTCTGGATGACCCTCGGTGACGGGGACTCGAGCATCGGCGCTGTGGCCTGGGCCTCCAGGCTGGCGCGGCTGACCTACCGCCCCGCGGATGGGGATGGCGTCACAGTGGTCGGCAGCCTCAATTTCTGGGCGGCGCGCGCCAGCCTGACGGTCCAGATTCTCGACATCCGCCCGAGCCTGACGACGGTGCTGCGGCGCTTCGAGCGGGTCCGCGCCCTGCTGGAACCGGAGGGCCTCTTTGCGGCAGAACGCAAGCGACCGCTGCCCCCTTATCCACGGACGGTGGCCGTCCTCACCAGCGCACCGAGCTCCGCCCTGGCGGACATGGAGCGCACGGCGGCGGAACGCTGGCCGCTCGCCCGCCTGCTGGTGGTGGCCATTCCCGTTCAGGGAGAAGGTGAGCGGCAGATCTGCGATCGCCTCGAATGGCTCAGCGCCCGCGCGGAGGATCTGGAGCTCGAGGCCCTGATCCTGGCCCGCGGGGGCGGCAACCGGGAGGACCTGGCCCTGTTCGATGGCGAGCGCCTGGCCCGCTGCCTGGCCCGCGTCCCCGTGCCCGTGGTGACGGGCATCGGCCATGAAGACGACACCACCATCTGTGATCTGGTCGCCGATCACCGGGCCGCCACACCCACCGGCGCGGTGGTGGCGCTGCTGCCGGACAGGGCGGCGGAAGCTCTGCATCTCAGCCAGTGCCGCGAGCGACTGCAGCAGCGGGTGCGCTGGCGGCTCCAGATGGAACGGCAGCAGCTGACGGCCCAGCGGAGCCACCTCGTACGACTCGATCCGGGCATTCTGCTGGCCCGCGAGCGGGAGCGGCTGAGGCAGCAGCGGCAGGTGCTTGCCGCACTGTCCCCGACCCGGGTGCTGCGCCGCGGCTTCAGCCTCGTCCGCGACGAGCAGGGTCGGATCGTTCGCTCCGCTCAGGGCCTGAACCCGGGCCAGCTGCTGAGGCTGCAGCTGGCGGATGGCGCCGCGGAGGTCCACGTGGCGCCCGGAAGCTGACGGGCGGGGCGGAGGGAGCGGATCGGTAGGGTCGACACCCTGCCGGCAGGCCGGAATCTGCTCGTTGTACCCCACAGCTCCGCATGGCGCGCAAGAGACCAGCCGAGAAACGGGAGCCGGACCCAGCCACCAGCGCCGAGGGGCTGCGCTACGCCGAGTGCCGCACGGCCCTGGAGCTGACGCTCACGGCCCTGCAGTCCGAGGATCTGGAAGTGGAGGACATGGCTGCTCTCCATCGGCAGGCCACGATCTATGCCGATCACTGCGAGGCGATCCTGCAGTCGGTCGAGCAGGAGATCCTCACCCTCGACGCGGAAGACGCCCAAGACGCCGAAGCTCCGGAGCATCCTGAGGCCCCAGATGACCGGGACGCCGGCAGGGATGCATCCTCGGGGTCCTGAATCAGCACCATGCCCATGACGCCTCCACCCGAATCCGTCAGCGCCGGCACCCCTGAGGGACGGTTCAACGGCAGTGTGTTTCGCCAGATCACCTACCTGGTTCTCTGCGTCGCCGGACTGATCCTGCCCTGGAAAGCCAACCTGGAGTTCATCCAGGAGTACGGAGCGGCCTTCGACATCACCCTGTTCATCAGCCTGGCCAACGTCAACGCAGCGGCGCGATCGCTCAGCAGCGATCTGCTGGTCGGTTCATCAGCGGTGCTGATCTGGATCGTGCACGAGGGCCGGCGACTGAAGATGCGCTCATTGCCGTTGGTGCTGCTGAGCGCCGTGACCATCGCCTTCGCCTTCGCAGCCCCACTGTTTCTGTTCCTGCGGGAGCGACGGCTGCAACAGTTGGCCAGTGGCGAGGAACCAGCGCAACAGGCCACCTGAATCAGGCTGTGCGGCCGCAGCCGTTGGCCCCCTTCAGCGGCCACTCAGCCATCGCTGATGTCCTGCGCGTCGACTTCAACGGTGGCCCTGCTGGCATCCACGGGCACAGGCCCCGGGGTGGTGGCGTTGGAGGCGCCGGCGAGGTTGTGGCCGCAGACCACACACACCGTTGAGCCAAGATTGAGCGCGCCGCAGCTCGGGCACACCGATGTGCGCCTCCGGAACGAGCGCCAGGCGAGCAGACCTCCGATGGCGGCCAGCACCCCCAGAAGCAGCAGAAGGAGGCCGAGAGCCCCGATCAGTTGCCCCACAAAGCGGATGGTCGGCCCCGGCGCCACGACCAGCAGTAGGACCAGTGCGATCCAGGCCCATGGCACTCGCTGCCGTTGCATCTGGGGAGGTCCGGCAGCGGGCCAGGCGGGAAGGCCTCCGGAAGGCCCTTTCGGTCCCGGTGGAGGTCCGATATTCATCGCCGAAAGCGGGGATCCCGCTCAAGCCATCGCTCAAGGGCGGCCAGCCCTTCGATCCCGGCCCAGATGGACACTCCGAGCAGCAGCAGTCCGCCAACCACCAACCCGATCGAGAGGACCATCGGGATCGCGGCCAGCAGAATCAGGGGGATGACCACCACCAGTCCGATGGCCGCCAGGACAAGCACCGGTGCCATCACCGCGGGAGGCGGTCCCGGACGGGCGGGCTGAATGGAACCTCGGGGCAGCACCGGCACGGACATCGTCCCAATCTGAATCCATCCTGCCGCGTCCTTGATGAGGGTGATCACCGGGCTCATTCAGCCTGACTTCAGGGCGCTGGACGCGCATCAACGCCTGGTATCTCAGCAGCGGCCTGGTCAGGTCCGCGAGGCAGGGCCAGCGCCACGCTCAGGCACTGACCGAAATACACCGCCAGCCCCAGGATCCAGACCCAGAGCGTGAGGACCAGCACCCCACCCACAACGCCGTAGGCCTGGAAACGGGTCCCGAGAGAGAGGAGGCTGCGGGTGAGGGCACTGTTGAGGATGCTGATCGAGAGCCCGATGAACAGAGCTCCCGGCACAAGTGGACGCCAGCGCACGGTTCTTGACGGCAGAAGGCGCATCAGGAGAAGCATCAGAAGCGAATAGCCGAGGCCACTGCTGAAGGCCGACACTCCAGGCGCGAGCAGAGCGAGGTCCGCGAGCCATGGCTGGTTGCGCAGGGTCTCCGCCAACCAGCTCGCTCCACTGAAACGCCTGAGATTGGCCAGCAGCTGATCCGCCACCACCAGAACACCGAGCACGGCCACAACGGCAAACGCTTCGAGGCGCGCAGCCAGGAAGGCCCGGATGTGACGCCGTACCGGCAGCTGACGGCTTCGTCGAGGGAGGGCTGAGCTCCAGAGACGGTCAGCACCGCGCTGCAGGCTTAGATAAGCATTGGTGGCTGAGATCGACAGGAAGAACAAGCCAAACAGGCCGGCACCCTTGCCCTGACGGACGAGGTCGCGAAGAGTGCTTTCGACCAGCCCGAGAACGGATGGAGGCAGCACAGATTTCAGAACAGCCAGGATTTCATCCACACGATCCGCTTCCTGGCCAAGCAGCTGCGATGCCATGGCCAGAGCAATCAGCAGGATGGGGAAGAAAGACTGAAGCGTGTGATAAGCGAAGGCCGCACTCAGATCGACACAATCGTGTTCACCCCAGAGCTGTGCAGCCCGGACGATCACACGCACGACTCGCCAGCGCCTGGGCTCCTTGCGGACGAGATCGCTGCCAGACCCGTCTGAATGCGCCCTCACGCGTTAAAAGCACCGAGATTGATGCCATGGACACGAGAGCATCACATCAATGGACACATCAATGGAATGCTAGCCGCCGCTTCGATCCAGATCCAGGACACCCCCGGCCCCCACCGGCGGATCGAACGCCTCGATCAGCTGCTGCTCATGCCATGACCGGTGCGACCCCTCGGGCCAGCACAACGGCAGGCAGGTAGGCAGGCAGGGGCGACCATGAAAAAAGCCGCCTCGAAAGGCGGCTTTCTCATCACTCAAATCAAGAGGTTTAACCTGGCATCGAGCTATTTTCTCAGGGGGCTACCCCCCAACTATCGTCGCCGCTGCTGCGTTTCACAACCGAGTTCGGGATGGATCGGTGTGGGGCCACAGCGCCATGGACACCAGGTAAAAACCAACTTGTCTGAGGATCAGGTCGGAAACCAACAGACGCATCCATTGGCTTCAGAACCCTGAAAGCTGCATAGGTATGAACCAACCGTCTGGGTTCCACCAGAAGGAATGGTTTCTCGCCTGAAAACAAGCTCTCACGTGCTTGCGTCACGTCCCCATTGGGGATTGGTCAAGCCCTCGGTCTATTAGTACTCCTCCGCTTCACTTGTTGCCAAGCTTCCACGTAGAGCCTATCAACGGGTGTTCTTCCCGTGACCTTACTGGCTTATGCCATGAGAACACTCATCTTGAGGTGGGCTTCCCACTTAGATGCTTTCAGCGGTTATCCGCTCCACACATGGCTACCCAGCGTTTACCGTTGGCACGATAACTGGTACACCAGAGGTGTGTTCCTCCCGGTCCTCTCGTACTAGGGAGAAATCCTCTCAATGTTCTTGCGCATGCACCGGATATGGACCGAACTGTCTCACGACGTTCTGAACCCAGCTCGCGTACCGCTTTAATGGGCGAACAGCCCAACCCTTGGGACCGACTTCAGCCCCAGGTTGCGATGAGCCGACATCGAGGTGCCAAACCTCCCCGTCGATGTGAACTCTTGGGGGAGATCAGCCTGTTATCCCTAGAGTAACTTTTATCCGTTGAGCGACGGCCCTTCCACTCAGAACCGTCGGATCACTAAGGCCGACTTTCGTCCCTGTTCGACTTGTAGGTCTCACAGTCAAGCTCCCTTCTGCCTTTGCACTCGTCGGCTGATTTCCAACCAGCCTGAGGGAACCTTTGCGCGCCTCCGTTACCTTTTAGGAGGCGACCGCCCCAGTCAAACTGCCCACCAGATACTGTCCCCTTCCCGGATAACGGGTAAGGGTTAGAACCCTAGCTCTGAAAGAGTGGTATCTCACCAGTGACTCACCATCACCCACAAGCAATGGTTCAACGTCTCCCACCTATCCTGCGCATTCAGAGCCCGGGCACAATACCAAGCTACAGTAAAGCTTCATAGGGTCTTTCTGTCCGGGTGCACGTAGTCCGCATCTTCACAGACAATTCTATTTCGCCGAGCCTCTCTCCGAGACAGCGCCCAAATCGTTACGCCTTTCGTGCGGGTCGGAACTTACCCGACAAGGAATTTCGCTACCTTAGGACCGTTATAGTTACGGCCGCCGTTCACCGGGGCTTCAGTCGCTCGCTTCGCTTACGCTGACAAGCTTCCTTAACCTTCCGGCACTGGGCAGGCGTCAGCCCCCATACATCGTCTTGCGACTTAGCGGAGACCTGTGTTTTTGGTAAACAGTCGCTTGGGCCTCTTCACTGCGACCAGCTCTCGCTGGCACCCCTTCTCCCGAAGTTACGGGGCCATTTTGCCGAGTTCCTTAGAGAGAGTTACCTCGCGCCCCTCGGTATTCTCTACCACCCCACCTGTGTCGGTTTCGGGTACTGGCAGTTATGCCTTAACGGGTATAGGGCTTTTCTTGGAAGCTTGACATCACCAACTTCGCTGCCGTAGCAGCTCGTACTCACGCCTCAGCTCAGAGTGTTTTCTCCACTCCTCAACGCCTCGAACGCTTGAACCAGTAACCAACATCTGGCTTGGCTAGCCTTCTCCGTCCCCCTTCCCAAAACATAACCGGTACAGGAATATTAACCTGTTGTCCATCGACTACGCCTTTCGGCCTCGCCTTAGGTCCAGACTAACCCTCCGCGGACGAGCCTGCCGGAGGAACCCTTAGGGTTTCGGGGCATGGGATTCTCACCCATGTTTTCGCTACTCAAGCCGACATTCTCACTTCCATGCTGTCCACGCCCGCTTACGCTAACGCTTCACCCTACATGGAACGCTCCCCTACCATTCAATGAATCCGCAGCTTCGGTAGAACACTTAGCCCCGTTCATTTTCGGCGCAGGATCGCTCGACCAGTGAGCTATTACGCACTCCTTTGAGGATGGCTGCTTCTAGGCAAACCTCCTGGTTGTCTGTGCAATCCCACCTCCTTTATCACTTAGTGTTCATTTAGGGACCTTAGCTGGCGGTCTGGGCTGTTTCCCTTTCGACCATGGAGCTTATCCCCCACAGTCTGACTGCCTGGCTTCACACAGGGTATTCAGAGTTCGTCTCGATTTGGTACCGCTCTCGCAGCCCGCACCGAAACGGTGGCTTTACCCCCCTGCTGGAGCACCAGACGCTACGCCTCAACGTATTTCGGGGAGAACCAGCTAGCTCCGGGTTCGATTGGCATTTCACCCCTAACCACAGCTCATCCGCTGATTTTTCAACATCAGTCGGTTCGGACCTCCACTTGGTATCACCCAAGCTTCATCCTGGCCATGGTTAGATCACCCGGGTTCGGGTCTATAAACACTGACTAACGCCCTATTCAGACTCGCTTTCGCTTTGGCTCCACCATTTTCGGTTTAACCTGCCAGTGCCTATAAGTCGCCGGCTCATTCTTCAACAGGCACACGGTCACCCGATCAGTCGGGCTCCCATTGCTTGTAAGCTCACGGTTTCATGTTCTATTTCACTCCCCTCCCGGGGTTCTTTTCACCTTTCCCTCGCGGTACTGTTGCGCTATCGGTCACACAGGAGTACTTAGCCTTACGAGGTGGTCCTCGCTGATTCACACGGAATTCCACGTGCTCCGTGCTACTCGGGATCCAGCTAGGCCTGTTCGGTTTTCGCGTACGGGGCTTTCACCCTCTCTGGCGCGCCTTTCAAACGCTTCCACTAACCTCCCAGGTCCATGTCGCTGTCCCACAACCCCAATGCTCGAAAGCATTGGTTTAGGCTCTTCCCCGTTCGCTCGCCGCTACTGAGGGAGTCGTTTTTACTTTCCTTTCCTCCGGCTACTAAGATGTTTCAGTTCGCCGGGTTGGCTCGTTCCACCCTATGGATTCAGATGGTCGTACTAGGGGTTGCCCCATTCGGAAATTCCCGGATCAAAGCGTACTTCCAGCTCCCCGAGACTTATCGCAGGTAATCACGTCCTTCATCGCCTCTGTGTGCCTAGGTATCCACCGTGAGCCCTTTGTAGCTTGACCATTCCGCTCCATCATCTCTGATGAAGCTCATGGAGACTCAACTCAAGAATTTGATGCTCCGTTCTCAACTTTAGAAACTTTGATCAGCGAATTGCTTCGCTGATCGCTATCCCCCAAGCCGTCAACAGAACACCTTCCATGAGATGCTTGTTTCCAGACTCACCTATGCAGTTGTCAAGGTTCCGCTGAACTAAACTCTGATCGCTTGCGCAACCAGGCAGAGTCCAGCATTCTTCCAACCCTCTCAGGCATGGAACAATGCTGAATTCCTTCTCAGCTGTCCACCTGTCTCGTCACCCTACGTTTCCTCCACACTCACGCGCGGCGGTCAAGCGTCAGTGGAGGTTAGCGGACTCGAACCGCTGACATCCTGCTTGCAAAGCAGGCGCTCTACCAACTGAGCTAAACCCCCAATCACGAATGGGCCATCCTGGACTTGAACCAGGGACCTCACCCTTATCAGGGGTGCGCTCTAACCACCTGAGCTAATGGCCCAGGAGGACCCGTTGCGGGGTGACCTAGACGAAGTTCAGGAACTGATCATGACTCACTCATGCAAGTCATGCTGAGGTACCGATCGACCTAAGGTGACACGATCATGGTCAGTACAAAAACGACTGACATCACGATCTTGTTTGTCTCCCTGTTAGGAGGTGATCCAGCCGCACCTTCCGGTACGGCTACCTTGTTACGACTTCACCCCAGTCATCAGCCCCACCTTCGGCGTCCTCCTCCACAAGGGTTGGAGTAACGACTTCGGGCGTGGCCAACTTCCATGGTGTGACGGGCGGTGTGTACAAGGCCCGGGAACGTATTCACCGCAGTATGCTGACCTGCGATTACTAGCGATTCCTCCTTCACGTAGGCGAGTTGCAGCCTACGATCTGAACTGAGCCACGGTTTATGGGATTTGCTGACTCTCGCGAGTTCGCTGCCCTTTGTCCGTAGCATTGTAGTACGTGTGTAGCCCAGGACGTAAGGGGCATGATGACTTGACGTCATCCACACCTTCCTCCGGTTTATCACCGGCGGTCTCTCTAGAGTGCCCAACTGAATGCTGGCAACTAAAGACGTGGGTTGCGCTCGTTGCGGGACTTAACCCAACATCTCACGACACGAGCTGACGACAGCCATGCACCACCTGTCACTGCGTTCCCGAAGGCACCCTCCGGTTTCCCAGAGGTTCGCAGGATGTCAAGCCCTGGTAAGGTTCTTCGCGTTGCATCGAATTAAACCACATACTCCACCGCTTGTGCGGGCCCCCGTCAATTCCTTTGAGTTTCACACTTGCGTGCGTACTCCCCAGGCGGAACACTTAACGCGTTGGCTACGACACCGAGGGGGTCGATTCCCCCGACACCTAGTGTTCATCGTTTACGGCCAGGACTACAGGGGTATCTAATCCCTTTCGCTCCCCTGGCTTTCGTCCATGAGCGTCAGTTATGGCCCAGCAGAGCGCTTTCGCCACTGGTGTTCTTCCCGATATCTACGCATTTCACCGCTACACCGGGAATTCCCTCTGCCCCTACCACACTCAAGCCCAACAGTTTCCACTGCCATGATGGAGTTAAGCTCCACGTTTTAACAGCAGACTTGAAAGGCCGCCTGCGGACGCTTTACGCCCAATAATTCCGGATAACGCTTGCCACTCCCGTATTACCGCGGCTGCTGGCACGGAATTAGCCGTGGCTTATTCCTCAAGTACCGTCAGATCTTCTTCCTTGAGAAAAGAGGTTTACAGCCCAGAGGCCTTCTTCCCTCACGCGGCGTTGCTCCGTCAGGCTTTCGCCCATTGCGGAAAATTCCCCACTGCTGCCTCCCGTAGGAGTCTGGGCCGTGTCTCAGTCCCAGTGTGGCTGATCATCCTCTCAGACCAGCTACTGATCGATGCCTTGGTGCGCTCTTACCACACCAACTAGCTAATCAGACGCGGGCTCATCCTCAGGCGAAATTCATTTCACCTCGCGGCATATGGGGTATTAGCAGTCGTTTCCAACTGTTATCCCCCTCCTGAGGGCAGATTCCCACGCGTTACTCACCCGTCCGCCACTAACCCGAAGGTTCGTTCGACTTGCATGTGTTAAGCACGCCGCCAGCGTTCATCCTGAGCCAGGATCAAACTCTCCGTTGTAAACTCACATCCCTGCACCAAATTCAACCAATCACTCACTCAGCCTTTCGGCTCAATCAGTGCTCGATCAACCTCGGCTCGATGTGGCCGGCCTTCCACCCATCACGGCTGCTCCAAAAAGCAACATGATAGTTGTCGCCTAAACTCTCCATCATTATTCTCATAACAATGGCTACAACAGCATTCCAACCAGTTCAACTCTCGCTCAACTGATCATGCTTGACCCGGATCTCAGATCCGGTTTGATACCTCCGCCTCGCACCATTATCTCGCTACCGACTGATCGTGAGAACCAGCTCAGCAGCAGGTGCAACGCGGCAATATCGCGTTTCTTTCTTGACGGGACCTCACACCTCCACCGCATTCTCATCACAGCTCCCTCACCACACAGGTCAGAGGCCATGACGCGGTAGAAGCGTCAGTTCCTAAACTTCTTGGTTGTCCAGGTGCGCCACGCTCGCCTGCTCTCCAGGCTCCCGTGGCTCGGACCGGTCATCCCGGTCGCTTGTAGAACCTACAACACCGTCGCGCTCGCTCTCGCTCGCTTGTCCGGCTCGCAGGCCCAGGAGCACAACCGAACCGCCCTCACAGGCCATTCCATCGGCTCCCGTCTCCCAGAACCGCTCGCAACGCTCCTCCGCCTCTCAGCGGTCACCGTCACTCACAATCCAGAGAGCTGCTCTCAAGCTCAGAACCTCGCGGCTCCTCGCTCTCGCGCAGACCCAAGAACATAACACCATCACCCCCGCTACCGCAACAACACACACCCCCACATGCCCCGGGACAAGTCAGATGGCAGCAATACCTCCGGCTGGAAGGCTGGCCTGGGTAGCAGCCCTGGGACCGGGACGGGGTCAGCCGCTCAGGGCGTTCGCCCAGGGAAGGAAGCGCTGCTCGACCTCTGCGGTCCTGGAGACCAGCACGGGGTAATCGCCGGCCCCGACGTCCTCTCCCTGCCGCTCCTGTCCCGGGACCCGTGAGAGCCATCGCACCTGGCATCCCACCTCCAGCAGCACCAGCCAGGCCGCAGCGATGTCCCACAGCCTTGGCGACGCCTCGAGAGCCGCGACCGTCTGGCCCATGGCCACGCTCACCATGTTGAGGCTGGCCACTCCAAGGAGCCGGATCTTGCCGGGGAAGCGCCGCTCCGGAAGCGCCTGCAGCACCCGGATGGAACGGCTGCAGAGCGACGCGCAGGCGGTGCCGGAGGGCGTCAGGCCCGGTCTGGGGATGGGTTTGCCGTTCCGCCAGGCGCCCTCACCACGGATCGCCACGATCCGCTGGCGCAGGGGCGGGATGTCGAGCACGGCCTCAACCGGCACGCCATCGCAGAAGCGGGCGAGGGAGATCGCCCAGTAGGGAATGCCCGCGGCGAAGTTGGTGGTCCCATCCAACGGGTCCACAACCCAGTAGCAGTCACTGCCGGGGATGGTGTGCTCACCCTCCTCACTGAGCACCCCCTCGCCGGGATGCAGGCGCCGCAATCCCTCCACCAGGGTCTGATCACTCCAGCGATCGCAGGCCGTGATCAAGGTCCCATCCGGCTTGACCTCCGAGACCAGGTGGCCGAAGTCCTGGCGCTGACGATCACCGACCCGGTCGAGCAGGGCGTGCAGAGGGTCCGACGGTCCGCTGCGGGTTGGTGAGACGGTGGTCATCCCAGCTCGTGGCTCAGCACTGTGCCAAGGCTGGCAGATGCGTCCGAGCGGAACCGGGACAGGCTGAGCCGGGCCAGAACCGCCAGAGCCAGACAGCCCATCAGAGCAGCGAGCCCGAGCACGAAGCCGTAGGCCACCACAGGCGCGGCACCGGGAAACAGCGCCCGTCCCACATCCAGCATCGAACCTCCGGCCAGCTTCGCCCCGGCCCGGGCGTAGGCCTGGCCGAGCCCCCAGACGCCGACGAAGGTGCCGGCCGCAGCCGGCAGGGTGAAATCGAGCATCAGGGTGAGGGCACTGCTGGTGGCCACACCCACCGCCAGACCGAAGCTCACGATCGAGGCGTAGAGCAGGGGCACCTGAACGAAGAGCCCGGCCGCGATCAGGAGCACCAGGCTGGCGACGATCGCGCGACAGCCCAGGCGCGCCGCAGCGAACTTGCCGAGCCAGGGGATGAGCCAGAACCCGCTCAGAAGAAGACCGGCCAGGGTCGCCAGGCCCCAGTAGGCATTGAGGCTGGCCGTGGCCGGGATGGACAGGCCGAAGACCTCGGCGCCGAAGCTCTCGAGGATGGGGTCCTGCAGGAACACCGCCAGGGTGAACAGCACCAGGAAGGCAAAGAAGGTGAGCACCTGGGCACTGGAGCGGATCAGCCTCCAGGCGGCAGGCAGGGTCATGGAATCCTCCCGGTCCTGCGAGCGGCTCAGCTGCGAGCGGCTGGGCTCCATGCCCCAGGTGGCCAGCAGCGTGAGCAGGACCACGCCCACGGCGACACGCTGCATGAAGCGGCTGAGCACCGGTTCCAGCAGTGCGGGGTCGCTGACCCCGACCAGAGACCTCAGGGTGAGGTTGATCGTGATGGCGCCGACGACGATCCCAACGGTGAGCATCGACCAGATCAGTCCGACGGCACGGGACCGTTCCCGTTCTCCGGTGCGGTCGATCACGAGCGCCAGATAGGGGGTGGAGGCCATCGAGATGGCCAGGCCGTAGAGGGCGAACAGGGAGCAGAGGGCGGTCACGGCCACAACCCTGGTGGCGAAGGGGCCGCCCTGAAGAGTGCTGTGGACCCGGAACGTGAGGGGAACCACGAGCGAGGTGAGCAGGGCGAAGGCCGCGGTTCCGATCCAGATGTAGGGGAGCCTGTGCAGGCCGGCGAGGGGCCGGCTGTCCGACAGACGTCCGAACAGGATCCGGCTGGCGGCGACCAGCTGCTCAAAGGCCAGGGCACCGCCGACCAGCCAGCCGGGGAACGAGAGCTCCGTCAGCATGACCCGGTTGAGCATGCCGGCGTAGACGACCGCCAGAAAACCCAGGCAGCCCTGGAACAGGCCCAGACGGAGGACCGCGACGGTCCCCAGACCGGGCCGCTCAGTGATGGCTGCGGAGGAACTCAGAACGGCTGGGCAGCGAGCTGGCAGGCGGGCTGCAGCGGCCTGGGTTCAACGGGAACGGTGTCGGCCTCATCCACCACGGGGCGCTCAGCCGGCAGGTTCTGGGGCACGCAGAGCTGGATCTGATCCAGGCCGGTGCGGCGACGCAGCTCGGCAAGACTGATGTTGTAGGAGGCAACGGCGTTGGCATACCGAACCTCGGCCTGGGTGAGGTCGCGCTGGTTGTCGACCACCTCTCTCTGGGTGGTCACCCCGGCCTGGAAGCGCAGACGGGCCAGTCGGAGGGACTCACGCGCCGAGGTGACCTCACGGGCCGCGGTGGCGATGTCTTCGGTGTTCTGCTTGAGCGTGAAGAAGCTCGTTTCCACCTGCTGCCGGATCGAGTCGCGCTGCGTGGCGAAGTTGAAGGTGCTTTCCTCGGCCGCATACTTGCTGGCCCGGTAGAGAGCCCGTGCCCGTCCGCCGTCGAAGATGTTCCAGCTCAGCTGCAAACCCACAGTGTTCTGGGCGGACCAGGTGTACGGGGCGTAATCGATCGTGTCGCGGGTGGTGTTGGACTGACCGACGGATCGGCTGGAGGAGAAGGTGTTGACGATGGTCAGGAAGGGCTGGACCGCACCGATCGCCGAGTTGGCGTTGCTGTTGGCGATCGAGATGTCGAGGATGGCCTGGTTGAGCTCTTCGCGGAAGGCATAGGCGGCAATGATGCTCTCCTGCAGCGAGGGCATCCAGGCGCCGACCACCTTGGAGGGCTCCTTGGCAGTGGGGGTCACGTTCGACGGCAGATCGAGCAGACCGGCCAGGCTGCGGCGGCTGATGCTCTGGGCGGCCTCCGCATTGGTGAGCAGCTGCTGGTCCCGGGCCAGCTGGGTCTCGGCCTCCAGCACCTCGAGCTTGGTGGCCACGCCGGCCTGGAAGCGGGCCCGGGCATCCTTGAGGCTCACGAGTGAGGCCCGCACGGACTGCTGGCCGATGCGGACCTGCTCATCGGCCTGCTGCAGTTCGAAGTAGGCCTGATTGGCCTGCAGACGCAGCTCCCTCAGGGCGATCAGGTAGGCATTGCGCGAACGTTCGAAGCTGTCACGGGCCGCCGCGATCTGAGGCACACGCTGAGGGTTGATCAGATCCCAGTCGACCTGAACACCCACGCCGATGTCATAGGTGCCGGTACGGGTGTAAGTCTCGGTGTTGGTGGTGGTGGGAAGCCCGGTGAAGGGGTTGCTGTCGATCCCCGCCGGGGCGAAGGTGAAGGCATCGCCCCGCGTGTAGGAGGGGAGGCTGTCGGAAAAGATGTTGACCTGGGGATACCAGGCGGCCTCGGAAGCTCTCAGTTCAGAGCGGGCCTGCTCCACCTGGGCGGCCACGGCCTTGAGGTTGGGGTTGTTGACCTCGGCCAGGCGCTCCACCTCGATCAGGCCCAGAGGACGGAGTTCGGTGATGGTGACCTGGTCCGGGCTCGTGGGCAGGGCCAGCGATGGCGGGGAATTGAGTCCCTCAAGGGCGGGGGTGAGGTCCGTCGCCGCCGGAGGCAGCAGGGAGGGGTCGGCCTGGGGGCGCTCGCCCTTCACCTCCGGGGCCAGGGGAACACGGGTCGGGACCGATACGGCGTCCTCAGGCGCCGCCTCGGCACTGTCGGTTTCCGGGGGCGTCGAACCGGCAGGAATCACATCCAGCGGTTCGGCGGACTGGGCGAGCTGACTCTGCTCGGCCGGGGAGTGGGAAGGGCTCGTGCTCGCAGGGAGTTCCTCGGCCCTGACCGGGGCAACGGCGCAGAGGAGCCCAGCCGCAGCCAGCCATGCGAGGGATGGTTTCCCCACGAAATCAACTTCCAGATCGCGCTGAGCTTAGTCAGCTCAGCGGGTTTGACCACTGCAGGCGGACACGATCTCAGCCGCCCCACCCACAACCTCGATCGGCACCGACAGCTCCGCCTGCACATCGCTCAGGGTGCGGTCGTCGAGGAACACCGGATCGCCATGACGGAGCATCACCGACGGCAGCAGCAGCGCGTCGCCGAGATCCCGGCCCCGCAGGCCCTCGATCAGATCGCTGCCGGTGAGCAGGCCGGTCACCACCTGATCCTGTCCCCAGTACGGGCTCGGCAACCCGTGCAGGATCAGCTCCAGCCCATCAACGGCATTGAGGCGATCCACCACCGGCTGAAGCGCTTCGGCCACCAGGCGTCCCACCACCCAGCTGCGGCGCCGGGGGGCCGGCAGCCTTCCGGGCAGATCGGTGGTGGCCGCGTCGAGCTGCTCCAGAAAGGCGCGGATGCTGCCCACCCCGTTCTCCTGCTGGGGCAGATCCTCATAGGCGCGCCGCTCGGGCAGTGGCTGGCCGGCGATCAGGTACCACTCATCCGAGAGCCAGGCGAAGCGCGTGTCCAACGAGCGTTCGAACCGGGCCTGCAGCCGCTCCACCCGCTCGATGGTGCGCCGGGCGCAGGCCGGATCCACCGGCAGCAGCCCGTCATCGGACGGGCGGAAGCGGGTCAGGCCGACGGGCACGACGGCGGCCGACAGCACAGCCGGCCACTCCCCTCCCGCGAAGGCCGCCAGGTCGGTGAGGGTGCGTTCCAGGTGGTCCTCATCGTTGAGCCCGGGGCACACCACCACCTGGGCGTGGATCTGGAGGCGCCGCTCGCGGAACCATCGCAGCTGGTCCAGCAGGGCGCCGGCGCGGGGATTCTTCAGCAGCCTGCTGCGCAGTTCCGGCTCCGTGGCATGCACTGAGACAAAGAGAGGTGAAAGGCGCTGCGCCTCGATGCGGCGCCAGTCGGACGGATTGAGATTGGTGAGGGTGAGGTAGGAGCCGTAGAGAAAGCTGAGTCGGTAGTCGTCGTCCTTGAGGTAGAGGCTTCCCCGGCGCCCCGGCGGTTGCTGGTCGATGAAGCAGAAGGGGCAGCGGTTGTTGCACTGCCGCAGACCATCGAACAGCGCTTCGCTGAAGGCCAGACCCAGTCCATCGTCGATCTCCTTCTCGAGGGCCACCCGATGCAGGGCTCCGGAGGCGTCCTGCACCTCGAGTTCCAGCTCATCGGTGCCGATGAGCAGGCGGAAATCGATCAGATCCCTGGGGCGGACGCCGTTGATGCTCAGCAGACGATCGCCGGGTTCGAACCCCAGGTCCTCGCCGATGGAACCGGGTTCGACGGAAGACACCAATGCCGGCTGGGGCAGGCGCTCAGCGCCGTCGCTGAGAACGGCCACGCCCGCCGGGGGTTCACGCCACACCGGGGGGAGAGAGGTTGAACAGTCCTGCCATCATCGCGGCGCGCGCGCCGCGGCGGCCAGAACCACGATCCCGAAGAGCAGCCGGTAGATCACGAAGACCCAGGTGGAGTGGCGCTGCAGGTAGCGGAGCAACCAGTCGATCGCGATCCAGGAGACCACCGCCGCGGAGAGCACCCCCACCAGCATCGGCAGCATCCCGTCGCCGCTGGGGCTGGCGATCAGTTCGCGCAGTTCCACCAGTCCGGCCAGGGTGATGGCGGGGATGCCCAGGAGGAACGAGAACCGGGCGGCATCGGACCGCGTCCATCCGGCAAGCAGAGACGCCGTCAGCGTGCTGCCGGAGCGGGACACTCCCGGGATGATCGCCAGGGCCTGAGCCAGTCCAACCACCAGACCATCGCCCCCGCTCACCTGGCTCAGCTTCCGCACCCTCGGGCCGAGCCACTCGGCCAGGGCCAGCAGCAGGGCCATCACCATCGAAACGATGGCGATGGAGGTCAGGCTCCGCAGCGGCGAGGTGTCGTAACCCGGCCAGAACAGCTTGATGGCCATGCCCGCGATCACGATCGGCAGGGTGCCGAGGGCCACCGCGAAGCCCAGGCGCGCCTCGGGATCCGACCAGCGGCCCTGTCGGATCGCTCTGGACACACCCCGGATGACGCCGCGCAGGTCACTGCGGAAATAGGCCACCACAGCCGCGATGCTTCCCAGCTGGATCACCGCGGTGGCCGAGACGCCGGGGTCACCCCAGCCCAGCCAGACCGGAACCACCTTGAGGTGGGCGGTGCTGCTGATGGGGAGGAATTCCGTCAGACCCTGGACGGCACCGAGGACCAGCTGCCGCCAGCACGCTTCCATCAGATCGGCGGCGGGTCGGCCGCCCCCTGCTGCGATCTCGGCCAGGGGTTGAGGCAGCATCAGTGGGTCGGGTGGGGCCGTGACCCCCTGCAGACTGAAGCCCACGCTCCCACAGCCGGCAAGCCTAAGGTCGGAGCCCTCCCAGTGGCCTCGGCGTGATCGGTGTTCCCTCGACGAACCTCCGCAGCGCCACTCTCGACACCAGTCTGAGCAGCCGAATCAGCGCGGCGGCCATCGAGACCCCGGTCATCGGTCTCAGCGCTGCTCTGGTGAGCATCCCCGTTTTTCTGGAGGCCCCCCTGGTGCGGCTGTCTCCGGCAGGGGCGGTCGCTCTGACCGTTCCGCTCGTGGCTGCTGCCCTGCTCCTGGCACGGCGCAGCGATGCCATCGGCTCCGTTCTCGCTCCTCTGTTGCTCGGCTTCAGCGGCAGCTGGCTGGCGGGGGCCGTGTTCTGGGGCTGGTTCCGCATGGCTCCCATCTGGCATCTGCCGATCGAAGCCTTCGCCCTGCCTCTGGCGATCGCCGGGCTCGGAACCCGCTGGCGTCTGGCGGGGGCTTTCTACCTGGCTTCCCTGGTGGGCACCGCCTGCACGGACGGTGCCATGGCCCTGGCCGGCGTGATGCCGCACTGGCCCGCTGTTCTCGGCGCGCCCAGCGCGGAACTGCCCCAGCGCCTGAGCGATGCCGCGGCCGCCTGCCTGCAGCTGCGGGGGCTGCTGAGCATCGCCTTCGGCGCCACGGTGCTGATCAACGCCAGCGATCGGCTTCTGGCACGGCGCAGCACGGCCACCGCCGTGGCGGGTGCCGCCCTGATGACCACCATCGCCGTCGACGGTCTGTTTCTGCTGCTGGCAGCCCTCAGCCCCAGACTGAGCGGACTGATCTGAGAATCACCGGCGGCGGAGTGAAACGATCTGCAAAACGCCAGCGCTGGCGGGGGTTCTGGTGCGCCTGCGAGCTGTAGGTTGGCTCGCAACACATCACGGCTTCACCGTCTCTGTCTGTGTCTCCCTCCCTGCATTGCCCGCTGCTCCGCTCCTCCACAACGGCCTCGCAGCATGGCCGGGCTGGGGCCGGAGCGTGGACGAGCGCACTGATGGGCCGCGTCGCACGGCTGGCCCTCGGGCTGGTGCTGGTGCTGGTGCTCTGGTTCCCGGGCGCGGCGCTCGCTGACGCACCGAGGAACATCGCCGACGACAAGATCGCCGAGCGGGGAGGGAAGGTGGACCTCAACAATTCCTCAGTGCGTCGCTTTCAGCAGTTCCCGGGGATGTACCCGACCCTGGCGGGCAAGATCGTGCTGGGCGGCCCCTACGACAGTGTCGATGACGTGCTCAAGCTGGATCTGAGCGAGCGTCAGAAGGAGCTGTTCGAGACCTACCGCGATTCCTTCATCGTGACGGAGCCGGAGATCGCCCTCAACGAGGGCTTCGACCGCATCAACGACGGTCAGTACCGCTGAGCCTCGCTCCCCTGGCCCTCCTCTCAGCATCCCCGGCCGGAGCCCAGGAGGCTTCTGAGTCGGCCTGATCCCCGGCGATGGTCGCCCCTGCCCCAGCCCCCGTGCTCGACGACAGCTGGGATGTGATCGTGGTCGGCGGGGGGCCGCCGGGCTGATGAGCTGCCTGGAACTGCCGCAGGGGCTCAGAGTTCTGCTGCTCAACAAGGACGCGGGACCGAGGTCCTCCAGCCGCTGGGCCCAGGGGGGAATCGCGGCCGTGACCCGCCCGGAAGACAGCCTCGCGAGCCATCGCGACGACACCTTCCGCGCCGGTGCGGGGCTCTGCGACCCCAGCGCGGTGGAGCTGCTGGTGCGTGAGGCACCGGGCTGCGTGCAACGCCTGCTGGCGCTGGGCATGGAGTTCGACCGTTCCGGGACGGGCCTGAGCACGACCCTGGAGGCCGCCCACAGCCACCACCGTGTCCTGCACGTTCAGGACCGGACCGGCAAGGCCCTGGTTCAGGCGCTGGCCGAGCGCGTCCGCGCCCGCCCACTGCTGACGCGGGGCAATGGCGTGCTGGCGCTGCGGCTCTGGCAGGACGGCGGGTGCTGCCGGGGCCTGCTGGTGCTGGAGGGTGAGCGACTGCGCTGGCTGAGCGCCAGAGCCGTGGTGCTGGCCACGGGGGGTGGGGCCCACCTGTTCGCCAACAGCACCAACCCACCGTCCTCCAGCGGCGACGGCATCGCCATGGCCCACCAGCTCGGTGCCGGCATCAGCGATCTCGAATTCGTGCAGTTTCACCCCACGGCTCTGATGGTGCCGGGTGCGCCCCATTTCCTCATCTCCGAGGCGGTGCGGGGGGAGGGAGGGCGCCTGCGTCACCCGGACGGCACCAGCCCGGTGGCCTCACTTCCCGGCGGCGATCTGGCTCCCCGGGACCAGGTGAGCCGGGCCCTCGTGCGTGCGATCCGGCGCTCCGAACGCCTGGCGATCGGCCTCGATCTTGGGGGCATCGAGGACGACCGCCTGCAGCGGCGCTTCCCCACGATCCTGCGTCGCTGCCGGGAGTACGGCGTCGACCCGACCCGCCAACCGATCCCGGTGGCCCCGGCGGCCCACTACTGGATGGGTGGGGTGCGCACCGATCTGCGGGCCGCCACCTCCGTACCCGGGCTCTACGCGGTGGGCGAGGTGGCCTGCACCGGGGTGCACGGCGCCAACCGATTGGCCAGCAACTCCCTGATGGAGTGTCTGGTCTTCGCCAGAGCGCTCAGGAGGATCGACCTGCTGCCGGCGGCCGCCCCTCCCTGGCAGGCGCGGCAGGAACAGTGTGATGCCGGCACCCTCCAGCTGCACCCAGGAGACTGGGAGGCCCCGGAGCAGGTGCTGAACCGGATCGAGGATCTGCGGCAGCTCTGCTGGCAGGTGGCCGGTGTGGAGCGGAGCGGACGGGATCTGCAGCGGGCGCTGCCCCGGCTCGCCCGACTGCAGGAGCAATGGAACGCCAGGCCGTTGCCGGCGCTGGTGGCGGCGCTGCCGGTCGGGCGGGATGTGGCCCTGCCGGCGGACGTCGCGGTGTCCCTGGCGGTGAGCGTGGACTACAGCCACCGCTTGACGGTGAGCCGGCTGCTGCTGGAGGCCTGCGCCTTCCGGGCTGAGAGCCGGGGCGGTCACTTCCGCGAGGACGCCCCGGGGACGCAGCCGCACTGGCAGCGGCACAGTCTTCAGAGACGAGGGCGGCCCATCAGCACCCTGGCCATCGACCCGCCGAAGGTGCCGGGACCTAGCGGAACTCCCTCGATCCCTCGTAGCCGCTGAGGTCGGAGAGCGTCTCGAGGGACTTCACGCCGGAATCGAGCGTGCCGTTGATCTCCCAGCTGGGAAAGCCCAGCAGCCCCTTGCTCTCGCACAGCTCGCGCTGGCTGTTGAGGCCGTCCTCGGCACACTCGATGATCGTCAGCCGGCTCGTGGCCTCCGTGCCGAACAGTTCCTTCTGGTCGTGGCAGTGGGGGCACCAATAGGCCGAGTACATCACCGCCCCCTGCTCCTGCAGATGGTCCGCCAGGGCGATCGAGGCCGGGGTGCTGGTGCTGGTGACCGGTGGTGGGCTGTTGGGGGGCCTGGAGAGCTGGGGCGATCGCGCCGGATCCACGGCGCTGGCCCAGGCGGCGCCCACCAGTCCCACGGCGATGGCGGTGATGAGAGCCCGGAAGACCACCGGCCCGGGCTCGCTCCAGCCGCCACCCAGCAGCGTGAGCACCAGCAGGGCAATCGAGAGCAGGGCCGAGAGGACGCAGAAGAAGCAGAAGGCCTGGATCTTGAACACCAGCAGCCCCATCAGCAGCAGGCTGAACACCGCCATGCCGGCGCTGATCAGCAGCAAAGCCATCCAGCTCAGTTCGGAGGCCCGCCTGCGGGACTCCGCCGGCAGCACCAGCGGCAGCAGCGCGAGCACGAGCACCGCCCCGTAGGCCAGGAGGCCGAGCAGAGAGAGCGGCTGTCCCAGGACGCTGCCCCAGGCGCTGTTGAGAACCCTGTCGCAACCGCCTTCGCTGCCGCCCGGGCAGCTGAGGCTTCCGATCCAGCCCCAGCGAGTGAGGGTGATCGCGCCGGTGTCGATGACCCCGATGGTGGCCAGCACGGCCATGCTCACCCTGGCCCAGCGCTTACCGGGATCACTGCGGCGGCGACTGCCGAGTCGGCTGGTGCTCACCCTGACGATGCTGCTGGGGCGATTGTGGCAGCTGAAGACGGAGCCGTTCCATAGGGTGGAGGCCCACGGATTGATGGACTCGGCTTCCGTCACCGGAACGGCCAGAGACCCATGACATCCGCCACAACAGCACGGCCCACGGTGGCCTTCGCCCACCTGGGCTGCGAGAAGAACCGGGTGGACACCGAACACATGCTCGGCCTGCTGGCCGAGGCCGGCTACGGCATCAGCGCCGATGAGCGCGATGCCGCCCTGGTGGTCGTCAACACCTGCAGCTTCATCCAGGACGCCCGGGAGGAGTCCGTGCGCACCCTGGTGGGTCTGGCGGAACAGGGCAAGGAGCTGATCATCGCCGGCTGCCTCGCCCAGCACTTCCAGAGCGAGCTGCTGGAGGCGCTGCCGGAAGCCCGGGCCGTGGTGGGAACCGGTGACTACCAGCACATCGTGGAGGTGCTGCAGCGGGTGGAGGCCGGCGAGCGGGTCGAGCGGGTGAGCAGCGTGCCGACCTTCGTCGGCGACCACACCCTGCCCCGCTACCGCACCACGCCGGAGCCGGTGGCCTACCTGAAGGTGGCCGAGGGATGCGACTACCGCTGCGCCTTCTGCATCATTCCGAGCCTGCGGGGCAACCAGCGCTCGCGGCCGATCGAGTCGATCGTGAGCGAGGCCCACGAGCTGGCCGCCCAGGGGGTGAAGGAGCTGATCCTGATCAGCCAGATCACCACCAACTACGGACTGGATCTCTACGGTCGCCCCCGGCTGGCCGATCTGCTGCGCGCCCTCGGGGAGGTGGCCATTCCCTGGATCCGGGTGCACTACGCCTACCCCACCGGTCTGACCGATGAGGTGCTGGCGGCCTTCCGGGACGTTCCGAACGTGCTCCCCTACCTGGACCTGCCGCTGCAGCACAGCCATCCGGAGATCCTCCGGGCGATGAACCGGCCCTGGCAGCGGGATGTGACGTCGGCGGTTCTGGATCGGATCCGCGAGCAGCTGCCCGACGCGGTGCTCCGCACCACGCTGATCGTGGGCTTCCCCGGTGAGCGCGACCACCATTTCGATCACCTGCAGGAGTTCCTGCGGCGGCAGCGCTTCGATCACGTCGGCGTGTTCGCCTTCTCTCCCGAGGAGGGCACCGCCGCGGCATCCCTGAGCGACCCTGTGGACTCCGCCATCGCCGCCGAGCGCCGCGATGCCCTGATGCGCCTGCAGCAACCCATCGCCGCCGAGCGCAACAGCGCCTGGGTGGGCCGCACGGTGGATGTGCTGGTGGAGCAGGAGAACCCCGTCAGCGGCGCGATGATCGGTCGCTGCGCCCGCTTCGCGCCGGATGTGGACGGTCTGGTGCGCCTGAGCCCCCGGACCGGAGCGCCGGGCGCGGCTCCGGGCTCGATGGTGCCGGCACGGATCACCGCCGCCGATGTCTACGACCTGGAGGCCGAGCTGCTGACGGACGAGCGGTTGACAGGCGTGCGGCTGACGGGCGAAGGGCGGACGCCCGGAACGGACTCCGCCCATTGACGGCGCCATCTCGACCCCTTCTCACGCCGCTGCGACAGCGACAGCTGTTCCTGCTGGTGTCCGGGCTGAGCACGGCGGGGTCCTTCGCCGGCCTGACGGCGAAGGGATGGGTGCTGATGGAGGGCACCGACAACGCCTTCGTTCTGGCGCTCCACTTCGGGGCCCTGGCTCTGCCCTCGCTCCTGGTGAGCGGGCCGGCCGGCGTGCGCACCGATCGGCTCGGCTGCGAACGCGTGCTGATCCAGGCGCAGTGGGCACTGCTGGCGGCGGGTCTGCTGGCGGCCCTCGCGATCCCCCTGCTGACGGGTCGGCCCCAGGTGATCCTGCTGCTGGCCTCCACCCTGATGGTGGGCATTGCCGGGGCCTTCGAGCTCAGTGCGCGCAACAAGTACTGCTCGCTGCTGGTGGAGTCGCCCGAGCAGCTTCCCGGATACCTCACCAGCTTCTCGGTGGTGTTCAACGTGGGCAAGCTGATCGGGCCGCCGGTGGGAGGCTGGCTGGTGGCGGCTCTCGGTCCCGCGACCGCCCTCAGCCTGGACGCGGCCAGCTATCTGCTGCCGATCATCAGTGTGATCTGGCTGCTCACTCCCCGGCGTGAGCTGGAGCGACGCAGTGCGGCCGGGTCCGCCGGAACGCTCGGAGCCGCCTGGATCCTCTGCGGCGCTCCGATGCGCCACGTGCTCCGCTTCACCGGTCTGATCTGCCTGGTGGGGTTCTTCCACCCGGGCCTGACCCCCCTGATCGCGCGGGAGGTGATCGGGCCGGGGCCACAGGACCTCGGACTCTTCACCAGCGTGCTGGCCGCCGGCAGCATCGCCGGTGGGCTGGTGCTGCAGCGTCAGAGCCAGCGCTTCAGCCGCTGGCCGATGCGGACGCTCGCCGGCTTCGCGATGGTCACGGCCATCGGCCAGCTGGGCATGACCGCCGGTGGCCAGGGTGGCCTGCACTGGCCGATGACGCTGCTGATCGGCGCCGGCACGGCCGGGATGATCGCCAGCTGCAACGTGATCACCCAGGTCGGATCGGATCAGGCGCTGCGGGGGCGGATGGCCGGACTGAGCCAGATCGCCGTCCTGGGGGCGGTGGCCTGAGCGGATTGCTCGCCGCGAGCCTGGTGAGTGCGATGGGTCTTCCCCTGACCTTCGCGGTGACAGGAGGCCTGGGATCCCTGCTGGCCGGCTGGGAACTGGTCCGGAGGGGCTCAGTTCGCCTGCCCAGCGCCAGGCCGGCCTCGGTCTGACACGAGGTGTGGAGCCGACGCGGGCTTTCAGATCAGCTTGATGCCCCTGAGAAGGGTGGTGAGCACGAAGGCGGCGACCAGGCCGGCGGCGACCAGAGCGAAGTAGATCGCGATGCCCATGCAGCTCCAGGAGGTGGCCACCATTACAGCAGAGCCGGGGGCAGAGAGGCCCTGATGCCCTTAAGGTTCACCCAACTCCATTGTTCGCCGGTCCCCTCCCTTCCATCCACCTGCCAGCCGATCGCGGCTTTCGAACGCCGGACACGTCCGGCCGCGTGATGCGGACCGAGGTCCAGCTTTCCTTCTCTCCTCCTTCCCGCTCACCATGCGTGCCCTGTTCGTCTACCCCGAATTTCCCAAGACCTTCTGGAGCTACGAGAAGATCCTGGAGCTGGTGAACCGCAAGGTGCTCCTGCCGCCCCTGGGCATGGTCACGGTGGCGGCGATGCTGCCGGAGAGCTGGGACATCCGCCTGGTGGACCGCAACGTGCGCGAGGTCACCGAGGAGGAATGGCAGTGGGCCGAGCTGGTGGTGATCTCCGGCATGATCGTCCAGAAGGACGACATGCAGCGGCAGATCAGCGTTGCCAAGGCGCACAACCTGCCTGTGATGGTGGGCGGCCCGTTCGCAACCTCCACACCGCACGCGCCGGAGATCGCCGAGGCGGATTACAAGGTCCTCGATGAAGGGGAGATCACCCTGCCGATGTTCCTGGAGGCGCTCGAGCGCGGCGAATCCTCCGGCACCTTCCGCTCGGGTGGCGACAAGCCGGATGTCACGGCCACGCCGATCCCCCGCTTCGATCTGCTGGAGCTGGATGCCTACGACTCGATGTCGGTGCAGTTCTCACGCGGCTGCCCGTTCAACTGCGAGTTCTGCGACATCATCGTTCTCTACGGCCGCAAACCCCGCACCAAGAGTCCCGAGCAGCTGATCGCCGAACTGCAGGCCCTCTACGACCTGGGCTGGCGGCGTTCCATCTTCCTGGTGGACGACAACTTCATCGGCAACAAGCGCAACGCCAAGCTGCTGCTCCCGGCCATCCGGGCCTGGCAGGAGGAGAGGGGCTATCCGTTCAGCTTCAGCACCGAGGCGTCGGTGGATCTCGCCTCAGACGAGGAGATGATGCGGATGATGCACGATGCGCGCTTTGAAAGCGTGTTCCTCGGCATCGAAACTCCGGACGAATCCAGCCTGGAGACGGCCCGAAAGGTTCAGAACACGCGCAACCCCCTCGATGAGGCGGTGGACCGGATCACAGCCAACGGCCTGCGCGTGATGGCCGGATTCATCATCGGCTTCGATGGCGAGAAGAGCGGCGCCGGTGACCGGATCGTCGACTTCGTGACCCGTACCGGCATCCCGGCCGCGATGATGGGCATGCTGCAGGCTCTGCCCAACACCGCTCTCTGGCATCGACTGGAGAAGGAGGGCCGGCTGATCCAGGACAAGGAAGCGGCCAAGGGGGTCAATCAGACCAACCTGCTGAATTTCGTTCCCACCCGGCCGATTCGCGAAATCGCCACGGAGTACGTGGACGCCTTCTGCGCCCTCTACGAGCCGCGGGCCTACATGGACCGCGTCTACAGCTACTACCTCAAGATCGGTGCACCGCGCTGGAAGGCGAAGGCCAAGCTGCCCAGCTTCACCGACATCCGTGCCCTGGCCATCGTGACCTGGCGTCAGGGGATCAAGCGCAACACCCGCTCCCGGTTCTGGCGCTACATGTGGGGCATGGCCAGACAGAATCCGGCCATGCTGGAGCAGTTTCTGGTGGTGCTGGCCCACAACGAGCACTTCCTCGAATACCGCGGCATCGTCCAGCAGGAGATCCGCGATCAGCTGGCGACCCTGGAGAAGGAGGAGCAGCGCCTGGAGCAGGAGAAGCGCACCGCCGCTGAACCCGAACTGATGACGGCCTGAGTCGCTCGTCCCTTCCGCAGCGGCTCCCGGCCCGGGGGCCGTTAGTCCTGGATGTAGCGGCGCCCCTCACGCAGACAGTGCTCGGCCCGCTGCAGCTCTCGGCCGAGGTACACGGCGTGGTCGAGGCAACTGATCGGGTGGGGCCCCTCGCCCTCGGAGATCTGGATGCCCACCTCCTTGGCGGTGCGTCCGCGGTAGGTGCGGACCGGCGTGCGGGGCCCGGCACCGCTGCAGCGGAGCACCTCTCCGGTCTCCGGATCAGTGGCACGGCCCCGCTCGTCGATGCCGTTGCTGTAGTGCTCGAGAACGAGATCCCCCGCCTCGCCGTCCACACGGATCAGGAAGTAGCCGAGGGGGTCGAGGGCGATGAACCGCTGGGACAGGCGAGCGTCCAGCGCATCAAGAGCCGCCAGTCGGTCGCTGGCGAGGGGCGCGAGGGTCTCCAGGTGCTGTCCTTCCGGTCTGCGGAGCGAATCTAACCAGCACCACCGGGGGCTCCCCCGGCGCTGAGATCCGGCAGCTGGGCGCGGTAGGGGAGCTCCTGGTTCACCGCTTCGATCTCCTCGAGCATCAGGGCATTCGCCCTGGGCAGCCACTGGCGCACCAGCCGATCGAAGCCCGGGTCGTACCAGCGATGCAGACTGGCGTGAGGATGGGCGAGGAAGCCCCGGCGACGCTTGTGGCCACCCCCGGCACCGGGATCGAAGCAGCGGATGCCCCGCTCGATCGCCCAGGTGATGGGGGCGTAGTAACACACCTCGAAATGAAGGCAGTCGACCTCCTCATCGCTGCCCCAGTAGCGCCCCCAGAGATGCTGGGCATCGTGCACGCACAGCGACATGGCCACGGGGTCGCACGGGTCACCGCGATGGGCGCTGAACAGCACCACATGGCGCCGCAGCTCGGGTTCGGCCAGATGGGAGAAGAAGGCCTCGCTGAGGTACTTGCTGCCCCAGGGGCCCCAGCGGGAGCAGTGATCGGCGTAGAAGCGGTGCATGCGGCTGAGCAGGGCCGGGTCGAGGGCGTCACCGCTGAGGGGCGTCACGCTGAGGCCGGCCTTGCTCACCGCCTTGCGTTCGCGCCGGATGTTGCGCCGCTGGTTCGCGTTGAAGCGCTCCAGGTAGGCCTCGAAGCTGTCCAGATCCTCGCCATGCCAGAGGCTCTGCTGATTGAGCCAGGTGGCGCACCCCGCCGCTTCGGCCAGCGGCTGCCAGTCGCGATCGACATAGAGAAAGTTGCAGCTCAGAATTCCGTGCTCGCGGCAGAAGCGATCGATCTCCGCCATCAGCAGGGCCGTGATGCGCGCGGGGTCCTCACCGTCGGCGATGAGAAAGCGGTAGCCCCGGACCGGGCTCACCGGGCTCATCCCCAGCAGCTTGGGGTAGTAGCGGAGGCCCAGATCGGAGGCGAGTCGGGCGAAGCTCTGATCAAAGACGAACTCCCCGTAGCTGTGCCCCTTGAGGTACAGCGGGGCCAGGCCCAGCAGGGCATCGCCCCGCCAGAGAGCCAGGTGGAGGGGCTGCCAGCCCTGACGACCCGTGGTGCTGCCGGAGCGCTCCAGGGCCTCCAGCCAGCGCCAGCGGTAGAAGGGGATCGCATCGGCTCCGACCAGGGCCTCCCAGGCGTCAGCCGGAATTTCCGCAATGCTCTGATGCCAGCGGCAGGTGAGGGTGGTCACGTCGCGGCAGGGCGCAGGCCTGGTGCGGAACGCTAACCAGCCCGGTGCCTCCGGCAGGCTTTGCCAGAGTGTCCCCCTTGCAGTGGCGCTTCCGCAGCACGGCGATGGAGAACGGCCGACGTGGAGCATCGATGCGGACGCTCGCGCTGGGCGCGACGCCGCTGATCGCTCTGGCGACCCTCGCCGCACCCGCCGCCCGGGCCAGCCTCCTGGCTCCCGTGCTGCAGCTGATGCGGCCGCGCCTGGAGCGGCATCTCAGCGAGCAATGCACCCGTCTGGTGAGCGATGGCGATGCGGCGATCGGTGAGGCCGCAGCCGAACCCTGCCGGGCTCTGGCGCGGCCGGCGAGCGAATGCCTGATCCGCCAGACCAGCCGCAGCGGTCGGGAGCTGGGGGTGATGCGTGAGCTGATGGCCGGGCGCATCGGCGACGACACCGAGGCGGTGATCAAGCTCTGCGCGGCGGAGCTGCTGGGCCTGCCGGCCGAGTCGCTGCAGGCCCTGCCCCTGGATCAGCTGCTGCCCCGGGATCGGCGATAGCGCAGCAGCACCTCCCCCTCCCCCAGCGCGCGGGCCGTCTCCAGCTGCCAGTGCTCCGGGAGCAGATGTCCCGCGGGCATCCAAAGGTGCGGCCCGCCCAGCAGGCGGGGGCACACCGTGAGCTGCAGCGTGTCGAGCAGATCCTCGGCCAGAAGGGTGGCGGCGAGCTGCGCGCCCCCGAGCACCAGCAGCCGGCTCAGGCCGCGCTGCCTGAGGACCCGGAGGGTCTCGGGCCAGGGCGACCAGGGCAGACGCTCATCGAAGCCCGGCAGCGGCGCTGCGGACGGGTCACCCCCCGGCGGTTCCTGTCGGTCGAGCCACCAGCGCTGCAGGGGCTGGTGGAAGAAGGGCAGGTCGGGCGGAATCCGTCCGCTGCGGCTCACCACGAGGGCCGGGGGCTGGGGGGAGCGGCCGCCGCGGAAGCGTTCGTCGAGCAGATCGGGCCGCCGGATCAGGGCCGTGCCGCCATGCAGGCGAAGCGTGGTGGCACCGATCAGGGCAGCATCGGCCCAGGCGAGGGCCTGCTCCAGCACCACGCGGTCGGGTGCACCGCCGATGCTGGCCGCCCCGCCAGCAGAGGGGGCCAGACGGCCATCGATGCTGACGGCGAGAACGAGGCGGACCTCGGGTCTCACCGATGCGGCGTCAGGAGACAGCCAGAGCCTCCAGAGCCCGGGCCGGGGACATCTCGAGCTGAGGGGTCTCGGCGTAGACCTCGGCGGCGTTGTTGGGGCTCTCCTGCAGGCGGATCTTGTGGAGCGTGGCCCCGATGGCCCGGATGGGCGTGCTCAACCGATCGGCGATGTGAAGGGCGATGTTCTCCGCTGTGGGAACGCAGTCGGCGAAGTGGGGGACGTCCTTGTTGAGGAAGGTGTGATCGAAGGGTTCGACCACCAGATCGTCCACCAGGCTCTGCAGGGCGGCCAGGTCGCAGACCATGCCGGTGCGGGGATCGATCGGGCCGCGCACCGTCACATCCACGAGGTAGTTGTGGCCGTGGCCGTGGGGCCGGGCGCACTTGCCGTAGATGCGCTCGTTCTCCTCCTGACTGAGCTCCGGGCGGGCCAGTCGGTGGGCAGCCGCGAAATGGGTGCGGATGGTCAGGAAGGCATCCATGGTGTGTCCGAGGTAGTCGGCCCAGAGCTTGGGGTGTTCGTAGAGACGCAGCGCCACCAGGGGAAGGTGGGACTGCAGGCGCTGCCAGATGACACGCACCAGCGCTTCGGTGGTGGGCAGGCAGCCGTCGGGGCGGGAGACATCGAACTCCGGCCAGGCGCTGTTGAGGAAGCGGTAGGCGAGCTGGTCGGTGACCTGGTCGCGGATGGCGTGCTTGACCTCGGAGAGGTTCAGCACCATGCCGTCCTCATCCAGAGGGCCGCCCATGGCCACCACGAGCTCGTAGTTGTGACCGTGACCCGGCTCCAGGGAGCAGGCTCCGAAGCGGGCGGCGTTCTCATCGGCGTCCAGCTCGGGGAGCCAGTAACGATGGGAGGCGCTGAACTCGGCCCGGCGGGTGATCACACAGCCGCGGCCGCGTCCGTGGGGCGCTGTCGTGCTGGCGACGATCATGGGTTGCGTCAACTGGTGACATCCTAAAGAAATGCAGCAGGTCAGCGCTCTGCGGTCCCGACTGGGGGGGCGCAACCTGTATCTGGTCGGAATGATGGGCGCTGGCAAGAGCACGGTGGGGCGTCCCCTGGCCGAGCAGCTCGGCTACGGCTTCGTGGATGCCGACAGCACGATCGAGGCCTGCAGCGGCCGCAGCATCAGCGCGATCTTCGCCGAGGACGGAGAGCGGGGCTTCCGCGCCATCGAGACCGCCGTGCTCAATCAGATCGCCTGCCGCCACTCCCTGGTGGTGGCCACCGGAGGCGGGATCGTCACCGAAGCGGTGAACTGGGGCCACATGCACCAGGGCCTGGTGCTCTGGCTCGATCCCGACCGCAATGTGCTGCTGCAGCGGCTGCGGGAGCAGCCCGGGGGGCGGCCGCTGCTGGCGGGGGAGGGGGATCCGGCCGCGCGTCTCGATGCCCTGCTGGAGGCCCGGCGTCCGCTCTACGCCCAGGCGGACGTGCACCTGGCGATCACGCAGGAGACGCCGGAGCAGGTGGTGAGCGCGCTGCTGGAGGCCATCGCGGCGCGGCTTCAGGCACCGGGGCTGGGAGGTTCCAGCCGCACGGCGAACCACTGAACACTGGCTCCGCCCGGCAGGGCCAGCTCACAGGCCGTCTCGAGCAGCCGCAGCGCCCGGCTCCGCTCATCCGGGCAGTGCCGCAGATCCTCCGGCGGCTCCGGCAGGGCCGCGAGCACCCCGCAGAGCCACTCCAGCGTTTCGGCGGCGCTGAGGATCCGCTCGCCGCGGCCGGCCTCGAGCACCACGTAATGATCGAGCTCGCGGATCAGGGGATCGGACATGGCGGCGCTGGCACTGGCCTGGCTGACGGGGATTCTGCTGCTGCTACCGCAGGAGGCGCTCGCCGCACCGCCGGACCTGGCGGCCCGCGCCGCAGCCTGGCCGGACTGGCAGCTGCCGGCACCGCTGCAGCAGCCCGGCCAGTCCGATCTGGTCTATCCCGACTGGCTGGCGGGCGAGTGGCAGCGCTGCCCGGCCGGACCATCGGATCCCTGCCAGCGGTTGCGGTTCCGGCGCGACAACCGGGAGCGGGTGGTGGGCGATCGGGCCTTCAATGCCCTGATGGCCGGCCGGGCGGTGCTGGGGGAGGATCTGCTCTCGGTGAGCACGGATCCGGCCAACCCCAACCGCCAGCTGGCCCGGCTCCGGGGCGAGGTGCGGCTGGAGTCCAGCGTGATCGGCCGGGCCAGCCGGAACCTGCCCGCAGGCCGCTTTCTCTGCGACGAGCTGGCCCTGCAGGTGCTGCACCCGCCCCCGGCTGCCGGCGGGGATGGCACCGCACCCCGGGTCAGCCGGGTGGAGACCCTGACCCGGCTCACTCCCACGCCGGTGGATGGGGAGAGCGGTGCCGGCGGGGTTGCCGGGCCGGTGCAGACGGTGCTGGTGGAGCAGTGGCAGGCCACCTATCCATCGCCGTCGGAGGGCCTGGCGGCGGTGGCGATGCGGAGCGAGCACGAGAGCTTCACCCTCGAGCGACTCACATCGGAGCCTGGTCCGGGTCCGGCGTGAGCGAGGCCTCGATGGCGTCGCGCCACTCGAACAGCGGCTGGAGCTGGGGGTGGTCGTGCAGACCGGGGACACCGCGGCCGGCGAGTGAGGCTCCGGCGGAGGCCGGGAAGCGCAGCAGAGAGAGCTGGGCGGCCACCGCCAGATCCGCCAGGGAGAGGGTCGCCCCCACCAGATGGGCGCGCCGGGCGGTCAGCGCCGCCAGCTGCTCGAGGCTTTCCATCAGCAGCTGCCGCTCGCGGGCCGCCACCACGTCACCCAGATCGGAGGCCCACCCGGCGGGGATCGCCCCCACCGCCCGACGCAGTGGCTCGGGTGTGACCTCGGGCAGCAGCGCCTCGCGCAACACCGGATCGCGGCCCATGGTCTGCAGCAGAGCCAGCCGCGCCCGCTGGGCCAGGGTGGTGTCGGCCCAGTCCTCCAGGAGGAGCACCTCGGCGCGCTGAGCCGGGTCGGCGGGCAGCAGCGGTGGCTCCGGCACCGTCTCCTCCAGGTGCAGGGCGATGGTGGTGGAATCGCTGATCACCCTCTCGCCGTCCACCAGCACGGGCACCTGGCGCTGACCCGAGAGGCGGAACAGGTCGAGCTGACCGAGTCCGGGCGTGACCTCGACCACGCTGAAACTGAGCCTCTTGGCGCGCAGCACCAGGCGCACCTTCTCGCAGAAGGCGGAGTGGCGGAACTGATGGAGCTCCAGCATCGGCGGGGCCGCCCGTCAGCCGGCAGAGTACTTCCATCACCCATGCACCGGTCTGCTGATGCGGGAGTTTCTGATCAACGTCACCCGTTATCCGCGCTACTTGGTGGCGTTCAGCCTCGGCGTGATCGAATCGGTGGTGGGTCCGATGGCCCGGCGCCGCAGCAATCCCGTCACGGCGGTGGCGCTGGTGGGGGCCCTGATCAGCGGCGGGGTCAGCCTGACCCTGGTGCTGCGGGCGATGGTCACCGCTCCGGTCAGCTGAGCATGGCTCCCCAGCGACGCAGCCAGAGGGTGGCGGCCCTGATCCGCCGTGAGGTGAGCGACATGCTGATCAACGGCATCCGCGACGACCGGGTCCGGCAGGGCATGGTCAGCCTCACGGACGTGCAGGTGGCCGGGGATCTGCAGCACTGCCGCATCCACGTGAGCATCTACGGCGACGGTGCCGACCGGGAGGCGGTGATGGAGGGGCTGCGCTCAGCCGCCGGCTACGTGAGGGGGGAGCTGGGACGCCGCCTGCAGCTGAGGCGGGCTCCGGAGGTGGTGTTCCGCCTCGATCGCGGCCTGGAGCAGGGCTCCGATGTGCTGGGTCTGCTCGGCCGGCTGGAACGGGAGCGCGACGAGAAAGCGGGCGCCCCCGCCGCCGCGGAGCCCGAACCGGCTGAGCCGGACCCCGGGAGCTGACGGGCGGCAGTGGAGAGGCTGAGCCTGCGAGAGCGCATCGCCCGACTGCTGGTGGTGCGGGCCAGCGGTCATCTGGCCGACGGCCAGCGCCGCTATCCCCGCTGGGAGCTGGACAACGGCGAACTGCAGCAGCTGCTCGAGCTCGGGGTGGGCGGCGTGATCCTGCTGGGAGGCAGTGCCGCCGAGCTGGCGCTGCGCTGCCGGATGCTGCGCCGCTGGGCCGGCGGCCGGCGGCTGCTGCTCTGCGCCGACGTGGAGGAGGGCGTGGGTCAGCGGTTCGAGGGAGCCACCTGGCTGCCGCCGCCCCTCGGTCTCGAGCGGCTCTGGCAGAGCGCTGCCGGCGAGGAAGCCCGGGAACTGGCCGCACGCTACGGAGCCTGCACCGCCCGGCAGGCCCGTGCGGTGGGGCTGAACTGGCTTCTGGCACCGGTGTGCGACGTCAACAACAACCCGGCCAATCCCGTCATCAACGTGCGGGCCTGGGGCAGCAGCAGCGCCTGCAGCGCCGAGCTGACCAGTGCCTTCATCCGCGCGGCCCAGGCCGGGGGCGTGCTGTGCTGCGCCAAGCATTTCCCGGGCCACGGCGACAGCGACGTGGACTCCCACCTGGATCTGCCGGTGCTCCCCCACGACCTCGCCCGACTCGAGGCGGTGGAGCTGCCGCCCTTCCGCCGGGCGATCGCAAGCGGTGTCGCCAGCGTGATGACAGCCCACCTGAGCCTTCCCGCCCTCGATCCGGAGCAGCCCGCCACCCTCTCCCGGGCGGTGCTGCACGACCTGCTGCGGCAGCGCCTGGGCTTCCAGGGGCTGGTGGTGACCGATGCCCTGGTGATGGAGGCCATCAGCGCCCGCCATGGCCCGGGGGAAGCCGCCGTGCGGGCCTTCGCCGCCGGCTCCGACCTGCTGTTGATGCCGGCCGATGCCGGCGCCGCCCTGGAGGCCCTCGAAACGGCCTTCCTGACTGGCCGCCTCTCGACGGACGACCTGGAGGCGAGCCTGCAGCGGCGGCAGCGGGCCCTTGAGCAGCTGCCGCACGAAGATGACGACGGGCCGGACCCGGAGCGCCTGGCGACCCTGGAGCAGGGGGAGGACCGGGCGCTGCGGCAGAGCCTGCTGCTGCGGAGCCTGGAGCAGAGCGGCTCGAGCGGTCCCGCCCGCGGGCCGGGGCTGAATCTGATCCGCGTCGACTCGACGCTGCAGTGCCCGCCCCTGGCCGGACTGGCCCCGGCCGTGATCTGGCCCGAGCGCGACGGCTGGACCACGCGGATCATCGATGGGCGCAGCCCCGATCCCTGGACCGACCGCGAGGAGCGGCCCCTGGCGAGCGAGCGTCTGCCGGAGGGGCCGGTGCTGCTGCAGCTCTTCATCCGGGGCAATCCCTTCCGCGGCCGCAGCGACGCGCAGCGGCGCTGGAGTGCCGTGGTGCGGCAGCTGCAGCAGGAGCAGCGACTGGCGGCTCTGATCGTCTACGGCAGCCCCTACCTCTGGCAGGCGCTCAGGCAGGAGCTGGCGGAGGGGGTGGCCGGCGTGTTCAGCCCGGGCCAGATGCCTGACGCCCAGGCCCTCTGCCTGCAGCGGCTGGGCTGGAGCAGCGCAGCGGGACCCGACGCCGGCTTCACCGACTGACTCCGGCGTGGCGGGATCGCTCCTCCGGTCCGCCTTCTACCCTCCCCGCAGCGGAGCCGGGCCGGATGCTGAGCCTCTCGATGATCGTGCGCGATGAGGCGGAGCGACTGGAGGGCTGCCTGCAGTCGGTGCAGGGCGTGGTGGACGAGATGGTGGTGGTGGACACCGGCTCGCGCGATGCAACCGTGGCCATCGCCCGTGCCGCCGGCGCCACGGTGCACACCATCGCCTGGCCCGGGGATTTCGCTCCGGCCCGCAACCAGGCCCTGCAGTGGGTCCACGGCGACTGGGTGCTGGTGCTCGATGCCGATGAACGCCTCCGGCCCGAGGTGGTGCCCGCCCTGCGGGCCCTGATGGCCGAGCCCGATCTGCTGCTGATCAACCTGATCCGCGTCGAACTGGGGGCGCGGCAGTCGCCCTACTCAAGCGTCAGCCGCCTGTTCCGGCGCCATCCGGAGCTGGCCTGGAGCCGCCCGTACCACTCGATGGTGGACGACAGCGTCCGTGCCTTGATCGAACGGGAACCCCACTGGCGGGTTGCTGACTGCCCGGAACCGGCGCTCCTGCACGACGGCTACAGCCCGGAGCAGCTGGCGGACGGCGCCAAGGCGGCCCGGCTGCGCGACGCGATGCAGGCCGAACTGCAGCAGACCCCAGCCGATCCCTACGCCAGCGCCAAGCTGGCCGGGCTCGAGATCAGCGCCGGCCGCATCCAGCAGGCCCTCGAGCTGATCCGAGCGGCACTGGAGCACTGCCCCCGGGAGCGGAGCAGCGAGCGCTACGAACTGCTCTTCCACCGCGGCCTGGCCCTGGCGGAACGGGATCCCGCCGCTGCCGCCGCCAGCTACGCCGAAGCCATCGACCTGCCGGTGCCGGCGCGGGTCAGTGTCGGGGCCAGGCTCAACCTCACGGCCCTGCTGCTCCGCAACGGCGACAGCCGGCAGGCGATGGCGATCGCCGAGGAGACGAGCCGCGTCGCTCCTGACCTGGGGCTGGCCTGGTTCAATCTCGGGCTGATCCGACGCCAGGCCGGCGATCTCAGCGGCGCGACCGCCGCCTACACCCGGGCCGCCGCATGCGACCCGGAGCATGCCGAGACCCACCAGAACCTGGCCGTGGCCCAGCTCCTCAGCGGCGAGATCCAGGGCGCCCGGCGCGGCTTTGCCACCGCCATCGCTCTGCTCGAGGCCCAGGGCCGCAACGGGGAGGCCCATGCCCTGCGCCAACGGCTGGAGGGTCTGGTGAAGGTGGCGCCATGACCCGCCCCCTGATCGGTGTCACACGGGCGGCCGGCCAGCTGTCCCAGGCGCGGCGGCTGTTCGAGGCCGCCGGCGCCGATGTGCTGGATCTGCCGGCCCTCGAGATCGGCCCGCCCGACAGCTGGGGCCCGCTCGATGACGCCCTGGCCGAGTGGGATCAGTTCCACTGGATTCTCTTCTCCAGTGCCAACGGCGTGGAGGCGGTGGAAGCCCGTCTGGCGCGGCAGGGGCGGAGCCTGAGCCGCCGGCCCCGGGGGCTGCGCCTGGCGGCGGTGGGTCGCCGCACCGCCGAGGTGCTCGAGGCGCAGGGGGCCGCCGCCGATTTCGTGCCGGCCGATTTCGTGGCCGACAGCCTGATCGACACCTTCCCGGTGTCGGGCTTCGGGCTGCGGATGCTGCTGCCACGCGTGCAGAGCGGCGGCCGCACCCTTCTGGCCGAGGCGTTCGGTGAGGCCGGCGCCCGGGTGGTGGAGGTGGCGGCCTACGAATCGCGCTGTCCCCGGGCCTGGCCCGAAGCGACGGTGACGGTCCTGAGGGAGGGGGCGCTGGCGGCGATCACCTTCAGCAGCGGCAAGACGGTGCGCCACAGCGTCGCCCTGCTGCAGCAGCACTTCGGCGAGCACTGGCGGGAGCCGCTGCGGGACACGGCGCTGGTGTCGATCGGCCCCCAGACCAGCCGGACCTGCCGGGAGCTGCTCGGGGAACCGGACGCGGAGGCCGACCCCCACGATCTGAACGGACTGCTGGCCGCCTGCCGGCGGGCCACGCCGCACCGGGACTGGGGCTCAGCTGCGGGCGGCGGGGGCTGACCCCCTCTCGACCAGATCGCGGAAGCGGTTGAGATTGGCCTGGAGCTCACGGTTGACGATGCCGCCGAGAGCCTTCGGCTCCATCAGCGGGGCCAGGATCCCGGGCAACTCGTAGGAGACGGTGAGCTTGACCGCTGTCCGCTGCGGCGTCATCGAATAGAAGCGGACGGCGCCGCGGGTGGGCAGACCGCCCACGGAATGCCACTGGAGCCGCTGGGCCTCCACCCGATCGCTGATCCGGGCCTTCCAGGAGAAGCGGAACCCCTGAGCCGCCAGATGCCACTCGGTCAGATCGGGATCCTCAAGGGTGGTGACCGATTCGATCCAGCGCATCCAGCGGGGCATCGCCTCGAGGTCGCTCCACACGGCCCAGACCTGCTCCAGAGGAGCCTGAACCTCGGTGGTGACCGTGTGTTCCAGCCAGCGTCCCATGGGCGTTCAGGCCGCGGCGGCGTTGCGGGCCAGCTGGGCCTCGCGGCCGAGAATGGCAGCGGCGGCGAGACGTCCGCTCATCGTGGCTCCTTCCATCGAGTCGATGTAGTCCTGGCGGGTGTAGCTGCCGGCGAGGAAGAGGTTGGGCACCGGAGTGGCCTGTGCAGGACGGTAGGGCTCCATCCCCGGGGCCTCTCGATAGAGGGACTGGGCCAGCTTCACCACGTTGCTCCAGGTGAGGGTGAGATCCCGGGCCGAGGGGAAGAGCTCACGCACCTGGGCATCGGTGTGGGCCACGATCTCCTCCTTGCCGCGACTGATCCAGGGGTCTCCGGGGGTCAGCACGCACTGAAGCAGAGAGCCCTGACCGGGGCGGCGGTAATCGACCGGGCTGGCCAGCGCCAGATCCGCGAAGCAGCTGAAATCGGCATCCGCGGTGTACAGGAGGTTGTCGAGCCCGGCCGGTCGGTCCAGGTCACGCCGCCGCTGGCCCGAGGCGGCATCGTCGCCCAGTTCCGTGACCCAGCCGTCGTATCGGAGCTGCACCGTGGCCACCGGCACGGCCTCCAGCTCATGAATCCTCTGGAACTGGGGATAGCGGTTCCACTCCGGCGGCAGGACCCGCTGAATTCCGGGCACATCGCAGGCGAGCAGGTAGCGATCGGCGGCGATCTCCCGGTCGCCCTCCGGAGTGCCGAGGGTCAGGCCCACGACCGTCGGCGCGTCGCTGCCCTTGTCGTCCTCGTGCCGCAGCTGCTTGAGGCGGTGGCGGAGGTGCAGCCGTCCGCCGCGGGCCTGGATGTAGTCGAGGATCGGGCCGGTGAGCCAGCGGTGCGGCGAACCCTGCAGCAGGTTCAGGCGGGAGGCTTCGGTGCGTGCCGCGAACATCATGAAGATGGTGAGCATGCAGCGGGCCGAGATGGTCGCGCAGTCGATGAAACCCAGTGCGTAGGCGATCGGGTTCCACAGACGCTCGATGCTGCGCTCGCTGCCGCCATGGCTGAGAAACCACTGGCGGAAGCTGACGGAATCAAGCCTGCGGATCGTCCCCATGGCGCCCTCGTAATCGACCAGACCGCGCACGATCGGGGAGGTGCCCAGGGCCAGGGCGTTGCGCAACTTGTCCACCCAGCTCAGCTGAGCGGTGGTGAAGAAGGCCTTGAGGCCGTTGAACGGCGCCCCGACGGGGAAACGGAAATCAAGGGCGCGCACATCGGCCCCCTTGTTGACGAAGAGGTGGTGGTGCTCCTTGGGTAGCAGGTGATCGCGAGCCCCCACCTTCTCCATCAGCGCGAAGAGGTTGGCGTAGTTGTAGAAGAAGACGTGCAACCCCATTTCGATGTGGTTGCCCTGGGGGTCCTCCCAGCTGCCCACCTTGCCTCCGGGAAACGGACGGGCTTCGTAGAGGTCCACCTCATGACCGTTGTCCACCAGATCAACGGCCGCGGCGAGGCCCGCCAGACCGGCACCAATGATCGCGACGTGCACGCTGACACCCGACAGTGACGGAACTCTATGGAGCCGTGCCGGCAGGGCGCGACGCCGGGGGAGGGCGGATGTTGCGGCAGGCTCCGTTCACGCTGCATAGGATCGTCCCAGCACGATCCGCTCCGTCGGATCACTCACCAATCCCTGCCCGCCATGGCGACTCAGAGTCCTGAAGCCGCGCCGTCCGCCCTGACGGGCGAAGCCAAAGCGCAGGCCCCCGCAGCGGCCGGCCACACCGGCACCGACGGCAAGGGGATCCTGATCACCGACGCCGCCATGCAGCAGCTCGCCCGCCTCTGCAGCGAGCAGGGCGAGAACAGCGTTCTCAGGGTCGGGGTTCGCTCCGGAGGCTGCAGCGGCATGAGCTACACGATGGATTTCGTGTCCGAAAGCTCGATCCAGTCCGGCAGCGACGAGGTGTACAGCTACGCCACGGCCGACGGTCAGCAGTTCCGCGTGGTGAGCGATCCCAAGAGCCTGCTCTACATCTACGGCCTGCAGCTCGACTTCTCATCCGCCCTGATCGGCGGTGGCTTCAACTTCACCAATCCCAATGCGAGCCAGACCTGCGGCTGCGGGTCCAGCTTCGCGGTCTGAGGAGCGGGCAACGGACGCCATGGGAGGCTGACCCCCACACCCGCCGGCCGCCATGCCCACCAGCTGCGACTCGCTCTTCGAGCAGGCGCTTGAGCGCTACCGCAACGGCGCCGAGGCCTCTGCGCTTCTGCCCGATTTCGAAGCCATCACCAGCCAGGCCCCCCGCCAGGCCTCGGGCTGGATCTGCCTGGCGTGGCTGCAGCTGCTCACCGGCGATGGCGAGGACGCCCTGCGCTCGGCCCGCACCGGCGTCCGGCTCAGTCCCCAGGATCCCCAGGCGCGCATCAACCTGGCGCTGGCCCTCCTGGCCACCGGTGCGGCCGGCGTGCGCGATCAGATCCAGGTGGTGCAGCGCATCCTGTCCATGGCCCCCGATCTGGGCACTGAGCTGCGGGAGTCCATTGAGGACGGCCTGAAGCGGCGCCCCGACTGGAAGGAGCTGATCAAGGTGAAAACCTGGCTGGACCTTTGAGCGCCATCCTGCTGCTGAGCAACGGTCACGGAGAGGACCTCAGCGGCAGCCTGATCGGCGCGGAACTCCAGGGGATGGGCCATCGCGTCTCGGCCCTGCCCCTGGTGGGCACCGGTGAGCCCTACCGGCGCGCCGGACTGGCGGTGCTGGGCCGGCCCCGCTCCTTCAGCACGGGCGGGCTCGGCTACACGAGCTGGCGCGGCCGCCTGACCGAGCTGCGTCAGGGCCAGGTGTTTCACCTGCTCGACCAGGCCCTGCTCCTCCTGCGCCGGCGCCACGCCTTCGCGCTGGTGGTGGTGGTGGGGGATGTGATCCCGGTGGTGCTGGCCTGGCTGAGCGGCAGGCCCGTGGCCACCTACCTGGTCGCCTACTCCAGCCATTACGAAGGCCGGCTGCGGCTGCCGTGGCCCTGCGCCCCCTGCCTGCGCAGCCGGCGGGTGGCGCGCCTCTTCTGCCGCGACGCCCTGACGGCGGACGATTTGAGTGGGCAGCTGAGGCGCCGCTGCGATTTCCTGGGCAATCCCTTTCTCGATCCCGTCTGCCCGCCGGCCGCTGCGGCGGTCACCGCGCGCCCGGGCCGTCTGGGCCTGCTGCCGGGCAGCCGGCTGCCCGAGGCCGGCGCCAACCTGATGGAACTGCTGGCGGTGCTCGAGCACCTGCCGGCTGAACGCTCCTCGCAACTGGAGATCGAAGCCGCCCTGGTGGGCGATCTCACGGGGGCCTCGCTCGCGGCTCCGGCGGCGGATCGGGGCTGGCAACTCCGGCAGGACGCCACGGGGACCCAGCTGGAGCGCCCGGGCTGCCGGGTGCATCTGCGCTGGGGGGCGTTCAGCGACGTGCTGGGCCGCAGCACACTCCTGCTGGCGATGACCGGAACGGCCAGCGAGCAGGCCGTGGGACTGGGCCGGCCGGTGCTCCAGGTGCTCGGTCATGGCCCCCAGTTCACCGCCGCGTTCGCCGACGCGCAGCGACGCCTGCTCGGCCCCACCGTGGTCTGCGCCGCAGGAGAGGCTGGCAGCGACGGGCATCACCGGGCGAGCGCCCAGCTGCTGCTGTCGCTGCTGGACGCGCTGTCAGGGGAGAAATCCGGTGCACTGCAGCAGCGCTGCCGCAGCATGGCGGCGCAGCGGATCGGCCCCCCCGGCGGCAGCCGCAGAATGGCCGAGGCGATTCACTCCCTGCTGGCTGAGCCTGCCGACCATGCCTGACGACACGTCCCCCGGGCCCCTGACCGTCGCCCGCACGCTGCTGGACCGCGTGCTGGTGGCGGATGTGTTTCTGGTGCTGGGCGGGGCGGTCTGGTTCCTGATCGCGGTGCTGCTCCACGCCCGCGCGATCGATGCGCCCCTGACCCTGTTCAAGAGCCTCTGGGAACCGCTGTTCACCCCGGCGATCGGGCTGCTGATGGCGGCCAGCCTGATCAGCGGTGCTCTGGGCTGGTGGCAGCGGCGAGGGCCTGGTCGATCCCGGGAAAGCGGAAGCTGAAACCGGTCTCCGGCAGCCGCTCGGAGGCCACCTGCTGCCCTTCCAGAACCACCCGGGCGCCATCCCCCAGCAGAATCCTGAGGATCGGGGCCGGAACCGGCAGCAGGCTCGGGCGCGAGAGGGCTGCCCCCAGCCGGCGAGAGAGGGTGGCCATGGTCACCGGATCGGGGGCCACGGCGTTGTACACCCCCCGGAAGATGTCCTCCTTCAGGGCGGCGATGATCAGGCGGCAGAGATCCGTGCGGTGGATCCAGCTCATCCACTGGGATCCGTCGCCCACCGGTCCGCCGAAGCCGGCCCGGAACACCGGCAGCATCTTGCCCAGCGCCCCCCCGTCGGGCCCCAGAACGATGCCGATGCGCAGCAGCACGACCCGCGTGGCCTCGGGGGCGGCCGTGGCGGCGGCCTCCCAGCGGCTGCAGAGGTCGGCGAGGAAGTCGCCCCCCGCTGGGCTGGATTCAACGAACCGCTGCTCGGGATCGGTGCCGTAGAAGCCCACTGCCGAGGCGTTCACGAGCACAGCGGGCGGGGTCTCCAGCGAGGCCATCGCCCGGCAGAGGCCGGCGGTGGTGCGCAGGCGGCTGTCCTGAAGGCGCTGCCGGTGGGCCGGCGTCCAGCGCTGCTCGGCGATCGGTTCACCGGCCAGATTCACCACCCCCTCGGCCTCCGCCAGGGCGCTCTGGAGGCGCGGATCACTCCAGCTGGCCTCCTCCGCCGGGTCCAGCTGCAGGCAGCGCAGGCCGGGGTGCTCCAGACCGGCGGGATGGCCGCTCCGCCGGCTGATCAGGGTGATCGTGTCACCCGCCTCCAGCAGCATCGGCACCAGCTCACGGCCCACGAAACCGCTGCAGCCGATCAGGAGAAGACGCATGGGGGCAGCCAGACAGGCCCAACGCTAGGGGTGGGGTGGTTCCGGCCGGGGTTGCGGCAGCGGCGCGGCCAGCCCGAGCCATTCGGCCAGGGGGACCAGGGTGAACCCCTGGATCAGCAGCCCGAACAGCACGACCGTGAGGGCCAGGGCGGGCATCCAGGCTCCCCAGGGAATCGAGCTGTCGGCGGCCTGGATCGCCACGGCGATCGGCACCGCACCCCGCAGGCCCACGCAGCAGGCGAAGTGGCGCTCCGGCACGGAAAAGCCGGCCCCCATCAGGAGTCCATGCACCATCACCAGGCGCACCAGCAGCAGGAGCACGAACAGCCCCAGGCCCATGGGCAGCAGCCGCACCACATCCGGGGGGGCCACCACCAGCCCCATGCAGAGGAACAGCAGCAGCTCGGCCATCTTGGCGAAGCCCGCGTGGGCCTCCTCGAGCACCCCCCGGTCCAGCCGGCTGCTGTTGCCGATCACCAGGCCGGCGATGTAGGCCGCCAGCAGTCCGCTGCCGCCCAGCGCCTCGGTGCCACCGGCGATCAGCATCAGCAGCGCCAGGCTCACCACCGCCAGCAGGGATGAGTCGCTGATGGAGGGGCGGCTCAGCAGAAGCTGGTGGGCCAGGGTTCCGCCGAGGAAGCCGAGCAGGATCCCGAGCAGGAACTGGCGCAGCACCGCTGCCACCAGCACCGCCGGCTCGGCCGAATCGCCGCCGGCCAAGGCCAGCGCCAGGCCGGCCAGCACCACGGCCATCGGATCGTTGAAGGCCGATTCGGCTTCGATCAGATCAAGCAGGCGCTTGGGCAGGCGATCGGTGAGGGGCCGCAGCAGGGCGAGCACCGCGGAGGCATCGGTGCTGCAGAGCATGGCCCCCACGAACAGGGCCAGGGGCAGATTGACCGGTCTCGAGAGCAGGGGGCTCTCCATGGCCGCCAGGATCACCACGGTGATCAGCAGAGCCGTGAGCAGGGCGCCGGCTGTGGCCAGCCGGCTGGCGGGCCGCAGCACCGAGCGCATCTGGCGCCAGTTGGTGGTGAGCCCACCGAAGAACAGAACCAGCACCAGGGCCACCTGGGTGATCTCCTGAGCGTGGGCGAGGGTGAGCAGGGGCTCCACCGGACTGGGCTCCGCCGCTGTGTGAGGAACCGCCAGATCCACGCGGTTGTCCACCAGCAGGCCGAGCACCAGCACCATCAGGATCCCGGGCAGGCGGATGCGGGCGGCGATGTCATCCAGGAACACCGCCACCACCAGCAGGGCACCGAAGGTGGCCAGGAACAGGGCCAGGGTTGCGTCCACGGGCGCCGCTTCGATGGGTGGGTTCTAGCCTGCCGCTGCCGCGAGAACCCGTCATGGCCGATCCCGCCCCCGCCAAAGCCCCGGCCCTGCGCAAGGGAGCCCTGGTGCGGGTGAATCGCGAGGCCTACAACGGCAGCATCGAGGCCCGGGCCAGTGATCCCATCCCGCCGGCCTACATCTTCGAGGGGCCGGGCGAAGTGCTGGTGGTGAAGGGTCCCCACGCCCAGGTGCGCTGGCGCCTGCCGGTGCCCGACGTGTGGCTGCCGGTGGCTCAGCTGGAGGCCTGCCCGGCCGCCTGAGTCGGCCGGGCCGCCGGTTGCGGGTCCGTTTCACCCGCAAGGGCGCGCTCCACCGAGGCCGCCGCTTCGGGGATGGCGCGGCGGGCCTGGGGCAGGCGCCAGAGCCGACCGCTCAGCACCGCAGACAGCTCCCGCAGTCCGCGCAGCACCGGCTCGTCCGGGGCCTGGCGGCTGCCGCGATCCGCGGTGGCCAGCGCACGCCAGGGGTTCCAGTCGGCCAGGGCCACCACAGCGCCGTAGGCGCTGGGCCAGGGGGAGGTCCTCTCAATGGCCTCCAACCGGGCGAAGGCCGCGCCGGCTGCGGTGGGGCGGTTGTCGAGCACGGCCAGAAGGGCCAGCTGCCAGAGCGCATCGCGATCGGCCGGATCCCGCTCCAGGCGGGCACGGGCCGACTCACGCACCGCTTCGCGGTAGGTCCTGTGGCCATCGACCATGTGCTCGACGGCCACTTCTGCGAACACGGGCTCCAGACCCGCCGGCCCGGCAGCCATGCCGGCGGCCAGTCCGCGGAAGCGCTCCGCGAAGACCGGCGGGTCCGGTGCCTCATCGCGGCGGTGCCAGAGCTCGTAGGCCCCGCCCTCCGGCCGCGGCCATCGGCCCTGCAGCTCGAACAGGCCGCTCTCGCGCACAGCCCGGCTCAGCTCCAGGGCGGCCTCGGAGACCGATCCCTGGTCGCCTTCGGCCAGCACCAGCCATGTGCTGCGCTCCAGCGCCGGAGCGATCTCGCCCTGATGGCTGCCCAGCTGACGACCGACCAGCCGCCCGCCGGAGCGGCGACCGAAGTAGCTGACGTTGTGCTGGTTCAGATCCGGCGTGCTCGGCACGACAATCAGGGTCCGCGGCGGCCGCTGCGGATCCGCTCCGCCGGCCGCCGCCACGATCGCTTCCAGCGGTCCGCGGGGCCGGTCCTCGAGCCGCACGAGCTGGTTGCGGAGGCCGGTCCAGGCGGACGCCAGCAGGGCCGCCGCCAGGGCCAGGACCGGCAGAGGCCGGCCGAGCCGGCGAAGCGGCGGGCCCCAGGCCCACCAGCCGCGGGCCAGCAGGATGACGACCAGCGGCAGCAGGGGTGCGATGTAGCGGTCGCTCTTGTTGGGGCTGAGGGTGGTGAGCAGCCAGCCACCGGCGAGGCAGCCCAGCAGCCACCACCAGGGCGAGTCTCGATCGGGAACCACGGCGCACAGCCGCCCCAGGACTCCCTCGAGGCCGGATCGACGCCAGCGGATCAGGCCCAGGCCGATCAGGCCCGCGAGGCCCACCAGGAGCATGGAGACGCCCACCTGCTCCGGCAGCAGACGGGCGTACCAGAGCCAGCTCTCCAGCGAGAGCAGGGAAGGGTCACCCTCCCGCGCCGCCGACTCGATCACCGCTCGGTTGGTGCCGCCGAGCGTGGTGATCCAGTTGTGATGGAGCCAGGGAACGAGCGCCGCGAGCACCAGCAGCAGGCCGGCGGCGATCTGGCGCCGGCCGGCGGGCCGACGGGCGGCTGCGGTGCAGGACCAGAGCAGGGCCGGCAGCAGGGGCAGGAGGGCGCTCTGCTTCACCAGCAGCGCCGCCGCGACCGCCGCGGCCGCCGGCAGCGCCTGGTGCCAGCGGCCGCCGGAGAGCGGTGACCACCACGCCCCGAGGCGCCAGAGGGCCAGCACCACCAGCGCCGTGAGCGGGATCTCCAGGACGTAGTCGCTGCGGAGGGCCAGCAGCGCCGGGGTGAGGGCCACCAGGGCGGTGGCCAGCAGGGCGAAGGCCCGGCCGGCCAGGGCCCGGCTCCAGCCGGCCACCACCACCAGCAGCAGGGCGTTCCAGAGGCTCAGGCTCCAGGCCGCCTGGGAAGGGTGATCGCCGGCCGCCGCCATCACACCGGCGTTCACCAGCGAGGCCAGGGGGGGATCTTCGGGGAGAGATCCAGGAGCGCATCCCACCCCTGCCAGCCACCGCCGGGCAGCCAGCCCAGCGCCCGGCCGTGATCCAGGGCACTGTTGAGGTAGTCGGCCTGATCCCAGGCCGGCAGTCCGGTGCTGGCCTGCCACCAGAGGCGATCGGCGGCCGTGGCGATCAGCACGATCGCCATCACGGCGAGCGGGAAGGCCCATGGGCGCTGGGAGCGGACCCGGTCGGGGGTGGATCGCGGGGAGGTGCTGCGCATGGATGGTTCCGCTCCGCCTCAGGCGCCCTGCAGACGGCGGCGCTCGGCCTTGAGCTCACGGCGGCGGCGGCCGGCCTCGCGCAGCATCTCGCGACCATCGCGCAGGTAGCTGTCCACGTAGCCCATCGTGTAGCGGTCCAGCTCCACCAGGGCGTCCTTCACCTGGGCGAGGCAGTGGTACAGGCTCAGCCCGAATCCGCGCGCCGCCGGGGGCGTGGGTGTGGAGCGGAACAGGGTCTCCACGGTCTCCAGCTTGCGCTGGCTCTGCTCCAGGTAGCTGCAGAAGGTCTCCATCAGTCCGTCGTCGTAGGGATCGGCGGCCAGGTCCCGCAGGTGAGCGGGGAAGGGATTGATCACCTGGCCCAGCAGGCGATCGATCGGGGCGTACACCACCCGCAGCCAGCGGACCAGGTCCGCATCCTGCTCCGCCCGGGCGCGCGGACGGCTCCGGACGGACGCTCCGGCGGCGCCGGCGGGAGCATCAGCACGGGACACGGCGCCGGCGGGCGCCGAACGGCGGTCGTAGGCCCGGCGGCGGTCGCCATCGCCGAGCACCTCCCAGGCGGCGTTGATGGCGAGCATGCGCTGCTCATCACCGCCGGCATCGGGATGATGGCGCTTCACCAGCGACCGGTAGGCGGCCTTGATCGCCGCGCCGCTGGCGCTGCGGGGCACACCCAGCACGCGATAGGGATCGGGCAGCGGCGCCGGGGCCATCAGAGCAACGCTCCCGCCGCAGGGCTCAATGGAGCGTCGCTGAACATCGGCGTGGAGAGATAGCGCTCCCCGAAGCTGGCGAGAATCACCACGATGCGGCGACCCTCCATGCCCTCACGGCAGCCCACGGCCAGGGCCGCCGCCACGGCGGCACCGCTGCTGATGCCGCTCAGCAGCCCCTCCTCCCGGGCCAGTCGGCGTCCGATCTCCATCGCCCGCTCATCGCTGACGGTCACGATCTCATCGATCAGGCTCCGGTCGAGCACCGGCGGAACAAAACCGGCGCCGATGCCCTGAATGCGATGGGGACCGGCCGGGCCACCGGAGAGCACGGCGCTGGCCTCCGGCTCCACCGCCACCATGTGCAGCGCTGGACGGCGCGCTCGCAGCACGCCGGCGCAGCCGGTCAGGGTGCCGCCGGTGCCCACGCCCGCCACCAGGGCATCGAGCTGCCCGTCGCAGTCGGCCCAGATCTCCTCGGCGGTGGTGGCCGCGTGCACGGCCGGATTGGCGGGATTGGTGAACTGCTCCAGCTGCACGGCTCCCGGGATCGACTCCACCAGCTCGCGGGCCCGCTCGATCGCGCCGGCCATGCCGTCCTGGCCGGGCGTGAGCTGCAGCTCGGCTCCGTAGGCCCGCAGCATGGCCCGCCGCTCCACGCTCATCGTGTCGGGCATGGTGAGAATGAGCCGGTAGCCCCGCGCGGCGGCCACCATGGCCAGAGCAATGCCGGTGTTGCCGCTGGTGGGCTCCACCAGCACGGAATGACCCGGCAGGAGTCGTCCCTCCCGCTCCGCCGCCTCCACCATCGCCCCGGCGATGCGGTCCTTCACCGAGGCGGTGGGATTGAAGCTCTCCAGCTTGGCCACCAGTTCGGCCCGGCAGCCTTCGGCGGCGGGAATCCGGTTGAGGCGCACCAGCGGCGTGCGGCCCACCAGAGCCGTGATGTCGGAGGCGATGGCCATGGTCGGGTCGTGCGGGACACCGGGGGAATAGCGGTGGGGCCGGAGGAACGGGGACCGGGCGATCAGAACCGGAAGACGGTCTGCACCAGGCCCCCGAACACCGAGAAGCGGTTCCGGCCGGCCGGTCCGGTCAGATTGCCCTGCGGACGGCTCAGATAGAAGAGGGCCGGTGTGAGCGAGATGGCATCGGAGATCTGGATCTGGTACCAGAGCTCCCAGGCGGTGTTGCCATCGAAGGGCGTGCCGCCCCCCTTCAGCCGGGTCACGAACTGAGGCTGGCCCACGGCGAGCCCCAGATCGTTGCCGCTGGCGAGCACATCCCGCCACTGCAGGCCGACCATCCAGCTCTGGAACTGAGCCGGCACCCGCCCTTCGAGATCGGAGCTGGACAGTGTCGTGCGGCGTCCGTTCAGATTGAGGATTTAGCGATCCTCCTGGAGGTCCAGCTGCCGCCCGGAGAGCGAGGCCAGGGCCCAGCCGGCGCTGACGGAGGGGATCCAGCCGGCCCGTTCCGGCTGCCAGTACGCGTTCAGCGCCACGCTGTTGGATCGGGCGCCACTGCGGCCCTCACGCTGCAGCGCCTGCACTGTGCCGTCGGCAGCGATGGCGAGGTCGGTGATCGTCCGGCAGTCCTGCCAGAAGCTGTTGGCCGCGGCGAAGTCGGTGCCGGTGCGGAACGACGACTCGCACTGGCCGTGGCGGTAGCCGGCCGCGATGCCCCAGCGGCTGCCCCCGTAGGCCAGCTGCGCCAGCAGGGAGGCCGCCGCGTTCTCGCTGAGAACCCCTCCAGAGCCGGACTCCCCCCGGCTGGCGCGGTTGCTCGGCGTCACGACATTGGCCGACAGACTCCAGCCCGGCTGGCCTGCGGTGACGGGCTGCTCCCAGCTGAGGCCGATCAGGGCACCGGTCGCCTTGTTGTAGACCGCAGGCGCCCCCCAGACTCCGCCGAAGAAGTCGAGAATCCTCTCTCCGTTCTTGCCATAGACGGACGGAATCAGGGCGATCGATTCGGTGTTGCGGGCCCGGGCACCGACATAAGCGGTGAGCGTGTCGTTGAGGGGCACGGTGTAGTGCAGGCGGTTCACCTTCACCACACCCTCGGTGTCATCCGAGACCACCAGATTCGTGAGCCGGCCGGGCAGCCCCCGACCGTTGAAAGCGTTGTTGAAGTTGTTGGCGTGCATGCGGAAGAGGAGCCGGTCCCTTCCGCTGAAGCTCGTGGTCTGCGTGATGCTCAGGTCGGTGCTGAACACCAGCGCACCCTCCTCCGCGTTGTAGGCCGAGGCCCCCAGGGCCGGGAACAGCTCCGATGGCACGCTCCCGGCCGGCAGCGCGCTGTCGAGTCGACCCCGGGGGTCGTCGCCCGACGCCGACACCGCCCCGAGCACGCCGCTGGTCGAAGCATTGAGAACAGTGGTGGTGGAGAACCGGCTCGCCTCCAGTTCACCCAGGCGCGCGTCGAGACCGTCCGCCCGGCCCCTGAGGATCGCCAGTTCCGGCTCGAACGCACGGATCAGGGGCCTGAGGTCGTCCGACACCGCGGCGATCTGAGGCAGGCAGACGTTGAGGACGGCCGCGGCCTCGAAGCGGGTCAGGGCACGGCCATCCCGGCCGGGGCCATCCGGGAGGCGGGCCGCGCAGCCACTGCGCTCGATCAGGCGGGTGAGGGCCTGCTCGTCCGAGGCGCTCAGCCGCCGCTCGCCGGAAGTGCGGGAGGCCGCATCCGGCTCCGGAGGCCCGGCATACGTCTCGATGGCACTCAGGTTGAGCTCCCTGGCCCCAGCCTGCGGCAACAGGGCCAGAGCCAGCACGGCACCAGCCCACAGAGGACGGATGGGACCAGGCAGACCCGGGCCCGCAGCCGCTGCATCGGGGACGGCGCCTGCCGCTGTCATGGCACGCCTGGCCAGAACTCGGGCCCATGCTGCGCCACGTGCCTGGAGGGCGCCAAGAAAAAGCCCCTCCACGAGGGAGGGGCCGGTGTGTGTGAGGAGGGTTCAGGAACCGCGCTTCAGAACTTGAAGGTGGTCTGAACCAGGCCGCCGAAGACGGAGAAGTTGTTGTCGTAGGTGGGGCCGGTGAGGTTGCCCTGCGGGCGGCTCAGGTAGAACAGCGCCGGAGTGATGGCGATGTTGTCGGTCACCTGGAACTGATACCAGAGCTCCCAGGCGTAGTTGCCATCGAAGGGGGTGTCACCGCCCTTGAGCGAGGTCACGAACTGGGGCTGACCCACGGCGAAGCCGAGGTCGTTGCCTTCGATGAACACGTCGCGCCACTGCAGGCCGACCATCCAGCTCTGGAACTCGTTGGGCACGCGATCCTCGATGTCATCGGCATCCACCGTGTAGCTGGTGCCGTTGAGGATGTAGGTATAGCTGTCGGAATCCAGATCCACCTGCTTGCCGTTGAGCGAGGAGATGGCCCAGCCGACGCTGATGGAGGGAATCCAGCCGGCCTCCTTCGGCTGCCAGTAGGCGTTCACCGCGAAGCTGTGGGAATCGGCGTCGCTGCGGCCGCCCCGCTCGAAGCCATCGAAGTTGCCGTCGGCATCCACCGTGATGTCGGTGATCTTCTCGCAGTCCTGCCAGAAGCTGTTGGCCGCCACGAAGTCGGTGCCGTTGCGGAACTTCGCCTGGCACTGGCCGTAGCGATAGCCCAGGGCCAGGCCCCACTGCTTGTTGCCGTAACCCAGCTGGGCAAGGATGTTGCCCTCGGAGTTATCGGTCATGAAGCCGCCGGTGTTGGGGTTGCCGTCGCTGGCTTCACCGCTGTCGGCCACGTAGTTGACCGACACGCTGAAGGCAGGATCTCCCTTGTCGACCTTCTGCTTCCAGTAGGCACCGATCAGGCCACCGGTCTCCTTGTTGTAGACACCGGGGGTGCCCCAGGTGCCACCGAAGAAATCAAGGATCTTGTCGCCCTTCTTGCCGTAGACCGACGGCTTCATGGCCAGGGATTCCGTGTTCCGGGCCACCGGGCCGACGATGGCCGTGAAGGAATCGCCAAGCGGGAACTTGTAGTATAGACGGTTGATCTTGACGGTATTGCTGGTGTCGTCCGCGATGTCCAGCTTGGTCAGGTTGCCGGCCAGACCGTCGCCGTTGAAGGCGTTGTCGAAGTTGTTGGCGCGCAGGCGGGTGAACAGCAGGTCCTTGCCGGTGAAGCTGGTCTTCAGCTCGATGCGGGCGTCGTAGCTGAAGGTGAAGGCGCCTTCCTCCGCGTTGTACTCATCCGAGCCCACCGCAGGGAAGAGTTCCTCCTGGCGGCCACCGGCCAGCAGGTAGCTGTCGAGGGTGCCATCGGGGTTGTCGCCCGAGCCGTTCACCGCACCCATCACAAAGGTGTTCTTGCCCTTGAGCACGGTGGTGGTGGAGAACTGGGTGGCCTCCAGCTCACCCACGCGGGCCTCGAGGCCGTCGACGCGGCCCTTGAGGATGGCGAGTTCCTTCTCGAACTCCTTCATCAGGCGCTTGAGTTCGTCGGTCACCTCAGTGATCCGATCCAGGCAGGCGTTCAGCAGTGCCGCCGCCTCGAAGCGGGTCATGGCACGGCCGCCGCGGTAGGTGCCGTCCGGATAGCCGGCCACGCAGCCGTAGCGCTCGATCAGGTTCGAGAGCGCCTGGTAGGCCCAGTCGGTCGGGTAGACGTCCGAAAACTGGGAGATGCTGGTGACCTGGTCGTATTCCAGATCCTCCTCGTCAACACTGTAAGCACTGACTCCATCGAGGTTCAGCTCACCGGCGGAAGCGGCACTGGGCAGCCCGGCCGCCACGGGAGCCAGCAGGCCCAGGGCAGCGGGAGCAACCAGCAGACGCTGGAAGAGTTTCATTGGGTCCTCACACCAATTGAAGATTGCGGGCAAAAATGCCCGCCAACACCTTATCTGGAATAACAAAGATTGCAGGCATTCCAGCTGAGACTGCGTCCATCAAGAACGCACAAACTCATCTTTAACTGGCCTTAACTTCTGATTCCTTGAAGTCTGCCACGTGCCGCAGACTGTCAACTGAAGCAGACTCAGAATGGAGCCAAACAGCAAGGTCGTCAAGCCGCCCAGGCTCAACGCAAGCAACAGACTGGGCATTCGATCCAGGCCAACAGAAAAGCCCGGCGATTGCCGGGCTCATAGTTGATCGAACGGTGATCAAGAGCAGGGCAATGCTGCTCTTGGTCCGGTGATGATCAGAACTTGAAGGTTGCCTTCACAAGGCCACCGAAGTTGTTGAAGGTGTCGTCGCGATCACCGTCAATGGTGCCGTTGGTCAGCTGACCGTAGGGGCGGCTGAGGTAGTAGATGGCGGGGGTGAGCGAGATGTTGTCGGTCACCTGGAACTTGTACCACCACTCCCAGGCGTAGTTGCCGTCGCCAGCCCAGTCGGTGAGGACATCGTCGAAGTCGTCGTCAACTTCGAGGTTGGTGACGAAGGTGGCCTGACCCACAGCCATGCCAAGGGTGTTGCCCTTGAGGAAGGCATCCTTCCACTGGAGACCCACGTACCAGGACTGGGACGTACCACTGTCGATGATGGTACCGAACGCGGTGTCGTCGTTGGTGTCGACACTGTTCAGACCCCAGCCTGCGCTGATGCCAGGGATCCAGCCCGGGTTCTCGGGCTCCCACCAGGCGCTCACACCAACGGCATTGGTGCGGCCAGCGGCCGAAAGGGTGTTGGCCAGAGGAGTGCCGTTGCCTGCGTAGATGCCGGCGCCATTGTCGCCGGAGCTGTAGGTGTAGGCCGCAGCCAGTCCCCAGTTGCTGGGTGCATAGGCCAGCTGAACGGTACCGGTGCTGGCAGCGCCGTCCGTGGCGATACCGCCGGTGTTGGGGTTGCCGTCGTCGGCGTTACCCGACACATACAGGGCGCTGATGCTGAAGTCGCCGCTCTCCCACCAGAGACCACCGCCTCCGCCGAGGGTCAGGTTGTAGGCACCCGGAGCACCGGCGTAGGTGAAGATGTCGAGGATGGTGTCATCGGGGTAAGCCGAAGGCCACACAGCCAGCATGTCGTCCTGACGGACACGAGCACCGGCCGTCACCGTCCAGTTCTCACCGACGGGGAACTGGTAGAAGAGGCGGTTGATGTTGACGGTGTCGTCGCCGTCTTCCTCAAACGCAACCTCCATGCCGGTCAGGCCCACATAGCCGCCGCCACCGAAGGGAGAGTCGCCGAAGTTGCCGGCGCGCAGACGGGTCCGCAGCAGGTCCTTACCGGTGAAGCTGGTGTCCAGATCGATCCGGAGGTCGTAGTTGAAGACCGTGCCACCGGAGGCAGCAGCGGCAGCCTCAGCACGATCGGAACCAAAGCCTTTGGTCACGAAACCACCATCGCCATCAGAGGCGTTGGTGCCGAGGACGAGATCTCGCGCGCCTTGCTCAGCGTCACCGCCGAAGCTGTTGGCGCCGATCACCATGTAGGCGACACCATTGAGTTTGGTGGTGGTGGAGAACTGGTTGGCCTCCAGCTCACCCACGCGGGCCTCGAGGCCATCGACGCGGCCCTTGAGGATGGCGAGTTCCTTCTCGAACTCCTTCATCAGGCGCTTGAGTTCGTCGGTCACCTCGGTGATCCGATCCAGGCAGGCGTTCAGCAGTGCCGCCGCCTCGAAGCGGGTCATGGCACGGCCGCCGCGGTAGGTGCCGTCCGGATAGCCGGCCACGCAGCCGTAGCGCTCGATCAGGTTCGAGAGCGCCTGGTAGGCCCAGTCGGTCGGGTAGACGTCCGAGAACTGGGAGATGCTGGTGACCTGCTCACGGGAGCTGGAGTAGTCGCCGACGCCGTCCAGGTTCAGCTCGGAGGCGTTGGCGCTGCCGGCCACACCGGCGGCCACAGGAGCCAGAAGGCCCAGGGCCGCAGGTGCCACCAGCAGTCGCTGGAAGAGTTTCATGGGGTCCTCACACAGAAGTGGCGCATGGCGCCGACACAAATGTTGCGGACGGAGACCCGGGTCGGCAGAGGGTCTGTGCCACTAGGCACCTTGGCCGGTCGTCAAAGGCACACCCCCGGGTGCAGGCCCCGGGCGAGAGAAGCTGGGGCCCTTCCGTACCCGAGCCGTGGCCGTGGCGAGCGCTGAACCAGCCCAGCCGGCCTGCTCGCTGGTCCCGGGCCTCCTGCTGCTGTGGGTCGTGGGCTGCCTGCTGGCGCTGCCGGGCCTGGGGGATCCGCCGCTGCGCGACTGGGACGAGGCCACCGTGGCGCGGGTGGCGCTGGAGCTGAGCCGCACCGAGGGCACGGCGGTGCTGTTGCCCACCCTCTGGGACCAGCCCTACCTCAACAAGCCCCCGGGCCTGCACGGACTGATTGCCCTGCTGCTGCGGGCCTGGCCGGGCCTGGAACCGCCGCCGGAGGGATGGGTGCGGCTGATCCCGGCCCTGCTCTCAACCCTGGTGGTGCCGCTGGGCGGCCTGATCCAGTGGCGGCTGCGCCCCGGTGAGCGAGCAGCGGCACTGGCCACGGCCGCGATCCTGCTCACCCTGCTGCCGCTGGCCCGCCACGGCCGGCTGGCCATGCTCGACGGCACGCAGCTGAGCCTGATCGGACTGCTCTGGTGGCAGCTGCTGAGCATCGATCGCTCGCGGGCGGACCGGCGGCGCGCCCTGACGGCCGGCCTCGCGGGCAGCGGCATGCTGCTGCTCAAGGCACCGCTGCTGCTTCCGGTGGCCGTCGCCGCGGCCCTGCCCCTGCTGGCCAGCGGTGAGGAGCGCCGCCGCTGGCGGCCGCAGGGGCTCGGCTGGCTGGGCGCCGGGCTGCTGCCCGGGCTGGCCTGGCACCTCTGGCATGGAGCGGTGCGGGGGGGCGATGCCCTCTGGCTCTGGGGCGGCGACGGGGCCGGCCGGGTGCTGCTGGATGCCGGTGAGGGCAGCGACCTGGGCTGGCGCGTGCCGCTCACCGAACTGCTGGAGGGCGGCTGGCCCTGGCTGCTGCTCTGGCCCGTCGCTCTGGCCTGGGCCTGGCAGCAGCGAAACAGCCGCTGGGGCCGCTGGGCCCTCGCGCTGCAGATGGTGCTGGCGGCGTCGATCCTGCCCCTGAAGACCCAGCTGCCCTGGTACAGCCATCCCCTCTGGCTCCCCTTCGCAGTCCTCTGCGGCCCTGTGCTGGCCTGGCTGATCGAGCAGCCACATCCACCGGCGGCTCCGCCCTGGCGCGGACTGCTGCTGCAGGTGCCAAAGGTGTGGCTGGGCCTGGGCGTGCTGCTGCTGCTGGCCGCCGCAGGCACAGGCCTGGGCTGGATCCCACTGCCGGGTGAGCTGGTCGGCGTGGCCCTGGCCTGCGGCCTGGGCTGGAGTTCCGGCGGCCTGCTGCTGCTGGCCAACCGCCTCAGCCGTCGCCGCATCGGCGCCGCCGCCCTGACGGGTGGCAGCGTGCTGGGGCTGGCGGTGCTGCTGCAGGGGCCGCTGTGGCTCTGGGAACTGCAGGAGACCTGGCCGGTGCAGGCTCCGGCGGCGCTGGCCCTCAGCGTGAAGGAACCGGTGGCCCTGCTGGGCCACGATGAGCGCCCGAGCCTCAACTGGTATGCCGGACAACGGATCCGCCGCCACCGTCAGAGCGAACCGGCGGCCTGGCTGCTGATGGGGCCGGCCGGCACCGATGAGGATCCCCCGAAGACTGCCTGCCGGTGGCCAGCTCGGGCGGGTGGGAGCTGCTGAGCTGCGAGGGTGCCACCGCTCCCCCGCTGCCCTGAGGCCATGGCCCCTTCGGATCCAGGCGTTGGAACGCGGGTATCGATCGTGCTGCCCACCTACAACGAGCGGGCCAACGTGGCCCCGATCGTTGAGGCCCTGGCCTACCTGCGGCGGCGCTGGCAGCTGGAGCTGATCTTCGTCGACGACGATTCCAGCGACGGCACTGCCGATCTGGTGCGCCGCATCGCCCATGACGACGACCGTGTGCGGCTGGTGCTGCGGCTGGGCCGCAGCGGCCTGGCGGGGGCGATCAAGGAGGGCCTGCTCAACGCCAGCGGTGACTGGCTGGTGGTGATGGACTGCGACGGTCAGCATGAGCCGGCGGCGGTGGAGCAGGCTCTGGACGCCCTGATCAGGGGCGGGCCGGAATCGGCCGCACCCGATCTGGTGGTGGGAAGCCGCTTCCATCCCCGGGCCAGCCTGCAGGGGCTGAGCCGGCAGCGACAGGCCAACTCACGGCTGGCGAACCGGGCCGCCCGCTGGACCCTGCCGGCCTACAGCGGCGTCTCTGATGCCATGAGCGGGTTCTTCGCGCTGCGGCCGTCCCTGTTGCCGCTGGTGCGGCGGGTGGACGTGCAGGGATTCAAGTTCCTCTATGAGCTGCTGGCGGTGAGCGGCGGCCGGCTGCGGGTTGAGGAGATTCCGCTTCAGTTCGCCCCGCGGCAGGAGGGGGTCTCCAAGCTCGACAACGCCGTGGTCTGGGATCTGGCCGTGTCGATGGTCCACAGCCTCTGCCTGCGGCTGATTCCGCGCCGGGCGGTGAGCTTCGGACTGGTGGGTCTCAGCGGTGTCGCCGTGCACCTGCTGATCTTCGGCCTCGTCTACGGCCAGGTGCAGCAGAGCGGCCAAAGCAGCGTGCATGGGGCCTTCCTCACGGCTCAGATCTCGGCGGTGATCGCCGCCGCCAGCTCCAACTACCTGATCAACAACGCGCTCACGTTCCGGCGCCTGCGCCTGAAAGGACGAGGGCTGCTGATCGGACTGCTGAAGTTCCTGCTGGTGAGCTCGCTTGGCATGATCGCCAACATCAGTGTGGCCAGCGTGGTGTTCGAACGCTTCAGCGGTGCGGCCCTGCTGGCGCTGCTGGCCGGGATCACGGTGGATTTCGTCTGGAAGTACGCCGCCTCCTCCCGCTTTGTCTGGCACCAGCCATGAGCCCCGCGTCCCGAGGCACCGCGCCGCCGCTGTGGATCCCGCTCGGTCTCGGCCTGGCGCTGCGGCTGGTGAACCTGCAGGCGCCGATCCTCGGCGTGCACAGCTGGCGGCAGGCCGACACCGCCGCCATCGCCCGCAACTATCTCGAGCAGGGCATGGCGCTGTGGCTGCCCCGTGTCGACTGGAGCGGAGCCGGGCCGGGATTCGCCGAAACCGATTTCCCCATCTACTCGTGGGCGGTGGCCCTGCTGTACCAGCTGAGCGGCGTGCAGGTCTGGCTGGCCCGGGGGCTCTCGGTGCTGGCCAGTGTGCTCACGATCGTTCTGGTGGCGCGGATCGGGGAGCGCCTGCTGGGGGCACGGGCCGGCTGGTGGGGTGCCCTGAGCTATGCGTTCCTGCCGATCCCGGTGTTTTACGGACGCACCGTGCAGCCGGAGGCCACCCTGATGCTGCTGGCGGCCTGGTGCCTGGAGCGGGCGCTGGCCTGGAGGGATCGGGGCCGGCGCCGCGATCTGCTGTTCTGCTGGCTGGGCTTCAGCGGCTGCCTGCTGGTCAAGCTGCTGCCCGTGGTCTGGCTGGGGCTGCCTCTGCTGCTGTTGCTCAGCTGGGATGCGCCCTCCTGGCGCCGCATCCCGCTGCGGCCGCTCCCCTGGCTGTTCGGTCTGAGCGCCGCCCTCGTCACCGCCGCCTGGTATGCCCATGCCCACCAGCTGGGGCAGAGCACGGGCCTGAGCTTCGGGTTCTGGGGCGCCGAGGCGAACCGCTACAGCTGGATCGATTTAGCGTCGCCTCGCTACTGGGGGGACCTGCTTCTGCGGATAACGGTGCGCAACCTCGCCGTGATCGGCCTTCCCCTGCTGGGGCGGGGATCCTGGCTCCCCTGAGGCCGCTGGGCCCGGGGATCGGAGCGTCGGGATCGCGGGAGGCCAGGCGGCTGCTGCTGGCCGGGATGGCGGCGGTACTGGCCGCCGGGGCCCTGGCACCCGAATCCAGCGCTGTGCATGAGTACTACCAGCTCCCGCTGATGCTGTTCGCCTGCCCCCTGATCGGCCTCGGCTGGCTGCGCTGGCAGGCGCTGGCGGCCGCACGGGGTTTACGCCGCGGCCCGGCGCTGCTGCTGGGGGTCTGGCTGCTGATCAGCCTCACCATCCTGACCATCGACTACTGGCGGGTGGAAGCACCCCAGCGGCAGCCCGTCTGGCACAGCGCAGAGCTGATCCAACACCACACCGCCCCCGACGAGCGGATCGTGAGCGTGACCGGCAGCGATCCCACGTTGCTGTACCTCGCTCACCGCAAGGGCTGGCTGACCCGGGCGGGCCGGGTCAGCCCCGACCGACTGCAGGAGTGGCAAGAGGCCGGCGCCACCCACATCGCCGGCAGCTGGGAGGTGCAGGAAAGCCATGCCCCTCTCGACTCCGGCCAGCGCAGTGAGCTGCGGGACCTGCTCTGCCCGGAGGGCGCCGCAGCACCGGGTTGCGCGGCGGAGGACCGCAGCTACGTGATCCCTCTGGCGGCGGCGGGTCGGCCATGAGGGACCCGGCGACCGGGACCGGGCTGGAACGGCAGCGCGAACGACGACGGGTCTGGCTGGTGGCGGCCCTCTTCGCGATCACGGCCCTGGCTCTGCACTGGTGGCGGCTGCAGGTGCTCACGGCCAGCTACGACCAGGGCATCTTCCTCCAGGTGCTCTGGAACACGGCCCGGGGCCACTGGTTCGAGAGCACGCTCTCGTCCCAGCTCTCGACACCGGTGGTTCACGACGGAGCCCTGCCTGTGCTGGGCTACCGGAGGCTTGGCCAGCACTTCACACCGATGCTGGCGCTCTGGGCGCCGCTGGTGGCGCTGCTGGGGGCCTGGGCCCTGCCGCTGGTGCAGGTGGGTCTGATCACCGGGGCGGGCCTGGTGCTGCACCGGCTGGCCGAAATCCTGTTGGCCCCTGTCCTGGCCCGCCTCGTGGCCTGGTCGTACTTCGGCGCCAACGCCCTGATCGGGCCCACCCTCGGCAACTTCACCGACCTCTGCCAGTTGCCGCTGGCCTTCTTCGCCCTGATGCTGGGCCTGCGCCAGCAGCGCACCTGGCTCATCGCCATCGCAGCGCTGGTGATCCCTCTGATCCGGGAGGACACCGGCGTGCTGCTGGTGGCCGTCGCCATCTGGATGCTGGTGCGGCAGCGCGAGCGCTGGCGGCTGGCTCTCCTGCTCGCCCTCTACGGAGGTGGCTGGGTGCTGCTCTGCACCACGGTGCTGATGCCCCTGTTCAGCGAAGACAGCTCGCGCCGCTTCATGGTCGAGAACTTCGGCCAGTACCTGGGCGAAAGGGATCAGGCCAGCAGCCTGGAGGTGCTGGGCCACGTGCTGGCACAGCCGGTGCTGGTGCTGCGGGAGCTGGTGTCGCCGCCGCTGCAGACCCTGCTCTATCTGCTGGGCCAGAGCCTGCCGCTGGCGCTGGTGCCGCTCGTGTCGATCGACAGCTGGCTGCTGGCCGGCCCCAGCTTGCTGGGGCTGTTCCTGGCCCAGGGGGACAACGACCCCCTCTCGATCAACATCCGCTACACCCTGCTGGTGGTGCCCGGCCTGTTCAGCGGCACGGTGTTCTGGTGGCACCGCCGCGGCGGCAGGGTCCCGGCCCGGCGCTGGCGTTCGCTGTGGCTCGGCTGCATCGTTCTCTCGCTGCTCTTCACCCTCACCAGCAACCCGAACCGCAGCCTCTCGTTTCTGATCCCCGACAGCATCCAGCCCTGGGTCTACAGCTCACCGGCGCGCCAGTGGCAGCACGGCCGGGCGGCACAGCGGGCCCTGGCGGTGATCCCGCCGGACGCCTCTGTTTCGGCGAACACGCCGCTGGTGCCCTGGCTGGCGCAACGGCCGGCCCTGGTGCGCTTTCCCCGTGGACACCGCTATCGCGACCGGCAGGGCATCGAGCGGGAGGTGGACTGGATCGCCGTGGATCTGGGCTGGCTGCGCCATTACGGCCGGGCCTTCCCCAGCGACCGACGCAAGCTGGAGAGGGCGATCCGCACCCTTGTCGAGTTGAGCGACCGTTACCGGCCGCTGCGCGTCGAGGACGGCGTGGTGGTGCTGCAGCACCGCCGCCATCCGCCGGACGACGCCGAAGCCGGGCAGGCGGACGCGGATCTGAAGCGATTGCTCTCTCGGCTTCAGGCGGAGGTCTGATCCCCGCTGCAGCGTGAACGGCTCACAGCGAGACGGCCCGGCAGCAAGCCTCTGGGAATCGGCGGTTGACCTCAGGGGACGTCAATCGGTCGAACCACTGCCCCCTGATCAGCCAAAACGATGCCCCCTGATCCAGAGGACCAGGGGGCTCTCGCCGGGTCCGCTATGGCACGGAACCGAATGATCGAAGGACTCGATGCCGTGGTCAGACGGCGTTCTCCGCGATCAGCAGACCCTGCTTGCAACAACTGTGACTCACGGGCACCTCCTCCAGATTGGGAATGAATGACAGCCGGCGGAGCGTGCGATCAGGCCCCGGGGGGTCGGATCACTCCACTGCTGACGGAACCCGCTCAATGTAACGGAAGTGGCCGTAGGGCGCGTCAGGTGCCGGGTGGGGCCAGCGCCCGGTCAAGGCAGGTGGCGGGCGGCGGATCAGACACCGGTTCCCGGCTCAGCACCAGGGCACCGTCCTTGCAGTAGGCCAGCTGATAGTCACCATCCCTGAGCGCTGCGCGAATCCGCTCGCCGATGCGCTTGAAGGCCTGGGTTTCGTCTCGGAACAGGGGCATGTAAGGCCTGTAGAAGCCGGGAAACGCCACCACCCAGTCCACATAGTGAGGCACGCCCTCACGGTCGCGATAGCGGGTGAACTTCGGGAACCGAATCGCCACTTCGCGTTGCGCCAGCAGCGGCAACAGCGGCGTATCGGCCGAAACGCTGGCCTGCCGGGGGATCGTGGCCACCGCGTCAAGCGCAGCAGCGCGCCGTTGGAGCATGTCGGCCGGCGTGATGTGCACCCAGGGCGAAAAACTGTCCGGAACCAGGGCAGAGAAGCTTCGATTGGGGTTCCCGACCACCGTCAGAACCAGCCCAAGGGAGAGGAGCCCGGTCCAGCAGCGGCGGATCCAGCGCCGGGACCAGAGCGCACGATGGCGCTGCCACCAGAGGATGGCGCCGAGATAGAGCCCCGGCACCACGGCCATCACGTACCGCAGCGTCGGAGACAGGGCCGAACGCCCCTGCGACACCAGAGCAATGAACAGCGGGGCCGCCACAAGCAATGCCGAATCGATCGAGAGCAGCGGGATGAACAGCAGCGGCAGGGTCAGCGCGAGAAGGAAAGCGAGCGTCGCCCCGGGCGGGGAGCCCAGGGTCTTCAGCAGAGCCAGAGGGTTCCGAACCATGCCGAGCAGCACCGAGAGGGTGCCGCCCGACACGTCCTCCACCAGATGCCCGAACTTCTCCTGAAGGAAGCGATCAGACAGCGAGGAATCGACCATCGGCTGGATCCAGCCCGTGACCAGCACCACCCAGAGAAAGGCCGCCACCATCAGGCTCATTCCCATCCGGCGCTCCCCCGGCTGACGCACCAGAGCCCAGAGCCCAATGGAGAACAGCACCAGGCCGCTGTCTTCCCGCACCAACAGAAGCAGCAGCGCGCTGATGACCACCTGCCGGTGCTTCCGTTCCAGCAACCCCTCCACCACAAGGAAACCGAACAGAGGCAGCCAGATGAGATCGTGGAAGTTCTCGATCGCCGGACCGATCACCGCTCCGCTGAGGAAATAGGCGGCCGTGATCCAGAGGGCAAGCGATTCAGGCAACCGCCTGGCAGCGATCCGCCAGAGCACCAATCCTGACGCCGTCAGCACGGTCACCTGCGTCAACGGCAGCGCCCAGGCACCGAGCACCACCACCAGCGGCGCCACCAGCAGCGTGAGGACGTTGGAGTGCTGGCCCAGGTGGAGGTAGCCAACCCAGGGAAGATCACCACCAAGCTTCACCGGTGCCGACAGCACGGATGACAGGGTGCTCTCAAAGGGACGCCCCTGGGCTGTGGACCAGAGTTCCTGCAGGAATAGCGCCTGGTCGTAGGTGGCCGTGAGGCTCTCAAGACGCCAGATCTGAATCGCAAGGCAAAGCAGAAAGAACGCTCCCGCCATGGCCATCACTGGAGCAGGCAGGCGCCAACGCCGGTTCACTCCTGATGGGCTGGGGTCGTTCATGCAGACCTGACTCAAGGTCCGAGCAGGATAGGGATGGTCTGGAACGGACTTGGTTGGACATCGGCTCAACAGGCTCGAGGCGAGTGTGGAAGCACAGCAGCAACGACAGGCAAGCGAATGAGGCGATACGACGTCATCTCGTCTACGCGGTGACGTGCTGAGGCTGCATCGGGACGATTGCTGTGACAGCTCGAGAGAGCGAGAAAGCGCGTTGGCATCACGCAGCGAGCCCAGCTGCAGTTTCCTCCAGCGCTTGGTCAGGAACGATCCAAGCTCCATGACCATCTCTGTCGCCGTCGTCTTGCTCTCAGGCGAGAGGCATACCCATCAAGTCTAGGATCAGTAAGCGCCTACCGTTCTGACTCCAGAGCTGGGAATCATGGCACTCTCTGATCCAGGTTGCCCCGATGATCAGGGCGATCACCCGGAGAAACTGGCAACAGACCTGATCTCGATCATTGTGCCATGCTTCAACGAATCCAGGAATCTGCCCCACTTGTTCCAGCGGCTGAAAGCGGCCTGCGCCTTGGTGGACGACTGTCGCTGGAGGCTGCTTGTGATCAGCGATGGAAGCACGGACGATACGTATTCTGAAGCCATCCGCCTGTTTGCCCTTCATCACGCATGGTGCGAGGGAACCGCCCTTGAACTCTCCAGGAACTTCGGCAAGGAGGCGGCACTGCTTGCCGGGTTGGACAGAGCATTCGACGACGCCTGCATTCTTATTGACGCCGACCTTCAGGATCCACCTGAGATCATCCCCGCAATGGTGTCCATGTGGAGACAGGGGACGCAGGTCGTCAATTGCGTGCGCTCCAACCGGGAATCGGACACTTGGCTGAAGCAGCTGACGGCAAAGATCTTTTATCGACTCTTCCGATCGACCTCGAAGCTCAGCATTCAGCTTGACTCCAGCGACTTTCGCCTGCTGGACAATCGAGCCGTCCAGGCGATCCGCTCGTGTCGCGAGAGTGTTCGCTTCTCAAAGGGCTTCTTCGCATGGTCTGGCTTCAGGCAGGACCCTCTCTATTACAAAAGAGACCACCGAGCCCATGGATCAGGAAAGTGGGCGTACTGGAAGCTGTGGAACTACGCTCTTGACGGACTGTTTGGCTTCTCGACGTCAGCACTGAGAGTATGGAGCTATATCGGCCTCCTGTTCACGGTCATCTCGTTCACCCTTGGCCTGAATGTCACCATCCAGACGCTGCTGAGTGGGCGCGATGTTCCGGGCTACGCCTCAGTGTTCACAGCGGTCACTTTTCTAGGGGGACTTCAGCTTCTGGGGATTGGCATCCTGGGAGAATATGTTGGCAGAATATTCATCGAAGTCAAGCAACGCCCTCACTACGTCATCAGCCAGGCCTTCCCGGAGGCTGAAGGATTTCGCCCAAGCGCCAGCGACAGACGATGACACTGCCCTGCGAGTTTGACGCAGTGAGACGTGCTGAGCGCCCCTGCACAACAATGAGAGCCGTCGGCTGGAGATGACTCACTTAGTGGTGCGTTGACAGCGCCTGCCATGAGCCGTGTTGCTGGCATACCAGCCGGTTGTGCAATGGCCAAGGCCTGATGCCTCACCTGGAACTGCACTCACTCAGCGGACCGATTCATCCCACCCAACAAGATGTAGCCTCGAAGAGAGGCCAATGCGAGCACAAGATAAAAGACCAACTCGGCCCACTCCTGATCACGATTAAAGATGATTGTTGGCGCGCCTTTACTGGCGACGAACAGGGAGATCAGGACTGACACCAGGCCAAGCGGCCAGAAGTAGCGTGGAGGCAAAAGGAGAGCACCCACGGCTTTGGGACTGAGACCATCCTGAGACGTCGGGTATGAACCGAAAGGCTGAACCACGATGACAATCAGGAGCGCAAGCATCAACAGAAAAAAGGAGACGTCCAGGGACGACTGAAAGACGTCAAGATTATGGAATGTTGTTTGATTCTGCGCATTGACATTGGCGATTCCCTCCGGAGTCTGCCAGCCAAACAAGACTTGCCCCCATGCCAGCTCCTCCATCACGAGAAAAGCAAGGCCAAACGATGCAACGGCGCTGGCCGTCCCCAAGGCCCGCAAGCCAAGTCGGCGGAAACAGTCTTTGGCAATGAGAGCGGTGCACCAGGCTGACGCAGCCAGCAGAAGAACCTGGCCGTACTCAATCAAGCCGCCCTCGCCAAGCAGGCGCTTGTATCGAGAGACACTGCCAACAGAGAGCTTCATGCCAACCATGCATGCCACCAAAGCCACCGCGACCACCGCGACCACGAAGGCCCTTCTCTTGCGCGCCCGCCTGCTCAGGCCCCCAAGCAACAGCGCCAGCTGTCGTGATCGGCCTGCACCGATCCCCAGCGACACGACCACCGTTCCGGCGATCGCGAGGGGAACTTCTCCGGTCCAGGGAAGGCCCTGCGTGATCGACAACATCGCTTTCACGCCAGAGGCCACAACAAGAGCGCTGCCACCGAAGCACAGAACCAAGCCGATCAGACGCTGAACGAGTCGCTGCCGCCGGATCAACTCCCCGGGAGCAGCAGATCGCTCCGGCGGCTGGCTGGAGCCGTAGACATCGAGCATGGGAGGCTCACCCAATCAAGCAGTACAGGCTGTTCTCGGACGCTACTGCAAACGGCCTTGTTCACCCTGGAGCGATTTCCGGGGTGCACGTCACCCCGATTTGGATCAGCCAACAAATAAGCCCCCTTACGGGGGCCGAGAGAACGGAGTTGGACACTCTCTGGTGATCAGAGGGCGTTACCGCGGGGCAGAACCTCTTCAGGGAAGACGAAGTTTTCGTGCGGTTGGTCCGCTGGTGCCATCCAGGCACGCAGACCTTCATTCAGCAGAATGTTCTTGGTGTAGAACGTCTCGAACTCAGGATCCTCTGCTGCACGGATCTCCTGCGACACGAAGTCATACGCACGCAGGTTCAGCGCCAGACCGATGATCCCGATCGAGCTCGTCCACAGGCCCATCACAGGCACGAACAGCATGAAGAAGTGCAGCCAGCGCTTGTTCGAGAACGCAATCCCGAAAATCTGGCTCCAGAAACGGTTGGCCGTCACCATCGAGTAGGTCTCCTCCTCCTGCGTCGGCTCGAACGCCTTGAAGGTGTTGGCCTGCTCGCCGTCCTCGAACAGCGTGTTCTCCACCGTGGCTCCGTGGATCGCGCACAACAGCGCGCCACCCAGAATGCCGGCCACGCCCATCATGTGGAACGGGTTCAGCGTCCAGTTGTGGAAGCCCTGCAGGAACAGCAGGAAGCGGAAAATCGCCGCCACGCCGAAGCTCGGCGCGAAGAACCAGCTGCTCTGGCCCAGCGGATACATCAGGAACACGCTCACGAACACCGCGATCGGGCCTGAGAAGGCAATCGCGTTGTACGGGCGGATGCCCACCAGACGGGCAATCTCGAACTGACGCAGCATGAAGCCGATCAGCGCGAAGGCGCCGTGCAGCGCCACGAAGGCCCACAGGCCTCCCAGCTGGCACCAGCGCACAAAATCGCCCTGGGCCTCAGGGCCCCAGAGCAGCAGCAGGCTGTGGCCCATCGCGTCGGCCGGTGTGCTCACCGCCGCGGTCAGGAAGTTGCAACCCTCCAGGTACGACGACGCAATTCCGTGCGTGTACCAGGAGGTCACGAAGGTCGTGCCGGTCAGCCAGCCGCCGATCGCCAGGTAGGCGGTCGGGAACAGCAGGATGCCGGACCAGCCGACAAAAACAAAGCGGTCGCGCTTCAACCAGTCATCGAGGACGTCAAACCATCCCCGCTGTGGCGCGCGCCCTACAGCGATCGTCATGAGTGAGCTTCATGAAGCTTTACAGCGGTGATACTAGAGAGCTGAGCGGGGCCGTGCAGGGCTGCCGCCCTTCCGCCGGCCCCGATGAGCAGAAGTACTCAGCCGGCTTCCCGCGCGATGGCCTGCCGGTGATTCGCCAGAGTGGGCGCCCCCTGCCGTGGACGCACCGTGTACGTCATCGAGATGAGCCTGAAGCTCAGTCCCATGCCCTTCTCGGTGCAGCGCAAGGAGCGGGACGCCGCCGAGGGGCTGTTCGCCGAGGTCCGCCAGGCCCTCGAGAACCAGCAGCCCCGCCTGCTGAACCTCAGCTGCGAGAAGGACGAGGAGAAACGGGTCTGCCTGCTCAGCAGCGAGATCGTGGCGGTTCAGATGTACGAGAAATCCAGCACCGGTGGCGGTGTGCGCCGGCCCGGCTTCAGCCTCGACAGCTGAACCGTTGACCTCAGCCGCAACCGCTCCGCTCGTACTGGAGTCGGTGACGTTCCACTGGCCATCGGGTCGGCCCGCCCTCTCCGGCTGCAGCACCCGCCTGCCCGGCCCCGGCCTCTGGATGATCGTGGGCCGCAACGGCTGCGGCAAGAGCACGCTGTTCCGGGTGATCGCCGGCCTGATCAGCCCCGATGCGGGCACGGTCCACTCCACAGGCAAGCCCGCTCTCGTCTTCCAGAATCCCGATCACCAGCTCCTGCTCCCCACCTGCAGCAGCGACCTGCAGCTGGGCATGCCAGCCACGCTTTCAAGACATGAGACGGAGGCCCGGGTGAGCCGGGCCCTGGCGGATGTGGGCCTGGCCGGCTTCGAGGAGCGACCGATCCACACCCTCAGCGGCGGGCAGAAGCAGAGGCTCGCCATCGCCGGAGCCCTGGCCGGGGATGGCGATCTGCTGCTGCTCGACGAGCCGACCGCCCTGCTTGACCCGGAGCACCAGGGCGATGTGCTCGATGTGATCCTGGGCCTGTGTGAACGGGGGGACCACCCGATCACGGCCCTCTGGATCACCCATCGCCTGGAGGAGCTGGACCGCTGCCACGGGGCGGCACTGATGGAGTCGGGACGGCTGGGGCCATGGCGAAGCGGCGCCGCGCTGCGGAGCGGCCTGAAGCGCCCGGGGGGCTGAGCCCACGGGCTGGAGGCGCACCGCCAGGAGGTATCATTGGCCACGCTGATTCCTCGGTAGCTCAGCGGTAGAGCGGTCGACTGTTAATCGATTGGTCGCAGGTTCGAATCCCGCCCGGGGAGTTGCAGTTGCAGGCCACGGCTCCGCCGTGGCTTTTTTCTTGGGCGAGCCCGGCGAGCGTCGGCGGAGCGCGGCCCGCACGTTTCAGGTCGCTGCAGGATCGGGCTGAAGCGAAGAGAATGAAGGGGTTTGCCAGACCCCCCGGCCAGGGGCATCAGCCATGAAGCCCTCGATTCTGCTGATCGAAGACGACAAGGACATGCTGGAGCTGGTCTCGGGCCATCTGCAGCACAGCGGTTTCGACGTGCAGAAGGCCGATGACGGCATCAAGGGGCAGGCCCTGGCGCTGCAGTTCACCCCGGATCTGATCCTGCTCGACCTCATGCTGCCCAAGGTCGACGGGCTCACCCTGTGTCAGCGGCTGCGGCGCGACGAACGCACATCACGGATTCCGATCCTGATGCTGACCGCCCTCGGGGGAACGAAGGACAAGGTGAGCGGCTTCAATTCCGGTGCGGACGACTATCTGACCAAGCCCTTTGATCTCGAGGAGCTGCATGTGCGGATCAAGGCGCTGCTGCGCCGCAGCGAACACGCCCCCCTGGCCGCCAGCCACAGCGAGATCCTCAGCTACGGGCCTCTGACGCTGGTACCCGAGCGGTTCGAGGCCATCTGGTTCGACGCCCCGGTGCGTCTCACCCACCTGGAATTCGAGCTGCTGCACTGCCTGCTGCAGCGCCATGGTCAGACGGTGGCCCCCTCCCTGATCCTGAAGGAGGTGTGGGGCTACGAGCCGGACGACGACATCGAGACGATCCGGGTTCATGTGCGGCATCTGCGCACGAAGCTGGAGCCCGAACCGCGCAAGCCCCGCTTCATCAAGACCGTCTACGGCGCCGGCTACTGCCTCGAGCTCCCCACGGGAGAGGCCCTGATCAGACAGGCCGAGGCGGTGCAGCGGCAGCGCCTGGAGAACACGAAGGCCAGCGCCTGATCAGGGCGGCCACCTCGAGCGCTGCCACCTCCCAGGCCAGCCGGGGCTGCACGTAGGCCCTCAGGTGACGCTGCAGCCGCTGCAGGCGGAGCTGCACGGCCGGATCGGCCTGGCGCGTCCAGAGCCACCAGCGCCACCACTCCACCAGCCAGAGCTGGGACTCCACATCCAGGGCATCGCTCACCGCCGCCGCCAGCCTCAGGGCATCGCTCCGGCTGGCGCCGAGAGCGCAGAGCCCCGTCACCAGCTCGGGGGGCAGCTCATGCCAGTGCTGCCGGTGGGCGAGCAGGGCCCCGGGGGAACCGGCCGCCATCCGCTCCAGCAGATCCCGGTGGAGGTCGGCATCCTCCCCGCTCGCCTGGTCTGAAGCAGGGTCACCATCGGGCATCGGCAGGCGATCCAGCACCGCCTGGAAGCTGGCCCGGTCCAGCGGCCGGAAGGGAATCGCCTGGCAGCGGGAGCGGATCGTGCTGAGCAGCTGATCCGGCGCCGCGCAGATCAGCAGAAGACAGGCCGAGCCGGGCTCCTCCAGCGTCTTGAGCAGCGCATTGGCCGCCGCCTCCGCCATCGCCTCGGCCCCCTCGAGCACCACCAGCGAGCGTGCAGCCTCCAGCGGCGGCCGGGCCACCGCTGCAGTGATCTGCCGCACCTGCTCCAGGCGGACCTGGGGCTCGGCCCTGCGGCTCACACCCTCCTCGAGGGCCCGGGAGCGCGGGATCAGCCGTCCCTGAACCTGGTAGGTGGGTTCGACCCAGAGCAGGTCGGGATGGTTGCGGGCCCGCAGGCGGCGGCGGACGCGGGGGTCCTCCTGCCCGCCGGTGACGATGCCTTCCAGGAATCGCTCCGCCGCGAGCGTGCGCCCCACGCCCTCCGGCCCCTGGAAGAGGTAGGCCGGGGCCAGCCGTCCGCTGCGGAGGGCGGAGGTGAGCAGGGAGACGGCCAGAGGCTGGCCGAGCAGGTCACGGAACAGGCTCATCAGCGGCTGGGGATGCCGGGGCCAGCACGCGGCGCAGGACGGCCCTGGCCGCCTCCTGAACCCGGTCGGGGGATGCGCCGGCATCGAGACGCTGCCAGCGATGTTCACGGCTCAGGGCCTCGAAGCCCTCGCAGACCCGCGCCAGAAAGGCCCGGCCGCTGGCCTCCATGCGATCGGGCTCACCGGACCTGCGGCCGCGCCGCTCCAGAGCCGCCTCCAGCGGCAGATCCAGCCAGAGGGTCACATCGGCCCCGAGCCCCTCGGTGGCGATCGCCTGGAGCTGGCGGATGTGATCGATCGCCAGACCCCGTCCCCAGCCCTGATAGGCCAGTGTGGAGCCGGTGTAGCGATCGCACAGCACCCAGTCGCCGCGCTCGAGGGCCGGCCGGATCAGACCGTTCACGTGCTGGGCGCGATCGGCGGCGTAGAGCAGCAGCTCAGTGGACGGGGCGGGGGCCTGATCGGCCGGGGGGTGCAGGAGCAGCTCCCGCAGCCGCACACCCAGCGCGGTACCGCCCGGTTCGCGGGTGAGCACCAGGCGGGCTCCCGCTGGCATCAGACCGCTGCCCGGCAGCCAGCGGTTCAGTGCGTCGATCTGGGTGGTCTTGCCGGCCCCGTCCACACCCTCGACCACCAGAAAGCAGCCGCGACGGGTGCTGGGCGGGTCGCCGGCAGAGTCGATCACACTGCGCGCCTCTGCGGCGGAGCCGCGAGGCTGAGGGCATTGAGCACCACGGTGATCGAGCTGAAGGCCATCAGCAGGGCCGCCAGCGGGGGCGAGAGCAGCACACCGGCCCCGGGCAACAGCACACCGGCCGCCAGGGGGATGGCGATCAGGTTGTAGCCGAAGGCCCACCACAGGTTCTGGCGGATCCGCCCCATCGCGCGGCGCGCCAGGCCGATCAGTTCGGGCAGATCGGCCAGCCGGTCCCCCAACACCACCACATCGGAGCTGTCCTGGGCGATCTGGGTGCCGGTGCCGACCGCGATCCCCACCTGTGCCCGGGCCAGGGCGGGGGCGTCATTGATGCCGTCGCCGACCATCGCAACGGTCTGCCGCTGCTGAAACCGCTCGATGGCCGTGAGCTTGTCCTCGGGGCGGAGCTCCCAGGCCAGTTGGTCGGGGTCCAGGCCGATGGCCGCCCCCAGCCGTTCCACCGAAGCCTGCCGGTCGCCGCTGAGGACACCGGAGGCCAGCCCCATGCGCCGCAGGCTGGCCACGGTCTCCGGCGCATCCGGCCGCAGGGTGTCCTCGACAGCGATCAGCCCGATCAGGCTGGGGCCGGCGGACACGGCCAGGGTGCTTACACCCCGCTGGTCCCAGAGATCAAGTGAGGCGCGCCAGGCCGGGTCCACCGGCACGCCCTGCTCCTGCAGCCAGTCGAGCCGGCCCACCCGGATCGGAAGCGAGGGCTGGGAGGGGAGCCGGCCGATCACCCCGCACCCGGCGATGGTCTGCACCTCGCTCGGAGCCTCCAGCGACAGATCACGGCTGCGCGCCTCCTGAATCAGGGCGTGGGCGAGGGGATGGCGGCTCTGCTGCTCGAGGCTGGCGGCAAGCCCGAGCAGGTGCCGCTCCTCACGCGCGATGGTCGCGGCGTCGGAGCCGGGGACCAGGGACCCGGCGGTGGCCAGCGCGCTCACCAGCGGCCGGCCCCGGGTGAGGGTGCCGGTCTTGTCAAAGAGCACCCGGTCCACCGTTGCGGTGGCCTCGATCACATCGCCGCCGCGGAACAGCCAGCCCCGCCGCGCCGCCAGGCCGGAGGCCACGGTGATCACGGTGGGGGTGGCGAGTCCGAGCGCGCAGGGGCAGGCCACCACGAGCACGGCGATCGCCAGCTGCAGCGCCAGGGCGATCGGGGTGTCGGCCGCAGCGCCCAGGGGGACATGGCCGCCGTGGGCGTGAGCGGACGGTGCCATCTGCAGCACCTGCGGCCACCAGCGACTGCCGAGCTGCCACCAGAACAGGAATGTGGCCAGGGCCAGGGCCAGCACCACCACGCAGAAGCGCCCCGAGACCCGATCCGCCAGGCCCTGGATGGGGGCCTTGCGGGCCTGGGCTTCCTCCACCATGCGGATGATCCGGGCCATGGCGGTGGCCGAACCGGTGCGCTCCACAGCCAGCACCAGGGTGCCGCTCAGATTCAGGCATCCGGCCGACAGGGGAGCCGCGACGGCCACCTCCACGGGCATCGGCTCGCCGGTGAGGCTGGACATGTCGATGGAGGACGTGCCCTCCAGAACCACGCCATCCACCGGAATCCGGTCGCCGGCCAGCAGCTGGATGCGATCCCCGGGCCGGAGGCCTCCGGGACGGACGCTGCGCACGCTGCCATCGGCCATCAGCAGGCGGGCGGTGTCGGGCTGCAGGCGGGCCAGCTGCTCGAGCGCCGAACCGGTGCGGCGGCGGGCCCGGTCCTCGAGGAAGCGGCCCAGCAGCACGAAGCCCAGCAGCATCACCGGCTCGTTGAAGAAGCACTGCCAGCCCACCGCGGGCCAGATCCAGGCCACCACGCTGGCGAGATAGGCACTGCCGACCCCCAGCCCCACCAGGGTGTCCATGCTGGGCATGCCCGCCAGGGCCGCCCTGACCCCACGAACCAGGATCGGGCGGCCGGGGCCGGCCAGAGCGACTGTGGCCAGCAGCGCGTGGAAGCTCAGCGACCCCAGAGGACCGGCAGGACTCAGATGACCGGCGCCGGAGAGAAGCAGCAGCACCAGGGCCACCACCAGCTGCCGCCAGCTGCTCCACCAGCCGGGGGGCGAAGCGGAGGCGTGGGCGGGAGCCTGGCCATCGGCTTCGCTGCGGGCGCTGGCGCGGAAGCCGAGGCCGGCCAGAGCATCCAGCAGGCCCTGCACGTGGTCGGAGGGAGGTGGAGCGGGGTCCTGCCCATCGGCTGCCGGCTCCAGCCCCACCCAGGCCGTGCGGGTGAGCAGGTTCACGCTCGCCTCACGCACCCCGGGCTGCTGCAGCAGGGTCCGTTCCGCGGCCCGCACGCAGCCGGCGCACTTCAGACCATCGATGTCGAGCAGCAGCGGCTGCACCGGACGGGGGGCCCCGGCGTGAGCGGCTGGACCGTCGCTCGCCGTCGCAGGGGGCGCGGATGGTGGGGTCATGGCGGCAAGGCTAGGTGCGCCCAAGTCGGGCGCACCTCGGCAGGATGGACCGCAAGACTTCCGAGCAGGACCCGACGGTGCCGCGCAGCCAACGCAACGACAACTTCATCGACAAGAGCTTCACGGTGATGGCGGACCTGATCGTCAAGCTGCTGCCGATCGATGCCAAGGCCAAGGAGGCCTACGTGTACTACCGCGATGGTCTCTCGGCCCAGAACGACGGCGACTACGCCGAAGCGCTGGAGAACTATGAGGAGAGCCTGAGGCTCGAGGCCAATCCGATCGACCGGGGCGAGACCCTCAAGAACATGGCGATCATCTACATGAGCAACGGCGAGGAGCAGCGGGCGCTCGACACCTACGCGCGGGCTCTGGAGGAGAACCCGAATCAGCCCTCCTGCCTGAAGAACATGGGGCTGATCTACGAGAAGTGGGGCCGGCTGGCCGAGGAGAGCGGCGAGCGGGACGAAGCCGATCGCTGGTTCGATCAGGCCGCCCAGGTCTGGACCCGGGCGGTGCGGCAGAACCCCGGCGGCTACCTCGACATCGAGAACTGGCTCAAGGCGAGCGGCCGCAGCAACGTGGACGTCTACTTCTGATCCCAGTCCGCCGGGGCAGGGGCCAGATCCGAAGCCTCGACCTCCAGCGCCGCCACCATCGCCTCCGCCAGGGTGCGCACCGGCAGGCAGGCGAGGCCGTCGACGGATGAGATGGCCGTGGCGGTGCCGGCGCGGGGGATGATCGCCCGGCGGAAACCGAGCCGTGCGGCCTCCTGGAGCCTGAGTTCGAGCTGGCTGACCGGCCGGATCTGGCCGCCCAGGCCCAGCTCGCCGATCAGCACCGTTCCAGCCGGCAGGGTGAACGTCCTGCAGCTGGCCAGAACCGCCGCGGCCACACCCAGATCGGAGGCGGGTTCCTCCACCGCCAGGCCGGCGGCCACCGCCAGATAGCAGTCGTAGCGCGAGAGGGGCAGGCCGAGATGGCGCTCCAGCACGGCCAGGATCTGGTGGAGCCGATTGGTGCCGATGCCGGTGGCGGTTCGGCGGGGGCTGGCATAGGCCGTGGTGTTGACCAGCGCCTGCAGCTCCACCACCAGCGGCCGCGTGCCCTCGCAGGCCACGATCGTCGCCACCCCACAGGCGGCGCTGTCGTCGCTGAGGAAGAGCTCGCTGGGGTTGCTCACCTCCTCAAGACCACCGGAGCGCATCTCGAACACACCCAGCTCATGGGTGGCGCCGTAGCGGTTCTTGACCGCCCGCAGCAGGCGGTGGCTGGCGAACCGATCGCCCTCGAAGGTCAGCACGGCATCCACCAGGTGCTCCAGCACCTTGGGCCCCGCCAGAACACCGTCCTTGGTGACGTGACCCACCAGCAGGAGCGCCGTGCCCTGACGCTTGGCCAGGCGCTGCAGGGCCGAGGCGCACTCCCGCACCTGGGCCACCGAGCCCGGGGCACTGCTCAGAGCTTCGTCGCACAGGGCCTGGATGCTGTCGATGATCGCCACGGAGGGTCGGAGGCTCTGAAGCTCCTCGAGCACGCGGTCGAGATCGGTCTCCGCCAGCAGGCGCAGCCGGTCGCCGGCCGCGTCCGGATCCGGGCCGCCATCACCTGCGGGGCGCTCGTCGGCTGGACGCTCCATCAGGCGGCGCCAGCGCAGGCGCACCTGCTGGGCCGACTCCTCGGCGCTCACATAGAGCACCGGATGGCCGGCGGCCATGGCCGTGGCGCTCTGAAGCAGCAGGGTCGACTTGCCGATGCCGGGATCCCCCCCGACGAGCACCAGGGATCCCGGCACGACACCGCCGCCGAGAACCCGGTCGAACTCACTGCTGCCGCTGCTCAGCCTCGAGAGCGGCGGACCCGCCACCAGGTTGATCGCCTCGGAGTGGCGGGGACGGGGCTCAGCCGCAGGCCCGCTCGCAGCGGGCTGCCCGCGCGGTCCCGACCGCTCCTCCACCAGGCTGTTCCACGCCCCGCAGGAGGGACAGCGGCCGAAGAACTGACGGGCCTGGGCGCCGCATTCCCTGCAGCTGTAGACGGTGACAGGACGCGGCACGCAGATTTATAAAGAATGGTGGCTTTCGGTGAACCAATGGCCCCTCCGGCCTTTTCGATGGTCGGGCTTCGTAGCACTCGCCACCGTTGGTGATGACGGCTTCCGCCCCCGCGAAAGAATCGATCCTGGTCGTCGATGACGAGGCCAGCATCCGCCGGATCCTGGAGACGCGGCTCTCGATGATCGGCTACCAGGTGGTGACCGCCAGTGACGGTGAGGAGGCGCTGGAGGCGTTCCATCGCGCTCCACCCGACCTGGTGGTGCTGGACGTGATGATGCCGAAGCTCGATGGCTACGGCGTCTGCCAGGAGCTCCGCAAGGAGTCCGACGTCCCGATCGTGATGCTCACCGCCCTGGGCGATGTGGCCGATCGCATCACGGGTCTGGAGCTCGGCGCCGATGACTACGTCGTCAAGCCCTTCAGCCCGAAGGAGCTGGAGGCCCGCATCCGCTGCGTGCTGCGTCGGGTCGACAAGGACACCCCCGCCGGCATCCCCAACTCGGGTGTGATCCAGGTGGCTGATCTGCGCATCGACACCAACAAACGCCAGGTGTTCCGCGGTGATGACCGCATCCGCCTCACCGGCATGGAGTTCTCGCTGCTGGAGCTCCTGGTCAGCCGCTCGGGTGAGCCGTTCAGCCGCAGCGAGATTCTCAAGGAGGTCTGGGGCTACACACCCGAGCGCCACGTCGACACCCGGGTGGTGGACGTTCACATCTCCAGGCTCCGGTCCAAACTGGAGGACGATCCGGCCAATCCGGAGCTGATCCTCACGGCTCGCGGCACCGGTTACCTGTTCCAACGCATCGTCGACGCCGTTGCCTCCGAAGGATCCTGACGCCAGAGCCGGCTCGCTCCGGCGGCCCCGCTCCAGCCGGGCCATCCGGCGTCTGGTGATCTGGTATCGCCGCAATGCGGCCGTCACCAGCCTGGTCGGGACGGCCACCAGCTCGGCCACGGCTGCGGGGTCCATGGCGGGTTCGGTGCTGCAGCCTCTCGTGCTCGATCCCCTGCGCCGGCTTCAGGGGGAGGGGGTGGACGACGCGGCCGCAATCGATCCGGCGGAGCGCGTCTGGGTGGCGGTGGACGGCATGGGCGGGGACCACGCCCCGGGCCCGATCCTCGAAGGCTGCCTGCTGGCCGTGAAGCGGCTGCCGCTGCGCATCCGCTTCCTCGCGGAACCGGAGGTGCTGCAGCGGGCCGTGCGCGAGCTCGATCTGGCCGACGGCCTCGAGGACGCCCAACGGGAGGGACTGCTGGAGCTGGTGGACAGCGGCCCGTCCGTCGGCATGCACGAGGAGCCCACCGCGGTGCGGCGCAAGCGCTCCGCCAGCATCAACATGGCCATGGACCTGGTCAAGCGAGGCGAGGCGAAGGCGGTGTACTCGGCCGGGAACTCGGGCGCCGTGATGGCCTCCGCGATCTTCCGCCTGGGCCGACTGCCCGGCATCGAGCGGCCCGCCATCGGAGCGCTCTTCCCGACCAAGGACCAGGGACGGCAGGTGCTGGTGCTCGACGTCGGGGCGAACACCGACTGCAAACCCGCCTGGCTGCATCAGTTCGCCCTGCTCGGCAACATCTACAGCCGCGATGTGCTGGAGGTGGATCGGCCGCGGGTCGGCCTGCTCAACATCGGCGAGGAGACCTGCAAGGGCAACGACCTGGCCCTGAAGACCCACCCGCTCCTGGCGGCCGACGATCGCTTTCACTTCGCGGGCAACTGCGAGGGCCGCGACGTGCTCTCGGGTGCGTTCGATGTGGTGGTCTGCGATGGCTTCACCGGCAACGTCCTGCTCAAGTTCCTCGAATCGGTCGGGACCGTTCTGCTCGGCGTTCTCCGGGCCGAGCTGCCCCGCGGACGCCGGGGCAAGGTGGGATCCGCGTTTCTGCGCAGCAATCTGGTTCGGATCAAGAAGCGGCTTGACCATGCCGAGCACGGCGGGGCGCTGCTGCTGGGCGTGAACGGGATCTGCGTCATCGGCCACGGCAGCAGCCGGGCGCTCTCCGTGGTGAGCGCTCTGCGCCTGGCCCACACCGCCGCCAGCCACGATGTGATGGGCGATCTGGCCCGGCTGAACCCGACCCACGAAGCCGGCGGCGCCATGGCTCCGGTCGGCTAGCTGCCGCCCCGGAGACGCACCTGTGATTGACTGAGCCCCCGTGATCGAGGCTGGTGCACGTGAGCCTTGGCGCCATCAAGTCGGGGCTCCCGCTCGCCGGTGTTGCGCTGCGAGGCTGCGGCAGCGCCCTGCCATCCCAGAGCCTGAGCAATGACCAGCTCAGCGGACGGGTCGACACCTCGGACGAGTGGATCCGCAGCCGCACGGGCATCCGGCGCCGCCGGGTGCTGGGGGCCGGCGAACCGCTCCAGGGACTGGCCGCCGCCGCCGGTCGCGCCGCGATCGCGCATGCCGGCTGGTCGGCGGACAGTCTCGACCTGGTGCTGGTGGCCACCTCCAGCCCCGATGATCTCTTCGGAATGGCTCCGGCCGTCCAGGCGGGAATCGGTGCCGACCGGGCCGTGGCCTTCGACCTCACCGCCGCCTGCAGCGGCTTCCTCTTCGCCCTGGTGACCGCGGCCCAGTACCTGCGCAGCGGTGCCATGCGCCGGGCGCTGGTGGTGGGAGCCGATCAGCTCAGCAGCTGGGTGGACTGGGATGACCGGCGCACCTGCGTGCTCTTCGGCGACGGCGCGGCGGCGATCGCCATCGAGGCCTGCGAGCCGGAGCAGGACGGGCTGTGCGGATTCCGGATGCGATCCGACGGCCGGCGCGGTGCCGTGCTGCAGCTGCCGCGTCAGAGCGGGGACGAGCCGCTGGTGGCAGGGGCACGCTGGCAGCCGGGCGGGTTCAGCCCGATTCACATGAACGGCCAGGAGGTCTACAAGTTCGCGGTGCGGGATGTGCCCGCGCTGCTCAGGGAGCTGCTCGAGGAGACGGGCACGGATGCGGCGTCCGTGGACTGGCTGGTGCTTCATCAGGCCAACCAGCGCATCCTCGACGCCGTGGCCGAACGGCTGGGCATCCCCACGGATCGTGCCCTGAGCAATCTGGCCGAGTACGGCAACACCTCAGCGGCCACGATTCCCCTCATGCTCGACGAGGCGGTGCGGGATGGCCGGATCCGCTCCGGCCACCTGATCGCCAGCGCCGGCTTCGGAGCGGGGCTCAGCTGGGGCGCCGCTCTGATGCGCTGGCAGGGTCCCGGGAACGTGCCCGCCTGACCGCCGAGGCGTACGCTCCAGCCTCGCCGCATCAGCTGTCATGGCCGTCGCCTGGGTGTTTCCGGGACAGGGTTCCCAGCATCCCGGCATGGCTGATGGAGTGCTCGCCTGCCGCGACGCCAGGGAGCGCTTCAGCCGGGTCTCCGAACTGCTGGGCCGCGATCTGCTGGCGATCTGCAGCGGCGAGGCCGCGTCGGAGACCTCTCCCTCCGATCTCAACGACACGCGCAACACCCAGCCGGCCCTGTTCACCGTCGAGAGCCTCCTGGTGGATGCCCTGCTGGAGCAGGGTCGCCAGCCGGCGCTGGTGGCGGGCCACAGCCTGGGGGAACTGGTGGCGCTCTACGCGGCGGGTGTGCTCGACCTGGAGAGCTCACTGCAGCTGGTGCACCGTCGCAGCGAGCTGATGGCCGCCGCCGGCGAGGGCGGCATGTGTGCGGTGATGGGCTTCGAGCGGGAGCGGCTGGAGCAGTTGGTGGCCCAGCAGGAAGATGTGGTGATCGCCAACGACAACAGCGCGGCCCAGGTGGTGCTCTCCGGTTCCAGAGCGGGCCTGGAGGCGCTCTGCGAGGCCCTCAGCCCGCGCCGGAACGTCACGCTTCCGGTCTCCGGTGCATTCCACTCCCCCCGGATGGCGACCCCGGCGGCCGCGCTGAGCGAGCTGCTGGACAGCCTGGAGTTCCGTCCCGCCCGGTTCCCGGTCATCAGCAACAGCGACCCCACACCGAGCAGCGATGCCGCCGTGCTGCGCGAGCGCCTGAGGCAGCAGATGTGCTGCGGTGTGCGCTGGCGGGAAACCATGCAGGCGATGGAGCAGGCCGGCATCTCCACCGTGGTGGAGGTGGGGCCCGGCAAGGTGCTGAGCGGCCTGGTCAAGCGGAGCATGGAGGATGTGACCCTCTCCCAGATCTCCGGACACAGCGATCTGGGCCTCTGAACCGGGCGGATGCCAGCAGCCAGCGAACCGGGCGGGCCTCTCCTGCTCACACCGAAGCCGAGCCTGACCTACCGGATGATCAGTGGTCTGCTCGTCTTCCCCGTCTACCGCCTGCTGTTCCGGGGCTGCACGATCGGTGTGGAGCGTGTGCCGTCAACGGGCCCCCTGGTGGTGGTGGCCAACCATGGGTCCGATCTGGATCCGCCTCTGCTGGGCCATGCCCTCGGCCGGCCCGTGGCGTTCATGGCGAAGGAGGAGCTCTTCCGCATTCCCCTGCTGGGCCGCCTCATCCGCGCCTGCGGGGCCTATCCGGTGCGACGGGGCGCCAGCGACCGCGAAGCGATCCGCACCGCAAGCGAGCGGCTGCAGCGCGGCTGGGCAACGGGTGTGTTTCTCGATGGCACCCGCCAGAGCGATGGCCGGGTGAACGATCCCAAGCCCGGCGCCGCCCTCCTGGCGGCCCGCACCGGAGCCCCCCTGCTGCCGGTGGCGATCGTGAACAGCCACCGAGCCCTGGGCCTGGGACGACGCTGGCCGCGCTGGGTCCCGATCCAGATCCGCATCGGCGAGGCGATCCCGCCACCGGCCAACCGGTCCCGCGGGGATCTCGACCGGGTGACCCGGCTCTGCGGGGAGCGCATCAACGCCATGCTTGATGCAGGGAGCGGGGACTGAGGGCCTTGAGGTCCCGGCCCGACAGCAGCCAGATCGCGGCCCGCAGGCCGTCTCCCCAGATCTTGAGCCGGCGTTCCGGCTGACAGTCGGGGTCACAGGGCACCGGAACCGGTGACAGGCGGATGCCGCGGCTGCCGGCCACGAGACGTCCCACGAGCAGAGCTCTCGGCATGTGATCCGTGCTGGTGACCAGGAGGGCATGGCGCACCCGGGCCCGCTGCAGCTCATCGACGACGGAGGTGAAGTTGCCCAGGGTGTCGCGGGCGCGATAGTCGAGCTTCAGCTGATCGTGGGGAACGCCGGCGCGCCGGAACAGCCAGCGGGCGTATTCGGGGTTGCTGCCGCCGCTCACCAGCACGGGCAGGCGGTGGTTCCGGGCCAGACGGGCGGCATGCTCCTCCCGGGCGATGTCCCCACCCAGCACCAGGATCAGCTGCGCCGGTGCCGGCGCGAACCCTCCGGTGCGGACCCACCAGATCCCGCCGACTCCGGCCACAGACAGCAGGGAGACCAGCAGCAGCCGCCGGACCAGCGGCATCAGAGGCCGCCGACAGGGCTGGTGGGGTAGATCGGCAGCACAGGGCCCCAGGCAGCCGGCTGCCCGCCCTGATGCGCCCGGCGTGCCCGTTGCAGCAGGCACGTCACATCACGGGGCACCGCATCCAGGAAGGGGTGGACCGGCTCGCCATGGTCCCGCCAACCGGCCTCCTGCTCCAGGGGAACCAGATGTGGCACCGATAGTTCCACGGGATCCTCGCCCCCATCAGGACAGCCGTACCGTCCCACCACGAAGCCGCGGCGGGGCAGCTCCTGCCGGATCCAGAACGGTCCGGGGCCGGAGCGGCCCTCGGCGATGAGGCGGTGGGCCATCAGGAGGAAGCTGCTGATGCCATTGAGCGGGCAGCCGAGCTGCTGCGCCAGGGTGCGCGCCATCACAACCGTCAGCCGCGTCCCCGTGAATCCCCCGGGCCCGGTGGCGACCGCCAGCCGGACCAGCCGCGGCCAGCGGCCGGCCGGCAGCACCTCCTCCACGCAGTGCAGCAGGGACGTGCTCAGGGCTCGCCCCAGCGGGAAACAGCGCACCCGCTCCCCGCCCTCTGGCGGCCAGGCCTCTGCGCAGGCCACGCCGAGGCTGCTGCTGCTGCTGTGCAGCGCCAGGATCAGGCCATCCGGTGCCGGCGCCGCAGCGGAGGGGGTCATGCCGGAACCGCCTGGCCAGGCCGCAGCCGACGCCAGCGGCCCCACTCCGGCCGGTAGCTGCCGCAGCCGCGCACATCCCATTCGATCCCCACCTGACCGGCGGAGAGATCGATCACCTGCACATGGATGCGGGGAGAGGCGGGCCGGAAGTCAGGGCTCGCGCAGAGGTGCGGCACGCCGTGCTGCCGCTCCACCGCGTGATAGGCCTGACAACGGTCCACCCAGGTGCAGTCCACGCAGATGCACATGCTCTCCCGATCGTGGGGCGCTCCATTGTGACGACCACCCTGGCCCGTGAACTCTGGAGTCGTCTGAGGCCCGGCCAGTGGCCGGTACCGCCCGAGGCCTTCCCGGCAGGCAGCGCCCTGGTGGGCGGGGCCGTTCGCGACGCCCTGCTGGAGCGGCGCCTGGAGCGGCCCGATCTCGATGTCGTGGTGCCGGTGGAGGCGGTGGCCCTCTGCCGCGGCCTGGCCCGGGACTGGGGCGGCACGGCCGTGGTGCTGGACGCCAGCCGGAGCATGGCCCGGCTCGTGCTGGGCGACTGGACGATCGACATGGCCCGGCAGGAGGGGCCCTCCCTGGAGCATGACCTGCGTCGACGCGATTACAGCGTCAATGCGATCGCCGTGCGGCTGCCGCCTTCCCAGCTGAGTGTGGTGGACCCCTGCAACGGACTGCAGGACGGGCAGGCCCAGCGACTCCGGGCCGTCAGCCAGGCGAACCTGATGGACGACCCGCTCCGCCTGCTGCGCGGCCTCCGGCTTGCCGCTGAGCTGAGCTTTTCGATCGAGACCCGCACCTGGCGCTGGATCCGGATGGGCGCCTGCCACCTGCGGCGCACCGCACCCGAGCGGGTGCTGATGGAACTGCAGCGCCTGGTGGCCGCGCCCCTGCCCGCCTCCGGCATCGGCCTGCTGATCCGTTCGGGTCTGCTGCGGCCCTGGGAGCGGCGGCACACCCTCGCGATGGCCGGCCGGCTTGATGCAGCCGGGGCGCTCGAGCGCGGTCTGCAGCCGGTGGAGATCGCCTCAGCCCTGCCCCTGGCGCGGCTGGCTCTGATGCTGAGCGGGGAAGGGCTGAGCCGGTTGAAGGCCTCGCGGCGGCTCCAGCAGCGCTGCCGGGCACTGCAGCGGTGGCTTCCCTCACGGGAGGCTGACGCCTGGAGCACGGGGCTCGAAACCGACCTGGCCGGCTGGGAGGACCAGCGGCGCCTGAGGCTGCAGCGCGAGCTGGAGCAGGATCTCCCCGCCTGGCTGCTGCTGGCCCCGACAGCGATGGCGCGCCGCTGGATGGAGCGCTGGCGGGACGCCGGCGACCCCCTGTTCCACCCCGGCTCACCGCTCGACGGCCGTTCCCTCCAGGCGAGCCTCGGCCTGGAACCCTCACCACGCCTGGGCCAGGTGCTGGACCATCTCACGTTGGAACGGGCCTTCGGCCGCATCCGCGAACCGGCGGAGGCCCTGCTGGAAGCGCAACGCTTTCTGGACCGGCAGAGCGGGAGCACACCCGCCGCGGGGTGACCCCACCGGAGCGTTATGGTTTACTTCATGTTGCATCAGCGGCTACAGGCCAGCTGATTGACCTGCAGCGCAGTCGAATCAACCGAGTTTCAGGGGCGAGGACGCAGCCAAGTGAGGTCCTTCCCGTTCCACTCACCGACCTCCCGCAGGAGACATGTCTTTTCTTCCTGACCCCTCACCATGAGCGCACGTCTGTACGTCGGCAACCTGCCGCAGAGCTTCGAGACCAGTGACCTCGATGCCCTGTTCGCCAGCGTTGCCGAAGGCCTCCGCTTCAAGCCGGTCATGGACCGCGACACGGGTGCCTCCCGCGGCTTCGGCTTCATGACCGTGAACGACGAGGCCGTGGCCGACGCCATCATCGAGCAGCTCAACGGCGTTGAGTTCGGCGGCAACAGCCTCCGGATCGAACGCTCCGAGCGCCGTGACAGTCGCGATGCCGGCCAGCGGCGCCCCCAGTCCGCCTCGGCGGGTCGTCGCCCGAGTGTCCAGAAGGTCGTCCACAGCGACGCCAACGATCAGGAGGCCCCGGACCCCCGCTGGGCCGGTGAGCTGGCCAAGCTCAAGCAGCTGCTCGACGGTCAGAAGGCCGCCGTCTGATCCAGGGCCTGCACTGCATCAGGAGGCGTCCACGGTGTCGCCTCCCTCCTGCAGCCGTTCTGTCCATGGTTGCAGGAAGCCGGGTCAACGCATCTGACTGACCAGGTATGAGAAGGGCAGATCCAGCAGTTTTCTGGCTCTGGGAACGTAGGCGCGCTTGTTGAAGACGTCGTAATCCAGCGCCTCGATCCGATCGAGAATGCCCCGATACAGCCGCAGGGATGCCCAGACGGGCCAGCGGGCGTCGGCGGACAGCCAGCGCACGCCTGCTTCCGAGCGAGCGAACCAGTCGCGGGCGCGCTGGAGCTGGAAGCGCATCAACGCCGTCCAGCGTTCATTGAGCGAGCCGGCCATCAGATCCGCCTCGCTGTAGTCGAACCGTTCGAGATCCTCCTGGGGCAGATAGATGCGGCCCCGGGCACGGTCCTCTCCCACATCCCGCAGGATGTTGGTGAGCTGATTGGCGATCCCGAGCGCCACGGCGGCTTCGCTCGGGTCAGGAGCGGCGCTCCAGGGCGCCGAGGTGTAGGCCGGATCGACGCCCATCACCTCCTGGCTCATCAGGCCGACAGTGCCGGCGACCCGATAGCAATAGAGCTGGAGCTGGTCGAACGTGGCATAGCGGTGCTGGGTGAGATCCATCCGCTGCCCCTCGATCATGTCGAGGTAGGGCTGGATCGGCTGAGAAAAGCGCTCGATCGTGTCAGCCAGCACCAGATCGAGTGCGGTCCGCACCTGGCCGCCGAAGAGGGCGCGCGTGTGCTCCTCCCAGGAATCCAGGCGCCGGGCCAGGGCGTCGCCTGGCAGCGCTTCGGCCTCGGGACTGTCCATGAGTTCGTCGGTCCGGCGGCACCAGACGTAGATGGCCCAGATGGCGCGCCGCTTGGCCGGCGGCATCAGCAGGGTGCCGAGGTAGAAGGTTTTGGCCCACCGCTCAGTCTCCCGCCGGCAGGCTTCGAAGGCCGCATCGAGGTCGGGGAGAGAGCCGAGGACAGGCCGGGTGATCGAGAGGGCCATCCCGGCGTCAGGCGGCGACGCCGCCCGAGACCACCGGTCGATCGGCTCCTTCAGCAGCCACTGCAGCACCGGGTTGAACTCCTGCTCGGCTGCCATCGACGGTGGCGGCACAGAGCTTGCCGCTGAGCACGGCTCCCTCCATCGAGGCCAGATAGCGCTGCATGGTGTAGTCGCCGGCCAGGAAGAAGTTCCGGATCGGCGTGGCCTGAGATGGACGCAGCTGCTGGCAGCCCGGAGTGGTCTTGTAGACGGAAAGAGGGGTCTTCACCACCTTCGCCTTCCTCAGCAGGGCGGGGTCCGGCCCTTCGAAATGATTGGGGAAGAGCTTGCGGAGTTCACCCATGGTGGCTTCGATGATGGCGTCGTCGCTGCGACCGATCCAGTCCTTGGCCGGGGCAAAGACCAGCTCCAGCATCGAGCGGTTCGGATCCTCGTACTCACGGCAGGTGTTGCTCATGTCGGCATAGACACTGAGCAGGTCGGAACGGCTGAACAGGAGATGGTCGATGTCGGTGAGTTTGCGATCGAACCAGAGGTGGATGTTGATCACCGGGACTCCGCGCAGACCATCCAGCTTCTTGAAGAAGGGCATGGCTGACCAGGACTCCGGCAGGAGCAGCTTGAAGGGATCCACCGGCAGAGCACTGACGTAGGCATCGGCCTCGATCACACAGCTGCCCGCATCGGCAGCCCCACCATCACCCAGTTCAGCGATGCGGAACCCCGCCACGCTTCCGTCGTCCGCCAGGAGGATCTCCCGCAGTGGCCGGCGCAGATGCACCTCACCGCCCCGTTGGCGAACGGAATCCACGATCGGCTGACAGAGGCGTTCGGGGGGTGCACCATCGAGGAAGGCCATGCGGGAGCCGTCCTTCTCCTGCAGGAAGCGATTGAGGGCCGTGAGCACAACCGTGGCGGAGATCTCATCGGGATCGATGAAATTGAGCGCCTTGCTCATGGCGATGAACACCTCATCGTTCACACGCTCGGGGATGTTGTGCAGCTTCAGCCATTCGGTCCAGGAATACTGATCACACTCCTCCACATAGGGCTGACCCCTGAGCATGGCCGGCACGAGCCCGAGGCCGAAAGCGATCTTCTCGCCCCAGGTCAACATGTCGTTGTTGCCGAGAATGGCTGCAACACCGTTCAGCGGGGCCGGCAGATCGGGAAAGTCGAAACGGCTGTAGGTGCCCGGCTCATCCGGCTGATTGAAGATCATCGAGTGGCTCTTCCACTGCAGCCGGTCCAATAGGCCCAGCTCGCCCATCAGCTGCAGCATGTTCGGATAGGCGCCGAAGAAGATGTGCAGACCGGTTTCATACCAGTCGCCGTCCTCATCCTTCCAGGCGGCCACCTTGCCCCCGAGCACATCGCGGGCTTCGAGCACGATCGGCGTGTGTCCGGCGTCGGCGAGGTACTTGGCACAGGACAGGCCGGCCAGACCGGCTCCTGCGATGGCGACGCGCATGGACTCAGACAAACCAGAAGCAACCTTAAGAGAGCTGACCGCCGCGGGAGACCGTCGCACCCGTACGGCTTCCTACAGTCGGGTCCGACCAGCGCAGCGCTGCCGTCATGGCCGAGACCCTGCTCAAATCCACCACCCGTCACATCCGCCTGTTCACCGCGCGGGTGGAGGGAGATGATCTGGTGGCCGATCGCAGCCGCCTCACGCTCGATGTGGACCCGGACAACGAGTTCATCTGGGATGAGGCCTGCCTGCGTGAGGTGCAGGACCATTTCCGCCGCCTGGTGGCGGACCATGCCGGGGCCGACCTCAGCGAGTACAACCTGAGACGGATCGGCTCCGACCTGGAAGGCACGATCCGACAGCTGCTGCAGCAGGGACGGCTCCGATACAACCCTCAGGCCAGGGTGCAGAACTTCTCCATGGGGCTGCCCAGGACCCCGGAACTCCTATGAGCCGTAACGACTGGAGCCGCTCCCGTCCCCCGCGCCGACCACGCTCCTACAGCGAGCGGGCCTACAGCGAGCGGGAGGCCTATCCGCATCGGGACGCCCGACAGGCCACCTACGACGATCGCGGCCGCGAGTCCCGTCCACCGGGCCGTGGCAACGGAGCCGGCCGCGGCAATGGTGGCGGTCCGGATGGCGGCCAGGGCGGTTTCCAGTTCAATCTGGCCACCGCGTCGGTTCTCGCCGGAGTCCTGATCCTCGGCATCGGCATCGGCACCAGCCTCTCGAGCAACCGACCGGGCGATCAGGGCAACATCGCCAGCAGCCAGCAGCTCGACCTGGCCGTGCCCGATCCGGAGTTCTGCAAGCAGTGGGGCGCCAGTGCCTTCGTGATGGACGTGGAGATGTACACCACGCTGAACCCGAGCACCAGTTTCGTGACGCAGCCCAAGCTGCAGCCGGGCTGCGTGATCCGTCGCGAGAACTGGTCGGTTCTGCAGAAGGAGGGCGCGATCACCGCTGCGCAGATGCGGGAGTGCAAGCAGCGCATGAACACCTTTGCCTACATCGGTTCGGTCCGCGACAACCCGATCGTCCGCTGCGTCTACCAGACCGACATCAGCGAGAACAAGTTCCTCACCCCGGGCGTGGCCGACGACAGTGTCGGCATCACCCCCGAAGGTGATCGCTTCTGATGATCAGGCGCCGGCGCCGAGGCGCTGGGTCTGGCGCAGGGGACTGTCGGGACTGGCGAAGACCGGCAGCACCTCGCGGCGGAAGGCCTCGGCCGCCCGCGAGCAGTAGCGCGCCGGGTGGCTGATCAGCTTGAGCTGGCGGCGCACCTGCAGATCGGCCAGCAGCGGCCGATGCACGGAACCGGCGGCGAGTTCGCGCTCGATCGAGACCACCGGCACGAAGGCCGCGCCGAGGCCGGCCTGCACGGCATTCTTGATCGCTTCGAAGGAGTTCAGCTCCATCTCGATCCGCAGGCGCTGCACATCGAGGCCGGATCGGGCCAGGAGGTGGTCCACCATCTTGCGGGTGGTCGACTGGGCGTCGAGGCAGACGAAGCCCAGGCGATAGAGATCCTCCTTGGAGAGCTCCACCAGTCGGGAGAGGGGATGCTTGACCGGCATCACCAGCGCCAGTTCGTCGTTGGCATAGGGCACCACCTGCAGCAGATCATTGAGATCCGCCGGCAGCTCGCCGCCGATGATCGCCAGATCCACCTGACCGTTGGCCACGCTCCAGCCGGTGCGGCGGGTGCTGTGCACCTGCAGCTGCACCGCGACGTTCGGATACTTCTGGCGGAAGAGCCCGATCATCCGGGGCATCAGGTAGGTGCCGGTGGTCTGGGAGGCACCGACGACCAGTGAGCCGCCCTTGAGGTTGTGCAGATCATCGAGCGCCCGGCAGGCCTCCTGGCACTGGCTCAGGATCCGGTCGCAGTAGCTGAGCAGCAGGTGGCCGGCCTCGGTCAGCTGGGCCTTTCGGCCGCCACGGTCGAACAGGGAAACCTCCAGCTGCTTCTCCAGGTTCTGGATCTGGAGGCTGACCGCCGGCTGGGTGACGTACAGGCTGTCGGCGGCCTTCTTGAAGCTGCCTTCACTCGCGATCGCCCGCAGGATGCGCAGCTGATCAAGGGTGAACGGCAGGTCTGCCATGGATCGCCCTGCGGCTGCGGACTGCGTGGCCTGGGGACTCTAGGCCGGTGCGGGGAGCCGCCCACCGAGCAGCCGGCTGGGCAGAATCGCCCCTGCCTCACCGCTGCGGTTGCCCGTCCTCCCGTCCAGCTCCCCCCACCACAGCAGCGCCGTGATGGCTCTGCTGCTGCTCGGATTCGCAGTCCTTCACAGCGGCGGGGCCTCGCTGCGCAGCTGGGGGGAAGCCCGCATCGGCGCCAGAGCCTGGCGGCTCCTGTTCGCGGCCCTGAGCATTCCGGCCGCCACCCTGCTGATCGGCTACTTCATCAGCCATCGCCACGACGGCGTGCGGCTCTGGAACCTTCAGGGGGTTCCCGGAATGGTGCCCCTGGTGTGGGCGGGGACGGCCGTGAGCTTCCTGTTTCTCTACCCCGCCACCTACAACCTTTTGGAGATCCCGGCGGTCCAGAAACCGCAGGTGCGGCTGTACACCACCGGCATCATCCGGGTCAGCCGACACCCGCAGGCGGTGGGCCAGGTGCTGTGGTGCACGACTCACCTCCTCTGGATCGGCACCAGCTTCATGGTCGTGACCTGCGTGGGTCTGATCGCCCACCATCTCTTCGCGGTCTGGAACGGCGACCGGCGACTCAGGCAACGGTTCGGAGCAGCCTTCGAGGATCTCGCTTCCCAGACCTCCGTGCTCCCCTTCGCGGCGATTGCCCGGGGACAGCAGACCCTGGTGTGGCGCGAGTTTCTCCGGCCGTCCCAGCTGGGCATCCTGATCGCCATCGGGGTGCTCTGGTGGAGCCATCGCTGGATTCCTCTGGCGGCGGCAGGGTTCCGGGCGAGCGCCATCGAGCGATTTCTCGCCTGAACGCACAGCGGTCCCGACCGTGCTGCCTACACTCCCTGAGCTCGCCCGCCCAAGTCTCGGATGATCGCGGCTGCCGACCTCGCCTGGCTGATCCCGGTGCTTCCCCTTGCCGGAGCCTGCCTCACCGGACTCGGCCTGATCAGCTTCAACCGCACCGTCAACCGCCTCAGACGGCCCGTGGCGGCGCTCCTGCTGACCTGCATCGGAGCCGCTGCGGTGCTCAGCCTGGCGGTGCTGCGCGAGCAGCTGGCCGGTGCCCCTCCGGTGGAGCATCTGTTCACCTGGGCCAGTGCCGGCAGCTTCAACCTGCAGATGGGCTACACGGTGGACCCTCTGGGTTCCGTGATGCTGGTGGTGGTCACGGTGGTGGCCCTGCTGGTGATGCTCTATTCGGATGGCTACATGGCCCACGACAAGGGCTATGTGCGCTTCTTCACCTACCTCGCGCTGTTCAGCAGCTCGATGCTCGGGCTCGTGCTCAGCCCGAATCTGCTTGAGATCTACGTCTTCTGGGAGCTCGTGGGCATGTGCTCCTACCTGCTGATCGGCTTCTGGTACGACCGCGACAGCGCGGCCCATGCGGCCCAGAAGGCCTTCGTGGTGAACCGGGTCGGGGATTTCGGCCTGCTGCTGGGCATTCTCGGTCTGTTCTGGGCCACCGGCAGCTTCGATTTCCAGACCATCGCCTCCCGCCTCGGCCAGGGGCTGGCGGACGGCAGCATCGCGGGCTGGGCTGCCCTGATGCTCTGCGTGCTGGTGTTCCTGGGCCCCATGGCGAAGTCGGCCCAGTTCCCGCTGCACGTCTGGCTGCCCGATGCCATGGAGGGCCCCACGCCGATCTCGGCCCTGATCCACGCCGCGACCATGGTGGCCGCGGGCGTGTTTCTGGTGGCCCGCCTGCAACCGCTCTACGAGCAGTTCCCCGCCATGCAGGTGGTGGTGGCCGTCGTCGGCACGATCACGCTGTTCATGGGTGCCTCCATCGCCCTGACACAGATGGATCTGAAGAAGGGTCTGGCCTACAGCACCGTTTCCCAGCTCGGCTACATGATGCTGGCCATGGGCTGCGGCGCCCCGTTGGCCGGGATCTTCCACCTGGTGACCCATGCCTTCTTCAAGGCGATGCTCTTCCTGGGCTCAGGCTCGGTGATCCATGCCATGGAGGAGGTGGTCGGTCACGACCCCCTTCTTGCCCAGGACATGCGCCTGATGGGAGGCCTGCGACGCAAGATGCCCATCACATCCACCACCTTCCTGATCGGCTGCATCGCCATCAGCGGCATCCCCCCCCTGGCCGGCTTCTGGAGCAAGGACGAGATCCTCGGCCAGGCCTTCGGCAGCTTCCCGGTTCTGTGGTTCGTCGGCTTCCTCACGGCCGGCATGACCGCCTTCTACATGTTCCGGCTCTACTTCCTGACTTTCGAAGGGGAGTTCCGCGGTCATGACAGCGCGATCCGCAGCCAGGTGCTGGCGAGTGCCGGCCGCAGCGACGATGAGCACGGCCACGAGGGCGGGCATCTGCACGAGTCGGTCTGGACGATGACCACCCCCCTCGCCGTTCTGGCGGTTCCCTCGGTTCTGATCGGCCTGCTCGGCATGCCATGGAACAGCCGCTTCGCGGCCCTGCTGGACCCGGAGGAAGCCGCGAAGATGGCCCACCATTTCTCCTGGTCCGAGTTCCTGCCTCTGGCCGGGGCCTCGGTGGCCGTCTCGACCGCGGGCATCACGCTGGCGGTGCTGGCCTACGCATTGAAGAAGATTGATCTGGCCACAGCCGTGGCTCAACGATTCAGCAGCATCAATGCCTTCCTCGCCAACAAGTGGTATCTCGATGTGCTGAACGAGAAGCTGTTTGTTCGCGGCAGCCGCCGGTTGGCCCGGGAGGTGCTGGAGGTGGACGCGAAGGTCGTCGACGGGATCGTGAATCTCACTGGACTCCTCACCCTCGGCAGCGGCGAGGGATTGAAATACTTTGAAACCGGGCGAGCCCAGTTCTACGCCCTTGTTGTGTTCGGCGGCGTGATTGTGCTGGTGGTTCTGTTCGGCAGTCTCTGAACAGCCGGGAATCCAGGCTCCTGAGGGACGTCAGCGAATGCGCGCTTCCGCGCCGGCTGTGTGACAACACCGACCGGATGCGGGCCTCACGCGGCACGATTTCTACACTTCCTCTGTGGTGATCCGGCTGCCGTGGCATTCCCCTGGCTGAGCGCGTCCATCCTGTTTCCGATCGGGGCGGCGCTGTTCATACCCTTCATTCCCGATCCGGGCAATGGCCGCCAGGTTCGCTGGTTCGCCCTCGGGGTGGCGCTCACCACCTTTCTGATCACCGTCGGGGCCTATCTGAACGGCTACGACCCCGGCTCCAGCGAGCTGCAGCTCGTGGAGCGCGTCTCCTGGCTGCCGGACGTGGGCCTGGCCTGGTCCGTCGGAGCCGATGGCCTCTCGATGCCGCTCATCCTGCTGACGAGCTTCATCACAGCCCTGGCGGTGCTGGCCGCCTGGCCGGTCACCTTCAAACCGCGCCTGTTCTATTTCCTGATCCTGGCCATGGATGGTGGCCAGATCGCGGTCTTCGCCGTTCAGGACATGCTGCTCTTCTTCCTGGCCTGGGAGCTGGAGCTGCTGCCGGTGTATCTCCTCCTCGCCATCTGGGGCGGCAAGAAACGCCAGTACGCCGCAACCAAGTTCATTCTCTACACGGCAGGCAGCTCGCTCTTCATCCTTCTGGTGGCCCTGGCCATGGGTTTCTTCGGCGGCGGCACCCCGAGCTTCGAGTACACCGAGCTGGCCGTGAAGAGCTTCGGCCGAGGCTTCCAGGTGCTCTGTTACGCCGGACTCCTGATTGCCTTCGGGGTCAAGCTTCCGATCGTGCCGCTGCACACCTGGCTGCCGGATGCCCACGGCGAGGCGACCGCTCCGGTTCACATGTTGCTGGCCGGCATCCTGCTGAAGATGGGGGGTTATGCCCTGCTTCGCTTCAACGCTCAGCTTCTGCCTGAGGCGCACGCCCAGTTCGCCCCACTGCTGGTGGTGCTCGGCGTGGTGAACATCATCTACGCCGCACTCACCTCTTTCGCCCAGCGAAATCTCAAACGCAAGATCGCCTACAGCTCCATCAGCCACATGGGCTTCGTGCTGATCGGGATCGGCAGCTTCAGTGACCTCGGCACCAGCGGCGCGATGCTGCAGATGATCAGCCACGGCCTGATCGGCGCCAGCCTCTTCTTCCTTGTCGGGGCCACCTACGACCGCACCCACACCCTCCAACTCGATGAGATGGGCGGCGTGGGCCAGAAGATGCGCATCATGTTCGCGCTCTGGACGGTGTGCGCCCTGGCGTCGCTCGCCCTTCCCGGCATGAGCGGCTTCGTGTCCGAGCTGATGGTGTTCGCCGGATTCGCCACCAGCGAGGCCTACAGCCTGAGCTTCCGGGTTGTGATGGCCATCCTGGCGGCTGTGGGAGTCATTCTGACCCCGATCTATCTGCTCTCCATGCTGCGGGAGATCTTCTTCGGCCGGGAGAATGCCGAACTGGCCTCGCACACCAACCTGGTCGATGCCGAGCCGCGTGAGGTGTACGTCATCAGCTGTCTGCTGGTGCCGATCATCGGCATCGGTCTCTATCCACGTCTGATGACCGACAGTTACAAGGCGTCGATCGAGGCTCTGGTGGCGCGCGATCGGATCGCCTACGCCCAGGTCGCTCCCGGGGCGGCCCCGGGGCTGATCCGGCCGGCGGCGCCGCTGCAGGCTCCCGCGCTGAGCTGAGCGAGGGGCAGTGGCCGTCGCCGGGCCTGGCTGCTCGGCGTACGCTCGTGGGCTGAAGGCCGTCGATCCAGCGATCGTCACCCAACCATGCGCCAGATCAACTTTCTGCTGATCTTCAGCTTCGCGCTCGCCGCGGTGATGTTCGCCCTCGAGAACAGTGAACCCACCACGGTGACGCTGCTGCCGGGGGTGAGCTTCACCCTGCCGCTTGCGGTCATGCTGCTGGTGGTGATGGGTGTGGGGGCCACGGCCGCCTGGATCTTCGCCGTCTGGACGATGGTGGTGAGCCGGGTCGAGACCGCTCGGCAGGCCGACGGCGAGCAGGCCTCCCAGGTGCGGATCGAGGAACTGGAACGCGATCTCGATCGCTACCGGGCCACGGTCGATGCCCAGCTGGGGCTGCTGCCGGCCGTGGGAGGCACAACGGCGGGCAGCGAGGCCTCACCGAATCCGGCCGCAGCGGCGTCCACCGACTGATCGCAGCAGCGGAGACTGGCCCAGGCCAGGACGGCCGACTGGACCGTTGAGGATGCCACCGGTACCGTGCGGCCAGAGGTGAGAACGGCTTGGCGGAGGCTGGCAGCGACTCCGGGGCACGGCTGGCCATCCGAATGCTGCAGGAGGCGGTGGAGCGCGGTGAGCTCGACCCCTGGGAGATCGACGTGATCGCCGTGGTGGACGGTTTTCTGGACCGTCTCCAGCAGCGCTGCCGGTTGCCGCAGGATCGGCCGGCCGGCAGCGGTCCCGCCCGGGGAGGGCGATACGAGCAGGATCTTGCCGAGGCCAGCGAAGCCTTCCTGGCCGCTTCCGTGCTGGTGTCGATCAAGGCGGAGGTGCTGGAGGCCAGCACCCTGCCGCCGGCGCCGATCGAGCCGGAGGACTGGGAGCCCGATGCCGACGAGCTCGGCGGTGCCGGTCTGCTGGTGCTGCCGGCCCGCCCCGAACGCCACCTGCTGCGGCGGCCGGTGGCCCCTCCTCCCCTGCGGCGCAGTGTGAGCCTGGGCGAGCTGATCCAGCACCTGGAGGACATCGCCGATCGACTGGAGGCGCAGGAGCGCCACCTGCGTCAGGGCCAGCGGGCCAGGCGCTACAGCCAGAGCGCCGCCATCGCTCAGGTCCGCCATCTCGCGCACCGGGAATCCCTGCCGGAAACCACCGCCGCTCTGCGGGCCTTCGTGGCGGAGCGGATGGAGCTGGACTGCTGGCTCGACTTCGAGGAGCTCGTGACGGCCTGGGCCCGCGAAGCCCCCAGCCACCTGGATCAGGATCGGGTGGGGGTGTTCTGGGCGCTGCTGTTTCTCTGCTCCCAGGGCAGTGTGGCTCTGGAGCAGCCCGATGGCCTGCACAGGCCGCTGCGGCTCTGCCGGCTGCCGGCCCCGGGCGGATCATCGGCCCAGCCCACACCGCTCCATGCGCCGGCGACCCTTGTGGCGGCCGCCTGACGCACGGGGGCAGAGGGCATGAGCCGACACCGAGAGTGGGGCCTGCCTGGGATAAAATCCCGCCCATGAAGGCAATGATCCTCGCGGCAGGGAAAGGAACACGTGTGCGCCCGATCACGCACATGATCCCGAAGCCGATGATTCCGATCCTGCAGAAGCCGGTGATGGAATTCCTGCTCGAGCTGCTGCGCGAGCACGGCTTCACCGAGATCATGGTCAACGTGTCTCATCTCGCCGAAGAGATCGAGAATTACTTCCGCGATGGCCAGCGCTTCGGCGTTGAAATCGCCTACAGCTTCGAGGGCCGGATCGAGGATGGCGAGCTGGTCGGGGACGCGGTGGGTTCAGCCGGCGGTCTGAAGAAGATCCAGACCTTCCAGCCCTTCTTCGATGACACCTTCGTGGTGCTCTGCGGTGATGCACTGATCGATCTCAATCTCAGTGAGGCGGTGCGCCGCCACAAGGAGAAAGGGGCGATGGCCTCCCTGATCACCAAGCGTGTCCCCCTCGATCAGGTGAGCAGCTACGGCGTCGTGGTCACCGATTCCGAGGACCGTGTTCTCGAGTTCCAGGAGAAGCCGTCGGTGGAGGAGGCGCACAGCGACATGATCAACACCGGCATCTACATCTTCGAGCCGGAGGTGCTCAAGTTCGTGCCCGAGGGCCAGTCCTTTGACATCGGCAGCGATCTGTTCCCCAGGCTGGCTGAGGCCGGAGCCCCGTTCTACGCGCTGCCGATGGAATTCGAATGGGTGGACATCGGCAAGGTGCCGGACTACTGGCAGGCGATCCGCAGTGTGCTGCAGGGTCAGGTACGCCAGGTGCCCATCCCCGGCAAGGAGGTGCGTCCTGGTGTGTACACGGGCCTGAATGTGGCCGCCAACTGGGACCGGATCACCGTGGAAGGGCCGATCTACGTCGGCGGGATGACCCGCATCGAAGACGGCGCCACACTCATCGGTCCCTCGATGATCGGGCCCAGCTGCCAGATCGGCGCCAACGCCACCATCGACAATTCGATCATCTTTGACTACTCCCGCATCGGACCGGGGGTGCAGCTGGTCGAAAAGCTGGTCTTCGGCCGCTACTGCGTCGATCGGAACGGCGATCACTTCGACCTGCAGGAGGCCGAGCTCGACTGGCTGATCACCGATGCCCGCCGGCAGGACTTCTCCGAACCCTCGCCCCAGCAGAAGGCCATGGCCCAGCTTCTGGGCAGCGATCTGGCCCGTTCAGGCCGCGAGGCAGGCCGCTGAGCCCTCACCACCACCCAGCTGACCACTGGAGCTGATCGGTTCCACCCCGGCCCGATCCAGGATGGCCGGAATGCGCTGCTCAGCCTTCACCGCCATCACGTGCACGCCGCGCACGATCCTCAGGAAGCTGCGCACCTGCTCCGAGGCGATGGCAATGCCCTCGTCCGCCGGGTCGGCGGCAGCAGAGAGGCGGTCGATGATCGCCTGGGGGATGCAGGCACCGGGCACCACCCGATTGATGAAGGCCGCATTGCGGGCCGATTTGAGCAGAAACACCCCGGCGAGCACCGGGAGCCCGAGGGGGCTCGCGATCTCCTCCTGGAACCGGCGCAGCACGGCCGCGTCCATGACCATCTGGGTCTGAATGAAGCGGGCACCGGCCTGCTGCTTGCGGCGCAGCCTGGACCGCAGCCCCGACCAGCTCGGGGAGTGGGGATCGGCCGCCGCCCCCGCCAGCAGATGGGTCCCGCCATCCGGCAGCTCTCCCTGAATCGGATCCGCCCCGCGGTTGAAGGCGGAGACCTGCTGCAGCAGGCGCACCGAATCGAGATCGTGCACCGGGCGGGCCCCCGGCTGATCCCCGGCCCGGACGGGATCTCCGGTGAGGCAGAGCACATTGCGAATGCCGAGGGCATGGGCGCCGAGCAGATCCGCCTGCAGGGCGATGCGGTTGCGATCGCGGCAGGCCAGCTGCAGCACTGGCTCGTGACCACGGTCCAGCAGCAGCCGGGCCACGGCGAGGCTGCTCATCCGCATCACGGCACGGCTGCCATCCGTCACATTGATGGCGTGCACGCGGCCGCGCAGCCGTTCCGCATGCTCCAGGGTGAGGGCCGCATCACTGCCGCGCGGCGGCATCACCTCGGCGGTGATCACCGGGGTCCCCGCCTCCAGCGCCTGCAGCAGCCTCACTCACACCGTCCGGAAGGACGACCATCATCCGTGATCGTGGCCACGGAACCCGCCTATGCTGCCATCCATGGAGCCGTTGCCTGATGTCGGCAAGCACAGAGCCTCCCTCCACACGGATTGCCCTGTCGGAGCGTGAGATCGAGATCATTGAGCTGGTGGCCCTCGGGCTCACCAATCAGGAGATCGCCGAACGTCTCACCATCAGCAAGCGCACGGTCGACAACCACGTCAGCAACGTCTTCAGCAAAACGGGAGCCAAGAACCGTGTCGCCCTGCTCAACTGGGCCATGGACAACGGCAAGATCTGCCGCGACGGCTTCAACTGCTGCTCCCTGAACGAGTCGGACGATCCAGAGCCGTCGCTCCGCTCTCCTGCATGACGGACCAGCTGCCCGGCGCCAGCCCGAAGAGGCTGGCATAGGCCTCACAGGCTTCCCCGTCGCTCCCGAGGCAGCGAAGCAAGCCGTGCTGGTCGTACAGGGCGTAGAGCGGAGCAGCGCCCATGGGCAGCGGGGACGCAAAAGGCGAAGAAATCCTAAACCCTGTCCTGTTCCGTCGGGATCGCTACGGCACGGCGCTGCTCTTCCGTCCACGACTTCAGCGGATGCTCAGCCAGCGCCGCATTGCTCAGGTCGCGGCGGCCGCTGATCTCCGGGCCGCACCATTCGGGAAGGGTCAGCGGCGCCCGCGGGTCCTCCGGCTCCACCTCGCACAGGATCAGGGGCGCATTCGCCCCGAGGAACTCGTCCACAACCCACTCGCCCCCAGGCCAGGCCAAGGTGTGGCGCACCTTCTCAAGGCGGCAGGAACTCAGCTCGAGCAGATCCGCCGCATCGGCCGCGGGGATGGTGTATTCGAATTCCTGGCGCGCCAGGGCGGTTCCGAAGGCCGATCGCTCGGCATCGCCGCCGGAGAAGCGGGCCTTGATCGTGAGCCAGGCGCGGCCGGCATCCCCCAGCCGCACCCTTAGGCTCACGGGTTCGCGCACCAGATAGCCCTGGTGCAGGTGGTCCCGGTGCCGGACGTGGGCTCTCCAGCCATCGGAGCGGACCAGAAAGCGGCGTTCGATCTCAACGGCCATGACGGTGATCAGTTGTGGGCGTGTTCTCCGAAGGCCAGGCTCCCCGCCCAGTGCAGCTTGCGCCGCAGAACGCGGTAGTAGGAGGGGCGCTGCTCCAGGACCACGAAACGGGCATCGCAGGGAGCACGCTCAACGACGCATCGGTCACCGGGATCAAAGACGCTGGCTCCCGCGCCATCGGTCCAGAGCTTCACCCGGCGGCGGGGATCGCCGAGCGCCCACACCACCAGCCGCGCCCTCGGCGGGACCACCAGAGGGCGACTCGACAGGCTCATCGGACAGATGGGTGACACCAGAATGGCGTCCAGCCCGGGGTGGAGGATCGGCCCGCCCGCCGCCATGGCATAGGCGGTGGAGCCCGTGGGGCTGGCCATGATCAGGCCATCGCCCCGGTAGTGGTCCACCACCTCACCATCGATCTCCAGTTCCAGTTCGCAGGTGGGCGAGGTGTTCTCCAGATAGGCGCGCAGATAGAGATCATTCAGGGCCAGGTGCGGCCCATCGCCCCCCTCCACGGTGGCCTGGAGCATCATGCGCCGCTCCACGGCGTAGCGGTCCTGAAGCAGCCGCTCCCAGAGGGTCGAGCCCTCCCCCTCACCCTCGGCGGACGGGTCATCGCGGAGCATGGTGCGGTCGTGGGCGAGAAAGCCCAGGTGGCCGCCCACGTTGAAGGCCAGGATCGGGATGCGCAGCGGAGCCAGGTGTCGGGCCGCACCCAGGACCGAGCCGTCCCCGCCGAAGACCACCGCCAGATCGGGGCGGCTGCCCTCGCAGGCCAGCAATCCCGGATAGGGGTTGGTGGACGCACCGGCCATGGCCAGCACGACATGGGCCCCCAACGAGCGAAGGGCCTCGGCACTGGCCCGGGCCTGATGCTGGGCGGCCCGACTGCCGTCCCGATGGATCAGCCAGACGTGGTCAAGCCGCATGGGGTGCGCTCACCAGCGCAGGAGGTTGAAGCGCTCCATGTCCACGGTCTGGCGGTTGCGGTAGAGCGACAGCAGGATCGCCAGCCCCACAGCCGCCTCAGCGGCGGCAACCGTGATCACGAAGATGGCGAACACCTGGCCGCGGATCAGATCGCCATCGAGGAAATTGGAGAAGGCCATGAGGTTGATGTTCACGGCATTGAGCATCAACTCGATGCTCATCAGCACCCGCACGGCATTGCGGCTGTTGATCAGACCCCACACCCCGATGCAGAACAGCACAGCCGCCAGAACCAGGTAGCTCTGCAGGCTCGTCGCCAGGCTCATGACCGGCAGGGGAAGATCGATCGGCATCGGCGGCAGCGTGCGAACGGAGGTGCTCTGGGTCGGCGTGGGGAGGGATCAGACGCCGGAACGATCCACCAGCAGGGGGGTGCGCTCCTTTTCGATCAGGCCCTGATCGGCGGGCTGACCGGTGATCACATCCTCGCTGAACACGTCCCGGCGGGCCAGGACGATGGCCCCGATCATGGCCATCAGGAGAAGGACCGATGCCAGTTCGAAGGGAAGCAGGTAATCGGTGAAGAGGTGCTCCCCGATCCGCAGCGTGGCCTCCTCACCCACGGGAACAGGACCCGGCGTCACCCAGGGGGTGGTGACGGCGACACGCAGCAGCAGCAGAAACAAACCGGCACACACACCGCCCGAGAGCAGCCGCCTGACGATCAGGCCGCTCACATCGGGCATGGGCTCGCGCTTGTTGACGAGCATGATCGCGAACAGGATCAGGACGTTGACCGCGCCCACGTAAACAAGCACCTGGGCGGCGGCCACGAAACTGGCGTTGAGGAGCAGGTAGAGCCCGGCCACCGAGAGAAACACCCCTCCCAGCAGGAAGGCGGAGTACACGATGCTGGGCAGCAGCACCACGCCCAGAGCTCCGAGCACGAGGGCCGCTGAGAGGGCGAGGAAGCAGACGGTCTGGGTGGTGGTGGCGATGCTCATGCAGCCCCGTCCTCACGTGCAGCGGAATCTGACGGGGATTCTCCCGCAGACCCGGAACCCGCGGATCCGGACGCGGCCGCCTCCGACTCGGCGAGCACCTCCGAGGGAAGGCGGCCGGCCCGGGGGCGATCCGCGGCCACGCCGTGGGGATCCATCTCTCCCTTGGGCAGGTAGGCCAGCTCCCGCAGGGGCTGGACGGAGGGATCGGTGGTGACGCTCGTCGGCAGACGACCGAGCGCGACGTTGTCGTAATTGAGGCTGTGGCGGTCGAAGGCCGCCAGCTCGTATTCCTCAGTCATCGACAGGCAGTTGGTGGGGCAGTACTCCACACAGTTGCCACAGAAGATGCACACACCGAAATCGATCGAGTAGTTGCGCAGCTCCTTCTTCTTGGTCTCCTTGTTCATCACCCAGTCCACCACCGGCAGGTTGATGGGGCAGACCCGCACACACACCTCGCAGGCGATGCACTTGTCGAACTCGTAGTGGATGCGGCCCCGGTAGCGCTCCGATGGGATGAGCTTCTCGTAGGGGTACTGCACCGTGACCGGTCGGCGCTGGAGGTGGTCGAATGTGACCGCCAGGCCCTGGGTGATCCCCTTGGCCGCGTCAACCGCGTCGCGGGTGTAGTCACCGACCTGCTTGAGGAAGCCGAACATCGGATGGGGTGGGTTGGGACGGAACGTGAGGGGCCAATGATGGCCCGGATCGTGATCAGCCGCCGAAGACGGCCGGGAACGCCAGCTTGAGCGCGGCGGTGACCAGAAGATTGACCAGGGAGATGGGCAGGAGGAATTTCCAGCCCAGGTCCAGCAGTTGGTCGATGCGCACCCTCGGCACGGTCCAGCGCAGCAGGATGGCGAGGAAGACCAGCAGGTAGGCCTTGAGCACCGTCATGACGATGCCGACGGAGCCGGTGATCACCTGCACCAGGGGAGCATCGACCGACTGACCGAGCAGCGAGGCCAGCCATTCGACCGGCACCGGGAAGCCCCAACCGCCGAGGAAGAGCACCACCACCAGAAGGGCGGAGAGCACGAGGTTGATGTAGCTGCCCAGGTAGAAGAGGGCGAACTTCATGCCCGCGTATTCGGTCTGGTAGCCCGCCACCAGCTCCTCCTCCGCCTCCGGCAGATCGAAAGGCAGGCGTTCGCACTCGGCCAGGGCACAGATCCAGAAGATCAGAAAGCCCACGGGCTGGCGCCAGATGTTCCAGCTCAGAATGCCGGCACCGGTCTGCTGCTCGACGATGTCGACGGTGCTGAGGGAGTTGCTCATCATCACCACCGCCAGCACCGAGAGAGCGAGGGGGATCTCGTAGCTGATCGACTGGGCCGCGGCCCGCAGCCCGCCGAGCAGCGAATATTTGTTATTGCTGGCATAGCCACTCATCAGCAGACCGATTGGCTGGATGCTGCTGAGGGCGATCCAGAGGAAGATGCCCAGCCCCACGTTGCTGATCAGCAGGTTCTGGCCGAAGGGCACCACCAGCCAGGAGAGGATCACCGGGATCACCACCAGCACCGGACCGAGCGTGAACAGCAGGCTGTCCGCCCTGGCGGGGATCACATCCTCCTTGGTGAGCAGTTTGAGGCCGTCGGCCAGCGGCTGAAGCACCCCGAGCGCACCGGCGTATTCTGGACCGATGCGCTGCTGCACGGCGGCGGAGATCTTGCGCTCCAGCCACACGGTGACCAGCACGCCCACCACAGCGGCCACCAGCACCAGCAGCATGGGAAGCGGCAGCCAGAGCAGGTGGGCCGCTCCGGGGCTCAGACCGAGGCCCTGGAGCACTTCGGTGAAACCGAGTTCCAGATCGAGGCCGGGGCTCACCACCGCGAGATCGGGCATGGGGAGGTCGTGGATGGGGAAAACTTAGGTGGCCGCAGCGGCGGAGCGATCATGCAGCGGCCGCCAGTGGCGCCCGGAGCGGCCGGTGTAGATCTGGGTCGGACGGTAGATGCGGTTGGCGCCGAGCTGCTCCCGCCAGTGGGCGAGCCAGCCGGCCACACGGGCGATGGCGAAGAGGGGCGTGAACAGATCCCTCGGAATGCCCAGCTTGCGGTACACCAGGCCGGAATAGAAATCCACGTTCGGATAGATGCCCTTGGGGCCGAGCCGGACCGCCGCCACCTCCTCCAGCCTGCGGGCCACGTCGTACATCTCGTCGGCACCGAACTCATCGAAGAGCCGCTCGGCCAGCCCCTGCAGGATCACCGCCCGGGGGTCCTTCACCTTGTACTCCCGGTGACCGAAGCCCATCACCTTGCGCTTCTGGGCGATCGCCTCATCCAGGAAGGCCTCGGCCCGATCGGGAGTGCCGATCGCCTCCAGCATCGAGAGCACGTCCTCGTTCGCGCCGCCGTGCAGGGGACCGGCCAGGGTGCCCACGGCCGACGCCACCACGGCATAGGGGTCGGTGAGGGTGCTGGCGGTCACCCGCGCGCTGAAGGTGCTGGCGTTGAGGCTGTGCTCGGCGTGAAGGATCAGGCACACGTCGAGGATGTGGGCGGCGAGCGGGTCCGGCTCCCGCTCGGTCAGCATGTAGAGGAAGTTGGCGGAGTAGGCCAGATCGTCTCTGGGCTGGATGGGGTCCTGGCCTTTGCGGATCAGCTGAAAGGCCGCCACCATCGTGGGGATCTTCGCCAGCAGGCGCACGACCGCTCCGTAGATGTACTGGGGGTCGTCGATCGCACGCCGCGAATAGAAGAGCCCGAGCGAGGCGGCGCTCGACTGGAGGGCATCCATGGGATGCCCTCCCGAGGGAAAGCACTTCATCATGTCGCGCACTCGGAAACTGACCCGCCGGTGCATCTGCACCTCGTGCTCGAAATGGCGCAGCTGGTCCGGGGTGGGCAGCTCGCCCCAGATCAGCAGGTAGGTGGTCTCGAGAAAGCTGCTGTGGGCCGCCAGGTCCTCCAGGGGGTAGCCGCGATAGCTCAGGCATCCCCGCAGGCCATCGATGTCGCAGATGGCGGACTGGGTGGCCGGCACCCCTTCCAGTCCGGGGCGAAAGGGAACCGTGCCGGGGGCCGCTGGGCCGGTCGCTGTGCTCTGGGGATCCGCCATGGCTGGCCTGCTGCCGCTCGCCAGGCAACCTAGTGGTCCTCTCCGGGGCGTCTGTGTTCAGGGCAGCAGGATGCGTGGTGGAACCAGCGCCTGCAGACTCGCGCGGGCGCAGGACTCCACGCCGGCCGGGCCGGCAGGCGACGCGCCGCCCGGCAGGGGGGTGAGCGCAAGCAGGATCACACCCGCCTTGCGCAGGTCGATGGCACCCGGCGGAGCGCCGAGCAAGCGGGCGGCCAGCCCGCTGAGGTCGGGTTCATGGCCCACGAGCCCGATCCGCATCGGAGAACCCGGCCGCAGAGCCGTGATCAGCGCCAGAAGCAGGGGCCAGGGATCGCTGCCGGGCCTGAGGGCATCGCAGGGGCGCAACTCCGGCGCCAGCCCTTCCCGGACGGCGATCTCGGCGGTCTGATGCGCCCGCAGCAGTGGACTGGCGAGCAGAGAGTCGCAGACCAGGCCGAGCCGGCGCAGGCGGCGGCACACCTTGCGGGTGCGGCGCCGGCCCGCCTCGGTGAGGGAGCGCTCCGGGTCGGGGCGGAGGCCGCCGCGCTCCTCGGCGATGCCGTGGCGCAGCAGCAGCAGCGAGCAGGCCGGGCCGGCAGCGTCCGTCATCCGCTGAACCGGAGTCGGGCCTGCAGTTCAGCCAGCGGCCGCTCAGCGGCGTCCGGCTCCAGAGGTTCGAGCACCAGATCGAGGCCCTCCACCACCGGGGCCAGCGGCTGGGCCGCCAGTCCCTGAAGCAGGGTCCAGGGGAGCCAGCGGCTCAGCAGGCTGGTGGCGACGGGGTTGGCCAGGGTCAGAGCGACGGGGGCGCGCTCGGCATCCAGCGCCTGGAGACGACGGACCTCAGGCCCGGGCTGGGAGGGCTGGAGGCGGTGATCCCGCAGCAGTTCGAGCCGGTTGCTCCACCAGGCCTGACGCCCCTCGCCCTCAAGCCGTGCGCCCACGAGGCTGGCATCGAGTTCGCCCAGGCGGCCGGAACGGCCGGGAGCCGCCGCAAGGCGGCTCCAGATGCGCAGCGGCACCTCGTCGAGGACGAGCGGCGATTCCGCCAGTCCGTCCAGACGTAGCCGTTCCGAGAGTTCAGCCAGGGGCGGCTGGTCCCTGTCGGTGCCCACCAGCCAGCCGTCCTGCCGCCAGGCGAGCAGCAGCGGTCCGGCATCGGCCCGGGCCAGGCGCTGCAGCAGCGGGCCGGCCTCGCGATCGAGCACACCACGCAGAATCGGCCCCAGCCCCTGCACCCATGGGGAGGGCACCCCGGGGCGGCCGTCCGGGTCTCCTGCGGCGGTGGCCTGGAGGAGGGCCGCTGGCTGGTCGATCAGGGCCAGGGCATCAAATCCCCGCCCGGCTCGCTCCAGCAGCTCCGCCGAGGTCACCATCGTGGCGGCCGGCTTCGTGGCTGGAGCGGCGGAGGGGGACGGGCTGAGCGCCGGGGAGGGCTGTGCCGGCCAGGGCAGCAGGACCCGGGCGGCCAGCGTCCGGTCCTGCGGCTGGATGGCCGCCACCAGGGACGCCTGCGGGCCGCGGTCGCTCAGCGTGGAGGGAACGGCCAGCCAGCGATCCAGGCCCCCACCACGGGCCGTGAGCAGGCCGACACCACTGCCGAGCCGCTCGACCGCGGCGCCGAGATCGGGGTCGGCGGCGAGGTTGAGCTCATCGATCTGGGAGACATCCAGGGCCTCCTCCAGAACACCGCGCCCGGAGGCGATCAGCACCAGCCGGTCGTTGATCAGAGCGGTGGCCAGGGGCCGGGGGGGAGAGCCCAGCAGGGAGCCCCGACCGCTGATCAGCCCCATGCCCCGGTAGCTGCTCACCGTGAGATCGGCCCCGGCGAGGCTGCGGATCTGCCAGAAGCGCTGCAGGAAGCGACGGGCCCCCTCCTCATCCCGACTGCGCAGGGCCAGCAGCCAGCCGCTGGGGGCATCACCCTCGCGGGGCTCCAGCACCGAGAGGCTCACCTCATCGCCCAGCCAGCCGGCGAGTTCCGAGCCGTAGTCCAGTCCGGCGCTGGCGAAAAGGCCATCCCGCAGGCGACGCAGGGCGTCGGCCGCCTGCTCCCGCCGCCGCGTCGGCGCCACGCTGGCGGCGTAGCGAGCCGGCCAGTCCGCGGCGGTGAACCAGTGCAGCGTCAGCGGGGCGCGGCGGGGGATGAAGCGGGCCGCCTCGGGCACCGAAAGGGCCTGGCGGGCCTGGTGCAGAGGGGACTGACGCAGGGCCAGGAGCCAGCCGCCCGTGCCCAGGCCCAGCCCGACCAGCGCCACGGCCAGCAGGGTCGCCAGAAACCGACGCGCCGCCATCCCCGCGAAGATGTACAACCCTCATCTTCCGCCATGACTCCGACGCCGGCCCGCCTCAGCGCACGCGAGCTGCAGGAGCGCCTCGCGAGCGGCGAACGGCTTCAGCTCGTGGACGTGCGGGAAGACCAGGAACTGGAGATGGCCCGTCTGAACCACCCGGTGCTCCATCTGCCCCTGAGCCGTTCTCAGGACTGGCTGCCGGCCCTGCCCGACTCCCTGGACCCGACGACCCCGGTGGTGGTGCTGTGCCATGCCGGAATGCGGAGCTGGCAGTTCGGCTGCTGGCTGCTGGAGCAGCAGGCCCACAGCGAGGTCTGGAACCTCGAAGGCGGCATCGACGCCTGGAGCGTGGATGTGGATCCCTCCGTCCCCCGCTACTGAGGCGCGGCGGGCCGGCAGCCGTTGACCGGCCTGCGTAACATCGCTGTCCCACGTCACCACCGGCCCCGTGCATCCGCTGCCCGAGCGTCAACGGCAGGTGCTTCAGGCCACGGTGCGTCACTACGTCGACACCACCGAGCCCGTCGGCAGCAAGACCCTGGTGCGGAGGTTTCAGCTCCAGGCCAGCCCCGCCACGGTCCGCTCGGCCATGGGCGCTCTCGAGCAGCGCGGACTGCTGATGCAGCCCCACACCTCCGCCGGCCGCATCCCCAGCCAGCAGGGGTACCGCCATTACGTGGACTGCCTGATGCCCGCCCCCGGAGGCGGTGCCCGACGGCTGGAGGGTGAACTGGCCGGGCTCACGCTGCGCTGGGCCTCCCTGGACGACCTGCTGCTGCAGCTGGCCCGGCGGCTGGCGGATTTCACCGGGCTGCTGAGCGTGATCACCAGACCGAGGCCGACCTCCTGCAGGCTGCAGGCGGTGCGCCTGGTGGCGAGCGGCGAGCGCCTCACGGTTCTGCTGGTGGAGGAGGCCACGAGCGCCCGCCCTCTCAACGTGCGCCTGCCCCGCAGCGCCAGCGACGAGGTGCCCGCCCTGGAACGCTGGCTCAGCGACCAGCTCGATTCCAATGGCCGCCAGCCGATCGACTGGGACGCCCTGCCCCGCCATCTGCGCACCAGCGGCGCGGTGCTCCGCCAGGCGCTGGACAGTGACCGGCAGGCCGCGGGCAGCGACGGGCCCGGCGCGATCAGCCAGGGACTCAGCGGACTGCTCTGCCAGCCCGAGTTCCAGGACCCCCTGGATCTCCGCCGCCTGGTGGCCCTGCTGGAGGAGTCCCCCCATCAGCTGGTACCGCCGCCACTGGCACCGCTCGGAGGCATCTGGATCGGGGAGGAGCACCCCCTGGCCGATCTGCAGCACTGTTCGGTGGTTCAGGCCCCCTACTCCTGCCTGAGAGCCGAACCCGATGGGACGGACGCTGCGGTGGGCCAGGTGGCCCTGGTCGGCCCGATGCGGATGGCCTACGCCACCGCACGCGCCGCCGTGAGAGCCGTTGCCGGGACGCTGACGCGGCTGCTGAGTTAGGAGGAAGGGAGACCGGGCCGCACCGATGACCTACTGCGTCGGCTTCCTGCTGGATGGTGGCCTGGTCTTCGCCTCCGATTCCCGCACCAATGCCGGGGTGGATTACATCTCCACCTACAGCAAGATGCACGTGTTCCAGCCAGCGGACGATCGGCTGTTCGTGCTGCTGGCCGCCGGCAATCTGGCCACCACCCAGTCGGTGCTGAACCGCATCCAGCGCGACCTGGAGCACAACGGCGGGCGAACGGAGGAGGGCGGGGCGGCGGAGCCGTCCGGTTCAGAGACGACGAGCAGCAAGGGCGGCGGCCGGGATCTTCTCTCAGCCCGCTATCTGTTCGAAGCGGCGGAGTACGTGGGCCGGGTGAGCGTGGCGGTGCAGGAGCAGCACCGCGAGTCGCTGCATCAATCGGGAGCCAGCGCCGAAGCCAGCTTCATCCTGGGAGGACAGATCCGCGGCGAAGCGCACGGTCTTTACCTCGTCTACTCCCAGGGCAATGCGGTGATGGCCACCGCCGACACCCCCTTCCTCCAGATCGGGGAGAGCAAATACGGCAAGCCGCCGCTGGACTTCGTCGGCCACTGCGGCCTGAGCCTCGAGGATGCCGCCCGGCTCTGCCTCATCTCCCTGATGATCACGCGGCGCTCGAACCTGACGGTGGGCCCTCCGTTCGAACTGGCGATGATGCCGGCCGATGAGCTGCGCATCTCCCGCCGCGTGAAGCTCGACAAGGGGGCCCCGGAGATCAGCCGCTCGATGGAGGTCTGGGCCGGCTGCATGCAGGATGGTTTGCAGCGCCTGCCGCGCTTCGCCTGGGAGGAACAGCCGCTCTGACCCGGTGCTGACCCCTCAGGCTCAGCCGGCCAGGTCACCCCCCAGGCGCTCGGCCACCGTGTTGACGTCCTTGTCCCCCCGGCCGGAGAGGTTCAGCACCACTTCCGTGCCCGGAGCGAGGGTGGGGCAGAGCTGCTCGAGATGGGCGAAGGCATGGGCCGTCTCGAGGGCCGGGATGATCCCCTCGAGCTGGCTGAGGCGCTGCAGGGCCTCGAGGGCCTGGGCATCGGTGACCGCCACGTAGTCGACGCGGCCGATCTCCCGCAGGTAGCTGTGCTCGGGGCCCACACCCGGGTAGTCGAGGCCGGCACTGATGGAATGGGCTTCCTGCACCTGGCCGTCGTCGTCCTGCAGCAGCAGGCTCATGGCGCCGTGGAGCACACCGGTGCGTCCCTCCGTGATCGTGGCCGCGTGGCGCCCGCTGGCCACCCCCTCGCCTGCCGCCTCGACGCCGATCATCCGCACGGAGGTTTCCGGCACGAAGGGGTGGAACAGGCCCATGGCATTGGAGCCCCCGCCCACGCAGGCCACCAGCACATCCGGCAGACGCCCGAAGGCCTCCTGGCACTGGCGGCGCGTCTCCTGGCCGATGACCGCATGGAAATCGCGCACGAGCATCGGGTAGGGGTGAGGCCCGGCCACCGACCCGAGGATGTAATGGGTGGTCTCCACATTGGTCACCCAGTCCCGGATCGCCTCGCTGGTGGCGTCCTTGAGGGTGGCCGTTCCGGCGGTGACCGGCTGCACCCGCGCTCCCAGCAGGCGCATGCGGAAGACGTTGAGCGCCTGCCGGCGCATGTCCTCCGCGCCCATGTAGATGACGCACTCCAGCCCGAAGCGGGCACAGACCGTGGCGGTGGCCACACCGTGCTGTCCGGCACCGGTCTCGGCGATGATCCGCTTCTTGCCCATCCGGAGGGCGAGAAGCGCCTGGCCGAGGGCGTTGTTGATCTTGTGGGCGCCGGTGTGGTTCAGGTCTTCCCGCTTGAGCCACAGGCGCGGACCACCCTCCGGACGGCGGTAGTGGGCGGTGAGACGCTCGGCCTCGTAGAGCGCCGTGGGACGGCCGACGTAACTGGCCAGAAGCCGGTTCAGCTCGCCGGTGAAGGCCGGATCGGCCCAGGCCCTGGCGGCGGCGGTCTCCAGCTCGGCCAGGGCCGGCATGAGGGTTTCCGGCACGTACTGGCCGCCGTAGCGCCCGAAGCGACCCTGGGGACCCGGGCGCGCGGCCGGAGCGAGAGCATCGGAGCCCGCGTCGGTGCTGGTGTTGGGAGGCAGGGTGCTGGTCACGGAGCGGTCGGCGGCGGGCCTGCGGACGTGCCGTCAGCGTAGGCAGCCCGGCCGGCGGGCCTGCAGGAGGATGCGCTCAGACAGGCGGACGCCGGGGCGGAGACCATGCCGAAGGGAGGCTGGCGGGAATGGAACGACCCGGCACTGGAGCGCGGCGTCACCCGGTCCGGTGCCCCAGCGGCTGGTGGAGGGGGCTCCACCACACCGAAAGCGCAGCAGACGGTGCGGGTGCAGCCCACCCGCGCGGGCAAGGGAGGCAAGACGGTGACGGTCATCCGCGGGCTGGAGCTGACCGACAGCGAGCGCAGGGCACTGCTGAAACGGCTCAAGGGGCGCATCGGCAGCGGCGGCACCCTGCGGGAGGACGCCCTGGAACTGCAGGGGGATCGGGTGGACCAGGCAATCGCGCTGCTGGAGGAGGAGGGCTTCCGCCCGAAACGCGCCGGCGGCTGAACGCTGGTCAACACATGCGGAGGCGGGGCTGTCGGGACCGCAGGAGAGAATTCAAACCGTTTGATCGAGTTGCGATGACCGCCACACCGGCTGGTGACACCACCGTGAAGGCCACCAACGTCGTCTGGCATCAGCACGCGGTGAACCGCGAGGACCGGGCCCGCCAGCGTGGGCACCGCAGCGCCATCCTCTGGTTCACGGGCCTGTCGGGCTCGGGCAAGAGCACCCTGGCCAATGCCGTGAACGCTGAGCTGTTCCAGCACGGGCTGGCGGCCTACGTGCTCGATGGCGACAACATCCGCCACGGGCTCTGCAAGGACCTGGGCTTCTCCGATGCCGACCGGGAGGAGAACATCCGTCGCATCGGCGAGGTCGCCCGGCTGTTTCTGGATGCCGGCGTGATCGTGCTGACGGCCTTCGTCTCCCCCTTCCGCAGCGACCGCGACCGGGCCCGCTCCCTGGTCGCCGACGGTGATTTCGTCGAGATCCACTGCGCCGCCTCCCTCAGCGTGTGTGAGGAGCGGGATCCCAAGGGTCTCTATGCCAAGGCAAGAGCCGGAGCGATCAAGGATTTCACCGGTATCTCCAGCCCCTACGAGGAGCCGGAGTCACCGGAACTGCGGCTCAACACCGGTGAACAGGATCTGGCGAGCTGCGTGGCCAGCGTGCTGGACCACCTCAGGGCGAAGGGGATCCTGCCTGCGGCGGACTGAGGGCAGCCGCCCCGCGGGCGGGTTCTGAACGGGCCGCATCGATCAGGGTCTTCAGAGAGCTGGCGGCCGGCACCGCCAGCAGCAGACCCAGAAGCTGCCCGAACCCGAAGAGGTCGCCGAGACGGGCGCCAAGAGGCAGGCTGATCAGCAGCCAGGCCGGCTGCAGACCGACGATCTTGCCCATCAGGCGGGGCTGCACCACCTGATCCACCACCTGGCCGACCACGATGGCGGCCGCGAGGATCTCGAGGCCGGTGCGCGGATCCTCAAGGGCCAGCAGCAGGCTCACCAGCACGATGGTGAAGGCACTGGCATAGGGGATCAGGGTGGTGACACCGATCGCCACGGCGAACAGCACGCCGTAGGGGATGCGCAGCAGGGTGAACACCAGGATCTGGCCGAGGCTGAGGATCAGCGCCAGCAGCACCTGACCGGCGAAGTAGCCCCGGAAGGTCCTCTCCAGCGTGCCGGTGACCCGCTCCCGCCAGGGGGGAGGCAGCCATCCCGCCAGCCCTGCGGCGATCGACTCTCCGCCCAGCAGCAGGAACACCGCCAGCACCAGGACGATCACGGTGTTGATCGTGACTCCCAGCGTGGCTCCGAGCACGCTCAGCAACTGCTGGCTGAGCTGGCTGATCACCCGGCTGGTGCGTGTGATCAGATCGCTGCTCAGGTCACCGAACTCGGTGGGGAGACCCCGGCCCTGGGCCCAGACCTGCAGCTGGTTCACCCAGCTCTCGGCCGCCACCAGCCAGCGGGGCAGAGCGCTGATCAGCTGGCTGAGCTGGTCGATCAGCCGCGGCACGAGTGTGATGGCCGCCAGCAGCAGCGCCAGAACGGCACTGAGCACCACCAGGCTGATGGCCAGCCAGCGGGGCAGGCCCCGGGCGCTGAGCCAGCGGCAGGGCAGATCCAGCAGGAAGGCGATCAGGGCCGCGGTGAGGAACAGGGCCGGGAACGGGGCCAGGGGCAGCAACAGCAGCCGCAGCACCACCAGATTCAGCGCCAGCAGGGGCAGGCTGAGCCCCCAGCGCATCCAGCGGGGCAGCACCGGGGCCTCAGCCACCGCCGGAGGTCTCCATGGCGGCGAGATAGGCACTGGCACCGAGGTCCTGCAGCCGCTCGTCCTTGCCCCGCACCTGCTGATGCATCTCCCGCTGATGGCCCGCCAGGGCCTGGGCCAGGTCCGGATCGGACACGGCCAGGATCCGGATCGCCAGCAGGGCGGCGTTGATGGCGTTGCCGATGGCCACGGTGGCGACCGGGATGCCCGCCGGCATCTGCACGATCGAGTGCAGCGAATCCACCCCCGAGAGGGCGCGGCTGCGCACCGGCACGCCGATCACCGGCAGGGTGGTCAGCGAGGCGACCATGCCCGGCAGATGGGCGGCGCCACCGGCTCCGGCCACGATCACCTGCAGGCCGCGGCCGGCGGCGTCCGCGGCGAAGGCCACCATCTCCAGCGGCGTGCGATGGGCCGAGAGCACCCTGACCTCGGTGGCGACCCCGAAGCGCTCGAGCAGGCGCACGCCCGGCTCCAGGGTGGGCAGATCCGAGTCACTGCCCATCACCACCGCCACCCGGGCGGGACCGGACGGTGGAGCGGCAGGCGGATCGGCGGACGGTTCGGCGGCCGATGGCGGCATGACGGCTTCGCTCGGCAAGGATGGGGCCATCCTCTCCCGGAGGCGCCCCGTGCGCTGGCTGAGCAACGTGCGCCTGCCCGGCACCGACCGGTCGGCGGAGGCGATCGATCGCCGCTGGCGCGTCGGCGTTGACGACGACGACAGAATCGTTGCCGTGCAGCGGATCTCCCGCGGCAGCCGCGCCGCCGGCGAGGACTGGCAGGGCGACTGGCTCAGCCCGATGGGCGTCGATCTCCAGATCAACGGCGGTCTGGGTCTCGCCTTCCCGGAACTGAAGGAGTGCGATCGGGATCGCCTCGATGCCCTGCTGCAGCGACTCTGGGAGGACGGTGTGGAAGCGATCGCCCCCACGATCGTGACCTGCCCGCCGGAGGATCTGCGCCGGGCCCTGGCGGTGTTGCGCGAGGCGCGCCAACGGCATCGCCCGGGCCGCTGCCGCCTGCTGGGAGCCCACCTGGAGGGGCCGTTCCTGGCCCCCGTGCGCCGCGGCGCCCATCCCGGCGATCAGATCGTGCCGCCCTCGGCGGATGCCCTGCGCGCCCGCCTGGAGGGGTTCCTCTGCGGCCCCGATGCGGACATCGCCATGGTCACCCTGGCCCCCGAGCGGCCCGGCGGCGAGGCGCTGGTGCGCGACCTGGCGGGTCGGGGCGCCCTGGTCTGCCTGGGCCACAGCGAAGCCGACGAGGGGCAGGCCCGGGCGGCCTTCGCGGCTGGGGTGGCCATGCTGACCCACACCTTCAACGCCATGCCCGGCCTCGGCCACCGCGCCCCCGGCCCGGTGGCGGCCGCCCTGCTGCACGGCGGCATCGCCCTGGGGCTGATCGCCGACGGCGTGCACGTGAGTCCGTCGCTGGCCGTGCTTCTGCAGCGGCTGGCGCCCGCTCAGCTGACCCTGGTGAGCGATGCCCTGGCGCCCTACGGCCTCGGCGACGGGACCCACCGCTGGGACAGCCGGCCCCTGATCGTGCAGGACGGCACCTGCCGTCTGGAGGACGGAACCCTGGCGGGGGTGACCCTGCCACTGCTGGAAGGGGTCCGGCGGCTGGCCGCCTGGAGCGGCGAGCGCTCCGCCGCCATCGCCGCCGCGACGGTGACCCCATGGCGGGCACTCCGCCGTCGACCGCTACAGGCCATCGATCTTCTGCTGCACCGGCCGCTCAGCGCCTGCCTGCGCTGGAGCGAGCACGGCGGCGAGCTGAGCTGGCGCCGCAACGGAGAGGAGCAGCTCCCATAGGATCCGCGCCGTTCGTTGCAGCGCTCCTCCCCATGACCGCGGAACCGCAGGCCAGTGAGAAGGAGCAGGTTGAGGCCTATTTCAACGGCACGGGTTTCGATCGCTGGAACCGCATCTACAGCGACAGCGACGACGTCAACAAGGTCCAGCGCAACATCCGCATCGGCCACCAGAAGACGGTCGATGAGGTGCTGGGCTGGCTGAAGCAGGAGGGGGATCTGAGCGGGCGCAGCATCTGCGATGCCGGCTGCGGGGTGGGGAGCCTGGCTCTGCCGCTGGCCCTGGCCGGAGCCGGCCGGGTGGTGGCGAGCGACCTCTCCGGAGCCATGGTGCTGGAGACCCGGCGACGGGCCGAGCGCGCCGGGATCAGCCCGGAGCAGCTTCAGGTGAGCACCAGCGATCTGGAATCGATCAGCGGCACCTACGACACGGTGGTCTGCCTGGATGTGTTCATCCACTACCCGCAGGAGCAGGCGGAGCAGATGGTGCGGCATCTGGCCGGTCTGGCGCAACGGCAGCTGATCGTGAGCTTCGCCCCCTACAGCCCCTCCCTGGCGCTGCTCAAGCGCGTGGGCCAGCTGTTCCCGGGGCCCAGCAAGACCACCCGCGCCTACCAGTTGCGGGAGGCCGGCATCGTGGCCACTGCCGAGAGCATGGGATTCCAGGCCCGCCGCCGCAGCCTCAACACCGCGCCCTTCTACTTCTCACGCCTGATCGCCTTCGAACGCTTCAGCGGGGCTGCGCTCTGAGCGAGGACCGCGGGGTCAGGCCTCAGCCCCGGTCCGGCCGGTCGACTCCTCCAGAAACCGGTGCGGCAGTTCATCGGACACCGGCAGCATCCGGTCGCAGAAGGTCTGGCCAAAGCGTTGGCGCAGATAGTTGTTCTCGACCTCCAGCTGACCACGTAGCCCATCCAGCTCAGCGGCAGTGAGGAGAAAACGAGCTCCCGCACGGGGCGGCACCTGATACCAGGCGGGATTGATGGCCTCATCCACAATTCTGGGTTCCATGGCGTTCACCAGCATCTGAGCCCTGACCCAGTCGTTGGACGGGCCGTCATTGGCACGAACGATGGAGAATCGGCCGGGATCCAACCCCAGAAAAGACAGCAGGAATGCCACAGGCCCCCCCGCTGGCACAGCAGGCCTCCGCAAACGAAAACCAACGAATCGCCGACCCGAACACCTTCATCAGACGCTCGATTTTCCAGCGCTGCGACAGAAGCGGCCTGGCAGCGTCCATGCGCCTGCCGCCATGCACCACCATCGCGGCGAGAGCGGAGCAATGCAGAGCATAGGGTGAACGGACAAGCGCGAAAGGAATCAAGCGGCGGCAGCGGCCGGAGAGAAACAGCCTGAGATGACGCATGTCCTTTTGGCTGAGGTCGCAAACATCCTCAGCAGAGAGAAGAACGACTCGAGATCCATATAGAGCATCCTTCAGAATCTGCATATTGACGTCGTTGATCTGAGTGCAGTCTGCGATGCCACACTGGATATTGATGTGATGTTGTTCAGGCCTCTCAGCGAAGAGCGAGTGAAGCGGTAAGGAGTGATTCTCCAGGATGCGATCCGGACAGGAAGGATGCCTGAAAGGCGGGTAGCAGATTGCCTGCGTGCGCAGTAGATCGCTGTTCTGCGCACAGGTCGCCTGAAACGAAGAAGAGGCTGCCTTGTGCAGTCCCAGATGCAGGAAAACCGTTTCAGCCATCACCACCCCAGCTCTCGGGGAGCCACCCTGCCGCACAGGCGATCAGCGCCTGCGGCGCAGGGGCTTCCAGCTTCAGCACGCCAGAACCCGACTCCACCAGTGTGAGCCGGTGCGCGTGCAGGTGATAGCCCCCGTCACCGGGCGCATGGTCGGGATCAACGGCCCCACCGACCCGGTAGAGCGGATCCCCGAGCAGGGGAGCACCGAACCAGGCCAGGTGGATGCGGATCTGGTGAGGGCGGCCGGTGCGGATCAGCACCTCCGCCACATCCCCAGCCTCCGCCTTCCCGAGGCGCGTGATCCGGCTCCAGGCCGGCCGGCCACCCGGGGGATCGGCACACCAGATCCGACCGAGCAGAGGGTGGGGCCGCAACCCGATCGGGACCCGGATCACCCGGCTCTCGCCGCACTGCAGCGGCAGCGCGTTGTGAGGGACCAGGGCTCGGTACCTCTTCAGGAGGGGGCCCCACTCCGCAGCTCGCCCCACCTTCGCGGTGCCCTCGCGCGACCCGTCACCCGCCTGCTCACTACAGCCGCGGAACAGGCGGCTGAGCCGCGCCCTGGCCCGGGCGGAGCGAGCGCAGAGCATCACGCCTGACGTGTGGCGACCCAGGCGATGAACCGGAACCGGGACGCCGCGGGGGTCGTCGGCATGGCGGCGCTGCAGCAGCCTCAGCAGAGTGTGCTCCAGGAAGCCGCCACCGGGCATGACAGGCAGGCCGGAGGGTTTGTCCAGAGCCAGCAGATCACCGTCATCGCGCAGCACCTGCCACTGATCGGGAACCGCCGCCTCCAGCCAGGGCGGACGCCTCCACAGGAGCAGATCACCTCGATGCAGCGGCGTCTCCGGCCCGAGCGGGCGGCCGGCGCGCAGCACCTGACCCTGCAGCAGCCGCTGCTGCCAGCAGACGGCATCGGAATGGCGATGGCGAGAGCTGTAGAAGGCCAGCGCGGTCTTGCCCGCATCGGTGGGGCCCACACGGTCCCGGTAGGTCCAGCCCTGGTTGAGCGACGGCTGCATCGGGAAGCGGGGCCGGAAGAGAGCGGGCCCGACGAGGTTGATCCCGCACGGAGGACCGGCGTCCTCAGGTCACCAGACCGTGCTCGAGGGCGTAGCGGACGAGCTCGGTGCGGCTGGAGGTGGAAGTCTTGATGAAGAGGCGGCTCACGTACTTCTCCACATTGCGGATCGAGGTCTCCAGCTGACGGGCGATCTCCTTGTTCATCAGCCCCTCGGCCACCAGCTGGAGCACGCTGGCCTCCCGCGGGGTGAAATCGTGCTGCACGGCATCGGCGGGGCTGCGGCGACCGCCATCGGCCAGCAGGGTGCGGATCTCGGTGATCTGGCGGGCCATCTGGCCGATGTCGGCATCGGCGAAGCGGGCGGCTTCCGCCAGCAGCCGCTCCTGCCGGCGCAGCACGTTGCGCACGCGGGCCACCAGCTCGTCCGGATCGAACGGCTTGGGGATGTAGTCGTCCACCCCCGCCAGGAACCCCTGGGTACGATCGGCCGTCATGCCCTTGGCGGTGAGGAAGATCACCGGCGTGCCGCCCAGCCGCTCGTCGGCCCGGAGGCGCTGGAGCAGGCCATAGCCATCGCAGCGCGGCATCATCACGTCGCTGATGACCACATCGGGATGGAGGGTCTGGGCCCGCTCCCAGCCCTCCTCGCCATCCACGGCGGTGGTCACCTCGAAGCCCTCGTCCTCCAGGTAGGCCTGAACCGCCGCCCTCAGGCCCGGTTCATCGTCCACCAGAAGCAACCGGGGCGCCACCGGCTCGGCTGGCGTCTCGTTCGGGGCTTCAGGGGCAGAGGCCTGATCACTCATCGCAGTGCGGCTCCGGCACGGACTGTGCGGAATCTATCCAGGGTTCAGCGCCCGGCTCCCGGCAGGCGCTGCAGGGTTTCCACCACAAGGCCGGTGTAGCCAAGCTGCCGCGCGGTCTCGGCCAGTCCTGCGGGGTCCTCACCGGCGTGCTCCGGATGACACCCGGCCCACCAGATCAGGTGGTCATCCCGGTTGCTGGGAATGATGCGGCCGCCCGGGTTGAGCTGGCGCACGATCAGGTCCTGGCCGTCGCTGGTCACCCTCAGGGGCTGCTCGGGATCGCAGCGCACGCTTTCGTTGCGCACCAGCAGCTGCTCCGGTTTCTCATCCCACACCTTCAGGCGGCGCAGGGTCGGGTCGCTGCTGACGGGGGCCACATCGAACACACCGAGAGCCTGGACGCCGCCCCAGTACGGACGTTCCCAGAGCAGCACCAGCTCGGCCGGCCGGGCCTGGCTCGGGTCGCCCTTCAGGATCTGGGTCCTGCCGGCCGCCGCAAGCGACAGCAGCGCCGGCAGCAGCGCCAGGGCGATCGGAAGCCGGCGACGGCGGGCAGGAGACCTGGGTCGGAGGAGCGGTTCTGGCATGGGCGACCGCCATGACGGCGTTGCCAGCATGGCGATACCGGATCGCCAGTGCAGCCCCTGCCCGCCCCTCTGATCTACCTCGATCACCAGGCCACCACCCCCTGTGCGGCCGAGGTGGTGGCCGCCATGGAGCCCCACTGGAATGGCGGGTTCGGCAATCCCGCCAGCCGGGCCCACCGCATCGGGCTGGCTGCGGCCGCAGCGGTGGACATCGCGCGCGAGCGGATCGCCTCCCACCTCGATGTGCCGCCGGACTGGGTGGTGTTCACCAGTGGAGCCACCGAAGCCAACAACCTGGCTCTCAAGGGATTGGCGGAGACCGCCGCGGCGCCGGGCCATCTGGTGAGCGTGGTCAGCGAGCACCGGGCCGTGCTCGACCCTCTGGAGGACCTGCGGCGGCGCGGCTGGGAGCTGACCCTGCTGCCGGTGGATCCGGACGGGCGCCTGGACCCCGCACGGCTGGACGCCGCCATCACCCCGGACACCCGGCTGGTGAGCGTGATGGCGGCCAACAACGAGATCGGGGTGATCCAGCCGCTGGAGGCGATCGGGCGCCTCTGCCGCAGCCGCGGCGTGCCCTGGCACTGCGACGCCGCACAGGCCTTCGGCCACATGGCACTCGAGCCGCGCCGGCTGGGGATCGATCTGCTCAGCCTCAGCGGCCACAAGCTGTACGGGCCCAAGGGCATCGGGGCGCTGGTGGTGGCGCCGGAGATCCGACTGCATGCCCAGCTCCACGGGGGCGGCCAGGAGCGGGGACTGCGGGCGGGAACACTGCCCGTGCCCCTGATCGCGGGCCTGGCCGAAGCCTCGGCGCTCGCTCAGGCGGACCGGGTGGAACGGCAGCAGCGCTGCTCCGAACTGCGGCAGCGGTTGCTGACGCCGCTGCTGGAGCTCGGGGATGTGGTGGTGAACGGGTCGATGGAGCACCGCCTCGCCCACAACCTCAGCGTCACGGTGCGGGGGGTGAACGGAGCGGCGCTGCATCGCGAGCTCCGCCGCAGCATCGCCTGCAGCAGCGGCTCCGCCTGCAGCGCCGGCGAACCCTCGCATGTGCTGGCGGCCCTCGGCCGCAGCCGCCGGGAAGCGGAGGCATCGCTGCGGCTGAGCCTGGGGCGGCAGACCAGCGAGGGAGAGGTCGATGCGGCCGGCAGCCGGATCGCTGACGTGGTGCGTCAGCTGCGGCGCGATCGACCGGGCTGAGGCCAGGCAGCGTGGGACCCGCTGGACTCGGCCAGAAGTGCTGCCCGGACGGCCAGAAACCGTTCGCGTCGCTACGTTTCCGTCAGTGCGTCCCGGCGCCCGGCGCCCCCCCGGATCCATGGCCAGCAGCGGCATTTCCCCCAGTTCCGGCTCCGAGCTCAGGGTGATGGAGGCGCTGAAGGACGGCTGGGAGGGCTTCAAGCGCGCGCCCGGCCCGTTCGTGGTGTTCACGCTGATCTGGGGTGTGGTGAACCTGATCGGCTCCGGTCTGCAGCAGGCCAGCACCTTCACCGAAGACACCGGCATGGACCTGATCGGTCTGGTCGTGAGCCTGGTGGGCAGCCTGGTGACCGTTGTGGTGAGCCTCTGGGGCGCCACCGGCATGCTGCGGGGCACCTGGGAGGCCCTGGAAGGTGGACGGCCGGAGCTGGGCAGTTTTCTGCGCTGGGATGGGGGCGCCATGGTGCGGCTGTTCCTGCGCCAGCTCACCCTCGGCATCCTGATGCTGGTGATCCTGGTGCTGATCGGCCTCCTCGGGGCGGGCGCCTACCAGCTGGCCAAACCGCTCGTGATCATCCCCGCTCTGGTGGCCTTCGCCGTGCTCCTGTATCTGGGCATCAACCAGATGTTCCTGGTGCAGATCGCCCTCCTGGAGGGTCCCGGGCCGGTGGCCACGATCGAGCGCGGCCGGCGGACCGTGGACCCCCAGTGGGGTCGTTTCTTTCTGCTGGCGCTCCTGCTGGGGGTGCTGGTGATGGCGGGTGTGGCCCTCTGCGGTGTCGGCCTGCTCGTGGCCACCCCGCTCGTGTCCTGTGTCGCCACAGCCGCCTATCGCCAGGTGTTCGGTACCGAGGATCTGACCGGCCTGATGAGCAGCAGCGGCCTCTGAACCCCACGGGGCCCCTGGGCTGCTGACCCCTCAGCCCGCCCCGGCGGCGACCCCGGATTCGACCAGGGTGAGGGCGACGAAGCCCAGCATGCCCAGCAGCGCCAGCAGCAGCTGAGCCGCCTTGCTCACCAGCAGGCCGGCCACCACGGCCAGCCCCACCGTGGCGCCGCGCCGCAGGGCGGCAGGGCCGCCGAGCGACTGGGGCGGGCGCAGGGCCACCCAGAGCTCCACCAGCGCGGCGCCCAGCCAGGGGCCGACCAGGGCCGCCAGCAGGGGGCCACCCACCGGCAGAGCCGGCAGCAGGCCGAACACCCCCAGCACCAGTCCGATGCCGGCCCCGACGGGGGCCCAGCGGCTGGCCTGAAGCCGAGCGGAGGCGAGACCGAGGGCCAGCAGATCGGCGAGAAGGCCCGCGAGGGTCAGCAGACCCACCAGCAGCAGAGCCCACCATCCCTGCTCCCAGCCGGTGCGCCAGCACCAGAGCAGGGCCCCCAGTGGCAGCAGCACCAGACCCGGCAGCAGCGGGAGCAGGGTTCCGGCAACCGCCAGGGCCTGAATCAGCACCGCCAGCCACCAGACCGGATCGCTGGGCATGGACTCCCTGGGATCAGCCGGGAGCCATCTTCAGGCGACGGGCCGCCCGCAGGCGGGCCGAGCGGCTGCGGGGATTGCGCTCCTGCTCCTCGGGGGAGGCCTGGATCGCCCGCCGGGTCAGCCGCTCCAGGCGCGGGTCGGCCAGGAACGCCTGCTTGACCCGCCGGTCCTCGAGCGAATGGAAGCTGATCACGGCCAGCACGCCCGAGGGGGCCAGCCAGTCAGGGCCTCGTGCCAGCAGGGTCTCCAGAGCCGCGAGTTCATCGTTCACCGCGATCCGCAACGCCTGGAAGGTGCGCGTGGCGGGATGGATGCGGCCGCGCCGGGCCCGGGGGGGATAGCAACCGGCCACCGCATAGGCCAGATCAGCGGTGGTGCGTTCCGGTTCGCTCCAGGGGCGCTGCGCCACCAGACGCCGGGCGATGCGGCGGGAGAGACGCTCCTCGCCGTAGCGGTAGATGAGGTCGGCCAGGTCCTGCTCCGGCAGGGTGTCGAGCAGGTCGGCGGCGGAGGGGCTCCCGGTCGGGTCCATGCGCATGTCGATCGGCCCGGGCTGGCGGAAGCTGAAGCCCCGTTCCGGCACGTCCAGCTGGGGGCTGCTCACCCCCAGATCCGCCAGCACCCCGATCAGGGGCTGGTCGGGCACGTGCTCGGCGAAGCTGCCCGCCAGCACCTGAGCCCGCGCGCCGAAGCACTGCAGGCGCTCCCGAGCCGCGGCCCGGGCTGTGGGATCCCGGTCCAGGCCGATCAGCTGCCAGCCCGGATGGGCCTCGAGCAGGGCGGCGCTGTGGCCGGCCCCTCCGAGCGTCGCGTCCAGCAGCACGCCCCGGGCCGGAGCGTGGGCAAAGAGCTCGAGCACCGGCTCCAGCAGCACGGACGTGTGATCGAAGCGGTCCAGCGGCGGTCGGTCGATCGCGGCCTCCTTCCTAAGATCTGGGCTCCACCGACCCGGATCCATGACGCAGCTGGAAACGCGCACGGAGCCGATGGTGGTGAACTTCGGCCCCCACCACCCCTCGATGCACGGGGTGCTGCGGCTGGTGGTGACCCTCGACGGCGAGGACGTGGTGGACTGCGAGCCGGTGATCGGCTACCTGCACCGCGGCATGGAGAAGATCGCGGAGAACCGCACGAACGTGATGTTCGTGCCCTACGTGAGCCGCTGGGACTACGCGGCCGGAATGTTCAACGAGGCGATCACCGTCAATGCTCCCGAGCAGCTGGCCGATGTGCCGGTGCCGCGCCGCGCCAGCTACATCCGGGTGCTGATGCTCGAGCTGAACCGGATCGCCAATCACCTGCTCTGGCTTGGCCCCTTCCTGGCGGACGTGGGCGCGCAGACGCCCTTCTTCTACATCTTCCGTGAACGGGAGATGATCTACGACCTCTGGGAGGCGGCCACCGGTCAGCGGCTGATCAACAACAACTACTTCCGCATCGGTGGCGTCGCTGCCGATCTGCCCTGGGGCTGGCTGGAGAAGTGCCAGGACTTCTGCAACTGGTTCGGCCCCAAGATCGATGAATACGAAAAGCTGATCACCGACAACCCCATCTTTCGTCGCCGCATCGAGGGCCTCGGCGTGATCAGCCGCGAGCAGGCGATCAACTGGAGCCTGTCCGGCCCGATGCTGCGGGCCTCGGGGGTGCCCTGGGATCTGCGCAAGGTCGACCACTACGAGTGCTACGACGATTTCGACTGGGACGTGGCCTGCGCAACCGAAGGCGACTGCTACGCGCGCTACCGGGTTCGCATCCAGGAGATGCGCCAGTCCCTGCGCATCCTCCAGCAGGCCTGCACGATGATTCCCGGCGGACCGACGGAGAATCTGGAAGCGCGGCGGATGGCCGAAGGCAAGACCAGTGAATTCGCCGGGTTCGATTACCAGTACGTGGCCAAGAAGGTGGCTCCCACCTTCAAGATCCCCGATGGCGAGCTCTACTGCCGCGTCGAATCCGGCAAGGGTGAGCTGGGCGTGTTCATCATCGGCAGCAACGATGTGACGCCCTGGCGCTGGAAGATCCGGGCCGCCGACTTCAACAACCTCCAGATCCTTCCCCACATCCTGCAGGGAGCCAAGGTGGCGGACATCATGGCCATCCTCGGCTCGATCGATGTGATCATGGGCTCGGTGGATCGCTGAGGCACTTCCTGCAGCGGCTGCAGCATGCCGGCCATCTGCTGCCGGCCACCCTCACCACCTATCTGGTGATCAAGGCCTGGCACCCCGGCCTGCCGGGCTGGGAGTGCCCGCTGCGCAGCCTCACCGGAGTCCCCTGTCCCAGCTGCTTCCTCACCCGGGCCACCTCCGCCACCTTTCGGGGCGACCTTGAGAGCGCCGTGAGCCTGCATGCCTTCGGCCCCCTGGTGGCTGTGGGCCTGTTCGCCTGGTCGTTCTGGGCTCTGCGGCAGCGCCGCCTGCTGCCGCCGTCCCTGCAGGGGCGGCATCTGGTGCTGGCCGCAGTGGCACTGCTGGCCTACTGGCTGGCGCGGCTCACCCTGCAGTGGGGGTTCGGGATGCAGGTGTTTCCAGCGGCAGGCTGAACGAGGCGGTGAGACACGGCAGCGATAGGAGCACACGCCCGCCCTGTCATTCGCTTCGTGCGCGGCGTAGAGGCCAGGATTCAGGGCCTGGAGCTGGTGTTCAGTCGGGTTACTTCCGCCCGCTCCCTGTCGCAGCGCCGCTACGGCGTCAGCTGAACGCTGGCAGGCTCCGCAACCAGGCGAAGAAGACGGGCGCTGAGGGCGAGGCCGATCGCCTGGGCTCGGGTGGTCATGACGCTGCGCAGGGGTCCCAATGAATGGGCGAGAGTCCTGGTCAACCGATCGGTCGCCATCAGCAAGCCGGATCGTTCTGCTCGCGCCATGAGCCAAAGGAATGGACCTGCACCAATCCCCAATGCCCGGTACGTACGCCGGGTCACACGGCACCGGGTCGGGTCTCTGGTTGGGCGGCCCGGCCTTTCTTTGGCGCAGCACAGGAACGTGCTCCTGCTCATCTGGACAAGCGCGCGCGACGGAGGGAGTCGATTCGCCACCAGGCTCCGCCCATAAGAACCCCCCCAGACGCGGAGCCCGGGGGCATGTGTGGTCTGAGCCCGGTCGATGGTGGTCAGACGATCACGACCGACTGCTCCGCTACGAGCTGATCAGCAGACACTCCGGTGAAGGTGGTGGTGCCGAAGTCAGTGACCAGCTGAGCATCGGCGCCGGACTGGACGATGGAATAGCTGGTATCAGCCTGGATGTGGAACAGATCGCCGTGCTCGAAGCTGAAGCCTGAGACGACGTCGTTTCCAGCGGACCAGAGGAAGGTGTCAGCGGCACCCGTCCCCATCAGGATGTCGTCACCAGCGGTCCCGGTGATGGGATCGCCGGGCAGCGGATCGGTGCCAGGGAGTTCGGGCTCGGTGGGTGGATCGAGGGGGAGACCAAAGCTGAGGTCGGCATCGATGCTGTTGCGACCTGCGTCGATGACGCGGATGCCGGTGATGGGATCAAAGGAGCTGCCCTGCTGGTTGTTGAGGGTGGCCACCAGTTCTCCGCGGCTGGAGGTGATGGTGCGGTCACCGTTGCGATCGATCTCCGAGATCACAAAGGCGGGTCTATCGGCTCCGTCGATGGCAGGAATAGACGGAGCGTAGGCATCAGCAAGGATCTCGATGCTGTCCGCCCCAGTCGCATCCTCGATTGTGTTGCTGCCGCCGGTCAGCACAAAGGTGTCGGCTCCACCCCTGCCGGCGAGGATATCGTCGCCTGTACCGCTAATCAGGGTGTTGTCGTTGCCATCACCGCGAATGACATCATCAAGCCTGCTTCCTTGGATGTTCTCAACGCTATAAACGTAGTCGCGTTCACGGGATTCGGAAGTTACTTCGGGTGTATCGAACTCACGAATGCCGTTCTGGATATGCCCACGGACCAAATCAGCATCGATCCCCCGAGTGGAGAAGTTGGTCTGATAGTCGTAGGAGATCCAGTCGGATCCTTCACCGCCATAGATGTAGTTTTTTCCGCCACCGGTCATGAACATGTCATCGCCGCCGAAGCCCCAGACTTTCACGTCATCCATGTCGGGCTCGTCCGCGCTATCAGAGGCGAAGGCCACAAATGTATCGCCGAAGTCGCTGCCCAAGAACTTCTTCTCATCGTTGACCCTCATGATTGCCTGGCTGCCGTACGCGCCCATGAGCAATACGCCATTCTGGCCGAGTTGTCTCGTCATCGGGACGTCGTCGCCAGTAAACATTGGATGAATGTTCTCATCCCCGACGTGGTCCAGGCTAAATGACGCACTATTCCCCTCCAGAGCCACCATTGAGTTTTTCATCGTGGCGAAGGCATGATTTACGAAGAGCCGCTCTCCTTGGAGGCCATTCGTGAACGCTTCCATCCCTTGCTCTGAGAGGTATCTGTTCATGGAGTCGAGGTCATAGTCGACATTTGCCAAGATCGTGTAGATCCCGTTCGCCTCCTGCTCCACCATGAACCCGTAGCCAACATCCTTCTGGGTGATCTTCATCGACGTCGCGCCAGGGTCATAGTTGAGGATGAGTGAGTCCTCGAATGGATTAAAGTCCTCGATCACATCAGCATCAGGCCAGTGGAAGTTCAGGCTTGGAGGCGTGCTTGGGCTCGGATTGATGAGATTCACCAATTCGCTGGCTGCCCGCGTGAGATAGCCCAGCGGTCTAGTCACAGGCGTCGACATAAGGATATTGCTGCTAATGCTGAGGCCTTGGGAGACGTCGGAACCAAAGGCGTTTCCACTGCTTCCAGGATCCAGCTGCAACCAGCTATTTCCAGTCATTGGAGCCAGCACGAAGGTGTCGGAACCGGCACCTCCGTTCAGCACGTTCCGATCAGAATCGTTGTAGCGACCACTGACGATGAGCCAGTCATCACCTGATCCACCTCGAAGGGTGTCGTTGCCAAGCCCACTGACGAGGCGATCGTTATCGGCCCCGCCATCAAGCAGATCGTTGCCCGCCCGTCCGATCAACACATCATTGCCGCCATTCCCGAAGAGCTCGTTGTCATGGATATAGGGCATCTGGAACGCGCCATCGCTCAGTGGGACGTAGCCGGCTCCAATGATCACGTTGTCTGCGTCATTGCCCGCAACGCTTGAGTACACCCACCAGGTTGCTTGTCCAACCTGGAGGGCGCTGTTCTCCAGATGGGGGTCAATCCGCGTAAAGAAGTAGTCGTTCTTGAAATCTCCAACATTAGAGATCGAGCCTCTTTTCCGCACAGTCAGCTCCCAAGGACTACTTGGGTTACCCAGACGCTGACCGTCATACACATCAGCCCAGCCATCGAGGTTGACCTGACGGAGATCCTCTTCGGGGATTGTTTGCCAGAACAGGAACTTAGGATCGGCAAACGGGGCGCCGGTGGCTGCACTCTCCAGGCCTACGGGAGCCAGGCCGTGCTGCCCGTCAATCAGGTCAGATGACTCGGGGGCAGTGTCGGAATCCAACGCATGCTTGCTGCTGTAGCCAGTGATTCGGTCGACGTTGATTGGGGTCATGATCATCACCTGGTTTGCGGGTATCGGAGTAGTGATGACAGACCTGCTCAGATGAGATCTGGTGCAGGCCGCTTCCCTTGGCTCCTGATGTCATGGTCTGCCGGCCACCCGACCCGTTCATCCTTCATCTGAAGGATTCGGAGACAGAACCCTACAGATGGAGGGGAATGATGTTCGTTGCATGAGATCCGCCACCTTTAGCCCATGTCTCAAGCCGGGAATCTGTAGCTTCCGACTCCTCTGGGCTGGGGCGATTCATCACCGGGTTGCACTTCCGTGCCCTCAGTCACACATCAGTCGCAATCCTGCTCAACCCGGCACACGACTCTCCCCGCAACGGCGCCTCAACTGGACCAGGCGCACTGATCTCGGTAACGGGGGTGGATCCGCGCCAGCCCCTCCTCCACCAGCCTCTTGCCGACGTTCACCCCGGCCGGTGTCCAGACCTCGGCCACGGTCCGGCCGAAGCGGTCGGTGGTGAGCGGCTCCACCTGGACCCCTCCGGCCGTGAGATGGCGCAGGCGTCGTGTGGTCGCGGCCGCCCCGGGCTGACCTCGTTCCGGGGCATCCATGCAGGCCAGGCGGATCCGCGTCCCACCACGCAGCACCAGGGTGTCACCGTCGATCACCCGTTCCACCACGGCGGCATCACCGGGGGTGCCGCCCACCAGCAGGGTGGCGAGGAGCAGGAGGGGGGTGCGGGTCATTTGTCGCAGGCAGGGAACTTCCGCTCGGAGGCGGTGGAGGTCGGTGGAGACGAGACGGGCCGCGGCCAACACACAGCTGTTGAAGCCCTGATCGCTGATGAAGGGCGTGGCTCCCATCTGGCAGGGGGTTGGGCTGGCAGAGGGCGCCGTGATCATCGTGGTGGGGCCGATCCCGCCGGATCCACCTGAGACGCACCCTTTGACCCGACAACTCGGGACCAAGCTGCACACGATCTGCTCACCATTTCGGAGCGCTCAGATGAGACACCACTCCACCCCTGCGATCTGAGCTGCTGCTCCTTGGCCGGCTGAACAAAGGCACCGGCGGCAGGATGGCTTTCAGCGCAGCACCCCCTGGTGATACGCCGCGTTCTGGATGTAGAACGTCGCCACCGGAACGGCGATCAGGGCACCGACCCCGCAGCTGCAGAGCGTGAAGACGATCACCAGCAGGCCGACAAGCAGCTGAATGCCCACGAAGGTGAGGCCCTTCTCGCTGCTGTACACCGACTGGATGGAGGTGCGCAGGGCATCGACGATCCCCACATCGGTGGTGAAGATGCGGTTCACATAGACCGGCATCACCAGCGACACCGCAAGCCCTGGAAGGATGCAGAGCAGCAACCCCAGGGCCACGCTGAGGGAGAAGAGAACGCCGGCCAGCAAATAGCGCAGCGGCCGGCGCAACAGGGCACTGAACGCCTCAGCGGTGGTGATCGTCTCCCCCTGCTCGTAATAGAGCGCGGGCACGGCCACGAACAGCACCCCCACCAGATTGGAGAGCAGCGTGAACGGCAGCTGGCCCATCTGCGCCAGCACACCGGAAAGGGTGACAACGATCTCGCTGACATCGGTGTCGACATTGCCGCCACTGATGGCCAGGCCGATCAGGGCGATCGCCAGATACACCATCACCCCCAGGCCGCTGATCACCGCGGTGGCCAGCCAGATCAGAAGGATGGTGGGAATGTGGTCGACGAAGGCCCGCCAGGCCCTGTTCAGGCTGGGTTGTTCGGTGGCGAAGGGCGCAGCCAACGGAGCCGGGGAATGGAATGCCCGGAATGTAGGGGCCGCGGCCCGCGGCGCCCACGCACCCCCCAGCTGCTGGAATCAGCCCCTGCCAGGATGCGCCCATGGAGCCGCGGCCCTGGTTGAGCCTTCCGCGAACCGCCCGCTTCGGCGACACCGATGGGGCGGGGGTGATGCACTTCCACCAGCTGCTGCGCTGGTGCCACGAGGCCTATGAGGAGAGTCTCGAACGCTTCGGCATCCCGGCCGCCGCGATCTTTCCCACAGCGGGCCGCCCTCTGGCCGTGGCCCTGCCGATCAGCCACTGCCAGGCCGACTTCCTGGCCCCGGTGCACTGCGGCGAGCCGCTGCGGATCGTGCTCACACCGCGGCGCCTGGATCCCACCGCCTTCGAGGTGGGCTACACGCTGCATCGAGAGGGATCAGGGGGCGAGGCCGCCGAGACGGCGGGAGTGCCCCCTCTGGCCAGGGCCCTGAGCCGGCATGTGGCGATCGATGCGGCCTCGCGCCGGCGCTGCCCCCTGCCCGACCCCATCGCCCGCTGGCTGGAGGCCTCCGGCCTCGGCCGGGGCGTGCAAGCTCTCTGAACCCGACCCCGTTATGACCGCCACGCCTGCAGCACCCCGCACCGTGATGATCAGCGGGGCCACCGGCGGCATCGGCCGGGCCATCGCCGAGCACTTGCTGCAGGAGAAGCACCGCCTGAGCCTCGGCTGCCGGGAGCCGGAGGCGCTGGCGGGCACCCCCCTGGGCGAGGACCCACTGGTGCAGCGGGTCGCCTACGAGGCCACCGATCCGGATGCCGCCGAGCGCTGGGTGGCCCGGGCCGTGGATCGCTTCGGGGGAGTGGACACGGTGGTGAATGTGGCCGGCATCCTGAGCCGGGTGCCATTTCTGTTCGCTGAAGGCGACGAGGCGGAGATCCGTCGCTGCTTCGAGGTGAATGTGCTCGGCCCTTGGTGGCTGACCCGGGCCGCCTGGCCCCAGCTGCTGGCCCATGGTCAGGGCCGGGTGATCAACCTCTCCTCCATGTCGGGCAAGCGGGTGAAGGGCACCATGGCGGCCTACCCGGTGAGCAAGTTCGCGCTCCAGGCCCTCGGCCAGGCCATGCGCAACGAAGGATGGGAGGCCGGCATCCGGGTCACCTCGATCTGCCCGGCCTGGGTGAACACCAGCATGGCCAGCCGGGTGCCGGTCGATCCAACCAGCATGATCCAGCCCGCCCAGATCGCCGAGCTGGTGGCGGGTCTGCTGCGGCTGGGCAACGCGGCGATTCCCCAGGAGCTGGCGCTCAACAGCCAGCTGGAGATCGGCTGATCAGCGGCGCAACCGTCCCAGAGCCCAGATCACGGCCCCGAGCTGCAGCGGCAGCAGGCTGAGCTGGGTGGCCAGGGGGTGAAACCGGTCATGGGGCACCCCCGCCATCATCCCGGCCGTTCCGAGAGCGGCGAGGGCCAGAACGGCGGTGGGGATGCGGGGCAGGCTGGTCATGGTTCAGAACCAGGCCTTGCTGCCCTCGATGTACTGCTCGTTGAATTCGGCATCGCTCTTGGTCAGGTAGATCACCCCCTCGATCAGGCCGATCACACCCATCACGCCGCTGGCGATGCCGCAGGTCACGATACCGCCGGCGATGGTGACCGCCAGCATGATGATGCCGGCGTTCTTGTAGCCGAGAACGAATTTGTGGATGCCGAGCGAGCCGAGAAAGATGCCGAGCAGGCCCGCGGCGAGTTTCTTGTTGCTGATTTCTGAAGCGTCCATTGCGGGTGCTGGCGAGGCAGCGGCTGCCGTGGGGTTCTAGCCGTTCAGGCGCCGGCTGGCAGGGAACCGACAACCAGCTTCTCGATTGCCGCCCCGACACCGAGCAACCACCGAAACGCCCGATGGGCCTTCAGGGGGGCGGCCGATGGCGTTGCCACCACCCCTGCCAGCGGCTGCGCTCCCACTTGCCGCTCTCACTGGGCGCCAGCTCCGGGCACAGAGCCCAGTGCCGGGGTCGCTCCGCGGCCGGCAGGCGCTCACTCAAGTGTCTGAGTCCGTCGAGCAGAGCCTGTCGAGCAATGGAGTCGCCGCAACCATCGGCAGGTCGAACCAGCGCCACCAGCTGTGTCCCCCAGAGCGGATCGGGGGTCGGCAGCAGCAGCAGGTCCGCGAGAGGCAGGGCTACGCAGGCGGCCAGCTCGCGCAGGCGCTGGTCGACGCGACCCGGGAACACGGTCTCCCCACCACTGGTGATGGCGTCATCCAGCCGTCCGAGCACCTCAAGGCCCTCGGGGCCGAGACGGCCGGAATCGCCGCTGCGCCACCAGCCATCCCCGGCCGCCAGGCGATGGAAGCGACCCTGCTGCAGCCAGCCGGGGCTGAGGCGCGCGCAGGCCACCTCGATCGCCCCCGTGCCGGGAGCCAGCCGCAACGCCACGTCGGCGAGCGCCGCACCGCAGCCCGGAGCACCGGCCAGGAAGCGCTCGGGCGGCAGGGCGCAGACCATCGCCGCCGTTTCGGTGGCGCCGTAGCAGGGGGCCAACCGCATCCCATGGCGGCGGGCGGCCTCGGCCTGCCCGGGCAGCAGCGCCGCCCCGCCGACCCAGATCACCGCCATGCCCTGCAGCCAGCGCACCCCGGCCGGATCGGCCAGGAGCCACTGCAGCTGGGTGGGCACCAGCGAGATCAGCCGCGGCCGGTCATCGGCGGGGGGAAGGGCCGGGAGGCCTTCCGCCAGGGCGTCGGGCTGCCGCAGCAGGGCCGGCGGCACCCGCACGCAACGCGCTCCCCAGGAGCGGGCCCGCACCCAGGGCATCAGACCGCTCAGGTGGTGCAGCGGCAGTGGCGTGAGATGGCAGACATCACGTGGATTCAGGCCCTGCAGCCGCAGCCACGCGGCCGTGGCGCCTGCGGAGCCCTCCAGATGCCGCAGGGGCTGCAGGCACCAGCGGCGCGCACCGCGGCTGCCGCCGCTGCCCACCACCACTCCCGGTCCCGCGGGGACACCCGGCCCCTCGGGCAGGCGCTGCAGGGGGTCGAGCTGACCGGGCGGAGTGGCCGCCTGCCGCCACTCCGGCAGCAGGGCCCGGCTCACCAGCGCGGCCCAGTCGCCCCGATCCCAGATCGCGTGGAGCCGGTCGATCGGGAGTTCGGGCGAGCCGGGAGCGTCGCCGATCAGGGTTCTGAGGGCGCTCATGTCTTGGCCTCCCCCGCCGGCGCCTGGCCCGCGCCGGACGGGGGCCCGGCGGCGCGCCAGACGCCGGCGGGATCGACATCGAAGAGCCCTCCCCCATCCGGTGTCCAGCCGGGAGCCAGGCCGGGTGCCGCGGGCGTGGGGCCTTCGGCCTGCCTCCGGGCCAGATGGAGCAGCCAGCGGCGCCCGATGCCGGTCTCCAGATCCGTGCTCAGCATCAGCCGCGGTGCGCCACCTCGAAGCGCCTGCAGCAGGGGTCTGGGATCTCCCTCCCGAGCGGGGCGCCGCACCTGCCAGCCCCGCCAGCGGGAGCGCAACCCTGGGCTGGCCTGCAGGGATTCATCCAGGGCCACCGGCAGGACTCGGTCGAGTGCCTCGAGCCCGGCCAGGTCCCCGGCGGGCAGTGGCTGCTCCAGCCACTGGAGGCGGGGCTCCTCCATCAGGCGGTCCGCCCAGGCGTGGGCGGTGGACCGGTCCCAGCCACCGTTGGCATCCAGGCGGAGGCGCGCCTGCGCCGGCAGGCAGGCCAGCAGCCGCTCCAGCAACCGCCGTTCCTGGTTGTCGGAGCCGGCCGCCACCTTCCATTTCACGGTGGGAGGCCAGGGGAACACATCGACCGCGGGCAACGTCTCCAGCCACTCCTGCAGCGCCGGCAGCATGGCCTCACCGGCCGGCAGCAACGCGGCGGAAGCAGCGACCGGCCCCGCTCGCTCGGGCGCCGGGGCGCTCAGATCCTCACCATCCAGCTCCGCCAGGGCCGCGCCGAGGGCAAAGGCCAGCGGTCCCTCCCGACCGGCCAGCCAGCGGTCCAGCGCCTCGCGGGAGCAGCGTCCATCACCTGGCGGAGCGAGTGGCAGGGGAGCTCCGGCCTCGAGCAGCCAGCCCGCCTCCCCCCAGCCCAGGCGACCGTCGCCTGACGCCACGCGCAGCAACCAGCCGCGGCGCTGAGCCCACACACCACCGGCCGTGCGCATCGGTCGGGACAGAGGCCAGCGAAACGGTCGCCACTGCAGCTCCAGGGCGTCCTCGCTCAAGGCCGCAGCAGCTGGGGACTCCAGGGGGCCAGCGCCAGGCCCAGGCTCAGGGCCAGCCCGTTGAGGGTCTGGAAGCGGAGGGCCAGAAACTTGCTGTCGGTGATGCGCTCGGGCTGACGGTGATGCAGGCGCAGCAACCGGATCAGGCCGCTGCCGGCCGGCAGCGCCACAACGGTGGCCAGAGCGGTGAGGGGCCAGTGGCCCGCCAGCACCGGAGCCCACTCCAGGGCGAGGGTGAGGGCGATGAACCAGGGCACCAGGGCCGCGGCCCGGCCGGTTCCGAGACGCACCACCGGTGAGCGCTTGCCATGGGCGGCGTCGCTCGCCACCTGGTGAAAGTGGGAGCAGAACAGCACCAGGCTGGTGGCCAGGGCCGGGCCGCTGCCCAGCTCCAGCGCCGGCCGCCAGGGGATCGCAGTGCCGTGAGCCTGCGGATCCAGCACCATCAGGCCCGCCGCCGTGGCCAGCGGCCCGAAGGCGAGCCAGCAGAGCGGTTCTCCCAGGCCCCGATAGGCCAGCCGGAACGGGGGGCCCTGATAGAGGTAACCGAGGCCGCAGCAGCCCAGCACCAGCCAGAACACCTGCAGCGAACTGGTGAGGGCGAGCGTCAGCATCAGGGCCAGGCCCAGCAGGAGGCAGGCGTTCGACCAGAGGGCCACGGAGGCGGCAGCACCGGTGAGGGCCACCAGGGAATGGGGCTTGGCCTCCCCGTCGACGCCGGTGCGGGCATCGAACACGTCGTTGGCCAGGTTCTCCCAGGCCAGCAGCAGCACGGCCGCCAGGAGGAATCCGGCCAGATGCACCCTCGACACCGGCAGGCCGGCCCCGAAGCGCCAGCCGGCCGCCAGGAGCACCGGCATCACGGCCACGGCATACATCGGCCACTTGACCGCCGCCCACCAGAGATGGCGACGGGTTGGGGTGCTCTCGTGAAGGCTTGCGACGACCTGGGGGTCAGGCATGGGTCCGGGCCGCGCACGCTGGGATACGGCCCATACATTTGAGCAGCTTCACAGGCGTCGCCAGGGATGCAGGCCGGCCCCAGCTTCCAGGACCTGCTCCAACGTGCCCTCGCTGCCGAGCGTGCCTTGCTGGGCAGTCGTGCCGCCAGCGGCGATCGGGTGCTGAGCCTGGCGCTGCCGGTGCAGGGTCTCGACCCGCTGGCGGCGCTGCCCCGCCTGGCGCCGCAGGAGCCGTTCCGGGTGCTCTGGGATGGGGCTCCGGGACTCAGCCTGGCGGCCGCGGGCCGCGTGCAGCATCTGGAGCTGAGCGGGCCGCGGCGCTTCGAGCTGGCCCAGCGCTTCGCCGATCTGGCCCTGGGCCGGTTGTGCTGGGAGCGGGCCGATCTGCCGCCGCAGGCCCGGCCGCGGGTGCTGCTGGCCTTCGCCTTCTTCTCCGAGCCCGGGACCGGCGAGGGGGTGCCCGGCGTGCAGGCGGTGCTGCCGCGCTGGCAGCTGAGCCGTCAGGGTCGGGCCGGCTGGCTGCGGCTGCAGAGCCCTCTGGACGGGCGGCGTTCGGCCCGGCACCTGGCCGAGGAACTCTGGGAGATGGCGGCCCGGCTGGAGGCCGGCGGACCGGAGGTCGCCGGCAGCAGGGAGGAGAGGGCCTCGGTCATGGCCCCCCAGCGCCTGGGTGGCGCTGATGCGCTCTGGCAGCAGGAGTACCTGCAGGCGGTGAAGCGCGCTCTGGAGCTGGTGGAGGACGGCTCACTGCACAAGCTGGTGCTGGCGGTGCGGCGCAGCCTGACGATTCCCGGTGGCCTGCATCCGCTGGGCCTGCTGGAGCGACTGCGGCGCCAGCAGGCCGGCAGCTGCCGCTTCCTCTGGCAGCGCCACCGCGGCGATGCGTTCTTCGGCGCCTCACCGGAGCGCCTGCTCACGGTGCGCCAGGGTCTGCTGCGCAGCGACGCCCTGGCCGGCACCGCCCGGGCGGGTGACCCGGGCGAGGCCCTGCTGCGCTCGGAGAAGGACCGTCGCGAGCACGCCCTGGTGGTGGACACCATCACCGATCTGCTGCGGCAGCAGCAGTTGCAGCCCCGCTGCCCGCGCCGACCAAGGCTGGCGCGCCACGGATCGCTGGTGCACCTGCACACCCCGATCACCGCCGCCATCAGCGGCCGATCCCCCCTGAGTCTGGCGGAGGTGCTGCATCCCACCCCGGCAGTGGCGGGCCTGCCCCGGCGGGCCGCGATGGACTGGCTGCGCACGCTGGAACCGTTCGAGCGGGGGCATTACGCCGCACCGATCGGCTGGATCGATGGCGAAGGGGACGCCGAACTGCGGGTGGCGATCCGCAGCGGCCACCTCCGGGGGGACCAACTGGAGCTCTGCGCCGGGGCCGGTCTGGTGCGGGGGTCGGTGGTGGAGCGGGAGCTGCAGGAGGTGGCGATGAAGCTGGCCGTCCTGACCCGCGGCGATGAGGGGGCTCAGCCGGCTCCGAGATCCGTCAGCAGCCGAGCGATCACCTGATCGGCCAGGGGCTGGGCGGCCAGCCGTTCCACCTCACGGATGCCGGTGGGGCTGGTGACATTGATCTCACTGAGCCGGCCCCCGATCACGTCGATTCCGACGAAGAACAGCCCCTCGGCCTGAAACGCCGGAGCGAGCTCAGCGCACAGCTCCCGCTCCACCGGGGTGAGGTCGCAGGCCTCCGGCGAGCCGCCCAGGGCGAGATTGCTGCGGAATTCCCCCTGCATCGGCCGGCGGTTCACCGCGCCCAGCGGTTCACCGTTCACCAGCAGGATGCGCTTGTCGCCTTCGGCCACCTGCGGCAGGAAGGCCTGGATCAGCACAGGGAGCTGCTGCTGCTGTGTCACCAGTTCCAGCAGCGCCCGCAGCCCGGGGCTGCTGGCTGAGGTGCGCACCACCCCCTGGCCGGCCCGCCCACCGAGCGGCTTGAGCACCACCTCGCCATGCTCGTCCGCGAAGGCCTTGAGGGTGGGCACGTCGGCGGCGATCAGCGATGGCGCCATCCGCCCGTGAAAGCGCAGTGAGCCCACCTTCTCGTTCCAGGCCCGCAGGGCGGACGGGCGGTTGATCACGCGCACGCCGGCCCGTTCGGCCAGATCGAGCAGATGCGTGGCGTACAGGTAGGCCTCGTTGACAGGCGGATCCTTCCGCATCCAGACACTGCCGAAAGCGGTGAGATCCAGAGCCTCCGGTTCCCCCAGCCGGACCCACGGATCGGGCACCTGCCAGGCCCCCTCCACCAGGGGCATGGGCTGGAGATCCGCCGGACGGGCATGCACCGAGCAGCCGGCACCGCGGCTGAACAGATCTGAGGGTTGCGCCACCCAGACCTGCAGGCCGGCCCTCTGGCCGGCCTGCATCAGGGCCACGCTGGTGTCCTTGGCGGGGTTCAACCGCTCGAGCGGATCGAGCAGGAAAAGGTGGCGCATGACCACGCGGCAGAGCGCCGAATCATGGAGCATGCCCTCCGGCAGAGGTCAGGCTCCCGCGAGCAGGGGGTCCAGACGGCCGCTGCGCTCAAGGGCATGCAGATCGTCACAGCCGCCGATGCCCCGGTCGTCGATGAAGATCTGAGGCACGCTGCGGCGTCCGTCAGCGCGCTCGCTCATGGCCTGCCGGGCCGCCTCGTCTCCATCGATGGCGTACTCCTCGTAAGCCACCCCCTTCTGATCCAGCAGCCCCTTGGCGCGGATGCAGAACGGACAGCTGCGCCAGGTGTAGATCTCCACGCGAGCGGACATACGAGAGAAGCGATCAGGGCCGGAACAGGTCGGCACCCTACCGGCCATGGCCGGCCGGCCTGCGGCTGATACGGTCATTTCACTTGAACGGAATGGGCAGCAGGGTGCTCGATCTCACCGACTTCAAACGCGATCTCTCCGAGCTCACCGAGCGCCTGGGCCATGCCCAGGACTGTCTTTGACGTACCGGCTCTGACCGCACGCCAGCAGGATCTCGAACAGCTGGCCTCCCAGCCGGACTTCTGGAACGACCAGCAGGCGGCCCAGAGGCAGATGCGTCAGCTCGACGATGTGAAGGCGCAGCTCTCGCAGCTGAGTCAGTGGCGTGCCGTGGTGGAGGACGCCCGCGCCGGCCTGGAGCTGGCGGAGCTCGAGCCCGACGACGACCTGCTCGCCGAGGGACAGCAGGGTCTGGACCGGCTGAGGAATGAGCTCGATCGCTGGGAACTGGAACGTCTGCTCAGCGGCCCGCACGACAAGGAGGGTGCCGTGCTGACCATCAACGCCGGCGCCGGCGGCACCGACGCCCAGGACTGGGCCCAGATGCTGCTGCGCATGTACAGCCGCTGGGCCGAGGGGCGCGGCATGAAGGTGAGCGTGGATGAGCTCTCCGAGGGGGAGGAGGCCGGCATCAAGAGCGCCACGATCGAGATCGAGGGCCGCTACGCCTACGGCTACCTGCGCAATGAAAAGGGCACGCACCGCCTGGTGCGAATCTCGCCGTTCAACGCCAACGACAAGCGTCAGACCAGCTTCGCGGGTGTGGAGGTGATGCCGATGCTGGAGGAGGAGGTCGACATCGACATCCCCGACAAGGATCTGGAGGTGACCACCTCACGCTCCGGCGGCGCCGGCGGGCAGAACGTCAACAAGGTAGAGACGGCGGTCCGGATCCTGCACATCCCCACCGGTCTCGCGGTGCGCTGCACCCAGGAGCGGTCCCAGCTCCAGAACAAGGAGAAGGCGATGGCCCTGCTCAAGGCCAAGCTGCTGGTGATCGCCCAGGAGCAGCGGGCCGCCGAAATCGCCGACATCCGAGGCGACATGGTGGAGGCCGCCTGGGGCAACCAGATCCGCAACTACGTGTTTCACCCCTACCAGATGGTGAAGGATCTGCGCACCAGCGAGGAAACCACCGACGTGCAGGCGGTGATGAACGGTGAGCTGGATGCCTTCATCAACGCCCTGCTGCGGCAGGGGGTGGACCGGCCCGGCGAAGATGGCGGCAGCTGACGCTCGCCCTTTGCCGCCTCAGGAATCCGCCGGCACCCCTGTCGCCGAGACGGAGGTCGCCCCCCCGCCCAGCTTCACCAAGCTCGCCATGCGCAACATGGTGCGCAAGGGCCGCCAGAGCCTGCTGCACTTCGGCCTGACCGCCGCCGGCTTCATCGGCTTCATCCTGCTGGTGGCCTGGATCGGCCGGCCCTCCCTGCCGCAGTGAGCCGCTCCGATGCCGCCCATTGAGCTGGATCTGGCCTTCGTCGCCGGGCCCCTGGCCGAGGCGCCGGAGACGCCGGAGAACGGTCCGGCCGGCCCCGATCCGGCGCTGCGCTCGGAGCAGGCCTGGATGGAGCTGCTGAGCCACTGGCTCGAGGCCCTGCAGGGCCGCCTGCCCGCGCCGCTGCGCGCCGGGGGCTACAGCCTCGGCCTGCACCTGGTCGACGACGCGGGCATCGCCGAGCTGAACCACGCCTGGCGCCAGCGAGAAGGCCCCACCGATGTGCTCTCGTTTCCGGCCCAGGACAGCGGTCCGTCCGACTGGTCCGGTCCGGCCGGGTCTCCTCTGGAGCTGGGCGACATTGTGATCTCGGTGCCCACGGCCCAGCGCCAGGCCGGCGACGCCGGCCATGGCCTGGCGCACGAGCTGCGCTGGCTGGCCAGCCATGGTCTGCTGCATCTGCTGGGCTGGGATCACCCGGATGACGCCAGCCTGGAGGCCATGTTGGCGCTGCAGGATGAACTGCTGAGTGCTCCCCCCTGATGCCGCCTGGACACCAGGGGTATGGTGCGGATCGCCACTCCACAGCGGGCGTGTGCCGATGTCGATGAGCGCTCTCCGTCCGACCGATTCCGCCGACGCCATGCCGGCCCCCGCGCCGGTGAAGGAGCGGCCGAAGAGCCCGCGCCGCCGCCACCCCGGTGCCTGGCGGGTGGCCGGAGACCTGCCCTCCTCGTTTCGCTACGCCGCCCAGGGCCTGGTCTACGGCTTCGTGAGCCAGCGGAACTTCCGCATCCATGTGCTCACCGGTCTCCTCACCTTCAGCCTCGGGCTCTGGCTGCGGGTGAGCGCCGATCAGATGGCCGTGCTGGCACTCACCGTGGCCGCGGTGCTGGTGCTGGAGCTGCTCAACACGGCCGTGGAGGCGGTGGTGGATCTGGCCATCGGCCGCCGCTTCCATCCCCTGGCCCGCATCGCCAAGGACTGCGCCGCGGCCGCGGTGCTGGTGGCCGCCATCGCCTCCCTCCTGGTGGCTCTGCTGCTGCTGGTGCCGCCGCTGATGCTGCGTCTGGGAAGCTGAAAGCGGCGCCCTCCCAGCGGAGCCTCGCTGCACCCCATGCTTCTTGTTCTCGACAACTACGACAGCTTCACCTTCAACCTGGTGCAGTACCTCGGCGAGCTGGCCGAGCGCTTCCCGATCGCCCGGGAGCTGCGGGTGGAGCGCAACGATGCGCTCGAGCTGGAGCAGATCCGGGCGCTCGATCCGGCCGCGATCCTGATCTCGCCCGGCCCCGGCGATCCGGATCAGGCCGGCGTCTGCCTGGAGGTGATCCGGCAGCTCTCCCCCCGGGTGCCCACCTTCGGGGTGTGCCTCGGGCACCAGTGCCTGGCCCAGGCCTGCGGCGGCCGAATCGTGCGGGCGGCTGAGCTGATGCACGGCAAGACCTCGCCGGTGCACCACAACGGCCAGGGCGTGTTCGCCGGGTTGCCCGACCCCCTGATCGCCACCCGCTATCACAGCCTGATCGCCGAGCGGGAGAGCCTGCCGGACGCCCTCGAGGTGACCGCCTGGCTGGAGGACGGCACGATCATGGGGTTGCGCCACCGCGAGCACCCACACCTTCAGGGCGTGCAGTTCCACCCGGAAAGCGTGCTCACCGAGAGCGGCCACGCCCTGCTGGCCAACTTTCTGACGGAGGCGGAAGCCCTCGCCCAGCGCTGCTAGGTTCGCGCCCACACGCGGCCGGCGCAGCGTCCGCCGCGGCTCTGCACGAACCCTCCCCATGCCCAGTCCAGCGACCCGCCTCCGCCGGAGGGTTCCGGCCCTGGCGACCACGCTCGGAGTGGCGAGTGGCCTGGGTCTGGCCATGGGGCTGTCGGCGACTCCGGCTGCGCTGGCCGGCAGCGGTGTGACCATCACCAGCTACGGCCACAGCGCTCTGGCGATCCGGGGCGGCGGCGCGACGGTGCTGATCAATCCCTTCAAGGCGGTGGGTTGTGCCGCCGGCCTGGCCGAGCCGCGCATCAGCGCCGATGTGATCCTGGCCAGCAGCCGCCTGCTCGATGAGGGTGCACCGGTGGCAAGCGGCCGCATGCTGGTGGCCCCGGGTTCCTACCGGGTGGCCGGCCTGGAGATCGAGGGCACCGCGACGCCCCACGACCGGATCGGCGGCCGACGCTTCGGGCAGGCCACCATCTGGCGCTGGCGGCAGGGTGGCCTCACCTTCGCCCATCTGGGCGGGACCGCCGCGGCGCTGAAGCCCGAGGACCAGGTGCTGCTGGGCCGACCCGATGTGCTGATCATCGGCGTGGGCGGCGGCGCCAAGGTGTACAACGGCTCCGAAGCGGCCGAGGTGGTGCGCAGCCTCGAACCGAGGCGGGTGATCCCGGTGCAGTACGTGAGCGGCACCACGCCCGCGCAGTGCGATCAGGAGGGCGTCCAGCCCTTCCTCGATGCCATGGCCGGCACAACGATTCAGCGGCCGGGCCGCAGCCTGCGGCTGCCCGGAACCCTGCCCGAGGGAACCGTGATCGAGGTGATGCGCTGAGGGCGGCGCCGCTGGCCTCGGTTCAGCGATCGGCCTCCCGGTAGGCCTGCCAGAAGCGCGCCATCTGTTCGGGCGTGCCGATGCTCACCCGCAGGGAGCCATCGATCAGGGTCTTGCCGGCCATGGACCGCACCAGAACGCCCTGCTGCCGCAGCCGGGCCTCCACCCGGTCGGCCGGCTGCTGCGGCCAGAGCAGCAGGTAGTTGCCGCCAGCTGCATGGTGCCGCACACCGGCAGCCCCGAGCTGCTCCAGCAGCCAGGTGCGGGCCCGGTGCACCTGGTCCACATAGGCCTCGATGAACCCCGGATCGCGCAGCACCGCCAGGGCGGCCTGCACCGCGAAGGCGTTCACGTCGTAGGGGCCGGTGACTCTCTCCAGCCGATCAATCACCGAGGCATGCCCCAGGGCATGGCCCAGACGCAATCCGGCCAGTCCTGCCGTCTTGGAGAAGGAGCGCAGCACCACAAGATTCGGGCATGCGGAGAACCCTTCACGCCGGGAGAGCACCAGCGGCAACACGCTGTCCCCGGTGAACGCCTCGTAGAGCTCATCGACCACCAGAAGGGTGTGGGGTGATCGCTGGGCCAGCGCCCAGACCAGCTCAGGGGCCAGACGGGTACCCGTTGGATTGTTTGGATTGCAGAGCATCGCAATACGAGCCTCGGGCAGGGCCTCTTCAAAGGCCTGCCGGGGAAACACCAGCCCTGGCATCCGATGGGGGATCGCCACCACCGTCATCCCCTGCATGCGGGCGCACGGTGTGTAGTAACCGAAGCTCGGCGCCGTGATCAGCAAGCGATCGCCTGGTCCGCCATAGGCCTGACAGACCGCATGAATGGCGGCATCGGCACCGTTGAAGAGGCCGAGGTTGGAACGTTCGAGGCGACCCGGACCGAGATCCCCCTGCAGTGCCGGGAGGAGCGCGTCCATCAGAGCGTCGTATTCCGGATAGACCGCGTAGTGCTCGAGTGGGATGGCGCGGATGGCCTCCACCACCTTGGGGCTGGGCCCGACCGTGTTCTCGTTGAAATCGAGCCGCAACATCCCCCGTCGCCCCTCCAGTGGCGCGCTGTAGGCCTGGAGGTCCTCCACCTCGGCCCGTGCGGAAGGGGGGACAGGCTCAGGGGAGATCGGAGAGCGCATCAGCGGCGCAGGGGGGCAGGCGGGGCGGCGACAGCAGCTCAGGCTCCTGAGCTGCGAGGCCATCGGCGGTCTCGGTCGAGGACTCTGTCCACAATGGCTGATCCAGAAGCAGGCACTGGGCATAGGGAGATCCGGGCAACCAATCCTGCTCATGACGAACAGGAGTCCTGGGATCACTCACAAGGCGGAAGGCCTGAAGCTGGCTGAAGAAGAGATCCAGCCGCTCCTGTCGTTCCGCGGAGGGATGCAAGCGGGACTGCGACACCGCCACGGCCTGGACCAGCATCACGCCCAACACCGCCAGGACCATGGTCGGCGCCACAGCTCTGCCCAATCGGGGGACCAGCTGCACGGCGAGAAGCTCCAGACGTTCCCCAAGCCCCATGAGGATCACGCTCAGCAGGGGCAACAGCATCATGAGGGCGTAGTCATGAAAGACAACCAGGTTCTTCATCAACACCAGCCAGAGCAACGAGGCGAGGCCGACAACCGGGACGGCCAGGGCGCGGCGGGAGCGAGCCCCGCAGGCCAGGCGTGGTGCACGGCCCTCCAACAGGCTGCGCCAGGGAGCACGCCCTGAGAGCAGCTGAAGCAGAACCAGGAGCAGAAGCAGGAGAAGCACGACAGGAAGGACCGGGCTGATCCAGTCGCGCAGGTTCTCCAGCATTTCCGGAATCGCACCACCAGTCCAGGCGCTGCGCTGGAGATGCTCCTCCGAGAACCCCCGGCCCGTGAAGCCCAGCCGCCGCTGGGAGGACTCAACAATCGACGTGCGGATCCAGGAGGTGCCGTTGGCGCGAGCCTCCTGGATCACGTTGTACGAGGTGGCGATCGCCAGCAGGGACACAGCCAGGCCGACGCCGGACCATGCTGCGCGAGCCCCAGTGCCGCCACCGGCGTGCGGCTCACGCCGTGAGCGCCACGAGAGAACGACGGCCAGAGCCAGGGAGAAGCAGAGCAGGATCGCCGATCGGCCCACGAGCACACCGACACCCAATGCACCGAGGTAGGGCCAGGCCGGGCGACGCGGCGTTGTGAACACAGCGATGGCGGCCAGGATCACCAACACGTAGGCCAGAAGTGCCGGCTGATCGAAATGAAACATCGACTTGTAGTGCAGCGCCGCGGGGGCACAGGCACTGCCAAGCACGGCAACCACCGCCATGGTCCGGCTGCCACCGAGCTGACGCAGAAGGCTGTACAGCGCGGCCAGGGTGAAAAGAAACAGAGCGTTCATCCACTGCCTGGCGGCGTAGAGATAGGCCGCTGGATCCGTCTCCCAGGGAGAGAGCAGCCAGCGGCTCAACAGGGCAAAGCCGATGGGGTAGCGGTTGAAGTAGTCGAAGTGGGAACCGGATGGCCTGATCCATTCGCAGGAGTAGCCCACCCCACCGAAAGCGGGCAGGCTGTGACGGGCGATGGCCAGCGAGTGGACTGAAACCCAGTTGAAGTGCCCCTTTCGGTAGTGATCGACGATCCAGGGTTCGCTGGCGAGAACGGCAATCGCCACCGCTGTGAGAACCAGGGGCAACCAGGGCAGGCAGCGCCGAGCAGGAACGCCCTTTGCCAAGCGGCCATTGATTGGGCTCGGATCCCGGTGGCTGCTCACATCCGCTCCAGGGTGGCGATGCCCAGCAGGCCCAGGCCGAGTCGCAGCGTGTCGGCCGTCAACCGGCAGAGAGCCAGTCGCGAGGTCCGCGCCGGTTCATCCGCCTTGAGCACGGGCACCTGGTCGTAGAAGCGATTGAACACCTGGCACAGTTCGAACAGGAAGGCGCAGAGACGATTTGGAAGCAAGTCGTGCTCAACCTCCTCGATGACCGCGTCCATCTGCAGCAGCTGGCGCGTCAGAGCCCATTCCTGAGGCTCCGTGAACCGCAGCACAGCCGCGCCTGGGTCCGCCCCCAGATCACCGCCCCGGCGGGCGATGCCGGCGATCCGCACCACGGCATAGAGCAGATAGGGCGCCGTGTTGCCCTGCAGGGCCAGCATCCGATCGAAGGAGAACTGGTAGTTGGTGTTGCGGTTCTGGCTGAGGTCGGCGTATTTCACCGCCGCCAGGCCCACGGTGGTGGCCACGTGGCGGATGAAGGCCTCCTCCTCCTGCCGCTCCTCCTCCTGCAGGCGCCGGCGCAGGTCCGCCTCGGCCCGCTCCACCGCCTCATCGAGCAGGTCCCTGAGGCGCACCGTGTCGCCGGAGCGGGTCTTGAGCTTCTTGCCGTCCTCACCCTGCACCAGGCCGAAGGGCACGTGCTCCACGCTGGCCCCCTCGGGAATCCAGCCGGCGCGGCGGGCCACCTGGAACACGGCGGCGAAATGACTGGCCTGGCCGGCATCGGTCACATAGATGACGCGGCGGGCCCCATCCCCCTCAGGGGCCGCCGCGAAGCGATAGCGGATCGCTGCCAGATCGGTGGTGGCGTAGTTGTAACCGCCATCGCTCTTCTGCACGATCAGCGGCAGCGGCTGACCGTCCTTGCCGGTGATGCCCTCCAGGAACACGCACTGGGCCCCCTGGTCTTCCACCAGCAAGCCCGTGGACCGCAGGTCCTCCACCACCGCCTCCAGAAGGGGGTTGTAGAACGACTCGCCCCGTTCCTCCAGCCGGATGTCGAGCCGGTCGTAGAGGCGCTGGAACTCCCGCCGCGACTGCTCACACAGCAGGCCCCAGGCCTTCAGGCTCAGGGCGTCACCGCTCTGGAGCCGCACCACCTCCTCGCGGGAGGCCTCCTGAAAGGCCGGATCGCCATCGAAGCGCTGCTTGGCCTGGCGGTAAAAGACCACCAGATCGCCCAGATCCACGGCATCGGCGGTGGTGAGCGCGTCGGGCGCCACCTGCTTGAGGTGGGTGATGAGCATGCCGAACTGGGTGCCCCAGTCGCCCACGTGGTTGAGCCGCCGGACGGGATGGCCGCGGAATTCGAGCACCCGGGCGAGCGAGTCGCCGATGATCGTGGAGCGCAGATGGCCCACGTGCATCTCCTTGGCGATGTTGGGGCTGGAGAAGTCGAGGACCACCGGCGCTGCCCCTTCCGCCGGGGCCACACCCAGGCGTGGATCCGCCAGCCGGCGCGCCACCTCAGCCGCCAGGGTCGTGGAACGCAGCGTGAGGTTGATGAAGCCGGGTCCGGCGATCTCGGGCGGCTCGCACAAGGCCTGAAACGCCGGGTCCGCCTGCAGCTGCTCGACGATCGCCGTGGCGATCTGCCGCGGCGCCCGCTTGAGCGGCCGGGCCAGAGGCAGGGCACCGTTGGCCTGGAAATCTCCGAACTCGGGCTTGCTGGCGGGAGCCAGCTGAGGACTCAGGGGCGCTCCCGCCTGACGAGCCGCCTCGCACGCCTCAGGGAAAGCGCGCTCCATCGCCGCACGGAGCTGCTGGTCCAGAGCGTGGGCGATCGAGAGCATGCAGAGGGTCGGTGAATGGTGCGCACCCGATCATCCCCCGGCACCCGAAGCGGACCGGAGGAGCCCCAGCCCGCCGGTCCGGGCCAGCCCTCAATCCGTGAGGCGGAGCGTGAAACGGCTGGCCTCACCGGTGTCGATCTCCTTGAACCCCCCAGTGCGATAACCCCGGGATGAGCAATCTTCATCGCCCACGATCGTGCAGGGTTCGGATGCGACGCAGAAGTTGCGATAGCCACTCCAGCCGCCACCGACACCGAGATGCCTGACAAAGCCGTCGCACACCCACAGGCAGAAGCAGTTGGGGCGTTCCATCTCTGTTGTCGTCTTCAAGCCGGAGACCCGAGGCGGTGCCACCGGAGGCTCACCCCGAAGCCTGGGGCAGCGCCCGAACGGTGTAACGCATGCTCAGATCCAGCCAGCGACTCCGGGTGACGGGCGCGCTGCTCGACACCAGATCAATCCCCGTGGCCCCGTAGGCCTTCAGCTGTTCGGGCGACACACCTGACGCCTCCAGCACCACCGGTGCCCCACCCGGCCGTGAGCCAGCCCGCTGGCGCAGCTCCGGCACCAGCCCCTGAAGCGTCTCCGGGCTGAATTCATCCAGCAGCACCCCGTCGGCGCCTGCGGCCACAGCAGCCCGGGCTTCCTCAGCCGTTTCCGCTTCCACGATCACCCGAGCCGGCCAGGGTGCGGCCTGCCGCACGGCGGCGATCGCCTGGGCCACACCACCGGCCCAGGCCAGGTGGTTCTCCTTGAGCATGGCGGCATCGTCCAGACCGAGGCGGTGGTTGCAGCCGCCGCCGCAGCGCACGGCGTACTTCTCCAGCTCGCGCAACCCCGGGGTGGTCTTGCGCGTGTCCGCCAGGCGCACGCCCGTTCCCTCCAGCTCCGCCACCAGGGCCGCCGTGGCTGTGGCGATGCCGGAGAGGCGCATGGCCAGATTCAGGGCCGTGCGCTCCACCGCCACCAGTGCCTCCGCCGGGCCGCTCAGCTCCAGCAGCCGCTGGCCCGCGGCCACGGGCTCGCCCTCGGCCACCAACCGCTTCACGCTCCAGGCCCCATCGGCCTCCGGCAGCAGTTCCCGCAGCAGGGGGTCCAGCAGCACGCCGCCGCAGAACACTCCGGGCGCCTTGGCCACCCACTCGGCCTGCCCCTGCCGGCCACGCACCGCCGGCGCCGAGAGGTCGCCGCGGCCCAGATCCTCCTGCAGCCACTCGGCCAGCTGCAGCCGCAGCCGGGGAGTAATCGCCAGCTGAGGAGACACCACGGGCGACAGGCGAAAAACACTGGAGTCGCATTGTGATGGCGCCGCTTCCATCACTTCCCGATGCAGAAGCGGCTGAAGACCCGCTCCAGCACGGCCTCACTGAGATCGTCCCCCGTCAGCTCACTCAGCAGCGCCAGGGCGGCCCGCAGATCGATGGTCCAGAAATCCCAGGCCAGCTGCTGAGCCGCGGCCTCCAGCGCCCCATCCAGGGCCGCGGCCGCCCTGGAGGCCAGATCCGCCTGGCGGCGGTTCAGGGCCATCTGCAGCCCCGCGCCATCACCGGCACCGCAGCGCTGCAGCAGAGCGGCCACGAAGGCATCGCGCCCGGCACCGCTGAGGGCGCTGATCCGCACATCCGTCTGGACTGGGCCAATTTCGGCAGCTTCAGACAGTGCAGGCGACGTCCCAGTCGCAGCCAGCGCGTCGCACTTGTTGCCCACCACCAGGGGCACCACGCCCTCCGGCAGCTGCTGCAGCAGGGCCTGATCCTCGGGCGTCCAGCCCGCCAGCAGGTCGTAGAGCAGCACCACCACATCGGCCGAGGCCAGGGCGGCATGGCTGCGGGCGATGCCCAGGCGTTCCACCGGATCGCTGGTGGCACGGATGCCGGCGGTGTCGAGCAGGGTGAGGGGCACGCCCTCCAGCACCAGTTCGCTCTCCACCAGATCGCGTGTGGTGCCCGGCAGATCCGTCACGATCGCCCGCTCCTGGCGGGCCAGGGCATTGAGCAGGCTCGACTTGCCCACGTTGGGCCGGCCCACGATCGCCACCGTCAGCCCCTCCCGGTAGCGCTCGGCCCGGCCCGCCTCCTCGGCCATGGCGCGCAGCGCCTGCTGCACCTGCCGCAACGCCGCCACGCAGCCGGGCCCATCGAAGGGAGGCAGATCCTCCTCGAAATCCACCCGCGCCTCCAGCTCCGCCAGCTGATCCAGCAGGCGGGCGCGCTGGGCGTCGATCCGGCGCTGCAGCCCCCCCTCCAGACCCGCCATCGCCAGCTGGGCAGCGCGGCGGCTGCGGGCCGCCACCAGCTGCCCCACGGCTTCGGCGCGGGTGAGGTCCATGCGGCCGTGCAGCACCGCCCGCTGGCTGAACTCCCCCGGGCCCGCCGGCCGGGCGCCGGCCGCCAGCACCAGCTCCAGCACCCGCTGCACGCAGATCAGACCGCCGTGGCAGTGCAGCTCCACCACGTCCTCTCCCGTGAAGCTGCGGGGCGCCCGCATCAGCAGCAGCAGGGCTTCATCGATGCGCTCGCCGCTCTCGGGATGCTCCACATGGCCGTAGAGCACGCGATGGCTGTCCCAGGTCTGGCGCCCCGGGGCGCGGAACAGCCGCCGACCGATCGCCTCCGCCTCCGGTCCGGAGATCCTTACGATCGCCACACTCCCCTGGGCCGGGGCCACCGCCGTGGCGACGGCAGCAATGGTGTCCTCTCCGACCAACCGCAGCACCGGCTCACTCCGGCACCAGTTTCGGCCGCTCCGCCAGGTGCGCCGCTTCACCACCTGGCTGTGGCGGCAGGAGGGCACCCCGGGCCAGCGCGCCCGCGGCCTGGCAGTGGGCGTGTTCAGCGGCTGCTTCCCGTTCTTCGGGCTGCAGACCCTGATCGGCATCGCCCTGGCCAGCCTGGTGCGGGGCAACCACCTGCTGGCCGCGGCCGGCACCTGGATCAGCAATCCCTTCACCTACCTGCCGCTGTACTGGTTCAACTACCGGCTCGGCTGCTGGCTGCTGGGCCCGGGGGCCGGCGGCCTGGACCTGGCGACGCTGCGCAGCGGCGGCCTGGCGGAGGCGGATCTGTGGGAACAGGGCTGGAGCTTCAGCAGCCGTCTGCTGCTCGGATCAAGCCTGGTGGGTCTGGCGGCAGCAGCGGCGGCGGGCGCTCTCTGCTGGTGGCTGCTGGAGCGCCAGGCCGGCCAGGCCGCCGCGGATCAGCAGGGACAGAGCATCAGGTCGATGTGAGAACCGCGGGGGTGGGCCCACTCCCGGAACTCCTCCTCCAGGGCCGAACGGTCGTGGCTCTGGCGGCCCTGCTCCAGCAGGGCGCAGCGCTGTTCCACGTGCTCGAGGGTGTGATCGATCAACTGCGCGGCTTGCTCGGCGGTCATGGCGACATGGGCGAAGGCGGAAGTCCGGACATCCGTGAGATGCGCCGGAGGTGAAAGCAGGGCCTGTTGTCGCAGACGAATGGCCAATCAGCTGTCATGTCTGACACCTGATCCGGGACAAGTCGGGAGAAGCACACCAAAAGGCCGGCAACAGCAGCCCTTGCGATTGACAGCGTGCCAACCAGAAGCCGTCCGGGTTGTATCAAGCAGCGGAGAGGTTTCACCAGAGCCGCATCAGCTCACCAGGGACTGCTCAGCATCGTGAAACCCGCCCAGAAATACGGCAGGGCGGAGTCAGGGCCTGGCGCGTCGTCACCCTTCAGCAGGGAGAGTTGTGCGTCCCGCAGGGCGGCGGCGGTGGTGGGGGCGTCCGGAAGAGCCTGATAGAAGCGGGCCATCAGCCTGGCGGTGGCCACATCCTGCACGGGCCAGAGTGTGCCAATCGCGGCGGGCACCCCCGCCTTGAGAGCCAGGCCGGCGAAGCCGTTCTCCGCGGCTGCATCGCCGACGCTGGTCTGACAGGCCGAGAGAACGAGCAGTTCAGTGCCGGCGGCGTCCCAGGGCAGGGCATCGAACTGATCCAGGCTGAGCCGGGAATCCCAGAGCTGCAGATACGACTCCTGCGGACTGCCGGGCCGGAACTGAGCATGGGACGCGACATGAACGATGGGTCGGCCTCCGGCCACCAGGCGACGCTCGACGTTCGCCCGTGTGAAGGCCTCGTCTCTGAGGATGGTCATGGTCTGGTGTTCCCCGATCGCCTCCAGTTCCCTGGACACGGCCGGCAGCGGCGTGACGTCCGGTGCCTTGAACCGGGACGCCGCCGCCGCCAGGAGACGGGGCGATGCGCGATCGATCGCCCGGGCCTCGATCAGGTTGAACGCCGGAATGCGCGTGAGGGCGTAGCGCTCGATCAGATAGCCCTCGCCGTCGTGCAGGGCCGAGAGCGCCAGGCCCTTGAGGCCGTCGCCCAGGCAGAAGAGCAGCAGGTCGATGTCCATCGCCTCCAGCTCCCCGGCGAAGGGAGCGACGATCCACTCGTGCAGCTGGCGGCCGAGCGAGCGGCTGCTGGCCAGATCGAGCCTGAGAATCGAGGAGTGGAACCGGGCCGCCGTCGGGACGAGCCGTTCATCCGGCACCTCGTACAGGTCGCGCACGATCGGGGTGCCGCCCGGCGGGATCAGCACCAGGTGCAGGTGATCCCCCCGCGGAATGGCATAGAGCAGCGCCGAGCGTTGGCCGCTCTGGCGGCTCATCCGCTCCAGATCGGCGGCGATCCGGTCCGGCTCCTTCTCCACGCTGGCCAGATCCTCCCCGAAGAAGGCTTCGAACTCCTCCTCCCTGTCACGCTCCATCTGCAGGATCTTGGCGCTCAGTCCCGGCGGGGTCTGCGCCCGCACCAGCGGGGGAGCCGGGCCGATCAGGACGGTGCCACCGGCAACCAGCAGCAGGGGGAGCAGACGGTGGCGCACAGCCCGCATGATCAGCCGCCGATACCGGCCCGGCAGAGATCGAGCACATCGGCCATCGAGCGGATCTGGGCCATGGTGGTGCGCAGCTGATCGCCGCTCTCCAGTTCGATGCGGAGGTCGATCCGGGCCGGCTTGCCGGCGGTGGTGCGCACGCGCGCGTCGCTCACGTTGATGCGGCTGTCGGAGAGGCGGGTGAGGATGTCCTTGAGGATGCCGACCCGATCGAGCACATCGATGCGGAGCTGCACCGGGTAGCGATGGCCGGCGGTCGCGGCGCGGGCCGGGTTCCAGCGCACCGGCAGGCGCCGCTCGGCCGGAATCGCCCCGGCATTGCCGCAGTCCTGCCGGTGGATCGTGATGCCGTGGTTGCCCAGGGCCACCGTGCCCACGATCGCTTCCCCGGGCAGGGGCCCGCAGCAGCCGCCCATCCGGTACTCGAGGCCCTCGAGGCCGAGGATCGGGCTGTCGGCGGCGCTGACCGGAGCGGTGCGGGTGGTCTGGCCGGCCGGGGCAGCTCCCTGCTGCAGGCTGCGGGCCAGATCCTCGTTGCTGGGCTGCGGGCTGCTGCTCTCGCTGAGCAGGCGCAGCTCCTCCCGCAGCCGGTTGAGCACCTGATGCAGGGTGACTCCCCCGAAGCCGAGGGCCGCCAGCAGGTCGTCGCTGGCCTGAAGGTTGCAGCGGCGGGCCACGCGCGCCATCGCCTCGCCCTGAAGCAGGCTGTCGAGCCCGCCGCGACCCAGCTCGCGCTCGAGCATGACGCGGCCGCGCTGCATGTTCTCCTCCCGGTGGCTGCGCTTGTACCACTGGCGGATGCGGTTGCGAGCCGTGGGAGTGGCCACGAAATTGAGCCAGTCGAGGCTGGGATGGGCTGATTTGCTGGTGAGGATCTGCACGAAGTCGCCGTTCTCCAGGGCCGTGTCCAGCGGGCAGAGGCGGTCGTTGATGCGTGCGCCCTGGCAGTGGTTGCCCACCTCCGAGTGAATGCGATAGGCGAAGTCCACTGGTGTGGAGTCCTTGCGCAGGCCCACCACATCGCCCTTGGGCGTGAACACGAACACCTCCTCATCGAAGAGGTCCTCCTTGATCGAGGCCAGGTAGTCGCTGTGGTCGTCCTTAGCGCCGTCCTGCTGCCAGTCGAGCAGCTGCCGCAGCCAGTTGAAGCGCTCGGCCTCCGAACCGCCGTTGGCGGGTGAGCCCCCCTCCTTGTACTTCCAGTGGGCGGCAATGCCGAACTCGGCCACCCGGTGCATCTCGGCGGTGCGGATCTGCACCTCGATCGGCCGGTGACGGCCGATCACCGCCGTGTGCAGCGACTGGTAGCCGTTGGGCTTGGGCAGACCGATGTAGTCCTTGAACCGGCCGGGAATCGGGCGGAAGGTGTCGTGCACCACCGCCAGGGCCCGGTAGCAGTTGTCGAGCGAGGGGGTGATGATCCGCACCGCCGCCACGTCGTAGATCTCGTGGAAGGCCTTCTGCTGGCGCTGCATCTTGCTCCAGATGCCATAGAGGTGTTTGGGCCGGCCGCTCACCTCGCACGCATCGAGCCCCGCCGCGCAGAGCCGCTGCCGCAGCAGTTCCACCGTGACTCCCAGACGCTGCTCCCGGTCGCTGCGCTTGCTGGCCACCTCCTGCTGCACCTGGCGGTAGCCCTCGGACTCGAGCACCTTGAAGGCCAGATCCTCCAGTTCCCACTTGAGCCGGCCGATCCCGAGCCGGTTGGCCAGCGGGGCGTAGATCTCGCGGGTCTCCCGGGCGATGCGCTGCTGCTTCTCCGGTCGCAGCGGGCCGATGGTGCGCATGTTGTGGAGGCGGTCCGCCAGCTTCACCAGCACGACGCGGATGTCGCTGGCCATGGCCAGGAACATCTTGCGCAGGTTCTCAGCCTGGGCCTCGGTGCGGTTGGTGAAATGAATGCCGCCCAGCTTGGTGACGCCCTCCACCAGCCCCCGCACCTCGGCCCCGAAGTGGGCCTCGATCTCCTCGGGCGACACGTCGGTGTCCTCCACCACGTCGTGCAGGAAACCGGCGGCGATCACCGAGGGGCCGGCTCCGATCTCCCGCAGCAGATCGGCCACGGCCACCGGATGGGTGATGTAGGGCTCGCCGCTGGCGCGGAACTGGCCCTCGTGCAGCTGGAAGGCGAAATGGAAGGCGGCCGGGAGCAGGGCCTCCGGATCGGTGGGGCAGAACTGGCCCGCCCCCGGCGGCACCTGAATCAGACAGGCCCGCAGCCACTCAGGCAGGGGGATGCCGTAATCGTCCGGAGCGATCTTGCGGCAACCGGCGAGCGGAGCGGCAGGGCGGCCGTCGAGGCCCGCTCCCGCGGCTGTCCGCTCGCTGGCCGCCCCCTCAAGCATCGATCCCTACGGTGAGTTCCATCGTATGCAGCTGGCGCGATCATGCCCACGTCCGCAGGGGCCGCCGCGACGGTCGGCGCGGACACGCCGGTGCTGCAGCTCGAGAACCTGCGGCTCCATTACCCCGGCAGTGCTGACGCCACCCTGAACGGCCTCAGCCTGGAGCTGGGGGCGGGTGATCGCCTGGCCCTGGTGGGCCCGTCCGGCTGCGGCAAGAGCACCGTGGCCAGGGCCGTGATGCAGCTGCTGCCCGCCGGCAGCCGCTGCGAGGGCGGCCTGCTGCTCTGCGGCCGCGATCCGCGCCGGCTGCCCTCGGCCGGGCTTCGGCGGCTGCGGGGGGAAGCAGCCGGACTGGTGTTCCAGGACCCGATGACCCGGCTGAACCCGCTGCTGACGGTGGGCCGGCATCTCAGCGACACCCTCAGCGCCCACCGGCCCGACTGGACGCGCCAGCAGGTGGCCCGGCGCTGCCGCGACCTGCTGGAGCGGGTCGGCATCGGCGCCGCCCGCAGCCGGGCCTACCCGCATGAATTCAGCGGCGGCATGCGCCAGCGGCTGGCCATCGCCCTGGCGATCGCGCTCGAGCCGCCACTGGTGATCGCCGATGAGCCCACCACCAGCCTCGATGTGGCGGTGGCCGGCCAGGTGATGGCCGAGCTGAGCGGCCTGTGCCGGGAGCTGGGCAGTGCCCTGCTGCTGATCAGCCACGACCTGGCCATGGCCGCCCGCTGGTGCGACCGCATGGCGGTGCTCGATCAGGGGCGGGTGGTGGAGATCGGCCCCGCCGCGCGGGTGCTCACGGCCCCCCGGGCGGAGCTGACCCGGCGGCTGGTGGCGGCGGCGCGGCGACGGGAGGGCGAAGGCACCCCCGATCTGCCGGATCGGAGCGAGGCGCCGCGGCCGGTGCTGCAGGTGGAGGATCTGCGCTGCTGGCACAACCTGGCGCCCCTGCCCTGGCAGAGGCAGTGGCTGAAGGCGGTGGACGGGGTGGATCTGGTGGTGCGGGCCGGCGAGACCGTGGGGGTGGTGGGCGCCTCGGGCTGCGGCAAGAGCACCCTCTGCCGGGCCCTGATGGGCCTGGTGCCGATCCGGGGCGGGCGCGTGCGGCTCGATGGGGTGGATCTGGCGGGACTTCCCTCCGGTCGCCGGCGGCTGGCGCGCAGGGGGATGCAGATGGTCTTTCAGGACCCGCTCGCCTGCCTCAACCCCACCATGACGGTGCTGGACGCCGTGGCCGATCCCCTGCGGATCCATGGCCTCGCCGGCCGCAGCGCGGCGCGGGAGCGGGCGCGGCTGCTGCTGGAGCAGGTGGGCCTCAGCCCGGCCGAGCACTTCGGCGAACGGCGGCCGCGTCAGCTCTCCGGCGGCCAGCAGCAGCGGGTGGCGATCGCGCGCGCCCTGATCCTGGAGCCGCGGCTGCTGGTCTGCGACGAGAGCGTGAGCATGCTCGATGCAGAGGTGCAGGCGGAGGTGCTGGCCCTGCTGCGCGGCCTGCAGGAGCGGCTCGGCCTGGCGATGGTGTTCGTGACCCACGATCTGGCCGTGGCCGGCGGCTTCTGCCACCGGCTGATCGTGCTGGAACGGGGCCGGATCGTGGAGCAGGGGCCGGGCGACGCCCTGCTGCAGGCCCCGCAGGCCGCCATCACCCGCACCCTGGTGGAGGCCTGCCCCCGGCTGCCCGTCAGCCCGGCGACCGCCGGCGACGCAGGGCCGTGAGCAGGCGTTCGAAAGCCTCGGGCAGGGGCGCCTCGAAGATCAGCCGCTCCCGGGTCACCGGGTGGTTCAACCCCAGCTGCACGGCGTGCAGCGCCTGGCCCGGCAGGGCCACCGGCAGGCGGCGGCAGCGGCTGTAGGTGGCATCGCCCACCAGGGGATGGCCGATGTGGGCGCAGTGCACCCGGATCTGGTGGGTGCGGCCGGTGTCGAGCCGGAAACGCATCAGGGTGTGATCCCCGAAGCGCTCCAGCACCGTCCAGTGGGTGCGGGCATCGCGGCCCTGCCCCTCCGCCACCACGGCGTACTTCTTGCGGTCCACCGGATGGCGACCGATGGGGCCCTCGATCGTGCCCGCGTCGTCCCGGGGCGATCCGTGCACCACCGCCAGGTACTCCCTGGAGGCCACCCGCCGCTGGATCTGGCCCTGCAGGGCCACCAGGGCCTGCTGGCTCTTGGCCACCACCAGGCAGCCGGTGGTGTCCTTGTCGAGCCGGTGGACGATGCCGGGCCGCAGCTTGCCGCTGATGCCCGGGAGGTCCGGGCAGTGGTGCAGCAGGCCATTCACCAGCGTGCCGTCGCGGTTGCCCGGGGCCGGATGCACCGTGAGACCGGCCGGCTTGTTGAGCACGATGATCGAATCGTCCTCGAACAGCACATCCAGGGGGATCGGCTGAGGCTGCAGGTAGGGCAGCGGCTCCGGCGGCGGCATCCACAACTGCACCGCATCCCCCTCCCGCAGGGGCGTCTTGGCGCGGGCCGCCACCCCGTTGACGCGCACATACCCGGCATCGATGAACTTCTGGATGCGGGCCCGGCTCTGCTCGGGCCGCTGGCTCACCAGCCAGCGGTCGAGACGCATCGGCAGCGGCTTCGGGTAGTGGAGGGTGAGCAGTTCGCCCGGCCCCTCGCCGAAGCCGGTGGCCGGGGGGGTGCTGGCTGTGGGATCCATGCTCACGGCTCTGGATCCGGCGGCGGCCCGGGCTCCGGCTCCCGTTGCGCCGCCGGCTCGGGTGGCCATTCCAGCGCCATCGGCCCCAGCACCAGACGCCGGAAGTCATCGAGCAGGCGCTGGGCCATGCGGGCGGGATCGCCGCTGGTGTGCCGATCGGCGGCCCGTTGCAGCCACTCGGCCCGCTCCCGCGCCGCGGTCGGGCCCGGCAGGCCGTAGCGCTTCTCCAGGAGCGCGGCGGGATCCGGAGCGGCGACGGCGGCCTGCAGCCGATCGAGGCGCGCCAGGAAGGCCAGGGCCACCTGCTCCACGTCGTAGGAGGCCTGGCCGATGTCGTCGCAGAAGGCCAGGCTCAGAGCCGCGTTCTGGTCGTCCAGCCGCGGCGGCAGCACGCCGGGGGCATCGAGCAGGTCGAGGTCCTGCCCGAGGCGCACCCAGCGCAGGCTGCGGGTCACCCCCGCCCGGCGGGCGCTGGCCACCACCCGCTGCCCCACCAGCCGGTTGATCAGGGCCGATTTGCCCACGTTGGGGAAACCCAGCGTGAGCGCCCGCACCGGCCGCGGGCGCATGCCCCTCCTGCTCCGCCGTTCGTTCAGGGCCCGGCCACTGTCGATCGCGGCCTGTTGCAGGGCCTTCACCCCGCCGCCGGCGCGGGCATCACACCAGCAGGGCGGCAGGCCCTGGCCGCGGAACCAGCGGTCCCAGGCCTGCCGGGCGGCCATGGTCACCATGTCGCGCCGGTTGAGCACCAGCAGATGACGCCGGCCCTGCAGCCAGCGCCCGAGGCGGGGGTGGGAGGTGGCGAGCGGGATGCGGGCATCGCGCACCTCGATCACCAGGTCCACCCGGTCGATCTGATCGCGCAGCTGGCGTTCCGCCCTGGCGATGTGCCCCGGATACCACTGGATCGGGGATCCGCTCATCAGGGCACCACCAGCACCGGACACGGGGAGAGCTGGATCACACGGCTGGCGGTGCTGTGTTCGTCCTCCTCGATGCTGACGCCACGGGTGCTCATCACGATCAGATCAGCGTCGATCTCATCGGCCACATCGCAGATCACGAACGCCGGCTTGCCCTCCCGCTCCAGCACCTCGCAGGCAATCGAGGCCGCGGCGAAGGGCTGGCGGGCGCGCTCGAGCAGTTCGGCCACCCGGGCCGGGTCCTGCATCGCTTCGCGCTCGGCCTCCACCACCGCCAGCAGCACCACCCGGCTGCCGTGCTCGCGGGCGAGCTCAAGCGCCCGGGTGCTGGCCTCCGCCGCCTCGCGGCTGCGGTCGATGGGCAGCAGAACCGTGGCGAACATGGCGTTCAGTCACCGACACCTCTCCATTCTTCCTGCTGCTGCCCCGGGGGTCCCCCGGGGCAGGCGCGGGCTGGCGCGCCCGGGGCGGGGGGGTAATGTCGCCCCCGCCCTTAACACAGCACCGCCACCTCCATGACGAAACGATCCCTGGCCAGCCTCAGCGACGACCAACTGCGGGGCAAACGGGTGCTGGTGCGGGTCGATTTCAATGTGCCGCTCAATGAGGCCGGCGCCATCACCGATGACACCCGCATCCGTGCCGCCCTTCCCACCATCCGCGACCTCAGCGGCAAGGGGGCCCGGGTGATCCTGGCCGCCCACTTCGGCCGCCCCAAGGGCAAGGTGAACGAGAGCATGCGGCTGACGCCGGTGGCGGCCCGCCTGGCCGAGCTGCTCGGTCAGCCGGTGACCAAGACGGATGACTGCATCGGCGCCGAAGCGGAGGCTAAGGTGGGCGCCATGGCGGACGGCGATGTGCTGCTGCTGGAGAACGTGCGCTTCCACGCCGCCGAGGAGGCCAACGACGCGGCCTTCGCCGGCAGCCTCGCGGCCCTGGCCGATGTGTACGTCAACGACGCCTTCGGCGCGGCCCACCGTGCCCACGCCTCCACCGAGGGCGTGGCCCGCCTGCTGAGCCAGAGTGTGGCCGGCTATCTGATGGAGAAGGAGCTGCAGTACCTGCAGGGTGCTGTGGATGACCCGAAGCGTCCTCTGGCGGCGATCGTGGGCGGCTCGAAGGTGAGCAGCAAGATCGGCGTGCTCGAGGCCCTGATCGACAAGTGCGACAAGGTGCTGATCGGCGGCGGCATGATCTTCACCTTCTACAAGGCGCGCGGCCTGGCGGTGGGCAAGAGCCTCGTCGAGGAGGACAAGCTGGATCTGGCCCGCGAGCTGGAGGCCAAGGCCAAGGCCAAGGGTGTGGAGCTTCTGCTGCCCAGCGACGTGGTGCTGGCCGACAGCTTCTCGCCCGATGCGGCCAGCCAGGTGAGCGGCATCGACGCCATCCCCGACGGCTGGATGGGGCTGGACATCGGTCCCGACTCGGTGGCCCTGTTCCAGAAGGCCCTGGCCGACTGCAAGACGGTGATCTGGAACGGACCGATGGGTGTGTTCGAGTTCGACCGCTTCGCCAACGGCACCAACGCCATCGCCACCACCCTGGCGGAACTGAGCGGCAGCGGCTGCTGCACGATCATCGGCGGCGGCGACTCGGTGGCCGCTGTGGAGAAGGCGGGTCTGGCCGAGAAGATGAGCCACATCTCCACCGGCGGTGGGGCCAGCCTGGAGCTGCTGGAAGGCAAGGTGCTGCCCGGCGTCGCCGCGCTCGACGACGCCTGAGTCGCAGGCAGGGCCCCTCAGAGGCTCTCCGGACCGGGCCCGCCGCGGCGTCCCCGTCGGCCGGGCCCGGTTCGACCCTCACCCGATCGCTCCGGCAGCCCCAGGCGGCTGCGCACCGCGTTCATCCGTTCACGCCTGTCCAGGGCCAGGTCCCGCATCGCCTCGCCGGAGCTGCGGCGGCAGGCCTTCATGGCCTCGGGAGTCGCAGCATCCTGCACGCATCGCTGCGCGCTGTCGAGGATGCTGCGGCGCCGGTCATGGCTGTCGAGCACCCAGTCGCGGCGGGCCTCGAACAGGGCCTGCTTCTGCTCCTCCGTGAGGCTGGGGCGGCCGCCCCGCTCCTGCTGCGCCATCGCAGCGGGCGAGCAGGCCAGCGCCACCGCCATGGCGACGGGAGCGAGCCAGCTCCGTGGCTGAGGCGGCAAGTGGCGGATGTGGGGCATGGGACCAGCTGAAGGGTGCGTTCAGACCTCAGCTTGCGAGGCTGTTGCGCCTCCCCTCCAACTGAGCGCAGGCGCAGCCATGACCGGATCTGACCGCCTGCCGCTGGCGGGCTTCATCGGCCTCGGTGCCCTCGGAGCTCCAATGGCGCAGCGATGGCTGCAGGCCGGAGTGTCGCTGTGGGTGCACAACCGTTCCCGTGAGCGGGAGCGCCCCCTGGCGGTGGCCGGTGCCCGCCGCGCGGCAAATCCCGCCGAGCTGGCCGCCGGCTGCCGGCTGGTCGGCCTCTGCCTGAGCGACGACGCCGCGGTGGAGACCGTGTTGCAGCAGGCGCGGCCAGCTCTGCAGACCGGCAGCCTGGTGATCGACTTCTCCACCATCGCCCCTGCGACCAGCCGGCGGATGGCGGCGAGCCTGGAGCCACTCGGGGTGCACTACATCGATGCCCCCGTCACCGGCGGCACGGAGGGGGCCGCGGCGGGCACCCTGTCGGTGCTGGTCGGAGGCCGAGCCGAAGACCTGGAGCGGGCCCGACCGCTGCTGGAGATCGTGGGCGGGCGCATCAGCCACCTGGGACCGGTGGGGGCCGGCCAGGAGGCCAAGGCCGTGAACCAGGTGCTGGTGGCCGGCAGCTACGCCGCCGTGGCCGAAGCCATGGCCCTCGGCGAGCGGCTGGGTCTGCCGATGGAACAGGTGATCGCGGCCCTCTCCAGCGGCGCCGCCGGCTCCTGGGCCCTGGATCATCGGGCCAAGGGAATGCTGGCGCGCCGCTTTCCACTCGGCTTCCGGCTGACCCTCCACCACAAGGACCTTGGCATCGCCCTGGCGGCGGCCGGCGATCTGCCGCTGCCGGTGACCCGGCTGGTGGCCCGGCTGGAAGCGGAGCTCATCGCGGCCGGCCATGGCGACGAGGATGTCTCCGCGCTGATGCGGGGGATCGGGGGCGACGGCCCCGAGCGCGGCGGCGACGGTTCCGATCAGAGCTCGAGCCGATCGCGCTGATCCACCACGCGGACCCGCTTGCCCACGGTCACGATTCCCTCCGGGTGCACCAGCAGCGCCGCCCAGTTCTGATGGCCCTCCGTCAGGGGGGCACGCACGCTCTTGAACAATCCGCCTCCGCCCAGGGGACCGAGCTGAATCTCGGGCTGGTCCTGCTGCTGCCACTGGGCATCGGTGAGGGTCACCAGGCCACCGGCCACCAGGGCCCCGTCCAGCGGGGTCTCGAACACCACGTCGACGTCGTAGCGGGAGCCGGTGAGCACCGCATCCGGAATCCGCACGGACACCGGCGGCGGCGTGTCGCCGCTGCGCATCAGCGACTGCTCCTCGATCACCTCCTGCTCCAGCAGACGGCCGCCTTGGCTGCGGATGGCCAGCCGCTGGCTGGCCTGCATCCGGTAGCGGATCGGTCCGTCCTCACGCGTACCCCGCACCGACACCTTCAGGCTGTCGCGCCCGTCGGCCAGCGCCCCGCCAGGGGTGACCTGCCAGCGGGCCTCCGGGAAGCGCTTGAGGAACGCCCTCCGGCGCTCGAGCAGCGAGGCCTGACTGTCCGGGGAGGCGAGAAGGGCCTCCAGAGCGGTGTCGGAGGGGTCGTTCAGGGCCTGCTGGAGAGCCAGCGACAGGCGGGCGATCTCTGCCTGCGATTGCGTCGGGGCCGCCGCCAGGCCAGGCATCGACAGCGACGGCACACCGCCGAGGGCCACACCGAGCAGCAGAGCGGGCAGGAGGCGAGGCACAGGCAAGCCGCTGGGAACGAAAGGCGTAAGTTAGGCGCGCTCTGATTGCGTGCCGCAGCGTCGGCAACACCGGCAGGCTCATGGCCCGGCTTCTGATCGCCGCCAGCGGCACGGGCGGTCACCTGTTTCCCGCCCTCGCGGTCGCCGAGGCCCGCCCCGCCGACTGGGACTGCCAGTGGCTGGGGGTGCCGGACCGGTTGGAGACCAGCCTGGTGCCGGAGCGGTACCCGCTGCACACCATCTCCGTGGGGGGTCTGCAGGGCCGGGGCCTGCGCAAGCTGGTGCAGCTGCTGCGCCTGCTCGGCTCGGCGGTCACGGTGCGGCGGCTGATCCGCCGTCAGCGGATCGATGTGGTCTTCAGCACGGGCGGCTACATCGCCGCGCCCGCGATCCTGGCCGCCCGCTGGTGCGGCAAGCAGGTGGTGCTGCACGAATCCAATGCGATCCCCGGCCGGGTGACGCGGCTGCTGGGGCGCTTCTGTTCGCGCGTGGCGGTGGGCCTGCCCCAGGCCACCGAACGCCTGGAGACGGCCCGCCCGATCGTGACCGGCACACCGGTGCGGCGCGAGTTCCTGAGCGCCCATCCCCTGCCGGACTGGGTGCCGCCTGGTGAGGGTCCGCTGCTGCTGGTGATGGGCGGCAGCCAGGGAGCCGTGGGCCTGAACCGGATGGTGCGACCGCTGCTGCCGGGCCTGCTGGAGGCCGGCTGCCGGGTGGTGCATCTCACCGGCCCGGTGGACCCGGAGCGCGGCCGGCTCAGGCACCCCCTGCTGGCCGAGCGCGACTTCAGCGACGCCATACCGGCCCTGCTGCAGCACGCGGATCTGGCCGTGAGCCGGGCCGGCGCCGGCAGCCTGAGCGAGCTGGCCGTGTGCGGCACGCCCGCGATCCTGGTGCCCTTCCCGCAGGCGGCCGATCGCCATCAGGACGCCAACGCCGCCGCCGCCGCCGCCCTGGGAGCGGCCGTGATCGTCTGGCAGCACGCGGCCGAGGCTTCGGCTCTGGAGCAGGCCCTGCGCCATCTGCTGGCGAGCCGCCTCCCGGCATGGGCCGGTCGGGAGGGACACCGCGCCACAGCGGCCAGCGCGCAGTCAGACCAGGATCCCCTGGAGCGGATGCGGCAGGGCATGGCGGAGCTGGCCGTACGGGACGCCGATCAGCGCCTGGCCGACCTGCTGGCCGACCTGGTGGAAGCGGTCGCCTGACGCAGAGCCCGCAGCAGCCGGCGGTTGCCGGCCCGATCCTGCAGGCTCAGACGCAACCAGCTGGGCCCGAGCCCCGTGAAGGAGCGGCAGCTGCGCAGGAGCACCCGATGCTCCCGCTCGAGCCGGCCGCGCAGCGGCTCCAGCGACTGCGCCCCGCGGAGCAGCAGGAAATTGGCCGAGGTGGGGAGCGGCTCGAGGTCCGGCAACGCCGCCAGCTGCCGCTGCAGCCAGGGGCCTTCGCGGGCCACCCAGGCCTGCACCCGCCGGAGCCAGCGCCCGTCGGCCAGGGCCGGCTGGGCCACCGCCGCGGCCAGACCGTTCACGGGCCAGGGATCCCGCCAGCCCGCCCAGCGCTGCAACCGCGCGGGTGACGCCACCGCATAGCCCAGCCGCAGCCCCGGAACCGCCAGCAGCTTGGTGAGGCTGCGGATCACCACCAGATTCTCGTGCCCGGGCACCAGGGGCACCAGGGAGTGGGCCTCGCCGCCGGGCACCAGGGGCAGAAAGGCCTCGTCGCAGACCACCAGGGCATGGCGCTCGAGCAGTGGCAGCAGCGCTTCCCGCCGCCAGAGGGCGCCGGTGGGGTTGTGGGGGTTGCAGATCCACAGCACGGTGGCGGCCCCATCGGGCGGGGCGGCCCCATCACTGAGACGCTCCGGCGGCAGGGCCGCTCCGGGCATGGCGTTCCAGCGGCACGGGGCCGCACCCCAGCAGGCCAGAGCGCGGTCGTAATCCGCAAAGCCGGGCTGGGGCAGCAGGTTGAGCCCCGCCGCCGCCGCGTCTCGGGCGGCCCAGGTGAACAGCTCGGCGGCGCCGTTGCCGGGCAGCAGCATCTCGGGCGGCAGGCCGTGATGGGCCGCCAGCGCCGCTCGCAGAGCCGTGTGGCCACGGTCCGGGTAGGCCCGGAGGGCGGGCCCGCGCAGGGCGCGGTGCAGCGCGCGGCGCACGGAGGCCGGCGGCCCGAAGGGCACCAGGGAGGCGCTGGCATCGAGCAGCGCCTCCGGCCGGCAGCCCAGTGCCGCGGCCACCTGCCAGCGGTTGCCGCCGTGACGCAGGGGATCGGGGCTGTGCATGGCCGGGCCGGGCGTTGCCCCGTCAGGATGAGGATCAGAATGACCCGCACCGGGGATGGCTGAGCGGATCGCTCCCCTGCTGGAGCAGATCAACGGTGTGCTGCTGGGCAAGGAGCGGCCGGTGCGTCTGGCGGTGACCTGCCTGCTGGCGGGGGGCCATCTGTTGATCGAAGACCTGCCCGGCGTGGGCAAGACCACCCTCGCCGAGGCCCTGGCCCGCAGCTTCGGGCTCGCCTTCCAGCGGGTGCACTTCACCAGCGACCTGCTCCCCGCCGACCTCACCGGACTGCGCCTCTTCGATCAGGGCAAGGGGGCCTTCCGCTTCGAGCCGGGACCGGTGTTCAGCCAGGTGCTGCTGGCCGATGAGATCAACCGGGCCAGCCCCCGCACCCAGAGCGCCCTGCTGGAGGCCATGGCCAGCGGCCGCGTCAGCGTCGACGGCACCAGCCACGACCTGCCCCGGCCCTTCTTCGTGATCGCCACCCAGAACGGTCTGGACCAGGGCGGCACCTCGCCCCTGCCCGAATCCCAGCTCGATCGCTTCGAGATGCGCCTCAGCCTCGGCTTCCCGCCGCGCCGGGCCGAGCGGGAGCTGCTCAGCGGCCAGCAGCACGATCTGAACAGCCTCGGCGAACTGATTCCTGCCGGTGAACTGCGCAGCCTGCAGCAGCAGGTGGGCCGCCAGCACGCCTCGGAGACAGTGATCGACTACCTGCTGGATCTGGTGGCCGTGAGCCGCGAACGGGGCCGGGGCCATGCGCCGCTCTCCCCACGGGCCAGCCAGGCGCTGCTCCGCTGCGCCCGGGCCTGGTCGCTGCTGGAGGAACGGGCCTACGTGACCATCAACGACGTGCAGGAGGTGATGGAAGCGGTGTGCGAACACCGGCTCGATGGCGGTCGGCCCGAGGAGAACGGCGCCCACTGGAGCCCGAAGCTGCTGACCGCGGTGGATGGGCTCCGCTGATGGGGCTGATCGATCGCATCGAGCGGAGCTGGATTCGCCCCCGTCGCGGGCCGGCGTTGACGCTGGGCCGCCGCAATCTGTTCATTCTGCCGAGCCGCTTCGGCTGGCTCTGGCTGCTCACCTGCGTGGTGCTCTATCTGCTGGGGATCAATGGCGGCAGCAGCGGGCCCCTGCTGCTGGCCTACCTGGGGGTGGGGGTGTTCCTCCTGGTGATGCCCCTGACCCAGTTCACCCTTCAGGGTGTGCGCCTGGAAAGCGGCCGGCCGGAACCGGGCTTCGCGGATCAGACCCTGCTCTACCCGCTGGAGATCCACAGCCCCGAGAGCAGGGGGCCGGTGCGGATCCGCCTCACTCCCCCCCCGGGCCGGGCGCCGGCGGAACCGAGCGATACCCCGCTGGATCAGGACCTGATGCTGCCGGCAGGGCGCCTGGCTCTGGCGCTGCCGTGGAATCCGTCTCGCCGCGGCTGGCAGCGGCCGGGACGGCTCCGCATCGCCACCACGGCTCCCCTGGGCCTGTTCTATTGCTGGGGCGTCTGGGAGCCCGATGCCGCCCAGCTGGTGTATCCAGCCCGGCGGCATGGGCCAGTGCGGGAGCTCGGCCGGGAGGGAGCGACGCAGTCCGGCATGGCCGGCCGTGAGATGAGCAGCGGCAGCGAAGAGTTCACGGATCTGGCCCCCCACCGCCTGGAGGAAGGCCTGTCCCGCCTGGCCTGGAAGCAACTGGCCCGCAGCGGAGAGCGCTTCAGCAAACAGTTCGGCGATCCGTTGCCGCCGGCACCGCTTCTGGCCCCCGCATCGGAGCTGTCTCTGGAGAACGGACTCAAGGCGCTGAGCGACCGCATCTGGACGCTCAGTCACGGAGAAGGGGCCTATGGGCTGCAGCTGGGTGGGTCGCACCTGGCTCCATCCCGCGGCCGCGACCATCGCGACCGCTGTCTGCGGGCTCTGGCCCTCTGGGACGGTGGCCGATGAACCGGGCCCTGACCAACGCACCCGACGCCGCCAGCGGAGTGCGCCGCTGCCGCCGGCTGCAGCTGGTGACACTCGCAGCCCTCGCCCTGCAGCTGCTCGCCACGGCTCTCACCCCCCTCACCTGGGGGGGCTGGATGCTGCTTCTGCTGCTGGTGCTCAAGTGGCGTGAGAGCGGCAGGGCGCGCGACCTGCGCCATGGCGCTCTCGCCCAGATGGTGCTGGTGGGGGTGCTGGCGGTTCTGGAGCCGGGCCTGGCCACGAGCCTCCTGCAGGGAGCCACGGCCCTGCTGATCCTGCTGGGCCTGCTGGCGCTGGAAAGCGGCTCCGCACTGCGCTGGCGCCGGCTGCTGGCGCTCGCTCTGCGGCTCCTGGCCGGAACCCTGCCGTTGATGCTGCTGCTGTTCCTGTTCCTGCCGCGGATGGGGCCGCTCTGGTCGGTCCCGTTCGGGGGCATGGGCAGCACGGGCCTGTCGGCGCAGCTGGATCCCGGCTCGATCACCAATCTGGTGCAGGACCCCTCGCCAGCGCTGCGAATCGAACTGCTGCATGGTTCCGTGCCGCCGCCCAACCAGCGGTACTGGCGGGTGATGGCCCTTGATGGGTTCAACGGTCGCCGTTGGAGCCAGCGACGACCGTTGACCTCCTCCCAGCTGATGCAGATTCCCACCACCAACCGTGCCGGAGTGGTGGATCAGCTCTGGACCGTGGAGCCCTCACCCGTCCGCGAGCTCCCCTGGGGAGGCGTGGGGCGCCCGCTCACCCCTGGGGTGGCCGTGAACGGGAACGGTGAGCTGATCAGCCTGCGCCCGGGTCGCGAACGGCGTCGCTACGGCCTGAGCGGGACCTTCGATCCGGATGAACGTCCAGCCGGGAGCTGGTGGCGTGGCGTGCGACCGTCCGTGGCGGACCTGGCGGTGCCGCCCGGGAGCAATCCCCGTCTTGAGGCCCTTGGCAAGGAGTGGGGGCGGACCCTGCCACCAACCGAGCGGGTGGAGGCCGCCGCACGGCTGTTCCGCAGCGAACCCTTCCGCTACACGCTCAAACCACCACCACTTCCGGGGCAGGCTCCTCTTGACGCCTTCCTCTTCCGCACTCGTGCAGGGTTCTGCGAGCACTACGCCTCGGCGTTCACGGTGCTGATGCGCACGGCGGGCCTGCCGGCACGGGTTGTGGTTGGTTATCTGGGCGGGGAGTGGATCCCCGTCGCCGGTGGAACGACCGGCGTCATGGACGTGCGCCAGCGTGACGCCCATGCCTGGAGCGAGGTGTGGATCCCGCGGCAGGGCTGGACCCGAATCGACCCCACAGGCTTCGTGGCGCCCGAACGGGTGGAGCAGGGGCTGCAGGGTGCCCTGGCTGGCTCGAACGACCTGTCGCTGTTGCGCTTCACCCCCGGCTGGCTCCTGGGTGTGGAGCGGGGTTGGTGGAGGCTGGATGGCCTCTGGAGCCGCTGGGTCGTTCAGTTCGACGGCCAGAGCCAGGACGGCCTGCTGAACCGACTGCTGGGGGGATTCCGTTCCTGGCAGGGCGTGATCCTGGTGGCGGGCCTGGCCCTGAGCGCCACCCTGGCCGTGGCCTGGATCCGGGGCCTGGATCCGTCTGGAGGCAGCGATGGACCCCGACGGGATCTGGAGGGGCTGCTGGCACGCCTGCAACCGATCGGACTGCAGCCGGAACCGGGCGAAGGTCTGGAGCACTTCTGTCGCCGCAGCGCGAAGGAGCGGCCGGATCTGGCCCAGCCCCTGATGCTCCTGTCCAGGGATTACATGCGCCTGCGCTGCGCTCCGGGCGGCGTGAACCCGGCCAGCCGCAAACGCTGGCGGCGGAGCTGCCGGCAGATCGCCGCAGCCATGGATCATGCGCTGGCGAAGCGCGGCCATTCGTCGCCCACTGACTGATGAGAACGCGCCAAGGAGCGGGACCCGCTGTGCTCCGAATGAGACGACAGTCCTGCACGGGAGAGTGACATCTGCGCCAGTGGCGACGGCGACTGGCACGGGCCGAAAGCTCTTTCTACGGTTGGGGTCTACGGACGACATCCATGACGGAGACCATCGTGCTCGGCCTCGGCAATCAGGCGATTGAGCTACCCGGTTCCGCCGAGGGGGAACGACGGCGATACAACGTGGAAGGCGACCTCCCCACCCTGGAGCCGGGCGTTGGTGGCGGCAACGACACGATTGTCGGCGGCGCCGGCAACACCGATCGCCTGGTGGGTGACGCGAACATGCTCTATGCGCTGGGCGGCAATGATCGCCTCATCGCCAGGGGCCTGTACACCGAACTGATCGGCGATGCGCAATTTCTCAAACCCTTCGCTCGCGGCGGCAGCGATGTGATCGAGTCGGCCGCTGCAGCCGGAAGTCGCACCATGATCTTCGGTGATGCGGTGAATGCCTATGGCCGGGTGTTCGGCGGCAACGACACGATCGTGAGCGGTGCGAGCGACGATTTCATCTACGGCGACTTCCAATACCTCCTGGAGCCGGATCTGATCGGTGATCCCCTCACGTTCGAGATCTACCGGCAGCAGGTGCAGATCGACCCCACCGTGGCGCCGCAGGGCTTCACCTATGAGCCGGTGACCCTCGATCTGATCAACCAGACGAACGAACAGCTCGCCGGCGGGCCGCCACCTCAGCCGGGCCCGAACGATGTGTCGGTCACCATCGCCACGGAACGAGGCCTGATCGAGGCCTTCAATGCGGTGTATCAGGGCATTCCTGATGCGCTGAGTTATACCCCATTTGAAGGGGAAGATCCGACGATTGAGACGTTCACCAGTTTCGGACCTGTTTTTCTCCTCAACCCGGACGGAACACCCTCAGGTCGCATCGAAATCGACCCCACAACCGGCGCGCCGGTCCAGGCCAGCGCACCACAGTTCGATGCGGCTGGCAATTCCCTGTTTGATCCAGTCGTCACCACTCTGGAAACCAATCCTGGCAAGCCACCGGGGCCACCTCTCACCGAAGCGCTTCTGACTGAATTCGAATCATTGATTCAGTTCCCGGATTTCAACAACAGCACATCGCCCGCCAGCCTCACCTACGTGCTCCCCAACCCCAGCGCAGCGGATCCGCTCGCACCGGTGGGTGGCACCGATCTGTTCATCTACGACAGCTTTGATGAAGGGCGGGACGTGATCTTCGATTTCCGCCCCGATCAGGATGGCGATCGGGTGGTCTTCCAGAACGGGCTGCGCTTCGAGGAGCAGGGCAGCAGTTTCTTCGTCTACGGCAATGGGCGCGACACCCTGATCACCTTCGGCAACAGCTCGATCCTGCTCGCCGGTTTCACCGATCTGCGGGGCGAGCATCTGATCTTCCAGGATCCGCCTCCCCCTGGCGCCATCACCCCGGATGGAGGGTTCGAAGCGATCACCATCCTCTGAAGCCTCCTCCCATGGTGCAGGCAGGCCAGCACCATGTGGGGCCAGTGAACACTCCATCCCAGACACCTCTGGCAGTTGCAGTCAAGCTCCGTACACTGCGCCCAATTCAGGTGTGATCGCGGTGCGCCACCGTCTCTCAGGCTGGTCTGCTTCAAGTAGGGTGATAGCTCCCATCGCCCTCCCCGCCGCGTTGATTCTGGGGGGCGGTGCCGCCCATGCCGGGGGCAATGTCATGGACCTGGTGCAGCTGCTGGAAACTCGCTCCTGCCGGGGCTGCCGCCTGCAGGATGCCGATCTCACGCATGCCAATCTGCAGGACGCCCAGCTGGAGCAGGCTCGCCTGCAACGGGCCGATCTGGGCCGCGCCCAACTCGATGGGGCCAACCTCCAGGGCGCCGATCTGAGCTTCGCCACCTTGCGGCATGCCTCGCTGCGGGGAGCCGATCTGCGTGGTGCCACCCTCTCGGGAACGGATCTGATCGAAGCGGATCTCACCGGCGCGCTGCTCGATGAGAACGCCCTGAGCACGAGCCACTGGAAGGATGCCAAGGGCGTGCAGGCCGAAGCCAGCGATTACGCCTCGCTGCACAATGCCGGTGTGGAACACGCGCTCAAGGGCCGCTTTCCCGACGCCGAAGAGTATTTCAACAAGGCTCTGATCCGCAAACCCGATGCCGCCGTGACCTGGGTGGCCCGCGGCATCACCCGGGCCGAGCAGGCCAAACGGGAACTCGCCTCTCGTGATTTTGCCTATGCCGCTGAACTATTTGAACAGCAGGAGCAGCCTGAGCTGGCCAAGCAGATGCGGGAAGGAGCGGAACGAGTCAAGAAGGACCCGAAGAATCGGGGTGGCAACGGGTGGGGCAGCACAATGTTAAAGGGTGCTGGAGGTATGTTCCAGCAGATCCTGCCGTTGGCGGTGAAATACCTGGCACCTCTTGGGCTCTGAACAGCCGGGTTCAACCCATTCAGGGGCGCCGCTGAGACTGGTTATAGATCAGTTCGCGTGCGGGTGCTGTAGCAGGCCGGTACCCGTAGCCGTAGGTTCCACCGACATCATCGTTGATGACTCGTGGTGTCACCATAATGACCAATTCATTCCTCTGGCGATCGCCAGTGGACGCGCGAAAGAACTGGCCCACCAACGGGATATCACCAAGAACAGGCCATTTGCTCACAACCTGGCGGTCTGATTCAGAAATAACGCCAGTCAGAATGAGTGTTTGCCCATCACGCACTCGCACTGAGCCTGTGTCCAGGCGGCGGAAGTTTAGGATCTCAGTCTCGGGGCAGAAGGCGCCATTCTCAAATGTTTCCCCAGTTGTTGCCGAGATCTGAGGCGAAAGAGAAAAGGAAACGAATCCATTATCATCAATTTTCTGAACCCTGGCTCCAAGCACGAGACCTGCTGTGCTGTATTCAGCTTCACAGGAGATCGCTCCACCATCGGACTCGGACACGGTGACACTTGTAGGCACGTTATCGCCAACCCTCACGACAGCTTCGTTGGCAAATCTACGTCCAATCGGCTCATCAATGTTGAAAGCACTCAGCCCCTGGTCCCCATCCTCAGACACGGGTACCGGAACCGCGAATGATCTCGTTGGATTCAGAAAGAATGATGGTTGGGCTAGCAAGAACCTTAGTGTTCTCCGAAACAATCTGGGCTTGGAGGAAATCATAGAAGGCTTGATCGGGATAATTCAGGGCTGGGTTGCGGCGACGGCTGCTGACTCCCGTAGAGCTGGTGGAGTCGGTTCGAGAACCACTGGCGCTGCGTCGTGAAGTGGAGAGATCGCCACGAAGATCACTTCGGTTGCCAGAAGAGCTATTCCGAGCAAGACTCACCCTTTGGCCGGTACTACTGGAAAGAATTTCATTAATATTCTGAGCCAGAGATGAAGAGAAACCTTGAGAGCTGTTAGCCGTAGGAACAATGCGGTACTCTGTCAGCGTTTCAGTCAGCGTTGAGCCGTCCGGTTGGGTGATCGTGATATCACGGGTGACCTCCTGAAGAGAGGTTCCAGTATCACGCGAGAGGCTGTTATTGATGTCTTCAATCTGACTCTGAGATAGGGAGCGCCCGTTCTCGAAAGTGGCCGTAAGCGCGTCTGACACATCATTGGAGTTGAAGGATGTATCCGTATTCAGGCCCGAGAACTCACGAGATCCGCTGCTTTCGTCGAAACTTGATGTGGACGAGGACTCGGTCTCAAGCGGGGCGGAAGCAAAACTACCTTCATTAGCAGGCAGATTACGCCCGAAAGCAGCAAGAAGCCTCCCTTGATCGTTCACAATCAGGTTGTTGCCAAACCGCAAAGAGAAGCTGTTGTCAATATCATTCGTATTCTCCAAGCTGACATCAAGAATTTTCACAGACAGAGCCACCTGTCGCTCGCGCAAGTCGATCTGCTTCAGATAGCCCTCTGCTGCCTGAACAGTGGTGGGAGTCCCGACCAGGGTGATGGTTCCCAGTCGATCGTCAACGGTTCCCGTCATCCCCAGCAAGGGACCCTTGTTGCTGGAATAGGTGGTGATGGTGGTGCGCGTCGCCGTCTCTGTGGAGACATTGCCCACCGTGGTGCCTGCCGCACCACCACCACCACCACCACCGGCTGTGGTGGTTTCACCGGTGCTCTGGGTCTGAGTGATCTGCTCAGGTACAAAGATCTCAGCACCCAGGCTGGCCAGATACTGAGCCGCGCTCTGGGGGGTGGCCTGATTGAGCCGATACACCTTGGAGAGCTGGGGTCCGAAACCGGCCTGCGCAACCACCTGGGGGCCTGCGAAAATCGTGCTTCCTTGTACTTTCGCCTGAATTCGCGATGCCATCAGAACGGCATTCACAGCCGTGCTGTACGACTCATTGTTGAACAGCATCGTCACCGGCCGCGGATCCTCATTCAGCGTCTGAGTCCGGGTCACACCATCCGCCCCGCGGATGAGCTCCTCCTCATCCCGTAGGTTGTCGGCCCGGTCATCCACATACACGAAGCCGTAGCCCCCCACACGGGCCAGGGAGAGCATGGCCTCCTTCACCGGGGTGTTTCGGAAGTTCAGGGTCACCGGCGGACCCTGCAGGCTCACGTAGCCCTGGTTGCGCATCACCATGGTGCCCACGGCCATGTCGCCCAGGGGCGGTGCCACGGCCCTCGGCTGCAGTGGCGGCACATAACTGGCCTGGGGAACTCGCCCGGGCCGATTCAGATTCAGGCGTGTGGTCTGCGTGAGGCCAGTCGGGGAAGCCGGGAAGCTGAGCACCAGGTTCTGCCCATCGGCACTCAGCACCGGCGGACTGAGGGTGCGCCCCGCGACCGATTCCACCCGCAGCAGGTAATCGCGACCGGAGCCGGTGAGGCTGATCGATTTCAGGCCTTCCGAAGGCAGCCCCGTCTGCTGGGGACCGAGACGCAGGGCATTGGCCGCCTCCAGGGAGATGCGGGCTTCCCAGGAGTCACTGCTGGAGGTCTGTTGCAGGGCGGGAGCGGGGCCGGTGTTTTCCAGCACCACCTCCACCACATCCGGCTGACGGCGCACCTTCAGCTCCAGTGAACCGGAACTCTGGGCCTGGGCGGGAGCCAGGAGAGGGGAAAAGGGCGCTCCTGAGGCCGAGGAGACGAGGAGCCCGCCCACCAGAACAGAACGCAGCAGGCGGCAGCTCAACACCCTGCTCCCCGGAAACTGGGCGGATGGTATCGGGCGCAGGGCGGGTAGGCCAGGCGGCACGGACCAGTCGGCGCACCTCACCCATCCGACTCATCGGCCTCGTCCGCACTCGCGTCGGCCTCCTCCGAAGCAGCCACGCCGGGCTGAGTCTGACCTTCTGGCTCGGATGGAGCCCTGTCGTAGAAGCTCAGCAGAAGCTTGAGTTCGGTCATGCCGCTCAGCTCCGCACCGATGCGCTGGTTCGCCTCATCGACGGAGAGCGCCTCCAACATCAGATCGCTCTGCACCACCAGCAGGCTGAGCCGCTCCATGGCCCGCATGAATCGGAGCAGCGCCGGTGCGTCTGCCCACGCCCGCAGCAGCACGGTTCGTCGCTCGTAGCCCTGGGGAGCGAGGGGATCCTTCTCACGGGAAGGGGGCGGCGCGTCATCAGGGGCCTCACTGCGGCCCGGCTCCGGTTCCGGGGCCGGCTCCTCGCCGGCCAGAGGCTCGAAGAAGGCCAGGGTCACGCCCGTGCGGGCCGCTTCCGCGCTGAGCTGCGCCAGGAAGGTGCGGATGTCGCCGCTGCCAGCGATCACATCCAGCAGCAGCCCCTGTTGTTCCCTCGCTTGTTCGAGCTGTTCACGACTGAGCAGGACCTCGCGCTCCACATTCGGCAGATCCCTCTCCATCTGCTTCAGCTCACGCAACCGATCGCCCCGCCGAGCCATCTCAGCCCACTGGGGCAGCAGCTCCAGGGAGAGGACAGCACCGGCGAGCAGCAGACCCAGAACAATCGGCGCCGCCACTCCGAAGCGGCCGGGAGTGATGATCCGGGACAGCTGGGAAGGGGGTGACTGGAGGTTGGTCATGGCAGCAGGCCGATCTCACTGAGCACGGCCCGTCGCCTTGCCATTCCGTCTGCATCAAGCTCGCGCAACTCTTCGATCGAAGGGATGTAATCGAGCTTGAGAGGAGCCTTCAGGCTGAAGGTCACTTCATTGACAATCGGACTTCCCTCTGGGGGGTCGGGCAGGGGAACGCGCTCCACCTTCTCAATGGCGACCTGCTCTGCCCGAACATCAGGCAGATCGGCCAGCGCCAGCTCGAGCACATTGATGCGGCCGAAAGCATCGGGATCGTTGGCACGGCCCTCAAAGGTCAGAGCCTCATCAATCTCCTGAACAGTCAAGAACTGAACTCCTCTGGGCGCGACGCGGGTCAGTTGGGCCAGCAGCGCGGAACCCGACCGCACTTCCACCAGAGCCCGGGCCAGCCCCTCGCTGCTGGCTCGTAGGCCATCGGTTTGCTCTCGCGTGCGGTTCAGTTCGCCCCGGGCCCGCTTCAGCCGCGCCTCCACAGGGGCCAGATCTTCAACCTGCCAGAAGAGAAGAGCATTGCGGACTCGAAGGCCTCCGGCCGCCATCACCAGCGCCAGAAGACCGACCCCGGCAATCACGCTCCCCTTGATCAGGTTGACGACAAAGCTGCCTTGATCCCTGGGAGCATCAGGCAGGCCCAGTTCGCGTCTGGGCTCCTGGAGCAGGTCTGAAGAACGCCGGGTCATGGACGGGCCTCCTTGGCCATCAGGCCGGCCAGCCGAAGCAGCAGCGGGGCCTGCTCAGGATGTTTCCAGGCCGGATCCGGAATGGCCTCATGGCTCTCAACACGGTCCTCGTCCTCCTCAGGGTCGGCCATCCCCTCCGCGAGCAGACCCGGCCAGTCCCGCTCCGGGGTCCATGGCCACACACTCCAGTCGGGGTGGCGCTGTCTGAGTTCATCCTGCAGCGCCTCGTCTTCGGCCAGGGTGCCGACGAGGCACCAAGTCGTGTCCGGAGAGAGGCGGCGATAGCGCTGAAACCTCCGCACCCGCTCCTCCAGGTCATCCACAAAGGTGAGGCGCTCGCCGGCAGCATCGGCGTCATAGCCGGTGATGACCTGCTCAAACTCCGGCAGCCGACGCTGGAACAACGTGAGGCGATGATCACGACCTTCCGGCACCAGCAGGGCCAGGAGGGCTGAGGGGCGCACGTCGGCCGTCTCATCGAGAGCGGTGAACACGGCACGCCACTGGCACATCTGCGGAGACTCCACTCGTCTCAGCGGCAGATCCGCGAAGTTGGCCACCTCGACCCAGGCGGTCACGAGGTCGCGGGGAGCCGACACCATCAACGAGCAGGGAGCGGCTGAGGCGGAGGCCGGCTCCACATCCTCCGCGGCGATGTACACAGTCTCGATGGGATCGGGAAGAGGCAGGTCGGCCATGCGTTCCCGCAGATCATCGATGGGATCCTCCGGCACGCCCCCCTCCCCCCACTCCAGAAGCCGCCAGCGACAGCTGTTCTCCGCCAGGACCACCGAAAGGATCCCCCCCACCACGCTCTGATCCAGCAGCCAGTCGCTGAGAAGGTCTCCCAGTGCCTCCTTCTGCATTGGAACCCCCTCCTTGCAGGCACCCTTGGGGATCGGCAGCGACCAGAAGCGGGAGGCCGGGCCCTCGCTGCCCCGCTCCACTCTCATCAGCAGCAGGCATTCATCACTGATGGCCAGGTACACGATCTGGGGGATCAACCAGGCCCGCAGCCCTGCCAGACGTTCGGTGATCCCCGCAGTGAGGCCTGAGAACACCGAAACGCACCCGCGAAGCCGGCCAAGGGTACCGGTGTTTCACGCCCAGGGAACCCCGCTGCCGACCGCCTCCCTGAGGGTGGAGAAGCCGTGGCGATCCAGCTGCCGCTGCAGCCCCTCGAGGATGGCGGGCACGAGCGCCGGTCCCTCGTAGATCCAGCCCGTGTAGAGCTGCACCAGGGAGGCGCCGGCCGTGATGCGCTCCCAGGCGGCCTCGGCCGAATCGATGCCGCCCACACCGATCAGGGGCAGGGCCGGACCGGCGGCCGCCCGTAGCCGCCGCAGCACCTGCAGCGCCCGCGGGCGCAGGGGCGCACCGCTCAGCCCGCCGGCCTCCTCGGCCAGGGTGCGGCCGGTCTGGGGCAGGCGGCGCGACTCCAGGCCGAGTCGGTCCAGGCTCGTGTTCACCGCGATCACCCCCGCCAGGCCCTCCTCGAAGGCCAGCCGGGCGATCGTGTCGATGGCGTCGTCCTCCAGGTCGGGGGCGATCTTCACCAGCAGGGGCGGGCAGGCGGGCAACCGCCGCAGGCGCTCCACCAGCCGGCGCAACTGCCCCACCTGCTGCAGATCGCGCAGGCCTGGCGTGTTGGGCGAGCTGACGTTGATCACGGCGTAATCCGCCAGCGGAGACAGCAGCTCCAGCGAGGCGGCGTAATCCTCCGGAGCCCGGTCGAGGTCGGTGACGCGCGACTTGCCGAAGTTGAGGCCAAGCACAGCCGGCCGCTGCGACGGCGGCGGCAGGCGCTGCCGTTGGAGATTGCGCCGCACCCGTTCGGCGCCGCCATTGTTGAATCCCATCCGGTTCAGGGCCGCCCGTTCAGCCGCCAGCCGGAACAGGCGCGGCCTGGGATTGCCGGGCTGGGGATGCCAGGTCACCGTTCCCAGTTCGGCGAAGCCGAAGCCGAAGGCATGCCAGAGGCCGGCCGCCACGCCGTTCTTGTCGAATCCGGCCGCCAGGCCCACCGGATTGGCGAAGCGGCAGCCGAAGAGGGTCTGCTCCAGCCGCAGATCCCGCCGCTGCAGCTCGGCGCTCAGGCCACTCACCACGTCGGCCACCACGGGCCAGTCACGCCGCAGGCTGGCCTGTGCCAGCGCCATCAGGGTCAGCTGACTGAGCTGTTCGGCGTCGGCACCGACATCGCGGCTGAGCAGGGGACCCACCCAGCGGCGGTAGAGAGCCCGCGTTGAGAGGGGGCCATCGCTGGGAGCGGGAGCGTCGGAGGCATCCGTCATGGCAGGGGCGGCATCAAGCCCGTCCGTCCGATCCTGACGCGCAGCGCTCCAGGCGCCAGCCGCTTCCGTCCTGCGGGTGCACCTCCCAGTCGCGCCAGCGCCATGGCCCGCTGCGCTGCTCCAGCTGCCGCATCGGCTGCTCCACCAGCTGGGCCAGCTCCGCGGTGGTGAGGCTGTAGCCACCCCGGGCCAGACGATCGGCGAGTTCGAGCCGCCCCAGCAGGGCCACCAGCGCGGGCGGGGCGGGATCGGCCTGCGGCTGAACGGAGGGCTCCGGGGCGGCGGGCGCGGAGGGCCCGTTGGCCAGGCGCGGCGATCGGCCCTGGGAGAAGGCCACGGCGATCGCATCGACCCGGTCGTTGTCGGGATCGCCGCTGTGCCCCTTCACGTAGCGCAGCGGCACATCCGCCAGGCGTGCGGCATCCAGGGCCTCCCAGAGGTCGCGGTTGAGCACCGGCTTGCGGGCGGCAGTGACCCAGCCCTTGCGCTTCCAGTTGGGCAGCCAGCGCGTGAGGCCGTCGATCACGTATTTGCTGTCGGTCCGGATCGCCAGATCCGGGTGCCGCGGCAGGTCCGCCAGGGCTTCGTAGAGCCGCAGGGTCGCTTCCAGCTCCATCCGGTTGTTGGTGGTGCGCTCGGCGGCGCCTCCCAGCTCCCGCTCCGTTCCATCCTCGAAGCGCAGCAGAGCGCCCCAACCCCCGGGACCGGGATTGCCGCTGCAGGCGCCGTCGCTGGCGGCGGCCACCACCCGGGGTTGCTGCTGTGCCTGCTTCGCCATTGGCCGGAGCGCCCCGATCCGCTACAACACGGGTCCTGTCATAAGGCTGCGGAGGAACGGTCATGGCGCTGTCGATTCAGGCGGGCCGACGTCGGTGGCGATCCGCCCTCGCCGTCGGGGCTCTGGGCCTCGCCTCCGTGGCCACGATCCGGCATCAGGCCCGGGCGGCCGCGGTGTTCGATGGGCAGCCCGTTCAGTCGGACCGGTTCACCGTGCTGGCCCGCCCGCTCAGCCAGGGCCAGTGGACCCTGCTGGTGCTGGAGCAGCTCAAAGCCCGTCCCGCCTGCTGGAGCCAGCGGCCGGACGGCCTTGTGGACCCGAGCCTGAACCGGTTCGACTTCAAGGGCATCTGCAGCCGCTACCTCGACAGCAACGCCTACTCCCTGCGCCTGGGCGACGAGGACCTCGGCAGCCGCTACCGCCTCAAGCTGGTGGCCGGCCCTCGGGAGCTGGAGCTGCGGGCCATGAGCCCCAGCCAGAGCGAAACCATCCTGGTGGCCAGGGCTCCGCGCCCGGCCACCCCCGACAAGGACGCCTTCGTTCAGCTCGAGCTTGAGCCCGAGTGGGCCCTTGAGCGCCGCAGCTACCAGGGCAAGGCGCTGGGCCACCTCTACTTCGCCCACGATGAGGCCCTGCCGGTGCTTCTCTCCCGCGCGAGCGGTAGCCGGCCGGGCGGCGCCACCGGCCTCGCGGCCCCGGGCCCCGTTCAGCTGACCTCCGGCCTGCGGACGACGAGGCTCTCCGGTGCGGCACGGCGCAGCGGACCGATCGCGCTCGAGGTGATCCCCTACCGCCGCTGAACTGGCACGTGCCAGTCGCGGCAGTGCCCCGCCGACGGTGCACAGCCTGGTTGCAGTTCTTACTGTCTGTGCGTGTGAGGAGTGCGGAACGCCCTTCGGGGTCGAAACGAGGACAGACTCCCGCAATCGTTCCTCACCAAAGCCCTGCCCGTTGGCGGGGCTTTTTTCTTGCCCGCGAAGGCCATGAAAAAAGCGGCCCCGCAGGGCCGCAGCATCAGGAGAAACGACGGGTCACTTGACGGTGACCTTGCCGCCCACCTCTTCGATGGACTTCTTGAGGGCTTCGGCCTCGTCCTTGGCGATGCCCTCCTTGATGGCCTTGGGAGCAGCCTCCACAAGGGCCTTGGCATCTCCGAGACCCAGGCCGGTGGCTTCGCGCACCGCCTTGAGGACCTTGATCTTGGCGGAGGCATCGAAGCCCTCCAGGATCACGTCGAACTCGGTCTTCTCCTCTTCCGGTTCAGCGGCACCGCCGCCGGCACCGGGGGCAGCCATCACCACCGCACCGGCGGAGGCAGCGGCGGAGACCCCGAAGGCCTCCTCGATCTGCTTGACCAGCTCGGAGGCTTCAAGCAGGGACAGGGTTTTGAGAGATTCGAGAATCTCGTCGGTCTTGGTGGACATGATGAATGGAACTCAGCAACAGAGTCGGTGGGACAGAAAAACCGCGGCTTCCCGGTGTGGGGGTGAGCGCGGGTGATGTCATTCGGCGTCGCCTTCGGCGTGCTGGCGCAGCGCCCGGGCCAGACCGGAGGGAACTTCGTTGATGCCGACCGCCACCTTGGTGGCCACGGCATTGATCGCACCGGCGATCTGGGCCATGAGCACCTCCTTGGTGGGGAGGTCGCCGATGGCTTTGATCTCGTCCTGAGAGAGCAGCTTGCCTTCAAACAGGCCGCCCTTGGTCTCGGATTTCTTGGTGTCCTTCTGGAAGGCCTGAACGGCCTTCACAGCAGCACCCACATCGCCCTTGACCAGGACGAAGGCGTTTGTGCCGCTCAGAAGCGGATCGAGGTTCGCCCAGGCACTGTCACCGTCGATGGCACGGCGCATCAGGGTGTTCTTGGTCACCTTGCAGACGCCGTTGCTGGCCCGCAGACGATCCCGCAGGTCAGACATCTCCTTGACGGTCAGGCCCTGATAGTCCAGGACCAGTGCCAGTTCGGTCTCACCGAGGAGGCCTTTCAGCTCCTCGACAATCTGTTGCTTGCTCTCCAGCGTGCGGCCCATGGGTGTGGATCGATCAGGGGGGAACAAGCTGGACGCGACCCGAACGCTTCCCGGACCTCAGGGGTCAGGGAAGGAGGAGGTCGCCTCGCCAGCCTCCCCCGCGGGTCGCGGGAGGGCGGATCAAACGTCAACCTCGGCAGGGCTTACGGCGAGTGTCCGGTGAAGGACGCTTCGTCACCTGCTGTCTACGGTCGGGACCGTGCCCACTGGCTGAATGAAGCCAGTCCACGATCTTACAGATCGGTGGGCAGCGCCCCTGCCGTTGGGCAGCCCGACGCGGGCCGCCCCCGATCAGGCCTCCTGCTTGAGGTCCTGGAGCGCGGTCACATCCACGGCCACGGAGGGGCCCATGGTGGAGGTGACGTACAGGCTCTTCCAGTAGCGCCCCTTGGCACCGCTGGGCTTGTTACGGTCGATCGTCTCCTGCAGAGCCTTCAGGTTCTCCAGCAGGTCGTCGGCGCTGAAGCTGGCCTTGCCGAAGCGCACGTGCACGATGCCGGTGCGGTCCGCCCGGAATTCCAGCTTGCCGGCCTTGAACTCGGAGATCGCCCCAGCCAGGTCGGTGGTCACCGTGCCGGCCTTCGGGTTGGGCATCAGCCCCCGTGGGCCCAGCACCCGGCCCAGCCGGGCCACCTTGGGCATCATGTCGGGCGTGGCGATGAGCAGATCGAAGGCCATCTCGCCCTTGGCGATCGTCTCGATCAGCTCGTCATCGCCGGCGAGATCGGCACCGGCGCTCTTGGCCGCGGCCACGTTTTCGCCCCGCGCGATCACGGCGATGCGGATGCTCTGGCCGGTGCCCTTCGGCAGGGCCACCGTGGTGCGCAGTTGCTGGTCGGTGTATTTGGGATCGATGCCGAGGCGCGCATGGGCCTCGATCGTCTCGTCGAAGCGGGCCGTGGCGTTGGCCTTGACCAGTTCAAGGGCCTCGAGGGGGGCGTACTCACGGTCCTCCACCTTGCCGGTGAGGTCGCGCAGACGCTTGGAGAGTGTGGGCATGTCGGGAGCGGGGTGCGAATGACAGGGGCCGTCGGGCCGCTGTCTCCCCCGGAGGAAGGAATGGTTGGAATGGGTCGGCCCGGGGACCGATGCGGCCGAATCGCCTGAGGCGACGGGGCCGGAGGGATCAGTCGCTGACGGCGACGCCCATGTTGCGGGCGGTGCCCTCGATGATGCGCATGGCCGACTCGACGCTGCTGCAGTTGAGATCCGGAAGCTTGGTCTTGGCGATCTCCTCGAGCTGGGACCGGGTGATCGACCCGGCGGTGCCCTTGGCGGACTCGCCGGAGCCCTTCTCGATCCCTGCGGCCTTGGAGATCAGCACCGACGCGGGCGGGGTCTTGGTGATGAAGGTGAAGCTGCGGTCTTCGAAGACCGAGATCTCCACCGGGATCACGAATCCCGCCTTGTCCTGGGTGCGGGCGTTGTACTCCTTGCAGAACGCCATGATGTTGACGCCGTGCTGACCGAGGGCGGGGCCCACGGGCGGAGCGGGGTTGGCTTTGCCGGCCTGCAGGGCCAGCTTGATGACTGCGGTGACTTTCTTGGCCATTGACTGGTCAACGGGAACGGGTCGGCCACACCGCCGGATGGGCGGAGCGGCCGCTGGAGATCAGCCCTGTTTGCTGATCTGGGAGAACTCCAGTTCGACCGGTGTCTCCCGGCCGAAGATGGAGAGTAGGGCCTTGAGCTTGCTGCGCTCGCCCGAGACCTCGATCACCTCGCCGTGGAAGTCCTTGAAGGGACCGGCGGTGACGAGGATCTGATCGCCTTCTGTGAGATCGACCTTGACGACGGCCTTCTTCTCGGCGGCGCGGCGGAAGATCCGGTCCACCTCCTGGCGACTGAGGGGACGGGGCTTGATGTGACCCCGGGCGCGGCCGGTGGCGCGCCGGTCCTCCTGACCGACGAAATTGATGACGTTGGGCGTGCTGCGCACCGCCATCATCGTGTCCTCATCGAGCATCATCCGGACCAGCACATAGCCCGGGAAGACCTTCTCCTCGGTGGACTGGCGGCTGCCGTCCTTCTTGACCTTCACCGCCGGGGTCTGGGGAATCTCGATCTCCAGGATGCGATTGCTGACGCCGAGGGTGGCCGCCCGCTGCTCGAGGGTGGCCTTCACCTTCTTTTCGCAGCTGGAGGCCACCTGGACGGCATACCAGCGCGCCACGGCCGGACGCAGGGGGGCCGAAGGTTCAGCCACCTCGGTGGGCGGCGCCTCCGCCAGAGCCGCATCGGCGACGCTGCCGGCTTCGGTGCTCAGTTCGAGGTCGGACACGGATCGGGCAGGAGGATCAGGGACAGGGGGGGAGGTGGAGCAGCAGAGGGGCGAAGCGCGGGGGATTCAGCGGAACACCAGGCCGGCGCCCCAGCTGTAGAAGCGATCCACCGCCGCGATCGCCGCCGCGGAGAGGCTCACCATCAGGATCACCGCCACCGACTCGCTGAACAGCTGCTGGCGACTGGGCCAGACCACCATGCGCAGCTCGGCCATGGTCTTGGCCGCGAAGCTCTCGTCGGCGGCCGGGACCGGGGGTGCCCCCGGTGCGTCAGCGGCCGGAGCGGCGGACCGCGTCGGTTCGACCGTTGTGTCTTCGGGGGAAGCGGATGGGCTCACGGGACCTGGGGAATGCTCCGGCGGACCCGGAGAATCCCACTGGCGCGTCCGGGCAAACGCTGATCGTAACTGACGCCTAGGACGTCCCCGGGGCGGCCACTGGGAGGAAGCGGAGGGTCTCCAGCGACCGGGTGTCCTCACCGGGTTCCACCCGAACGGCCACCGCACCGTGGAAGGTGTCCTCCAGCAGGGCGGTGGCGAGGGGGTTCTCCAGGCGACGCCGCAGCAGGCGGCGCAACGGGCGGGCGCCGTACTCGGGCTCGTAGGCCTCCTCGGCCAGGGCTGTGACGACGGGATCCACCACCTCCAGCCTGAGGCCCTGCTCCTGCAGCAGGCGATCGAGATCGGCGAGCTGCAGCCGCACGATCCGCTCCAGATCCTGCGGCTGGAGGGGCCGGAAGCGGATCACCTCATCAATGCGGTTGAGGAATTCGGGGCGGAAGTGGGAGGCGAGGGCCTGATCCACCGCTGCCTCGAGAGCCGCGTCCTGCTCCGCTCCCCCCGGCTGCCGGGCCCGCTCGAGAATCGCGCGGCTGGCCAGGTTGCTGGTCATCACCACCACGGTGTTGCGGCAATCCACGGTGCGTCCCTGGGAGTCGGTGAGGCGACCGTCGTCGAGCAGCTGCAGCAGCACGTTGAACACATCCGGGTGGGCCTTCTCCACCTCATCGAGCAGCAGCACGGCGTAGGGCCGGCGACGCACTGCCTCGGTGAGCTGCCCCCCCTCCTCGTAGCCCACGTAGCCGGGGGGAGCCCCCAGCAGCCGGGCCACGGCGTTGCGCTCCATGAATTCGCTCATGTCGAGCCGCACCAGGGCCTCCTCCTCGTCGAAGAGGGCATCGGCCAGGGCCTTGGCCAGCTCGGTCTTGCCGACGCCGGTGGGGCCGAGGAAGAGAAAGGACCCCACCGGACGGCGGGGATCCTTCATGCCGGCCCTGGCGCGGCGGATGGCTGCCGCCACGGCCGCCACCGCCTCGGGCTGCCCGATGACACGCTCGCCCAGCCGCTCGTCCAGATGGAGCAGCTTCTGACGTTCTCCCGCCATCAGTCGCTGGACGGGGATTCCGGTCCAGCGGGCCACCACATCGGCGATGTCCCCCTCCTCCACCTGATCGCGCAGCAGGGCCTCGCCCCGCCTCTGGGCCTCGGCAAGGCGGGCCTCGAGATCGCGGCGACGGTCCTGCACGTCCTGCAGCCGGTCGATCTGGAGTCGGGCGGCCTCCTCGTGATCCCCGGCCCGGTCGGCCTCGGCGATGGCATGCCGCAGGTCCTCCTCCTCATGCTGCAGGGCCCGCAGGTCGGCGAGCTGATCGCGCTCCGCCTCCCAGCGATCGATGAGACGGTCGAGGGCCTCCTGGGCGGCCCGGTGCTGCTCCTGCTGCCGCAGGCGCTGGTCCTCGGGACCGTCCTCGGCCGCGATCCGATCGAGATCGGCCTGACGGAGCGCCGCCTCGGCCTCCTCCACCACTCTGGGCTTGGAGGTCACATCCATCTTGAGCTGGGCCGCCGCCTCATCGACCAGGTCGATCGCCTTGTCGGGCAGGCAGCGATCGCTGATGTACCGGTCGGCGAGACGGGTGGCGGCCGCCAGGGCCGCATCGGAGATGGTGAGGCCGTGGTGCAGCTCGTACCGCTCCCGGACACCGCGCAGGATCTCGTGGCTCACCGCAGGGGAGGGCTCACGGATCAGCACCTGCTGGAAGCGGCGGCTGAGGGCCGGATCCTTCTCCACCGTGCGGCCGTACTCCTCGCTGGTGGTGGCGGCGATGCAGCGCAGCTCGCCGCGGGCCAGGGCAGGCTTGAGCAGGCTGCCGGCATCGGCGCTGCTGCGGTCGCTGCGGACCACGGTGTGCAGCTCATCGATGAACAGCACCACTCCCGCATCGGGATCGCTCACCTCGGCCAGCACCGCCCGCAGGCGCTCCTCGAACTGCCCCCGGAACTTGGCCCCGGCGATGAGGGCACCGAGATCGAGCGCCACCAGGCGCAGCCCCTGCAGCGATTCCGGCACCTCACCGGCCACGATGCGCTGAGCCAGCAGCTCCGCCACGGCGGTCTTGCCGACACCGGGATCGCCGATCAGCACCGGGTTGTTCTTGCCGCGGCGGGAAAGCACCTGGATCAGACGCCGGATCTCGGCGTCCCGTCCGATCACGGGGTCGAGCTGTCCTTGCCGGGCCGCGTCGGTCAGGTCCCTGCCGAAGCGATCGAGGGCACTGGGTTCGGGCTGCAGCCGGTCGTCCTCCCCGGACGGCTCGGAGGGGTCCGCTGCTCCGGACGGCGGCGCCTCTCCCACCGACGCGCGGGCCGGCCGGCCACGCCCGTCGATCCAGTCGTCCGGCGGTGCCGCCGCCATGGGGGCTCCCGCCGCGTCCGGCCGGGATCGTGGACCCGCGGGACGGGTGGGGGGCCGCCGCACGCCGACCGGGGAGGGCTCGGACTGGGAGGGTTCAGGCGGGGACGGGACCTGCTCGGGGCGCTCAACCTCCCGCTGCACGGGAACCCGGGGACCGGTGCGACGCAGCTGGCGCAACAGGGCCTCCTCGCTGAGGCCGGCCTCCGTCAGCAGAGCGGCCCCGATCCTGGGCTCCTCCAGCAGCGCCAGCATCAGGTGGGGCACGTCGATCAGACGGGAGCCCCAGCCCGCCCGGCAGCGGTCCGCGTCCTCCAGCAGCAGCTCGAGCGCTTCACCGATGTACAGCGCCTCGCCGCGGCCCGATGGCTGATCGGCGCAGAAATCCTCCAGGCGATCGAGGAGGGGGTCGGCCTGCAGGGGCAGATCCAGCACCCAGCCCTCGTAGCGGGGGTCGGTGAACAGCGCCTGCAGCAGATGCTCCACATCCATCTGGCCATGCCGCCAGCGGCGGGCCACGTCCTGGCTGGCCAGCACCAGGTCCCAGGCCGCCTCGCTGAAGCGCTCCGGTTCCGCCGTGAGGCTGGTGCCCAGCCCGCTGTCGCGGGCGTCCTCAGCGAGCACCATCAGGACACCGCTCCCCCGGTCTGGAGGGCCTGCTCCTGCTGCGGGACCGGGGCCTTGGACGCCAGATCGATGAGCTCGATCCGGTAGCCATCGGGATCCTCAACAAAGGCGATGACCGTGCTGCCGTGCTTCATCGGGCCCGGTTCACGCACCACCCGGCCGCCCTTGCCGGCAATCGCACGGCAGGTGGCGTGGATGTCCGCCACGCCGAGGGCGATGTGGCCGTAGCCCGATCCAAGCTCATAGCTGTCGGTGTCCCAGTTGTGGGTGAGCTCGAGCACCGTGTGGCTCGCCTCATCCCCGTAGCCGACGAAGGCGAGGGTGAAGCGACCGCCCGGATAATCCTTGCGCCGCAGCAGGCGCATGCCCAGCACGTCGGTGTAGAAGGCGAGCGATCGGTCGAGATCGCCCACCCGCAGCATGGTGTGGAGCATGCGCATGGCGGTCGCCTCCGTTCGGTGCAGCGGTCAGGTCATTCTGAGAGTCGGCGGCCACCGCCTGTCAGGCGGCCACCACTGGCATGCCGATGCGCGTGAGGGGCGCCCATAGGATCTGCCGAACCGACGCAACAGCAGGCGTGATCGACTCCCTCGACCTCGTGATCGACACGGTGGTGGCCCGCGAGGTGCTCGACTCCCGGGGCACCCCCACCGTGGAGGCCGAGGTGCTGCTCGAGGGCGGCGCCATCGGTCGGGCGATCGTGCCCAGCGGCGCGAGCACGGGCGCCCACGAGGCCCACGAACTGCGCGATGGCGGCAGCCGCTACTTCGGCAAGGGCGTGGCCACGGCGGTCACCAACGTGGAGGAGAAGATCGCGCCGGCCCTCTGCGGGCTCAGCGCCCTCGATCAGGGAGCGGTGGATGCCGCCATGCTCGAGCTCGATGGAAGCGACAACAAATCGAGCCTGGGCGCCAACGCCATCCTCTCCGTGAGTCTGGCGACGGCGCGGGCCGCGGCTGCGGGGGTGGGGCTGCCGCTCTACCGCTACCTGGGCGGACCGATGGCGACTCTGCTGCCGGTGCCCCTGATGAACGTGATCAACGGTGGGGCCCATGCCGCCAACAATCTCGACTTCCAGGAGTTCATGCTGGTGCCGCAGGGTGCGGACAGCTTCCGCGAGGCCCTGCGCATGGGCGCGGAGGTGTTCCACTCCCTCAAGTCGCTGCTCAGCAAGCAGGGCCTGTCCACCGCTGTGGGGGATGAGGGCGGCTTCGCTCCGGATCTGGCCGGGAACGACGCGGCCGGAGAGCTGCTGATCCAGGCGATCGAGGCGGCCGGCTACCGGCCGGGCGAGCAGATCGCCCTGGCACTCGACGTGGCCAGCTCCGAGTTCTTCCGCGACGGGCGCTACGCCTTCGGCGGCGGCAGCTACGACAGCGCCGGCATGGTGGACCAGCTGGCGGCCCTGGTGGAGCGCTTCCCGATCGTCTCGATCGAGGATGGCCTGGCCGAGGACGACTGGGAGGGCTGGAAGCTGCTGAGCGAGCGGCTGGGCGACCGCATTCAGCTGGTGGGCGATGACCTGTTCGTCACCAACAGCCGACGCCTGCAGCAGGGCATCGACATGGGTGTGGCCAACTCGATCCTGATCAAGGTGAACCAGATCGGCTCCCTCAGCGAAACCCTGCAGGCGATCGATCTGGCCGGTCGGGCCGGCTACACCAGCGTGATCAGCCACCGCAGCGGCGAGACCGAGGACACCACCATCGCCGATCTGGCCGTCGCCACCCGGGCCGGTCAGATCAAGACGGGATCGCTGAGCCGCAGCGAGCGCGTGGCCAAATACAACCAGCTGCTTCGGATCGAGGATGAGCTCGGCAGCCAGGCGGTCTATGCCGGCGCGGCCGGCCGCGGACCGCGGGGTCGGGGCTGACCCCTCCGAGGGTCCGATCAGCCGCGGTTGCCGGGGAGCTGCTCCAGCCGGCCATCGCGGCGCAGCCGCCCCTGCAGCTTCAGCCAGCCGGTCCCCACCGGCACGGCGGCCAGCAGGGGCGCGATGGCGAACAGGGGACGGGGGCTGGCACCGAGCAGGGCCGCCGCCAGCACGAGGCAACCGAGCAGCACGGACTGGCCGATGGAGTGCTGGGCGGTCACCATCCGCCTCAGCTGGCGGTCCGTCTCGCCGGCGCGGATCTGGATCTGGAGATCGCCCTGCTCGATCCGGGCCAGGTTGTCGTCCAGGCGGCGGGGCAGGTTGAGGGCCTGGGTGCTCAGGGCTCCGGCCTGGCGCCCCAGGGCGGTGAGCAGGTCGTTGGGGCCGTTGCCGCTGGCGGTCATCAGGGGCAGCAGGTAGGGGCGGGCGATGGCGACGAGGCTAAAGGCCGGATCGAGGCTGCGCCCCACCCCTTCGAAGGTGGAGAGCGCCCGCATCACGAAGATCAGCTCCACCGGCAGCCGGAACGGCTGGCCGTAGACCAGCTCGTAGAGGTCACCGGAGAGCTTGTCGATCACATTGGCCGAGAAGGGCGGGGTGAGGGCCTCGGTGAGCATCACCCGCACCAGCCGCCGCACCGGCCCCGGGTCAACCCCCTGGGCGATGACGCCGGCCGCCTGCATCTCACTCACCAGTGCCGCCGCATCGCGGGAGGCGGCGGCCCGCACCATCGAGCCGAGACGCTGCCTGAGGCGCTCCGAGAGCTGGCCCATCATCCCGAAGTCGTAATAGATGAGGGCTCCATCCCCGGCCACTGCCAGGTTTCCGGGGTGGGGATCGGCATGGAAGAAGCCGAACCGCACCAGCTGCTTGAGGTAGCTGGCCGCACCAATCTCCGCCACCTCCGAGGGCGTCACCCCCGCCTGGAGCAGGGCCTCTCGGTCGGTGATCTTGATGCCGGGCACGAAGTCGAGGCAGAGGACCCTGCGGGTGCTCAGCTCCCAGACCACGGCCGGGACCCGGACCCTGGCGTCGTCAAGGAACTGCTGCCGGAACCGGGCGGCGTGCTCGGCCTCGAGCCGGAAGTCGAGCTCCCGCAGCAGCACCCTGCGGCACTCCTGGGCGATGGCCACCCAGTCGCGTCCCTCGCCCCAGCGGGGATGGCGCTGCAGCACCGCCGCCACCTGCTGCATCACCTCCAGATCGAGCCGGAACAGGCGTTGCAGACCCGGTCGCTGGATCTTGAGCACCACCTGACGGCCGCTGCGGAGGCTGGCCCGGTGCACCTGGGCCAGGCTGGCCGCCCCGAGGGGCTTCACGTCGAGGTCGATGATCTCGGCGCAGCGCTCCCCCAGCTCCTCCTCCAGCACCGACTGCGCCTGGGCGAAGGGGAAGGCGGGCACCTTGTCCTGCAGCTGGGACAGCTCGCCGACCCAGGCGGCGGGAAGCACATCCGGTCGGGCCGAGAGCAGCTGACCGAGCTTGATGAAGGCCGAGCCCAGGCTGAGCAGCTCATCGGTGAGCCAGCGGGCCCGGCGCTGCTGACGGCGCAGACGACGCTCCTCGGTGATGCCGCCGGGATAGGTCCAGGGGCGACCGTCCCACCAGAGCACAACGAAGAGGATCAGAACGGAGCGCCAGATCCGCAGAGAACGCCGCAGGCCTCCCAGACGCGAGAGCGGCATTAGGCCGGATCCTCCAGACGGGCGGACAGATCGGAGACGCGGGAGCGGAGGGCGTCGATGCGCTGCTGGGCGGAGCGCCCGTCCTCAGCCACCGGGTCGGCCTGAGCCGGAGCCGAGCCCCCGGAGCCGGCCGGATCCGAAGGGGTCTGATCGGCCGCCGGGGCTGGTGCTGTCGCCTCCGCCTCCAGCCGCTCGGCCTCCAGCTGCACCTCCTCGCGGAAGAGATCCCACTCCTGCCGCAGACGCTCGGGCGCGTCCTGAGCGATCACGGCCACGGCGGCGGCCGCATCGGCGACTCCGCTGCCCACACGGGCCAGAAGCCGGTTGAGGGTGGCCTGAACCAGGGTTTCCGGTGTGCTCATCGGGTCCCATCTGCAGCAGAACTGTGCCAGATCCGGCCCCCGAAGCGGCAGCCGAAGGCGTCAGGGAGTCCCCGCATCCACCGGGGCGGGGGCCGGCGGGGGAGGAGCGAGCGGCGGCGGCGCGGCGACAGGAGCGGGAGGGGGCGCGGGCGCCGGTGGCGGTGCAGGTGGGGGTGTCGGATCCGCCGGGAAGGGCTGGGCATCCGGCAGAGGCGGCGTCACCGGTGCCGGAGATGCCGGCGCGGGCTCCTCCTGAACACCGGACTCGGCGGGGGGAGCCGTGTCGGCCGGAGGCGCAGCGTCGGGAGCGGGCTCCGCATCGCCTGGCCGCCAGGGCTCGACCGGGTCGCCCGGAGCCCACTCATCCGCCGGCGGAGTCCAGGGTTCCGGTTCTCCATCCCAGTCGGGCAGGGGCTCCTCCGGAGGCAGCTCCTCGGCGGGCGGGAGCTCCACCGGCGCCGGTGCGGCCGGGGCTGGCGCGGGTTCGGGAGGGGGGCCTCCGCCACTTGTCGGCGGGCCTCCTCAGCCTCCTGCTGATCCTGCTCGGCCCGCTGTTTCTCCTCGTCCTGGAGTCGCTCCAGGCTCAGCGCACCGAGATCGGCCGCCAGCGGTGAATCGCCGGAGGCGTGCTGCATGCGCAGGGCATCGAGGGAGGTACCGGGGATCTCCCGTTCCGGAAAGGCCACCCCGAGCCGGGGTGAGGCGGTGGTGCGCTGCAGCACCCGCGCCACCAGCCCGTAGCCCATCGCCAGGGAGAAGCCCACGAGCAGGGGGAGCCAGAGCGATTCGCCCTGGCGTCGCGGGGGCGCCGTGGCGTCGCCCATGGGGAATCGCGCGGTGAGTGGGCGCCATCCTGCCAGCCGCCGGCGGGCCGCGTCAGGTCGTGTAGTCGGCGTTGATGCGCACGTACTCGGCCGAGAGATCGCAGCCCCAGGCCAGCGCCTCTCCGGGCCCGTCCCCCACGTCGAGGCCGATGCGCACCGTGTCGGAGAGCAGGTAGGTGCCGGTCTCGGCCTGCTCGCGCAGGTAGCCGGAGGCCGCCGCGCGATCGAAGGCCAGCGGCACCCCGCCGGCCATGAGCTGATGGGGCCCCAGCCACAGCGCGACGGCGCCCGGGTCGAAGGCCTCACCGGCGCGACCGGCCGCGGCCACGATCCGGCCCCAGTTGGGATCCCGGCCATGGATCGCGGTCTTCACCAGGGAGGAGCCGGCGATGGTGCGGGCGATCCGGGCCGCGGCAGGAGCGCCGGCGGCGCCCCGCACGAGCACCTCGATCAGGCAGGTGGCGCCCTCACCGTCGCGGGCGATGGCCCGGGCCAGGTGCTGACAGACCAGCGTCAGACCGGCCTCCAGGGCGCCCAGGTCCGCCTCGGGCAGGGGTTCGCCGGCGGCGAAGGCCAGCAGGGTGTCGTTGGTGCTGGTGTCGCCATCCACGGTGATGGCGTTGAACGAGCCGGCCACGGCGCGCGCCACCATCGCCTGCCAGAGGGCGGGCTCAACGCCGGCATCGCAGGTCACGAAGGCCAGCATGGTGGCCATGTCGGGGTGGATCATTCCCGAGCCCTTGGCCATGCCCCCCAGGCGGACTCTCCGACCGGAGAGGTTGGCCTCAAGAGCGATCTGCTTGTCCACCAGGTCGGTGGTGAGAATCGCCCGCGCCGCGGCGGCGCCGCCGCCGCTGTCCAGCTGCTGCACCAGATCCGGCACCGCCTTCAGAAGGGGATCCAGGGCGATCGGCTGCCCGATCACTCCTGTGGAGCAGATCAGCAGCTCCTCGGCCGGCACCCCCAGCCGGTCGGCCACGGCGGCGGTGATCGCCTCGCTGTCACGCCAGCCCCGATCGCCGGTGCAGGCGTTGGCCTGGCCGGCGTTGATCACCACGCCCCTGGGCCGCCCAGCGGCCAGCCGCTGCCGGCAGAGGTCCACGCAGGCCGCCCGCATCCGGTTGGTGGTGAAGGCCCCGGCCGCGCTGGCGGGGCCGCTGGCCCAGAGCAGGGCCAGATCGGGCTGACCCGAGGGCTTGAGACCGGCGGCCAGGCCCGCGGCCAGGAATCCCTCCGGGGCTGTCACCCCGCCGGGAACGGAGGTCCATTGCGTCACCGGCGCCGGCTTGCTCTGCGCTCATGCTGGTCGATCCGGGGCTGACGGACCACAGCCCCGCCCATAGCGTGGAGTCGTGGGTGCGACACGGCGGCCATGGGGCTCTGGCAGGGGATCAAGGCGGAGTTCGTCGATGTCATCGAGTGGAGCGATCCGGGCGAGGAGACCCTGGTCTGGCGGTTTCCCAGCCGCAGCCGCTCCCTGAAGCTCGGCAGCCAGCTGACCGTGCGCCCCGGGCAATGGGCGGTGTTCGTGAACGAGGGCCGCATCGCCGACAGCTTCGGGCCCGGTCGCTACCGGCTGGACACCCGCAACATGCCCCTGCTCACGACGTTGCTCTCGCTGCCCTACGGCTTCGAGACCCCGTTCCTGGCCGAGGTGCTGTTCGTGGCGACACGCCAGTTCACCAACCGCCGCTGGGGCACGCGCCACCCGCTGATCCTGCGCGATCCGGAGCTGGGTCCGGTGCGGCTGAGGGGCTTCGGCACCTACGTGCTGCAGGTGGTCGACCCGAAGCGGCTGATCGAGGTGATCACCGGCACGGACACCAGCTTCAGCGTGGAGGACATCGGTGACCAGCTGCGCAATCTGATCGCGACACGGCTGGCCGACCTGCTGGGGGAATGCGAGACGCCGGTGCTCGATCTGAGCCGCCGCTACGACGAACTGGCCGCCGCGCTCCAGTCGCGGCTGGAGGCCGAGGTGCGCGGCTACGGGTTGGAACTGGCTTCCCTCCTGATCGAGAACCTCACGCTGCCGCCGGACGTGGAGGCGGCGCTCGACAGGCGCAGCAGCGTGCGTCTCAGCGGTGACCTGGGGCAGTTTCAGGCCTATCAGCAGGGCATCGCACTGGAGAAGGCGGCGGCCAATCCCGGCGGCGCAGCCGGCTCGGGGCTCGGCCTGGCCATGGGGATGGCCATGGGGACGCAGCCGCAGCAGCCCCCGCCGGCGCCGGCGGCCTCGGAGCCTCTGTTCCATGTGCTGGTGGGCCAGGAGTCGGAGGGGCCCATGCCCCTGTCCGCTCTGCAGCAGCGCTGCCGCGACGGAGGCCTGACGACGGGCACCCTGGTCTGGCGGGCCGGCCTGACGGGCTGGACTCCGGCCTCCGCCGTGCCGGACCTCGCCGGCCTGTTTGCACCGCCACCGCCACCGCCACCGCCGCCCGGTCCGCCCCCCATCCCCCCGGCGCCCGGGGCTCCGCCCCCTGACGGCGACCCATGAACTGCCCCTGCTGCGCGGCACCGCTGGCCAGCGGCAGCGTCGTGTGCGCTTACTGCGGCCACCGCCAGGATCTCGATCTGCGGGGCCTGCGCACCACCCGGGTCGAGAGCGACGGGGCTGAGCTCCGCTGCCCGGACTGCGACGAGCCTCTGCAGCGTCTTCGCCTCGGAGACGACACCGATGCGCCGGCCGTGGACCGCTGTCCGAGCTGTCTGGGGCTGTTCCTGACCCGCTCCGCGCTGGACAGGGTGTTGCGGGATGCGGTGCTCAAGAGCTCGGAGGTGAACCACCGGCTGCTGGAGGCCCTGCTGCAGGAGCCCAGACAGGAGCGCACCCCGGTGATGCGCTACCGGCCCTGCCCCGTGTGCGGCACCCTGATGCACCGCCGTCTGCACGGCTCCCGCAGCGGCGTGATCACCGACACCTGCAGGGATCACGGTGTGTGGCTGGATGCCGGCGAACTCCGGCAGCTGATGGAATGGCAGCGCGCCGGCGGCGCCACGCTCGACGCCGAGCGACGGGAGCGCCGCGAGGAGCAACGGAAACAGCAGCAGCGGCAGGAGCGCCGTGAGGTGGCCGCTGCCGCCGCCGCGCTCCCGGAGCGAGAGCGCTGGCCGGCCCGCCCGGGCGGCTCGCCCCTGGAGGACGATCTGGGCGATCTGATCCTCCGGGGACTGGGGCGCTGGCTGGGGTCCTGAGGTGAGCGCTCCGCGGGAGAGAGCCGGCCCGCGATGGAGTGGCCGGCAGCGGCGCATCGGTCTCACCGGAGGGATCGCCACGGGCAAGAGCAGCGTGGCGATCCTTCTCGCCAGACGGCATGGCCTGACCGTGCTGGATGCCGATCTGGAAGCCAGGCATGTCCTGGCTGACGGAAGCTCTGCCTGCCGCGCGGTCCTCGCGCGCTACGGAGACCGTGTGCAGGCGACCAGGGAGGGATCCTCTGCCGTCGGGATCGATCGTGCTGCCCTCGGACGCATCGTGTTCGCCGAGCCGCACGAACGACGCTGGCTCGAGACGCTGGTCCATCCGCAGGTGCGCGCTCGGCTCGAGGCAGGCCTCAGGGATCATTCCTCCGAGAGCTCAGTGGTGTTGATGGTGCCGCTGTTGTTCGAAGCGGGACTCGAGACTCTCTGCAGTGAGGTGTGGCTCGTGCAGTGCAGCGCAGCCGTTCAGCTGGAGCGGCTGATCACACGAGATGGCCTGCCGGCTGAAGAAGCACGGCGCCGCGTGGAGGCCCAATGGCCCCTGGAGCGCAAGCGTTCAATGGCGGATGTGCTCCTGTGCAATGAGGGATCACCAGAGCAGCTGGAAGCGGCCGTGAGTCGGGCGCTGCTGCGAAGCCCGATGGACCGTCGTTGATGGATCGGTGGGTCCTCGGACCCTCAGAGAAGGGCTCGTCGTTCAAGAGGCTCCCTGGAGGTGAGGCGAAGTCCGCCGCTCTCCTCCATCACGCTGCCGCGGGAACGAAGCTTGCTCATGGTGCGGGATGAGGTTTCCCGCGACAGACCGGCCAGCGCAGCGATATCACGCTGGGGAACGGCAGGGATCAGCGCCAGGGGGTCCTGACCGTCCGATGCCTTCAGGGCGAGATAGAGCAGGGCATCGAGCACGCGGGTGGTGGCATCGCTGCGCTGAACCGAGAAGCGGCGGTTGAGATCTCTCAGCCGCTGAGACTGAAGCTGGGCCATGGCGAGCGCCAGGCGGGGGCTGACATCAAGAACAGCCCGGAAGTCCGGTCCCGGGATCTTCCAGAGGCTGAGTGCCGTGAGCGCCACCACGTCCGCTGAGCGGGGTTTGCCGTCGAGAAGGGCCATGTCACCGACCAGATCTCCCACTCCCAGCACGGACAGGATGATCTCCTCTCCCTCCAGAGACGTGCAGCTCACCTTGGCCAGCCCCGAGGAGAGCAGCATGACGCTCTCGCCCCAGTCCTCCTGCTGCACCACCAGATGACCGGGTCGGAAGGACGACTCATGCGCCCTGGCCATCAGACGACGGTGTTCATCCTCGGCGAGAGCGGGGAACAGAGTCAGCGGGGCAGGCTGTGGCCGTGCATCACCGGCGGGAGAGGGCATGACGAGGTCGCCGTTCTCGAAACCACTTGGTGATCACATACTTGCGCCCCTCCCGCACGGGCTCCGCTTCATGGAGCGTGTGATGGTTGGGCCTCCCCTCAGGATCCAGGTTGTTCCAGGCCAGGGCGAAGCCCGGCAGGGGCTGAAAGCGTCGGCCCAGCCGGGGAAAGGCAGTGGCCCCACCCTTGCAGCCGCCGTTGAGATACACCATCACGGTCCAGGTGCGCTGCCCACCCTGACGGGCGTGGTCGCGGTACTCGTCGGTGTTGGGGGCGAACCAGTCGGTATGAGGCCTGAAGTACTGGCCCGGCTCGTAACGCTGGCCCTGCATCGGCTCGGAGCGATCGGGTTCGACGCCGATCAGTGCGGCCAGACGCGCTTCCAAAGCGCCCAGCAGGGGGTCGCTGTGACAGGCCAGATCACAGGTGCTGCTGGTGCGGTAATCGGGAGGTCCCTGGGTGACGGTCGAGGGGCGCGCGGCCTGGTCGATGAGACCGATCAGGTGAAGACAGTCGTGCTCAGTCAACAGGTCCGGCAGTTCGTACAGCTGGGCCAGATCCGTGTCCAGACGCCAGGCGCGGGGCTTGTGGTCGCGGCGGGTGAGGGGAGCGGCCGCCATCGCACGCCAGAAGAAGGCTGAGGCGGCATCCGAGATGGGCGGCGAGGTGACATCCGGAGCGGGCCGCGAGGCGACGGCTTCAGGGGCCTGATCACCCACCAGAACCGCTCGGATGGCGTCAGCCGGGAAGCCCTCGGCGAGGGCGCGCTGAGTGAGTTCGGACAGGTCACAGCCGCGCTCGCGGTTGAGGGTCAACCAGCGGCGCCAGTTATCGGGGATGACCCCTCCGGCGCTCATCCCCCCTTGAGGGCCTTACCGAGGATCTGGTTGGCCAGCTTGGGGTCGGCCTTGCCGGAGGTCTTCTTCATCAGCTGCCCTACGAAGAAGCCCTGGAGCTTGGTCTTGCCGCCGCGGAAGGCCTCGACTTCCGCCGGATGGGCCGCCAGCAACTCATCCACGATGGCCTGCAGCGCCGCCGGGTCGCTGATCATCGCCAGACCGCGCTCCTCCACGATCGCCCTGGGCGAGCCGCCGTTCTCCAGAAGCTCGGGCAGGATCTCCTTGGCGATCTTGCCGCTGATGGTGCCGGCCTCGATCAGCTGCACCATCTCCGCCAGCTGCTCGGGCCGCAGCGGCAGGTCGTCGTAACTGAGGCGCCCAGCATTGACATGGGCGGCGATGTCCCCCATCAGCCAGTTGGCGCCGGCCTTGGCATCGGCACCGGCGGCCACCACCGCTTCGTAATACGCGGCCATGGGTCGCTCATCGGTGAGCACGCGCGCGTCATAGGCCGAGAGTCCCAGCTGCTCGGCGTAGCGGTGGCGCTTGGCCGCCGGCAGTTCGGGCAGCTCGGAGCGCCAGGTCTCCCGCTGGTCGGCGCTCACCTCGATGGGACCGAGATCGGGTTCCGGGAAATAGCGGTAATCGCTCGATCCCTCCTTCGAGCGCATGCTGCGGGTGACCTGCTTGCCCTCATCCCAGAGACGGGTCTCCTGATGGATGGGCTCCCCGGCCTCGAGGGCCTTGATCTGACGGGCGATCTCGTGCTCGCAGGCCTTCTGGATGGCGGAGAAGGAGTTCATGTTCTTGATCTCCACCTTCGTTCCGAAGGGCGCATCCGGTCCGCGGCGCACGGAGATGTTCACATCACAGCGCAGCGATCCCTCCTGCATGTTGCCGTCGCTCACGCCCAGATAGCGCATGATCCGGCGGATCTCCGCGGCGTACTCGGCCGCCTCCCGGCCGGTGCGCAGATCGGGCCGGCTCACGATCTCGGCGAGGGCGACACCGGCGCGGTTGTAATCAACCAGGGAGTGGGTGCTGCCGGCCAGCCGGTCACTGCCGGCGTGAACGAGCTTGCCGGCGTCCTCCTCCATGTGGAGGCGTTCGATGCCGATGCGCTTGCAGTACGTCTCCTTGCCCTTCTCGGCCACCTCCACCTCGATCCAGCCGTTCTCGGCGATGGGTTCGTCGTACTGGCTGATCTGATAGTTCTTCGGAAGATCGGGATAGAAGTACTGCTTGCGGTCGAACTTGCTGTGCTCGGCGATGTGCAGGTTCAGCGCCATCGCCGCTTTGACCGCATACTCGAGCACGCGCCGGTTCAGCACCGGCAGGGTGCCCGGCAGGCCGCAGACGACCGGATCGATGTGCGTGTTGGGGTCGTCCCCGAAGGTTGTGGAAGCCGAGGTGAAGATCTTGCTGGCGGTTCCGAGCTGCACGTGGGTCTCCAGACCGATCACGGCCTCCCATGCCTCCGCTGCGGAGGACGTCTGAGTCGCGTTCGCGGTCGCGCCCGCCATCACTGCTCCCAAGCCACTGCAAGCAGCGATCCTATGGAAACGTCCCGCAGCAACCGTTCCCGATGACCTCGCCCACCGCACCGGAACCCGTGCGCGCCGGCGCGGAGGCCGATCGCGTGCAGGTGCTGGGCGGAGGATTGATGGGCCTGGCCGTGGCCCACGCCCTGGCGCGACGCGCCATCCCGGTGACCGTGCTCAGCCGCCGCCGCAGCGAAGCGGCGGGCTTCGTGGCGGCCGGCATGCTGGCGCCCCATGCCGAGGGACTCAGCGGAGCGCTGCTGGCGCTGGGCCAGCGCAGCCTGGCACTGGTGCCCGAGTGGGTGGCCACGGTGGAAGCCGACAGCGGTCTGCCCTGCGGCCTGCGGCCCTGCGGCATCGTGGTGCCCTTCCGTGATGCCGCGGCCCGGGACGCCTACCCCACGGCGGCATGGGGCACCCCACTGGATCGCCGCGGGCTGGAGCAGGAGGTGCCCGGGATCGGTGCCGCCTGGCAGGCCGCCCTGCTGTTCGGCCAGGACGGGCAGATCGACAACCGACGCCAGCTGATGCGGGCTCTGGAGCGGGCCTGCGTCGAGCGGGCCGTGCGCTTCGAGGAGGGCACCGAGGTGGTGGAGCTGCTGCGGGAGACCGGCAGCGGTGCCCTCAGCGGCCTGCGGCTGCAGCGGGCCAACGGCCAGACCCTGACGATGGCAAGCCGGAGGGCCGTGCTCTGCGGCGGCGCCTGGAGCGCGCGGCTGCTGCCGGAGCTGCCGGTGTTTCCGGTCAAGGGGCAGATGCTCTCCCTGCAGGCCCCGCGCCAGGCACTGAGCCGGGTGATCTTCGGCCCCGGCACTTACCTGGTGCCCCGCGAGGACGGCCTGCTGGTGGTGGGAGCCACCAGCGAGGCCGGCGCCGGCTTTGCCGATGGGCTGACACCGGCCGGCCAGCGGCAGCTGGAGCTGGGCCTCACCGCCCTGCTGCCGGAGGCGGCGCGCTGGCCGCCGATGGAGCGCTGGTGGGGGTTCCGGCCCTGCACCCCCGATGAGGGTCCTCTGCTGGGCGAGAGCCCCGTCCCCGGGCTCTCCCTCGCCTGCGGCCACCACCGCAACGGGGTGCTGCTGGCGGCGGTCACCGCCCGGCTACTGGCCGATCGCCTCAGCGGAAACGGACTGGCGAAACCCAGCGATCCCGACCTGGACGCCTTCTCCTGGCGCCGCTTCTCCAGCGAGCGGATCGATCCTCAGGCTCCCTCCGCCGGCGCCTGAGGCGCACCGGAACCGGCCCCATCGGCGGCGGCCTTCCCCTCAAGCGTGAACACCTCAACCGGACCCATGCCCTTCACCTCCCTGGGCCCGAGGGAGCGGCAGGGCAGGCACGGCTGCACGAGCCGTGCGGTCTCCCCGTCAACCAGCACATCCACCTGCACCGAGCGAGTCAGCCCCTCGAGTCGGCTGGCCAGGTTGACCGTGTCGCCGATCACGGAGAGGCCGCCGAGCTGGGCCCCGCCGATGCCGCCCGCCACCACCGACCCGCTGGCGATGCCGATGCCGCTGCCCAGGGGCCGCAGGCCCTGCGTTGACCAGAGCCGATTGAGCGCCTCGAGCTCCTGCTGCATGTCAAGAGCGCAGCGCAGCGCCGCCTCCGCCTCGCGGGCCTCTCCACGGCCCCGGGGCACTCCGAACACCGCCATCACCGCATCCCCGATGAACTTGTCGAGGAAGCCGCCGTGGCGCCATACCACCGAGCGCATGCGATCGAGGTAAGAGTTGAGCTGCAGCAGGTGCTCCTGCACCTGGCCGTCGCGGGTGCGCTGCCGGGTCAGCTGGGTGAAGCCCTGCAGATCCGAGAACAGCACCGACACCGGCAGAAGCCGGCCGGCGAACAGCTGCTCCATGTCCTCGGGTTCCGAGAGCATCGGCCCCACCACGGCCGGATCCACACACCGCTCCAGCCAGCGGCGGGTCAGACGCCGCTTCAGGGCGGTGCGGCGGAACGCACCGGCGCCGTAGGCCAGGGAACTGACCACGAAGCTTGCGGGAGGGGTCAGCAGCGGCAGCCAGACATGGCGCCGGTCCATCAGCACGACCACCAGGGCGAACCAGACCAGGGCACAGGCCAGAGGAACCGTCAGACGCCAGCTCAAGCCGTCCCGGCTGAGGGCCAGGAGCAGACCGGCGAGCACCACGGCACCGGTCAGGGCTCCGCGCCCCGCGGGCTGCAGCGGCCAGCTGCGCAATCCATCGCCAAGGGCCGCATTGGCGGTGGCCGTGGCGAGCACCTCCACGCCGGACACCGGGCCAAAGGGCGAGGGCAGCGCGCCCAGCGCACTGCCCCCCTCGGCAATCACCGAGCCCACGATCACCAGCGCTCCGTCCAGACGCCGGCGGCAGGGATGCAGGGCCCACTGCTGGGGGTCGATCACGTTCTTGGCCGAGAGCCGCAGAAAGCCCTCGCCGCTGGGCGCGCAGTCCTCAGCGATGGGAGTGGGCTCGGGTTCCGGCCCGTAGAAGTTGATGCTCTGGCTGGCCAGATCGTCGGCAACACGACGGTCCGCCTGACGGAGGATGGCTTCCGGCAGGGACCGCAGCACCGGGGCTCCGGGCGGCGTTTCAGCCGCATCGACGTAGTGGGCGGGCTGCAGAAAGCGGCCGCCGCGAACCGGGGGGAACACGTTGCTCAGGCCGAGCCCGAGCCAGGGCAGACGGGGGTCGTCCGCCGCGTCGGGAAGCAGCAGGGCCAGGCCGCCGGCACCGAGCGCATCCTCGATCTCCACCATCTCGGCGGCGAGCACCAGCTGCTGCGGACGGCGGGCCAGTCCATCCCGGAAGAGGCGCTCGTCCTCGGGGCCCCGGCCGCTTGGGCCGGCGAACACCACGTTGAGCGCCACCACCTCGGCTCCGGCCTCCAGGAGGGGCGTCACCAGATCGATGTAGCGGGCCCGGGGCCAGGGCCAGAACTCCAGGCCCTCCGCCCAGGGCGGAACCGGGTCCTGGGCGGCCTGCCATTCCCCCTCGGCCAGGGTGGCGTCATCGATCACCACCTGAACGATCTCAGCGGGCGCCCGCCGTGGTCCCCGCCAGCGCTGGACCTGATCCTCCAGATTCCTCTCCACCGCTCTCCAGGGGCGGCAGACCCGGGCCGGACACGCTCCGAGAGCCGCCGCCGCCGCCGAGAGCACCACGGCCACCACAACCAGTGGTCCCGGCCGCCGCAGGCCCATCAGTGCCGCCTCTCAGTTCCAGCCCTGGAGACAGGACCCATCAGAACAGCCGGAAACCACCGGTCGGGATGCGCGGCGTGGGGATTGATCGCCCGGCACCGGGGATGGAGGGGAAGGTCAGGCTGGGGTATCTGGAACGCACGTACGACTCCAGGCTCAGACGGCCGGGCAGAGGCACGGCGTAGCCCCGGAAGAGCGGTCCTCCCAGGATCCGCCGGTAATCGCTCTCCAGCAGATCGGTCAGCTCCCGCAGCAACCCCTGCGGGGTCAGTGCGGCCTTCTCGCCCGCGGCGACCACCACGGGCTCCTCGTCCGGATCGACGGCTCCACCTTCCTCAATCGTGGGCTGCACCTCCACCTCACCCTCCAGAACCGAGAGCTCGGAACTGCCGTCCTCGGAGACCGAGAGCACGTAGTTGGTGCCCCGCACGCTCATCCGGGCCGAGCGCGTGCAGCCGTTCTGGCGCCCCGAGACCAGGATCTCACCGCTCTGAAGGCGGTAGCAGCCGGCGCCGAGCTGCAGCAGGGAGAAGCGGTTGAGCCGGCCGGCCGCGCCGCTGTCGAACAGCAACTGCCCCCTGCTGTTGCGAGTGCTCACCGACTGGGGCTGCCGGGCGACCTGGTTGAGCCGGGCCTGGCGCGCGTCCACATACATCTCCCGGCCATCCAGAATCTCCTGGATCTCCGCCGATTCCGACGCTGCGGCCGGCAGACCCGGCAGCAGCGCCAGAGGAACCGTGACGGCCGCGAGGACAAGCCTCAGGCCGGCTTCTGCCGGCCGGGAGGACAACCCGGACGAGACGGAGTGGTGCATGCCGGTGGTGTGGAACGCGGCCAGGATCGGGACACCCACGGGCTCAAGGCAAGAGCCCGCAAGGGATGTTGACGACCTCAGGGTTCCACGCGCCAGGTCTGATCAGACGGGCTCCACTCATTCAGCTCTTCCGGGCGGAACCAGAGTCCGATCTCGAAGGCGGCCGTCTCCGGGCCATCGGAGCCATGGACGATGTTTCGGCCGATGTCGACGGCGAAGTCACCACGGATCGTGCCGGGCTCGGCTTCATGGGGCTTGGTCGCGCCGATCATCTTGCGGCCGCAGGCGATCACATTGTTGCCCTCCCAGACCATGGCCACCACCGGACCGCTGGTCATGAAATCGACCAGCCCGGAGAAGAACGGCCGGCTGCTGTGCACTTCGTAGTGCTTCTCGGCGAGGTCGCGGCCGGGAGTCAGCTGCTTCAGGGCCACCAGCTTGAACCCCTTGCGCTCGAAGCGACCGAGGATCTCAGCCACCAGTCCGCGCTGAACGCCATCCGGTTTGATGGCGATGAAGGTGCGCTCGGTTGCCATGGATCGTTGCGATGTGAGCACCATCCTTTGCTCTCAACGGCCCCTCTGACAAGAACGGGGATCACCCCTGCTCGTTGAGGCCCTCCAGGCCGAACACCGCCACCGGCTCCGGCCAGCCCTTGACCGGATGGGCACCGAGCGGGGTCACCTGCACCGCCGCGCCCAGCAGCTCCCGCAGCTCGCCGCTGATCAGGATCGGATGCTCGGGGAAGCGGCGGGTCAGCCCCTCAAGACGGCTGGCCACGTTCACCGCAGCTCCGATCACCGTGAATTCGAGGCGCTGGGATGAGCCCAGGTTGCCGGCGATCACCTCCCCCACATGCAGCCCGATGCCCTGCCTGAGGGTCGGTTGCCCCTGCTCGTCAAGCTGCCGGTTGAGCGCCTCGAGGCTGCGCTGCATGGCCAGGGCCGCCCGCACGGCCGCCAGGGCCTCCTCACGGTCCCCGCGACTGCGCGGCACACCGAACTCGGCCATCAGGGCATCACCGATGAACTTGTCGAGCAGACCGTCCTCGGCCAGCACCGCCGCCGCCAGTCCCTCGAAATAGCGATTGAGCAGGACGAAGAGCTCATCAGCGGCCAGGCGTGCGCTCAGGGGCGTGAAGCCGACCAGATCGGTGAACAGCACGACGCAGCGGGTGCGCTGCCCTCCCAGCTGGGTTCCCAGTGGACCGGGATCCCGCAGGATCGTGCGCAGCAGGTTGGGGGAGATGCGGCGCGCCAGCACCTGATGCAGGTAGGCCCGTTCTCGGCTCTCCCGCCGCCAGGCCAGCGCCGCCTTGCAACCTCCGCCGGCCAGGGGCGCGACCAGAGCGGCAGCCAGCGGCGTCCAGCGCCTGAACCCGCTCCATGCCACCACGCCGAGCAGCACGGCCAGAGCCAGCAGCAGGCCGGTGCTTCGCACCACGGCGGCGGTGGAGCGGGACCGGTGCAACGCCGTGCCGCAGAGCAGCAACCAGCCCAGCAGCAGCACGGTGACCAACGGCTCCGGCGCGGGCCGGGAACCATCGCCGGCCATCACGGTGGCCAGGGCCGCCGCCTGCACCAGCGTGCCGCTCATGGGGCCGAAGGGCGTTTCCTGCTGATCGCCCAGCTCCGGCGCCGTGGCGCCGAAGACCACGGTGCGTCCCTGCCAGAGCGCGTCGGGCTGCTCGGGAACCTGCCAGGCCGGAATCTGCGGCCAGTCCCAGGCGGGGCCGGGGAAATTGATGCCGAGGGGAGTCCGGGATGACGCGCGCCGGGCCGCCACGAAGGCCAGCGCCTCGGGCCTGGGTGGGGAGAACGACCCGAGCTGCTCCTCCAGCCAGAGGTCACCGGGGATGGCCTCGGCCTGCCCGCGCGCGGTCTGCAGCAGGGTGCTCAGGCCGACCCTCGGCCAGGCCAGGAAAGGGCGCAACAGTCGGCCCTGCTCGACCCCAGCCTCCTCAATCCGGTCATAGGAGGCAGCCAGCACCACCCGATCCCTCCAGGGAGCCAGGCGGGCCTGAAAGGCCAGATCATCCTCGGGGCCGAAGCTGCTGGGGACGGCCAGAACGATGTTGAAGACCACCTGTTCGGCGCCACGTTCAAGGGCGTGAACGGCCAGATCAGCCTGCAGAGCCCGCGGCCAGGGCCAGGGTCCCATCCGGCTCCAGAGCGGAGAAGCCTCTCGATCGGCCTCCTCCATCAGAGCAGGGAGCGCCAGTGATTCACTGTCGATCGCGAGAATCAGCAGATCGTCGGGAATGGGCCGGGGCCCTCGCAGACGAAAAGCGAGGCTGCGCAGGTCCTGATCGAGGCTGCGCAGCAGCCGGCCGGGAGGCAGACCAGCCAGACGGGGCAGTCCCGCCAGCAGAGGCAACACCAGCAGCAGCCCCCAGAGCGCACCGGTCCGGGAGCCGCCGGCGCCTGTCACGGCGCCACAGCAGCCGGCGCCCGCTGCAACACAGCCTCCACCTCGGGCATGGTCTCCATCGGAGCAGTGAAGCCGTTGAGCAGAATGCTGTTGCTGCGCCGGCGACGAGCCTGCTCACGGTTGAGCAGGGTGGGGGCGGACCAGGTGTCGTTGCCGGCTCTGAAGGTGGTCAGCTGTCCGCCGGTCAGCTCAATCTCCTCCCCGGCATTGGTGGTGAGGCTCACCTCCCCTTCCCAGCTCAGGAAGATGACCTCATCACCGCGGTCATCGATGAACAGAGTGGTGCCCTGGATCGACGCGGTTCCCACCCGGGTCTTGACCCTGAGAGGTGCTCGCCGGGTCGCCCCCGGGTTGATCCACGCGATCAGCTGCCCTTTGCGCAGATCGAGGCTGTCGCCACTGATGCGCAGCACGGCATCGCCACCCATGCGGAAACTGCGGCCGTCCTGAAGCCGCACCTGCATGCGACCTGGCTTGGATGTGCGCAGACGGGTCCGGTCGGACAAGCCGGCTCCTGCGCGGGCCGCAGACTCCCTGGCCCCCGGAGGCTGCACGAAGGCCGGGCGCGTGGCCACCTCAACAACGCTGCCCTTCGGAGCCGCGAAGGCCGGCAGGGGATGCACTCCCCTGACCGCAGCGCCAAGCACAGCGGCAGTGAGAGCCGCGGCAAGGGCCGCCCGGGGACGGGATCGGCCTGAAGGGCACACTGTGGACATGGACGATCTCGCGGTGAACCGAAACTCCCGCTTCAGTGTGACTCTCTAAATTCGACCGGGCATCCCCAGGCATGGTCCGCTCCACACAACAGCCCGTGCAGTCAGACGTCACCACGTCGGCGTGGACCGTTGCCGACAGCGTGCGGCTGTACGACCTCGAGAGCTGGGGCGAGCCCTACTTCGGCGTCAACGCTCGAGGTCACGTGCTGGTGCAACCCCGCGGCGACCGTGGCGGATCGATCGATCTCGTGGAGCTGGTGAGAGGCCTGCAGGGCCGCAACCTGTCGCTGCCCATGCTGATCCGCTTCGACGACATCCTGGAGGATCGGCTCGAACGGCTCCACTCCGCCTTCGAGCGGGCGATCGCTCAATACGACTACCCAGGTCGGTACCAGGGCGTGTTCCCTGTGAAATGCAATCAGCAGCGGCATCTGGTGGAGCAGCTGATCGAGAGCGGCCGCCGATGGCACTTCGGCCTTGAGGCTGGCAGCAAGGCGGAACTGCTCATCGCCCTGTCGTTGCTCGACGACCCGGAGGCCCTCCTGATCTGCAACGGCTACAAGGACCGACGGTATGTGGAGACCGCCATCCTGGCCCGTCAGCTGGGGCGCCAGCCGGTGGTGGTCATCGAGCAGGCCGACGAGGTGGAGCGAATCATCGAGGCCAGCCGGGATCTCGGAAAGGCGCCGCTGATCGGACTCCGGGCCAAACTGGCCAGCCGGGGCAGCGGCCGGTGGGGCAGCTCGGTGGGAGATCGGGCCAAGTTCGGCCTGTCGGTGCCCGACCTGGTGCGAACGGTGACCTGCCTGGCTGAGGCCGGATTGCTGGATGCGCTGCGACTGCTCCATTTCCACATCGGTAGCCAGATCGCCGACATTGCCGTCCTCAAGGACGCTCTGCAGGAGGCGGGCCAGATCTATGTGGAGCTGATGCGGTTGGGCGCCCCGATGGGCTACCTCGATGTGGGTGGCGGTCTGGGCGTGGACTACGACGGCAGCCGCACCGCCACCGCGGCCTCCACCAATTACTCACTACAGAACTACGCCAACGACGTGGTGGCCACCGTGCGGGACTGCTGCACCCCACATGGCTTGCCCGTTCCCACGCTGGTCAGCGAAAGCGGTCGGGCCATCGCCAGCCACTGCTCTCTTCTGGTGTTCGATGTGCTGGGCTGCACGTCGGTGCCGGCCGCGGTTCCAGAGGTCGCGCCGCAGGAGGCCGTGATCCTGCGCAATCTTCGCGAGACCCTGGCCGGCCTGGAACTCGACCCGGCGGAAGCCAGCCCGGCCCACCTCCAGGAGGCATGGAACGACGCCATCAAGTTCCGGGATGACGCCCTTTCGGCCTTCCGACTCGGGTATCTCAGCCTCACTGAACGCGCCTGCGCTGAACAGCTGACCTGGGCCTGCGCTCAGCGGATCCGGGAGCACTCCGCGTCCCTGGGCGACGAATCACGACCCGAGGAGCTACGACAGCTGGATCAGGTGCTGGCCAGCACGTACTACGGCAACCTCTCGATCTTTCGTTCAGCACCCGACACCTGGGCGATCGACCAGCTGTTCCCGGTCATGCCGATCCACCGGCTTGATGAGCGGCCCACACGCCTCGGCCAATTCGCCGACCTGACCTGCGATTCCGATGGGAAGCTGGCCCGCTTTGTGAACAAAGGGGGCGCCAAGGACCTGCTGGAACTCCACGACATGCGCCCGGGAGAGCCGTACTGGATCGGCCTGTTTCTGGGAGGGGCCTACCAGGAGGTGATGGGCAACCTGCACAATCTCTTCGGGTGCACCAACAGCGTGCACATCCGCCTGGCCACAGGCGGTGCCTACCAGGTGGATCACGTGGTGAAGGGCGACAGCACCAGCGATGTGCTCGAAGCGGTGGAACACGATCCGGAGGCCCTGCTGGAGCGACTGCGCCTGGCCGGAGAAACCGCGATTGCCTCCGGCCAATTGCAGATCAGCGAAGCCAGACGGCTCATCGATCATGTGGAGAGCAGCCTGCGTCAGACCACCTACCTTCAATCCTGAGGGGCGCATACCTGAGCAGGCCGGCGCATGGGCAAGCCCGACCCGTGCGTCAGGCTCTGTCAGAGATACTGGTCGATATCGACCTCGTCGATCTGATCCGGGTGGAGAAAGCGATTGGCGTAGAGGCGATACACACCGGAACGAAGAAAGAGGGCAAACAGATCAGGATCAATATGGCTGCGGTCTCGGAAGCCGGCGAGAATTCGAATCGAGTCTGAGAGGGTCTTCGCAGGCTTGTAGGGGCGGTCCCCTGCGGTCAGCGCCTCGAAGATGTCTGCAATGGTCATGATGCGCGCCCGCACAGAGAGCTGGTCGCCTTTCAGCCGACGCGGATAACCGCGTCCATCGAGCGTCTCGTGGTGCGTGCCGGCGATGTCCACCACGCGGGACAGCCCCGGGGGGAAGGGCATGTTCTCGAGCATGATGATCGTCTGCACGATGTGCTCATTGATCTTGTAACGCTCCTCTGGCGTGAGGGTGCCTCGGGAGATGGAAAGGTTGTGAATCTCCCCCTGGTTGTAGAGCAACTCAGGGATGTCCATCCGAAAGCCATAGCGCTCATCCGGCACGGAATGAGCGTCGCGCGGGATGCGATGCCAGGACTTATCGCACAACAAACGCTCCTCGACCGGAAGCTCCACGTAAAGCGGATCACCACAGCCAGCGACCCGTCGCTCCCGCTCTGCCCAGGAGAGACCAAGGCCATCGTCAAAATGACGCAACCAGGTCTGCTGACCAATGACCTTCAGCCGCTCAATCTTGTCAGGCCCGAAAGATTCGGCGCCAATGTTAGCGTCACAGATAAAGATGTAATCCTCTTCCAGCTGCCGCTTGCGGGCAGCATAGACTTCATCCAGAATCTTTGGATCACGAGCCTCAAGATGCCCCCTGAGTCGATCAATCTCAGCATCTCTCAGTAGCACCTCGAAGCGAGTGCGTATTTCGTGAATGCGGTTGTAGATCGTTTCAAGCTTGGTGGCCTTGTCGACCACATATTCTGGCGTTGTGATCTTGCCGCAGTCGTGCAGGTAAGCACCAATACGGAATTCACGCCATTCATCCTCACCTCCCATGCTGAAGCCGGCCAGAGGACCTTCAGTTGCGCGGTCGGCCTCTGTGGCCAGCATCACAGCCAGCTCGGGAACTCTCTCGCAGTGGCCACCTGTGTAGGGGCTCTTGGCGTCAATGGCACCCGCCAGCAATGCCACCATCGAATCGATCAGCTTCTCCTGGGCATCCAGAAGCTGGGTCCGCTCCACGCACACCGCGGCCTGACTAGCCAGGGCTTCGATCAACTGACGATCAAAACCGTCGTAGGGACGGGTATTCGTCGTGACCGTCTCAGGCGTGATGACAGCGTCACCGTCGTGCTTGCGATTGATGAGCTGCACCACGCCAACAACCTTGCCCGTGGTGGACTTCATCGGCACCATCAGCATGGAGCGGGCCTTGTAATTGAGGTTGCGATCCATCGTGGGATCGAATTGATAGGGGAGATCCGGATCCAGGGCGTAGACATCCTCAATGTTGAGGATCTCACCAGCCAGAGCACTCCAGCCCACAAGTCGGTCGGGCGTCAGGGGAAAGCGAAGCTCCATCAACTCACCCTCCAGCCCGCTGATCTGGCCATCGCCTTCCGCACGGCGATCGAGCGTGTGGTTCTGAGAGGCCGCGAACCACAGGGTCTCGACCGCGTGGGGATCGCGGCGGAGATCCGGACGCTCGACAAGAAAGATGCTGCCGGCATCGCTGCACGTGAGCCGCCGACAGGTGCGCAGAATCAGCTGCAGAAGAGTGCGGAGGTCCTTGGCATCGCTGAGGGCCGTGGCGATCCCCAGCACTTCTACCAGCGCCTGCTGCGGCGGTCCCGGCAGGACAGCGGGTGGCGATGCCATCAGTTCACTCGCACGCGCCGCTCCACCCTAGGCAGGCTCCCCGCCTGCGCCCAGTGGGATGGCGGCCATGGCCCACGGGCGACAGTGTCCGTACACTTCCCCCATGACGGTGCAGCCGCTGAAGGCGAAGGATCGGGCAAAGCGCCTGTTCCGGCGGAGCATCCGTTTCAACCTTCTTGCGCCCTACGCCATTGCCGCGCTCCTCACGGGGGGTCTGTGGAGGAGCCAGGTGGCCGAATCGCTGGACCTGCTCATCTACGACGTGGTCACCGAAGCCCGGCCGGCCCGATCAGCCGACGACGTGCCGATCACAATCATCAACATCAGCGAGTCTGACATCAGCCGTCAGGGCTGGCCGATTGATGACCGGCTCTTCTGCGATGCCATGGATCGGCTCGTGGCGATGGGCGCAACCGCCATCGGACTGGACATCTACAGGAATGTGGGTGTGGGGCCGGACCAGGAGTGCTTGCGCCAACGCGCCCGTGAGCTCCCCCAGCTCGTGACCATCTTCAATGCCATCGGCGGAGTGGATCCGGTGCCGGGCACCCCGCCCGAACGCCAGGCCTACAACGACATGGTGGTGGATGCCGACGGGGTGATCCGACGGGACCTGGTGCATGTGGGCGGTCAGGACGAAGCGACGGTGGCGCTGCCACTGCGTCTGGCCTCCATTCACCTGGGGATGCCGGACCTGCCGATCCAGGTGGAGTCCGGCGCGCTGCCGATCCCATGGTTGAACATCGGCGCCGGCGGCTATCAGGAGCGAGAGGAGACCGGTGCGGGATATCAGAAGATGATGGCGTACCACCAGCCCGGCAGCTTCCGCAACCACAACATCAGCGATCTGCTGGACGGGAAGGTGCCCGAAGAGGACATCCGCGGCCGTGTGGTGTTCATCGGCAGCACCGCCCCCTCCCTCAGGGACAGCTTTGAAGTGCCACACAGCCGCTTTCGCACCGGCAGCGAGAACTTCCTGGGTGACAACAAGTTCCTGATGCCCGGGGTGGAACTGCACTCCCATCGGCTCGCCAGCATCCTCTCAACGGTGGCAGGCAATGGTGACCGGCACGTCTGGACATCCGCCAACTGGCTTGATCGCCTCTTGCTGGGACTGTCCGTGGCTGGCGGCCTGCTGCTGGGTGAATCGGTGCCCTCGCTGCGGCGAGGAGCCCTGCTCGGAGGCGTGGTCATCCCTCTGCTTCTGGCAGGGGGGGCCCTTCTGGTCTGGATGCGGGTCTGGGTGGGCCTGGTGTTGCCCACCGGAACCATGCTCATCTGGGCCGGCGCCGGCTGGGTGAGACGGGGAGCGGCGAGCCAGCAGCAGCGTCAGCAGATTCAGAAGCTGCTCGGCCAGACCACCTCCCCTGAGGTGGCCGCCCAGTTGTGGGCGCAGCGGGACGAACTCCTCAGCGGGGGGCGATTCGAGGGGCGACAGATTCCCGTCACGATTCTGTTCACCGACATCGCCGGTTTCACCACGGTGTCCGAAGGGATGAAGCCTCCTGAGCTGCTGGCCTGGCTGAATCGCGGCATGGAGCGCTTCGTCCCGGCCATCACAGAGCGCAGCGGCATGGTGAACAAGTTCACCGGCGATGGCCTGCTCGCGGTGTTCGGCGCCCCACTCAGCGGGGGTATCGCCCGTGACGCGCAGGCTGCCGTGGAAGCGGCCCAGGCCATTCGCGAGCACCTCAGGGAATTGAACATGGACCTGAGCCGACAGGGCCTGCCCACCATGCGCATGCGCATCGGCATCCACACCGGCGATGTGTTGGCCGGATCCATGGGCAGCCGGGAGCGGTTGGAGTACGCCGTGATCGGTGACACGGTGAACTGTGCCTCCCGCCTCGAGAGCATCGAGAAATCGCGCCAGGGTGGGGTCTGCCGAGTGCTCGCCTCGTCCACCACCTGCCGGCTGCTCAATGACCAGGAGCATCTGAACTGGCAGGCCTGGGGCAAGCTGCAGGTCAAGGGCCGCAGCGAACCGCTCGATATTTGGGAACTGGCCGTCAGCGAGCCGGCAGCGGCTCCGGGCACAGAACTGGCAGCTGGTCCGGCCAGTCCGGACTGATCAGAGCCTCAAGATCAAAGCGGTTGGCCACCTCCGTGACCGCGACGCTCTCGCCGCAGGCGGAGCCCAACCAGTCGAGATGGGCCGCCGTGGACTGATCCGACGGCTCAATCGCTTTCACCAGAAGCGTTTCCGCCGCCGGAGCCACCGCCCGGACGAACCCGAACAAACCACCACCGGGTTCCTCCTCAGGTTGACAGACATAGCTGGAGCGCCAGAGCAGCGGCGCGGTCACAGCCGGGGCCGGGAACAGCAGCAGGGAGGCCGGCGCTCGACCCAGATCCCGGCTCAGGCTGGTCAAGCCGGAGCCGGGATCTGGAGAAGGCGTCCCAGCGGCGTCATCGGGACGGAAGCTCACGAGCAGGGGGCGTGGTTCCCGGGCAGGGCCCTGGAGCACGGCCAGGTGCCCCCCGACGGGCGGGGCATAGGTGCTGTCCGGCGGCACCAGATTGACCAGAACACGGGCAGAGCAGTCGCCCCGGGTCCCGGGTTTGATCCTCTTCTCGGGAAACTGACGGCGCCGATCGCTCGCCTCGGCAGTCGCTGAGAAAAGCAAGACCACCAGGAGCAGGGTGCAGGGCCACCGTGCAGCCCGTGAAGCGGACGACCCATGGTGGGCGCGGGATCGCAGCAATCGGGGCATGGAGATGGTCGCCGTCAGAGGGCCGCGGTCTGATCCAGGCACCGCACAGGAAGCTGATCGGGCCAGTCCGCTGTGACCAGATCCTCGATGGCAAAGCGACGGGCCACCTCGGCAGCAGCCACGGTGCCGCCGCAGGAGCTGGCGACCCAGGCCAGATCCGCGGCGTTGGCCTGGTCGGCCATGGAGGGCCGGTTCAGAAGAAGGGTCTCCGCCGGGGGAGAGACGGCCTGCACGAAACCGAACATGCCTCCTCCCGCATCATCGTCTGTGCATTGATACGTGGATTCCCACACCATGGGAGTCTCGATGGATGGGGCTGGGATGAGGGTCAGGGACGCCGGCGCCGCATCGAGGGTCACGGTCTTTCCCGGAGCGCCTTCGCTCACCGCATCGGGGCCCCCATAGGGACGGAAGGTCACCACCAGAGGAAAGGGGTTGCCGCTCGGGCCCTGCAGCATGGCCAGGCGTCCATCGGACGGCGGCGCATAGGTGCTGTCGATCGGGACCAGATGAATCAGAGAACGAGAGAAACACTCTCCACGAGTGGAAGGCTTGACCCGCTTGCCGGGAAAGCTGTTGCGCAGATCCGCCCGGACGGGCAGCGCCGGCAGCAGGAGCAGCAGCGCCAGCAGAAGAGCGGAATGGCCGTGGGACGTCAGACGCATGGCTCGGGGGGGGAAACGGCTGAAAGGGTCAGGCAATGTGGACTGGGTCGAGGCTGGAGAGCGCCGGCTCAAGGGGCGGGTGAGACCGGGGTGCATCGCACGGGCAGATTCTGAGGCCATGTCTCATCCAGCACATCCTTCAGCCCAAAGCGACTGGCCACATCCGCTGCCCGGAGAGAGCTGCCGCAGGCGGAGGCCAGCCAGGCCACATCCGCTGCTGCTGAGCGATCGGTCGGCTCCGGGGAGTCGATGAGCAGCGTGAGCGCAGGGGGAGAGACGGCCTGCACATAACCGAGAGGACCGCCTCCGTCACCCTCTTCGCCAGCGCAGTCGTAGAACGACTCCCAGACCGTGGGCCCCTGTGTTGCCGGGACCGGCAGCAGGACAAGCGAGGCCGGTGAGGCGTCCACATCCACCTCGCTGGTCGCGGTGGTGGAGACCCAGCCGGCCTGGCTTCCACCAGGGGCCTGGTACGGGCTGAAGCGAACCACCACCGGCCTGGGCGTTCCGGTCGGGCCCTGAAGGAAGGCGAGATACCCCCCGGAGGCCGGCGGGGCATAGACGCTGCCATCCGGCACCAGATGCACCAGCATCCGGGCGGCACACTCTCCGCGGGTCCCCCCTCCGATCCGACGGCCGGGGAAGGTGTTGCGGAGGTTCTCAACCTCCTGAGCCAGCGAAAGCGCAGGCATGGTCAGTACGGCGCAGGCACACGCGAGCAGGGCATGACCCAGAGCACGGACAGCGAGCGGCGGTTGAGAGCGCGGGCCCATCGCATCCATCACGGCTAGTCTTTCCAGTCTGGTGACTGGGTCCCCGCAGTGACAACCAGCAACCAGGTCCAGTTCCGCTCCGGCAGCCACTTCCCCGCGAGCTGAGATGGGCATCGCTGAGCGTCTCCTGGTGAGCATCAGCCTTGGTTTGTTGCTCGGCCTGCTGCGGCGCCGGCAGCGCCTTGGCCACGGCCGGGCCCGTCAGCTGCCCCGGCCACCCCTCGGACGCATCCTCCTGTTCATGGGCGTGTGGGTGAGCGCCAGCCTGCCGCTCCCCTCCCAGCTGACGTTCCTGACCAGCTGGCGCGACATTGCCGGGCAACTGGCCCTGCTCTACGCCTGCCTCACCCTCGGAGGCTGGGCGATGGTTGAGGTACCGGGATCGCTGGGTTGGCAGCGCCGCCCGGCGAAGATCCTGCTCGACCTGAGCCTCCTCATCCTCGGCGCCGTGCTCACCCTCGTGCTCCTGCAGGAACGGGGGGTCAACCTGGTGGGGCTGGTGACCACCTCAGCGGTGCTGACCGCCGTGATCGGCTTCGCCGCCCAGGAGCCGCTGAAGGATGTGTTCGGCGGACTGACCCTGCAGATCGACCGTCCGTTCAAGGAGGGCGACTGGATCGAACTCGACGGAGTGCGGGGCAAGGTCGTCTCGCTGACCCTGATGAACACCTGGCTGCTCTCCAGCATCGATGGCAGCACGCTGGTGCTGCCGAATGACACCGTGGCCCAGGGTGTGATCCGGCGCGTGGAGCCGGGCGTGCCCTTCGGCAACGTGTTTCATGTGGGGCTCGATTACAGCTTTCCACCCACACGCGCGCTCGACCTGCTTCGCGGGGTGGTGGCTCATCACCCGGGCGTGCTCAACAGGCCGGCAGCCAAGGTCTGGGTAGATGGCTTCGACGACAGCTCCATCCGCTACGGCCTGCAGGTGTGGCACCTGGCGATCAGCGACATTGACCGGCTCACGATTCGAGGAGAACTTCAGGAGCAGATCTGGTACGCCCTGGAGCGTGTGGGCCAGAGCATTCCGTTTCCGATCCGTGAGGTGCTGCCTCGGCGGACCCGGATCGACCCGGAGGATCCCCTCCATGCGGACGACGGGACGCGGGCTGCGTGGCTGGCCCGCAACCCCCTGTTCGTTGAGCTCAGCTCAGATCAGCTGGAGGACCTGGCGCCGGCGACCCGCTGTGTGCGGTTCGCCCGCGGCGACACGGTGGTGGAGCAGGGAGAAGACGGCGACGCCCTCTTCCAAATCATCAGCGGGTCGGTGGAGGTGTGCAAGCGCGATGAGCGAGGCCGGGAACAACGCGTGGCCTGCCTGGGAATCGACAACATCTTCGGTGAGATGGCTCTCTGCACGGACGAGCCACGCAGTGCCAGCGTCCGCGCCCTGGAGGAGACCGTGTTGCTGGAAGTGGAACGCCGCGATCTGCAGCCGCTGATCGACCGCGATGCCAGCGTGGTCGACAACATGGCACGTCTGATGCACCGTCGACGCCAGCAGCTCCAGGCGATGCAGGACAGACAACGGCAGCATGACCTGCAGGCTGAGAACCAGTTGATTCGCTCGATGCGACGACTGTTCAACGTCGTGACCGGGAGTACCTGAGCGAATCGTTCAGCGGGCGCAGAAGGTCACCCTGACGTCGAGACGCTCACTGGGAGGCGGCAGCTCGCCGGGGTCGAAGGGGGGCGTGGCGGCCTGATCAGCGCGAGCCATGAGGGGCCTGGGCATCGCCCCGGAACCGATGTCCACCCGCAGCGGCGTGATGCTGGGGCGACCGATGGTGCCCGCCACGCTCCGAGCCTGGGTGGCGGCATCGCGGTAAGCCGCGTCCAGCAGGACCTGGCGGCCTGCCTCGATCCTTTCGGGATCCGTACGGGCCTGCACCGGCGCCAGAGACACGCCCGGCATGGCGCCCACCTCCCGGATCAGGGATTGCAGGCGGGCGGGCGCCAACACACCGCGAACCCGGAGCCGAGCGCTCACGGCCAGATCCGGGCGAGGCGGCTCCGGACGGCGGCTGGTCGAGGGCGAGGTCACTTCCAGATCGCGGACGCCAAGGTCCTGCAGAGCCCCTCGCACGACCGCAAGACGCTGCTGCAGTAGCGCCAAGGCGGCTTCGGCCGTTGATGCTTCCGCCGTGAGCCCCATGGAGACATCCAGGCGATCGGTGCGGCCCTCCCGGCGGGCCTGACCCTGCGCTTCGATCACGGTGCCATCGCATCGGACCTGCACCGTCACGCCAGCGCCTGCCACTGGGGAGGGGACAGAGGGCGCCAGGGCTGCGACGAGCGCCAGGACCGCACCCCATCCACGCGCCCCGGCAGGCGCTTGACGGGAGGAGAGCTCGGGGGACGCCGGCATTGCAGAACGCAGGTGCTGAAACCATCCAACCAGCAGCCGGAGCGTGCCGGAGGCACACCATCCCGTGACGCTCAGCCAGAGCGTCCCCACAGCCATGCCGGACGCTCGGATTCGCCTCAGAATCCAGTTTCTTCCGGTTGACGACGTGTTCCTGACGCTCCCGCTCCTGGCACAGCTGGTGGCGCCTCCTCTTCAGAACACGCCCGTGCGCTTGCCCGGGCCGGCAACCCAGGAGCAGCCCGCTCCCCCGGAGGCGGACAGCCCGGTGATCGAGGACTCCGATCTGGAGGATCCGGACCAGAGCGAAACCCCTGCCTCGCCCCCGGAGGCCATGCCCCTGTCCGAGCTGCCGGTCGTGACCGGGCTCGAGGGCATCAGTCCTGAGGAGCTGAGCCGGATCCTGGCGCCGTGTGCCCCCATCCAGGATCCCCAGGATCGCCTCGACCAGTGCGCCGCAGCCCTCACCGCCCACCTCATCAGCCAGGGTCTGGTCAACAGCCGCGTCTTTGTGTTGTCCACCAGCGGCAATGGAACCCTGGAGGTGGTGCAGGGAACGCTGGTGGAACTGTCGGTGAACGGCAGCGACGAGCGCCTCAATGCTCGTGTCAGCAGGCTGCTCGGCAACCTGGTCAACCGTCCGCTGCATCTACCCACGGTTGAGCGGGAGCTGCGGCTGCTCAGGCGGCTGCCGGAGGTCGAGAGCGTGCGGGGAAACCTGGCCAAGCTGGGCAGCGATCCCACACTCGCGGTGCTGCGGGTGAACGTTGAGCCTCGGGTTCAACCCTGGCGAGGGGAAGTCTCGCTGCGCAACGATGGGTCCAACGGTTCCGGCGAGGCACGGGGCACCGCCACGCTCGTGAAAGGCGACTTGATCGGTCACGGCGACACCCTGCTGCTTTACGGCGAGCTGAACGCCGATGACCAGCCGGAGCTGGGCACGGTGATCAGTTCGATCAGCTACAGCTATCCGCTCGCCGACACGCTGAGCCTGACGGGAGCCTTCGGCTACAGCCGCCGCAATCTGATCGAACTGCCGGATCCGGCGGACGGCTTCTCCACCAGCCAGTACCAGGGCCTGCTGCAGCTCGAGTGGGTGTTCCACGAGACCCTCTCCCAGCGCTGGGGGATGTTTCTCGGGGTGAGCCGCAACCGGAGCAACACCTACCTCGACGACGCGGTGCTGCCCTCTCTGATTCCGGACAGCATCCGCCAGCCCCAGTCCGCCTATCTGCGCTTCGGTGTGAGCGGCCTGGGCCAGACCGGCTCGGTGGGCTGGAGCGGCAATGCCTACTTCCTGCAGGGCATCGCAGCCGCCACACCCGAGAAGCAGCGCAAGGAACTGGCCCAGGCCGACATCGATGCCGGGCAGGCCGCCGCCCTCGGTGGTCTGATCAGTGCGAGCTGGGCCGTTGCCCCCCGGGTTCAGGTGAACGTGAGCGGCGGCGGCCAGGTGGCCCTCAATCCGCTGCTCTCCCCAATGCAGTTCAGCCTGGGGTCGGATGTGGGCATTCGCGGCCTGCCGGGCCAGCTGATCAGCGGCGACAGCGGCTGGCTCAGCACCGGTGAGGTGGTTGTCACCGCCTGGCAACAGGACCTCCAGGCCGTGCAGATCGTGCCCTTCATCGGCGCCGGCGGCGTCAGCACCGATCTGGCGGGAACCAACTTCAGCGATACCGTCGGCGCAGGCGGCATCCTAGCCCGATACATCAACCCGTCCTGGATCTTCGAGCTCGGCTGGGTGGAATCCTTCGAAACAGACGACAACCCCGGCGCCTGGGACGACTGGCTGCTCAGCGACGGCCTCTACGCCCGCGCCCAGTTCCGGTTCTGAGGCGATGGGTGCCACAGACGACGCAGCCGACGAGCTGGTCCTGGTGTACCAACTGGGAAAAGTGGGTTCCTCCACTGTTGCGGCCACGCTTCGAGCTCGCCTCACGAACAGCCTGGTGGTCCAGGCCCACTACCTCTCGGAGGCCTTCAAGCAGCGGGCCGCCGGCAAGGCCCCCTACACCTGGGCCCTCAGACAGATCGAACGCGTCGAGCGCTTCCGTTCGCGCCATCCCGATTCACCGGTTCGCATCATCACGCTCGTCCGTGAACCGATCAGCCGTGATCTGTCCAATCTCTTTCAGAACCCACAGATCTATCTGGGCGAGGGGCGGGAGCTGGCCGATGCGAGCGTGGACGAGCTGATCCAGCTCTGCCTGAAGCGGGAACGCCACGATTACACCCTGGGCTGGTTCGACAGCGAGTTCAAGCCCTACACGGGCATCGATGTGTATGAGCATCCCTTCGACACGCAGAGGGGCTACAGCAGCATCCACACAGCCGGCACCGATGTACTGATCATCCGGATGGAGACTCTGGACCAATGCTGCCGCCCAGCTCTTGCAGACTTTCTGGGGGTTGATGTCGGAGATCTGATCCAGACGAACATCACGGCAGAGAAGCCCCACGCCGAGCTGGCGCGACAGGTGCGCGAGCAAATCTCCTATCCCCGACCGATGCTTCGAAAACTCTACGCGTCGAAATATGCCAAACACTTCTATGGCGATCAGACCGAAGACCTGATCGCCAGGTGGAGCCACTGAACAGCGGGATTACAGCAGGAGAATGGGGTTGGCCGCGGTGAAGGCATCAGCCGACACACCGATCAGGGTGGTGGTGCCGAAACCATCCCGTGTGATCACTGCATTGAAGCCATCGGCTGCGATAGTGAAGGCCTGGTCGGAGCGGATCGCGATCCGGTCGCCTTCGATGAGGCGAAAATCCTCGATCACGTCATTGCCCTTGGACAGCCGGAACTGATCGGCTCCGGCACCCCCGATCAGGATGTCGTCGCCGCCGTTGCCGTTGATGATGTCATCGCCGGCACCACCGGAGACACTGTCGCGGCCGAGATCACCCAGCAACTGATCGCGACCGTTACCGCCAAACACGAAGTCATTCCCTTTACCGCCGCGGGCGTAGTCATCACCCCCGCCGGGAAGCAGCACGTCGTCTCCCTCGTTGCCGCGCAGGTCGTCGTTGCCGAGGTCGCCTTCAAGCCGGTCATTGCCGCCGCCTGCACGGATGAAATCCCCCTGGGAGGAGCCGGCCAGCGTCTCAGGTCGTTCACTGCCACCGATGAAATTCTGAAGGCCCCGAATCGGGGAGCTGGAGGGAATCTCTCCACTGGAACCTGAGGAGGATTCACCACCTCCACCACCCGATCCAGCACCACTACCACCACCACCGCCGCCGCCACCGGGCGCGGGGGACGGGGTTGGGGTTGGTGTGGGAGTCGGCGACGGTGCCGACGAGGGGGGAGGTGTGGGCGTTGGGGTGGGTGTCGGCGTGGGCGTTGGGGTTGGGGTCGGCGTCGGGGTGGGTGTCGGCGAAGGGGTTCCCGCTCCCGTGAAGCGAGCGTCCTGGAAAGGAGTGGCGAACAGAAGAGCGTCGGTGCTGCCATCGAGGGCAGCAGCCACGGAGCTGCTGTCGCCACCAAGGCTGCTGTCACCCCAGGTCACCACCGACCCGTCGGAGCGCAGTGCCGCGAAGGCCGAACCATTGGCCACCAGGCCCGTCACGGTCAGGTCATCAGCGGGACCGTTGAAATCGACACCGCTGCTGTCGCCACCGCGGGACGGGTCACCCCAGCTGACGACCGAGCCGTCGTCGCGAAGCGCCGCAAAGGCAGAGGTCGTACCAACGATGTCGGTGACCGTGCGGGGTCCGGTGCTCGTGGAGGGATCACCATCGCCGTCGAAGTCGATCGCACTGCTGTCTCCACCGCTGTTCACGGCGCCGGACTGACCCCAGGAGAGAACAGAGCCATCCGAAAGCAGACCGGCAAACGCAAAGTTGTTGCTGACCAGATCCACGAAGAAGCGATCTCCGGGATTGACCACCGAGGCGTCCCCACCGCGAAGCGGATCGCCCCAGGCGGTCACTGTCCCGTCTGTACGCAGGGCGGCAAACGCCGCCGTGGTGGACAGCAGTGTGCTCACCGGCCCGGCACCGGTGAGCGGGTCGAGCGCCACCGTGCTGCTGTCGCCTCCTGCGGCCTGATCACCCCAGGTGAGCACAGAGCCATCGGATCGCAGCGCCGCGAAAGCGGCATCGGTTGCCGCCACCGACACAACACTGAGGTTGTTCTCAGGGCCGTTGAAATCCAGCTCAGCCGGAATCGTGGCCGCTGCACCACTGCCCCAGGCCACAACGGTGCCATCTGAGCGCAACGCCGCGAAGGCCGTCCTGGACGGGTAGATCTCCAGGACATCCAGATCACCACTGGGACCGGAGAAGAAGGAGGGCTCCTGCAGCAGGCTCCCATCCCCAGCGCTGTCACTCCAGCTCAAGACCGATCCATCGGATCGCAGCGCCGCAAAGCTGTCGCTGTTGGAGAACAGCGATGTGACCGTGAGGTTGCCTGTCGTGAAGAACGGATCACCATCGCCGTCGAAATCGATGTTGCGGGTCTGGTTTTCAGCGTTGCGACTGCCCCACGTGGCAACGCTGCCATCCGATAGGAGGGCTCCGAAGACCGAGTCAGTGGTCGACACATCCACGACCGTCAGGCCACCGGAGCTGCCATTGAGATCAGCAAAGCGGCTATCGCCGCCGGCATTCGCATCACCCCATGCCACGAGGGAGCCTGTCGTGTCCAGAGCAGCGAAGGCGCGGCGACCAGAGAAGAGTTGCTGCGTGCCGGAGGCAATGGCGCCGGACACCGGGCTGCTGTCACCACCGGCGAGAGGGTCCCCCCAGCTCACCACGGAACCATCGGCTCGAATGACGGCGAAGGCGCCGTCACTGCGTTGCTCAAAGGGACTCCGGCCCGGTCCAGCCGGGGGAACCAGGGAAAAGGCCACATCCTCTGCCGTAATTGTGGATGTAGCGAACTGACCACCGACGGCAATGCTATAGGTCGGATCCGGCAGGATCTGAACGGTGATGTACTCACCCGGATCCACGATCGAATCGGAATTGATCGCAAACGAGAAGGAATCCGTCGCTGACGTTTCACCCAGGCCAATATCCGGAACAACACGCGAGAACTCCAGTGGCGCGTTCGAATCGGCCGGGGTGAACTGATAGTCGGCACCCGGCTGGGCGGTGCCTCCAAGCCTCAGGCGCACAGGCAGCACACCCTCCGGGTTGCCCGCCTCGCGAATCACAGTGAAGCGACTTGGCGATCCATCTTCCGATCCGTCAGCGTCGGCGATCACCCGGACGGTCGGGACTGCCGTGTTGCCCTCCGGGGGAGTGGAAGGGGGCTGAAACTCCGGCGCCGTTCCCACCGTGAAGGTGTAGTCATCCGGGGGCTCCAGACCGGGGAAACCATTCCCGGTGGCATTGCCCGCCTCTCGGAAGGCCGTCACCGGCACCTCCACGAAGTACTCGGTGTTGTCACTGAGGGAAGCACTGGGAGTCACCAGCACCACATTCGGGCTGGCTGGATCGATGCCCACCTGAGCACCATCGCTCACATCGACGCGCGCATCCACAGAGAACGCACTGAGATCCGCCGTCCAAGTGCCATCGGAAGTGATCGTGATGGCTGCCGGATCAACGGTGAAGGGGTTGGTGGGATCATCACTCCCTGTCAGCGTCAGGCTGGTGATTGCATTCGCATTGGCGATCGTGCCCCGCAGGCGCTCCTGCAAGGGATCCACCACCAGATCCACCGTCGCCGTCGGTGGCACTCCCGTTGCTCCGGCACCGAACACATCACTGTCCACAGCAGCACGTGCCGGGGTGGGTGGCGCCCCATCCGAGAGGGGAACCGCCTCGACGGTGTAGACCTCGCCAGCGTTGAACATCAGGTTGCTGATGTCCACAGACCAGGCCCCCGTGCTGGTGGAGAAACTCACCTGGTCGGACCCAAAGGCGGCAAGGGTGCTTCCGTCCTGGTTGAACAGCGTCACCGACGCAATTCCCACCGCCTCACTTGAACTGCCCGTCAGCGAACGGGCCAACGGATCCAACTGCAGCGCCACATTGGCGATCGCCACACCGTCACTGTCATCACTCAGGTCGTAGACCCCTGAAGTCCGCGATGGTGCTGAGCGCGTTGCCCCCTGGCTGACCGTTACCTCTGCGGTGTATGTCACACCATCGGCAAACAGCACGCGGCGACGCACCAGCAGATCACCGCTCACCGCCTCGACCGGCAGATTGAAGGTCAGTTCGATATCAGTGGTCACTGCATTGCCAGTCGACTCATCCGCCGGCGACTGGCTGATGAGCGCCGGCGCCGTCGGCTGGCTGCGATCGCGTCGCGTCGGATCCGAGAACGCCACCACGTTGACGGTTCCATCCAGATCCGAGGCCACCGCGCTGGTGTCACCTCCACGGCTGGTGTCACCCCAGCTCACGACCGAGCCATCACTTCTGAGGGCTGAGAAGGCCGCGCCACTGGACACGATGCTTGTGACAATCAGATCATCGTTGGGGCCATCGAAATCAACGCCGCTGCTGTCGCCACCCTTGCCGGGATCACCCCACGTCACCACACTGCCGTCATTCAGAAGGGCGGCAAAGGCAGCGACCGTGGCACTCACATCCGCCACATTCGCCAGGCCCCGGGTGGGAGAGGCCACCAGGCTGATGTCACCGCCGAAATCAGGATTGCCCCACGCCCGCACCGTTCCATCGCGATGGATTGAGGCAAAAGCACGATTGCTGGCCTCCAGGCGGACAACAGGGGACGTACCAGCCCCAAAGGCAGAGCCAATTTCGTCAAACGAGGAGAATGACGCAAAGTCAAAGATAGGTACCGAAACTAGATCGAAGAAGTCATCAGTAGTATCTCCAGGAGTGCCATTGTCATTTTCAACCTGGATATCAATCGACGTGAGCGGCAGGCCCTGTGCCAGCGACAGGCCATTGGCGTCGGTCTCGGTTGCTGACTGCAGCACACCGTCTCTTTTTGAACCCCAAGTGATGACCGACCCATCCGGACGAACGCCGGCAAACGCGTGGTTGGTGCTGTAAATCGCCTCAAACTGACCGAAGAGGCTGGTATCCGGCAGCTCGTCGGCGACATCCCAGAGATTCTTGACTAGTGGCGTGGTTGCAAACCGCTCCAACAACTCCGAGAGTGTTGGGTTCGCCTCTCTGGCATGGCCACTGAAATCGTCTGCGGAGAGGCTGATGATGGTCCCGGTACCACCCTTGCCGATATCGCCATAAGGGTAGGCGACACCCTGATCCGTGAGCGCTGTGAATGCCGACTGACTGCTAACAACATCAATGTATTTGCCTCCAGACAGGCGCAAAAGACCATCATCGACATTCTTACCCCAAAAAATGATCTCTCCAAGACTGTTGATGGCTGTAAAATCTTCATTGGATGCAATGACCGGAAGGTTGTTGGCATCATTGATCGCGCCATCGAATCCATCCAATGCGCTGGCCACTGCTGAGCTGTCGCCCCCAAAGCCCGCATTGCCCCAGGTGACGATCGAGCCATCCGAGCGCAAGGCGGCGAAGGCGGCAGCGGTGGAATAGATGTCCACCACCTGAATACCAGCGTCGTTCGGTCCTGGAAAGATCACCTCACCGCCGACATCAGGGCCCTCGAAATCGATCAGGCCAGTGCCATCGAAATCAATGCCATCGCTGCTCCCGCCAGCGTTGACGGTGGTGCTGCCCCAACTGAGCACAGAGCCATCACTCCTCAGCGCAGCAAAAGCGGCATAGGTAGAATAGATTCGCTCGACCGTAAGGTTGTTATCCGGCCCATTGAAGTCCAGCGCGGCACTATCGCCACCAAATTCGGCATTGCCCCACGTTTCCACAAACGTGTTGCCCTGCGGATCCTGAAGCAGCGCCGCGAAGGCGCCAACCGTGGAGAAGATCTCCACCGCCGTGCGGTCATCGTTGCTGCCATCGAAGTCAATGGCTGAGCTGTCACCGCCATACTCCGGGTCGCCCCAGGTGATCACGGAGCCATCCGCCAGAATCGTTGCGAACGCGCCTCCGTTGCGGTATTCGCTGCCGCTCGACACAGGCCGACTCTGCAGTGGCTCGATACCCAGTTCACTCACACCCTCGGCGCCGATCCGGCCTATGGCGGTTTTCCCTCCAATGGCAATGGAGTAGGCAGGATCGCTTGCGAGATCGAGAACAACCGACTCTCCGGGATCCTGAATGGCATCTTCCAGTGGCGTGAGGCTCACACGAGCTTCGGTCTGGCCCGCGGGGATGGTGACACGTCCCTGGGTTCGAGGGCTGACCGGATCGGCGTCCACCACAGGGCCATAGTCGACATTGGCCTGTGCCGTGCCGGACAAGCTGTAATGAACAACCAGATCGCTGCTGATCAGATCAGCCTGCGAGTCTCCACGGGCTCGTTCGGCATCCGACAAGGCACGGCCAACAACGAAATCAACTGATTGCGGCGATGCAACATCCGGCCCAGGCGCAACAGTTCCGCTCGGATCCTGTTGAAACGTCGTTGTGGAATCGGGCTCAAAGCCATTGCCGGCCTGGGCAAGAACAACAGAGACTTCTGGCATGGAAGGACAACCCCAAAGGCCGACTCCCTACTGTATCGGCATACCAGGAATCAGCAAGAGGAGCAAGCAGCCTTGCTTGTCGACATCCAGGCGCCGTAAGTAAAGAGGGCACCCAGGCGGGACGTCTCGGCTACAACGCACTCATCGATGCTCGAAAGCGCAGCTGATGAGAATAGGAAAGCAGGCTATATGAGCAACACATCAAGCCTCCCTGTCATGGAGTAAAGAATGGAGCAGCGACCAATCTGATTGATCACCAGGGCGTACCCAGCAACGCGATGCCGCCCCAGAAAAAGGGATGCTGAAAGCCGCGACCCACGCGGCGACGCTGCAGCGTGTTCAGATTGGTGAGCAGAGGAACGCCATCGATTCCAATCAACTGGTCCCCCTCCAGTCGGATGGTGCCGTCAGCCATCGCCAGCCGGGTGGCCTGCAGCGCTTCACCCTTGGGCAGACCGGAATCCAACAGCCGGTAGAACTGGATCATCAGCGCGGATGTGGCCACATCGTCGACATACCAGAGCGATCCCATGGCCGATCGCGCTCCGGCCTGCAGAGCAAGACCAGCGAAGCCCAGCTCCGAATCCTGATCGCCCAGAGCCGTACGACAGGCGCTGAGCACCACCAGATCGAGAAGGTCCGCCCCTTCGCGCTGGCGCAATGCGGCGAACTCACGCAGGCTCATGGGACCCTGACCAGTCATCAGACGGGCCTTATCAGGACCACCGGGCAGGAACTCGGCATGGGTGGCCAGATGAACCCGCTTGATCGAGGGGTCCACGGCCCTGGTCAACAGGGTGTCGGGAGTGAAGGCCTCTTCGGTGTGGCGCTCCACCGTGCTGAGGTCACCGGCCCTCTCCATTTCCTGGGGGACAAGAGGAAGGGGCGCCAGTCCGTCGAACTCCGACACGCCCAGGGACAGCTGGGTCCCACCCGGGTCCGCCTGCACCACGTCGAGAGGTGTCAGGGCGATGGAGGGGGTGATCGAGAACGCGTAGCGAGACCCGAAGAACCCTGTTCCGTCGTGCAGCGCAGCGAAGGGAACCGCTTGCAGCCCGGCATCCACAGAGATGAGCAGAGTGGAGATCCCCAACGCCTCAAGGTCCTGTTGCAGCGGCGCAATCAACAGAGCATGCAGCCGCCGTGCCGGGGATGCAGGGTTGGCGATGTTGAGCGACTCCTGGCGGGCCAGCTGCTGATAGAAGCGCCGTAGCAGGGAGGCGAACTCACCAACGCCGACGGACACACGCCTGCCCACCACCTCCCCCTCAGGCGGGATCAGGGTGAGATCCAGAAAGCTCTTGTCGGGTTCGTCGTCCTTCTTGGTGAAGGAGAAGCGGAGGATGGCCGGCGTGTAGGTGGCCAGGCTCTTCTGTGGGAGCAGACGCTCGGGGTCCTGAATCCGCACCGCGGCTCTGTTGTCCACGGCAGCCGAAGGGGGCTCGGAAGTCCCCTGCCCGAGAGCGGGCATGGCGAGAGCGCAGGCCAGGAACGAAGCACTCAGTGCAGCGATCGATCGACCTGCAGCCCTGTGCTGCTGCGGGCGAGAGGAGCGGTGGACGGCAGAGCTGCACACAGACACGACCAAGACACGCACGACGGAAGTGTATGGAGATCGACGGAGGACGGACCGTCAGGGGAGATCGGTGAGCACGTACTGGTGGCTGATCTGGGTGAGCTTCCCTCCCAGGTCGGTGAGGATGGCGGTGAGCAGGCCCACGATGAGCCGTGGGTTGTCTGCGAGTATCAGCTCGTAGGTGTTGCGATCAAGAACCCAGCACTCAGAGCCGTTCTCCACCGCGATCACATCCGCAGAGCGGGGCCTGTTGGTGATGAAGGTGAGCTCTCCGAAGCACTGGCCGGGCTCAATCGTGGCCAGGCGGGTGGCCTCCGGATCGGACCCACCCTCTGCGTCACGCATCGTCACAGCGAAGCGGCCGGAGCGCACCACATACAACGTGTTGCCCTCATCTCCCTGACGCAGGACACAGTCGCCCTGATCGAAGGCCGAGAGGGCCATCTTCTCGATCAGAGCCTCACGATGCGCAGGGATCAGCGCCGCGAGCAGACCAGCCTCGGCGGGCTCTGGGCTGGCGCTGACTGCTGGCATGGCTCACGTGAGGGATTGGTTTGACACTAGGCACGGTGAGAGGAGGCGTCCTCAAACCCCCTCATACCGAACGTTCAGATTGAGCCGGCCCGGGCCGATGGCCGTGGACTGCAGCACGAGCACCGCGGTCTTGCCGGCAGGTGCGCCATCAACGCTCACGCCCTCGGGCAGATCCATCACGAGATTGAAGCCCCAGGCACCCACAACCGTGTTGATGGTGCGCTCGCTGTAGCCCTGCTTGCTGAGCTCGGTCTTCACTTTGGCCAGCAGCTCCTCCGGTGTGCCGCCGAGCTGGGTGTTGAGGCTGGTCTGACCGATGGCGTTGGCCGCGAAGAGCGTGCCGGCCGGGGCGGGAAGCGGAAGCTTGAGGCCGCCCAGCAGGGTTCCGGCCGGAGTGGCGAGCACAGCCACAGCGGTGCTGAGGGCCGTGACCGTGGCGACGGCAGCGGGGAGAAGCCAGCTCCGCAGGGAGGCTCCAGCCCGGGCAGCGATGGAGGCGAGGGCGGTCATGCGCGTGCGTGCAGCAGCGGCACCGTACCGCCGCCGGCCGAACCATCAGCCGGCGCTGGCCTGCTCCAGCAACCGGGCCAGCTCGGCCGTCGCCGCCTCGAGGGCATCGGGCAGAGCCGCGGCATCGCGGCCGCCGGCCTGGGCCAGGTTGGGTCGCCCGCCGCCGCCACCGCCGCAGGCCCGCGCCACCTGGCCCACAAAGGCCCCAGCCTTGAGGCCGGCGCGCACCACTGCCGGGCCGAAGGCCGCCACCAGGCTCACCTTGCCCGGGGAGGGTTCGCCGCCCACCAGCACAGCCGCCCGCTCACCGAGGCGCTCCTGCAGCCGCTGGGCGGCGCTCTGCAGGGCGGCCGGCTCGAGACCGTCGAGACGCGCCACCAGCTGCTGATGGGGATCGTCGCCGTGGCCAACGGTTCTGGCCTGTCCCAGCAGCGCTTCAGCGCGGGCCAGGGCCAGCTCGGAGCGGGCCGCGGCCAACGCCTTGCCGCTGGCCTTGAGCTCCTCCTGCAGGGCGGCGACCCGATCGACGATCTCGGCCGGCTGGGCCTTGAACCGGTCCGACAGGGCCTTCACCACCACATCGCGCTCGTTCAGGTAGGCCAGCACCGCGGGGCCGGCCACCGCCTCGATGCGGCGGATGCCCGCCGCCACGCCCGCTTCACTCACGATCTTGAACAGGCCGATCTCGGCGGTGTTGCTCACATGGGTGCCGCCGCAGAGCTCCATCGAGACCCCCGGCACATCCACCACCCGCACGGTGGCGTCGTATTTCTCACCGAACATGGCCACCGCTCCGGCGGCCCGGGCCTTCTCCAGCTCCATCTCCTGCACCTCCAGGGCGTGGGCATCGGCGATCCAGCCGTTGATCAGGCCCTCCACCTGCTCCAGCTCGGCCGCGCTCACGGCGCGGGGGCAGTGGAAATCGAAGCGAAGCCGCTCGAAATCCACCAGCGAGCCCGCCTGGCTGATCGATCCATCCACCACCTGCTTGAGGGCGGCCTGCAGCAGGTGGGTGGCGGTGTGGTGGGCCTGCACGCGGCGGCGGCAGGCACGGTCCACCCGGGCCTGCACCACATCGCCCACGCTCAGCTGGCCCCGCTCCACCCGGCCGCTGTGCACGAACAGGCCGCGGCTGCGGGTGACCCCATCGATGCTCACGATCAGGCCGGAGCCGCCGGCCAGCACACCCCGATCGCCCACCTGGCCGCCGCCCTCGCCATAGAAGGGCGTGGCATCGAGCACCACCTGCACCGCATCGCCGGCGGCGGCGCCGGCGCCGGGCTCCCCATTCACCACCAACGCCTGCACGCAGCTGGGGTGGTCCAGCGCCTCGTAGCCCCGGAAGCGGGTGGCCTCCAGCTCCGCCGCCACCTGCTCCATGGCGCCCTGCAGGGTCAGATCGATGCTCACCGCCGCCGCCTTGGCCCGCTGCCGCTGGGCCTCCATCGCCTGCTCGAAGCCCTCCAGATCCACTGTGAGGCCGTGCTCCTCGGCGATCTCCGCGGTGAGCTCCAGCGGGAAGCCGTAGGTGTCGTAGAGCTCGAAGGCCTGGGGGCCGCTGATGCGTTCGGGGCGGGCGGAGAGCACATCCGCCAGCAGCTTCTCGCCCCGCTCCAGGGTGGCGAGGAAGCGCCCCTCCTCCCGCTGCATCTCGGCAACGATCGCCTCGCGGCGCTCCTCCAGCTGGGGGTAGGCCTCGGCCATCAGACGGATCGAGGCCTCGCCCATCTCGGTGAGGAAGGGATCCGTGATCCCCAGCAGCCGCCCGTGCCGCACCACCCGGCGCAGCAGGCGGCGCAACACGTAGCCGCGGCCGAGGTTGGAGGCGCTGACGCCGTCGGCGATCAGATGGGTCACCGCGCGGCTGTGATCCGCGATCACCTTGAGGGATGTGCGGCGCGTCTCATCGAGTTCGCTGTAGTTCAGGCCGGCCAGATCGGCGGCACGATCCATCAGCGGCCGGATCAGATCGGTTTCGTAGTTGTTGGGAACCCCCTGCAGGATCTGAGCCATGCGCTCGAGGCCCATGCCGGTGTCGATGTTGCGGTTCTCGAGCGGCGTGAGGCGGCCCTGGGCATCCCGGTTCGACTCCATGAACACCAGGTTGTAGAACTCGATGAAGCGGGAGTCGTCCTCCAGATCGATCGCCGCGTCACCGAGTTCCGGGTGGAAGTCGTAGTAGAGCTCCGAGCAGGGGCCACAGGGCCCGGTCGGTCCGGAGGCCCAGAAGTTGTCGGCCTCATCCATGCGGATGATGCGCGCCGCAGGCACGCCCACCGCATCGGCCCAGATGGCGGCGGCCTCGTCATCGTCGCGGAACACGCTCACCACCAGCCGGGCGGGATCGAGCCCGAAGACGCCGGTGCTCAGCTCCCAGGCCCAGAGGATCGCCTGGCGCTTGAAGTAATCGCCGAACGAGAAGTTGCCCAGCATCTCGAAGAACGTGTGGTGGCGGGCCGTGCGCCCCACGTTCTCGATGTCGTTGGTGCGGATGCACTTCTGGCTGCTGGTGGCCCGCGGCGCCGGCCGCTCCGCCTGGCCGAGGAACACCGGCTTGAAGGGAAGCATGCCCGCGATCGTGAGCAGCACCGTGGGGTCCTCGGGCACGAGGGAGGCGCTGTCCATGCGGCGGTGGCCCCGTTCGGCATAGAACTCGAGGAAGGCCTGCCGGATGGCGGCTCCAGACCAGCGACGGGTTTCCGGGGCGCTCTGAGCAGCCATGGGGATGGGGTGGGCGGCAGCGGCCCCCATGATCCCTCCCGGCGATCGGTGATGATGGGCGCGGATCGCGCGCGATTGTCCTGGCGGGACAGGATGGCGCCGCGTGCCGGCTTCGATCGCCTGACCTCTGCGCTGCGGCCATGAGCCTGCTGCACGCCACATGGCTGCCCCCACGACCGACGGCGCAGGGCCCCGGCCATCCGGGGCTGCTGCTGTGGGCTGACACGTGGCGCGTCGCTGCACCGGTCGGCCCCGCCGACACACCCCCCCATCACCCACTGGCCCTGGCTTCGGCCGATCTGGCCGCCTGGCTGGAGGAGCAGGAGCTCAGGCCGGACGACGCCCTTGAGAGCGAGGCCTGCCTCACCCTGCCCAGCCGCAGAGTGGCCGTGCGCGGACGGAAGGGCGCTGCTGCCAGCAACGCTCCCTTCTGGAGCGGTCTGCCACTGCTGGCGGATGAACCGCCACCAAAGGGGGTGGAGTGGTGGCCCTGGCGCGTGCCCGGGCTGGTGCTGGATCCGGGCGCTGCGGCCCGCTGGCTCAGCCGGCTGCCCCTCTCCGGCCACCACCCCCACCTGGGCGAGGAACTGGCCTGGTGGAGCCACCTGCAGCGCTGGGTGCTGAGCCTGATGGCACGGGGCCGCTGGCTGCCCGGCCTGCAGGAGCGGCCGGACGGCCGCGGCCTGCAGGCCCTCTGGCAGCCCCTGCTCAACCGGGAGGACGACCGCCACCGCCTCGAGGAGCTGGCGCTGCACATGCCGCTGGTGACGGGCTCCGCCCTGCCCTGGCGGGAGCCCCTCGGCCGGCGCGACGGCCGCATGACCCGCCTGCGGCCCGATGCGGTGCGGGCCGCCAATCCCATCGCCTGCCGCCGGCCCGGCTCCCAGCGCCTGATCCTCAGCCGCATCCTGCAGGATCTCTTCGACGCCGAGCTGCGGGGCGGCTTTCAGCCGGATCTGAGCGGCCTCGACCCGCTGCTGGCGTCCTGGCAGGAGGCCCTGGGCCCCGGCGACGGCCATCTGCAGCTGGGGGAGGAGGAGAGCGAGCGCCTGGCGATCGCCGTGCACCACTGGCGCGAGGGGGTGGCCGGTCAGGTGGCGCCGGCCCGCGCCTGCCTGCAGCTGCAGACCCCGCCGGAGGGGGAGGAGCTCTGGCCCCTGTCCTTCTCGCTCCAGGCCGAGGCCGACCCCACCCTCTCGGTGCCGGCGGCCGTGGCCTGGTCGGCGGGTCCGAAGGGCCTGCACCTGGGCGAGGTGGTGGTGGAGCAGCCCGGCGAGCTGCTGCTGGAGGGCCTGGGCCGGGCGCTGCAGGTGTTCGAACCGCTGGAGCGGGGCCTGGAATCGGCCACGCCGGAGGGCACCGTGCTCACGCCGGCGGAAGCGTTCGTGCTGGTGCGCACCGCCGCCCGGCAGCTGCGGGATGTGGGCGTGGGCGTGCAGCTGCCCGCCAGCCTCAGCGGCGGCCTGGCCAGCCGGCTGGGCCTGTCGATCACGGCCGAGCTGGGGGAGCGCTCGCGAGGCTTCACCCTGGGCGAGAGCCTGAGCTGGTCGTGGGATCTGATGATCGGCGGCGTCACCCTCAGCGTGAAGGAGCTCGAGCGGCTGGCGGCCAAACGCAGCCCCCTGGTGCAGCACCGCGGAGTGTGGATCGAGCTGCGGCCGAACGACCTGCGCCACGCCGAGCGCTTCTACGGCGCCCCACCCGACCTGAGTCTCGACGACGCCCTGCGGCTCACCGCCAACGACGGCGAGACCCTGGCCCGGCTGCCGGTGCACCGCTTCGAGCCGGGGCCGCGCCTGCAGGGGGTGCTGGAGCAGTACCACCAGCAGAAGGCACCCGATCCCCTGGCCGCACCGGAGGGCTTCCACGGCCAGCTGCGCCGTTACCAGGAGCGCGGCCTGGGCTGGCTGGCCTTCCTGCACCGCTTCGACCAGGGCGCCTGCCTTGCCGACGACATGGGCCTGGGCAAGACGATCCAGCTGCTCGCCTTCCTGCAGCACCTCAAGGCGGAGCAGGAGCTGCGCCAGCCCGTGCTGCTGGTGGCGCCCACCTCCGTGCTCACCAACTGGCGGCGGGAGGCGGCCGGCTTCACGCCCGAGCTGGAGGTGCGGGAGCACTACGGGCCGCGCCGGCCCTCCACCGCCGCCGCCCTGCGCAAGGCGCTGAAGGGGGTGCATCTGGTGCTGACCAGCTACGGCCTGCTCCAGCGCGACCAGGCCCTGCTCAGCCAGATCCCCTGGCAGGGGGTGGTGATCGACGAAGCCCAGGCGATCAAGAACGCCTCCGCCAAGCAGAGCCAGGCCGCCCGTGCCCTGGCCCACGCCGGCCAGGAGAGCCGCTTCCGCATCGCCCTCACAGGCACACCCGTGGAGAACCGGGTGAGCGAACTCTGGGCGCTGATGGATTTCCTCAACCCGCGCGTGCTGGGGGACGAGGCCTTCTTCCGCCAGCGCTACCGCATGCCGATCGAGCGCTACGGCGACATGGCCTCCCTGCGCGACCTCAAGGCCCGCGTGGGTCCGTTCATCCTGCGCCGCCTGAAGACGGACCGCTCGATCATCTCCGACCTGCCCGACAAGGTGGAGCTGAGCGAGTGGGTGGGGCTGAGCGACGAGCAGCGCCGCCTCTATGCGCGCACGGTGGAGGAGACCCTCGATGCGATCGCCCGGGCCCCGCGCGGTCAGCGCCACGGTCAGGTGCTGGGGCTGCTCACCCGCCTGAAGCAGATCTGCAACCACCCGGCCCTGGCCCTGAAGGAGGAACGGGCCGGGGACGACTTCAGTGGGCGCTCAGCCAAGCTGCAGCGGCTGGAGGAGATCCTCGAGGAGGTGATCGAGGCCGGCGATCGGGCGCTGCTGTTCACCCAGTTCGCCGAATGGGGCCACCTGCTGCGCGACCATCTGCAGCGCCGCTGGCGCGAGGAGGTGCCCTTCCTGCACGGGGGCTGCAGCAAACGCGAACGCCAGGGGATGGTGGATCGCTTCCAGGAGGATCCGCGCGGTCCGCAGCTGTTCCTGCTCTCGCTCAAGGCCGGCGGTGTGGGCCTCAACCTCACCCGGGCCAACCATGTGTTCCACGTGGACCGCTGGTGGAATCCCGCCGTGGAGAACCAGGCCACCGACCGGGCCTACCGCATCGGCCAGGACAAGCGGGTGATGGTGCACAAGTTCATCACCAGCGGCTCGGTGGAGGAGAAGATCGACCGCATGATCCGGGAGAAGTCGCATCTGGCCGAGGAGATCGTCGGCTCGGGTGAGGACTGGCTCGGCGGGCTGGAGGTGGGCCAGCTGCGAGAACTGGTGAGCCTGGAGGAGGGCGCATGAGCGGCCTGGCAGGCTGGTTCCGTCGCGGCCGCATCAGAGCATGACCGCCACACCCAGCAACGGCGGCCTCGTCGCCGCCACCCCCGGCGAGGGCCTGCATCAGCAGCCCTGGTGGGTGGAGCAGTGGATGGAGCTGATCAACTCCTACCGCTTCAAGAAACGGCTCGAGCGCGCCTGGACCTACGTGCGCGAGGGCAACGTGGTGTCGATCCGCTTCGAGGGGCGGCGGGTGCACGCCCGCGTGCAGGGAACCGAGCCCGATCCCTACAAGGTGAAGCTCTGGCTCGACGTTCTCAACGACGACGACTGGAACTACGTGCTGGAGGCCCTGGCCGAGAAGGCGCGCTGGTCGGCCCAGCTGCTGGCGGGGATCATGCCGGCCGACATCGAACGGGCCTTCGCCGCCAGCGGCAAGCGCCTGTTCCCGTTCAAGCTGCAGGAGGTGCGGAGCGAATGCACCTGCCCCGACAAGGCCAACCCCTGCAAGCACGCCAGCGCCGTCTACTACCTGATGGGCGATCGCTTCAGCGAGGATCCGTTCGTGCTGTTTCAGCTGCGGGGCCGCACCCGGGCCCAGCTGCTGAAGGATCTGGCCCAGCGGCGGCGCGAGAAGCAGGAGCAGCGGGCCCGCCAGCTGGAGCAGGCCGGCAGCGGCGAGGAGGACGCGGCGCCGGAGGTCACCGACCAGCCCCTGGCGCCGCACCCGGCCCTGCAGGAACCGCAGCGCTGGTGGCAGTACGGCGAGACCCTCGATCCCGATCTGGTGGTGATCACCCCGGCCATGGAGGGCGACACCGGGTTGGATCAGGCCGGCGAGCTGCCCCTGGCCGCCGAGGCGCGCCATCCAGACGCCAACCGCCTGTTCCTCGAGCACATCACCAGCCACGGCCAGGCGATGGCCGCCGCCGCCCTGAGCCAGGCCATGGGCGCGGGCGATCAGTGAGCGGAACAGCGCCATGGCTGAGCGAGGAGAACCGGGCCCTGGCCACACTGCTGATCGCGTGCCACGAACGCTGCTTCAGCAGGCCCCTGCTCGTGGCTCCTGATCCGGCCCGGAAGGAAGCCGACCCGGCCGAGCGGCTCTACGCGGCTGCACACCCGGTGCTGGCTCACGATGGGGCCGCCGACCCGTGTCTGATCTACGCCAACGCGGCCGCGCTGACGCTGTGGGGTCACACCTGGGCCTCCATGGTGGGCATGCCCTCACGGCTCACGGCCGAACCCTCCCAGCAGCCGGATCGCGCCGAGGCCCTGAAGCAGGCGCAGGCACGGGAGGCCCTCGAGGGCTACAGCGGCATCCGCATCAACCGCCACGGCCGGCGCTTCCGGATCGAGGGGGCCCGGCTCTGGACCCTGCGCGTCCCCGATGGGCCGCCCTGCGGACAGGCGGCCGCCTTCGAGCACTGGAGCTGGTTGGAGTAGGCGCACCTGGGCGCTCACGCCTGGGCGCTCACGCCTGGACGTTCAGCCAGCCAGGAACGTCTGCCAGGCGAAGAGGCCGCTGAAGCCCAGCAGGAACACCAGGCCCAGCCAGCAGAGCGTGCGCATCGCCGGTCCGTAGCGGTGCTCCGGGGGCACCTGGGGGCTGTTCATGGTGTCCATCGCCATCCAGGCGAAGAGGGGGGCGGTGAGGAAGCTGCCGGTCATGGCGCCGAAGACGAAATCCTTCACGCCCACCCCACCGCTACGGGCCAGCAGCAGGGCCCCGATCGCCGCCAGCAGGTGCAGCACCAGCCACACCTCGAGCCGCTTTCGGTGGGGGCCCGGTTCAGAGTCGCCCCGATCGCCCGAGAGCAGCAGGCCCTGGATGGCGGCGATGCTGCGCGGGTAAGCATCCAGGCAGGTGAGGGTGGTGCTGAACATGGCCGCGAACGCCGCCGGCACGATCACCCAGGCGGCCCAGCCCCCCATGGCCTCGGTGTAGAGGCGGATCAGGTTCTGGGCGAAGGCCACCCCGGTGGCGCCGAGCAGCTCCTCGCCGGAGCCGTACATCAGGTAGGCCCCCAGCGTCACGAAGAACAGGGCCGTGAGCACCGTGACGGCATAGCCGAGGTTGAAGTCGAGCTCCGCCTCCGCCAGGGAGGCGGTGTGGCGGGTGTCGCGGGCGCGGGAGAACATCCAGAGCGAGGGCCAGACCGCCATCTCCACCGGGCCCGGCATCCAGCCCATCAGGGGGATCAGGAAGCCCAGGTTGGCGCGGGTCCAGGGGCTGGGATCGGCCGCCAGCCAGCTGGCCCCCACCGGCCCCACCGGCCCCTGCAGCAGCACCGAGAGGGCCGCCACACCGGTGAGCAGGGTGAGCAGCAGCACCAGCAGCTTGGAGAGCCGGTCGAGGGCGCGGTAGTGGCCCAGCAGCAGCACCAGACCGCTGGCCACCAGCACTGCGATGGCCAGATCCAGCGGCGGCAGCGCCGCCAGCAGCGGCACGTTGGTGAGCAGCAGGCCGGCCACGAAGCTCACCGCGGCGATGGTGAGGGTGCCCGTCACCAGGCTCACCAGCAGGAACAGGGGCAGGTAGAGCGGGTTGCGGACCTGGAAGCCCTCCAGCAGCGAGCGGCCGGTCACGGCGGTGAAGCGGCTGCCCACCCGCAGGAAGGGGTACTTGAGCAGGTTGGTGATCAGGATCAGCCCCACCAGGGCGAAGCCGAAGCGGGCGCCGGCGGTGGTGGAGGAGAGCAGATGGGAGCCGCCGATGCAGGCGCCGGCCAGGAGGATGCCGGGCCCCAGGCTCTGCCGCACGCCCCGGACGGTGAGGGCGGGCGCGGGATGGGCGGAGGAATCCATCGGGGCCGGGCAGGTCCAGTTCCAGCCCAGGTTCTTACAGTCGTGCTCCCCTGATGAGGCTGGAGACCATGGTTGCCGCGCCCACCGCCGGGAGCACCGCTTCCGCCGACGCTGCTGCGGCCGCCGCCGCGCCCCGCCTGAGCCTGCAGCTGGAGACCATCGCGGCGGATACCACCACGATCCGCTCGCTCGACTGGGACCGCAGCCGCTTCGACATCGAGTTCGGCCTGCGCAACGGCACCACCTACAACGCCTTCCTGGTGCGGGGCGAGCGCACGGCCCTGATCGACAGCAGCCACGCCAAGTTCCGCGACACCTGGATCCCCCTGCTCACCGGCCAGATCGATCCGAAGGCGATCGATCACCTGATCGTGAGCCACACCGAACCCGACCACTCGGGCCTGATCGGCGACCTGATCGATCTCAACCCGGAGATCGAGATCGTGGGATCGAAGGTGGCGATCCAGTTCCTCGAGAACCAGGTGCACCGGCCCTTCCGCAGCCGGGCGGTGAAATCGGGTGAGGAGCTCGACCTGGGCACCAACCCCGACAGCGGCATCCAGCACCGCTTCGCCTTCCTCAGTGCGCCCAACCTGCACTGGCCGGACACGATCTTCTCCTTCGACCACGGCACCGGCATCCTCTACACCTGCGATGCCTTCGGCCTGCACTACTGCTCGGAGGACACCTTCGATGTGGATCCCGGCGCCATCGCGCCGGACTACCGCTTCTATTACGACTGCCTGATGGGCCCCAACGCCCGCAGCGTGCTGCAGGCCCTGAAGCGGATGGAGAGCCTGCCGGAGATCAGCACGATCGCCACCGGCCACGGCCCGCTGCTGCGCCATCACCTGAGCAGCTGGATCGGCGATTACCGCAGCTGGAGCAGCCAGCGCAGCAAGGGCGAGAGCTACGCGGCCGTCTGCTACGTGAGCCAGTACGGCTACTGCGACCGGCTCAGCCAGGCCATCGCCCACGGCATCGGCAAGGCCGAGGCCCAGGTGCAGCTGGTGGATCTGCGTGCCACCGATCCGCAGGAGCTCACGGCGCTGGTGTCGGAGGCGAAGGCGGTGGTGGTGCCCACCTGGCCGGCCGAGCCGGACGCCGAGCTGCAGACCGCCATCGGCACCCTGCTGGCGGCCCTGAAGAGCAAGCAGCTGGCCGGCGTCTACGACGCCTTCGGCGGCAACGATGAACCGATCGACGCCCTCAGCACCCAGCTGCAGGGCCTGGGCCTGCGCAAAGCCTTCGATCCGCTGCGGGTGAAGACCATCCCCCAGGGGGACGACTACCTGCGCTTCGAGGAGGCCGGCACCGACCTGGGCCAGGTGCTCACCAAGGCCCGCACGATCGCGGCGATGAAAAGCCTCGACGGCGATCTCGACAAGGCCCTGGGCCGCATCAGCGGCGGCCTCTACGTGGTGACCGCCCGCCAGGAGGAGGCCGGGGTGCAGCGCAGCGGCGCCATGGTGGCCAGCTGGGTGAGCCAGGCCAGCTTCGATCCACCGGGGCTCACGGTGGCCGTGGCGCGGGACCGTGCGATCGAGGCCCTGATGCAGGTGGGCGATCGCTTCGTGCTCAACGTGCTGCGGCAGGACAACCACCAGGCCCTGCTGCGTCACTTCCTGCGCCGCTTCCCGCCGGGTGCCGACCGCTTCGCGGGTGTGAACCTGCTCGAAGGCGTGGCCGCGGGCGGGCCGGTGCTGAGCGAGGCCCTGGCCTATCTCGACTGCCGCGTGGCCCAGCGGATGGAGGGGCCGGACCACTGGATCATCTATGCGGTGGTGGAGCGGGGCAATGTGGCCGACACCCAGGCCAGCACCGCCGTGCACCACCGCAAGGTGGGCAACCACTACTGATGAGCAGCGGCGGCGACCGCAGCGTCATCGCGCTGCCGATCGATGCGGGCATGGTCTGCCTGCGGGGGCTGAGCCCGAAGCGGTTGCGCTTCGAGGTGGAGTACGGCCTGGAGCGGGGCACCACCGCCAATGCCGTGCTGTTCGAAGCCGGCGTGACCGACGCGGGCCAGCCGATGCCGCCGGTGCTGGTGCATCCGCCCGGCGCCTCCTTCGCCGGGCCCTTCCTGGAGGAACTGCGCCGGCGCGTGCCGGCCGATGCGGCCCTCAAGGTGGTGGTGGGCCACGTGAATCCCAACCGGGTGGCGCTGCTGCAGGAGCTGGCCCGCGGCTGGCCCGGCCTGATGCTGGTGGCCTCCAATGCCGGCGCCCGCCTGCTGCAGGAGCTCTGGTCGCTGCGCCGGCCGGCGCCTCCCGGTCAGGAAGCGGCAGAGGCGCCTGAGCTGCCGCCACTCCCGCCAATCGATGTGGTGAAGCAGGACGCGAGCCGCGATCTGGCCTCGGGGCACCGCCTGACACTGCTGCCGGTGCCCACACCGCGCTGGCCGGGCGGGCTGGTGGCCGTTGAGGAGAGCAGCGGCCTGCTGATGAGCGACAAGTTCTTCGCCGCCCATGTGGCCGCCGAACGCTTCGAGGAGCGCAGCCCGGGCCTGCACGAGGAGGATCGCCGCTATTTCTACGACTGCCTGATGGCGCCGATGGCCCGCCAGGTGGAAGCGGTGGTGGAGCGGCTCGAGGAGCTCGACATCCGCACCATCGCCCCCGGCCATGGCCCGGCGATCAGCGAGGGCTGGCGCAGCCTGATGGCCGATTACCGGCGCTGGGGGGAGAGCCAGGAGCGCTCTCAGCTCTCGGTGGCGCTGCTCTTCGCCAGCGCCTATGGCAACACGGCCGCGATCGCCGATGCCCTGGCCCAGGGCGTGTCCCGCGCGGGGGTGCGGGTGGAGAGCATCAACTGCGAGTTCAGCCCGGCCGAGCAGCTGCTCGGTGCGATCCGCCAGTGCGACGCCCTGCTGATCGGTTCACCGACGCTGGGGGGCCATGCCCCCACGCCGATCGTGGCGGCGCTGGGCACCGTGCTGGCCGAAGGCGACCGAGCCAAGCCGGTGGGCGTGTTCGGCAGCTTCGGCTGGAGCGGCGAGGCGATCGATCTGCTGGAGAGCAAGCTGCGCGATGGCGGCTTCCGCTTCGCCTTCGACCCGATCCGGATCAAGTTCAGCCCCGATGCACCGGCGATCAAGACGATCGAGGAAACCGGCACCGGCCTGGCCCGCCAGCTGCGGGCCGAGCAGCGCCGGCGCAACCTCAGCCAGCAGCGGCGCGGCGGCGGCGGCCTGCAGGAGGTGAGCAGCGACCCGGCGATGCAGGCCCTGGGCCGGGTGGTGGGCTCCCTCTCCGTGCTCACGGCCCGCAAGGGCGAGGGCGATCAGGCCCTGAGCGGCGCGATGGTGGCCAGCTGGGTGAGCCAGGCCAGCTTCACCCCGCCGGGCTTCACCGTGGCCGTGGCCCGGGAGCGAGCGGTGGAGGCCCTGCTGCACGTGGGCGACCGCTTCGCCCTCAACCTGCTGGCGGCCGGCCGGGAATCGGGCACGATGCGTCGTTTCCTCAAACCCTTCCCCCCCGGCGCCGATCGCTTCGCCGGCCTGGAGCTGGAGAGCACGGCCAACGGCCAGCCGGTGCTCCCCGAAGCCCTGGCCTGGCTGGAAGCCACCGTGCAGCAGCGAATGGAATGCGGCGATCACTGGCTGATCTACGCCCAGGCCAGCCAGGGCAAGGTGCTCGATGGTGAGGGCACCACGGCCGTGCACCAGCGGCGCAGCGGGGCGAATTACTGAGGCGATCGCCCGAGCGAAGAAGACGCGGCCGTCACAGTCGCTTCAGCTGGACGCACATACCCTGAGCGAATGTGACGCTCCCCTGAGCAGGGGCTGCAGCGATGACTCTGGCCAGCCGGCAGACCCTGCAGCGCCTGGCCATTCCCGTCGGTCTGGCCCCGCTGCTGCTGGCCGCCAGCCTCGGCAGCGGTGTCGCCCGGGCCGGTGAGATCAAGGGGGCCTCCGGCCTCCAGAGTCTCGGCTCGGTCATCAACGGCATCCGCAACGGCTCCTGCACCGCCGGTCACTGCTCCATCACCGGTGGCACCGGCGCCGGCAGCAACCTCTTTCACCGCTTCGAAAAATTCGATACACGCGGCTCCATCAGCGGTGCCTCGATCAACAACGATTCCTTCTCCAACGTCATCGTCGGCGTCATCGATCCCGCCGGCAGCTTCATCAACAAGATGGTCGCCCTCTCCAGCAAGGGCAATCTCTTCTGGCTCTCTCCCGGCGGCATCTCCCTCACCGCCGGTGGCGGCTTCACCAACGTCGCCACACTCCAGCTCAGCACCGCCACCACACTCGCCGTCGGCTCCGGTTTCTTTGACGTCTACGGCAGCACCGCCTCACAGGTCGCCGGTCTCCGCGGCATCCCCATCCCAGGCTCACCTGGCCTGAGCACCGATCCCGCCAGCCTTTCCGCCATCGGCCTCTCGGCCAACGGAGACCTGACCATCGACGATGGCCTGCTCACCGTTGATCACTCCCTCCTCCTCGATTCACAGGGCGGTCATCTCCTCCTTAACGCCAGCAGCCTCTCCGCAGACGGCGGAACGATCGCCCTGGCCGGACGCTCCGTCTCGCTCGAGTCCTCCAGCCTCGATGTCAGCAATGACATCGGCAGCGGTGGATCGGTGTCGATCGATGCGGCTGACATCGTCATCGCCTCCAGCTCCATCAACGCCAGTGGCGCCACCGCCGGCGGCTCCATCTCCATCGCCGCCACGGGCAGCGTCAACCTCAGCGATTCCGATCTGACCGCCATCGGGGGGGATGGCTCCCTCCCCCTCCCCGGCGGAGCAGGCGGAGACGACACCACACAGACCGCCGACGCCGACACCACGGCAGAGAGCACCGATGCCTCTGCGACCGCAACGGCCGCAGAGGACAACGGCAGATCCACAGAGTCGAGCCAGACCACCCCATCAACAGCAGAGACCGAGACCGCCCCCGGCGCCGATGAACCCGACGCCTCCACAACGGTGAGCACAGGCGAGCCCGAGCCCAAGCCCGAGCCCGAGCCCGAGCCACAGGACACTCCACAGCTGGACACCCAACCGTCCACCGCCGAGGCCAGCGCAGCCACAGACCCTGACCCTGACCCTTCCGGCAGTCTCCCCGGCAGCAGCACCGAAACGGACGGCTCGGCTCGCAACGACGCGGCCCCGGCCGCACCGGACACCGCAGACGCCCCAGCGCCGGGCGGCACGATCCGCATCAGCGGGGCCGACATCGCCATCACCGGCGGCAGCCTGGATGCCTCCGGCAGCACGGACAGCGGACAGATCGCCACCGACTCCTCCTCCGCCAGCACATGGAGCCCCTCGCTGCAGAGCACCGGTCTGGCAACACAGATGGATCAGGCCATCGGAGAGGCCACCGATCCCGCTTCGCCAGATCCGCTGCTCCAGCAGGAAGACAACACATCCACTCAAACCAGCCTCAGCCCTGAGCCCACGGCTCCAGCAACAGAGAGCAGCACGACGCTCGTCTCACAGGCCGGCGGCAGCGCCGAGGCAACGACACCAGACATCCCGGCCGCTGCGGAACCGGCAGACGAACCCGAACCGGCAACAACAGCGGATGCAGCAGAACCGGCCGGCGGGGCCATCACGCTCCAGGCCGCAGACACCCTCACCCTCACCGGCGCCACCCTCACCGCCAACGGCTCAGGGTCCCAGGCCCGCGGCGGCTCGATCCTCCTGGAAGCAGACGCCATCGCCCTGGCCGCCAGCTCCATCGATGCCAGTGGCACCGCCGCAGGCGGCACCGTTCGGATCGGTGGCGGACGGCGCGGTGAGGACACCTCCATCCGCAATGCCTCCACCCTCACGGCCGGTGCCGACACCACCATCAGCGTTGAGGCCACAACCGCTGGCGATGGCGGTGAGCTGATCCTCTATGCCTCAGACGTCGCCTCCATCGATGCGCAGCTCTCCGCCACAGGCGGGACCGACTCCGGTGACGGCGGCTTCATTGAAACCTCCGCCGGCTTCCTCTCCGTCACCCAGGCTCCGGATATCTCCGCAACCAACGGCAACGCAGGCACGTGGCTCATTGATCCCTACAACATCGACATCGTCGCCGGGACAACCGACTCATTCATCACACCCGTCACGGGCCCAACGTACTTCGGGAATGGTCCCGGCACGACCAACAGCCAACTCAGCGTCGGCACCCTGAACGCAGCTCTAGATCTGGGTGGCACGGTGACCGTGGACACTCAGGGCGCCCCGTCCACACCCGCCGGCAACATCCGCATCCTCGCGCCGATCAGCACCACGGCAGGCTCCGCAGGCGCCACGCTGGTTTTCTTCGCGGACGGCAACATTCAGCTGGCTGCCGACATCACCTCAACCACCAATCCACTCAATGTGGAGTTCATCGTCGATGCTGACAACAGCTCAGGCGGAGAGACCTTCCAGTGGTCCAGCGGCACCCTGGATCTCATGGGCGGTACAGCCAAAGCACTGACTGGAGATCCGGCAACAGATGGGCCAACCGTCATCAACGGCGCGGCTGTCGTGGCCAGCAACACCACCTTCCAAACCGGAACCACGTCTCTCGCCACCACATCGCTGACGGTCGACGGCGCCTACAACGACCTCAACGGCTTCTCCATGTCCGGTGGAACGCTGACGGGCAGCGGAGACATCACCCTCTCGGGCAACAACACCTGGAGCGGTGGAACCATCACGGGAACAGGCAATCTCACCGTGTCGGGACCGATCTCCATCTCCGGCAATCCAGCTCTGGATGGACGTACCCTCACCCACACCAACGCTGGCGGCACATCGGTGTTCTCCTCCGGCGCTCAGCTGGACATCAACAACGGCGCCACCTTCCTCAATGCAGCTGGCGCCAGCCTCGCATTCAATGCCACAACCGGCAACTCTGTCGTCTTGGACCACGACAGCGGCATCACAGGGAGCTTCAACAATCTTGGAATCCTGAACAAAACGGGCGCGGGCACAATGGAGGTGGCGTCGGGACTCTTCACCGGCGACCTCGCTTTCACCAATTCCGGCGTATTCAACATCAACGGAGGGACCGTCAACCTGGGAGGGAGCGGCGGAACAAGCTCCGGCACGTTCAATCTCTCCCCTGGGACAGAATTGAACATCAGCGCCGGCTCGCACGTTCTGTCGGGTTCCGCTTCAGGCAACGGCACGCTGGGGACATCAGGCGGCACGCTGACACTGGACACCGGCTTCTCACTTGATGGCGGCAGCACCATCGGACTTTCGGTGAGCGGCGGCACCCTGAATGCCAACACCTCGAGCCCACTGGCCCCCAGCGGAGGCGTCACCATCTCTGATGGAACACTTACGGGAACGGGAGGTATTTTCGTTTCGGGCACCACCGACTGGTCCGGCGGCATCCTCTCTGGGTCCGGCTATTTCGGCGCCGGAGGATCGCTGCTGATTTCCGGCAACCCCACCCTCTCGGGCCGAACGCTGACTCACGCCAATGCTGGGCCGGGGTCTGTGCTCGCCTCGGGCGGCCAATTGGACATCGACGACGGCGGCACCTTCCTCAACAACACCGGAGCCAGCTTCGCCATTGATGCGGCGACGAGCAGCACCGCTGCTCTGGATCACGACAATGGTGCCACGGGCACCTTCACCAACCTCGGCACCCTCACCAAAACCGGTGCCGGCACCCTGGAAGTCGCCTCCGGTGTCTTCACTGGCGACCTCGTCTTCAGTAACGCTGGCACCTTCAACATCACCGCAGGCACCGTCAATCTCGGCGGCAGCGATGGAAGCAGCACCGGAGCCTTCAACCTCACCTCCGGAGCCACACTCGGCCTGCCCAGCAGCACCCTCACTCTCGCCTCCTCCAGCACGATCGGTGGTGAAGGAACGGTCGCCATTAGCGGAGGCACGCTGAACACGGCCGATGCGCCCACCATCGCCACCAACGTCTCCCTCAGCTCAGGAACGCTCACCAGCACAGCGCCCACAACCCTGTCCGGAGAGATCAACTGGAGCGGCGGCACGATTTCAGGATCAGGTGGACTCACCGCGTCAGGACCCCTGACGATCTCGGGCACCACGTTCCTCGACGGACGCACCCTCACCCACACCAACGCGTCAGGCACCTCCTCCCTGGTGTCCGGGGGTCAGCTCAACATCGACAACGGCGGCAGCTTCATCAACGATGCCGCTGCCAGCTTCACCATTGATGCGGCGGCGAGCAGCACCGCTGCTCTGGATCACGACAACGGCGCCACGGGCAGCTTCACCAACCTCGGCACCCTCACCAAAACCGGTGCCGGCACCCTGGAAGTCGCCTCCGGTGTCTTCACTGGTGATCTCGTCTTCAGCAACGACGGCACCTTCAACATCACCGCAGGCACCGTCAATCTGGGCGGCAGCGATGGAACCAGCACCGGAGCCTTCAACCTCACCTCCGGCACCACACTGGGCCTGCCCAGCAGCGTCCTGACCCTTGCCCCCTCAAGCACGATCGGTGGTGAAGGAACGGTCGCCATCAGCGGAGGCACGCTGAACACCGCGACGGTTCCCTCCCTCACCACCGATGTTGCGCTCAGCGCTGGAACCCTCACCAACAGTGGGGCCACATCAATCACCGGCGGACTCACCTGGAGCGGCGGCACCGTGTCAGGGACAGGCGGCTTCACAGTCAACGGTCCTCTCGCGATCCTGAGCACTGTCACGGTTGATAGCAGCAGCCTGACCCACACCAACGCCTCTGGCACCTCCAGCCTCGCCTCGGGCTCTCAGCTCAACCTCAACAACAACGCCTCCTTCATCAACGACACAGGCGCTGTCTTCTCCTTCCCCGTCTCAGGCACCGCCACCTCCTTCCTCGACATCGACGCAGGCACAGCAAGCACCTTCACCAACAACGGCACCCTCAACAAATCAGGTACAGGCACGCTCGAAACCTTCGGCGGCGTCGCCTTCAACAACAACGGCTCCGTCTCCATCACAGAAGGCACCCTCCGCCTCAACGGCAGCGGCGGCGGCACCAGCACAGGCTCCTTCGCCATCGCCTCCGGCGCCTCCCTCACCGCCGTCAACGGCAACCACACCTTCTCCGGCTCCGCCACCGGCTCCGGCACCCTCGGCACCTCCGCTGGCTCCGCCTCCCTCACCCTCGCCGATCCCTTCTCCTTCGAGCCGGCAGGCACCCTCTCCATCGACGTCAGCAGCGGCACGCTCGCCGTCAACACCTCCAATCCCGTCAACGCCGCATCCCTCTCCCTCTCCGGCGGCACACTCACCGGCTCCACTGACATCGCCTTCAGCGGCTCCTCCACCTTCTCCGGAGGCACCATCGCCGGCACGGGCAACGTCACCTTCGCCGGTCCGCTCGCCATCTCCACCAGCGCACCGTCCATCGACGCCCGCACCGTCACACACACCAACGCCTCTGGCACCTCCAGCCTCGCCTCGGGCTCTCAGCTCAACCTCAACAACAACGCCTCCTTCATCAACGACACAGGCGCTGTCTTCTCCTTCCCCGTCTCAGGCACCGCCACCTCCTTCCTCGACATCGACGCAGGCACAGCAAGCACCTTCACCAACAACGGCACCCTCAACAAATCAGGTACAGGCACGCTCGAAACCTTCGGCGGCGTCGCCTTCAACAACAACGGCTCCGTCTCCATCACAGAAGGCACCCTCCGCCTCAACGGCAGCGGCGGCGGCACCAGCACAGGCTCCTTCGCCATCGCCTCCGGCGCCTCCCTCACCGCCGTCAACGGCAACCACACCTTCTCCGGCTCCGCCACCGGCTCCGGCACCCTCGGCACCTCCGCTGGCTCCGCCTCCCTCACCCTCGCCGATCCCTTCTCCTTCGAGCCGGCAGGCACCCTCTCCATCGACGTCAGCAGCGGCACGCTCGCCGTCAACACCTCCAATTCCGTCAACGCCGCATCCCTCTCCCTCTCCGGCGGCACACTCACCGGCTCCACTGACATCGCCTTCAGCGGCTCCTCCACCTTCTCCGGAGGCACCATCGCCGGCACGGGCAACGTCACCTTCGCCGGTCCGCTCGCCATCTCCACCAGCGCACCGTCCATCGACGCCCGCACCGTCACACACACCAACGCCTCTGGCACCTCCAGCCTCGCCTCGGGCTCTCAGCTCAACCTCAACAACAACGCCTCCTTCATCAACGACACAGGCGCTGTCTTCTCCTTCCCCGTCTCAGGCACCGCCACCTCCTTCCTCGACATCGACGCAGGCACAGCAAGCACCTTCACCAACAACGGCACCCTCAACAAATCAGGTACAGGCACGCTCAGCGTCTTCGGTGCTGTGGCCCTGAACAACCAGGGCACGATCAACCTGTTGGAGGGCACATTCGCTGCAGGCAGCACCTTCACCCAGGCCGGCACCGTTGACCTGGCTACCGGCACCACTCTTTCCGCCTCCACCAGCTTCACCAACAACGGCACCATCAGCGGCCTGGGAACCATCGATCTCGGTGGCACGGGCACCCTCACCAATGAGGGCACCCTCGCTCCGGGTGGAACCGGAACAGCCGGCACCCTGACCATCAGCGGCAACCTGCAGCAGGCGGCAGAAGGATCCCTGGCGCTGGATCTCGGTGGCACGGGTCTCGGTCAGTCGGACCGGATCGACATCAGCGGCACGACAGGCCTCGACGGCTCGCTCGACTCCTCTTTGATCAATAGCTACGTGCCCAGCGACGCTGACCAGATCACCCTGCTGCAAAGCACGGGCGCCATCAGCGGCAGCTTCAGTGCGCTGAACGTGCCTGACGGCTTCTCCGCCCAGACGGACAACACGCCCACACCCTCCACCTTCGACCTGCTGTTCTCCGCGGCTGCGCCCTGCAGCGTGGACATCTGCTGGGACGGCGGCGGGGCCGACAACTTCTGGAGCACAGAGGAGAACTGGAGCACCGATCTGCTCCCCGGTCAGAGCGACCGGGTGGCCCTCGAGCTCACCGGTGGCGCCTCCGTGCTCTTCGATCCCACGGCAGCCGGCGCAGCCAGCAGCTCGGTCACCATCACCTCCCTGTTCTCCACTGGTGACAACAGCCTCACCATCAGCAGCGGGGCCCTCTCGATCGGGGAGAACTCCACCTTCAACGGCGCCGTGACCATCAGTGGCGGCAGCCTGGCCAGCTCAGGCGACACGGAACTGGCCGGGCCGGTGGACTGGAGTGACGGCACGATCGCCCAGGGTTCCGGCTACTTCGGAGGTGGCGGCTCCTTCACCATGTCCGGCCCCCTCTCCATCTCGGGCACCCCCAGCCTCGATGGCATCACCCTCACCCACACCAACAGCTCCGGCGCCTCCACCGTTGCCTCCGGATCCACGCTCACAGTCGGCAATGGAGCCAGCCTGATCAACGCCAGTGGAGCCAGCCTGACGCTGCCGGTGTCGGGTACCGCCACCACCAGCATCCAGAGCTTCGGGTCGGGAGCCCCTGCCGCCGGGACGTTCTCCAACGCCGGAACGCTGACCAAATCCGGCAGCGGCAGTGTCTCGATCGGCGGCAGCACCGCCTTCACCTTCAACAACCAGGGAGCCACCGCCATCGGCGAGGGAAGCGTCCTGCTCGCAGGCACGGGCGGCAGCCACCCTGGGAGTTTCACCATCAGCAACGGGGCCAGCCTGGACATCGCGGGTGGCGCCCAGGCCCTTTCCGCGACCAGCTCCATCGGGGGGGCCGGCCAGCTCAGCCTCAGCGGCGGCAGCCTGACCAGTGGTGGCGCATCAACCATCGACAGCGCCGTGGCCATCAGCGGCGGCAGCCTCAACCTCACCGGCGGCAGCCTTGAACTGCGAGGGCCGCTGAACTGGTCGGGCGGCACTATCGACGGCAGTGCTCCCTCCGCCGGACCACTCACCGTGTCGGGTGCTCTCTCCATCTCCGGCAACCCGGACCTCAGCGGTGGCTCGCTCATTCACACCAACGCCAGCGGCATCTCCGGAATCGCCTCGGGAACCACATTCCAGGTCGGCAACGGTGCCAGCTTCAGCAATGCCTCCGGCGCGTCCCTCTCGGTTCTTGCCAACGCCGGCACCACCACCTCGATCGAAAGCTTCGGGACGGGACCACTGGCGGCCGGCAGCTTCATCAATGACGGCACACTCACCAAAACGGGGGCTGGCACTCTTGAGATCAGTTCGAACACCGCCCTCGCTGTCACCAATGCCGGCACCACATCCATTGATGCGGGAACCATCCGAGTCGATGGCAGCGAGTTCACTCAGTCGGGGCTGATCAACCTCGACACCGGAACCACCCTCAGCGTCAGCGGCGATCTCACCAACGCCGGCACCATCCAGGGTGACGGCACGGTAGAGGTCATCTTCAACACGCTCACCAACAACGGTGTGATCGCACCGGGCGGCACCGGCAGCGCCGGCACCCTCACCATCAACGGCGATCTGCAACAGGGTCCCGCAGGTACTCTCCAGATCGAGTTGGGAGGCACCGGCACTGGGGAATCCGATGGACTCGAGGTGGGCGGGACAGCCTTCCTCCTCGGCAACCTCAACGCGAGCCTGATCAACGGCTACACCCCGGCCGACGGCGATCAGATCGTTGTGCTGAGAAGTGGCACCTCAACCCCGCCCGGCTCCATCACCACGGATCTAACCGAATCCATCCCCACCGGCTTCAGCAGCCAGATCGACAACGGCTCTTCGCCCTCCACCCTCAGCCTGGTGTTCGCTGGTGGCGGCGATGTCTGCAGCGGCACGATCTGCTGGGACGGGGGCGGCACTGACAACTTCTGGAGCAATCCACAGAACTGGGACACCGATCTGCTGCCCACCAGCGCCGATCAGGTTGCCCTTGAACTCAGCGGCGGTGCCTCCATTCTCTTCGATCCCGTTGGCGCCGGGGCCGCCAGCACCTCCGTCTCCATCGCCAGCCTCTTCTCCAGCGCAGACAACACGCTCACGATCGCCAGCGGCACCCTCACCATCGACGGACCTGCTTCCTCCACCCTCAACGGTGCCCTCACACTCCAGGCACCCCCGGCCACCCAGACCGCACCACTCCTGTCGGGCATGGGTGATCTCACGCTCGCCGGCACGACCGTCTGGAGCGGCGGCACCATCGATGGCACCGGCGCGCTCACCATCAGCGGGCCTCTCACCGTCTCCGGTACGCCGAGACTCGATGGGCGCAGCCTCTCCCACACCAATGGCTCCGGCACATCCAGCCTGGCGTCAGGGACACAACTCACGCTCGACAACGGTGCCGCCTTCATCAACGACAGCGGCGCGGTGCTGAACGCTCCTGTGCAGGCCGGCGAGGTCACGCGGGTGACGCAGAACATCGTCACCGGAGGCGTGTACACCTTCGAGAACAGGGGCACGCTAACGAAGGGCGGACCTTCGACTCTGGAGTTCGGTCCCGATGGAATCTTCACGTTCAACCTGAACAACAGCGGCTCCTTCGCGATTGAAGGGGGCATCGTTGTGATCGCAGGCAACGGCCAGTTCGCTCAGACCGGCTCCATCGATCTGGCCAGCGGAGTGAATCTGAGATTTGAGGACACAACCTTCACCAATGACGGACTGATCAGTGGCGACGGCGTCATTGCGCTGGGCACCGGCACCCTCACCAACCAAGGAAACCTCTCACCGGGTGGTGTCGGCACTGCAGGCGCCATCACCATCAGCGGCGACCTGATCCAAGGTAGTGAGGGGGGGCTTGAGCTGGACATCGGGGGCGCCGGCTTCGGCAACGGTTCGGACAGGCTCGTTGTCACCGGCAGCACCACACTGGATGGCTCACTTGATTCCACCCTGATCAACGGGTTCTCTCCGACCGATGGTGATCAGGTGTCCGTCCTTCAGGGCAATCTGGGCATCACAGGCGACTTCTCGGCCACCAACCTCCCCGACGGCTTCACCACGGAAATAGACAACAGCTCCACCCCCGGCTGGCTGCGCCTCAACTTCTCCGGTGGTGGTGGCGCCACCTGCAGCGGCACCATCTGCTGGGACGGCGGCGGCACTGACGACTTCTGGAGCAACCCTCAGAACTGGAACACCGATCTGCTGCCCACCAGCTCCGATCAGGTCGCCCTGGAACTCACAGGTGGCGCTTCGATTCTGTTTGACCCGATTGGGGCCGGTGCCACCTCCTCCTCGGTCTCCATCGCCAGCCTCTTCTCCACGTCCGACAACTCCCTCACTCTCGCCAGCGGCAGCCTCTCCATCGACGGACCCACCGCCTCCACGCTCAACGGTGCCCTCACACTCCAGGCTCCTCCGCCAACCCAGACCGCGCCCCTGCTCTCCGGCACGGGTGATCTCACCCTCGCCGGCAGCACAACCTGGAGCGGCGGCACCATCGACGGCACCGGTGCTCTCAACATCAGCGGACCGCTGACCATCTCCGGCACGCCCGGCCTCACCGGACGCACCCTCACCCACACCAATGCCTCCGGCTCCTCCTCCATCGCCGCAGGCACCCAACTCCGCACCAGCCTCGGCGGGTCCTTCGTCAACGCCAACACCGCTCAACTCACCCTCAACACCGCCGCTGGTTCGGACTCCCTCTTCGATGAGGTGATCACCAGTCCCTCCTCCCCACAGGCCTCCTTCTCCAACCAAGGCACCCTCACCAAAACAGGTGATGGCAGCTTCCGCTTCGGGTTGACAGGGGATATCGCCCTCGACAACCAGGGCAGCTTCTCCATCGATGGCGGCTCCGTCATCGTCAACTCCGGCTCCACGCTCACCCAGGCCGGGCTGATCAACCTGAACAACAGCGCCACCCTCGAGGTGCGCGATGGCTTCACCAACACCAGCTTCATCACCGGCAACGGCACCATCAACCTCAACGGCAACACCCTCCTCAACCAGGGCACCATCGCTCCGGCAGGGGATGACGAGCCCATCGGTTTCCTCTTCATCAACGGCAACCTCGATCAATCCCCCACCGGCCAGCTCCTGCTCGACCTCGGCGGCGTCGGGGATGACCCCAGCCCCTCCGACCGCATCGAGGTCAGCGGTCAGGCGACTCTCGCCGGACAGCTCACCGCCTCCCTCACACCCGCCTACAGCCCCAGCAACGGTGATCAGATCACCGTTCTCTCCAGCGACGGCGGCCTCAGCGGCAGCTTCTCAACCGAAACCCTCCCCACAAACTTCTCCTCCCAGGTCAACACCTCCAGCACCCCCCAGACCCTCGCCCTCCTCTTCTCCTCCGCTCCCGGCTGCAGCAACGGCACCATCTGCTGGGACGGTGGCGGTGACGACAACTTCTGGAGCAATCCCCAGAACTGGAACACCGATCTCCTGCCCACCAGCTCCGATCAGGTCGCCCTCGATCTCTCAGGCGGTGCCTCCATCCTCTTTGACCCCGTCGCTGCAGCCAGCCTGAACAGCACCGCGGCGGTCACCTCGATCAGCAACGCCACCGCCCTCACCACCTCCGGCTTCTCCGTCTCCATCGCCAGCCTCTTCTCCACCACAGACAACGCCCTCTCCATCGCCAGCGGCAGCCTCGCCGTCGCCGGCTCCTCTTCCCTCAGCGGTGATCTCTCCCTCACCGGCGGCACTCTCCTCGCCACAGGCGGACTCGCCGCCAGCAACCTCTCCATCACCGGTGCCGCCACCGGCTCACCACTCCTCACCGGCACCGGCACACTCGCCGTCTCCGATGGCTTCTCCCAGCAGGGCGGCACCATCAGCGGCTTCTCCACCATCGCCCTCTCCAACGCCGCCTCCACCACTCCCCTCACACTCAGCGGCGGCGCCTCGATCCTCTCGCCCGGCGCCGTCGTCGCCCTCGAGAGCCCCTCACAACCCCTCAACCTCAACACCGCCTCCATCGATGTCAGTGGTGCCGCCTCCGGCGGCGTCATCGTTCTCGATGCTCCCTCCATCAACCTCTCCAACACTCAGCTCAACACCTCCGGCACCATCACCGACGGCGGCACCATCGCCATCGGTCTCAACGCTCCCTTCCCAAGCAGCGTCCTGATCGACGGCAGTTCCCTCATCGCGGATCCGCCGGCCCTCGGCGGCACCATCAGCATCGACGGAAGCTCCATCGATCTCCGCAACTCCACCCTCAACGTCTTCGGCATCGACGGCGGCTCCCTCGCCATCGGCTCACCAGGCACCAACAGCCTCAGCCTCGATGCCGCCACCACTCTCGAGCTCGGACCCGGCGCCCCGCCACCCAGCTTCACCGTCGGACCCGGCGGCACCCTCTCCAACGACGCCACCGTCACCATCCTTCCCCTCCCAACTCCACCGACTCCCTCACCAACACCCACTCCCACTCCGATCGATCCGGCACCGCCCATCACGCCCACTCCACCGCTCCCACCCAGCGGCGGCACTCCCACACCGCCATCACCCGCACCCGCACCGGATCCCATCCCGCCCGTTCCGCCGGCCGCCGTCACACCGCCCGACGCTCCGGACACTCCGGACACTCCCGATCCCCTGAACCCGCTCGAGACTCCCGAGCTCGTCGAGATCCTCCTCGACTCACCCGTCGTCAACGTCGTTGTCAACACACAGGTCGAGCAGCAGCCCCTCCGCAAGCAGGAGACCGATCCCGCCGCTCCCAAGGAGGCACCCCAGCCGCTCACCAGCGATCTCGACGACGCTCAGCAACCCTCACCGGTCGATCTCAACCTCGAGGAAAGCGACCTCTTCCTCACGGGCACACTCCTCACCTCCACCACCGACACCACATCCACCGCTCTCCAGGTCGACAGCGAGGACAGTGACGTCCTCTCCGGCGCCCTCGATGCCGCCACAGACACCGACGCAGACACCCTCACCTCCGACATCACACGACGCAGCCAGGACGCACTCCTCAACGCCGATCCCCTCGAGCAGTCCCTCAACGCACGCACACGCACCTCCTTCCAGGACGGCTCCTCCCTCAGCGGTGACATCCAGTCCGTCACAGGCAGCATCGATGAACGGCTCGCCGCCATCAACAGCGTCGTCGATGTGCTCGTGCTCACCCCCGCCGAAACCAGCGAGACCTACAGCGAATCCGAACGCCGCGCCGCCATCGAGGCCGCCGCAAAACTCGGCCTCATCAAAACCACGGGCGACTCCGACACCAACACCCCCGAGGACAGCAGCTCCCTCCGCATCGCCGTCCCCTCCTTTGACGTGCTCCAGCAGCTCCTCAATGCCGTCATCCAGTCCGTTCGCTCTACAGGACCAGGCTCGCCCTGATCACACCTGATGCCGATGCAGACAGGGTGAGCCACCACGCCTGTTCTCCGGACGGCCCAACGCGGGTAGCTTGACCTCATGCGATGCATGGCCCCGATCGGGCTGCACTGGACATGAGCCCGGACCTGTGGCAGCGCCCCCTCCGGAGGGTTGTCCCCATCGGCCTGGTGGCCGCCCTCGCCGGAGCTGCCCTGTCGGCAGCTCCTCCCAGCAGGGCCGGTGAGATCAAGGGTGCCTCCGGCCTCCAGAGTCTCGGCTCCGTCATCAACGGCATCCGCAACGGCTCCTGCACCGCCGGTCACTGCTCCATCACCGGTGGCACCGGCGCCGGCAGCAACCTCTTTCACCGTTTCGAAAAATTCGATACACGCGGCTCCATCAGCGGTGCCTCGATCAACAACGATTCCTTCTCCAACGTCATCGTCGGCGTCATCGATCCCGCCGGCAGCTTCATCAACAAGATGGTCGCCCTCTCCAGCAAGGGCAATCTCTTCTGGCTCTCTCCCGGCGGCATCTCCCTCACCGCCGGTGGCGGCTTCACCAACGTCGCCACACTCCAGCTCAGCACCGCCACCACACTCGCCGTCGGCTCCGGTTTCTTTGACGTCTACGGCAGCACCGCCTCACAGGTCGCCGGTCTCCGCGGCATCCCCATCCCAGGCTCACCTGGCCTGAGCACCGATCCCGCCAGCCTTTCCGCCATCGGCCTCTCGGCCAACGGAGACCTGACCATCGACGATGGCCTGCTCACCGTTGATCACTCCCTCCTCCTCGATTCACAGGGCGGTCATCTCCTCCTTAACGCCAGCAGCCTCTCCGCAGACGGCGGAACGATCGCCCTCGCCGGACGCTCCGTCTCGCTCGAGTCCTCCAGCCTCGATGTCAGCAATGACATCGGCAGCGGTGGATTGGTGTCGATCGATGCCGCTGACATCGTCATCACCTCCAGCTCCATCAACGCCAGTGGCGCCACCGCCGGCGGCTCCATCTCCATCGCCGCCACGGGCAGCGTCAACCTCAGCGATTCCGATCTGACCGCCATCGGAGGGGATGGCAGTGGTGGAGAGGGCAGCAGCGGCGGGCAACCGGCAGGAGAGGCGGCACCGGACACCGCAGAACCTCTCGTCGCCAATCCGGCACAGGCGACAGAGAACGATGCGCTGGCCGTGGAACCCACCGCGGCGACATCGACCGGGGGTGGGGACACGGCTGATGCAGAGCCCGCGGAGGTGCCGGCACCGGCGCAGGAGGCTCAGGACAGAGCGGACTCAGCACAGGTCGCTGCATCGGATGCCGCTCCTTCCGCACCTCCAGCCGATGCACCCGGTACGGGTCTCACCGCAGAGGACGCGGAGGCAACAGAGGCGGCGCCGACCGCCGAGGCCTCCCTCAACGCCCCCGTCAGGGGCGGCGCGGAAGCTCCGGCCTCCGCCGCGCCCCCGGCCACCGCCTCCGCGCCGGGTGGATCCATCGCCATCGCTGCCGCTGACATCACCATCTCCGGCGGACGCCTCGACGCCTCCGGCGCCACCGCCGGCACCAGCAGCACCGGCAGCGGCGCCGTCCGCACCGACACCACAACCGCCGGCAGCTGGAGCCGATCGCTCCAGAGCACCGGTCTGGTCAGCCAGATGGATCAGGCCCTCAGCCAGCAGGACGCCCGTCCCGCAGTGCCCGATCCCGCCGCGGCAGAGCCCCTCACTGCAGACACCCTGGTCGGTGGTGACGCCATGCCGGCAGCACCCTCGCAGCAGCAGACCGCCTCACCTGCACCAGACGCTCCAGTCACTGCCACTGCCACTGCCACTGCCACTGCCACTGCAGCCAGCTCAGACCCGGCAACCCCGCCCGCTGCCCAGCCGGCCGGCTCAGACGAAACAACCACAACAACAACAGCAGCAGCGGCAGCACCGACGCCCGCCGCAGCCATGGCGGCACCCCAACCGCTGCCCGGCGGTGGTGACATCACCCTCCAGGCCGCAGACACCCTCACCCTCACCGGCGCCACCCTCACCGCCAGCGGCTCAGGGCCCCAGGCCCGCGGCGGCTCGATCCTCCTGGAAGCAGGCGCCATCGCCCTGGCCGCCAGCTCCATCGATGCCAGTGGCACCACCGGTGGTGGCCACATCCAGATCGGTGGCGGACGGCGCGGTGAGGACACCTCCATCCGCAATGCCTCCACCCTCACGGCCAGTGCCGACACCACCATCAGCGTTGAGGCCACAACCGCTGGCGATGGCGGTGAGCTGATCCTCTATGCCTCAGACGTCGCCTCCATCGATGCGCAGCTCTCCGCCACAGGCGGTGCCGACTCCGGTGACGGCGGCTTCATTGAAACCTCCGCCGGACTCCTCAGTGTCACCCAGGCACCGGACACATCAGCCGCCAACGGCAATGCAGGTACATGGCTCATTGATCCCTACAACATCGAGATTGTCAGTGGGTCTGCTCTGACCAACATCAGGGTGGATCCGGAGCCTCCACCATTTGTCGGCAGTGGCAGTGGAGCCGTCAGCCAGATCGGGGCTGACCTAATCGTGAGTGCGCTGGAGCCGGGAGGCACCGTAATCGTTGACAGTCAGGGAAACACAGGCAGCGGGAGCGGCACGATCAGGATCACGGCAGCCATTGAGGCAGAACCAGTCAGCGCGGCCGCGCTCGAGTTCATCGCCACGGGCTGGATTGATCTCAATGCCGACATCAAATCAACACGACAGCCGCTGGATGTCGTTTTTACCTCCGACGTGGATAATAGTGGAAATGAAGGCACACGCTGGATTTCGGGAACGCTTGATTTGAACGGTGGCGAAGCGACCGTGACTCAAGGCGGGAGCCGATCCCCCGGCACCCTTGTACTGGGAGGTTCAACCGCCGGCGTAGCTACAGGAACCAGCGTGAGATCGGGCGATCTCGTGCTTCAAAGCGCCACGATTGTTGGCGGTGGCAGCATAACAGCGTCCGAACAACTGGCGATGTCCGGGAGCAACCTCCTGGATGGTGCGCAACTCATTCATACCAACACCTCGGAACTCAATCGCTCCGCACTTCAGGTCGGCACCACCTTCAACATCAACAACGCCGGGCAGTTCATCAACGACACCGGCGCCATCCTCGACCTGGCAGCCACACTCTCCTTCAGCCAGAACTCCTTCATCAACAACACCGCTGGTGATCCAGGCGTGTTCCTCAACCGCGGCACGCTCAACAAAACCGGCAATGCACTCGTCGGTATCGGCTCCGTCGGCGATGTCGTCTTCAACAACGACGGCCTCTTCAACATCTCCAGCGGAACCCTCCGCCTCGCCACCAACCCGAGCAGCATCTCCTCCGGCACATTCAACATCGCCAACGGCGCCACCCTCGCCGTTCCCAGCAGCGGCACACACACCCTCACCGCTGATGCCGTCATCACCGGCCCCGGAACACTCTCCTTGCAGGGAGGAAATCTCAACACCGACGCCAACTCAACGATCAACAGCAACGTCTCGATCGCAAACACCACTATTGGCGGAGAGGGCATCCTCACCATCTCCGGACCTCTCTCCATCGCGGGCATCAGCACCCTGGATGGCCGCACACTGGTTCATACCAACACCTCCAACCGCTCCGCACTTGAGGTCGGCACCACCTTCAACATCAACAACGCCGGGCAGTTCATCAACGACACCGGCGCCATCCTCGACCTGGCAGCCACACTCTCCTTCAGCCAGAACTCCTTCATCAACAACACCGCTGGTGATCCAGGCGTGTTCCTCAACCGCGGCACGCTCAACAAAACCGGCAATGCACTCGTCGAGATCGGCTCCGTCGGCGATGTCGTCTTCAACAACGACGGCCTCTTCAACATCTCCAGCGGAACCCTCCGCCTCGCCACCAACCCGAGCAGCATCTCCTCCGGCACATTCAACATCGCCAACGGCGCCACCCTCGCCGTTCCCAGCAGCGGCACACACACCCTCACCGCTGATGCCGTCATCACCGGCCCCGGAACACTCTCCTTGCAGGGAGGAAATCTCAACACCGACGCCAACTCAACGATCAACAGCAACGTCTCGATCGCAAACACCACTGTTGGCGGAGAGGGCATCCTCACCATCTCCGGACCTCTCTCCATCGCGGGCATCAGCACCCTGGATGGCCGCACACTGGTTCATACCAACACCTCGGAACTCAATCGCTCCGCACTTCAGGTCGGCACCACCTTCAACATCAACAACGCCGGGCAGTTCATCAACGACACCGGCGCCATCCTCGACCTGGCAGCCACACTCTCCTTCAGCCAGAACTCCTTCATCAACAACACCGCTGGTGATCCAGGCGTGTTCCTCAACCGCGGCACGCTCAACAAAACCGGCAATGCACTCGTCGGTATCGGCTCCGTCGGCGATGTCGTCTTCAACAACGACGGCCTCTTCAACATCTCCAGCGGAACCCTCCGCCTCGCCACCAACCCGAGCAGCATCTCCTCCGGCACATTCAACATCGCCAACGGCGCCACCCTCGCCGTTCCCAGCAGCGGCACACACACCCTCACCGCTGATGCCGTCATCACCGGCCCCGGAACACTCTCCTTGCAGGGAGGAAATCTCAACACCGACGCCAACTCAACGATCAACAGCAACGTCTCGATCGCAAACACCACTATTGGCGGAGAGGGCATCCTCACCATCTCCGGACCTCTCTCCATCGCGGGCATCAGCACCCTGGATGGCCGCACACTGGTTCATACCAACACCTCCAACCGCTCCGCACTTCAGGTCGGCACCACCTTCAACATCAACAACGCCGGGCAGTTCATCAACGACACCGGCGCCATCCTCGACCTGGCAGCCACACTCTCCTTCAGCCAGAACTCCTTCATCAACAACACCGCTGGTGATCCAGGCGTGTTCCTCAACCGCGGCACGCTCAACAGAACCGGCAATGCACTCGTCGAGATCGGCTCCGTCGGCGATGTCGTCTTCAACAACGACGGCCTCTTCAACATCTCCAGCGGAACCCTCCGCCTCGCCACCAACCCGAGCAGCATCTCCTCCGGCACATTCAACATCGCCAACGGCGCCACCCTCGCCGTTCCCAGCAGCGGCACACACACCCTCACCGCTGATGCCGTCATCACCGGCCCCGGAACACTCTCCTTGCAGGGAGGAAATCTCAACACCGACGCCAACTCAACGATCAACAGCAACGTCTCGATCGCAAACACCACTGTTGGCGGAGAGGGCATCCTCACCATCTCCGGACCTCTCTCCATCGCGGGCATCAGCACCCTGGATGGCCGCACACTGGTTCATACCAACACCTCGGAACTCAATCGCTCCGCACTTCAGGTCGGCACCACCTTCAACATCAACAACGCCGGGCAGTTCATCAACGACACCGGCGCCATCCTCGACCTGGCAGCCACACTCTCCTTCAGCCAGAACTCCTTCATCAACAACACCGCTGGTGATCCAGGCGTGTTCCTCAACCGCGGCACGCTCAACAAAACCGGCAATGCACTCGTCGGTATCGGCTCCGTCGGCGATGTCGTCTTCAACAACGACGGCCTCTTCAACATCTCCAGCGGAACCCTCCGCCTCGCCACCAACCCGAGCAGCATCTCCTCCGGCACATTCAACATCGCCAACGGCGCCACCCTCGCCGTTCCCAGCAGCGGCACACACACCCTCACCGCTGATGCCGTCATCACCGGCCCCGGAACACTCTCCTTGCAGGGAGGAAATCTCAACACCGACGCCAACTCAACGATCAACAGCAACGTCTCGATCGCAAACACCACTATTGGCGGAGAGGGCATCCTCACCATCTCCGGACCTCTCTCCATCGCGGGCATCAGCACCCTGGATGGCCGCACACTGGTTCATACCAACACCTCCAACCGCTCCGCACTTGAGGTCGGCACCACCTTCAACATCAACAACGCCGGGCAGTTCATCAACGACACCGGCGCCATCCTCGACCTGGCAGCCACACTCTCCTTCAGCCAGAACTCCTTCATCAACAACACCGCTGGTGATCCAGGCGTGTTCCTCAACCGCGGCACGCTCAACAAAACCGGTAGTGGGACCGTAACAATCGGCTCGGCTGGCGAAGTGGTCTTTCTCAACAACGGAACTTTGACCACTCTGGCCGGCTCAGTGGTTGACAACTCGATTCCACTTCCCTGTGCGGGAACGATTTGCTGGGATGCCGGTGGTGGATCTGATACCGCATGGGCAACAGCTGCGAACTGGACCACCGATGCCGTGCCAACGCTGAGCGATCAGGTGGAGTTGGCTTTTCCAGGCGGTGCATTCATCGATTTCGATCCCCAGAAGAGTGGCTCTCCCAACCCAGACGTCTCCATCACCAGCCTGAGGAGCGCCAGCGACAACGCCCTCTCCATCGCCAGTGGCTCTCTGTCCATTGAAGGCTCTCCTCCCTCGCAGCTTGATGGAGCGCTGATTCTGCTGGGGGGCAGCTTCGGAGGAGCCAGTGATCTCACCCTCGCCGGCAGCACAACCTGGAGCGGCGGCACCATCGACGGCACCGGTGCTCTCAACATCAGCGGACCGCTGACCATCTCCGGCACGCCCGGCCTCACCGGACGCACCCTCACCCACACCAATGCCTCCGGCTCCTCCTCCATCGCCGCAGGCACCCAACTCCGCACCAGCCTCGGCGGGTCCTTCGTCAACGCCAACACCGCTCAACTCACCCTCAACACCGCCGCTGGTTCGGACTCCCTCTTCGATGAGGTGATCACCAGTCCCTCCTCCCCACAGGCCTCCTTCTCCAACCAAGGCACCCTCACCAAAACAGGTGATGGCAGCTTCCGCTTCGGGTTGACAGGGGATATCGCCCTCGACAACCAGGGCAGCTTCTCCATCGATGGCGGCTCCGTCATCGTCAACTCCGGCTCCACGCTCACCCAGGCCGGGCTGATCAACCTGAACAACAGCGCCACCCTCGAGGTGCGCGATGGCTTCACCAACACCAGCTTCATCACCGGCAACGGCACCATCAACCTCAACGGCAACACCCTCCTCAACCAGGGCACCATCGCTCCGGCAGGGGATGACGAGCCCATCGGTTTCCTCTTCATCAACGGCAACCTCGATCAATCCCCCACCGGCCAGCTCCTGCTCGACCTCGGCGGCGTCGGGGATGACCCCAGCCCCTCCGACCGCATCGAGGTCAGCGGTCAGGCGACTCTCGCCGGACAGCTCACCGCCTCCCTCACACCCGCCTACAGCCCCAGCAACGGTGATCAGATCACCGTTCTCTCCAGCGACGGCGGCCTCAGCGGCAGCTTCTCAACCGAAACCCTCCCCACAAACTTCTCCTCCCAGGTCAACACCTCCAGCACCCCCCAGACCCTCGCCCTCCTCTTCTCCTCCGCTCCCGGCTGCAGCAACGGCACCATCTGCTGGGACGGTGGCGGTGACGACAACTTCTGGAGCAATCCCCAGAACTGGAACACCGATCTCCTGCCCACCAGCTCCGATCAGGTCGCCCTCGATCTCTCAGGCGGTGCCTCCATCCTCTTTGACCCCGTCGCTGCAGCCAGCCTGAACAGCACCGCGGCGGTCACCTCGATCAGCAACGCCACCGCCCTCACCACCTCCGGCTTCTCCGTCTCCATCGCCAGCCTCTTCTCCACCACAGACAACGCCCTCTCCATCGCCAGCGGCAGCCTCGCCGTCGCCGGCTCCTCTTCCCTCAGCGGTGATCTCTCCCTCACCGGCGGCACTCTCCTCGCCACAGGCGGACTCGCCGCCAGCAACCTCTCCATCACCGGTGCCGCCACCGGCTCACCACTCCTCACCGGCACCGGCACACTCGCCGTCTCCGATGGCTTCTCCCAGCAGGGCGGCACCATCAGCGGCTTCTCCACCATCGCCCTCTCCAACGCCGCCTCCACCACTCCCCTCACACTCAGCGGCGGCGCCTCGATCCTCTCGCCCGGCGCCGTCGTCGCCCTCGAGAGCCCCTCACAACCCCTCAACCTCAACACCGCCTCCATCGATGTCAGTGGTGCCGCCTCCGGCGGCGTCATCGTTCTCGATGCTCCCTCCATCAACCTCTCCAACACTCAGCTCAACACCTCCGGCACCATCACCGACGGCGGCACCATCGCCATCGGTCTCAACGCTCCCTTCCCAAGCAGCGTCCTGATCGACGGCAGTTCCCTCATCGCGGATCCGCCGGCCCTCGGCGGCACCATCAGCATCGACGGAAGCTCCATCGATCTCCGCAACTCCACCCTCAACGTCTTCGGCATCGACGGCGGCTCCCTCGCCATCGGCTCACCAGGCACCAACAGCCTCAGCCTCGATGCCGCCACCACTCTCGAGCTCGGACCCGGCGCCCCGCCACCCAGCTTCACCGTCGGACCCGGCGGCACCCTCTCCAACGACGCCACCGTCACCATCCTTCCCCTCCCAACTCCACCGACTCCCTCACCAACACCCACTCCCACTCCGATCGATCCGGCACCGCCCATCACGCCCACTCCACCGCTCCCACCCAGCGGCGGCACTCCCACACCGCCATCACCCGCACCCGCACCGGATCCCATCCCGCCCGTTCCGCCGGCCGCCGTCACACCGCCCGACGCTCCGGACACTCCGGACACTCCCGATCCCCTGAACCCGCTCGAGACTCCCGAGCTCGTCGAGATCCTCCTCGACTCACCCGTCGTCAACGTCGTTGTCAACACACAGGTCGAGCAGCAGCCCCTCCGCAAGCAGGAGACCGATCCCGCCGCTCCCAAGGAGGCACCCCAGCCGCTCACCAGCGATCTCGACGACGCTCAGCAACCCTCACCGGTCGATCTCAACCTCGAGGAAAGCGACCTCTTCCTCACGGGCACACTCCTCACCTCCACCACCGACACCACATCCACCGCTCTCCAGGTCGACAGCGAGGACAGTGACGTCCTCTCCGGCGCCCTCGATGCCGCCACAGACACCGACGCAGACACCCTCACCTCCGACATCACACGACGCAGCCAGGACGCACTCCTCAACGCCGATCCCCTCGAGCAGTCCCTCAACGCACGCACACGCACCTCCTTCCAGGACGGCTCCTCCCTCAGCGGTGACATCCAGTCCGTCACAGGCAGCATCGATGAACGGCTCGCCGCCATCAACAGCGTCGTCGATGTGCTCGTGCTCACCCCCGCCGAAACCAGCGAGACCTACAGCGAATCCGAACGCCGCGCCGCCATCGAGGCCGCCGCAAAACTCGGCCTCATCAAAACCACGGGCGACTCCGACACCAACACCCCCGAGGACAGCAGCTCCCTCCGCATCGCCGTCCCCTCCTTTGACGTGCTCCAGCAGCTCCTCAATGCCGTCATCCAGTCCGTTCGCTCTACAGGACCAGGCTCGCCCTGATCACACCTGATGCCGATGCAGACAGGGTGAGCCACCACGCCTGTTCTCCGGACGGCCCAACGCGGGTAGCTTGACCTCATGCGATGCATGGCCCCGATCGGGCTGCACTGGACATGAGCCCGGACCTGTGGCAGCGCCCCCTCCGGAGGGTTGTCCCCATCGGCCTGGTGGCCGCCCTCGCCGGAGCTGCCCTGTCGGCAGCTCCTCCCAGCAGGGCCGGTGAGATCAAGGGTGCCTCCGGCCTCCAGAGTCTCGGCTCCGTCATCAACGGCATCCGCAACGGCTCCTGCACCGCCGGTCACTGCTCCATCACCGGTGGCACCGGCGCCGGCAGCAACCTCTTTCACCGTTTCGAAAAATTCGATACACGCGGCTCCATCAGCGGTGCCTCGATCAACAACGATTCCTTCTCCAACGTCATCGTCGGCGTCATCGATCCCGCCGGCAGCTTCATCAACAAGATGGTCGCCCTCTCCAGCAAGGGCAATCTCTTCTGGCTCTCTCCCGGCGGCATCTCCCTCACCGCCGGTGGCGGCTTCACCAACGTCGCCACACTCCAGCTCAGCACCGCCACCACACTCGCCGTCGGCTCCGGTTTCTTTGACGTCTACGGCAGCACCGCCTCACAGGTCGCCGGTCTCCGCGGCATCCCCATCCCAGGCTCACCTGGCCTGAGCACCGATCCCGCCAGCCTTTCCGCCATCGGCCTCTCGGCCAACGGAGACCTGACCATCGACGATGGCCTGCTCACCGTTGATCACTCCCTCCTCCTCGATTCACAGGGCGGTCATCTCCTCCTTAACGCCAGCAGCCTCTCCGCAGACGGCGGAACGATCGCCCTGGCCGGACGCTCCGTCTCGCTCGAGTCCTCCAGCCTCGATGTCAGCAATGACATCGGCAGCGGTGGATCGGTGTCGATCGATGCGGCTGACATCGTCATCGCCTCCAGCTCCATCAACGCCAGTGGCGCCACCGCCGGCGGCTCCATCTCCATCGCCGCCACGGGCAGCGTCAACCTCAGCGATTCCGATCTGACCGCCATCGGGGGGGATGGCTCCCTCCCCCTCCCCGGCGGAGCAGGCGGAGACGACACCACACAGACCGCCGACGCCGACACCACGGCAGAGAGCACCGATGCCTCTGCGACCGCAACGGCCGCAGAGGACAACGGCAGATCCACAGAGTCGAGCCAGACCACCCCATCAACAGCAGAGACCGAGACCGCCCCCGGCGCCGATGAACCCGACGCCTCCACAACGGTGAGCACAGGCGAGCCCGAGCCCAAGCCCGAGCCCGAGCCCGAGCCACAGGACACTCCACAGCTGGACACCCAACCGTCCACCGCCGAGGCCAGCGCAGCCACAGACCCTGACCCTGACCCTTCCGGCAGTCTCCCCGGCAGCAGCACCGAAACGGACGGCTCGGCTCGCAACGACGCGGCCCCGGCCGCACCGGACACCGCAGACGCCCCAGCGCCGGGCGGCACGATCCGCATCAGCGGGGCCGACATCGCCATCACCGGCGGCAGCCTGGATGCCTCCGGCAGCACGGACAGCGGACAGATCGCCACCGACTCCTCCTCCGCCAGCACATGGAGCCCCTCGCTGCAGAGCACCGGTCTGGCAACACAGATGGATCAGGCCATCGGAGAGGCCACCGATCCCGCTTCGCCAGATCCGCTGCTCCAGCAGGAAGACAACACATCCACTCAAACCAGCCTCAGCCCTGAGCCCACGGCTCCAGCAACAGAGAGCAGCACGACGCTCGTCTCACAGGCCGGCGGCAGCGCCGAGGCAACGACACCAGACATCCCGGCCGCTGCGGAACCGGCAGACGAACCCGAACCGGCAACAACAGCGGATGCAGCAGAACCGGCCGGCGGGGCCATCACGCTCCAGGCCGCAGACACCCTCACCCTCACCGGCGCCACCCTCACCGCCAACGGCTCAGGGTCCCAGGCCCGCGGCGGCTCGATCCTCCTGGAAGCAGACGCCATCGCCCTGGCCGCCAGCTCCATCGATGCCAGTGGCACCGCCGCAGGCGGCACCGTTCGGATCGGTGGCGGACGGCGCGGTGAGGACACCTCCATCCGCAATGCCTCCACCCTCACGGCCGGTGCCGACACCACCATCAGCGTTGAGGCCACAACCGCTGGCGATGGCGGTGAGCTGATCCTCTATGCCTCAGACGTCGCCTCCATCGATGCGCAGCTCTCCGCCACAGGCGGGACCGACTCCGGTGACGGCGGCTTCATTGAAACCTCCGCCGGCTTCCTCTCCGTCACCCAGGCTCCGGATATCTCCGCAACCAACGGCAACGCAGGCACGTGGCTCATTGATCCCTACAACATCGACATCGTCGCCGGGACAACCGACTCATTCATCACACCCGTCACGGGCCCAACGTACTTCGGGAATGGTCCCGGCACGACCAACAGCCAACTCAGCGTCGGCACCCTGAACGCAGCTCTAGATCTGGGTGGCACGGTGACCGTGGACACTCAGGGCGCCCCGTCCACACCCGCCGGCAACATCCGCATCCTCGCGCCGATCAGCACCACGGCAGGCTCCGCAGGCGCCACGCTGGTTTTCTTCGCGGACGGCAACATTCAGCTGGCTGCCGACATCACCTCAACCACCAATCCACTCAATGTGGAGTTCATCGTCGATGCTGACAACAGCTCAGGCGGAGAGACCTTCCAGTGGTCCAGCGGCACCCTGGATCTCATGGGCGGTACAGCCAAAGCACTGACTGGAGATCCGGCAACAGATGGGCCAACCGTCATCAACGGCGCGGCTGTCGTGGCCAGCAACACCACCTTCCAAACCGGAACCACGTCTCTCGCCACCACATCGCTGACGGTCGACGGCGCCTACAACGACCTCAACGGCTTCTCCATGTCCGGTGGAACGCTGACGGGCAGCGGAGACATCACCCTCTCGGGCAACAACACCTGGAGCGGTGGAACCATCACGGGAACAGGCAATCTCACCGTGTCGGGACCGATCTCCATCTCCGGCAATCCAGCCCTGGATGGACGTACCCTCACCCACACCAACGCCTCCGGTTCCTCCAACCTGGCAGCCGGCGCTCAGCTCAACATCAACAACGGCGCTGCATTCATCAACGAGGTTGGTGCAGCGTTCAACTTGAATCCAACAGGGACCAGTACAGCAAGTCTTGATACCGAAAGTGGCAGCGGCAACAGCTTCAGCAACCGCGGCAATCTGAACAAGAGCGGCAGCGGTACATTGATTATCTTTGATGGTCTGAACGTCAGCAACGACGGGACGTTCTCCATCACTGCCGGCACCGTTGATTTCCGCAACAGCGGCGGCAGCACCAACAGCGGCAGCACTGTCATCGGATCTGGAGCAGCACTGGATTTCTCCTCTGGCATCCATACCCTGGCATCCACGTCAACCATCAGCGGTGCAGGCCAACTCAGCATCACCGGCGCCACCCTCGACACAGCATCCGCTCCTGCGATCGATACCAACCTGGCCTTCTCCAGCGGCACACTCACCAGCAGCGGGCCACTCGCACTGAATGGTTCCCTGGACTGGAGCGGCGGCACCATCTCCGGTACAGGCGATCTCACCATCAACGGACCACTCGCCCTCTCCAACACCACCACACTCAGCGGACGCACACTCACCCACACCAACGCCTCCGGTTCCTCCAACCTCGCCTCCGGCGGGCAAATCAATCTCAACAACGGCGCCACCTTTCTCAACGCGGCGGGTGCATCCTTCTCCTTCCCCGTGGCAGATGCCACCACAACCTTCATCGATCACGATACCGGCGCCGCTGGCACCTTCACCAACGATGGCACCCTGATCAAATCCGGCGGCGGCACGCTGGATTTCGGTGATTTCGCCGGCAACAACCTTTCCTTCAACAACAACGGCTCCTTCGACATCCAGGCCGGCACCGTCTCCCTTGATGGCAGTGGTGGCACCAGCAACGGCTCCTTTGATGTCGCCTCTGGCTCCACTCTCGATGTCTCCGGCGGCACGCACGTGTTCTCCGGATCTGGCTACTTCGGTGGGGGTGGTGGGCCTGGCTCGTTGAGCAAAACCGGGAGCGGGACGCTCAGCCTCGCCGATCCCTTTGCCCTCAACCCTGCCAGCGACCTCTCACTCGCCATCTCCGGCGGCACACTCGCCGCAGACACCTCCAGTCCCATCAATGTCACAAACCTCTCCATCTCCGCTGGCGCACTCACCGGCGCCTCGGACGTCACCGTCACCGGACCCACCACCTGGAGCGGCGGCACCATCGCCGGCACTGGCAACCTCACCATCAACGGCCCACTCGCGCTCTCCAACACCACCACACTCAGCGGGCGCACACTCACGCACACCAATGCCTCCGGTTCGTCGACACTCAACACGGGTCAACTCAACATCAACGATGGTGCCACCTTCATCAATGCTGCAGGAGCCTCCCTCTCTCTTCGAGACGGCACCGGCCTGGATACAGACAGCGGCAGCGGCAACAACTTCATCAACCGCGGCAGCCTCACGAAAGTAGATACAGGATTCCTCTCCATTTTTGATGGCCTCACCTTCGTCAATGAAGGCACATTGTCAATCACTGCCGGCACCGTTGATTTCCGCAACAGCGGCGGCAGCACCAACAGCGGCAGCACTGTCATCGGATCTGGAGCAGCACTGGATTTCTCCTCTGGCATCCATACCCTGGCATCCACGTCAACCATCAGCGGTGCAGGCCAACTCAGCATCACCGGCGCCACCCTCGACACAGCATCCGCTCCTGCGATCGATACCAACCTGGCCTTCTCCAGCGGCACACTCACCAGCAGCGGGCCACTCGCACTGAATGGTTCCCTGGACTGGAGCGGCGGCACCATCTCCGGTACAGGCGATCTCACCATCAACGGACCACTCGCCCTCTCCAACACCACCACACTCAGCGGACGCACACTCACCCACACCAACGCCTCCGGTTCCTCCAACCTCGCCTCCGGCGGGCAAATCAATCTCAACAACGGCGCCACCTTTCTCAACGCGGCGGGTGCATCCTTCTCCTTCCCCGTGGCAGATGCCACCACAACCTTCATCGATCACGATACCGGCGCCGCTGGCACCTTCACCAACGATGGCACCCTGATCAAATCCGGCGGCGGCACGCTGGATTTCGGTGATTTCGCCGGCAACAACCTTTCCTTCAACAACAACGGCTCCTTCGACATCCAGGCCGGCACCGTCTCCCTTGATGGCAGTGGTGGCACCAGCAACGGCTCCTTTGATGTCGCCTCTGGCTCCACTCTCGATGTCTCCGGCGGCACGCACGTGTTCTCCGGATCTGGCTACTTCGGTGGGGGTGGTGGGCCTGGCTCGTTGAGCAAAACCGGGAGCGGGACGCTCAGCCTCGCCGATCCCTTTGCCCTCAACCCTGCCAGCGACCTCTCACTCGCCATCTCCGGCGGCACACTCGCCGCAGACACCTCCAGTCCCATCAATGTCACAAACCTCTCCATCTCCGCTGGCGCACTCACCGGCGCCTCGGACGTCACCGTCACCGGACCCACCACCTGGAGCGGCGGCACCATCGCCGGCACTGGCAACCTCACCATCAACGGCCCACTCGCGCTCTCCAACACCACCACACTCAGCGGGCGCACACTCACGCACACCAATGCCTCCGGTTCGTCGACACTCAACACGGGTCAACTCAACATCAACGATGGTGCCACCTTCATCAATGCTGCAGGAGCCTCCCTCTCTCTTCGAGACGGCACCGGCCTGGATACAGACAGCGGCAGCGGCAACAACTTCATCAACCGCGGCAGCCTCACGAAAGTAGATACAGGATTCCTCTCCATTTTTGATGGCCTCACCTTCGTCAATGAAGGCACATTGTCAATCACTGCCGGCACCGTTGATTTCCGCAACAGCGGCGGCAGCACCAACAGCGGCAGCACTGTCATCGGATCTGGAGCAGCACTGGATTTCTCCTCTGGCATCCATACCCTGGCATCCACGTCAACCATCAGCGGTGCAGGCCAACTCAGCATCACCGGCGCCACCCTCGACACAGCATCCGCTCCTGCGATCGATACCAACCTGGCCTTCTCCAGCGGCACGCTCACCAGCAGCGGGCCACTCGCACTGAATGGTTCCCTGGACTGGAGCGGCGGCACCATCTCCGGTACAGGCGATCTCACCATCAACGGACCACTCGCCCTCTCCAACACCACCACACTCAGCGGACGCACACTCACCCACACCAACGCCTCCGGTTCCTCCAACCTCGCCTCCGGCGGGCAAATCAATCTCAACAACGGCGCCACCTTTCTCAACGCGGCGGGTGCATCCTTCTCCTTCCCCGTGGCAGATGCCACCACAACCTTCATCGATCACGATACCGGCGCCGCTGGCACCTTCACCAACGATGGCACCCTGATCAAATCCGGCGGCGGCACGCTGGATTTCGGTGATTTCGCCGGCAACAACCTTTCCTTCAACAACAACGGCTCCTTCGACATCCAGGCCGGCACCGTCTCCCTTGATGGCAGTGGTGGCACCAGCAACGGCTCCTTTGATGTCGCTTCCGGTGCCACCCTCGATGTCTCCGGCGGCACCCATTCCTTCTCCGGCTCCATCACAGGCTCCGGAACCCTCAGCAAAATCGGCAGCGGCACCCTCACACTCGCCGATTCCTTCTCCTTCGAGCCCGCCAGCACACTCGCCCTCGCCGTCTCCGGCGGCACACTCACCGCAGACACCAGCAGCTCCATCACCGCCACCGCGCTCACCATGAGCGCCGGCACACTCAACGGCAGTTCCGACCTCTCCTTCCCAGGACCTCTCACCTGGAGCGGCGGCACCATCAGCGGCAACGGTGACCTCTCCGTCGCCGGGCCGCTCTCCATATCAGGATTCACCACCCTCAACGAACGCACACTCGCACACACCAACAGCTCCGGCGCCTCCAACCTCGCCTCAGGCGCTCAGCTCTTTCTCAACAGCGGCGCCTCCTTCCTCAATGCCCCTGATGCCTCCTTCTCCTTCCCCGTCGACGGCACGGCCACATCCCGGATCCGCATCAGCACCTCAGGCTCAACTGGCATCTTCACCAACACCGGCACGCTGATCAAAACCGGGACCGGCATCCTCGACATCGGTGACTTCGCCGGCGACAACCTCCTCTTCAACAACAACGGCTCCTTCGACATCCAGGCCGGCACCGTCTCCCTTGATGGCAGTGGTGGCACCAGCAACGGCTCCTTTGATGTCGCTTCCGGTGCCACCCTCGATGTCTCCGGCGGCACCCATTCCTTCTCCGGCTCCATCACAGGCTCCGGAACCCTCAGCAAAATCGGCAGCGGCACCCTCACACTCGCCGATTCCTTCTCCTTCGAGCCCGCCAGCACACTCGCCCTCGCCGTCTCCGGCGGCACACTCACCGCAGACACCAGCAGCTCCATCACCGCCACCGCGCTCACCATGAGCGCCGGCACACTCAACGGCAGTTCCGACCTCTCCTTCCCAGGACCTCTCACCTGGAGCGGCGGCACCATCAGCGGCAACGGTGACCTCTCCGTCGCCGGGCCGCTCTCCATATCAGGATTCACCACCCTCAACGAACGCACACTCGCACACACCAACAGCTCCGGCGCCTCCAACCTCGCCTCAGGCGCTCAGCTCTTTCTCAACAGCGGCGCCTCCTTCCTCAATGCCCCTGATGCCTCCTTCTCCTTCCCCGTCGACGGCACGGCCACATCCCGGATCCGCATCAGCACCTCAGGCTCAACTGGCATCTTCACCAACACCGGCACGCTGATCAAAACCGGGACCGGCATCCTCGACATCGGTGACTTCGCCGGCGACAACCTCCTCTTCAACAACAACGGCTCCTTCGACATCCAGGCCGGCACCGTCTCCCTTGATGGCAGTGGTGGCACCAGCAACGGCTCCTTTGATGTCGCTTCCGGTGCCACCCTCGATGTCTCCGGCGGCACCCATTCCTTCTCCGGCTCCATCACAGGCTCCGGAACCCTCAGCAAAATCGGCAGCGGCACCCTCACACTCGCCGATTCCTTCTCCTTCGAGCCCGCCAGCACACTCGCCCTCGCCGTCTCCGGCGGCACACTCACCGCAGACACCAGCAGCTCCATCACCGCCACCGCGCTCACCATGAGCGCCGGCACACTCAACGGCAGTTCCGACCTCTCCTTCCCAGGACCTCTCACCTGGAGCGGCGGCACCATCAGCGGCAACGGTGACCTCTCCGTCGCCGGGCCGCTCTCCATATCAGGATTCACCACCCTCAACGAACGCACACTCGCACACACCAACAGCTCCGGCGCCTCCAACCTCGCCTCAGGCGCTCAGCTCTTTCTCAACAGCGGCGCCTCCTTCCTCAATGCCCCTGATGCCTCCTTCTCCTTCCCCGTCGACGGCACGGCCACATCCCGGATCCGCATCAGCACCTCAGGCTCAACTGGCATCTTCACCAACACCGGCACGCTGATCAAAACCGGGACCGGCATCCTCGACATCGGTGACTTCGCCGGCGACAACCTCCTCTTCAACAACAACGGCTCCTTCGACATCCAGGCCGGCACCGTCTCCCTTGATGGCAGTGGTGGCACCAGCAACGGCTCCTTTGATGTCGCTTCCGGTGCCACCCTCGATGTCTCCGGCGGCACCCATTCCTTCTCCGGCTCCATCACAGGCTCCGGAACCCTCAGCAAAATCGGCAGCGGCACCCTCACACTCGCCGATTCCTTCTCCTTCGAGCCCGCCAGCACACTCGCCCTCGCCGTCTCCGGCGGCACACTCACCGCAGACACCAGCAACTCCATCACCGCCACCGCGCTCACCATCTCCGCTGGCACGCTCACCGGCTCCTCGGACGTCACCGTCGCCGGACCCACCACCTGGAGCGGCGGCACCATCTCCGGCACTGGCAACCTCACCATCAACGGCCCACTCGCACTCTCCAACACCACCACACTCAGCGGACGCACACTCACCCACACCAATGCCTCCGGTTCCTCCAACCTCGCCTCCGGTGGGCAGATTGATCTCAACAACAGCGCCACATTCCTCAATGCAGACGGGGCATCGTTCTCCTTCCCTGTCGCAGGTGCCAGAACAACCTTCATCGATCATGATGCTGGTGCCGCTGGCAACCTGGTGAATCGTGGCACCTTCACCAAGAGTGGGAACGGCACTCTGGATATCGGCTCTTTCGGCCAAGTGGTCTTTGAGGACAGCGGCATCTTCACAGTTCTTGGTGGAACAGTTGTTAACAATTCAGTTCCTCCCGCCCCCTGCAGCGGAACCATCTGCTGGGACGGCGGTGGCGCCGACAACTTCTGGAGCACACCGGAGAACTGGAGCACCAATCTGCTTCCCAGCAGCTCGGATCTGGTGGCCCTCGAGTTCATCGGCGGGGCATCCATTCTCTTTGACCCGATTGGAGCGGGCGAGGAAATCACGTCTGTCTCCATCGCCAGCCTGTTCTCCACATCCAACAACGACCTGACCATCAGCAGTGGCACCCTGTCCATCGACGGGTCCACTGCAGCCACTCTCAACGGGGCACTCACCCTCAACGGTGGGACTCTTGATGGCGCAGCTGACGTCAGCCTGGCTGGCAGAACCGTCTGGAGTGGTGGTTCCATCTCCGGCTCCGGAGCGCTCAACGTCAGCGGTCCGCTCACCGTCTCCGGCACTCCGAGCCTCAACGGACGCACCCTCACCCACTCCAACGCCACTGGAAGCTCCTCCATCGAGCCCGGCACACAGATTCGCAGCACCATTGGAGGCACCTTCCTCAATGACACCGGTGCTGTTCTGGTCCTCAACACCGAATCGGGCAGCGACTCGCGCTTCGATGAACCCATCACAAGCCCCACATCCCCTCAGGCCACCTTCAGCAACCTCGGCACCCTGACCAAGCAAGGGCAGGGCGTGTTCCGCTTTGGCCTCACCGGAGATGTCAGTGTTGCCAACGTCGGGCTGTTGTCCGTTGACAACGGCTTTGTTGTTGTTACCAGAGACTCCACCTTCGATCAACTCGGCACGATCAACCTGGCCAATGGTTCCACCCTCCAGGTGCAGGACGGCTTCACCAACACTGGCGTCATCACCGGAGATGGCCGTATCGATGTCTTCGGGAACACCCTCATCAACCTGGGCACCATCGCTCCCGGCAGTGGCAGCAATCCCACCAACGGCGGTGCCGGAATCGGCCTTCTCAGTGTTGCCGGAAATCTGGATCTGACCCCATCCTCAGTGCTCACTGTTGATCTGAGCGGCACCGGGATCGACCCCATTCAGTCGGACCGCATCGACGTGAGTGGCTCACTCGTGCTCAATGGCGACCTCAACGCCTCTCTGACGCCCAACTACACACCCGTGAACGGCGATCGGATCAGTCTGCTCTCCACTCCACGCGGCATCATCGGCGGCTTCACAACCGAATCCATCCCGACCGGCTTCTCGTCCCAGACCAACACCACCAGCAGCCCCCAGAGCTTCGATCTCCTCTTCTCCACCGGCTCAGGATGCGGCACCGGCACGATCTGCTGGGATGGTGGCGGGACTGACAACTTCTGGAGCACCCGTCAGAACTGGAACACCGATCTGCTCCCCACCAGCACCGATCAGGTCGCCCTCGATCTCTCCGGCGGCGCAAGCATCCTCTTTGATCCCATTGCGGCAGGCGCAACCAACTCATCGGTCTCCATCGCCAGCCTCTTCTCCACAGCAGACAACAGCCTCTCCATCGCCAGCGGGGACCTCTCCGTCGCCCAGAACTCCGCACTCAACGGTGCACTGACCCTGAACGGCGGCAGCCTCATCGCTGCCGGCGGCCTCTCCGCCACCACCCTGGCCATCACCGATACCGAAACCAGCGCCAGCTCCCTGCTCAGCGGAACCGGCACCCTCTCGATCTCCGATCGCTACACCCAACAGGGCGGCAGCCTCAGCGGCTTCTCCACCATCGCCATCGTCAATACCTCCACCGATTCCCTGTCCCTTTCCGGTGACGCCTCGATCACCTCACCCGGTGCCACCGTCGCCCTCGCCAGCAGCTCGCAGCCCCTCTCCCTCAACAACGCCTCGATCGATGTCAGTGGCGCAGCTTCCGGCGGCACCATCGCCATCGACGCTCCCTCCATCACCCTCTCCAGCAGTCAGCTCAACACCTCCGGCACCATCACCAACGGCGGCAGCATCGCCATCGGCCTCGGCACACCGCTGCCCAACAACGTCCTGATCGAGAGCAGCTCACTCATTGCTGATCCGCCCGCGCTCGGCGGCACCATCGGCATCGATGGACGCTCCATCGACCTGCGCAATTCCACGCTCAATGTCTTTGGCGATGACGGCGGGTCCATGACCATCGGCTCGACCAGCACGAGCAGCCTCAGCCTTGATGGCAACACCACCCTTGAACTCGGCCCCGGCGCTCCCCCTCCCTCCCTGAACGTTGGCCCCGGAGGCAGCGTCACGAACAACGCCACCATCACCATCATCCCCGGCCCTACGCCGGCACCCACGCCAACTCCAACTCCAGCGCCCACGCCAACACCCACACCAACGCCGACTCCGGCTCCAACTCCGGCTCCCACGCCAATGCCCACTCCAGCCCCGGCTCCCGCGCCAACTCCCACGCCAACGCCGACTCCAACTCCGACGCCCACATCCGACACTCGGATCGATCCGGTCCCCGTCCCGGACACCCCCGAGCTGGTGGAGGTCCTGCTCGAATCACCCATCGTCAACGTCGTCATCAACACCCAGGTCGAGCAACAGCCGCTCCGCAATCAGGAGACCGATCCCGCGGTCCCCAGGGAGGCACCCCAGCCCCTGGTCTCCGATGTCGAGAATGCTCAGCAACCCTCTCCCGTCGATCTCCAGCTTGAGGAAAGCGAACTCTTCCTCACCGGCACGCTCCTGACCTCCGACACCGACACTGCTCTTCAGGCAGAGATTGAGGACAGCGAGATCCTTGCCGAGGCGCTTGAGGCTGCAGCGGGCACTGATCAGGATGTCCTGGCCGGCGAGATTCAGCGCAGCAGTCAGGAGGCTCTCAGTTTGGCTGATCGCCTGGATCGCAGTCTGGATCAACGCATCCAGACCTCCTTCCAGGACGGCTCCTCCCTCAGCGGTGACATCCAGTCCGTCACAGGCAGCATCGATGAACGGCTCGCCGCCATCAACAGCGTCGTCGATGTGCTCGTGCTCACCCCCGCCGAAACCAGCGAGACCTACAGCGAATCCGAACGCCGCGCCGCCATCGAGGCCGCCGCAAAACTCGGCCTCATCAAAACCACGGGCGACTCCGACACCAACACCCCGAGGACAGCAGCTCCCTCCGCATCGCCGTCCCCTCCTTTGACGTGCTCCAGCAGCTCCTCAATGCCGTCATCCAGTCCGTTCGCTCTACAGGACCAGGCTCGCCCTGATCACACCTGATGCCGATGCAGACAGGGGTCGGGCAGGGCTTCAGCAGACGAGGATCAGCGCTTACGAAATAGCCCGATGATTGCTGGAGCCAAGACTTCACTCTCAACAGGTCAGACGCCAGTCTGCATCGCCCGTCCATCCATGGGGAGCGACCACGGATGGCGAGTCACCCGGATGACCACGGATGCCGAGCCATCAACTGCAATCTCTCTTGAGCAGCGTTGGCGGCAGCGAACCCCGGTACTACGCTGAGTCCGAAGACATCACGTCACCTTGTCATCAGCCATGCCGGCTCTCCAACACTCATTCGCGGTACGCACCCTTTCTGCAATCGGCATCACTACGGCCCTGCACCTTGCACCCACCACGTTGCTGGACATCGCTTCCGCTTCCGCCCAACCGCGCGTGCCCCCCGAAGCACTACGGGCCATCAATTTGGCCCGTACAACGGTGGTGGCGCTGAACGGCGGCCTCAGCGCTTACCGGCCGGCTCAATGCATGTTCGCCAGCCCCGTGCCCGGCAGCAACCTCTGCCTGGTGCAGGACGATGCCGATGGCTTCCTGTTTCACTTCGTCGGCGGGTCTCCGGCCTGGGAGCAGCAGAACCGTCTGCCGACCGTGGAAAGCGAGATCCGCATCGCGCCCCAGGGCCGCGAGGTGAGCGAGGTGCTTTACAACGGCACGCCGCGGCCCGCCTCCCTGGCCATCAATGTGGCCCGCACCCGTGCCGTGGAGCGCAACGGCGGCATGGCCGCCTACGAACCCGGCCGCTGCATGCAGGCGCCGGCCGCCACCCGCTCCAATCCCTGCGTGACCGGCATCGACGGCTCCGGCTACCGCTTCCGCTTTCCCGGCGGCACGCCCGGCTGGCAGGACAATGACCGCCGTCCCACGCTGGAGACCGAGCTGAGCGTGAGCCCCGACGGCCGCAGCGTGACCCGCACCATCTACAACGGCCCGCCGCGCTGAGCCGGCCCCGCCGCCATGCTCCGCATCCTCCATAGCGCCGACTGGCAGCTCGGCAAGCCCTATGCCCGCGTCGCCGACAGCGACAAGCGGGCCCGGCTGCGGCAGGAGCGGCTGGAGGCCATCGGCCGGCTGGGAGCCCTGGCCCGTGAGCGGCAGGCCGCCTGCATCCTGGTGGCGGGGGATCTCTTCGATGCGCCCCAGCCCAGCCGGGCCCAGGTGTCGGCCGCCTGCAGCGCCATCGGCGCCATCGATCGACCGGTGCTGGCGATTCCCGGCAACCACGACCACGGCGGGCCGGGCAGCCTCTGGCAGGAGCGCTACTTCCTCGAGGAGCGCGAACAGCTGGCCCCGAATCTGCACGTGCTGCTGGAGCGCGAGCCGGTGGATCTGCGCCGCTACGGGCTGCCGCCCGGCCTGCTGCTGCCCTGCCCGCTGCTGCGCCGCAGCGAGCCCGGTGATCCCACCGCCTGGCTGCGCAGCCTCCACTGGAACGCCCTGCCAGGCGGACCCCGCATCGTGCTGGCCCACGGCTCGATCCAGGAGTTCGGCGGCGGCAGCGGCCCCGCTGATGCCGACGACGAGAATCCGCCGCTGAGCGGCAACCGCATCGACCTGGCCGCTCTGCCCGCCAGCGAACTCGATTACATCGCCCTCGGCGACTGGCACGGCCTCAAGCAGGTGGCGCCCCGGGCCTGGTACAGCGGCTGCCATGAGATGGACCGCTTCCCGCGCGCGGCCGACTACCGCTCCGGCCAGGCGCTGCTGGTGACGCTGGAGCGGGGCGGTCCGCCCGAGGTGGAGGTGCTGCCCACCGGCGCCATCGGCTGGCACCAGATCGCCCACCGCTTCAGCGACGACGCCGATCTGGAGCGGCTGGAGCAGCGGGTTGCTGACGCCATCGGCAGTCGCAGCAACCGGGACCTGCTCCTGCTCGAACTCGACGGCAGCCTCAGCCTGGCGGCGGCCGCCGCTCTGAAGGAGCTGCTGCAGCGGCTTGAGGCCCGGCTGCTGCGCCTCAAGCTGCGCGATCGCACCAGCGTCGCGCCCGACCCGGCGGAGCTGCGCCAGCTCACGGAACGGGCCGGCGATCCCCTGGTGGCCCGCGTCGCCCGGCGTCTGCAGCAGCTGCAGGAGGATGCCGAGCAGGGCGAGCTGGCCCGGCTGGCGCTGCGGGAGCTGCACCGCAGCTGCACCAGCTGCTGAGCGGCCCACATCCGGGAGCCCGATGCAACTGATCTCCGCCCGCCTGCGCGACTACCGGCTGCACCGGGAGCTGGACCTGCGCTTCGACCGGCGGCTGACGCTGATCACCGGCCCCAACCAGTCGGGCAAGAGCACCCTGGCCGAAGCCCTGCACCGGGTGCTGTTTCTGCCGGCCCGCAGCGGCGGCGCCCTGCTCGAGGCCATGCGCACCGATCCGTTCGTGGCCGATCCCAGGGTGGAGCTGGTGCTGCGCAGCGGCGGCGGCGACTGGACCCTGCGCAAGCGCTTCGCCGGCAGTCGCGGCAGCGTCACCCTGCAGGACCCGAGCGGCCGCAGCTTCAAGGGCGATGAGGCGGAGGAGGCGCTGGCACGGCTGGTGGGCACGGCCGCCGTGGCCCGCAACCGCAGCGCCGCCGAACAGCTGCGCGAACGCTGGGGGCATCTCTGGGTGTGGCAGGGCTCCTCCAGCGCCAACCCGCTCGAGCGATCAGCCGCCGCCTACGACCACGACCGTCTGGTGGAACGGCTCCAGGCCGGCACGGGGCCCACGGTGCAGTCGGCCCTGGATCTGAGCGTGAGCGAGTCGATCGAGGCGCGCTGGTCCGCCATCCACACCCCCGGCAGCGCCAGCCGCGCACCGCAGGTGCGCAAGGGCTCGCCGCTGGCCGCCGCGCGGCAGGCCGCGCGGGACGCCAGCGATGAACTGGCCGCGATCGAGGGGCTGATCCGGGAGCAGCAGCAGGAGCAGGAGACCTGTGAACGGGCCGGCGCCGCCCTGGCGCGGCTGGCCGCCGCCTGGCCCCAGCGGCAGCAGGAGCAACGGGACCTGCAGCAGCGCCAGGAGACCTGCCGCAGCCTGCAGCAGGCGATCGGCCTGGAGGAGGCCGCACTGAAGGCCCTCGGCCAGCAGCTGCAGCAACCCCTGGCGGACCGCGAGCAACTCCGCAGCCAGCTGCGCCGCCGGGAAGCCCTCGAAGCGGAGCTGGCCCCTCAGGCCAGGGCGCTTGAAACGCTGCGGGGCGAGCAGGCGCAGCGGCAGCAGGCCCTCGATCGGGCCCGCACGGAGCTGGAGACCCTGCGGCGTCGTGCAGCGGAACTCCGCGGCGATGCGCTTCGTCTTGAGCAGCGCCATCGCCACGCCACAGCCCTGAGGCAGCAGCGGGGCCTGGCGGAACGGCTCAGCGCGATCGGCCGGCTCCAGGGCGAGCTGGAGCAGCTGGAGAAGGACCTCGCCCGGCTGCCGGCGATCGATGCCGGCGCGGTGGAGCGGCTGCGGACTCTGCAGCAGCAGCACGACACCGCCCGGGCCCGGGCCGAGGCGATGGCCGCCGGCCTTGAGGTGCTGCAGGCCGGCCTGTCGGTGCGGCTCGACGGGCGGCCGCTGGAGGCCGGCAGCCGCTGCACCCTCAGTCAGGCCGGCCTGCTGGAGGTGGGCGATGCCGTGGCCATCCGCCTGCTGCCTGGTGGCGGCGGCTCGATCGAAGCGGCCAAGAAGGAGCTTGAGGCCGCCGCGGCAGCCCTGGCGCGCGGGCTGGACGCCGGGGGGGTGGCGTCGGTGGAGGCGGCGGCGACCACCGAACGGCGCCGCAGCGACCTATTGGCACAGCGCGAGCGTCTGTTGGAGCAACGCGGCAGCGACGATGCCGCCGCCCTGAAGCATCGGCAGGAGCGGGTGCAGGAGCAGATCGAGGCGCTGCCGGAGCATCCGGAGGACGAGGCCGCGATGGATCGGGACCCCGAGGCCCGGCTCATCCAGCTCGAGCAGGAGCTGCAGCAGGCCCGCAGCGAGCGCGATCAGGCCCAGGCGGCGGCGGAGCGGCAGGCAGGGCTCGCCTCCCAGGCCGAGCGGGCCCTGGAGGAGGGCCGGCGCGCGATCGAGGCTGCGGACGCCGGGCTGGCTCAGGCCCGCGATCAGTTGCTGCAGACCCGCACCCGCATCGACGAGGTGCTCACACGCGCCGGCTCGCTGCAGGAGCTGGAGGCCGCCGTGCAGCAGCTGGAGACGCAGCGGACCGCGGCGGAAGGCCGCCTCGCCGGACATCGCCGCGAGCTGGCCGCCCTCGATCCGGAGGATCTGGCGCGCCGCGCACAGGAGCTGACCCGGGAGATCGGGGCGATGCAGGAGCAGCAGCGGCAGGCGGAAGCGGCCCGCATCCGCGCCGAAAGCCGGCTGCAGGGCAACGGCAGCCGCGATCTGCAGGCGGAGCGGGAGCAGAAGCAGGCCCAGCTGGAGGCCTGCGGCCAGGAGCAGCAGCGGCTGGAGACCGAAGCCAATGTGCTGAGCCTGCTGCGCCGCCTGCTGGAGGAGGAGCGCAACGCCATGGCCAGCCGCTACACCGCACCGATCAGCGAGCGCATCAGCGCTTATCTGGCCCCGGTGTTCGCTGAGGTGCCGCGGGCAGACCTCAGCTACGACGCCCGCAACGGCTTCGGCGATCTCGGCTGGCGGCGGGGCGGGGAGGCCGCCTTTCCCTTCGCTGTGCTCAGCACCGGAGCCCGCGAGCAGTTCGCCGCGGCCCTGCGCCTGGCGATGGCGGAGGTGCTGGCCGAGGCTTACGAGGGTTGCCTGCCGCTGGTCTTCGATGACGCCTTCGCCGCCTGCGATCCCGAGCGCCAGCAGGGGGTGCACCGCATGCTGCGGCAGGCCGCCGATCGGGGCCTGCAGGTGATCGTGCTCAGCTGCGATCCGGAACGCAGCGCCCTACTGGAGGCCGCGACCCGGATCGAGCTGGGGAGCTGAACCTCAGCCCTGCCGGGACTGCACAGCCAGAGCCTCTGAACACCCCACAGGGCTGCGCCCATAAAATGCGAATCATTCTCAGGCAAGATCTGCGCCACAGCTCGCTTTCCCCGCCACGCCTGAGGTGCACCGTCATCCATGATCGAACCGCGACGCGCCTGCCCGATCCGCCCGGCCGGAACCGGGGCCCTGGTGGCTCTCGCCCTGGTCCTTGCCGCCGGCTGCCGCGCCCCGCAGCCACCCGCCGCGGAAGCGGACGCACCGCAGGTGGTGGCGGCCGATGGCGTGCTGTGCGACCTCACCACCACCCTGGCCGGCTCGGCGGCATCGGTGAGCTGCCTGCTGGAACCGGGCGATGACCCCCACAGCTTCGCCCTCACCCCCAGCGACCGGGAGGAGCTGGAAGGCGCCGACCACGTGTTCATCAACGGCCTCACTCTCACGCCCCAGCTCGAGAGCCTGCGGGATCGCGACAACGTGACCTGGACCGCCGAGGCGCCCGGCATCAAGCCCGTGAGCCTCAAGGACATCGGCCACGCGGACCATCACGACGACCACGACGACGAGGCCCACGCCGGCGACGACCACACCGGGCACGATCACGACGGTCACGCCCACGGCGACCAGGATCCGCACGTGTGGCACAACCCCACCAACACCGCGGTGATGGCGGGAGTGATCAGCGCCCGCCTGCAGCTGCTGGCGCCGGATGACACGGCCGGGCTGGATGCGCGGCTCCAGCAGGCACAGGTCGTGCTGAGCGATCTGGACGCCTGGGCGGAGCAGGCCTTCAGCACCCTGCCCTCCGGCTCCCGCACGCTGGCCACCTCCCACCGGGCCTTCGCCAGCCTGGCGGATCGCTACGACCTGCAGGATCTGGCCGTGATCGGTGCCCACGGCAGCGGTGATCTGCTCCGGCCCGCCGACCTGGCCAACCTGGCCGAGGAGCTGCGCAGCCAGGGGGTCACGATCCTGTTCCCCGAGCAGACCCCTCCCGGCAAGGCCCTGCAGACCATCGCCAGCCGCACGGGCCTGCCCCTCTCGGACACGGCCCTGCTGGCCGACGGCACCGCCCCGGGCTCCAGCCTGGTGGCCACCTTCGTCTCCAATGTCTGCACCATCGCCGAGGGCCTGGGCGGCAACTGCGACCGGCCGGCCGGCGACGCCCTGATCGAGCGCTGGCAGGCCATCAGAACAGAGCGCTGAAGCCGCCGATGCGGCCCCGGGCCGGCAGCCAGGCGGCCTGCAGCAGCGGCCGCGGCAGGGCGGACACCTCGCGGGGTGTTCCCTCCCCATCCAGGGCGATCAGCACGGCCCGGGTCTCGTCACCGCCGACCGGGGAAAGGGTGGCCAGCAGCGACCGGCTGACCGGATCGAAGCTGAGGCTGGTGCCCGTGCCCAGGCGCCAGTCCTCCAGCGGGAAACGGCTGCCGCCAGCGCCGCCGGGTTGCAGGGTCTGCAGCGCCAGTTGGTGGCTTCCGTCCCGGTCCTGATCCACCGTCAGCAGCCAGACCCGCTCGCCATCGGCGCTGCAGCTGGCGCCCACCACCGCGGCCCGGCCGCTCCAGAGGCGCACGGGGGCCTCACCCGGCCGCAGCAGGGCCACCGTGCGGGTGAAATCCGCCTGCCGGGCCAGCATCACGGCCCGCTCCCCGAGGCCGCAGAAGGCCAGCAGATCCCGCCGGCCGGGCAGAAAGCGGCGGCCCTCCGCCAGGGGCGGCAGGGTGTGGAGGGTGAGGCCATCGGCCACCGGAACGATCACCCCGTCCCCGGTGGGCAGCAGGGTGGCCGCACCGCCGGAGGCGAAGGGCAGATCGCGCCAGCCGCGTCCGTTGGACTCCTGCAGCCGCAGCCAGGCGTCGGAACCGCTGGCGGCACCCTGCGGCTGGAGGCTGGCGCCCTGCACCAGCAGCCGGCCGGTGGCACTGCTGCTGGCGTGAACGAAGGTGCTGCTGGCCCCGAGCAGATCCCGGGGCGGACGCACCCTCAGCGGCGGACGCGGCGCCTGCGGGTCCCAGAGCCGGTTCTGCTCCACGGCGACGCGCCAGGCCCGGGCCCGCAGCGGAGCGGCATCCGTGGCGTAGAGCACACCGGCGCCATCCGCCAGCGGCCAGGCATCGCTGAGCTCCTCGCTCCAGGGGGTGAGGGGATGCCAGCGGCCGTCGGGCTCGCGCAGCTCCAACCGCTCGGCCGACCCGCGGCTCACCCGCGCCAGCAGGGCGGGGCGCGGGTCCCAGACCAGCCGGCGCGGGCGGATCGGCCGGCCCGCCGCATCCCGCCCCGAGACCCTCAACCGCAGGGGGGCCTCGATCGCCGGCTCCCCCGTGAGATCAAGCCGCCAGCGGCGCTCCTGCCCCCGCACCGTCAGGCGGCGGATCACCCGGCCGCCGGCATCGGTGAGGGCCACCTCCGGCTGCACCGCCCGGCTGAAGCGGAACGTGAGCGGCACGCCGGGGCCCAGGGCGGGGACCGACTCCACCGCCACCAGCCGGCCCGGTCGGCGCAGCAGGACCTGCTGCTGCACCAGCGCCAGCAGCCCGGCCGCGGACAGCATCAGGGTGAGGGGCAGCAGGCGGCGGTTCAGCACGGCGGCTCAGGTGTCGAAGGGCTGGCTCGGCCGCGGGATCGGCCGCACGCTGGCGGCCACCACCTCCAGCCCCTCCGGCCCGGCTCCCACCACACCGCTGACCTCCAGCCAGGCATCCACGGCCGGCGGCTGCTCCGGCCAGCGCACGGCCAGATCCACCGGTGTGGCATCGGCCAGGCAGCAGCGCACCACCAGCCGGGCCAGGCTGCGGGAGCCGTCGGGCCGTTCCAGCACGAAGCCGGAGATGCGCACCTCCTCGCCGAGAAAGCCGGCGGGGTCGGGAGCGGAGCGCCAGAGACGGGCCCAGTCCACCAGCGACCGCTCGGCCGGCGGCAGGGCGAAGCCGGCCGTCAGGCCCTCCAGCGCGGCGGAGCTGCGGTTGGCGACCAGCAGGCTGAAGGAGGGGCGGGGCGGCAGCAGCATCACCAGCAGCGCCACCAGCGCCAGCAGGGCGGTCTGACGGGGTCGGCGCAGCGGCCGGGGCCGGCGCCAGCTCTGGACCAGGGCCGCACCGGAGGCGGCCACCAGCAGGGCCCCGGCCCCGGCCACCAGCAGGTGGAACGCCGGTGCCAGCAGGAGATCCAGACGACCCGCCAGCCAGGCCTGCACCAGGCTGGCGCCCAGCAGGATGCCCGCCAGGGCCGCCGGATCGAGGCGGGCGGCAGCGCGCAGGCGGCGCTGGTGAGGCGGCGGCGGGACCGGGGCGGACGAGGGAGGCACGTTCAGAGCGCGATCAGGTTCAGCCACTGCCCCATCAGCAGCACGATGACGCAGGAGCAGAGCACCACCAGCCCCAGGGCCGGGCCCCGGAAGATGGCGGAGTAGAGCCCCAGGGCCTTGATGTCCACGATCGGGCCCAGCACCAGGAACGCGAGCAGGGCGCCGGGGGTGATCTGGGCGGCGAAGCCCAGGGCCAGGAAGGCGTCGACGCTGCTGCAGACCGAGATGATCACCGTCAGCAGCATCAGCGCCAGGATCGAGAGGGTGGGGGCCTGACCCACCGCCAGCAGCCACTGGCGCGGCAGCAGCGACTGCAGCGCGGCGGCGATCAGGCACCCCATCACCAGCAGCACGCCCAGCTCCAGCAGCTCGTCGAGGGCATGGCGGAGGGTGTCGCGCCAGCTGGGCCGCTCCCGCCCGGCCGGGGCCAGCGGCGGCGGCGGGGCCGGGGCACCCCCCAGCCAGCCGCCGCCGGCCTCCAGCAGCGACACCTGCTGCCGGGGCAGATGCAGACGCCGTTCAGCCAGCAGGCTGGCGGCGAGCAGATCCGGCTCGGCCATGAAGCGCAGCAGGCCGGCCAGGGCCAGGGCCAGCAGCAGGGCGCCGAGCGGCCGGGCCAGCAGCAGCCAGGGCCGGTCCGGAAAGGCCGCCCAGGTGCCGGCGATCACGATCGGATTGAGCACCGGCGCGGCGAACAGAAAGCCGAGACCGGTGGGCATCGGAGCTCCAGCGGCAAGCAGCCGCCGCGCCACCGGCACGTTGCCGCACTCGCAGGCCGGCAGGGCGAAGCCGAGCGCTGCACCGGTGAGGGGGCCGAGCAACGGATGGGAGGGCAGGCGCTGCAGCACCTCACCCCCGGGCAGATAGCGGCGGGCGAGGGTGGAGATGGCGATGCCGAGCACCAGAAAGGGGGTCGCTTCGAGGAACAGCGCCTGGAAGAGGGACCAGATCGTGCCCAGCTGGTCCACCCGAGCCCCTCGCGGCGCCACGACGGTAAGAGGGACCCGACCGAGAGAGACCAAACAACGGGAGGGGGACAGGCGGGGGTCAACCGAATGACGGAGGCTTATCCATAGTCGTTCCGACTTCGTGTAAGCTGATGCTCCTGTCGGCTCCGGGCCGGCAGCGTTTCGTCCCCCGCCACCCCTCGCTGATGGATCTCTCCAAGCCCTCCACCCACGCCAATCTCGAGGCCGCCTTCGGCGGCGAGAGCATGGCGAACCGCAAGTACCTCTTCTTCGCGGACGTGGCCAAGCGTCTCGGCCACGCCGAGCTCGCCCGCCTCTTCCGCGACACCGCGGCCCAGGAGACCGAGCACGCCTTCGCCCACTTCCGTCTGCTTCACCCGGAGCTCGTGGTGGAGGACGGCGCCGGCCTGAGCGAGGAGCAGAAGCAGGCCGTGCTCAGCCGCTGCCTCGAGCTCGCCATCGAGGGCGAGACGTATGAATACACCACCATGTACCCAGAGTTCGCCGCCACGGCTCGGGCCGATCGCGACGGCGGCGCCGAGGCGGAGTTCCGCGAGCAGATCGAGGAGTCGCAGGACCACGCCGCCATCTTCCGCAAGGCCGCCAGCAACTTCGGCTTCCTGGCGCCGATCGAGCAGCACCACGCCGAGCGCTACGGGGTGGCCCTCAGGGCGCTGCAGGGCCTGGGGCAGGCCGGCGAGGCCGAGCAGCCGGTGGCCGGCAAGTGGATCTGCAAGGTGTGCTCGATGATCTATGACCCGGTCGCCGGTGATCCGGACTCCGGCATCGCACCGGGCACGCCGTTCGAGGCGATCCCGGACGACTGGAGCTGCCCGATCTGCGGTGCCACCAAGAAGAGCTTCGTGCCCTACCGGGAAGCGGAGCTGCGCGCTGCCTGAGCCGGCGGCCTTCAGGCCGGATCCGGGGGGTCGCCGCGCCGCACCCAGCGCGCCAGCCCCCCGCCCCGTCCGCGGGCGGCGAGCCAGCCCTCTCGCCGCCCGCCTCCGATCAGCGCGAAGAACGGCTGCCCTTTCGGCACCCCGCCATCCCTGACGCCGCCCGTGCCATCGCTGGCGGTGGGCGTCGCGAGCGATCTGGACAGCAGAGTCCAGCGGCCCCAGAGCAGGCTGAGGCCCTCGAAGCCGAACAGCAGCAGCGGTCGCCGCCCCTGCAGCCGGCCCCAGCCGGCGAAGCGCAGCTGCAGGGGGCCGAGCGCCACGGCATTGGCCACGCGCAGGGGCTCCCCAGCGGCATCCGGGCTCAGGCTCAGTTCCAGCCGCGCGCCCAGCCGGCGCAGCAGCGCACCGGTCAGCCGCGGCTCGGAGGTGGCTCCCTTCGGCCAGACCTGCTCCAGGCACCACACACCCACCAGATCCCCGGGGTGCAGCCCCAGGCCCTCCCGCCGGGCCCGCTCCTCCAGCGCCAACAGCTCCGCCGCCTCCGGGCGCCGGTCCGCATCGGAACCTCCGGCAGGCGGTTGGGTTGGCATCGGCCACTCATACAAGAGAACCAACAGTTTCGCCGGCTCGTTGGCCGGGGCCGGCGCCTACGCCGGCGATCCAGGCCGTGACAACCGCCCTTGTCAGACCGGCTCCGGCTGTGAAATCTTGAGCCGCCCCCAGCCCGCACCGGCTCCAGCACCCGGCCGTTGTTCAGGCAACCCCCGCCCCGATCCGATGACCGCCAACGCCACCCCCGATGTTCTGGTGATCAGCGCCAGCAATGGCGAGAACCTCAAGCTGGGAGAGCGCTTCGTCGCCGCCGGCCGTGAGCTCGGCCGCCAGACCGACCTGCTGGACCTCACCAGCCTCCCCCTGCCGCTCTACAACCCGCGCGCCCATGCCGCCGATGGCGTGCCCGACGCGGCCCGGGCCCTCAGCAGCCAGCTGCAGGCGGCACCCCGCTGGCTGATCTGCGCACCGGAATACAACGGCTCGATCCCACCGGTGCTCTCCAGCGCCATCGCCTGGCTGTCGGTGCAGGGCGACGATTTCCGCACCCTGTTCAACGGGCGCCCGATCGGCATGGCCAGCCATTCCGGCGGTGGCGGCATGGAACTGCTGACGGTGCTGCGCATTCAGCTGGCCCACCTGGGGGCTCAGGTGGTGGGCCGCCAGGTGCAGGCCAATGCCGCGAAGCCCGCCAAGCCCGAGAGCATCCGGGATCTGATGGTGCGGCTGCTGCAGATGGAACCGCTGCAGCTGAGCTGACCGGCGTTCCTTCCCCTCCGCAACCGCCGATCCCGTGCCCAGTCCTCTCCCCCCGCCAGCCGGCCCCATCCGGCTCCGCCGTGCCGCTGAGCGTTTCCACAGCCGGCTCGACTGGCTCGACTCGTGGCACAGCTTCTCCTTCGCCGGCCACCACGATCCCGACTGGAGCGGCTGCGGGCCGCTGCGGGTGATCAACGACGACACAATCGCCGCCGGGAAGGGATTCGGCATGCATCCCCACCGCGACATGGAGATCATCACGGTGATGGTGGAGGGCGAGCTGCACCATCGCGATTCGATGGGCACCCATGAGGTGCTGCGGGCGGGGGAGGTGCAGCGGATGACGACCGGCACCGGCATGGTGCACAGCGAGATGAATGAGGGGAGCGAGCCCTGCCGGCTGCTCCAGATCTGGGTCGAACCGGAGGCCAACCAGCTCCCACCCGGCTACCAACAGCGCCACTTCCGGATCGGAGGCGACTGGAGCCTCTTGGTGGATGGGGCGGACGCCGAACATGACACGGAACCCGGTGCCGATCGTGAGGTCCAGGGAGCCAGCCAGGACGCGGACGCCAGCCACCCCCTGCACGTGCATCAGGGCATCCGGCTCTGGCGGGCCCGACCGCAGGCGGGCCAGCAACTCCATCTGCCGCTGGCCTCCGGCGCACCGGCCTGGCTGCAGCTGATCGACGGGGATGGCGCCCTGGAGACAGGCGGCTCAGACGACAGCGGCCCGCTGGATCTGTACCGCGGCGATGGTCTGGCCTTCCGGCCGGCCAAGGATTGCGGTGCCGGGATCACAGCCGGCACCAAAGGCGCGGACCTGCTGCTCTTCGAACTGGGCTGAGGGAAGGCACGGATCTCAGCGGAGATTGACGAGCACAGATCCTGAAGGGAGCCGGTGAAGCGAGGGGGCGTCAGCGAGACGAGGCATCACGCGTCGACGCACTCCTCTTCAATACTCCTCGACGACCTCCTCTTCGATCACTTCCTCTTCGACAACCTCCTCGACCACCTCTTCTTCATAGACCTCGAACTCCTCGGCCAGGACAGCGGGGCTGAAGCCGAACGCCAGAAGGGCGCTGAGCGCCAGAAGACCTCCTTTCATCAACAGCTGCTGGTCGGGCCCGAGGAAGGTCTCAGGCTGCAGCGGGAGGCGGAGTGGGGGCCGAACCGTTGGCCACCAGCGGCAGCACCAGGGTGGCCAGGCGCTCGGGCCGGGCGGGGCGTTCACGCCGGGGCCGGCGGACGCCGAAGGGAACCCGGATCACGTTGGTGCCCTCAACGGTCACTGCCTGGCCGCTGGCGAGGGACTGCCGGGTGGCGTTGAGACCGGGCGGCAGGCTGGGGCCGGCGGGGAGGGAACGGCCCGGTGTGCCGGAGGGTCTGCCGGTGCGATCGCTGCTCATGAAACCGCCGAATCGGGGAATGCGGTGAGGCAGGACGGGAAATCCGACCTCCACGACCGCAGTTGCAGCAGATTGTGCGGGATGCGCAAGGGCTGAATCAAGCAGAAAGTCTGAAGATCAGCGCGCCAGGGCCGGAACGGGCTCCGCCAGCTCCTCCAGCGAGGGGCAGGTGCAGATCAGATGCCGGTCGCCGTAGGCGTTGTCGATGCGGGCCACGGCGGGCCAGAACTTCGCCTCCCGCAGCCCCGCCATCGGGTAGGCGGCCTGCTCGCGCGAGTAGGGCTCCTCCCAGGTGTCGGCCGTCACGGCCGCGAGGGTGTGGGGGGCCTGGCGCAGGGGGTTGCGCTCGGGATCCGCCTCGCCGCTCTCGATGGCGGCGGCCTCGGCACGGATCGCGGCCATGGCCTCGCAGAAGCGATCGAGCTCCTCGATGGGCTCGCTCTCGGTGGGCTCCACCATCACGGTGCCCGCGACCGGCCAGCTCACGGTCGGCGCGTGGAAGCCGTAGTCCATCAGACGCTTGGCCAGATCATCCACCTCGAGACCGGCCGTGCGGCGCAGCCCCCGCAGATCGAGGATGCACTCGTGGGCCACCAGGCCGGAGGGTCCCCGGAACAGCACCGGGTAATGGCGATCCAGCCGTGTGGCCAGGTAATTGGCCGACAGCAGCGCCACCGCGCTGGCCTGGCGCAGACCCGCACCTCCCATCATGCGGATGTACATCCAGCTGATCGGCAGGATGCCGGCGCTGCCCCAGGGAGCCGCCGACACCGCACCGATGGCCTCCTCGCCGCCGCAGCCCGGCCGCAGGCCATGGCCGGGCAGGAACGGAGCCAGGTGCGCGGCCACGGCGATCGGCCCGACGCCGGGGCCGCCACCGCCGTGGGGGATGCAGAAGGTCTTGTGCAGGTTGAGGTGGCACACATCGGCGCCGTAGGCCCCGGGATGGGCCAGGCCCACCTGGGCGTTGAGGTTGGCCCCGTCCAGATAGACCTGACCGCCGTGCCGGTGCACCAGCTCGCACAGGCGGCGGATGCCCGGTTCGAACACGCCGTGGGTGGAGGGGTAGGTGACCATGGCGGCCGCCAGCTCGCCGGCGTGCTGGCTGGCCTTGCGCTCCAGATCCTCCAGGTCCACGTTGCCTTCGTCGTCACAGGCCACGGGAACCACCTGCATGCCCGCCATCACGGCGCTGGCCGGGTTGGTGCCGTGGGCGCTGGTGGGGATCAGGCAGATGCGGCGATGGCCCTCGCCCCGCTGCCGGTGCCAGGCGCGGATCACCAGCAGACCGGCGTACTCGCCCTGCGATCCGGCATTGGGCTGCAGCGACACGGCGGCGAAGCCGGTCAGGGCGGCCAGCCAGCGCTCGAGGTCCTCGATCAGGCGCGCGTAGCCCCGGCTCTGCTCAGCCGGTGCGAAGGGGTGCAGCTGGGAGAACTCCGGCCAGCTCACCGGTGCCAGCTCGGCAGCGGCATTGAGCTTCATCGTGCAGCTGCCCAGCGGGATCATCCCCTGAACCAGGGAGAAGTCGCGCGCGGCCAGGCGGTGCACATAGCGCACGAAGGTGCTCTCGTTGCGGTGGTCATGGAACACCGGCTGACGCAGCCAGGGCCCCTGCCGCAGGGGCAGCCCGGCCCAGAGCTCCTGCTCGGGCGCCGCGGCCACCTCGATCCCTGCGGAGACCTCGGCAGGCGCGGCCGGGAGGGCTGAGGCGAAGGCTGCCAGCAGCCCCTTCAGTTCGCCGGCATCGCTGCACTCATCCAGGCTCAGCGCCAGGCCAGTGGCCTGCTGCGGAGGAGCGCCCAGCGGCAGCACCCTGAGGTTGAAGCCCGCCGCACTCGCGGCCGCCAGCAGCTCGGGCGCCCGGCCGCTCTGCAGGCAGACGGTGTCGAAGCCGGGCCCGCTCCCGGGGGTCAGGCCCAGCCCCTCCAGCCCGCGGCGCAGCTGTTCCCGCAGCGTCAGGATCCGGCGGGTGATGGCGGTGAGGCCCTCGGGGCCGTGATGCACGGCGTAGAAGCCCGCCATCACGGCCAGCAGCACCTGGGCGGTGCAGATGTTGCTGGTGGCCCGGTCGCGGCGGATGTGCTGCTCCCGCGTCTGCAGGGCCAGCCGCAGGGCGGGCTGACCGGCCCGGTCGCGGGAGCGCCCCACAAGGCGCCCGGGAATGCGGCGCTTGTGGGCCTCGCCGGTGGCGAAGAAGGCGGCATGGGGCCCGCCGAAGCCCATCGGCACCCCGAAGCGCTGGGTGCTGCCGATGGCGATGTCGGCCCCCAGCTCCCCCACCGGCTGCAGCAGCACCTGGGCCAGCGGATCGATGGCCACGGTCACCAGGGCGCCGGCCCCGTGCAGACGGTCGATCAGCGGGCGGGGATCGGGCAGACCCCCATCGCGACCGGGCAGCTGCAGCAGCAGGCCGAAGACATCGCTGAGGTCGACGCTGCCCGCCAGCGCAGCCACCGACGCGGTGCGCACCGCCACGCCCAGAGGCTCGGCCCGGGTGCGCAGCACCTCCAGAGTCTGGGGCAGCACCTGGTCGTCCACCAGGAAGCAGCGGGCCTCGCGCCGGGTGCAGGCCGAGAGGCTCAGGGCCATCGCCTCGGCGGCGGCGGTGCCTTCATCCAGCAGGGAGGCGTTGGCGATCGGCAGGCCCGTGAGCTCGCTGATCAGGGTCTGGAAGTTGAGCAGGGCCTCGAGGCGTCCCTGGGCGATCTCGGCCTGATAGGGGGTGTAGCTCGTGTACCAGCAGGGGTTCTCGAGCACATGGCGCTGGATGGCGGCCGGCGTGATCGTGCCGTGGTAACCGAGGCCGATCAGGCTGCGGCGCGGCGTGTTGAGCGCGGCGATGCGGCGCAGATCCGCCAGGGCCTCGCCCTCGTCGCAGCCCTCGGGCAGACCGGCGGTCGCCGCATCGGCCTCCAGCAGAATCGATTCGGGCACGGCGGCGGCGAGGAAGCTGCTCCAGTCCTCGAAGCCGATGGCCCGGAGCATCCGGTCCTGATCCGCCGCCGTGGGGCCGATGTGGCGCCCCACGAACGCGTCACCACCAGCCCGGATGCCCTCTGCCATGTGCCGCGAACCATGCCACCGGCGGGGATGCTAAGGAGGGCGCCCGCGGCCCGTCCCTCAGAGGCCGTCCACGCGAGCCGCGTAGCCGGCCAGATCCATCAGACCCTCCAGTTCGGCGGGATCTTCCAGCCGGATCTGCAGCAGCCAGCCCTCGCCATGGGGGTCGTTCTGGAGCTCCTCGGGGCTGGCCAGAACCGCATCGTTGCGGCGCTCGATCACGCCGGAGACCGGCGCGAACAGGTCCTCCACCGCCTTCACCGATTCCACCGAGCCGAAGCTGCTGCCGCGGCTGAGGCGCTCTCCCACCTCGGGCAGCTCCACGAAGACGATGTCGCCCAGCTGCTCCACGGCGTAGGCGCTCAGCCCCACGCGGGCCAGCTCCGGATCGGGCCGCACGTATTCATGGCTGTCGGCGAAACGGAAATCGGCGGGAGCGTCAAACGCCATCGGAGCCGGAGCACACGATCCCCAGTCTGCCGATCCCCCGGCCTCAGACCAGCTCAGCCGCCCGCAGGGCGGCGAGGGCCCGGATCAGCGCCAGCTGGTGGTGGGCCCGGTGGGTCCCCCCCTGGCTGAACAGCACGTAGGGCTCCCGCAGCGGCGCGTCAGCGGAGAACTCGCTGGTGCTGCCATCCACGAAGGTGCCGCCGGCCATCACCAGATCGCTGGCATAGCCGGGCATAGCGGCCGGCACGGGATCCAGATAGGCCTCGATCGGCGAGCAGGCCTGGAAGGCGCGGCAGACCAGCCGCAGCGGTTCGGGGCTGCCGAAGCGCACGGCCTGGATCAGATCACCGCGCCAGGCGCCGGGCAGCGGCTGCACCGGGTAGCCGAGGCCCTGAAACAGAGCCGCCACCAGATCGGCGCCGATGAGGGCCTCGGCCACCATCTGCGGCGCCAGGAACAGCCCCTGCAACACCCAGCGGTGGGCCTCGAAGCCCGTGCCGCCGGCGGCGCCGATGCCGGGCGCCGTCAGGCGGCAGCAGGCCTGCTCCACCAGATCGGCCCGGCCGGCCAGGTAGCCGCCGGTGGGAGCCAGGGTGCCGCCGGGGTTCTTGATCAGGGAGCCGGCGATCAGGTCCGCACCGGCGGCGGTGGGCTCCCGCTCCTCCACGAACTCGCCGTAGCAGTTGTCGACAAAGCAGACGCAGCCGGGCCAGCGCCGGTGCACCCGCTCGCACAGGCGTTCGATCTCCTCCATCGACAGGCAGGGGCGCCAGCTGTAGCCGCAGCTGCGCTGCAGCAGCACCAGGCGGGGCTCCTCGGCCAGCGCCGTCTCGATCGCGCCCTCGTCGGGCCGGCCGTCCGGGGCGAGGGGTACCTCGGCGTAGGTCACGCCGAACTCCGCCAGCGAGCCCTGGCCGCTGCCCCGCAGACCGATCACCTCCTCGAGGGTGTCGTAGGGCCGGCCGGTGAGCGCCAGCATGCGATCGCCGGGGCGCAGCACCCCGAACAGTGCGGCGGCGATCGCATGGGTGCCGCTGACGAACTGAAGCCGCACAGCCGCCCGCTCCGCTCCGAGCACATCGGCGAAGACCCGGTCGATCACCTCACGGCCCTGATCGCCGTGGCCGTAACCGCTCACGGAGGCGAAATGGTGCGGCCCCACACGCGCCGCCGCCAGGGCCGCCAGCACGCGGGCCAGACGGGGGCGCACCGCCTCGGTGCGGGCCGCCGCGGCCCCGGCCATCGCCTCACCGGCCGCCTGGACCCGCTCGCTGGCCCAGGCCTCCCAGGCCCGCCAGTCCGCCCCCGTTCCCCCTGCTGCCGCCATGGCTGCGCACTCCGCGACGCACAGGACTCCTAGATTGCCGCGCTGCCCCGCCGCTTCGGACACCGCCTTGCCCACTGCCGCCGCCACGCTCCCCTCCCCGTCGCGCCCGCAGGCGCCACGTCCAGCGGAGCTGCGCCGCGGTCTGCTGGAGCCCCGTCCACCACTGCCGCCACGGCAGCGACGGTTCAAGGCGGGCACCACCGGATTCATGCTGGCGCTGCACGTGGGAGCGGTGGCGGCCCTGCTGCCCCGCTTCTGGAGCCTGCCGGCCGTTCTCACCCTCGCTGTTCTCTACTGGGTCACGGTGCTGGGGGTGACCCTGGGGCTGCACCGCCTGGTGGCCCACCGCAGCTTCAGTGCCCCCCGCTGGCTGGAACGGCTGCTGGTGCTGATGGGCACCCTGGCCTGCCAGAGCGGTCCGATCGAGTGGGTGGGCCTGCATCGCCATCACCACCTTCACTCCGATCAGGTCAACGACCACCACGACGCCCGCCGCGGCCTCTGGTGGAGCCACAGCGCCTGGATGCTGCACGAGATCCCGGCCCTCCGGGAGGTGAGCCGCTTCACCGGCGACCTGCGGCGCGATCCCTTCTATCGCTGGCTCGACCGCTGGTTCCTGCTGCTCCAGATCCCCCTGGGTCTGACCCTGTACGCCCTGGGCGAGCGCCTGGCCGTGCCCGGCGGCGGCCTGGCCCTGGTGCTGTGGGGCATCCCGCTGCGGCTGGTGCTCGTGTATCACGTCACCTGGCTTGTGAACTCGGCCACCCACGCCTTCGGTTACCGCAACTTCGATTCGCCCGATCTCTCGCGCAACTGCTGGTGGGTGGCCCTGCTGAGCTTCGGTGAGGGCTGGCACAACAACCACCATGCCCACCCCTCCAGCGCCCGCCACGGGCTGCGCTGGTTCGAGCTCGACATCACCTGGGCCCACATCCGGGTGCTGCGCGCCCTGGGTCTGGCGCGCCGGCTGCGGCTGGCGCCGATGCCAGGCTCCGGGCGCTGAGGCGCGGGTTCAGGAGGGCCCTGAACCGTTCGTCGGCAGCCTGCGGCGCAGGCGCTCGAGGAACTCCCCCGGGTTCTCCTCACCGTCTGCCCCGACCTTCCCCTCGCTCCCGAGAAGAGCCTGCTCGGTGCGCTGCAGATCGGGCAGGAGGGCATCGAGGCTGCGGGCGCTGTATTCGGCCTGTCCGGCCATCACGGCGGCGAAGTCATTGCGGTCCTGGCGGCGGCGGCGGGGAAAGGCGGCCATCACCTCATCCCGGCAGGACCGCCAGGACCGGCCGCCGCAGAGCAGATCCGCCAGGGCCGCGCTCAGCTCAGCGGCCTCGGCATCGCCGGCGATGCGCCAGTCGTAGGCCGGCGGCGGCGGCCTCAGGCCGACGAAGATCTCCACCAGGTCACCGCAGCCGAGGGGCTGACCACCGCCGTCGAGCAGGGGCAGGGCCGAGGCCTCCACGGCGGCGAGCAGCTCGGGCACATCCGCCAGCGCCGTGCACAGCGCCGAAGGAAGCGGCGCCCCGGCGGGCCGCTGGGCCAGCAGGGCGTTGAGGCGGGCCAGGGTGAGAAAGATCTCCGGCCCCGGTGCGGCCAGCTTGCCGTTGCGCAGATTGGAGAGCTGGGAGTTGTGGATGCGACCGAGATCGAGCAGCTCGGCCATGGCCGGCAGCACCCGGTGCGACCAGGCGTTGCGCTCGTGCCAGACCTTGATCATGTGCCCGAAGGCCTGGCGCCCTGATACGAGGTCGTCTCGATACCCCAAGCGTGATCTTGATCCGTATCGCTATTGTACCGATCACTGATTCGGAATGCCCATGACGGCAACCCTCTCGGCACCAGTGGCCGCCAGTGCCGCCCACCGCCGAGCCCAGGCCCTGCACATCCCCCGCCGCGGCGAGCCGATGCCCTCCGCCGAGCGGGGGGTGCGCTGGGGCACGGTGGCCTTCATGGTCGTGATCCACGCCCTCGGGCTCTTCGCCCTGCTGCCGCGCTTCTGGAGCCTGCCGGCCGTGCTCAGCCTGCTGATCCTCTACTGGGCCACCGCCTGCCTGGGGGTCACGATCGGCTATCACCGCCTGCTCTCCCACCGCGCCTTCCGGGTGCCCCACTGGCTCGAGCGGGTGTTCGCCACCTTCGGGGCCATCAGCTGCCAGCACGGCCCGATTGACTGGGTGGGCCTGCACCGCCACCACCACAAGTTCTCCGACACCGACGCCGACCACCACAACAGCCACCGCGGCTTCTGGTGGAGCCACATGGGCTGGATGTTCCAGGAGATCCCGGCCATGGCGGCCGTGCCGCGGCTCACGGGCGACCTGGCCAAAGACCCCTACTACCGCTGGCTCAACGTTCACTTCCTCTGGCTGCAGCTGCCCCTCGCCCTGCTCCTCTACGGCATCGGCACGGTGACGGGCGCCGGCGGCTGGGCCCTGGTGCTCTGGGGCATCCCGCTTCGCCTGATGGTCGTATATCACATCACCTGGCTGGTGAACTCGGCCACCCACTGCTGGGGCCAGGCGCCCCACAGCAGCGGTGACGCCTCCCGCAACAACCCATGGGTCGCCGCCCTGACCTTCGGCGAGGGCTGGCACAACAACCACCACGCCTACCCCCACTCCGCACGGCACGGCCTGGAACCCGGCCAGATTGATCTGACCTGGCAGCACATCCGGCTGATGCGCCGGCTCGGCCTGGCGACCCGCATCCGCCTGCCCGGCGGCTGGGCGGATGCCCCCGGCACGGCCGGGTAAGGTGTTGGGCTGATCTGCGGGGGGCGTGCCCGGATGCACCGGGGCCTCCCGCCAGCGCCCGCCCCAGCTGATTCCCCCCCACCCCTTCGAACCGTTCCCATGGCCAAGCGTGTCCAGGTCGTCCTCAGCGAGGACTTGCTCAACCTCGGCAAGAAGGGTGATCTGGTGGAGGTGGCCCCGGGCTATGCCCGCAACCACCTGCTGCCCACCGGCAAGGCCCTGGCCGTGACCCCCTCGGTGATGCGCCAGGTGGAGCACCGCCGCGCCAAGGAGGCCGAGCGCCAGGAAGCGCTGCGCCAGGCCGCCGTGGACTTCCGCACGGCCCTCACCACGATCGGACGCTTCACCGTCAAGAAGCAGACCGGTGGCGATGACGTGCTCTTCGGCACGGTGACCAACGGTGATGTGGCCGACGCGATCACCGCGGCCACCAAGAAGGAGGTGGACCGCCGCCACATCCTGGTGCCCGAGATCCACCGGACCGGCTCCTACAAGATCCAGGTGAAGCTGCACCCCGAGGTCACCGCCGAGATCAACCTCGAGGTGGTGAGCCACTGATCCGGCGGCCGGGCGTTCCCCTGCGGTCATGCTGAGCGCCTCCACACCAGGGCCCGAGGGGCCCACACCTCCTCCCGCGCGGGGTCCGAGACCGGCGCCGCAGCGGGAGGAGCGCCTGTTCGAGGCGTTGCCCGAGTCGATGCCGCCGCAGAACCTGGAGGCCGAGGAGGCTGTTCTGGGGGGCATCCTGCTGGATCCCGAAGCCATCGCCCGTGTGGCCGACCAGCTGCGGCCGGAGGCCTTCTATCTCACGGCGCACCGCGAGATCTACCGCACCGCCCTGATGCTGCACAGCCAGGGCAAGCCCACCGATCTCACCGCCATGACCGCCTGGCTGGCGGACACGGGCCATCTGGAGAAGGTGGGCGGGAGCGGCCGCCTTGTGGAGCTGGTGGAGCGCACCATCTCCACCGCCTCGATCGAGCAGGTGGCCCGGCTGGTGATGGACAAGTTCCTGCGCCGCCAGCTGATCCGGTCGGGCAACGCCGTGATCCGGCTGGGCTTCGATCAGGCCCGACCGATGGAGGAGGTGCTCGATGAGGCCGAGCAGCAGATCTTCGCCATCAGTCAGGAGAAGCCGACCAGCGGCCTCACGCCCACGGCCGAGATCCTCACCAGCACCTTCAACGAGATCGAGAGCCGCTCCCTCGGCACGGCGGTGGCCGGCATCCCGGTCAACTTCTACGACCTCGATGCCATGACCCAGGGGCTGCAGCGCAGCGACCTGATCATCGTGGCCGGGCGCCCCGCCATGGGGAAGACCTCGATCGTGCTGAACATCGCCCGCAACGTGGCCCAGCACCATCAGCTGCCGGTCTGCGTCTTCAGCCTGGAGATGAGCAAGGAACAGCTCACCTACCGGCTGCTGTCGATGGAGGTGGGGATCGAGAGCGGGCGGCTGCGCACGGGCCGACTGCAGCAGGAGGAATGGCCCCTGCTGGGCCAGGGCATCAACACCCTCGGGCAGCTACCTCTCTTTCTCGACGACAAGCCCAATGTGGGTGTGCTCGAGATGCGCTCCCTCTGCCGCCGACTGATGGCCGAGCAGGGCCGCGAGCTGGGGCTGGTGGTGATCGACTACCTGCAGCTGATGGAGGGCTCCAACTCCGACAACCGGGTGCAGGAGCTCTCCCGCATCACCCGCGGCCTCAAGGGCATGGCCCGGGAGCTGAACGTGCCGGTGATGGCCCTCTCCCAGCTCAGCCGGGGCGTGGAATCGCGCACCAACAAACGGCCCATGCTCAGCGATCTGCGCGAATCGGGTTCGATCGAGCAGGACGCCGATCTGGTGCTGATGATCTACCGCGACGAGTACTACAACCCCGAAACGGCCGATCGGGGCATCACCGAGGTGATCGTGACCAAGCACCGCAACGGCCCGGTGGGAACGGTGAAGCTGCTGTTCGAACCCCAGTTCACCCGCTTCCGCAACCTGGCGATGTGAGCCGGCCGGTGCGGCGCGATCCTGGGATCGTGTTCCACTCGCCGAGATGATTCGCTCACGCGCCGCCGTGGCCTGGGAAGCGGGCCGCCCCCTGGAGGTCACGGAGGTGGACGTGGCGCCGCCGGGACCAGGGGAAGCGCTGGTGAAGCTGGTGGCCACCGGGGTCTGCCACACGGATGCCTACACGCTGTCGGGGGCCGACCCGGAGGGACTGTTTCCCGCGATCCTCGGCCACGAGGGCGGCGGTGTGGTGCAGGAGGTGGGCGAGGGGGTGAGCAGCGTGCGCCCCGGCGACCACGTGATCCCGCTGTACACACCGGAGTGCGGACGCTGCAAGTTCTGCCGCTCCGGCAAGACCAACCTCTGCCAGGCGATCCGCGCCACCCAGGGCAAGGGGCTGATGCCCGACGGCAGCAGCCGCTTCTCCAGGGACGGACGCCGCATCCACCACTACATGGGCACCTCCACCTTCTCGGAGTACACCGTGGTGCCGGAGATCGCCCTGGCGCGCATCGCTGCCGGTGCACCGTTGGAGAAGGTCTGCCTGCTGGGCTGCGGTGTGACCACCGGCATCGGTGCGGTGCGCAACACCGCCCGGGTGGAGCCAGGCAGCAGTGTGGCTGTATTCGGTCTGGGAGGCATCGGCCTGGCCGTGATCATCGGGGCGGTGATGGCCGGAGCGGAGCGGATCCTCGCCATCGACATCAACCCGTCCAAATTCGAGGTGGCGCGCCAGCTGGGGGCGACCGACTGCCTCAACCCCAGGGACGAGGAGAGCCCGATCCAGGAGCGGATCATCGCCCTCACCGACGGCGGCGTGGACTACTCCTTCGAGTGCATCGGCAACGTGGAGGTGATGCGCGCGGCCCTCGAGTCGTGCCACAAGGGCTGGGGGGAGTCGACGATCATCGGCGTCGCGGGAGCCGGCCAGGAGATCAGCACCCGGCCCTTCCAGCTGGTGACCGGCCGTGTCTGGCGCGGCACCGCCTTCGGCGGGGTCAAGGGGCGCTCGCAGCTGCCCGAGTATGTGGACTGGGCCATGCAGGGCCGCATTCCACTCGATGTGTTCATCACCCACACCATGGGGCTGGAGGACATCAACACCGCTTTCGATCTGATGCACGAGGGCAAGAGCATCCGCTCGGTGATCCATTTCTGACGCTCCAACCCCATGCCCCTGCCCGAGCCCGGCTCCAGACGTCCAGCCAGCCCGCCAGGCGCCCCGCCATGGCTGCAGCTGCTGGAGGAGAACCGCTGCTTCGGCGGCCTGCACCGCCGCTACAGGATTGAGAGCCGCGAGCTGAGCGGCAGCACGGTGGTGGCGGTGTTTCTGCCCCCCTCGGCGCTCGACGGCCAGCGGGTTCCAGCCCTGTACTGGCTCTCCGGCCTCACCTGCACCGATCAGAACGTGATGCAGAAGTCCGGCGTGCAGCGTCTGGCCGCCCGGCTGGGACTGGCGGTGGTGGCACCGGACACCAGCCCACGCGGCGAGGGGGTGCCCACGGATCCTGACGGCGGCTGGGATCTGGGCCAGGGAGCGGGCTTCTATGTGGATGCCAGCGCCCCGCCCTGGAACCGCCATTACCGCATGCACAGCTACGTGACAGAGGAGCTGCCGGAGCTGCTGGAGCGGGAGCTGCCACTGCTGCCGCTGCGGGGAATCAGCGGGCACTCGATGGGGGGACACGGGGCGCTCATCTGCGCCCTCCGCCATCCCGGTCGCTACGCCTCGGTCTCCGCCTTCGCCCCGATCGCCCACCCGGGTGCCTGCCCCTGGGGGCGCAAGGCCCTGGGCGCTTACTTGGGAGCGGATCCGGCGGCCTGGCGTGGCTGGGATGCCTGCACGCTCCTTCAGGACGGCCAGCGGGCGACGGGGCCGGATGGCGGCCTGCTGCCGCTGCTGGTGGACCAGGGCCTGGCCGACGGCTTCCTGGAGGAGCAGCTGCGGCCCGCGGATCTGGAGGCCGCCGCGGCCGCAGCCGGCCAGCCCCTGGAGCTCCGCCGGCAGCCCGGCTACGACCACAGCTACTTCTTCATCGCCAGCTTCATCGACGACCATCTCCACCATCACGCCCGGGCGCTGCTGAACCAGCCACTGCCCTGAGCCGAGCCATACATTGACCCGATGGCTCAGGACTGCACCGAACGCTTCGATCTGATCGTCGTCGGAGGCGGTCATGCAGGCTGCGAGGCGGCCCTCACGGCAGCGCGGCTCGGCCTCTCCACCGCCCTGTTCACCCTCAACCTCGACCGCATCGCCTGGCAGCCCTGCAACCCGGCGGTGGGCGGGCCGGCCAAGAGCCAGCTGGTGCACGAAGTCGATGCCATGGGCGGGGTGATCGGCCGCCTGGCCGACGCCACGGCCCTGCAGAAACGGGTGCTCAACGCCAGCCGCGGCCCGGCGGTGCGGGCCCTGCGCGCCCAGACCGACAAGCGTCTCTACGCCCGTCAGATGCTGCAGCTGCTGCAGCACACCCCGAACCTGGCCCTGCGGGAGGCGATGGTGACCGAGCTGCTGGTGGCGGGGGACGCCGATGCGGGAACGGCCCGCATCGAGGGGGTGGGCACCTACTTCGGGGGCCGCTACGGCGCCGGGGCCGTGATCCTCACCACCGGCACCTTCCTCAACGGCCGCATCTGGGTGGGCCTGCAGTCGATGGCGGCCGGCCGGGCCGGCGAGGCACCCTCCCAGGGCCTCACCGAAGCCCTGCATGCCCTGGGCATCCACACCGAGCGCCTCAAGACCGGCACCCCGGCCCGGGTGGACCGGCGCAGCGTCGCCCTCGATGCGCTCGAGGAGCAGCCCAGCGACGCCGCCGATCGCTTCTTCTCCTTCGATCCCACGGCCTGGGTGAGCGGCGAGCAGATGAGCTGCCACATCACCCGCACCACCGAGGCCACGCACCGGCTGATCCGCGACAACCTCCACCTCACCCCGATCTACGGCGGTGTGGTCGACAGCACGGGGCCGCGCTACTGCCCCTCGATCGAGGACAAGATCGTCCGCTTCGCGGACAAGCCCTCCCACCAGATCTTTCTGGAGCCGGAAGGGCGCGACACGCCCGAGCTCTACGTGCAGGGCTTCTCCACGGGGCTGCCGGAGCGGCTGCAGCTGGAGCTCTTGCGCACCCTGCCGGGGCTGGAGCAATGCGTGATGCTCCGGCCCGCCTACGCGGTGGACTACGACTACGTGCCGGCGACCCAGCTCTGGCCGAGCCTGGAGAGCAAGCGGGTGCAGGGACTCTTCTGCGCCGGCCAGCTCAACGGCACCACCGGCTACGAGGAGGCGGCGGCCCAGGGCCTGGTGGCGGGCCTCAACGCCGCCCGACGGCTGGGGCAGCAGGACCCGGTGCACTTCCCGCGCGAGGGCAGCTACATCGGCACGATGATCGACGATCTGGTGAGCCGGGATCTGCGCGAGCCCTACCGGGTGCTGACCAGCCGCAGCGAGTACCGGCTGGTGCTGCGGGGCGACAACGCCGACCGCCGCCTGACACCGCTCGCCCGTGAGCTGGGTCTGATCGATCAGCGCCGCTGGGATCTGTTCCAGCGCAAGCAGGAGGCGATCGAGCGGGAGATCCAGCGGCTGGAGACCAGCCGCCTCAGGGCCGGCGATACCGCCGGCGCGGCCCTGGCGGAGCGGTCCGGCGCGGCGATCAAGGGCTCGATCACCCTGGCGGATCTGCTGCGGCGCCCGGCCCTGCACCACAGCGATCTGGTCGAGCACGGACTGATGGAGGCGGAGCTGGGAGCCGACGTCTGCGAAGCCGCCGAGATCGACATCAAATACAGCGGCTACCTGGCTCGCCAGGAGGCCCAGATCGCCCGCGTCCGCCGCCAGGAGCACCGGCCGATCCCCGAGGACGTGCCCTATGCCTCGATCGACAGCCTCTCGCTCGAGGCGCGCGAGAAGCTCGCGGCCGTGCAGCCCCTCACCCTCGGGCAGGCCAGCCGGATCCCCGGCGTGAGCCGGGCCGACGTGAGCGCCCTGCTGCTGTGGCTGGAGCTCGAGCGACGCCGAACGCTCGTCAGCAGCGGCCGGGACCGATAAGATCCGCGCGACCGTCTCAGGCAGGACGCATCGCGGTGCACACTCCAACCTCCCGCGCCTACTGGGAACTCAAGGCCGAGCAGGTGCTCGACCGGGTGTTCGAGGAGCAGGAGGAGGCCATCGATGTGCCGCTTCATCCGGCCCCGGAACCCGTGCTGCAGCGGCCCGCTCCGGCACCGGAGAGCGCAGCGCCGCCGCATCGCTCCAGCCGGGTCACCCGGCTGGAGACCCGCCGGGCCGCCGGCCAGCGCGATCAGACCCGTCGCCAGCTGCTGGTTGGGGGCCTGGCCCTGGTCACCGGCGCGGCCGGCATCGCCGCCCTGATGGGCTGGAGCGGCTGGCGCGCCGCCCAGGCCGACCTGCGCCAGCAGCGCACCATGCTCGTGCTGGAGCGCATGCGCCAGCTCCGGCCGGCCGAACCCGCCGCCGCCGGCACCCCTGCCGCACCGGCGACCCAGCCCACGGCGGCCGTGGCCGCCGCCAACCCGGCCGTCGCCGCCGCTCCGGCGGTGGCTGGGGTGAATGCGGCCGCAGCGCTGCCGCCGCCGCCACCGGAGGAAGCCTGGATGCAGGAGATCGCGCCGCTGCCGGTGCCTCTGCAGGGCACGCTGCCGGCACCAGCGCCCCAGCAGGCGGTCGCGGTCGCCGCACCCGCCGCGGCCCTGCCGCCCCTGCCGGAACTGGTGGGCCTGGTGGAATCCCCCAACGGCGCCTCGGCCATCTTCCAGGTGGGGGGAACTTCCACCAGCGCCGGCGTGGGCGAAGTGATCGGGGCCAGTGGCTGGCGGCTGGTGGCCGCCGGCAACGACGAGGCGGTGCTGGAGCAGGGCGGTGTTCAGCAGCGCGTCAGCATCAGCGGTTTCTAGGGTGAACGGCCGCATGTGAGCCGATGGCGGCCGAGGCCACCCTGCCGTCCCTGCTGCCCTCCCCCACGCCGCTCTGGCAGGCCCCCTTCAGCGATGTGCTCGAGGCCAGAGCCGGCCAGCACCTCAGCGGCGCCTGGCGCCTGCTGCTGCTGGGCGACGGCAGCCCCACCCGCCACTTCCAGCTGCTGACCGGCGATCCGGTCAGCATCGAGCTGATCGCCATGGCGCCCGAACCGGCCCTGGAGGCGTCAACGGAAGGGGGCGATAGGGCAGATGGCGCGAATCGGGAGCGCCCGCCCGAAGTGGCAGAGCTGGCTGGTCCGCTGCTGCGGCGCCAGGTGTGGCTGCGCTGCGGCGAGCGGCGCCTGGCCTGGGCCGAGAGCTGGTGGAACCGGGATGCCGCCGAGCACCACCTGCGCGATCGCTCCCAGCCGATCTGGAAGAGCCTCACCAGCCGCCGGGCGGAACTGTTCCGCGAGGTGGACGGGCTGGCCCTGGTCACGGCCCCCTGGCTCAGCGAGGGCTTCGGGCAGGAGGGCCCCTTCTGGAGCCGCCACTACCGCTTCTTCCGCGGCGGCCGGGAACTCACCGTGATCCGCGAGGTGTTCTCGCCGGCGCTGGAGCGTTGGCTGGGGCCGACGGCAACACTTCCTCATGACGATTGATGACGGCCATGACGGTTTGTCCCGCTTTCGGCTTGACAGGTTGCCCTTCGCCGCTCCAACCCCAATCTGTGGTGAGGACAGCCCATCGCCATGGCCACCTCACCTCAGCCCATCTGGCTCAGCCTTGACGACCTGGCGCACCTGTTCGGCCTCTCCAGCCGGGCCTGCGCCCAGCAGCTGAGCCAGGCCGGCCTGCGCCTGAGCGGCGGCGCGCCGAGCGCGGAAGCGATCCGCACCGGTGCCGCCCGGCGCTCCCATGGCGGGCGAACGACCGGCCCGAAGCTCTGGAACCGGGAGGTCTGCAGCACGGCGCTCGGTGCGCGGGGCCTGCAACCGGTGAGCCTGGCCGAGCGGGTGCGGCAGTGGGCCGATCTGCTGGAAGCCCTGGTGCACGGCTCCCCCTCGATCTCCCTCTCGGCCGATCAGATGGCCGAGGACGTGCCCAGCGAGCTGGTGGAGCCGGTGAACCGCCAGCTGCAGCATGACGGCTGCAGCTACCGGGTGCGCCGGCGCGGGCTGCACCGTGGCGGCCGGGCAGCCGTGTCGGCGGGAGCCGACTGAATCAGAGGCCTGGGGACCGGCCTCAGGCCAGCCGCAGAGCTTCCGCCTGCTGGCTGGCCTTGGAGAGCATCTCCCGCAGGCGGTCCTCATCCACATGGCTGAGGCTGGTACGGATCAGGCGGGCATGGGGCGCGTGGCTGCGCAGGCGCTCGATCACCCGATCCGGCGTGGCATCGCGCACCAGCAGGCAGAGGGCGGCACTGCCCGCAGGCAGGGTTTCACCGAGCTCCCGCATGAAGGTGTCGTTGATGCCCAGGTCACTCATGGCGCCGGAAGCCGCGCCGACGCCGGCACCCACCGCGGCGCCCAGAAGGGGGTTGAGGAACAGCAGACCCACCAGGGTTCCCCAGAAGCCGCCACCGAGGGCGCCGGCGGCCGTGAGGTTCACCGCCTGGCGCAGGTGCACCTGTCCGTCGGCGTCGTTCTCGACGACCACCGCGTCCTCGAGGGCGATCAGGTGCTCCTGCTGGATGGACACCAGCTCCTTGCGCACCGCTTCGGCCTCCTCGGCCTTGGGGAAGCCCACCACCACAAGGTTGCTCATCGCTGCGAGCGGCTGATGCCGCGTCAAAGGTCTGGCCAGAAGCGTAGTCAGGCGCGGCGGGCGGAGAGGCCGGGCCGCAGCTCAGGGGCTCTGGCGGCGGCGACTGGAGCGCGGCATGGGCCGGCGGCCCGGACCGGGGCGGCGCACCGGTCGGTCCGGTTGATCGTCGGAGCCGCGGGGGGCCGGAGCCGCCGGCTCCACGGGCTCCGCATCCCGGCTCCAGCGGGCAATGCGAAACGCGTCCTCATCCGGCCAGTCGTCCGGTCCTGCGGGAGGCGTCGGTCGCGGCTCCCGAACAGGGGCTGGGGCCTCTGCCCTGGCCCTGGGCTGACGGCGGGAGATGGCCTCCAGCCGGCGGCGGCCGCCGGGCTCCGGCGGCGCCGGAGAGCGGACGGCCGGCGGGTCCTGCTGCTGCCAGGGCTCCTGCCAGTCGTCCTCATCCTCGAGCAGCCAGTCGAGTCGATCCCCCATCCAGCGCCCCATGCGGGCCAGACCGTCAGCGGCGCGGCGGCCCTCGCTGCGGGCACGGTCGAGGCGGCGGCCCCCCCGGGCGGCATCGAATCGATCCATGGCCCGACCCTACCGGCGCCGGCTCCTCAGCCAGCGCTCGCGCCGGAGGCCCAGCACGGCGATCGCCACACCGGCCAGCTCGAGGGTCCAGAGAAAGCAGCTGCCGGCGGTGACGGCGTCGCTCACGAGGCGGTCTCCCGGACCGTCTCGGGGGCTCTCTCCGGGTCGGTCACCGCGGCCGGTTCGAACACCAGCAGACAGCTGGCATGCCAGCGGCCGCTGTGCAGACGCTCGCAGCAGGGCCGGCAGGCCGCCTGGCTGACCCGACGCCGGTAGGGCGTGGTGCGTCCGCACTGAGGGCAGCGGGCCTGCCAGCGCACCGATGCGGCCGGCAGCGGATAGCGGTGGCGCACGCTCACCCGGAAATCCGACTGGGCGGCGTTGATGGCCTCCATGCGGGCGCAGAAGCGGGGGCCGTGGGCCTCCCTGAGGCCGAGCACCCGGTCCACCCAGGCGTGGATCATCTCGTGGCAGAGGGTGGACAGCAGGGCCTCCCGCGGCAGGGGCTCCAGCAGGGGGCGCGACAGCACGATCTCGCACAGATCCCCGCCGTCGCGGCCCCGGCCGCGCTTGTAGAAGCCGGCGGTGCGGGTCATGCGGCCGTCGCTCCAGCGCAGGCTCACCAGCGGTGATCCCCGGTGCAGCAGCGAGCCGTCGAAATGCTCCCGGTTCAGGCGATGGAACAGGGGCGGTAGCGGCTCCAGCGGCATGCCATCGGCAGCTCGGCCGGCTCAGTCTGCCGGCAGGGGCCAGCGGTCCGTCAGACTCGCCCATCCTTCCCCTTCCGCCCAACGCCATGGACACGGCCCTGGTCAGGGACATCGGCACCAAGGCGCTGCTCGCCGGCGCCGGCACGCTCCTCCTCTACTGGACGGTCAATGCCGTGAAGCTGGTGCTGAGCGCCCGCGGCATCAACCCCCTGATCAAGCAGTTCTTCACCCAGGTGGCCTCCGGCCGCATCGATGCGGCCTACCTGCTCACCACAAAGAACTACCGGGTGCATGTGAACCGGCAGCAGTTCATCCGTTTCCTGGCCGGCCTGCAGCTCAACCGCTACCGCAACCTCAAGTCCGGCCGGCCCCGCATCCAGGAGGGCAACGTGATCCTCACCGTGAAGCTCAAGGCCGAGAACAAGGACGAGCTGCCCCTGGATTTCACCTTCACCAAGGTCGACGACCAGTGGAAGGTGGAGCGCATCACCCGGGTGGCCGCCTGAGGGCATGGCACAGGCCCCAGCGGCGGCGGCGGCCCGGGCCGCCGAGCTGCGCCCCCTGATCACCCGGGCGGCCCACGCCTATTACGTGCTGGACGCACCCGTGATGGAGGACGCGGTCTACGACCGTCTCCTGCGGGAACTCGAGCAGCTCGAGCGGGAGCATCCGGAGCTGCACCGGCCGGACAGCCCGACCCTGCGGGTGGGGGGGGCTCCCGCCAGCCGCTTCGAGAGCGTGGCCCATCGCATCGGCCTGCTCAGCCTCGACAACGCCTTCGACCTGGGGGAACTGAGGGCCTGGCACGAGCGGCTGCAGCGGGTGCTGGAGAAGGCGCGGACCGCCGGAGCCACCGAGTCCCCTGAAACGGCACCGCAGGGGCAGACCGAACAGGCCCTGGTCAGCGAACTGAAGATCGACGGCAACGCCCTGGCCCTGAGCTACGAGGACGGTGTGCTGGTGCGGGCCGCGACACGCGGGGACGGCAGCCGGGGCGAGGAGATCACCGCCAATGTGCGCACCATCCGCACGGTGCCGCTGCGGCTGCAGCTGGAGCGGCCGCCGGCCTGGGTGGAGGTGCGCGGTGAGGCGTTCATCCCGTCGGCCACCTTCGAGGCCATCAACCGGGAGCGGGTCGCCGCCGGGGAGCCCGCCTTCGCCAACCCGCGCAACGCCTGCGCCGGCACCCTGCGGCAGCTGGATCCGGCTGTGGTGGCCCGCCGCCGCCTGGATTTCTTCGCTTACACCCTGCACCTGCCGCCCGATGCAGCGCAGGCGCCCGCCAGCCAGTGGCAGGCCCTGGACTGGCTGCGGCAGGCCGGCTTCCGGGTGAATCCGAATGCCCGCCGCTGCCCGGACCTGAGCGCGGTGGAGGCCTTCGTGGAGGAGTGGTCAGAGCGGCGCCACGGCCTGCCCTACGCCACCGACGGCGTGGTGGTGAAGCTCGACGACCTGGCCCTGCAGGAGCGGGCGGGCTTCACCCAGAAGGCCCCGCGCTGGGCGATCGCGCTCAAGTACCCGGCCGAGGAAGCGCCCAGCCGCCTGATCCGGCTGACCAGTCAGGTGGGCCGCACTGGCGTGGTCACCCCCGTGGCCGAGTTCGAGGCGGTGGCCCTGGCCGGCACGAGCGTCAGCCGGGCCACCCTCCACAACGCCGATCGTCTGGCGGAGCTGGATCTGCACACCAGCGACACGATCGTGGTGCGCAAGGCCGGCGAGATCATCCCGGAGGTGGTGCGGGTGCTGCCGGAGCTCCGGCCCGAAGGAGCGGTACCGCTGAGCCTGCCGAGCGCATGCCCGGTCTGCGGCTCCCCCCTGGTGCGGGAAGACGGGGAGGCCGCCACCCGCTGCGTGAACAGCAGCTGTCCGGCGATCCTGCGGGGCAGCCTGCGCCACTGGGTGAGCAAGGCGGCACTCGATGTGGACGGGCTCGGCAGCCGCCTGATCGAGCAGTTGGTGGACAAGCGCCTGGTGCGCTCCATCGCCGATCTCTACCGGCTCGATGCCGCGCTGCTGGCCAGCCTCGAGCGCATGGGGGAGAAGTCGGCCGCGAACCTGATGGCGGCGCTCGAGGCCTCGCGCCAACGACCCTGGTCGCGGCTGCTGCACGGGCTTGGCATCCATCACGTGGGCCAGGTCAACGCCCGCGCCCTGGCCTCGGCTTTCCCGGGCGTCGCCGAGCTCGCCGCGGCCGCTCAGGAGGCCCCGGAGACGGTCACCGCCGTGCACGGCATCGGCGATGAGATCGTCCAGAGCCTGCAGCAGTGGTTCGCCACCCCGGCCAACCAGGCGCTGCTGCGGGACTTGGCCGGCCTGGGCCTGCCTCTGGCCGGCAGCTCCGGCAACGAGCGGGCTTCAGGCGACCCGGGCGAGGCCGTGCCGGCGAGCTCACCTCTGGCCGGCAAGAGCGTGGTGCTCACCGGCACGCTGCCCGACATGAGCCGGGAGCAGGCCCGCGACCTGATCGAGGCGGCCGGCGGCCGGGTCACCGGCTCGGTGAGCCGGCGCACCAGCCTGGTGGTGGCCGGCGATGAAGCGGGAGGAAAGCTGGCCAAAGCCCGCGAGCTGGGAGTGACCGTGATCGATCAGGCCCAGCTGCAGGCCCTCCTCTCCGGTGCACTCAGCGAAGGCGCCGGTGAGGACGCAGCAGACGCCGGCGCAGCCTGAGAAAGGCCCAGCGCACCAGCTGGCCTTCAACGGCCACCGCCAGCACCAGCAGCAGTGAGCGGAGCAGAAGCGCCAGCGGTGAATCCGCATCGGGCACCAGAACGGCCGTCAGCCAGCCACTGATCAGGAGCGCGCCGATCACCGCCAGAACAACGATCAGCGGCAGCAGGCACCACAGCAGCGGCTGCGCCCCCCCTTCGCGATCGGCCGGATCAGCCCCCGGCCGGTAGTAGTAGGCCAGGATCAACGCCACCCAGCTCAGGGCCAGCCCCAGAAGCACCGCCACTGGACCTGTCCACGTCGGATGGCAGTCCAAGCGTAGGCAGGCTCAGCCCTCCGCCTCCGCCCCGTCGATCCAGCGGAAGCAGCGGTTCAGCTCAGCCAGGTCCAGGGCGACCTGAAGGCCCGTGAACCCCTTCGCATGGCGCACGGCCTCGGGCACGATCCGGCGTTCCAGCGGTCCGCCATCAGCCGCCACGAGCAGCACAGCGCTGGCGGCGACGCCACCCTCCTCACTGCCGCTGCAGACCCGCAGCCGGTCGCCGGGTCGGTGGATCAGCTCAGTCCGCTCAGCCGTTCGCGGGCGAGCTGGGCCTGGGTCTCGGCTTCGGCCAGGCTGGCGCGGCAGTCGGCCACCACGGCCTCCGGCGCCCGGTCGACGAACTTCGGATTGGCCAGCCGGCCGGAGAGCTGGGCGATCTCCTTCTCCGCCCGGGCCAGGTCCTTCTCCAGGCGGCTGCTCAGGGCCGCCAGATCCACCAAACCCTCAAGCGGCAGCACCACCTGCAGCTCTCCGCTGACGCCGGCCAGGGCCCGGCTGGCCGGGCGCGCTCTGGCCACGGCCGGATCCATCACCTGCACCGAGGGCGCGCGGGTGAGCAGGGCGATGTCCACCTCGGCGCGCATCAGCACGTCCGCCAGCTCGGGCCGGCCGGTGATGAAGAGCACCGGAGCGGGCTGGGAGGGCTTCAGGCCCGCCAGGGCCCGCAGGTTGCGCACCACCCGGATGGCGGCGATCAGCTCGGCGAAGCGGGCCTCCAGCCCCGCATCCATGGCGGCGGCATCGGGCTCGGGCCAGCGCTGCAGGGCGAGGAGCCGGTCATCAGCGGCGCCGCTGAGGCCATGCCAGAGCTCCTCGGTCAGATGGGGCATCAGCGGATGCAGCATCAGCAGCAGCTGCTCCAGCACCAGCGCGAGCACCTGCCGGGCGGTGCGCTGATCGGTCGCGGCCCGCTGTGCCGCCTCGCCCCGCAGCTCCGCCGCTGGATTGAGGCGACGCTTGCTCAGCTCCAGATACCAGTCGCAGACCTCGTTCCAGGCGAACTCGTAGAGCCCCTTGGCCGCTTCACCGAGGCCGTAGGCCGCGAAGCGCTCGGCGGTGCCGGCATTGACCCGCGCCAGCCGGGAGAGAATCCAGCGGTCCGCCAGGGTCAGGTGCGCCGGGTCGGGGCGGCCGAGGCTGGCCGGCGTCTCCCCACCCAGGTTCATCAGGGCGAAGCGGGTGGCGTTCCAGAGCTTGTTGGCGAAGTTGCGGGCGCTCTCCACGGTGGCGGAGGCCCCGCTGGCGCGGTCGTAGTCGAGGCGCACGTCCTGGCCGGCACCGGCCACCTCCCGCACCAGGGCGAAGCGCAGGGCATCGGCGCCGTAGCGGTCCACCAGCAGCAGCGGATCGATGCCGTTGCCGGCGCTCTTGCTCATCTTGCGGTTCTGCTCATCCCGCACCAGGCCGTGAATGGCCACATCCCGGAAGGGAATCCAGGGCTCGCCGGCGCCGCCGGGATCCATGGCGGCGGCCATCATCGTCATGCGGGCCACCCAGAAGAAGATGATGTCGAAACCCGTCACCAGGGTGGTGGTGGGGTACCAGCGCTGCAGATCGGCGCTGCCGGCATCGGGCCAGCCCAGGGTGGAGAAGGGCCAGAGGCCGCTCGAGAACCAGGTGTCGAGCACGTCCTCGTCCTGCTCCAGCACCACATCCGGACCGTGGCGCTCGCTGGCGATGGCGCGGGCCTCCGCCTCGCTGCGGGCCACCACGAAGGGGGTGTCGTCGCACACCCGGCCATCGGTCGCGCTGATCACGAACCAGGCCGGGATGCGGTGTCCCCACCAGAGCTGGCGGCTGATGCACCAGTCGCGGATGTCCGTGAGCCAGTCGAGGTAAACCTTGCGCCAGCGCTCCGGCACGAATCGGGGCTGCTGCCGCTCCAGGGCCTCGCGGCAGCGGGCGGCGAGCGGTTCGGTGCGCACGAACCACTGGGTGGAAAGCAGGGGTTCCACCGGCACCTTGCCCCGGTCGGAGTAGGGCACGCAGTGGCGGTGGGGTTCCACCTTCACCAGCAGGCCCTCCGCCTCGAGGGCCTCCACCACGGCACGACGCGCCTCGAAGCGATCGAGCCCCTCGAAGCGACCGGCGTGATGGTTCATCGTGCCGTTCTTGCGCATCACCGTGATCTGGGGCAGACCGTGGCGCTGGCCGATCGCGTAGTCGTTGGGGTCGTGGGCCGGGGTCACCTTCACGCAGCCCGTTCCGAAGCCCGCCTCCACGTGATCGTCCGCGATCACCGGGATCTCGCGCCCCACCAGCGGCAGCACCAGGGTGCGGCCCACCAGATGGCGGTAGCGCTCGTCGGCGGGGTTCACGGCCACCGCCACATCCCCCAGCATCGTTTCGGGCCGGGTGGTGGCCACCTCCAGATGGGTGGGTTGGCCATCGGCGGCACCGTCCTCAGCGCCGCTGAGGGGATAGCGGAAATGCCAGAGGTGCCCATCCACCTCCTTCATCTCCACCTCGAGATCGCTCACGGCCGAGCCGGAGGCGGGGCACCAGTTGACCAGGTACTCGCCGCGGTAGATCAGCCCCTGCTCATGCAGGCGCACGAAGGCCTCGCTCACCGCCCGGCTGAGCCCCTCGTCCATCGTGAAGCGCTCACGGCTCCAGTCGACCGAGTAGCCAAGCCGACGCAGCTGGGAAACGATGCGGCCACCGCTCTCCCGTTTCCACTGCCAGGCCCGCTCGAGGAAGGCGTCCCGCCCCAGATCGCGCTTGTCGGAGCCCTCGGCCCGCAGCTGCTTCTCCAGGATCGTCTGCACCGCGATCGAGGCGTGGTCGGTGCCCGGCAGGCAGAGCACGTTGCGGCCCCGGAGGCGGTGGAAGCGCACCAGGGTGTCGATCAGCGACGTCTCGAAGCCATGGCCCATGTGCAGGCTGCCGGTGACGTTCGGCGGCGGGATCACCAGGCAGAAGGGCTCCCCCGGGGCCTCGGGATCGGCATGGAAGGCACCGCTCTCCTCCCAGATCCGCTGCCAGCGGGCTTCCGTGCCGGCCGGGTCGTAGGTCTTGGGCAGGGCGTCCGCGGCCGTGGCGGCGGCGACGGAGGGCTCGGGCACAGGCGGGTCAGCGGGCTGGCCCCATGCTCGCAGGCGCCTCAGCGCCGCAGCAGCACCACCGCCATCGCGCTGAGGCCGATGGTGAGCCCGATGCCAACGTTCCAGACCAGGGACTGACGCCGCGCCAGCCGCCGCAGGCTGTCGGGCAGGGCATCGGGATACCGCTGCAGCAGCAGGGTCGACACCACCAGGATCAGGGTCGGGATCCCCAGGGCCACCAGCAGGGTGGGATCAACCACGCGCGGCGGCCGCGGCGAGGGCAGCGGCCTCCCGGGCGTCGGCCTGGGCCTGGGGAATGGAGATCCGGTCGTAGATGTGATGGATCCAGCGGCCGAAGAAGAGGTTGCGGTGGCTGCGCCAGAGGTTGAGCGGGTCGGCGGGATCGAAGTGCTCCGGCGGCTCCACCAGGGGATTGGCCTGATCCCGTTCGGCCTCCATGATCAGCCGGCCGGCGTTGTATTCGGGGTGGCCCAGATGCACGATCTGGCGCTGATCCGGCGTCTCGAAGATCGAGTAGCCCACCTTGTGGCCCCAGGCCAGCAGACGCAGGCGCCCGTCGGCCTGGGCCTCCTCCATCGCCGCGTCATCGAGGGTGGCGTGACGGCTCTGGGGGCAGGGGAAGCTGTCGTCGTGGCTGCCCATCACCGGATGGCCGCGGCCGAGGTTGCGCAGCGGGAACACGCCGAAGAGCTTGCTGGAGAGGGCCCGTTTGTCGACGCCGGCCCTATAGGCCATGGCGAAACCGGCCCAGCAGAGACCGAGGGTGCTGGGGATGTGCTGGCGGGCCACATCCATCAGCTCACAGATCTCATCCCAGTAGCGCACCTCCCGGTAGGTGAGGTGCTCCACCGGCGCGCCGGTGATGATCAGACCGTCCAGCGGCGCCTCGGCCAGAGCGGTCTCCCAGTCGACGTAGAGCTCATCGAGATGCTGGCGCGACCAGGTGCGGTAGGCGTGGGAGCGGAGCCGCAGCCAGATCGGCTGGATCTGGATCAGGGAGAGCCCGAGCGGGTGGAGCAGGTTGAACTCGTACTGCTCACCCAGGGGCATGATGTTGAGGATGCCGATGCGCAGCGGACGGATGTCCTGGCTCTCGGCACGCTCCGGTGGCATCCAGTGGATGCGGTTGGCCTCCACGGCCTCGAGACCGTGATACGAGCGCGGCAGGATCAGCGCCATGGCCGTGGAGCGAGGGGGGATGTCATCGGCCGATGGCCTCGAAGGCCTGCTGGAAGTCGCCCTTGATGTCGTCGATGTGCTCCAGGCCCACCGACACCCGCACCATGGTGGGGCTCACACCGGCGGAGAGCTGCTCCTCGGGGCTCAGCTGCTGGTGGGTGGTGGAGGCGGGGTGGATCACCAGCGTCTTGGCATCGCCCACGTTGGCCAGGTGGCTGGCGATCGTGAGGGACTCGATGAAGGTCACGGCATCGTCGTAGCCGCCCCGGAGGGAGAAGCTGAGCATGCAGCCCATGCCGCGTTCCAGATAGCGCTGGGCCAGGGCGTTGTAGGGGCTCCCGGGCAGGCCCGGATAGGAGACCTCCTCCACCTGCGGGTGCTCCTGCAGCCATTCCGCCAGGGCCTGGGCGTTGCTGGTGTGGCGCTCGACCCGCAGGCTCAGGGTCTCCAGACCCTGAAGCAGCAGGAAGGCATTGAAGGGGCTCAGGGCCGGGCCCCAGTCCCGCAGGCCCTCCACCCGTGCCCGCAGGGCGAAGGCCACGTTGCGATCGTCCGGAACGCCGAGCGCCCGGCAGACATCGCTGCCGAAGCCGAACGCCTGCCAGTGAACGAGACCGTGGTAGGCCTCACTGGGCTCGGAGAAGAGGGGGAAGCGGCCGTTGCCCCAGTCGAAGGTGCCCGCGTCCACGATCACGCCGCCCAGGCTGGTGCCGTGGCCGCCGATCCACTTGGTGGCGCTCTCCACCACCACATCGGCGCCGTGCTCGATCGGGCGGATCAGGGCGCCGCAGGCGCCGAGGGTGTTGTCCACGATCAGGGGGATGCCGTGCTCGCGGGCGAGGGCCGCCATCGCCTCGAAGTCGGGAATGTTGAAGCGGGGGTTGCCCATCGCCTCCACGTAGAGCGCCTTGGTGCGCTCATCGATCAGGGCGGCGAAGCTGGCCACATCATCGCCGTCGGCGAACTTCACCTGGATGCCCAGGCGGGGGAACTGCACCTTGAACTGGTTGTAGGTGCCGCCGTAGAGGTACGAGGTGGAGATGAAGTTGTCGCCGGCCGTCATGCAGTTGCTGATGGCCAGGAACTGGGCCGACTGGCCGGATGCCGTCGCCAGGGCCGCCACCCCACCCTCGAGCGCCGCGACGCGCTTCTCGAACACGTCCGTCGTGGGGTTCATCAGACGGGTGTAGATGTTGCCGAACCGCTTCAGGGCGAACAGATCGGCACCGTGTTCGGCGCTCTCGAACACGTAGGAGCTGGTCTGGTAAATCGGCACCGCCCGGGCGCCGGTGGTGGGGTCCGCCTGCTGACCGGCGTGGAGCTGCAGGGTCTCGTAGCGCAGGGAGCTCATCGGGATCGCTGGAGGGTGCGGCGACGCGGGCCGGGTCAGAATCCGTGTCTAGCTCAGGACCGGCTCTGTGGGACCTGAGGGTCAGAGCCCTGTCAGGGGCGGCCTGCCAGGCAGACTGCGGGGGCAGGAGCGAGGCACAAGGCTGTGGCGCTGGACTTCAACGATCCCGAACTCGAGTTCTCGGATCTGGTGTACGCGTACCAGAGCTGGGTGATGGCGGTGATCAACGACGAGAAGCTCGACAGCGAGGAGTCGCTCCTCACCGACGAGATCGCCGAGGACGCCCTGAACGCCTCCCGCTTCCTGCCGGCGGAGGTCTCCGCCGCGATCGAGACCAGCCTGGCGCGCGTCTACGAGGTGGATGCCGACGAACTCGCCGCCCTGCTCTACCCCGAAGACCCCGAGGACTGAGGCGGCGGGCGCGGCAGGGGGGGTCACAACCGACCCCATCCGGACGCCATCCTTGCGGCGCACCTCTTTCACCCGCAGCCCGATGCGCTGGACCTGCCAGGACATCCCCGATCAGAGCGGTCGGGTCGCCCTGATCACCGGCGCCAACAGCGGCCTGGGCCTGGAGAGCGCCCGGGCTCTCGCAACCGCCGGTGCCACCGTGCTGATGGCCTGCCGCTCCAGCCGCCGCGGTGAGCAGGCCCGCCAGCAGCTGCTCGGCAGCGCACGGGGCGGCCTGGAGCTGCTGCCGATGGATCTCTCGGATCTGGCCAGCGTCACCGCCGCGGCCGAGACCGTGCGCCGCGACTACGGCCGGCTGGATCTGCTGCTCAACAACGCCGGGGTGATGGCACCGCCGCGCACCCTCACCCGCCAGGGCTTCGAGCTGCAGTTCGGAGTCAACCACCTGGCCCACATGGCCCTCACCCTGCAGCTGCTGCCGCTGCTGCGCAGCCAGCCCGGAGCCCGGGTGGTGACGGTGACCTCCGGCGCCCAGTACTTCGGCCGCATCGGCTTTGATGACCTGCAGGGCGAGCGCCGCTACGACCGCTGGGCCGCCTACAGCCAGAGCAAGCTGGCCAATGTGATGTTCGCCCTGGAGCTGCAGGAGCGGGAGGCGGCGGCCGGCGGCGGCCTGCGCTCGCTGGCCGCGCATCCGGGCCTGGCCCGCACCAACCTGCAGCCCACCTCGATCGCCAGCCACGGCTCGCGGATCGAGGCCCTGGCCTACCGCCTCATGGACCCCCTCTTCCAGAGCGCGGCCCAGGGCGCCCTGCCCCAGCTTTACGCCGCCACCGCGCCCGAGGCCGAGCCCGGCGGCCACTACGGCCCCGACCAGCTCGGCGGCATGCGGGGCTGGCCCACCAGCTGCCGCATCGCCCCCGCCGCTCTGGACCCCGCCCAGCGCCAGCGGCTCTGGCAGCGGAGCGAGGAGCTGCTGCAGCTGCAGAACGTGCCGGTGGCCGCCTGAGGCACCGGATCTAGCGTGATGCGGGACGCCCGAGCCCGTGCCGCATCACAGCCTCCCCAGCGATCAGGTCCTGCGGGAGCTGGCCAGCGATGCCGAGCGCGGACTCAGCCGGGCTGAAGCGAGCACACGCCTGGAGCGCGATGGCCCCAACAGCCTGCGGCCACCGCGGCGGCGGCCCCTGTGGTGGCGCTTCCTGCGGCAGTTCCACGACCCGCTCCTCTACGCCCTGCTGATCACCGGGGCGATCAAGGCCTTCAGCGGATCCCTCACCGAGGCCCTGGTGATCTGGAGCGTGACCCTGATCAACGCCGTGATCGGCTTCGTGCAGGAGAGCCGGGCCGAGACGGCCATCGCCTCCCTGGCCCGGGTGGTGCGCAGCACCGTGGTGGTGCTGCGCGACGGCCGGCGTCAGCCCCTGGATGCAGCCGGTCTGGTGGTGGGGGATGTGGTGCTGCTGGAGCCCGGCGGCAGGGTGCCGGCGGATCTGCGGCTGCTGGAGCTGCACGAGTTCAGCTGCGACGAATCGAGCCTCACGGGCGAATCGCTCCCGGCGGCCAAGCAGTGCGCGCCCCTGCCGCCATCCACGCCGCTGGCCGACCGCACCAACATGGCCTACGCCGGCAGCTTCGTGAGCCGCGGCACGGCCCGGGCGGTGGTGGTGGCCGCGGGGCAGGACACCGAACTGGGGCGCATCTCCAGCGATCTGGAACAGCAGGTGAACCTGTCCACGCCGCTGACGCGGCGCTTCGCCCGCTTCAGCCGTCTGCTGCTGAAGGTGGTGGCGGTGGCGGCGCTGCTCACCTTCCTGATCGGCATCAGCCGCGGCCAGCCCTGGGGCGAGATGGGTGATGCGGCGGTGGCCCTGGCCGTGAGCGCCATCCCCGAGGAGCTGCCCGCGATCGTGACCATCACCCTGGCGATCGGGGTGCACCGCATGGCCCGGCGCAACGCGATCATCCGCCGGCTGCCCGCGGTGGAAGCCCTCGGCAGCGCCACCGTGATCTGCTCCGACAAGACCGGCACCCTCACCGAAAATCGGATGACGGTGGTGACGGTGCAGGCCGCCGGCCGTGCCGACGCCCCGGATCGAGAGGCCGAGCTCAGCAGCGCCCAGCGCCGGACCCTGGAGGCCGGAGTGCTCTGCAACGACGCCGCCCCGATGCAGGAGGGCGAGGGGCCGCTGGGCGACCCCACCGAGACCGCCCTGCTGGTGGCCGCCGACCGGGCCGGCCTCGAGCGCGACGGGCTGCTGGATCGCTGGCCCCGGCGCGACAGCCTGCCCTTCGAGGCCGCCCGCCAGTGCATGGCGACGGTGCATGCGCCCGATCGCCTGCTGATGAAGGGCTCGCTGGAGGCGATCCTGCCCCGCTGCAACCGCCAGCTTGCCGCCGATGGCGGCAGCGAGCCCCTCCACCCCCAGGCCCAGCAGCAGGCCCTCAGCCAGCTGGCGGAGCGTGGCCAGCGGGTGCTGGCCTTCGCGGAGGGTCGCCTGCCACCGGGGGCGACGCTCACAGCCGGGCAACTGCCGGACGATCTCTGTTTCCTGGGCCTGCAGGGCATGCTCGATCCGCCGCGGGCGGAGGTGCGCCGGGCCGTGGCGGCTTGCCACAGCGCCGGCATCGCCGTGAAGATGATCACCGGCGATCATCTGGCCACCGCCGGGGCGATCGCCCGCCAGGTGGGGCTGGGCCAGGGCGATGGGCTGCAGGCCATGGGCAGCCGTGAGCTGGAGGCACTGGCGGAGGCGGATCTGCCGGAGGCCGCACGCGCCACCACGGTGTTCGCCCGGGTGGCGCCGGGGCAGAAGCTCTCTCTGGTGCGCGCCCTGCAGGCGGCGGGGGAGATCGTGGCGATGACCGGCGACGGCGTGAACGATGCGCCGGCCCTGCGGCAGGCCGACATCGGCATCGCCATGGGCCGGGGCGGCACCGAGGTGGCCCGCGAAGCGGCCGACATGCTGCTGACCGACGACAACTTCGCCTCGATCGAAGCGGCGGTGGAGGAGGGCCGCGGCGTGGCGATGAACCTGCACAAGGCCCTGGCCTTCGTGCTGCCGATCAACGGCGGCGAGTCGATGACGATCGTGTTCAGCACCCTGCTGGGGCTGCCGCTGCCGATCACCGCGCTGCAGATCCTCTGGCTGAACATGGTCAACTCCCTCACCCTCTCGGTGCCGCTGGCCTTCGAGCCCAGGGCCGAGGGGCTGATGCAGCAGCCACCGCGCCGGCCCGATGCGCCGCTGCTCACCGGTGGCCTGCTGCGCCGGCTGGCCCTGGTGTCCGCCTTCAACTGGGCCGTGATCTTCGGTCTGTTCGCCTGGGGCCAGCACCAGCACGGCAGCCTGGAGGTGGGGCGCACCATGGCCGTGCAGGGCCTGGTGCTGAGCCGGCTGATCTACCTGCTCAGCCTGAGCGAGGCCGTGCGCGGTCTCTGGCGAGGGGGGCACCTGCACTGGCCGGCCCTGCGGCAGGCCCCCTGCTGCTGGCGGGCGTGGTGGTGGCTGTGGCGCTGCAGGTGCTCTTCAGCCAGCTGCCGGCGATGAACCACTGGTTCGCCACCACGCCCCTCAGCCCCGACGACTGGCTGATCTGCAGCCTGGCGATGCTGCCGATGCTGCCCATGGCCTGGCTCACCCACCGGCTTGATCGCCCGGCAGGCGCGGCATGATCAGGGGATGGCCGCGCCACGATCCCGCACCGTCGCCGCAGCCACGATGGCCCTGCAGGCCGCCGGCTGTCTGGTGGTGGGAGCCATCCTGGCCGGCGTGATCCTGACCCGGGCTCGTGAAGCGCGGCTCAACCAGGAGCACCAGTACGCCTTCGACAGCCAGCTGATGCTGGTTTCACCGCTGGCCTTCATGGCGGTTGGCCTGTGGCTGGGGGTGCGGAGTGGCCTGGTCCTGCTCCGCCCGCATCCTCCCGGAATCGGCGGCCAAACTCGGAATGATCCAGCGGATGGCGTGAGCTGGACAGGGCCATCACAACCTCGGCGCCGGCCAGCGAAGCGGCGCAATCAGACGATGCCGCCCCCATCGCCGATTCAGGCTCCTGACCCAGCCCCCACGTACCCCGACCGCTACTGCCGCGCCTGCGCCGAACTGGGCCTCGAGCCGGGTGTGAGCTGGGAGGTGATCCGCGCCACCTGGCGGCGCAAGCTGCCCCTCTGGCATCCGGACCGGGGCGGTGACCAGGAGCGCTGGCTGCGCAAACAGGCGGCCTACAACCTGCTGCAGGCCTGGGAGCAGTTCCGCCTCTGATGGTGCCGGGTGGCGGGCGCTGCTACCAGAACAGCAGTGCCCGGCTCTTCGCCATGCGCCCAGCCCTCGCTGCCGGCCCGCTCACACCCGTGAACCTGCTGGCCCTCGTGGGCTGCATGACCCTGGCCCTGATACAGCCGGCGATTGCCGTGCTGGTGCTGCTGATGGCCCTGAGTCACTGCGGACTGACAGCAGGCCGTCGCCAGGACGAGGACCCGGGCTCCACCCTGAGCGGCCAGGTGAGCCGGATCCTGCACCTGGAGCGCTGTCTGCAGCACCCCTGTCCCAGCCGCTGACGCGGTCGCGGACTCGGGCGCGGGTCAGTCCCAGTTGAGGGCGCCGCCGGTCTGGTACTCGGTGACGCGGGTCTCGAAGAAGTTCTTCTCCTTCTTCAGGTCGAGCACCTCGGACATCCACGGGAAGGGGTTGGCGGCACCGGGGTACTGCTCGGGCAGGCCGATCTGGGAGCAGCGGCGGTTGGCGATGAAGTGGAGGTACTCCTCGAACATCGGGGCGTTGAGGCCGAGCACACCACGGGGCATGGTCTCCACCGCGTAGCGGGCTTCCAGATCCACGGCCTCGCGGATCATGCCGACGAGCTCCTGCTGGAAGGCATCACTCCAGAGGTGGGGATTCTCGATCTTGATCTGATTGATCATGTCGATGCCGAAGTTCATGTGCATCGATTCATCACGCAGGATGTACTGGAACTGCTCCGCCGTGCCGGTCATCTTGTTGCGGCGGCCCATGCTGAGCACCTGCACGAAGCCCACATAGAAGAAGATGCCCTCGAAGACGATGTAGAAGGCCACCAGCTCGCGCAGCAATCGCTGATCGGCCTCGGGGCTGCCGGTGTGGAAGTAGGGGTCGGACAGCGACTGAGTGAAGGGCAGGGCCCACTCGGCCTTGCGCGCGATCACCGGGACCTCGCGGTACATGTTGAAGATCTCGCCCTCATCGAGGCCCAGGCTCTCCACCACGTACTGGTAGGCGTGGGTGTGCAGCGCCTCCTCGAAAGCCTGACGCAGCAGATACTGGCGGCACTCGGGATTGGTGATGTGCCGGTAGACGGCCAGCACGAGGTTGTTGGCCACCAGTGAGTCGGCGGTGGCGAAGAAGCCGAGGTTGCGCTTGATGATCATGCGCTCGTCCTCACTGAGGCCATCGCTCGATTTCCACAGAGCGATGTCGGCGTTCATGTTCACCTCCTGCGGCATCCAGTGATTGGCGCAGGCATCGAGATACTTCTGCCAGGCCCATTCGTACTTGAACGGCACCAGCTGATTGAGATCCGCGCGGCAGTTGATGATGCGCTTGTCATCCACCCGGATGCGGCCCTCACCCATGCGGATCGCCTCCAGGCCGGTGACACCGCCGGCTTCGCGCTGGGCGCGGCGGTACCCCTCGGGGTTCACCACCGGAGCGGCACCCGCCGTGGCCATCAGGGCGTCATTGGACACCACTCCATCCCCGGGGCGTACGGGTGGATCGAGTGTGATCGTTGCAGTCGCCGCACGGGGCGCCTCACGGGGCGACTCAGCGGGAGCTTCGGCGGGAGAGGGAGCGGTTGCGGTGGCGCCGGAGAGGGGATCGTCCCAGTTGAGCATCATCGGTCTGAACAGCGGAGGAGGAGCGGAGAGAAGGAAGGAAGAGGAGAGAGGAGCGAGCCGTGGAGGCGACGTGGAACCGGAGCGACGGGCGTCGCGATCGCGCGGTTACTGACAGGCCTCACAGGTGGGATCAAGCACCGAGCAGGCCGATGGGGCGGCAACGGGCTCATCAGCCACAGCGGCGCTGGAGGCTGCACTGGTGCCGTAGCTGCCGGTCACGGCCGAGAGGGTGTTGGCCCGGCTGCTGTCGGCCATGGTGGATTTCTCCACATGGGTGGCGCCCATTGAGCGGAGGTAATAGGTGGTCTTGAGACCCCGCACCCAGGCGAGCTTGTAGAGGTTGTCGAGCTTGCGGCCCGAGGGTTCGCGCATGTAGAGGTTCAGGCTCTGGGCCTGATCCAGCCACTTCTGACGGCGGCTGCCCGCCTCCACCAGCCAGCGGGCATCGATCTCGAAGGCGGTGGCATAGAGCTGCCGCAGTTCGGCGGGAATGCGATCGATCTGCTGCACACTGCCGTCGTAGTACTTGAGGTCGTTCACCATCACCTTGTCCCAGAGACCGAGGGCCTTGAGGTCCTCCACCAGGGCGGGATTCACCACCGTGAATTCACCCGAGAGGTTCGACTTCACAAACAGGTTCTGATAGGTCGGCTCGATCGACTGACACACCCCGACGATGTTGCTGATCGTGGCGGTGGGGGCGATGGCCAGGCAGTTGCTGTTGCGCATGCCCTGCCGCTGCACCTGCTCGCGCAGGCTGTCCCAGTCGAGCGTGGCGCTGTCGTCCATCTCCAGATAGCCGCCGCGACCTTCGGCCAGCAGGCGGATGCTGTCGATCGGCAGGATGCCCTGACTCCAGAGGCTGCCGGCGAAGCTCTGATAGGGGCCCCGCTCAACGGCCAGATCGGTGCTGGCGCTGATGGCGTGATACGAGATCACCTCCATGCTGCGGTCGGCGAAGGCCACCGCTTCCTCGCTGCCGTAGGAGAGGCGCAGACGGTAAAGGGCGTCCTGGAAGCCCATCAGACCGAGGCCCACGGGCCGGTGCCGCAGGTTGGAGCGACGGGCCTGAGCAACGTTGTAGAAGTTGTAGTCGATGACGTTGTCCAGCATGCGCATTGCGGTGCGCACTGTGCGCCGGAGCTTGGCCTCATCGAGGCCATCGTCGTTGACGTGAGCCGCCAGATTCACCGAGCCGAGGTTGCACACCGCGATCTCCTGATCGTTGGTGTGCAGGGTGATCTCGGTGCAGAGGTTGGAGCTGTGCACCCGACCAACATGCTGGTTGGTGTAGCGCAGGTTGCAGGGATCCTTGAATGTGATCCAGGGATGCCCCGTCTCGAACAGCATCGCCAGCATCTTGCGCCACAGATCCATGGCGGGAAGGCGCTTGTGCACCAGCAGCTCACCGCGTTCGGCGCGCTGCTCATAGGCCTCATAGGCCTCCTCGAAGGCCCGGCCGGTCAGATCGTGCAGATCGGCGGTCTCATCGGGGGAGAACAGGGTCCAGTGGCTGTCCTCGGCCACACGCTTCATGAACAGATCGGGCACCCAGTTGGCCGTGTTCATGTCGTGGGTGCGGCGCCGGTCATCGCCGGTGTTCTTGCGCAGCTCGAGGAATTCCTCGACATCGATGTGCCAGGTCTCGAGATAGCCGCACACCGCCCCCTTGCGCTTGCCGCCCTGGTTCACGGCCACGGCCGTGTCGTTCGCCACCTTGAGGAACGGCACCACGCCCTGGCTCTTGCCGTTGGTGCCCTTGATGTGGGCTCCCATGCCGCGCACCCGGGTCCAGTCGTTGCCGAGGCCGCCAGCGAACTTGCTCAGCAGGGCGTTGTCCTTGATGGCGCTGTAGATGCCATCGAGATCGTCGGGAACGGTGGTGAGGTAGCAGGAGCTGAGCTGGGGCCGCAGGGTGCCGGAGTTGAACAGCGTGGGCGTGCTGCTCATGAAATCGAAGCTGGAGAGCAGCTCGTAGAACTCGATCGCCCGCTCCTCCCGATCGATCTCGTTGATGGCCAGACCCATGGCCACCCGCATGAAGAAGGCCTGGGGGAGCTCGATCCGCTCGCCGGCGCTGGTGTGGATGAAGTAGCGGTCGTAGAGGGTCTGCAGACCGAGATAGGTGAACTGCAGATCGCGCTCCGGACGCAGGGCCGCGCCGAGACGCTGCAGGTCGAAGCGGGCCAGCTGGGGATCGAGCAGCTCCAGATCGGCGCCGGCGCGGATGTAGGCGCGGAACACCTCGCCGTAGCTCTCGGCCATGTCGGCCTGGGTGTCCACGGTCTGCGGCAGCCCCAGGCTGGCCAGCACCTCGCGCCGCAGGATGTCGAGCAGGAGCCGGGCGGCGGCGCGGCTGTAGTCGGGCTCCTGTTCGATCAGGGCCCGGGCCGACATGACCAGGGCCTGGGCCACATCGGCCTCGGTCACCCCATCGAAGAGGTTGCGCTGGGTGTCGAGCAGGATCGCGTCGGCGTCGACGCCGGGCAGATCCGCGGCCGCCTCGAGCACCAGGCGGCGCAGACGCTGCAGATCGAGCGGCTCGAGCCGGCCATCGCTGCGGAGCACCCGCAGACCGGTCGGTGCGGGAGCGTCCGCTGTGGCCAGAGCAGCCTTCTCGGCCCGCTGACGGGCGCGGGCCTCGCGGTAGAGCACGTAGTCGCGGGCGACCCGGTGCTCACCGGCCCGCATCAGGGCCAGTTCCACCTGGTCCTGGATGTCCTCGATGTGAACCGTGCCCCCCTGGGGTCGCCGCCGGCTGAGGGCATCCACCACCTGGCTGGTGAGCTCCGCCACCAGATCGTGGATGCGGTGGGAATCACCGGCGTGGTCGCCCTCCACCGCCAGGAAGGCCTTGCTCATGGCCAGGGTGATCTTGCCGGCATCGAAACCGGCCACCTGGCCATCGCGCCGGATCACCTGCAGCAGAACCTCTGCACCGCTGCCGGTGGCGGCAGACCCAGTCCCCTCGGGGGCGGCTGCGGCGTCAGGAACGCAGGAGGTAACGGTCACGATCGGCTCGACAACAGAGGACTGGTGCAGGCGGTCACAGCAATGCGGGAGGAGCCTCTGAGGGGAGAGGGATCCTCGCTCCGGCACCACCGGGAGGCTCAATATATGGCGAGCTTCTTCGCCGTCAACACCATATCTGGGGCGGGGCGGCTCCGTGCCCCCGGACACGCCGCAGCGGTAGCGATGGCGACCGGAACGGCCCGACAGGCAGCAGGCTTGGGGTCGATTCATGGGTGCGTGGATGGATGGGCTGATCCGGTTTCTGCTGGCGGATGCGTCCGTCTGGACCCTGGGGGTGGCCCTGCTCACGGCGCTGCTGCAGGCCGGACGGCCGTGGCAGAGCGGCCGCTGGGCGGAGGCCGCTCTGATCTGGATCGCCTTCTGGGTGCTGGGCGTGACGGGCGTCTACGGCTTCGTGCTGCATCTGGCCTTCGGGCCCTTCATCGCCGAACGGATCGGCTGGCCGAACAGCCCGTTCCAGTACGAGGTGGCCTACGCCAATCTCACCATCGGCCTGCTCGGTTTCAGCAGCTTCCTGCGCCGCAGCCGCGAGTTCCTGCTGGCCTCGATGCTGGCCTACGGCTCCTGGTTCTTCGCCGACGGGGTGGGGCATCTGGTGTCCCTGCTCACCGCCGGCGACACGGCCCCCTCCAACAGCGGCAGCGTGCTGATCACCGACCTGGGCACACCACTGCTGGTGCTGCTGTTGCTGCAGCTCAGCCGCCGGACGCGCCACCGGCTGCACTGAAGCGGGGCTCCGGCCCGTCGCGGCCGACCGCCTGGCGGATGAAGCCGGCGGCATCGGTGGCCTCAAGGTCAGCGACGGTGTGGATCTTCAGGTGCCGCCGACGCTGACCGCGTCCCTGCAGCCGGGAGGAGGGATCGGTGAAATCGGCCCCGTTGCTGAATTCGATCGACACATGGTGGCTGTAGGGGAAGGCGCCGCCGATGAGGGCACCATCGCTCAGAAACACCAGGCCGCGGTACATGATCCGCTGCTGCAGATCTGGATCGGCCTGCATGAACAGATCCCGCACCGCCTCGATGATGCGGGCCTTGCCTGGATCCAGCACCTGAAGATCGGCGAGAAACAGGGCAACACGCTGGGCGTCGGACTCACTCATGGCCTGATCATCCCGCCGGAGTGCCGCAGGGACGTGCTCTGCTGACAGCGCTGATCTGGATCTCTACGCTTCGACCATTGGGTTGGGCCAGCGGCTCGGGAGCGAGCGACCGTGACCATCATCGAGGCCCTGATCGACGCCCTGCTGCAGCGGCGCGTCAGCCACGTCTACGGGGTGCCCGGCGATTACGCACTCGCCCTCTGCGATCAGCTGGAGCGCTCACCCATCGCCCTGATCAACAGCGCCGGTGAGGAGGGGGCGGGGTTCGCGGCCGATGTGCACGCCCGCCTGACGGGGTTCGGCGTGGTGGTGGTCACCTATGGCGTCGGCGCTCTGAAACTGCTCAATCCCGTGGCCGGAGCCTTCGTGGAGCGCTCCCCCGTGCTGGTGATCAGTGGGGCCCCGGGTGTGAGGGAGAGCGATGCCCATGCTCTGCTGCATCACCGCATCCGGGCGGTGGAGACCCAGCAGCGCCTCTTCTCCGAGATCACAGCCGCCACGGCCTGCCTCGACTCGGGCCGCACGGCGGCGGCCGAGCTCCAGCGGGTGCTGGCGGCCATGGAGCGGGAATCGCGACCGGGCTACCTCGAGATCCCACGCGACTGCCTCGATCGCGAGATCCCCTGGCAGCTCGAGGGCTTCACGGCAGCAGCACCCCGGCCGCTGATCCCGGCGGCTCTGCAGCAACGGGGCGAGGCGGTGCTGCGCTGGCTGCGGCAGCGCCGGCGCGTGGTGGTGCTGGCGGGTGTGGAGGTGGCCCGCCTGGGGCTGGAGCAGAGGCTGCTGGAGCTGATCGAACGGGAGGGATGGCTGGTGGCCACGAGCCTCTCGGGCAAGTCCCTGCTGCCGGAGGGGCATCCCCTCCATCTGGGGGTCTACGAGGGTGCGATGAGCGCCCGTGCCACCCGGGAGGTGGTGGAGGGCAGCGACGCTGTGCTGCTGCTGGGCCTGCCGCTCAGCGACCTCGACACCGGCATCTTCACGATGGACCTCTCCGGTCCGGATCGCGTGCAGGTGGACCTGGCCCGGGGACTGATCTGGCCGGGCGGGCAGGAGGACGGGCTGGATCCGGCGATGGCGCTGCGCATCTGGCTCCAGGCCGCTGGGGATGCCCCCTCAGACGCGGAGGCCCCAGCGCGCAAGGATCCGGACACGACCTCGGGCCGAGCCGCAGCGGCGCCACCCTTCCAGCCCGACGCCGACGCCCCGATCCGGGTCCGGCGCCTGATGGCGGCGCTGGATGCCACCCTCAGCCCGCGCGACATCGTGCTCGCGGATCCCGGCGATGCCCTCTTCGCCTCGGCGGAACTGCATCTGCAGGAGGCCAACAGCTACCTCAGCAGCGGCTTCTGGGCGTCGCTGGGCTTTGCCCTGCCCGGAGCGGTGGGCGCCTGGGGCGCCCGACCCGACCGGCGCCCCCTGGTGCTGCTGGGGGATGGAGCCCTGCTGATGAGCGGCCTGGAGCTGGCCACCCTGGCGCGCTACGGGATCCCGGCACTGGTGGTGGTGCTGGACAACGGCGGCTACGGCACCGAGCGTCCGATGCTCGATGGCGCCTTCAACGACGTGCAGCGGGTGGATCACGTGGCCCTGGCCCTCTCCCTCGGCCTGCTGGAGGCGCGGCGGGTGAGCCGCGAGGATGAACTGATCGACGCGCTGCAGCACTGGCAGGCGGAGCGCAGCGGGCCGGTGCTGCTCAGCGTGGAGCTACCGGCGGACGATGCCTCCGAGGCCCTGCAACGCCTCACGGCGGCCCTGGCGCAACGGGTCAGCTCACGCCGCGAAGCACCTCCACACACTGATCCGAGCAGCTGCGATCGCGAAGATCGCAGCTCTCCAGACAGATGAAATAGGACTCGACGGCATCCCAGCGATGCTCCCTCTCCTCGCAGCAGAGCGGATCGGAACCGGAACGAAGCAGACAGCGTTCGAGCAGCTCGGGGGATGAAGGGCGGATCATGGGCTGGACCTCCAGCGAAACGGACGGAAGAGAGGACTCCCGACACGACCACTCAGGGACAGAAGGGCCGGAGAACAGGAGTGGAACGGGCGGATATCGCTGGGCTCCTGATCGGGCGCGAGGCTGGTTCGTTCCTGCGGCAGCCGCAGAACCGAAATCCGGAAGGCAGCGCGCTCGATCTCATGGCAGGTCTCACCCTAGAAATGAGCGTCAGCGGTTGCCTGATTGGTGTGTCGTTCCATTGCGGCCGGCCAGAGGCACCCATGCCACAGTGGCGGCGCTTGCCGGCACCGATGGGTCTGCTCCACTGTCCGATCTGTCTCGGCCTCGCCGTTCTGAGTGTTGTGCGGGCCGCATGTCACGCCTGCATGGTCTGGCAGCTGGCGGAGAGCACCCGGATCACGCCGCGGCTGCAGCCGTGCTGAACGGGTGGGCTGGATTCCGGCGCTGTTTGCGCGCAAGGCCCTGAGCCTGTGCACCACGCTTGATCCTCAGTCGGTTCCTCTGCCGTCTGAACCGGCGCAGGGCGGGTCGATGATTCCGGACGGAGTCTTCTTTGATCTGCTGGAGCGGGTGGCGGAGCGGGAGCCGGCCGGTCGATCCATTCCGATGCAGGTCGGCGCGTCGATGCGATGCGACGACTACGGAGCCTTCGGCCTCGCCTTCAAATCGGCGCTCGATCTGGCGGGCTCCTACCGGCGGGTCGAGCGCTACGGGCGTGTGGTGACGAGCATCGCCAACTTCCGTCTGCTGGAGGACAGGGAGCCGGCCCTGTTCGAGGTGATGCCAGGGTCTCCGGATCGCCCAGGCCTGCGGCTCACGAACGAGCTGGCACTGGCGGCCGCCGTGGCCCTGAGCCGGGAGGTGGCCGATGAGGCCTTCGCTCCCCTGGCGGTGCATCTGTCGCAGGAGGCACCCGAGGATTCGGAACCCTTCCATGCCCACTTCGCCTGCCCGATTCAGTACGACGCGGGGCGGGATGCCCTGGTGGTGAGCAGCCGCCAGCTGGAGCGTGCGAACCGCCTGGGCGATGCGGCGATCTGCCGCTTCTTCGATGGCCATCTCGATGGGGCGCTGCAGGCGCTCCCGGATGCCAGCGAACTGATCCAGCGCCTGAGGGAGGCGATCTCCAGAGCGCTGAGCGGAGGACCGCCCCGGCTCACGGAGATCGCCCGAGGCCTCACCATGAGCCCGCGCACCCTGCAACGCCGGCTGGCCGAAGCGGACGTGCTCTTCCAGGCTCTGGTGAGCGAGGTGCAGCAGGGGCTGGCGCGCGAACTGCTGGCGGCGTCGGAGTGCTCTCTGGCCGAGGTGGCGTTCCTCACCGGCTTCGGCGATCAGAGCAGCTTCGGCCGTGCCTTCCGGCGCTGGACGGGGCAGACCCCGAGGGCCTACCGGCTCAGCCACTCAGCTGCTGCATCAGGGCCGCCATGTCGATCAGCTCCCACTCCTCCGCGATCCGCCCGTCCCTGACGCGGCTGTGGACGATCCCGTCCACCGAGACGGAACGCCCGCTGGCCGGCATGCCGTGCAGCGGACCGGCATGGGTGCCGCTGAGGGTGAAGGTGGTGGCCACCATGAAGCCGTTGTCGAAGGATCCGGTGATGGCCACATGGAGATCAGGGAAGGCCTGCCGGTAGCCGGCGAAGAGAGCCTGCAGAGCGGCCGGGCCGCGCAGCTCCTCGCCAGGAGCCCGGTAGACGTAGTCGTGGTGCAGGAGCTCGGTGAGCACCGCCTCGTTGCCCCCGTTGATGCCCTGCTCGATCAAGCGGCGCACGACCGATTGGGGAGCTGTGTCCCATCGCCCCGACGCCGCCTCCGCGCAGGCGAAGGCGGCCACGTCGCGGGGTGCCCGGCCGAGAACGCGCTGCACGCCGTCGCCGAGATGGGCATTGCGCCCATCCAGCAGCGCCCCGAAGAGGTAGTCGATCAGACCCAGCTCCTCTTCGGAGGCCCCGCCGGCAGCCGCCGCGGCCAGCAGATCGGCCTGGCTGAGCGCCTCAATGCCGATGGGCCGGCCCAGGGCCTCGGTGAGAACGCCGGCCAGTTGCCGGAAGCTGATCAGCCGAGGCCCGGTGACCTCCAGGATCTCCCCGTCATGGCCGGGCCCCGAGAGCACAGCCACCGCCACATCGGCCAGATCATCGAGATCCACGAAGGGCTCGGGCACGTCGGCATGGGACACGGCCAGCGCGCCATCGCGCACCATCGGCGCGAAGTCCCCCTCCGAAAGGTTCTGCTGGAACCAGGCGGACCGCAGCACCGTCCAGGCCAGGCTGCTCTCACGCAGGGCCGCCTCCCACTCCAGGCACGCCGCCTCACCGCGGCCGGACACCAGAACAAGCCGCTCCACACCGTGAGCCTCTGCGACCTGCACCAGCGCTCGGAAGCGGGCCGGTGTGCCTGCGATCGGCAGGCTGGAGGGAAGGATCACCACCATCTGGGCCACATCACTCAGCACGTCAGACCAGGTGGAGGGGTCCTCCCAGTGGAACGCCGGTGAGGCGGTGCGTGATCCCGAGCGAACAGCGCAACCCCGCTCATGCAGGCGAGCCGCGATGCGCCGGCCGGTCTTTCCGGACGATCCGAGAACCAGTGTGGTGCGGGTCGACGGAGAGGGCGGGGCCAGAAGGGTGGCCTGTTCGAGGCACGTCATGGGGGGTGGCGCTCGGAGCGAATCGGAACACCGCCAGAGTCGTGACGTTCAGCGCAGACTTCTCGTCCCTGGACGCCAGGGTGTGTGCAGCGGGCGCCAGGGTTGTGGTGGAGGCTGATGCGGATGCGGCAGCCTGATCAGTCCTGACTCAGCTCTTCTCCTGCGGCGAAGGGAGGCAGCTGTCGGCTTGAGACGACGCGGCAGGCCGACCGTGCTCCAGACGCTCTGCGAGCCAGACCTTGATGATCGACTGGCGGGTCACACCGAGCCGGGTGGCCTCATGGTCGAGTCGCTCCACCATCCAGAGGGGGAAATCCACGTTCACGCGCTTCTGTTGCAAGCGGGATCGACGGGCACCGTCGAGATCGAGCGCCTCGACCACGGACTCACCGTCATCAACGCGCCGATCAAATTCAGAGCTGTTCATAAAGCTGGACCTCTTCCGGGCGGGAGCGGCGGACGGAAATGAGACGGATGGCCTGGCCGCGATACGTGATCACAGCCGACCAGTGCCTGCGGTGGATCTGGCCAATCACGAGGAACCGTGGCTCATCGGTGGTACGGGCTGGAATCTCGAGCACGGCGGGATCACTCCAGAGGGCTTGCGCATCGAGGAAATCGATGCCGTGCTTGACCTGGTTGGCCGCACTCTTGAGCGGGTCGCACTCAAAGTTCATTCGGTACGGATTTTATACCTTTTCAGCACTTCGACGATCCATCTCTTCTGGATGGCCTGGCCCCGGAACGGGACGGTGGAGGCGGCGGCAGTGCCGTCTCAGAGGGCGATCGTGTAGCGGTTGAACACCGTGCCCTGGAGCACCGTTTCCGAGGACGGCTGGCCGAACAGTCGAGCAATGGCGCGCCGCTGGGGCCGGCTGCTGGGCAGCAGAGCCACCAGGGAGGTGTGACCCTGCTGCCGGCCCCACGTCTTCAGTGTTGCGAGTACGTCTCGTCCGCGAGACCACTGAGAGGGTGCCAGCACAATGGCCAGCTCGAAGGAGTCGTCCTGCTTCTGGATGCCGCACCAACCCACCAGATCGGCGCCATTCCGGATGGCACGGATGAGGCAGCCTGGCCGACGGTCCTCGGCCTGTTTGACCTGGAGCCAGTCATCTGCCGACGAGGCTGTGAAGGGGGCATGAAGCATGAGGTACCTGCGCACACGTGCATCGTTCAGCAGCGCAAGCAGTTCAGGAATGGTGCAGGAATCGATGGGGTGGCAGGTGAGCATTGGCAGTTCGGGGCTCAGGAAACAGGAGGAGCCACTGGCATGCAGTCAGAGATCTGGCCAGTACTTCGCCTCAGGCCAGATCGCATTGATGTCGTCCGCTTGCTGTTGCGCGCTGAACCGTTCCCACACGATGCCATTCACATCCCTGTCCTCAGCAAACGCCTGGGCTTCACTGTCTTCCCAGCCCAGATGCCGCAACTGACCGGGCTGGCAACGGGTGTCCTGACGAATGGAAACGTTGAGCGATTCGGTTCGCCACAAGGCATACTCGTTGGGGATCACAACGCATGGCGCAGCCCCGAGCCGAGCCGTGTAATCGGCGACGGATTCCTCAAGTCTGGCCGTGGACAGCGCAATGTGCAGCTTGTTCATGCTGGCACCTCCGAAGCTCAAGCAACGCTAAATCCCAGGGTGGGCGCGTGCGCGAGCCGGCGGCGCCAGCCTCAGCGAATTGGCGGCTCAACGATCAGTCGAGAAGGGCGGCGATTCCATCCAACGGCCCTTCCCCTTCTGCCTTGCCAAATCGATTGAGATAACCAATCAACAGTTTGACCCACCAAGGCAAGGTGGATTGATCGAAATCCACCGTGTGCACCAGCTCAACACCCCTGTTGCCCGATCGCAGCTCAAAGATCTCGTCCACAGCTCCAATCTGAGCCGATTCTTCATAATGGTATCTGAAATGGATCAACTGATCTTTCTCGTAGTGCACGAGCTCCGCAAGTGCCTTGCTTCGCTTCCGGTTCATCTCGTCGGTCACCGCAAACGTCTGGCCGACCTCCAATCTCCTTGGCTTTCGGCTTCAAACGCATTTTGGATTCCATGCCGGCATCGTCCCGGGATCATGGATGATCTGCCAGATGTCGTGAGCCGATGCTGCAAATCGGCGCTTCTCAACGATTGTCACGTCTCCGGGCCAAGAACCTGCGCGGTCGCCATGGCATGACCGGGGCTGCTGCGATCAGGGAGGGCAACACATGCACAAGCCCAACCAGGAACGGAACCGGCCGGCCACCAGTGCAACGCGTTGTCCAGGACCATGTGAACTCTCGCTGCATGGCCTATCGTCATCACTGCTGCGCGCGTCAGCTGCAATCGTTCTCAAGACAGTCGCTGCTCTGGATCGATCCACCACAGACGTCACCTTCATCAATGCCGACCAGCCACTGCTTCAAGAACGCAACTCGCTCAATGACCAGCTGACGATCAATCGTCTGAACACACATCGGAACCATGCTTCCGTACTGCACCCGCTTGTCCTCCAAAGGGAAGCGCAAGTCCAGGTTCGCCTCCCGGAGTGTTTGCCACGCACTCTGCGACATCTTCAGCTTATTCAGAAAATCCGCTTTGTCCGCATAGCGAAGGTTGATGTCAGCCAGCACGCGGTTCAACTCAGACTCCGCCGCCTCCAAGTCGAGGCCGGCACATTGATTCATCTCCAACTGAGTCGTCGCAGCTTCAAGGCAGGTCATTTCAGTGCCTTCTTGTGCCTGCACTGGGAGTGCTGGCAACCAGAAGACTGCAAGGGCAAGAAGGATTCTCACGATCGGCCCCACTGCAGAGAGGAAGACCAGAATAGATCAGACATCGAAGAGCGCATACCGCCAAAGGTGACCTGCTCGGACACCGCTCTTGAAAGCTCATCATCAAGGATCCAACCCACTCCGCTGCGCTGCATCGATTTCTCTATCTTTGAGTTTCTTGATGAGCGACAGCATCTGCCATTCCAGCTCACTGATGCAGTAGATCGCGAGCCAGAGAGCAACAAAGCCAAGGTTCGGGTCATTGGACTGACCTGAGAGATGATCTGAAACCAGTCCAAGCACCCACGCCCCCAGAATGATCCATACGGCGACGGTCAGAATTCTGCGACTCCTGGCACGACGGGCAACTGTCCGGTCAAGACGCTCGGGATGATCGAGCAACTCGGCATAGCTATTGAGTCTCGACTCTCTCATGCGATCTCCCTACACGAAACAATAACTGGGCAGATCCGCCACGCAAACCAGAGATGCTGGCGGTGCCTGCGGATGGGAGACAGCCTCAACGAGAGACAGACTCATGATGCTGACTCAGAGTCTCCGGTGTCTGTTCCTCAAACAGACTAAACCAGATGATTGGGATCCGCCGATCGCACTGAACGAGCCACACCAGAAGGTCGGCCGCGATCGAAACACCCTGACGGCCCCAACTGAGAAGATGTGTGTCGATCATGATCGTCTTCTAGTCGTCTCCACATCGCTGTTGCCAAGCCACTCCTGGATGGTGCCGATGTCCTGTCCACCATCAAGGAGACGAATGGCCAACAAGCAGCACTGATGACTGTGGCCGGTTGATCGCTCGCCCAGCCCAGCTGCCACCACAGGCGTCACACACCCTTCTCAATCAGGCCGGGGGTTGTGCCTCAACACCACACCCAGCCACCTCAAAGCCACACAACCAGCCGCGCTGCACCCAGAGGGGCAGAAGTGAGGCGAGCGTGACGTCGTTGAGATCAACGTCCAGGCCGCAGATCTCCCCGAAGGGCACACACCGGCCCAGGGCCTCCAGCAGTTGCCACTCCTGCGCCTCCAGAGGATCCACGCGCGTGGTGTGGCCGTCCCGCCACACGAAGAGGTGCACGCCTCCCGCGTTGAGATCGATCTCCTGCTCCTGGGCATCGGCCGCAGCGTTGGCCTGCCAGATGCGGTGGATCGGGTAGTCGGAGGCGATCAGAGCCGAGCCGGCAGGCAACCGGAACACCAGCTGCGGCCATTGCTCGGGTGGAACCCGGGCCAGCGCCTCCAGGTTCAGGCCCTCCTCATCAGGAGCGTTGAAGGCCCGGTGCCAGTGCCACTCCAGCCGGGCCACATCGGCGAGATACGGCAGCGGCCGGGCGGGCGGGAATGCTGCGAGGAAGGCCGGAAGCCCTCCCCCGAAGTCGCCCAGATCCGGGGAGTGGGACACCTCGGTGGTGAGGAACGCCGTGGCCATGGCCTGGAAGAAGGCCGGGCCCACCAGCTGGAGGCAGACCGGGTAGATCTGCTCCAGGCTGCGCAGCAGTTTGCCGGCCACGCTGGTGCGGTAGGCCTCGATGCCCTGGCGGGCCGGGAGCACCGGGCTTCCCTGCAGATGCTGATCCAGCCGGGCCAGGTCGTCCTCGCTGGCCCGGCCCAGGGCCGCCGCGGTGAACAGCTGCTGCAGATCGGCCAGGCTCACAGCGCGGCCGGCTCCCGACGCAGGGCTTCCGCCTTGGCCGCTTCAGCCAGCAGCACATCAAAGGGGGGAATGGCGTTGTCCCACTCGATCAGGGCCGGCACCCCGGGGAAGCGCTGCAGGGCGCGGCGATACAAGGCCCACACCCCCTCCTGCACCTCCCGGCCATGGGTGTCGAAGAGGAAGCAGCCTTGCTCCTCGTAGCCGGCGAGGTGGATCTCCTTGACCCGCTCGGCAGGCAGGGCATCGAGGTATTGCTCTGGATCGAAACCGTGGTTGAAGGCATTCACGAAGACGTTGTTCACATCCAGCAGCAGGAAGCAGTCGGCGCGATCGGCCAGCTCCGCCAGAAACGCCCACTCGGGATAGTCGGCTCCCGCGAAGGACACATAGGGGGAGAGGTTCTCCAGCAGGATCCGACGCCCCAGCAGCTCCTGCACCCGCTGGACCCGCTCCACCACATGCACCAGGGCCTCCTCGGTGTAGGGCAGGGGCGCCAGATCGTGGAAGTAGCGCCCACCGCGAGAGACCCAGGCCAGATGGTCGGAGACCAGGGCAGGCTCCATGCGATCCACCAGCGCCTTCAAGCGCTGCAGGTAGTCGGTGTTGAGCGGATCCACCGAACCCAGCGAGAGGCCGACGCCATGCAGGGTGATCGGGTAGGTCTCACGCACCCGGCTGAGGTGATGCAGGGGCAGCCCCCCGCCGAGATAGTTGTCCGAGAGGGCTTCGAACCAGGGAATCGCCGGCCTGGTGGAGAGGATGTCGGCGTAGTGGGGGGATCGAAGCCCCAGGCCCACACCGGTGATGCAGGACGCGGCCATGAGCAGTGGCAACCATCGGGATGGACTGGGGCCTCGCGGGGTCAGGAGGTCTTGAGGGTGCCGCCCACGATCTTCTTGCAGGTGCCGGTGGGCACGTAGACCCACTCCTCCGGATCGCCGGACACCTTCGCCTCACCGGCACAGGAGTGGGTGCTGGTGCCGCAGTCGTTCATGCCGGCCCGGGCGATGCCGGCGCACTTTTCCATGCCGGCCTTGGCGGCCAGGGATTCACCGGCGCCGGCGGCCACGAGACCGAGGGCCAGAACGCCGCTGATGGCAGCGCTGACCACAGCCTGGGGTGCCTGAGGAGTGTTCATCGGATGGGAGAGGAATGGAGGAACAGGCGAGCGCCGATCGAGAACAACCGGCCCCGCTCCTCCCACTACCGCCGAGCAGGCCGATCGGATCTCGGTTGGCCCCAACCGCACCGATCCAAGAAGCCGTGGCGCCTCTCAGTCGGTCCGCTCGATGCGCTGGCCGGCAGCCCGGAGCAGGCGCGACTCACCAGTGGCCGTGCGGATCCGCACCACCACATCCACGTCGATCCCCGGGCCCCATTTCGGGCCATCGCGAACCACCACCACCAGCGACGGCGATGCACCATCCGAGAGGCGCACCTCCCCGGGCTCGGCCATCCAGAGCTGCTGGCCATTGACCACCCAGACGCTCTCCACCGCAAGCGCGTCCGGCAGCACCGCCCCACGCATCGGCTTGAGCGTGATCGATGCCATCAGGGGGCGGCCATCGGCTGGTGCGATGGGCATGAAGTCGCGCCACAGATCCACCTCAAGCCGCAGCGTTCCGCCGGCGAGCGGCAGCTGTTCCGGCGCGGCCAGCAGATCCTTCAACCGGGGTTCCGCGATGGCCACGGCGGGGCACAGGAGCACCACCCACAAGGCCAGACCGAACCACAGGTGCATTCGTGCGGGCATGGCTGATTCCCGAGTCCCGGGCGGCACGATTCAATGAAAGCTAGGTTGCGCCAACGGTCCAACCATCCAGTCGCGCAGCGATCCGCATGACCTCGGCTGGTGTGAAAGCGGTCGTCTGGATCGTGGCTCTTCTCTACGGCGCTGGAGCCGTGGTTCACATCGCCAACATCGCCGGGCTGTCCGGATCGTCCTGGCTGGAGTCGCCTCTGAAATGGCGGGTTCTCGATGTGGCCGACCTGGGCATGGATGGTGTGGTGGCGATCGGTTTCATTGCGGACTGGTGGATGGCCCTGCCCACCTTCGTTGCCGCGGCCCTGAGCCAGATCCTCCTCTACACAGTGGGGCGCACCTGGATCACCGATGTGCCGGAGCCCTTCGCCCCGGCTGTGGTGGGCGCGCAGCCAGAGCTGATCAGGACCCGGATCGAAGCGGCCACAGGCGCCACCAGCGCGTCTGTCGGGGCGGCCGCTCATGGCGGCCATCGCAGAGCGGGTAGCAGCGGGACCTGTGGCAACCACACATCAGCACCACCCCGTCCTCGGATGTGGTGAGGTCGTAGGACACCAGCCCGGTGCCGAGATGGGCTCCATCGCACAACCAGCCGTGGCGGCTGCGACCACAGCGGCAGAGGTGGTGGGTTCCGGCTGGCAGGTGGAGCGGAGTGGGGCCCACAGCAGCGGGTGCGGCTGGCTGAAGCCTGGCAACGGACCGATCCGGCGGCCGCGGTCCGGGAGCGAGCCGATCCGCCTGCTCCAGTCAGGGCGCTAGGCGGTCGATCGTCCAGAGCCGCTCGGGCTGCGCCGCTGCATCGCCTGCTGCAAGCCCTTCCGATCGCCGGTAGCGGAAGCGATCGTGCAGGCGGTTCTCCCGGCCCTGCCAGAACTCGATCTCCTCCGGCTCCACCCGGTAGCCGCCCCAGAAGGAGGGCAGCGGCACCTCGCCGCGGGCGAAGCGTTCGCTCATCTGGTGCCAGGCCTGATCCAGCAGGGTGCGGGAGCCGATCACCGTGCTCTGCTGCGACACCCAGGCCCCCACGCGGCTGCCGCGCGGCCGGGAGGTGAAGTAGGCGAGCGATTCGGCGGTGCTGATGCGTTCGGCCCGGCCGATCACGGCCACCTGCCGCTCCAGCGCGTACCAGGGGAACAGCAGGCTCACCATCGGGCAGGCGGCGATCTCGCCGGCCTTGCGGCTGCCGTGGTTGGTGAAGAACACGAAACCACGACTGTCGTAGGCCTTGAGCAGCACGGTGCGGCTGCTGGGGCGGCGACCGTCGCTGGTGGAGAGCACCATCGCATTGGGCTCCAGCAGCTCGGCCGCGGTGGCCTGGCCGAACCAGAGGCGGAACTGCTCGATCGGATCCGCCGCCAGGTCGCGCCGGCGCAGGCCTGCCGCCATGTAGCTGCGGCGCATCGCTGCCGGGTCGTGCTCGGTGCTGGGGCCCGGCATCAAAACATTGGGTGGCAAGGGCTCTCCATCCTCGCCAGGGGCAGCTGCGGAGCGTGGAGAGGAAGCCGGCAGGTCCGTCTCCAGCCGGGGTGAGTAGCCTTCCATCGCCGTCGTCGCCGGAGCGCCTGCCCTCCCCGAGCGTCACGCGATCGTCCACCCAGCCGGAGAGCTCGCCCCTTGGAGACCATTGAATCGGATGTCGTGATCGTGGGCGGCGGCCCTGCCGGCTGCTCCTGCGCGCTCTACACCTCCAGGGCCGATCTCAAGACGGTGATCCTCGACAAGAACCCCTCGGTGGGGGCTCTGGCGATCACCCACCAGATCGCCAACTATCCCGGCGTGCCCACCGACATCAGCGGCGAGGATCTGCTCACCCTGATGCGCGATCAGGCCGTGACCTACGGCACCGACTACCGCCGCGCCCAGGTGTTCGGCGTCGATGTGGGCGGCGAGATGAAGACCGTCTACACCCCCGACGGCACCTTCAAGGCCCGCGCCCTGGTGCTGGCCAGCGGGGCCATGGGCCGCCCCGCCTCCTTCAAGGGCGAGGCCGAGTTCCTCGGTCGGGGCGTGAGCTACTGCGCCACCTGCGACGGCGCCTTCTACCGCAACCGCGAGGTGGCGGTGGTGGGTGTGAACCGCGAAGCGGTGGAGGAGGCCCAGGTGCTGACCAAGTTCGCCTCCACCGTGCACTGGATCACCAACAAGGAACCGGCGGCGGACGACCACCACGCCCAGGACCTGCTCGCCACCTCCAACGTGCGCCACTGGAACCGGGCCCGGCTGCTGGAGATCGGCGGCGACGACAGCGGTGTGACCGGGGTGGAGGTGAAGGCCCGCCAGGAGGAGGAGCCCACGCATCTGGCCGTGGATGGGGTCTTCGTGTACATGGCCGGCTCCAAGCCGATCACCGACTTCGTCGGCGGCCAGGTGGAGGTGAACGAGGACGGCGGCGTGAAGGTCGACGACTGCATGGCCACCTCGGTGGACGGGGTCTGGGCCATCGGCGACATCCGCAACACCCCCTTCAAGCAGGCCGTGGTGGCCGCCTCCGACGGCTGCATTGCCGCCATGGCGATCGACCGCTACCTCAACAGCCGCAAGTCGATCCGGGTGGACTGGGTCCATTCCTGAACCGCGCCGCCCGGCTGCGGCCGGGCATTGCGTTGTCTTTCGCCTGGCCCTGACAGGGGCAGACAGCGGCCCGGGCGCTGGCCACAGTTGAGCAGGAGCCGCAACCGGGCCCGTGGCCGCCATGAACGCCAAGCGGAAGATCCTCACGGCGATCGGGGTCACGCTGACCGTGCTGATGCTGATCATCACCACGGTGGTGGCGCTCAACTTCCGCAGCTACGGCATCGAGAGCGCCAAGCAGAAATCGAGCCTCACCGCCGAGCTGGTGCGCGATGCCCTCACCTCACACATGGTGAACGGCTGGACGGAGGATCAGATCCAGTTCTATCTGGTTCAGATCAGCCAGACCCAGAACATCCGCGACCTCTGGCTGGTGCGCTCCCAGAGCGTGATCGATGAGATGGGCCCCAGCATGTACAACGAAGTGCCGCGCGACGATGTCGACGTGCAGGTGCTCAACACCGGCGAACGGGCGGAGGTGCTGGATGAAAGCCCGCAGGAGGCCAGCCTGCGCGTGACCATTCCCTACGTGGCCTCGGCCTTCGGGACGCCCAACTGCCTGCAATGCCACACCGCCAGTGAGGGCGACGTGCTGGGCGCCCTCTCGATGGTGTTCAACATCAGCGACGCCCGCAACACCGGCATCATCACCATCCTGCCGATCGCGGGAGCCTCGCTGCTGTTCCTGGCGATCGCGATCCTGGTGACCAATCACTTTATCCATCCCTACCTGGAGCTGTTCAGCTCCCTCCAGACCTCGATCGGGAAAGCCAGCGACGGTGATTTCTCCGGCCTGGTCCAGACCTCCCTCACCGACGAGGGCGGCGAGGTGGCGAAACGGCAGAACGAGCTCTACTCGAAGATGCAGGGCACCATCACTGATATCGACGAGAAGATCACCACCCTGCTCACACAGGACAGCAGCCTCTACAACAAGAATCCCCTGATCCGCTCGAAGGAGATCATCAGCGAGCTGGCGGACATCTACAAGTTCAAACGCACGATCGAATTCGACCGCTCCAAGCACGAGGTCTACAACCGCATCGCCTACGTGATTCACGACAAGCTGGCGATCCAGCACTTCGCTATCTACGAGACCAGCTCCGAACGCAAGACGCGTGCCCTGGTCCACGCCAGCGACCCGGGCATGTGGCATTCAGCGGCCGTGGATGCCGACATCAACGAATGCCGGGCCTACCGCACGCAGACGGTGATCTACTCCGACGACTTCAACCACGTCTGCGACAACTGCACCCAGAGCAGCGATGCGGCCTATGTGTGCGTGCCGTTTTCGATCAACAAGGAGGTGGGGCTGCTGATCGCCATCCGGCCGGCCGAGGCGGGTGAAGTCACGCGGATCCGGCGGGTGGTGCCCACGATCCTCAGCTACCTCGATGCCGCCAAGCCGGTGATCGAGAGCCAGCTGCTCACCGCGCTGCTCACCGAGCAGTCGCGCCGCGATCCGCTCACCGGTCTCTACAACCGCAAATACCTGGAGGAATACATCGACAAGGCCCTGCCCCAGGCGATGCGCGCCAAGACCAGCCTGGGCGTGCTGATGCTCGACATCGATTTCTTCAAGATGGTGAACGACACCTACGGTCACGACATCGGCGATGTGGTGATCCGGGGCCTCACCGAGACCATGAACGAGTGCATCCGCGAAGCGGACATCCCGATCCGCTTCGGTGGCGAGGAGTTCATCGTGCTCCTCTACAACTCCGATGAGAACGGCGCGATGATGGTGGGCGAAAAGATCCGCGAGGCCTTCGAGAAGAAGGTGTTCACGGCCGGCAAGGAGCGCTTCAGCAAGACCGTGAGCGTGGGCGTGAGCCTGTTTCCTGAAGACGCCAGCTCCTTCTGGAAAGTGATCAAGAGCGCCGATCTGGCCCTGTACCGTGCCAAGGAATCGGGCCGCAACCAGGTGGTGCGCTTCGCCGAGAGCATGGCCATGCAGGGGGCGGACTACTGATCGAGGAGCGCTGGCTCGTCCGTGAGGCGCGCTGAGACGTCAGGCCCGCCGCAACCCTGCCAGGATTCGGGCCTTGTGAACGCCCAGCCGGATGAGCGAGCCCAGCCAGGAGTCCTTCGTGTATGAGCCGGTGGAGCCGTTCGGCCGCAGCATGACGACGCCGCGACCCTGGAATGTGCAGGCCCTGGCCGGGGTGGAACTCCTGAACGGCCGGGTGGCGATGCTCGGCTTCGCGGCGGCCCTGATCGGCGAGCTGATCAGCGGCCGGGGCCCGGGAGGCCAGGTGCTGCTGCTGCTGCGCTGGGCGGTGACCGGCGGCCTCTGATCCACCCGGTCAGCAGGGCGAGGGCGAAGGTGCCCAGCAGGGCGAAGCCCAGCAGGCGCTTGCCGCCATCGAGCACCCCGGCGCCGAGGGCCACGATCGGTGGATTGGAGAGCAGGATGCTCACGATCAGAGCCGGCAGGAAGCGGCGCCAGGCCGTGCGGGTCAGGCCCACGCCATAGCAGACGAAATCAAAGAATCCGCTCATCAGGAACGCGGTCATCAACACCACGTTTCCTTCCAGGTGCTGGCGGCTGAGGCCGTCCACCCGGCCCATGAAGCGGGCCCCCACCAGGCGGGTCACCAGCCCGCGCCCGTAGCGGCGTGAGAGGTGAAAGCTGAGGGAGCAGGAGATCAGATCCGCCAGGCAGATCAGCACCAGGCCCTGGCGGAACCCGAACAGTGCCCCGGCCAGAATCGAATAGGCCGTGCCGGGCAGCGCCGGGATCACCACGCTGGTGATGCGCAGGGCCACCAGCAGCAGCGGCGCCCAGAGGCCCATCTGCTCCACCTGCGCCCGCAGTGGGCCCACTCCGTAGGCCTGCAGCAGAGTGGCGGCCAGCCCGAGCAGCAGCACGGCCACCAGCACCTGGACGCCGGTCTTCAGGCGCCTTGCCGACAGCCGCGCCGGGGCCTGATGAGAGGGAGCAACAGGGGCGCGCACCACGCCCTGCTCTGTCGCCTGAGGCACAACCAACCCGGAACTGAGGCCGCACGCTATGGGATCTCAGCCTGAGACCAGCAGTCCATTGCAGAGCGTCACACGCCGGTGGGAGGATGACCCGACGCGCGATTAGCTCAGCGGTAGAGCGCCTGCCTTACAAGCAGGATGTCGCTGGTTCGAACCCGGCATCGCGCATCAGCGTCATAAAGCAGCAACCGGCCGGGTCATGCGGTGGCAGCTGAACGGCAACGGTCTGCAGAGGGCCGGAACCTGAGCCCTATCAATGATCAGGGAGTGCTGATCACGACGGCCGCACGCGTCACCAGGGATAGCCTCACCACACAGGAAACGACCTCAGTGAGATCGCTGTATTTCGACCGCTACGGCAATTCGGAGGTCCTGTCCCTCAGAGATGTCGCCAAGCCGGAACTGCAGCCGGGGCGGGTGCTGGTTCAGGTTCACGCGGCGTCGGTCAATCCTCTGGACTGGCGCCTGATGAAGGCCGAGCCCTTCCTGGTGCGATTGTCGCTGGGGTTGCTCAAGCCGAAACACACCGGCCTGGGTGCCGATTTCTCGGGCGTGGTGGAAGCTGTGGCCGATGATGTGCCCGGCTTTGCAGCTGGCGATGCGGTCTGCGGGCTGATGGCGCCCGACCTGGTCGGCTCGTTCGCGGAGTTTGCACTGGTGAGCACGGAGTGCCTGGTGCACAAGCCGGCCTCACTCACGCACCAGCAGGCCTGCGCGCTCGGCGTCGCCGGCCTCACCGCCTACCAGGGCATCCACGACTACAGGGCAATCCAGCATGGTGATCGCGTCATGATCAACGGCGCCTCCGGCGGCATCGGAACCTTCGCGATTCCCATGGCCAAAGCGCTGGGTGCCCATGTCACGGCCGTCTGCAGCGGCCGCAATCACGACCTCGTGCGGGCTCTCGGAGCCGACCGGGTGATCGACTATCAGCGCGAGGACATCACTGAGCTGAGCGAGACCTTTGACCTGGTGTTCGATCTGATCGGCCAGCATCGCCCGAGCCGGATGAAGCGGCTCCTGTCGGAGAACGGGAAACTCGTTCTAGCGAGTGCCGCGGATGGCTGGGGCTTTCTCCGGGCGATGCTGGTCAGCCAGAAGGATGATGCTGTCGAGCTGATCGTTGAGCTGGAGAAGAGCGCATCACGCCTGCAACAGCTGATCGATTGCGTCGTGACGCACCAGATCGAGCCAGTGCTGGATCGAACCTATGCGTTGGACGACGTGATCGAAGCCATTGACTACGTCGCCACCAAGCGCGCCCGTGGCAAGGTTGTGATCAGCATCCGGGGATAAGAGCAGGTGTGCTGCCGTCTCCAGGCTCGGGAAGCCAAGGCGATCCTGCCATGCCGCCAAGGGAGCATCTGCAGCTGATCTGGACGATCGCGCATAGGATTCAAAGATCACCCCCCTCCTGCCTTCCTGGACGCCATCGTGACTCTCTATGCCGTGATCGTGGCAACAAGAGCCGACTATTACGACTACAAACGAGCCCATCCTGAGCACGACCAGAACCAGCTCACCTGGTTCAAGCAACAGGAGGAGGCGGGCACACTGCTGGCCTGCGGCCCGTTCGCCCCTCACGATGGAACGGGTCTCTGGATCCTTGAGGCCAGCAGCCTGGCGGAAGCGCAACGCATTGTTGGCTCCAGCCCCCGCTCACAGGATGGGATGCTGGCCGAATCAGCGCGGATTGTGGAGTGGGAAGCCCACATCGGCAAGCATCGATTCCTTCACTGACGACATCCACACAACAGTCATCGGCTCAGGACATGGATCACCTCGCGCAGCAGACATGGCCCATGGTTCAGCGCCCGGGACGATGCGGCGTTGTGATGGTCGTGGCTCTCCTGGCCGTCGTCTCGACAGCGGGACTGTCCAGAGCCCAGTCGCAGGCCTGCAGCGACACCACACAGGAACTCCTCGCGGAACTGGAAGCCGCCTCCAGCCCCATTGAGCCGATGATGGAGGATCACCGCCGATTGCTCCGATCACAGGGGTGCGATCCTCAACTCACCGGCTACGACATCGAAGCGACCGGCATCCAACTGGATGAGGAGCTCGACCCACCGGAAGAGAGCGGTCCGGCATTTCGCGTCGATCAGCTGATTCGCCTCGAATACTGAGTCGCACCGACCGTCCCGGCACCACACTGAGACAAGTGCGGGACGCCATCGATGCCCAGGGAGTTGGTCGGCACGGTGGCACTGGTGACGGGAGCCAGCCGGGGCATCGGCCGAGGCATCGCGGTGGGCCTGGCAGAGGCCGGTGCCACGGTATTCGTGACGGCACGCAGCCTGGAGAGCGGCGCCAGCAGTGATGCCGTGGGCGGCGCGCTCGCGGAGACCTGCCAGGAGGTGGAGGCCGCCGGTGGGCGCTGCATTCCCGTGGCGGTGGACCATGCCGATGACGCCCAGGTGGAGGCGCTGTTCGCCCGGATCGAGCGGGAGAGCAACGGCCGGCTGGACGTGCTGGTCAACAACGTCTACGGCGGTGTGCGCGCGCTGCGGCAGTCGATCGGCAAGAGCTTCTGGGAGAGCGATCCGGGCGCGTGGGATGCCTGCAACAACGCCGGTCTGCGCAGCCACTACATCGCCTCGGTTCAGGCGGCGCGGCTGATGGTGCCCCGGCGCAGCGGCCTGATCTGCACCATCTCCTCATGGGGCGGTCTGCTGCCCCTGTTCGGTGTCGCCTATGGCGTGGGCAAGGCGGCCTGCGACCGCCTCGCGGCCGAGATGGCTGCCGAGCTCAAACCCAGCGGGGTGACCTCCCTCTCCCTCTGGCCTGGTGTGGTGGGCACCGAGCACATCCGCGAGCTGGCGGAGGAGAGCCGTGACGCCAACTCGAGCGACCCGCTGCTGCGCTCCCTGGCCAGTCAGACCAACTGGGAAACGCCGCTGCTCACCGGTCGGGTGATCGCCGCCCTGGCGGCCGACCCCAACGTGCTCCGGCGAACCGGGAGGGTGGGCATCGTGGCCGAGCTGGCCGCCCGATATGGGGTGGTGGACGCGGAAGGCCGGCGCCCGGTCTCGCTGCGCTCACTGCGGGCGGTGCTGCCGTTCGCACTGCCCTCCCTGGCGACACGCACAGGCTGGATCCCCGACCTGCGGGCGCCCTGGTGGCTGCTGCTGCTGGCCGCGAGGATGTCGCCCCGCTTCTGAGCCATGGGCAACGACACCTACGTCCTGGGCACCCATGCGGAAGAGCGGGAGCGGCTCAGGCAACAGAGCGAGCTGTGGCTGCCATCCGCCCAGGCCGCCTGGCACCGGGCAGGGCTGAAAGAGGGCTGCCGGGTTCTCGATCTGGGAGCCGGCGCCGGCGACTGCAGCCTCGAGCTGGCCCGTGCGGTGGGGCCCTCCGGCCATGTGCTGGCCCTGGAGAAGAGTGCCGCCTACGTGCAGGAAGCCCAGGCCGTCGCGGCGCGACACGCGCCCTGGCTGGAGGTCCGTCAGCACGACCTGGCGATCGATGCGCCCGTGCCGGCGGGATTTGACCTGGCCTGGAGCCGCTGGGTGGCGATGTTTCTGCCGCGTCTGGAGCCGTTGCTCGATCTGCTCGGCAGGAGTCTTCGCCCGGGGGGCCGGTTCGTGGCCCATGAATACGTGCACTGGGCCAGCTTCGCTCTGCATCCCCACGGCGAGGCGATCGCCGCCTTCGGTGCGGCATCCATGGCCAGTTTCCGGGCCTCGGGGGGCGACCCGAATGTGAACCGGCGCCTGCCCGATCGCCTGGCGGAACGCGGCTTCCGGATCGACGAGCTCCGGCCGCTGCCCGTGCTCGGCCGCGGCGGAGATCCCTGGGCGCGGTGGCTGGAACGGTTCGTGCGGATCTACGGGAGGGAGCTCATCCGCCAGGGACACTGGAGCGCGGAGCAGGCCAGCCAGGCTGAGGAGGAGATGCAGGCTGCACGATCCATGCCGGGCAGCTACTGGGTGGGACCCACCGTGCTGGAACTCCACGCCACCGCACCGCCATAGGCCGGGGCCACCCGCCCGGATGGCTCAGGAGGCTGGCACCAGCTCCCGGACCTGCTGCGCCCGCTCAAGCGCAGCCAGGCCGCGGCGATGGATCTCGCGGGCGTGGTCGGTCCAGGTGCCCTGGCCCCAGTAGCGGAAGCAGCTGGTCTGCAGCAGCAGCAGATGCAGCAGAGCGTCCTGATAGTGGGGTGTGCTGGTGAGGGAAGGGTCCTCGACCAGCCAGGGGTCAAACAGCTCGTGAAAGCGGGCGCTGAGCGCCTGCATCGGCTCGAGAACGTTCTCGTAGCCGCTCACCCAGCTGATGCTGTTCGTCCAGGAGGCGCCATCCATTGAGAAGGAGCCACCCGCAGCCTTGAGCTCACGGATCGCTGCAGCCACCGACTCCGGATTGGGCGGATCGCCGGCACGCGACCAGAGCGTGTGCTGCTGCACGGCCTGGATCACTGGGTAGGCCGCAGGGTCGATGCCCCCGGCCTCCAGGAGCGCCAGATACTCGCTGCCGTTGATCGCCACGGTTGCCGGGCCATCCCCCGGCTCGGAAGCCAGACGCTGATACGCCTGCTGGAACGAACCGGGGAATTCGTTCATCATCACGCCGCCGTTCTCACCATCGGCGATCTGGCAGACGATGGCAGGGATCGTGATGTCGCCGAGCAGCTGCCGGGACAGTCCCAGCGCTTCATAACAGGGCTGCATCTGGCCCACGAGTTTCGTGTCCGAGCCCTGGGTCTTGATCAGGGCCAGGATGGAGGCCTCCGCACCGCTGGAGCTGCGCGCCAGCAGCCGATTGGGGGAGTACTTCTGGCTCTGCGGCAGAGGGGAGCCATCAAGAGTCTCCACGCTGTGCTCCTGAACCATCAGCCAGCGATAGCCGCAGTCCTTCAGGGCGCCAACCAGAGCATGGAGCGTGTCGGGATGATTGGGCAGATGCATCTCCGGCAGCGAGAAGCCCCTCACCCGCTGCAGCGCCTGATCACCGAACAGGGCGGCGAACTGATGCTGCCAGGCCTGAATCTGAAGCCTGAGATCCGGGATGGGGGTGGAGGGTGCCACCGCATGGCCCCAGAACGTGCCCAGCCACTCCACATGGTCCTGACACTGTGGGTCGCAGGTGAGGCTGCGGAGGGCATCGAGAATGTCGGATCGCCCCATCTGCTCCAGCCCCCAGAGCAGGGTGCCGGAGTAATCGAGCATGATGCGCGGATGGTGTCCCGCGGCGATGAGCTCGGGGATGATCTCCGCCATGCGGCGATAGCAATCGGCGAAGGCGGCGGCGTTGTGATTGTCACCCTCATCCGGGTGGTCGACCATGAACTGCAGATGGGAGATCAGCTCACCCTCCGCTCCGGCAGGAATGGTGGGCTGATGCATGTGCAGGGCGCAGGCGAAGCACGATTGGATGTCGCCCAGACGCCGATTCGGCGGAGGCGGGCTGGATGGCCCGGGCGCCTGAACCAGCCTCAGCAGGTCGGCTTCACGACCGGAGATCGGGGGCAAGGGTGAGGCGGTCATGCAGCGCGAGCGCGATGGAGGAGATCAGGACACGGCATCGCTCTCCTGCTGGAGGTAGCGACCGATCAACAGACCCAGCATGACGGCCAGGTACACAGGGCCAAGGATGCTGAACAGGATCACGGCGATCTGCGCCACGGGTGTGACAGGCAGAACGTCTCCGTAGCCAAGGGTGGTCATGGTCACGAAGGCGAAGTAGGCCAGGTGAACGAAATTGACCTGGGTGACTGTGAGGCTGGTGGCCTCAGGGCGGGGATCCGCAAGCGGCGATGCCGGCAAACCGCTGAAACTACCGGGGTTGATCGATTCGATCACGCACATCAGCAGGCTCGCCGTGAGCCCGAGCAGCACATAGCCCGAGATCGCACCGAGGAGAACCGAGGCGGTGACCTTTGGCTCCTGCCCGAGGCGGGTGATCAGACGCCAGTACGCATACGCCTGAAACAGAATCCAGATCACCAGAACGGGAATCCCGGAGCCTCTGAGATCCACGGGTGTCAGCAGCCAGAGCCACAGACTCACCGCCGACAACCAGCCCAGGAGCCGGAAGCTGCGGTTGCGGCTCTGCCTCGGGCTCATCCCTCCGAGGAGCTGGATCTGGAGCAGAACCACAACGGTGAAGCCGACCTTATCGATGCGATCGAGCGGCGGGGGCAGCGCAAACGCGATCAGTGTGAGCAGAGAGGCCAGCATCAGCCAGCCGTAGAGGCGGTGTGCCGTGGGGAGGGTCGTCGACTGCGCAGCAGGAGGCATCAGGCTTCGGAGCGAATGTCTTGGGATGACGGCTCAGACGCGGATCAGCCGAAGGGATCCCGGCAGAGTCTGGGTTGTCCAAACCGGACCGGCAACGCATGCCGGCTCAGCGGTGATCCGGTGCGCGCCAGAGCTTGAGTGGGGCTACTGCTGTGTAACCTGCGCCCTCTCGCTCGGCACGGGGCCGTGACCAGGCATCACCGCCAGGACAGGCCACGAGCTCGACAGGGGGCTGTGCTGAGCGTCCTGTCCGCCTCGGTGCTGATCGGTCTTGGTCCTGGACCGGCGAGCAGCGCGCCCCACGCCGCGGAAGCTGATCTGCAGGTGAGCCTTCAGATCATCCAGGGCATGGAGGCCTCGGAGGAAAGGACCCGGCTGATCCTGGCGTTGGTTGATGCCTGCATCGAACGATCGTGTTCCCTGAGCCTGGATGGCCCCCTGGAGCAGGTGAGGCAGGGCCTGAAGAATGGGGATGATCTGGCAGCCAACGTGCGGCTACGGATCGCGCTGGCACGGGCCGAGCACCGGCTTGGCAACGATGGGCAGGCGCAAGAGGATCTGCAGGCTGCAGCATCAGAGGTCGAGAAGAGCGCCAGCGGCGCCAGAGCCATCAGCCGGGAGGAGCAGGCCCAGCTGCTGCTGGAACTGAGCCTGGCCAATCAGGCCATCGGTGAGAGCGAGGTCGGCTCAGAGCAGCTCGCCACAAGCCAGGCGTTGCTGCATCAGGACACCACGGAGGCCTTTCCCTTCGCGGAGCAACCGCTGGACCTGGCGGTTGGAGCGGGATTGAGCGGCAGCTCGTTCATCGACACATCAGCCACCCTGACCGTGAGCCTAGATGGCTACAAGCAGTGGCCAAGGCAGGACCTCTACCTGACGGGGATCTACGGAGGGGGGTATGACAGTGATCGGGACGTGAAGCGAATACAGCCATTCGCCGAATCGATCCTCATCTATCGGTACCATCTGAATCCAGGATGGCACCTGATGGCAGGAAATCTCACGGCGCTGAACTCCTCCACCTTTGCCGCGCAAGACGATGATGACGATCTGACCCTGGTCACGCAGACCGTGGCGGGAATCGGGCGCAATCTCTGGCGTGGCGATGATCCGTCCAGCTTTATCGATCTGCAGCTCGGGGTCGGTCCGCGCTACGACTATGACTCCATCAACTTTGAGGAGCTGCAGAACGACGTGAAGCCGTCACTGGCGCTGCTTCTGGTGGGGCGTGATGTGCCCGTGGGAGCCGCCAGGCTGTCACCACTTCTGGGCGTGGCCTCAGACATCAGCGACATCACGGACACCTATCTGTTGCTGGACACATCGCTCAGGATCCCGATCACGCAGCGCCTGGCCTGGGATACGCGCGCAGTGCTGCGCTACCGCAGCAAGACGGTGGTGGAGAGCAACCCCAATGTGAACGCCATCTTCTCAACGGGCCTTCGCTTCAGCTTCAGCCCCTGAGATCGGCAGATCCGACATCGCAGCGACCCCAACTAGGACGCCTCCTCGAGCTGCGGCCTGACCGGTTGAGGAACCAGAAGGAGCTCCTTGATCGTTGCTGCGATGGGAACCGCCGTGATGATGCCGATGAAGTTGGCGATGGTGGCACCGACCATGACCGAGAACAGAATGACAATCGGGTTCAGGCCAGTCAGCTTGCCCAGCAGACGTGGAGGCAGGATGTTCTCAATCAGCTGGTCCACAACGATCAGCACCGCAAAGGCCGTGAGGCCCAGCTGAAGGCTCTTGAGCATGAACAGCAGGCTCACGCCAAGAACACCAACGATCGCACCGAAAGGGATGAAGCCCATCAGCCCAACCACCGTACCGGCCAGGACGGGGAAGGGAGCACCGACCACGAACAGAGATGCGGCGAGGGCAACAGCCAGGACGACCGCGAGAATCAACTGATTGAAGATGAAGCTGTTGAAGTTGCGGCGTAGCACCTGCAGAACCGCAACACCGCGTTCCTCAGGCAACCATGAGACAAGGCAGTTGCGAACAAGCTCGCCACCGTAAATCAGGAAGAAGACCGTCAGAACAATCAGGAAGAACAGACTGAGAAAGCTGCCGACGGATCCAAGAACACGCGATGGGATACTGAGAAGCAGAGACGAGACCTGACCCTTGATGGTGGCGATTTTCTCGTCAAGAATCAGATCCGTATCCAAGGACAGGCCAAGGGCACCCACACTGCTGTCGAACTGATCCAGCCGCAGTGAGGCTGCATCGATCCAGTCTGGAAGAGCGGCACTCAGGGCCACCAACCTGGCCAGGAGGAATGGGGCAAGCAACAAGGTGACCAACAGAACAACCACAAGGAAGAAGGCCACCACAGCACCGATCGCCATGCTGCGACGCAACCGCAGCCGCCGCTGCAGCAGCCTGACAGGGAGATTCAGGATCAGGGCGAAGACACCGGCGAGAACAAAAACGGTGAAGATCCCCTCAAAGGCTCGGTACAGCGAGCTGAACACCCACAGGTTCAGAGCCACCAGAGGGAAGGCAAGGCCTCGCACGAGGATGGGACTCAAGTCCCTGGGAAGAGCCATGACGGCAGTGGGGGTTCGATCGTGGCGTCAGGGTAGGGGGGAGACAGGAGAACGGTGAACAGGAACTGACATCAGCATCGGACCATAGGATCGGCAGGCATGAGGATCAGCAGTGGCACAGGATCGCCTCAGCATCAAGCCAGACGCAGCGGATGCAGCGTCTCGCACACTGCTGCGTGTTGTGGTGGCGTGCTCCATCGCCTTCATTGTCTTCGGACTGATGGTGGATCCCATACCCGAGATCCTGCAGGGCCTGGTGGCCATCCTTCTCACACGGGACTCTCTGATCACCGATTACATGGGCGTCGGAGGAATCGGTGCCGCATCAGTGAACGCCGGCCTGCTGGGATTGGTGGCCTGCGGCCTGTTCTACCGGTATCGAACAGCCGTGTCAGGAGGAGCCATGGCCTGTCTGTTTCTGCTGATCGGATTCGGGCTGTTTGGCAAGAATCTACTCAACATCTGGCCGATCATCGCTGGGGTGTGGCTCTCGGCCAGAATCAGGCGTGCGGACTTTGGCAGCCAGCTCCCCGTGGCCCTGTTCAGCTGTGCGCTGGCTCCCATCGTCACCGAAATTCTGTTCAGCACCAGCATTGGGCTCGCTGTCAGCATTCCCCTCTCCCTGATCACAGGCCTTCTGCTGGGCTTTGTGGTGCCGAGCGCGGCAACCCAGTTGTTCCGTGCTCACGACGGCTTCAATCTCTACAACCTCGGCTTCACCGCCGGCATCGTCGGGACGCTGGTGGTGGCGCTCTACAAGTCCTACGGCTTTGTTCCGGATCCCGTGATGATCTGGACCACGGGAAACAATGCTCTTCTGCTGGCCTTTTCTCTGCCTTTCCTGGGCGGATTGGTGCTCACAGGCTGCCTGCTCGACTCTTGTGCTCTCCGCTCGCTTCGGTCGCTGGTTCAGTCACCCGGACGGGCCCCCAGTGACTTCGTGGCGATCTACGGAATCGGGCCCACGTTGGTGAACATGGGGTTGAGCGGTCTGGTGGCCCTGGCGTATCTCCTGCTGATTCATGCCGACCTCAATGGGCCGACCCTGGGCGGCCTGTTCACCGTCGTTGGCTTTGCTGCCTATGGCAAACATCCGCTGAACATCACGCCCATCATTCTGGGCGTTGCCCTGGGGTCCATCGCCAAGCCCTGGAGCCTCACCGATCCGTCCACGGTGCTGGCCAGCCTGTTCGGCACCTCACTGGCACCCATCGCGGGCCAGTTCGGATGGGTCTGGGGCGTGGTGGCCGGGTTCATTCATTCGTCGGCGGTTCGAACCGTGGGATTCAATCACGCCGGTCTCAATCTCTACAACAATGGCTTCGCGGCTGGACTTGTCGCCGCAACCTTGGTACCGGTGATAAGTCTGGCTGGTCAGCAAGGCAAGCCAAGGTGCTGACAGCGAGCCGGAAGACAAAGACAATAGACCGCTGAGGTCATCTCACCAAGAACGGCCCTAGGAGGCTGCTGAAATTGCAGTCGAGACAGGAGCTGGCCCTGCTGTTTCCCAGGGCTGATTCAAAGTTCGGCACAGCAATCCTTGCCACGGCTGCCAGCATGGGCTGAGGTCAGCGGGATCGCTCCGTCTCCGTGCCCCAGATCGCCTCTGCCGCAACTGATCTCGACCTGATCACCTACCTCCGGGCTATTCCTGATGCCCGCATGCGCCGGGGCGTTCGCATCCCGGCCTGGTACCTGCTCCTGGTTGCGGTTCTCGGAATCCTGAGCCGTTGCGAGAGCCTCCGGGATCTGGAGCGCTTTGCCCGGCGCCATCACGCTGTTCTCATCGAGGCGCTTGGGATCGAACTGCGGCGCCCACCGTCTGATTCCGCCTTCCGCTACTTCTTCCTGCAGGTGGATGTCACGGCCGTCTGCGATGCCATTCGCGACTGGACGATCGCTCAGATCCCTGATGGTGCGGCCGATCTCGATCAGCTGGTGTGTGACGGCAAGACGTTGCGGGGCTCGGCAGAGCCCACCGCTGGCGGTGGCTCGGCCTTCATTGCCCAGGTGACGCTCTACTCCGCGGCCCTGGGCGTGGCGATTGCTCAGACCTGCACCGCCACAGGCGAGGACCACGAGCGGGCTGTCCTCAGGAGGCTGCTTGGAGAGCTCGACCTCGGCGGTGTGCTGGTTCAGGCCGACGCACTCCACACGCAGAAACCGTTTTTCGGCAGCTCCAGGAGCAGGGAGCCGACTTCCTGCTGACGGTCAAAGCCAACCAGCGGACGCTGCATCGTCAGATCCGCAGCCAATTCCAGGGGAAGCGCCGGATCCCTTTCACCGCAACGGATCACGAGCTTGGCCATGGCCGTGACATCACCTGGAGCATCCGGGCGAAAGAGGCACCCGCTCACATCAAGGAGAACTGGCCCGGCAGTGCCTGGATCGTGGAGGTGAGCGCCACCGGCTCCCGCCAGGGCAAGCCGTTTCAGGCCACCCACCGGTTCATCACCAGTCTGCGCACCCCTCCAAAAGCCCTGCTGCAACTGGTCCGTGACCGCTGGAGCCTGGAAAGCTGGCACTGGATCCGGGACACCCAGCTCAGAGAAGACAACCACCGCTACGGCGGCAATGGCGCCGGGGTGATGGCCACCCTGCGCACCGCGGCACTCAACCTCCTGCGACTGGCTGGATTCCGCTCCGTCCGCGAGGGACTCCAGGCCGTGATGCACGACATCACCACGCTGCTGGCGATGGTCCGGCAGACACCGGGAGCAGCGATGCCATGAGACTTTGAATCAGCCCTGTGCTGTTTCCCACCTCGGTGCTTGTGGCAGCGATTCCCGAGTCGCCTCAGTGACGGTTTTGACGCAGCCGCCGGCCGGCACATCGGCGGAGAAGACACTGATCCGCATCGGACCACCCAGTTGCCTGCGTTTCATGCCAGCGCCCTCCCCGGGCTGAGCAGGTTGGCCAGACGGATCAGGTTGTAGGCCGCCACATGCAGCCGGAACACCGCGCCCACCCTGGAGCGGCCTCTGGCCTTGAGCTGACGCAAGCCGGCGGCCTGTTTGATCCAACCAAACACCTGCTCGATCCGCTTCCTGGCATTGATCGATTGGCCGTAGCCCGCATGGCGGACGGTACGGCCATCAATGGCGGAGCGGCGACGCGGGCCGCTGTTCTGGGCGACATGCGGCGTGACGCCGGCAAAGCGAACACCTGCCACGAAATCCCTGGTGTCGTAGCCCTTGTCCGCGGCGAGAGTCTTCTGGTGAGTACCCGGCAGAGCCTTTGCCATCCGCAGCGCAGCGGTTCGTTCCCCATGGCCATTCGCCCGGGTCACTTCACTGGCCACCACCAGGCCGTGGCGGTTCTCCATCAGGCAATGGCCCAGATAGCTGAGAAACGCCCCAGTGCCACTGGACTTGCGGAACAACCGCGCATCGGCGTCACTGCCGGAGCGATGGGTTTGGTTGGAGAGCAGCAGCCCCCTGAAATCATCTCTGGCCCGTTTGCGGCCTTTCGCGGGAGCCCCACCAAATCCATGGCCACCACTGGGCGGTGCTGGACCGTCACCGTCATCCACTCCGTCCAGACGCTCGAGAGAGCTGTGGGATGCCCAGGCCCGCAGCAGGGTGCCATCGACCGAGAAGTGCTCGGAACTCAGCAGCGGTTTGACCTCGGGTGAGGCCAGCAGGAGTTCGAGGAATCGGGCCATGAGGTCCTCATTGAGCAACCGATCCCGGTTCTTGGTGAAGGTTGTGGGATGCCAGACGGGATCGTCTGGATTGAGGCCGACGAACCACCTGAACAGCAGGTTGTAGTCCAGCTGCTCGATCAGCATTCGCTCCGAGCGGATGCCATAGATCGCCTGCAACAACAGGGCCAGCAGCAGCTGTTCCGGTGGGATGGAGGGACGACCACCCTCGGGATAGAGCCTGCAGAAGGTGGGATTCAGCCGGTCAAGGGCGTGATCCGCTAGCCGCCGGACCTGCCGCAGGGGATGCGACGCCGCAATCCGATCCTCAGTGGAGACATAGGAGAACAGAGGGCCGGTCCGCTCCTGCTGTCCGCGCATTCGCCTGGTGCAGTTGGCTCATTGTCCCGCGGCTGGCAGGGTTTTTCAGCAGCCTCCTAACACAACCATAACCACTGGCTGCTTGAGCCAACAGGCTTGGCGCCTTACGATCAGATCCAGGCAGTAATCAGAACGCCTCGCAAACCAGATGGCAGCACAACACGTCCCAAGCCAAGAGCAGCTGGAGTCAACAACTTGGCATGCGTTGAGCATTGATGATGCACTTGAGGTGGCAGCCGTGGAAGCTGTCCATGGGCTGTCTGATGGGCAAGCTTGCGAACGCCTTGCACAATTTGGCGCCAATGAACTCGCAGCACGCAAAGGAATACCTCTCATTATTGTCTTCCTCTCTCAGTTTAGGAACCCGCTGCTTTACATCCTGCTCATCGCTGGTGTTGTGAAGGCTGTACTGGGTTCCTGGATTGAAGCTGGTGTGATCATTGGCGTTGCTTGCCTGAACGCGCTGATCGCCTTCGCCCAGGAATCCAAAGCAGAATCAGCCATCAAGGCGTTGGCGTCCTCCGTAACGACGGACACCATGACACGGAGAAGCGGGAAAACTGTTCAGCTGCCGTCTACTGAACTTGTCCCCGGAGATATTGTCCTTCTCGTTTCAGGCGACAAGGTCCCGGCAGATCTTCGCCTGATCAAGAGTAAAAGTCTACAGATCAACGAGTCCGGCCTTACAGGAGAGTCTGTTGCGGTAGAGAAGAATGCCGCTGAAAGGCTCATGCATCAGGACATCGCTCTTGCTGATCGAAGCAACATGGCCTACGCAGGCAGCTTCGTGACGTTTGGCCAGGGCGAGGGAGTTGTGATTGCCACGGGCAACGCGACTGAAACCGGCCGGATATCACAGCTGATGGACGAAAGCAAGGGTGCAGCGACTCCGTTGACAAGAAAGTTTGAAAAGCTCAGCAATACTCTGCTCAGACTCATCCTAGTGCTGGCGGTCATCACCTTTCTGATTGGAATCGCGTGGGGCAATTCTGCTTTCGACATGTTTCAAGCCGCGGTTGCTCTCGCGGTGAGTGCCATCCCGGAAGGTCTACCAGCTGTTGTCACAATTACTCTGGCCATCGGAGTTTCTCGAATGGCAGAGCGTAACGCCATCGTGAGGAACCTTCCAGCTGTCGAGACGCTGGGGAGTACCACGGTGGTCTGCTCCGATAAAACAGGCACGCTCACCGAAAACCAAATGACAGTGCAGGCCTTGTTTGCCGGTGGACGACACTACCAGCTAACGGGTGACGGATATCAGCCTCAGGGCCTCCTGCTGGATTCGGAGGATGTGCCGATCGAAGCTGAGTCAATGGTGCCACCGTTGCGTGACTGCCTTCTGGCCGGAGTCCTGTGCAACGACTCCGAACTATCAAGTAAGGACTCCGTGTGGAGTATCGTCGGAGATCCGACAGAAGGGGCCTTGATTGTTGCGGGAGAGAAGGTAGGGCTGAATAAAGCGTCTCTGTCAGGCCAATTTCCGAGAATTGACAGCATCCCATTCGAATCGGAATACCAGTATATGGCCACACTGAATCGTGCAGAACCAGAGGCAGCACCACAGGTCTGGATGAAAGGATCAGTTGAAGCTCTGATTCAGCGGTGCAGCCATACCATTGATCAAGCAGGACAGCCTCACCCCATTAACAAAGAGGATCTTCTTCTTCAGGCCCAGCGGATGGCGCAGAAGGGTCTGCGCGTTTTGGCATTTGCAACCAGAACTCTTGATGCAGAGCAAGTGGATCATCTCGACCTGAAGGGTGGACTGACGTTTGTCGGGCTCCAGGGGATGATCGATCCACCGAGGAGAGAAGCGATTGATTCGATTCGAGCTCTCTACCAGGCTGGCGTGGGAGTCAAGATGATCACGGGAGATCACAAGGTGACAGCGGAGGCGATTGCTGATCGAATGAATCTTAGTCCACATGCCTCCCTGAGAGCGTTCAGCGGTAGTGAATTAGCGGAACTCAATCAGGAGCAGCTGGCCAATGCAGTATCCACAGGCAGTGTCTTCGCGCGTGTCGTGCCAGAGCAAAAGCTACGGCTGGTGGAAGCGCTTCAGGCCCAAGGTCACATTGCCGCGATGACAGGAGATGGAGTCAACGATGCACCGGCCCTCAAGCAGGCGGATATCGGTATTGCGATGGGCATCACAGGCACGGAGGTCGCCAAGGAAGCCGCCGATATGGTGCTCACGGATGATAATTTTGCTTCAATCGAAGCTGCTGTCGAGGAAGGCCGGAATGTATTTCAGAATCTCATGAAGACTCTGGCCTTCCTCCTACCTGTCAATGGCGGCTTGTCCGCGAGTGTCTTCCTCAGTGTTGTGGCTGGACGAGGCGCCATGCTCCCCATTGAACCTTTGCAAGTGCTGTGGATCAATATGGTGATCTCCATCACGATGACGATACCGATTGCATTTGAACCTAAACCCTACGATCTAATGGACGCACCACCACGCTCACCGAGACAGCCACTGCTCTCCAAACCGCTGCTGAGGCGAATCGCACTGATCTCTGCCACGAATCTGGTCTTTATCTTTGGGGTGTTTGCCTGGATTCGAGAGTCGACAGGAGATCTTGGCCTAGCAAGGACAATGGCCATCCAGACACTTGTCACTGGCTTGGTCATCTATCTCTTCAGCCTCAGTCAGTTTTGGTCGTCTCTGGTGGCCAGACTCCAAGGCAAAGACGTACCACTTGGCCGGCTCTCACGAATTGGCTTTGGCATTGTCGCAACTATCCTGTTGCAAGTTGTGTTCAGTCAGTGGAAGATCATGAACCTCCTTTTCGACACAACCCCCATGCTGGCCAATCAGTGGTTGACATGCCTGGGGCTTGCGTCTCCAATGATCATCCTGGCCCTTTATGCAAACCGGTGGCCAGTGAACTGGGTTGCGAGAGACATCCCGAGGTGACGGCGATTGGGACAAGCAGACATCTGTTGGTCCCCTCGACTGGTCCCCAGGTGCATCGTCTCCTCAAACTTGGCGAGGCGTGAGTCGTTTTGGTGTCTTCCGGCCGATTCAGCCCCCTTCACATCCTGTAGATCCGCCATTGATCCTCAGCACTCGACCCCGATTGCTGAGCGCGGAATGATCTCGATATAGTGAACTGAAACTTCTGTCCGTTTTGCCATCATCCCCGGCACGCCGTTGGCTGCTGCCTGGCCTCATCGGTTTGATGCTGGCTCTGCTGCTGCCCATGCAGTCGCTCATGGCCGTGCCGCTTCCGCAGCTGCCGGCAGCAGTGATGGATGCGGCACCGGAACAGACGATCCCCGTCTTCTCCCTTGGCAATCTGGATGTGTCGCCCGTTTTTCTGGACGGGTCGATGGTCGGGCTTGTGCACAGTCGCAAGAGCCAGGCCAGATCGCTCGGACTGGCTGAGGCCGACACAGCAACCAACTCGCGGGTCCGGTCTTTTCTCATCTCCAGCCGTCTGCGGAAGTACCTCTCCGCCATTGAGCTCTACGTGCAGACCGTGCTCCGCCCCCGGGGTGTTACGGATCTCGCCACGCAGCAGCAGGCGATCGAAGACCAGCTCCGCCTGACCTTCGTGACCGATGCCGGGACGCCCTACATCTCCATCGCCTTCCCGGCAGACAGCAAACCCGAGCCGCTCTACACCTTTCAGGACGCGGACCTCCTCGCCATTCGCTTCGCGCCCAGCGATCGCGATGCGATGGGCCTCCGGGCGCTCAACACCGCCCGTCAGACCCTGGTGGGTGCCTGGCTGGATCGCCAGCGTCCAGCCCTCCTGAAGGGAGTCCTGCGCGCCACAGCGATCCTGGCCGCGCTGATTGTGCTCACGCTGATCACGCGCCGCATCCGCAGTGTTCTCAAGCGTCGCCTCCTCCTGGTGCAGACGCCGAGGTCTGCCGAGAGCAGAGCGGAGCCCTCCAAGCTGGAGTCCCAGTCGCCTGCGTTACCCGGACTCAACCACCAGCTCGAAGCGAGCGCCCTGCAGCTCCAGAAGGCGCTGCTGCTCTGGAGCGTGGTTCTGGCCTGGGTGCTGGGCATCGCCTCTGTGGCCAATCAGTTCTTCTTCTCCCGGCCCCTGAGGAACTGGATCCTGGGCGTGAGCGTGCGCGGGTCGACATCCAGCACGCTCCTGGATGGCTGGCCACCGATCGACTGGGCCCTCAGCTTCGGCCAGCAGGCCACGCTGGGCTTTCCCCTGCTGGTGTTCCTCCTGCTGGCCTCCACCTTTCTGCTGCTGCGCGTGGCTGGCGTCGCGGTGGATTACGGCATCAGGCGCTGGGCGGCGGAACACACGGATCAACGCATCCAATCACGGGCACCCATCATTCGTGTCACGTTGAAGGGCTGGATTCGGGTCGGTGTGATTCTTCTGCTGGCCTCGATCATCGTCAGCCGCCTGCATGGCTGGGGTGCCTTCAGCCAGCCGCTCACCATCCTCTTCGGCTTCCTCAGCCTGGCACTGTCGCTGGCCTCACAGAACCTCATCCGGGATCTGATCAATGGCCTGCTGATCCTCTGGGAGGACCAGTACGTTGTTGGCGATGTGATCTCCATTGACGACTACATCGGCATGGTGGAGGCGATCCATCTGCGCATCACGCAACTGCGCAATCTCGACGGCGAGCTCATCTCGATTCCCAATGGCCAGATCGGAGCCGTGCGGAATCTGTCGAGCAGCTGGTCGCGGGTCAACTTCGCCATCGATCTCAACTACGCCTGCGACATCGACCGCTCGATCGAGGTGATCACCGCTGTTGCGGCCGAGCTCTTCGAAGCCGAGTCCTGGCGCCCGCTCATTCTTGAGCCACCGGTTCTGCTTGGCGTCGACGAGCTCTCCCACAAGGGCTTCACCGTGCGTCTGCTGATCAAGACGCAACCCCTGATGCAATGGGATGTGGCCAGGGAGTATCGCCGCCGGCTCAAACGGGCCCTCGATGAAGCCGGGCTCGACATCGGCACGCCCCGCCTGGAGCTGCGCCAGGAGCAACGGCTGTAACTTGCCCCCACGACGACGCGTGGGGTGTCATGGCTGCACAGCGCTCCCTCCAGCGCAGCCTGCTCGCGCCAGCCGCCACAGCAGCGGCCGGCCTGAGCCTGGCCGCCACCCTCACACTGGGCTGCACCGCTCAGGAATCGTCGCCACCCGCCGCTGACGCACCCACCGCAGAGCAGACGGCACCGCCCACCCCGCCCGCAGGAACCGCGGCCACCCGCGAGGGGGCCTTCGTGAGCGGGGAGCACCCCACCAGCGGCACCGCCCGGCTGCTGCAGGAGAACGGTGATGCCGTGCTCACGTTCGATGAGGCCTTCAGCACCTCATCCTCCGGGCCCGATCTGGTGGTGGTGCTGCATCGCTCGGAGGACGTGATCGGTTCCACCGTTCCGCCGGCCTTCCCGATCAACGACGGCGATGTCGTGGTGGTTGCGCCTCTGAAGCGCACCACCGGCGAGCAGAGCTACACGCTGCCCGCTGATCTGAATCCCGACGACTTCCCGTCCGTGGCCGTCTGGTGCCGCCGCTTCAACGCCACCTTCGGTGCAGCCCGGCTCCAGCCCTGACCCCCTCCAAAGGGCCCATGGAAACGCTCAGTGCTTCCAGAACAGGTTGGTGTCGGTGAAGACCACCCCGTCGCCGTCGAGGTTGTCGACGCACCAGGGCACCACGGTGTCCGGAGTGGGGGCATCGGGGTGCATCCGCTGGATCGCACGGCTCGGCTTCTGCACGATCACCTGACCATCCGCCCCGGCGCGGTGCCGCACCGCGGCGATGAGGGCCCTGCACTGCTCGCGTGAGATCTCGGTTCGATCGACACGCACCACGATGCGACGCCCCGACGGCTGCAGCGGTTCCTCCGTTGCCGTGTGGGGCGGCAGCTCAATCGGGACTCCAGTCGCCAGCAGGGCCGATGCCGCCAGGGCGCACGATTGCAACAGGGCCATGGTTCAGGAATCGCCCGCACCAGCCTGGCCGGGGGATCAGCCAGCGGGCTGCAGGCCCCTCTCGTTGTTGCGAAGACCACGCAGGAGACGGTCATCCGCCAACCTCCGCTGAGTGGAAGTGCTTAGACCGGTTTCAAGCCTGCTGAGCAGGTGGTCATGAGTGAGGCGAGGGCAGGGCGTGCGTCCTGCCCTGCTTCGTTCACTCCCGGCGCGGGGTCCCTCCCGGGCTCAGAGATGAGCGCTCAGGTGAGCCTCGAGCCGTTGGAAATCGGCTTCGATCGCGGGGTTCTTCATCACGTCGAAGCAGGCGAAGGTCGGCAGGGCCGTCATGCCGAAGAATCGGAAGTTCATGTGCTGCGGAACCAGCAGATCATCCACACCGCGGCCCTGAAACAGGACTTGCTCCGGATCATCAAAGGCGTCAGCCGGGGCGTTGAAGGTGAGCGAGAGCATGTAGCGGCTGCCGGTGAGGGTGCCGCCGCTGCCGTACTGACGGCTCGGGTCCGAACGGGTACGGCCATCGCCGCTGCAGAGCTCGCCGCCCATCCCGGCGGAATACACCTCATCCATGTACTGCTTGAACCGCCAGGGCACCCCCATCCAGTTCACCGGCATCTGCAGGATCACAAGCTCACTGCGTTGGTGTTTGTTCAGCTCCTCGGCGGTGTCCCAGCCCTCCGCCACGGTGGTGCGCAGCAGCGCATGCCCCCGCCCTCCAGGTGGGACGCAATGCGCTCCAGCACGCTGGCGTTGAGGCGTCCCGGCGAGATGGGGCTGGGCTCATGGGCGTTGATCAACAACGCGGTCGGCATGGAGGAGGGGCGAGGAACCGCCATGCTTGGCAGGCAGGTGAGCACTGTCAATCAGTTTCCTTTTGGTAACCTGCTTCGACGCCGCCTTCGGGCTGATGGCCGACCGTGCTTCTCCCGCCCCTGAGCCGCCAGCCCCCGCGGCCAGCTGCCAGGAGCCCTGCCCGATCGAACGCGGCATGCGCCTGATCGGCGGCAAGTGGAAGGGGTCGATCCTCTGGCATCTGCAGTCCGGGCCGATGCGCTTCAACAGCCTGGCCAGGCAGCTCGGCGGGGCCAGCAAGAAGATGGTGGCCCAGCGCCTGCGCGACATGGAGCGCGAGGGACTCGTGACCCGGAGGGTGGAAGCAACCCGGCCGGTGGCCGTGAGCTACGCGATCACCCCGCTGGGCTCCTCCGCTCTGGACGTTCTCGATCGATTGAGGCAATGGGCAGAAGAGCAGGGCATCTGATGCCGCGGCTGGTCCGGATGGTCACCGCGCTGCTGGCCTCGCTGGCGCTGGGGCCGGCCGGGGCCAGTGCGGCCGAGGTGCTGGTGTTCCGCCTGGAGCCACGCGAGTTCCGGGTCCGCCTGGCTGAGATCGAGGCCTACGCCTCCGGCCGACCGGTGAGCAACCCGCTGCTGCAGGCCCTCAGCCTGCTGGGAGAGCGGGGGGAGGAGCAGCTGCGCTCGCTGCTCTCCAGCCCGTACCAGCTGGATGCCGCTGAACTCCGCAACGTGCTGGCGGCACCGATGCTGCAGGACCTGCTGGGCTGGCTGGGCTCGAAGCTGCGCCCAGGCAGCGGTGGGAATGGAGCCGCAGCACTGCAGCAGGCGCTGCTGAACGCCGCCGACCAGGGGGAACCACTCACAGTGCCGGACCTGATCGCCGCCTTTCCCAGCCGCGAGATCCACATCGATCTCGACCGCGCTCTGGCGGCCCTGCTCAGGCTCCTGACGCTCGAGCAGCAGACGCGGCAGGTCGTTCAGGCCATGGCGGTGTCCGGTGCGGCGATCAGCGATCAGAACCGGAACCGGGACCCGCGCCGCGAGGGCCCCCACGCGGTGACCGTGCAGGCCCTGAACCTGCGCGACGCGGCTCGTGGCAGAACGCTTCAGGCCGACCTGTACCTACCGGAACACGCGGATGCGGCACCGGCGAGCATCCCGGTGATCGCGATCTCACACGGCCTCGGGTCCACGAAGCAGTACTACGGCTATGTGGCCGAACACATGGCCTCCCATGGCTACGCGGTGGTGGCGGTGCAGCATCCGGGCAGTGATGCCTCTCGCCTGCTGGGACTGGTCAAAGGCACGCACCGCAGCGTGTTCGATGTGTCCGAGTTCATCGACCGGCCGCTGGATGTCAGCCACGTTCTCGACCACCTCACCGATCTGAACGACACAACGCTGAATCAGGCACTGCGGCTGAACGATGTGGGTGTGTTCGGCAATTCCTTCGGGGGCTACACGGCACTGGCGCTCGCCGGGGCCGAGATCGACACCCGAAACCTGCGCAGGGACTGCGATGCCAACCGGGACTCGATCAATGTGTCGCTGCTGCTGCAGTGCCGGGCCCTGCTGCTGGGCGACCCCGATCGTTCGTTGCGCGAGGAACGCGTCGGCGCGGTGCTCACGATCAATCCCGTCAACAGCAGCCTGTTCGGCCCCGGGGGATGAGCACGGTGACGGTGCCGGTGCTGCTGGCCGCCAGCGTCGACGACATCGTGACGCCGGCCCTGCTGGAGCAGGTGCAATCGTTCACCTGGGTCGGCAGCGAGCATCGCTACCTGGCCATGGCCGAAGACGTGACCCATGTGGTGGGAGAGCCTCAGGGCGGCGGGGTGCAGGCCCTCATCTCGAGCCTCGTCAGCCCGGCCCCCACGGCGCTGGTCAACTACGACAAGGCCCTGGCGCTGTCGTTCTTCGGGCGCTTCCTCACCAACGATCCGTCGATGGAGCCGTTTCTGCACGGCACCTATGCACGGCAGATCAGCCAGTCGCCGTTTGATCTCTATCTCGCCGGCTCAGAGATCCTGCCCGAGCTGGAAGCACTGTTGCAGCAACAGAACCCCTGATCCGGAGAGAGCGCGATTGACGGGGCCATCACACGGATCGCCAGGCTCGAGGCCGCTGCTGTAAAAGGGGTCGATTCTCTTGGCCCCAGCAGGGAGACCATGCCCGATTTCACAAGCCTCTCCACCCAGGCGCTCACGACCTTCGGTCTGAACGTGCTGGCCGCCGTAGCGATCCTGCTGATCGGTGCGTGGCTGGCGCGGCTCCTCTCCGGCTTCGCCCGGCATCTGCTGGTGCGCAACCAGGTGGAGCAGACCCTGGTGGGCTTCGCCGCGCGTGTGGTTTATGTGGCGATTCTGCTGTTCGTGGTGATCGCGGCCCTGAGCCGGCTCGGCATCCAGACGGCCTCGATCGTGGCGGTGATCGGTGGCGCCGGCCTGGCCCTGGGCCTGGCGCTGCAGAGCTCCCTGAGCAACGTGGCCTCCGGCGTGATCCTGATCCTGCAGAAGCCGTTCCAGATCGGCGACTTCATTGAAGCCGGCGGCGCGATGGGCACCGTCACCGACATCACCCTGCTGTCGACGACGCTCCAGTCACCGGACAACAAGGTGATCATCGTTCCCAATGGCAGCGTTCAATCGAGCAACATCATCAACTTCAACCTGCTCGACAAGCGGCGCCTTGATCTGGTGATCGGCGTGGAGTACGGAGCCGACATCGAGACGGTGAAGACGGTGCTGCTCGACGAGATCAGCAAGGAAGCGCGCCTGCTGCAGGAGCCTGCCCCCACCGTTGGCCTGGCCGAGATGGCGGACAGCAGCCTCAACTTCGCCGTGCGTCCCTGGGTGAAGACCGAGGACTACTGGGGTGTGTTCTTCGACTTCCAGCAGAGCGTGAAGAACCGGCTCGATGCGGAAGGGATCAGCATTCCCTTCCCACAGCAGGACGTGCACATCGTCTCCAAGGCCTGAGCGGCTCAGCTGGATGGCGGCGGCTTGCGGATGTCAACCTGAAAGCCTGGAATGCGGACATCGCCCGGCAGATGGGAGGCAGGGATGGTGATCTGGTTGCCATCCCGCACGGCGGCGTAGTGGGGCGACAGGATTTCGATGCCGGCCTCATTGCAGCCATCCAGGATGGCCTGGTGCAACTGGGTGGAGAGGCTCGGAACCAGCGCCATGTCATCGGTGAACGCCTTCAGCTCATAGCTCACGTAGAAATCATCGAGGCTGGTGATGCGCACGAACGAAGCGGGTGACTCCAGGATCCGCTCCACTCGGTTGGCGGCGGCACAGAGAACAGCCTCCGCCTGCCGCCAGGGCACGTCGTAGCCAAGGGTGATGGCGGCCTGCAGCACCACGGGCTCCTCCAGCTCGCGCAGGGTGGAGTTGAAATTGGTGATCGGCCCGGACAGCATCGTGGCGTTCGGAATCGTGACCATCTCGTTGTTCAGCGTTCGCAGCCGCGTGGAGAGGATGGTCTTCTCGTAGACCGTGCCCTTGTAACCGCCGAGCTCGATGAAGTCTCCGATGCGGAAGGCGCGGGTGTAGATGATGATCACACCGCCGATGATGTTGGACACCGCGCTGGCGCCCCCGAGCGTGACCAGGGCACCGAAGAGAATCGACACGCCCCGGAAGGCGGGCGCCTGAGAGCCTGGCAGGTAGGGGAACACCAGCGTGAAGGCCAGCGCGATCACCAGCAGAAACAGGATGCGGTGGGTGGGCATCGCCCAGTCCTGATCAAAGCCCTGGAAAGCGATGCGGCCCTCATCGATCGCGCCGAAGAACAGCTGCGAAAACCGGATCACCAGAGTGGCGAACGCCGCCGCCAGGCTGACGATCAGCAGGTTGGGCAGATAGCCGATGATCGCCTGGCCGACTGTCTGCACAGCAGCGGCGACCTGCGAGGTGGCCGCCTCCCGGAGCTGATCAACCTGGGGGAAGTGGCTTGCCAGCGCCACGGCAAAGATGCTCGCCACCACGAGAACAGCCAGGCCGTACGCCACCTGAACCACCCCTCGCAGAAGCGTCCTCTGCTGCTCGCGCGAGAGCAGCTCGAGCCCCTGAATGCGCCACGAGCTGAGCCATCGCAGCTCCGACTCGGAGATGCTGCGCCTGAGGCGCCGGTGCACCGCTCGCAGCACAGCGATCAGCCCCAGGGCAAGGGCCAGCTCCACAGCCGCAAGCCCCGCCCGCTTGGCCGGTGTGCGCTCGCTGAGCTGCTCCCGGTACTGCCGCACCGCACTCTGCACCGCATCGAAACGCTGCTGCGCCAGCGCGTCGAGGTCCGTGCCGGCAGCCGTGGCATCGGCCTCCAGAACCCGGAACAGCACGGCCTGCTCCGATGCAACCAGCCTCAGGCCCTCCTGACGGGTGAGAACCAGTGAATCGAGAGGCTGGGAGGTGCTGCGGGCAAAGCGGCGGATGCGGCGACTCGCCTGCCGGGCCCGCTGATCGGGGGGACACCCCCGGCCTCCGAGGCGATGCGAAAGAGAACGGTGCCGTTGAACCGAACCGCACTCTCCTCAGCGTCGTCGCTTGGTGCTGGGGCAGGCGGCGCCACCTGGGCGACGGCTGGGGCGGAAACGAGCAGGGCACGCGGAGTCGCCATGCCGGGAGCGAACCACGTGGCATGGATCGCCAGAGCGACCACGAGGGCGAGGCACCCCAGCAGGACATGGCGCAGCACCGCTCGCATGGCAGGAGGCAGACAGCAAGCTCAGCTCCCGACAGTAGGGATGGTGACGAGGGTGCGCTGCTTCGGGTCCCACAGCAGAAAGCGGGAACAGCCGAGCATGGTGGAAAGCGTCAGCGTCGGCACGCCGCTGAGCAGGTGGGCATTGCGCTGGTGACAGGCCCTGAGCTGGTAGTTGGGAATCCGGCAGGAGAGGTGATGCACATTGTGATAGCCGATGTCGGCGGTGAACCAGTTGAGGAGAGGTGGCAGCTGCAGAAAGCTGGTGCCATGCAGCACGCCGTCGATGGCCGACCAGTGGGCTGTGGTGCTGGCGTAGCTGGCCTCGAAGATGTGCTGCACAAAGAAGATGTTGATGAACGCCGTCGCCGAGAGGGCGAGCACACAGGCGCCGATCGTCAGCACCGGACCGGGGTCCTGCCAACGGGCGAGTGCCCAGAGGATGCCGGCGATGCACAGATTGTTCAGCACCATGTCGACCCACTCCGCTCGGTTGGCCCAGGCGCGTTGATGCGGAGGCAGAAACGGTCCGAGCAGCAGATCCAGCCTGGGCTTGATGGCCAGGTAGAAGAACCCGCCCGGGAAGGCCATGAGAGGGTGGCGCAGCAGAGCGTAGAACCGCTGCTGCATGGGGCTGAGGGCTCGGTATTCATCAACACTGAGGAAATCAGCCACGCCGCGGTAGCGCTGCCAGTCGCCATTGGTGGTGTGGTGGAAGGCATGATCGCGCGACCAGGCCATCTGGGGCATGGCATTGATCAGGCCGAGCACAAAGCCGAACAGCCTGTTGAGCCGGCGGGAGCGGAACAGCGAATCGTGGCCGCAGTCATGCATCAGAGAGAAGCAGCGCAGCGAGAACAGGCTGAGCAGAACCACGAGGGGTGGCACAACAAACCAGATGGCGAGCGCGGCGGCACGGAGGGTGAGCCACCAGAGCAGGGCATAGGGAACCAGCGTCGTGATGATCTGGAACCAGGCGCGGCGATCGGAGCGCACCATGAACGGCCTGAGATCGAAATCCGATCTCCGGAGCGCTGGAGGTCTGCTGCTCACGACAGCTGACCGGTGAATTCGCACTGGCGGCGCCTCAGCTGCTCGTACGCCTGCCGCGGGGTGGTGGCCATCCGGCGCAACTGCAGCAGCACCGGCCTGGAATCGATCGAGAGGAACAGGATCACCTCGGCGCCTGGCGCGTAGGTGCGGAGCAGGGCAGCCACGCGGTCGCGGGCGGCACGGTCCGGAACACCGGCCAGCAGGCGGCCGGCCTCACAGGCAGGCGTGAAGGCGCAGTCAACAGCGACAGGGTCGATTCCGGGAAGACCGCACGGACCGCGCCGATTGCTGACCCGGCCCAGCACCAGGCCACGCCCGGAGCGGCGATAGCCAGCCCAGGCACAGGCCGCAATCTGGAGCAGATGGTGGCTCTGCAGGAGACTCTCAGAGCGTTCGAGCTCACACCACGAAGCGATCCGATCCGGGATTCGATGCACTCTGACTGACATGAAGAGATGGGTAAGCTGAACAAGCGCCCAGCGACAGTGACACTAAGCGACGTGATTCACGACGTAAAATGATCAGCGCTCATCCATCCATGAATCACGCTCACGTGGACGTTCTTCAGAGGCTGCACCTGCAGATCATCGAGGAAGTGGAGCGACAGGGATCACTCACTGCTGCAGCCGAAACACTCTGCCTCACCCAATCGGCACTGAGCCACTCGATCAAGAAACTGGAGAAGCAGCTGGGAACGGATGTGTGGGTCCGCGATGGACGTCGGCTGCATCTCACCGAGGCCGGCCGTCAGCTGCGCGCGTTGGCCGAGCGGGTGCTGCCGCAGCTGCGTCTCACGGAACAGCAACTGCAGAAGGTGGCCTCGGGCGTGCGGGGCACGCTGCGGGTTGGGATGGAGTGCCATCCCTGTTACCAGTGGCTGCTTCGCATCGTTGCGCCCTACCTGGAGAGCCATCCGGATGTCGACATGGATGTGGTGCAGAAATTCCAGTTCGGCGGCATCGGCGCGTTGTTCCGCTACGAGATTGATCTGCTGGTCACACCGGATCCGCTGTTCAAGCCCGGGCTTCATTTTGAAGCGGTGTTCGACTATGAGCAGGTTCTGGTTGTGGGCGCCAGCCACCCCCTGGCTGGCCGGGAGTGGATCGCCCCGGCCGATCTGATCGCAGAGACGCTGATCGCCTATCCAGTGAGCCTGGACCGACTGGACATCTACAACCGCTTCCTGCTGCCGGCGGGCGTCACACCCGCCCGGCACAAGGCGATCGAAACCACGGACATGATGCTCCAGATGGTGGCGAGCGGTCGCGGCGTCACCGCACTGCCGCGTTGGCTGGCCGAGGACTATGCCCGCCGGCTGAGACTGTCGGTGGTGGGCCTTGGCGAAGCGGGCATCGCCAAACAGATTCATCTTGGCATTCGCGAGGCGGATCGTGAAATCGCTTACATTCAGAACTTCATCACTCTGGCCCAGCAGATCGGCAGACCGGATCAGGTGGAGCCTGCAGAGAAGAACGGAGAGACAACGAGATCTGCTTGATCATGTGAGACGGCTAAGCAGAGAGATGAGCAACACAATCGCTTGTGGTCATGAAGAACAAAGCGAGCACTCCCTTGCCTGAGCAGGAGGCCATCTGTACGATGCGGCGGACAGAGAGGAGAATATGTCGGTCAGAAACTGGTATCGTCAACAACGCCGGCTGTTACTGATTGCACTGGCTGCAGTCAGTGTGGCGGCTTGTTGCGCTCAGCAGCCCGTCCACAGTCAGCGGCAATCCGCTGTTTCCCGGGGCTGCACCCTCGGGAGACAGGGTGGTGGAGCTGCAGAACGAGGCAGGCCTGGAAACGGGCTGGGTCATTTCGCCCGTCTCGGGCTCGCGGCTGTTTCGGATTGCCCAGGATGTGGTTCCATCGCGCGCCAGCTCGAACGAGGCACCGCCCCGCAGGGCCCTCGAGGAGAGGGCCAACAGGATTGAGTCGCGCATCGGCCTGATGGCCCTGCGACGCAACACCGATCTCAGCTCACTGTATGTCGGGGAGGCCATTCTCAACGGGGAAACCGTTGTGGTGGCAACGGATCAGCAGCGATCCAGGCCACTGGTCATCGCAACGGTGACCGACGACGACAGCGCGGTTCTCGGCCTCAGCAAGACGGAGCTGGCTGATGAATGGAGCGCCATCATCGATGCCGACATCCGCCGTGGCCGGAGCGTCTTCAGCCAGGAGAACCGGGTCAGAAGGGCGGGCCAGATTCTTGATGGGATGGCGCTGATCCTGGGAAGTGGCTCCATCTATGTGGCCGCCAATCGCAGGCTTCGAGCGCGTGAAGACCGCATCCTGAAGGAGCAGGACGCATTGACAGCAACGGGCGCCGCTCAGGAGGCTGACGGCGCACAAGCTGGCAGGCCTGCATCCACCAGACCCATGCTCCTCAAGGCGCTGAGCGCTGGCAAGACACCCTTCAAGCAGGCGCTGCAACCCGGGTCTCAGAGTGCATGGATCACTGACCGCCGCGTGGTCAGGCTGCGACTCGGGCAGTGGCTGCTGCTGTGCCTGACGCTGGCCAGCGCCTATCTGGGCGTGCTTCTGCTGATGGTGAGCTTTCCGGCTCTGGCGGAGTTCCGGCGCGTCGTGATGGGGATCCCGCTGAAGCTGCTGCTGCTCTGGTTTGGCGGCAGCCTGTCGATCCGCGTGCTGTGGTTTGTGGTCGATCGGCTCTACGACGACCTGGCGCGCATGAGTGTCATCCAGAGCAGTGTCAGCAACCGGGACCGGTCCGAACGGCAGGTGCTGCGCCGCCACACGATCACACAGGCGCTGAAGGGATTCATCGCGTTGCTGGTTGTCTCGATCTGTCTTCTGATCGGTCTGGGGTATCTCGGGGTTCCCACGGCCTCGGTGGTCGCGATTGGAGGCCTGGCCGGCCTGGCGCTGTCCTTCGGCTCGCAGAGCCTGGTGCGAGACATCGTGAACGGCTTCACCATCCTCGCGGAAGATCAGTATGCCGTGGGTGACGTGATCGAAATCGATGACAAGTTTGGCGTGGTTGAGAACTTCGGCCTCAGGGTCACCCAGCTGCGCAGTCTGGCAGGGGAATACATCTCCATCCCCAACAGCAGCATCGGAGCGGTCAAGAATCTGACCCGTCTCTGGTCAAGAGTTCATCTTGAGCTTGAGATCGACTTTGCCTCGGACCCGGATCAGGCCATCCTGCTGGCCCGAGAGACGGCTGATGCCCTGGCCCGGGATCCCGCATGGCGGCCCCGCATCATCGCGGAGCCGGAGATTCTTGGCGTGGAACGGATCGGGGTCAACGGCTACACGCTGATGATGTGGATCAAGATGAAGCCTGGAGCGCACTGGGAAGTGGCGCGCGAGTTTCGCCTGCGTCTGTTGCGCTGTTATCGCCACCATGGCATTGCCTTCGCGGCCCACCGGGAACAGCAGGTCGATGCCTCCGGCCACCAGATCAGGGAGTTGCTGGAACGGGGGCGCATCACGCAACAGGCGTCCTGATTCAGGGGATCTGATTCAGGCGTCGCCGCCACGGCCGCGCAGTGCATCGGGCAGCTGTTCAAGGGACGCGGCCAACCTCAGCAGGGTCTCGGAGCTGGCCAGGTGCAGGTCACGCTGGGGGAAGGGAACCGTGATCCCATTGGCACGGAAGAGGCGATCGATGTTGTAGTTGAGCGAGCTGATGATCTCGTATTGCTGCATGGGTCGCTCCGTCCACACGAGAAGCGTGAACTCCAGGGCACTATCCCCGAACCGGCTGAAGAACACCTGGGGACATGGCTGGTTCAGAACCCTGCTTTCCTGCTCGCAGGCCCGAATCAGAGTGTCGCGAACCAGGGCTGTGTCTGAGCCGTAGGCCACGCCCACAGGGATCTGGAGCCGCGATGTGGGGCTGCCGTGGCTCCAGTTCACCACACGGGTGTCAAGAAACTCCGAATTGGGAACGATGATGCTGATGCCATCCAGCGTCACGATCTCCGTGCTGCGCAGGCGAAGCCGCCTCACCGTGCCCTGCAGATCATCCACTTCCACGAAATCTCCCACCTGGATCGGTCGCTCGAAGATGATCACGATGCCGCTGAGGAAGTTGCGGCTGATCCCCTGCAGGCCCAGGCCGAAGCCAACACCCAGCACGCTGGCGAACAACGTGAGCGAGGTGAGATCCAGACCCCAGAGCTGCAGCAGAATGATGGCAGCAAGGGTCAGGATTCCGTAACGGATGAGGAAAGCAACCGCTTCCTGAGAACCCACACTCATGCCCGTGAGACCGAGCACGTTGCGGCGGATCCAGCGCTGCAGCAGGTTCGCGGAATGCACCACGAGGGCGAACAGGCCGGCCAGGATCAGAACATCGAGCAGTGAGTAGGAGTTCTGGCCGAACGGCAGCAGCGGATCGGCGAGGAAGCCTCCGGCTTCACTCGTGAAGGTGCGTTTCAGTGATCGCGTCTGCGGGAAGAGATCAGCGATCCAGGCCAGGGACACAGTCCAGGCCGCCAACTGCAGGAGCCGCAGAAGCACCAGACTCGCCAGACGCCTCAATGGGTGGCGAAGTGCGCCGCTGGCCGCATTGGTGGAATCGGATCGATGCACCGCTCGGTAGATCCGTCCCAGAGCGATCTGCGCCAGCAGGGCAGCAAGCAGTGCAGCCGCAGCGAGAGGAAGCCTGCTCAGGATGTACGGCCGTGTTCGCTCCAGGCGATAGCGAGCGAAGGCCTGAGCGATGGTGCCGCTCCAGAGCTTGGCCTGCTCCATGGCCTCGAGGCCGGCAGGAACATCCCGCTCCGTCACCGTGACCAGGGTGGAACCGTTCGTCTGCAGCACGGGCAGACCATTGATGGTGCGGATGGAGATCGGGGGCTGATCCGGGGCCTGCGCCGCCTGCAGCAGCCGGGAGCGCACAGACTCCGCCCGGCGTTCGGCGATCTCTGGAGTGCTTCCCCAGACCTGGAACAACCGGCGCCCGTCGAGCACGACATCGTCGGCATGGGAGGTGACCACTGCTGAAGCAGCCGGAGAACCGGAATCCCTCCAGACGCTGCTCCAGCCGGCGGCCGGAGGTCCAATCAGCAACGTGACAGACAGTGCGACCAGCAGCCAGTGTCTGAAACCGCGCCAGGAGCGAAGCAATCCAGTGCAGGAGGCAGACGCTGGGACATCGCGCGACAGAACAACCAGGCGTCGTGGTGACGACGGACGATCTCATTTCACCTTAGGCCAGGGTCAAGGAATGGGTTGTCTGCAGGAATCTGGAAGAAAGCAGACGCATCGGAGACCTTGGGGGATGCATCAGTCACTCACCCAGTTGTGTCAGAGGCTTCGATGCCCACGGCGAATGCCCAGATCATTCGACGAGTGCCAGAAATAGCCATGATGTCGAATCTCAATGTCAGCAACCTCACGAGCAAGGAAGGATGGTGGTCACTTTTGGAGCCTCGAGAAAGGCCCCAGAGCTATCACGAGAGGAGGCAGGGAAGCAATGCTCCACAGAAGCAAACAATCAGCTTGGCGGTGGTTGTTGCTGCACGACTAAAGACACTCCGTACGCACCCTTGTCATGCCCGTGCCATAGGGATTGTGTCTGGTGCCGCAATGGTGTCAGCCTGACAGCGGCGGGCCACCATCCCCACCACGAGCCCCTCCTGCTGACCGCGTCCCCCAACCGCAGACCCGGTTCCGTCCCGTGGCTTTTGCGCTGTACAGGGCCTGATCGGCCTGTGAGAGCAGCTCCTCGGGGGAGCGCACCGACGCCGACAGCACCGAGTAGCCGACGCTGACCGTGACGCGGATCGCCTCGGCCTCCGGTCGCACCACCATCGCCTCAATGGCGGCCCGGATGCGCTCAGCGAACCGTTCGGCCTCACCGGGGCCTGCCTCGGGAAGGAGCACCAGAAACTCCTCACCGCCATAGCGGCCGGCCTGATCGGTGGCGCGGATGCTGCGGAGCACTTCGCGGGCGAAGCGGATCAGCACGGCATCACCCACCGGATGGCCATGGCCATCATTGATGCGCTTGAAATGATCGAGGTCGAGCATGAGCAGGGCCAGGTAGCGGCCGTAACGGCGCGCGCGGGCGAACTCCTGCTCCAGCAGAGCAGAAATGGCCGCGCGGTTGAACAGGTCCGTCAGACCATCGTGTCTGGCGACATACTGCAACGCCTGCGCCTCCTGTTTTGAGGACGTGATGTCCTCAATCACCCCCTCAATCAAGGGAAAGGCCTGATCATCCCGGGACAGGTGGCTGGTCACGCGCACAAACCGCTCACCGGAGTCGGGGTGAGCAAAGGCATACTCATGCGTCTCCTCAGACGCACTCTCCTCCAGCAGAGTCCTGCGCACCTGCCGCATCTGCTCAGCTGCACCCGACCGCCAGTCCACTGCTTCGGTGAGATCGACCGGATCCGCTGAACCAAGGGAGCAGCCGAAGAAGGATTCGGATCCCGCGCTCACATACAGCAACCGGCCCGACTCGGGCTCCTCGCTGAACACCAGATACTGTCCACCCAGGTTCTCAATCAAACGCTGATAGCGCTCGCGCGCCCGCAGCAGTCGCTCCCGCGACAGGGCGTAGTCCGTGATGTCCTGGATCAGGCCCTGAACCTGCGTGAGCATGCCATCGCCATGCAGGAGATGGGCATCCAGCTTGAGCGTGCGGACGCCCCTGTCTGACACCACACGGAAGGCGGTCGTCAACAGCGAGGCCTGGCTGATCAGGGCCTGCTGAACGGCGGACTCAAGCTCCTTCTGATCATCGGGGTGGACGATCGTGCGCCAGTGCTCCAGGTGCTCGGCACCGGCCGCCATGCCGATCAGACGCTGCGTCGTGGCGTCGCCGTGCACCTGGGAGGTGGGGATGTCGAGCGACCAGATGCCGGCATCGGTGTCCGCCAGCGTCTGCTGGAGTTGCTGGCTGCGCTGGGCAAGATCACTGTTGCGCTTGGCGAGGTCGCGGGTCCGATCTGCCACGGTCGCTTCCAGGGAGCGATTCGCCCGAACGAGCCCAGAGGCCTGCTCACCGATCGTCACGCACATGGCGTAGAAGGACGTGGTGAGGGCTTGCACTTCCGTGATGCCATGCACCGCAGGCTTCGGCCGGGCCGCCTGGCCGGTCTGGCGGAACCGTTGCATGGCCCGCTCGAGCTCCGTGATCGGCCCGGCCACCACACGGCTCATGAGCAGAAGAAAGGCGCCGATGAGCGCAGCATTCAGCGCCATCAGGCCCAGCGCCAGGAGCAGAGCCCGCTGTTCCACTGCGGCCAGCTGCGCGTCCCGCTCCCTCAGCCGAGCCCGCTCCCAGGCGATGAGATAGCGGGTCTGATCGCGGATCCGATCCATGATCAGTTTGCCGCGATCACTGTTGACGATCGCCAGCGCCGCCGCCTGATCGCCGGCTTGCACCAGGTCGATGGTTTCGTCCAGCTCAGCGATCTTCTGCTCGCTCAGCTCCGCGATCCGGCGAAGTCGAAGCGCCTGGGTCAGGCTGAAGTCCTCAATGAGGGCGGCCAGTTGATCCAGGTCCTGGCGTATCACCTGCAGGGCAGCGCTGTAGGGCTCCAGGTAGTAGTCACGGCCGGTGAGCAGGAACCCGCGCTGCCCGGTTTCCAGGTCCTTGAGATGACCGATCAGGGCCGTGGCCCGGGTGATCCGTTCGTGGGTCAGCGTCACGCGCTCCCTGCTCAGCCGTTGCTCGCGGTTCACCGAAACGAGCGTCAGCGCCAGCAGCGACTGCCCCGCCACAACGAGGGCCCACAGCGTGACAACAGCCTTCTTGATTGAGACGCGCATCGGCTCCGCCGGGGGCCTGGAGCAACCGGGCTGAGAGCGTCGTTGGACGCGCCGGCCCAGGCCTCACTCTTAGCCAGCCGCCCTCGCGCGAGCCATGAGCGGGAACGGTGGCCGGTGCGGGGAATCCTGTCGCCGCCAGTCAGAGCCTGTCACAGATCGGCGGCGCATCCCGTCCAAATGGGGGGATGTGCCGCCGGATCAGGCGGAGTTGGCTGGACACAGTTCAGGAGAGACCTGCCGATGACCCATCCGATTCCCCGCGATCGCGTTCAACTGCTGGCCTGGCTCGAGCGCCGCGGCGCAGCGGTGCCCCCGCAGCTGAGGCGAGTGGTGGCCCTGGACGCGCGCCTGCGCCAGGGCGCAGAGGACGACGGTGATGCAGCGCTGGGCTGAAGACCCGCAGTCACCTCATCGCGAAGCGACAGGCTGCTGCCTGATTCCATGAAGAATCCCGCGAAAGTGAGTCCTTAAAGCAGCGATCAAAGCCCTGCCTGCAGGAGGGTTGTGCACCTGATCTGAGTACATGTGCTGTGGGGTTTGCCTCCACCAACTGCCGGAAATGTGGTGCTACAGCGGAAGCAGATGCGAGCCGAACGATGCAGACTCCCGCCCCCACGCCCCGCACGGCGACCCCGCTTCCTCACGATGCACCACGAGGCAGAGCCCAGCACATGCTGAAGGATGAGCCCCACGACACCTACTGGGCCAGAGAATGTGATGCCCATCCGGAACGCCTGAGTTGTCGCGACTACGACGCCTGAGCTCAACCCTGCCACCGCTCAGCACCGATGCAGCCCTGGCCCGGTTTGATCAACTCGAACCGGTCGACATCGAGTTCATGCTGGGTGACTGGCAGGGCTGCAGCGTCAGCACCGGCCACCCCCTTGATGGGTTGCTTGAGTTGTACCACTGGCACGGCAAGCGCTTCTGCAGCAGCGAGGAGGTGCATCCCCTGGTGTTCCGGGCGCCGGGGGGAGTCAGGCGTCAGCTGCGGCCCGGCCTGCTGACGCCGGGCCTGAACTGGCTGGGGACACTCCCCGGTGAGCGATCCCCGCTGATGGTGGCTCTGTTCCGGGCCTTGATGCCGCTGATGAGCACGGATCGCTCAGGCGCCCGGCTGAGAATCACCCGCTATCGCGGCAGGGACAGCGCCACGATGATCTACGACCATGCCCCGATCAACGATGTGTTCCGGCGGCTGGATGCCAACCGCGTGCTGGGGGTGATGGACATGAAGGGGATGAATCAGCCCTTCGTCTTCGAGCTCAGCCGGCAGACATGATGCCGCCTCAGAGGCGGCAGCCGAGATGGAGCACGCCCTGCTGAAAGGCACGCACCAGCCGGATCACCACCTGGCGTTCGCCGGGCCCGAAGCTGTCGCGATGCTCGGCCAGCCAGTGCATCTCCTCGCAGGTGATCACGCCGGTGGACATGGACTGCTCCTGAAGCTGAGAGACCGTCATCTGTCTCGTTTTATTGCTTGTCTCACGCTGTCTCGCACGGCTGAGGAGCGCGATGCGGCAAGCCGCACCACGGCATCGGCGGGCCCAGGAGCCGGCACGGGCTGCCAATGTTGCGGGAAATGAGAGCTGTTGTTACAGTCCGTAACAACAGCTGAGGCAGGCATGGGCGAGTTCATGACGACGACCAGCACCGGTCTGCCGCCGCAGCTGCTCGCGGCTCTCGCCTGGGCCGCCGTGCTGGCGGCGGCCGCCCTGCTTCAGCGGCCCGACCGCAGCGACGACGACGACTCCGGCTTCGGCGGGGACGGCGGCCTGATGCAACCAGTGGTTGTGCGCTCGCGCTGATCGGTCAACGCAGTGGATTCATTGAGCCGCCTTCTGGTTCCTGAAGACGGCTCAGCGTGATGGGGGCCGTTTGCCGAGGGGATCAGACCCCCTGTTCGTAGAGCTTTTCCAGCCGTTCGCGGCTGAGATCCACATACAGCAGCTCGTCGCCTGCCTTCGGCGCTTCGGGGTGAACGGCACGCTTCTCGCGCGGCAGCGATGCGGTGCGCAGATTGCGCGTCATCAGGGCAAAGGCACCGCCGGCAACGGCCGCGAAGCAGATCCCATAGGCGAAGACAAACAAAGCTTCCACAGGCGCCTCAGTGACTGTGTCAACCGTAGCGTTGCAAAGCGCAACACGCGAGCAGCCCCGGCGGACTCAGGCCGGCACGCCGCTGGAGGAGCGCTGCAGAACCTGGGCGAGATCCGCAGCCGCCTGCGGCTTGCCGTAGAGAAAGCCCTGGGCGTAGCGGCAGCGGAGATAGAGGAGAAAGCGTTCCTGCTCCTCGGTCTCGATCCCCTCGGCGATCACAGCAAGCTCCAGGCTGTTGGCCACGGCGATGATGGCTGTGGTCACCGACACGTTGTCGCGACTGTCCGGCAGGCCCGAAACGAAGGCCCGGTCAATCTTGATGCGGTCGATCGGGAGCCGATGCAGGTAGCTGAGAGACGAGTAGCCGGTGCCGAAGTCGTCAATTGAAATTGACACGCCCATCGTCCGCAGCTCGCAGAGCGTGTCCAGCACATCCTGAGACGGCTCCGAGGCGATGCGTTCGGTGATCTCCAGCTCCAGTTGTCCGGGATCGATCCCAGATTGGTCAATGGCCCGAGTCACCGCATCCATGAAGGAGGGATGGCGCAGGTGGTTGGCGGCCACATTCACCGCCATGCAGCCGGGCTCCAGACCCGACTGCTGCCAGGACCTCAGCTGGGCACAGGCGGTGTTCAGAACCCAGCAGCCGATGTCACGGATCACACTCGACTGCTCGATGACCGGGATGAACTCGTCCGGCGCCATGGCGAAGCCGGCCCGCTCGCGAAAGCGGATCAGGGCTTCGGTGCCGATGATGGCGCCGGTCTGCATGTCCACCTGAGGTTGATAGACCAGACAGAAGTAGTCGTCGATCTGTCCGGTGCGGACGACGTTCTGAATGAACAGCTGCAGGGTTGATGACTGAGAGTGCTTCTGTGAAAAGAAGGTGTACGTGTTCTTGCCCTCGCGCTTGGCCGCAACCAATGCCGCATCGGCGTGCTGCAGCAGATCAGTGATCCCGTCGCCATCGTGGGGATAGAAGCAGACACCGATGCTGGCGGTGACAAAGATCTCCTGGTCGGCGAGATTGAAAGGCCTGCGAAACACATCCAGCAACTTCTCAATCACCGGCACGACACTCTGAGGCCCCGTTGTTTCCTCGAGCAGCACAAGAAACTCATCGCCACTCAGCCGGCCGACGGTATCGACCGCCCGGGTGGCTGACAGAAGACGTTCGGCGACATCATGCAGCAGCAGGTCACCGCAGGTGTGGCCAAGGGTGTCGTTGATGGCCTTGAACCCATCAAGATTCAGAGCGAGAAGGGCAAACTCGCGCGGCTGCCGCTGGCAGCGCACGATGCACTTCTCCAGTGCCTCGCCGAACAGAAGACGATTGGGAAGATCCGTGAGCGGGTCGTAGTGGGCCACTCGCCGCAGCTGCTCTTCATTCCGCTTCAGCTCGGAAATATCAGCGAAGACACCCACATAGCCAGACGGCTCGCTGCTCTCATCCAGGACGGTGCTGATGGTGAGCAACTGCGGATAGAGCTCTCCGCTCTTCTTGCGGTTCCAGATCTCACCCCTCCACTCACCAGACTCCCTGATGGATGCCCACATGGCCTGATAAGGGCTGCGTCATGCCGGCCTGACTTGAGCAGGTTCGACTTGCGCCCGAGCGCCTCACGCCTGCTGAAGCCGGTGATGGAGCAGAAGGCCGGATTGACATCCGTGATGCGCCCCTCCAGGTTCGTGACCACAACAGCCTCTGACGTGGAGGAGAAAATCGCTGCAGCCTGACGCAGGCTCTCCTCCTGCTGCTTCCGTTCGGTGATGTCCTGATTGACGCCGATGAACTCGGTGATGGAACCGTCGCTGGCGCGAAGGGCCAACCCCGACGTGCTCACATGGCGAACGGCGCCGTCAGGCCGGACAATGCGAAAGCAGACGTCGTAGACGGGCTGGCTGGCCATCTCGCTGAACCTCGCCTCCACGGCCTCCAGGTCATCGGGGTGGACGCGCTGCCGCCAATCTTCCACTACATGTCGAAAGCTGGCCTTGTCCACTCCATAGATCCGGAACAGCTCATCGCTCCAATCCATGCGACCCGTGACCATGTTCTGCCGCCAGACCCCGAGATGGGCCGTGTCCAGAGCCAGCTGCAACTCCTGCAGCGTTGCGGCCTGAGCGAGCTGAAGGGCACGAACATCACTGATGTCCCGCGCCATCATCAGGATGCCGTCCACTTGATCGGAGTCATTGATGAACGGCGTCAGAGTGATGTCAAAACAGCAACTCGTTCCCTTCAGCTCGGCATCCAGCGGCCAGTGAACGTGCTCGCCCCTCAGGCAGCGCTCCAGCTCGGGACGCATGCGAGAGAAGAGGTCCTGACCGACATTCGATGCGACAGTTGTGCCCAGCAACTGGTCGGCCGTCTTCTTCCAGAACCGCAGGTAGGCGCTGTTGGCGAAACGATAGACGAAGTCGGCATCCACATAGGCAATGGGATCCGAGATGGATTCGGCAACCAGATCAACCCAGCCATCGGAGCCGCGAATCACCACCACCCCCTTGCAGCACTAAGAAGAAATACGCACGTCGCGGCCGCCTATTCAACCCCGGGCATCACAGGCCAACATAGGACCGATCGATCCACCGATCCGAGGCGCAGCCTTCCAGCACAGGCTGCTTCAGGCCTCCAAGGATCCAGACGTCACTTCAGAGACCTGCTCAGCTCAGCTGCTGATCGATCCAGGCATGCGCATCCATCAACACCGCCTCCTCCGTCTCACTGCTGATGATCGGGCAGTGCAGGTGCTGGTGCGGTGGTGAGGTGATCAACCCGACCGGCTCGGATGCGCCTCGGCAGAGCAGGATCTGGAAACCCCGGTAGACCCGACGTTCGACAGGGATGGAATCGTGGGCAGCCTGCGGCATGGCTGATGCAGTCGGGGTTGGCGAGGGTGTCCTCACCCCTCAGGCCCACGCCGGGACCGGCAACAGGCTTGTGCCTGTGCCAGAGGTCCCGGTGGCAACTCTTTAGACAATCTGAAGGTAGCACCGGTCTTCGGAACGGCCCGGATCACAGAGGCGGCAGCGAGAGTGGGCGCCGGTGGCGGTTGCAGCCGTCGCGCCTGAGGGTCCACCAGACCCGGCCGGCCCGCCCCTCGCGCTGCAGCGTCATGCCCGGCCGCAGGCAATGACCATTGCCCCAGCGACTGATCGTGCTGGCGGAGAGTCCCAGCACTCCGGCCAGCTCCGCCCCACTCAGCGGAACCGCGAGATCAGCCGCCTCCGCCAGCAGCCTGGCGGTGCGAAGCGGGTCCGGCAGCGGCTCCAGATGAGGCGGCGCCACCGGGCTGGAGGGTCTCTCCACACGCTCCGGAACCATCACCGGCCGGGTGGTGATGGCCGTGCTGCAGCGCTCGGGGCTCAGGGGATGGGAGCGCGGGCGCGCCTTCAGGCCGCTGCGGCTGAAGCCCCAGCGCTGCTGGAGCTCCCGCACGGAGAGATGAACGGTCGGGGCATCGGAGGCCATGGGGCGATGGGGATCGATGGCGCTAGTACACCCGTACTGGGGCGTGCTGTCAATGCCCTGCTGTCTCTGGTGGCCTCCGCATAGGCTCAAGCCGGCTGGGGAGCAGCCCGGCGACGCCGTTGGCATCGGGCAGGGATGGATCGGATCGATGCCCACGTGCACCTCTGGGACAGCGAGCGGTTCACCTACCCCTGGTTCCAGTCCGGTGCCTTCGCCGCCCTGCCGGCGCGTTATCTGCCCGAGGACCTGACGCGCGACAGCCACCAGACCATCGCGCAGGCCGTGGTGGTGCAGGCCGAGATGGACCATGCGGCCGATCCCCTGCTGGAAACCGCATGGGTGCAGCAGCTCTCCGAGGAACCGGGAAGCGGCGCCGTGATCGGCGGCTTCGTGGCCTACGCCGATCTGGCCAGCGAAGGGGTGGAGGCCGTGCTTGAGCGTCACCGGGCCCATCCGATCAGCCGCGGCATCCGCCAGGAGCTCTGGTGGCAGACCCCCTCACCACGGGCCGACATCCTCAGTCGCGACCTGATCGCAGACCCGGCCTGGCAACGGAGCTTCTCCCTGCTCCAGCCGCTGGATCTGAGCTTCGATCTCACCTGCTGGCACTGGCAGCTCGAACCCTTCGCCAGGGTGCTGCAGCACTGCCCCGAAACAACCCTGATCGTGGACCATCTGGGCTCCCCCACTCCGGAGCAGGGCGAGGCCTTCACGGTCTGGCGCCGGGGACTTCGCGCACTTGCCAGCTGCCCGAACACCTTCATCAAGCTCTCCGGCTTCTCGCAGGTGCTCAACCCATGGGGGGCAACCGACATCGCCCCGTTCGTGAACGAGGTGCTTGAGGCCTTCGGCCCCTCACGCTGCATGTTCGGCAGCAACATGCCGCTCGAAGGTCTCAGCACGTCCTACGGAGATGTGCTCAGGGCGGTGGCGGAACTGACGAGCCAGCTCAGCGAGACCGAGCAACAGGACGTGTTCTCCGGCACGGCGAGGCGGGCGTATCGGCTGGAGCCGCAGCGCGAATGAAGGCCCGCCAACCGCAGAGAGATTGATTCTCGTTCCCGGTATTGCAGTGGCCGCCCTGGCCGATGCAGCCCACAATCGCGGCACTGGCGGATCACGCTGCCGGCGAGAGCGGCACAAGGCCGGACAGACACCGGTGCAACAGTCCAGAGAGACCATCGGCTGCCAGAGCCGCTGGCTACAACATCGCTGGCAAGGAATGGCGATGACTTCACAACCAGCGGGCGCTGTGGATGTGCGCACCTTTGTTCTCGCCCAGATGCTGTTCGAGCGACTGGTCGATGATCCCGATGCCTTGCAGTCTCCCTATGGAAACGAACTGCAGCAGAGCCTCAACAACTGGCTCGTCCATCAGATGGACCATCACTGACCAACCCCCCGGCTGATCAGACGATCAGCACAGATTGCCCCCCGGAGAGCTCATCCACGGACACCCCGGTGAAGGTGGTGGTGCCGAAGTCGGTCACCAGCTGGGCATCGGCTCCGGACTGGAGGATCGTATAGCTGGTGTCGGCGGTGATGTGGAAGACATCGCCATGCGCCAGGCTGAAGCCGGAGACGATGTCGTTTCCACCGGACCAGAGGAAGGTGTCGGCGGCTTCGGTCCCCACCAGCACATCGTCGCCTGCAGTGCCTGTGATCGGATCGACCGGTGCCAGGCCATCCTCCGGCAGGACGGGAGCGCTGGGATTGAGATCATCGCCCGGGAGCAGTGGATCACCCACTTCAGGATCGGCAGGAGACTCACCTGTGATGAGATCCTGGGCGGCTGATACTGGTGCCGCTGTGAGCTGTGACCAGGGATCCTCCACGAGAGGATCGAATCCCGCCATGTCAGTGATGCCACCCGAGTAGGCCAGAAACTCGTCTTTGGTGACACCCACCAGATCAACGCCACGCATTCCATCGCGGCCGATGACGGACACTCTCAGGGTGTTGGGCTCGCCAACAAGAGGCTCAACAGAGAAGCTGAAGATGTCGGATCGATCCATCACCAGCGTGTCACCGTCGGCAATGCTGAAATCCTCAACCCTGGCGATTCCAGGAGCCAGGACGAACGCATCAGCCCTACCACCTCCAACAAGGATATCGTGGGTGGTTGAGGCTGAACCGCCCTGGAGGATGTCTCGCCCGTCACCACCGACGAGCTGATTGCGGGACCCTCGACCGATCAGCACATCATCACCGGCCAGGCCATAGACGCTGCCAGTGGCCGACTGGGCCAGAAGCACATCATCCCCATCCGTACCGATCTTGACATCACCGACAACAACATCACCGTCGATGGGGGTGCCATCGGCATCAATGACACGGATCCCCGTGAGGGGATCGAAGGAGCTGCCAGCCTGGTCATTGAGAATCGCGATCAGATCCCCACCGCTGGAGGTGACCATGCGGTTCCCTTCAGGATCCACATCCGAGATCAGAAGGGCCGGCATGCCTTCGGCAAAGCTGTAGGCATCAGCGAGGATCTCGATGCTGTCGCCGGCGCTGGCATCCTCGATGGTGTTGGTGCCGCCGTTGAGCACGAAGGTGTCGGCACCGCCGCGGCCGGCGAGGATGTCGTCGCCCTCGCCGCTGACCAGCGTGTTGGCGTTGGCGTCGCCGCGGATCACATCATCCAGGCGGCTGCCCACCACGTTCTCCACGCTGTCCACATAGTCGCGGTCCGCCGTGGGGTCGCCGAGATCGGGCCGGTCGTGGCGGCGCAGGCCGTTGTTGATGAAGCCGAGGCTCAGGTCGGCCTCGATGCCCCGGGTGGCGCCATTGGTCTCGTAGTCGTAGGAGATCCAGTCGGAGCCGGCACCGCCGTAGATGTAATTGGAGCCACCGCCGGTCATGAAAAGGTCGTCGCCGCCGAATCCCCAGACCTCCACACCATCGAGATCGGGATTCATGGGGTTGGCCTGATTGAAGGCCACGAACAGATCACCGAAATCGCTGCCGACGAACTGGGATTCCTTCTCGATCGTGCGCGTGATCGCCTGGCTGCCGTAGGCGCCCAGCAGCATCACGCCGTTGGAGCCGAGCCCGGTCACATCACCACCACTGTTCAGATCCGATTGCCCGAGGCTGACGGAGCCGCTGCTGCCATCCACCGCCACCATGGTGTTGGCCACCGTGCGATAGGCCAGATCGAGCAGGTCGCGCTGGTTGAGCGATTCCATGCCGGGCTCCGACAGCCGGCTGCTCATGGCGGCCACGTCAAAGCTCACGTCCGCCAGCGTTGACCAGAGACCGTTCACCTCCTGGCGCACGAGAAAGCCATCACCGGAGGGTTGCTTCTGGATCACCTCCACCCGTGTGCGGCGCGGATCGAAGTTGAGGATCAGGGAATCCTCGAACGGATTGAAGTCCTGAACCACATCCGCCTGGGGCCAGTCGAGCGTGAGGCTCGGAGGTGTGCTCTGGCTCGGATTGAACAGATCCACCAGCTTGCCCGCCGCCTGCAGGGCGTAGCCCAGCGGCTTGATCGGCGTGGCCTTGAGCACAGCACCCGTCACATCCAGCCCGGTGGACACATCGGCGCCGTAGGACTCGCCGCTGCTGCCGGGATCCAGCTCCACCCAGCCGTTGCCGCTCATCGGCGCCAGCACGAAGGTGTCGAAGCCGGCGCCACCATTCAGCACGTTGCGATCGGAATCGCGGCGCTGATCCACGATCAGCCAGTCGTCACCCGAGCCGCCCCGGAGGGTGTCCGAGCCCAGGCCGGCATAGAGGCGGTCCTGATCCGCCCCGCCATCGAGCAGGTCGTTGCCATCGAGGCCATACAGCACATCATTACCACCATTGCCGAAAAGTCGGTCGTTGTGGACATAGGAGAGGTTGGGAGAGGGCACCTTGCCGGCCCCGATGATCACGTTGTCGCCGCCATTGCCCGACACCTGTGAGTGCACCCACCAGGTTTTGTAACCCACGGGCCAGTCCCAGGTTGGATTCTCCTGCTGATATGTCCAGTTGTTGGTGAAGTCACCCACATTGTTGATCGTGCCGCTGGATCGGGCAAAGCTGTACCAGGCATAGTTTCCCCCGCTGGCGCTTTGATAGTGGCGCTCATACTCATGGCCCCAGGGGGCCGGTGAGCTGGTCGGCATCAGGCTGAGTTCCTCCGGTACACTCTCGTGGGCCTGTGGCAGCGGTGGTTGAACAGGGCTCCATGGCTCCGGAGGCTCGATCGAAGGATCTGAGGGATCTTCAGGCACGAACAGATTGGGAAGCGATTCGGATGCTGAGGACGGCACGGATGCCTGGGACGCGACAGCGCCGGTGATGGGATCAATCGGGTTCATGAGAGATGCCTTCAGAACGGAGAACGGGAGCAGAGAGGGATGGATCTCCCTCCGATGGCTTCATGCTCAGGCGCCACGCTGTGCCGCACATCCTTCATCTGAAGGACAGACTCCAGAGACCCTTCAGATGTCGGGTCGGGATGCCGCACCTCTGCGCAGATATCGCCCGACAGTCATCATTCAGTCAGAGTCTGGTCCGACCTGAGTGTCATTCAGGCCTCAGGCACGGATCCCGTCCGCATCAACAAGCGCAACCAAGCCAGGCCATGCGGGAACCCCGGGCAGGGATCAGAGGCTCAGATCGGCGGCGTCCGGAATCGGCAGGCCCTCCCGCTCCCTCTGGGCCCGTTCGAGTTCTGCAGCCCGGCGCAGCTGAGGGGGGACGCGCTGCCCCTGCTGTTCAAGAAAACGCACCAGCGCGATGCGGCTCGTGGGGCGTGGCACAGCCATCGGACGCGATCAGGCGACCACAACCAACCGGTTGGGCAGAGGGTCAATCAACGTATCAAAGGTGACTGCACGGCCCATCGGTGCAGCGCGGACGTGGAACCAACACAGGCCACCCGTCCGCGGCAAAGTGCGCGCTGACCCCTGAAGGCCTGCGCATGACTCCCAGCCGTGACCAGATCCTGGCGGCCTCCGCCGGCTGGGTGGCCGTGCTGCTGAACGTGATGCCCGGGCTGGGAACGGGCTACCTGTACCAGCGCCGCTGGCGGGCCTACTGGATCACGGCCTCGCTCTCCAGCGCCTGGTTCATCGCCGGCGCTGTTCTGGCTCAGGAGGCCGATGCGGCCAGCGAGGTGGTGAACCAGCGCATCGGACTGCTGGGTCTGGTGGCCCTGGCCCTGGTCACGGCGGTGGAGGCCGGCCTCTCGGTGCGCCGGGTCCGGGCCAGCGCCGAGGAGCCCGCCGGCTGAGCGCTGCTCAGTAGCGCAGCGGCACAAAGATGCGGTTGCCGTTGTCGGGGTTGGTGTACACCACGTTGCCCTGGGGGTAGAGCTCACGCTCCCAGATGCCTCCGAGCGAATCGCGCAGCACGGACGTGGGATAGCCCTCCTGCACCAGCCGGTAGGTCATGGCCTTGCCGTCCCGCCAGCGGATCATCACGCTGCCGTCACCCTGCTGGCTGTCGCGGCAGCCGATCGGCTGATCGTTGTAGGTGCAGGACTTCCAGCCCTCGGCCCGGGCGGCCGGGCCGAGAGCACCGGCCCAGAGCAGGGAGAGGGCGAGCAGCGTGGCCGGACCTGGGGAGGAGCGCATGAACCGCATCACGGGGGCGTCCACTCTGGAGCCGGCGCAGCCTTCAGGCGAGGGACCCGGACACGCTGCGGCTCCAGGCCAGCATCGAGGGGTGCTGCAGCACGAGGCCCTGACCCTTGATCCGGGCATTGCGGATGCGGGCATTGAGCACCCGTTCCCCCGAGGAGCGGGACGGCGCCTGAAAGATCACCGGCGGCAGGCCGGCCTGATCGCAGATGGCGTCCGCGAGATCGCGGCCGCTCAGCTCCAGGTCGTCCACCAGGTTGAACACGCCGTCGAGGCCGCGATCGAAGGCCAGATCCACTGCCTGCACGATGTCGTCGCGGTGGATCCAGCCGCCCACCGCATCGCCGTTGCGCAGCACCACCTGGCCAGCCGCGCCCCGGATCTGGCCGGGCACGTCACGACCGGGGCCGTAGATGGCACCGAGCCGGAGCACGCACACCCGCACCGCCTCGCTGCGCAGCGAGCGCACGCTCTGCTCCGCGGCCGCCAGCACGGCATTGAGGGGGTGGGTCCAGTCGAGCGGGGCGTGTTCATCGGTGCTCTGGCCGCGGCGGTCGCCGTAGACCGCACTGCTGCTGAGATACACCAGCTGCAACGGCTGGGAGGCTGGCCGCGAGGCCAGGGCGGCCCTGATCTGCTGCAATCCGTCGAGGAACACCGAGCGGTAGGCGTCCTCTCCGGCCTGGCGGCTGCCGCCGGGGGCAAGGCTGATCAGCAGGCCGTCGCAGCCGGCCAGTTCAGCCAGGGCATTGTCCGGTTCGTCGGAACGGAAGCGGACGGCCTGATCAACGAGCGGCTTCAGGGAGGCCAGGCTCTCCTCACGCGTGGCGGTGGCCGTGATCCGGTGGCCGGCACCGCGCCAGGAGGCGGCCACCGCACGGCCGACATAGCCGCAACCGACGATGCCGCGATGCAGCCCGGAGGGCAGAACCGGACGGGGGGCGCTCTGCATGCGCTGATACAGGCCCGACAGATCGATCTCCATGAAGTGTCACTTTTCTTAAAACCTACGCGGATCCGGACCGGACGTGGTAGCTCTCGCCACCAGCCGGTCCAAGGCGGAGGCAGCGGAGCTCAGGGCTTGCGGCAGAGCACCGGCCGGCGCCGGCGCGGGTAGAGCTCGCGGCACATCGGGCAGATCAGCCCGTTGCAGCCGCGGGCCGTGCAGTGCTCCCGCCCGTAGAAAATGATCTGCAGGTGCAGCCGGTTCCAGGCCTCGCGCGGGAACAGGGCCTTGAGATCCGCTTCCGTGCGGCTGACGCTCTCGCCGCTGCTCAGGCCCCAGCGCTGGGCCAGGCGATGGATGTGGGTGTCCACCGGGAAGGCCGGCACGCCGAAGGCCTGGGCCATCACCACGCTTGCGGTCTTGTGGCCCACCCCGGGCAGGGCCTCCAGGGCCTCGAAACTGCGCGGCACCTGGCCGTCGTGCCGCTCCAGCAGCAGGGCGGCCAGCTTCGCCACGTTGCGCGCCTTGGTGCGGGCCAGCCCCAGCTGGCGGATGTGGCCCAGGATCGCCTCCTCACCCAGCTCCGCCATGGCGGCGGGCGTGGGGCCGGCGGCAAACAGGGCCGGGGTCACCTCGTTCACCTTCCTGTCGGTGCACTGGGCGCTGAGCAGCACAGCGATCAGCAGGGTGAAGGGATCGCTGTGATCCAGCGGCACGGGCGGCTCGGGATAGAGCTCCGCCAGGCGCTCAAGAACCAGCTCCGCCCGTTCCTTTCGTCTCATGCGGACGGTTGGTCCGGCCGCTCCACCACCGCGCTGTGGCTGGCGGGCAGCAGGTTCCAGGAGGGTGCGTAGACGTGCACCCGCCGGGTCGGCCCCGCGGGCGAGACGAAGGGCTGATCCGCGTGGGCCCAGGCCAGCACGCCCCCGGCGAGGTTCACCGCCTCGATCCCCTGCTGCCGCCACTGCTGGGCCTTGAGGCCGCTGCGCAGGCCGATGGTGCAGTAGGCCACCACCGTGCGGTCGCGGTAACGCTCCCGGTGGCGCTCGAACTGCTCGGCGCTCACCGCCCCCGGCAGCATCGACACCGCCTGCTCGGCCGGCTCCCGCACGTCCACCAGCAGCAGAGACTCCCCGGACGTGCCGCTGCCGGAGGCGGCCAGGCGTTGACCGAGCGCCTGCGGGGTGAGATCGGGAACGGCGGCGAAGCGCAGCCGGCGGAACAGCCCGTAGCGCCTGGCGATCTCTCTGGCCCGCTCGGCATCCGAGCGCTCGGGCCGGGATGCGGCCGCGAACGGCCACGATGGCGTCAGCAACCGCGCGGCGCGGCCCCGAAGCGGCTCCAGCCCCGTTGGAGCAACAAGCCCAGCGGGAACCAGCGCCAGCAACAGGGCGAACAGCGGCACGGTCTGAACGGAAGTCGGTGCGTCTCGACCGGTCTAACGGCTGATGGCGCCGAGTCAGCCGATCGCGGCGAACAGGTCGGGATTGGCGAGAAAGGCGTCCGGGTTGGTCTGGCTCAGGAAGCTGTCCGCTGTGGCGCCGATGAGGATGGCGCTGCCGGCAACGCTCTGGAGGTCGGCGGCATTCACGTCGTCGACGACGGCGGCGAAGAGAGAACCGCTGACGAAATCGACGCTGATGATGGCGCTGTCGTCCTCGAAGGCCGCGATGGTGAGCTGATCGCGACTGCTGACGCCGGGCATCACGATGCGATCGCCGGAGGCGACGTCAAAATCCTCGATCTCATCCACCTCACCCGGGTTGGCCGACAGGTTCGAGAGCGTGACGCCATCAACGAGGCGTGAGTCGGTTCGGATCACAAACCGATCCGCGCCACCGCCACCGACAAGCTCATCCTGGCCGAAATCACCGATAAGGATGTCAGAGCCCTCTCCTCCATAGAGCTCATCGTCACCCCTGCCACCGCGGATCAGGTCGTTGCCGGCTTCGCCGTAGACATCATCGTCACCGTTGTTGCCGTTGCCGAAGTCAGCCTCCGCACGCAGGAAGAGCTCATCCTCCTCCTTGCCACCTCGGTAAAAATCCCGGAAGACAGAGCCGAACAGATCGTCTGAGCCAAGGTTGCCGTTGACGCGGTTGGCGTAGCCAGCCACGTTCACGTCGGCTCCGGTCACCCTGTCGTTGCCGCTCAACAGCCGGATCGGCTGGCCGAGAAGGTCGGGGAAGGCCTCAAGATCGATGCTGTCGGCCAAATCAGAGAAGTTGACCACACCATCGTCCGCGAGCAGGAAGGTGTTGATCTGCGAGGCAGCTGTTGTCACCGGAAGGAAGGACTGCGATGAGCCAGGTTGTAGTCGATCGTCCTGCTCGACTGACCTGCCTGGAGCTGAGATGGCGTCTGTTCACAGACGAGTCAGACATCAGTCACAGTTTCTTCAGATTCACACTCGGCTGATCGACAGAGCTGATGAGGAGGCAACGATTAGCTCATCATTCGCGCAGGAGGCGTGCGGAGCCCGATCCATCGGCCGGGCCTGCATCACCCGCACAGGACAAGCACCGGCAGCGACCTCTCCGCAAGATGAGGGCCTCGCCTCCCTCACGTCCGACGATGTCGACGCGGGGGTCTCGGCATGAGAACGGGATTCATTCTCAATGACTCCCTAGGCTCCAACCGTGTGAGGACCCCATGAAACTCGTCCAGCGACTGCTGGTGGCACCCGCGGCCCTGGGCCTTCTGGCTCCTGTGGCCGCCGGTGTGGCCGGCAGCGCCAACGCCTCCGAGCTGAACCTGGATGGCGTCGGCGACTACTCCAGCTCCCGTGAGCAGGTCACCAGCATCTCCCAGTTCTCGGACGTCTACCCGACCGACTGGGCCTACCAGGCGCTCTCGAACCTGATCGAGCGCTACGGCTGCGTGGCCGGCTATCCGGACGGCACCTACCGCGGCGGCCGTGCCATGACCCGCTTCGAGGCGGCGGCACTGCTGAACGCCTGCCTGGATCGGATCACCGAGGTGACCGACGAACTCAAGCGCCTGATGAAGGAGTTCGAGAAGGAACTCGCCATCCTCAGGGGCCGCGTCGATGGCCTTGAGGCCCGCGTGGGTGAGCTGGAGGCCACGCAGTTCTCCACCACCACCACCCTCGAGGGTCAGGCCAGCTTCGTGATCGGCGCCAACAGCTTCGGCGGCGATGCCCGCGAGGTGGTGACGATCGTCGATGACGACGGCGGGGTGATCCGCATCGAGCGCGGCGACAAACGCAGCGATCGGGCCGCCGAGGAGTTCGGCGCCACCACCTTCAGCTACGACGTGCAGCTGGCGCTCACCACCAGCTTCACCGGCAAGGATGCTCTGATCACGATCCTGCGGGCCGGCAACTTCGCCGACTCCAGCTTCGGCGGCGCCGGTCCCTCGAGCCTCTCCACCCTGGAGGTGGCCTTCCAGGAGGACGCGGGCCTCGATGTGGTCGGCATCGACCGCCTGATGTACACCTTCCCCATGGGGGACAACTGGACGGTGTGGCTCGGCGGCCGCATCGGTCAGGAGGACATGCTGCCCATCTGGCCCACCGCCTACGCCAGTGACATCACCTCCACCGTGCTGGATGTGACCACCCTTCCCGGCGCGGTGGGTGCCTACAACAAGAACCTCGGGGCCGGCGCCGGCCTCACCTGGGAGAGCGGCGGCTTCGCGGTTCACGCCAACTACGTCTCCGCCAACGCCGACAATGGCAACCCCAATGAAGGGGGCATCGCCACCGATGGCGCCGAGGGAACCGGCACGGTTCAGATCGGCTACCAGGGCGAGCAGTGGGCGATCGCCGCGATCTACTCCTATCTCTCCAAGGGAACCCTGATCCCCCACGGCACCAGCTTCCTGCAGGAGAGCCTGGAGTTCTTCGATGCGCAGGGCACCAACGCCTTCGGCCTCAGCGCCTACTGGCAGCCGGCCGACAGCGGCTGGGTCCCCTCCATCAGCGTGGGCTGGGGCATCAACAGCCACAGCTACGACGGTGGCACCCCCGACGGTGCCGTGACCGAATCCCAGTCCTGGTCAGTGGGCCTGGAGTGGGACGACGTGTTCATCAAGGGCAATGCCTTCGGCATGGCGGTGGGTCAGCCCACCTTCGCCACTGCGCTGGAAGGTGATGACATCACGGCCAAGGACGGCAACTATGTGTGGGAGTGGTGGTACAAGTTCCAGGTGACGGACAACATCACCGTTACGCCGGCGCTCTTCTATCTGAGCCGCCCGCTGGGACAGTTCACCACCGGTGAGAGCTTCAACCAGCTGGGAGGCCTGGTGCGCACCACCTTCGCCTTCTGATCCCTGCACTCAGGTCATGGCCTCCGGTCGTGTCCACGACCGGGCCACCTGCTGGCTGGCCGGGCCCTACGGCCTCACCTGGTGGCCATGGCTCGGCCCGGCGGGAGCCGCCCTGGCCGCGGCCTGCTTCCTGGCGGGGGGCTCTGGCTCTCCCCCGATCTCGACACCCGCTCCCGGGCCCTGCGGCGCTGGGGCCCTCTGGGCTGGATCTGGTGGCCCTACCGCAGGCTGCTGCCGCACCGCTCACCCATCTCGCACGCGCCCCTGCTGGGCACCGCCGGCCGCCTGCTGCTGCTGATCGTCTGGTGCGGAGCCGCCGCCGCCCTGCTCGAGGGGCTGGGCCTGGCCCCGGGTCTGATGGCCCGGCTGGCCGGATGGGCCGCCCGCCTGGGCGACGAGCGCCGCGTCTGGCTGCTCTGCGCGCTGCTGAGCCTGGAGCTCAGCGCCTGGCTGCACCTGCTGCTCGATGGCGACCCCGATTGGCCGCGGCGCCAACGGTGAGAGGCTGGCCGGCAACGATCGCGAGCGAGCATCCATGGCTCCTGAGGTGCCCCCGCAGCAGGCCATGGCCGAGCTGGCGGCGGTGGTAGCCCGCCTGCGGGACCCGGAGCACGGCTGCCCCTGGGACCTGAAGCAGACCCACGCCTCCCTGGTGCCCTACGCCCTGGAGGAGGCCCATGAACTGGCCGACGCCATCCGCCACGGCGACGACGCCCATCTGCGCGAGGAGCTGGGGGATCTGCTGCTGCAGGTGCTGCTCCACAGCCAGATCGCCTCGGAGGAAGGCCGGTTCGATCTGGCCGATGTGGCGCTGGGCCTGCGCGACAAGCTGGTGCGCCGTCATCCGCATGTGTTCGCGCCCGCGGGCGACGACGGGGCGGGCAATCGCGGACACCGCGGCGATGCCGAGGCGGTGCGGCGCAGCTGGGAGGCGATCAAGGCGGCCGAGCGGCAGGCGGCCAGCGGCGACGCTGCAGCGAGCGGCGACCCCGAACGCCGCAGCCCGCTCAGCGACGCCCTGGGCCGCAAGGTGCGGGGCCAGCCCGCCCTGGCCGCGGCCATGACCATCTCCCGCAAGGCCGCCGCGGCCGGCTTCGAGTGGGACGACATGGCCGGGGTGTGGGGCAAGGTGCGGGAGGAAATGGCGGAGCTGGAGGAGGCCGTGAGCAGCGGCGACCGTGCCCACGCCGAAAGCGAGCTGGGCGATGTGCTGTTCACCCTGGTGAACGTGGCTCGCTGGTGCGGGCTCAACCCCGAGGAGGGCCTGGCGGGCACGAACCGGCGCTTCCTCGATCGCTTCTCCCGCGTGGAGGCGGCCCTGGCGGGCGACCTGCAGGGACGCTCTCTCCAGGAGCTCGAGGGCCTGTGGCAGCAGGCCAAGCAGGCGATCCGCTCGGAGGGCGGCGGCACAGCCGGGCCGGACACCGGCGCTGGCGGGAGCTGACGCCGCGGCCGGCTTCACTGGAGAGGTCCCTCTCCCCCACCGGTCCGGCCTCCGTGAGCCTCCCCTCCGCCTCCGCCAGCCACGGCTGGGTCGATGAGATCCACGACGGCGTCCGCTACGGCCTGGCCGGGCGGGTGCTGGTGGAGGAGACCAGCCCGTTCCAGCGGATCAGCGTGATCGAGAGCGCCCGCTACGGCCGGGGTCTGCTGCTGGACGGCCGCTGGATGACCGCCGAACAGCAGGAGCGCCACTACCACGAGGCGATCGTGCATCCGGCCCTCTGCGGCGCCGCCTCGATCGAGCGGGTGCTGGTGATCGGCGGCGGCGATGGCGGCACCGCCCGTGAATGCCTGCGCCACCGCGAGGTGAAGCACCTGGACCTGGTGGAGATCGATGGCCGCGTGGTGGCCCTCAGCCGCGAGCACCTGCCCGCCATCGGCGGCGAGGCCTGGAGCGACGAGCGCCTGCATGTGCACATCGCCGATGGCATCGCCTGGGTGGCCGAGGGGGCGGAGGCCTCCTACGACGTGGTGATCGTGGATGGCTCCGATCCGGCCGGACCGGCGGAGGGGCTGTTCAACCGCGCCTTCCTCAGCCACTGCCGCCGGCTGCTGCGGCCCGGCGGCGTCTTCGCCAGCCAGAGCGAGTCCCCCGAAGCCTTCCGCGAGGTGCACCTGGCCATGGTGCGGCTGCTGCGGGAGCTCTACGGCCACGCCGATCCGCTGTACGGCTGGGTGCCGATGTATCCCAGCGGCTGGTGGAGCTGGACCTTCGCCGCCTGCGACGGTCCCCGCTACCGCAGCCCGCAGCCGGAGCGGGCCGCGGCGGTGGCGGCGGGCTGCCACATCTGGAGCCCCCGCTGGCAGCGGGGCGCGTTCGAGGCGATGCCGGCGGCGATCGAGCGGGAGCTGGCCGCCGAGGAGCCCGGTACAGCCCCTCCTCCGGCCACAACGCTGCCCGGCTTCGATCCGGAGGGGGCGGTGTACATGGGCGCCCGGCGCGACCCGCGTGGCTGCGGGGTGGCCCTGTTCGGGGTGCCCTACGACGGCACCACCTCCTTCCGGCCCGGCGCTCGCTTCGGGCCGGCGGCCGTGCGGGAGGTGAGCCAGGGGCTGGAGACCTACTGCCCCCAGCTGGACCGCGACCTGGAGGACTGCGCCTACGCCGATCTCGGCGCCCTGCCGATTCCGTTTGGGGCACCCGAGCCGGTGGTGGCCGCCGTGGAGGCCGCCACCGGCTCCCTGCTGGACGCTGGCCTCACGCCTCTGATGCTCGGCGGCGAGCACTCGATCACCGCCGGTGCGGTGGCCGCGGCGGTGCGGCGTCACCCGGATCTGGTGGTGGTGCAGCTCGATGCCCACGCCGATCTGCGCGACAGCTGGCTGGGAGCCCGCCACAGCCACGCCTGCGCCATGCGCCGCTGCCTCGACGTGTTGCCGGCGGATCGGTTGCTGCAGGTGGGCATCCGCAGCGGCACCCGGCCGGAGTTCCGCGAGCTGCACCGCAGCGGCCGCCTGGTGCCGGCCTCACCGGCGGACGCGCCCCAGCGCGCCGGCGAGGCGCTCGAGCAGGCCCTGGCGCCCCATGCCGACCGGCCCCTCTACCTCACGGTGGACCTGGACTGGTTCGATCCCTCCGTGATGCCCGGCACCGGCACGCCGGAGCCCGGCGGCTTCCGCTGGAGCCACTTCGCCGCGCTGGTGGAGGTGCTGAAGGGTCGGCGCTGGCTGGGGGCCGACGTGGTGGAACTGGCGCCCCAGCTCGATGGCAGCGGCCAGAGCGCCGTGCTGGCGGCCAAGGTGGTGCGTTCGCTGCTGCTGCTGCTGAGCCCGCCCTCGGACTGAGCCTCAGAACCAGCAGCTGCCGTTGGCCCGCTGCTCCCGCAGGCGGCGGTGCTGCTGGGCCAGCAGCTGGATCACCAGGGTGGGATGCAGGTGCACCAGGTTGAGGAAGTTGAGCCGCTCCACCCGCACCAGCTCCACCGGCGTGGCGGCCACGGCCGAGTTGGTGTGAACGGCGTTGGGCAGCAGGATGTCCTGATACGAGAAGAGATCGCCGGCGCCGTAGCGCATGCGCTGCTGATCCCGTTCCTCCACATCCACCACGCCCCGGCAGATGGCGTAGATGGAGCGCACGTCAGCGCCCTGGCGGAAGATCGGCGTTCCGGTGGGAAAGGCGACCCGCTCACCGGCTGCCCGGTTGAGCATCAGCTCAGCCGCCGTTGCCAGAGCCGGGGAGGAAGTCACGGGCAGGGACGAACAGAGGGGTTGTCTACCCCTGTCTCATTGGAGCACTCAGTGCTCTGTGATGCGCATCAGCTGATGCACACCTGAAACAGGCGACCACGGTTCCGGGGATCAGGTGCTTGCGAACGCCGATTCCAGATCCAGCTGCAGAGGAGCGAGCGGCAGGGCCTGGCTCAGGGCCTCGCGATCGGGAAGCATGGGCAGCCTGGGGCCACGGGGCGTCCAGTGGTGGCACGACACGTCCCCGGCCACCTCGGCATGGATGGGCAGCTGGCGCAGGTTGCAGAAGCCCGGCTCCGGTGAACGCGCCAGGGTGCAATGGCGGCAGCTTCGGCAGCAGGGAATCTGAGGCACTGGACAACTCGGGTGCCGAAAAGGTAAGGGATGCACGCCGCCAGCAACACCCGATCGGCGGAAACCTCCTCCTTCTCTTCGGCAACCCGAACAGAATCGGTAGGAGACCGGCATCCATAGGATTCCCGCCGAGCGACCGGATCACGGCATGGGACTGCGCCACACCCCCTGCACGCCGTGATTCAGGCCAGCGGCGCCCGCCTGGTGCCCTTCGCCGGCTGGGAGATGCCGCTGCAGTTCGCCGGGGTGGTGAAGGAGCACCAGGCGGTGCGCAGCGGCTGCGGCCTCTTCGACATCTCCCACATGGGGGTGCTGCGGCTCACGGGCGAAACCTGCAGCGATCACCTGCAGCGCCTGGTGCCCTCGGACCTGCACCGCATCGGCCCCGGCGAGGCCTGCTACACGGTGCTGATGCAGGCCGACGGCGGCATCCTCGACGACCTGATCGCCTACGACTGCGGCCTGCGGGACGGGCAGAGCGAACTGCTCCTGGTGATCAACGCCGCCTGCGCCGAGGCCGACACCGCCTGGCTGCAGGAGCAGCTGGCACCGCACGGCGTCATGATCACCGATGCCAAGGGGGATGGGGTGCTGCTGGCCCTGCAGGGCCCGCAGGCCGCCGCCCGTCTGGCACCGCTGCTGGGGGAGAGCACCGCCGCGGCCATGGCCGGGCCCGATGGCACACCCCTGGCTGCCCTGCCCCGCTTCGGCCACCGCCAGCTGCGGCTGGAGGGCATCGGCGAGGGGCCGGCCGCCGGGGCCGAGGTGCTGGTGGCCCGCACGGGCTACACCGGCGAGGACGGCTTCGAGCTGCTGCTGCCCTCGGGCGAGGCGGGCACCGCCCTCTGGCAGCGGCTCACCGAATCCGGCGTCGAGCCCTGCGGTCTGGGCGCACGCGACACGCTGCGTCTGGAGGCGGGCCTGCACCTCTACGGCTCCGACATGGACCGCTCCACCAGCCCCCTGGAGGCCTCGCTCGGCTGGCTGGTGCACCTGGAGATGCCCGAAGCCTTCGTCGGACGCGACGTGCTGGAACGGCAGACGGCCGAGGGGCTTGAGCGGCGGCTGGTGGGCCTGAGCCTGGAGGGGCGCGCCATCCCCCGGGCCGGCTACAGCGTGCGGGCCGGCTGCGGCAGCGACGATGCCGTTGTGGGCCGGGTCACCAGCGGTAGCTGGTCTCCCACCCTGCAGTGCGGCATCGCCATGGCCTACGTGCCCCCCGCCCTGGCGCGGCCCGGCACGGAGCTGGCGGTGGAGATCCGCGGCACACCCCAGCCGGCGCGGGTGGTGCGCCGCCCCTTCCTGCGGCGGTAAATCGCTGTGGGACACTCCCTTCCTGTCCCCGAGCCCCCCACGATGCGCAGCCACGGATGCGGCGATCTGCGCCCAGCCGCCATCGATCAGGAGGTGAGTCTCTGCGGCTGGGTGGATCGCCGCCGCGACCACGGCGGGGTGATCTTCATCGATCTGCGCGACCGCAGCGGCACCGTGCAGATCACCGTGGACCCGGACCAGGGCGCCGAGCTGTTCGCCACCGCCGAGCACCTGCGCCAGGAGACGGTGCTGCAGGTGAGCGGCCGGGTGCGGAGCCGTCCGGAGGAGGCGATCAACCCCCGCATCGCCACCGGCCAGATCGAGGTGCTGGCCGCCGGCCTCACCGTGCTCAACGCCGTCAGCGGCACCCTGCCCTTCAGCGTCTCGGTGCACGACGAGGAGACGGTGCGCGAGGAGCTGCGCCTGCGCCACCGCTTCCTGGATCTGCGCCGCGAGCGCATGGCCCGCAACCTGCGCCTGCGCCACACCACGGTGCAGACCTGCCGCCGCTACCTGGAGGACGCCGGCTTCATCGAGGTGGAGACCCCGGTGCTCACCCGCTCCACGCCGGAGGGAGCCCGCGACTACATCGTTCCCTCGCGCGTCTGCGGTGGTGAGTGGTTCGCCCTGCCCCAGTCCCCCCAGCTGTTCAAGCAGCTGCTGATGGTGGGCGGGGTGGAGCGCTACTACCAGGTGGCCCGCTGCTTCCGCGACGAGGACCTGCGGGCCGACCGGCAGCCGGAGTTCACCCAGCTGGACATGGAGATGAGCTTCATGGACCAGGAGGAGATCCTCGCCCTGAACGAGGGCCTGATCCGTGCCGTGTGGAGGGCCGTGAAGGGGGTTGAGCTGCCCGATCCCTTCCCGAGGCTGACCTGGCAGGAGGCGATGGACCGCTACGGCACCGACCGGCCCGACACCCGCTACGGCATGGAGCTCACCGACGTGAGCGATCTCGTGCGCGACATCGGCTTCAAGGTGTTCAGCGGCGCCGTGGCCGCCGGTGGCGCGGTGAAGTGCATCGCCGTGCCCGGCGGCAACGACGCCATCAGCAACGTGCGGATCAAGCCCGGCGGCGATGTGTTCGCCGAGGCCCAGGCCGCCGGCGCCGGTGGCCTGGCCTTCATCCGCGTGCGCGAAGGCGGTGAGATCGACACGATCGGCGCCATCCGCGACTCCCTCACCGGCGAGCGCCGCGCCGAGCTGCTGGAGCGCAGCGGCGCCGAGCCCGGCACCCTGCTGCTGTTCGGGGCGGGCGACACCGCCACGGTGAACAAGGCGCTCGACCGGGTGCGTCAGTTCCTGGCGCGCCAGCTGGGGCTGGTCCCGGCCGACCGGGACAACGACCTCTGGCACTTCCTCTGGGTGGTGGACTTCCCGATGTTCGAGCTCAACAGCGACGAGAACCGCCTCGAGGCCCTGCACCACCCCTTCTGCGCCCCCAACCCGGAGGATCTCGGCAGCGACCCGCAGCGCTGGTCCGAGACCCTTCCCACCGCCCGGGCCCAGGCCTACGACCTGGTGCTCAACGGCCTCGAGCTGGGCGGCGGCTCGCTGCGCATCCACGACAGCGCCCTGCAGCAGCAGGTGCTGGAGACCGTGGGCCTCTCGGCGGAGGAGGCCCGCAGCCAGTTCGGCTTCCTGATCGACGCCCTGGCCACCGGCGCCCCGCCCCACGGAGGCCTGGCCTTCGGGCTCGACCGTCTGGTCATGCTGCTGGCGGGAGAGGAGTCGATCCGCGACACGATCGCCTTCCCCAAGACCCAGCAGGCCCGCTGCCTGATGACCCAGGCGCCCGCCGCCGTCAGCGACGGCCAGCTCGAGGAGCTGCATGTGGCCAGCACCTGGACGCCGCCGGAATGACCCTCAGCCGCCGCCGGCCGGGCAGCTGACCGTGGCCGCCGGCGGCCCTAGACCGGAGGGGAGCATGCCTCGCCGGGCAGGACCCTTCATGAGCATCAGCGCCCCCGCCATCAACATCGGCATCCCCGAAGCCCAGCGGCAGGAGATCGCCGACGGCCTCAGCCGTCTGCTGGCGGATACCTACGTACTCTACGGCAACACCCACGGTTTCCACTGGAACGTGACCGGGCCGATGTTCAACACGCTGCACCTGATGTTCATGGAGCAGTACACCGAGCTCTGGAACGCCCTCGATGTGATCGCCGAGCGGATCCGCGCCCTCGGCTGCCCGGCGCCCTTCGGCGGTCGCATCCTCTCCGCTCTGGCCAGCGTGGAGGAGGCCGACACCCACCCGGCGGCCCTGGCCATGGTGCGGCAGCTGGTGGAGGGGCATGAGGCGGTGGCCCGCACCGCCCGGCAGGTGTTCGCGGTGGCCGAGGCTGCCAACGATCAGCCCACGGCCGACCTGCTCACCCAGCGGCTGCAGATCCACGAGAAGACGGCCTGGATGCTGCGCAGCCTGCTGGAGGGCTGAGCCGGCCATGCCGAAGCTGTTCCTACAGTCGAGCCGGGTGCGATGAGCAACGCGCCGGCCGCCGTGAGCAACGCGCCATGAGCAAATTCGTCTTCGTCACCGGCGGGGTGGTCTCCAGCATCGGCAAGGGGATCGTGGCGGCCAGCCTGGGACGGCTGCTCAAGTCGCGCGGGTACAGCGTTTCGATCCTCAAGCTGGACCCGTACCTGAACGTGGACCCCGGCACCATGAGCCCCTTCCAGCACGGGGAGGTGTTCGTCACCGAGGACGGCGCCGAGACCGACCTGGACCTGGGCCACTACGAGCGCTTCACCGACACGGCCATGTCGCGCCTCAACAGCGTGACCACCGGCTCGGTGTATCAGGCGGTGATCAACAAGGAGCGACGCGGCGACTACAACGGCGGCACCGTGCAGGTGATCCCCCACATCACCGCCGAGATCCGCGAGCGCATCCACCGGGTCGCCGCCAACAGCAACGCCGACGTGGTGATCACCGAGATCGGCGGCACGGTGGGCGACATCGAATCCCTGCCCTTCCTCGAGGCGATCCGGGAATTCCGCGACGACGTGGCCCGCCGCGATCTGGCCTACATCCACGTCACGCTGCTGCCCTACATCGGCACCTCGGGCGAGATCAAGACCAAACCGACCCAGCACTCGGTGAAGGAGCTGCGCTCGATCGGCATCCAGCCGGATCTGCTGGTCTGCCGCAGCGACCGCGACATCAGCGATGAGCTGCGCCGCAAGATCGGCGGCTTCTGCGGCGTGTCCACCCGGGCTGTGATCCCGGCCCTCGATGCCGACAGCATCTACGCCGTGCCCCTCACCCTCGAGGAGCGGGGCCTCTGCCGGGAGGTGCTGCAGGTGATCGACCTGCCCGATCACGAGAGCGAGATGGGGGCCTGGGCCCAGCTGGTGCACAAGCTGCGCCATCCCGGCCCGCCGGTGACCGTGGCCCTGGTGGGCAAGTACGTGCAGCTCAACGACGCTTACCTCTCGGTGGTGGAGGCCCTGCGCCATGCCTGCCTGGCGCAGGACGCCTCCCTCGACCTGCACTGGGTCTGTGCCGAGCAGATCGAGAGCGACGGCCCCGAGGCTCTGCTGCAGGGCATGGATGCGGTGGTGGTGCCCGGCGGCTTCGGCAACCGGGGTGTGGACGGCAAGGTGGAGGCGATCCGCTGGGCGCGGGAGCAGCGGGTGCCCTTTCTCGGGCTCTGCCTCGGCATGCAGTGCGCCGTGATCGAGTGGGCCCGCAACGTGGCCGGCCTGGTGGGGGCCAGCAGCGCCGAGCTCGAGCCGGGCACACCCCATCCGGTGATCCACCTGCTGCCGGAGCAGCAGGACGTGGTGGACCTGGGCGGCACCATGCGCCTGGGGGTCTACCCCTGCCGGATCGGGGCCGGCACCCTGGCCGAGCGGCTCTACGGGCGCGAGGTGATCTACGAGCGGCACCGGCACCGCTACGAGTTCAACAACGCCTACCGCAACCTGTTCCTGCAGTCGGGCTACGCCATCAGCGGCACCTCACCGGATGGCCGCCTGGCGGAACTGGTGGAGCTGCGCGATCACCCCTACTTCACGGCCTGCCAGTTCCATCCGGAGTTCCTCTCCCGCCCCGGCAGCCCCCACCCCCTGTTCCTGGGCCTGATCGCCGCGGCCCAGCAGCGCCACAGCGCTCTGGCGGCGGGAACGGACCCCGCGGCACAGGCCGCGGCGGCGCACGCGACGGCCGACCTCGCCCCCTCCACCCCATGAGAACCGGCCTTCCCCTGACGGGGGCGGCCTGCCTCCCGGTGGTGGAGACCTTCCACTCGATTCAGGGCGAGGGGCTGCACGGCGGCCGCAGCGCCTTCTTCATCCGCCTGGCGGGCTGCCGCGTCGGCTGCCCCTGGTGCGACACCAAGCACTCCTGGCCCCAGGAGGCCCACGACCGCCGGCCGCTGCCGGAGCTGGGGCGGGACGCCCGGAAGGCCGCACGCGACGGCGCGGCCTTCGTGGTGATCACCGGCGGCGAACCGCTGCACCACGATCTCGGGCCCCTCTGCCGTGAGCTGGAGCAGGCCACCCATCTGCCGCTGCACCTGGAGACCAGCGGCGTGGATCCCCTCAGCGGCCGCTTCGCCTGGATCACCCTCTCCCCCAAGCGGCACCGCCCGCCCCTGGACGGCCTGCTGGCGGCCTGCCAGGAGCTCAAGGTGGTGGTGCACGATCCGGAGGATCTGAGCTTCGCCGAGGCCATGGCGGCGCGGGCGCTGGCCCTCAGGGCCGCTGAAGCTGATCCGCCGGCCCTGCTGCTGCAGCCGGGCTGGCAGAGCGAGGCCGGCACCGCCCTGGCCCTGGGCCATGTGCGCAGCCATCCGGCCTGGCGCCTGAGCCTGCAGCAGCACAAGAGCCTGGGGGTGCGCTGATGGGGCAGGGGCGCTGGCGGCGGTTTCTGGCCCTCGACCTGCTGCTGGGGGGCGTGTTCGCGGGGCTGGCCGTGGCCACCCATGTGCTGGAGCAGAACCACATCCGCACCACCACCATCGCCCGGCTCGATGGCGAAGCCACCGAACTGGCCTCAGCGATCGAGCGCTCGGTGCGGGATGCGGTGCTGAGCAAGGGAGGGTTGATCTCCATGCTCGCCCACCATCCCTTGATGTCCTTCAGCGCCTTCCAGGAGCTGGCCGGGCAGGCGTCCCTCAATCCAGGGATGATCTTCATTGAGTGGCAGCCGCTGGTGCCCGCCGCCGAGCGGGCCGCCTTCGAGCAGCGGGTGCGCCGGCAGGGCGGCGTCCTGAGCGACTTCCGCCTCTGGGAGGAGAGCGAGGCCGGGCCGATCCCCGCCCGCCCACGCGATCCGCACGTGCCGGTGCTCTACGTGATCGCCAACTTCGAGGGCGACACCACCCTCGGGCTCGATCTGGCCTTCTCACCCGAACGGATGGAGTCGAAGTGGCAGGCCCGGGATACGGGTCAGCCGGTGGCCTCCGGCCTGTTCCCCGTGATCCGCTGGCCCGATGACCCCACTTCTCCGATCGGCTTCGCCATCACCGCGCCTGCCTTCGACGATGGCATCGTGCCGACGGGGCTGGAGCAGCGGCGCCAGAACCTGGAGGGTTTCCTCGCTCTGGTGTTCGATCTCGCGGTGCTGTTGGAGGCGGAGCTTCTCGCGATGCGCGCCAAGGGCCTGAACGTGCGCATCAGCGAGGAGGGCTGCCCCGATGCCCCCTGCCTCGACGAGCGCGTCGGCGAGCCGGTGGGCGAGCCGGCCCTGGCGCGAGCGATGGTCTACGGCACGCCCTGGAGCGTGGAGCTCTCCGCCACCGAGGCGTTCCTGAGCGCCACGATGAATCGCTTCGCCCGCCACCTGGCCTGGATGGTGGCGGGGGTGGGGGCGGTGGTGATGGTGTTCACGGTGCTGCAGCAGCGCTCCATGCTCCAACTGAGCGCGGCCCGCCAGGCCCTCAGCCGCACCAACCGCGAGCTGGAGGCCTCCGAGGAGCAGCTGCGGGAGCTCTCGCGCCACGACCCCCTCACCAACCTGTTCAACCGGCGCGCCTTCATGGAGCGGCTGAACACGGAGCTCACCCGCAGCCGCCGCTACGGCCTGCCCCTCGCTCTGCTCATGGTCGATCTCGACCACTTCAAGCGCGTCAACGACAGCTGGGGCCACCTCACCGGCGATGCCGTTCTGGTGCGGCTCTCCCGTCTGCTTCGGGAGACCATGCGCGGCAGCGATGTGGTGGCCCGCCTCGGTGGGGAGGAGTTCGTGATCCTGCTCAATCACACCGACACCGCCGAAGCCCTGGCGATCGCGCAGCGCCTGCTTGAGGACGCCCGCGGCCTGGTGCACCGTCCCGCCTGCCAGCCGGTGCCGGTGGGCGGAGGCCCGGCCGGCGGCGAGGAGGAGTTCCGGGTCACCCTCAGCATCGGCATCGTCATGGCCCTCCCGGATGCCGACGCACTGGCTCTGATCGATCTGGCCGACCGGGCCCTCTATGCCGCCAAGGACGGCGGACGCGACCGGGTGGTGCTGCACCGCGAGGGCTCTGAGCCACCAGGATCCCCGGCATGACCGCAGCTGCCACTTCCGCCCCGGGTCCGGCCGGCACCGCCGTGGCCCTTCTCTCGGGCGGCCTGGATTCCGCCACCGCCGCCGCCCTGGCCCTGGAGGACGGGCAACGGGTGATCGGCCTCTCCTTCGACTACGGCCAGCGCCACCGGCGCGAACTGGAGGCCGCCGCCGTGGTGGCCGGGAGCCTCGGGCTGGCCGAGCACCACACCATCCGGGTGGATCTGGCCCGCTGGGGCGGCTCCTCCCTCACCGATGCCGCCATGGCCCTGCCCCAGCAGGGCGTGGAGGCCGGGCGCATCCCCAGCACCTACGTGCCGGGCCGCAACACCGTGTTCATCGCCATCGCCCTGAGCCTGGCGGAGGCGCGCGGCGCCGGCCGCCTCGTGCTGGGGGTGAACGCCATCGACTACTCAGGCTATCCCGACTGCCGTCCCGACTACCTGGAAGCCTTCCAGCACCTGGCGAACCTCAGCAGCAAGGCCGGCCGGGAGGGACACGCGCCGCGCCTCTGGGCGCCCCTGGTGCAGTGGAGCAAGACCCGCATCGTGCAGGAGGCCCTGCGCCTGAATGTGCCGATCGCCAGCACCTGGAGCTGCTACAGCGGCGGCAGCGAACCCTGCGGTCTCTGCGACAGCTGCCGCATCCGCGATGCGGCCCTGATCGAGGCCGGACGCCCGGATCTGGCCAGCCCGCGGGCCCGGCGGGCCCTCGAGGCCGGGTGAGCGGCGACCTGAGCCGCGAGGCCCTGCCCTGGCGCCCGCCGGAGGAGCTGGTGCCACAGCTGGCGCAGGCCTTCGGCCGCGACGGGCTCAGCTGGCTCGATGGCGACGGCAGCCCCCTGGGCCGCCGGGCCGTGGTGGGCCTCCGGCCCGAGGAGACTCTGCTGTGCGAGGGCCTGCCCGGCAGCCCCGGCGCCCGCAATCCCTTCGCCCTGCTGGCCGAGCTGGTCGGCAGTGGCGAGCGCTGGCTGGCCTGGCTGGCCTACGAGGCCGGCGCCTGGGTGGAGCCGGCCGAGCACTGGCAGAGCCCCCGGCTGCCGGTGCTGCGGGCCTGCCGGCATGACGCACTGCTCCACTTCGACCTGGCCGAACGCACGCTGCAGCTGGAAGGCCGGCCGCAGGCCCTGCGCCGCTGGCGGGAGCCGGTCCGGGAGCTGCTGGAGACCCGGCCGGTCCCGCCGCCCGCCGAGCCGGCCATCCCGCAGGAGGCCTGGCAGTGGCTCACCCCGCCCGAGCGCTTCCGGGAGCAGGTGGGCCAGCTGCGACAACTGATCGCCGCCGGGGATCTGTTCCAGGCCAATCTCACCGCCTGCCGGCGCGCCGAACGGGCGCGGCCTCCCGACCCGCTGGCCCTCTATCTGCGGCTGCGGCGGCGCTGCCCCGCCCCCTTCTCCGGCCTGATGGTGAGCGGCGAGCACGCCGTGCTCTCCACCTCGATGGAGCGGTTTCTGCAGGTGAGCGCCACGGGGCAGGTGGAGACCCGGCCGATCAAGGGCACGCGGCCCCGGGCCGCCGACCCGATCGCCGATGCCGATGCGGCCGCCGAGCTGGTCTGCAGCCCGAAGGACCGGGCCGAGAACGTGATGATCGTGGATCTGATGCGGCACGACCTCGGCCGGCTCTGCCGGCCCGGCAGCATCCGCGTCCCCCAGCTGGTGGGGCTGGAGAGCTACGCCCGCGTGCATCACCTCACCTCGGTGGTGCGGGGCGAGCTCGCCGCTGGCCACGCCGCCGCCGCGCTGCTGCGGGCCTGCTGGCCGCCCGGTTCCATCAGCGGGGCTCCGAAGATCCGGGCCTGCCAGCGGCTCAACGAGCTGGAGCCGATCGCCCGGGGCCCCTACTGCGGCAGCTTCCTGCTCTGCAACGGCGACGGCAGCCTCGACAGCAACGTGCTGATCCGCAGCGTGATGGTGCAGGGCCGCCACCTGCAGGCCCATGCCGGCTGCGGCATCGTGGCCGACTCCGATCCGTCCGCCGAAGCCCGCGAGCTGGAGTGGAAACTCCAGCCCCTGCTGGACGCGCTGGCCGCTGACGCGTGAGCGCTGCACCGCCGGCCCCCATCGCCTGCCTCCTGCAGGAGGACGGCTCCGAGCTCTGGGGACCACCGCACCAGCTGACCCTGCCGCTGGATGAGCGGGGCCTGCTCCTGGCGGACGGCGTGTTCGAAACGGTGCTCGTGCTGGAGGCAAGGCCCCAGCTGCTGGAGGCCCACCTGCGGCGCTGGCGGGCCGGTGCCACCTTTCTGAGGCTGCCCCAGCCCCCGGGAGCCTCCGTCATCGGGGCGCTGCTGGCGGAGGCGGTGCGCCGCAGCGGCATCCGCAACGGTGCCCTGCGGCTGAACTGGAGCCGGGGCGGCGGCGGCCGCGGGCTGCTGCCGGCCGAGGCCGGATCGGGGCGGTCCCGCTTCTGGCTGCAGCTCAGCCCCGCGCGTCCCAGCCACGATCCGGTGCGGCTGGTGCTCAGCCGGCTGCACTGCCGCAACGGCCACAGCCCACTGAGCCGTCACAAGTGCTTCGCCTACACGGGCAGCGTGCTGGCTCGCCTCGAAGCGCGCAACGCCGGAGCGGACGACGCCCTGCTGGCCAGCAGCCGTGGTGGCATCGCCTGTGCCACGGCGGCGAACGTGCTGGTGGCGGATCCCGGGCGGCGGGGCAGCGAGGCCGGCTGGCTGACGCCGCCCCTCAGCAGCGGCTGCCTGCCGGGTGTGATGCGGGGCCGGGCCCTGCAGCTGGGTCTGGCCCGGGAAGCGGCGCTCACGGCCGCGCAGGTGCTGCGGGGACCCACCCTGCTGCTCAACAGCCTGGGCTGCCGGCCGCTGGGGTGCAGCCCGGCGCTGGCTCACCGGCTGTTCGGGCTCCTGCTGCGGGACGAGGGAGCCGCTTTGCCAGGATCCGCCGAAGACGCCGGGGACAGCCGGGATGGGGAATGACACACGGTTGCCGCGCCTCGGCGCCAGCCTCACGGGCCTGGCGGTGCTGCTGGTCGCCTGCGGCGGTGCCCCCCCACGGAGGTGGCCCTGCACGAGGCCGAACCGGGCGATCTGCTGGTGAGCGTCGCTGGCGAGCGGGTCTATCTCGCCGGGAGCTTCGAGCCGGGGGTGCCCAACGGCCTCTACGACGGTGAGGTGCGGGTGGTGGGACCCGAGGGCGACGAGCGCCACGCGGAGGTGAACGCCGTCTGCAGCATGCCCGACCTGCCGGGCTGGCCGGCCTACGACAACATCTACGGCCGCTGGCTGGAGACGCCCGGCAGCGCGGGAGAGGAGGGGGGCGACACCCACTGGCAGACGTTGCTGCCCTTCGAGGGCGAACCCAGCGAGAGCGGACCGGAGCCCAGCCCCGCCTGGGCCCAGCGGCTGGCGCGCAACCTCTGCCGCAAGGGAAGCTTCAGCGACACACCGCCCCAGGACCCCATCTGAGGGGCCGCCTCACCCGGCCGCCCCACAGCATCCACGGGAGGGCATGACTCTCATCAATCGGCGCAATCAGGGCAGCGTTGGCATAAAGAATGAGAACCATTATCGCCTCAATCGCTGCATCTGAGGCGCGGGAGAGTTCCGATGGGCTGATCTGCAATCGCTTTCGTAGTGATCGTCACCCTTCCGGTGCAGGCGCAGGGGTTTGATCGGGAATGCATGTCTGATCGCTGATGCCGAAGACCCTTTTCAAGGTGGATCTCACCAAGCCCATGGATCAGCAGGAGCTGCCGGGGCACAACCGCTGGCATCCCGACATCCCCGCCGTCGCATCGGTCAATCCGGGCGAGGTGTTCCGGATCGAATGCAAGGACTGGACCGACGGTCAGATCAAGAACAACGACAGCCCCCAGGACGTCGCGGACGTGAACCTGGAAGTGGTGCACGTGCTGAGCGGCCCCATCTGGGTCAACGGCGCCCAGCCCGGCGACATCCTCGTGGTGGACATTCTCGAGGTGGGCGCCCTCCAAGGTGACGAATGGGGCTTCAACGGCATCTTCGCCAGGGAGAACGGCGGCGGCTTCCTCACCGACCACTTCCCCAAGGCGGGCAAATCGATCTGGGATCTGGAGGGCATCTACACCAGCTCCCGCCACATCCCCGGCGTGCGCTTCGCCGGCATCACCCACCCGGGCCTGATCGGCTGCGCCCCCTCCCACGAACTGCTCAAGGAGTGGAACCGGCGTGAGACCGAACTCGTCAACACCGCCCCCGACCGCCGCACCTACGGTGCCGGCCTCTCCGGCAGTGAGCCGGTTCTGGCGGCTCTGCCCAACCCCAACAGCGCCATCCTCGGCACCACCGCCGCATCGGACTTCGAGCGCATCGCCAACGAGGCGGCCCGCACCGTGCCCCCACGGGAGCATGGCGGCAACTGCGACATCAAGAACCTGACCAAGGGAACGCGCATCTACTTCCCTGTCTACGTGGAGGGCGGCAAGCTCTCGATGGGCGACATCCACTTCTCCCAGGGAGACGGCGAGATCTCCTTCTGCGGAGCGATCGAGATGTCCGGCTACCTCGATCTGCATGTGGATGTGATCAAGGGTGGCATGGCCAAGTACAGCATGGTCAACCCGATGTTCAAGACCAGCCCGGTGGAGCCCCACTACAGCGATTACCTGGTGTTCGAGGGGATTTCGGTCGACGAATCCAGTGGCAAGCAGTACTACATGGATGTGCACATCGCCTACAGGCGTGCCTGCCTCAATGCCATCGAGTACCTGAAAAAGTTCGGCTACACCGGCGAGCAGGCCTACATGCTGCTCAGCTGTGCGCCGGTGGAGGGTCGGGTCAGCGGCATCGTCGACATCCCCAACGCCTGCTGCACGCTGGCGATCCCCACCAGCATCTTCGAGAAGGACATCCTCCCCTGCTGACGACCCCCGGTCGCCCCTGCGGGCCCGGCAGCGCTCCTGCAGCGCCGCCGGGCCCTTCGCTCTGCCACGCAACAGCCCATTCCAGCCAATGCCCGTCTACGAATTCCGATGCACCAGCGGCGACTGCCCCACCTACGAGGTGTGGCGTGAGATCGACCGCCGCGACGTCGACACCGACTGCCCGGTCTGCTCCGCCCCGGGCCAGCGGATCTTTCAACCGCCCATGACCCTCTCCAGCGGACTGCGCCTGAAGCAGGAACGGCGCGAACCGGAGCTGGTGAGCCGCAAAAATCTGGAACCGCGGGCCGAGAAGCCGCGGCTCAAGGAGAGCACGGCCCGACCCTGGATGGTCACACGGGGCTGCTGAGCCCCGTGCGGGGGAGAGGGTCAGACGGTGAGGAACTCCTCGATCACCGCGTCCGACAGCTGTGAGGTGGGGCCGCTCGAGACGATGCCGCCCCGCTGCATGGCGTAATAGAAATCCGACTGGCGCACGAAGTGGAGGTGCTGCTCCACCAGCAGAATGCTGATGCCGGTCTCCTTGATGATGCGCTGCACCGCGCGCTCGATGTCGAGAATGATCGACGGCTGAATGCCTTCGGTGGGCTCATCCAGAAGCAGCAGCTTGGGCTTGCCCAGCAGTGCCCGGGCAATCGCCAGTTGCTGCTGCTGACCACCGCTGAGATCACCGCCGCGACGGTTCAGGAACTGCTCGAGGATCGGAAACAGCTCATAGACGATCGGGTCGATGCGGCGGTTGCGCCCCATGCCACCGGGCAGGGCCTCCATGCCCAGCATCAGGTTCTCCCGCACGGTGAGCCGGGGAATGATGTCGCGCCCCTGGGACACGTAGCCGATGCCATGGCGCGCCCGCTGGTGAGGCGGCTGACGCAGCAGCTCCTGGCCCTGGTACTCGATCACGCCGGAGCGCTGGGAGAGGAGCCCGATGATCGTCTTCAGAAAGGTGGTCTTGCCCACCCCGTTGCGACCGATCAGGCAGATCATCTCGCCTTCGGGAATGTGCAGATCCACATCGCGCAGGATGTGGCTCTCGCCGTAATACACATTCAGGCCACTCGCCCTGAGGATGGTCTTGGTGGCGGTGGGGTGGACGGTCGTCTGGGTCATGGCGGGGAGCAGGCAGATGGATCAGCGGGGGGTCAGTCGTCGTCGGATTGGCCGAGATACACCTCGATTACGCGCGGATCGGCCTTCACGTCATCCAGGCTGCCTTCGGTGAGCAGTTTGCCCTGGTGCAGCACGGTCACAGGAGCCGCGAGGGAGCGAATGAACTCCATGTCGTGCTCGATCACGACAACGGTGTGCTCTCCGGCCAGCGACTTGATCAGCTCAGCCGTGCGATCGGTTTCCTCATCGGTGAGGCCGGCCACGGGCTCATCAAGCAGGATGATGTCCGGCGACTGGGCCACCAGCATCGAGATCGCCAGCCACTGCTTCTGGCCGTGCGAGAGGGAGCCGGCTTCCACCTTCGCGTAGGGCGCCAGGCCCACATACTCCATGATCCGGTGCACCTCATCCTTCACCGCAGGCTCCAGGGTTTCGGCAAACAGGTGATAGGCCGTCTTGCGGGGTGACGCCGCCAGTTCCAGGTTGCGGATCACGGTGAGGTTCTCGAACACGCGCGGGGTCTGGAACTTCCGGCCCACACCCATGCGTGAGATACGCTGCTCAGACTTGCCGCTGAGGCTGCCGCCCCGCAGCAGCACCGAACCCTTGGTGGGCTTGACCTTGCCGGTGATCACATCGAGGAAGGTGGTCTTGCCGGCGCCGTTCGGGCCGATGATCGAACGCAGCTCTCCTGGCTGCAGGCTGATCGAGAGGTCGGTGAGGGCGAAGAAGCCGTCGAAGTCGACGCTCACGTCCTTCAGTTCAAGGATGGGAGTGGCCATGGCGGGTGGTGACGCGGAAGTGGATGAAAGGATCAGCTCCGGGAAGAGGGGCTAGACCTTCTTCTCGATGGTTTCGGCTTCCATCTGGATCGATTCGTCGAGATCGATGCGCGGGTAGGTGTCGGTCTTGGGCGCGATGCCGAAGGCGGCGAGCATGGAAGTGAAGCCGCCCTTGGTGAACCAGCCATAAATGCCATCCGGCATCAACACCACCACGAAGATGAACAGGCCGCCCTGAACGAACAGCCAGACCTCGGGCAGCGCCTCACTCACAAGGCTGCGGAGGTAGTTGACCACCACGGCGCCGATGATCGGTCCGATCAGGGTGCCGCGGCCTCCCACGGCAACCCAGATGACCATCTCGATCGACATCGAGATCGACATGAACTGCGGCGAGACGATGCCGGATTGCACCGTATAGAGCGCGCCGGAGATACCGGCGAGGGCACCGGCCACCACGAACACCACCACCTTGAAGGGAACGGGGTTGAAGCCTGCGAAGCGAAGCCGCTGCTCGTCATCACGAATGGCGATCAGCGCATCACCGAAGCGGCGTGTGGTGAGGGCTTTGCAGATCAGATAGGCAATGGGGAGCAGAATCAGGGTCAGGCGGTAGAAGATCAGCTGCGAACCATCGGAACCCACCAGCTGGCCGAAGAGTTCGGTGGTGCTGGTCTTGAGGCCGTTGGTGCCATTGACAAGCTTCTGCTGGCCGTTGAAGAAGTGAAAGAACACCATCAACGACGCCTGGGTGATGATCGAGAAATAGACGCCCTTGATGCGGTTGCGAAAGATGAGATAGCCCACCAGCCCCGCCACCACAGCCGGAATCACCCAGATGGCCACAAGGGTGACCGGGAACGACCAGAACGGCTGCCAGAAGAAGGGCAGCTGGTCGACGCCGTAGTTCTCAAAGAACTTGGGCAGGCCGTTGGAGCCGGTGGTGAAGTCGTTCTGGGTGACCAGCAGCAGGTGCATGGCGATGGCATAGCCACCCAGGGTGAAGAAGATGCCCTGGCCCAGGCTCAGCAGACCGGTGTAGCCCCAGATGAGGTCGATTCCAAGAGCAACGATGGCGAGCGAGAAGTAGCGACCGAAGAGATTGAGCCGGAACTCACTCAGGATCGATGGGAGCACGAAGAAGGCGAAGGCCAGAAGGATCCAGGGGATCAGCTTGCGGAAGAGGGTCATGGCAGGGCAGCGATGGCAGGATCAGGCCTCAACGGAGCGTCCCTTCTGCGGGAACATGCCGCTGGGACGGAACTGGAGGAAGGCGATGATGAAGATGAAGATCAGCACCAGCGACATGCTGGTGGTCGCGAAGAACTCCACCACGGCCCTGGCGGCGCCGGGCATGTCCGGGAAGGCGATGAGCAGCGAACCGGAACCGATGATCGATTGAATGATCCCCAGCAGCATCGAGGCAATCACGGTTCCCACCAGATTGCCCACACCACCGAGCACGATCACCATGAAGCAGGACACGATGTAGGACGCGCCGAGGTTGGGACCAACGGACCCGAGCAGCGCGATCGCACAGCCGGCCACTCCGGCCAGGCCGGAGCCGAGTCCGAAGGTGATGCTGTCGACGCTGTCGGTGGGAATGCCGAGGCAGTTGCTCATCTCCCGGTTCTGGGTCACCGAGCGGATGCGCAGCCCCCAGACACTCTTGCTCAGGAACCAGGCGACAGCGGCCAGCAGCACCGCCGAGAGAATGATGATGAAAATCCGGATGCCCGGCAGCTCGATGCCACCGATGTTGCCCCAGCTTCCCGACAGCCACTTGGGCGCCGTCACATCAATGTTGCGAGGACCGAACCAGGGGGAGGAGAGAAAACGGACGCCGGACACACCGTTGATCAGGGCCAGGCCGGCCGCGGAAGCCGCGATCCAGATCACGCCGCGCAGGTAGGGGAAAAAGGCCTTGCGCTTGATGCCGGCGGGAATGAAGCGCGGCACCAGCAGACCCACGACCACCGTGAGGGCCACACCCAGCGTCATCGCCAGTGAGACACTGCGAACCAGCTGAATCAGGATCAGGCTCACACCCCAGGTGGCCAGCAGGGTTTCCAGGGGGCGACCGTACAGCTGGCGGATCAGGGTCTTCTCCAGAACCACCCCCACCACCGCGGTGACGAGAAAAGCAGCAACCAGCGCCACGGGGTAATACAGCTGGAACAGGCCTTCTCCAAGGGGGCGGAAGAGGTTCTGAACAACAAAGGTCACATAGGCGCCGATCATCATCAGCTCGCCATGGGCGAGGTTGATGACGCCCATCAGGCCGAAGACGATGGCGAGACCTGTGGCCGCAAGCAATAGCACCGAGCCGATGCTGACGCCATCAAGAAGTTGTGAAAGTACGAGGTCCATCGGCGGCGGAGGGTAAAAAAAAGGGTGGATCCGAGATCCACCCGTCGTCCATCAAGTCCCTGAGCCAGGGATCACATCTTGAACTTGCCCGCGTCAGGACGATCCTGAGTCCAGTCGCAGGTGTAGCCCTTGGTCTCGGGCACGAACTGGTTCCAGGTGATCGGGGGAACCGGCTCGCCGCTGTCCCAGAGAATCTCGAACTGACCGTTCTCCTGAACCTTGCCGATCCGGACGGTCTGGGAGATGTGGTGGTTGGGGTACATCTCGATCGGGCCCTGGGGCGCATCGAGCTGAATGCCGATCATCGCCGTACGAACGGCATCGAGATCCTCGAAGGTACCGGCCTTCTCAACAGCGGCCTTCCAGAGGTAGACCATGTTGTAGGCCGACTCCATCGGGTCGTTGGTGACCCGGTCCTCGCCATACATGGAGAGGAAGGCTTCGTTGAAGTTGTTGGCGGCCTCGGTGCCGAGCGACATGAAGTAGTTCCAGGCCGCGTAGGTGCCGGTCACATACTCAGGACCGATCTGGCGGATCTCCTCCTCGGCGATGGAGAAGGACATGATCGGATACTTGTCCGGATCGATGCCGGCGGCCTTGAACTGCTTGAACAGAGCGACGTTGGAGTCGCCGTTCAGAGTGTTGATGATGATGCCGCCATCAGGGAATTCCTCCTTGATCTTGGCGATGATCGGAGCCACCTCCGTGTTGCCCAGAGGGATGTAGTCCTCACCAACGGTTTCACCACCCAGGCTCTTGACCTGTTCCTTGATGATGGTATTGGCGGTACGGGGGTAGACGTAGTCGGAACCGACCAGATACACCTTCTTGCCGTAGGTGTCGCCGTAGGTCTCAAACAGCCAGTCAACAGCCGGTTCAGCCTGCTGGTTGGGAACAGCGCCGGTATAGAAGATGTTGCGGGAGCACTCCTGCCCTTCGTACTGAATCGGGTAGAAGAGCATGTGGTTCTTCGCTTCATAGACCGGAAGCATGGCCTTGCGGCTGGCCGAGGTCCAGCCACCGAAGACGACGGCCACGCCATCGGCATCGATCAGCTTCTGGGATTTTTCAGCGAAGGTGGGCCAGTCGGAGGCGCCGTCTTCGGAGGTGGCGACAATCTTGTAGCTCTTGCCGTCCACTTCGACGCCACCGGCGTCGTTGATCTCCTTGATCGCCATCTCCTCCACCTCCTTGAGGGTGGTCTCGGAGATGGCCATCGTTCCACTCAGGGAGTGGAGGATGCCCACTTTCACTTCGCCGTCGAAGTCACCACCGGCGGTGTCACCACCACCGCCACCGCCGCAGGCCGTGATGGTGACGCCCAGGGCTGTTGCTGCGAAGCCGGCAGCAACACGCTTGGCAAGGGAAATGTTCATAAAAAGGTCACACGTTGGATGTGTACGCCAACCTGGCGGCGACTGGAACGTAAAGAAGGGGGTAACCCCAACCTGTAACCGTTGAGACAGATCCTCGAACCCTCACCGCGAGGCGGGGGCATTCGGTAGCTGTTGCAACAGGAACGCCAGCACGGTCTCGACACCCTCACCGCTGCGCAGGTTGGTGAAGCACCAGGGCCGCTCGCCCCGCATCCGCCGCGTGTCCCGCTCCATGACGCCCAGGTCGGCCCCCACCCGCTCCGCCAGATCGGTCTTGTTGATCACCAGCAGGTCGGAGCGGGTGATGCCCGGGCCGCCCTTGCGGGGGATCTTGTCGCCGGCGGCCACGTCGATCACATAGATGCAGCAGTCGACCAGCTCCGGGCTGAAGCTCGCCGCCAGGTTGTCGCCGCCGCTCTCCACCAGCACCAGGGCCAGATCCGGGAAGCAGCCCTCCAGCTCCTCCACGGCCGCCCGGTTGATCGAGCAGTCCTCCCGGATGGCGGTGTGGGGGCAGCCGCCGGTCTCGACCCCCCGGATCCGCTCCGGCGCCAGGGCGCCGGCCCGCGTCAGGAACTGGGCGTCCTCCTGCGTGTAGATGTCGTTGGTGACCACCGCCATCTCGAGCCGGTCCCGCAGCCGGCGGCAGAGGGTCTCCACCAGGGCCGTCTTGCCCGATCCCACCGGTCCGGCCACGCCCACCCGAAGCTGACTCATGCTCGCCGCCTCCCGGAGAGGCCAGATCCGCTCAGGCGCATTGTGATGAGCGGCGCCGGCTTCCGTCAGCTGCGGAACAGGCGGGAATAGAGCTCTCCGTGCTGCAGCTGACTGATGGAAGCCCCCACCCCGCCGGTCCAGAGCGACCCGGGGTCCTCCTGCAGGCTGCGTGAGGCCTGCTCGAGGATGCGTCCATCCAGGGCCTGCAGCACCGCCTGGGCCTCCGTCGGCCCGAGGGGCACCAGGCGCACCGCCGCGCTGAGCTGGCTGGCGCACCAGCTGTGCAGGTAGCCGATCACCAGATCGGGGGCGGGGATGTCCCAGGCCGTGCCGGCCCAGGCCCAGGCCGCCGTCCAGCCCGGGCCGCTCGACGCCGCGGCGGTCCAGTCGCCGGGGGCGGCACAGCCCAGCCCCTCGAGCACCTGCAGCAGCGAACGGCCCATCTGCCGCTGCTGGGCCCGCACCGGAGCCGCCTCACGCATGGCCAGCAGGCGGCCATCGCGATCGCGCAGCCGCTCCCCGGCCGCCGCATCGCCCTCACTCCAGCTCTGCCAGTCACTGAGGAAGGGGGGCAGGCTCGCTGCTTCGATCCGCACACAGCCCCGCTCCAGCTCCGCGGCGAGCCAGCCCTCCACGGTCGCTGCATCGATGACGCGGTTCTGCTGCACCAGGCTCTCGAGACCCTCGGAGTAGCTGAAGGCCCCCACCGGCAGAGCCGGGCTCACCAGCTGCATCAGCCGCAGCAGCGCCGGGCTCATGGCTGCGGCTCCGGCGGCACCGGGGCATGACTGTGGCTGTGGGGATGTCTGTAGCTGTGCAATCCAGCGCTGCCGTAGGCGCCGGGTTCCGGCGCGAAGGGGCCCTGGCTGCGTTCCACCTGCACGCCCAGCCCCTGCAGCATCGCCTCGAGCACGCCATCGGCCAGCAGGGTCAGCTGGGTGTCGGTCACCTCCAGCGCCACGTGGCGATTGCCCAGGTGGTAAGCCGCCCGCATCAACGCAAGGGGAGCACCCCGCACCCGCAGCAGCGGCTCGATCGCCGCCTGCACCTGCACCCAGAGGAGGCCGTCGCCGGTGCCGAGCCATTCGCCGGGCCGCAGCGGCACGGTTCGCTCCAGCTGCAGCAGCACCTCGGTGCCCTCCACACACCGCCGCCGGCCCCGCAGGCGGGTGCGCTCATCGGCGGCCAGAGCCAGTCGAAGGTCCGTCCGACCGGACGGCGGCGGATCGGGGCGGGCACAGCGCCGGGTGAGCACAGGCACCGCGGCGGACGAGCCGGGAGAGGGATGCGGCATGGGAGGGCAGCGGCGCGGGCAGCCGGGCGATGGCGCGGGTCGTCGTGCTGACAGCCAGCTGGCAGCATGCGGATCCCGGCACCCTGCATCCTGCCGGCCGACCCCGAGCTGCGGTGCCCGCTCCCGACTTCTGCAGCCGGCCCGATGGGGCAGCGCCGGATGTGCCCGCGGCGGATGGCTGGCAGGCCGCGGCGGAGCTGCGCTTCAGCCGCCGGAGAGCAGCGTCGGCGCCCACCCTGCATCAGGCGCGCTGCACGGCGCCACTGAAGGTGATGCGGGCGCGGCAGGAACCGGACGGGCGCTGCACCCTGCCCCTGCTTCACACCGCAGGCGGCCTGGTGGGGGGCGATCAGCTGGGCGTGGACATCACGCTGGAGGCGGGCAGCCGCGCCCTGATCACCAGCACCGCGGCCCAGAAGGTCTACGGCAGCATCGGCCTGCGGCTGGGCACGCCCGATGGGCGCTGGGCCCGGCAGCGGGTGCGCTGCCGGCTGGAGCCCGGCAGCGACCTGGAATGGCTGCCCCAGGAGCTGGTGCTCTACCGCAACAGCCTGTTCGAGCAGCGGCTCGAGCTGGACCTGGCCGAGGGGGCCTCCTTCCTGGCCTGCGACGTGGTGCGCCTGGGCCGCACGGCGGCGGGGGAGGGGCTGGGAGAGGGCCAGTGGCGCTCCGCCCTCGAGGCGCAGCGGCGCAGCGAGTCCGGCCGGCGCTGGGAGCTGGTGGACCGGCTGGCGCTCGATGCGGAGGCCGCGGCCGGACTGCACGGCCTCGACGGTCAGAGCGTGGTGGGCACCCTGGTGTGGCTGGCACCGCAGCCACTGAGCGGCGGCGATCTCGCCGGCCTGCTGGAGCGGAGCCGACGGGATCGCGGCGACCTGGTGGGGGAGATGGCCTGCGGCGCCCTGGACCAGGGCCTGATCGCCCGCTACCGGGGACCCTCCTGCCGCGATGCCCGCTTCTGGTTCACCCGTCTGTGGCGGGGCATCCGTGCCGTCCGTGGGCTGAGCGAGCCGGAGGTGCCGCGGGAGTGGCCGTTTCAGGAGGCGCCTCTGGAGCCGGCGGAGGCTGACGGCGGCTGAGGCAACTGCAAGAGTGGAGCGATCCGCCTGCGGGCCAGCCCTCGCTGCCATGCACCTCAACCCACAGGAGAAGGACAAGCTGCTGATCGTCACCGCGGCGCTCCTGGCGGAGCGCCGGCTGGCGCGGGGCCTGAAGCTCAACCACCCCGAATCGGTGGCCTGGCTCAGCTTTCAGGTGCTCGAAGGCGCCCGCGACGGCCGCAGCGTCGCCGACCTGATGGCCGAGGGCAGCACCTGGCTGAGCCGCGATCAGGTCATGGAGGGGGTGCCGGAGCTGGTGCACGAGGTGCAGATCGAAGCCACCTTCCCCGATGGCACCAAGCTCGTGACCCTGCACGATCCGATCCGATGATCCCCGGAGAACTGCTGCCGGAACCCGGCACGCTCGATCTCAATCGCGGCCGCCCGACCCTGCTGCTGGAGGTGGCCAACCGCGGCGACCGGCCGGTGCAGGTGGGCTCCCACTTCCACTTTCACGAGGCCAACGACGCCCTGGCCTTCGACCGGGATGCCGCCCTGGGCATGCGGCTCGACATCCCGGCCGGCACCGCGGTGCGCTTCGAGCCCGGCGACAGCCGCGAGGTGCGGCTGATCCCCCTGGCCGGCCGGCGCCACGTGGTGGGCTTCAACGGCCTGGTCAACGGTCCGCTCGACTGAACCGCCGGCCCCCGCCGCACCGCCTCACCCCTCGTTCACGTCCTCTCACCCGACGCGCAGCCATGGCCTACCGGATGGATCGCCGGGCCTATGCCGAAACCTACGGGCCCACCACCGGTGATCGGCTCCGACTGGCCGACACGGACCTGATCCTGGAGGTGGAGCGCGATGCCACCACCTACGGCGAGGAGGTGAAGTTCGGCGGCGGCAAGGTGATCCGCGACGGCATGGGCCAGAGCCAGGCCAGCCGCGCCCAGGGGGCGGTGGACACCGTGATCACCAATGCCCTGATCCTCGACTGGTGGGGCATCGTCAAGGCCGATGTTGGCCTGCGGGACGGCCGCATCTGCGCCATCGGCAAGGCCGGCAACCCGGATGTTCAGCCCGGCGTCGACATCGTGATCGGCCCCGGCACCGAGGCCATCGCCGGCGAGGGGCACGTCCTCACCGCCGGTGCGATCGACACCCACATCCACTTCATCTGTCCCCAGCAGGTGGAGACGGCCCTGGCCTCCGGCGTCACCACCCTGCTGGGGGGCGGGACGGGTCCGGCCACCGGCACCAACGCCACCACATGCACCCCCGGGGCCTTCCACCTGGCCCGCATGCTCCAGGCCGCCGAGGGGCTGCCGGTGAACCTGGGCTTCTACGGCAAGGGCAACGCCAGCACCGCCGAGGCGATCGAGGAGCAGGTGCGGGCCGGGGCCTGCGGCCTCAAGCTGCACGAGGACTGGGGCACCACCCCGGCGGCGATCGACTGCTGCCTGAGCGTGGCCGACCGCTTCGACGTGCAGGTCTGCATCCACACCGACACCCTCAACGAGGCCGGCTTCGTGGAGGACACGATCCGGGCCATCGGGGACCGGACCATCCACACCTTCCACACCGAGGGGGCCGGCGGCGGCCACGCGCCGGACATCATCCGCATCTGCGGGGAAGCCAACGTGCTGCCCAGCTCGACCAACCCCACCCGGCCCTACACCCGCAACACGCTCGAGGAGCACCTCGACATGCTGATGGTGTGCCACCACCTTGATCCCTCGATCCCGGAGGACGTGGCCTTCGCCGAATCGCGCATCCGGCGCGAGACGATCGCCGCCGAGGACATCCTGCACGACCTGGGCGCCTTCAGCATCATCGCCAGCGACTCCCAGGCGATGGGCCGGGTCGGTGAGGTGATCACCCGCACCTTCCAGACGGCCCACAAGATGAAGGTGCAGCGCGGCCCGCTCAGCGAGGACAGCGCCGATCCGAGCGGTGTGCGCAACGACAACGCCCGCCTCAAGCGGTACATCGCCAAGGTCACGATCAACCCGGCCATCGCCCACGGCATCGACAGCCAGGTGGGCTCGGTGGAGGTGGGCAAGCTCGCCGACCTGGTGCTCTGGAAGCCGGGCTTCTTCGCCGTCAAACCCGAGCTGGTGATCAAGGGCGGATCGATCGTCTGGGCCCAGATGGGCGACCCCAACGCCTCGATTCCCACCCCCGGCCCCGTGCACGGCCGGCCGATGTTCGCCGCCTTCGGCGGCGCCACCGCCCCCTCCTGCCTCACCTTCCTCTCCCAGGCGGCCATGGATGCGGACCTGCCCCGCCAGCTGGGCCTGCGCACCCCGTGCGTGCCCGTGATCCGCACCCGTGGCATCGGCAAACGGGCGATGCGCAACAACGACGCCCTGCCGGCGATCGCGGTCAACCCCCAGACCTATGAGGTGACCGCCGACGGCGAGCTGCTCACCTGCGAGCCGGCCGAGGTGCTGCCGATGGCCCAGCGCTACAACCTCTTCTGAGCCGGCTACTCGAGCGGGTCGCGCACCCCCGAGCGACGGCAGGGCAGCAGGGAGGGAATGCGGTCGAGGGGCTCCTGAAACAGCAGCCCGACGGTGTGGACAAAATCGGAGTGCACAAACCAGCGCAGATGGGAGCGCAGTGCACCCAGACCGAAGTCGGGATGGGCGCGCACGTCAATCTCCACCGTCTGGCCTACGGGATAGGACTCCCCGTCCATCACCAGCAGGCAGCAGCCCGTGGTACTGAGATCGAGGATGTCGGCCACGATCCAGGCCCCCGGCTGGTCCTCCGGGCCGTTGAGCGCGCGAATGGCGATCGGGCGACAGGCGCCCACGGCGAAGCGCTCGGCATCGCGCCGATTGGCTGCGGCATCGTCCTCGCTGAGGGGCACCAGTTCCACCGGGGTGAGCTCCGTGCCCACCGCAAGCCCGGACGGGTTGTCGCAGCCGGCGAGGTCATCGCTGGCCGCCCCCGGCTGCTCATCGGGGGTGGAGGGCATCACAGCCTTGCTGCCGGACATCGGACCGTGGCGGAATCGCCTCTGCCCGCACCATAGAGGTGTTGGCCGGATGCACCTCACGCCGCCGGTGCTGAGCCGTCAACAATGGTGTCGCCATGCCGGCATTCCGTAGCCATGGTCACGGGGTGAGGCGCCGCCCGCCCGGCAGCCTCCTCCTCATTCACGGGCGACATGTTCAACGACTACACCCCCAGCAGGGGCTACGACGAATACTTCGCCAGCGTTGACGAGCCCCGGCAGACCCTCACCCCGCTGCTCTCCTCGCTCACGGCGATCGGCCTGGAGCGTTTGGTCGACAACCACGCCGCCGCGAGCCGGCTGCTGCGGCGCCTGGGAGCCACCTTCCGCCTCAACAACTCCGGCGAACGGGGCGGCGAGCGGATTCTTCCCTTCGATCCCCTGCCCCGGCTGATCGGGCGGACAGACTGGCATCGGTTGGAGAAGGGTCTGCTGCAGCGGCTGGAGGCCATCGACCGGTTTCTGGCCGACGTGTACGGACCGCAGCGGATCCTCAACGACGGCGTGATCCCCCGCCAGGAGGTGGAGACCTCCCAGGGCTGGCGGCCCGCGATGCAGGGCTTCAAGCCACCGCTGGGGGTCTGGTGCCACATCTCGGGCCTCGACCTGGTGCGGGACGGGGAGGGCACCTGGCGGGTTCTGGAGGACAACCTGCGCTGCCCCTCGGGCGTGGCCTATTTCCTCGAGAACCGGCGGGTGATGAAGAGGATCTTCCCCAGCCTGTTCGAGGGCCGCAGGGTGCAGCCCATCGACGATTACCCCTCCCATCTGCTGCAGACCCTGCAGGAGCTGTGCGACTGGAGCGACGCACCGCGCGTGGCCGTGCTGACACCGGGGGTGTTCAACAGCGCCTACTTCGAGCACAGCTATCTGGCCCAGCAGATGGGCGTGCCCCTCGTGGAGGGGCGGGATCTGTTCTGCGAGAACGACCGGGTCTGGATGCGCAGCACCGATGGCCCGGTGGCGGTGGATGTGCTCTACCGCCGCATCGATGACGATTTCCTCGACCCGAAGGTGTTCCGATCCGATTCGATGCTTGGTATTCCCGGCCTGATGGAGGTCTATGCCCGCGGCCGGGTGGCGATCGCCAACGCCCCGGGCACCGGCATCGCGGACGACAAGCTCATCTATGCCTTCGTTCCGAAGATGATCCGCTACTACCTCGACGAGGAGCCGATTCTGGAGAACGTGCCCACCTATCTCTGCGACGACGAGAAGGACCGCCTGCACGTGCTGGCCCATCTCCCCGAACTGGTGGTGAAATCCGTGGCCGAGGCCGGTGGATACGGCATGCTCATCGGGCCCCACGCCACGGAGGCCGAGATCGCCCTGTTCGCCGATCGCATCAAGGCCAACCCACGCAATTACATCGCCCAGCCCACGCTGGAACTCTCCACGGTTCCCTCCCTGTGTGAAGGGGAGATCTATCCCTGCCACGTGGATCTGCGCCCCTATGTGCTGCGGGGCCGCAGCGGCTGGGTCAGCCCCGGCGGCCTGACCCGGGTGGCCCTGCGGCGGGGCTCACTGGTGGTGAATTCCTCCCAGGGCGGCGGCTGCAAGGACACCTGGGTGGTGGAGGACCACTGATGCTCAGCCGGGTCGCCGATTCGCTCTACTGGATCAACCGCTACGTGGAGCGCGCCGAGAACCTCTCCCGCTTCGTGGAGGTGAGTGAGGCGCTGGCGCTGGACTGTCCCCCGGGTTCGGCTGAACCCTGGCTGCCCCTGGTGGAGGCCAGCGGCAACCGGGAGGACTTCGACCGGCTCTACCCCGAGGGACGGGCCGAGGATGTGGTGCGCTTCATCGTCGAGGACCGGCGCAACGGCAACAGCATCGTCAGCTGCCTGGCGGCGGCGCGGGAGAACGCCCGCCAGATCCGTGATGTGATCACCACGGAGATGTGGGAGCACATTAATGACCTGCACTGGAGCCTCGAGGACAGCACCAGCCTGCGCAACTCCCACGAACTGGAGTGGCTGCAGGAGATCCGACGCGGCTGCCAGCTCTTCTTCGGCATCACCGATGCCACCCTGAGCCGTGATCTCTCCTGGCGCTTCAGCCAGCTGGGTCGGCTGATCGAACGGGCCGACCAGACCTCGCGCATCCTCGATGTGAAGTACTACCTGCTGCTGCCCTCGGTGGAGGAGGTGGGCGGGGTGCTCGATGAACTGCAGTGGATCGCCCTGCTGCGCTCGGCAGGCGCGTATCACATGTTCCGCAAGGCCGAACAGCAGGCGATCACCCCCCGGGCGGTGGCCCGCTTCCTGCTGCTGGATCCGATCTTCCCCCGGGCGGTGCGCTACTGCCTCGAGGGCATCAGCGAAACCCTGCGGGCCATCCAGCGCCGACCGGTGCCCGGTCCGCCGGACGATCTCGAGTGCCTGCGCGGCCAGACCCTGGCCAAGTGGAGCTACGTGCGCATCGACGAACTGATCCACCAGGGGCTGCACGAGGCCATCGATCAGCTGCAGTCGGATCTCAACCGGCTGCACGGCCTGATCCACGAGCGCTACTTCATCACCAGTTCGCCGGGCTCCACCACCACCGACCCGGCATGCATGCTCAAGTAAGCCATACCCTCCGCTACCGCTACAGCGCCCCGGTTCAGCTGGGCCGGCATCGCCTCTGCCTGCAGCCGCGCGGTCATGGCTTTCAGCGCCTGCTGAGCTTCGATCTGCGCCTCTGGCCGGAGCCGAGCCAGTCCCACAGCCTGGTGGCGGCCAGCGGCGATGAGATCCTGCGGGCCCGCTTCTGCGGCAGCACCGATCTGCTGGAGATCCGCGCCCTGAGCCACGTGCTGACCAGCACACCGCCGCCGCTCGCGGACTGCCTGAGCGACAACGAGCCGGAACTGCCCTACCCGGTGGGCCACCTGAACGGAGACCTGATGGGCGCCCTGGAGGGGTGGCTGCCCAATGGCCAGCACGAACCGGCCGCCGTGGAACTGGCGCAGGAGGCCCTGATGGGCAGCAGCAACCGGTCGCTGCTGTTCCTCGAGCAGCTGGTCGGCATGATTCAGGACCGGGTCAAGTACACCGAGCGCCACCTGGGCCCGGCCTGGCCCGCCGGCCGAACCCTGCGCGAGCGGGTGGGCTCCTGCCGGGATCTGGCGCTGCTGATGATCGCCTCCTGCCGCTGCGTGGGGCTGCCCGCCCGCTTCGTGAGCGGCTACCACCTGCTGGAGCCGGCACCGGAGCGCTATGACCTGCATGCCTGGGCCGAGGTGTACGTGCCCGGGGCCGGCTGGCGCGGCTTCGACCCCAGCGGCCGCGGCCCGGTGGACGACCGCTACATCACGCTGGCGACCTCCTCCAAGCCCCACCTCACGGCCGCCGTGTCCGGCAGCTTCTCCGGGCCGCCCGCTGTGGAGAGCAGCCTGAACTGGTCGATCGAGGCCACAGCCAGCGTCATGCACCCACCCGAAAGCCAGGCGACCCCCCGATGACAGGCTCCACTCCACCGGCTCTGCACCCCGAACCGGGCGACTGGGCCGATGGCTGGATGGACGCGGTGGCCGCCAGGGCCGAGGCGCGCCTGGCCGCCGCCGGCGTGGAGCTCACCCTGGGCGGTGAGCCCACCTACATCCCCCTGAAGCCGGAGGGCCCCGAATGGAGTGTGGCCGCCGACGGCCCCACCAAGCTCACCATGGCGCGCGCCCTGGCGGACGCCATCGAGGAGCGGGCCTGGCAGGGTGCCACCCAGCTGCTCTGTCCCGGCAAGGTCTACGAAGGCGAAACCAACCCGCGCTGGGCCCTGCGGTTGCTGCGGCAGGCCGATGGCTCGGCCCTCACCCGCTGGCCGGAGGTGGTGCCCGGCGCGGCGGCACCCGGCACCGAAGAGGGTCCGCGGCTGCTGGAGGCTCTCGCCGCCGCCCTCGGCTGCCGGCTGCAGCCGCTGCGGTTCCGCGATCCGCTGGAGCCGGCGCGCAGCGCCTGGGCCATTCTGCTCACCCATCCGCACCCCGAACCCGGCGGCTGGTCCGCCGCTCCCTGGGACCTGCCGGAGCCGGACCGGCTGCTGCTGCCAGCTCCGGGACCGGCCGGACTGCGCCTACCCCTGCAACGCGTGCCCGAGGGGGTGCCCCGGCAGGTGCTCACCCTGGAGATCGGCCCCGACGGCTGGCAGTTCTTCCTGCCGCCCCTGGCGATGGCCCCCTGGCTGGACCTGCTGGACGCCATCGCCGGACTGGCCGGCGGCTGGAGCCGGCCGCGGCTGGGCGGGGTGATGCCCTTCGATGTGGGCGGGCGCTGGCAGGTGCTGGGGCTCACCGCCGATCCCGGCGTGCTGGAGGTCAACCTGCCGGTCTGCGCCCGCTGGCGGGACTACGCCGGCTGGCTGCAGCTGCTGGAGGAGGCGGGCGCAGCGGTGGGGCTGCGGTCCTGGCGGGCCGGCCAGCCCTGGGCCTCGGGCACCGGTGGCGGCAATCACCTGCTCTGGGGTGGACCGAGCCTGGAGCGCAACCCGTTCTTCCGGCGGCCGCACTGGCTGGCGGCGATCCTGCGCTTCTGGCAGCGGCATCCGGCCCTCTCCTACGGATTCGGGAGCGCGAGTGTGGGACCGTCCTCCCAGTGCCCGCGCGCCGATGAGGGCAGCGCCCGCTGGGAGGACCTGGAACTGGCCCAGCAGGCACTCCTGACCCTGCCGGAGGGGGATCAGCGGGTGATGATCGGTGAGACCCTGCGCCATCTGCAGGCCGATCGCTCTGGCAACACCCACCGCAGCGAGATCAGCCTCGACAAGTTCTGGAACCCCGCCTGGACCGCCGGCTGCCAGGGGCTGATCGAGTTCCGGGCGATCGAGACCACCCCCCAGGCCCGCTGGAGCGCGGCCATCGCCCTGCTCTGGACCGCCCTGGCGGCCCACCTTCTGGACAGCGAGCGGGCGCCGGCCCTGGAGGCCTGGGGCGAGGCCCTGCACGACCGGATGCTGCTGCCCAGCGTGCTGCGTCAGGACCTCGGCGATGTGCTGGAGCGGCTGCGGGCCGATGGACTGGCCCTGGAGCCGGGACCCTTCGATGAGCTGTGGGACTGGCGCTGTCCGGTGCTGCTGAACTGGCGCAATGAGGCTCTGGGGGCGGAGCTGGAGATCCGCGCCGCCCTCGAACCCTGGCCCCTGATCTGCGACACGCCGGTGGAGGGCGGCCTCACCAGCCGGTTCGTGGACAGCTCGATCCGCCGGATCGAGATCCGGGCGAACGCCGCCGGCCGGCAGCATCTGCAGCTGCAGCTCAACGGGCATCCGATCCCCCTCGATCAGCCGCCTCTGGCCGTCCGCTACCGGGCCGAACGGCTCTACCCCTGCCTGCATCCCCTGCTGCCGGTGCATCTGCCGCTCGACCTGGAGCTGCGCTGGCCCATGGCCGGAGGGGAGGCCACTCGGGGACGGCGCTACCGGATGGAGCGGCCCAACGGGCCCTTCCTGGATCAGGGCGCCCTCGAGGATCCGGCCCCTGCGCTCCGCAAGCCCCTGCGTCCGCGCCCCGGCAGCTGCTGCATCGACCTGCGCCGGGCCGCCGGCGTCAGCAGCTCCTGACAGCCGGGCGCCTCCGGGCCCAGGGAGCGAGGGGCACGTCCACAGGCCCGCAACGCCAGTGCTGGCCGGGCCGGTGGCGGGCAGAGCGGCGTGTGGCAATCCCTTGCCAATCCTTAAAAGCCTTCTCTTGGTAACAAGGCGCTCCACCGGGGCCGCCCCCACCAACGATGAAGGAGAGGCAGGACCCTTCAGTGCGCCTGCCCTCATCCCGCGTCCGCCGACCCAGCCAGGCCATGACCTACGAGAGCCCGTCCGACGCCGGTGGAAGCGACGCTTCCCATCCCGCCTCGGCCACCGGCAGAAGCCTGGCCGACGCCATGCGCCGGCATCTCTTCTACAGCCAGGCCAAGTCGCCCTCGCTGGCCACCCCGCACGACCTGTACCGCAGCCTGGCGTTGGCGGTGCGGGACCACCTCCTGCAGACCTGGACCGACACGGCCGAGGCCTACACCCGATCGGCGGTGCGCACCGTCTCCTACCTCTCGGCGGAATTCCTGCTCGGCCCGCATCTGGAGAACAACCTCGTGATGCTGGGCCTGCGCGAGGCCGCGGTGGACGCCTGCCGTGAGCTCGACACCAGCCTGGAGGAGCTGCTGCAGGAGGAGCCGGAACCGGGCCTGGGCAACGGCGGCCTCGGCCGCCTGGCCGCCTGCTTCCAGGAATCGATGGCCAGCCTACAGCTGCCGGCCATCGGCTACGGCATCCGCTACGAATTCGGCATCTTCCGCCAGAGCATCGAGGGCGGCTTCCAGGTGGAGACCACCGACGCCTGGCTGGCCAAGGGCAATCCCTGGGAGGTGGTGCGGCCGGAATGGTCCTATCCGGTGCAGATCGGCGGCCAGACGGTGATCGGCGTCGCCTACGACACGCCGATCCTCGGCTACGGCATCCACACCGCGAACACCCTGCGGCTGTGGTCGGCCCAGGCACCGGAAGCCTTCGATTTCGCCAGCTTCAACGCCGGCGACTATCCCCGTGCCGTGCTGCAGAAGATGCGCTCGGAGACCATCTCCAAGGTGCTCTACCCCAACGATGAGATGGTGCAGGGCAAGCGCCTGCGCCTGAGCCAGCAGATCTTCTTCGTGTCCTGCTCCCTGCAGGACATGTTCCGCATCCTCAAGGGCCAGGGTCTCTCGCCGCGGGAGTTCCACCGCAAGTTCACCGTCCAGCTCAACGACACCCACCCGGCCATCGCCGTGGCCGAGCTGATGCGGCTGCTGATCGATGAGCACGGACTCGACTGGGACACGGCCTGGTCGGTGACCACGGCCACGATCAACTTCACCAACCACACCCTGCTGCCGGAGGCACTCGAGACCTGGGATCTCGACCTGTTCGAGGACCTGCTGCCCCGGCATCTGCAGATCATCTACGACATCAACGCCCGCTTCCTGCGCATGGTGCGCATCCGCTTCCCGGGCGACACCGAACTGCTGGAGCGCGTCTCCCTGATCCAGGAGCATCCCTCGCGCAAAGTGCGCATGGCCCATCTGGCCGTGGTCGGCTCCCAGCACGTGAACGGCGTGGCCGAGCTGCACAGCTCCCTGCTGCGCTCCCACCTGTTCGCCGATTTCCACCGGCTCTGGCCGGAGCGCTTCACCAACGTCACCAACGGCGTCACACCACGGCGCTGGATGCTGGTCTCCAACCCGCCCCTGAGCCGGCTGCTGGACCGCCGCATCGGCAGCGGCTGGCGCCGGGATCTCGAACAGCTGATCCGGCTGGAGGATCAGCTCGGCGATGAGAGTCTGCTGCAGGAATGGCGCGAATGCCGGGAGCAGGCGAAGCAGAAGCTTTCACGCCGCATCCATGCCGATCAGGGCCTGCTAGTGGATCCCTCCACCCTGTTCGATGTGCAGGTGAAGCGGATCCACGAATACAAGCGCCAGCATCTGGCGGCCCTGCACATCGTGGAGCGCTACCTGCGCATCCGCAGCGGCGAGGATCTGCCGGCCCGCACCTTCCTCTTCGCCGGCAAGGCCGCCCCCGGTTACGCCATGGCGAAGCTGATCGTGCGGCTGATCAACGGCATCGCCGAGATCGTCAATCTCGATCCACGCATGGAGGGCCGCCTGCGGGTGGTGTTCCTGCCCAATTTCAATGTGAACCTGGCCCAGGTGATCTACCCGGCGGTGGATCTCTCCGAGCAGATCTCCACCGCCGGCAAGGAGGCCTCCGGCACCGGCAACATGAAGATGGCGCTCAACGGGGCGCTCACCATCGGCACCCTCGACGGCGCCAATGTGGAGATCCGCGACCGGGTGGGTGAGGACAACTTCTTCCTCTTCGGCCACACCACCGACCAGGTGCTGGCCCTCGACCGCAACGGCTACTCACCGATGGCCGTCCTGCACGAGGACGGCATGGCCAGGGCCGCCATCGACCTGATCGACTCGGGCCACTTCAGCGAGGGCAACCGCGATCTGTTCCGGCCCCTGCTCGATGACCTCTGCAACCGCGACCCCTTCAAGGTGATCGCCGATCTGGCGGCCTACCGCGAGGCCCAGCAGCGCGTCGACGACGCCTGGCACGACCGGGACCGCTGGACGCGGATGTCGATCCTCAATGCCGCCCGCTGCGGCTTCTTCAGCAGCGACCGCTCGATCAGCGAGTACGCCTCCCGCATCTGGAAGGTGTCCGCCGCTCCGGTGGATGCCTGTCAGGTGCCGGAGCTGGGCAGCGGCCATCCGTGAGCGGCCAGCGGCCCCACGGCCGCAGCGGCCGGACTGGTCAGGCCGGGAGGATCTATCTACGCTTGACAGACGCCCCCCGGCCCGGTTCGCTCCGCCGGTGCCCACCCCTGTCCCTCGCGGCCCCCACTCCATGACGGTCGATCCGGGCCGGAGCGACCTTCCCCGGCGTCCCGGTGTGATGGACCCGGCCGCCAACGGAGCGGCCAGACGCCGATCGCCGCAGCCCGAGGCCGGCCTCTCGCTTGATCAGCTGGATGCGGACCAGCGCCGTGCCCTCGACAACCTCTGCGAGATGGCGCGCGAGATCGGCGGCGTGGCCGCCGCCCTGCTCTGGAGCGCGGACAGCCACAGTCAGCCGATGCTGCTGGCCAGCGCCGGACCGATCGATCGGGTCGAGAGCGCCATCGCCAGGCTGGGCACTCCCGGCTCGACACGGCCGGACAGTTTTCCCCTCACCGAGCCCGGTGCGAGCGAACCCTCCGCCCACCTGACCCTGCTGCCGGACAAGGCGGCTGCGGAAGGCCCGATCCGACTGTCTCCCGAGCAGGACACCCTGCTGCGGCGCCTGCTGCTGCAACTGGAACGGGAGCTGGGCCAGGCCAAACCAGCCCGCCGCGAAGCCGTCCCGGGGACCGGTGAGGACCCCGGCCCGGTGGTGGCCCAGTCGGTGCCGGGGCGCTGGTACGAGCGCCAGCAACTGATCGATCTGCTGGAGCAGCTGCTGCTGCAGCGTGGTGGTGTGAGCTTCACCCTGCTGCGGCTGGAACTGCGCGAGCTGCCCGAGATCACCCTGGCCCTGGGCCAGGCCATGAGCGAGCAGGTGATCAAGCTGGCCGCCGAGCGACTGCTCAACTCCCTGCCCGGATCGGCCCGGGCCTGCCAGTACGGCGAGTCGGAGCTGCTGGTGCTCCTGCCCGGCCGCTCCGAGCGAGAGCCGCTGACACAACTGGGGAGCCAGCTCACGGCCCTCTTCGATGAGGCCATGCAGTTCGAGGGGCGGCTGATCGGCACCACCGCCGCCATCGGCATCGCCCCCTGCACCGGCGATTACGACAGCAGCGACACCCTGCTGGCCGATGCGGCCATCGCCCTGCAGGAAGCCCGCAGAAGCAACACCCGGGGCAGCCACTTCCGCTTTGTCGACCGGGGCGAGGTCCTGCGCAAGAAGGGGGAATACGACCTGGAGACGAGCCTGCGCAAGACCCTGCAGCACAGCGGCTTTCTGCCCTTCTTCCAGCCGATCATCAACCTGCGCACCGGCCGGGTGGTGGGCTTCGAATGCCTCGTGCGCTGGCGCGACGAGAACAACCAACTGCGCACCCCCGGTGCGTTCCTGGCCACCGCCGGCCGCATCGGCCTCACCGGCGAAATGGATCTGCAGGTGATCGAGAAGGCGATCCAGGCCACCCACCATTTCGCCTGCGGCAGCGTCAAGGAGCGGCTGCTACTGAGTGTCAACCTCTCCGGCGATCTGCTCACCACGCCGAGGCTGCGGCAGCGCCTGCTCGATCTGCTCAACACCACACCCCTGCACCCGCACTGGATCCTGCAGGTGGAGCTGATCGAGGACAACTTCAAGCAACTCGAGGAGGACTTCGAGGAGTTCATGCACCACCTCAAGCAACTGGGGGTGAAGATCGCCATCGATGACTTCGGCACCGGCTATTCCTCCCTCAGCCGTCTGCATCACTTCCCCTTCAGCACGATCAAGATCGACGGCAGCTTCGTGCAGCGGATCAACGAGGAGGAGCGGCCCAGCAACCGCCTGCTCGATGCGATGTTCGCCATCGGCTCCACCATGCGTCTGCATGCCACTGCCGAGGGTGTGGAAACCGAGAGTCAGCGCACCTGGCTGATCCGGCACGGATTCCGCACCGGCCAGGGCTACCTGTTCGCACGGCCGATCCCGATCACCGAGGCCGTGGCCTTCACCCGGGCCAATCACAAACGGCAGCGTTCCTTCCGGATGGAGCGTGATGGCCGCGTCTTCTCCCTGCTGGTGGCCCTTCGGCGCCGGCTGACGAGCCTGCGGAAGCGCTTCTTCGACTGACAAACGCGTGGGCGACTGAGCAGAGCCGAGGGGGGCCGGCCTGTCTGGTGCGGAGGCCTCAGAGCGGCAGCGGGATCGGAATCGGCATGGTCACCGCCGCCGGCTGCGGCGCGCAGTGTTCCACCCGCCGGGCCACCACCTCGCCGATCACCACGATCGCCGGCGACTGAAAGTGCTGCCGGCGGGCCTCCTCCGCCAGGGCGCCGAGAGCCGCGATCAGGTGACGCTGGCCCGCCACCGTGCCCTGCTGGATCACGGCGGCCGGAGTGGCAGGTGCCAGGCCACCGGCCATCAGCTCCTCGCAGATGCGGGCCAGGTTGTGGAGGCCCATGTAGATCACCAGGCCGTCGCTGGCCCGGGCCAGTCCGCGCCAGTCGACTCCGGGCCGGGCCTTGTCGACCTCCTCGTGTCCGGTCACGAAGGTGATCGATGAGCCGGCATGGCGATGGGTGACCGGGATGCCGATGTAGGCCGGAGCGGCGATGCCGGCGGTGACGCCGGGCACCACCTCCACCGCGATGCCATGGGCCTGGAGGTGGGCCGCCTCCTCCCCACCACGACCGAAGAGGAAGGGATCCCCCCCTTGAGCCGCACCACGCAGCGGTGGCGTCCGGCCAGATCCACCAGCACCGAATTGGTGGAGGGCTGGGGAACGGAATGGTGACCGCGCCGCTTGCCCACGAAATGGCGCTCGCAGTGGGCCGGCGTGAGCTGGAGCAGGGCCTCGGGCACCAGCGCGTCGTGCACCAGGGCATCGCAGCGGCTGAGCAGTTGATGGGCCCTGAGGGTGAGCAGATCCGGATCCCCTGGACCGGCGCCCACGAGATACACGGTGCCGGTGCCGCGTCCGTTCAGGGGAGGGCGCTCAGCAGACGGAGAAGCAGGGTCCGGCAACGGGGGTCGTCGAGAAGGGGCGGGAAGACGTGCTCGAAATCCGTGGTGCAGCCTGTCGGCGGATGGGGCCTGAGCCGGTGCTGCAGCGAGTCGCTCATGCGGTTGGCCGCCAGGGCCAGGGGCAGGGCTGCCGAGCGATGGGCCGGAGTGTAGTGGCGAAGCTGATCCGCCGGCAGCAGCTCCGCCCCCAGCCGGCGCTGCAGGGTGGTGAGGTGTCGCCGGGCCAGCCCGGGCCGCAGCGGATGGTGCACCAGCACCGTGCGGCGGCCGTTGGCCCGTTCCCGCTCCACCCACTCGCGCATCATCCGAAGCAGCTCCGGCCAGGCGCCGAGGAAGGGGAGCCGGCGCACGCCGTGGCCATCGCGCTGCAGGCGGCGGGCGATGGCGGGGATGTCGCTGCGCACATGGCTGCCGGGCAGCAGCAGCAGGGGAGCCAGCCAGAGGCAGGGGTGACGGGCGCCGTCCTCCACGACATCGGCCGTGAGGGCCTGCACGCGCACCGGGGCCCGGCGCCGGCCGGCCAGATCGGAGGCGAAGCGCTCGATGCCCTCCGGCACATGACCGCCTTCCCTGCCGTGCACCACCAGCAGCAGCGGATGGCCCGGCGCGAGCCGGGGACCATCCTGTAACAACAGCCACGGATGCCCGGGCGGACGGCCTGATGAACTCAGCAGCCGCTCGTCCATTCGCGGGGTCGCGTCCGCTGTCGTTCCCACCAGGTGCATGCCACGTTCTCCTCGCCAGCTTCCACGGTCCAGTCGCAGGCCCCGCTCAGAGGGAACGGGCCGGGCCGGCGTCAGGGCCGGCCAGCGGCGACCGGAGGCCGCCGAGCTCCGTCAGACCACGGATCTGCAGCGTGATTTCTCGGCCATGACGGTCGTGTGGCAGATGTTACGGACCGGCGCCGTCCGCTGGATCGGCGAGATCGGCAGAGGCCACTGAGCGATAGCCAAAGCCGCTGCGTAGCGACGGCTACTCCGGCTGATCCGGAAACAAGAGTTAATACCTCCGTCATCGACGCGCTTTCTTTGAACCGCGATGACCCCGTACGACCCATGGCGCGCTGACGGTTTCGCCGCGCTCGGGAATGGCTCCAGGGCTCTTGCCCCTCCTGCATGGCTTGCCATGCCGCTGCAGTGATCACGTCCCGGCGCCTCCAGGTGAGGCGTTTCATCCCCGCATCCAGCGCCTTCATGACCACCACCGCCGGCAATCGACCTCTGGCTCCCTACCTCGAGGGCAAGACCCTCAACAAGGTGGAGCAGAACAAGGCCGCCCGCGACGGACTCGATCTGGCCGGCGACCTCGAGCGCTTCGCCCAGGCGGGCTGGCAGGCCATCGATGAGACCGATTTGCAGCTGCGCCTCAAGTGGTTCGGCCTGTTCTGGCGACCGGTCACACCCGGCCAGTTCATGCTGCGCCTGCGGGTGCCCAACGGGATCATCAGCTCCGAGCAGCTGCGGGCCGTGGCCTCGATCGTGGCCCGCTATGGCAGCGACGGCAGCTGCGACATCACCACGCGCCAGAACCTGCAGCTGAGGGGTGTGCTTCTCGAGGACTTCCCCGAAATCCTGGAGCGCCTGAAAGAGGTGGGCCTCACCTCGATTCAGTCCGGCTTCGACAATCCCCGCAACGTCACCGGCAACCCGCTGGCCGGCATCGATCCGCACGAGATCGTCGACACCCGGCCCTACACCCAGGAGCTGCAGGACTTCCTGGTGGGCAGCGGCAAGGGCAACCGCAGCTTCTCGAATCTGCCGCGCAAGTGGAACACCGCCGTGGCCGGTTCCAAAGACAACTTCCTTCTGCACAACGACATCGTCTTCCACCCCGTGGAACGCGACGGCGTGATGGGATTCGGCGTCTGGGTGGGCGGCATCCTCTCCTCCCAGATGAACGCCTACGCCCTGCCTCTCAATGCCTGGGTGCCCCCTCACGAGATCTGCCGGCTCACCGATGCGGTGATCGGCCTCTGGCGCGACCACGGCGAGCGCAAGAACCGCCCCAAAGGTCGCTTCCGCTTCTACCTCGATGGTCTGGGGATCGAGGCCTTCCGCGCCCAGGTGGTCGAGCGATTCGGGCCGCTGGCGGAGGACCCGGGCTCGGTGTTCGATGCCACGCCCAGGCAGCATCTGGGTCTGCATCCCCAGAAGCAGGAGGGCCTGCTCTACGCCGGCCTGCACGTGCCGGTGGGTCGCCTCAAGGCCGTGGACCTGCAGGATCTCGCCGCCCTGAGCGAGTCCTTCGGCGATGGTGAGGTGCGCCTCACGGAGGATCAGAACGTGATCCTCTCCGGCATCCCGGCAAGCCGGAGCGATGCGCTGGCCGCCGAGCCGCTGCTGCAGCGCTTCCCCATGCATCCGGGCAGCGTCTCGGCCGGAACCGTGTCCTGCACCGGCAAGACCTACTGCGGCTTCGCCCTCACGAACACCAAGGACACGGCCATGGGCATCGCCCGGGAGCTGGACCGGGAGCTGGAGTTGCCCGAGGAGGTGCGCATCCACTGGACCGGCTGCCCCAACAGCTGCGGCCAGGCCTACATGGGGGCCATCGGCCTCACCGGCACCAAGGCCAAATCGGCAGACGGTGAGCTGGGCGAGGGATACGACATCACCATCGGCGGCTCCCAGGGGGCCGATCCCCAGATCGGGACGTCGTCCCGCAAGAAGGTTCCGGCCAATGAGGTCAAACAGGTGGTGCGCGACCTGCTGATCGAGCACTACGGCGCCCGGCCACGAGCCATGTGAGCCGCCGCCGCCCGAGCGGCGGGCCGCCGCCGCTCGCTCATCCCTTCACCCCCCGAGTCACCCAACCCTTCCCTGATGGATTACGTCCTTCCCAATGAGCTCGTCGACGGCATGATTGCCGCCGGCGGCAAGAAAGCCACAGTCAGCATCAAGAACCTGCTGATTCGCGGTTTCTACTCCGGATCCGCCCTGGGGCTGGCCCTCTGCCTGGCCCTGACGATCATGCATCAGACCGGGATCAACTGGATCGGGTCTCTCATCTTCCCCTTCGGCTTCGCCAGCATCGTGCTGTTCGGCATGGAGCTGGTCACCGGGAACTTCTCCCTGCTGCCGATGGCGGTGTGGGCCGGCAAGACGACCTGGAGCAAGACGATCCGCAACTGGATCTGGGTCTGGATCGGCAACTGGCTCGGCACCTTTACCGTGGGTGTGCTGTTCGCCATCAGTCTCACCAGCGGCGGCACGGCCGATCTTGCCAATGGTTCAGGCGACTGGGTGGCCGTGGCCAACAAGATCATCGCGCTGAACAAGGCCAATGTGATCACCAAGTATGAAAATCTCGGTGCCCTGGGCTTCTTCCTCGCCTTCCTGCGCGGCCTGATCGCCAACTGGCTGGTGTGTCTGGGTGTGACCCTGGCCCTGGTCAGCAAGAGCGTGCCCGGCAAGATCCTTGCCTGCTGGCTTCCGATCACCGCCTTCCAGGCGCTGGGCATGGAGCACATCGTGGTGAACATGTTCCTGCACACCACCGGCCCCATGCTGGGTTCAGGAGTGAACTACGGCAGCACGATCTTCTGGAACTTCCTGCCGGTCACCGCTGGTAACATCGTCGGAGGCATGGTGTTCATCGGCATGCTCTTCTACGGCACCCACAAGACCCCGGCCGACAACGTGCTGCCCGCCGTGCATGACGAGAAGCTCGAGCGCGAGCTGGCCGCCGAACTCGGCGCCCGCTGATCGCCTCTCCCTTCCGGGGGCAGCGGTGGCCAGCCGCCGCTGCCCGTCACTCACAGCCCCGTCCTGCCCCCGAGGCCGGTCGGGGCTGTTCTGTTGATTCATCCTCCCGCCATGCCCCTGCCCCTGTCCGACCCCATGCATGCGGAACCCTCCGAGGAGCGGGATGCGGCCCTCTGGGAGCGGCTGGGCCGGGGCAGGCGCGATCCCCTGAGCCGAAGCGAACTGACGGCGGCCTACGGCCAGACGGCCAGCCCGTCCCTGCGGCAGGTGCTGGCCGAACGTCTGGGCTGCCAGGGTCCGGACGCCTGGCCCCTGCTGCAGGAACTTGTCGAGCGCTTCGGCCCGGAGCCGGCCCTGGTTCGGGCCATGGGCATGACCCGCCACCCCGGCGCCCGGGATCAGCTGCTGCAGTGGTGGCAGGCGAACGAATCAGCACCGGGGGCGGCGGAGCTGCTGGCCTCCCTGCGCTGCTGGGGCGCACAGGTGGACCCGGAGCTGATCGCAGCGGGGCTGCAGCGGGCCGAGCGCACCGCGCGGCTCGCCGCCCTGGAGCTGCTGCAGTTTCAGGTGCACCACCACTCCAGCGACGCGCTGCTGGATCTCTGCGCCCCGGTGCTCGCCGATCCCCGCCCTGAGGTGGTGGTGGCGGGCCTGCGACTGCTGCAGCGACGCAGCGACGCGGCGGTGGTGGAGACCATCGCCCAGATTGCAGCCGATGAGCCGGTGCCGCCGGTGCTGGAGGCCGCTCTCGAGGCCCTCGGCTGCATCGGCAGCGAAGCGAGCGCCCTGGCCCTGATCGGGTTGATCGGGCGGGTGAATGATCAGGCGGGGCAACGGGCCCTGGACCGGCAGATCCAGAGCCAGTTCCGCCACCGCGAGCGGATGCGTGAGGCGCTCGCTGAGGCCCGGGCCGCGGGCGTGCTCGACCCTGCCCGGGCCGAGCGATTGTTGAGCCGCCCGGGCTGACGCGGTGATCGCGCCAGCCCGGGCGAGCGGCTCAGCTCACCACTTCTTGTAGGGCAGGAACTTGCCGCACATGGTGATCTTGACCCGATCGCCGGAGGGGTTGGCTTCCTTGTCGACTTCGAGGGTGAAATCGATGGCGCTCATGATGCCGTCACCGAACTTCTCCTGGATCACATCCTTCATCGGCATTCCATAGACCTGCATGATCTCGTAGAAGCGGTAGATCAGCGGATCGGTGGGAATCACCGGCTCCAGGGAGCCCTTGGTGGGGAACTCCTGCAGCTCCTCCGCCACGGCCGCATCCAGGCCCAGCAGCCCTGTGAGGGTGGCAGCCTCCTCGGCCGACGCGGTGGCCTGGCGGTAGAAGAGCGATGCCACCCACACGTCGTTGCGGCCCATCGCCTCGCCGATCTGGGTGAAGGTGAGCCCCTTGGCCTTCTTGGCCGCCAGGAGGGCGGCGGTGGTTCCCGTCGGGGCAGGAGTCGGCATGACAAAACATGAAGCGTGCGGGCGCGAGTGTTGACCAGTCCGGCGTCCCGCACGGCATCAACCGTTACAAAGGTCTGTGCTCTGGCTCAGGATGCTGCAACGAGGGGCGTGCAGTTGCAGCGAGGCAATCGGGTCATGGTCAGCTCAGCAACGGCGATCGCGGATCGAGGCGGCGCTTCCCCCGTCACACCGGAACGGGAGGGACGGGAACGCTTCAAGGCGCTGATCCGCAAGATCGGCAGCGGCGAGCACACCAGCAAGGGCCTCAGCCGCGAGGAGGCCGCCGAGGCGATGGAGCTGATGCTCACCGCGGCGGCCAGTCCGGCCCAGATCGGGGCCTTCCTGATCGCCCACCGCATCCGCCGCCCGGAACCCCAGGAGCTCGCCGGCATGCTCGACACCTACCGGCGCTTCGGGCCCGTCCTGACAGGACCGACAGCCGAGGATCAGGCCACCGGCTGGGCGGGGCCGCCGATCTGTTTCGGCATGCCCTTCGACGGCCGCAGCCGCACGGCAGCCATCTATCCCCTCACCACCCTGGTGCTGCTCAGCGCCGGCCGGCCGGTGGTGCTGCAGGGGGCCGGGCGCATGCCCGTGAAATACGGGGTCACGGCGGCCGAGCTGTTCGCGGCCCTCGGGCTGGAGCTGACCGGTCTGCCGCTGGAGCGGGTGCAGGAGGGCTTCAACCGCAACGGCCTGGCGCTGCTGCATCAGCCGGATCACTTCCCGCTGGCCGAGGAGCTGATCCCCTACCGGGAGGATCTGGGCAAACGCCCGCCCGTGGCCAGCCTGGAGCTGCTCTGGAGCGCCCATCAGGGCCCCCACCTGCTGGTGAGCGGCTTTGTGCATCCCCCCACCGAGGCCCGGGCCTGGCAGGCCCTGGCGCTGGCCGGCGAACGCGATCTGGTCACGGTGAAGGGCCTGGAGGGCAGCACCGACCTGCCCACCAGCCGGGCCTGCGTCACGGCCACGGTGCGGGACGGCCGCAGCGAGCGCCGCATCCTCCACCCGCGCGACCACGGCTGCTTCGCCCCCGAACCCGGCTGGACTGACGCGGAGACCTGGACGGCCATGGCCCAGGCCGCCCTCCAGGGAGAGGGCCCACTGGCCCTGCCATTGCTCTGGAACGCGGCCTGCTATCTCGCCTTCAGCAACCCCCTGCAGCCTCTGGAGCAGGCCCTGGAGCAGGCGCGGGCCCTGATCGGTGGGGGCGCCCCGCTCGCCACCCTGGGGGCCCTGCGCTCCTGGCGGCAGAGCCTGGTCGAGAGCTGATGGATCAGGCCAGCCACTGCTTCGCCTTCGAGCTCGACTTCGTCTCCGGCTGGCGCTGCATCCCCCTCTGCCTGCGGCGCAAGCTGGATCTGGCCGGGGTGAAGCTCAAGCTGGGCCACTGGATCGAGCTGCCCCGGGAGGAGCGCCAGAGGCTGGTGGACTGGGACGACTCCCCTGCGTCGCTGCAGGAGCTGCGGGCCTTCCTCAGAGAGCGCACCGCCTGTCTGGCCGATGGGCAGGCCAGGGATCTCCCCCCGGCGAAGGCCGAGCCCTGGCAGCAGGAGCAGACCGTGCCGGACTGGGTGCGGAGCTCCGCCTCGACCTGCGGCGAAGTCATCGGCGATCAGGACTGGCAGCAGTTGACGGAGCTGCAGCGCTTCGCGCTCTGCAAGCTGGCCCGCCCGGGCCACGACCACCACAATCTCGGACCTGCCCTCAGGGAGTTTCTGCCGCCGGCAGCACCTGAACCGCCGCCGCCTTGAGCTCGGGCTGACCGGAGCGGGGGCAGGCCTGCTCGTGCATCAGGGCATTGGCCTCGCACGGTGTCTCCTGGCTGGCCCCCCAGTGCATCGGCAGGAACACCAGCCCGGGACGGATGCGCTCATCGAGCGAGGCGACGGCGGTGAGCGATCCGCGGCGGGAACGGATGCAGGCCAGCGCACCGTCGGCGAGGCCCACCTTCCGGGCATCCTCCGGATGGATCTCCAGCAGCGGCTGCGGATGCATCCCCTGCAGGCGTGGCACCTGGCGGGTGCGGGTCATGGTGTGCCAGTGGCCCAGATAGCGGCCGACGGTGAGCACCAGGGGATAGTCGTCATCCGGAGGCTCCGCCAGCCCCATGGGCTGCTCGGCGATGAGCCGGGCCCGGCCCGTCGGGGTGGGAAACACGGCGTCGCCGTAGAGGCGGCTGGAGCCGCTGGAGGGTTCGGCGCCGCGGGGATGGGGCCACTGCTGCGGGCCCTGCTCGCGCAGCAGCCCATGGCTCAGCCCCGACACATCACAGAGCCGTCCGGCGGTGAGGGCGGCGAACTCGTCGTACACCTCCGCGGCGGAGCCGTAGCTGAACTGCTCCTCGTATCCCAGCCGCCGACCCACCTCGGCGAACACCTGCCAGTCGGGGCGGGCGGCGCCGGGGGCCGGCCGGAAGGCCGGGCAGAGGGTGACCCGGCGCTCGGAGTTGGTCATCACCCCCTCCTTCTCGCTCCACTGGGCCGCCGGCAGCACCAGGTGGGCGAAGGCCGCCGTCTCGGTGCCGGCATAGGCATCGCTCACGATCACCAGAGGGCAGCGGCGCATCGCCTGCCGCACCCGCTCGAGATTCGGCATGCTCACCAGCGGATTGGTGGCGGCCACCCACCAGACATCGAGCCGGCCCTCGGCCATGGCCTCCACCTGCTGCCAGGCGCTCAGGCCCGGGCTGGAGGCGATCTGGCCTTCAGGCAGCCCCCAGGCCTGCTCCAGCTGGCGCCGGTGCTCGGCGTCCCCGACGCTCCGGTAGCCGGGCAGCAGGTGGCTGAGGCCGCCGGCTTCCCGGCCTCCCATCGCGTTGGGCTGGCCGGTGAGGGAGAACGGACCGCAGCCCGGACCGCAGATCTGGCCGGTCAGCAGGTGCAGATTGATCAGTCCGGCCACCGTGGCGGTGCCCTCCACGGACTGGTTCACCCCCATCGACCAGAGGCTGAGCACCGCCTTGGAGCGGGCCCAGATCCGCGCCGCCTCGCGCAGATCCTTCTCCCGGATGCCGCAGAGCCGGGCGACGCGCCGGGGGGTCCACTCCTGCACCAGGCGGGCGTAGCTGAAGAAGCCCTCGGTGGCGTTCTCCAGGAACTCGTAGTCGACCGAGGACTGGCGCAGCAGCAGATGGGCCAGGCCGTGCAGCAGCACCAGATCGGTACCGGGGCGGATCGCCAGGTGCAGATCGGCGGCGCGGGCGGTTTCGGTGCGGCGCGGATCCACCACCACCAGCTTCGGACCGGACGCCGTCAGCAGGCCGCGCCGCCGCTTGATCAGGCGCTGGAACAGCACCGGATGGCACTCGGCGGTGTTCGTGCCGACCAGGAAGGCCGCATCGCAGAGGTCGAGATCCTCGTAACAGCAGGGAGGTCCGTCGGAGCCGAGGCTGCGGGCGTAGCCGGCCACGGCCGAACTCATGCACAAGCGGGAGTTGGCATCGAAATTGTTGGTGCCCAGCGCTCCCTTGAACAGCTTCTGGGCCAGGTAGTAGTCCTCGGTGTGGAACTGACCGGAGCCGTAGGCGGCGATGGCCTCGGGCCCCTTGCTGGCGAGGGTCCGCTGCAGCTGGTCCACGATCCGATCGATCGCCTGCTCCCAGCTCACGGGCTGGAACGGCTCATCGAGGCTGGATCGGTAGAGCGGCTGCCGCAGCCGCTCCCCATCCAGGGTCTGGGTGACCGTGGCCCCCTTCACACACACCTGACCCGCCGTGGAGGGGTGGGCCCGGTCCCCGCGGGCGCCCCAGATCGGTGTTCCGTCCTCGGCCCGCCGCGTCGCCCGCCCCTTGGCGGCGGGCGGAAGCAGCTCGAGGCCACAGCCCACTCCGCAGTAGGGGCACTGGGAGCGGGGCGCGGGGGCGTCAGGCATGGCGGGTCGTCAGACGGCGCTGAGGGCGGGGGTCTCCTCTTCCCCTTCGTGCAGATCGGCGAACGAGCCCTTCGGTTCGCGCAGAAGGAAGTAGCAGAGGAAGCCCACGATCAGTCCGGCGATGCCGAGGATCTGGAAGAAGGTGGAGTTCGAGGCCGCCACCACAGCAGGGGTGGGCTCGGCACCACCACCGATCCACATCGGCAGCAGCGAGTAGATCGTCAGATAGGCCACAGCGCCGACGTTGCCGTAGGCCCCGACCAGACCGGCGATCTGACCCGTGACACGCCGCTTCACCAGGGGCACCAGGGCATAGGTGGAGCCTTCACCGGCCTGCACAAAGAAGGAGCAGAACATGGTGAGCAGAACGGCCAAAATCACACCGGGACTGCCGACGAAGGTTCCCGGCTTGATCAGACTCATCAGCAGATAGCCGATGCCGAGGCCGATGGTGAGAAAGCCCATCGTGTTCTTGCGCGAGCCGAGGCGGTCCGAGAGGAGGCCACCACTCGGACGGGCCGCCAGATTCATGAAGGCGTAGGAGGCCGCCAGGATGCCGGCGGTCGACTTGGGCAGGGAGAAGGTCGATTCAAAGAAGCTCGGCAACATCGACACCACCGCGAGCTCGGAGCCGAAGTTCACGATGTAGGTGAGCTCCAGAATGGCCACCTGACGGAAGCTGTAGCGATCCTCCTTGGGATAGGTCTTGCGACCGAGCAGAAGATCCTTGTTGGTGCGGATCACACCCCATGACTGGGCCCCGTACCAGATGAGAATGGCAAGAATCGCCAGGGGGAAGGTGGTGCTGTTCAGGAAGCCCACCTTCTGAAGACGCCAGGCGAGCACGGCCAGAATGGCGGCGAAGGGAACGTTCATTCCCATCAGCCCCCAGAAATCGCGGATGGAAGTGACTTCCAGACCGGCGGTCTTGTGGGGGCGCTGGTAGGTCTTGCCCTCCGGGGTATCGCTGACGCTGAAGAAGTAGATGACGCCGTAGATGGCGGCGATGATGCCGGTCAGGGCAATGGCTGCACGCCAGTTGAGGATCACGCCGTCCACACTGGCGCCACCGGCGAAGCTCAGCCAGCCGGCAACGATCACCAGGGTCAGGGCGGAGAAAGCGGAGCCGAAGTTGCCCCAGCCGCCGTAGATGCCTTCGGCCAGGCCGATCTCCTTGGGCGGGAACCATTCAGCCACCATGCGGATGCCGATCACGAATCCCGCGCCCACGATCGAGAGCAGCAGGCGAGCCACCACCAGCTGCCCAAAGGTCTGGGCGGTGGCGAACATCAGACAGGGAATGGCCGCATAGACAAGAATGGACGAGTAAGTGATGCGGGGCCCGAACTTGTCCAGCAGCATGCCGATGATCACCCTGGCGGGGACCGTCAGCGCCACGTTGCAGATGGCGATCGTGCGGATCTGGCCCAGATCAAGGCCCATGTCGGCCCGAACGGTGGTGGCCAGTGGAGCCAGGTTGAACCAGACCACAAAGGTCAGGAAAAAGGCGAACCAGGTGAGATGGAGGGTTCGATATCTCCCCTGGAAAGACCAGATCTCTCCAAGCATGTTGATTAAAGTGTGGTGAGAATCCTGGCTTCTAAAGAATGCGCTCAGGCACTAACAAACGGCGCAAGATGCTCACCGCCTCAGCATCTCACCAGCGCGGGGCCCCCCGCCGCGGTGACCTTTGTTACAAAATGCGTCCGGGTCAGCAGTCCACCACCGCTTCTCCATGCGCCCGTGTCTGCTGAGCGGTGGCGCCAGCCGGCGCATGGGAACCGACAAGGCTCTGCTGCGGCGGGCCTGCGGCGGCACCCTGCTGGAGCGCCAGCTGCAGTTGCTGCTCTGCCTGGGAAGCCCCGTCAGCCTGATCAGCCGGCATCCCAGCCATCACGACCTCGCCAGCCGCTTCGGCAGCCGGGTGCATCGGATTCCGGAGCCGCCACCCTGGGAAGGCCCTCTGCTGGCCCTGAGCCGACTGATGGAGGCCCATCCGGATGAGGATCTGCTGGTGATTGCGGTGGACATGCCGGGGCTCAGCGCCCCCAGCCTCCGGCCGTGGCTGGAGGCGACCGGTGAGGCCATCCAGATCGCCGAGGCCGCCGGCCGCTGGCATCCGCTGCCCGGCCGCTACCCCGCAGCCTTGCGGCCGTCGCTGCGCCGGGCCGTGCTGGAGGGAGAGCGGAGCCTGCTGGGCTGGATCCGCCGCTGCCCGGTTCAGCTCCATTCGCTGCCGGAGCCGGCGCTGCACAACCTGAACACGCCGGCCGATCTGACTGACGCGAGGACAGGGCATGGCTGGTCGCGCTTCTGACGCCCCGCTCAGCGATCGCCTCGGCCGGCCGGCCGGCGTGCTGCGGCTCTCCCTCACGGCGCGCTGCAATCTCAATTGCCCCTACTGCTGCCCGGACAACCGCGAGCCGGAGGGGCTGCTGTCGGATCCCGAGCGGGTCCGCCTGGTGGCGGTGGCGGCCGGTCTGGGCTTCTCGACGCTGCGGCTCACCGGTGGGGAACCCCTGCTGCACCCCGGCCTGCCGCAACTGGTGCGGGATCTCAGCGCCCTGCGAGCGGTCGGGCTCAGGGAGATCGCCATGACCAGCAACGGCCAGCGGCTCACCCGCCGGCTGGCCCGTGAGCTGCGCGAGGCCGGGCTCGATCGGCTCACCCTCAGCCTCGATGGCACCACGGCCGCCTCGGTGGCCCGGATGGTGGCCCCGCAGGCGAGCCCGGCCCAGGGGGAGCACTGCCTCCGGGCCGTGCTCGCCGCGCTGGCGACGGCCAGGCAGGCCGGGTTCGAGCCCGGGGCCGGGCGCCTCAAGCTCAACGCCGTGATCGTGCGCGGCCGCAATGAGGATCAGGTTGTGCCCCTGGCCGGACTCGCGCGGGAGCTGGGGGTGGAGCTGCGGCTGATCGAGGCGATGGATGTGGGCTCCCGCAACGGCTGGCGGCCGGATCAGGTGATGCCGGCCGCTGAAATGGTGCAGCGCATCGGCGCCGCCTGGCCGCTGGAGCCCCTGGGGCGTCCGCAGCACGGCACAGCATCCCGCTGGCGCTACCGGGACGGCGGCGGCCTGCTGGCCGTTGTGGCCTCGATCAGCCAGCCCTTCTGCGGCGACTGCAACCGGCTGCGGATCACCGCCAACGGCATGGCCCACACCTGCCTGTTCGCCAGCCAGGGAACGGACCTGCGCCAGCCCCTGCGGCAGGGGCCGGAGGCCCTGAGCCGGGCCATCGCCGCCCTCTGGGGCGCTCGGAGCGACCGCTACAGCGAGGAGCGGTCCGAACGGCTCCGGGATCCGGCAACGGCAACGGCCCATGCCGAGATGGCCTACCTGGGAGGCTGAGCCCTCGGGCCGACCGACGGGGCTGAGCCCGCAGGCCGGCTGGGGGATTCCGTGAGCCGCGGCAGCAGCTGCACCAGGTTGCAGGGCGTGGTGGTGGCGTCCAGCTGTGCCCGGATCAGCCGGTCCCAGGCGGTGGTGACCGCGTCGAGGGAGCCGGGCAGCACGAAGATCACCGTGCCGTTGGCCACACCGGCCAGGGCGCGGCTCTGCAGCGAACTGGTGCCGATGCTCTCGAACGAGAGCACGCGAAACAGCTCACCGAAACCGTCGATCACCTTGTCGAGCAGGGGTGCCACGGCCTCCGGGGTGCCGTCACGGCCCGTGAGGCCGGTGCCGCCGCTGCTGATCACGGCCTGAACGGTGGGATCCGCGATCCAGCCGCTCAGCACGGCCCGGATGCGGTACCGGTCATCCGGCACCAGCTGCCGGTCGATCAGGTGATGACCCGCCGCGCGGATCCGCTCGCTGAGGCCGTCGCCCGATGGGTCATCCGCCAGGGTGCGCCGGTCAGAGACGGTGAGCAGAGCCACGGACAGGGTCACGGCAGCGGCCATGCGGAGGCCAACCATCCTGGCCGGGGGCCGGGCCGCGGCCAGGGAGCGGCGTTAGCGTTCGACCATGCTGACGGTCAGGCTGCTGGCCTCCCTGAGGGAGGAGGCCGGATGGACAACGCGGGACGTGGCGATCGCCCGCGGCGAAACCGACACCCCCACCGGCCTCTGGCTCAGCCTCGGTCTCGGGACCGGCCCGGCGGCCCACATCCGCGTTGCCGTGAACCACGCGCTGGTGGGCTGGGATCAACCGCTGCAGCCCGGCGATGAGGTGGCCTTCCTTCCCCCGATGACGGGAGGCTGATGCACATCCACACCGGGGTGCAGGCCGCACCGATCTCCGTGGCGGCGCTGCTGGAGGGCTGGACGGCGCCACCGGCAGCGGCCGAGGCCCAGTTCATCGGCCGGATGCGGCCCACGGCCGGCGATGGGCAGGCCCTGGAGGCGATGGATCTGGAGCACTACCCCGGCATGACCGAAGCCCAGCTGCAGCGGCTGGCCGCCGAGCTGGCCGGCAGCCACCGGGTGGCCTCCGTTCTGCTGCAGCACCGGGTCGGCCGGGTCCGGCCCGGCGAGGTGCTGGTGCTGGTGGCGGTGCGGGCCGACCGCCGCGGCCCGGCCCAGCGCTGCTGCCAGGCGCTGCTGGAGCGGGTCAAGAGCGAGGCGGCCCTGTGGAAGCGGGAGTGGTCGGGAGGCCGCGGGCGCTGGCTGGACCGCAACACCCCCCTGACCTGATCCCGGGCCGATCGCGCTCAATCCAGCGCCAGCGCCATCCGGAAGCGGTCGAAGCTCACCCCGGCGATCTCGATCCGCTCAGGGGCCACCACCTGCCAGCCGCGGCGCTCCAGCAGGGGCCGGCTGATCAGGCTGGCCTCGGTGCGCAGGCTCCGGCAGCCGCGCCGCCGGGCCTCCGCCTCCAGCCGGTCGAGCAAGGCCGCGGCCCGGCCCTGACGCGCCGATCGCCCCCGGCAGTAGAGCAGCGCCAGCCGATCCGAGGGGTGCAGCACGGCGAAGGCCTCGATGCCCCTCTCCCCTTCGCTGACCAGGCCGATGCCGCGGCGCAGGGTCTCATCGAGCGGCCCGGGCAGCAGTGCCACGGACCGCCAGGCCATCACCTGCGCCTCGCTGTACAGCCCCGGGGCCGTGCTGTCGATCGCATCGACATACACCGCGCGCAGCTCCGCTTCGTCGCGGGGCGCCATCGGACGCAGAGGCAGGGAAGGACGATCCACAGGAATGGCGCCTCAGAGCAGGGGCAGGGCCAGGAGCTGGGCCCAGACCCGCTCTCCGGCCTCCAGACGGGTGGCCTCCGCGGGAATCTCCAGCAGCAGGTCCGCTCCCTGCAGAGAGCCGAGCCGCGAGGAGGCCTGCGAGCCCAGCAGGCGCGCCACAGGGTGGCCGTCACCGTCGCGATCGAGGGCGGCCCGCATCAGCTCCGGCCGCCCGGCCCGGCGCTCGATCGGGGCCGCCAGCGGCAGTCGCCAGCGCCGGCAGGGGGACTCCGTCACGCCCTCGAGCCGTTCCAGGGCAGGCCAGAGCAGCTGCAGCGCGGTGACCGCGGCAGACACCGGATTCCCCGGCAGCCCGAAGAACGGGGTGCCCTTGAGCTGACCGAAGGCGAAGGGCCGGCCCGGTTTGAGATCGAGCTTCCAGAAGGTCACCGATCCCAGCTCGGCCAGCAGCGGACGGATCCAGTCGCTGTCACCGGCGGACACCCCACCGGTGCTCACCACCACATCGGCGTGCTCGGCCATGTCGGTCATGGCCCGACGCAGGGGATCGCGGCGGTCGGCCACCACGGCTCGCGATACCACGGTGTAACCGAGACGCTGCAGCAGGGCCTCCAGCAGGGTGCCGTTGCTCTCCCAGATGCTGCCGGGCCCGCGCGGCCGCCCCGGGGGCACCAGCTCATCGCCGCTGATCAGCAGCGCCAGCGTGGGGCGGCGGTGCACCGCGATCCGATCCACGCCGCACGCCGCCAGCCGGGCCAGGTGCGCCGCACCCAGGCGCTCACCGGCCTCCAGCAGGCGGTCCCCGGGTCGTGCCTCCTCATCGGCCGCCCGGATCCAGGCCGGCCCGCTCGAGGCATCCGGCACCAGCAGCCGGCTTCGGTCGCCCTCGAGCCGGGCCAGTTCCTGGGGCACCACCCGCTCACAGCCATCGGGCACCGGCGCGCCGGTGAGAATCCGCACCGCTTCACCGGGCTGCAGGCGATCGGGGTACGGGGCGCCGGGTTCCGAGCGGCCCACCAACTCCCAGGCCGCTCCGGCGGCCGGGGCCGTGCCGGCCAGAGCGAAGCCGTCCATGACCGAGGCCCGGAACCCGGGCACGGCCTCGGCCGCAACCACGGGCCGGGCGCTCACCCGCCCCAGACAGGCGATCAAGGGCAGGGTCTCCTCCGGCAGCGAGACACTGAGGCCGTCCAGCAGCCGCGCGCGGGCCTCCTCCAGCGGCAGCCCCTGGCGGGGGAAGGGATCAGTCATGCCGCTGCTCCGCCGGCAGCGCATCGGGGTGGCGCCAGGGACCGTGGCGTCCACCCTCCTTGCTCAGCACCCGCACCGGACCGATGGTCATGGCCGGATCGAGGGCTTTGGCCATGTCATAGAGGGTGAGCAGGCCGATCTGAACAGCCGTGAGGGCCTCCATCTCCACACCCGTGGGCCCCTCGGTGGAGACCTCGGCGCTCAGGCGCAGGGCCGCCGCCGGCCCGGCCTCCACTCCCGGGGGAGCGGCCGGCTCCACGGCCACCTGAATGGATGTGAGGGCAAGTGGATGGCAGAGAGGAATCAGCTCCCAGGTGCGCTTGGCGGCCTGAATCGCCGCAACCCGGGCCACCGCCAGCACGTCGCCCTTGGGAGCACGGCCGGCCAGCAGTCGATCGCACACCTGGGGTTGCATCCGGATCCATCCCTCCGCCACGGCCCGTCGGCGGCGGGCCGGCCGGCCGCCCACATCGACCATGTGCACCTGACCCGCACTGTTGAGATGCGTCAGGGCCTCCTGCGCGGGCCTCGCCGGGTCGGTGCTCACCGGGTCGGTGGGAGTCAGGGCCGAATCCTCCATTGCTTCGCAGCCTGGCAAGCGCGCAGGCGACATGGGTTCCCGCGTCCCGATTGCTACGTTTCCGAGACCCATGCAAGAGGGTGTCTCCATGAGTGCTGGCGGCCTGGAGCCCTCCCTGTACATCAACCGTGAACTGAGCTGGATCGCCTTCAACGAGCGCGTCCTGGCTCAGGCGCTCGACGAGCGCACGCCGCTGCTGGAGCAGGCCAAGTTCAGCGCGATCTTCAGCAACAACCTGGATGAGTTCTTCATGGTCCGGGTGGCCTCGCTCAAGTCGCAGGTGGAGGCCGGCATCACCAAGCGCAGCGTCGATGGGCTGAGCCCGCGCGAGCAGCTGGAGGCGATTCAGGAGCGGCTGCGCCCGGTGCTGCAGCGCCAGCAGGACCACTACCGCCAGCGCCTGAAGGTGCAGCTGGCCGAGCGCGGTGTGCACCTGCTCGATCATCACCATCTCAACGACGCCCAGCGCCTCTGGGTGCACGAGCACTTCCAGACCGCGATCTTCCCGGTGCTCACACCGCTGGCGGTGGATCCGGCCCACCCCTTCCCCTTCGTCAGCAACCTGAGCCTCAACGTGGCCGCCTCGATCCGCGACCCGGAGACCGGCCAGCAGCAGTTCGCGCGGCTCAAGGTGCCCCAGAAGACCCTGGGCCGGTTCGTGAGCATCCCGATCGAACTCAGCGACACCCCGGACGGGGCCACCTACACGGCGGTGCCCCTCGAGCAGGTGGTGGCCTTCAACCTGGAGAGCCTCTTTCCGGGCATGACCATCGAGGGCCATTACTTCTTCCGCGTCACCCGCGATGCCGATCTGGAGCTGCGGGATCTGGAGGCGGACGATCTGATGCTGGCCCTGCAGGAGGGGCTGCGCAAACGCCGCATCGGCGGTGAGGTGGTGCGTCTCGAGGTGGCCGACGAGATGCCCGAAGAGGTGGTGCAGGTTCTGATGGACGGCATGGCCGTGGAAGCGGCGGACCTCTATCGGGTGGATGGACCGCTGGGGCTGGACGATCTGTTCGCCCTGACGGGCCTTCCCCTGGCCGATGCCAGCGACGACCCCCACTCAGGGCGCACCCATCCGCGCCTGGCCCGGGCGCAGCGGAGCATGCTCGAGGACGGCTCGATCAAGACCGAGGAGTTCGAGAGCATCTTCTCGGTGATCCGCCGCGGCGATGTGCTGCTGCATCACCCCTACGACCTGTTCGCCACCTCGGTGGAGGAGTTCATCAACCAGGCCGCCGACGACGACTCGGTGCTGGCGATCAAGATGACCCTGTACCGCACCTCGCGCGATTCACCGATCATTGCGGCCCTGATCCGTGCAGCGGAGAACGGCAAGCAGGTGATGGCCCTGGTGGAGCTCAAGGCCCGCTTCGACGAGGACAACAACATTCAGTGGGCCCGCCATCTCGAACGCTCCGGCGTGCATGTGGTCTACGGCGTGATCGGCCTGAAGACCCACACCAAGGTGGTTCTCGTGGTGCGCCGGGAGCGGGGCCATCTGCGCAGCTATGTGCACATCGGCACCGGCAACTACAACTCCAAGACATCCCGCCTCTACACCGACCTCGGCCTGCTGTCGGCACGGCCGGAGCTGGGGCAGGATCTGGTGGAACTGTTCAACTACCTCACCGGCTTCTCCCGGCAGCAGAACTTCCGCCGGCTGCTGGTGGCGCCGGTGACGCTGCGCAAAGGCATGGAGGCGTTGATCCAGCGCGAGATCCGCCACGCCCGCGAGGGTCGCGGCGGACACATCCGGGCCAAGATGAATTCGCTCGTGGACCCGAAGATCGTGTCCCTGCTCTACGAGGCCAGCCAGGCGGGCGTGCGGATCGAACTGGTGATCCGGGGCATGTGCTGCCTCAGACCCGGCCTGGAGAACATCAGCGAAACCATCTCCGTGGTGAGCATCATCGGCCGCTTTCTCGAGCATTCGCGCCTGTTCTGGTTCGCCAATGCCGGCGATCCCGAGCTGTTCATGGGCAGTGCCGACTGGATGCCGCGCAACCTCGATCGCCGCGTGGAAGCGGTGGTTCCCATCGATGAGCCGCAGCTGCGGGAGGAGCTGGAACAGCTGCTGGAGCTGTACCTGACCGATGACACGGGCGCCTGGGACATGGCCAGCGACGGCAGTTTCAGCCTGCGCCGCCCGGCCAAGGGGACGGGGCAACGCTCCCAGCTCCAGCTGATCGACCGCTGGCACGGCGGCTTTGTTCAGACGCCCAGCTGAATCCGGCCGCAGCCGGGGCCGCGGAGCAGGAATTTCTGTTTGCCGTGAACAGTTTTCCACTGTGCTGGTTGAAAATCCTGCAACACAGCCCTTGAACTTCGTTTTCTCTTCGGCTTTGTGCCTGGCGCACCCGGTTCACGGTGCTACATTCCGCGCACAATCAAGATCTGGAGGCCAGGGTGATGGGGATCCCTCTGGATTCCACTTCCGGAGCTGGCACACGCCGCCCGTCAGTGGAACCGCAACTACCGCCGAAACTCCCCGCCTCTCGGCGGAAGCCACGCACATCACCTCTACAGGGTTCCGCATCCAGCTCTGCGGCACGTGGGAGTAGCCGAAACGGCTCCGATTCCATCGGCTGGTATCTCAGCAACATTGGCCGTGTGCCCCTGCTCACTCCGGCCGAGGAGATCGAGCTGGCACACCATGTGCAGGCGATGAAGCGCCTCCAGGATCTTCCCGAAGCCGAACTCACACCGCGCCAGCGTCATCAGATCCGCATGGGCGGTCGCGCCCGCGACCGGATGATGGCGGCCAATCTGAGGCTCGTTGTCAGCGTGGCCAAGAAGTATCAGAACCAGGGTCTGGAACTTCTCGATCTGGTTCAGGAAGGAGCCATCGGACTGGAACGGGCGGTTGAGAAATTCGACCCGGCAATGGGATACAAGTTCTCCACCTACGCCTACTGGTGGATCCGCCAGGGGATGACGCGCGCCATCGACAACAGCGCTCGCACCATCCGTCTTCCCATCCATGTGAGCGAGAAGCTCTCCAAGATGCGCCGTGTCACGCGCGAGCTCTCCCATGAGCTCGGCCGCCAGCCCAACCGGATGGAGCTGGCCGAGGCCATGGGCATCGCCACCCTGGAGCTGGAGGACCTGATCTCCCAGAGCGCTCCCTGCGCCTCACTCGACGCCCACGCCCGCGGCGAGGAGGACCGCAGCACCCTGGGTGAGCTGATCCCCGATCCCAGCAGCGGTGAGCCCATGGAGGGGATGGACCGCAGTCTGCAGAAGGAGCACCTGGGCACCTGGCTCTCCCAGCTCAATGAGCGCGAGCAGAAGATCCTCAGGCTCCGCTTCGGCCTGGACGGCGCCGAGCCCCTGACCCTGGCTGAGATCGGCCGCCAGATCAACGTGTCCCGCGAGCGGGTGCGCCAGCTGGAAGCCAAGGCGATCCTCAAGCTCCGCACCATGACCAGCTACCAGCAGGCCGCCTGACGATCACCCCCGGTTCAACGGAGCCTCTGTCCCTGCCGGCCAGCACCGACCTGCTGGCCCTCATCCCCTGCTTCGCCTGGCTGCTGGCTCTGGTGGGCCTGGCCCTGTGGGTGCGGGGGCGCTGGCCCGCTCAGCGGGAATGGCCCCGCAAGATCGTGCACATCGGCACGGGGCCGGTGGTGCTCATCGCCTGGGCGGTGCAGGTGGACCGCTGGATCGCCCTGCCCGTGGCGGCCAGCGTCACCCTGCTGGCCGCCCTCAATCACCGCATCCGGGTGCTGCCGGCCGTTGAGGATGTGGACCGCCACAGCTACGGCACCGTGGCCTACGGACTGGCGATCACGCTGCTCGCCTGGTGGTTCTGGCCGGCTCAGGCCGCGGCCATGGCGGTTGGGGTGATGGTGATGGCCCTGGGCGATGGGCTTGCCGGACTCGTGGGGCCGGCCGTGCGGTCCCCCAGCTGGAGCGTGATGGGTCAGCGCAAATCCCTGGCCGGAACGCTGGCGATGGCGCTGGTCAGCCTGCTGACGCTGCTGCTGGCACGCATGATCACGGGAACCGGCCCCGAGCTGTGGACCCTGCCTGCCCTCGCACTGGTGGCCACAGGGCTGGAGCAGGTGGCGGTGGCCGGCATCGACAACCTCAGCGTGCCCCTGAGCGTCTCCTGGCTCTGGGTTCAGCTGGGAGGAGCCGGCTGAACCCATCCGGAGACACTGAATCCGCCTGGATGACCCCGGCTCAGACCTCGAGCAGGCGTTCACAGCGGCGCTGCCAGTCCTGATTGGTGCCGATGGCGGCCACCAGCAGCTGCTGGGAAGGCTGCTGGCCGAGGCGCTGCTGCCAGAGACGGATCTGTTCAGCGCGACGCAGCCAGTGGTCCATCACCGCCTTCTCGATGAGATCGGAGTCCCAGTGGCGGCGGCTGGCGATCGCCAGGGCCCAGTCCATCAAATCATCGAGATGGAAGCGGCGAAAGCCGCCGTAGCAGGGCCCCTGCTGCTGTTCCAGATAGAACAGCCGCAGCGGATCGGAGAAGCCGCAGAGCTGCAGAAGATAGGTCATGCCTGATCTCCCGGAGGAAAGTCGGCTCAAAGTAGCTTCAGCAACCGGACCGGAAGTTCAGTGTAAACACTTCACAATCTTTCCAGATCACTCGGGGTTGTTATCACTCTCACCTCGAGAGTGCCAGTCGAACGCAAGCCGTGGCCGGCCTGCGATGGCTCGTGGGCCCTCAGGTCAGCACGGCCTGCCGGGAGCGGGACCCGCGCACCGCAGCGCTGAGCTGATCCAGCAGCGCCTCAGTCGTCTCGAAATCGATGCAGGCATCGGTGATGCTCTGGCCATAGCTGAGGCTCACCGGATCGGAGCCCAGACCCTGGCTGCCAGCCACCAGGTGGCTCTCGAGCATCACGCCGAGCACGGCATCGGAACCGTCAGCCACCTGAGCGGCCACGCTGGCCAGCACCTCGCCCTGACGCCGGTAGTCCTTGTTGGAGTTGCCATGGCTGCAGTCCACCATCAGTCGCGGCGTCAGGCCGGCCGCCTCCAGCTGACGGGCCGCCGCCGTCACCGCTTCGGGGCTGTAGTTGGGGCCCTGCTTGCCGCCCCGCAGCACCAGGTGCCCATCGGGATTGCCGGTGGTGGTGACGATGGAGGCATGGCCCTCGTGGTTGATGCCGAGGAAGTGATGGGGCCGGGAGGCCGCCTGCATGGCGTTGATGGCGATGGCGGCGCTGCCATCGGTGCCGTTCTTGTAGCCGATCGGCATCGAGAGGCCGGAGGCCATCTCGCGGTGGGTCTGGCTCTCGGTGGTGCGGGCGCCGATCGCCGTCCAGCTGATCAGATCGGCGATGTACTGGGGCACCACGGGGTCGAGCAGCTCGGTGGCCGCCGGCAGGCCGCAGCCGGCCAGATGCAGCAGCAGCCCGCGGGCCCGCCGCAGCCCGGTGTTGATGTCGTAACTGCCGTCGAGGTGGGGGTCGTTGATCAGACCCTTCCAGCCCACGGTGGTGCGGGGCTTCTCGAAATACACCCGCATCACCACCTCCAGATCCTCGGCGTGGCGCTGGCGCACCGGCAGAAGGCGATCCGCGTACTCGCGCGCCGCATCCACGTCATGCACCGAGCAGGGCCCGACGATCACCAGCAGGCGCCGGTCCTCGCCCCGCAGGATCGCCTGAATGCGCCGGCGGGCCGCCTGGATCGACTCAGCCGTGTGCGGCGCCAGCGGCAGCTCCTGATGCAGCAGGCTGGGCGGCACCAATGGACGGGTCTCCACCACGTGGAGATCGGAGGTGGAGCACAGGGGCACGACGCTGACCACAACAGGAGTCTCGTGCGCTCAGCCTAGGAAAGGGGGTGGATTCGGCAGCAGCCACCACAGCCGTTGCCGCCTGGGCGATCGAGAATGGGCAGCCTTGTGTCGTCCGCGTTTCTCCCATGCTCAGCTCGTACCACGAGGCCGCCGCCGAGCGTCTGAGCCTCGGCATCCCGCCGCTGCCCCTGAACGCGGAGCAGACCGGGGCGCTCACCGAAGCGCTGCACAACCCCCCGGCGGGCCAGGAGCAGGAGCTGCTGGAGCTGCTGCGGGAACGGGTGCCGCCCGGAGTCGATGAGGCGGCCTACGTCAAGGCCACCTGGCTGAGCGCCGTGGCCGGCGGCCGCGCCAGCTCCCCGCTGGTGAGCGCCGTGGAGGCCACCGAACTGCTCGGCACGATGGTGGGGGGATACAACGTGGCCGCCCTGATCGAGCTGCTGTCGGATCCGCGCGAGGCGATCGCCGGGGCCGCGGCCGAAGGGCTGAGCCGCACCCTGCTGGTCTACGACGCCTTCAACGACGTGCTCGAGTTGGCGGAGACGAACCGGTTCGCCCGGCAGGTGGTGGACTCCTGGGCGGCGGCGGACTGGTTCACCCGGCGACCGGAGCTGGCCGAGGCGATCACCGTGACGGTGTTCAAGGTGGAGGGCGAGACCAACACCGACGACCTCTCTCCAGCGGTCCATGCCACCACCCGGCCGGACATCCCCCTGCACGCCCTGGCCATGCTGGAGACCCGCGATCCCGACGGGCTGGCCACCATCGAAGCCCTGCGGCAGAAGGGCCATCCGATCGCCTACGTCGGCGATGTGGTGGGCACCGGCAGTTCGCGCAAGTCGGCGATCAACTCGGTGCTGTGGCACATCGGCCACGACATCCCCCACGTGCCCAACAAGCGGGCCGGCGGTGTGATCCTCGGCGGCAAGATCGCCCCGATTTTCTTCAACACCGCTCAGGATTCCGGCGCCCTGCCGATCGAATGCGATGTCTCGGCCCTGCGCAGCGGTGATGTGATCACCATCCGACCCGCGGCCGGCACGATCGAGCGGGCGGCCACCGAGGAGGGGGCCGGCACGGTCATCGCCCGCTTCAGCCTCAAGCCGAGCACCCTCACCGATGAGGTGCGCGCCGGCGGACGCATCCCCCTGATGATCGGCCGGGCCCTCACGGATCGGGTGCGCCAGCGCCTGGGGCTGGCCGCCAGCACCCTGTTCGTGCGGCCGGGTCTGCCGGAGGACACCGGCCGCGGCTTCACCCTGGCCCAGAAGATGGTGGGACGCGCCTGCGGCGTGGCGGGCGTGCGCCCGGGCACCAGCTGCGAACCGGTGATGACCACGGTCGGCAGCCAGGACACCACCGGCCCGATGACGCGGGACGAGATGAAGGAGCTGGCCTGCCTGGGCTTCTCGGCCGATCTGGTGATGCAGAGCTTCTGCCACACGGCGGCCTACCCGAAACCGGTCGACATCCAGACGCAGAAGGAGCTGCCGGATTTCTTCGAGCAGCGCGGCGGCGTGGCCCTGCGGCCGGGCGACGGCATCATCCACAGCTGGCTCAACCGCATGCTGCTGCCCGACACGGTCGGCACGGGCGGTGACAGCCACACCCGCTTCCCCCTGGGCATCTCCTTCCCCGGGGGCTCGGGCGTGGTGGCCTTCGCCGCAGCCATCGGCGCCATGCCGCTGGACATGCCGGAATCGGTGCTGGTGCGCTTCAGCGGCTCGCTGCAGCCGGGCGTGACCCTGCGTGACGTGGTCAACGCCATCCCCTGGACCGCGATCCAGCGGGGCCTGCTGACGGTGGAGAAGGCCAACAAGATCAACGTCTTCAACGGCCGGATCATGGAGATCGAGGGGCTGCCCGACCTCAAGCTCGAGCAGGCCTTCGAACTCACCGACGCCACGGCCGAACGCTCCTGCGCCGGCTGCACGATCCGTCTGTCCGAGGAGACGGTGTCCGAATACCTGCGCAGCAACGTCAGCCTGATGCGCAACATGATCGCCAGGGGTTATCAGGACGCCCGCACCCTGGCCCGACGGATCCGGGCCATGGAGGACTGGCTGGCCAAGCCCAGCCTGCTCTCGGCCGATCCCGATGCCGAGTACGCCGACATCCTGGAGATCGACCTCGACAGCCTGCACGAGCCGGTTCTGGCCTGTCCGAACGATCCGGACAATGTCAAGCTGCTCAGCGAGGTGGCCGGCGATCCGGTGCAGGAGGTGTTCATCGGCTCCTGCATGACCAACATCGGCCACTACCGCGCTGCGGCCAAGGTGCTCGAGGGTGCCGGCACCCTCCAGACCCGCCTCTGGGTCTGCCCGCCCACCCGCATGGATGAGGAACGCCTCAAGCAGGAGGGCTATTACGCCATCTTTGAAGCGGCCGGCTGCCGCATGGAGATGCCCGGCTGCTCGCTCTGCATGGGCAACCAGGCCCGGGTGGAGGACAACACCACCGTGTTCTCCACCAGCACGCGCAACTTCAACAACCGCCTCGGCAAGGGTGCGCAGGTCTACCTGGGCAGCGCCGAACTGGCGGCGGTCTGCGCCCTGCTCGGTCGCATCCCCACCGTGGAGGAGTACCGCAGCATCGCCGCCTCGAAGATCGATCCCCTCTCCGATGAGCTCTACCGCTACCTCAACTTCGATCAGATCAGCGGTTTCGAGGAGGAGGGCCGCGTGGTCAGCCCCGCCGAGCAGGCGGAGGTGCTGGCGGAGGTCTGAGACAGGAACGGGAGGCGGATGGTCGGCCTGAGCCAGAGCGGAACGCCCCAGTGGCAGCGGGCCTCGGCCCGCAGCATCCGCAGCCTGCTCGAGCAGCGCTGGTTCAGCGTCGTTCTGGCCCTGATGCTCACCGGGCTCGGGGCCGCCTTCACGGCCCTGTTGTTCCGCTTCGGGGTGGGATGGCTGGGCACCTGGCGCCTGCGCCTGCTGCAGGACGCCCCGCCCTGGCTGGTGCTGCCGGCTGTCGGCGCCCTCGGGGGACTGATCTCAGGCCAGCTGGTGCAGCGGCTGGCCCCCGCCGCCTCGGGCTCGGGCGTCACGCAGGTGATGAACTTCCTCCGGCACCGGGCGGTGCCCATGGGGCTGCGGGTGGGGGTGGTGAAGCTGATGGCCGGCATCGTGGCCATCGGCAGCGGCTTTCCCCTGGGGCCGGAAGGCCCGGCGGTGCAGATGGGAGCCTCGGTGGCCTGGAGCATGGCCCGGGTCCTGAAAGCTCCGGTGGCCTTCCGGCGCGTGATCGTGGCCGCGGGCGGCGGCGCCGGGATCGCCGCGGCCTTCAGCGCCCCGATCGGCGGCTTCGTCTATGCCATCGAGGAGCTGCTGCACTCCGCTCGCCCGGTGGTGCTGCTGCTGGTGCTGGTCACCACCTTCGCGGCCGACACCTGGGCCGATGTGCTCGGACTGTCCGGTCTCGGACCCCATGCCGGCGGCCTGCAGGCCGGTGTGGGCTTTCAGCTGGAGCGCGAATACTCCCCCCTGGTGCAGTTCCTGCCGGTAGACCTGCTGTACCTGATCGCCCTCGGTCCGGTGGTCGGCGTGCTGGCCGAGCTCTACTGCCGCTACGTGCTGCGGATGCAGCGCTGGGGTCACCAGTGGTTCGGGAACCGGCTCGTGCTGCGGATGGTGCTGAGCGGCGCGGTGCTGGGGGCCGTCTACGGCCTGCTTCCCTCCGACTTCCACAACCAGGCGGCCCTGCAGCACGACGTGGCCACGGGGCACGTGGGCATCGGCATGGCCCTGGCGATCTTCGTGCTGCTGTTCTTCAGCACCGGCATGGCCGCGGGGTCGGGCGCACCGGGTGGTCTGTTCGCGCCGATGCTCACCCTGGGCGGATCGATCGGTCTGGCCTGCGGCGGCTGGGTGGAGGCGGCCACCGGCCACGTGCCCACCACCTATGTGTTCGCGGGGATGGGCGCCTTCGTGGCGGGCTGCTCGCGCACGCCGATCACAGCGATGTTCCTGGCCTTCGGCCTCACCAAGGACCTGCTGATCCTCAAGCCGATCCTGGTGAGCTGCCTCGGCAGCTTCCTGGTGGCACGGCTGTTCGACGGCCGCTCCATCTACGAACGCCAGATGGAGCTGGAGCTGGAATTCGCACCGGCCCGCAGCCAGGCCCCACCCGTGATCCAGACCGGTGGCCGCTCCCCCGCCGGCCGGGCAGGCGGGGGAGAGAATCCACGCGAGTGGGAGCATCTCCTGCGCCGGCCCCAGACCCTCCCCCGCCAGCGGACCCTGAATCAAGAAACCCTCCTGTTTGACCCGGTCCCACCGGACCCCGGCGCCCTCACGGCCCTGCTCGCCTTTCCCAGCACCTACTCGGTCGGGATCACGAGCCTCGGCTTTCAGGTGGTGTGGGCGGCCCTGGCCGGGCGGCGGGATGTGGATGTGCGGCGGGTGTTCACCGACCGGAGCGAGCCGCTGCCGCGCCGCTGCGATCTCTTCGGTCTCTCCCTGAGCTGGGAGCTGGACGGCCCGGTGCTGCTGGATCTGCTCGAGCGCCAACGGATCCCCATCTGGGCCTGCGAACGCGGTGACGACGATCCACTGGTGTTCGGCGGCGGGCCCGTGCTCACGGCCAACCCGGAACCGCTGGCCCCCTTCTTCGATGCCGTGCTACTGGGCGACGGCGAGGAGCTGCTGCCCGAGTTCATCGACGCCGTTCAGGCCGGCCGGGGCCGGCCGCGGGCGGAGCGGCTGCGGACCCTGGCCCGCGTCCCGGGCGTCTACGTGCCGGGCCTCTACACACCCCGCTACGGCCGTGACTGCAGCCTCGAAAACGTGATGCCGGTGGAACCGGAGCTGCCCGCCAGCCTCTCCAAGCGCACCTGGCGCGGCGAACGGCTGAGCCGCTCGATGGTGATCACGCCGGAGGCCGCCTGGCCGGCCATCCACATGGTCGAGGTGGTCCGCAGCTGCCCCGAACTCTGCCGCTTCTGCCTGGCCAGCTACCTCACCCTGCCGTTCCGCACTCCAGCGGTGGAGGGGAGCCTGATTCCGGCGGTGGAAGCAGGCCTGGGAGCCACCCGTCGCCTGGGACTGCTGGGGGCATCGGTGACCCAGCATCCGGGCTTCGCCGAGCTGATGGACTGGCTCGACCAGGAGCGCTTCGAGGATGTGCGCGTCAGCCTGAGCTCGGTGCGGGCGGCCACGGTGACGACCGAGCTGAGCCGGATCCTGGCCCGCCGCGGCAGCCGCTCCCTCACGATCGCGGTCGAGAGCGGCAGCGAGCGGATGCGTGAGCTGATCAACAAGAAGCTCTCGCACGAGCAGATCCAGGCGGCGGCACGCCATGCCCTGGAGGGGGGTCTCAGCGCCCTCAAGCTCTACGGGATGGTCGGCCTGCCGACGGAGGAGGAGGACGACGTGGAGGCCACCGCGGATCTGATGCTGCAGCTGCGGGCCGCCAACCCCGGCCTGAGACTGACCCTGGGGGTGAGCAGTTTCGTGCCCAAGGCCCAGACCCCATTCCAGTGGCACGGCCTCCGGCCCGAGGCCGAGAAACGGCTGAAACGACTGGGCAAGCGGCTCCGGCCCAAAGGCATCACCCTGCGTCCGGAAAGCTACGGCTGGAGCGCGGTGCAGGCCCTGCTCAGCCGCGGCGACCGGCGGCTCGCCCCGGTGATCGCCGCCGTGCGGGGCAACAGCACCAGCCAGGGGGGCTGGAAACGGGCCCACGCCGCCGTGCGCGCCGGCGAGGCTCCCCCGGCACCGGGTTCACCGCCCCTGCCGCCGCCGCCGGCCTGGTCGGAGGTGGTGCACGGCTGCTGGGACCAGGAGCAGGTGCTCCCCTGGCAGCACCTGCGGGGCGGTGTGGCTCCGGCGGTGCTGGTCCGTCAGGGGGCTCCGGCCCTCGTCTCCGCCGGCTGACGCCCGCGCAGGCCCGCCAGCAGGATCCAGCCGGCGATGTTGAGGCGGCTGTCGTAGAGGGGGATGTCGGTGGCGTGCAGGCTGAGCAGCACCAGCGCCGCGGCCCACCAGGCGCGTTCGAACAGGGCCCCGCCCGCCATGCCCCGACGGGCGGAACGCCCCAGCAGGCCAACCACCATCCCCACCAGCAGCAGCGCGGCGGGAACACCGAAGCTCACCGCCATCTCGATCGGCAGGTTGTGGGGGTGGCCGTGCCACTGGCCGGTCCGCGCCGGGTAGAGCACCGTGAAGGCCGCCGCACCCCAGCCCAGCCAGGGCCGCTCCCCGATCAGGCCCAGTGCCACACCCCACTGACCGAGGCGGGTGGAGGCGGGAACCCGCTCCGCTGCGTGCTTGGCATCGCTGAGGCGCCCCCAGATGCCCTCCGGCACCAGCGCCCGGGCCGCCTCCTGCCAGCCGCTCGGCACCCCCGGCAGCACGGCCACCAGCACCGGCAGCAGCGCGAGCAGCAGCACCGGCAGCAGCCAGAGCCAGCTGGCGGGGCCGGCCACCAGGGGAAGGGCCAGCAGCAGAGCCCCCCAGGCGTTGCGCGAGTCGGTGAGCAGCAGGGCCGCCACGAGCCCGGCCGCGATCAGCAGCACAGTGAGTCGCCGCCCGCGGGACAGACCGCGCTGCAGCAGCGCCGCCAGGGCCAGGGGCCAGACCAGGGCCAGCCACGAGCCGGCGATGTTGGCGTAGTCGAACAGGCCGGACAGGCGGCCCTCGGGTTCGCCGCCCGGACTCATGTGCCAGATGATCAGCCCGCCCAGCAGTTGCCAGGGGCCTCTCCAGCCGGCCCACATCTGGCCCAGCCCCGTGAGGATCACCGGAACGGTGCCGGCCACCAGCCAGAGGGCCGCCCGTCGCCGAGCCGGCGGCGCGGCCACATAGGGCTGAAATCCCCAGAAGCCCCAGAAGAAGGGGAGCCAGTTCGCCAGGCCGGCCCAGGCCAGATCGGCTCGATCGGCCCGGAGGGTGCCCAGCAGCATCAGGGTCGCCACCACCAACAGCACCCGGTTGCAGGAATCGCGCCACCAGGGGCTGCGGCCGCGGCAGCCCAGCACCAGCGCCACCACGAACAGGGCACTGGCCAGCAGGGCGCTGGAGGGCAGCAGCAGCAGCCCGATCTGAAAGCAGCGCCAGCCCAGGGGGGAGGCTCCCGTCGGCAGGCCACTGGCGAGAGCCGGGAGCCGCATCAGTCGAACACGGCCGTGCGCCCGCGGTACTCCATCACCTGGCGACGCAGATGCAGCCGCACTGCCCGCGCCAGGGCCAGTCGCTCGGTGTCACGGCCCTTGCGGATCAGATCCTCCACTTCGTCGCGGTGGCTCACGTGCACGGTGGTCTGCTCGATGATCGGGCCGTCATCCAGGTCCTCGGTGACATAGTGGGCGGTGGCCCCGATCAGCTTCACCCCCCGCTCCCAGGCCCGGTGATAGGGCTGGGCGCCCTTGAAGGCCGGCAGGAAGGAGTGGTGGATGTTGATCACCTCCCCGAAGCGGCCGAGAAAATCGGCCGAGAGGATCTGCATGTACTTGGCCAGCACCACCAGGTCGATGCGCTCCGCGGCCAGCAGCTCCAGCTGCTGCTGTTCCACCTCAGCCCGGCTGCCCTGGCTCACGGGCAGGTGCACGAAGCGGCTCCCGAAGGCCTCGGCCTCCTGCCGCAGATCGGGGTGATTCGAGACCACCAGCGGCACCTCCATCGGCAGCTCACCGCTGCGGGTGCGCCAGAGCAGATCGAGCAGGCAGTGGCTCTGCTTGCTCACAAAGATGGCCGTCCGGCTGAGGGCATCGGAGAAGTGCAGGGAGGAGCGGCCCTGCAGGCGCTGGGCCAGGGCCTCCGTCGCCGGTGCGATCGCCTCCCGCGGCAGGCCGAAGCCGTCGAGATCCCACTCCAGGCGGCTCAGGAACAGACCCGCATCGGCATCGGTGTGGTGGTCGGCGTGGCGGATGTTGCCTCCATTGGCCGCCACCCAGCCCGAGAGCTCGCTCACCAGCCCGGGGCGATCGGGACAGATCAGCTGCAGGATGGCCGTGGGCACGCTCATCGCGGCGACGTCCGGGCGGGTGGCCTGGGCATTGTGCCGAGACGGCCGCTCGAGGCCCGCCGGCCCGGGCGCGGCAGGTACAGTCCAGCCTCGTCTTTGCGCTGTCCCCCGATGGCCCCCACCCTGCGTCGCCTGCTCAAGGCCTGCCTCAGCCTGGCCCTGGCGGTGTCCCTGGTGGCCTGCTCCGGCGCCCAGTCCGCCCAGCCCGGCATCCCACCCGAGGACATGGCGGTGATCACCCGTCAGGCAGAGGGCTATCTGGCCTCGATGGAGCGTCTGCCTGAGCTGGCGGCGCTGGTCTCCCAGCGCAACTGGATCTTCGCGCGCAACCTGATCCACGGCCCGATGCAGGAGGTGGGCCGGGAGATGCTTTACATCAACCAGCGCCTGCTGCCGGGCGATCGGGCCGAGGCCAACTCCCGCGCCGCCGCCCTGAAGCGCTCCATGGCCGAGCTGGATGAAGCGGCACGCCTGCAGGAGCCGATGCGCATGGATCGGGCCTACTCCGGCGTGGCCGCCGGGTTCGCCAGCTACGCCGAGGTGATTCCGGCCCAGGCCATCGCCAGCATCCAGGCCGCTGCCGATGAGGCCGCCGCCCGGGCCGCCGCGGACAGCACCACTGAGGCGAGCGACGAGGGCGACGACGCCATGGAAGCCATGGGCCTGCCGGCCGCCTGATCCGGCCTGCCCGCCGCTCCTCATCCGGAGCGGCCGAACCCTTCATCGGCCGGAGATGGCCCCTGAGGTGATCGTGGTCGGCGCCGGTGTCGTCGGCAGCGCCGTGGCCTGGCAGCTCAGCCGCCAGGGGTGCGCCGTGACCCTGATGGACCCCGAGCTGGCGGAGACGACCGGACCCACTCAGGCGCCCCCCGCACCCAGTGCCTGGGGCTCTCCCGCCGCCCTCGGTGTGCTGATGGGTCAGGTGTACCGGCGCCGCAGTGGCCGCGGCCTGCGGCTGCGCCAGGAGGCCATGGCGCTGTGGCCTCGATGGATCGCGGAGCTGCGGCAGGCCGGCCATCGGCTGCCCGCCCGCTCCGGCCTGCTGCTGCTGGCGGCCGATGCCGACGAGGAGGGGCGCCTCAGGGCCTTCGCGGACGCCCATGGCGCTGAACGCGACCTGCGCTGGCTCGAGCCCGGTGATCTCCGGCTACTGGAGCCGCACCCGCCGCGTCAGGCCCTGGGCGGTCTGCACTCCGCCACCGACGGCCAGATCGACCCGCTGCCGCTGCTGCAGGCCCTGCGCAGCGAGGTGGCTCGCCTGGGCGGACGTCTGCTGCCGGATCGGGTCAGGGCCCTGGAGCGCTGCCAGCGGGGCTGGCGGGTGCAGCGGCAACAGGGGGAGCCGCTGGAGGGCCGCTGGCTGGTGCTGTGTGTCGCCACAGGGCTGAACGCCCTGCTGGCGCCGCTCAATCACCCGATCCCGGTGGCGCCGGTCCTGGGCCAGGCCCTGGAGCTGGAGCTGACCGATCCCCTGCCGGACGGCGATCTGTGGAGGCGCTGGCCCGGGGCGATGGTCTGGCGCGGCCTCAACCTGGTGCCCCGGCCGGGCAGACGACTCTGGGTCGGTGCCACGGTGGAGCCGGGCCGGCGAGCCGGCAGCACTCCGCTCAACCGGCTGCGGGAGCTGGAGGGAGACCCGCCGGACTGGCTGCGGCGCTCACGGCTGTGCCATCGCTGGGAGGGGATCCGGCCGCGGCCGGCCGGCCGGCCGGCGCCGGTGCTCGAGCAGCCGGAGCCGGGACTGATCGTGGCCACCGCCCATCACCGCAACGGGGTGCTGCTGGCACCGGCCAGCGCGGCCTGGGTGAGCCGTCAGATCGGGCTGTTAACGCACCCTTAAACCTGTGCTCACCTGGCATCTCTACCGTTCAGGCGCCGGAATGCGGTCGCCGCCAGCTGCGGCGTGCGCGTCGCCCGGCCCACCATCCAACCTCTCACGCATGTCTGTCTTCCGTCGCCGAACGCTTCGGTCGCTCGCCGCCACCCTCGGTCTGGCCGGAACCCTCACGTTGGCTGCCTGCGGCGGTGCGGGTGACGATGCCGCCGGCGGCGGCAGCGAGGGCCCCACCGGCTCCCTCAACGCCGCCGGAGCCTCCTTCCCTGCCGCGATCTATCAGCGCTGGTTCCAGCAGCTCGCCGAGAAGGGCGTCAATGTGAACTACCAATCGGTCGGCTCCGGCGCCGGCGTGCGGCAGTTCCAGGCTGAAACGGTTGACTTCGCTGCCTCCGACGCCCCGATGAAGGAGGACGCCATCGCCGAGGTGAGCCGCGGCGTGCTGCAGATCCCGATGACCGCCGGCGCCATCGCCGTGGCCTACAACTTCGAGGGATGCGAGCTGGCCCTGAACCAGGAGCAGCTGGCCGGCATCTTCCTCGGCTCGATCACCAACTTCAGCGAGGTGGGCTGCGACGACAAGCCGATCCGCGTGGTGCACCGCTCCGACGGCTCCGGCACCACCTTCAACTTCACCAAGCACCTGGCGGCCATCAGCCCCGAGTGGGACGGTGGCCCCGGAGCGGACAAATCCATCAGCTGGCCGGTCGGTGTCGGCGCCAAGGGCAATGAAGGCGTCTCGGCCCAGCTGAAGCAGATCGATGGCGGCATCGGCTACGTGGAGGTGGCCTACGTCAAGGACGGCCTGCAGGCGGCCGCGCTGGAGAACGCCTCCGGCGAATCCGTCATGCCGACCAACGAAACCGAGAGCCTGGCGCTGGCCTCCATCGACCTCGGACCCGACCTGATCGGCGGCAACCCCAATCCCGACCAGGGCTATCCGATCGTGACCTTCACCTGGATCCTGGCCTACGAGACCGGCAACGGCGACAAGACTCCCCTGCTGAAGGAGACCTTCGATTTCATGCTCTCCGAGGAGGCCCAGGCCCAGGCCCCCGAGCTCGGCTACGTGACTCTGCCGCCGGAAGTGGTGGCGAAGTCGAAGGAGCAGGTGGCACGCATCAGCGAGTGACCTGCTGAAACGGCCCGGGGCCCCTGAGGCCCCAAAGCGAAGGCCCGCCTCACGGCGGGCCTTGTTGATGGATCGATTCCAGTACCGGCAGCGGATGGGTGATCCGTCGATCACCCGTCAGGACATGCCAGGCATCACTTGCTCTCGGTGAACTCAGCGTCGATCACGTCGTCGCTCGAGGCCGAGGAGGCGCTGCCGGCGGCCGAGGAGCCGTTGCCGGCACTGGCAGCGGCCGCCGCCTCCGCGTCACCGGCCTGCTGGTACACCGAGGCACCCAGGGCGTAGAGCTCCTGCTGCAGTTCCTCCAGCAGGGGCTTCATGGCATCGAAGTCCTCCTTCTCGGTGGCCTCCTTGAGTTTGGTGCGCTTCTCCTCCACCTTGGCCTTGGCGTCATCGCTGACCTTGTCACCAAGATCGGCGACCTGCTTCTCGGCCTGGTACACGAGCGTTTCGGCCTGATTCTTGAGGTCGATGCGCTCCCGCTTCTCCTTGTCGGCGGCGGCGTTGGTCTCGGCATCCTTGACCATCTTCTCCACCTCGTTCTCGGAGAGGGTGGAGGCACCGGTGATCGAGATGCTCTGCTCCTTGCCGCTTCCCTTGTCCTTGGCGGTGACGCTGAGGATGCCGTTAGCGTCGATGTCGAAGGTCACCTCGATCTGGGGCACACCGCGGGGTGCCGGGGGAATGCCATCGAGGCGGAAGGTGCCGAGGCTCTTGTTGTCGGAGGCCATCTCGCGCTCGCCCTGGAGCACATGGATCTCCACGTTGGTCTGACCGTCCACGGCGGTGGAGTAGGTCTCGGCCTTCTTGGTGGGGATCGTGGTGTTGCGGGGGATCATCTTGGTCATCACACCGCCCAGGGTCTCCACGCCGAGAGACAGGGGGGTGACGTCGAGCAGGAGGATGTCCTTGACCTCACCGGCCAGCACACCGCCCTGGATGGCGGCGCCCACGGCCACCACCTCGTCGGGATTCACCGTCTGGTTGGGATCCTTGCCGGTGATGCGCTTGACCAGCTCCTGAACAGCGGGGATGCGGGTGGAACCGCCCACCATCACCACTTCATCGATCTCGGACTTCGAGAGCTTGGCGTCCTTGAGGGCCTGCTCCACCGGCACGGCGCAGCGGTCGATCAGCTTCGAGCAGAGCTCCTCGAACTTGGCCCGGGTCAGGGTGAGATCGAGGTGCTTGGGACCCTCGGGTGTGGCGGTGATGAAGGGGAGATTGATCTCGCTCTGGGTGGCACTGGAGAGTTCGATCTTGGCCTTTTCCGCCGCTTCGGTGAGACGCTGCAGGGCCTGCTTGTCCTGACGAAGATCGATCCCCTCGTTCGACTTGAAGGTGGCGGCGAGGTGATCGACGATCACCTTGTCGAAGTCATCACCACCCAGGTGGGTGTCACCCGAGGTGGAGAGCACCTCGAACACACCATCACCGACTTCCAGCACCGAGACATCGAACGTGCCGCCGCCGAGGTCGAACACGAGAATGCGCTCGTTGCTCTTCTTGTCGAGGCCGTAGGCCAGCGCAGCCGCCGTGGGCTCGTTGATGATGCGCAGCACCTCGAGACCGGCGATGCGGCCGGCGTCCTTGGTGGCCTGACGCTGGGAATCGTTGAAATAAGCCGGGACCGTGATCACCGCCTGGCTGACGGTTTCACCGAGATACTTGCCGGCGTCCTCCGCCAGCTTGCGCAGCACCTGGGCCGAGATCTCCTCGGGGGAGAACTGCTTGCTGAGCACCGGGCAACGCAGCTTGAGGCTGGAGCCGGACTGCTCCACGCCGTAGCTGACTTCGGTGGATTCCTCATTCACCTCGTCCACCCGCCGGCCGATGAAGCGCTTGACGGAATAGAACGTGTTCTCGGGGTTCATCACCGCCTGGCGCTTGGCGATCTGCCCCACCAGCTGGTCCTGGTTCTTGGTGTAGGCCACAACGGACGGGGTCGTGCGGAAACCCTCGGCGTTGGCGATGACGGTGGGCTTGCCACCCTCCATCACCGAGACGCAGCTGTTGGTCGTGCCCAGGTCGATTCCGACAACCTTGCCCATGGGCGTTCACCTCCTCTGATGTTGAATCAATCTGGGTTTCATCTTCATCACCGAGGTCCGTTGCGGGCGAGGTGAGGTTCCCGAACCCTGCTCCCGTGCGGCCAGACGCCACCCGACCCATGCCCGTCATCTCCTCGGCCACAGCCCTGGTGGGGGTGCTGGGGGATCCGATCCGGCACTCCCTCTCCCCCCTGATGCACAACGCGGCCCTCGCCGCCATGGGCCTGGACTGGGTCTACCTGGCCCTGCCGGTCAGACACTCCGATCTGGCCCGGGCCCTCCAGGGCCTGGAAGCGATCGACTGCCGCGGCCTCAACGTGACCCTGCCGCACAAGCCCGAGGCCCATCGCCTCGCCCGCCGGCACTCGACGCTCAGCAGCCGTCTCGGTGCCGCCAACACCCTGCTGAGGCTGCCGGAGGGGGGCTGGCGCAGTGAGAACACCGACGTGGAGGGCTTCATGGCACCGCTCAGCGAGGCGGGTGGCGACTGGCGGGGGCAGGCCGCCGTCGTGCTGGGCTGCGGTGGCAGCGCCCGGGCAGTGGTGGCGGGCCTGCACACCCTGGGCTGCGATCCGATCGTGGTGGTGGGGCGTCGGGCGGAGGCCCTGGCGGCCTTCGTGAGCGACTGCAGCGGCTGGTGTCCCGCTCTGCGCTCCCATCCGCGGGATCAACCCCTGCAGCCGCTGCTGGAGCAGAGCCGCCTGGTGGTGAACACCACGCCCGCCGGCATGGGTGGTCAGGCCGGGCCGGACTGCCCGCTGGACGACGGCGAACTGGACGCGTTGGCCGTCGACGTGACGGTCTACGACCTCATCTACACCCCCCGGCCGACCCGTCTGCTGCACCAGGCCCGGGCCAGGGGCTGCCGCACCCTGGATGGACTGGAGATGCTCGTGCAGCAGGGCGCCGCATCCCTGCGGCTCTGGACGGGCGCCGACTCCGTGCCCGTGGAGACGATGCGCCGGGCGGCGCTGGCGGCCCTCGCCTGAGCCATCGCCACCGGCCGCTGCCCCTAGGGTCGCTGAAGACGGCAGGGCTGTGAGCCATGGGCAATCCACCGATCTGGCAGCGGCTGGTGGCGCTGCTGGCCTATCTGCTGCCCTGGAGCGACGGGGTGGGCTTCGGCCGCTACCTGTTCAACCTCGTGCCGGCGCTGCAGTGGAGCACCCTGCCGGCCCTGCCGATCCTGATGGTGGAGCGAGCGATTCCCTTCGGCGGGTTTCTGCTCTTCCTGGTGCTGTTCCTGGTGGTGGTGCGCAACCCGCGCATTCCCTATTTCATCCGCTTCAACGTGCTGCAGGCGATCCTGATCGACATCGTGCTCGTGCTGCTGGGGCTCGTGTTCCAGGTGGTGCTGGTGCCCCTGCAGGCGGACTTCGCCACCCGGACCCTGAGCAACACCATCTTTCTTGGAACGGTGGTGGTGGTGCTCTTCGCCGCGATCGAGTGCGCGCGCGGCCGCGAGGCCGACATCCCCACCCTCTCCTCCGCTGTGCGGATGCAGCTGTTCTGAAGCCCATGGGCCGGTGTCCGGCTGGCGGGGGGCCTGGCGATAGGGTGGTTGATCCGCCGCTTGCCGGCGCAGGGCACCGGCCAAGCACCGGAGCCTGCAGCCCGTGAGCCATCAGTCCCTGACGGAGTCACCCCAGTCATGAGCCAGCCGTACTACGAGACCCTCTACATCCTCCGGCCCGACATCCCCGAAGATGAGGTGGAGGGACATCTGACCAAGTACCGCGATGTGCTGGTTGAGGCCGGTGCCGAGGTGCTCGACAACCAGATGCGGGGCAAGCGCCGTCTGGCCTATTCCATCGCCAAGCACCGCGAAGGCATCTACGTGCAGCTGAGCCACAACGGCGACGGCCAGCAGGTGGCCGCCCTGGAGAAGGTGATGCGCCTCAGCGAGGACGTGATCCGCTATCTGACCGTCAAGCAGGACGGCCCGCTGCCCGTGACCCGTCCGCCCGTGGGTGTGCCCAGCAGCGCTGCCAGCTGAGCAGATCGGTCGCCTCGTTGCGACTTGTGAGACCGGTTCGAGGGCGATACCCTGCCGCCCATGGACGAGTCCACAGCGTCACTGCATCGGCAGCGGCTTCACCGCCTTGAACTGGGTGAGCCGCCGTCGCCACCGGAACCGCCGCCGCGGTCCCTGCAACGGATTGCCGAGCTGGAGGGCGAATGCCTGCGCCTGCGCCGGGAGCTGGAAGCCTCCCAGTCGCGGCTGCTGGAGATGGAATCCCTGCTCTCGGATCTGCCGGGCATCTTCGAGCGCAAGTTCCAGCAGCGGCTTCAGCCGTTGCTCCAGCAGCAACGCCTGATCGCCGCTCAGCAACAGCAGGAGCGCCCGCTGCTCACCCCCGCTGCAGCGGTGAGCCTCGAGCAGCCTGTCTTGAGGCCCCGCACACGCGAGCGCAGCGCAGAGCGGACCCCCCAGCTGCAGCGGCTGCGGGAGCGGCTCTGGGGATGGAACCGCCGCCACGAGTTCGACGACGAGGACGACTCCTTCGAGGTGGCCTGAGGGACGGGTTCAGCGGCCGCCGGCCCGGCGCACCGCGGACCAGAGCCGCAGAGGCAGTCCCCAGACATAGATGAATCCTTCAGCTGCGCGATGATCGAAGCGATCGTCACTGCCGTAGGTCGCCATGTCGGGCGTGTAGAGGCTGTCGGCTGAGCCCCGGCCCACCACGACGGCATTGCCCTTGTGCAGCTTCAGCCGCACCGTGCCGTTGACATCCTCCTGGGTGCGGTCCAGGAAGCCGTCGAGGGCGTGCTTCAGCGGTCCGAACCAGAGGCCCTGGTACACAAGATCCGCCCAGGTGGCCTCCACCTGGCGTTTGTAGCGCAGCACGTCAGCGGCCAGGGTCAGGCTCTCCAGCTCCTGGTGGGCCTGGATCAGCAGCAGCAGGCCGGGGGTTTCGTAGATCTCCCGCGATTTGATGCCCACGACCCGGTTCTCAATCATGTCGAGCCGGCCGATGCCGTGCCGGCCGGCCAGGGCGTTGGCGCGCCGCAGCATCGACACCGGATCGAGCGGCTTACCGTCGATCGCCACGGGATTGCCCTGCTCGAAGGCGATCTCGATCGTTTCGGCCGCGTCGGGGGCCTGATCGATCGAGGCGGTGATGGCGAACACCTCCTCCGGCGGGGGCACCATCGGGTCCTCGAGCGGACCCGCCTCGACACTGCGGCCCAGCAGGTTCAGATCGATCGAGTACGGCGACGCCTTGCTGACAGGCGCGGGCAACCCGTAGCGCTCCCCGTAGGCGATCGTCTCCTCGCGGCTCATGCCCCACTCCCGCGCGGGCGTCAGCACCTTGAGATCGGGGGCGAGGCTGGCGATCGCCACATCGAACCGCACCTGGTCGTTGCCCTTGCCGGTGCAGCCATGGGCCACGGCATCGGCTCCCACCTCCCGCGCCACCTCCACCAGGCGCTTGGCGATCAGGGGCCGCGCCAGCGCCGTCGACAGGGGATAGCGGCCCTCGTAGAGCGCGTTGGCCCGGATGGCGGGAAAGGCGTAGTCGGCGATGAAAGGTTCAATCAGATCGCCCACGATCGACTGGCTGGCGCCGGCGTCGAGCGCCTTGCGCCGGATCGGCTCCAGCTCGTCGCCCTGACCCAGATCGGCAGCGAAGGTGATCACCTCCTCCACACCCCACTCCTGCCGGAGATAGGGAATGCAGACACTGGTGTCCACCCCTCCGGAATAGGCCAGCACCACCCGCTTTGCCCGTGCCATCGCGGTCCGCGCGCTCATCACTGGAGCGATTCTCCCCCGCCGGGTCGCCCGGGCCAGCGCGACAGCAGCCAGAGGCTGAGCAGCGCCGGCGGCCCCAGCACCAGCAGCAGCACCAGCGGCGTCGATGGCGGCAGCGGCTCGGGCCAGCGGTTGCCGCACCAGCGCAGTGCCGCGCTCGCCAGCAGGGCGGCGGACCAGAGGACCAGGGTGAGCGTCAGACGGAGGCGCACGGAAACAGCCGGCAGCAGCGCTAGGGTTGCAGATCGGCCTGTCCCCGCATCCGCCCGCCGCTGCGCATGAGCCTTCTCGACACCATCAATCCCTCCCTCACCCGCTACGGACGGCATGAGCCGGCCCCGGTGCTGCCCCTGCGGGATGAGCCGGATCTACTGAGCTGGCTGGAGACAAGCGGCCGGCTGGTGGCCGATGAGGAGACCGCCACGCCCGAGGTGAGCACGGTGGAGGAGGAGGAGCTCTCCGCACTCATGGGTGAGAAGGAGGACTACAACAGCGCCGACGAGCAACAGGAAGAGAACTGGGAGGACTGAGCCGGCCGCGATGTCGTCGTCCCCGTCCGCCGCGTCGCAGCGTGTCCCTCCGGGGCTCGCAGCGGCGCTGCTCACCGCCGCGCTGATCGGTGCTGCCCTGGCGAGTGACGCCTGGCTGCCGAATTCGGCCCTGTGCCTCCCCCTGCTGCTGGGTGCGGCCGTGAGCCTTCTGGCCTGCCGGCTCGGGGTCCCCCGGTTGCGGGCCCTGAAACTCGGCCAGTTCATCCGGGAGGATGGCCCCGCCGGGCACAGGAGCAAGGCGGGAACGCCAACGATGGGCGGTGTGCTGGTCGTGCCGGCCGGGGTGGTGGTGGGCGCTCTGGTGAGTCCGTCCGATCCGCGGCTGCCGGCGGTGGCCCTGGTGGTGCTGGCCTACATGCTGATCGGCGGATTCGATGACTGGCGCAGCCTCACCCGCCGCACCAACACGGGCCTCACACCCCGCGGCAAGCTGCTGCTGCAGGCGGCCGCGGCCCTGGCCTTCGTGGGCTGGTGCTGGAGCCGCGGCTGGCTGGCCGGCGGCATCGCCCTGCCCTGGGCCCTGGTGCTGCCGCTGGGGCTGCTGATCTGGCCGCTGGCCCTGTTCGTCTTCCTGGCGGAGAGCAACGCCACCAACCTCACCGACGGTCTCGACGGTCTGGCCGCCGGCTGCGGGGCCGTGGTGTTCACGGGTCTGGCCCTTCAGCTGGTGCTGCGCGGCAACGGCGGCGATCCGGCCATGGCCGGCTTCTCCGCCGCCATGGCCGGGAGCTGGCTCGGCTTTCTGGCGGTGAACCGCCATCCGGCCCGGGTGTTCATGGGCGACACCGGATCCCTGGCCATGGGAGCGGCCCTGAGCGCCATCGCCCTGCTCAGCGACAGCCTCTGGCCCCTGCTGCTCATGGGCGGTGTCTTCCTGGCCGAATCCCTGTCGGTGATCGTGCAGGTGTGGGTGTTCAAGGCCACCAAGGGGCCCGATGGCCAGGGGAAACGGGTGCTGCGCATGGCCCCTCTGCACCATCACTTCGAGCTGGGTGGTGCCGATGAACAGCAGGTGGTCCTGGGGTTCTGGCTGGTCAGCGCCGCGCTGGTGGGCCTGGGACTGCTCCTGATTCCCTGAGTTCACTGGTCCTGGGGCCCTGCGGGGCTCCGCGCGGGCGGCGGCAGCGTCAGCAGCTGCGGGAGGATGGGCTGCGGTGGTGAGACTGACCCGGATGGCACATTTCACCTGGCGGGAACGGGGGCTGAGCGCGGACTGCGCCAGCCTGGAGTCCATGGCCTCACGCTTCGAGGAGGCGGCCTCCCTGATGCGACGGCTCGCCTCGGAGGGGTTCCGGGTCGAACGGCATGCCGATGGACAGCGCATCGTCCATGACGACCCCGGCGTCTTCGAGGCCTACGGCTTCATCGATGAGGAGCCGCCGCAGCGGCAGCTCAGCCTGAGCACCGACCCGGAGCCGCCGGCCTCAGGCGCCTGAATCAGCCCCGGCGCACCATCCCCAGCAGCCAGACCAGGGCGAAGCCCAGGCCCGAGAGTCCCAGATAGACCAGGGCGCCGTTCTGAAGGGCGGCGATGTCCCAGCCGAAGAGCAGGCCATCGGCTGCATCGGCGGCCGTGCTGAAGGCGAGAAGGCTCGGCATCGGGAGGGGGCGGGCAACGGAAGGGCCGGCACATCATCTCCAGCCTGCGCCGGACGTGCGTCCGGCAGGATCGGACAGGTCCGCCAGCAGCACCATGACCGGCCGCCTCCGTCTCCCCCGCACGCTGATGCTGCTGGGCAGCGGCGAACTGGGCAAGGAGGTGGCCATCGCCGCCCAGAGGCTGGGCTGCCGGGTCGTGGCCGTGGATCGTTACGACGGCGCTCCGGCGATGCAGGTGGCCGACGCGCGGGAGGTCATCGCGATGACCGACGCGGCTGCGCTGCAGCAGGTGGTGCAACGCCACCAACCCGATCTGGTGATCCCCGAGATCGAGGCCCTGGCGGTGGAGGCGCTGGCCGAGGTGGAGCGCATGGGCACCACGGTGATTCCCACCGCCCGCGCCACGGCCGTGACCATGAACCGCGACCGCATCCGCGATCTGGCGAGCACTGATCTGGGCCTGCGCACCGCCCGCTTCGCCTACGCCTCCAGCCCCGCCGAGTTGAGGGCCGCGGCCGAGCCCCTGGGCTGGCCGGTGGTGGTGAAGCCGGTGATGAGTTCCTCCGGCAAGGGCCAGAGCGTGGTGCAGGGGCCCGGGGAGCTGGAGGCGGCCTGGCAGGCGGCGATGGACGGGGCGCGGGGCGCCTCGACGCGCGTGATCGTGGAGGAGTTCCTCCGCTTCGAGCTGGAGATCACCCTGCTCACGGTGCGGCAGTGGCAGGGACCCACCCTGTTCTGCCCGCCGATCGGCCATCTGCAGGAGCGGGGCGACTACCAGTGCAGCTGGCAGCCCGCCGGCCTCACTCCGGCCCAGCTGAGCGAGGCCTGCCGGATGGCCCGGACCGTGACCGATGCCCTCGGGGGAGCCGGTCTGTTCGGGGTGGAGTTCTTCCTCTGCGGCGAGGAGGTGGTGTTCTCCGAGCTCTCGCCGAGGCCGCATGACACCGGCCTGGTGACCCTGGTGAGTCAGGAGCTGAGTGAATTCGAGCTGCATCTGCGGGCGGTGCTCGGCCTGCCCATCCCCGAGATCACCAACCGGGCCCCGTCCGCCAGCCGGGTGATCCTGGCGGAGGGAGCCTTCAGCCCCGTCATCGCCGATGGGGTGGAGGACGCGCTGGCCGTGCCGGAGGCCCGGGTGCTGCTGTTCGGCAAGGAGGAGGCCCGTCCCTTCCGGCGCATGGGGGTGGCCCTGGCCCGCGGGGCGGACACCCATCAGGCCCGCGAGCGGGCGGATGCGGCGGCCGCCTGCATCCGCCTCAGTCCGGGCTGAGGCGACGGCCCCGGATCACCTTCAGCTGCCGCAGACCCTCCAGCACCCCCGCCGCGCCGCCGGCCGGAGCGAACACCACCCCGCGGCGACCGCGCAGACCCTCCAGGGATGGGTCGTGGCCGGCCACCACAACGCCGGGGGCGGCACCCGTGAGCAGATCGGCATCGCCCTGCTGGGCCACCACCACCACCAGCCGCTGCAGGGGAACGCCGTGCGTCAGGGCTAGGTGCCGGCTCGCCTCCAGCTTGGAGGCCCGCATGGGCACCACATCGAGAAAGGCGTGGCTGTAGAGCTGGGGTCGGGCCTCGACCCGGCAGTGGCGGAGCTTCTGGCGCACCATCGCCAGGGCGCCGGGACCGGGATGGCGAAGCGTCACGCTCACCTTCAGGGGGCCCTGATGGGCTTCCTCCTGCCAGTCCAGACGCTCGCTGAGCTGGGAGAGGGCGGCCACCACCTCCTGCCGGTCCCAGCCGCGGGCGATGCGGCTTGCCCAGCGCTCATCCGGCCGCCATGCTCCGCCCGCATCGCGCTCATGGATCACGGTGCCGGCCTCGCTGATCCACACCCGGGGCTCGGGCAGACCGAGCTGGGCAGCCCGCCGGGTCCCATCCTCTCGGGAGAGCCCGCTGATCAGGCCGATGGCCCAGGAGTCCTCGCCGCGGCGGCTCAGGTCGTCCAGCCAGGCAGCGAGGGCCTGCAGATCCTCCGGCGCCGAGTCCCGCAGCACCACATCCAGATCGATCAGCAGCAGGCCGGCCCATGCCCGGCCGGGATCGGCCTCCGCCGCGGGCGGCAGCGACGGCGGCCGGCTCCCCATTCCCCGCTGACGGCCGGCGGCCGCAGCCGCCCGCTCCAGGTAGCAGCGCACGTGGGCCTGCCAGCTGAAGGTGGCCTGCACCGCCGCCAGCCCCTGCCGCCGCCAGCTCTGCCAGCGGTCGCGATCGGCCACGGCCAGCTCCAGGGTCTCCTGCAGCGCATCGAGGTCGGTGGGATCCACCAGCAGGCCATTGCGGCAGCGCTCGAGGATGTCGCGCGGTCCTCCGTCGTCGGTGGCCACCACCGGCAGACCCGAAGCCGCCGCCTCCAGCAGGGTGAGACCGAACGGCTCGGTGAGAGCAGGGTTCACGAACAGGCCCCCCAGCCCGGCGGCCCAGCGGTAGAGGGCGGGCACATGGCTGCCTTCATGCCGCCGGGGGTAGGCGACGCGGCCATAGAGATCGAACCGGTCCACCAGCTCGAACAGCTGCTGGAACACCTCCCGCTGCTGCCGCTCCAGCTGGCGCAGGTCATCGCGAGAACCGAGCACCAGCACCAGGTTGTGGCTGCGGCGCAGCAGGGCCGAACGGCCGTAGGCCTCCACCAGGGCGGGGATGTTCTTGCGGCGCACGGCCCGGGAGAGGGCCAGCAGGGGCGGGCGGTCGGGCCGGCGCAGGAAGGGCCGCAGCAGAGCCTCCACCGCGGCGGTCTCGGCTCCGGCTGTCTCAGCGGCCTCCGGTTCCGGATGAAAGCGGCGCCCATCCACACCCGGCGGGATCACCGCGGAGCGGTCGTGACGGAAGCGGCCGTAACGGCCGTACTGCTCGCTGGCCTCCTGCCGGGTGCTGGTGACCACGAGAGCCGCATGGGCCAGCGCGAGCTCCTCGGCGTCGATGCGGCGGTTGATCGCGTAGGTCTGATCGATCTGCTCGTGGTCGATGCCCGTGGCCAGCAGGCGGCGGAGTTTCTCGCGGCCAAGGGAATGGGCGGTGAAGACGAGCGGCAGCCCCAGGCGCCGGCAGACCAGAGCACCGACGTAGCCCGCGTCCGCATAGTGCGCGTGGACCCAGTCCGGCAGACGGGGGCGGGCGACCAGCTCATCCACCAGCTGATCGGCCAGTTCATCGAGATGGGGCCAGAGCAGCTCCTTGCGCAGATAGCGGCGGGGCCCGAAGGCGAAGCGACGGATCCTGGCCCCGGGAGCCAGGTCCTCCTCGCTGCGCCCGTAGTCCGGCGACACGCGCCGGTCGTGGATGGCGCGGGTGACCACCTCCACGCTCTCGACCTGGGGGCAGGCCGCCAGGTTGCGGGCCAGCTCCAGCACGTAGAGGCTCTGGCCACCGGTATCGGCGTCCCGCCCCAGTTCCAGGTCACGGCTGCGGAAGAGGCCGTGGAGGTGGAGATGGAGCAGCGCGAGGCCCATGGAGGCGCGGGAGGGGGCCGTCCGGGCCGCCGGCGGAGACCCTCAGGGTCGCGTTTCGGAGGTGACGTCCACCAGTGGATAGCGCACATCACCCCAGCCCTGGGGCGGCAGGGTCGCCGGAACGCTTCCGTCAACCGCGGCTGGAGCCAGCTGGGCCTCCATCCAGGCCAGGATCAGGCCGCCGAGGGCACCGCCTCCCGATCCATCCGGCGCCCGCAGGTTGAAGTGGTCACCGCCGTCGGCGAGCACCAGCCGGTGCCCGTTGGCGGCCGCATCAGCTCGGCGGAAGGGCGTCAGGGCTTCCGGCCCGGATGGCACGACCCAGTCGGCGGTGCCGCTGGTCAACAGCATGGGGGCCAGCTGCGCACCCCGATCGGGGGTGGGATCGAACAGCAGCCCCACCACCGGGCTGACGGCGATCACGGTCTTCACCCGCGGGTCGGCCAGGGAGGTGCCGTCGGCCGAGGAGAGCAGGCTGCACTGGAGAAACCAGCTCAGGTTGCGGGAGGGATGGTTGTAGTCATCGCAGAGCTCCACCAGCCTCGGGTCCCTGGCTTCGGCGCCCGCCAGCTGAATCACGGTGGTGCCCCCCCAGGAATGGCCGATCACCCCGACCGCATCGGTGGTCAGAGCGCCCGAATCACCGATCAGTGCTCCGGAGGAGAGCGCATCCAGCACGCGGCTGACATCGATCGGCCGCAGGCGCAGCTCCTCCGGCGTCGGGGGCGGAAGGGTTCCCGAGCGCATCGCGCTCTGCTGCTTCTTGTCACTGCCCTGATGCTCCGGCAGCAGCACGGTGAAGCCATGGCTGGCCAGATGCTCGGCCCAGCCACCGAAGCTGGCGGGGGAATCCCAGAGGCCATGGGAGATCACCACCACACGCCGGTTCGACCCCTGCAACGGGCGCACCACCTCAACACTGATCGGCTCCGGGCGGTGTGCCGCCGTGACCTCGGCGCGGCTGCGTTCCCAGGTGTTCGGGCCGGGCTCCTTCAGGGACGGCGCCACCGTGGCCGCCGGCAGGGATGCGACCAGCCGGCGGCCCTCCCGCTGGTTGCGGCGCAGACGCCGGGCCACGACGGCGGTGCGCCCGAGATTGATGGTCGCGGTGGAACCCGGCAGCGCGCGGAGCATGCCGAGCAGGGTGGGCTGCCCGGCGGCCTTGGCGGTCTGGATCGCCTCGGCAAGGACCCGGCCACTGGTGTCCACCTCCACCCCCTCCACATCCACCAGCTGGCTGAGGCCCATCAGGGCCTGCTCGAACAGAGGCTGACCCGAGGACCCTTCCACCACGGATGTGAGATCCGCGGGCAGCGGAGCGTTGAACAACGTGAGCAGCTGGCGGCCCACACGACCATCGGTGGCCCGGTCGAGCTCGGCGAGATCGCTGGTTCCGGCAATCAGCTGTTCCGGAGACTCGAGTTCACCGAGTTCGATCCGGAATCCCGTTCCGAAAACAGGAAGTTCGATCTCAAGGGCTTCCAGCGCCCGGGCGGGCGCCACCAGGCCCACCAAACCGGACGCGAGCAGCAGACGGCAGGCCCAGCGCGCGGGGGAGCGTCGGCTCCCGGCGCGGCGGACAGAAAAGCTGGGAGCTGTCATCACGCGGCCTCGGCGTCCATCGGCTGAGGCGGATGCTGGGCCAGCACCTGCCTGAGATAGCGGCCAGTGTGGCTGACGGGATGGGCGGCCACCTGTTCCGGTGTGCCGCACACGATCACCTCGCCGCCGCGGTCACCGCCTTCCGGGCCGAGATCGATCAGCCAGTCGGCGCAGCGGATCACGTCGAGGTTGTGCTCGATCACCAGAATCGAGTTGCCCTTCTCCACCAGCCGCTGCATCACCTCCATCAGCTTGTGCACGTCGTAGAAGCTCAGGCCGGTGGTGGGTTCATCGATCAGATAGAGGGTCTTGCCGGTGGCGCGGCGTGAGAGCTCCGTCGCCAGCTTCACCCGCTGGGCCTCACCGCCACTGAGGGTGGGTGCGGGCTGACCCAGCTTCACGTAGCCGAGGCCCACGTCCACCAGGGTGCGCAGGCGGTCAGCGGCCTGGGGGATGGCGCTGAAGACCTCACAGGCCTGCTCCACGGTCATCTCCAGGACGTCGGCGATGGTGAAGCCGCGGTATTTGATCTGCAGGGTCTCGCGGTTGAAACGGGCTCCCTTGCAGACGTCGCACTGCACGTAGACATCGGGCAGGAAGTTCATCTCGATCACGTTCACGCCCTGGCCGCGGCAGGCCTCGCAGCGACCGCCCTTCACGTTGAAACTGAACTGACCGGCCTGATAGCCGCGGGCCTTGGCCTCCACCGTGGCGGCGAACACCTGGCGGATCGGATCGAAGGCGCCGGTGTAGGTGGCCGGGTTCGAGCGGGGTGTGCGGCCGATCGGGGACTGATCGATCACAATCACCTTGTCGATCGCCTTGCTGCCGCGCAGATCCTCCAGGCCGTGGGGGAAAGGCACCTTGTGCCCGAGCCGGTGCTCGAGCGCCGGATGGAGCAGCTCGTTGATCAGGGTGCTCTTGCCGCTGCCGCTGACCCCGGTCACGGCCACGAGCCGGCCGAGGGGCACCTCCACGGTGAGCTGCTTGAGGTTGTTGCGGCTGCAGCCCACCAGGGTGAGGCGCCGGCTGCCGTCCAGGCGGCGCTCGGCCGGGGTGGGGATGGCGCGGCGGCCGCTGAGGTAGGCGCCGGTGAGGGACTCCTCGGCCGCCATCAGCTCCTCCACACCCCCTTCGGCGACGACCCGGCCGCCGTTGACCCCGGCTCCGGGGCCGATGTCGACCACGTGGTCGGCGGCACGGATCGTGTCCTCGTCGTGCTCCACCACCACCAGGGTGTTGCCGAGATCACGCAGACGCTTGAGGGTGGCGAGCAGGCGATCGTTGTCACGCTGATGCAGCCCGATGCTGGGCTCATCGAGCACATAGAGCACACCGGTGAGGCCGGCGCCGATCTGGGTGGCCAGGCGGATGCGCTGGGCCTCGCCGCCGCTGAGGGTCATGGCGGGGCGGTCGAGGCTGAGGTAATCCAGCCCCACATCCAGCAGGAAGCGAAGCCGCAGCCGGATCTCGCGCAGCACCAGATCGCCGATCTGCATCTGGCGGGGGGTGAGCAGCGGCGCCGAGCCATCGGAGGCACCCACCCCCATCAGAGCCTCGATCCGGGCCAGGGACTCGCCCACGCTGACGGAGGTCAGATCGGTGATCGAGAACGGTCCCACCCGCACCGCCAGCGCCTCCGGCCGCAGGCGGCGGCCCTCACAGGTGCTGCAGGGAACCAGATCCAGGTACTTCTCCAGCCGTTGCCGCACCGCCTCGCCGCTGGCATCGCGCAGCTGGCGCTCCAGGATCGGCAGGATTCCCTCGAACGGTCGGTGGTAGCCGGAGCCCTTGCGGTAGCGGCTGTCAGCCTGGATCAGGATCGGCTCGCGGCTGCCATTCAGCAGCACGTCGATCTGCTCGGGAGCCAGTTCGTTCCAGGGGGTCTTGATCTCGAAGCCGAAGGCCTCGGCCACGCTGTACAGCAGCGAGAAGTAATAGCTGTTGTCCCGGTCGCTCCAGGGGGCGATCGCCGCGTACACCGGCAGGCTGGGATCGGGGATGACCCGCTCCACGGTGAAGCGGCGCAGGTGACCGATGCCGTGGCAGTCGGGACAGGCGCCATAGGGGCTGTTGAAGGAGAACAGGCGCGGCGAGAGCTCCTCCATCACGGCGCCGTGAACCGGACAGGCGAAGTTCTCCGAGAACAGCCGCTCGCGCTCCACACCCTCGGGCAGGTCCTCACCCGTCTTGGGCACCACCTCCACCAGGGCCAGGCCGTCGCCGCGCTTGAGGGCCGTGCGCAGGGAGTCGGTGAGGCGTTCCTCCAGTCCCGGGCGGGCCACCAGCCGGTCGACCACCACCTCGATGCTGTGGAGGTGGTTCTTGTCGAGCTCGATCGAATCGGACAGTTCCCGCACCTCGCCGTTGATCCGCACCCGGGCGAAGCCCTCGGCCACCAGGCCCCGCAGCAGCTTCACGTGGGTTCCCTTGCGGCCCCGCACCACCGGCGCCAGCAGCTGGAAGCGGGTTCCCTCGGGCAGCTGCAGGATCTGATCCACCATCTCGTCGATGGTCTGGGGGCGGATCGAGCGGCCGCATTCCGGGCAGTGGGGTTCGCCGGCCCGGCCGAACAGCAGACGCAGGTAGTCCTGGATCTCGGTGACGGTGCCCACCGTCGAGCGGGGGTTGTGGCTGGTGGACTTCTGATCGATCGAGATCGCGGGCGAGAGGCCCTCGATGGCGTCCACGTCGGGCTTGTCCACCTGCCCGAGGAACTGGCGGGCATAGGCCGAGAGGCTCTCGACGTAGCGACGCTGGCCCTCGGCGAAGATCGTGTCGAAGGCGAGGGAGCTCTTGCCGCTGCCGCTGACGCCGGTGAACACCACCAGGCGGTTGCGGGGCAGGTTGAGGCTGAGGTTGTGAAGGTTGTGCTGGCGCGCCCCGCGGATCCGGATCTGATCCTCCAGGCTGCCGCCGTTCAGCGGGGTGAGACCCTGCTCCGCCGGGGATGGGGCTGCCGATGCCCCAGCGGGGGCCTTGGCGCGGGGCATGCACCTGGCTCGAGGATCGACGAGTGTAGGAGCCGCGATCGGGGGGTCATGGCCGACCGGTCCCGTCGGGCGGTTGCGGCGGGGACGCGCCTTCAAGCAGCCGGGCGGCGAATTCCTGCGCGCCGCTGCGACCGCCGCCGGCCAGCTCGGCCAGCTCCTGCTGCCGGGATCCCGAGTCCCTGAGGGCATTGACCCGGGTGTGGGTCCGGCCCTGCCGCACCTGCTTGCTGACCTGGAAGTGGTGATCGGCCGCGGCGGCGATCAGCGGCTGGTGGGTCACGCAGAACACCTGGCGATGGGCCGCCAGCCGGCGCAGCAGCCGGGCGATGGCTTCGCTGATGCGTCCGCTCACCCCGGTGTCGATCTCGTCGAACACGAGGCTCACGTCGGCGTCGGCCGCGGCCAGCGACGCCTTGAGCGCCAGCAGGCAGCGGCTCATCTCCCCGCCCGAGGCCACCTCGGCCAGAGGTGCCAGAGGCTGACCGGGATTGGCCGAGAAGAGGAACGCCACCCGGTCCGCCCCATGGGGACCCGGGTCCCCCGGCTGGATCGCCACGTGGAAGCGGGCGGCCTCCAGGCCCAGTCCGGCCAGAGTCTCCAGAAGCTCCGTCTCCAGCCGCGCTGCGGCACGGGCCCTTCCGCCGCTGAGCTCGGCATTGGCGGCGTCGCGCCGGGCGCGGGCCCGCTCCTCAGAGGCGGCGAGCGCATCGAGATCATCGGCGGCATCCGCACCGTCCAGCTCCCGCCGGAGGGCGTCGCGGCGCCGGATCAGCTCCGGCAGCTCCAGCCCATATCGCCGCTCCAGGGCCCGCAGCTGAGCCAGACGATCCTGAAGGTCGGCCAGGGCGGCCGGATCGCTCTCCAGCAGTCCCGCGTAGCGATCGAGATCGCGCACCAGCTGATCGAGGCCGGCCGCCAGATCGGCGCAGCCGTCGGCGAGGGTCGACAGCGTCGAATCCAGCTCCTGGAGCTGCAGCAGCGTCCGGGTGGCGCCAGCCAGCTGGTCCACGGCCGCCGCACCGGCGCTGTCGCCGTCGCGCAGGCCGCCCATCACCGCAGCGAGACCGTCCTGCAGGTGCACGCCGTGAGCCAGGCGGTCCTGGTCCCGCTGCAGCTGGATCACCTCGCCGGGGTCCTCCAGGGCCGCGGCCTCCAGGTCCTCCAGCTCCTGTTGCCGCTGCAGCCGCTGCAGCTGTGCCTCCTGCTGCTCGCGGCGCAGCCGTTCCAGAGCCTGACTGGCATCGGTCCAGGCGCTCCACGCCTCGGCGGCGTCCCGCAGGGAACCGTCGAGCTCCGGCCCCGCGAACCGATCGAGCCAGAGGCGCTGACCGGCGCTCTGGGCCAGGCGCTGGCTCTGGCCCTGGGCCGTGAGGTCCACCAGCAGCGGCCTCAGCTCCTGCAGCTGGGGCCGGCCCACCAGCACACCATTGAGCCGGGAGCGGCTGCTGAGGCGATTCTCCCCCAGACGCCAGTCCCGGCTGATGCTCAGCTCCCCCTCGGGCTCCAGCTCCTGCTGCTCGAGCCAGCTGGCCACGGCAGGGCTGACGGCGAAATGGGCCTCGATCCGGGCCTGCTGCGCCCCGTCGCGGATCAGCCGGGCGGCGGCTCCGGAACCGCCGCCTCCCAGCAGCACATCGAGAGCGTCCAGCAGAAGGGATTTACCGGCGCCCGTCTCGCCGGTGAACACGGTGAAGCCACCGGAGAAGCTGAGCTCCAGCTGGTCGATCAGGGCGATGTTCTCGAGCCGGAGGGCGGTGAGCACCCGCGTGGTTCAGGGTGGGCCGAACGTAGCCAGCCCTCATCTGACCTAGAAGAGCGGAGAGCACTGCCGGTTCGATCGCAATCATGGGGCCCACCGCCGTCGACATCACCGAGGGACGGAGCAGCGGCGGTAAGCCGGAGATCAGTGACTTCATCGAAGCCTCCGGACTGCTCCAGTACGACCCGGCCGCCATCACACGGCTGTACGCCGGACACCCCCGGCGCCTGCTGCGCCGTCTCTGGCAGACGCTCGTCCCCATCGGTCTCTTCCTGCTGGGAGTTCTGGGCGACCGTCTGAGCGGTCGGCTGCGCCAGCCGGAACGCGCCCGTGCACGCGCCCGGGAATGCGCCGCGCTGCTGGTGCAGATGGGCCCCGCCTTCATCAAGGCCGGCCAGGCGCTCTCCACCCGTCCCGACATCGTGCCGCCGGTGCTGCTCGAGGAGCTGGCCCAGCTGCAGGATCAGCTTCCCGGCTTCGACAGTGCCCTGGCCATGGCCTGCATCGAGGAGGACCTCGGGGCACCGGTGGACGAGCTGTTCGAGCAGCTCGACCGGGAGCCCATCTCGGCCGCCTCCCTCGGGCAGGTGCACCGGGGCGTGCTGCGGGATGGTCAGTCGGTTGCGGTGAAGGTGCAGCGGCCGGGGCTGAGGGAGCAGATCACCCTGGATCTCTACATCGTGCGCCTGATCGCGGGCTGGCTTAAGCGCAACATCGGCGCGATCCGCAGTGATCTGGTGGCGCTGATCGATGAACTGGGCACACGCGTCTTCGAAGAGATGGATTATCTCAACGAAGCGGCCAATGCCGAGCGCTTCCGCGACCTGCACAGCCACAATGCTTCGATCGCTGTCCCGCGCATCTATCACCACGCCACGAGCCGCAGGGTACTCACGATGGAATGGATCGACGGGGTGAAGCTCACCAATCTTGAGCAGGTCCGCAACCTGGGCATCGATCCCGATCGCATGGTGGAGATCGGCGTCAGCTGCAGCCTGCAGCAGCTGCTGGAGCATGGCTTCTTCCACGCCGACCCCCACCCCGGCAATCTTCTGGCTCTGGCAGATGGTCGACTGGCCTATCTGGACTTCGGCATGATGAGCCAGGTGACGCGTGAATCGCGTACCGGCCTGATCCAGGCAGTGGTCCATCTGGTCAACCGGAATTTCCCAGCTCTGTCAACAGATTTCGTCAAGCTCGGATTTCTGGCGGAAGATGTGAATCTCGAACCGATTGTGCCGGCCTTCGAGACCGTGTTCGCCCAGGCTCTGGAGATGGGCGTGAGCCGGATGGATTTCAAGGCGGTGACCGACGATCTCTCCGGCGTGATGTACAAATTCCCCTTCCGGGTCCCGCCCTACTACGCCCTGATCATCCGGTCCCTGGTGACGCTGGAAGGCATTGCCCTGAGTGTGGATCCCGACTTCAAGATCCTCGGCGCCGCCTATCCCTATTTCGCCCGCCGACTGATGGAGGATCCCGATCCGGAGCTGCGCCGCAGCCTCAAGGACATGCTCTTCGATGGAGACACCTTCCTCTGGCAGCGCCTCGAGAACCTGATCGCCAGTGCCGCCCGGCAGGAGGACCTGGATCTCGACACCCTCGTGGACCAGGTTCTCGATTTCCTCTTCTCCCCCCGCGGCGGCCTGTTGCGACGCCAGCTGGTGGATGCCGTGGTGGATCGCATGGATGCCCTGGGCTGGCGCACGCTCCAGACCGTCAGCCGGCGGCTGCCCGATGCCTGGCAACCTCCGGCTCTGCGACGGGCTCTGCAGGGCAGCCTCAGCGACCCCCTGCTCGATCTGGAACCGATTCAGCAGCTCCTGCGGATCCTGACCCAGCTGCCCGGCTTCGAGCCCCGGCTGCTGCTCAGCCGTCTGCCCCGGCTGCTGCGGGAGCCGGATGTGCGGCGGATGGGATTCGATGTGGCCCGGGGGCTGGCCGAGCGTGGTCTGGTGCGGCTGGTGCGCGACGTGCTCGTGGATCCCCAGCTGCAGCACCCGGCCATGGCTCCCGCCCGTCTGGCCTCGTAATGTCGGGCCCATCGCTGGTCAGCGCCGTGAGCGAGAGCACCGTGCCCACATCACGCGCCCGCCGCGCTGTCGCCGCTCCTCTTCTGGCGATGCTTCTGGGTCTGAGCCTGAGCCAGGCACTGCCCAGCCGTGCCGCGGAACGGGTGGCCTTCGTCAGTGGCGCCTTCCGCCGCTCCATCCCCGTGGCGGATCTCGAGCACCTGGCCGAGACCGGCCAGGCACGGGGCCTGCTCGCGGACGTGCTGCGCTTCAGCAATCAGGACCCCGAGACCGTCTCCGGCCTGCTCAATCAGGGCATCAGCCTCCCCCTGGTGCTCACCAGTCGGCTGATGAACACACGCATCGGCACCGCCATCATCGAGCGGGTCGCCCAGATCGTGTATCCACTCAACAGTCCGCGGTCCGGTGTTCCGGCCTTCCGGGCCGCAGTGATCCTCGGCCTGGACAACGGGGAGGGCCGGCTGACGCCGGTGGGATGGCTCAAGGCCTACCCCACCGACGACATGGAGGTGAACATCCCGGCACTGATGGGCGTGATCCGCAAGGCCAGCTCGATCGCTGAACTGGTGCGGTTCTTCAGTGAATCGCCCCTCGACGGTCTGCGGGGTGGGATCGAGTCGCCGGACTCCAGCTCCGGGACCGATGCCGGCCCCGGCCCTGATGCCGCCTCGGATCCGGAGGGCAGCGCACCCTAGATTCGGCCGCACCGACGTGCGCGCCGTGGTGTCCTGGTTGTCCCCGCTTCTTCGGCAATGGGGGAGGGCCGCTGCTCCGTCCCCAGCCGACTGGCCCGGTCTGATCGAGGCCTACCGCTCCTGGCTTCCGGTGAGCGAAGCCACTCCCGTGATCACGCTGCGGGAGGGAGCCACCCCCCTGATCCCCGCTCCGGCCGTGGCCGCGCGCATCGGCCGTGGCGTGACGGTGCACCTGAAATACGACGGCCTCAATCCCACGGGCTCCTTCAAGGACCGTGGCATGACCATGGCCATCAGCAAGGCCAAGGAGGCCGGCTGCGAGGCGGTGATCTGCGCCAGCACCGGCAACACCTCGGCCGCGGCCGCGGCCTACGCCCGCCGTGGCGGTCTGAGGGCGTTCGTGCTGATTCCCGATGGCTATGTGGCCCAGGGCAAGCTGGCCCAGGCGCTGGTCTACGGAGCCGAGGTGCTGGCCATCCGCGGCAACTTCGATCGCGCCCTCAGCATCGTCCAGGAGATGGCGGCCAGCTATCCGGTCACCCTGGTCAACTCGGTCAATCCCTACCGGCTTCAGGGCCAGAAGACCGCCGCTTTCGAGGTGGTGGATGCCCTGGGACGGGCGCCGGACTGGCTCTGCATCCCGATGGGCAACGCAGGCAACATCAGCGCCTACTGGATGGGTTTCCAGGAATACGCGCGGGCCGGCCGCTGTTCCAGCCTGCCCAGGATGATGGGCTTCCAGGCCAGTGGTTCCGCCCCCCTGGTGCAGGGCAGCACGGTGGAGCATCCGGAGACGATCGCCACAGCAATCCGGATCGGCAACCCGGTGAACCGGGAGAAGGCGCTGGCGGCGCGGGCCGAGAGCGGTGGCGCCTTTCTCGACGTGACCGATGAGGAGATCATCGCGGCCTACAAGCTGCTGGGCGGCGAAGAGGGTGTGTTCTGCGAACCGGCCAGTGCCGCCTCCGTTGCGGGTCTGCTGAAGCGGGCCGAGGAGGTGCCATCCGGCGCCACGGTCGTGTGTGTGCTCACGGGCAACGGGCTCAAGGACCCCGACTGCGCCATCGCCAACAACGACGCGGCCTTCCACACCGACCTGGAACCGACCCTGCCGGTGGTGGCCGGCGTGATGGGCTTCTGAGCCGGCTGGGGAGAACCTGCGGAAGACGCCCTCCCCAGGCCGTGGAGAACGACCGGGCCTGAGGCGCCTGGTTCGGTCTGCGCCGTTCAACAGGCTGGGGGTTCTGTGAACTCAGGGGAAAGCGGGGTGGCCGTCCCCAGCCGACATCTCCGTCTCCACAGCGCCGGCTGGAGCAGATCGCGGTCGGAACGGGGATGAGCTGCTTTTTTCAGCGTTTCCCCAGGCCCTGCTACGGCGGTTTTTGTTCTTGTTCAAGACCTTCTTCAAACCATTCAGTCGTAGGGATTTCCACGGTCTGGGGAAGTGGATACCGTCGCGTCGTTCCCGGTGGCCTCGCGATCGCAGGCCGGTCCGGGGCACCCTTGCTCTGGCATCACCTCCTGTGAAACCGTGGTGCCCGATTCGGCGGCCCGCCGCCAGCCCCTGCATCCCCACCATGAAGCTGGTCTGTTCCCAGATCGAACTGAACGGCAGCCTGCAACTGGTGGGACGGGCTGTCGCCTCGCGCCCCACCCACCCGGTGCTGGCCAACGTGCTGCTCACCGCCGATGCCGGCACCGGCCGCCTCAGCCTGACCGGCTTCGATCTGAGCCTCGGGATTCAGACCTCTCTGCCCGCCAGTGTCGAGAGCAGCGGAGCGGTGACGGTCCCCGCACGACTCTTCTCCGACATCGTCGCCCGGCTGCCCGGGGACAGCCCGATCACCCTCACCGCCTCCGAGGACGGCGAATCGGTGGAGCTCACCTCCCTCACCGGCTCTTACCAGATGCGGGGCATGCCCGCCGACGACTTCCCGGACCTGCCTCTGGTGCAATCGGGGGTGCCGATCCGACTCTCCGCCGAGGCCCTGATCGGCGGCCTGCGCAGCACCCTCTTCGCCAGCAGCGGCGATGAGGCCAAGCAGTTGCTCACCGGCGTGCACCTGAGCCTCACGGAGCGATCGATGGAGGCGGCCGCCACCGACGGTCACCGCCTGGCGGTCCAGACCATTCCGGATGCCGTGGCGGAACCCGCCACGGCCGACGAGCCCTTCGAGCTGACGGTGCCGAGCCGGTCCCTGCGTGAGGTGGAGCGCCTGCTCTCCGGCCAGCCGCCCGAGGACGGCGTGAGCCTCTTCTCCGAGCGGGGTCAGGTGGTCTTTCTCTGGGCCGACCGCGTCGTCACCAGCCGCAGCCTGGATGGGAGCTACCCCCAGTACCGGCAGCTGATTCCGGCCTCGTTCAACCGGCGCATCTTCGTGGACCGCAAGGCCCTGCAGGCGGCTCTGGAACGGGTGGCCGTTCTGGCTGATCAGCACAACAATGTGGTGCGCCTCTCCAGCGATCCGGCCGCCGGGGTGCTCCGCGTCGGTGCCGATGCGCAGGACGTGGGCAGTGGCGCCGAATCCCTGGCGGCCCGCATCGAAGGCGAGCCGCTCGAGATCGCCTTCAACGTCCGCTATCTGCTCGAGGGACTCAAGGCCCTGACCGATGAGCGGGTGGTGCTGCAGTGCAACACCGCCACCACCCCCGCCGTGCTCAGCGCTGAAGCTGACAAACCCCGGTTCACCTACCTGGTGATGCCGGTCCAGATCCGCACGTGAAGGCGCCCGAGAGCCTGCTGCTCAGCGATCTCCTGCTGCGGCGTGTGCGCTGCGAGGAGGGGCTGGACCGGGGTCAGGGCTGCATCGCCTGGATGCATCCGCCCGTGCACCGGTTGCTCGGCTGGGCCACCCGCCCGTCCCAGTTCGGCCAGCAGCGCTGGGTCTGGCGGCTGAACCAGCTGCGTGGGCTCACCACCCAGGAGGCCTTCGTGCGGGGCGAGGGCGCCGGCACGGACAACGAGACGCTCGAGCGCCTGCCCACGCTGCTGCTGGCCCCGGTGATGGATGCCGGTGGCGAGGTGATCGGCACCATCGCCGACTGCAGCGTGCGGCTGTCCGATGGAGCGATCATCGATTACCTCGTCAGCCGCAGCGATCCCCGCGTCCCCGGCAGCAGCCGCTGGCGCCTCGACCCCCGACGCATCACCGACCAGCAGCCCGGCCGGGTGACCACGGCGCTGCAGGGTCTTGATGACCTGCCCCTGGTGCGGGCCAGCGTGCGGGAGGAGCTGATGCGACGCTCGCGGCGCTGGCGCGATCAGTTCGACGACCGCACCGGCAACCTGCGGGATCAGGTTCAGGAGTTCGGCCAGCGGGCCGGCAGCCGGCTGGAGGGCTGGCTGGAGGACGACGACGGCTGGGACGGACCGGATGCTCCCGCCCGGGAGCCGCCCCCGGCCCGGGATGTCTGGGATGAGTGGGAGGAGGATGACCCCAGGGACCGTCCCGATCCGCGGGATCGCCCCGATCCCTGGCTCTGAAGACGGTCAACCGCGTCGGTTCCGACCCGCTGACCGCCCTCAGCGAAAGTGGAGGCTGACCGGTGGACCGCCGTGAGCCAGGAGCCCGCTTTCGTGCTTGCCGATGCCCTGCGCCAGGAGGGGCTCAGCGAGGCCGATCACGCGGAGATCGTCAGGCGGCTTGGCCGTCCTCCGAACCGGGCCGAGCTGGGCATGTTCGGCGTGATGTGGTCGGAGCACTGCTGCTACCGCAACTCGCGCCCCCTGCTGCGGGGCTTTCCGACGGAGGGACCCCGCATCCTGGTGGGCCCCGGCGAGAACGCCGGTGTGGTGGACCTCGGGGAAGGCCAGCGCCTGGCGTTCAAGATCGAGAGCCACAACCATCCCTCCGCCGTCGAGCCGTTTCAGGGCGCCGCCACCGGCGTCGGGGGCATCCTGCGGGACATCTTCACCATGGGGGCCCGTCCGATCGCCCTGCTGAACTCCCTCCGCTTCGGGGCCCTGGAGGATCCGCGCACCGTGGGCCTGGTGGAGGGGGTGGTGGCGGGCATCGCCCATTACGGCAACTGCGTCGGCGTGCCGACCGTCGGCGGTGAGGTGGGCTTCGACCCGGCCTATGCCGGCAACCCCCTGGTCAACGCCATGGCCCTGGGGCTGATGGAGACCGAGTCGATCGTCCGCTCCGGTGCCGTGGGCATCGGCAACCCGGTGGTGTACGTGGGCAGCACCACCGGTCGGGATGGGATGGGCGGAGCCAGCTTCGCCAGTGCCGAGCTCAGCGAGGCCTCCCTCGACGATCGTCCCGCCGTGCAGGTGGGGGATCCCTTCCTGGAGAAGGGCCTGATCGAGGCCTGCCTGGAGGCCTTCGCCAGCGGCGATGTGCTCGCCGCCCAGGACATGGGCGCCGCAGGGCTCACCTGCAGCTGCTCGGAGATGGCCGCCAACGGCGGTGTCGGCATCGAACTCGATCTGGACCGGGTGCCGGCCCGGGAGCGGGGCATGTCGGCCTACGAGTTTCTGCTCTCCGAATCGCAGGAGCGCATGCTCTTCGTGGTGGCCGCCGGCCGCGAGGAGGCGCTGATGGCCCGGTTCCGTCGCTGGGGCCTGCAGGCCGCCGTGGTGGGCCGGGTGCTGGAGGAGCCCATCGTGCGGGTGCTCCAGGGCGGGAGCGTGGCCGCCGAGGTGCCGGCCTCGGCCCTGGCCGATGACACGCCCATCAACAGCCACACCCTGCTGGCGGAACCGCCGGAGGAGATCCGTCGGCACTGGCTCTGGAGCGAGGATCAGCTGCCGCCCTGCTCGACCCACGGCCTGGAGGTCGCGGCCTCCGGCGACGCCAGCACCCGCAGCTGGGACGATCTGCTGCTGACCCTTCTGGATGACCCCACCGTGGCCAGCAAGCGCTGGGTCTGGCGTCAGTACGACCATCAGGTGCAGGCCAACACGGTCATCCCGCCGGGAGGAGCCGATGCCGCCGTGGTGCGGCTGCGGCCCCAGTGCGGCCCCGGGTCCTCCGAGCCCTCCCGCCGGGGTGTGGCCGCCACCGTGGACTGCCCCAACCGCTGGGTGGCCCTCGATCCCGAGCGGGGCGCCATGGCGGCGGTGGCGGAGGCGGCCCGCAATCTCAGCTGCTGCGGCGCCGAGCCTCTGGCCGTGACCGACAACCTCAACTTCCCCTCACCGGAGACCCCGACCGGCTACTGGCAGCTCGCCATGGCCTGCCGAGGGCTGGCGGAGGGCTGCCGCTGCCTGGAGACGCCCGTCACCGGTGGCAACGTCTCACTCTACAACGAGACCCGCCAGCCTGATGGCAGCCTGCTGCCGATCCATCCAACGCCGGTGGTGGGGATGGTGGGACTGGTCCACGATCTGGAGCGTCTCGTTGGCCTGGCCTGGCGCACGCCCGGCGATCGGATCTGGCTGCTGGGGGTGCCGCTGGAGGCCCAGGAGGACGACCGGGTCTCCCTTGGCGGCAGCAGTTACCTCAGTGCGGTGCACGGCCGGGTGACCGGCCGGCCGCCCCGGCCCGACCTGGATCTGGAGCGCAGCGTGCAGACTCTCGTGCGACGTGCCGCGGCCGGCGGCCTGCTCGCGTCCGCCCATGACTGCAGTGACGGCGGGCTGGCCGTGGCCCTGGCGGAAAGCTGCCTCGGCGGTGGCCTCGGAGCCGGGATCGACCTTGCCAGCGCCTCCGGCCGCATCGATCGGCTGCTGTTCGCCGAGGGGGGTGCCCGCGTTCTGGTCAGCATTCCGGCTGCTGCGGAGGCGGCCTGGCAGGCCCTTCTGGCCGCCGGTGATCCGGATCATGCCGCGCCACCGGCCTGCTGCATCGGCTCGGTCAGCGGCGAGCGCCGCCTGCGGCTGAGCCTGACCGGTACGGCGCTGCTGGATCTCGATCTCGATGCCATGGCCGAGCGTTATGAGCAGGCTCTGCCCCGCCGCATGAAGGCGTGAAGTCCGTTCCGAGGCAGCGAGCCATACAGTCAGGGTCGCCTCACTTCACTCTGTGACGGTTGACGCCAGTGCCAAGGGGCATCAGGACCGGCCTGAGCGCCCGGATCGCATGGAGGAGGCCTGCGGCGTCTTCGCCGTGCTGGCTCCGGGTGAGGCCGTCGCCAATCTGACCTATTTCGGCCTCTACTCCCTGCAGCACCGCGGTCAGGAATCGGCTGGCATCGCGGTCTTCCAGGAGGACCGGGTCCGGCTGCACAAGGACATGGGTCTGGTCAGCCAGGTCTTCGACCAGGACGTGCTCGCCCGCATGCCCGGTGAGCTGGCCATCGGCCACAACCGATACTCCACCACCGGCAGCAGCCGGCTGTGCAATGCACAGCCGGTGGTGCTGATGACGCGCCTGGGGCCCTTCGCACTCGCCCACAACGGCAACCTGGTCAATGCCGCTCAGCTGCGCCGTTCCGTGGATGGGGCGGATGTGGCGTTCACCTCCACCACCGACTCCGAGCTGATCGCCCTGGCCCTCCAGCAGGCGGTGGATGGCGGGCTCGGCTGGCCGGAGGCCATCGCCGCTGCCGCCCGTCTCTGTCAGGGTGCCTTCAGCCTGGCGATCGGCACGCCCGACGGCCTGTTCGCCCTGCGGGACGGTCACGGCATCCGCCCGCTCGTGTTCGGCCATCTGGGCGAACGGCACCTGGGCCAGTGGATCGTGAGCAGCGAAACCTGCGGGCTCGACATCCTCGGCGCCAGCTGCGTCGATGACGTGGCCCCCGGCGAACTGATTCACTTCCGCGCCGGAGACCCCCATCCCGAGCGCCACCGCTGGATCGAGGAACCGACGAAGCTGTGCGTGTTCGAGATGATCTACTTCGCGCGTCCCGACAGCCGTTTCTTCGGCGAGTCGCTGTACAGCTACCGCAATCGCATCGGTCAGATCCTCGCCCGGGAGGCCTCTGTGGAGGCGGACATCGTGATCGGTGTGCCCGATTCAGGCATCCCGGCTGCCATCGGCTATTCCCAGGAGAGCGGCATTCCCTTCGCCGACGGCCTGATCAAGAACCGCTATGTGGGCCGGACCTTCATCCAGCCCACCCAGGCCATGCGGGAGGCCGGCATCCGGGTGAAGCTCAATCCCCTGCCCGATGTGCTGCACGACCAGCGGGTCGTGGTCATCGACGACTCGATCGTGCGCGGCACCACCAGTCGCAAACTGGTGCGGGCCCTGCGCGATGCGGGGGCCAGGGAGGTGCACATGCGGATCAGCTCCCCTCCGGTCACCCATCCCTGCTTCTACGGCATCGACACCGACACCCAGGACCACCTGATCGCGGCCTGCCAGACCCTGGCCGAGATTCAGGCCCATCTGGCGGTCGACTCGCTGGCCTACCTGAGCAAGGAGGGCATGGTGGAGGCGGCCCAGACCAGCTCCGGCCATTTCTGCACGGCCTGCTTCGACGGTGCCTATCCCATCCCGATGGATGAGAGCGTTCGCGCCAGCAAACTCATGCTCGAGCCCAGGGGGCTGGCGGCGACGGTCTGAGGGCTGCGGCGTCAGCCTCCAGCCAGCAGGTCCACCACCTGCTCGACCCGTCCATCAGCAGGGATCGCCAGGGCCATGCCGGTCTCGCCGTCGGCGTCCCCCGGCAGATCCGCCGTGGCCAGGCGGAGGCTTCCGCCGCCGCCGGCAAGCACCACTGCGAGCAGGGCGGAGCGAGCGCTGTTCAGGGAGATCAGGTGATCGTCGCGATGGCGGAAGCGCAGACCGATTTCGCCCAGATCCCCCCGCTGGCAGCTCCGCAGGCTGCCGATGCGGCGACGGTTGAGCTGGCCGCGGCCACTGGTCAGCAGCACCGCGTCATCGGCTGCACCGCTCACGGCTCCCACCATGGTTTCACCCGGGAGCAGCCTGGTCAGCATCGGGCCCTGGGCCGTCCGGGTCATCAGCGGCAGGGTGCTCTCGTCCACCGCCAGGCGGATCAGGCGTCCGGTGCTGCTGGCCACCACCAGGGCGTCGCCCTCGCGGCAAAGCAGCACCCGTGCCAGGTTCACACCCTCCTTGAGTCGGAGCACCGAGGCGGCACGCCCCGACAGATCCTCGAACAGGCTTGGGCTGAGGCGCTTGAAGTGGCCGTCGCTGCTGAGCAGACCGATGCTGAGCCCCGACTCGGCCGAGGGCTCCGCAGCCGGAAGCGGCAGCAGCTGCACCACCGTCTCCCCATGCAGACCCTCCGGCAGGAACGCCTCGAGTCGATCGGGCTGCTGGGCCGCCAGCTCCCAGCGCAGCACCGCCACCCGACCCGACGCGGTGAAGGCCAGCAGCTGAGGCCGATCCCGCACCGGCAGCAGCACCCTGGCGGGGGCCGGCAGATCACCGAGCTCCGCCGCCTGGGCGAGCCGGAGCTTGCCGAGAGGGGCGGGGGCCAGGACCCGCACCATGCCATCGGACTGGATCAGGAGATGGTGATCCGCTCCCATCGCCTCCAGGGCACGGCGGCGCAGGCCTTCCGTGGATGGCCGCAGGGTCTGGGCCCGCTGGGCCATCAATGCGTCGCCCCCCTCCACCAGACGCGTCCGGCGGGGTGTGGCGTAGCGCTTCCGGAGTGCCTTCAGCTCGCTGACCATCGCCTTCAGCAGGCTCGGCCGGTCCTCGAGCAGATGGCTGAGGCGGCGGCACTCCTCGGCCAGTTCCTCCGCTTCCTGCCGCAGTCCCTCCTGTTCCAGGCTCGTGAGCCGTCGAAGGGGCATGGCCAGCACCGCCTCCGCCTGCCGGTCCGTCAGGTCGAGGTGCACCTGCAGGCTGGCCCGGGCGGTGGCGGCGTCACGGGAGGCCTGGATCATCTCGATCACTCTGGGCAGGGCATCCAGAGCCTTGATCAGGCCCTCCACCACCTCCCGGCGTTCCTCGGCGCGGCGCAGGGCGTGGCTGGTGCGCCGCAGCAGGGTCAGCTCCCGGTAGTCGAGGAAGCGCCGGAGCAGCTCCCGCAGCCCCAGCTGCACCGGGCGGCCGTCCACCAGGGCCAGCAGGATCGCTCCGAAATTGCTCTGCAGGGCCGTGCGGCGCCGCAGTTCCTCCAGCACGTTGTCGGGCCTGGCATCCCGGCGCAGCTCCACCACCACCCGCAGGCCCTCGCGGTCGCTTTCATCGCGGATGTCGGCGATGCCGCTGATGCGGCCGTCGTTCACCTGTTCCGCCAGCTTCTCGATCCAGCCCGCCTTGCTGAGCTGATAGGGGAGCTCGGTGATCACGATGGCGGCCCGCCGGTGGCGCCCCTTGCCCGGCTGAACCTCCTCCACATGGGCGACGCCGCGCATCGGGATGCTGCCGCGGCCCGCCAGATAGGTCTCCCGCAGGCCGCTGCCGATCAGCACCTCTCCGCCCGTTGGAAAGTCCGGCCCAGGCACCAGCTGCAGCAGGCGCTCATCGCTCAGATCCGGCTGGCGCACCAGGGCGACCAGAGCGTCCACCACCTCCCCCAGGTTGTGGGGCGGAATGTTCGTGGCCATGCCCACGGCGATGCCCGAGCAGCCGTTCAGCAGCAGGAACGGGAGCTGGGCCGGCAGGACGGTCGGCTCCTGCTGGGAGGCATCGAAATTCGCCTGGAAGTCGACGGTGTCCTCGCCGATCTCCTCCAGCAGGGCGCCGTGCGCGATGGGAGCCAGGCGTGTTTCGGTGTATCGCATCGCCGCCGGCGGGTCGTCATCGACCGAGCCGAAATTGCCGTGCCCGTCCAGCAGCGGATGCCGGCTGGAGAAGGTCTGGACCAGCCGCACCAGGGCGTCGTAGACGGCCTGATCGCCGTGGGGGTGGTACTTGCCGAGCACATCGCCCACCACGCGGGCGCATTTCCGATAGGGGCGGTCCGGCGTCAGCCCCAGCTCGTGCATCGCGTAGAGGATGCGCCGCTGCACCGGCTTGAGCCCATCGCGCACATCCGGAAGGGCCCGGCCCACGATCACGCTCATGGCGTACTCGAGGTAGGAGCGCTGCATCTCCTGATGCAGGGAGATCGGTTGAACGCGCTCCTCAGCCATGGCCAACGACCGGTCTCACGCGGCGGCGGGGCTCACCATACCGATGGTGCGCCAGGGCTCCGGTGCGCGGCGGCGGTTCAGGGAGCCGGGCGCGGCTGGCCATCCGCATTGGCCATGGCCCGTTCGACAGCGGCCTTGAGGTCCGGATCGTTCAGCAGCGTCCTGGCGGCCTCCCGCAGCTTCGGCCCCCAGAGCTGCTCCTCCTGATGGCTGGCCAGCACGTAGTTGGGGTCCTCGCCGAGCGCCTCACTGGCCAGCTCACGGGCTTCAGGGCGATTGGACCCGTTCAGCTGGAGCAGAGCCGCGGCCAGCGCCAGACGGGGCTCCGCATTGGCCGTGATCGTCAGGGCCCGGCGCCAGCGATCGATCGCCTGTCGCGTCTGCCCCATCTCGAACAGGATCAGACCCTGGTTGTTGATCGCCTCCCAGAAGTCGGCGCGCAGGGAGGCGGCCTTCTCGAAGGCTGCCAGTGCATCCTGCGGCCGCTCCTGCATGATGCGCGCGTTGCCGAGATCGAAGTAGGCGCCGGCATTGTTGGCATCGCGGCTCAGTCCCTCATCCAGCAGGGTCACCGCTTCATCGGGCTGACCGGATCGCAGGGCCAGGGCCGCCTCGGCGAACCAGATCGCCGCCTTGTCGGGATCGAGCTCCTTGGCCCGGGCCAGGGAGACCCGTGCGTCCTGCAGCTGATCGCTGCGCAGCTGTGCCTCTGCCAGCAGCGCCCACACCCTCGGATCGCTTGGAATCAGCCTGCTGGAGAGCGCTGCCAGCCTGGCGGCCTCGCGCGCCTGCCCCAGCCGCAGCAGCTGGCGGGCCGTCTGGGCGATTCCCAGACCCGCACCCTGCAGCTCCTGCGGCGGGGGGACGTACACGTAGGGCGTGAGCGCCCGAGCCGCGGGCGTCAGGAGTGCGCTGAGCGCCATCGCGCCGCTGGCCAGCCACGGATGCCAGGACCGGTTCATCCAGCCTTCACGATCTGCCAGGAGGGTAGGAGTGTCGTGCATTGCGACGCCACATCCAGGGTTTGATCCGCCGCAGCGCGGAGGCCCGCAGCCGCTGATCCCAGAGGCTGTCGCTCCACTCCATCACCTGTTGCCGCGTGAGGGCCAGCATCCAGGAGCGCGGCTGCAGCTCTGGATCCGTGCTGAGCGGCACCCGTGCGCCGTTCCACGGGCACACCTCCTGGCAAATGTCGCAGCCCGCCACCCAGGGCCCCATGGCCGCTTCGATCTCGCCGGGAAGCTCCGGATCCCGGTTCTCAATCGTGTGGTACGCGATGCAGCGCCGGCTGTCGACCACGAACGGCTCCGGAATCGCCCCGGTCGGACAGGCCGTGATGCAGAGCGTGCAGGCCCCGCAGCGGGCCAGCGCCGGTGGGTCGGCGGGGAGCGGCAGGCTGAGCAGCAGGTGGCCGATCAGCAGCCACGACCCACGCTCGGGGTGGATGAGATTTCCGTTCTTGCCGATCCACCCCAGGCCCGCCTCCTCAGCCCAGGCCTTGTCCATCAGCGGGGCCGAGTCCACGCAGGCCCGCCAGCGTGCGTCGGGTCGCTGGCTGCTCAGCCAGTGGCCGATGCGGCGCAGGCGCTGATCGATCACGCGGTGGTAGTCGCGCCCCCAGCCATAGCGGGCCACGGCCAGGCTGCCGGCCCGGCGCTCGCCGGAGACGCGATAGGGAAGCGCCACGGCGAGAACGGATTGCACCTCCGGCATCAGGTGCTCGATCCGCTGCCGTCTGGGGGAGGCCATCCAGTGCATGTCGGCCTGATGGCCCGCCTCCAGCCATCGCTGCAGCGCTGCGCTGCGGGCCTGCAGCCGCGGGCTGCCACTGGCGCTGGCCAGCCCCACCGGGTCGAACCCTTCAGCTCGGGCGCGCCGCTTCAGGGCCTCTGCCAGTTCCGCCTCAGTGCTCACCTCTAGAGTTGCGCCCCTTTTTCATGCTGACGTGACGCCATCGCCTGCACCCACCACCAGCCCGGGCCGGATGGCGGTGCTGCTGCGCTGGCTGGGTCTGACCCTGGTGCTGCTGCTCCTGCTGCAGCTGGCCGTTCTGCTTCCAGCGGCGGACTGGGGTGATGAGGCGTTTCAGCAGCTGTTGCTGGAGCGCATGGTCAGCCAGGCGCCCATGGCTCTGGTGGGCCTGATCCTGATGCTGACGGCCTCACGCCTTGATGCCCCGCAGTCGGGGCGGACCCCGTTTCGCTGGCTGATCTGTGCGCTCAGCGCTCTGCTGGCCCTGTCGATGCTGGCGGTGGTGCCGCTGGTGGTGAGCGGCAATCAGAGCCTGGCGGAGCAGGCCGATCAGACCATCAGCGAGCAGCGAAACCGCCTGGAGGCGGCGCGGCAGCAGTCCGGAAATCCGGAGGCGATCCAGATGCTCGGCCAGCAACTGGCCCAGGCCGGCCAGTTGCCCGCCGGTGCTGGCGAGGAGGAACAGGTGGCCGCCGCCCGCGCCTTCGTCGATCGACAGCTCGAGCAGATGGAAACCCAGCTGGAGCAGGCCGAACGGGCCCGCAGCCTGGCGGTCAACCAGCGCCGGTTCGGCGGAACCGGCACGGCCATTGTTCTGGCGATCGCCTTCGTGCTGCTGGCCCTCACCGCTGTGGTCTGAACCCCTCCCGATCCAAGCGGTCGTGTTGGCTAGGTTGATCGGATCGGCCCCGTTCAGACGCCGCGCTCTGCGGCTTTTCCTTGGTTCAATCCAATCCCCGACCTGATCAGCCCTTCGGGCTTCGCCTGAGGCAGGACCTCAAGAACGATCTGATCGCCGGTCTGCTGGTGGTGATTCCCCTGGCCACCACAATCTGGTTGTCAACAACCGTCAGCCGATTCGTGCTGACGTTCGTGACATCCATTCCGAAGCAGTTCAACCCCTTCATCAACCTCAATCCTCTCCTCCAGGATCTGATCAATGTCAGCCTCGGAGTGATGGTGCCCCTCCTGGCCATCCTTCTGATCGGCCTGATGGCCCGGAACATCGTCGGGCGCTGGTTGCTCGAGTTCGGCGAAGGCACGCTGCTGCGCATCCCCCTGGCCGGTTCCGTCTACAAGACGCTGAAACAGCTGCTGGAGACCTTTCTGCGCGACAACACCAGCCGCTTCCGCCGGGTGGTGCTGGTGGAATACCCCCGCGAAGGACTGTTCGCCATCGGCTTCGTGACCGGGCAGCTGGCAGCCACGCTTCAGGCGGATTTCGACGAGCGGATGCTGAGTGTCTTCATCCCCACCTCTCCCAATCCCACAACCGGCTGGTACACCGTTGTGGCCGAGCGGGCCGTCCGCGACCTGGACCTGTCGGTGGAGGACGCCTTCCGCACCATCATCTCGGCTGGGATCGTCAGCCCCGACGAGCGGGTCACCCCGACGACCCGCAGTTTCTCGACCCTGCTGGCACAGCTTCGCTCCCCCGTGCCACCCGGTTCCAGGGGCGGCATCTCCGGCCTGTCCTGAACCATGTCTGCGATGCACGAGCGTTCACTGGCCCGGGAGCTGGCGCTCCTGACCCTGGCTCAGATCCCCGACCGTGGTCCGGCCCCGGACGCCGCCGCGGAGATTCCCTCCCTGCTGGAGCGTGCCCTCACCGGTCTGCGGGAGCATCTTCGGGAAACCCTCGACCGTGCTGCCGACGACCTGGAGCGCTGCCAGCAGCAGCTCGGCCGGGAGACGCCCGATGCCGAGCAGGCCCGCATCCTTCTGGGGGATGGCCTGGGAAGGGCCGAGCAGGTGCTCAACCATCTCTCCGGCTGTCTCGACCTGCCCCGGCTTCTGCTGCTCGCCGATCAGGGCAGCATCCGCCGTCAGGTGGAGGAGCGGGTACGGCTGGTGCTCAATCAGCGCGAGAGCATCGATGAGCGTCTTGACGCGGTGATGGAGGGATGGCGCCTCAAGCGCCTGCCCCGCATCGACCGCGACATCCTCCGCCTGGCCAGTGTGGATCTGGAGCTGCTGCGCACCCCTCCGGCGGTGGCCTGCAATGAGGCGGTGGAACTGGCCCATCGCTATAGCGACGACCAGGGCCGTCGCATGATCAACGGTGTTCTGCGGCGGTTGATGGAGGCCCCCGCATCCAGAGGCTGAGGCTGGATGGTGTTCGACTGGTTCAAACGGCAGCGGAGCGGACCCTCCCCCGAGCCGCCTTCCGACACTCCCGAGGCCCAGCAGGACCCACCTGCCGAGGGACCCGGACCGGAATCCGAGTCAGCGTCGGAACCCGCGCCTGAGCTGACCGGCAGCTCGGGCGAATCGAGCCCGGCTCCAGTGCAGGAACCGGCCTCCGAAACGGAGCGCTCTCCCACGCCGCCGGCCCCGGTGGCATCCGGCCCGGATGAGGCCTCTCTGGCCTGGGCTCGTGAGGTCTATGCCCGCCTCAAGGCCCAGCAGCAGGCCCGTTCCGCCCCTGCCGCGCCGGAACCCCCACCCGCCGAACCGGTCGCCCAGTCGGAGCCGCAGGAGTCCGTCCTTGACCCGGCTCCGGCTGCGGCTGACCCGGCCCCCGCCGCTGCTGAGCCGGCTCCCGCTGACCCTGCTCCGCCGCCGCCCTCTCCCGGCCTCTCCCTGCTGGAGCGGGCCGCCGCCGAACGCCAGGTGCGGCAGCAGGAACAGCGCGAGCGGGCGGTGGTGGACATCCCGGCTGCGACCACCACCGCTCCGCAGACTCCCCCCCTCGTCGCCCCAGCTCCCGAGAGCGACGCCGAGCCCGCCGGTCGGCCGGCGGAGCAGGAGCGGCTTGGAGGGTTCGACAGCACCTTCACCTGGTCCGCCGAGGTCCTGGCGGCCCAGGGGCGCCGGGCGGAGGAGGTGTCCCTTGAGGAGATCGACTGGCTCGGTCGCCTGCGCCGCGGCCTGGAGAAGACCCGCCAGGGGTTTGTCACCCAGCTGCTCAGCAGCCTCGGGGACGATCCCCTCACCCCGGAGCTGCTGGAGGAGCTGGAGACCCTGCTGCTCCGTGCTGACGCGGGCGTGGCCGCCACGGATCAGGTCATCGAGGCCCTGCGGCAGCGCATGAACGAGGAGGTGGTCGATTCCAGCGAAGGGCTGGCCTTTCTCAAGCAGCAGCTGCGCGATCTGCTCGAGGGGCCGATCCGGCGGAGCGGCGCCGAGCTGCTGGTGCCGCAGCGGGAACGCCTCAACATCTGGCTGATGGTGGGTGTGAACGGCGTGGGCAAGACCACCACCATCGGCAAGCTGGCCAATCTGGCTCGGCGCAGCGGCTACTCAGCCCTGATCGCCGCCGCCGACACCTTCCGCGCCGCCGCCGTGGAGCAGGTGCGCATCTGGGGCGAACGCAGCGATGTGGCAGTGGTGGCCAATGCCAGTGCCAATGCCGACCCGGCAGCCGTGGTGTTCGACGCTCTCGGTGCAGCCCGTTCCAAGGGCACCGAACTGCTGTTCGTCGACACGGCCGGTCGCCTGCAGACCAAGCACAACCTGATGGAGGAACTCGCCAAGATCCGCCGCGTGATCGACCGGCAGGCGCCGGAGGCGGTTGTGGAGTCGCTGCTGGTGCTGGATGCCAGCCAGGGTCAGAACGGATTGCGGCAGGCCCTGGCCTTCGCCCGGGCCGCGGCTCTGACCGGAGTCGTGATCACCAAGCTCGACGGCACCGCCCGCGGAGGCGTTGCCCTGGCCGTGGCCTCGGATGCGGATCTGCCGATCCGCTTCATCGGCGCCGGAGAGGGGGCGCTGGATCTGCGGCCGTTCAACAGCTACGAATTCGTCGAGGCGCTTCTGGCGGGTTGACAAGCCGCCGCCCGCATGGTCCATTCAGACGCCTCTGCTGATCGCTGCTAGCTTTCGCACTCCCGCGGCCATGCCTTGGGCAGCCTGCCGCCCCACAGGTCCACCCCACCCGCGCAACAGCCCGCCGATCCGTTCACGGCCACGGTGTCCCTGCGCCAGCTGCTGGCCAGCCTCACCCGTGAACAGCGCCGCAACCAGGAGCTCCTCACCTCCCTCGCCTTCGGGCTGCGCAGTTTCACCAACCTGGGGCGGTTCCTCGAGCTGGTTCCCCTGCTCACCGCCCGGCTGGTGGAGGCGGAGGCCGCCCTGCTGGTGCCCCTGCATGCCGACGGCCGCCTCTGGCGTCAGCACATCCACGGCCACCCGCAAGGCCCGGTCGCCGATGTGGTGCACCAGCTCGCGCAGCTGCCGGATGAGAGCCTCCTGGACCAGGGAGACGAGGAGGCCCGGTCCGCCTTTCTCGATGCCCTGGTGCAGCGGCAGCTGAGCAGCGCCTCCCTCTTCGCCACCACCGTGTCGGCCCGCGCCCACATCCGCGGACGCCTGTACGTGGTTTCCTCACGATCGCCGATCCGCTGGAGCGAGGTGCATCGCCGCCACGTTCAGCTGGTGGCCGATCTCACGGGCGTGGCCATCGAGACCGACACCCTGCTGGAGGATCAGCGGCAGCACGAGCGCGTGGATCGCCAGCTCACCATCGGCGCCGAGATCCAGGCACAGCTGCTGCCGGATCACTGCCCCGTGATCGCCGGCATCGAGCTGGCCGCCCGCTGCCGGCCCGCCTTTCAGGTGGGTGGGGACTACTACGACTTCATCCCCACCCGTCCCCAGGCCCTCGGCAAGCGGCGCGAGCAGGGCCGCTGGGCCATCGTCATGGGCGATGTGATGGGCAAGGGGGTGCCGGCCGGGCTCCTGATGACCCTGATGCGCGGCATGCTGCGGGCCGAGGTGCTGAGTGGTCATCCGCCCGATCGCATCCTCCACGATCTGAACCAGCTGGCTCAGGAGGATCTGGCCCACTCCCACCGCTTCGTCACGCTCTTCTACTCCGACTACGACCCCCTGACCCGGCGACTGCGCTACGCCAACGCCGCCCACAACCCCCCGCTGCTGTGGCGGGAGAGCCGACGTCGGCTGGATCGGCTCGATTCACCGGGACTGCTGATCGGCCTGCAGCCGGAGGTGGATTTCGGCAGCGACTCGCTTCAGCTTCAGCCCGGTGACGTGATCCTGTACTACACCGATGGCGTGACGGAGGCCCCCGGGCTCACCGGCGATCGCTTCGATGAACCGAGGCTTCAGGCCGCCTTCCGCAGCGCCTGCCAGTCCGGCGCCGATGCCCAGGGCATCCTCGACGATCTGTTCGCGCGACTCGACCGCTATGTGGGTGCCAACCGCCGACTGGAGGACGATGCCTCGATGGTGGTGCTGCGGGTGCCCGGCGGTGTGACGCTGCCCAGCCTTGCCGGCTGAGACCGGCTGCGGTGCCATGCTCAACCGTCCCGGCATGCCCCGATCGCCATGGCCCAGGTTCCGCACCCGCCCGCGCCGGACGCCGGCGGGGCCGCCAGTGTCACCGGCAGTGGCGGCAGCGGCTGGAGCGACCGGTTCGAGGAGGGGCTGCACCCGTTCATCGAGGGCTTCAACGCCTCCATCGGCTTCGATCGGGAGCTGCTGCGTCATGACCTGATCGGCTCGAGGGCCCATGCCCGCATGCTCTCCGAGGTCGGGGTGCTCACAGCCGTGGAGGCCGATCAGCTCGATCAAGCCCTGGTGACCATCCAGCGCGATGCGGAGGAGGGCCGCTTCGTGCCCTCCCTTCAGGACGAGGACGTTCACTTCGCGGTCGAGCGGCGCCTGATCGAGATGGTGGGCTCCCTGGGCAAGAAGCTGCACACGGGCCGCAGTCGCAACGATCAGGTCAGCACCGACCTGCGCCTCTGGCTGCGGGAGCAGATCGACGCTCTCCAGGGCGATCTGGCCGACTACCGGAGCGCCCTGCTCGATCTGGCCGAGACCCACCTGGAGACGCTCATCCCCGGCTACACCCATCTGCAGAGGGCTCAGCCACTCTCCCTCGCCCACCACCTGCTCGCCTACGTGGAGATGGCCGGTCGCGACAGCGAGCGACTGGCCGAGGTGCGCCGGCGGGTCAACCAGTGCCCGCTCGGTGCTGCGGCCCTGGCAGGCACACCTGTTCCGATCGACAGGCACAGCACGGCGCGTCAGCTGGGTTTCGAGGGTCTCTGCGCCAACAGCCTCGATGCGGTGAGCGATCGGGATTTCGTCGTGGACTTCCTCTCCGGCGCCAGTCTGATCCTGGTGCATCTGAGCCGGCTGAGTGAGGAGGTGATCCTCTGGGCCAGTGAGGAGTTCGCCTTCGTGACCCTCAGTGATCGCTGCGCCACCGGCAGCAGCCTGATGCCTCAGAAGAAGAATCCCGATGTGCCCGAGCTGGTGCGTGGCAAGAGCGGGCGGGTGTTCGGATCCCTGATGGCCATGCTGACCGTGCTCAAGGGTCTCCCCCTTGCGTACAACAAGGACCTCCAGGAGGACAAGGAGGGTCTGTTCGATGCCGTGCGCACGACCCGCGACTGCCTCCGGGCGATGACGATCCTGCTGCGGGAGGGCCTGAGCTTCCGGCCGGCCCGCCTGGCCGATGCCGTGGCGTCCGATTTCTCCAATGCCACCGATGTCGCCGACTATCTGGTGGGCAAGGACGTGCCCTTCCGGGAGGCCTACCAGCTGGTCGGCCGCGTGGTGAAGACCTGTCTGGCGGAGGGTTGTCTGCTGAGAGATCTGCCGTTGTCGCGCTGGCAGGAGATGCACCCCCTGATCGAGGCCGATCTGCTCGAGCGACTGGAGCCGCGCGCTGTGGTTCAGGCCCGCACCAGCTGGGGCGGCACCTCCATCGATCTGGTGCGCGAGGCCCTCGCCCGGCACCGTCAGACCTGAGGCGATCGGCCCCGCCTCTAGTGCCCCGCCGCTGCCAGCTCCGCGGCGGCGGCCACCAGGCTCTGTGCGCCGGCGCCGGCCCGGCAGGCCGCCGTGGTGAACCGTTGCCGCCAGCGCCGTGCTCCCGGCAGGCCTTCCACCAGGTGCACCAGGTGACGCCCCAGCGCCCAGAGCCGTCCGCCGCCCTCGCACCAGCGCTCGGCATAGGGAACCAGATCCAGCAGCACCCGGGAGGGCTCCAGAGCGGCTGACGGCTCGGGCCTGCCCTCTCCGAACAGCACCTGATCCACGCGGCTCCAGCGCAGGGGATGGCCATAGGCCGCCCGCCCCACCATGACGCCATCGGCCCAGCCGAGGGCCTGACGGCACTGCTCCAGATCCTCCAGGCCGCCGTTCAGCTCGATCACCAGCTCCGGATGCCGTGCCTTCATCGTCTGGACCAGGTCATGCCGCAACGGCGGGACCGTGCGGTTCTGCTTCGGGTCCAGACCCTCCAGCCAGGCCGAACGGGCATGGACCGAGAAGCGGCACGCGCCGGCAGCCGCCACCGGCAGCATGAACCGCTCCAGCGTCTCCAGCGAGGCCGCACCGTTGAGCCCCACCCGGTGCTTGACGCTCACCGGCAGACCTGAGGCCTGCGCCATGGCCCGCACACAGCGGGCCACCCGCTCGGGCTCGTCCATGAGGCAGGCCCCGAAGCGACCGCTGCGCACGCGCGGGCTGGGACAGCCCACATTCAGGTTGAGCTCGTCATAGCCCCACTCGGCCGCCAGCTCGGCCGCTTCCGCCAGCAGCTGCGGATCCTCCCCGCCCAGCTGGAGCACGAGTGGGCGCTCACAGCCATCGAAGCCGATCAGGCGCTCCAGGCACCGCTCGCGCTCCGCCGGCGGCCGCCGGCGGGCGTGGTGCAGAGCATTGGCCACGACCATCTCCGTGTAGAGCAGGCAGCGCCGGGAGATCTGCCGCATCAGCACGCGGAAGTGCCGATCGGTGCAGTCCATCATCGGCGCCACGCTGAAGCGATGGGGCGGGGCTTGCCGGCTCAGGATGGTGGCCATGGCAGGCATCGTGCCAGCCTGCTGCGTCTGGAGGTGGCGGCCGCATGGGCTCCCCGCGCTGGGATGTGGTGGTGGCCGGTGGTGGTCCCGCCGGGCTGATGGCCGCCATCACGTCCGCTGAGGCCGGTGTGGCTCGTGTCCTGGTGCTGGAGGCGGCGCCGGAACCGTTGGGCAAGGTCCTCATCAGCGGCGGCGGGCGTTGCAATGTCACCCATGCCTGCTGGGATCCGGTGGATCTGGTGAGCCACTACCCGAGAGGATCCAGGCCGCTGCGGGGACCTTTCAGCCGCTTCGCCGCCGCCGACACCGTGGCCTGGTTCGCCAAACGGGGGCTGCAGCTGGTGGAGGAGGCCGATGGACGCCTCTTCCCGCGCACGCATCGCTCCAGCGATGTGGTGGCCTGTCTGCTCAGGGCGGCGCGATCCAGCGGCGTGCAGCTGTGGACCGGGGCAGGACTGCAGACGCTCCGCCCGGGCCAAAGCGGCGGGGGCTGGCAGCTGGGGTTGCGGGGGAGGTCCGTCGCCACGCCGCAGCTGGAGGCCGGGCGCGTGCTCCTGGCCACCGGCAGTCATCCGAGCGGCCGCAGGCTGGCCGGGCAGCTGGGGCTGAAGGTGGTGGATCCGGTTCCCTCCCTGTTCACCCTCGCGCTGGCCGAAAGGCCCCTGCAGTCACTGGCGGGAGTGGTGGTCAAGCCGGTCTCCATGGAGCTGCGGGTCGGACGCCGCCGCCACCGCGAACGCGGTGTGCTGCTGATCACCCACTGGGGGCTCAGTGGCCCCGCCGTCCTGCGGCTCACCGCCTTCGCCGCCAGAGATCTGCATGCCGCCGGCTACCGGGCGGAGCTGCAGGTGGACTGGAGCGGGGGAATGGCTGCCGGGGAGCTGGAGCAGCTGCTTGGAAGCATGCGCGCCGACCAGGGGCGCCAGCGACTCCGGAGCCGCCGGCCCTGGCCCGAGCTCAGTCGCCGCCTCTGGCAGCAGTTGGTGCAGGACGCCGGTCTGGACGGGGATCAGCCCTGGGGGGAGCTGTCGGCCAGGGGCCTGGACCGTCTGCTTGCCGCTCTGCGCCGCAGCAGCTATTCGGTCAGCGGCCGCGGCCCGTTCGGGGAGGAGTTCGTCACGGCCGGTGGCATCAGCCTTTCGGAGATCGACCTGGCGACCATGGCCTGCCGGCGGCACGCCGGGCTTCATGTGGCCGGCGAGCTGCTCGATGTGGATGGCGTGACGGGTGGCTTCAACTTCCAGCATTGCTGGACCAGCGGCTGGATCGCCGGCCGGGCCATGGCGGATGCTGCGGTCTGAATCAGCCGATTTCGTTGAACACTGCAAACATCGGTAGGTACATCGACAGCAACAACGCTCCCACAATGCCGCCGACCAAAACGATCATGGCCGGTTCCAGCATGGAGGTGAGCAGTTTCACGGCTGCTGAGACCTCGTCCTCGTAGAAGTCTGCAACCTTTGAGAGCATGGCATCCATCTCTCCCGTCTCCTCGCCGATGCCGAGCATCCCCAGAGCCATTTCGGGAAAGACTTGACCCTGCTCCACAAGAGCGCGGCTGAGTAGCACACCCTCTTGGATCATTTCTCGGGACGAAAGGATGGCGTCGGAGATGATGGCGTTCCCAGCGGTATCTGCAGCAATCTCGAGTGAGTAGAGGATCGGAACCCCGGCCCGAGTCAAGGCACTGAAGATACGACAGAATTGAGCTGTTGCGGCTTTCTGAATGAGGTCTCCGAACAGGGGGAGTTTGAGAACAATGCGATCAACGACTCGTTTCCCATGGGGAGTGTTGTAGTAACCTCGAAAAAGTGCTGCAGCAAGAATAAGGAGGCCAATAATCACCACAAGAAAGGCTGATCTAAGTAATGCGCTAAGATCAAGCATGAATTGGGTGAATGCCGGTAGTTCCGCATCCAGCGAATCGAAGATCTCACCGAAAGTAGGAATCACAAACATCGTCATTCCAAGGAAAACGAGCACTGCCAGACCAAAGACTGTTGTTGGATAACCCAATGCGCCTTTGATTTGATTCTGGATGCGTGCATTCTCCTCGAGAAGCTTGGACAGGCGGGCCAGGGTTTCATCCAGAACACCGCCGGCCTCTCCCGCCTCCACCATGGCCAGAGTGAGCCTGTCGAACACCTTGGGCCACTGGCGAAAGGCCTCCCCGAGGCTACCCCCTTCGTTGACGACCAGGCTCACCTGCTCCAGAGCACGACGGAACAGGGGCTTCTTCTGTTGCTTGGCCATCAGATCGATCCCCCGCACGATGGGAACGCCGGCGTCCACCAGAGCGGAGAGCTTGCTGGCGAACAGTGCCCGATCCTTCACATCTGGAGCTGCTTCGAAATAGCGTCCGATGTTGAGTTTGCTCAAACTCTGCAGGTTGGCCAGGCCCCCGCTAGCGGCCCCCGTGCGGACGGCCTCCTTGCTCTGTTTCACCAGAGTTGTTGGCCGAATGCCGCGCCGCCGTAGCCTGCGGCGGGCTGCAGTTACATCGTTTGCCCTGAGGGTGAGAGTCTGTTCCTTGCCCCTGGCGGTGTACGTGGCGATGAAAGAGGCCATGGCAGTGGCTGATGATGAGGGACTCAGGCGCTCACGAGTCGCTTGAGCTCCTCGGGTTTGCTGGACCGCGACTTGGCTTCCTCCAGTGTGATCTCCCCATTCATCGCCAGGTTGGCGAGGGCGCGTTCAAGGGTTTGCATGCCGTGTTGACCACCGGTCTGAATCTGGGAATACAGCTGAGCCGTTTTTCCTTCGCGGATCAGGTTGGCGATGGCCGGAGTGTTCACCATGATTTCCTGAGCCATGACCCGGCCATACTGACCTGGCTTGGGGTTGGAGCGCTTGCAGAGCGTTTGGGAGAAGACCCCCACAAGACTGCCACTGAGTTGCACACGGATCTGGGTCTGCTGTTCAGGTGGGAAGACATCCACGATGCGATCCACCGTCTGGGCTGCCGAGCTGGTGTGCAATGTGCCAAAGACGAGGTGGCCGGTCTCTGCGGCACGGATGGCCAACTGAATGGTCTCCAGATCTCGCATCTCCCCGATTAGAATCACATCTGGATCTTCACGCAGCGCAGCCCTCAATGCATTGGCGAAGGAGCGTGTATCCTCATTCAGCTCTCGCTGATGAATCAGACTCTTATCGCTGGCGTAGACGAATTCGATCGGATCCTCAATGGTGAGAATGTGCTCTGCTCTGGACTCGTTGATGTGTTGGAGCAGAGCGGCCAACGTGGTTGTCTTCCCGGATCCGGTTGGTCCGGTGACCAATACCAGTCCCTTGGGTGAATGGCTCACGGCCTCCACCACGTCCGGCAGACCAAGCACCTTCAGGCTGGGCACCTTGCTGCCGAGCGCCCGCAGGCAGGAGGCGTAGCTGCCCCTCTGGCGGTAGACGTTGACCCGGAAGCGGGAGATGCCCTTGAGACCGTATGAGCAGTCCAGCTCCCATGTCTGCTCCAGCTGTTTGCGCTGGGCGTTGTTGAGGATCGAAAAGATGAGTCGGTTGCAGTTCTCCTCGGTCAGAGGTTCCTCAAGCATCGGCCTCAGCTCCCCGCTGAAGCGTCCATAGGGAGGCTGGCCGGCCGCCAGGTGCAGGTCACTGCCCCCGCCCTCCACGAGCTGCTCCATGAGGTCCTCAATCATCAAGTCCATGGAGGGTCAGCGCTGGATCAGGGTCGTGAGCACGATTCTGAAAGTCGCGGCGGTACTGGGCAATAGGCCTGAAGCCGCCCGGGCGGTCGTCATCACTCCGGCATGGTGCGGGGCGTGAGGCAGTACGGGCAGTCCAGCCACTCGTCGGCCAGCCCTGCTCCGCAGCCCTCACAGGTCTGGGTGTTGAGGGCGCGGGCTCGACGCTCCGATTCCAGACCGGTGTCGGTGAGCAGCATCCGTTCCACCTCCTCCAGCGTGGTGTGCCCTTCCCGGACCAGATCAAGGCCATAGCCGAGCAGGCTCTTCATGCCGGCTTCGAGAGCCAGTCGCCGGATGGTCTCCGTCGGAGCTCCCTTCGACACGGCCGAGGCGAGGGTCTCGTTCATCACCAGGACCTCGTAGACCCCAACGCGGCCCTTATAGCCGCTGCCGCCGCAGCGGGGGCAGACGGTTCCGTCAAGGCCTTCGCCCTTGCGCGCCCGGTAGAACGTCACATGAGCTTCGGATGACGCCATCAGCCCGAAACGTCCGAGATCCTCCTGGCCCGGCTCGTAGGGCTCTCTGCAGGCGGGACACACACGACGGAGAAGACGCTGGGAAATGATGCCCAGCAGGGAAGCGCTCACCATGAAGGGCTCAACGCCCATCTCATCGAGACGAGCGATCGCGCTGGGCGCGTCATTGCAGTGGAGTGTGGTCAGCACCAGGTGACCGGTGAGGGCGGCTTCGATGGCCGTCTTCGCTGTCTCCAGATCGCGTGTTTCTCCAACCAGGAGCACATCGGGATCTTGACGCATGAAAGCCCGCAGGGCTGTAGAGAAGTCAAGACCCTTTTCACGGTTCACCTGGGTCTGAGTGATTCCCGGGAGGGTGTATTCAATCGGATCCTCCACGGTGGAGATGTTGATGCCCGGATCGTTGCGCTCGGCCAGCAGGGAATACAGAGTTGTTGACTTACCAGAGCCGGTTGGGCCCGTCACGAGAATGATGCCGAACGGTTTGGATCCCATGTCCCGCACCAGACCGAGTGCCCTCTGGTCTGTTACAAGCCGGTCGAGACCGAGCTGGGTGGCACTGCTGTCCAGGAGACGCAGCACCACCTTCTCCCCGAAGCGGCTGGGAAGGGTGTTGACACGGAAGTCAATCGGTCGTCCCTTGAACACCCGCCGTATCCGCCCGTCCTGGGGGACCCGGCGCTCCGCGATGTCCAGGTCGGCCATGATCTTGAACCGGGACGTGACCGCTGGAATCAGCCGCGGGGGCAGCGGATTCTTCTGGAGCTGGAGTACCCCGTCCTGCCTGAAGCGGATCTGGAGCCCCTTGCGCTGCGGTTCCACATGGATGTCGCTGGCCCCCATGCTCAGGGCCTGCATCAGGATCCGATCCACCAGGGTGATCACGGGTGAACTGTTCGTGTCCCGCAGGCTCACCTCGAGGTCCGGCGCGTCGCCGGTCTCGCTGTCCTCCTCGAGTGCGCCCTGGATCTCAAATCCTTTCAGGACCTCTTCGGACAGCAGATCCACCGGTGCCTCGGCCTCGGTCTCGTGCTTCTCCGTCGGTGTCGCTGCGTCGCCCTGCGCCTCAGCCAAGGCCCAGGCCTCCTCGATGTCATCGGACAGAGCGAGATGGAGCCTGGCCTCCAGACCCAGCTCCTGCACGGCACCCATCAGCGCGGACTGCTCGTCCTCTCCCCATCCGGTGGGGATTGCCAGATGGAGCAGGGTGCCCTCCCTGAAGACCGGAAGACCCCCCAGCTCCCGCCAGCGTTGCAGCGGCAGAGTCGGCTCGGTGCTCGCCGCCTCCGGCCAGCCCATGAGCTCATCCGGTTGCAGCACCCGCCGCTGCAGCAGCAGTTCCACCTCAAGCCGCTGCTGCTCGGGAGCGATGGCGTCGGGGACGGGCCTGGCTGGGGCGAGAGTCATGGCGAGCGCGATGCATGAAGCGAGGTGCGGCCTTCCCCGCTTGTGAGAGGGAACCGCAGCCGTTCAACATGTCTAGTTGTGTTGGACCAGTTCAGCCATGAGCGGAGAGACTCCCGTCACACCAGAGCGACCGGAGACCGACCCCGCCCGTGACGGGATGGAGCACCCGGCGGGAGACCCACAGGCCGCTGGCGCCCAGCCCTCGGACGTCGCCGATGCCGGCGGCGATCAGGGGGAGGATGGATCTGCTACCGAACCCCCCGTTTCACCGGGGATCGGGGACACCACCGGTCCGGATGCCGCCGCGGATCGGGTCCGTGAGCTTGAGGCCCGACTGGAGAGCCTCAGCCGGGAACACGAGGCCCTGAACAGCCAGTACGTGCGGATCGCGGCGGACTTCGACAACTTCCGCAAGCGCCAGCAGCGCGATCAGGAGGATCAGCGTCTGCAGCTCACCTGCACCACGCTGGCGGAGATCCTGCCGGTGGTCGACAACTTCGAGAGAGCCCGCCAGCAGCTGGATCCCCAGAACGAAGAAGCCCAGGGCCTGCACCGCAGCTACCAGGGTCTCTACAAGCAGCTGGTCGATGTGCTGCGGAAGTTCGGTGTCTCGGTGATGCGTGTCGAGGGTGAGACCTTTGATCCGACCCTCCACGAAGCCGTGATGCGGGAGGAGAGCGACGAACATCCCGAGGACGTGATCACCGCCGAACTGCAGCGGGGCTACCAGCTCAATGAACGCGTTCTGCGCCACGCCCTGGTGAAGGTGTCCATGGGTCCGGGTCCCGCCCCGGACGCGCCGTCCACGGATGCCGAGGAGCCTGCGGGCTGAGCGAGCCGGATTCGGTTCTCCCTCCTCCCCTGATCTGGAGACCCTTCCCTACCGTTCATCCATTCAAGCCTCACGATGGCGGATTACTACGACCTGCTCGGGGTCAGCCGTGACGCTGACGGTGAGACCCTGAAGCGGGCCTATCGCCGGCTTGCGCGTCAGTACCACCCTGACGTCAACAAGGACCCTGGGGCCGAGGATCGGTTCAAGGAGATCGGACGGGCTTACGAGGTCCTCAGCGATCCCCAGACGCGTGCTCGCTACGACCAGTTCGGCGAGGCCGGTGTGTCGGGAGCGGCCGGGATGCCCGACATGGGCGACATGGGCGGCTTCGCCGACTTGTTCGAGACCTTCTTCAGCGGGTTCGGCGGAGCGGCGCAGGGACCACGCCGACGCGGACCTCAGCAGGGCGAGGACCTTCGGCTCGACCTCACTCTGGACTTCGAGGATGCCGTCTTCGGCGGCGAACGGGATGTGCAGATCCGGCACCTCGAGACCTGCAGCACCTGCAAGGGCACTGGAGCGAAGTCGGGCAGTGGACCTACCACCTGCAGCACCTGTGGCGGCAGCGGCCAGGTGCGCCGCTCCACCCGCACACCCTTCGGCAATTTCACCCAGGTGGCTCCCTGCCCCACCTGCGGCGGCAGCGGCCAGGTGATCGCCGATCCCTGTGACGCCTGCGGCGGTCAGGGGCTTCAGCAGGTGCGCAAGAAGCTCCGCATCACCATCCCTGCCGGAGTCGATTCCGGCACCCGTCTCAGGATCGGGCAGGAGGGCAACGCTGGCCCCCGCGGCGGCCCGAGTGGTGATCTCTATGTCTTCCTGACCGTGAAACCCCATCCGCGGCTGCAGAGGGATGGCACCACGGTGCTCTCGGAGGTGAAGGTCAGCTACCTGCAGGCGATCCTGGGCGACAGGATCGAGGTCGAGACCGTGGATGGTCCCGAGACGATCGAGATCCCCGCCGGCACCCAGCCCCAGGCCCAACTCACCCTTCAGGGCAAGGGCATTCCCCGCCTGGGCAATCCCGTGGCCCGTGGCGATCACCTGCTGCGGGTCGTGGTCCAGCTGCCCACCAGGCTGAACGACCAGGAGCGCGATCTCCTGGGCCAGCTGGCCGGGCACCATTCCGGCAAGGACCACCCCCACAAGAGCGGTCTGTTCGGAGGGCTGTTCGGGCACCACAACTGACTCCGTGACCGATCCCGCGCTGGAGCCCTCCGAGACCCTCGACCTCAGGGGCCTTCCCTGCCCGGTGAATTACATCCGCACCCGGCTTGCCCTCGAGGGCCTGGAGCCGGGGTCCTGGCTTCAGGTGGATCTCGATGCCGGGGAACCCGAGGCCATGGTCAGCGAGGGGCTGAGAGACGCCGGGCACAGGGTGGATGTGGCCCACCGCCATGGGGGTGTCACCCGGCTGCGAATCCAGCGTGCCGCCGGTTGAGGCCGGAGGGGGCCGCCACCAGGGGCGGGTCATCGCCCTGCAGGGGGGGTTCTGCCGGGTCCGGTTGCGCCGACCGGGTCCCGGAAACCGGGATCACCTGCTCTGTGTGCGGCGCTCCCGGCTCGATCGCGACGGCCGCTGGGTCGTCGTCGGTGATCAGGTGTGGGTGGAGGCGATCGACTGGTCTTCCGGCCGGGCGGTGATCGCGGCGCGTGAATCCCGCCGCAGCCTGCTGACCCGCCCCTCGGTGGCCAACTGCAGTCACATCCACGTGGTGGTCTCACTGCAGCAGCCGGCCTTCGATCCCGATCAGCTGAGTCGCTTCCTGATCACCGCCGAGGGCACCGGCCTGCCCGTGGCGGTGGTGCTGACCAAGACGGATCTGTCCGGACCCGATGCCGTGGCCGGCCTGCGCAGCCGGATCGGCGGGTGGGGCTACGCCTCCCATCCGCTCTGCTGTGTCGATGGTCCTGGTCTGGAGGCCTATCGCCGGGTGCTGGCCGCACAACCCCTGACCGTGCTCTGCGGCCCCTCCGGCGCGGGCAAGAGCAGCCTGCTCAACGCGCTGACTCCCGGTCTTGGGTTGCGGGTCAGTGCCGTCTCCGGGCGCCTGGAGCGGGGACGGCACACCACCCGCCATGTGGAGCTGCTGGCGGTGGGCGACGGAGCGCTGGTCGCGGACACACCCGGATTCAACAGGCCCTCGCTTCCAGAGGCGCCCGGCGAGCTGGCAGCGCTGTTTCCGGAGATCCGGGCGCGACTCTCGGCCGGCCGCTGCCGCTTCCGGGACTGCCTGCATCTGGACGAGCCGGGCTGCTGCGTGGGCCGGGATTGGGATCGTGCCCCCCTCTACCGACGTGCAGTGGAAGAGGTGTGTTTGGCCGGGCGGGGAGAGGGGGGCAGGCGCCCGGGCCTCAGGCGCCGGGCAGGTTGAGGTTGAGGCCTCCGGTCAGCTCCTCCATCCGCGCTTTCATCGTGCTGGTGGAGGTGTCGTATGCGGCTTTCAGGGCCTCGAGCACGGCCGCTTCGGTGACGGTTGCGCCTTCCGACACCAGTTCCGGCGCCAGGCGCACCTTCAGGGGCTGCTGGTTGCCCGAAAGCCAGATGCTGGCCCGGCCATCGCTGCTGGTCCCCTCCAGCTCCATCGCGTCGAGCTCCTCCTGCAGCTTCTGCGCGTCCTGCTGGATCTGCTGCGCTTTCTTGAAGGCTTCGGTCAGCTGACCGAAATTGGGGAGACCGAAACCGGCCATAACGCTGATCCGTGCAGGGGCCAGAGCCTAGATCGCGGATCGGCCCGGCCCGCCGGACCGGGCGGGAGGGTCACCAGCCCAGCCGCTTCACTTCCGTGACCAGCCCGATGCCATGGGCCCTGAGCACCTCCGCCTGCACCTGGCTGATCAGGGATTCGATCTCCTCGGCGGTCGCCTCACCCGTGTTGACGATGAAATTGGCGTGAACGTCCGAGACCATCGCCCCGCCGACCTTTCGTCCCTTGAGGCCGAGGCCCTCGATCAGGCGTCCCGCTTTCTGAGGTTCGGGATTGCGGAAGACGGAACCGCAGCTGGGCTGGTGGTACGGCTGGGTGGTGGTGCGGTGCTGCAGGTTGCCCGTGGTCCGTGCGGTCACCTGCCGCGGGTCATGGCCGGGCTCGAGCTGGAAGGAGGCTGAGAGCACCACCAGGTCCTCCTCCTGAAGGCGGCTGTGGCGATAGCCGAAGCGAAGCTCCGCGGCGCTGAGGCGATGGGGTGTCTCCGGCCGGGACGGCTCGATCACCTCCACCTCGACCAGCCGCTCGGCGATGCAGCCCCCCTGGGCGCCGGCATTCATCACCGCCGCGCCCCCCACCGTGCCGGGAATGCCCACCGACCACTCCAGTCCGGCCAGTCCGGCCCGGGCGGCCCGCCGGGCCAGGGTGGGGATCGGTTCACCGGCCAGGGCGCTGATGAGACCGGTGGCCGGATCGATCCGGGCTCCCTGGAGGCGGCGCAGGCAGAGGGTGAGCCCTTCCAGGCCGGCATCGTGGATGAGCAGGTTCGAGCCGGCCCCCATCAGGTGCACCGCCTGGCCCCGATCCACGGCCCACGCCAGCAGGGAGATGAGCTCGGGGAGTGTGGCGGGCTCGGCGAACCATTCCGCCGGACCGCCCACCCGCCAGGTCGTGTAGCCGGCCAGGGGGATGCCCGCCTGCGGGGCTGCATCGGGTGCCGGGATCGACTCCCTCTCGAGCGGGGAGCGGGTCATGCGGCGACGGGAGGGTGATCGGAGCCGGGGTGCTCGTCCGTCGTCCGGGTCTGCAGCAGCCCCCAGAGGCTGTTGACATTGCCGGCGCCCATGGCCAACAGCAGATCCCCGGGGCGGCTGACCGCGACCACCTGATCCGCCAGCTGATCCAGGCTGCCCGCCACATGGACGTCCGGGTGGTGGGGGGCGGCTTCGATGGCGCTGGCCAGGGCCGCACTCGAGATTCCGGGTCTCGGCTCCTCGCCGGCGGCGTACAGGGGAGCCAGGAGCACCAGATCCGCTGCCCGCAGCGCTTCCGCGAAGGCCTCCATGAAGTCCTGGGTGCGGCTGTAGCGGTGCGGCTGGAAGAGCGCCACCAGTCTCTCGGGCCGGCCTGGCAGCGGGCTGTTGCCGCTCTCCACCATCAGCCGTGCCATGGCGAGCGTGGCCGCGACTTCGCTGGGATGGTGGGCGTAGTCGTCCACCACGAAGCGCCCCTGCCAGGTTCCCCGCAGATCGAAACGTCGGCCGGGCGATCGGAGCGTCGCCATCGCCTCGCGCAGGCGCTCGAACGGAACACCCTGCATCCGGCAGGCCGCCAGGGCGGCCGTGGAATTGCTGAGGTTGTGGCGTCCCGGAAGGGGCAACCGCAGCCGGCCGACAGGCTCGCCTGATTCGTAGAACTCCGCGATGGTGTGGTCGCCGTCGAGGTGAACCGGCAGAGCGGCGAACGCGACGCCATCGGCGTGCTCCACCGACCACCAGCTCTGGGCCCTGAGGTGCCGGCGCAGCACGGCGCAGTCGTGATTGGCCAGCACGGACCGGCAGTTGCCGGCGAAGCGGGACACCGTCGCCACCAGCGCGTCCAGATCGTGATAGTGATCCGTGTGGTCCAGCTCGAGATTGGTGATCACGCCCAGCTCCGGCGCGAATTTCACCAGGGTGCCGTCCGATTCATCGGCCTCGGCCACCAGCAGGCGGCCCTGGCCGCAGCGACCGTTTCGCCCGAGGGAGGGAACCACCCCCCCGATCACAGCGGTGGGATCCTCGCCCGCCGCCAGCAGCAATTCCGTGATCAGGGTGCTCGTGGTGGTCTTGCCGTGACTGCCGGCGACCGCGATGGCCGGCTGCTGATCGATCAGAGCGGCCAGCAGATCGGAACGGTGCAGGACGGGCCAGCCACGAGTCCTCGCGGCCTTCAGTTCCGGATTGCTCTCGGGAATGGCGGTGCTGCAGACCACCAGTGGATTCAGGCCGCTGCTGTCCAGCTGGGCCACCGTGCTCTCGTCCTGACGGGAGAAGACCCGCACCCCCACCGTTTCAAGGTGCGACCGCATCGGCGACTCCCTGGGATCGGAGCCACTGACCGGGTACCCCCGGTCAGCCAGGATCAGAGCCAGAGCCGACATGCCGATTCCGGCCACACCGATGAAGTGAACGGGCTGGCCAGGTTGGAGCTCCAGCGGCAAGGCTCTGTCCAATCGAGGCGAAATTAGATCAGCCTCGATCCTTCCGCACCCCCTGTGAACAAGCCAGCGGCCGGAGGTGCCGCCGGCCTTCCGGCCAGGCTGCCGTCAGCCGGTCTGTATGATTTGCAGCCAAAACAGAACTCTGCGGCCACGCCGCCCGTGCCATGACTCTGCGCGTTGCGATCAACGGTTTCGGACGCATCGGACGCAACTTCATGCGCTGCTGGCTGAGCCGCGGTGAGAACACGGGTCTGGAAGTGGTGGGTCTCAACGACACCTCCGATCCGAAAACCAACGCCCACCTGCTGACCTACGACTCGATGCTGGGTCGCATCCGTGACACCGAAGTCGGTTACACGGACGACACGCTCATCGTCAACGGCAAGACGATCAAGTGCTTCTCCGATCGCAATCCGCTCAATCTCCCCTGGAAGGAGTGGGGCGTGGATCTGGTGATCGAATCCACCGGCGTGTTCGTGACCAAGGAGGGCGCCAGCAAGCACCTCCAGGCCGGTGCCAGAAAAGTTCTCATCACGGCCCCCGGCAAGGGCGAAGGTGTCGGTACATTCGTCGTTGGTGTCAACGAGTCCGAATACCGCCACGCTGACTACGACATCGTCAGCAACGCCAGTTGCACCACCAACTGCATGGCTCCGATCGTGAAGGTTCTCGATCAGGAGTTCGGTGTGGTCAAGGGTCTGATGACCACCATCCATAGCTACACCGGAGACCAGCGCATCCTTGATGCCAGCCATCGCGATCTCCGCCGTGCCCGCGCTGCGGCGATGAACATCGTTCCCACCTCCACCGGAGCGGCCAAGGCTGTGGCTCTCGTCTACCCGAGCGTCAAAGGCAAGCTCACCGGGATCGCGATGCGTGTCCCCACACCCAATGTCTCGGTGGTCGACCTGGTCTTTGAATCGGCCAAGCCCACCACTGCTGAGGCTGTCAACAGCGCCCTGAAGGCCGCCTCACAGAACGGGATGAAGGGCATCATCAAGTACGGCGATCTGCCGCTGGTGTCGAGTGACTACGCCGGCACCGACGAATCCACCATCGTGGATGAAGCCCTTACCCTCAGCATCGGTGACAACCTGGTCAAGGTCGTCGCCTGGTACGACAACGAGTGGGGCTACAGCCAGCGCGTCGTCGATCTGGCCGAGGTGGTGGCCTCCAAGTGGGCCTGATCCGGCACGCCGCCTGACTCATTCCAGCTCGCCGGGGGTCCGGGCTCAGCGAAAGTGCTCGAATCCCTGGCTCCGGCCTTTAGGTGGCTCCAGTAGGGGGAGACCCTGAACATCAGTCACAACCGCAGGTCCCGCTTCCACCCAGCCGATGTGGCGGTAGCAGTCCGGATCCTCATCTCCCGTTTCGGATGCGTCGTCGCGGCTGAGGCTCAGCAGGGCACGGGCCCAGCTGGGCTCCAGGCTGAGCACCAGCTCGAAGTCCTCCCCTCCCGCAAGGCACCACTCCCGGGCCTGAGGCAGGTATGACATCGCCGGGTCAAGTGGGATCCCGGCTTCGTTGATCCGGATGCGGCAGCTGCTGCTGGTGGCCAGAGCCTCCAGCGCGGCCAGCAGGCCGTCGCTGCTGTCCACCCCGCCAACCCTCCAATGGCAGGCCGAGGGGCGTGACCGCCGCAACCGTTCAGCCGCGTCCCAGCGAGGTCGCGGCCGCCTGTGACGGGAGATGGCGCGCTGGCGGAGCGCGTCCGGAATGTCGCCGACCGGCATCTCGCTCCGGAGCAGGGCCAGGCCCAGGCGGCTCAGCCCGTGGCTGCCCGTGCTGATCAGCCAATCACCCGGACGGGCGTCCGAGCGCCGGATCGTCTGCCGTCCGCTCAGGTGCCCGAGAGCGGTCACGGCCAGCACGCGCTGATCTCCGCCGCTGCAGTCGCCCCCCAGGATGACGCCGCCGAAGTCGGCGAGGGCTTGCGAGAGGCCCTCATACACACCCTGCACCCAGGGCCAGGGCGTCCATCCCGGCGCCACCAGCCCGACCGTCAGGCCCAGGCAGCTGCGGCACCCCATCGCCGCCAGGTCGGACCCGTTGGCGGCGGCCACCCTCCAGCCCACCGCCTGCGGTCCCATGGTGGCGTCACTGAAGTGGATGTCTTCGACGAACACATCGGTGTTCACCACCAGGTCCGGCCCGGCGGGCCAGTGGAGCACCGCGGCGTCGTCGGACAGCTGACCCGGCGGGGCATAGCGGGCCAGGCGATGCAGCAGCTCCGCTTCACCCAGGTCCGCCAGGGTCTCAGGCATGGTCCATGAACATCTCCTCGCCGTTCACCAGACGAATCCGTTCCACCCGGTCGTCCGCGGTGAGCTCCTCCAGCACATCGAAGCCATCGACCACGTAGCCGAAGGCCGCATAGCGACCATCGATCAGATTGAGGCCAGCCGGTGTGAGTTCGGGTTCAAACAGGAACAGGAAGAACTGTGATGAACCGTCATCGAGGGCCTGGTCGGAATGGGCCCAGCCCATGGTGCCCTTGGTGGCGAAGGGCAGGGTGGGTGTCGCCTTGTACAGCCCGAGGTCCTCGAAGGTCTGGTTGTAGAAGGGAGCCTCCTCCCCGGGGATGCGGATCTCAAGGGGCACCGTGCGCTGACGACCGCTGGCGGGGTCGACGAAGCCATCGGCGTCGCCCTTCGGATCCCCGGTCTGAAGCACATAGAAATCCTCGGCGCGGATGAAGGGCAGACCGTCGTAGAAGCCCCGCCGCACCAGATCCACGAAGGCTCCGGCCGTGAGGGGGGCGTTGTAGCCATCGACGACCGCCAGCAGCTCGCCCTTGTTGGTGCTGATCGACACAGTCGCGCGCCCGACCAGCCGGGGCAGCGCATCGAACTCCGGCGGAATCACCACCTCCGCCCCCTGCACCAGAAGGGCTTCCACTCCTCCGATGGCGGTGAGCGCCCGGCGCCGATCCGCCAGGAAGGCATCCCGGTCCCGGGTTTCCGCCGCCTCCGCCAGTCCCTCCAGGTCCGTGCGCAGCTGCTCCATCAGCCCGTCGGCCCGCTGTCTCCGGTCGTCAGGGACGGCGTCCAGGATCACGGCACGGCGGGTGGTGTAGGCCGCCTGGGTGCGTCGGATGGTGCGGAGCAGAGCGCTCCAGCGCTTGGCTCTCAGGTCGTCGCTGGTGCCCTCGAGCCGGTGCTGCAGACCCACCAGATCCTCCTGCTGCACGGGAAGGGCGTCCCGCAGCAGGGCGTCCGGGTCGGTCACCGCATTGCCCGGCGGCAGCCCGGCGAAGGCGGGCGATCCTCCCAGCATCAGGCCGGCCATCAGCAGCAGGGCGATGGCGGGGCGAAGCAGATCGGCTGGAGTGATGGACCTGAGGAGTGGCTTCATAGCGGAGCTGTCCACTGAGCGGACTTTGGCACAGCTCTACAATCGCCTGAACCGTTTGGCGGGAATGATCTCCAGCAACGACTTTCGCACGGGGACAACGATCGAGATCGATGGCTCCGTCTGGCGTGTGGTTGAGTTTCTTCATGTCAAGCCCGGCAAAGGTTCGGCTTTCGTTCGCACCAAGCTCAAGGCTGTGCAGACAGGGAATGTTGTGGAGAAGACGTTCCGCGCCGGTGAGATGATTCCCCAGGCTCTGCTGGAGAAAACCACGCTTCAGCACACCTACATGGATGGCGAAGACTTTGTGTTCATGGATATGTCAAGTTACGAGGAGACCCGCCTCACCGCCAAGCAGATCGGTGATCAGCGCAAGTATCTGAAGGAGGGGATGGAAGTCAATGTGGTGTCCTGGAATGAGGCCCCATTGGAAGTCGAGCTTCCCAATTCCGTGGTTCTCGAGGTCACACAGACCGATCCGGGTGTGAAGGGGGATACGGCCACCGGTGGGACCAAGCCGGCGATTGTGGAGACCGGTGCCCAGGTGATGGTGCCGCTGTTCATCTCCATCGGCGAGAAGATCAAGATCGACACGCGCAACGACAGTTACCTCGGTCGCGAGAACTGACCGCCACAACCCCAAGCCCGCGACCCCGTTTCTCTCGTCTCCCACGCCCGTGCAGTTTGATCACGACCGTCTCCAGCAGCTGCTCGCCTTCCTCTGTGAGACCGATATCCAGGAGTTCCGTCTCGAGGAGGGGGATTTCCGCCTGGAGGTCCGCCGTCCTCCCGCCCACGGCAGCGTGCTGGCCGCCCCGGTGCCCACGCCGTCGGAACCACCGATGCCGGTCGCACCGTCACCGGTTCCTGCCGCCGCCCCTCCTCAGACCACGGCAAGCCGCAGCGAGCTGCATGAGATCACCGCGCCGATGGTGGGGACGTTCTACAGGGCTCCCGCGCCCGGTGATGCGCCGTTCGTGGAGGTGGGCAGCCGCATCGGCATCGGCCAGACCGTCTGCATCCTGGAGGCGATGAAGCTGATGAACGAACTGGAGGCCGAGGTGGCCGGTGAAGTGGTCGAGATCCTTCTGGAGAACGGCACCCCGGTGGAGTTCGGCCAGGTGCTCATGCGGGTCCGGCCGGCCTGACGCACAGCTCCACGGCCGTCTCGATCGCCGCTCTCATGCTGGCGTCCCGGGCGATCCCCCGTCCGGCGATGTCGAAGCCTGTGCCGTGGTCCGGCGATGTGCGCACGAAGGGAAGGCCGAGAGTGGTGTTCACGGCCGCGTCGAAGGCCAGCAGCTTCACGGGGATCAGCCCCTGATCGTGGTAGAGCGCCAGGTATCCGTCCGGACCGTCCTCGGCCCCGTGCCAGGCCCCGGCGGCATCCAGCCAGCAGGTGTCCGGCGGCCTCGGTCCCTCAAGCCGTGTGTGGGGGTGGCTGGATTGCCATGCGGTCAGCGCCGCGGTCAGCCAGTCCCGTTCTTCATGGCCGAGGAGGCCAGCCTCCCCCGCGTGGGGATTGAGTCCGGCCACCACCAGCCTGGGGTGGCTCCGGAAGCGACGGCAGAAGCCGTCCAAGGCGTCCAGCTTGCGATGGAGCAGCTCCGGTGTGAGCGTTTCCGGGACCGCGGCCAGGGGAATGTGGGTCGTGGCCAGAAGGGTGTTGAGTCGCCAGCGACCCGAGGGGGAGCGTGCGGTGAAGAGCATCGACACGGCGGCTCCGCCGCAGAGCTCGGCGAGGCGCTCCGTCTGCCCCGGATAGGCATGGCCTGCCGCATGCCAGTACTCCTTGGCGATCGGTGCCGTGGCGAGGGCCTGGCAGCGGCCGTCGAGCACGAGCCCCGCGGCGGCGCTGAGCCAGCGGAAGCCCGCGTTGCCGCTGATGGCCGACGGGGCGCCGGCGGCCACGGAGCCGCTCAGGGGCATGTCGGCCATCTCCAGTCCGGCGGGGTCAGCCAGGTCCCGCACTCCCTGATTGGCCAGGTGCTCCCGGCAGCGGATCAGGGTCCTCCTGCAGCCGACCACGACCGGTTCCCAGCCATCGGGCAGGCCTGTCGCGAGAGCCCGCAGCACCACCTCAGGACCAATGCCGGCTGGATCGCCCATGGAAATGGCCAGCCGCATGCTCTTCAATGGTGCGTCTGGGAGGGTCGCCTCTCGTCGCACAGATGCATCGATGCTGCGCTGGTTGCTGATCGGAGGACTGGTTTTCGGGCTGGGGTACGGGCTGCGCACGGGCTGGATCGAATGGAACGGTGAGCGGGTGCGGGAAGACCTCAACCTGCCCGGCACGGACTGGAACAAGTCGATCATCGAATCCCCGGAGTCAGAGGAGCGCTAGGGGACAGGCTCTCCGCCCCGCTGCTCCATCAGCACAGCGCGAAGGCCCTCCCGGTAAGTGGGGTGCTTGAGGCGGTAGCCGAGGCCGTCGCGCAGCAGGCGGTTGCTGACCCGGCGGTTGTCCTGCCAGAAGCTGAGCGCCATCGGACTCATGGAGTCCCGCACCTCCTCGAAGCTCCGTGCGGGCGGCGGATTGCACCCCAGAAGCCGGGCGGCCTCCTCGACCACCTCCGATGCGGCGCAGGGAAGATCGTCGGCGACGTTGACCACCTCCGGATGGTCACCCGGCGGCAGTCCCATCAGGTGCAGCAGCGCGCCGACAATGTCATCGACATGCACGCGGGAGAACACCTGGCCCGCCTTGATGACCCGCCGGGCCCGGCCCGCGCTGACCTGCTCAAGGCTGGAGCGGCCGGGGCCGTAGATGCCGGGAAGCCGGATCAGCCGCGCCGCCAGACCGGAGCAGCGCCAGGCCTGTTCCGCCCGCAGCCGGGCCTGGCTGCGGGCCTGGCTGGGTCTGGGCGTGTCCGCCTCCGTGACCCATTCACCACCGGTGTCGCCGTAGACACCGGTGGTGGAGAGATAGCCCAGCCACTGCAGCGGTCTCCCCGCCAGCAGACCCTGAAGCGGGGCCAGGCTCGGATCACGCCCTTCGGCATCCGGCGGGATGCTGACCAGCACATGGCTGATTCCATCCAGATCGGAATCCGCGAGCAGAACGCCCTGCCCCGGATCGAAGCGCCGCTGGAGCTGCAATGAAGCGGCGCTCGCGGCTCCCGCAGGAGGCTCCGATCGCGAGGTGGTGACCACCCGGATGCCGCGGTGCTGCAGTGCTCTCGCCAGTCGCGCACCGCAGTACCCGGCACCCAGGATCAACACCCCCTCGCAACCCTGGCGCTTCAGGCGCCAGAGCGTGTCGTCGCCCGGCTCAGGCTTGCCTTCGGCTCTGCTCAAGCGGCCCCGTTTTGTGCAGCGAAGACCACTCTCGCGCCGGACCCGTGGCTCCGCCGGCTGCCATGGGAGCGGATTCAGGCGGCCTGAAGCGTCGTCACGCCCTCATCGTCGTCCGGCTGGGCCCACTGCAACAGTCGCAGGGCGAGGCGGAGATCACCCTCCATCCAGGCCCGCAGGGCCATGGCGCGCCTGGGGTCGTAGAAGCGTTGCTGGCGATACCAGGCGAACGCTTCGCTGTCGCTTTTCAGGCCATTGCAGGAGAGGCAGGCGGGCACGCAGTTCTCAGTGACGCTGAGGCCTCCCCGGCTGCGCGGCAGCACATGATCAATCGATTCTGAGGTTGAGCCGCAGTAGATGCAGCGGTTTCGGGTGTGGGAATGCAGTGTTTGTCGCCATCGTCGGACACGCAGTTTCGGGCAGAGATCCTCAAGAAAGACCGCATCCCTGGCGTGCATTCGCGTGCCTCGGTTCGCAAAAGTCTGGCCTGCTTTTCACCAGAGTCAATGTGTCGACGATTGCATTTTGCCCATCTCGTCTCAGCCGTCAGACTGTTCCCTGCCTCGGCCCGCTGTCTGTGCCCCGTGCCCTCTCCCCGCCGGCTCCGGCCTGTGTGAGGCGTCTGGGACCGTCCGGTCTGATCGAGTTGGTCTTCCCCTTCGATCCGGTCACCCATGCCCAGCTGGGCCGGGTGCGTCCCAGGGGAGTGTGGCGATCGGCGCGGCGCTGCTGGGAATTTCCCCTGGAGGCGGCCCTCAGCCTCGATGCCCTGCTCGAGGGACGGTTCAGCACCGATCCCGAGCTGGATCGCTGGCTGAGCTGGCTGCGGCAGCCGCTGCCCCCCCTGCCCCCCCACCGTCAGCTGGTCAGGGCCGCCGCCACGGCGGCGCCGCTGCCGGACGGCCGCCATCTCCTCCGGCATCAGCAGCTTGCCGTGCGCTGGCTGCTGGCCCGCCGCGGCGCCCTCCTGGCCGATGCCATGGGGCTGGGCAAGACCCTCACGGCCCTGGCGGCGGCCCGCGCCCTGGCCCGTGAGTCCGGCTGCAGGGTGCTGGTGGTGGCCCCGGCGGGTCTCCATGGGCACTGGCAGCGGGAGGCCGCATCAATGGAAATGGGCATCAGCCTGGCCAGCTGGGCCCGCCTGCCGAGCGACCTGCCACCGGCCGGCACGGTTCTGATCGCCGATGAGGCGCATTACGCCCAGAACCTGAGCGCGGCCCGTACCCGCGCCTTCCTGCGCCTCGCCCGTCACCCCCGCCTGAGAGCCATCTGGCTGCTGAGCGGCACCCCGATGAAGAACGGCCGGCCGGTTCAGCTCCTGCCGCTCCTGGCAGCCATCGGTCATCCGCTGGCCAGGGATCCCAGGGCCTTTGAGGAGCGCTTCTGCCAGGGCCACTGGCGTGAGCGGGGTGGCCGCCTGCGCTGGGAGGCCGGTGGCGCGGCCCGGCTGCCGGAGCTGAGGCGGCTGATCCGCCCCCTGGTCCTGCATCGGCGCAAGCAGGACTGCCTGGAGCTGCCCGGCAAGGAGCGCAGCCTGCATCCCATCTCCCTCAGTCCCGCGGAGGCCATGGGGCACGAGCACCAGATCGACCGGGCCGTGGCTTCCTACAGACGGCGCGTCGCGACCGGTGCGGTGCGGCCGGATGCCGAGGTCCTGGCCCTGCTCACCGCCCTGCGCACGATCGGCGCACGGTTCAAGCTCGCCTATGCCGAGCGGCTGCTGGCCGATCTCACCGGTGGCAGCGGCCCGGTGCTCCTGTTCTCCGCCTTCGTCGAGCCACTGCTGAGGCTTCAGGACCGCTGCGGTGGCGCCCTGCTCACGGGGCGCCAGAAGCCGGAGGAGCGCCAGCGTCAGGTGGAAGCCTTCCAGGAGGGTCGCTGTCCCCTGCTGCTGGCCACCTACGGGGCGGCAGGCCTCGGTTACACGCTGCACCGGGCCCGCCATGTGGTGCTGCTGGAGCGCCCCTGGACCCCCGGGGATGCCGAACAGGCGGAGGATCGCTGCCATCGCATCGGCATGTCCGGCCCACTTCGCTGCCACTGGCTTCAGCTGGGCGAGGTCGATCGGTTCGTCGATGAGCTGATCGCCGTCAAGGCGGATCGCATCGGTGAGGTCTTCAGCGATGAGGGTCGGCGTCGGCGTCAGCGGGAGCTGCGCCGTCGTCTGGAGACCTGGCTGGAGCGCAGTGCTCAGTAGGTGTAGCGATCGTCGAGTCCCTGCATCGGAGCTGCGTCCGGTGCCACGCCCTGGAGGGCCCCATCGAGATCGCCCTGGTCTCCGCCGAAGAGGGCACCGAGGTGGCGGCCGCATTCCGGGAACCCATCCGGATCGTTGACAACGGCCTCGGTGATCATCACGGCGGCGTGTTCCGGCGAGGGTTTGAACATGCCGCTGCCCTGCCGCTTGATCAGGGCATAGGCCGCGTTCCAGCTCACCTCGTGGCCGTTGCCGGCCGTCCGCATGTAGCAGTACACCTGAGCTCCCTTCGATCCGGTGTCCGCGCCGCCTGCGGCACGGACGGGATGCACGGTGGATGCGGTGGCCGTCGCGATGCCCAGCAGCAGGATCAGGGACCGCAGGGCCCGGGCTGTTCTGGTGCGCATCATGGTCGGAAGGGGAGCGACCCTCAGGTGGGCTCAAGGTATCGATCGGGCCTGAGCTGTCGAGGGGTCAGCCGGGTGGACGGCCCTGGGTGAGGCTCACCACCAGGCGGACCGCCAGGGGAAGAACCAGCAGAACGGTGATCAGGCGCACGGCATGCAGGGCGGCCACAGCGGCTCCGACACCGAACTCCGCCCCCACGAGGCTCATGCCGCTGATGCCCCCCGGCGCGGCGCCGAGCAGCGACACCACGGGATCGATCCCGAGCAGCCGGCTGCACCAGAGACCCACCACCAGTCCGGTCAGCACCAGGGCGAGAGTGATCAGAAGCGCCGGGCGCCAGAGCTGGCGCAGCTCACTCACCGCGGCGGTGGTGAGTCCGGTGCCGATCACAGTCCCGATTCCGATCTCCAGCAGGGTCCGCGTGCCTGAGGGCCACTGGGCCAGCTCGATCCGTCCGCTCATGCTGAGCAGCCCTGCGGCCAGCAGGGCTCCCGCGAGGGGTGCAGCCGGGATGCCTGTGGTCATCGCCAGCAATCCGCCAAGGCATCCGACCAGCAGGTAGAGCAGCAGGGTGAGCACGGCCTGCATGGTGGGCAGATGGCAAGAGTCGCCAGTCTGGAAGAGCTGGGGATCACTCCGGGCGCGGGAGCGCGCTGGCGTGTCTGAGATGTCAAAATAAAAAGAAAGTCGCCATGCGCACCCCACACGGCTCACAGCGCGTTGCCTCCTGCGTCGTCGGCGCTCCGACGACCACTCCACGCACCAGCTCGCCCAATCCCTGTCGCGGTTACGTGGAGGGCGGTCATCATCTTGAGAAACTGCAGTTCGCCCTGGCGGTGGCTCAATCCCGCGGCGACCTCAACCGCTCCCAGGAACTCATTCAGGCGATCGCCAGTCTCGGTGGCAACGCTGAAGAGCCCGGCACCTGAGCCCAACCACCGCAGCAGTGAGCGGATCGATACAACAACCCCCGCGACAGGAGGTGACGCGACGCTCACCTCTTGTGGCCCCACCTACAATCTGTTTTCACAAAGAGTGAGTGTTCAGTGGCATCCGCGGGGCTCTTGAAACCGCTCCCTTCATCTGCTCATCCGTCCCGTGCAGGCGGTCCACGTCGCGACCAGTTGATGGGCGACGCAGCGCGCCTCTTCACACAGGCAGAGCAGGCAGCCGGCCGGGGTGACATCACAGCTGCCGGGCAGTTGATTCTCCGCGCGCTGGACTGCGAGCGTCGCGCCGGGGCGGCAGGACCTCAGGTGCTGCAGCTGATCAAGCCGCGCCAGTGATTGGGGTGTGCATCGCCCGCAAACCCTCGGGCGGTGCACACCATTGATAGTGGTCGTGACGGAGACCGCCCACACATGTAGGGTGGTGAAGAGGCCGGGATGGATCCCCACCCGCAATCCCGGCCTCACGCCTCTGACAGGCCTCGAGGCAGGAGGCGAGTCCTCAGATAGCCGGCCTGACTCCAGACTCGTTCGCAAGCGGGTGACCGGACTCGAACCGGCGACGTTCAGCTTGGGAAGCTGACATTCTACCGCTGAATTACACCCGCACAGACCGAGATTAGCCTCCCAGCACCGCTGCGGCTGCGGCGACGCCGGCCCCCGGTGCGGCGTCGATCCGGCCCATCCGCCTCAGCGTCGCTTCGATCGCGGCCACGGCGGTGAGCACATCCCGGTCACAGACGAAGCCGAGGTGGCCGATGCGGAACACCTTGCCCTTGAGCTGATCCTGACCGCCCGCCAGAAGGATGTCGTAGTGCTGCTTCACCGCCTTGCGAACCGCCTCTGCATCGATGCCGTCCGGTGCCACGGCGGTGATGGCGGGGCTCCCATGGCCCTCGGCGGCGAACAGAGGCAGCCCGATGGCCTTCATGCCGGCTTCCGCAGCGGCCCGGTGCCGGGCGTGGCGATCGAAGATGGCTTCCAGTCCCTCCTGCTGCATCAGCGTCAGCGCTTCGTCGAGGGCGAAATAGAGATTGACCGCGGGTGTGAAGGGATTGCTGTCCTTGGCCGCCGTCTTCCGATAGGGACCGAGATCCAGATAGAAGCGGGGCAGGTCGGAACGGTCATAGGCCTGCCAGGCCCGCTCACTCATGGCGACGAAACTGAGGCCGGGAGGCATCATGTATCCCTTCTGGGAGCCCGAGCCCACCACATCCAGCCCCCAGTCATCCATCGGCACGTTGCAGGCACCGAGTGAGGTGACGCAGTCGACGATCAGCAGAGCGGTTCCATGGGCGCGCACATGCGCGGCGATGGCCTCCAGGTCGTTGATCACCCCAGTGGAGGTCTCCGAGTGGGTCAGGATCACGGCCCGGATCGACCGATCGGCATCGGCTTCGAGGGCCCGGCGGAAGGCGTCCGGATCCAGGGGCTGGCCCCATTCGGCGGTGACCTCCTCCACCTCCAGTCCGTAGGCCCGGGCGAGCTTCACCCACCGCTCACCGAACTTGCCGTTGTTGCCGCAGAGAACCCGGTCGCCGCGACAGAGCGTGTTGATGATGCCCGCCTCCATGGCGGCGGTTCCGCTGCCCGTGATCACCAGGACGTCGCTGCTGGTCTGATGCAGCCACTTGAGCTTCTCCGTCGTGCGTCGCACGATCTGCTGGAACTCGCCGCTGCGATGGCCGATGGGATGGCGCCCGAACGCCTTCAGCACTGTTTCCGGCACCGGCGTGGGGCCGGGGATCATCAGTGTGAGCTTGTCCTGCATCGCGTCGGCCGTCCGGCGACTGGCCTGATTGGGATCGATGCACTGTAAAAAATGCCCCTGAACGCCTCCCGCGGCTACACCCTGCCGGTCTGGGTGGCGCTGGCCGCCCGGGCTGCGACCCTCCATCTCTGCGGCGGGGAGACCGGCGGCGAGCTGGACCTCGATCTGCCGGAGCCGGAGGGTCGCGTGACCCTGCCGCTGCTCGGAGCGGCCTCCCTCGGCGGCGATCGCAGCCTGGGCATGTGCCGCTGTGATCCCGGCCCCGGGCTGGATCTGACCCGGGATCTGCTGGTGTGGGTGGAGGCGACGCTGCAGCGTCGGCCCGGGGTGGAGCTCGTGGCGGGGCCCGGCGTGGGCCGTCGGAGCGACACCGGGCGGCTCTCCAGCTCCCGCTTCGCCCGTCAGCTGATCGAGGTGAACGTGGCTTCCCTGCTCCCGCCGGGTCAGGGGGTCCGCCTGCAGGTCGTGCTGCCCGAGGGAGCGCGCCTGGCGGAACGCACCAGCAATGCGGCCTTCGGGGTGGTGGAGGGCCTGGCTCTCATCGGCACCCAGGCCCGCACCCAGGACAGCGCCTCTCCCGATCAGCTGCAGCAGGCCCTGAAGCGCCTGCGGGAGATCGGAGCCGGCGGCCCCCTCGTGCTCGTGATCGGTGAAAACGGCCTCGAGCTCGCCGACCGCCTCGGCCTGCCGGCCGATCGCACTCTGAAGGCCGGAAACTGGCTCGGGCCCGTTCTGGTGGAGGCGGCGCGCTGCGGCTTCAGCGACCTGCTGCTGTTCGGCTATCACGGCAAGCTGATCAAGCTGGCCGGCGGCGTGTTTCACACCCATCACCATCTGGCGGATGGCCGGCGCGAGATTCTCACCAGCCATGCGGCCCTGGAAGGTCTGGCCGGCGCCCAGCTCCAGGCGCTGTTCCATGCCCCGAGCCTGGATGCGGCCTTCGTTCAGCTCGATGCCGACGACCCCTCCCTGGCGGAGCGGCTGCGCGCCCGCCTTGCCGGGTGCGTCGAGGAACGGGCCGAGGCGTACCTGCGCCGCTACGGCGACTTCCGGATGCGCATCGGCTGCGCCTGGTTCGAGAAGGGGCGGCGCCTCCGGGGCTTCGGGCCGCACGGACGGGAGCTGATCGGGGCCCTCCTAGGAGGCTGCTGAAATTGCAGCCGAGACAGGAGCTGGTCCTGCTGTTTCCCACCTCGGTGCTTCTGGCAGCGATTCCCGAGTCGCCGGAGTGACGGCTTTGATGCAGCCGCCAGCCGGCACTATGTCGGAGAAGGCTCTTATTTGCATCGGACCACCCGGTTGCCTGCGTTTCATGCCATGGCCTCCCGTGAGCTGAGCAGGTTGGCCAGTCGGATCAGGTTGTAGGCCGCCACATGCAGCCGGAATACTGCCCCGACCCTGGATCGCCCTCTGGCCTTGAGCTGCCGCAGCCCCGCAGCCTGTTTGATCCAGCCAAACACCTGCTCGATCCGCTTCCTGGCCTTGATCGATTGGCCGTAGCCGGCATGGCGGACGGTTCGCCCGTCGATTGCGGAGCGGCGACGCGGGCCGCTGTTCTGGGCGACATGCGGCGTGACGCCGGCAAAGCGAACACCTGCCACGAAATCCCTGGTGTCATAACCCTTGTCCGCGGCGAGAGTCTTCTGGTGAGTACCCGGCAGAGCCTGTGCCATCCGCAGCGCAGCGGTTCGTTCCCCATGGCCATCCGCCCGGGTCACTTCACTGGCGACCACCAGGCCATGGCGGTTCTCCATCAGGCAATGACCCAGATAGCTGAGAAACGCTCCAGTGCCGCTGGATTTGCGGAACAGCCGCGCATCGGCGTCACTGCCGGATCGATGGGTCCGGTTGGAGAGCAGCAGCCCCCTGAAATCACCTCTGGTCCGTTTGCGGCCTTTCGCGGGAGCCCCACCAAATCCATGGCCACCACTGGGCGGTGGTGGACCGTCACCGTCATCCACTCCGTCCAGACGCTCGAGAGAGCTGTGGGATGCCCAGGCCCGCAGCAGGGTGCCATCGACCGAGAAGTGCTCGGAACTCAGCAGCGGCTTGACCTCGGGCGAGGCCAGCAGCAGCTCAAGGAACCGGGCCATGAGGTCCTCATTGAGCAACCGATCCCGGTTCTTGGTGAAGGTGGTCGGATGCCAGACGGGATCGTCGGGGTTGAGGCCGACGAACCAGCGGAACAGCAGGTTGTAGTCCAGCTGCTCGATCAGCATCCGCTCCGAGCGGATGCCATAGATCGCCTGCAACAACAGGGCCAGCAGCAGCTGTTCCGGTGGGATGGAGGGACGACCACCCTCGGGATAGAGCCTGCAGAAGGTGGGATTCAGTCGGTCAAGGGCGTGATCCGCAAGACGCCGCACCTGCCTCAGGGGATGGGCCTTGGGAATCCGATCCTCGGTGGAGACATAGGAGAACAGGGGACCGGTCCGCTCCTGCTGTCCGCGCATTCGCCTGGTGCCGTTGGCTCATTCTCCCGCAGCTGACAGGGTTTTTCAGCGGCCTCCTAGGGTGAATTTCCATCGGCGTCTCCACACCCTGTCGGATCGCCCCACTGCCCCGACCATGGTCGACTCCACGTCCGATGGCTCCATGCCTGACGAGCAGCGCGCACCCGCGATCGTCATCCTGGATTTCGGCTCCCAGTATTCCGAGCTGATCGCCCGCCGCGTCAGGGAGACGGAGGTCTACTCCCTGGTGATGAGCTACAGCACCACGCCGGAGGAGCTCAGGCAGATCGCGCCGAGCGGCATCATCCTCAGCGGAGGACCCAGCTCGGTGTACAGCGAGAGGGCTCCCCAGTGCGATCCCGGGCTCTGGGAGCTGGGAATCCCCGTGCTCGGGGTCTGCTACGGCATGCAGCTGATGGTGCAGCAGCTGGGGGGTCGGGTGGAACCGGCCACCGGTCGCGCCGAGTACGGCAAGGCCCCCCTGCATGTCGACGATCCGACCGACCTGCTCACCAACGTGGAGGACGGCTCCACGATGTGGATGAGTCACGGCGATGCGGTGGAGAGCCTGCCGGATGGCTTCACGCGGCTGGCCCACACGGAGAACACTCCCGAGGCTGCTGTGGCCCATCACGGCCGCCGCCTCTACGGCGTTCAGTTTCACCCCGAGGTGGTGCATTCCCAGGGCGGCATGGCCCTGATCCGGAATTTCGTTTACCACATCTGCGAGTGTCAGCCCGACTGGACGACGGACGCCTTCATCGAGGAGGCCCTGGCTCAGGTGCGCCGTCAGGTGGGTGACAAGCGCGTGCTGCTGGCTCTCTCCGGCGGCGTGGATTCGTCGACGCTGGCCTTTCTGCTGCACCGCGCCATCGGTGACCGGCTCACCTGCATGTTCATCGACCAGGGCTTCATGCGGAAGGGCGAGCCGGAGTTCCTGATGGAACTGTTCGACCAACGCTTCCACATCCATGTGGAGTACATCAATGCCCGCGAGCGCTTCATCTCCCGCCTGGCCGGCATCACCGACCCGGAGCAGAAGCGCAAGATCATCGGCACCGAGTTCATCCGGGTCTTCGAGCAGGAGAGCAAGCGGCTCGGACCGTTCGATTACCTCGCGCAGGGCACCCTCTACCCCGATGTGATCGAGAGTGCCGGCACCAACGTCGATCCACGCACCGGTGAACGCGTCGCGGTGAAGATCAAGAGCCACCACAACGTCGGCGGTCTGCCCAAGGACCTGCAGTTCAAACTCGTGGAGCCGCTCCGGCGCCTGTTCAAGGATGAGGTGCGCAAGGTGGGGCGCTCCCTTGGTCTGCCCGAGGAGATCGTCCGCCGCCATCCCTTCCCCGGTCCGGGTCTGGCGATCCGCATCCTCGGGGAGGTCACCGACGAGAAGCTCGACACCCTGCGGGATGCGGACCTCATCGTGCGCGAGGAGATTGCACGGGCCGGTCTGTACCACGAGATCTGGCAGGCCTTCGCCGTGCTGCTTCCCGTGCGCTCTGTGGGCGTGATGGGTGACCAGCGCACCTATGCCTGGCCGATCGTGCTCCGCTGCGTCTCCAGCGAGGACGGCATGACCGCCGACTGGTCCCGCCTTCCGGATGACCTGCTCGAGCGCCTCGCCACCCGCATCGTCAACGAGGTCGCCGGGGTCAATCGGGTGGTGCTCGACATCACCAGCAAACCGCCCGGCACCATCGAGTGGGAGTGAACCCCGGCCCCGCTTGGGTCGGGCCGGGACTGGTGCGCACCTGTGGCCGTCGATACCCTTGGCCACCAGCCGGAAGGTCTTGAGCGCTGTCTCCGAGTCCCAACCCCGTCAGGATCGTCGCCTGCAGCAGGACACCATCCGCCTCGGCGAGCGGACCGTGTACCTCAATCCCTTTCTGTACTGGCGCCGCTTCGACGCCAACACCGATCGCTGGCTGAGGGAGCCCGGCCAGCTGCCCGAGGAGCAGATCGCCCTGAACCGGCGCCGCTTCTATCCCGAACTGGACTGGGATCACCTCAGCCCGGCCGACCAGCGCCTGCGGGACGGTGCCGTGGAGATGTTCCTCAAGAGCCTGGAACTGGTCACCACCTTCAACCCCGAGCTCTCCTCCGGCCACCTGCTCGAGGTGGAACGGAAGATGGTGATCACCAAGAAGCGCGCCTTCGAGCGCTGGGTGGAGCGGGCCCTGCAGCGACGCGAGCGGGAGGGCTTGCGTCAGCGGCGGCGCTTCCGTCTGGAGCAGGAGGGTCGCGCCTGGTCCGAGTGGCTGGCGCTCGGCACCACCCGACGGGCCCTGGTTCCGATCGTGGTGGCGATGGTGCTGGCAGGTTTCGCCGGATGGTGGATGGGGGTGTCCGCCCAGCGCTGCAGCACCACCCCGACCACCGCAGCACCACTTCGCTCCGGCCCCTCTGCCGCGCTCTGACGCCCGCGCGCCTGCATCGGGTCAGAATCGGGATCTTCCTTCCTCCGGCCGATGGCAGCCAATCCGATCGACGAGCTGCGCGTCTCCCTGATGCGCGACGTGCTTCCGGTCGGCATGGCGGTTGTTGAGCGGGCCCGCCAGGGCGGTGCCCGCAGGGTCATGGATGCCTTCACCGGCGAGGAGGACCCCCTCTCCACCCTTCAGTCGGAGGGTGAGCCCGCCGCCCGTGAGGTGCGCGACTCGCTCGATCGCCTCCAGCCCGGACTCGGCAATCCGGTGCTGGCCGTGGAGGTGCATGACGAAGGCGCCCCGCCGCCTGCCGCCGAGGATCCGAGCGAGCTGATCCCCGTGCTCGAGCGGATCGAGGCGGGCCTGCGGGAGCTGGAGGGCCGCCTGCCCGATGCGGCGCCCCGATCCTGATGGCCGGCAGCTTCAGCGCTCCCCATCGCCACAGCGGCATGGGGCGCCAGCCCCTGGTGCTGTTCGCCCTCGTGCTGCTCACCTGCGGCGCCATGACGGGACGTCTGCTCTGGCTCCAGGTGCTGCACGGCCAGGAGAACCGGCTGCAGGCGGATCAGAACCGCATCCGGCTGGTGCCCCGACCACCCATTCGCGGTCGCCTGCTGGACCGCCGGGGCCGCGTTCTGGCCACCAGCAAGCTCAGCTACAACCTGTATCTCGAACCCCGCCTTGTCAGCGACGCCACCTGGCCCGGCCTGCGCGCCCGCCTGGCCTCGCTGCTCAATCTGCCGGAGGAGGATCTCGATCGGCGCCGCGACCGCGGCGTGGGCCGCGACGGGTTCCGCATCTCCCTGGCCACCGACCTCAGACCCGAGCAGGTGCTGCGCTTCCGTGAACGGTCCCGCGATCTGGAGGGCGCTCAGGTGGATGTGGATGTGCTGCGCCACTACCCCAACGGCACCCTCGCCGCTCACGTGCTCGGGTACACGCAGCCGATCACGGAGGAGGAGTTCGCCTACCTGGCCGAGGAGGGCTACGAGATCCGCGACCGCATCGGCCGCATCGGCGTCGAAGCCGCTTATGAGTCCCATCTGCGCGGCGAGTGGGGCGGCCAGATGCTGGAGGTGAATGCCATGGGCGAGGTCCAGCGCAGCGTGGGGGACAAGCCCTCGGTCGCCGGCCGGGATCTCACGCTCACGCTGGATCTGGATCTGCAGCGCGCCGCCGAACGGGTGCTGGCCGACAAGCCCGGCGGAGCGATCGTGGCGCTGGATCCTCGCGACGGGGCCATCCTCGCCATGGCCAGCCGCCCCACCTTCGATCCCAACTTCTTCTCCAAACCGGTCACCACCCAGCAGGAGTACGACGCCCTCTTCGCCTCGGCGAGCAAACCATTGCTCAGCCGGGCCATGAATGCCTACGACCCCGGCAGCACCTGGAAGCCCGTCACCGGCATGGCCGGCATGGAGAGCGGCAAGTTCCCGGCGGATGTGCGCCTGCCCACGACCGCCTGCATCACCTATGGCGGCCACTGCTTCCCCGACCACAACGGCGCCGGCTTCGGGATCATCGGCTACGAGGAGGCCCTGAGCGTGTCCAGCAACACCTTCTTCTATCAGGTGGGTGTGGGCGTGGGCTCAAGGGCCCTCTACGACGCGGCCACCAAGCTGGGCTTCGATGCCCGCTCCGGCATCGAGATCGGCTACGAGGAAAGCACGGGCCTTGTGGGCCACGAGGACTGGGCGGCCGAAGGCCGCGGCTGGGCCGAGCCGGGCACCACCCCCTGGATCCCCGAGGACATGGCCAGCGCCTCGATCGGGCAGTCGGTGGTGCAGGTCACGCCGCTTCAGCTGGCCCGCGCCTACGCCGTGTTCGCCAATGGCGGCTATCTGGTCACCCCCCACCTGGCCACGGCCGGTCGCGACTGGACCGCTCCCGATGTCCGCCGCAAGGTGCCCATGGAGCCCTCCACTCTCGACACCATCCGACGCGGACTGCGCAAGGTGGTGGAGGGCGGCACCGGTGCGGGCGTCAATGTGCCCGGTCTGCCACCGGTGGCGGGCAAGACGGGAACGGCCGAGGACAGCACCGGTGGCCCGGACCACGCCTGGTTCGCCTCATTCGCCCCCTTCGATGCCGGGGAAATCGTGGTGGTGGCTTTCGCGCAGAACACTCCCGGCGGCGGTTCGGTGCATGCCCTGCCGATGGCGCGTGAGGTGTTGCAGGTCTGGAACCGGGTCCGCTCAGGCGGCCAGGCTCAGTGAGCGGCTGAGCACGCTGCGGTAATACCCCCGCAGCTGATCGGTGGCGGCAGCCCAGCCCCAGCGCTCGGCTTCCTGCCGGGCCGCGCTGCGCAGCCCCTGTCGCTCGGCCTCGTCCCCGAGCAGGCGCCGCGTGGCCCGCACCAGGCTGTCGGGCTCGTCGGGTTCGTAGAGACAGCCGTTCGATCCATCGCTGACGATGTCCGGGATGCCCCCACGGTTGGCGCCCACCACCGGGCAGCCGGCGGCCATGGCTTCCAGCAGCACCAGGCCAAGGGTCTCGGTGCTGGAAGGGAACAGGAATGCGTCGGCGCTGGCATAGGCCGAGGCGAGCTCCTCACCGGCCAGGTAGCCCACGAAGGTGGTGGGGGTTCCCGCGAAGACCCGCTCCAGCTGCTGTCGATGGGGGCCATCGCCCACCAGGGCGAGGCGCGCCTCGGGTATCGCCTCGAGGACGGGCCGGATCCGCTCGATCTGCTTCTCGGCGGAGAGGCGACCGATGTAGAGGAGCAGGGCATTGCTGTCGCTGTGGTCGCCCAGGAGCCGGAGGCGGGTCGCCTGCGACCGCAGCTGGGGCCGGAACAGATCCGTGTCCACACCCCGCTGCCAGAGGGCGGTGTGCTGGATGCCCTTCTCGCTGAGTTCCTCCACCATCGCGGTGGAGGTGCAGAGGTTGAGAACCGCCTGGTTGTGGGCCGCCTTGAGGAGCTCCCACAGCAGGGGTTCGAGCATGCCCATCCCGTAGTGCTCGAGATACTTGGGAAGATGGGTGTGGTAGCTGGCCACCAGGGGCAGGTCGTTGGTGCGCGCCAGCCAGATCCCCCCCAGGCCGAGAACGGCCGGATTCACCACGTGCACCAGGTCCGGCGCGAAGCCCTCGAGCGCCTCGGCCACCGCAGGCCGGGGCAGGGCCAGCTTCAGCTCCGGGTACAGCGGCAGCGGCATGGCCGGCACCCCGACCACACGGGCTCCCATGAAGCTGTCCGGGGCACCCTCCGGGCAGAAGACGATCACCTCATCCCCGGCTGCGACCAGATGCTGCACCGTCTTGGTGAGCCGGGTCACGATGCCATCCACCTTCGGCAGGAAGGTTTCGGTGAAGAAGGCGATTCTCATGACTGGATGCGGTTCAGCGCGCGCCGGCCTCGATCGCCTGGGCCTGGCTGGCGGTCCAGGCGGACACGCACGGGATGCGGCTGCGATCGCAGCGGTCGGCCCAGCGCCGGGCCACGTCGACCACCTCGCTCATCAGGCCGTCATCCAGGGTGGTGGGCTTGAGTCCGAGCTCGATGAAGCAGCGGTTGTCGACGATGAGATCGTTCTCGATCGCCTCCTTGCGGGGGTTGGGCAGGTGGTTGATCTCGGCTCCGGTGAGGGCGGCCACCTTCTGAGCCAGTTCACCCACCTGGTGGCTTTCGGTCATCTGGTTGAAGATCTTGACCTTCTCACCGGTGGCGGGTGGATTCTCCAGGGCGAGCTGCACACAGCGCACGGAATCCCGGATGTGGATGAAGGCGCGCGTCTGGCCGCCGGTGCCGTGCACCGTGAGCGGGTAGCCGATCGCGGCCTGCATCAGGAAGCGGTTCAGCACCGTGCCGTAGTCACCGTCGTAATCGAAGCGGTTGGTCAGGCGGGGGTCACGGCTGGTCTGCTCTGTGTTGGTGCCCCAGACGATGCCCTGGTGCAGGTCGGTGATGCGGATGGCGTCGTTCTTGTTGTAGTAGTGAAAGAGCAGCTGATCCAGCGTCTTGGTCATGTGATAGACGCTGCCCGGATCGGAGGGGTGGAGAATCTTCTCCACGAAGCGGCTGCCATCCGGCTGGGGGACCTCGACCGTGAGATATCCCTCCGGGATCGTGGCACCGCGATGGGATCCGTAGCCGTAGACCCCCATCGTGCCCAGGTGGACGATGTGGATGTCGAGGCCGCTCTCGACGATCGCGCAGAGGAGGTTGTGGGTGCCGTTGACGTTGTTGTCGACCGTGTAGCGCTTGGTGGTGCTCGACTTCATCGAGTAGGGAGCCGCACGTTGCTCGGCGAAGTGCACCACCGCATCGGGACGCTCCTCCCGGAACAGGGTCACCAGGCGGTCGTACTGGTGCGCGATGTCGAGGAGCTGGAAGCGGATCGGCCGCCCTCCCACCTGTTGCCAGGCGCGGAGGCGCTCGGAGATTGAGGCGATCGGCGTGAGCGATTCCACCTCCAGATCAATGTCGATCTTGCGCCTGGAGAGGTTGTCGACGATGAGCACGTCATGCCCATGGTCCGCGAGATTCACGGCGCAGGGCCAGCCGCAGAACCCGTCGCCGCCGAGAACGAGAACCTTCACCCCAACCTCCCTCTGAAATCGAGCTGGCGCTCAGTCCGGGCAAGCTACTACAGGCATTCGGACCGATCGGGAGCCCGCTTCAGCTGACCCCGAAGGCCAGCGCGACCATCAGGGCCACCACCAGGGCGCCGGCCACCAGCACGACGCGGCCGCTGGCCCTGCTCTGGGCGTCCGGCTGCTCCACCTCCATCCGCGGCTCCTTGGCGAAGGCGTTGAGACGACCGCCGTCCTCTTCCGTCACCTGCATGCGATGTCCCTGCGAGTGCCAAGACGGTATGGACAGCGCGCCGGACTGACCAGAGTTGTTGAGGGAACGTCACGTGCGGGCCCGGCTGGCGCCGGCCGGGCCCGCAGGCGCTCCCTCAGTCGTCCCCGACGCGCCCGTTGAGGGGTGAGCTGGCCACCGCCTCCGGGCGCCGCTCCAGCCGTCCGCTGAGAAAGGCCCGGCGGCCGGCCCGGGTGGCTTCGGCCATCGAGCGGGCCATGGCGGGCGCCTGGCCGGCGAGGGCGATGGCGCTGTTGATCAGCACGGCATCGGCGCCCATCTCCATCGCCTGTGCCGCTTCGCTGGGAACACCGATGCCGGCGTCCACCACCACCGGGATCGAGGCCGCCTCGATGATCATCGCGATGCCGGCGGCGTTGCGCAGGCCCTGGCCGGACCCGATGGGAGAGCCCAGCGGCATCACCGTTGCGCAGCCCACCTCCTCGAGGTGTCGCGCCAGGACCGGGTCGGCATTGATGTAGGGCAGCACGGTGAAGCCCTCGCCCACCAGTCGCTCCGCCGCCTGCAGGGTCCCGATCGGGTCGGGCAGCAGATGGCGGCTGTCGGGAATCACCTCCAGCTTCACGAAGGTGTTGTCCTCCTGGCCGGCCAGCTTGGCCAGCTCCCGGCCCAGGCGGGCCACCCGCACGGCCTCATCGGCCGTGGCGCAGCCGGCCGTGTTGGGCAGCATCCAGATGCGGCTCCAGTCGATCGCCTGCATCAGGCCCTCGTGGCCCGGGGCCACGCTCTGCACGCGCCGGACAGCCACGGTGACGATCTCGCAGGCGCTGGCGGCGATCGCCGCCTGCATCGTCGGCTGATCCGGATACTTGCCGGTGCCCGTGAGCAGGCGGCTGCGGAAGACACGGCCGCCGATGGTCAGGGCATCCCCGACGAGGGGATCCTCGGGAGCGGCGCCAGCGGGCCCGGTGGCGGTCCGATCGACCTCTCCTGCGGAGGGCGGGGTCTGACTGCTCAGCATGAGAGGGCGGGGCGGATCCGGTCGGGGATGGGGGTGGGCCAACCGGTCTGGGCTCAGTAATCTTGCTCTGCTGCGGCACCCGATGGTGCCGATCGTCTGCCATCCATCGATGCCCCTCCCCCTGCTGCTGGCTGCTGATCTCCCCATCGGTGCGGAGGTTCCCTTCGTGGACATGGCCCCTGCCGATGTGGGCGGCGGCATGCTCATGCCCAGCTACAACCCCACACCCGAGCTGGTCGACCGCTTCGATCCGGCGGCACGGGCCGTTGTGCTGGCCGCGGAACTGCCCCGGGTCTGGTGCGGCACCTACCGCGGCTTCCGTGATGGTGCCGTCACCCCGGCCACGCTCAGGCTGGCCAGCCTGACGCCCATGGGTCAGATTGTCGATCTGCGCGGGCGCCTGAACCTGGGGGCGACCTCCACGCCGGTGCAGGGCAACCTCAACGCCAAGTCCGATCAGCTCGACATGGTGCCCATGACCCCCGAGGTGCCGGCCATGCTCGAGTTCGGCGGGGGTTTCTCCGGCCTTCAGGGTCTGCAGCTCTCCGGCTGGAATGCGCCCCGCCTGACCAATCCCGGAGGACGCCTCGAGCTTTCGCCGGAGGCCTGCCTGGCTGAAGCTCCGGTCCTAGAACCCGCTGCCCCGATCCGCGGACTCTGGTGATCCGGCCGGGCTGACGCCTCGGCGTTCCAGCCGCTTCTGGCGTCGGCGGGCCGTGGTGTTGCCGGGCTCAAGCGCCAGCACCTTCGCGTAACAGGCCAGGGCCTCATCCTCCCGCGCGAGCTTCTCGAGTGCGAAGGCCAGATTGTTGATGGCCACCGGATAGTCGGCCTTCTGCCGCAGAGCCGACTGGTAGCAGCGACTGGCAGCCTCGTATTGCTTCTGGGCGGCCAGAGCGAAGCCGAGGGCATTCTCGATCACGGCCTTGGCGTCGCTCGGCTGGGAGGCCATCACACGGGTGGCGCGCCGCAAGGTGGCGGTTGCCTGCACGTAGAGACGCTTGCGCAGCTGAACGGAGGCCAGGGCATAGAGGGCCTCTGCATCACCGGATTGGAGCGTCACCTCACGCTCGAGCCGGATCAGATCCAGCTCATCGGAGCGGACCCTCAGGATCTGGCGTGTGATCGCCCAGGCCGCTCCTGCCAGGAGCACGATCAGGGCGATCAGATACGCCTGGGGCAGGAGCGATTCCATCGGACGGGCGGGACCGGATCAGCTTCGGCCGGCGTCGACCACGGCCGTGAAGCTGCCGGGGTCAGCCACCGCCAGCTGGGCGAGCATCTTGCGGTTGAGCCGCACATCGGCCTTCTTGAGGGAACCCATCAGGCGGCTGTAGCTGACGCCGTTCATGCGAGCGGCGGCGTTGACCCGGGCGATCCAGAGACGCCGGAAGTCACGCTTGCGGCGACGGCGATCGCGGTAGGCGTTGCAGAGGGCCTTCATGACCCTCTGGTTGGCGGTGCGGAACAGCCGGCCGTTGCCGCCGCGGAAGCCGCGGGCGAGCTTCAGGATCTTGCGGCGACGCAGGCGGGCGACGTTGCCCCTTTTGACGCGGGCCATGAGTGAAGAAGGAAGGGAAGGGTCAGGAGACGGGCGGCTCGCTGGCCGCCGCGGTGTCAGGCGTAGGGGAGCATGCGGCTCACGTTCTCGGCGTCGCGCTCATCCACCAGGGCCATGCCAGCCAGGTAGCGTTTGCGCTTGGGGCTCTTGGGATCGAGCAGGTGGTTGCGGAAGGCACGCCGGCGCATGAACTTGCCGCTGCCCGTGACCTTGAAGCGCTTGGCGGCAGCCTTGCGGGTCTTCAGCTTCGCCATCGCTCCTCGACTTGGCACAAACGACAATTCTAGGACGTGACCATCACCCCTTCCGCTCATCGTTTCTCCGGCCTTGGCCTCGGGGGTCGGTCCCGCCGCTGGATCGGCCTCGGCCTGATGGTCGCTCTGGGCCTCACCGCCGCCTGTGATCGCACCAGCGCCCAGGTGCTGACCCGTCGTCCGGTGCCGCCCCCGCCTCCGGTGGATGCGGTCTCGCCGGTGCTCTGGGTGGCCCTCGAGGACCAGCTCGGCCGCTCCGGCCCGCTGGTGCTCAGCGCGGCGGAGGGACCCGTGACCCTGACCGATGCGGAGGGTCAGCGCTGGAGTGCGCCCAGCGTCCGCCTCAGTTGGAGGGCTGTTCCGTTGGATGAACCGCTCACCGTCCGGCGGGCCGTGCTCGGCCCCTACCCGAGTTTCGAATCGGCCGAGCAGGTCGCCAGGCGCTGGCGGGAGCTGTCGGTGGACGCGGAAGTGGCCCATCCCTCCGACTGGGAGGTCTGGGCCCCTGCCGACTCTCCGGCCCCTGCCGGATTGACGCCGTCCCTGCACGGATCGGTCATCACCTCCCGCCTGCAGCCCGTGCTTGAGGGCATGAACGCAGCCGATGGGGGCGAGGTGCTGCCGACCGGTCCCCTCAGGATCGAGGCCCCCGGCGGCCTGCGCTGGGACGGTGGTGTGTTCCGGGGCCCGTTCCGGCTTCAGCCCGATGCCCACGGCACCTGGACCCTGGTGGAGCAGGTGCCGCTGGAGCGCTACCTGCTGGGGGTGGTGCCCCATGAGATCGGGGCCTCGGCCCCTGCCGCCTCGCAGTCAGCCCAGGCGATCCTCGCCCGCACCTGGGCCCTGAGCAACAGCCACCGCTTCCACCTCGACGGCTACCACCTCTGCAGCGACACCCAGTGCCAGGTCTACGAGGATCCGCGGCAGGCCAGTCCCCGGGTCACCCGCGCCGTGCAGGCCACCGCCGGCCAGGTGCTCACCTGGCGGGGCACCCCGATTCACGCCGTATATCACGCCAGCAACGGCGGTGTGCGGGCCGGGTACGACGAGGCCTGGTCCGGCCAGGCCCCTCCCTACCTGCAACCCGCTGCTGACGGTGATGCCTCCTTCCGCGAAAGGGTCCGCCTGCCCCTCTCGAGCGAGGACGAGGTGAGATCCGTTCTCGAGCAGCCGGCCGGGATCCATGGCCAGCGTCACCCCAGATTCCGCTGGACCCGCAGCCTCCAGGCCGATGCGGTGGGGTCCGCTCTGGCCGCGGCGGGGCGACCCGTGGGCCGGCCGGAGCGCATCCAGGTGGTGGAACGTGGACCCAGCGGGCGGGCCACCGCTCTGGTCATCGACGGCAGCGACGGCAGGACCCAACTGCGCCTGGATGCCATCCGCCGCACCCTGCGCAGCTTGCCCAGCACCCTGTTCGTGGTGGACCGGGTCGGAGACGGGCGCTGGCAGCTCAGCGGCGGCGGCTTCGGCCACGGGGTGGGACTCTCCCAGGCCGGAGCCATGGACCTGGCCCGTCGCGGCTGGACGCCGGAAGCGATCCTCATGCACTACTACCCGGGGACCCAGCTCCGATCACTGGCCCAGATGGAGGCTCCCGAGCCCGTGCAGGGCCCTTAAAGTTCGCGCACCACGGGACTTTCCATGGCCGCCATGGCGCCCAGCAGCGAACGCCGGCGCCTCAAGGCGGCCGCCTTCGCCCTGGCCTGCGGCTGCGTGGGCGTCGCGCCCCATTGGTTCAGTTCACCGCGGAACCTCATCCCCGGGGCCGCTCTGGCGCTTCTGCTGGGCGGCTTCAGCCTCAGGACCGTGCTTCCGCCGCGCCGTGTCCCTGGTGCCGCAGGATCCTCCAGCGAGACGGCGAAGGACAGCGCTGCTCCGGAGTCGGCCACCCTGGAGCCCCTCCCCTCACTCGATCTGGTGGTGGCGGCCCGTGATGAGCAGGAGGTGATCGGGCGGTTGGTGCAGCGCCTGCTCACCCTGCCCGCACGAGGGCTGATCCGCCGCGTCTGGGTGGTGGACGATGGCAGCGAGGACCGCACCGGGGCCATTCTCAGGGCCCTGGAAGCCCGTTGCCCCGAGCTGAATGTCCTCCAGCGCGGCCGTGGTGACGGCGGCGGCAAGTCGGGCGCGCTCAATGCGGTGCTGCCCCTGCTCTCCGGAGACTGGCTGTTGGTCCTCGACGCGGATGCGCAGCTGCAGGATGATGCCCTGGAGCGGCTCATGAGCCATGCCCTGACCGGAGGCTGGTCGGCGGTTCAGACCCGCAAGGCGGTGGTCAACGCCGATGAGAACCTGCTCACCCGGGCCCAGGCCATGGAGATGGTCTTCGATGCCGAGATCCAGGAGGCCCGCCTCGCCTCCGGCGGCATCGCGGAGCTGCGGGGGAACGGTGAGCTGCTCCGCCGCGAGGCACTCCTGCGCAGTGGCGGCTTCAACGAGGCCACGGTCACGGATGATCTGGATCTCAGCTTCCGGCTGCTGCTCGCCGGCGAACCCGTCGGTCTGATCTGGGACCCTCCCGTTCAGGAGGAAGCCGTCCGCACCCTGCCGGCCCTGTGGCGCCAGCGCCAGCGGTGGGCGGAAGGTGGGCTGCAGCGGTTCTTCGACTACTGGCCCGGTCTGGTGTCCGGCCGGCTCACCTGGCGCAGGCGGGCTGATCTGACGGGCTTCTTCCTGATGCAGTACGCCCTTCCCGTGGTGTCGGCCACCGATCTGGGTGCCTCGGTCGCCACGGGCAGCTGGCCGGTCAGCTGGCCGGTCTCCCTTGTCGCGCTCACCCTCTCCGGCTGCGTGATCGCGAAGGGATGCTCCCGCCCGGCGGAAGGTCCGGCTCCACCGCGCCCGACGGCGGCGAACGTGCTGCTGGCTGTTCTCTACTTCGCCCACTGGTTTGTCGTGATCCCCTGGGTCACCGTGCGCATGGCGCTCCTGCCCAAGCGGCTGGTCTGGGCCAAGACCAGCCACCAGGGGCCCGTCGACCCGGCTCCACCCGGCGAGTTCCTCGATCCCGCTGATCTGCAGACCCCGGCTCCCTGATTCGTCTGCCCTGATTCGGTTGGGGCGGCTGCTCAGGAGGCTCCGGTGGTCCGCCCGCCGTCGCTCCGGCCGGCCTCCGGCGGGTCTGCCCCGTCAGGGCCGCTCTGATCGGCGAGTTGCACCACTTCCCCGTTGAAGAAGTCCGCCAGTCGCCGGGCCCCTTCGCCGTCCGGAGAGCCCATCGGCGGCTGGGGTGGAGTGGGCCGACGGGGCTGGGCTGCGCCGGCGCCGCCGGCAGCAGGTCGGCTCGAGGGCGTGGGCTGGCCGGCAGGAGCGGTCGGGGGCGCTGCGGCAACCGGTTGCGGCGCCGGCGCCGACACCGGAGCTGGGGGGGGTGGCATCGGCTCCGGGCTGCTCCGGGGAAGGGGCCCCGCCGTGAGTTCCCCGGAGGCTTCCAGTTGAACCTCGAGGCTGCTTCCCACGGCCCGGTTCACCGCCTGGCGCAGCAGGGTCAGGCGCTGCTGCACCGTTTCCAGCCACTTGCCGCTCACCTGGATCACAGCCCGGTTGCGCTCAAGCCGGATCAGCCGGGCCTGCTGGGAGAGCAGCATCCGGGTCGAGGGCAGCTCCAGGCTGGCGAGGATCCGCTGCCACAGCTCCTGGAGATCCGTGCCCGCCTGAGGGTCTGACGCCGGTCTGGCTGATGGCCTGGGCGGGGTCCGGGCTGGAGCGTCAGCCTCCGGCTCGCTCACGGCGGGACCCTCCGGCGTCTGCGACGGCGAGCGGCGAGCGGCCGGCGCCACCGCCGCGGCCGGCGGGGCGGCCACCGTGGACGGAGCCATCAGGCCGAGCAGCATCACCTCCAGCCAGAGGCGTGGCTGCGTGCTGTGGCGCAGCTGCTGCTCGCTGCCCTGAAGGCGGTGGTGCCATTGCAGAAGCCGGCTCCGTTCGACCCGGCCGGCGAGCCGCTGCAGAGGCTCCTGGCTGCCCGGGCTCAGATCCAGCAGGTCGGCCCGTTGCGGCGCCACGGCGGCGAGCATCAGATCCCGCAGGATGCCGGCGATCCCCTGCACCAGGGCTCCGGGGTCCCGGCCCCGTTCCAGCAGGCGTCGACAGGACTCCAGCAGAGCGAGTGCATCCTCGTCCGCCAGGGCCTCAACCAGCTCCATCAGTTCCAGCTCCGGCACCGCCCCGAGCAGCTCCCACACCGCTTCCGCGGCCACGGGTGCCGGCAGCAGGCTCAGCTGATCGAGGAGGCTCTCCGCATCCCGCAGTCCTCCCTGGGCGCGGCGGGCCACCACGTCGAGGGCTTCAGGGGTGATCTCGATCTGCTCCCGGCCGGCGATCATGCTCAGGTGGGCCCGCAGCGCCTCCAGGGGAATCCGCCGGAAGTCGAAGCGCTGGCAGCGGGACAGGATCGTGGGCAGGACCCGCTGGGGATCGGTGGTGGCCAGCACGAACACCACCCGTGGCGGGGGCTCCTCCAGGGTCTTCAGCAGCGCATTGAAGGCCGCGGTGGAGAGCATGTGGCATTCATCCACCACATAGACCTTCCAGCGGGCCTGCACCGGAGCGAAGCGCGAGCGTTCGATCAGCTCGCGGATGTTGTCCACACCGGTGTTGCTGGCGGCATCGATCTCGATCACATCGAGCGCTGTGCCTGCGGCGATCGAGCGGCAGAGGTCGCAGGTGCCGCAGGGGTCGGGGTCCGGGCCGCTGCGGCTCAGGCAGTTGAGTGAGCGGGCCAGGATGCGGGCGCTGGAGGTCTTGCCGGTGCCTCTCGGGCCGCTGAACAGATAGGCCGGCGCGATGCGGTTCCGCTCCAGGGCGTGGCTGAGGGCCGCGGCGATGGCCTCCTGCCCCACCAGGTCGGCGAAGCGCTGCGGCCGGTAGCGGTGATGCAGCGGCTGGTAGGTCTGGGTCATGGCCCTTCGCCCGGCTCCTGCCCGGCACCGAGCAGCCGGTCCAGGCGTTCCTCGAGATCCTCCACCGCCGCCAGCTCGTCGGCCAGGCGCTGGCCGGCCAGCCTCAGGGCGTCAGCACGGCCGGAGTGTCCGCCCCCGGCCGATCCGACCCATGCCTCGGCCTGCTCCAGGGTGGTTTCCAGGCGATCGAGAAGACGCTGCCGCAGGGTCTCCAGCTGGTTGAGCGCCTGCCGGGCCCGCTGCCGGGCCTCATCCGAGCGCAGCCCCTGGCGCAGCAGAAGCCGTACGGCGGCAAGGAGCGCTGCAGGCATCAGCTGACCCACCGCCAGCGCACCCATGACCCCTGTGTTCAGCCAGTCCTCCACCTGGCGGCTGCGGTGGCGGCCGGTCTTGCACCAGGTCGCGAAGTGCTCGCAGTTGTTGAACAGGAGGTTGTAGCGCTGTTCCCCGATGCGCCCCATGGCCCGCCGCAGGGTCACCCCCGCAGGGTCGCAGCGGTCGTGATCCACCACCTGGGTGGGGCCGCCGTCGCTGGCGAAGTCACTCAGGGGGCTGCGGAGAATCTCCCGGCCCTCGAGGTAATGGGCGACGGTGCCATCGCCGAGATCGATGCCGTGGTGCAGGAACAGTCCGTGGCGACGGGGGACGGTGATGTGGTCGGCTGCCGCCATGCAGTGCCTGGGATCAGGCGGTTTCCTTGCGGGTGTGGTCGAGACCGGCTGCGCCGGGGTACTCAAGAACCTGGGCGCGGTGGGTGCGCTGCTCGACCAGCTCCCGGGTGACCACGAAACTGCTGGCCTCATTCGAGGAGGGCAGGTCGTACATCAGATCGAGCATCAGTTCCTCCACGATCCCCCGCAGGGCCCGGGCGCCCGTCTTGCGTCGGTGTGCCTCGAGGGCGATGGCTTCGATGGCGGCCGGTTCGAAGCTCAGCTGCACGTTGTCCATGCTGAGAAGGGTCCGGAACTGCTTGACCAGGGCATCGCGGGGCTCGGTGAGAATCGATTCCAGAGCCCGGCAGTCCAGGGGATCGAGCACCGCCGTGACCGGCATGCGGCCGATGAATTCGGGAATCAGGCCGTAGCGGACCAGGTCGTCCGGTTCGAGTTGCCTCAGAACCGTGGCCGCGTGCTGCTCGCGCATCGACCGCGCCGCCCGGCCGCCGCGGCCGTCCGTCGGCAGGAAGCCGATGGCATTGCGACCCATGCGGCGCTGCACCACATCATCGAGGCCCATGAAGGCGCCACCACAGATGAAGAGGATCTGGCTGGTGTCGATCTGGATGCAGTCCTGGTAGGGATGCTTGCGACCACCCTGGGGGGCACGTTGGCCACGGTCCCCTCCAGCATCTTCAGCAGGGCCTGTTGCACGCCCTCGCCGGACACATCGCGGGTGATGGACGGGTTCTCGCTCTTGCGGGCGATCTTGTCGATCTCATCGATGTAGATGATTCCCCTCTGGGCCTGATCCACATCCAGGTCCGCCTTCTGCAGCAGCCGCAGCAGGATGTTCTCCACGTCCTCGCCCACATAGCCGGCTTCGGTGAGGGTCGTGGCGTCGGCCACGGCGAACGGCACCTCTAGCATCTCGGCCAGGGTCTGAGCCAGGAGCGTCTTGCCGCTTCCCGTCGGGCCGATCAGAAGGATGTTCGACTTGTGCAGGCGCGGGGCATGGCGCCCCGAATCGGCCGAATCCGGATCGCTGTGCTCGGCCTGCCAGGCCAGCCGTTTGTAGTGGTTGTAGACCGCGACCGAAAGGACCTTCTTGGCTTCGTCCTGGCCCACCACCTGCTGATCCAGGAAGCTCTTGATCGCCTGGGGCTTGGGAATGGAGGCGAGTGTGGGGGCGGGTTTGCCGGATTTGCGGGGTGCGGGCTTGCGACTGGCCTCGGCGCTGGCGCGGGTTGCGGTGGCGCTGTCGACGAGCTCCTCATCGAGGATCTCGTTGCAGAGATCGATGCACTCATCGCAGATGTAGACCCCGGGGCCCGCGATCAGCTTGCGCACCTGCTCCTGCGACTTGCCGCAGAAGGAGCATTTCAGGTGGGCGTCGAACTTGGCCATGAGGCTGAGCGTCCTCTCGGGGGTCGGAGGGAGGGACCCGGATCATCAGGATCGGTGAGGATCGTCCGGTCGTCAGCCTCCCTTAACGATCAAACCGGAGTTGTGTCCGTCAGGACCCGGTCAATCAGTCCGTATTCAACCGCGTCTGCGGGAGAAAGGAAGTAGTCGCGGTCGGTGTCGGCCGCGATTCGCTCCATGGGCTGACCGGTGTGTTCGCAGAGCAGTCCGTTCAGGGTCTCCTTGAGGAAGAGGATCTCCTTGGCCTGGATCTCGATGTCCACGGCCTGTCCCTGGGCGCCGCCGAGGGGCTGGTGGATCATGATCCGCGCGCTGGGCAGAGCCAGGCGCTTGCCCTTGCAGCCTCCCGAAAGCAGGAAGGCGCCCATGCTCGCCGCCAGGCCGTAGCAGATGGTCACCACGTCCGGGGCGATCTGCTGCATCGTGTCGTAGATGGCCAGGCCGGCCGTCACGGAACCCCCCGGGGAGTTCACGTAGAGCTGGATGTCCTTCTCCGGGTCCTCCGCCTCGAGGAACAGCAGCTGGGCCACGAGGGCATCGGCCACCTGGTCGTCGATGCCGGTGCCCAGAAAGATGATCCGCTCGCGCAGCAGGCGCGAGTAGATGTCGAAGGCGCGCTCGCCGCGGCCGGACTGCTCGACAACGGTCGGCAGCACCCCTGGCGCCGCGGAGGGCATCCCGCTGACGGGGGCCTCACCCATCCAGCAACTGGCGATGGGGTGAACTCGGCTGGCGTCGATCACGCGTGGGAAAGGGGTCTGACGTTGCATCGCATGCTATGGGCCGCTCCGGGGCGGTCGGGTGTGGCCTTCACCCCTCGGCGTCCGCCGGTTTCGTTGCCTTCCGTTTGGCAGGTGATGGTGTTGTGGCGGCGGCCGGGGCCTCGGTGTCGCTCGCGCCGGCTTCAGGCGCGGTGTCCGGTTCCGGCTCCCGGACCGTGCTGTTGCTTTCCAACCAGTCCATCACGGCTGTGCGGAGCAGGTCCTCCTGCACCGCGTCGCGCAGGCGCTGCTCATCGATCTCGCCGCTGCTCTGGCGGCTCTGCTGCAGCTCCAGCCGAACCTCCTTGATGCGCGATTCCAGCTCCGCCTCCGCAATCGCGAGATCCTCGGATTCGGCGAGAGCCTTGATGGCCAGGGCCCGTCGCAGCCGCTTCTCCGCCTCGGGGCGGGAGCTCTCCATCAGGCTGCGCACCAGATCCCTGGAGAAGAGCTTGTTCACATCCATGCCCTGCTGGGCCATCTGGGTGGCTGTCTGCTCGATCAGGGCCCGGATCTCCTGCTGAACCAGGGTTTCCGGCAGCTCCACCTCCAGCTCGGACACCAGGGCCTCCAGCAGGGCCTCGTGGCGGTTGGAGCGACTCTGTCGCTCCGCTTCCTCCCGCAGACGGGTCTCGAGCTCCTCACGCAGCTCCGCCATCGACTCCTTGTCGGCGGCGGAGCGGGCGAAGCTGTCATCCAGTTCCGGCAGCTCGCGACTCTTCAGCTCCTTGAGGGTCAGCTCGAAGCGGGCCTCCCGGCCACGTGAGTCCTCCTGGGGATAGTCGTCCGGGAAGCGGCACTGAATGGTCGCGGCGTCACCGGGGCTGAGGCCGATGATCCCCTCCACGAAACCGGGGATCATGCGTCCCTCTTCCAGCTCCACCTCCATGGCGTCCGATCGGCCGCCCTGGATGGGCTCCTCGGTGTCGGTGTAGGTGCCCTCGAAGGCGACCAGCGCCACATCCCCGGCGGCGGCGGCCCGGTCCTCGACGGGCACAAGCGTCGCCAGCTCACGCCGGGACCGCTCGATCAGTTCATCCACCTTGGCGGGGTCGTAGGCCACGCTCTCCGCCACCGCCGTGAGATTGCGGCTGCTGCGCAGCTTCGGCTGCGGACTGACGTCCAGCTCCAGCACCAGTGTCAGATCCGTGCCGGGCTCGAACCGCTCCAGCAGGGCCTCGAAGCCCTCACGCAGCTCGGGCTGTCCGAGAGCCTCGATCGATTCCTGGGCCATGGCATCCCGCCAGATGCTGTCGACCAGGCCTTCCAGGGCACTGGCCCGGATCCGCTGAATCCCGATCTGCTGCACCAGCACGGCCCGGGGAACCCGCCCACGCCGGAACCCCGGCAGGGTGACGCTTTTGCTGAGGCTCTGCAGCGCCTGCTCATAACTCGCGCTGGAGCGTGCGCCGGGAACCTCCACCGCCACCTCGAGCCGGCTGCCCGGACGGGGCTGGGTGGACACCTTCAGGGCAGCGCTCATCGGCGGGGCGAGATGGACAATCCACAACCTTAGGCGTCGTCTCCCTGAGCACCTCCGGCTCTCCCCATCCCTTCCCGGCGGGCCGGGCCGGGAGTCAAGGGTTAACCTCAGCCGGAAGGACCGCCGTCGCAGAGCTTTTCAGACAGGCGCGTTGGAGCGATCGCCGCCCTCCCGATTTGGTTTCTCTCGCCGGCCACAGTTCAGACACCGCCGACTCCCTCCCGAGTCGCCCACTGACCGTCGCGGTGCTCGGGGCCACCGGAGCGGTGGGTCGGGAGCTGCTCGAACTTCTGGAGGAGCGCCGGTTCCCGATCGCCGAGCTCCGGGCCCTGGCCAGTGCGCGATCAGCCGGCACCACCCTGCCCTGGCAGGGTTCCAGCCTCACCGTGCAGGAGTGCTGCAGCGAGGCCTTTGACGGCGTCGATCTCGTGCTCGCCTCAGCCGGCGGCTCCACCTCCAGAACCTGGGCGCCCGCCGCCGTGGCCGCCGGCGCGGTGGTCATCGACAACTCCAGCGCCTTCCGCATGGACCCAGAGGTGCCGCTGGTGGTGCCCGAGGTCAACCCCGATGCCGTCTGGTCCCACAGCGGGGTGATCGCCAACCCCAACTGCACCACGATCCTGCTCACCCTGGCTCTGGCGCCGCTGCAGGCCCGCTGCCCGATCGAGCGTGTGGTGGTGAGCACCTATCAGTCCGCCAGCGGGGCCGGAGCCCAGGCGATGGAGGAACTGCGCCAGCTCAGCCGCACCGTTCTTGATGGTGGAACGCCGCGCAGTTCGGTTCTGCCCCATTCGCTGGCTTTCAACCTCTTCCTCCACAACTCCCCCATCGATGCGAGCGGCTACTGCGAGGAGGAGCGGAAGATGATCCGCGAAACCCGCAAGATCATGGGTCTTCCCGATCTGCGTCTGACGGCGACGTGTGTGCGTGTTCCCGTGCTGCGCGCCCATTCCGAGATGGTGAACATCAGTTTCCGTGAGCCCTTCCCCGTGCAGGAGGCCAGGGATCTCCTCGCGGCGGCTCCCGGTGTGGACCTCATCGAGGACTTCGAGGCCAATCGTTTTCCCATGCCCACGGACGTCACCGGGCGGGACCCGATCGCTGTGGGCCGCATCCGCCAGGACTGCAGCGATCCGACATCCCTGGAGCTCTGGCTCTGCGGTGATCAGATCCGCAAGGGCGCTGCCCTCAACGCGGTGCAGATCGCGGAACTGCTCCTCGGCGCCCCCTCTCCATGACGGCCGTCCCGACCCGTCAACCACCCTTCGGCCGCCTGGTCACGGCCATGGTCACCCCGTTCACCGGCGACGGCAGCGTCGACTGCGATCTGGCCGGCCGGCTGGCGGTTCACCTCGTCGACCACGGCTCCGACGCCATCGTGGTCTGTGGCACCACCGGTGAGTCCCCGACCCTCAGCTGGGACGAGCAGCATCGCCTCCTGTCCGCCGTGAAGCAGGCAGTCGGGCCGCGGGCCGCCGTTCTGGCCGGCACCGGCAGCAACTGCACGGCCGAGGCCGTGGAGGCGACACGCGAGGCGGCGGAGCTCGGTGCCGACGGGGCGCTCGTTGTGGTTCCGTATTACAACAAGCCGCCGCAGGAGGGTCTGCTGGCGCACTTCCGGGCGATCGCCGAGGCCGCCCCATCGCTGCCACTGATGATCTACAACATCCCTGGCCGCACCGGCTGCCAGCTGGATGTCGATACGATGGCGGAACTGAGGTCCTGCCCGTCCATCATCAGCTACAAGGCCGCCACTGGACGCGTCGCTGAAGTCAGCGAACTCCGGGCCCGCTGCGGGACCGATCTGGCCATCTACTCCGGTGACGACAGTCTCACCCTGCCCGCCATGGCGGCCGGGGCCGCCGGCGTCGTGAGCGTGGCCAGCCACGTCGCCGGCTCCGAGATCCGCTCCATGATCGAGGCCCATCTCGCCGGGGAGCCAGATCGCGCCGAATCGATCCACCGCCAGCTCTGGCCCCTCTTCCGTACCCTCTTCGCCACCACCAACCCGATTCCGGTCAAGGCCGCGCTGGAACTGGATGGATGGCCTGTCGGTGCGCCCCGTCTTCCCCTCCTCCCTGCCGATGCAGCCATGAGAACCACCCTGTCCACCGTTCTTGCTGCCCTGCGTCAGACCTGACGCCATGGCTCCGGAGCACGGCTGAGGCGATGTCCGCTTCGCTGCCGCTGCACTCCGCCCCCCTGATTTCGCTTCACGACACCCCAACGCCTGCGTGGCATGACCCAATCCAGATCAACCCCTTCCCGCAACGGTTCATCGAGCCAGACGCCGCTTCGCGTGATTCCTCTCGGCGGCCTGCACGAGATCGGCAAGAACACCTGCGTCTTCGAATACGGCGACGAGCTGATGCTGGTTGATGCCGGCTTGGCCTTCCCGAGCGACGGCATGCATGGCGTCAATGTTGTGTTGCCGGACACCAGCTTCCTGCGTGAGAACCAGAAGCGGATCAAAGGCATGATCGTGACCCATGGTCACGAAGACCATATCGGTGGCATTTCCCACCACCTGAAGCACTTCAACATCCCCGTCATCCACGGGCCACGCCTGGCCATGTCGATGCTCCAGGGCAAGATGGAGGAGGCGGGTGTGACCGACCGCACCACGATCAAGACGGTTCGGCCGAGAGATGTGGTGCAGGTGGGTCGCCACTTCAAGGTGGAGTTCATCCGCAACACCCACTCCATCGCCGACAGCTTCTCTCTGGCGATCACCACACCAGTGGGTGTGGTGGTCTTCACCGGTGATTTCAAATTCGATCACACCCCCGTCGATGGCGAGTACTTCGACGTCCAGCGCATGGCGCACTACGGCGAGCAGGGAGTGCTCTGTCTGTTCAGCGATTCCACCAATGCTGAGCTGCCGGGCTTCACGCCACCCGAACGGGCGGTCTTCCCCAATCTCGATCGCCACATCGGTTCGGCCGATGGCCGCGTCATCATCACCACCTTCGCCAGTTCGACGCACCGCGTCGCGATGGTGCTCGAGCTGGCGATGAAGCATGGCCGCAAGGTGGGTCTGCTCGGGCGCTCCATGCTCAACGTGATCGCCAAGGCAAGGGAACTCGGCTACATGCGCTGCCCGGACGATCTGTTTGTGCCGATCAAGCAGATCCGCGATCTGCCCGACCGTGAAACGCTGCTGCTCATGACCGGCAGCCAGGGCGAGCCCCTCGCCGCCCTGAGTCGCATTTCCCGCGGTGAGCACCCCCAGGTGCAGGTGAAGACGTCGGACACGATCATCTTCTCGGCCAGTCCGATTCCGGGCAACACCATCTCCGTGGTGAACACCATCGATCGGCTGATGATGCTCGGAGCCCGGGTGGTCTACGGCAAGGGCGAGGGGATTCACGTGTCAGGCCATGGTTCCCAGGAGGACGAAAAGCTCATGCTCGCCCTCACCCGTCCCAAGTTCTTCGTGCCGGTTCACGGGGAACACCGCATGCTCGTGGCCCACTCCCGCACGGCCCAGTCCATGGGCGTGCCGGCGGACCACACCCTGATCATCGACAACGGCGATGTGGTCGAGCTGACGCCCGACAGCCTGCGCAAGGGAGATCCGGTCAAGGCCGGCATCGAGCTGCTCGATGCCTCCCGCAACGGCATCGTCGATGCCCGGGTGCTCAAGGAGCGCCAGCAGCTGGCCGACGACGGTGTCGTCACCCTTCTGGCGGCCATCAGCACTGATGGGGTGATGGTGGCCCCCCCCAGGGTCAACCTCCGTGGTGTGGTCACCACGGCGGATCCCCGCAAGCTGTCCCTCTGGTCCGAACGCGAGGTGGGCTGGGTGCTGGAGAACCGCTGGAAACAGCTGGCCCGCAACACGGGCGACGCGGCACCTGAAGTCGACTGGATCGGCCTCCAGCGCGAGGTGGAAGTGGGCCTGCAGCGCCGGTTGCGCCGCGAACTGCAGGTGGAGCCGCTGATCCTCTGCCTCGTGCAGCCGGCACCGGCCGGAACGCCGGCCTACAAGGGCAGGGCCGATGCCGAACCCGATGATCGGCCGGCTCCCCGGTCCCGCGGTGGGCGTCGTGACGGCGGCTCCCGATCCGTTCCCCACAAGCGTCCCCGCAGTGCGGCTCCGGCTCCAGCTCCGGCGGCTGTCGCCGCTGCTGTGCCGGCAACAACGGCTCCCGCGGCGGCGGCGGCCGCCGCCGAACAGGCTGCCAGCGAGATGCCCGCGGGCCGCACCCGCCGGCGCCGCTCCGCGGCGGTTCGCTGAGGCTCCCTGCCGGGTGCTGCGCTCAGCGCAGCACCACCCGCAGCAGGCCGGCGGCGAAGTCCGGATCCGTCTCGGGATCCAGCAGAGCCTCGTCGACCGGTTCGCCCTCCCCGCTGACAGCCTCCACCTCAAGGTGCTCGGGCCACGAGGAGTCCGGCTTGGGCTCCTCCGAATCGCTGACGGGCTCGCCCTCCAGCTCCACGGTCACCGTGGGGTCATCGGTGCCGGGAGCCAGGGGCTCTGCCTGGATCGCCTCGGCGTCTGCGTCGGGTTCCGGGGCCGCCTCCGCCCCGCCGAGGTCTGGTTCAGCGGCCGCCGGGGCCCTCTCCGGCGCGTCATCCCGCCCCCGGATCTCCGCTGCCGTCGCCTCTTCAGCAGCGGTGTCCTCGAGAATCTGAACAGCGACCGGTGCGATCGGGTGCTCTTCCTCGCGTGCCGCGGGCTCGACCTCGTTCACCGGCCCCTGAGAGGGTGCCAGCGCGAGGTTGCTGGTCGCGGCTGGATCGACGGTCGTCAGCCAGTCCGGCGCGTCGCTGAGGCCGGCGCTCGCCCCAGCCGGACGCTCCGCCATCTGCTCCAGCCAGGGCATGGCCGGCTCACTGCCGGCGGTGCGGGTCTGCTGCTCCGGAATGGCACTGGGTGAGACGGCGGCGGTCGTCGTGGGTGTTGCTGAGGTCTGGGAGGCGGCCGTCGCGGCAGGCTCAGCCTCAGCGACCGGTTCGGAGTCGGGCAGGTCCGCCGCCGCTGCCGCGGGGGGTTCCGCGGCCATCGCCTCACAGGCCTGCAGACCCTGATTGGCCAGCTCCTGCAGCGTGGTGTCCTGCGAAACGGCCAGCACCTGCCCGTAGGCCTGCCGTGCCGCGTTGATCTCCTGGAATCCGTAGAGCTGGATGTGGCCCAGCAGCAGTGAGAGGTGGGCCTGCCAGAGCAGCGCCGCCATGCGGGACTCCTCAGCCTCCGGCAGTGGGTCCAGCTCACCCAGCAGCTCCAGGGTGATGTCCCGGGCCACCTGGAAGTGGCCCTCGGCATAGGCCCGCTCCACCTCCGCGTAGCGCTGCTCGAAGGGCCGTTCCATTCCTGTTCAGTCGCCGGGGCTGAGGGTGGGGGCCTGGTGATCCCTGCTGTCCGCCGTCAGGTCCCGGGAGGATCCGCCGCCGTCCTGCCGGTGCAGATGCACGTGGCAGCGGGTCCAGCTGAGTTCCCAGGGACCAGGCAGGCACAGCTTGCCTGCCGCGCCATCCCGGAGCAAGCGGTGCACCAGGTCCTCCATCACCTCGCGCCCGGGCGCCGAACCCGTCTCGGATCGGAGCCAGTGATGCAGCAGCAGGGCAGCGGTGTCCGCCGACAGCCTGCTCAGGCCCTCCCGCTCCAGGGCCACGGCTTCGCCTCCGACCCCGGCCGCCCCAGCCAGCTGGCGCAGGGCGAGCGGGATCAGTTCCTCCTGCGGCTGCTGCAGTCGGGCCATCGCCTCCGAGAGTCCACTGATGCGCCGGCCGGCCCCGGGGTGGAGCGCTTCGAGCACCGGCATCACCAGATGGCGCACCCGGTTGCGGCTCGGGTTCAGATCGGCGTTGCCGGGGTCCGGCCACACCGGCAGGGCCCGCTCCCGGCACAGCTGTGCGGTCTGCCGCCGGTCCAGGCCGAGCAGGGGCCGGGCCAGCCAGCAGCCGCCACCCCTACCGAGGGGCCGCCATCGGCGCGGGGCGCAGAGCCCCCTGAGGTGACACCCCCGTGCCATCGCCAGCAGCAGGCTTTCGGCCCGGTCGCTGGCGGTGTGCGCGGTGATGACCCGCCGGCATCCGCGGGCGTGGGCATGCTGCTCCAGAACGGCATAGCGCCAGTCCCGGGCACCGGCTTCCCCACGGGCCGCACCCTCGGGGGCCCGGTCGACCAGGAGCTCCAGCCCGCGGCGCTCCGCCCAGCGCGACAGCTGCGCGGCGATCACGGCTGAGTCGCGGTGCCAGCCGTGATCGCCGTGCCAGAGGATCAGCCGCCAGCCGCGGGCGGCCTGGAGGTCCTGCAGCAGCTGAGTCAGGGCCATGGAGTCCTGCCCACCGGACACAGCCAGCAGCAGGGACTCCTGCTCCGGCAGCAGCAGGGGGTCCCGCTGCAGCTGCTGCCGCAGATGCCTGAGCGCGCCAGCGGTGGCTGACGCCGCTCTGCTCGGCCGGAGTCGCTCCCTGCTGGGGCCGTCCATCAGGCCGCCGCGGCGATCGGAGGGTGGGAGAATCCTGCCAGCACCGCGACCGTGTCCATGGCCGTTTCCGACTCCCGCCTCGATCGCCTTCCCGCTGCCCTCCGCGCCAGCCTGCGCCGGGGCCGCCTGCTGAAGGTGATCTCCGGACTGGCCAACTTCGATGCCGATCGGGTGGCGCGGGTGTCAGTGGCGGCAGGGCGGGGCGGCGCCGACTGTCTTGATGTGGCCTGTGATCCCTCCCTGGTGCGTCTGGCCCGGGAGGCCTCCGGCGGTCTGCCCGTCTGCGTGAGCGCTGTGGAGCCTGAGCGCTTTCCCGACGCCGTCGCAGCCGGTGCGGCCATGGTCGAGATCGGCAACTACGACGCCTTCTATCCCGAGGGCCGGGTCTTCGATGCCGAGGAGGTGATGGCCCTCACCCTGGCGACCCGCCGTCTGCTGCCCGATGTCGTCCTGAGCGTCACCGTTCCCCACACCCTGCCCATGGACGGGCAGGAGCAGCTGGCGGTGGCCCTGGCGGAGGCCGGTGCCGACATGATCCAGACCGAGGGTGGCACCAGTGCACGCCCTGTCAGTCCGGGCGTTCTCGGGCTGATCGAGAAAGCGGCCCCGACCCTGGCGGCCACCCATGCCATCCGCACCGCCCTGGTTCAGGCCGGCCTGGACACGCCCGTTCTCTGCGCCTCCGGCCTCACCGCCGTGACCGCGCCGATGGCCCTGGCGGCCGGCGCCAGCGGTGTGGGTGTGGGATCGGTGATCAACCGCCTCGAGGACGAGCTGGCCATGGTCGCTGCCGTGCGCTCCCTGCGCGATGCGATCGCGTCCCCGCGGCCGGTGCCTGTGGTCTGATCCCCGGCCCACGCTCTCTACAGTGCGCGCTGATCACGGATCGGCCGCTTCGGCCGCGCTGGCATGGGTGGACTGATCTGGCTGCTGCAGTGGCCCGTCCGGGCGGTTGTGCTGTTGCTGGTGGCCTACCTGCCGCTGGGCGTGGAGGTGTCGGGCTTCGGCACCGCCCTGCTCGCGGCCATCGCGATCGGTCTGCTCGGCAGCCTGCTGGTCGTCCCCCTGAAGCTGCTCCTGGCCCTGCCCTGGGCGATCAGCTCTCTCGGTGGCCTGATCGCACCGATCACGTTCCTCTTCAACTGGCTGATCACGATCATTCTGTTCAGCGTCGCCGCCTGGCTGATTGAAGGCTTCCGCCTTAGGAACGGGCTGTTCAGCGCGGCGCTCGGGGCGGTGGTCTACAGCCTGGTCAGCACTCTGATTCTCCGGGCGCTCGGTCTGCATGTGGACTTCACCCGTGCGGCACTGAACTGACCATGCCCGCCTATCAGCTGCAGGCGCCCTACAGCCCCAGCGGCGATCAGCCGAAGGCGATCGAAGCGCTGGTGCAGGGGCTCGATGGCGGCGAGCGATACCAGACCCTGCTCGGTGCCACCGGGACGGGAAAGACCTTCACGATCGCCAATGTGATCGAGAAGACCGGCCGACCGGCACTGGTGCTGGCCCACAACAAGACGTTGGCGGCGCAGCTGTGCAACGAGTTGCGTGAGTTCTTCCCCGCCAACGCGGTGGAGTACTTCATCTCCTATTACGACTACTATCAGCCTGAGGCCTACGTGCCTGTCAGTGATACCTACATCGCCAAGACAGCATCGATCAACGAAGAGATCGATATGCTGCGTCACTCTGCCACTCGATCCCTGTTCGAGCGCCGTGATGTGATCGTGGTCGCTTCGATCAGCTGCATTTACGGCCTGGGAATACCATCGGAATATCTCAAGGCTGCCGTGCCTTTTGCTGTTGGAGAAACGCTCAATCTCCGCGGTGCCCTGAGGGAGCTCGTCAACAACCAATACAGCCGCAACGACGTGGAGATCGCTCGCGGCCGCTTTCGTGTTCGCGGCGATGTGCTCGAGATCGGCCCGGCCTATGAGGATCGTCTCGTGCGCATCGAGCTGTTCGGCGATGAGGTTGAGGCCATCCGCTACGTCGATCCCACCACCGGCGAGATTCTCCAGAGCCTGGATGCGGTGAGCATCTATCCCGCCAAGCACTTCGTCACTCCCAAGCAGAGGCTGGATGCCGCGGTGACGGCGATCCGCGAAGAGCTGCGCGACCGCCTCGACTGGCTCAACGGTCAGGGCAAGCTGCTGGAGGCCCAGCGGCTCGAGCAGCGCACCGCTTACGACCTGGAGATGCTGCAGCAGGTGGGCTACTGCAACGGTGTGGAGAACTATGCGCGCCACCTCGCCGGCCGGGCCGCCGGTTCGCCGCCGGAGTGCCTGATCGATTACTTCCCCGAGGACTGGTTGCTGGTGGTGGATGAGAGTCACGTCACCTGCCCCCAGCTGCAGGCCATGTACAACGGCGACCGGGCCCGCAAACAGGTGCTCATCGATCACGGCTTCCGCCTGCCCAGCGCCGCCGACAACCGGCCCCTCAAGGGCGAGGAGTTCTGGCAGAAGGCCCGCCAGACCCTCTTCGTCAGCGCCACCCCCGGTGACTGGGAGCTGGGGGTGAGCGACGGCCGTGTGGTGGAGCAGGTGATCCGGCCGACTGGGGTGCTCGATCCGGTGGTCGAGGTGCGTCCCACCGATGGCCAGGTCGATGATCTTCTCTCCGAGGTGCGCCTCAGGGCGGAACGACAGCAGCGCGTGCTGGTGACCACCCTCACCAAGCGCATGGCTGAGGACCTGACGGACTACCTGGCGGAGCACGGTGTGCGGGTCCGCTACCTGCACTCGGAGATTCACTCGATCGAGCGCATCGAGATCATTCAGGACCTGCGCAACGGTGCCTATGACGTGCTGGTCGGCGTGAACCTGCTGCGTGAGGGACTGGACCTGCCGGAGGTTTCGCTCGTGGCCATTCTCGACGCCGACAAGGAGGGCTTCCTCCGGGCGGAACGGTCCCTGATCCAGACCATCGGCCGGGCGGCCCGTCATGTGGAAGGTGTGGCGCTGCTCTACGCCGACACTCTCACCGACAGCATGGCGAAGGCGATCGACGAGACCGAACGGCGGCGGGCGATCCAGCAGGCCTACAACGAAGCCCATGGGGTGGTGCCCCAGGCGGCCGGCAAGCGCTCCAGCAACGCGATCCTGTCCTTTCTCGAGCTCTCCCGTCGCCTGCAGCAGGATGCCGGCTCGGGGGATCTGGCCCGTGCGGCGGGTCGCACCGCCGAGGCACTCGCCCATGATCCCGACGCGGGCCTGACCCTGGAGGCCCTGCCCCAGCTGATCGAACAGCTGGAGGAGAAGATGAAGAAAGCGGCCGGCAATCTCGAGTTCGAGGAGGCCGCCAACCTGCGCGACCGCATCAAGCAGCTGCGCCAGCGGCTGGTTCACTGACCCGGTTCGGGAGCGCCGAGCGACGCGCTTCTGCCGAAGCGGATCTCAGCGACCGGCTCCCTTGAGCACCGTCTTGATCGTCTTCAGCAGGATCAGCCCGTCGAGCCAGAGGCTGGCGTTGCGCAGGTAATAGAGATCGAAGCCCAGCTTGCGCTCCGCATCCCCCACGCTCGAGCCGTAGGGCAGGTGCACCTGGGCCCAGCCGCTGAGGCCGGGTCGGATCCAGTGCCGCAGGCGGTAGTTGGGAATCCGCTGCTCCAGTTCCACTTCGAGTTCGGGGCGTTCCGGTCTCGGGCCGATCAGGCTCATGTCGCCCCGGATCACATTGATCAGCTGCGGCAGTTCATCAAGCCGGGTCCGGCGCAGCCAGGCCCCGATCGGGGTGATGCGGTCGTCGCTGGGCTGGGACCAGCGGGCCTCCCCCGATTCCGCGTCGGATCGCATGCTGCGCAGCTTGAACAGGGTGAACGGATGGCCCAGCAGGCCGGACCGCTCCTGCTGGTACAGCACCGACCCCCCGTCCTGCAGGCGGATCAGCAGCGCTGCCAGCAGCAGCAGCGGCGAGGCGACCACCAGCAGGAGAGCGGCCAGGCTCAGATCGGCGGCACGCTTGAGCTGACGGTCGAAGCCGCCGGGACCGCCGTCGATCCTCTGGGAGAACAGCAGCCACTGGCCCGTGACCCAGCGGGGTGGCAGACAGCTGAGTTCCTGCTCGGCCAGCAGGGCCAGGGAGGTGAAGGGGCTGCCCCGGGAGGCCAGCTGCTCACCCAGCCGCTGACCCCGGTCCGACTGGAGCACGGCCGGGCTCATGGCCACGCCGACCCCGGGCTCGATTCGCTCGAGAATCTGTTCCTCCGCCTGCGCCACAAGGATGGGAGGAGGGGACTCTCCGCCCACGGCCAGCCACTCCCGCCGGATGGCCTCCACCTCATCGGCACGGGCCACGATCCGCCAGTGGCGGCCACTCACGGGCGGGTCGCAGCGGCGCAGCCCCAGCCGCACCAGCCCGCTCCAGAGCGCCATCAGGCCGAACAGGGGAATCAGGCTGCCGCGATGCAGCAGGGTGAGGTCCGGGTCGGCGCGGATCGACCATCCGATCAGCGCTCCTGCCGCGATGCCGGCCAGGCTGGCGGCCGCCAGGCGGAGCAGCACCGGCCCCGGCCGCGGCCGGGTGAGCCGCAGCAGGGTGTAGGAGCCGAAGAGCCAGCTGAACAGCCAGTAGGTCAGCAGTAACACCAGCAGCAGCCCGAGCTGCCGCTCGAGGAAGCCCCGGCGCAGCTGGTCCACCACCACCGCCAGCAGCACCAGTCCGAGCCCGTCCAGGCCGGCTGCCAGCAGGAGCCGCCGGCGGTGGTGCGGACTTCTCAACCGCCCTCCACCCGGTGCTGAACCGTGCCCCCCAGCCCGAAGGCCGCGTGAGCCGCCCGCAGGGCTTCCACTCCATCGGCTTCGGCCACCACGCAGCTGGTGCGGATCTCGCTGGTGGCGATCATCTCGATGTTGATCGAGCGGTCGGCGAGGGCCCGGAACAGCCGGCCCGCCGTTCCTGCGGTGGCCGGCATGCCGGCCCCCACCGCGCTGACGCGGGCGATGGCCGGTCCCGCCTCCAGGCGGGCACCGGGCCACTGGGCCAGCACCGGCTCCAGCGCCCTGGCGGCCCGGCGATGGTCGTCCCGGCGCAGGGTGAAGCTCATGTCCCGGCAGCGCTCGGCGCCCTCGCCGTGGCTGCGCTCCGACTGGACGATGGCATCGAGACTGATGCCCTCCTCGGCCAGGGCCCGGCAGACGGCCGCCGCCGTGCCGGGCCGGTCGGGCACCTGGCGCACGGCCATCTGGGCCTGGTCCCGGTCCAGGGCGACGCCACGCACCTCCGGCTCCCCGGCGCCTCCCGGCATCGGGTCGATGAGCAGCTGCTGCACCGACAGTTCGAAGGCCTCGGCCGCCGCCTGCAGAGCCCGGCGGCCCTGATCTCCGGCCACCAGGCAGCTCACCTTGACCTCGCTGGTGGCGATCATCCGCAGGTTGATCCCCTCCCGCGCGAGCGTGTCGAACAGGCGAGCCGCCACACCGGGGCGGCCCATGATCCCCGCACCGGAGATGCTGATCTTGGCCATGCCGGCCTCGGCCGTCACGCTGCAGGACTGGGCGCAGAGCTGATCGAGCAGATCCCGGCAGACCCGGCGGGCCTCGTCCAGCTCCTCGGCCGCCAGGGTGAAGGCGATGTCGTTGGTGGCCTGCTCGTGGGTGGCCTGCACGATCAGGTCCACGTTGAGGCCCGCAGCGGAGAGGGCCTCGAACAGCTGGGCCGCCACTCCCGGCCGGTCCGGCATCTGGGCCAGGGCCAGCACACCCTGCTGCTGCACCAGCTCCGCGCCATCCACCGGTTTCCCAAGTTCAAGGCCGTCCCGTCCCACTGCGCGGGGATGGTCGCTCGTGAGCAGGGTTCCGGGCTCGTCGCTCCAGCTGGAGCGCACCAGCAGTGGGATGCCGTAGTTGCGGGCGATCTCGACGGCGCGCGGATGCAGCACGGAGGCGCCCAGGCTGGCCAGTTCCAGCATCTCGTTGCAGGACACCCGGTCCATCAGCTGAGCCTCGGGCACCTTGCGCGGATCAGTGGTGAGCACCCCGGGCACGTCGGTGTGGATCTCGCAGGCATCCGCCTGCAGAGCCGCCGCCAGGGCCACCGCCGAGGTGTCGGACCCGCCACGGCCCAGCGTGGTGATCTCGGCGGTGCCGCCGGCTCCGCTGCTGGTGCCCTGGAACCCGGCCACCACGACCACGTTCCCTTCATCGAGACGCTGGCGCAGCCGATCCGTGCGCACTTCGAGGATGCGCGCGCGGCCATGGGCCGATTCGGTCACGATCCCCACCTGAGCTCCCGTCATGGAGAGGGCCGGAACCCCCTTCGCCTGCAGGGCCATGGCCAGCAGAGCGATCGAGACCTGCTCGCCGGTGGCCAGCAGCATGTCCATCTCCCGGGTGGGCGGGTCGGTGCAGACCGCCCGCGCCAGGGCCGTCAGCTCGTCGGTGGTGTGCCCCATCGCCGAGACCACCACCACCAGATCGTGACCCTCCTCCCGGCGCCGGCTGATGCGGTCGGCGACGCACTGGAGCCGCTCGACGCTGCCCACCGAGGTGCCACCGAATTTCAGGACATACAGCGCCATGGTGCGGGGCGGGTTCCGGCAAGCGCCGATTATCCGCTCTCAGCCATGAGCAGGCCGCTCCGGAAGGCGTCTGGGCCGCTCTGGCCGCGTTTGAGCAGCACCTCGATCTCCAGCACCTGCGTGAGCAGCCGCTGCAGCCGTTCCGGACTCTGGCCCTGCAGCTGCCGGCGCAGCACGTAGATCCGTTTGGGATTGCGGATTCCAGCGGCCTGAGCGATCACCGCCACGTCCCGCTCTCCTTCTCCCTCCAGCAGCGCCACCCAGAGCCAGCCGCGGATCTGCCCGGTGAGGGTCGCCACGATCCGCAGGGGCGGTTCCCCGAGGGCCAGCAGGGCATCCAGCTGCCGCAATGCCGTTCCGGTCTCGCCCCGCAGCAGCGATTCCCCCACCTCCAGGCTGGTGCTGCGCCGGTCCGGGCAGAGGGCGGTGACCGCCTCGACCTCGACCCGTCCGCCGTCGGCCAGCAGCGCCAGCTTCTCCAGCTCCATCGCCAGGCGGCCGGAGTCGTTGCCGACGGCGGCCACCAGGGCCGCTGCGGCTGCGTCGCTGAGCTCGAGGTGGCGGGCCGAGGCTCCCTCGCGCACCATCCGCAACTGGCCGCTGTCATCCCAGGGGGCCGGCCGGTTGAAGCTGCGTTCCGCGGCGACAGCCCGCAGGGCCTTGGTGCTGCGCAGCCGGGCATCGGGTTTCGCGGGGGAGCAGAGCACCAGGTGGCTGTTCTCCGGGATCAGGGGCAGGCTGGCCTCCAGCCTCTGGCCGAGCTCCTGCGGCGCACTCTGGGTGAAGGGACTGCGTTGCAGCAGCACCAGCCTGCAGCCACCGCCGAGGGGTGGGGTTCGGGCGGCCTCGAGGGCCGCCTCCGCCTGGCCGGCCTGTCCACCGTCGAGGCGGGTGAGGTTCATGCTGCTCCAGGCTGGATCCACCAGCTCGGCGATCAGCTCCTCGGCGGCTCGATGCAGAGCGGCGTCGTCGTCACCCCAGAGGAGATGAACGGGCATGGCGTCCGACCTGGACCATCCGATCCTGACCGAGAGCCTGCGGCGGATTCGCCTGAGGCTGGGGCCCACCGGTCTGGAGGGCCTGCCCCAGCAGGTGCTGGAGCGGGTGGTGCACAGCGGTGGCGATCCGGGCCTGGCCGCCGCCCTGCGCTTCAGCGAGGGGGCCTGCGAGTCCGGCGTGGCGCACCTGCGCCGCGGCGGCGTGATCCTCACCGACACCGCCATGGCCCGGGAGGCCGTGGCGCCGATGGCACGCCGCACCTTCTCCAATCCCGTGCACTCGATCCTGCGCTGGGCCCCTGACGTGGCCCCCGCCGGAGGCACGCGAGCGGCGGCGGGTCTGGAGCGGGCCATGGCGGAGCACCCCGCCGCCCTCGTGCTGATCGGCAGCGCCCCCACCGCGCTCGAACGGCTGCTGCTGCTGGCGGCTGAGGGGCGCTGCCGCCCGGCGCTGGTGATCGGCATGCCGGTGGGATTCGTCGGGGTGGTGGCGAGCAAGCGGCATCTGGCCGCCAGCGGGCTGAGGCAGATCCGGCTGGAGGGCACCCGGGGCGGGGCCGGCCTGGCGGCGGCCGCGGTCAATGCTCTGCTGCGGGGGCCCTGTTGTCCGAGCATGGACGTCCTCAGGCTCCATCGCCGTGACCCGTCCCGACCTCAGCCCATCCGGGTCCGTGCCCCTGCCGATCGAGGCCGGCTGGCAGAGCCTGGCGGTGGATGCCGGGCCCGGTGTGCGCCCGACCGACCTCCGCTGCTGGTGGGCCCGCCCGGCCGCCGATGCCGGCACCTGGCGCGGCGGTGTGCTCGTGCTGCCCGAGGTGTTCGGCCTCAACCCCTGGATCCGCTCGGTGGCGGGCCGTCTCGCCGGCTGGGGGTACGGGGCGCTGGCGGTGCCCCTGTTCGCCCGCACCGCACCGATGCTCGATCTGAGCTATGGCGAGGCCGACCTGGCGGAGGGTCGTTCCCACAAGGACCTGACCCGCAGCGAGGAGCTGCTGGCGGACGTGGCGGCGGCCGGCCGATGGCTGCAGGCCCAGCTGGCGGCTCCGTCCCCGTCAGGTCTGGGCTGCGTGGGCTTCTGCTTCGGCGGTCATGTGGCCGTGCTGGCCTCGAGCCTGCCCCTGATCGCGGCCACCGCATCCTTCTACGGAGCCGGAATGGCCTCCGGGCGGCCCGGCGGAGGCCCCCCCACCCTGGGCGTGCTGCCCGATGTGCCGGGCCGGTTGCTCTGCTTCTGCGGCGAGCGGGACCCCCTGATTCCGCGCGATGACATTGACCGACTTGATGCCGCTCTCCGCGCTGCCGACGGCAGCGGGACAAGGCTGCGCCTGATCCGCGTGCCGGAGGCCGGCCACGGCTACATGTGCGAGGGCCGGGCGGACCATCGCCCGGCGGCCGCGGCCGCGGGCTGGCAGGAGCTGAGCGCGCTCCTGCGCGACGGACTCATTCCGCCGCGCTGAGACGTGCCGGCGTCGGCAGGGTCCGCACGGCACGGGCGGACTCCTGAGCCTTGTCCTTCTCCTTGGCCAGAGGGGTCTTGCGGGGCGTGAGGAACATGATCATGTTGCGACCCTCCCGCTTGGGCGCCTGCTGGATCTCAGCCTTCTCCTCCAGGTCGCCGGCGAGGCGGCGCAGCAGTTTTTCGGCCAGGGCGGTGTGCTGGATCTCACGACCGCGGAAGATCACGGTGCACTTCACCTTGTCGCCCGCATTGAGGAAGCGACTCGCCTGGCCGATGCGGACCTGATAATCGTGCGAATCGATCTTGTATCGCATCTTCACTTCCTTGACCTCGGTCTGGTGTGACTTCTTCTTCGCTTCCTTGGCCTTCTTCTCCTGCTCGAACTTGAACTTGCCGTAATCCATGATCCGGCAGACCGGTGGATCCGCCTTCTCACTCACCAGCACGAGGTCCAGCTCCCGGTCCCTGGCGACGCTCAGTGCCTCCTCCCTGTCGATCACCCCGAGTTGGCTGCCGTCCGAATCGACCACCCGAAGCTGCGGGTAGCTGATGCGCTCATTGATGTTGGGGAGCTCCCGGACAGGAGCACGGCGATCAAAACGGGGACGTGGGGGCATTCAGGAGGTGGGGCAAAGGCACGGCGGGGCCTCGGGTCCGTGGGTGCGGGCCATGGTGGATCGCCGTCTGCTGGTCACCCTAGAACGCTCCTGATCGCCGTCAACGCGGCTGTCAGGGGGGGCTCCCCCGCCGGCAGCCAGGTGGGGCTGTGCTGGCGGCGGAACCAGGTGCGCTGGCGCTTGGCCAGCTGCTGCGTGCGCCGGATCGTCGTCCTGAGGGCCTCCTCCGGCCGGAGGCCACCGCGGATCCGCTCGACGGCCTCGCCGTAACCGATCGTGCGCAGCAGCGGCAGATCAGCGCCGTAGCGATCGATCAGCGTCTGCGTCTCCTCCAGCAGGCCGCCGCTGTACAGGGAGGCGCTGCGCTCCCGGATGCGCCGGTTCAGATCCGCCGGCAGCAGCCCCAGCTCCAGCACCCGCCAGGGCGGAGGGCGCCGGTTGCGCTGCTCCGAGACCGGCCTGCCACTGCCGTAGAGGACCTCAAGAGCCCGCTGGGTGCGCACGCTGTCGGCGGCGGCGATGCGCTCCGCCGCCCGGGGATCGCACTGGCGCAGCAGCGCATGGCACACCTCCTGCCCCAGACCGGTGAACTGATGGCGCAGCCACGGCTGGGCCGGGATGGCCGGGGGCTGCCAGCCGTCGGTGAGCGCCTTCAGATAGAGGCCGCTCCCCCCCGCCAGCAGAGCGATGCCGCGGCGCTGATGCTCCAGGCGGATGGCCGCATGGGCCTCCGCCTGGAACTCGTGCAGGCTCATGGGGTCGTCGGGATCGCGCAGATCCAGGAGCTCGTGGCGCACCCGGGCCCGCTGGGCCGGCGTGGGTTTGGCTGTGCCCACATCCATGCCGCGGTAGACCTGCCGGGAATCCACCGAGAGCACAGCCAGATCGAGGGCTTCGGCCAGCGCGATGGCGAGGTCGCTCTTGCCGGCGGCGGTGGGCCCGAGCAGAACGATGACCAGCGGATCGGTGCTCACGGCGTTGGGTGGCAGCAGGTGGGGATGCACCCCCTTCAGGATTCTCCCCTCAGAGGCCCCTGTGAGCGCGTCTGGCGCTGCGGTGGTAGCTTGGGGGCACGAGTTGGGACGGGAGAGTCGTTGCTCCGCTTCAGGGCTGATCCCCGACCAGGCATCCGTTTCCGTCGGCCATGAGTGACGCCACCAGGGTCCAGGCGGCCTATGGCGCCGAGCAGATCCAGGTGCTCGAGGGGCTGGAGCCCGTCCGCAAGCGCCCCGGGATGTACATCGGCTCGACCGGGCCGAAGGGACTGCACCACCTTGTCTATGAGGTGGTCGACAACTCGGTCGATGAGGCGCTGGCGGGTCACTGCGACCGGATCGTGGTGACCCTGTGTGCAGATGGATCCGTCTCTGTGACGGACAACGGCCGGGGCATCCCCACCGATATTCACCCCCGCACCGGCAAGTCGGCCCTGGAGACCGTGCTGACCGTGCTGCATGCCGGCGGCAAGTTCGGCAGCGGCGGTTACAAGGTGTCCGGTGGCCTCCACGGTGTCGGGGTCTCGGTAGTCAATGCTCTGAGCGAGTGGGTGGAGGTCACGGTCCATCGCGGCGGCCAGCGCCATGTGCAGCGCTTCGAGCGCGGAGTCCCCGTGGGGAGCCTGGAGTCCTCCCCGGCGGAGCAGAGCGGTACCGGTACGGAGGTGCGCTTCAAGCCGGACGCTCAGATCTTCACCGTTGGCACCCGCTTCGATTTCGCCACGCTCGCGTCCCGCCTGCGGGAACTGGCCTATCTGAACGGCGGCGTGCGGATTGAGTTCCGCGATGAACGCGTCGCGGCGGACGCCGACGCGGGGGAGGCGGAACCGGAGGGTGCTGAGGCCGCTGCGGCTGAGCCCCTGGTGGAGACGTACTACTACGAGGGCGGCATCCGCGAGTACGTCGCCTACATGAATGCCGAGAAGGACGCCCTCCACTCGGACATCATCTACTGCAACACCCAGAAGGATGGTGTGCAGGTCGAGGTGGCCCTGCAGTGGTGTTCCGATGCCTATTCCGATTCCATCCTCGGCTTCGCCAACAACATCCGCACCGTCGACGGCGGCACCCACATCGAGGGGCTGAAGACCGTGCTCACGCGCACGTTGAATGCCTTTGCCCGCAAGCGGGGCAAGCGCAAGGATGCCGAGGCCAACCTCGCCGGTGAGAACATCCGCGAAGGCCTCACCGCTGTCCTGTCGGTGAAGGTCCCCGAGCCCGAGTTCGAGGGTCAGACCAAGACCAAGCTGGGCAACACCGAGGTGCGCGGCATCGTCGACAGCCTGGTGGGTGAGGCCCTTGCCCAGTACCTGGAGTTTCATCCCTCCGTCATTGATCTGATCCTGGAGAAGGCGATCCAGGCCTTCAATGCCGCTGAGGCCGCCCGAAGGGCTCGTGAGCTGGTGCGCCGCAAATCGGTGCTGGAGAGCTCCACCCTGCCCGGCAAGCTGGCCGACTGCAGTTCACGCGACCCCTCTGATTCCGAGATCTATCTGGTGGAGGGCGATTCCGCCGGTGGTTCCGCCAAGCAGGGGCGTGACCGGCGCTTCCAAGCAATCTTGCCGCTGCGGGGCAAGATCCTCAACATCGAGAAGACGGACGACGCCAAGATCTATCGCAACACCGAGATTCAGGCCCTCATCACAGCCCTCGGACTGGGGATCAAGGGTGAGGATTTCAATGAGAAGAACCTGCGCTATCACCGCATCGTGATCATGACCGATGCTGACGTGGATGGAGCACACATCCGCACGCTGCTGCTCACCTTCTTCTACCGCTATCAGAAAGCGCTGGTGGAGGGTGGCTACATCTATATCGCCTGCCCGCCGCTCTACAAAGTCGAGCGCGGCAAGAACCACACCTACTGCTACAACGAGGCTGATCTACGAACGGTGCTGGATGGCTTTGGCGAGAAAGCCAACTACACCATTCAGCGCTTCAAGGGCCTCGGCGAGATGATGCCGCAGCAACTCTGGGAGACCACCATGGATCCCACGACCCGCATGATGAAGCGGGTCGATATCGAGGATGCCCTCGAAGCCGACCGCATCTTCACCATCCTCATGGGAGACAAGGTGGCGCCCCGGCGGCAGTTCATCGAGAAGCACAGTGCCGAGCTGGACATGGCCCAGCTGGACATCTGACTGTCGCCGCTCCCCCCTCGCTCGGCAGCCTGCGCTGGGCCCTGCTGCTCGGAGCCGCCCTCTGCCTGCCGGTGGCGCTGCCGGCGGGCGGGGCACCCGCCCGGGAGGGAGAGGTGCGGCAGCGCCGGCGCCGCGAGCCCTGGCTGGCGGTCTCCGGTGGCGACCTGCGTTGCGCGCCCGCCCAGTCGGCCCCGGCCCTGGTGGCGCTGCCATCGGGGACGCCACTGATCCCCGTGCGGCGCTGGCGCTGCGCCTCCGGCTTCCGATGGCTTCAGGTGGAGGTGGCTGCCGCTGCTGGCCGTCCGAGGCGGGGCTGGATCGCCCTCGGTGCCCCATGAATGACACCATTCTGGTGGCGGTTGGTGCCATCCCCGGCGCCTGGCTGCGATTGAGGCTGGTGAACCATTTCCAGCCCATGGTGCCGCGCAAGCACTGGGGCACCTTCCTGGTGAATGTGGCGGCCGCCTTCGCCCTCGGACTGGTGCTCGCTGTGCAGGGGACCTGCGATCCGGACGGGGTCGCCGGGGCGCCGCGCCGCCTGCAGCTGCTGGTGGCCACAGGGTTCTTCGGCAGCCTGAGCACCTTCTCCACGTTCATGGTGGAGCTGCTGGCGACCCTGCGGGAGCGCCATTGGTGGCCGGCCCTTGTGCTGGCGCTGGGCTCGGTGCTGGCCGGCCTGCTGGCTGCGGCGCTCGGTTACACGCTGGGACGCGGTTGAACGGACGATGAGCGCCTCTCCACCTCCCTCTCTGCGCACCGAGGCCGCGGAACTGCTGCTGGTGGCTCTCGGGGCGGTTCCTGGTGCCCTGCTGCGCTGGCAGGTGGGCAACGACCTGATCGTGAACACGCTCGGATCGCTGCTGCTCGGGCTCCTCGCGGGACTTCCGCTGCGACCGCGGCGCCAGTTGCTGCTGGGGGTCGGGTTCTGCGGATCGGTCACCACCTTCAGCGGCTGGATGGTGGAGTGCCTCGATCTCCTGCTGGCGGGCCGGGCGGGGGACGCCCTGTCGTTGATCGGCTGGTCGTTCCTGCTCGGGCTGGGTGCTGCCGCGGGGGGGTTCAGCCTGGGCCGGCGGCTGTGCCGGCCCGGGCGCAGCGGTTAGGCGGCGGCGGCCAGAGCGGCCTCGATCGCCGCGGTCAGCTCGGCGCTGTCCGGCTCCACACCGCTCTTGAAGCGGCCCTGCACCGTGCCGTCGCGCCCCACCAGGAACTTCTCGAAGTTCCAGGCCACATCGCCGGCCGGCTCCACCTTGGTGAGGGTGGTGTAAGGCTCGGTCGTGCTGCCGCTGGCGTGCACCTTGTCGAACAGCTCGAAGCTGGCGCCGTAGGTGGTGGAGCAGAACTGCTGGATCTCGGGCAGCGTTCCAGGCTCCTGGGCGCCGAAGTCGTTGCAGGGGAATCCCAGCACCACCAGGCCCTGGGAGCCGTATTTGTCCTGCAGGGCCTGCAGGCCGGCGTACTGGCGGGTGAAGCCGCAGCGGCTGGCCACATTCACGATCAGGAGCACCTTGCCGGCGTAATCGCCGAGGGATCGATCGGCGCCGGAGGGGGTCCGCACCACCACCTGGCTCACATTCACTGTCATGGTCTCAAGCGGAGCAGGGCTGCGCCCTGAATCACAGATTCAGACCGTAAGAGAGGCGTCCCTGGCGCCGCGGAGGTCGACCTAGAGTGATTCAGCCGGGGAGGGACGCCGATGGATGAGGCCACCCGGAGTGTCTCCGGCTCGACGGCGACCGGCACAGCCGCCGCCACGGTCACCGGCACGCAGCTCACCGAACTGGTGACCCAGCAGCTGCGGGCCATGCTGCGGGCCGGCAACTATGACGCGGTCAAGCTGCTGCTGCAGCCGGTCCAGCCTGTGGACATCGCCGAGGCGATCGGAGGCCTGCCCGAGACCCTCCAGGCCCTCGCCTTCCGGCTGCTGGCCAAGGACGAGGCGATCGAGGTCTACGAGTATCTCGACGCGACCGTGCAGCAGGGCCTGCTGGAACGGTTGCGCTCCGGCGAGGTGCTGGAACTGGTGGAGGAGATGTCACCCGATGACCGGGTGCGGCTGTTCGATGAACTCCCGGCCAAGGTGGTGCGCCGTCTGCTGATGGAGCTCAGCCCGGCCGAGCGCCGTGTGACCGCCCAGTTGCTGGGATACGAGTCGGGAACCGCCGGTCGTCTGATGACGACCGAGTTCATCGATCTGAAGGAATTCCACAGTGCCGATCAGGCGCTGACGATCGTGCGTCGCCGGGCGGCCGACACCGAGACGGTGTACAGCCTGTACGTGACCGATGGCGAGCGCCATCTGACCGGGATCATCTCCCTGCGCGATCTGGTGATGGCCGACCCGGAGGCCCGGATCGGGGACGTGATGACCCGGGAGGTGGTGAGCGTCAGCACCGACACCGATCAGGAGGAGGTGGCCCGAAGCATCCAGCGCTACGACTTCCTCGCTCTGCCGGTGGTGGACCGGGAGCAGCGACTGGTGGGAATCGTCACCGTCGATGACGTGATCGACGTGATCGAGCAGGAGGCCACACGCGACCTCTACGCGGCCGGCGCCGTTCAGGCCGGCGACGAGGACGACTACTTCCAGAGCAACCTGTTTACGGTGGCCCGCCGCCGGGTGGTCTGGCTCTCCGTGCTGGTGGTGGCCAACGGCTTCACCTCCGAGGTGATCGCGCTGAGGGAGGACGTGCTCCAGAAGGTGGTGGTTCTGGCAGCGTTCATTCCCCTGCTGATCGGCACCGGAGGCAACGTTGGTGCCCAGAGCTCCACGGTGGTGATCCGGGGCCTGAGCACCCAGCGCATCCAGGCCCTCGGCAAGTTCCGCGCCATCTGGCGGGAGGCGGCGGCTGGAGCGCTGCTGGGCCTGCTGATGCTCGTGCTGGTCGTTCCCTTCGCCTGGTGGCGCGGCGATGGTCCATTGGTGGGCATGGCCGTCGGCATCAGCCTGATGGCGATCACGATCCTGGCGGCCACGGCCGGGGCGGCCCTGCCCCTGCTCTTCGATCGGATGGGGCTCGATCCGGCCCTGATGTCCGCTCCCTTCATCACCACCGCCACCGACGTGGCGGGCGTGTTCATCTACCTGCAGACCGCGGGCTGGCTGCTCCAGTGGTGGACGGTGTCCTGAGGACGGCCCTGAGGAGGGCGATGCCAACGGAGCCTCTTAAGCAGGACCGTCGGGACACGGCTGAGTGTTTTTACTCAATCCGGCTTTGCTGAGAGGAGCTTCACACTTCTTCAGGTTAGGCTTCACACATCGACAGGTTTCGGCAATGGTCGTCACAGCAGCCCCTGCAGCGAACGAACGGAAGAGCGTGCGGAGCGTGGGTTCCGCGGCCCGCAGCGTGCAGCCTCTGGATGGTGATCTGGTGCGGAGCTACCTGCGGGACATCGGCCGCGTGCCGCTGCTGTCGCACGAGCAGGAGATCACGCTGGGCCGTCAGGTGCAGGAGCTGATGGCGCTGGAGGAGATGGAGCAGGAGCTGGAGATGCGCAGCGGCGAGAAGCCGACACGGGAGCGTCTGGCCCGTGAGGCGGGGCTGTCGGTGCCGATGCTGCGGCGGCGGCTGCATGCGGGCCGCCGCGCCAAGGAGCGGATGGTGTCGGCGAATCTGCGCCTGGTGGTGAGCGTGGCGAAGAAGTACACCAAGCGGAACATGGAGCTTCTGGACCTGATCCAGGAGGGAACGATCGGCCTGGTGCGTGGCGTGGAGAAGTTCGACCCGACGCGTGGCTACAAGTTCAGCACCTATGCGTACTGGTGGATCCGCCAGGGGATCACGCGGGCGATTGCGGAGAAGAGCCGCACGATCCGGCTGCCGATCCACATCACCGAGACGCTGAACAAGCTGAAGCGCGGCCAGCGTGAGCTGAGCCAGGAGCTGGGCCGGACGCCGACGGTGACGGAACTGGCGGCGTCGGTGGAGCTGCCGGAGGAGGAGGTGAAGGAGCTGATGTGCCGTGCGCGTCAGCCGGTGAGCCTGGAGATGAAGGTGGGCGACGGGGATGACACGGAGCTGCTGGAGCTGCTGAGCGGCGATGGGGAACTGCTGAGCGAGCAGGTGGATGGTGAGTGCCTGAAGGGGGACCTGCGTGCGCTGCTGGAGCAGCTGCCGGACCTGCAGGGCCGTGTGCTGAAGATGCGGTACGGGATCGACGTGGAGGAGCCGATGAGCCTCACCGGCATCGGCCGGGTTCTCGACATGAGCCGCGACCGGGTCCGCAATCTCGAGCGCGATGGCCTGCGGGGTCTGCGTCGTCTCAGCGATGCCGTGGAGGACTACGTCGCCTGCTGATCGGGGCGGCGGGCCGAGCGGGCCCGCCGCAGCTGCCGGGCCCGGGATTCCAGATGGGCGAGCCGCCCGGAGGCATCCAGCTCATCCATGCGGGCGTCGACGCCGGCACGGTCCACGTGCACATCAAGCGACTCCTGCAATTCCTCGATCCTGCGCCGGAGCAGATCCTCCCTGCGCCCGACGGCGGCAGCCATCTGATTGAAGCCCCGCACCAGCTGGTCGATCTCGTCCTCGCTGCCGGGCACCTCCAGTTCGGGCACCACCTCGCCCCTGGCCAGAGCGGCCGTTGAGTCCGCCAGCGTTGTTAGCGGCCGGCGGATCCTCCGGGCCAGCCACCAGCCGGTTCCTGCCGTGGCCGCCATCAGCAGCAGGGTGAACACCGGCAGGTGGCCGATCAGCACCCGTCGCGTTGCCTGCCGCAGCGGCTGGGCGATCCTGGCCAGCTCCCGGTCGGGCACCACCACGGCCACCAGCCAGTCCCAGTCGGCGTCGGGGACCACATAACTGGTGTAGGTCTCCTCGCTGCCCCCCGGCCCGGTCGGGAAGTGCAGCGAAAGCCCCTGAATGTCGTCGGGGTGGAGCGGCCGGCCGCCACTCCCGTCCTGCCGGGGGGCGATGAGCAGGCCCGCCTCATCGAGCTGCGTCATCAGGTCATCGCAGAAGACCCGATCGCGCTCGCTGGCGCTCATGCAGACGAACCCCTCCTGGGCGGTCTCCTGGAGGATGAAGGTGTGCAGCTCGTTGTTCGGGAACACGCGGGTTCCCAGCTCGAGAAACCGGGCCAGCTCCTCTTCGGGGGTGCTGATCACCAGGGCACCGCTGGCCCGGTCGGGCTCCCCTCTGCCGGCACCGGTCTCCGGCAGCGTGGTGGCCAGGTCCACGTACCAGGTGCCGTCGATGCGGCGGGCGTCGAGATCGTCGGGCTGATCCTCCCGGTGCACCGCCAGCAGCTGGGCCCGCTGCGCTGCATCCGCGGCTGCTTCCCGCACCGCCCGGCCGGTACCGTCGATGGCGGCCACCTGCCGGAACCCTTCCGGCTCCCGATCGAGGAGCCAGAACGAGGCCCGCACGCCGGGGAAGGAATGCACCTGCTGCAGGAGCGGTTCCAGTGCCGCGCTCAGGCCCTCCCCCTCCAGCGGCAGGCCCTGCAGCAGCAGCTGGGTGCGCCCGGAGTCATCGCGCTCGAGCCGGAAGCCCCGGGCGTCGAACGTCTCCTCGAAGCGGCGGGTCTGGTGGCGCGCCATGCCTGACGTGAAGTCCGCCAGCGCCTGCATCAGCTCGTAGGAGCGCACCAGGCTGAGCCGGTTCTGGGCGTCGAACTCCTCGCTCAGCACCGCCTCCCCTTCACGGGTGATGCGGCTGGTGCTCTGGATGGTGAGCACGGTGCCCACACCGATGGCGGCCAGCGGGGTCATCAGGCCCAGCAGAAGCAGCCGCTGCGCCAGTTTCATGACGGCTCTCGTGGCACACTCCTGGCGCGCGAGGCGGCAGGTCTGTGACCCGCATCATCGCCGCCCATTCCTTCCGGGGCGGAACGGGGAAATCGAACATCAGCGCCAACCTGGCCCTGGCGCTCGCCAGCAGCGGTCGCCGGGTGGCCGTGCTGGATGCGGATCTCCAATCCCCCGGTGTGCACGCGCTCTTCAACCTATCGGCGGACCACCCCGGCCCCTTCCTCAACGACGCCCTGATGGGCCGCTGTTCGATGGAGGCGGCCGCGGTGGACACCGGCCGCGGCGGCCCGGGACGGCTCTGGGTCGTGCCCTCCTCCCTCGACCCCGATGCGATCGCCTCAATCCTGCGCGAGGGCTACGAGGTGGAACGCCTCAACGATGGCTTCTCCTCCCTCTCCGAGGCTTTGCACCTCGATGAGCTGGTGATGGACACCCACCCGGGCGTCAGCGAGGACACCCTGCTCACCGCGGCCATCGCCGATGTGCTGCTGATGGTGATGCGCCCCGATCGACAGGACTACCAGGGCACGGCCGTGGCGGTGGAGGTGTGCCGTCGCCTCTTTGTGCCGGATATGCGCATGGTGGTCAACAAGGTGCCGGATGCCTTCGATGCCGGGGAGGTCAGGGATCGGGTGGCGCGCAGCTACGGCATCCCCGTGGCCGCCGTGCTGCCCCTCAGCCAGGACCTCTTCACCCTGGCCAGCAATGATCTGGCCCTCTCCTGCCATCCAGATCTGCCCTGGAGCCGTCAGCTGCGGGAGCTGGCCGCAGAACTCATGGCCGCCGGCCGCTGACAGCTCCCTTACGCTTGCCCCACCGTGCGTTCCGCCATGCGCGCCCAGGAGGTCGAAGCCGGAGCCACCGTGTACCGGGCCGGGGATCCCAGCCATGCCCTCTTCCTGGTGAAGCGCGGCGGGGTGGATCTGATCACCGATTACCCGGAGACCGGTGAGGGCGTGGATGCCAGCGTTCACAGCGGCGGCGTGTTCGGCGAGGTGGAGCTGATCGACGGAAGGCCCCGTCAGCATTCCGCCCGGGCGTCCGAGCCCACCCTGATGATCGTGCTGGAGCGCGATGAGTTGATGGATGTGCTCTTCGATCACCCCGGCCGCTCCCTGGTGATCGGTCGCTCGGTGTTCGACCACCTGCGCGAGCTCTACAGCGGCAACACCCTGGAATCGGATCTCACGCGGCTGCGGGAGGAGATGCTCGATCACATCCGTCAGGCCGTGGTTGATCACGAGGCCCGTGTGTTCGCCAACCCCACCGCCAAGGTGGTGATGGTGGCCTCGGCCGTTGTGCTGGGATTCCTCGCCGCCGGGGTGTACTGGTGGTTCCACCGCTGAGTCCGATGCTGCCTGATCACCCGACAGGACCGCAGGAGGGCGCGGCGATTGCCCATCTCGCAACTGAAGTCTGGTATGCGGTCGAACGCTCCAGCGCCCTGACCGAGGAGCCGTTGCCCCTTGTCTTTGCGGGTAGGTCCTATGTGCTGTTCCGCGATGAGGACGGTCGACCAAGGCTGTTCGCGGACCGCTGCCCCCATCGCGGCGCTCGCCTGAGCGAGGGCCGATTGGAGAACGGACGCCTGCGTTGCCCCTTTCACGGCTGGCTGTTCGATGGAGATGGTCACTGCCGCGAGATCCCGGCCCATCCACCGGGGACGGTTCATCCCAACCACTGTGATCTGGTGTCAGCCAACCCGGTGTGTGATCACCTTGGCTTCATCTGGCTCTGGTGGGGGCGCCTCCCATCCGAGCCGGAGCGGCTGCCGGATCTGCCCACGTATCCAGCGGAGACCTGGCGATCGGTCTCAGCGGAGTTCCCCTGGAACACCCACTTCACCAGGGTTGTGGAATCAACCCTTGATAACTCCCATGCCTATTGGGTGCATAACAGCACGTTCGCCACCCAGGCGTCACCTCTGTCGGAGCCTTACGGCCTGGTGAAGCAGGACCGCCATGTGCGTGCATCGGTTCGCTACGAGCTTCCTGTTCCGCGCTGGTTGTCTGTGCTGCAGCGCCTGCGCGGCAGGCCAGCCGAGTTGGTTGCCGAAACCACGTTCAGCCTGTATTTCCCGAATCTCAACATTGTGGATACCCGGGTCGGTGACCTGATGCATGTCGTGTTCGTGCATGCCAGTGTGCCGCTCACGGCCACATCATCGGTGGGACGCTGGATCAAGTATTCGCCCCGTCGTCCCGGCTTCAGGCTGCCGGGTGCCGAAGAGAAGTCGATCGCGATTTCTCGCAGCATCTATGAGGAGGATCATGGTGTCGTTCAGAGCCAGCGTCCCTACGCCGTGCCGCTTGACTTCCGCTGCGAGAGTCATGTTGCTTCCGATCTGTTGTCGCTGGAATATCGCAAGATGCTCCGTCGCGAACTGGAGCGTTCGTCAGCCGCCCTTCGTCCATGACTCCATCGGCCCCCTCACTGCCCAACCACTGGTATGCCGTCGCCCATGAGGGGGAGGTGGATCCCGGCCCGCTTGTCGTTCGGCTTCTGGGTGAGCGCTACGTCCTGTTCCGGGATGAGCAAGGCCGATGCCGCGCGTTTCATGATGTCTGCGCCCATCGAGCGGCCAGCTTCGCTTCGGGTTGGGTGGAGAACGGTTGCCTCCGCTGCCCGTATCACGGTTGGACCTATGGCGCCGATGGCGCCTGTCGCCTGATTCCCGCTGACGATCCGGGCACAGCCATCCCGGCCAGGGCGCGTCTCCATCCGTTGCCGGTTCAGCAGGCCAGCGGATTTCTGTGGCTGTTTCCCGGCGAGCCCTCGTTGGCGGATGCGGATCTCATCCCGCCCTTGCCGGAGTATGACCAGCCAGGGTGGAGGGTCGTGCGTGGGGAATACACCTGGAATGCTCATTTCAGTCGTGTTGTCGAGGCCGGTCTGGATACATCCCATGCCCCGTTCGTGCACAAGCCGTTCTTTCCGAACCGCAATGATGCTGCGGTCGGGCCTCTGACCATCCATGAGGAGTCTGACCGGGTCTGGACTCATCAGCAGGTCAAGCCACCGCAGCGTATGGGTCTGCTCAAATACATTCTGCGCAAGGACCGACCCTTCTCCAGTTCAACCTTGACCAGTTATCTGCCGGCAGTCAACCGCATTCATCTGGATTTTAACTGGCGAGGATTCCAATACATCTATTTCGCAAGTAATATTCCTGAGAGTGAGGGATTCACCCGCACGAAATGGATCGGTCTTCGCAACTTCCTTCCCCAGTCCTGGGCCGATGGCAACTCCATTCGCAACACGGTGACGACCTACGAGGAAGACCGAGCTGTTGTTGAAGCTCAGCCACCCGGACCGTCCTGGGGACAGCATGCACCGGAACTGCTTCTCGCTTCCGACCATCTGATCCTGGCCTATCGCAAACGTGTGGCGGCTATGGCAACCCTGGCGTCATGACAACACCGACCGCCCCTCCTCCTTGCCCGAGGCAGACCTGGTATGCCGTGCTCTGCTCCAGTGATGTCACCAGTCGGCCGCTGGGCTTTCAGTTCCTCGAGCAGGAGTTGCTGGCTTTCCGGGATGAGGCTGGCACCCCCCATGTGCTCGCTGCTCGCTGCGCCCACCGCGCCTGCTCGCTGGCCCTTGGCTGGAGGTCAGGCGAGCACTTGGTCTGCCCGTACCACGGCTGGCAGTACGACACATCCGGCCGCTGCCGTCACATCCCCGCCGAGCCGGATCACCCGCCTCCAGCGGCCGCGCGGGTGGCTAGCTACCCGGTTCGCGAGCACTACGGCCTGCTCTGGATGTGGCACGGCGATCCGGATCATCCCGGCTTGCGGGTCCCCCCGCCGACATTGCCTCAGCTCGATGCTCTCCAGATCCGGCCGGATGCGGATGAGGACTGGCTGTATGACACCCACTTCACCCGCACTCTGGAGAACGCCATTGATCCAACGCATGCGCCCTTCGTGCATGGCGCCTCGATCGGGCGGCGGGATCCGGATGTGGACCTGACTCTGCCTTCCTACAGCTGCGTTCTCTCAGACGACACGATCTACGGCCGGATGCCGATCAAGCTCCAGAAGATCAGCGGACTGGCCAGGCTTGTGCTCAAGGCCAGCCCGGACACCATCTACAAGGAGTACTGGTACGTCTATCCCAATCTGGTGGTTTCACTAGTGACCTTCGGTCGTGTGACCCTGGCTGCCCTTCAGGCTTTTGTTCCCGAGGGGCCACTGAGAACACGTTCGCGGCTGGTGAATGCCCGAAACATGCTTCTCTCCACGCCTCTGTTAAGCAGCTGGTTCGATCGTGTCACGAGCCGAACGGGTCAGACCATTTCCAGAGAGGATCAGGCCGTGCTCGAAACCCAGCGTCCTCGTTATGTAACGCTGCGAGGCTCGGGAGAGATGCTGGTGGGTTCCGACCGCATCCTCACGGAGCTGCGGCGCCTTCTGGCTCGCCGACTGGATGCCGAGGCCAGCGAAGGGCACTGATCACCCAGGCGGCGGCCAGGCACAAGACGGCCTGGGAAACGAAACAACCCAGATTGCTTTTGTCGTAGATCAGCCCCGCAAGGATCGGACCGGCGCTGCTGGCCAGGGCGGTCACGGAACTCAGGCTGCCGAGGGTCACCCCCTGGTCGGAGGTGGGAACAAGCCCTGCCACCAGGCTCCGGGTGTTTGGGATCACCAGAGCCGCCCCGATCGCCAGGGCGATCGAGGCCAGAACCACGCTGGAGGCCACCAACGGTGCTGGCAGCAGCACGCTGCACCCGACCAGAAGGATTCCGGCGGCCATCCAGAAGAGCCCACTTCGGCTCAGCCTCTTTTCGCCGTGACGTTTCACCAAAGGACCGATCAGACCGACCTGAACAGCGGTGACTGTGATGCCCACCACCACAAAGATGCCTCCTGCTTCTGCAGCGCTCCAGCCCAGCCGCTGCTTCAGAAACAGCACCAGAAGGCTGGTGAAGCCGCTGAAGGCCATGTTGAACAGAACGAATGCGATTGTGACGACATTCACATCCGGCAGCCGGAACAAGCGCAGCACCTGATGGGCTGAATTCAGCCGTTGCCAGGAGAGCGGCTGTCTCTGATCCATGGGGAGCGATTCCGGCAGGAACGCCATGGCCTGAACCAGATTCAGCAGGCTGAGAGCCGCGGCCAGGCGGACCGGAAACGAAGGGGACCAGCCTGCGAAAAGCCCGCCGAGGGCGGGCCCGATGATGGCCCCCAGGCCGAAGGCGGCTCCACTGATGCCGAAATTGCGCGCCCGAGTGGCTGGCGTGGAGATGTCCACGATGTAGGCCTGCGCTGTGCTCTGGGTGCCGCTGCCGATGCCCCCGATGGCCCGGGCCACGAAAATCAGTCCGAGGGAGCCCGCGAAGCCGAAGAGTGCCAGACCGGCAGTGTTGATCAGCACACAGAGGATCACCGTGGGGCGGCGACCGATCTGATCACTGATGGCGCCCACCACAGGATTGGCCACGGCAGCGAAGAGGGTCGCCGTGGCTGCCAGGAGTCCGAGGGTGAGGCCGTCCGGGCTGTAAGCCGCCAGGATGAACGGCAGCAGCGGGAAGATGATGTTCTCCCCGAGCTTGTCCAGCAGCAGGGTGGAGAACACCACACCCAGTGGATGCTTTGCCGCGCCCCATGCTCTGCTCAGCACCCCATTTCCTGAAGAGGTCATTCAGTCGCTGGCTGTCAGAGCCCTCAGGAGCAGCGGGTTCACCTGCTCCGGGGCCTCATCGTGCGGACAGTGGCCCAGGCCGGGCAGGGCTTCGAAGCTGCGCACGCAGGCGAAGCGCTGCCAGTCCCGGCTCACCGCCACCGGCTCCCAGGGATCCGCCTCGCCCCAGATCATGTGCACGGGCACCTGCAGATCCGCCAGCAGCTGCGGGGCCAGGTGATCGTCAAAGAGGTTGATGAAGCCCCGGAACGATTCCGGCGCTCCCGCATCGCGGGTGGCCCGGTGGATCAGCTCCACCAGGGCGTCATCCACGTTGGCGCCGCTCGGGTAGGCCATCAGCAGCACCCGGCGGATCAGGGCCGGCCTGGCGAACCAGCGGAACAGCCGCTCGGTGAGCCAGCGCTGGCTCACCAGGCCCCGCAGCAGAGGACGGATCGCGCGGACCGGCAGCGGCATCTCCTGCAGGCGCTTGTCGTCCATGGCGCGCTGGGCAGCATCCACCAGCACCACACGGCGGCAGGGAGCCTGGGGGTCGCCGGCGAGCATCTGGGCCGCCCGGAGCACCACCACCCCGCCGATCGAGTTGCCCACCAGGGTCACCGGACCGCTCACCACCTCGCGGCAGAAGGCGCTCACCTGCTCGGCCCACACCTCCAGCCCGTAGCGGAAATCGCCCGGCACTTCGGGCTCGCCGGCGAGTCGGGAGCGGGGCTTGCTGCTGGCGCCGAACCCCACCAGATCGATGGCGTAGCAGCGATGGAGCGAGCCGAGCACCGGCTGGTTGTGGCGCCAGTGCTCCTTGCAGGCCCCGAAGCCGTGCACCAGCACCACGGCCATGGCATGGTCACCGGTGTCAGCCGCATCGCCGCCGTCCGTGTCCGCCCGCTGGCCGGGATCGGGCAGCACCGACCAGCTCACCTCCTGATCCCGCCAGTGCCACCGCTTCATCGCCCGTCGCTCCCTATGGATCCCAGCTCCGACCGCTCACGCCAGCAGGCGATCCAACGCATGGAGGAGGAGCTCGACGGCGCGGTGAAACAGGCGATCGACCGGCACGAATTCAAGATGTCGCTGATCGGGGTGATCACGTTGCTGGCATTTGCGGGGGTTCTGGGGGCTGCGGTGCTGGCCCCCTGAACAGGCGCCGCTCGACGCCCTTGATCGCCACGTAGAAGGCCGGCACCACGATCAGCGACAGCAGGGTCGCCACCAGAACGCCTCCGAAGATCACCGTGCCGATCGACTGCTGAAATGCCGCGCCGGCGCTGGTGGCGACCACTAGCGGGAAGAAGCCGGCGAGCGAGGCGATCGCGGTCATCAGGATCGGCCGCAGCCGCGACGAGGCGGCTTCCTGGGCGGCCTGAGCGGGTGCTTCGCCGCGGCTGACGCGCTGCTCGGCCAGCTCCACGATCAGGATGCCGTTCTTGGCCGCCAGTCCGATCAGGGTGAGCAGCCCCACCTGGCCGAAGATGTCGAGGCTGATGCCCCGCAGGCCGAGGAACAGCAGTGCCCCGAGCATGGCCAGGGGCACCGTCATCAGGATGGTGATCGGGGTGATGTAGCTCTCGTACTGGGCCGAAAGCACCAGGTACACCACCAGGATCCCCAGAGCGAAGATCACCACCGCCGCAGAGCCCGAGGCCAGTTGCAGCCGGGTCAGGCCGGTGAACGCGGTGCCGATGCTGTTGAGATTGAGCTTTCGCACCAGCTGATCGAGGGTTCCATAGGCCTCATCGCTCGTCACCCCCGGCGCGGCGTCGCCCTGGATCTGGATGGAACGGGCCAGGTTGTAGTGGAGAATCGAGGTGGGTGCGTCCACCACCTTCACGCTCATGAACAGGCTGGCGGCCACCAGATTGCCGCTGCGGTCTTTGACGTAATAGCTGGTGATGTCGGAGAGGGTGTCGCGGTTCTCCGCGGTGGCTTGCACGTACACCTGCCGCACCTGGTTGTCCTGATAGGTGAGGCCGGAGTAGGCCGAGCCCGCCAGAGCGCCGATGCTGTTCATCGCCTCGGCGTAATCCACATCCAGGGCGCCGAGGATGTCCCGGTCGATGCTGATCTCGAACTCCGGGGCCAGCACGAACTGGTCGTAGATCGGCTGGAACTTGCCGGTCTGCCGTGCGGCGTTCACGTACTCCGAGGCTAGCTGCCCGAAGGTGTCGAGATCGAGCGTGCCGCTCTTGTCGAAGAACTGGTAGTAGAAGCCTCCCTGGGGGCTGAAACCAGGCACGGCGGGCGGGTTGCCGAAGGCGGCGAAGGCGGTGGGGAGTTCCTCGGCGAAGCGCTTGTTCAGGCGGCCGAACACGGCCTCGGCGCTGTGCTCCTTGCCGCGCCGTTCATCGAGGGGTTTCAGCCCGAGGAAGGCGGCACCCTGATTGGTGGCCGGCCCGGTGAAGCTGTAGCCCGGTGCCAGGAAGACGGCATCCACGTCCTCCTCCTCCGCCAGGATCCGCTGGATCTTCAGGCCGGTCTGATAGGTCTGCTCCAGGGAAGCGCCGTTCCGCAGCTGCCAGAAGCCGAAGCCGAAGCCCTGGTCGGTGTTGGGAATGAAGCCCTGGGGGCTGGCCCGGAATCCCAGGATCGTGATCACCAGGCCGGCGGCCAGAGCCACCAGCACCCAGCGCCGCCACTGGATCATGCGCACCACGAAGCGGCTGTAGAAGCGCTCGAGGCGGCCGAAGGCCAGATTGAAGCGATGGAAGATCGGGGTGAGCTGGCTGCCCACCACAGCCCCCAGAACCGCACCGGCCACGAACCAGAACCCCCCACCGAGGAAGTGGCCGGCCGCCAGGCCCACCAGGGCGCCGAGCACCGGCCAGACCGGTCCACTGGGGGCGATCTCCTGGCCCTCGGACCGTCCCTTGAGGATCAACCCGCCCATCATTGGCGAGAAGGTGAGGGCGTTGAAGGTGGAGATGAGGATGGCGAAGGCCACCGTCAGGGCGAACTGGCGATAGATGATCCCGATCGAGCCGGGGTAGGCCGCCACCGGCAGGAACACGGTCATCAGCACCAATGAGGTGGCCACCAGGGCGCCGATCAGCTCGCCCATGCAGCTCAGGGCCGCCTGTCGCGGTGGCATGCCCTTCTCCAGATTGGCCGCCACCGCCTCCACCACCACGATGGCGTCGTCCACCACCAGGCCCACGGCCAGCACCAGGCCGAGCATGGTGAGCTGGTTGAGGGAGAAGCCGAACACCAGCACGAAGGCGAAGCTGCCCACCAGGGAGATGGGGATGGCCAGGCCGGGGATCACCGTGGTGCGCCAGTCCTGCAGGAAGAGGAACAGGATCAGCACCACCAGCAGGATCGCCAGACCCAGGGCATCCACCACCCCCTCGATCGAGGAGCGGATGAACTGGGTCTGATCGAACACCTTGATCACCTTCACCCCGGGGGGCACGGTGCGGCGGAACTCATCGATCACGGCTTCAGCCGCCGTGGCCACATCGATGGCGTTGCTGCCGAAGGTCTGCTGCACCGGAACACCGATCGCCACGTTGCCGGCGAGATCGATGCCCTTGAGGAAATAGCTGTTGATGCCGAACTGGGCCGAGCCCACATCCCGCACCCGGATGGTGTTGCCATCGGGGGTGCGGCCCAGAATCACATCGTTGAACTCCTCGACGCTGGAGAGGTAGCCCCGGATCTCGATCGGGTAGGTGAAGGCCTGCTGCGGCAGGGAGGGCGGACCGCCCACCGATCCTGCCGCAACCACGACATTCTGCTCACCCAGGGCGTTGATCACATCGCCTGCCGTGAGCGAGAAGGAGGCCAGCTTCTTGGGATCCAGATAGAGGTTGAAGGAGGGGACGCCGCCGCCCCAGGGGTTGATCGGCGCCTGAATCCCCTTCACCCGCTCCAGCGGATAGAGGAGATTGAGCTGCACCAGGCCGTTGAGAAACTCCTGGGTGTAGCGGTTGCCATCCGCCACCACCTGATACACCGCCAGGAAGGAGGGGTTGCTCTGGGTCACCGAGACGCCAGTGGAGCGAACGGTTTCCGGCAGCTGGGGGTTGGCCTGGTTGACCAGGTTCAGCACATTGACCTGGTCGATGTTGATGTCGGTCCCTTCGTCGAAGGTGACCGTGATCGAGCTCTGGCCGCTGCCGGAGCTCTGGGAGGTGATGTAGTCGGCGCCCGGCACGCCGTTGATCGCCTCCTCCAGGGGAATGGTCACCGCCTGCTCCACCGTCTCCGCCGAGCCGCCGGCGAAGTTGGCGCTCACGTTCACCGTGGGCGGCGCGATCTGGGGCAGGTTCTCGACCGGCAGCAGCGGCAGGGAGATCAGGCCCGCCACCACGATCAGGATGCTGCAGACGGTGGTCAGAACCGGCCGCTTGATGAAGGTGTCGGAGAGGGACATGGTTGGTCAGCCCCTCAGCGCTGCAGGGTCACGGTGGAGCCCGTGCGCAGATTGGAGGTGTTCGAGATCGCCACCCGGTCTCCGCTGGAGAGCCCCTTCTGCACCGGGTAGCGGGTGCCGTCGATCTGGCCGAGGGCGACCGGGGTCTCCACGGCCACCAGGCTGCTTGCCGGAAGCTTCTCCAGCGGGTCGATCACGGCCGACGGGATCGAGGGGTCGGCCTTGAGGGTGCGGATGGCCTGGTCGGCGGGCATCACCCGGAACACGAAGGCCTGACCCGCTTTCACGTTCACCGCTTCCACCGGCACCGACAGGGCCTGGCCCTGCTCCAGCACCAGCCGCGCCGACACCACCTGTCCGGTGCGCAGGGCGCCGTCACGGTTGTCGAAGGTGGCCTTCACCAGCACGGTCTGGGACTCGGGGTCCACATCCGGCGCCACGAAGGACACCGCGCCGCTCTTGCGCAGCGGCGGGTTGCCTGGCGCCAGCAGATCCACCCGCATGCCCGGCCTGAGCCGATAGCCGAGGGTGGAGGGCACGTCGAGACGGATCCAGAGGCGGTTGTTGGCGGCCACGGTCACCAGGGTGTCGCCCTCCTCGAGCAGGTCACCCACCTCGGGATTGATGTCGCCGAGGATGCCGCTGATGGGAGCCCGGAGGAACTTGTAGGCCAGATCCGCCTCCAGATTGCGCACCTGCTCGGCGGAGGCCTGGGCTTCGCTCACCGCCTGATCGCGATCCTCGGCTGTCGTGGCGCCGTTCTGCAGCAGAAACTGCTGCCGCTCGGCTGTGATGCGGTCGAACTCGGCCGTGGCCAGAGCCTGCCGGTACTGGGCCTGCTCCTGCTTGTCATCGAGCACGGCGATCAGCTGACCCTTCTGGATCGGGGTGCCGTCCGCCGCGGCCAGGCGGATCACCCGTCCCTGGATCTGGGCCCGCACGGTGGCCACCTCCAGCGACTGGAGAACGGCGGTGTAGCTGTTGGCGGCCTCGAACTGACCCGGCTGGACGGTCGCGACCTTCAGCAGGGTCGCCGGTGGCCCGCCCGGAGGCGGTCCGCCGCGGCCGCAGGCCACGGCCAGGGGGGCAACGATGGCGAGCACGCCGAGGCGCAGGCCTCTCTCCAGCAGCCGTCGGGTGGGCATCGAAGCGGGGGAGCGGCGGGAACCTGGCGTGGACTTTATGCGTGACGCCGACCGGGCCGCCGTGCCGTCTCCGGTTCCGGCGGCAGCAGCAGGCTGGCCCGCAGTGTCTCGCGATCACTCAGATCGCCGACGATGCGCCGCACCGGAGCCGGCTCGCGCCGCAGCAGGGTGGGGATGGCGAGGATGTTGTCGCGCTCGAGGGCTTCCGGGTGTTCGTGGATGTCCACCATCCGCAGGCTGACCCGGTCGCCGAGCTCCTCCTGACAGATCCGGCGCAGGGTCGACATCGCCTGACGTGACTGGATCGAACCCTTGAACACGTAGAGGGTGAGATCCCAGTGCTCGGGTTCGGAGGGTCCCAGCGACTCCTGTGGCTGTCCGGGGTCGTCGGCGCTCATGACGGTCCTCCGGGCCTTCAGCGCCCCATCATGAGGGCAAAACGGCTGGAGCGAACCGTTCGAGCGCCGGTGGGGGTGTCGGCCTGCTGGCTCAGCTTGGCGGGATCAGTCCCACTGGGGCCGGGTCACATCCACGTCCGCCGGCCAGAGCTCGCCCATCACATCCATCATCCGGGAGCTCAGCTCGCGGTGGGAGCGGAAGTCGTTCACCAGGGCCTGCACCTCGAGCGGGTCCACGCGTCCGTCGGAGAGGATCGCCTCGAGCTTGCTGCGGAAGCTGGCGAGCACCGCCTCCTGTTCCTCGGTCAGGGGGGCATCGCCCGGGCGGTCGATCTCCATGGTCGTGCTGCGCGGGTACAACCGTCTTCTAGCCGACCCCGCTGACGCCGGAGGGGGGCTCGCCGGCAGGACCGGGCTGGGCGATGGAGAGCACGATCGTCACCACGGGGTAGCGGCTGCGCAACCGCTGCTCGATCGCGGCCCGGCAGGCCTCGAGATCCGCCGGCACCACCTCGCACTCGGGATGCACGTAGAGGATCGCCTGGATGGCGCGGCCGATCCGGAAGATGGCGTGGTCCACCAGAACGATGCCGCGCCCGGCCAGCACGGCGGCGGCCTCCCGCAGCAGCGGCGCCCGGGTGCCGGGATCGGCGGCGCCGCCGCTCAGCTCCCACACGGCGCGCCGGAGGGTGGCGAGGGGATCGCGGATGATCAGCAGGCAGAGCAGCACCACCACCAGCGAATCGGTGACGGGCACCAGGGGAGACAGCGGTGTGCTCTCCAGCAACGGGGCCACCAGGAAGGCGAGCCCCACCCCTGCGCTGATGGCTCCATCCACCACGGCCGAGAGGCGCTCCACCTTCAGGATGGCGTTGCTGGAGCCCGTGCGGGTCCAGGCGCGGTGATGGCAGGCCGCCATGGTCAGGCAGAGCAGCACCATCGCCAGGGAGTAGGGCGGCACCAGGCCGAACACGGGCGGCTCGAAGCGCACCCCGCCGGCGAAGCTCAGCAGCCGGCCCACATGGGTGATCAGGGCGAAGACGATGATGCCCAGCAGGATCAGCGACCGGCCGCCGGCATACAGGGTCTCCAGGCCCCAGTAGCCGAGGGGAAAGCGGCTGTTGCTGGGCCGCCGCACCAGCGTGTCGACGCGCTGCCCCACCAGGATCGTGGCGGCGTTCAGGGCCGACACGACGCCGTCGAGGGCCAGGGCATCGGAGCGGCTCAGCCAGCTGACCAGCACCCCGGCCACCGCCATCACCACGTTGATCAGAAAGGCGATGCGGAAGTCCCAGCGCAGCACCGCGGCGGTGGCCCGCGCCTCCGCTGCGGGGTCTCTGGCGGCCCGGACGCCCATGACAGGATGCGGCGGAGGATGACGAACCCGTCAGCATGACCGCCCGGCCCGCCCTGTTGCTCGCCCTGCTGCTGATCGGCGCGGCTCCGGCCCTTCAGGCCCAGACGCAGCGGCGGTCCTTCCCCGCCTACACCCCCGAGGACATCACCGGTCCCTACTGGCCCTACGACTACGCCCGCCTCCACTGCCTCCGCATCCGTTACGACGGCATCACGGATTCCCCCCAGGAGCGCGCCAACACCTGGACGGCGATGCAGCGGCGCAGCCCCCAGTTCCACACCGATGCGATGACGGCACGGGCCCAGACCCCCGAGGAGGTGTTCAACCAGCAGGTGGCCCGCGCCCTGCAGGACACCTGCGGCGATCGCCTGGCCCCCTGAGCCGCTGGCGGCGGGCGCTCAGCCCGTGGGCATCGCCCGTGCGCGGTGCTCCTGAGGACTGATGCCCCGCACCCGCTTGAAGGCTGTGCTCAGGGCGAAGGGGGTGCTGTAGCCCAGGGCATGGGCCACCGTGCCGACCGTGGCCTCCGGTTCGCAGAGCATGTCGGCCGCCAGGGCGAGCCGCCAGCTCGTCAGGAATTTCATCGGCGACTCCCCGACCACGTCCTGGAAGCGCCGTGAGAGCGCCGCGCGTGAGGCCCCCAGCTCCTTCGCCAGGGTTGCGAGCGTCCAGGGAAAGGCCGGGTCGGCATGCATGGCCTGCAGCGCCTGGCTCACGAGCGGGTCGCTCTTGGCCCGGTACCACTTCGGCGCGTCGGCCTCCGGCCGCGTGAACCAGGCGCGCAGGATCGCGATCAGCAGCAGGTCGATCAGGCGGTCCAGCACCGCGGCCTGGCCGGGTCCCTCCTGCGCCATCTCCTCACACAGCAGGGCGACCAGGGGGGAGTTCCAGGTGTCGTTGGCCAGGGACAGCACGGGCGGCAGGGCGCGCAGCAGCCGGTCGCTGATGTCGCTGGTCGACTCGTAGGCGCCCACGAGCATCAGCGTCGAGCCGTTCGGGTCGTTGCCCCAGGTGCGCACGCCGTGCATCAGCTGCTCTTCCAGGGAATTGCCGTTGAGGTCGGAGCAGCGCTGACCGGGGTGGATCACGATGTCGGGCACCGTGCCGGGGTCATCCGCCACGGTGTAGTGATCCGGCGCCCGGGTCACGGCCACGTCGCCCACGCCGAGGCGGATCGGCTCGCCGTCGTCGGGGATGACCCAGGCGTGCCCGCGCACCATCGCCACCACCGTGATCGGCGACTCAGCCAGGATCCGCAGCGACCACGGCGGCGTCATCACGGTCCGGAGCGAGAAGGCGCCCCGGGCACGGGGACCGTCGAGCAGACCACCGAACGCATCCATGGGCCGACGGTATCGGCTCTGGACGATCGGACATGGATCCGAGCAGCTCGGCGATGGCCCGGACGGCTGGTTCTTCAGAGGATTCGAGGGCACCCAACACGCCACCCATCTCATGGCGACCACACAACGCGACGGCATGACCCTGGTGATCGGCGGCAGCGGCAAGACCGGCCGCCGCGTCACGGACCGGCTGATCGCCCGGGGCCGGCGGGTCCGCCCCGTGTCCCGTTCGACCCAGCCCCGGTTCGACTGGCAGCACGAGCGCACCTGGGCTCCGGCCCTCGATGGGGTCGATGCCGCCTACATCACCTACTTCCCCGATCTGGCCCTGCCCGGCGCGGCCGAGACCGTTGACGCCTTCGCCCGCCTCGCCGTGGAGCGCGGTGTGCGGCGTCTCGTGCTGCTCTCCGGCCGCGGCGAGGCCGGGGCGCAGCGGGCCGAGCGCTATCTGCAGGCCTCCGGCGCCGACTGGACGATCGTCCGCTGCGCTTTCTTCAACCAGAACTTCGACGAGAACTTCGCCGATTCCGTGCGTCACGGGGTTCTCGGCATGCCGGCCGGTGACACCGCCGAGCCGTTCGTCGATGCCGACGACATCGCCGATGTGGTGGTGGCCGCGCTCACCGACGATCGCCACATCGGCCAGCTGTACGAGCTGACGGGGCCGCGCCTGCTCACGGTCGCTCAGGCCGCCGCCGAGCTGGGTGCCGCCATCGGCCGCGAGGTGCGCTACATGCCCCTGAGCGCCGAGGAGTTCGGCGCCGAGCTGGGTGCCCACGGCGTGCCCGAAGCGGAGGCCACCCACCTGGCCGAGCTCCTCACCGAGGTGCTCGACGGCCGCAGCTCCCACCTCGGCGATGGGGTGCAGCGGGCCCTGGGACGCCCGGCCCGCGATTTCGTCGACTACGCCAGGGACACCGCCGCAGCCGGTGCCTGGACGCTCGAGCCGGTGGCGTCATGACCGTGCTGACGATGCTCTGCGCGCTGGGGGCCGCCGCCGCGGGCGGCGCGCTCTTCACCTTCTCGGACTTCACCATGGCGGGGCTGAAGCGGCTGCCTCCGGCCGGCGGCATCGCGGCGATGCAGGCCATCAACCGGGCGGCTCCCTCACCCCTGTTCATGCTGATGCTGTTCGGCACCGGCGCCGCCTGCCTGGCGCTGATGGTGATCAGCGGCAGGCATCCCGCCGAGCCCGGCGCGGTTCTGAGACTGGTCGCCGGCGGGCTGTACCTCGCCGGTGTGGTCGCCATCACCATGGGCTACCACGTTCCGCGGAACGATCGGCTGGATCGCGTCGATCCCGGCAGTGGGGAGGGTGCCGAGGTCTGGGCGATCTATCAGCGGGAGTGGATTCCGATGAAACACGTGCGCACGCTGGCACCGCTGGTGTCCGCCGTGCTGCTGATGATCGCGCTGACGCAGCCTGCGGGCTGAGCCGGACCGCCGGCGGAAGCCCCGCCGGCCATGGGAGACTCGCCCGCGCTGAGGGGGCGATGTGGGTCAGATCGAGGTCAATTCGTTCCTCTCCTTCAACCTCAGCATCATTCTTCTCTTCGTCGGCAAGGCGTCGCTGGATCGGGTCGCCTTTCTGCGGCGCTACAGCATTCCCGAGCCGGTGATCGGCGGCTTTCTCTGCGCCGCGATTGTCGCCCTGGTGTATGGCCTCAGCGGCCGTCAGGTGGTGTTCGACCTCTCGATCCGCGACTGGCTGCTGGTGTACTTCTTCGCGGCGATCGGGCTGAAGTCCGAGCTGCGCAGCCTGATCGCCGGCGGCAGGCCGCTGCTGCTGCTCACGCTGCTGGCGGCGGCCTACATCGTGCTGCAGAACCTGCTCGGGATGCTCGTGGCCGCAGGCTTCGGCATGGATCCGAAGGTCGGCCTGATGGCGGGCTCCATCTCCCTGGTGGGGGTGTGGGCACGGCCCTGGCCTGGGCGCCCACCTTCGTGGACGAGCTCGGCATTGCCAACGCCCTCGAGATCGGCGTGGCCTGCAACACCGTGGGTCTGATCGCGGCCTGCTGCATCGGCGGCCCGATCGCCATGCACCTGATGCGTCGCTACAGCTTGCAGGGTGGCCGCGGCGAGCTCGACGTGGGTGTGCTTCGGCAGGAGGCCTCCACGCCGGTGGATTCCTACGACGTGCTCTGGGCCTGGCTCTGGCTCAATGTGGCCCTTCTCGGCGGCTACGGCCTCGATCAGCTGCTGGAGGCTGCCGGTTGGCGGGTGCCCCTGTTCGTGTCCTGCCTGATGGCGGGGATCCTGGTGCGCAACGCCCTGCCGCCTCTGCTCCCCTTCCCTCCCCTCTATCGGGGCCGGCCGGAGCAGGGGGTGGCGCTCATCTCCGACATCTCCCTGGGCATGTTCCTCACCATGGCTCTGATGGGGCTGCAGATCTGGCAGCTGCAGGGGGTGCTGCTGTTCGTGGCGGTGGTGATGACGCTGCAGATCGTGATCTCGATCCTGTTCACCATCAGCGTCGTCTTCCGCGCCATGGGGCGCAGCTACGAATCGGCCGTGATCGCCGCCGGCTTCGGTGGCATCTCGCTCGGCTCCACCGCCACGGCCATCGTCAACATGACGGCCGTCACCAAGGAGCACGGCGCCGCCCACCGCGCCTTCATCGTGGTGCCGCTGGTCTGCGGCTTCTTCATCGACCTGATCAATGCCCTGGTGGTGAACGGGTTCGTCAGGACCTGAACGGTCGCTGTTCTCACTCCCGCCAGATGGCACAGGTGCTGCACCAGGGGCCGGTGCCCAGGCTGGCGCCGGTGCCGTACTCCACGGCCTCGACGGTCATGCCATGACGGCCGAGGATCTCGATCGTTCGGACGCACTGGGCGTTGACCACGATGGTGGAGGCGTTGATCGGCACACTGTTACCGGAGAGGCCGTCAATGCACTCGTCCATCGGCACATCGAGGACCTCGTAATTGGAGGTCACGTACTCCGGCATCTCGAAGAAGGCATTCTTCGGATACATGACCATGCCCTCGCGCACCAGTCCGAAGATCGTGTCCATGTGGAACGATACCCGCGTGTCGTAGTAGGCCTGGTGAACGGTGTAGCCCAGCCGCTCCGCCAGGGCCTTGAAGACGGCGACGCCGTCCTCATTCATGGCGGACCGCTGCTGATTGCGCTGACCGATCGCGGCCCGGCTGTTCACACCGCAGCCGACCAGGATGTTCTTCCCATCCAGCAGCTTGATGTCCGCCCCCACCACGAAGGGTCCCCGACCCGGTGTGACGAGCAGATCGGCCGGAGCCGCCGGCGGCATGGACACCCAGACCGAACCTGGTGTGTTCTCAAATGCCTTCCAGATCAACTCGCGATACTCGAAAACCTGGGGGTTGATGCAGCGGATGTTGTCGGTGGCGGCCAGCTCGACCAGAACATTGCCGAGGACTTTCCAGTTGTCCGCCGTGCCGAAGCTCCAGTAGCCGGTGTCGTTGAAGCCGAAGTAGTTGGTGATTTCGGGCGGCGCCTCGTGGGTGCGGAACACCTTGACGCTGTGCTTGCGGTAGATACGCTCCAGATCATCCAGGCCGGTGGCGATCGACTCGGCCAGATCCGGCAGCACCTAGGAGATGCGGCGAGGCTTGTCACCCATGTTGCGGATGGCGTCCCGGAAGCGCTCAGGAAAGTGGTCGACGTAGTCCTTGCTTGCTTCGTTGTAGGGCGGAAGGATGTTGTCGTTGGGGTTGCCGATGATGCAGGCCCTCAGCGGCAGAAATTCATGCTCCTGCTGAATCTTCACAGAGGCGAGATCATTGGCGTCGAACGGCATGATATGGAGTTCTGTCAAAGGCGATCGTAACCAGGACGCCGGGACCGGCATGGCTAGCCTGCGCGACTCCTCAATCAGCTGCTGATGTCAGCCCAGGTGAAGACCTGCAGCGTCAATGCCGACTTCATGCGTTACTGCCTCAAGCGAGTCTGGATGGCCAACGGTGCCAGCGAGGAGCATGGCGATGCCGTGGCCGATGCGCTGATCATCGGGATGCGCCAGGGGAAGCTGAACCAGGGGCTGGGCGTCTACGAGGCGATCGATCTCACCTTCCGCCAGGGCCAGCTCGACATCACGGCTGAGCCCGAGCTGGTGAAAGAGGGGCCCACCTGGGCTGCCTTTGATGGTCACCGCTCCTCGGGCTACTTCACGCTCACACGGATGGCCCGCGCCGCCATCGCCAAGGCCAAGGAGCACGGCCTGGCCATCGTCTTCGGTGCCAACCACAACGATGCCGGCAGCTTCTCGTCCTACGCCTGGCTGGCCCACGAGAAGGACTGCTGGGCGATGACGGCCAACAACAGTGTCCCGATGGCCTCGCCGCTCGGCGGGATGGGCAACGTGTTGCAGGTGGGTCCGCTGGATGGCATTTGCCCGGGGGGAGACGAACCCCCGGTCTGGATGAGCACGAAGGTCTGCGAGTGGTATGACGGCGACACCGCCCAGGCCGTTCTGCAGGGCACGAAGGTGCGCGACAATTCCGTCATCGATACGATCACCGGCCAGCTCAGCAACGATCTGGCCCCGTACGCCAGGCCGGTCGAGGGGTATGGGCGGGTCTTCGATCAGAGCTGTTTCCAGAACCTGCATGAGCCCAGGCTCTACATGCTGAACCTGTTCCTGGAGTCGATGGAGTCGGTGATCAACCCGCTTGGGACGATCACACCGGAGGTGCCGACCCTGGCGCAGTTCGTCAATGGCTCTGCCCAGGGCGCCTCGGTCGGAGGCAGCTTCTATCTGTGCATCGACCCGTCCCACTTCGGTCCGATGGAGGCGGTGCGGGACAAGTCGGACCGCCTCGCGCGCGCCGTTCAGGGCACCCAACCACTGCCGGGCGGGAGGGCCTGCCGGATGCCAGGTGCCTCAGGCTGGCGCAGCCTGCGCTCGGGGGCCGAGGAGGTGGACGTGCTGGAGAGCCACTGGGAGCCGTTCTTCCGCACCCAGGCGGGTCGCCATGGCTGGAGTGAGGCGAGCCTCCGGGCCGAGTGGGAGACGAGCGTGAGCACTGGCGGCTGAGCAAGTTGCACCAGCGAATCTCCTTCAGGTGATCATCGTCAGGCGTGAAGCCAGGCGCAAAGCCTGGGCGTAGGGTCCAGAAGGCTACGAATCGTCGATCCATGCATCGTCACTCGCTGGGTGAATGGCAGCATTCGCATAACTTCTCGTCCGACCATCGTCGTGCTGAGAGAGCCAGCAGGATTGTGATGGCCATCACCGCCATCACGATGGTCGTCGAGATCGTCACGGGCTCGTTGTTTGGCTCGATGGCGCTTCTGGCCGATGGCTGGCACATGTTCACCCATGTCGCCGCGTTCGCGATCACCGTTTTCGCGTACCGCTACGCCAGGCGACATGCCTCGGACCCGTTCTACACCTTCGGGACCGGGAAGGTGGAGGTCCTTGCCGGCTTCGCCAGCGCTGTTGCACTGGGCGTTGTTGCGGTGCTGATGATTGTTGAGTCGCTGGAGCGACTGTTCGCTCCTCATGCCATCTTCTTCAATCAGGCCATCGCGGTGGCTGTTCTGGGATTGGTTGTGAATCTGGCCAGCGCCTTGATCCTTGATCGCCATGGAGGTCACGGCCATGGCCACGCCCATGGACACAGTCACCACGAGCATCATCATGACCTCAACCTCAAAGCGGCCTACATCCACGTGCTCGCGGATGCGCTGACCTCGGTGCTCGCGATTGTTGCTCTCGCCTGCGGCAAGGTGCTGGGATGGATCTGGATGGATGCCCTGATGGGATGTGTTGGAGCTCTGGTCATCTCGCGCTGGGCCTGGGAGTTGATTCGTGACTCCAGCGCCATCTTGCTGGACGCCTCAGCCGGCGACGGGGTGAGACGGGAGATCACCGCACGCATTGAGAATGACTCGGACAATCGCGTGTGCGACCTCCATGTCTGGCGGCTGAGCAGTGGCCATCTGTCCGCATCGATTGCGCTGGTCACGCACCACCCGAAGCCTCCAGCTCACTACAAGGCACTTCTTGCCGGCGTTCCTCAGCTGTCTCACGTTGTGATGGAAGTCAATCCCTGCCGAGGCGAGCCCTGCATGGAGCCGGACGACGCGAGAGCGTTGCATCCGGCCCTTGCGTAGGCCCTTCCTCGATGGCTCCTGGCCTCACCCTCGCTCGGCCCCACGTGTCTCGAACGGCCAGCCGTTGCCGCTGACGACGTCCAACCTCAGCAGAGAGGCGCCTGCGCTGGCCGCCTCGCTGTTGGCCTGGTGGGAAGTCCACGGCAGGCGCGATCCGGCACAGAAGCCCTGGATGGTCACCAGGGCCGGCAGGTGGCCCGAGCCTGGTGAGCAGCTCAGTGTCCAGGCGTGCTGGATCGCCGAGGTGATGCTGCAGCAGACCCAGCTGCGGGTGATGCGGCCCTACTGGCGGCGCTGGATGGAGGCCTTCCCGGATCGGGCGACCCTGGCGGCCGCCCCACCGGATCAGGTGCTGCTGGTCTGGCAGGGGCTGGGGTACTACAGCCGGGCCCGCCGTCTGCAGCAGGCGGCCCAGCAGCTGGAGGAACGTGCCGCAGTGACCGGTGCGCCCTGGCCTCAGGATCTGGCCGACTGGCTCGCCCTGCCCGGGCTGGGTCGCACCACCGCCGCCGGCATCCTCTCCTCGGCCTTCGATGCGCCGGAGGCGATCCTCGATGGCAACGTGAAGCGTGTGCTGGCCCGCCTGCTCGCCTGCCCCACCCCACCGGCCCGGGCCGGGGCCCTGTTCTGGAGCTGGAGCGACACCCTGCTGGATCCCGCTCGCCCGCGCGATTTCAACCAGGCGCTGATGGATCTCGGGGCCACCGTCTGCACCCCGCGCGCGCCCGCCTGCGAGCGCTGTCCCTGGCGGCCGTGGTGCGCTGCCTACGCTGCCGGAACTGTGGACCGCTACCCCGTGAAGGCCGATCGGCGACCGGTGCCGCACCACGTCGTGGGCGTGGGGGTGGTGTTCAACGAGCGGCGGGAGGTGCTGATCGATCAGCGCCTCGATGAAGGTCTGCTCGGCGGCCTCTGGGAGTTTCCCGGCGGCAAGCAGGAGCCCGGCGAGGCGATCGAAGCCACCATCGTCCGCGAACTGCGCGAGGAGCTCGCCATCGAGGTGGATGTGGCCGAGCCCCTGATCGAGCTCGACCACGCCTACAGCCACAAGCGACTCCGCTTCCTGGTGCACCTCTGCCGCTGGCGCTCCGGCGTGCCCCGGCCCCTCGCCTCTCAGCAGGTGCGCTGGGTGGCGGTGTCCGAGCTTGAGCGCTACCCCTTTCCGGCGGCCAACAGCCGCATCATCGCGGCCCTGCGCGACTGGCTCGCCGCCGCGGAACCCGGCTGGTTCCGCGTTGCGCCGGCCGGATCGAGCCCGGTTTTGCCCCTGGAGCCATGAGCCCTGCCGCCGCCCCCGCCTTGGTGATCTGTCTGGGTGAGGCCCTGATCGATCGGCTCGGGCCGCCGGGTGGTGATGTGCGGATCGGACCCTCCAGCGACTGCCTGGGCGGTGCGCCGGCCAACGTGGCCTGTGCCCTCGCGCGGCTGGGTACAGACTCTGCGTTGGTCGCGCGTCTTGGGCAGGACGACGCCGGTCGCCGCTTCCGGGCCCTCTTCCAGCAGCGGGGTGTGCGCCCCGATGGCCTGCAGGCGGACCCGGATCGCCCCACCCGGGTGGTGCTGGTGTCGCGCGATGCGGCCGGGGAGCGCTGCTTCGGCGGCTTCATGGGTGATCGCGGCGCCGGCTTCGCCGATCAGGCCCTGAACCCCGACGCCCTGCAACCGGTGCTGGAGGCGCTGCTCCCCCGGGCCGCCTGGCTGCTCGTGGGCACCATCCCGATGGCGGGCGGCCCTGCGGCCCGCGCGCACGCGCTGGCCATGGCCATGGCGGAGGCGGCCGGGGTGCCCATCGCCATGGACGTGAACTGGCGGCCCACCTTCTGGCCCTGCTCCGCAGCCCAGGCCCGCCACCCGATCCTGGCTGTTCTGCCGCGCGTGGCGGTGCTCAAGCTGGCGGCCGAGGAGGCCGAGTGGCTCTTCGCCAGCCGGGATCCGGTGGTGGTGCATCGGGCTCTGCCCCGTCGCCCCGATCAGGCCTGTCTGGTGGTGATCAGTGATGGCTCCCGGCCGGTGCGCTGGAGCAATGGCCGGCTCGAGGGGGCGTGCCCGGCGCTGGCTGTGCCGGTGCGGGACACCACCGGCGCGGGCGATGCCTTCACCGCCGGTCTGCTGCACCGGCTGGCCGAGGACCCCGGCATGATCGATTCGGCTGCCGCGGCTCCCCTGGAGGAGGCGATCCGCTTCGCCTCTGCCTGCGGCGCGCTCACCTGCGGCGGCGAGGGCGCCATCGAACCTCAGCCCGACGCGGACGCCGTCAGGGCGCTGTTGCAGCGCTGAGCCGCGCCAGCCGGCCCTCCGCCACGATCTCCAGCTGCACCGTCCAGCTCCCGGGCGGCGTGAAGGAGAGGCGCTCGGGCCACTCCACCACCAGCAGCGCGCCCCGCTCCTCGGCCTGCTCCTGCTCCTGCAGAAACAGCTCATCGGCCGCCGCCGGCTGCTCGAGCCGGTAGAGGTCGAGGTGCACCAGGGCGGTTTCGGTTCCGTGCCGCCAGCCGCTGTAGTGCTGGGCGAGCGCGAAGGTGGGGCTGGTGATCGGCTCCTCGATGCCCAGACCCCGGGCCAGGCCCCGGGTCAGGCAGGTCTTGCCGGCCCCGAGGGCGCCCCGCAGCAGCAGAACCGGCAGCGTCGCCGGTCCCGGCAACGGCTCGGTTGCGTTGGCCCCTGGCAGCAGCCGGTTGATCAGATCACGCCCCAGATCCTCCGTGGCGGCGGCATCAGCGAGCCAACTCTTCATCCTTGTAGGGTGTCGCCACTGGAGCCCGAAGCCTCGGCCCTCCGCGGTTTTTGAACAACATCGCCTCCCCGCGAGGGAGTTTTGCACGTCATGGTGGCCACGCCTCCTGTTTCGTCTGCCCTGCCGCAGACCACCAGCTCCTACGTGGTGGCTGACATCAACCAGGCCGATTTCGGTCGCAAGGAGATCGCCATCGCCGAGACCGAGATGCCCGGTCTGATGGCGCTGCGTCGCATGCACGGCGACACCCAGCCGCTCAAGGGTGCCCGCATCGCCGGCAGCCTGCACATGACGATCCAGACGGCTGTCTTGATCAACACCCTGGTGGCGCTGGGCGCCGAGGTGCGCTGGGCCTCCTGCAACATCTTCTCCACCCAGGATCACGCCGCCGCGGCGATCGCCGCCTCCGGCATTCCGGTGTTCGCCTACAAGGGCGAGACCCTGGATGAGTACTGGGCCTTCACCCATCGCATCCTCGAGTGGGGCGATGGTGGCTGCCCCAACATGATCCTCGACGACGGCGGCGATGCCACCGGTCTGGTGATGCTCGGCAGCCGGGCCGAGAGCGATCCGTCGGTGCTCGACCACCCCTCCAACGATGAGGAGCGTGCCCTGTTCAGCGCCATCCGCCAGAAGCTGGCGGCTCAGCCCGGCTTCTACTCCCGCGTGCGCGCTGCGATCCGCGGTGTGACCGAGGAGACCACCACCGGTGTGGCCCGCCTGGTGCAGATGCACAAGAGCGGTGATCTCTGCTTCCCGGCGATCAACGTCAACGACTCGGTCACCAAGAGCAAGTTCGACAACCTCTACGGCTGCCGTGAATCCCTGGTGGACGGCATCAAGCGCGCCACCGATGTGATGGTGGCGGGCAAGGTGGCCCTGGTGATGGGCTATGGCGACGTGGGCAAGGGCTCGGCCCAGTCCCTGCGCGGCCTGGGCGCCACGGTGATGGTGGCCGAGGTGGACCCCATCTGCGCGCTGCAGGCTGCGATGGAGGGCTATCGCGTGGTGCGTCTTGACGATGTGGTGCGCGATGTCGACATCTTCGTCACCGCCACCGGCAACTTCAATGTGATCCGGCATGAGCATCTGATCGCCATGAAGGATGAGGCGATCGTCTGCAACATCGGCCACTTCGACAATGAGATCGATGTGGCCTCGCTGCGTCAGTACAGCTGGGAGACGATCAAGCCCCAGGTGGATCACATCACCCTGCCCAGCGGTAATCGCATCATCCTTCTCGCCGAAGGCCGTCTGGTGAACCTGGGCTGCGCCACCGGTCACCCCAGCTTCGTGATGAGCAACTCCTTCACCAACCAGGTGCTGGCTCAGATCGAGCTGTTCTGCCGCGGTGAGCAGTACGGCAACAGCGTGCACGTGCTGCCCAAGCACCTCGATGAGATGGTGGCCCGCCTCCATCTGGAGCGCATCGGTGCCCGCCTCACCGAGCTCAGCCAGGAGCAGGCCGACTACATCAACGTGCCGGTGGCCGGCCCCTACAAGCCCGACCACTACCGCTACTGATCCCGGAGCGCTCGCCGGATCCCGCCCGAACGCGGACGATGACCCGGACAGCACCCCCGCGCCGATGAGCCTCACCGACCTGGTCACCCGCCTGCCCGAGCTGATCGGGCAGGCCGTGGCCGCCAACCAGTGGCTGGGGTACGGCTCGATCTTCGCGGCGATGTTTCTGGAGAATCTGTTCCCCCCCATCCCCTCGGAGCTGATCATGCCTCTGGGGGGCTTTTACGTGCAGCAGGGGCAGCTGCAGTTCATTCCGGTGGTGCTGGCCGGCCTGGCCGGCACCGTGCTCGGTGCCTTCCCCTGGTACGGCATCGGCCGGCTGGTGAACGAGGAGCGGCTCGAGCACTGGCTGGGGCGCCACGGCCGCTGGCTCGGCATCAGCCCCGACGATCTGGCCCGCTCGCGGCGCTGGTTCTCCCGCTACGGCTCGGCCCTGGTGTTCTGGGGCCGGCTGGTGCCCGGCATCCGCACCCTCATCTCCGTGCCGGCCGGTGTGGAGATGATGCCGATGGTGCCGTTCCTGATCTGGACCACGGCCGGCAGCCTGATCTGGACCATCCTGCTCACCGTTGCCGGCATCGCCCTGGGCGAGAGCTACGCCCGCGTCGAGCTCTGGATCGAGCCGGTGTCGAAGGTGATCAAGGTGCTGCTGGTGGTGGCGGTGGTCGGCGGCGGTATCTGGCTGGGCCTCAGGGCCTGGCGCCGCCGCCACACCAGCGACTGAGACGCGCCCGCGTCTTCAGAAGGGCACTTCCGCCTCGCTCGGCGCTCCGCCTCCGTAGCCACCGCCCTCATCCATCGAGGCGGCGCCGGCTTCGCTGTCCCGGCGGGAGCCCAGCAGTTCGAGACGGTCCACCCGCACCACGGGCTTGCTGCGCTCCTCACCGGTGGCACGGTCGGTCCAGCGGTCGAGCTTGAAGCTGCCGATGATCCCGAGCAGGGATCCCTTGCGGACGTAATCCGCCGCCACCTGGGCCTGCTTGCCCCAGATCTCGAGATTGAACCAGTCGGGTTCGTCATCCCGGCTGCGGCGGTTCACGGCCAGGGTCAGATTGGCCACGACGCTCCCCGATTCGAAGTAGCGCACGTCGGGGTCCCGGCCGGCACGGCCGACGAGGGTCACGGAATTCACACCCATGATTCGGTTCCTTCTGCTGGTGATGGATCAATGATGCGGCACGCTTCCGTGCCTCACCGTTCAAACACTTCCCCGGCCGGGCCGACGCGTCTCAGGCCGTGGCTCCGGACCCGCCCCGGAACGGTCCGTATGATTCAACGCCCTTCCGGGATTCTCCGTGTTTCTGCGTCGTTTCCAGCTCTCGCGCGACATCGGCATCGACCTGGGAACCGCCAACACACTGATCTATGTCTCCGGCCGCGGCATCGTGCTGCAGGAGCCCTCGGTGGTGGCGATGGACCTGGAGCGCAACGCTCCGCTCGCCGTCGGGGATGAAGCCAAGCTGATGCTCGGCCGCACGCCGGGCAACATCCGCGCGGTGCGTCCCCTGCGCGATGGCGTGATCGCCGATTTCGACGCCGCCGAGCAGATGATCAAGTCCTTCATCCAGAAGGGCAATGAGGGCCGCGGCATCGTGGCGCCGCGCCTGGTGGTGGGCATCCCCAGCGGTGTGACCGGCGTCGAGCGCCGGGCCGTGCGGGAGGCCGGCCTCGCCGGCGCCCGCGAGGTGCACCTGATCGATGAACCGGTGGCCGCGGCCATCGGTGCCGGCCTGCCGGTGACCGATCCGATCGGCACCATGATCGTCGACATCGGCGGCGGCACCACCGAAGTGGCTGTGCTCAGCCTCGGCGGCACCGTGCTCTCGGAGTCGGTGCGCGTGGCCGGCGACGAACTGAGCGATTCGATCAGCGTCTATCTCAAGAAGGTGCACAACCTCGTGGTGGGCGAGCGCACCGCGGAGGAGATCAAGATCCGCATCGGCTCCGCCTTCCCGGACAACGGCTTCGACGAGGAGACGATGGACGTGCGTGGCCTCCACCTGCTCTCCGGCCTGCCCCGCACCATCACGGTGCGTGCCGGCGACCTGCGGGAAGCGATGGCCGAACCGCTCAACGTGATCGTCGAGGCGGTGAAGCGCACCCTCGAGCGCACCCCGCCCGAGCTGGCGGCCGACATCGTCGATCGCGGCATCATGCTGGCCGGCGGCGGCGCCCTGGTGCGCGGCATCAGTGAGCTGATCAGCCACGAGACCGGCATCCTCACCCACATCGCCGAGGACCCCCTGCTGTGTGTGGTCAACGGCTGCGGTCAGGTGCTGGAGGACTACAAGCGCCTCCAGCGCGTGCTCGACACCCCTGACTTCGCCCGCGCCACGACCTGATCGCCATGCCCTCCTGGCGCTGGCTGCGCCGCCCGTCCGTCGGGCGCATCCAGCAGAGCCTGCCCTGGCTGGTCGCTCTGGCCGCCCTGGTGCTCGTGCGCTTCGGCAAGGGGGCCGGCCCGGCCGATCTCTATGCCCTGATCAGTCGGCCCTTCTGGCCCGGTCCGGCCCAGCGGCAGTGGATCGACTCGGCCACGAGCCTCGAGCAGCGCACCCGCCTGTCCCTGCTGGAGCGGGACAACGCCCGGCTGCGCGGGCTGCTGGACCTGGCGGATGCGGACGCCACCCTCATCGCCGCACCGGTGATCTCCCGCTCCACCGCGGGGTGGTGGCAGCAGCTGGAGCTCGGTCGCGGCTCACTGCACGGTCTGCAGGCCGGCGATGCCGTGATGGGCCCCGGCGGTCTGATCGGCACCCTGGCCAGTGTCACCCCGAGCACCGCCAGGGTCCGCCTGCTCACGGCCCGCGGCAGTGATGTGGGCGTCTGGGTGCCCCGCACCCGTCGCCACGGCCTGCTGGAGGGGGCCGGCTCCAGCCGGCCGGTGCTGCGTTTCCTCGACAAGGACCCTCAGGTGCGCGTCGGCGATGTGGTCACCACCTCCCCGGCCAGCACCCTGGTGCCGGCCAACCTGCCCGTGGGGGTGATCGCCTCGCTCGATGAGCGCAGCGTGCCCGCTCCCACCGCCCTGCTGCAGCCCAGCGCCCCCGTGGCGGCGATCGACTGGGTCCAGATCCGCCGCCTGCCATGAGAGGTCAGCTGATCCGCCGCCCCCTCTGTCTGGGTCCTGTTCTGCTGGTGCCGCTGCTGCAGCTGGGGAACCCGCCCCTGCTCCGGCTCGATGGCGTGCCGCCCTGCTGGTCGGTGCTGTGGCTGCTGCCCTGGGCGCTCGTGGATGGGCGCCGCTCCGGCCTGCTGATGGCTCTGGCCCTCGGTCTGCTGGTGGACGCGCTGCATCTGGATGGTCCGAGCGTTCTGCCCGCTCTGCTGCTGCTGGGCTGGTGGTACGGAAGGATCGGGTTGCGCGCCCCTCCGATCCAGCGCAGCCTCAATCTCGGTCTGCTCGCTCTGCTGGGGGCCGCGCTGCTCAACCTGAGCGTTCTGGCCCAGCTCTGGATCGCCGACTGGCCGCGGATGTCCTCCTCCGCCCTCGATGGCGTTCTGGTCACCGCCGTGCTCCAGGTGCTGATCACCGCTCTGCTGGCTCCGCTCTGCTGCTCGCCCCTGCTGCTGCTCTGGCGTCGCCTGGCGCCCGTCTGATGCCCCGTTCCCCCGCCGCGATGCTGTTCCGGATCCCCAGGCGCATGGCCCTCGGCCTCCTGCTCGGTCTGCTGCTGGCGGGCTGCAGCGGGCCCCGCTCCGCCGATGGGCGCCGTGAGCTGCAGCTCTGGACGCTGCAGCTGGCCCCGAAATTCAACGACTACATGGCCGCCGTACTGGCCGACTGGGAGGACCGCCATCCCGGCACCGAGGTGCAGTGGACCGACCTGCCCTGGGGGTCGGTGGAGCGGAAGCTGCTGGCCGCCGTGTTCGCGCGCACGGCGCCGGACGTGGTGAACCTCAACCCTCCCTTCGCCGCCAATCTGGCCAGCAAGCGGGGGCTTCTGGATCTCGAGCCGATGCTGCCGGAGGGAACGGCCGAGCGCTATCTGCCCGGCATCTGGGAGGCGGGTGCCCAGGGCGACGATCAGATCGCCATCCCCTGGTACCTCACGGCCCGGATCAGTCTGGTCAACAGCGATCTGCTGGAGCGGGCCGGCCTGGAGGGACCGCCCCGGTCCTGGGAGGAGGTTCCGGCCTACGCCCGGGCCGTGCGGCGGGCCACCGGCCGCTACGGCCTGTTCGTGACCGTTGTGCCGGACGACTCGGCCGAGCTGCTCGAGTCGATGGTCCAGATGGGGGTGACTCTGCTGGATGAGGACCTTCGCGCCGGCTTCGAGACCGAGGCGGGCCGGCGGGCCTTCGCCTTCTGGACCGATCTCTACCGGGAGGGCCTGCTGCCGCGCGAGGTGGTGAGTCAGGGCCAGCGTCGCGCCATCGAGCTGTACCAGAGCGGTGAGCTGGCTCTGCTGGCCAGCGGCGCCGAGTTCCTGCGCACCATCCAGACCAACGCCCCGGGCGTGGCCGCGGCCACCCGGCCCCATCCACCGATCACGGGTGCCGATGGAGCGGCGAACGTGGCCGTGATGACCCTGGCCGTGCCGCGCCAGAGCGCCATGCCGGAGCAGGCTGTGAGCCTCGCTCTCTTCCTCACCAACGCGTCCAACCAGGCCCGCTTCGCCGAGCTGGCCCGGGTGCTGCCCTCATCGGTGCAGGCCCTGGAGGAGGTGGAGGCCGCCCTGAGCCGTGAGGTTCCGGCCACGCCGGCGGAGACCCTGATCCGCGATGCCCGACTCGAGTCGGCCCGCACCCTCCGCCGCGGCCGGGTGCTGGTTCCGGCCACACCCGGCATCAAGCGCCTGCAGGCCATCGTCTACACCGAACTGCAGCGGGCGATGCTCGGCCAGATCAGCAGCGACGAGGCGGTGGCGGAGGCGGCTCGCCAGTGGAACCGCTACGCCAGGGCCCGCTGGCCCGAGGGCCCGGACGCGGCGCAGCCCTGAGCCCACGCCGGCAGCGGCGGCCATTTCTTAAAACAATCGAAAAAGCGGCATTGAGGGGGGCTTCCGCCACCTGGAAAGGCGACTCCGATGAGTAAGGTTGTGAATCTTCATAAATAGGGGGTTCATGCCAGCGCCCGACCAGGCACGGCCGAAGGCCACCATCCTTGTGGTGGACGATGAGCCGGCCGTGCGCAGGGTGCTGCTCATGCGGCTGCAGCTCGCCGGCTACCGGGTGATCGCAGCCGAGGACGGCGAGCAGGCTCTGACCCTGTTCCACCGCGAGCAGCCCGACCTGGTGGTGCTCGATGTGATGCTGCCCCGTCTGGACGGCTTCGCGGTCTGCCGGCGGCTGAGGGATGAATCCTGTGTGCCGATCATCTTTCTCTCGGCCCTCGACAGCATCAGCGAGCGGGTCGCCGGCCTCGATCTCGGCGCCGACGACTACCTGCCCAAGCCCTTCAGCCCCAAGGAGCTGGAGGCGCGCATCGTTTCGATCCTTCGCCGCGTCGGCCGATCGGCCGGTGCCGCCGACCTCGGGGACGCGGCCGGAGGCCAGGGTGTGCTGCGCCTGGGTGATCTGGTGGTGGACACCAACCGCCGTCAGGTGACGCGCGATGGCGAGCGCATCGCCCTCACCTACACCGAGTTCAGCCTGCTGGAGCTCCTGTTCCGTGAGCCGGGCCGGGTCGTGCCCAGAGCCGAGATCCTCGAGCAGCTCTGGGGCTACCCGCCCCGGCGCGCAGCCGACCTGCGGGTGGTCGATGTGTACGTGGCCCGTTTGCGCGGCAAGCTCGAGCCCGATCCCCGCAATCCCGAGCTGATCCTCACGGTCCGGGGCACCGGTTACGCCTCCCAGCGCCGCGGTGAGGCCGCCCTGGCCGCCGGCGGCTGAGCGGGAGGATGGGAGGCGCCGGCCCGTTCCGCTGCCTTGTCCGAGCTTCGTGAGACCCGCCTTGAAAAGTCCAGGGCCCTGGAGGCCATCGGCCAGTCGCCCTACGCCCTGAACTACCGGCCCAGCCACCAGACGGCGGAGCTGCAGCAGGCCTACGCGGACCTGCCGGCCGGCGAGGAGAGAGACGTGAGCGTGGCTGTGGCCGGTCGTGTGATGACCCGGCGGGTCATGGGCAAGCTGGCCTTCTTCACTCTGGCGGATGCCAGCGGCTCGATCCAGCTGTTCATCGAGAAGGCGACCCTGTCGGCCGCCATGGCCGACGAGGACCCCGAAGCCTTCGCCCACCTCACCGGGCTGGTGGATGCGGGCGACTGGATCGGGGTGACGGGCAGCCTGCGCCGCACCGACCGGGGCGAGCTGTCGGTGAAGGTGCGGGGCTGGCGCATGCTCAGCAAGGCCCTCCAGCCCCTGCCCGACAAATGGCATGGCCTGGCGGACGTGGAGAAGCGCTATCGCCAGCGCTACCTCGACTGCATCGTCTCGCCCCAGACCCGCGACACGTTCCGCCGCCGCGCCCGCCTGGTGAGTGCCATGCGCCGCTGGCTCGATGCCCGCGGCTTTCTCGAGATCGAGACACCGGTGCTGCAGGCCGAGGCCGGTGGTGCGGAGGCGCGGCCGTTCATCACCCACCACAACACCCTCGATCTGCCGCTCTACCTGCGCATCGCCACCGAACTGCACCTGAAGCGGCTCGTGGTGGGGGGCTTCGAGCGCGTCTACGAGCTGGGGCGCATCTTCCGCAACGAGGGCATCAGCACCCGCCACAACCCGGAGTTCACCTCGGTCGAGGTGTATCAGGCCTTCGCCGATTACCACGACATGATGGATCTCACCGAGGCCCTGCTGGCCGAGGTGAGCCGTGAGGTCTGCGGCGGCACCACCCTCACCTACCAGGGGGTGGAGGTGGACCTGACCCCGCCCTGGCGGCGCGTCACCATGCACGAGCTGGTGCTGGAGGCCACCGGGCTCGACTTCGAGCGCTTCAGCGACCGCGACGCGGCGGCAGCGGCCATGCGGGAACGGGGACTGGAGACCCCGGACACGGCCGACAGCGTCGGCCGGCTGCTCAACGAGGCCTTCGAGCAGCGGGTCGAGGCCCAGCTGGTGCAGCCGACCTTCGTGATGGATTACCCGGTCGAGATCTCTCCGCTGGCCCGCAGGCACCGAAGCCGGCCCGGCCTGGTGGAGCGCTTCGAGCTGTTCATCGTCGGCCGGGAGACCGCCAACGCCTTCAGTGAGCTGATCGACCCTCTCGATCAGCGGCAGCGGCTGGAGGCCCAGCAGGAGCGGCGCCAGGCGGGAGACCTGGAGGCCAACAGCGTCGACGAGGACTTTCTTCAGGCCCTCGAGGTGGGCATGCCTCCCACCGGCGGCCTCGGGATCGGCATCGATCGTCTGGCCATGCTCCTCACCGACAGTCCCTCGATCCGCGACGTGATCGCCTTCCCGCTGCTGCGCCCGGCCGGGACACGGGAGAGCGAGAGTGGATAATGGTGTGACTTGCACACCGACCAGGCCTGATGAGTGGAGAGCGCGTTGGGTTCCGCTTCAAGCACGCGGATGCAGTCGTCAAGCGCAATCCCCAGGGCCGCTCGCGGCGCGGCTGGGTGATGGAGCCGGTCGAGCAGACCACCAGCCGCGGCACCAAGATGCCGGCTTACCGCATCCGCTGGCGCGACAGTGAACGCCCCGAGATCGTGCTGCAGCACATGCTGATCGCCGATCCCGACCCCACACCCCCGCCCGAAGGCGTGAGCCTGGAGCCGCCCGCACCCAAGGCCTGAGGCCCGAAGTCAGCGGGCCCGCCGGCGCAGCCGCTCGAGTTCCTGTTCGCTTTCGAAGCGCTCCCAGGCGTCCTTGAGGCTGTCCGCCCGGTCTGTTCCCGCCTCGGAGGACCCTGTTGATCCCGAGCGACTGCCGACCGTCTGCCCCGGCGGATGGTCTCTCGTCTCGGCCTCAAGCTCACTCAGCTCGGTGCCAAGACGCGTGATCTCCTCCCCTAGGGAAGCCAGGGCCTGCCAGTGCTCACGCCCCTGAGCCATCAGGCGCATCAGATGGTCCGCGGCCCGCTCGGCCAGGTCCTCGGCGCCGGCCGCCCTGGCCCGTTCCACCCGCTCGCGCCAGCGAGAGATCTCCTCGGCCAGCTCCATCAGCTCCTGCCGCTGCTGTCCGGCGGAAGCGGTCAGCTGCTTCTGCCGCCGATGCAGCCATTGCGAGCGTTCCTGGCGCTCCTGCTGCTCCAGCCGCTGCCGTTGATCCGGGTTGCTGCGCAGGAACGCCTCCAGCTGCTCATCGAGCTTCTGCTCCAGGTCCTGGAACCACGAGCCGGCCATCAGGCGGGATCGCGTGTCTCGGGGGCATGGGTGATCAGGGGCTGCTCGATCTCCTCCTGCAGCGGGGTGATCGCGCCATCGCGCGAGCGCAGCAGCAACTGGGTGAGGCGCGCCACGGCGCCCTCGCGCAGCGGGGCCTCCCCGATCTGATCGAAGGCCTGGCGGTACAGCTCCTCCAGCCGATGCATCAGCCCTTCGCGCAGCTCGCGCATGGCCTGGATCTGTTCGTCCCGACTCATGGGGACCTCCGTTGCGACACCCCGAGTCTGGCTGGCTCCAGCAGGAGCAGGGACACATGATCGGAGGAATCGCTCCAGACGGGGCCCGTGTCCCATCCGGCGCCGGCAGCCAGCGCGGAGAAGCGCTGCGGCGTGAACTTGTGGCTGTGCTCGGTCACCAGGGGCTCGCCCGCCTCGAACAGCCAGCTCCGCCCCAGCAGCTGCACCTCCTGCCGCTGCCGGCTCACCAGGGCCATCTCGATCCGCTGATCCCGCTCCTGCCAGAGGGCCCGGTAGCGGAACCGATCCGGATCGAAATCGGCCCCGAGGTCCCGGTTGAGGCGGCTCAGCAGATTGAAGGCGAATGCGGCGGACACACCCGCGGCGTCGTCGTAGGCCGCCTCCATCCGCTCCACGGCCCTGGGCCGGTCGATGCCGATCAGCAGGCGCCCGCCCTCCCCCAGCAGGGCCCGGAAGCGGCGCAGCAGACGGGTGGCCTCGCCGTGGCTGAAGTTGCCGATGGAGCTGCCCGGAAAGAAGCCCACCCGCGGGGCTCCGCTCAGGAGCGGGTGCGGCGGCAGCTCCTGCAGCGCGCTGTAGTCGCAGCAGACGGCCACGATCGGCACGCTGGGGTGCTGCGCCTGCAGCAGCGCACATGACTCCTGCAGGTGGCTGGCACTGATGTCGAGCGGCACGTAGGCCCGGGGATGCATCGCGTCGAGGAGCGGGCGCACCTTGCGGGCGCTGCCGGCCCCGAATTCCACCAGAACGCCCTGACCCAGATGCGCACCGATGGCCGGACCCCGCTGCTCCAGCAGAGCGGTTTCGGTGCGGGTGAGGCTGTATTCGGGCTGGTGGCAGATGGCGTCGAACAGACGCGATCCCTCGGCGTCGTAGAGCAGCCAGGCCGGCAGCTGCCGCGGCGTCCGGCAGAGGCCCGCCTCCACGGCGCTCGCCAGATCGGCCTGCCGCGGATGCAGGTCGATCAGCTCTGGGGTCAGGCAGGTGGCGGGCATGGATGGGCTAGCGAAGGTCGCGGGCGAGACGCACCCCGGCGGCCATCCAGCGGCTGGCGGGGGAGAAGAAGTTGCGATAGGTGGCCCTGGCGTGGCCGGGGGGGTCAGGAAGGCGCTGCCCCGCAGCACCAGCTGGGAGCTCATGAACTTGCCGTTGTATTCACCGACGGCTCCCGCTGCGGGGCGGTAGCCGGGGTAGGGGCGGTAGGGGCTGGCCGTCCACTGCCAGAGCACACCGTCCACCTGCCGGAGGGACGGCTGCCCCGCTGCAGGCCCCTCCCCGCTGCGCTCGCGTGCCACCGCCACCTCCCATTCCGCTTCGCTCGGCAGCCTGGCTCCGGCCCAGCGGGCATAGGCGTCGGCCTCGAACCAGCTCAGATGCCGCACCGGTGCGTCGGGGTGCAGCGGCCGTCGCCCCGCCAGGGTGAACTCCCACTCCCAGCCCTCGGCCGGCCCCTCCCCGCGCCAGTAGCGGGGGGCCTGCCAGCCGCGCTCGGCCAGCGCATGCCAGCCCTCGCTCATCCAGAGCTCCGGCCGCCGGTAGCCGTCATCGGCGATGAAGGCCGCATACTCCCGGTTGCTCACGAGCCGGTCGGCCAGCGCGAACCCCTCGAGCCAGACCCGGTGGCGGGGCGCTTCGTTGTCGAAGTGGAAGCCGTCGTCGCTCTCGGGATCGTGGCCGATCCAGGCCAGTCCCTCCGCATGGTCGATCCAGGCGAGCGGGCCCGGGCAGCGGCCTTCGGCATAGGTCCGCTCCGGTTCCTCCCCGTAGGCCGGCTCCAGGGGCTGGCGGCTGAAGCCGTCGAGCAGATCCATCAGCAGCAGCTCCTGATGCTGCTGTTCGTGCTGGAGGCCCAGCTCCAGCAGCTCCAGCACCCGAGCGCGATCAGCCGGGGCGGTGGCGCCGTCGATGGTCTCGAGCAGCCGCTCCAGGCCGGCATCGACCCGCCCGCGCCAGTCGAGCACCTCGCCGATGGGAGGGCGGGTGAGCAGGCCACGCTCGGGGCGGGGCTGCCGGGCTCCGATGGCCTCGTAGTAGGAGTTGAACAGGTAGGACCAGCGGGGATCGCTCCGGGGCGGATCGCTCAGGTGCGGCTGGAGCAGGAAAGTGTCGAAGAACCAGGTGGTGTGGGCCAGGTGCCACTTGGGTGGACTGGCATCCGCCATGCCCTGCAGGCAGAGGTCCTCCGGTTGCAGCGGTGTGATCAGGGCCTCGGAGGCGGCGCGGATCGAGCGCAGCCGGGCGGCACGAGTCGTCAGACCTCCGGGGACGGTGCGTGGAGGAGCCGTCATCGCCGCCGATCCCCGATGCGCCTCTCTGGACCATAGGTCTCCAGGGCGTTGACACCACCTGTTCCATGGAGGTCTGCCGCGCTCTCTCCTGCCCCCATGCCCCGTCCATCCGAGCTGGGGACCGCTCCCCCTTCCCCCCTGGTTCGGGCCGGGTCCTGCATCGGCGGGCGCTTCGAGCTGGTGGCACCGCTGGGCAGCGGCGGCCAGGGTCAGCTGTGGCGGGGGATCGACCGACTGGCCTCCTCCTCGTCCGTGGTGCTGCGCGGCCTGGAGGATCCGGCCGACCAGAGCCGCCTGCGGGAGCTCTGGCCCGCCCTTCAGGGCCTGCTGCACCCCCAGATCCCCCGCTTCGGGGCACTGATCGAGGAGGACGCCCGTCTCTGGATCGTGCGGGAGTGGCAGGAGGGGCGGACCTACGCCGAGCTGCTTCAGGCCCGTTCCGAGCGGCAGATGGTCTTCGGAGCGGGAGAGGTGCTGCTGCTGCTGCGGCAGGTGCTGCCGGTGCTGAGCCTCCTCCATGGCGAGGGGCTCGTGCACACCGACCTCAATCCCTCCAATCTCCTGCGCCGCGAGCGGGACGGCCTGCCGGTGCTGCTGGATGTGGGCCTGCTGCAGCGTCAGGACGGCCGGGCTCCCGGCCGCGGTGCCACGGCCGGCTTCGCCCCGGCGGCCCAGGGCCGCGGCGACGCGCTCGCGGCCTGGATGGATCTCCACGCCCTCGGGGTCAGCGCCCTGGTGCTCCTCTCGGGCGATCCGCCTCAGCGGCTGCTCGAGCCGACCGATCTCAGCTGGCGCCTGCCCACCGGCCTCGATGGTGAGCCCCGCCTGCGGGATGCCCTGGCGCGACTGGTCAGTGAGCGCCCGGCGGAGCGCTTCCGCAGCGCGGCGGACGCCCTGGAGGCCCTTGAGGCCATCCCCGTGCCCGACAGCACCGGCCCTGTGGCCCGGTCCGACCGCACCGTGCCCCTGGCGCCGGCGGGTGCTCCGGCGGCGGTACCGGACCCCCCGGCCCCATCCCAGCCCCTGCCGCCCAGCCCGGGGCAGCGGGCCCGCGAGCGCGATCAGGCCGCCGAAGGGCGCCTCTGGCCCGTCGTGATCGCGCTGCTGGTGTCCGCCCTTGTGGGCACCGGCCTCGGCTGGCTGCTGCTGAGCCGCGATCAGCCGTCGGCGCGCGAGCCCCGCCAGCCGCTGCCGGAACGTCCCACACCCCGGGCGGAAACGCTGCCGCCCGCCGAGGTGGATCAGCGTCAGGCGCTGCTCAGCCGCCTCAGGGCGCTGCAGGTCGATCGCGGCTGGTTCCTCTCCCTGGTGGATGCCAGCCTGATGGAGCGGTTTCCCGAGCGTCAGGGCCGGCCTCCCTCCGATTCCCTGGCCGACGCTCCCCTGCGCCGGGCCTGGAACGACCTGGCCGAGGAATGGCTGGCCCGGGTCGAGCAGCTCCCGCCGGAGCTGCGCTCCCGTCTCGGCAGCTTCAGCGATGCGGACTGGCAGAAGCGCCGCGCCGATCTCCAGGAGCAGGGCATCAGTGCGGAGGCTCTGGCCCAGCTCGTCTCCAGCAGCGCCGCGTCGATCCTTCCCCAGCGCGCTGGCGGCGGGCGTCCGCCCGAGCCCTTCCGCCAGCTCTGGACCGCGGCCGCCGAGCAGCGTCTGGCCACGGTGGACATCGAGCGCATCGAGGCCCGCTCCGGCCAGCCGCTGGATCTCTCCACCCGCGTGTCGGGTCGCGGGGCCCGGCTGGTGTCCATCGCCGTGCCGGAGGGGCATCAGCTCGTGCTGGGCGTGAACGGCACGCCGCTGATGCGGATGACGGTCTTCGCGGCCGAAGGAGCGGTGCTGGAACCGGATGGTCCTCTGCGCGTGGTGCAACTGCCCGCCTCCGCCGGCAGTCCCGTCCAGGTGCTGATCACCAACGACGGGGTCTCCTCCGGTCTGATCACCCTCTCCTGCCGCGCCGATCCGGATCTCTCCGGAAGCACCGCACCCGCCCAGGTCGCCCCCGGACTCAGGCCCGGATCGGCGGAGGCCGGCGACGGCACGGGTCCCAGCGATTCACCGCGCGGCTCCAGCGGATCGGACGCCCCGCCCGTGGAGGCCCCAGCCGGCGCGCCGGAGCCTCTGCAAGCAGGCTCCGTTTCGGAGCCTGCTCCCGGTCCGTCGGCTGCGGGGTCGCTCCCGGATGGGGCGCCGGAGGGTGGCTCAGAGGCGCTTCAGCGCTGAGCGCACCTCCTTGGCGTCCTGGCGCCGCCGCTCCTCCTGGCGCTTGTCGTGCAGCTTCCGGCCGCGACCGAGACCCACGGTCATCTTGATCCAGGACCCCTTCAGGTGCAGGTTGAGCGGCACCAGGGTCAGCCCCTTCTGCTCCAGGGCGACCCGCAGCTTCTCGATCTCGCGGCGATGGGCCAGCAGCTTCCGCACCCGCAGGGGTTCGTGGTTGAAGTAGGCCGAGGCATGGCTGTGGGGGGAGATGTGCACGTTGTGGAGCTGCATCTCACCGCGACGGATCAGGCAGAACCCGTCCCGGAGGTTGGCCTTGCCGGCCCGCACCGACTTCACCTCGGTGCCCAGCAGTTCCACCCCCACCTCCAGGGTCTCCAGGATCTCGTACTGATGGCGCGCCTGACGGTTGTCCGCCAGCAGGCTGGTCGCTCCCTTGCCGCCGGATGCCCGGCCCTTGCGGCCCTTCCCCTTGCCCATGGCGCTCGCCCCTCTCCCGACCCTATCGAGAGCCCGGTACCGTGCGGCCATGGCCATCGTCTCCTCCGCTGCCGGCCCTCCGGGCGGTCGCCGGACCCCGCCCGGACCGGGCCCGCGGCTGATGGATCCCAACGCCGTGGAAGCGGGGGACGGCGGATCGGAGGCCACCGCTGGGGCCGGTGGGGCCCCGGCCCGCGAGGACCGGCTGCGGCCCCGGCGCCTCGACGACTACATCGGTCAGAGCGAGCTCAAGCAGGTGCTGGCGATCGCCATTGCGGCGGCCCGCCGGCGCGGCGAGCCCCTCGATCACGTGCTGCTGTTCGGCCCCCCCGGACTGGGCAAGACCACCATGGCGCTGGTCCTGGCCGAGGAGATGGGCGTGGGTTGCCGGATCGCCAGCGCCCCGGCCCTGGAGCGCCCCCGCGACATCGTCGGCCTGCTGATGCAGCTGGAGCCCGGCGAGCTGCTGTTCATCGATGAGATCCACCGGCTCAACCGCGTGGCCGAGGAGCTGCTCTACCCCGCCATGGAGGACGGCCGCCTCGACCTGACGGTCGGCAAGGGCAGTGCGGCCCGCACCCGCTCCCTGCCCCTGCCCCCGTTCACCCTGGTGGGAGCCACCACGCGCGCCGGAGCGCTGAGCTCGCCCCTGCGCGACCGCTTCGGCCTGCTGCAGCGGCTCGAGTTCTACCGCCGGGAGGATCTCGAGGCGATCGTGCACCGCGCCGCCGCCCTGCTGGCCCTGCCGCTGGAGCCCGGCGCCGCCGAGGAGATCGCCGGCCGCTGCCGCGGCACCCCCCGCATCGCCAACCGCCTGCTGCGGCGGGTGCGCGATGTGGCGATGGTGCAGGACCGCGGCCGGGTGGACCGGGCCCTGGTGCGGGAGGCGCTCGACCTGCACCGCGTCGATGCCCGCGGCCTCGAGGCCAGCGACCGGCGGCTGCTGCACCTGCTGCAGGAGCGGCACAACGGAGGCCCCGCAGGACTGGAGGCCCTGGCGGCCGCCCTCGGCGAGGACCCGGTCACGCTGGAGACGGTGGTGGAGCCCTTCCTGCTGCAGGCCGGCTTTCTGCAGCGCACCGCCCGCGGCCGCGTCCTCACGGATGCGGCGCGCCGCCACCTCGCCGGGATCGATCCGTGAGCGTCGTCTGGGCGCTGCTGCTGGCGCTGCAGCTCTCCCTGCCCCAGCTGTTCGATCAGGCCCTCACGGCCAGCCAGGAGGGTCGCTTCGGTGATGCCCTGCCCCTGTGGGACCTGGTGCTGGAGCGCAGCCCCGCGGATGCCGCCGCCTGGAGCAACCGGGGCAACGTGCGCCTCGCCCTCGGCGACGGCGAAGGGGCGATCGCCGATCAGACCCGCGCCATGGAGCTGGCCCCCGAGGAAGCCGATCCCCATCTCAACCGGGGCACGGCCGAGGAGGCCCTGCAGCGCTGGAGCGAGGCCAGCGCCGACTACCGCTGGATTCTCGAGCGCGATCCCGAAGACGCCTCCGCTCTCTACAACCTCGCCAACGTCGAGGGATCGCAGCAGCACTGGTCCGAGGCCCGCCGCCTGTTCGAGCAGGCCTCCCTGGTGAGGCCGGGCTTCGCCATGGCCCGCTCCAGCGCGGCGCTGGCGGCCTATCAGCTGGGGGATCGGGCCGAGGCGGAGGCCGAACTGAGGCGGCTGATCCGGCGCTATCCCCTCTTCGCCGATGCCCGTGCGGCTCTCACCGCCCTGCTGTGGAGCCGGGGTGCCGGCGGTGAGGCGGAAAGCAACTGGGCCGCGGCTTCGGGGCTCGATCCCCGCTACCGGCAGCGAGAATGGTTGCTGGCGATCCGCCGCTGGCCGCCCGCCCCCACCCAGGACCTGATGGATTTCCTCGCCCTCGTGAGCCGATGACCGTGGCCCCTGCCGGCTGCGACGGTCTCCTGCGGCAACAGCTCGAGGCCGCCCTGCCCGATCTGATCGGGCTGCGCCGCCACCTGCATGCCCACCCCGAGCTCAGCGGCGATGAGCACCAGACCGCCGCCCTGGTGGCCGGTGAGCTCCGTCACATGGGCTGGCACGTGCGCGAGGGCGTCGGACGCACCGGTGTGGTGGCGGAACTGGGCCCGGCCGGGGCGCCGCTGGTGGCCCTGAGGGTCGACATGGACGCCCTGCCGATCGAGGAGCGCACCGACCTGCCCTATGCCTCCACCCGCCAGGGGGTGATGCATGCCTGCGGCCACGACCTGCACACCACCATCGGTCTGGGGGTGGCCCGGCTGCTGAGCCATCGGCAAGGCGACCTCACCTGCCGCGTGAGGCTGTTGTTCCAGCCGGCCGAGGAGCTCGCCACCGGTGCCGGCTGGATGCGGGCCGATGGCGCGATGGACGGCGTGGAGGCCCTCTTCGGGGTGCACGTCTTCCCCTCCCTGCCGGTCGGCAGCATCGGCGTGCGCTCCGGCAGCCTCACCGCCGCGGCCGGGGAGCTGGAGGTCGAGGTCATCGGCGAGGGGGGCCATGGAGCCCGGCCCCACCAGTCCACCGATGCCATCTGGATCGCCGCCCGGGTGGTGAGCGGCCTGCAGGAGGCGATCAGCCGGCGCCTGGACGCGCTCCAGCCCGTGGTGGTGAGCTTCGGGCGGATCGAGGGGGGCAAGGCCTTCAACGTGATCGCTGATCACGTCCGTCTTCTGGGCACCGTCCGCTGTCTGGACACGCGCCAGCACGATCAGCTGCCGGACTGGATCCGCCGGACCGTGGTCTCCCTCTGCCAGGGCTACGGCGGCGATGCGCGGGTGCGCTACCGGCCGATCGCGCCGCCGGTGCACAACGATCCGGCCCTCACCGACCTGCTCGCCGGCGTGGCCCGTGAGCGGATCGGCGTGGATCAGGTGCTGCAGCTCGAGCAGCCCTCGCTGGGGGCGGAGGATTTCGCCGAGCTGCTGCGGGACACCCCGGGCACCATGTTCCGTCTGGGTGTGGCCGGCCCGGAGGGCTGCGCCCCCCTGCACAACTGCGCCTTCAAACCCCACGAAGACTGCCTGGCGATCGGCATCGAGGTGCTGAGCCTGACCCTGCTGCGCTGGATGGAGCGGCGCGGCTCCCGGGTGTGATCCGCACCCTGCTGGGGCTGGCAGCGCCGCTGCTCGTGCTGATCGCCCTGCTGGGGATGGCCCAGCGTCAGGGGCGCGATCGCCTGCAGGCCGTTCCGGCGCTCCTGATCGGCACCGGACTCACCGCCAGCCTGGCCCTGCAGCGGCGGCGGAGGCGGGCCGCCCTGTTGCAGGCTCTACGGTCGGAGGGATGTGAGCGCTGAGTCCCCGGACTCGGCTGGGCTGGATGGAACCGGATCTGCAGGTCCTGAAGGAGGCGATCGGTTCGGGGGATCCATCCCGGGCTATGCCGGCTCTGGCCCGGCTGCGGGAGGTCCCCGATGAGCAGGCGGTGCCCCTCCTGCTGCTCGGATTGGAACAGCAGCAGTTCCTCGTGCGCTCCCTCAGCTGCGCCGGGCTGGGCGTGAAACGCAGCGAGGAGGGCTGGTCGGCCCTGGAGCGCACGGTGAGTGCGGACGAAGACCCCAATGTGCGGGCCGAGGCGGCCAACGCTCTGGTGAGCTACGGGGTGGTGCGGTCCTGGCCGGTGCTGGTGGCCAGCTTCCGGGCCGACAGCGCCTGGCTGGTGCGCTGCAGCATCCTCTCGGCCCTGGCGGAGCAGGAGGAGATGCGGCCGGAATGGCTGCACGAGCTGGCCGGCCTCGCCGTCGCCGATGGCGACGGCACGGTGCGGGTGGGCGGAGCCGAGGTGCTCGGCCGGCTGGTGCGGGAGGGCGGCGAGCCGGCCGCAGCGGCCCGTGAGCAGCTGCGGGCCCTGCAGCAGGACAGCGATCATCGCGTGGTGGCGGCGGCGCTGAACGGGTTGCAGCCCTGATGCAGCGGTCGCCGGCGCGGCCCGATCGGCGGTTGCTAGCTTTCGGAAGTCACTAGGGGTGCCCGCCCGGGCTGAGATCACACCCTCCGAACCTGATCCGGGTCGTTCCGGCGCAGGGAAGTGCGATCCACAACGCAGCCGGTCTCCTCTCCGCCCTCGGGCGGCTCCCCTGTTCTCCCGGAGTTGAAGGAGGTCCCGCATGCGTCGCGCCTGGATTGAGTCACGCCGCGGACACGCCAACGTGTCCCAGATGCACTATGCCCGCCAGGGGCTGGTCACCGAGGAGATGTCCCATGTGGCGCGGCGGGAGTCGCTGCCCGAATCGCTGGTGATGGAGGAGGTGGCGCGCGGACGCCTGATCATCCCGGCGAACATCAATCACCCCAACCTGGAGCCGATGGCGATCGGCATCGCCTCCCGCTGCAAGGTGAACGCCAACATCGGCGCGTCCCCCAACGCCTCCGATGTGAGCCAGGAGGTGGAGAAGCTTCAGCTGGCGGTGAAGTACGGCGCCGACACCGTGATGGATCTCTCCACCGGTGGCGTGAACCTGGATGAGGTGCGCACCGCGATCATCCAGGCCTCACCGGTGCCCATCGGCACGGTGCCGGTGTACCAGGCCCTGGAAAGCGTGCACGGTTCGATCGAGCGCCTCGATGAGGACGATTTCCTCCACATCATCGAGAAGCACTGCCAGCAGGGCGTCGACTACCAGACCATCCACGCCGGCCTGCTGATCGAGCACCTGCCGCTGGTGAAGGGCCGCCTCACCGGCATCGTCAGCCGCGGCGGCGGCATCCTGGCCCAGTGGATGCTGCACCATCACCGCCAGAACCCCCTCTACACGCGCTTCGAGGACATCTGCGAGATCTTCAAGCGCTACGACTGCACCTTCTCGCTGGGCGACTCCCTGCGACCCGGCTGTCAGCACGACGCCTCCGATGCGGCTCAGCTGGCCGAACTGAAGACCTTGGGCGAACTCACCCGCCGCGCCTGGAGGCATGACGTGCAGGTGATGGTGGAGGGTCCGGGCCATGTGCCCATGGACCAGATCGAGTTCAACGTGCGCAAGCAGATGGAGGAGTGCAGCGAGGCGCCCTTCTACGTGCTCGGTCCTCTCGTCACCGACATCGCGCCGGGCTACGACCACATCACCAGTGCCATCGGCGCGGCACTGGCGGGCTGGCATGGCACGGCCATGCTCTGCTATGTGACCCCCAAGGAGCACCTGGGCCTTCCGAACGCGGAGGACGTGCGCGAGGGATTGATCGCCTACAAGATCGCTGCCCACGCGGCTGACATCGCCCGCCACCGGCCGGGAGCGCGGGATCGCGATGATGAGCTCAGCCGGGCGCGCTACGCCTTCGACTGGAATCGCCAGTTCGAACTCTCCCTCGATCCGGAGCGGGCCCGCCAGTACCACGATGAGACCCTGCCTGCCGACATCTACAAGCAGGCGGAGTTCTGCTCCATGTGCGGACCCAAGCACTGCCCGATGCAGACCAAGATCACCGATGCCGACATTGAGGCGCTGGAAACGGTTCTGAAGCCGCAGGGAGCACAGGAGCTGGCCACCGTGAAGATGGACAAGCTCGATTGAGTCGAAAGCTCCGGTGATCGTTGCTTGTGACGATCACCGGAGCTGCTGGAAACCGGCGGGGGTTGCAACCCCCGCCGGATGTGTGCTGTCCGACGTCAGCCCAGAACGGTTCTGGCCTTGGCGAGAACGTTCTCCACCGTGAAGCCGAATTGCTCCATGCAGGTGCCACCGGGCGCCGAGGCACCGAAGCGGTCCATGGTCACGGTGGCGCCATCGAGGCCCACATACTTGTGCCAGCCGAAGGCTTCGGCCGCCTCCACTGCAACCCGGGCGCGGACCGCGGCGGGAAGCACCGACTCGCGGTACTCGGCGCTCTGCTCCTCGAACAGTTCCATGCAGGGCATGGAGACGACCCGCACCCGGCGGCCTTCCGAGCTCAGCTGGGCCGCGGCCTGGACGCAGAGGTCGAGTTCGCTGCCGGTGCCGATCAGGATCAGTTCCGGTGTGCCGTCGCAGTCCTCCAGCACGTAACCGCCCTTGGCCACCTGAGCGGCCGAGGAGTTGGCCTGGTTGGCCATGGCCTGGCGGCTGAGGCAGAGCACGGTCGGGCGGCGGCGGTTGCTCACCGCCACCTGGTAGGCGCCACTGGTCTCGTTGCCGTCGCCCGGGCGGATCACGAGCATGTTGGGCATGGCCCGCAGGGACGGGATCGTCTCGACCGGCTGGTGGGTCGGCCCGTCTTCCCCGACGCCGATGGAGTCGTGGGTGAGCACGTAGATCACACCCAGTTCACTCAGGGCGGAGAGCCGCATCGAGCCGCGCATGTAGTCCGCGAAGACCAGGAAGGTGCCGCCGTAGGGGATCAGGCCACTGCCGTGATAAGCGATGCCGTTGAGGATGGCGGCCATCGCGTGCTCGCGCACGCCGAAGTGCAGGTAGCGCTTCTCGGGCGTTTCGGGCTGGAAGGACCCCGTCTCGCCCTTGATGTCGGTGTAGTTGGAGTGGGTCAGGTCGGCGGAGCCGCCGATCAGTTCCGGCAGGTTCGGGCCCAGGGCTCCCAGGCAGATCTGGGAGTGCTTGCGGGTGGCCAGACCCTTGTCGTCGGGGGTGTAGGCGGGGAGGGCGGAATCCCAGCCCTCGGGCAGTTCGCCGCGCAGCATCCGCTCGAATTCAGCCGCTTCGGCCGGATGACTCGTGCGGTAGGCCGCCAGGGTCTGGTTCCATTCCGCTTCGAGGCTGGCGCCGCGGTCGAGGGCCTTGCGGAAGTGGTCGTAGGCCTCCTGGGGCACTTCGAAGGGGCCGTACTCCCAGCCGAGCTGCTGGCGGGTGAGGGTGGCCTCCTCCTCGCCGAGCGGGGCGCCGTGCACACCGGCGGTGTTGCTTTTGTTGGGGGAGCCGTAGCCGATGGTCGTGGTGACCTTGATGATCGAGGGCTTGTCGGTCACGGCCTTGGCCGCTTCGATCGCCCGGGCCACGGCGTCCACATCGGTGTTGCCGTCCGCCACGTGCTGCACGTGCCAGCCATAGGCCTCGTAGCGCTTGAGCACGTCCTCGGTGAAGGACACGCCGGTGTCGCCGTCGATGGTGATGTGGTTGTCGTCGTACAGGGCGATCAGCTTGCCGAGCTTCAGATGGCCGGCCAGGGAGCAGGCCTCGGAGGCGACGCCCTCCTGGTTGCAGCCGTCACCCATCACCACATAGGTGTAGTGATCCACCAGGGTGCTGCCGGGGCGGTTGAACTTCGCCGCCAGATGCGCCTCGGCGATCGCCAGACCCACCGCGTTGGAGATGCCCGCACCCAGGGGGCCGGTGGTCACCTCAACGCCGGCGGTCTCGAAGGTCTCGGGGTGGCCGGGGGTGCGGGAGCCCCACTGGCGGAACTGCTTCAGGTCGTCGAGACCCACCGAGGCATAACCGGTGAGGTGCATCAGGGCGTACTGCAGCATGCAGCCGTGACCGGCGGAGAGCACGAAGCGGTCGCGGTTGAACCAGCGCGGGTTGGCCGGGTTGTGGTGCAGGAAGCGGTCCCAGAGCGCGAAGGCCATGGGTGCAGCCCCCATCGGCAGGCCCGGGTGGCCGCTCTTGGCCTTGTTCACCGCGTCCACGGCGAGGAAGCGGATGCTGTTGACGCAGAGGGTGTCGAGCGAAGCGGGAGCGGCAACCATGGATGTTTGAGTCGTTTTTCGATGCAGTGAGTCTGAAGGATGGACCGGGAGAGACTCTGTCGCTCACCCGGTCGCTGGAAGCCGGCGATCAGGCCATTCGACGGAACGCCAGACAGACGTTGTGGCCGCCGAAGCCGAAGGAGTTGGAGAGAACGGCGTTCAATGTCAGATCACGGGCCTCATTGGGCACGTAATCCAGATCACAGCTCGGATCCGGCGTGTGCAGGTTGATCGTGGGTGGCACCACCCCGTGGCGCATGGCGAGCACGCAGGCCACGGCTTCGATGCCGCCGCTGCCACCGAGGAGGTGGCCCGTCATCGACTTGGTCGAGCTGATGGCCACCTGCCGGGCCCGCTCGCCGAGGGTGGTCTTGATCGCTGCGGTCTCGTTGGTGTCGTTGGCCGAGGTGCTCGTGCCGTGGGCGTTGACGTAGTCGATCGCCTCCGGCTCCAGCCCGCCGTCCTCCAGCGCCAGCCGCATGGCGACGGCGCCTCCGGCTCCGCCCGGGGCGGGCGCGGTGATGTGGTGGGCATCGCAGGTCATGCCGTAGCCCACCACCTCCGCCAGCACGTTGGCCTGGCGGGCTTCGGCGTGCTCGAGCGTCTCCAGCACGAGAATGCCGGAACCTTCGCCGATGACGAAGCCATCCCGCTCGGCATCAAAGGGCCGTGACGCTCCGGCGGGGTCGTCATTGCGGAAGGAGAGGGCCTTGGCGCTCGCGAAGCCGGCCACACCCAGCGGGGTGATGGCGGATTCGGCACCACCACAGACCATGGCATCGGCCTTGCCCAGCTGCAGCAGCCGGAACGCGTCGCCGATGGCGTTCGACCCGGCGGCGCAGGCGGTGGAGCAGGCCGTGCTGGGCCCCCTGGCCCCCAGAGCGATGGCGGTGAGGCCGGCCGCCATGTTGGGGATCATCATCGGCACGGTGAACGGGCTCACCCGCGAGGGGCCCCGGTCCGCCAGCACGTGGGCCTGACTCTCCATCATCAGAAGACCGCCCACGCCCGAACCGATCGAGACGCCGACCCGATGGGCGTTGGCCTCGCTGATCTCGAGCCCGGCATCGGCGAGTGCCTCCTTGGCGGCCACCACCGCGAACTTGCAGAACCGGTCCCAGCGCTTCGATTCCTTCGGCTCCAGCACGCCCGTGGGATCGAATCCCTTCACCTCAGCGGCAAAGCGGCAGGCATGCGCCGAGGCATCGAACAGTGTGATCGGCGCACCACCGCTCACCCCTGAGGTGAGGCCCTCCCAGTAGGCGTGGACGGTGTTGCCGATCGGTGTGACCGCCCCGAGGCCCGTGACCACGACGCGGTGGAAGCCCTCCCCCATGGAGCCCCTCAGGATTGCTTGCTTTCGATGTAGGTGACGGCGTCGCCGACGGTGGCGATCCCCTCAGCGGCCTCATCGGGGATCTCGATATCAAAGGCCTCCTCCAGAGCCATCACCAGTTCAACGGTGTCCAGGGAGTCGGCGCCCAGATCGTTCTGGAAGTTGGACTCAGGCTTCACCTCGCCCGCATCGACGCTCAGCTGCTCAGCGACGATCTTGCTGACCTTGGCGAGGATCTCTTCCTGGGACATGGCCTCTGAAATCGGAGCGGGCATCTTACGGGCCGGCCCGTTATGAACAACGGTGACGGCCTCCCGTGCCTTCTGTAACGGCCCCGGACAGCACGGGTACGGTTGCGGCACGCCGTTCGTTTTCCGGCCGGGAATGTCCCACTCCGTCAAGATCTACGACACCTGCATCGGCTGCACCCAGTGCGTGCGGGCCTGCCCCCTCGACGTGCTCGAGATGGTGCCCTGGGATGGCTGCAAAGCCGGCCAGATCGCCTCCTCCCCCCGCACCGAGGACTGCGTCGGCTGCAAGCGCTGCGAGACCGCCTGCCCCACCGACTTCCTCAGCATCCGGGTCTATCTGGGTGACGAGACCACCCGCAGCATGGGTCTGGCCTACTGAGCCCCGGCGGCATCGGTCCTCAGCCATAAGCTCGGACGCGATCTGGTCCGGGCTTTTTTTGTCCCGGATCCTTGTGGTGGGAGGGACGCCTGATGTGCGGCATCGTTGCGGTGATCGGCAGCCGTGAGGCCGCTCCGCTGCTGCTCGAGGGCCTGCGGCAGCTGGAGTATCGCGGGTACGACTCCGCCGGCCTCGCCACCGTGCGTCGGGGCGATGAGGGGGGCGGCCAGCTGCAGTGCCTGCGCAGCAAGGGCAAGCTCAACAACCTCACTGCCCGCTTCGAGCGGGAGGGGGCTGCCGGCCACTGCGGCATCGGCCACACCCGCTGGGCCACCCACGGCAAGCCCGAGGAGCACAACGCCCACCCGCACCTGGACCAGGCCGGACATGTGGCGGTGGTCCAGAACGGCATCATCGAGAACCACCGGGCCCTTCGCGATGAGCTTGAGGCCGAGGGGGTGGCGTTCCGCTCCGAGACCGACACGGAGGTCATCCCCCATCTGATCGCACGTGCCCTGCGGCGCTGGCGGGAGTCCCATCCGGCCGCCAGCGCCGATGGCGCCACCCTTCTTCAGGCCGTTCGCTCGGTGCTTCCCCTGCTGGAGGGGGCCTACGCCCTGGCGGTGATCTGGTCCGAGCTGCCGTCCGGGCTGGTGGTGGCGCGCCGTCAGGCGCCGCTGCTGATCGGGCTGGGCGAGGGGGAGTTCCTCTGCGCAAGCGACACCCCGGCCCTGGCGGGCGTCACCCGCACGATCCTGCCGATGGATGACGGGGAGGTGGCCCTGCTCACGCCCCTGGGCATCGAGCTGTACGACAGCGGTGGTGCGCGCCTGCAGCGGGCCCCGACGCTCCTGAGCGGCGCGGATCACGTGGCGGACAAGCGCAGCTTCCGCCACTTCATGCTCAAGGAAATCCACGAGCAACCTGAAACCTGCGCCCTCTGGGTCGCCCGCCACCTGCCGGGGCCCGGAGCCAGCCCGGCCGGTGGCGGGCCGGGGCCTCTGGTGGCCCTGCCGCTGGATCCCGGACTGTTCGAGGGGGTGGAGCGGGTCCAGATCCTGGCCTGCGGCACCAGCCGCCACGCGGCGATGGTGGGCGCTCACCTGCTGGAGGCTCTGGCGGGGCTGCCCACGGCGGTGTTCCACGCCAGTGAATTCCGCTATGCCCCCCCGCCCCTGGAGCGCCACACCCTCACCATCGGTGTCACCCAGTCCGGCGAGACGGCCGACACCCTGGCCGCCCTGGCGATGGAGGCCGAGCGCCGGGCGGCCCATCCCGACCCCGCCCAGGCAGCCCGCCTGCTGGGCATCACCAACCGGGCCGAGAGCTCGCTGGCACGCCAGGTGCCCCACCTGCTCGACATCGGTGCCGGCATCGAGGTGGGTGTGGCCGCCACCAAGACCTTCCTCGGCCAGCTGCTCAGCTTCTACGCGCTGGCACTCCATCTGGCGGAACGACGCGGCAGCGTCCCCCGCCAGCGCCTGGAACAGCTGAGCGAGGGACTCCGGGCGCTGCCCGATCGCCTCACCGCGCTGGTGCGGGATCACGACCGGCGCTGTGAGGACCTGGCCCATCTGTTCGCCGAGACCCGCGATGTGATCTTTCTCGGCCGCGGCATCAACTACCCGATCGCCCTGGAGGGAGCCCTGAAGCTCAAGGAGATCAGCTACATCCACGCCGAGGGGTATCCGGCCGGTGAGATGAAGCACGGGCCCATCGCCCTGCTCGATTCCCACGTGCCCGTGGTGTCGATCGCCATGCCCGGCCGGGTCTTCGACAAGGTGCTCTCCAACGCGCAGGAGGCCAAGGCCCGGGATGCCCGCCTGATCGGCGTGGCGCCGGAGGGGCCGGACACCGCCCTCTTCGATGTGCTGCTGCCGGTGCCGGAGGTGGATGAGCTGCTCAGTCCGCTGCTCAGCGTGATTCCGATGCAGCTGCTCAGCTACCACATTGCCGCCCACCGGGGCCTGGACGTGGATCAGCCCCGCAATCTCGCCAAGAGCGTCACCGTGGAGTGACGGCCGGGCCGGGATCGACCGCGTCCGTGCGTCCGTAGCGGTCCTCGAAGCGGACGATGTCGTCCTCACCGAGGTAGGCGCCGCTCTGCACCTCAATCATCTCCACGGGGATGCGGCCCGGGTTCACCAGGCGGTGCCGGCAGCCCAGCGGGATGTAAGTGCTCTGGTTCTCGCAGACCAGTTCGTCGCTGCCGTCGCGCTCCACCAGGGCCGTGCCCTTCACCACGACCCAGTGTTCGGCCCGGTGGTGGTGCATCTGCAGGGACAGGGCCGCGCCCGGCTTGACCTGGATCTTCTTGACCTGCCAGCGCTCTCCGTCCACCACCCCGTCGTAGTAGCCCCAGGGGCGGTAGATGCGGCGGTGCGCCTTGCCTTCCGGGCTGCCGTCGGCCTCCAGCCGCTGCACCACCGATTTCACCTGCTGGGCCCGGTCGCGGTGGGCGATCAGCACCGCATCGTCGGTCTCCACCACGATCAGGTCCTCCACCCCTAGGCCCACCACCAGCCGGTTCTCGCTGCGCAGATAGCAGTTGCGACTGCCCTCACTGATCACCCGGCCGCGGATCACATTGCCTTCCGCGTCCCGGTCCGCCGTGTCCCAGAGGGCGCTCCAGCTGCCCACATCGCTCCAGCCGGCCCGCAGGGGCAGCACCGATCCAAGGCGCGTCTTCTCCATCACCGCCACATCGATCGCCACGCTGGGGCAGGCGGCGAAGGCTCCGGCCTCCAGCCGCAGAAACTCCAGATCGGCGCTGTCGTGCTCGATCGCCGAGCGGCAGCTGCTCACCACATCGGGCGCCAGCCGTTCCAGTTCTGCCAGGATCGCGCTGGCCCGGAACAGGAACATGCCGCTGTTCCAGGTGAAGCGACCTTCCTGCAGAAAGCGCTCGGCGGTGGCGCGGTCGGGTTTCTCCACGAACCGGGCGATCGGCACCGCCGCGGGCGGTGCCTCCCCGTCCGTTCCCGCCGGGCTCTCGGCCGCCTCGATGTAGCCGTAGCCGGTCTCCGGCGCGGTGGGCACGATGCCGAAGGTCACCAGGCGGCCCTCCAGTGCCGCCGGAATCCCGGCACGGACGGTCTCGCGGAAGGCGGCGCCATCGCGGATCAGGTGGTCGGCGGCCAGCACCAGCAGCAGCGGGTCCTCCCCGTGAGCGGTGGCCTGCAGGGCCGCCACCGCCACAGCCGGTGCGGTGTTGCGCCCCATGGGCTCCAGCAGGATGCCGCCCGGGCGCACGCCGATCTGCCGCATCTGCTCGGCCACGATGAAGCGGTGGTCCTCGTTGCAGATCAGCAGCGGTGCCGCCAGATCCGGCAGCCCCTCCAGGCGGGCCTGGGTCTGCTGCAGCAGGGTGCGATCACCCTCGGCGGCCAGGGGCCAGTACTGCTTGGGGTAGCTGGCGCGTGAGAGCGGCCAGAGCCGCGTGCCGGTCCCCCCGCACAGAATCACGGGAACCAGGGCAGGCGAGGCAGGGCTCATCGGCTCGGTGGGGTGGTGGCCCCGGGCGCGGGGCCCTCCATTCAAGCCGAGGCGACGGTTCAAAGCTCGAGCAGACCCGGAGGTGGATCGATGCCGATCCATCCCTCGTCCGGTCGCACCTCCGGCACGATGGCGTCCACAAACGGGACCAGCACGCGCCGGCTCGTGCCCTCCCGCTCAAGGGCCACCTCCAGCAGCGACTGACCGCTGCCCAGCAGATCGCTCACCCGCCCGATCGCGGTTCCGTCGGGCAGCAGCCGCACCTCCAGATTCAGCAGGTCGAGGCGGTGGAATTCGCCCTCCGCCAGCTCGGGACGCTGGTCGGCCGGCACCAGCAGCTCCCGCCCCACCAGGGACTCTGCGCCCGTTCGGTCCCGGATTCCCTCCAGCCGCACCACGAAGAGGCGCTTGCCCGGCAGGGGCCGGCCCGCCGTCAGGGTCACGGCCTCCGCCGGCTGCCGTCCCGTCCGCAGCCAGCGGGGGCCGGGGCGGGTGAAGCGCTCGGGAAAGTCACTGCTGGGATTGACGCGCAGCTCGCCCCGGAGCCCATGGGCGGCCACGATGCGCCCCACCACCAGCCAGGACTCCTCGTCCGGATCGCCCTGCGGCGCCGATAATGCCTCCATCGCTCCGGCGCTCCATGGCCACGTCCCCACTGCCCATCCTGCCCGGGTCCACCGTGGTGGTGAGCGACCCCTGCTCGATCTACCGGGGCTACACCGGTTTCGTGCAGCGCATCAGCGGCGACCGCGCCGCCGTGCTGTTCGAGGGAGGGAACTGGGACAAGCTGGTGACCCTGCCGCTGCGCCATCTGACGCAGGCCTGAGGACCCGATGAGCGCTCCTGGGCCTGCGCCGGTCCCGGAGGGGCGGCCGTCGCGTGCCTGGCTGCTGCGCCTGCGCCGCACGGTGCTGGAGGCCGACACCCCCGCGGGCCGTCTCTACAACCTGACGGTCTTCGGGGCGATCCTGCTCAGCGTTCTGCTGCTGCTCTTCGACGGACACCCGCTCGAGCCGGCGGAGGTGCGGGTTCTCGAGCTGATGGAGGAGGTCACCCTCGCGGTGTTCGTGGCCGACTTCCTGTTGCACCTGCTGGTGTCCGTGCGGCCCCTGCAGTACCTGTTCAGTTTCTACGGCCTGATCGATTTCATGGCCGTTCTGTTCTTCTTCGTTCCCCAGATCAACAGCGGCCTGCTGCTGTGGGTCTTCAAGTTCGGGCGGGTGCTGCGGGTGTTCAAGCTGCTCCGCTTCATGGACGAGGCCACCACCCTGGCCAATGCGCTGCGGGCCAGCGCCAGGCGGATCGTGGTGTTCATCTTCTTCGTCGTGATCCTGCAAGTGGTGCTGGGCTACGCGATGGTGGCGATCGAGAGCGTGCACCCCGAGACCCAGTTCACCAGCGTCGCCCAGGGGGTGTACTGGGCGATCGTGACCATGACCACCGTGGGGTACGGCGACTTCGTGCCCCAGACCTCCCTCGGCCGCGTGCTGGCGGCGGTGGTGATGATGCTGGGCTTCGGGATCATCGCCATCCCCACCGGCATCGTCACCTACGAGGGACTGCGCCAGACCGCACTCGACTCACGCACCTGCGGCCGCTGCGGCCGCTACGGACACCGCCCGGACGCCCGTCACTGCGACCGCTGCGGCGCACCGCTCGACCCGTCCTCCGCGGTCTGATCGATCCGGTCCAGCGCCATCCGGGCCGCATCCTGTTCGGCAGCCCGGCGGGAGCCGCCCCGTCCCTGACCCAGCTCCCGGCCCTCGAGATGCACCCGGCACTGGAAGCGCTGCGGGTCGGCATGGCCGCTGCCCTCGTCGCGGCAGTCGTAACGGGGCAGGCCCAGACCGCGACCCTGGCTCCACTCCTGCAGGGCTGATTTCCAGTTGCAGCCGTGCCGATCCGCCAGGATCGCGGCGCTGCTCCGCTGCCAGTGGGGTGTGAGCCAGCGATGGATGGGCTCGAGGCTGCCGCGGCTCACGTAGAGAGCCCCGATCAGGGCTTCGGTGGCCTCGGCCCGCAGGGTCCGGCGGGCTGATCGGTCGTGCGAGGTGCGCCGCCCCACCCGCAGCACCTGCTCGATGCCGCAGCGCTCACCCAGATCGGCCAGCCAGGCATCGCTCACCAGCAGCGAGCGCAGAGCTGAGTGCTGACCCACGCTCAGCTGCGGATGCTGGCGCTGCAGGTATTCGGCCGCCGCCAGGCGCAGCACCGCATCGCCGAGGAACTCCAGCCGTTCATGGTTGCGCGGCAGTCCGGCCGAGGTGTGGGTCAGGGCCTCATCGACGGGGGCCAGATCCCCGGCTTCGATGCCGCCATCGGGTGCCAGCTGGGCGAGGAAGCGCTGCAGCTCCCGGCGGCGGCGCGTGGAGATCGGCTCGGGATCGGCCATGGGTCGGGGCGACGCTGCCAGGCTGGCTCGGATCGGAGGATCAGGCTGTGGCGATGCACCGTCGGGGCGAGAGGGGCGCATGGGATGCACCGGTCCGCGCTGCGGCCCTGGCCGGCCTGCTGGTCACGGTCAGTCTGGGCTCCGCCGGGATCGGGCCAGTGGCCGCCGGCCGGGCCGATCCCCTGCCGGCCGAGGTGGTGAGCGGCACGGCGGCGGCGGCCGGTCTGACCGTGCCGGTGGCCCCGTTGCAGCAGCGCATCGGCCCGCCACCGGCTGCCGGCAGCGAGGCGCTGGCACGGGATCTGGCCATCCTGCGCTGGCTGCAGGAGCGGCGGACCCCGGCGGGTGTGGCCCGCAGCTGGAGCCTGCTGGGCCGGGATCTCAGTCGTTTCGATGCCGCCGTGGGCGCGAGCCTGCGCCGCAGCGCTCCGACCGTGCTGCGGGATCTGCCGGCCTTTCTGGCCCTGTTCGACGGCGCCAAGACCCGGATCAAGAACAAGGTGGGCCGGCGGCGCCCCTTCCTCGATCATGATGATCTGAGGCCCTGCCTGCCGCTGGAGCGGAGCCTGTCCTATCCCAGCGGCCACGCCACCTGGTACTGGGGGGCGGCGCTGCTGCTGGCCGACCTGCTGCCGGAGCGGCGAGAGCGGCTGCTCACGGTGGCGGAACACGCCGCCACGGCCCGCCCCACCTGCGGTCTGCACTACCCCTCGGATGTGGAGGCGGGCCAGCGCCTGGCCGCCGCCGTGGCCGGCATCGTGCTGGCGAGCCCGACCTGGCAGAGCTGGAAGGAGGGTGTGGCCGCGGAGCGGGAGGCTCTGCTGATCCCGCCGCCGGCGGGGTTGCCGCCGCTGGGGTTCTGAAGCCGGGCCGATCGCCGGCGCCACCGCTCCGGGCTTAATAGCGCTGCACGATCGGCTCGGCTCGAAACACGCTGCCCAGGAGCACGAACAGGGAATCGAGAAAACTGATCCGGGGCAGTTTCTGGAACCAGGAGCTCTCGCCGTAGATCAGGCGGATCATGGCGGCCTCCGCCTGCTGCTCAGCCAGCAGGAAGCGCAGTCCCAGCAGGGGGTAGCCGTCCTGAAGGGTGATGCGCATCAACTGCACTGGCAGGCGCAGGTCGTACTGCGGCACCCGCAGGATGCCTTTGCCGCCCTGGCTGGAGGGCCCCGAGGTGGTGAGCAGCAGACCGGCCCCCTCCTCGGAGACATCGCCGGTGACCCCCCAGAACTCGCGGCCGTCGAGCTCGAGGCAGGAGATCAGCTCAAGCGGGAACCGATCCGTGCGCCGACGCACGGGTTTGTCCACGCAGGCGAGCAGGCACACCCCCATCAGCAGAGCGTTGTAAAAGTTCCACGCCAGCATCAGTGCTTCCCCCTCGAACGGCGAGCGGTACCAACGCACGTCCAGCAGGGGCACGCCGTAGCGGCTGAGCAGGGCGAGCGCGAAGAGCGCCAGGTAAACCAGGAACGGAAGAGCCAGAGGCAGGTCCACCGTCTGTTCGCTGTGATTGACGCTCTTGTTCGTCACCAGACTGCCGAGCCTGCGAAAGGGATCGCGAATCAGGCGCACCAGTCGCATCAGAGCCGGAAAGCAGAACAGCGCTTCATAGACTTCGGTCCAGTACTGGAAATAGTGGCCATCCGTCTGCCAGTACCCCAGCACGTAATGCATCAGAATGAACGGGAGGCCGTAGGAGATGTATTCAATCGGTGGCGCAGCGATCAGGGTGAAACCGGCCAGGAGCGAGAGCAGGGGAAAGACGATGTACACGGCTCTGAACAAGGGCGTGAACAGGCTGATCAGGAGGGTGACGTAGCTCGCTGTCTGCCAGCGGTCGAGGCTGTTCCAGATGGGCATCTCTCTGGGAGAGCAGAAGATCTGCACGTTTCCCTGCAGCCACCTCAGGCGCTGCTCGAGGTAATCGCGAAAGGTGCGGGGCACCTCCCCGAGGCTGAGAATCTCATCGATGTAGACGATGCGCCAACCGCGTGTGAGCAGCCGCGTTCCGGTCTGGCTGTCCTCCACGATGCAATGGGTCACGTAGCCGCCGATCTGCTCCAGGGCGGCTCGGCGCACCACGCAGGATGTGCCGCAGCAGATGACGCAGTTGAAGCGGTCGCGCAGGACTTGCACATAGTGAAAGAAGTAATCCATGTCGCCCGGCAGCACCACGTCGACACCGAGGTTGCGGTTGTGAAAGTCGGCGTTGAAATAGTGCTGTGGGGTCTGAACCAGGGCGACGCTGGCGTCGGAGAAGAATCCCGCTGTTCGCTCCAGGAAGCGGGCGAAGGGGATGAAGTCGCAATCAAACACGGCGATCAATTCACCGCTGGTGTGGGCCAGGGCGTGATTCAGGTTGCCGGCCTTGCGATCCCGGTTGTCCGGCCGGCTGAGATAGTGCACGCCAAGCTCCTCGGCCAGGCGCGCGATGCTGCTGCGATGGCCGTCGTCGAGAATGTGGATGGTCTTGTTCGCATACTCGATGTTCCTGCAGGCGAGCACACAGCGGCGAATGAGTCGCTCGGCTTCGTTGTACGTGGGGATGAAGATGTCCACGCTGGGGGCATGCGCGTCCAGCCAGGGTCGAAGGGTGTCGGCCTCGCGGCGTCTTTGGCCCGGCCGGAAGAACAGGGAGGGATAGAACTGAAGCAGGAGTGAAATCAGGTAGGTGGCTTCACAGAGAAAGAACACCAGGCTGAAGGCGAAGCTGACAGGATGCGCGGTGTTGATCGTGGTGGCACGCCAGATGAAGTAGCGCGTCGACACCAGCGCCAGCAGGGAGGACACCAGCAGATGGGCCCAGGTTCTGTGGGGCAGGAACGAGGCGGCCAGGCAGGCCGCCGCACTGGCGGTCAGCGGCAGCAGCACATCGCGCCAGGGCTCCTGCACCTGCATCGCCTCCGGCAACTGGCGCATCTGCAGGGGATTCAGGAGCCCCGGGGCCACCAGGGAGACGCGCAGGTTGGCGAAGAGCAGGGCACCGGCCAGGGCGATGATCGAGATCATCAGCAGATTCCAGGCCCAGGGGGCCAGGCGTTTTGGGCCGCCCCCCGCGCGTTCGGGACGCAGGATCTTCATGACCCGAACACCACACGGGCCGAGGAGCCCACATAACAGAATTCCTCGGGCGGGGCGGGCCAGTCGTTCAGCAGGCGGACCCTCACCTCGCTCTCCCGGGCCAGGTTGATCGGCACAGGACGGATCGCCTCCTCCCCCAGCTGCAGGCGCCCGATCCCCGAGCGAATCGAGACCACTTCACCCCGCAGTCGCCGCCGGTTTCCCACCAGTTGGACCCGTGCCTTGGAGCCCACCCCGATCTCGTTGAGATCGTGCTCCGTCATGGTGGTGGTGAGCCAGCGCCGCTCACAGTCGATCAGGGTCAAGAGCGGTTCGAGACCGTTGACCCGGTCGCCCTCCTGGGCGAGCACGTCCCACACCACGGCCGTTCTGGGGCTGCGCACCGTCCATTCGTGGCGTTCGCTCCATTCCTGTTCCGCCACGGCCAGTTGCTCGCGCAGGCCGCTCACCCGTCGCCGCTCGGTGCGCAGGTCGCCCTGCAAACGGTTCAGGGCGAGCTCCTCCTCCTGAAGCCGCACGGATGGATCGAACCCGCTGCGGTTGTGCCGCAGGGAGAGGTTGCCTTCCGATGCCCGCAGCACCGCATTCTGGGCCGCGCGGCGGGACCGGAGGCCATCCAGCTCGTGCTGCCGTTGCTCGACCTCGGTGTAGGCGCGATCAACGACGTTGCCGGCCACGGCGCCCTGCTCGAAGAGAAAGCGCTGCCGCTCCGCATCCCGGCGGGCGAAGGCGAGCGCCTGGCCGGTGCGCTGTAGCGCCGCCTCCGTCTCCCGGATCTCCTGCCGGTCCCGCTCGCTCTCCAGCGCCAGCTGTTGCTCCCGGTCGCTGCGCAGCCTGGTGAGCCGCTGCTGCTGAAGCCCTTCCTGCTCCTCCAGATCCGTCACCCGGGAGGTCGCGGTCTGGAGGGCGGTCTGGAGGGTCTTGATCGCATCGCGGGGAGCCACCGGGTTGCGAACCCGTGCGATCACCGCGCCCGCCTGCACGAGGCTGCCAGGCTGCACGTCGATGCGTTCCACCACCCCCTCGATCGGTGCCGACACATGAATCGGCACGGCATTGATCACGGCATCCCTGGAGCGGGCCGAGAGGAAGTTGACCGCGATGCCCGCCGCGGTGGCCAGCAGTCCGAGTGCGATCAGCACAATCGCCAGATTGGCGTTGCCGGAGCGTGGGATGCGGCTCGATGGAGCGCTGATGCTGGGCGGTCCCGGCGGGGGGGGCGCACCGCTGCCGCCTGCACCGGTTCCCTCCTCCGACGCCGGCGGATCGGAGGCACCGGCCACGGCGCAGACGAGGCAGCTGCGCCCGATGCGCGACACCCAGATCGTGAGACGCTCCGGTGGTGCGTGGTCTGCAGGCTGCAGGGGCTCGGCGGCCGTCAGCGATGGGGATCGGTGAGCCATGTGCACGCGAGGAGGCCTGCCCGGCGCGTCTGGGATGCCGGCGAGATGGGCGACCGTATGGTGCGGAACAGGCCTTCACCGCACAACCCACGGCGCCGAGTGGTGGTCAGGGTGTCCCGGACGATCGCCGCAGCGACTGCTCGATGACCCCGGTGGCCGCTTTCCGCCGCAGGTCCGCATCGAACGGCAGGGGCCTCTGCGGTTGGCCGTCGGCGCGCGGGAAGGCGGAGTTCAGCCAGGTGTCGCGGTCGCTCAGGCCCCAGCTCACCAGTTGCTTCAGGCGGGGCTGGGGCAGCACAGCCTCCAGAAAGGCGCCGTAGACCGCCGCCACCTTCTGATCACGGGTCTCCACCGGTGCGGCCAGGTCGCGGTCGTTCACATCGAGCTCGGTGATCAGGATGTCCAGGTCCAGGTCGGCGATCGCCTGAAGGAATGCCGGCAACTGGTCGAAGGTGGTGGGCCCGCCCCCATGGGCGTGCAGGTGCGCCTGAAGGCCGACCGCGTGCAGGGGCACGCCGCGCCGGCGCAGGTCCCGCAGCAGGGCGAGGAAGCGTTGGCGTTTGCGGGCGCTTTTCGGGGCATCGCCTTCCAGCCCGTACTCGTTGATCACCAGCCGGGCCGACGGGTCGGCGGCGTGGGCCAGCTCCAGCGCCCGCGCGATGTAGGTCTCTCCCAGCTGGTCGAGCCAGAAGCTGGAGCGCAGACCGGTGCCGTCATCGGCGATCGGCTCGTTGACCACATCCCAGGAGTCGAGCCGGCCGCGGTAGCGACCCATCACCGTCTGGATGTGCGTGGCCATGGCACGCTCCAGGGCCCGGCCCTCCAGCTGCCGCAGCCAGGCCGGCACCTGCCGGTGCCACACGAGGGTGTGGCCCCGCATCGCCAGCCCGTGCCGCTCGGCGAAGTCCAGCAGGCGATCCGCGGCCGTGAAGCGGAAGACCCCGGGCTGCGGTTGCAGCGTCTCCCACTTCATCTCGTTCTCGGCCACGATCAGGCCGACCTGAGCGAGCAGCAGGCGCCGGAGGTTCGGATCATCGAGCTGGGCGCTGCTCACAGCCGCGCCCCAGAGCCTCCCCGCTCCGCGGGCCAGGTCGTTCAGCGCTGGAGCACCGCTCCCGGCTTGCCCCATGAGCACCGGCGCGCTGAGCGCCCCAAGAGCCAGCGCCATGAGCAGCTGACGGCGGCGCATGCTCCAGTCTCAGGACCCACCGCATTCTGGGGGGATTGCCCGCCGCTCGATCGAATGGAGGAAAGCAGGACGTAAGCCGGGTTCTGTTCACCGCCTCCGGACCGGCCGGACGCGGGGGTGATCATCTATCTGGGACCGCCGTTACCGGCGGCCTCGAGCGGCGCGTTGCGGCGGGGCTGGGTCGATGGCCAGCCATTGCCCCTTGGCCTTGCTCCCGGCCGGGGTTTACCGAGCCAGCACCTCTCGATGCTGCTGGTGCGCTCTTACCGCACCTTTGCACCCTTGCCTGTGCCGCCGGAGGCGGGCTCCGGGGCCATCGGCGGTGTGTTTCTGTGGCACTCTCCTCACGGTCACCCGCACTGGGCGTTACCCAGCAGGCCTGGCCATCGGGGAGCCCGGACTTTCCTCAGCCGGCACCCCTGAGCGGAGGCCGGCCGCGATCACCTCGCCTGCTTTCAGCCGTCATTATCCCCACCGCTGCGCGGCGGACCGGCAGGGATAATGCAGCCATGGGGCTGTAGCTCAGCCGGATAGAGCGACGGTTTCCTAAACCGTAGGTCGTGGGTTCGAGTCCCGCCTGCCCCGTTCGTCCCCCAGGGCGGCCCCGTCGCCCGGTGTGGCATCGGCATCCGGCCCCGAGCCGTCGGCCCGGAAGTGGAGGAGGATCCAGTCCTCAGCAGCCGGGCTGATGGGGCCCGCGCCGGCCTCGGCGAGGGCCTGATCCAGTTGCCAGGGGTGCTCGAAGCGCTGGCCGTCCAGCCCCCTCAGGGCCTGACGCAGCGCATCGCTCAGGGGCACGGCCCGGTTGCGGGGGCTGTCCATGGCCGCGAGGGCCTGGAGGCTGATCCAGAGGGGCTGGAGTTCCGCCACCTCCATCACCACCGACTCCTGGCCGGCCGGGAGCCTCTCCTCGGCCCGCAGGGCACGGCGGAAGCGCACGGCCGACTGCAGCGGTTCGGCCTGAAGGCTGAGCGCCTCGGTGGGCACCTTGCGGCGCTCCAGCTCCTGCAGCACCGGCGGGGTGATCTGGAACCAGCGCGGCACGAAGACCTGCTGGCTGAACACGTTCTGCACGATGAACAGCAGCGTGAAGGCGATCACCGAGGCGATCAGCGGGGTGGTGACCCAGCCCGAGGCGATCCGCCCCAGCACCGCCCACTGGATCTGGCGCGCACCCCGGATGCCCTTGAGCAGGCCGATGCCGATCACGGCGCCCACCACCGCCTGGGAGCTGGAGACGGGAATCAGCGGGATCGGCGGCAGGCCCAGCCCGGCCACGAAGGCGGAGAGTTCGCTCGAGGAGAACACGAACAGCACCAGGGAGTTGGCCACCACCACAACCAGGGCGCCCAGGGGGGAGAGGGTCATCAGGCTCCCGCCCACCGTCATCATCACCCGCTTGGAATAGGTGTAGACCCCGACCGCGATGGCCAGGCTGCCCAGCAGGAACAGCTGCTGGGTGCCGCTGATCTCCAGCCCGGAGGCCAGGGTGAGGTCGGTGAAGGGGGACGAGCTCACGAAGACCCCCATCACGTTGCCGATGTTGTTGGCTCCGAGGCTGTAGGAGCCGAAGATCCCGGCCACCACCAGCCCCAGACGCACCTGGGAGTCGAGGCGGAGCAGATGGGGCCGCTGCCAGCGGATCAGCCCCACCACCAGCGGGTAGAGGGCGGCGGCGAACAGGGCCGCCAGGATCGGGCACACCACCCAGGTGGTCACGATCTTGCTCAGCTGACCCAGGTCGGTTACCGACCCGCTGAACCAGTTCCAGCCGATGATCGCGCCCACCACCGCCTGGGTGGTGGACACCGGCAGGCCGACGCGCGTCATCCAGAAGACGGTGACGGCGGCGGCCAGCGCGGTGGTGAACGATCCGGCCAGCGCGTTCACGGCCCCCAGTTCCCCCAGGCCGTGGGAGGCCCCGGCCCCGGCGGTCACCGCACCGATGATGATGAACAGGCTGCAGAGGAAGGCGGCCGTGGAGAAGCGCACCATGCGGCTTCCCACCGCCGATCCGAAGACGTTGGAGGCGTCGTTGGCGCCGAGCGACCAGCCGAGGAACAGGCCGCTGGAGAGAAAGATCAGGCTGCTGATCAGATCCATCAGAGCTCGCGCTTGATCGCATCCACCGCCAGCTCATCGCTGATGTCCTCGGCGAGGTTGGCGATGGCATCGATCACATCGATCGCGTCGCGCAGGTGCAGCTTCCGCTCCAGGCTGAGGGACGAGGCGAAGACCTGCCGCTTGAGTCGCAGGGCGATGCCATCGGCTTCGTTTTCGTAGATGCGGATGGCGTTGATGTGCTCCTGCACCGCGGCGGGGCTGCGGAAGAAGGCGCGGGAGCCCGCCACAGCGGCGAGCACGCTCTTGACCACCACACCGACCAGGTCCAGGTAGAGCTGCCGCAGGCGGCGCGGGTCGTCCGAGGCGGCGTCCGCCCGATCGGTGGCGGCCAGGGTGCGGTCCACGGCGGTGGTCTCGCTGATGCCCTCGTGCTCGATCAGGAACTCCATGTAGGTGTGTCCCATCACATCGAGCAGCCCGAACAGCATCGAGAGCAGGCTGAGCACATCACCGCGGAAGTCGGGGATGAGCATCTCGCTCACCAGCGTGTTCGAGACGTTGCGGCGCAGTTCCTTGCAGCGTTCCTTCAGGGCCTGCAGCTGATCGGCCTTGGCCCGGGTGTTCTCATCCAGACCGTGCTCGATCAGGCTCTGCAGGCCACGCTCGAACAGCACGGCGCCCTCGGCCAGCTTGTCGAGGAAGTCGTCGATCTGGCCCACCAGGAAGCGGGTGCGGCCGAACAGGCGTGGACGTTCCTGGGACATGGCGGTGCAGGCCTTCCCTGCAGGTTCGTGGCCCGCTGCAGGGTGGCCGCGGGGGCATCAGCCGTCTGAAACGTAGCGAGCGGCACACCGACTGCCCGATCCCGTCACAGCACGCAGGGATCCGGTCGCGATGCCTACCGCCCCATCGGCTGGGGGCGATGAAGCTGTCGCTAGCGTTGCGCCAGCGGCAGACCGCCGATGACTCAGCTCCACGATCTCCGCCTGCGCTTGCTCGTGCAGCAGGAGAGTGAGCGGATCGCCAGCAGCCAGGCCGAGGATCTCGATCTCTCGGTGGTTCAGGCCCGCTGCCTCTGCTGGCTGGCCCTGCTGGCCGAGGCCCATGAGGATCAGGCCGCCGATGCCGAGCGTCGCGGCGACACCGAGCAGGCCATGGGCTGGTTCGCCGATTCCATGCGTCTGCGGGATGTGATCAATGTGGTCACCTCGATCGAGATCCCCCTCCCGGCCGCCACCGGAGGCGATGACGGTGAGCCCAACCCCGGCGAGGGGGACGCGCCCCTCTCCGCCTGAGCCGACTGCGGTGCCGGAGCAAATCCGGTGCCATGATGAAGATTGAGACATGAGGGAAGCGCGGTGCCCGACGAGCCCTGCCAATGCCCCGACTGCCAGCGCTTCTACCGGGAGCATGACCGCCTGATCCGCGAGTGCCCCACCCTGCGCCAGCAGCAGGAGCTCAACTGGGCGGCGCTGCAGTCGTTCCGCACCCTGGCCGGCCGCGTTCTGGAGGATCTCCAGAAGCACCAGGCCGCCGCACCGCCGGCCCAGCGTCAGGCCGAGTCCGGCCCGGCGTCCCGCGACCCGGAGGCCCCCCGCTCCCGGGATGCCGCCGCTGCCGGCAGCGCTGGCGCCGGCTCCGCCACGGCGGATGCCGGCAGCGGCGGCGACCGCTCCTCCGATGCGCTGCAGCAGGCGATCGCCGATCTGGAGAACATCAACGCCCACCTGTTCTCGATCGAGGCGCTGATGGAGCGCGTCTTCGATGTGCGCGTGCCGGAGGAGGTGGAGCAGAAGTTCCGGGAACTCGCCGGGGAACTGGCTCCCGATCCCCTCAATGCCGATCGCCTGCGCCTGAACCGGCTGCTGCACCAGACCCCGGACCTGCCGGAGCGCAATCCCTAGCCGGCGGTCCGGCGACAGAGCCTGGCGATCATTCCCTCCTCGTCGGCGGGCACCACGAGCCACTGACAGCCACGCAGCCAGCCCAGCCGCGCCTGCAGCTCCGCCTGGAGCGCCCGGTCGTGTTCGCCGATGCCGCCGGTGAGGGCGATCATGTCGATCCCCCCCAGGCTGGCCGCCATGGCGCCCAGCTGCCGCAGCAGCTGCTGACGAAACACCCCGATCGCCAGCTCGGCCGGCGGATCACCGCTGACGGCGCGCTCCCTCAGCTGCCGCATGTCGGCGCAGCCGCCGGAGAGGCCCCTGAGGCCGGAGTCGTGCTGGAGCGTGTGCTCCAGCTCCTCCACCGCCATGCCGCTCCGCAGCAGCTGAATCAGCAGGCCGGGGTCCAGCGAGCCGCTGCGGGTGGCCATCACCAGCCCGTCCAGTGGGGTGTAGCCCATGGTGGTGTCGATGCAGCGGCCGGCGGCGACCGCCGCCAGGGAGCAGCCGGCGCCGAGGTGGGCGCTGATCAGGCGCAGCTGGTCCGGGTCCCGGCCCTGCTCCCGCCAGACCCCGGCGCAGCGCTCGGCCACATGCTGGTGGTTGATGCCGTGGAAGCCGAAGCGGCGCAGGCCCTGCCGCCGCAGCCGTTCCGGCAGGGCGTAGGTGGCCGCTTCCGGGGGGAGGCTGCTGTGGAAGGCCGTGTCGAAGCAGGCGAACTGGGGCCGCTCCGGTGCCCAGGTCTGCAGCCAGCGGATCCCGGCCAGGGCCGGCGGATTGTGCAGCGGGGCCAGGGGGCTGAGGGCCTCCAGGGCGGTGAGCACGGTCCCGTCGATCGCGGTGGTGGCTGTGAACCGCTCACCGCCGTGCACCACCCGGTGACCAGCCAGGGCGATGTGATCCCGCCACGGCGCCAGATCCGCCGCCAGCCAGGTGTCCAGGGCCCGCTGGATGGTGGTCTCCACGGATCCGGAGGCTGAGGCGCCTGGATCCGCCAGGCTGCGGTTGAGCTGCCAGGGCCGGGAGCCGTCCGGCGCCACAAGGGCGGCCTTCAGGCTCGAGCTGCCCAGGTTGATGACCAGAACCAGGTCGGCCGGTTCCATCGGATCGGCTCAGTTCACATCGCAGGTGATCGTCACCGGGAACGGTGTCACCTTCCAGATCGAGCGGCAGTACTCCTCGATCGATCGATCGGAGGAGAAGTAGCCGGTGCGGGCGCTGTTGAGCAGCGACATCCGGTTCCAGGCCTTCCGGTCGCTCCAGGTGCGGTTGACCGCGTTCTGGGCCTGCAGGTACTCGGCGAAGTCGGCCAGCACATAGAAGGGATCGCTGTGCAGCAGGTTCTGCAGCAGCGGCTGGAACAGGGACCCATCGCCGTTGCTGAAGTGACCCTGGGCCACCAGATGCAGGGCCTCCGCCAGGGCCGGGTCGCTCTCCACCACGGCCTCGGGCCGGTAGCCCTCCCGCGCCAGCTCGGCGATGCCCTCCACGGTGCGGCCGAAGAGGAAGAAGTTCTCCGGGCCCACCCGCTCGCGGATCTCCACATTGGCCCCGTCCAGGGTGCCGATGGTGAGAGCCCCGTTGAGGGCGAACTTCATGTTGCCGGTGCCGGAGGCCTCCTTGCCGGCGGTGGAGATCTGCTCGGAGAGATCGGAGGCGGGATAGACCCGCTCGCCCAGCTTCACGTTGTAATCCGGCAGGAACACCACCCGCAGGCGACCGTCCATATCGGGATCGCTGTTGATCGTCTCGGCGATGCCGTTGATGAAGCGGATGATCAGCTTGGCCATCGTGTAGCCCGGCGCCGCCTTGCCCCCGAAGATCACCGTGCGGGGCGCGAGTCCATCTCCCTGGCCATTCTTGATGCGCAGGTACTGATGAATCACCTGCAGGGCGTTGAGGTGCTGGCGCTTGTATTCGTGGATGCGCTTCACCTGCACGTCGAACAGGGTGGCGGGATCCACCAAAACGCTGGTGTGGCGATGGATGTAGGCCGCCAGCTTGCGCTTCACCGCCAGCTTGGTCTGGTCCCAGCGCTCGAGGAAGGCGCCGTCGTCCTGGAAGCGCTCCAGCTGGCCCAGGCGATCGGTGTCGCGCACCCAGTCCGGCCCCACGCTCTCATCCAGCAGCGCCTTCAGCTCGGGATTGGCCAGGGCGACCCAGCGGCGGGGGGTGACGCCGTTGGTGACGTTGGTGAACTTCTCCGGCCACATCTCGGCGAAATCGGGCATCAGCGTGGTGCGCACCAGTTCGCTGTGCAGCGCCGCCACGCCGTTGACGTGGTGGCTGCCCACCGTGGCCAGGTGGGCCATCCGCACCGCCTTGCCGCCCTCCTCATCGATGATCGACATCCGGCGCAGCACCCGGTCGTCGCCGGGATGGCGCAGCCGCACCTGCTGCAGGAAGCGGCGGTTGATCTCGTAGATCAGCTCCAGGTGCCGGGGCAGCAGGCTGCCGAACAGCCCCAGTCCCCACTTCTCCAGCGCCTCGGGCAGCAGGGTGTGGTTGGTGTAGGCCAGGGAGCGGGTGGTGATGTCCCAGGCGGCGTCCCACTCCATCAGCCGGTCATCGATCAGCAGCCGCATCAGCTCGGCCACCGCGATGGCGGGGTGGGTGTCGTTGAGCTGAACGGTCCAGTAGCGGGGGAAGTCCTGGACGGGCAGGTTGCGGGCCTCGAGGCTGCGCAGCATGTCCTGCAGGGAGCAGCTGACGAAGAAGTGCTGCTGCTTGAGCCGCAGGCGGCGGCCCTCATCGGTGCCGTCGTTGGGGTAGAGCACCTTGGAGAGGGTCTCCGAGCCCACCTTCTCCTCCACGGCGCCGTAGTAATCGCCGATGTTGAAGGCGTAGAAGTCGAAGCTCTCGGTGGCATCGGCCCGCCACAGCCGCAGCCGGTCGCAGGTGTTCACCCGGTAGCCCAGCACCGGCACGTCGTGGGGAATGCCGATGGCGTGCTCGGAGGGAATCCAGCGGGAGCGGTAGCGGCCCTCGGCATCGGTGTAGCTCTCGGTGTGGCCGCCGAAGCCCACGAAGCAGGCCTCGTCGGGCTGGGGCAGCTCCCAGGGCCAGCCGCCCTTGAGCCACTTGTCGGTGATCTCCACCTGCCAGCCGTCGCGGATCAGCTGATCGAAGATGCCGAACTCGTAGCGGATGCCGTAGCCGGTGGCGGGCACCTCCAGGCTGGCCAGCGATTCCATGTAGCAGGCCGCCAGCCGGCCGAGGCCGCCGTTGCCCAGCCCCGGCTCCTCCTCCACCTCGAGGATGTCGTCGATCGATTCCACCCCGAAGCGGCTGAGGGCGTCGGCGGCCTGTTCCTGGATGCCGAGCATCAGCAGGTTGTTGTGCAGCTGCGGTCCGATCAGGAACTCGGCCGAGAGGTAGGCCACCGTTTTCTGGGGACTGGCCCGCATGGCCTCCACGTGGGCCAGGTAGCGGGTCATCAGCCGGTCGCGCACGGCGTAGCTGAGGGCCAGGTAGAGGTCGTGGCGGCTGGCGGCGGGGGCCAGCTTGCCGAGGGTGAAGAACAGGTGCTCGGTCATGCCGTCGAACAGCTCGTCGGCCAGCAGGCCGGAGCGCTCCGGATCGGCGTAGCAGCCGGGCGTGGGCAGGCGCAGGTTGACGGGCTGGTGGTCGCTCATGACGGCGTCGGTGGAGTGGGGCAGGAGAAGAGAGGTGGCGGAGCGTTCAGCCGGGACGGGGCGGCAGGGGCGGCAGCGAGGGGGAGATGGCCATCGCTCAGAAGCCCACCGCCCGCAGCGACTCCTCCAGCAGCCGGGCGCTGCCGTGCAGGCGCTCGAGCTCCAGCTCCGAGAGGGGAAGCCGCACCAGGCTGGTGGCGCCGCGGTCATTCACCAGGGTGGGCAGGCTCAGGCACACATCCGCCAGGCCGTAGAGGCCGAGGCTGCGGGTGCTCACCGAGAGCAGCCGTTCCTTGCTGCGCAGCACCGCCTCCACGATCTCCGCGGTGGCCAGGCCGATCGCCCAGGAGGTGCTGCCCTTGCGGCGGATGATCTCCTGGGCCGCCTGACGCACCTCCTGATCGAAGACCGCCTCGAGGGTGAGGCCGCCCGGGCCGGCCAGGTCGCCCCAGGCGGCGTCGTGCAGCGGTAGTCCGGCCACGGTGAGCTGGCTCCAGATCGGCACCTCGCTGTCGCCGTGTTCACCGAGCACCAGGGCCTGCACGTTGTGGGGATCCAGGCCCAGCCGGCGGCTGATGGCCATGCGGAAGCGGGCGGAATCGAGCACCGTGCCGGACCCGATCACCCGGTGGGGCGGGAAGCCGCTCAGGGCACCGGCGATGTGGGTGAGCACGTCCACGGGATTGCTCACCACCAGCAGCACCGCATCGGGGCAGTGCTCGGCGATGGGGGGGATGAGCCGGCGGAAGAGATCGGCGTTCTTGCCGATCAGATCGAGGCGGGATTCGCCGGGCTTCTGGGGGATGCCGGCGCTGATCACCACCACATCCGATCCGCGCCCGGCCTCCTCGATCGTTCCGGCCCGCAGGTCGGTGCGGGGCAGGAACGGCAGGCCGTGGCAGAGGTCCATCGCCTCCCCCTCAAGCCGCTCGGCGGCGATGTCCACCAGCACCAGCTCCTCCATGCAGCCGCGGTGCAGGATCGAGAGGGCGCAGGCCATCCCGACGGCGCCGCAGCCGACGATCGACACCTTGCGCACCGGCAGGGTGACGGGACTGCGATCGGCACCGGTGGCCAGAAAAAGACTCTGGCCCGGAGCCTGCTCCGGCCGCTGCCCGGGAATGGTGGAGACGGTCATGGATCCGCGGCCGCCCGTCAGGCCTCGGGCAAGGTGCAGGCGCTGAGGCCGAGCCGCCAGCGCCAGTCGCTCACCTCGGGAGCATCCATGCCGTGCTCGTAGGCATAGGCGCGGTTCTTGAAGATCTCATCCTTCATCCGCTCCTTCACGTGCGAGGCGCGCGAGCCGAGGCTCGGCACCCGGTCGATCACATCGATGACCAGGTTGAAGCGATCGATCTGGTTGTTCATCGCCAGCTCCAGCGGCGTGTTGATGTTGCCCTGCTCCTTGTAACCGCGCACATGGAAGTTGTGGTGGTTGGGGCGGCGATAGGCGAGGCGGTGAATCAGCCAGGGATAGCCGTGGAAGTTGAAGATCACCGGCTTGTCCTCGGTGAACAGGCTGCGGAAATCGCGATCCGACAGGCCGTGGGGATGTTCGCTCTCGGGGGTGAGAGCGAAGAGCTTGACCACGTTCACGTAGCGCATCTTCAGTGAGGGGATCTCATGGCGCAGGATCTCGATCGCCGCCAGCACCTCCTTGGTGGGGATGTCACCGGCCGAGGCGAGCACCACATCGGGCTCATCGAAGTCGGTGCCGCAATCGTCGTTGCAGGCCCACTCCCAGATGCCGGCCCCCTTGGCCACGTGCCGCCGGGCCGCCTCCAGATCCAGGTACTGCAGATGCTTCTGCTTGTCCGACACGATGATGTTGGCCACATTCGTTTCGGTCAGGGCCTGTTCGGCCACCGCCAGCAGGCAGTTGGCATCGGCGGGCAGGTAGACGCGGGTGATCGAGCCCTTCTTGTTGCCGGCCAGGTCCATGAAGCCGGGATCCTGGTGGGTGAAGCCGTTGTGGTCCTGCCGCCACACCGTGGAGGAGATCAGGCAGTTCCAGCTGCCGATCGGTGCGCGCCAGGGAATCTCCTCGCAGGTGTCCAGCCACTTGCAGTGCTGGTTGTACATCGAGGAGATCACATGGGCGAAGGCTTCGTAGGTGTGGAAGAAGCCGTAGCGGCCGGTGAGCAGGTAGCCCTCCATCATTCCCACCAGCGTGTGCTCGGAGAGCATCTCCACCACGTAGCCATCGCGGGAGAGTTCGCTGCCGTTGAGGTCCTCCGGCAGGAAATCGGCCATCCAGGCCTTCTTGGTGGCCTGATACACCGCCTGCAGCCGGTTGGAGGCTGTCTCGTCGGGCCCGAACAGGCGGTAGCGGCCGGGGTTGCGGCGGATCAGGTCGCGGATCAGCTCACCGAGCGGGTAGGTGTTCTCCTTCTCGGTGGTGCCGGGGATCTCCACCGGCACGGCGTAGGGCGCCATGTCGGGGAAGAGCAGGTCCTTGCGCAGCACGCCGCCGTTGGCGTGAGGGCTGGATCCCATGCGGCGGCCGCCCTGCGGGGACAGGGCCCGGATCTCCGCACGCACCGTGCCGTTCTCATCGAAGAGCTCCCAGGGGCGGTAGCTCTTCATCCAGTCCTCCAGCTGCTGCAGGTGGGCGGGGTTGCTCTTCACCCCGGCGATCGGCACCTGGTGGGCCCGCCAGAAGCCCTCCACCTTGTTGCCGTCCACCTCGGCCGGGCCGGTCCAGCCCTTGGGTGAGCGCAGCACGATCATCGGCCAGGCGGGGCGGACCGCCTCGCCGCTGCTGCGGGCCTGCGACTGGATGCTGCGGATCGTGGTCACCGCCTGCTCCATCGCCACCGCCATGGCGCGGTGCATGGTCATCGGATCGGAGCCCTCGACGAAGATCGGCTGCCAGCCGTAGCCCTGCATCAGCTTCTCCAGTTCGCCGTGGCTGATGCGGCTCAGCAGCGAGGGGTTGGCGATCTTGTAGCCGTTGAGGTGCAGCACCGGCAGCACGGCACCGTCGCGCACGGGGTTGAGGAACTTGTTGATGTGCCAGCTGGTGGCCAGCGGGCCGGTTTCCGCCTCGCCGTCGCCGACGCAGGCGATGGTGATCAGCTCGGGGTTGTCGAACACCGAACCGCCGGCGTGGGAGAGCACGTAGCCCAGCTCGCCGCCCTCGTGGATCGAGCCGGGGGTCTCGGCGGTGCAGTGGCTGCCGATGTGGCCGGGGAAGGAGAACTGCTTGAAGAACTTGCGCAGGCCGTCACCGTCCATGGACTTGTCCGGATAAAGCTCGCTGTAGCTGCCGTCGATGTAGACGGGGCCGAGCATGCCCGGGGCGCCATGGCCGGGGCCGGACATGTAGATCATGTCCAGGTCGTATTTCCGGATCAGCCGGTTGGCGTGGGTCCAGATGAAGGCCTGGCCCGGGCTGGACCCCCAGTGGCCCAGCAGCCGGTTCTTGATGTGCTCCGGCCTGAGCGGTTCCTTGAGCAGGGGATTGTCCTGGAGGTAGATCATGCCCACCGCCAGGTAGTTGGCGGTGCGCCAGTAGGCATCGAGCCCCTGCAGCTCGTCGTCGGGGGGCGCCTGGATCGAAGCGGCAGCGGCGGGGATCGGGGTGAGGGTCATCAGGCGGGCCTCGCGTTGCCCGGACCGTAGCCACCTCCCACCCGGCTGCAGCGTTGCGGGGCCGACGCGGTGGACGTGCCAGCGCCTACAGACAGATGCACCCGCTCGGACCTAGTCAGCTGCCTGCATTTGCCGCGTATGGTCCCCCCGATGCTGCCGATCCCGGCCATGACTCTTCCCAGCCTGCTGCTTGAAGCGGGCAGCCATCAGCTCGAGATGGCCGAGACCCTGATCGGGGTGCTCCGGTTCCTGCTGATCTTCCTCGCCGCCCGCACCCTCGCCGAGGTGCTGGTGCGGTTCCAGCTGCCCACCATCCTCGGTGAGCTGCTGGCCGGCGTGATCATCGGCGTGTCCGGCTTCCACCTGCTGGTGCCGCCGGAGTCGCAGGTGGCGATCAACGAATCCTTCGTGCAGCTGATCAGCTCCCTGGCCGATGTGCCGGCCCCCGAGATCCAGCAGCTCTACAACGAGGACTTCCTGATCCTGGAGGGCGTCGCCAACCTCGGCCTCTACGCCCTCCTCTTCCTCACCGGTCTCGAGAGTGAGCTCGACGAGCTGGTGGCGGTGGGTGCCCAGGCCTTCACGGTGGCCGTGGCCGGTGTGGTGCTCCCCTTCGCCCTGGGGACCATCGGGCTGATGGTGCTGTTCCAGGTGGATCTGATCCCGGCGGTCTTCGCCGGAGCCTCGATGACCGCCACCAGCATCGGCATCACGGCCAGCGTGTTCGGTGAACTCGGTTATCTGAAGACCCGCGAGGGCCAGATCGTGATCGGCGCCGCCGTGCTCGACGACATCCTCGGCATCGTGATCCTGGCCATCGTGGTGGCCCTGGGCGCCGGCGGCAGCCTCGAGATCGGTCCGATCCTCAAGCTCGTGGCCGCGGCGGTGGTGTTCGTGGTGGCGGCCATCGCTCTGAGCCGTTCGGCGGCACCGGCCTTCGACTGGGTGATCGATCGCCTCAAGGCTCCGGGTGAGGTGATCGTGGCCTCCTTCATGGTGCTGGCGGTGGTGATGTTCGCCGCCACGGCCATCGGCCTGGAAGCGGCCCTCGGCGCCTTCGCCGCCGGCCTGATTCTGAGCAGCTCCAAGCACACCCACGCCATCCAGCGGGCCGTGATCCCGATCGTGTCCCTCTTCGCCACGATCTTCTTCGTGCTGGTGGGTGCCGGCATGGACCTCTCGGTGGTCAACCCCGCCGATCCGGCCAACCGGGCCGGCCTGGTGATGGCCGGCTTCATGTTCGTGGTGGCGATCATCGGCAAGGTGGCCGCCGGCTGGAGCTTCCTGTCCGACAAGCCCACCAATCGCCTGGTGGTCGGCCTGGGGATGATGCCCCGCGGCGAGGTGGGTCTGATCTTCCTGGGTCTGGGCACCGCCTCCGGCCTGCTCACCCCCTCTCTTGAGGCCGCGATCCTGCTGATGGTGGTGGGAACCACCTTCCTGGCCCCGCTGCTGCTCAGAGTGGTGCTGAAGGACAAGGATCCAGGCGCGGACTCCGGCGATGGCAGCAGCACCCCCCAGCCCGAAGCCCAGCTCACCGCCTGAGCCTGCTCTAGTCAACGCCGCTGGGCAGAGCCTGCCCGCGGCGCTCTCCGGCTGGGGCTTCAGCTGGCAGGGCTGGCGCAGCAACGCCCGGGGCGAGTGGTGGCTGCTGGCCCAGGCGGTGCTGATCCTGCTCAATGCGCTCCCGGCGACACCGGCGCCTTCGAGCCTCGGCCTCAGCTGGCCATTGGCGCTGCAACTGATCGGCTGGGGTTGCTTCGGCCTCGGTCTGCTGCTCGCGCTGCAGGGCTTCCTCGGTCTCGGCGCGAGTCTCTCGCCCCTGCCCGAACCCAAGCCCGGTGCGGCCCTGATCACCGCGGGTCCGTACCGGCGCTGCCGCCATCCGCTCTATCAGGCGGTGCTGGTGTGCGGGCTGGGGGTGACGCTGGCTCTGGGGAGCCTGCTGCATCTGGGCCTCCTGATCGCGCTCGCGCTGGTGCTCCGAGGCAAGGCGCGGCGGGAGGAGTCGCGGCTGCTGGCCCTGCATCCGGAGTACGGGGCCTACCGGGCCCGCACCCCGGCGATCGTGCCGCGGTTCGCCGGCCTCGACTGGCGCTGCTGAGCGCCCGGCCGCTCAGACCGAATCCGCCGAGTCTGAAACCGCTCAGTCCGGATCGGCCCGGCTGGCCAGGCTGAGAAAGACGGAGCTGACCAGGGCGATCACCGCCATGCTGCTGGACCAGCCGGGCCCCAGGGCCCAGCCGATCCCCAGGTGCGTGATCACGCCCACGGCCAGGGCCAGCAGCAGGCTGCTCAGCACCAGGCACACGGTCTGCAGCTGGGGCGGCAGGGGCCCCTCGCTCAGGGCCGCCTCGAAGCGTGCCAGCGGCAGAGAGAGGGGCAGATAGAGGGCCAGGGCCCAGAGCGCACTGCCCGTGATCAGCCCCGACCCGTCGATCACTCCGATGCCTACGTCTGTGCTCCCTAGCCTGGACCACCTCGAGCGCGACGGTTGATGACGGCTCACGCCAGCCCTTCGGCAGCGGCTGCACCGGCAATGGTCTGCCGCAGCGACACCTGGTCCTTCCAGGGCCACCCGGTGCACACCGTTCAGGCGGGCCCGCCGTCCGGGGCGGCTGAGGCCAGTGGTCCGGCGGTGCTGCTGGTGCACGGTTTCGGTGCCTCCACCGACCACTGGCGCTTCAACATTCCGGTGCTGGCGGAACGGCACGAGGTGCACGCCATCGATCTGCTCGGCTTCGGGCGCAGCGCCAAGCCGCAGGGGCTGGCCTACGGCGGGGCGCTCTGGCGGGATCAGCTGATCGCCTATGTGCAGGAGCGCATCGGCCGGCCCACCGTGCTGGTGGGCAATTCCCTGGGCGGATTCGCCTCCCTCGCCGCCGGTGCCGCACTGGGCGAGACCGCGGCCGGTGTGGTGCTGCTCAATGCGGCCGGCCCCTTCAGCGACGAGCTGCAGCAGCCGGTCGGCTGGGCGGCTGCGGCACGCCGCAACCTGATCCGGGGGCTGCTGCGCAACCCTCTGCTGCAGCGTCTCCTGTTCGAGAACCTGCGCCGTCCCGCCAGCGTGCGCCGCACCCTGAATCAGGTGTACATCGATCGCCGCAACGTCGACGACGAGCTGGTGGAGGCGATCCTGCGGCCCTCCCGCGATCCGGGGGCCTTCGGGGTGTTCCGCACCGTGTTCGACATTCCCCGCGGCGAGCCCCTCGATGGCCTTCTCTCCGGCCTGGCCTCACCGCTGCTGCTGCTCTGGGGCATCCGGGATCCCTGGATCGATGCCGAACGCCGCCGCTCCCGCTTCCAGCGCCATGCCCCGGCGGCCACCACCGAGGTGGTGCTCGAGGCGGGGCATTGCCCGCACGACGAGGTGCCCGACCAGGTGAACGGCGCTCTGCTGGAGTGGCTGGCGGGCCTCCCCCAGCCCTCCATCGCGGCCAGCGCCTGACCATGCCGTCCAGCCTCACACGCCATCAGGATCCCTACCCCCACTGGGCCTTCGAGACCCCCAGCGGCGATCGGCTGCGGCTGGTGCCCGAGCGGGGCGGGCTGCTGAGCGAATGGCGCTGCGGCGGCCGCGAGATCCTCTATTTCGATCGCGAGCGCTTCGCCGATCCCGCCAAGAGCGTGCGGGGCGGCATGCCGATTCTCTTCCCCATCTGCGGCAATCTTCCGGGCGACCGCCTGCCGCTGCCCCAGGGCGAGTTCCATCTGCCGCAGCACGGCTTTGCCCGCGATCAGCCCTGGAGCCTGGAGAGTGCGGCCGATGGCAGCGGCGTGCGGATGGTGCTGGAACACAACAGCGCCACGCTGCAGCACTATCCGTTCCGCTTCCGGCTGCAGCTGGACCTGACCCTCGAGCCGGGGGGCCTGGCGATCGCTGTCAGCGTCGCCCATCTCGCTCCGGGCGAGCCCGGCTCCGGTCCGATGCCCTACAGCCTCGGCCTGCATCCCTACTTCCGAGTGAGCGATCCGGCGACGGCCCTTCTGGAGGGGCTGCCGCCGCGCTGCTTCGATCACCTGCAGATGGCGGAGACCGACACGGCGGCCCAGCTGCAGCGGCTCGGAGCCGGGGTGGATCTGCTGGCTCCGAGCCCTGGCGCGGTGCACCTCAGCGACCCCGCCGCCGACCTGACGGTGACGATGCAGACTCGGACCCCCCTGGATCAGGCCGTGATCTGGAGCGAGCCGCCCCGGCCGATGGTCTGCCTGGAGGCCTGGACGGCCCCGCGTCAGGCCCTGATCAGCGGCGAGCGGCGCCTGGAGCTCGCGCCCGGTGAAGCGCACAGCCTCCACTGCCGCTACACCGTGACACTGCCAGCCACGGGGCCCTCAGCCTGATGCGACCCGGTCGAGCACCCCGGGCAGCCGGCCGCGGGCCAGCTGCTGCAGCGGATCGAAGCGGCGCTTGAGGGCCAGGATCACCTCCCGCCCCGGCGCGTCCTCCCAGGCCGGCAGACCCCCGTCGGCCGGTTGCACCAGCAGGGTCAGGTAGCCCCCCAGCTGCTCGCAAAGCTGGCGCAGGGCACCGGCCGAGCGGACATCGGCTGTGTCCGAGCTGGCCTCGCCGATGCCGCTGGCGGCCCCCAGCCGCAGGCTCCAGCCGGCGACGGCCGCATCGCTGAGCAGGGCCTCGGCGCGGCCGGCGGGCACGGCCAGCCGCGCCAGCCAGGTGGGTTCCCGGCTCAGACCCTGCCAGGGCAGGACGGCCTCCGGGTCGGATTTGGCCTGCAGGCCCAGGGACCCCGCCTGCCCGGCGATGGCCGCCTGCTGCTCCTGCACCGCCTCGGCGCTGACGCTGCCCAGCCGGATCAGCAGGCGGGGCGTCTGGCCGGGCGTCTGCCACCAGTCGATCGCCTCGGGGGTGAGGGTGCCGCTCAGCAGCCAGCGGCGCAGCGCCTCCAGGCCCCCGGCCAGGTGGGGTTCCGGGGCCTGCAGCACCTGCAGACGCCGCACCGGCGGGATCGGGTAGGTGCGCAGGGTCAGCTCGGTGATCAGAGCCAGGGACCCCCAGCTGCCGCAGAGCAGCCGCATCAGGTCATAACCGGCCACGTTCTTCACCACCCGGCCGCCGGCATGGGCGGCGGTGCCGTCGCTGCGCATCAGGCCGATGCCCACCAGCCGGTCCCGCACGCCCATGTAGCGCAGGCTCAGCCCGCCGCTCAGGCCCCGGGCCACCACACCACCGATGCTGCTGGCCGCTCCCCCGCCGAGGAGCGGCGGGTCGATCGCCAGCCACTGGCCCCAGCGGGCCAGCTCGCTCTCCAGCGCCGCCAGCGGCATGCCGGCCTGCACGGTCACGGTGAAGTCGTCGCGGGCGTGCTGGAGGATGCGGTCGTGGGCGGCGCTGCTGAGCTCCAGCCCGGTGGCGTGCACGGCCGGCCCCCAGTGCAGCCGACTGCCCAGGCCGCAGGGCAGCCAGGGCGTGGCGCTGGCGTGCAGATCAGCCACCGCGGCGGCCAGCTCCGCCGGCGCCGGGGTCAGCCGTCGTCGGGGCGGGCCGGAAGGGGTGCGCGTGCTCACGCCACGATGGTCCCATGGACGCATCAGCCGGCCCGCCCCGCATCCTGGTCATCGACGATGACCCCACCGGCTCCCAGACGGTCCACAGCTGTCCGCTGCTGCTGCGCACCGATCCGGCCAGCTGGCGGCAGGGCCTGGCCCACCCCTCGCCGCTGCTGTTCGTGCTCGCCAACAGCCGCGCCATGGACCCGGCCCGGGCGGAGGCCACCGTGCGCCGGATCTGCCGGGGCTTCCGCTCGGCCGTGGAGGAGCGGGACGGCGAGGGCGCCTGGCGGCGCTGGCTGATCGTCAGCCGCGGCGATTCCACCCTGCGCGGCCATGTGCCGCTGGAGACCGACGCGATCGACGCGGAGCTGGGCCCCTTCGCCGCCACCCTGCACGTGCCGGCCTTTCTGGAGGGCGGCCGCACCACCGTGGACGGGGTGCACCGGCTCAACGGGGTGCCCGTGGCCGAGACCCCCTTCGCCCGCGACCGGCAGTTCGGCTACCGCCACAGCGCCCTGGCCCCCTGGCTGGAGGAGAAGAGCGGCGGCCGCATCCCCGCCGCGTCGGTGGCGCATCTGACCCTCCAACAGCTGGAGGGGCCCGCGGCCGATCTGTGTGACTGGCTGGCGGCCCTCAGCGGCAACCGCCAGGTGGCGGTGGATGCCAGCGCGCCCCGGCACCTGCAGGCTCTGGGGGCCGCGGCCCGCACCCTGGCGCGCCGGGACCCACCCCGGCGTCTGCTCTTCCGCAGCGCCGCCAGCCTGCTCAATGGCCTGGCGGCGCTGCCGCCGCCGCCCCGCTCGCCCGCGGCCCTGGCCGGGCTGCGGCGGCGGGATGGGCCCGGCCGGCTGCGGCCGGGCCTGGTGATGGTGGGCTCCCACGTGCCCCTGGCCGATGCCCAGCTGGCCTGCCTGCTGGAGGAGCCGGCCTGCCGGCCCATCGAACTGCCGGTGCCGCGCCTGGCGCGGGTGGTCGAGGGGCCGCTGCCCGAGCTGCTGCTGGCCGATCTGGAAGCGGGCTGGAGCGCTGATCTGCGGGCCGCGCTCCGGGATGGCGCCACGCCGGTGCTGCACAGCAGCCGCGGCGAGCTGGTCTGCGGCAGCCTGGCGGAGCGCCTGCGCATCGGCGAGGCCCTGGCCCGGCTGATGGGGCGGCTGGCGGCGTCCGTGGCCGGCGAGCTGGGCTACCTGATCAGCAAGGGCGGCATCACCAGCCACACCCTGCTGGCCGATGGCCTCGGCCTGGGACGGGTGGACCTCGAGGGGCAGCTGCTGCCCGGCCTCTCCCTGGTGCGGCCTCCCGCGGGCTGTGCTGCGGCGATCGAGGGCCTGCCCGTGCTCACCTTCCCCGGCAACCTCGGCGACGCCGGCAGCTTGCGGCAGGCCTGGCGGCTGATGGAGGCGGCCGGATCGCTCAGGCCGGCAGCAGACCGGCGCTGAGGGCCAGCAGCTCCATCGGATGGCGCACCATCGCGCCCTCGGAGGGCTCCAGGTGGCGCCGCAGCTGCAGGGTGCAGCCGATGTTGGCGCTGGCGATCAGCTCCGCGCCGGTGCCGCGCAGATCGGCCGCCTTGAGCCGGCCCAGCTCCTCGGCCTCGCGCGGCTGCACCAGGTTGTAGATGCCGGCGCTGCCGCAGCAGACCCCGGCCTCCACCGCTTCCCGCAGCTGCAGATGCGGGATGGCACTCAGCAGGCGCCGCGGCTCCGCCTGAAGGCCCTGGCCATGGATCATGTGGCAGGCGTCGTGGTACGCCACAGCGCGCGGAGCCTCGGCGGTGGCCGGGGCTCCGTCAGGCGCGGCCAGCGGCCGCAGCCGCTGGCGGAAGGCGGCGCTGAGACCCACCCGGTCGAGGAACTCGTGCACGTCCGCCACGGGGGCGGCAAAACTCCGTCCGATCAGGCGGTCGTAGCTCTTCAGGGTGTGGCCGCAGCCGGAGGCGGCCACCAGCACCGCATCGAGCGGTTCCGGGCCCGCGGGCCGGCCGGGGCCCAGCACGGCGTCGAAGGCCGCCACCAGATCCCCCGCCAGGGACCGGGTCTGCTCCATCGCTCCCTGGTGATGGCTCACGGCACCGCAGCAGCCCTGCTGTGGCGGGATCACCACCTCGATGCCGTTGGCGTTGAGCACGGCCAGCACGGCCCGGTTCACTGCGGGATCGAAGCTGCGCTGCACGCAGCCCAGCACCAGACCCACCCGGTGGCGGCGGGGCCCCTCGGCCGGAGCCACAACGGGCCAGCTGTCCTGGAACCCCTCGGCCGCCAGCGGGGGCAGCAGGGCTTCCAGGGCGGTGAGCTCCGGCCCGAACAGGCGCATCAGGCCGCGACCGCGCACCAGGCGCTGCAGGCCGGAGCCGCTGTAGAGCCGCATCGGCTGGAGCAGGGCCCGCAGCCGCTGGGGGTAGGGCAGCAGGGCCAGCAGCAGGCGCCGCAGGCTCTGCTGCCAGGGGCTGCGCAGTTCGGCGGCGTTGAGCCGGGGCCGGGCCTCCTCGATCAGCTGGTCGTAGCGCACCCCCGAGGGGCAGGCGCTGACGCAGGCGAAGCAGCCCAGGCAGCTGTCGAAATGGGAGGCCACCGTGGCATCCAGGCTCAGCTCACCGGCCTCGATCGCCTTGAGCATGTGGATCCGCCCCCGCGGCGAATCCATCTCGGTGCCCAGCACCCGGTAGCTGGCGCAGGTGGGCAGGCAGAAGCCGCAGTGGACGCAGGGATCGGCGGCGCCGGCCGCCAGGCCGGCCGCTGGTGGGGATCCTCCGCTCATAGCTGCGGCCGAGGGGTTCAGAACCGCTCAATGATGGCGCTGGCGAAGCCGGAGCAGCTCACCGGCTCCACCCGCGGTTCCATCAGCCGGGCCAGGTCGTAGGTGACCTTCTGATCGGCGATCGCCTGGCTCAGGCCCCTGGTGATCCGGTCGGCGGCCTCCTGCCAGCCCATGAACTCGAGCATCATCACGCCCGAGAGAATCACCGAACCCGGGTTGATCCGGTCCAGGCCGGCGTGCTTGGGGGCGGTGCCGTGGGTGGCCTCGAAGATGGCGGCCCGATCGCCGATGTTGGCGCCGGGAGCCATGCCCAGACCGCCGACCACGGCGGCGGCGGCATCGGAGATGTAGTCGCCGTTGAGGTTGAGCGTGGCCAGGATCGAATACTCCTGCGGTCGGGTCTGGATCTGCTGGAAGATGCTGTCGGCGATGCGGTCGTCCACCATCACCATCTGCTTCCAGCGGCCCTGGCCGTGGCTGGCCCCGATGCTCTCGAGCACGGCGGTCACCTCGCTGTCGATCGCGGCCTGCTTCTCGGGGGTGAGGTTGTCGTACCCCGGTTCGATCTTCTGAGCGTTCGCCTTGGTGCTCAGGCCGGGCTCCCGATCGAGGTTGTCAAGGATCCAGCTCTCCCGTTCCGTCACGCAGTCGGCCCGGAACTCGGTGGTGGCCAGCTCGTAGCCCCAGTCGCGGAAGGCCCCCTCGGTGAACTTCATGATGTTGCCCTTGTGCACCAGGGTCACGTGGCGCTTGTCGCCCTCCAGCCTCAGGGCGTGCTGGATCGCCTTGCGGATGTGGCGCTGGCTGCCGTGCTTGCTCACCGGCTTGATGCCGATGCCGGATCCCTCGGGGATGCGCCGCTGGCCGAGCTTGCCGTTGGCGGGAATCACCGTGTCGTTGAGGTGGTTGCGCAGCTCCTGGCCAACCGGGTCGTCCGCGGCCCACTCCACCCCCATGTAGATGTCCTCGGTGTTCTCCCGGTAGACGATCACGTCCAGATTCTCCGGACGCTTGTGGGGGCTGGGCGTGCCGGCGTAGTAACGGCAGGGCCGCACGCAGGAATAGAGATCGAAGATCTGCCGCAGGGCCACGTTCAGGGAGCGGATGCCGCCGCCCACCGGCGTGGTGAGGGGCCCCTTGATCGCCACCCCGTAGGCCTCGATGGCGGTGAGGGTGTCCTGGGGCAGGTACTGATAGGTGCCGTAGAGATCGCAGGCCTCATCGCCGGCGTAGACCTTGAACCACTCGATCCGGCGCTGACCGCCGTAGGCGCTGGCCACGGCCGCATCCAGCACCCGCTGGGTGGCCGGCCAGATGTCCACGCCCGTGCCGTCGCCCCGGATGAAGGGGATGATCGGATCGTCGGGCACCACCGGCTTGCCCTCCTCGAAGCGGATCGCGTGTCCCTGCTGCGGGGGGTGATCTTGTCGTAGCTGGCCATGCGGGTCGGGCGGCTGAAGCGGCCCGGCGAGAGGGGTTCTGCCGGGAGCTTATGCGCCGCGACCGGTGCCGTCTGCGCTCTCCTGACGCAGGGGCGCTGCGTCGAGTCGCTGCAGCAGGGCCTCGATGATCCGCCAGGCCCGGGCGTCGTAGGCCGCCACGAAATCGCTGAAGCTGGCGGCCGCGCCGTCGTCGGCGCCGTCGGAGATCACCCGCACCACCAGCCAGGGCACGCCCTCCTGCACCGCCACCTGGGCCACGGCGGCCCCCTCCATCTCCACCGCCTGCAGATCCGGCAGATCCTCCCGCAGCCGATCCAGGGAGCTGCGGGCGGCGATGAAGCGATCGCCCGTGCCCACCAGGCCGCTGCGGATCGTGCCGAAACCGTCGAGTGCACCGGCGGCGGCCGCCTGCTGCAGGCTCCGCAGGGCCCAGTCCCGCAGCGGGCCGGTCGGATGGAGCCGGTCGATGTTCAGGGGCGGCAGGGTGAAGCGGGGCACGAGCGGGCTGGCATCCATGTCGTGCTGGATGGCCGGATCGGCCAGCAGCACATCCCACTGGCGCAGCTGCGGTGCGGCGCCGCCCGCCACGCCCGTGAACAGCAGCAGGTCGACGGGGTCGCTGGCTTCGGCCGCGGCCAGCAGCCGCGTGGCCGCCCGGGCCGCTGCCACCTTGCCCCAGCCGGACCAGGCGAGGCTGACCCGGTGCGGGCCGACCCGACCCCGATGCAGGGTCAGATCGCCGTGCTGCTGTTCGCCCGGGTCGCTCAGGTGGCTGCGGAACGCCCCCACCTCCTCCGGCATGGCTCCGAGCAGGGCGATGTGGCGTCCACTGCCTGTGCCGTCGGCCACCGTCACTCCTCCGTCACTCCGTCGTCATGCCAGGAGGCCGCAACCGTACCTGGCATCTCCGGGGCGATCTCAGCAGGATGGGCCGATGAATGCAGCCGAGACGGTCCGCAGCATCGATCAGGCCAGGGCGGTGGCCGCCGTGGTCGATCTGTTCCGGCGCGAGTTCCCGGCGGCGCGGGCCAACCTCACCCCCTGGCGCGATGACCCGCTGACGCGGCGCTTCAGCGAGGAGGAGACGCTGGACCTGGCCTTTCATTTCCCCGGCTGGAGCCCGCGGCTTCAGTGCCGCAGCCTGCTGCTGCAGCTGCGGCTCGCTGCCGCCGCCGGCGCTCCATCCTCCGCGGCGGAGGCCGACGAGCAGGCCCCCCGCTCCCGCCCCCGACTGATGGGGGTGCTGATGCGCGGCATGACCTACGACGGCGAGCGCTGGCGGCTGGCCACCGTGGGTGACTGGCATCCGAGCGGACCGCACCTGCCCCAGCCCGAGCACGTGGAGCGGCTGCAGGGGCTCTGCCGCCAGCTGTTCGAGCTCTACCCCAGTGACCGCCTGGCGGCCTGAGGGCGCCCTGCGGCCCGCCGGCTCCGGGATGCCGCCGGCCTGGCGTAACCGTTTGCAATCAAGCCGGCTCCGTCGCTCGCACAACTCCTACGTTTGCCGCCACGAGGAATCCGATTCATGTCCGTAGCCCTTGCGACCCAACTGCGGGAAGGCACCAGGAAGTCCCACACGATGGCCGAGAACACCGGCTTCGTGAGCTGCTTCCTCAAGGGAGTGGTGGACAAGACCAGCTACCGCACCCTGGTGGCCGACCTCTATTTCGTGTACTCCGCCATGGAGGAGGAGATCGGCAGGCTGCGCGACCATCCGGTGGTGGGCCCGATCGCCTTCAGCCAGCTCAACCGCCGCGAGGCCCTGGAGACCGACCTCTCCTATTACTTCGGCAGCGGCTGGCAGAACCAGCTGCAGCCCACCCCCTCCGCCGCCACCTACGTGGCCCGCATCCGCGAGGTGGCCGCCAGCGCCCCGGAACTGCTGGTGGGCCACCACTACACCCGCTATCTGGGTGATCTCTCCGGCGGCCAGATCCTCAAGACGATCGCCCAGAAGGCGATGAACCTCCAGGGCGACAGCGGCCTGGCCTTCTATGAGTTCGCCGCCATCGACGACGAGAAGGCCTTCAAGGTCAACTACCGCGCCACGCTGGATCAGCTGCCGATCGATCAGGCCACGGCCGACCGGATCGTGGAGGAGGCCAACGAGGCCTTCCGCCTGAACATGGAGATGTTCAAGGAGCTGGAGGGCAACCTGGTGGCCGCCATCGGCAAGGTGCTCTTCGGGTTCCTGACCCGCCGTCAGCGCAGCGGCAGCACCGAGCAGCCCGTCGCCGCCTGAGCTCCCCCACGACCCCGCCGCCCCTGCCGGCTCCCGTCCGCTTCCTGGTGCCCGGCACGGGCCGCCGCTTCCGCAGCGGCGGCCTGGCGGTGGAACTGCAGACCGCCCGCCTGGTCGCCGGCCTGTGTGCGGCGGAGGTCGTCACCTACCGCCAGCGCGAATCGGACCGGCCTCACCTCGACGATCTCCTGGCCTCCGAACCCCCGGATGCTGCCGGCCTCTGGGTGGTGAGCTGGGGCTTCGATGTGCCGGCGTTGCTGCGGCGCCTGCGGGGCCGGCGGGTGGCGTATCACGCCCACAGCAGCGGCTACGGCTTCGATCTGCCCGCCGGGGTGCCCGTGCTGGCGGCGAGCCGCAACACGCTGGGCTACTGGGGCGATCGGGCCCCCCGCAATCCGCTCTTCCTGGTGCCCAACGCCCTGGAGCCGGCCTGGCTGGAGCGGGGCGCCCGACCCGGGCGATCGGGCGCTGAGCTCGAGCGGCCGGTGGATGTGCTGGTGCAGGCGCGCAAGAGCAGCGGCTACGTTCTGCGCCAGCTGGTGCCGGCTCTGCGCCGCGCCGGCCTGCGGGTCACGGTTCAGGACGGCTGGGTGGACGATCTGGTGGCTCTGTTCAACTCCGCCGCGGTGTACCTCTACGACTCGGCCGAGTACTGGCGCGGGCGGGGGGTGAGCGAAGGCTTCGGCCTCCCGCCCCTGGAAGCGATGGCCTGTGGCTGCGTGGTGTTCAGCAGCCTCAATCACGCCCTGGCCGATCTGTTCGAGCCCGGCCTCTGCGGCCATCAGATCGGCTGCGGCACCCTGGCCTGGGATGTGGAGCGGATCCGCGCCGCAGCGCGAGACCCCTGGAGCCAGCGGCCGCCGGCCGATCTGCTGGAGCCGCTGCTGCACCGCCACAGCGAGGCGGCCCTGGCGGAGCGCTGGCGGCAGGTGCTGAGTCAGCTCGCCGGCTGGTTCGCCACCGTCGAGTCCTCGGCCGGTGCCGGTGGGGTGCTGCGCTCACCGCCCATCTGGCGCCTGCGGGCAGGGCAACGCTGGCGATCGGCCCGCACGCTCGTCGGGCGACTGGCCCGCCGGTTGCTAGGGCCGGGAGGGGGCGCGGCCTGATGCCGGCCGAGTTGCTGCCGCTGCTGCCGGCGGCCTTCCCCAGCGAGGCCCCGTTCCGGGTCGATCAGGTGCGCCAGGCCCCCGGCCTGATGACCGCCCTGTTCCTGGCTCAGATCGCTCTGGCCGCGGCCTTCGCCGGCGTCCGGAGCCCGGATCGCCGCGGCGTCTGGTGGCTGGTGGCGGCCCTGTTCTCGGCCGTGACGCTCGTGTTCTTCACCCTGGCCTGCTGGGGCACGAGCGACATCACCAAGCTGAACCACTACCTGGCGGTGGATCCGCGCGGCTTTCTGGCCGGGGAGCCGCTCTGGTGGAGCCTGGCGCCCTGGATCGTGCAGCTGCCGTACCGGATGGCCGCGGTGCACGGCCTCACCGCCGTGGTCTACAGCTGGATCGGCCTCGGCCTGGCGCGGGGGTGGGCCCGACCGGGCTGGGGCGGCTGGTGGGCGCTGCTGATCCTCACCAGCCCGATGCTGCGGGGCTTCATCCAGAATTCCCACACCCGTCAGGCCCTGGCGACGGCCCTGATCGTGCCCCTGATGCTGGCCAGCGCCCGGCTGTTGCCGGTGGCCCGGCGCTGGAGCTGGCCGGCCGCGGCCCTGTCGCTGGCGGTGCACGCCACGGCTCCCGCCACTCTGCTGATCGCCCTGCTGCCGGCCCTGGTGCGCACCGGTGCGGCCGCGGAGCTCTGGCGGCTGCCCCGGCGGGGGCTGGACCTGGTGCGGGGCCCGTCGCGCCGGCGCCGGCTGCCCCTGCTGCTGCTCGGGCTGGCCCTGCTGATCGCGCTGCTGCCCACCCTGATCGACACGGTGGGGGTGAAGCTGCATGCCTACCTGTTCAAGGCCAGCTTCTTCAGCACCTATCCGCTGCGCTTCGAGGTGCTGGAGCTGCAGCGGGCCCTGGCGATCGGCTTCGTGCTCACCTGCCTGCGGCGCCGGCTGGGCTGGCGGGAGCTCTCGGCCTGTTCCGTGAGCCGGGTGCTGCTGCTGTTCACCGCCCTCTACGGCCTGATCCAGCTGGCCGTGCTGCACGAATGGCTGCCCCAGATCGCCTTCCGCATGGGCGATGCGGTGGGCCTGTTCCTGCTGATCACGGCCCTGGCCTGGTTCCGCACCCACGACAGCCTCTGGATGCTGCTCCCCGCCCTGATCACCTGCCTCGGCGACTGGGGCGTGAACAAGGTCTGGCGGCCCGAGCCGAAGCTGCGCTGCGGCGAAGACGACGACTTCCTCTGCATCCCCGACCGCTGGCCCGATCAGGTTGTCTATTGAAGCGGCCGATCGCCGGCAGCCGATCGGTTGAGTGGCTGGCCCCGTGCCGGCGTGGGCTTCTGAGCCCACAACTACATTCGCTCCAGCGATGAAGGCCCTGTTCTGTCCGTGATGGCACAAGGCGCCGGAGCGCCGGACAGGACAGGCCACCGGCCGGGCCGGCCCGACCAGCAGCCCCGCAAGCGGCTCAACAGCGAAACGATCGCCCGGCTCTGGACGCTGTTCTCCTACCTGCCCGCTCGCCGGCTGCGGGGGCTGTGGCTGCTGCTGGGCCTGTCGGTGCTGATCGGGGTGCTCGATCTGGTGTTCGTCGGCCTGCTGGCCCGGCTGGTGGGCACCTTGAGCGGCGCCCGGCTGGCCGACAAGATCCCGAACATCTTCGTGTTCGGCGGCGACGCCATCAACCAGGGCTTCTGGGTGGCGGGCATCCTGATTGCGCTGGTCTGGCTGGCCACCACGATCAAGCTGGCCGCCCTCGGCCTGCAGGGCTGGCTGACGGCCCAGATCTGGAGCGATTACGGCGAACGGATCTACGGCAACGTGCTGCTGCAGCCCTACGACTATTTCCAGGGCCAGACCACGGCCCATCTGCTGGCCCGCCTCAACCGGATCTTCGGCCGCATCTCCGACAGCATCGTGCTGCCCCTGCTCACGGCCGTCTCCAACGGCGTGTCGGCGGCGGTGCTCTCGGTGGGCGTGATCGTGGCCTTCGGCTGGCAGGCCTTCCTGATCTTCGCCTTCCTGCTGCTGGCCTACAGCTTCGCCTCGGTGCTGATCACGCCGATGCTGCGCTTCGCCACCCGGCAGAAGCTGATCTTCTCGCTGAACATCAACACCCTGTTGATGGAGTCGACACGCTCGATCCGGGATGTGCAGCTCTACGGAGCCGAGCCCCACTTCCAGGCCTCCTTCCGCCGCATCGGCCAGCGCGGCAAGACCTTCGATCGCATCTCCAAGACCCTGCCGGAGGTGCCCCGCTACATCGTGGAACCGGCCGGCATCACGGTGCTCTTCCTGGTGGGGCTGCTGCCGTCGTTCCTCAGTTCGGACCCGGTGGATTCGGTGCGCGATGCCATCCCCACCCTGGCCGCGATCATGTTCGCCGGCCTGCGGCTGTCAGCGCCGATCCAGGCCATCTTCCGCTCGGTCAACAAGCTGCGCGGCGGCCTGCCCGACATCGAGGACGCCCTCACCCTGCTGCGCCTGCGGCCCGGGCGCATCACCATGGCCTCCGAGGAGGTGCCCTCCCCGGCCGGCGTGATGCCCAACCGGCAGATCCGCCTGGAGGGTGTGGGCTACCGCTACCCCCAGTCGGACCGTTGGGTGCTGGACGATGTGGACCTGAGCGTGCCGGTGGGCTCCCGCATCGCCTTCGTGGGGCGCACGGGCGGGGGCAAGTCCACGGCCGCCCATGTGCTGCTCGGTCTGCTCACGCCCCAGCGCGGCTCCCTCCTGCTGGACGGCATTCCGCTCAAGCCGGAGGAGCTGCCGGCCTGGCAGGCCTGCTGCGCGATCGTGCCCCAGAACATCGTGCTGCTCAACGCCAGCGTGCGCGACAACGTGGCCTTCGGCATCAACGACGACGCCATCGATGATGCGCGGGTCTGGGAGGCCCTGGAGATGGCCCAGCTGGCCGACTTCGTCAGCGAGCTGCCCTACGGCGTCTACACCGTGGTCGGCGAAGACGGGATGCGCCTGTCGGGCGGACAGCGCCAGCGCCTGGCCCTGGCGCGGGCCTTCTACAAGCAGGCGCGGGTGCTGATCCTGGATGAGGCCACCAGCGCCCTCGACAACAAGACCGAGAGCGACGTGCTCGAGGCGCTGGAGCTGGTCGGCCGCCGCTGCACCACGATCGTGGTGGCCCACCGCCTCTCCACCATCCGCTACTGCGACCGCATCTACGAGTTCGATGGCGGCCGGATCAAGGCCTCCGGTGACTACCGCGCCCTTCAGGGAGCCTCCGAGAGCTTCCGGGAGCTGGTGGCCCTCCAGGATGGCTGACATCACCCTGCTGGCCACCGCCGACTGGGACCACCCGCTCTGGACCAACAAGCAGCACGTCGCCTGCCAGCTGGCAGAACGCGGCCACCGGGTGCTCTACGTGGAATCCATCGGCCTGAGGCCACCCCGCCCCGGTGCGGCTGATCGCTCCCGGCTGATCCGGCGGCTGCGGCACGGGCTGCAAGGGCCGCGGCGGGTGCGCCCCAATCTCTGGGTCTGGTCGCCGCTGGTGCTGCCCGCCGCCAGCTCCCCCTGGGGCCTGCGGCTCAACCGCCTCGTGCTGCGGCTCGGGCTGGCGGCCTGCCGAGGGCTGCTGCGGCTGCGGCGGGACTGGCTCTGGACCTACAACCCCCTGACGCTGCAGCTGTTCGACACGAGCCGCCACGGGCTGCTGATCTATCACTGCGTGGATGCGATCCAGGAGCAGCCCGGCATGCCGGCCCGGACGATCGATCTGTGGGAGGAGCGCCTGAGCCGGGCGGCCGATGCGGTGTTCGTCACCTCCCCCCAGCTGCTGGAGCGCCACCGGCGCTTCAATCCCGCCTGCCGCTTCTACGGCAACGTGGCCGATGCCGACCACTTCGGCCGGGCCCTGGAGGCCTCCCTGCCCGAACCGCCCGAGCTGGCGGTGCTGCCCCGGCCCCGCCTGGGCTTCATCGGTGCCATCAGCGGCTACAAGCTGGATCTGCCCCTGCTGGCGGCCCTGGCCCGCCAGCAGCCCGAGTGGACTCTGGTGCTGATCGGTCCGGTGGGCGAGGGGGATCCGGAGACGGACGTCTCCGAGCTGAAGGGGCTGGCCAACGTGGTCTTCGCCGGGCCCCAGCCCTACCGGGCGCTGCCGGCCTGGCTGAAGGGGATGGATGTGGCCCTGCTGCCGGTGCGGCGCAATGCCTACACCCGGGCCATGTTCCCGATGAAGTTCTTCGAGTACCTGGCGGCCGGGGTGCCGGTGGTGGCCACGGCCATCGAGACCCTCGCCCCCCATGCCGATGTGGCCCGGCTGAGCCCGCCGGATCCGGCCAGCTTCGCAGCCGCGATCCGCCGCTGCCTCGATGGCGACGTGCCCCCCCTCGACCGGCGGCTGGCGGTGGCCGGAGCCCACACCTACCGGACCCGGACCGGCGCCATGCTGGCGGATGTGGCCCGGCTGACCGGAACAGCGGCCTGACGCCCATGCCCCGCAGTGTCAGCGTGGTGACCGTGTGCATGAACCGGCGGGCCCACCTGCTGCAGACAGCCGCCGCCGTGGCCCGCTGGCCCCACCACGGGGAGCACCTGATCCTCGACTGGAGCAGCCGGGTGCCGCTGCAGCGGCAGGATCTGCCAACCGACCCACGGCTGCGGCTGGTGCGGGTGGAGGGGGAGCGGCACTGGCATCTGTGCCGGGCCTACAACCTGGCCCTGAGCCTGGCCAGCGGTAGCTGCCTGTTCAAGCTCGATGCCGATTGCTGGCCGATCGATCTGCCCCATCCGGATCGGCTCGCCGGGGATGACGCCCTCTGCGCCTTCGGCAGCGGGCCGGACGGGCGCATCGGCCAGTGGCTGATGGATCGGACCCTGATCGAGGCGGTGGGGGCTTACAACGAGCACCTGCTCGGTTACGGCTTCGACGACAAGGACCTGAAGGCCCGCATCACCGCCGCCCTGCCGCAGCCTCCCGGCGTGTTGCCGGCCCGCAGCCTCGGGGTGATCCGCCACTCGGCCGTGCTGCGGGCTGATGACCGGATCGAGGCGGCCAGCGCGTCTCCCGGCCGGGAGAGCCCGCTGGCCCTCTGTCAGGCGCGGGCCCAGAAGCGGGCCACGGCCCTGGCGAACCGCAGCCTCGCCGCCCGCTGCCCCTGGTCGGCCCGCAGCCCCCGCAGCCGCTATGCGGCGGATCCGGACACCGGGGCGCTGCGGGTGATCGAGGCCAGCGTGCCCGATCCGGGCGTGGAGGTGCAGGAGGAGGTGCGCGGCCTGCGCCGGCGCGTGTTCTGGGGTCTGTTCCTGGCCCTGCCGGAGGAGCTGGTGCTGCGGCTGCCCGTGGGGTTGCTGCCGGCCGATCGGCAGGGCCGCTTCCGCCTGCAGCGCCGCCACCGCTGGAGCTGGTGGCTGCTGCGGCCGCTCTGGGCCTGGCCCCTGCTGCTGTTGCTCACCGTGCAGCGCTGGCGCTCCGGTGGCGCTGGCGCCGTCGCTGATGCCGAGGCGGTGGTTGGGGCGCTGGACGCCGGTGATGGACCCGCTGCCCTGGCGGCCCTCGAGGTGATGGGGCCGGGCCGCCGCCGCACGGCCCTGGTGGAGCAGCTGCTCTTCCGCCGGGCGCTGCGGCCGGCGGACCCCGGCGATGAGGCCCACCTGCTCGAAGGACTGGCTGAGATGCCGGGTCTGGCGGAGCACCAGCGGGCCTATGCCCGCGTCGCCCTGGCCTGGTGGGCGGTGCGCGAGGGCGACCGCGACCGCGCCGCTGTGCTCTGTGGGGCCCTGGAGCGCTCGGCCGCGGCGCTGGCCGCCCAGCCCTCCACGTGGCGCTGCCGCCGCCGCAACCGGGAGAACCGGCTCAAGCGGCTGATCTCCAGCTGGAGCGCCCTGGCCCATCTGCGGCTGATGCTGAGGCAGATCGACGCGCTCCCCGCCCAGGGGGAGGCGGCCCATCAGCTCTGGCAGCGGCTGGAGCCGCAGCGGATCCCCGCCGATGTGATGCTGCGCCTGAGCAGCAACCTCTGCCGCTGCCTGGTGCTGCAGGCTCCGGCCCGGCCCGAGCCGCTGCGGGCGGACCTCACCGCCCTGCGCGACGAGCTGCAGCAGCCGCGCTACGCCGTCTGCCGCCCGAAGGAGGACCACCGGGCCCTGGTGCAGGAGCTGCTGGATGGGGTGTCGGCCTGGTGCGAGGCCGGAGCGGCAACCGGCCGCGGTGAGCCGCCGGCCTTCGCCCTGGCGGCCCTCAATGCCGACACCCCCCAGCTGCGCTCCGGCCTGCGGGCCCTCTGGAGCTGAGGCCATGGCCCGGGTGCTGATCAGCATTCACGCGCTCGGCCTGGGCGGGGCGGAGCGGGTGGCGCTGCAGTGGGCCGGCTGGCTGCTGGCGGAGGGCCACCGGGTGGAGGTGCTGGTGGGCCATGGCGCCCGGCCCGATGTGTACGCGTTGCCGCCGGGTCTGGTCCGCCGGCGGGAGCCGGGGCCGCCCCTGACGCTGCTGCGGCTGCGCCGACTGCTGCGGGCGGACCGGCCCGATCTGGTGCTGGCCATCACCACCCGTCCGGCGATCCGGATGCTGCTGGCCGCCTGGGGCACCGGCATCCCGGTGCTGGTGGCCGAGCGCAACCATCCGGCCCTCAAGCCCCTGCCGCCCCTCTGGCGGCTGCTGCGGCGTCTCACCTATCCCCGCGCGGCCCGGCATCTGGTGCAGACGGACTCGATCGCCGCCTGGCTGCGGCGCCGCCGGCTGCTCTCCCGCTCTGGCGGGGTCGCCGTGGTGCCCAACGCCCTGCAGTGGCCCCTGCCCCGCCACAGCCCTGCGGTGGATCCAGGCAACGTGCTGGCGGAGGGTGAGCGGCTGCTGCTGGCGGCTGGCACCAAGCCGCACCAGAAGGGGTTCGATCGGCTGGTGGCCGCCTTCGCGGCGGTGGGGCCGCGCCTGCCGGGCTGGCGCCTGGTGATCGCGGGGCTGCCGCCCGGGGCCTGGCCGCCGGACTGGCCCCTGCCGGCCGAGGCGGCGCTGCGGCCGCTGCTGGTGGGGCCGGTGGGCAACATGGCCGACTGGTATGACCGGGCCGATCTGTTCGTGCTCAGCTCCCGCTACGAGGGCTTTCCCAACGTGCTGCTGGAGGCCATGGCCAGCGGCACGGCCTGCCTGGCAGCCGACTGCCCCAGCGGTCCGGCCGAGCTGATCGACCCCGGCCGCAGCGGCTGGCTGGTGCCGGCCGGCGAGGACGAGCCGGCGGCTGTGGAGGCTCTGGCGGAGGCGCTGGCGCGGCTCATGGCCGATGCGCCGCTGCGGCAGCGGCTGGGGCAGGCCGCTCTCGAGGTGCACCAGCGGCTGGATCCGGCCCGGGTGCGGCAGCTCCTGCTCGATGCCCTCGACCCCTGGCTGCCTGCACCGCCGCCGCCGCCGGCCCGCCAGCCATGAGCGAGTCCCCGCTGCCGCGGCTGCTGCTGTTTGTGCCCACGCGCCGGCGGGCCAGCGAAACCTTCATCCGCGCCAACCTGCGCGGTCTCGGCGAGCAGGCGGTGGTGGTCTGCGGCGATGAGCGGCCCTGGCGCGGGGACCGACTGCGGCTGCTCTACGGCCTGGCGGTGCTGGTGAGCAAGGCCTGCTCGCGCCTGGGGCTGCACCGGCTGGCCACGGCGGTGGTCAGCCCGGTGGCCGTGCGCCTCTGCCGGCGGGAACGGCCCGAGGTGGTGCTGGCGGAATTCGGATTCCATGCCGTGCGGCTGATGGAGCTGGTGCCGCGCACGGGGTTGCCGCTGATCGTGCATTTCCGGGGCTCGGATGCCTCCTCCCGCCGCCATTTCCAGGCCCTGGCCGGGCGCTACCGGCGCCTGTTCCAGCTGGCGGCGGCGATCGTGGTCAAGTCGGAGCCGATGCGGGAGCGGCTGCTGGCGCTGGCGGGCCCGGAGGCGGGCCGGCTGCGGGTGCTGGTGAGCCCCTCCGGCGCCGATCCGGAGCTGTTTCACGGTGGCAGCCCGGCCGCGGCGCCGCCCACGTTTCTGGCCGTGGGCCGGTTCGTGGCCAAGAAGGGGCCGCTGCAGACCCTGGAGGCCTTCGCGCAGGCCGCGGCCAGCCGGCCCGCGCTGCGGCTGGTGATGGTGGGCGATGGCCCGCTGCTGCCCCGCTGCCGGGAGCGGGCCGAGGCCCTGGGGGTGGCCGGTCGGGTGAGCTTCGCCGGCGTGGAACCGCCCGGGCGGATCGCCGAGCGCATGCGGCGCAGCCGCGCCCTGCTGCAGCACTCGCTCACCGCACCGGACGGGGACCAGGAGGGCTCACCGGTGGTGGTGATGGAGGCTCAGCTCAGCGGGCTGCCGGTGGTGGCGACCCGCCATGCCGGCATTCCCGAGGTGGTGCTCGATGGGCGCAGCGGCCACCTGGTGGCGGAGGGCGACGTGGCCGCCATGGCCATGGCGATCGCTCAGCTGGCCGACGATCCGGCGGCGGCGGCGGCCATGGGTGCCTGCGGGCGCGAGCGGGCCCTGGCGCACTTCACGGTGGCCCATCACCTGGCGGCTCTGCGGCAGCTGATCCAAGACACCGCTCGCGCAGCCCGCGGCTGAGGCCGAGCAGGGCCACCGGCGCCCAGAGCAGCGGCCGGACGGTCAGCCAGTAGAGGCGGTGCCACCAGCGCAGCGTCCAGCGGCCGTCCCGATCAGCGGGCAGCAGCTTCTCGGGCAGCACCTCCACCGCCACGTCGGGGATCGCCAGCAGGGTGCTCCAGAACAGGCGCCGCCGCGTCTGGCGCAGGCTGGCGGCCAGGGGCCCGGGCAGCGCCGGCAGGGTTCCGGCCTGCAGCTGCCAGCGTTCACCGACACCCTGCGGCCCGCCCGCCCCGGCCGGCGGTGGCAGGCGGCTGTAGCGGCTGGCCGGGGTGGCCTGCCCCCAGGGGTGGTGGGCGGCCACGAGCCGGTTGTGCAGCCGGGAGGCCCGCAGGGCGGCCAGGGCCTGCTGCCGGGCCATGGCCTGCAGGCGGCCGCTCTGGCCGACCCGCTCGGCATCGCTGTGCTCGATCACCCCGATCGCCGCCGTGTCCAGCAGGGCGAGCGGCAGCTGCTGCTGCACCTGCAGGCGGGCCCGCAGGTCCTTGTCCTCGAAGCCCCAGCCGGCCATGGCCTCGTTGAAGCCGCCCACCCGCTCGAAGCAGCGGCGCGGCATCAGGAACTGGCCGTAGCGCCCCTCGCCGCCGCAGCCCACCCAGAGGGCGGCCTGCGCCAGCAGCTCCGCCGGGCGGCAGCGGCCTGTGGGCCAGCAGTCGGCATCCATGCGCATCAGCCAGACGCCACGGGCCCGGGCGGCGGCGAAGTTGTAGGCCCGCGACGGGTTCCAGCGCCGCTCCCCCTCCACCCGGATCAGCCGCAGGCGCCAGTCGGCGGGCAGGTCCTGGCGCCGCAGGGGCTCGCGGCTGCTCCAGTCCACCACCAGATGCTCCTGGTGGTGGGGCCAGCGGGCCACCTCCACAGCGCTGCGCTGCAGGTGGTGGCTCCGGTTCATGCAGACCGTGAGGATGCTCAGGGGCGCCTCCGGTCCGGGTGGGGTCATGCCGGCGGCGGCGGCCGCCGCGGCGGCCATCAGTGGGTCACCGCCCAGGGCGGGCGGTCCGGCAGGCAGAGGAACTGGTCGTCGACATGGCAGCGGATCGTGCCGGAGAAAATGATGCGGTCGTCGATGAAGTACACGCCGCTCACCAGCAGCACCGGGATCAGGGCCCAGGGGCAACCGTGGCGGCGGGTGAAGGCCATCAGGGAGAGCATCCAGATCAGGCCCACCGGATCGAGGAAGCGGCTGGTGATCGGGGCGCCCCAGTCCTGCCAGACGGTGATTTGAACCGCCACCAGCAGCAGGGTGAACACCAGCACGGTGCGGCTCTCGTGGCAGCCGGCCAGATCACAGCGGCGCAGCCGGGCTCGCCAGATGGTGAGCAGCACCGTGACGAACGAGGCGGCCTCCATCCAGAACACGGCGCCCTTGAGGGCATAGGAGTTGAAGTACGACGAGCGCGTGAAATAGAACTCGACCTTGTCGAGCACCAGGGGGCCGATCAGGGCCAGCACAACCGCGGCACCGGCCAGCAGCAGCAGCCCGGCGATCCAGCGGGCCCGGCCCTCCAGGGCCAGGGGCAGCCGCGGACCCTCACGCAGCAGGCCGGGCCGCAGCAGGGCCGGCAGCAGGGCCAGGGCCAGGGTGCCCGGCAGGCTGTGGTGGGCCAGGGCGCTGGCCAGCACCGATCCTGCCAGCCAGGGCCAGGCCGGCCTGGCCCAGCCGGCGGCGCGCACCAGCACCGGGGTGATCAGCACGGTGGCCAGCGCCTGGCGGGTGACGCCGTTCTGGAGGAAGTTGCGTAGCAGCGGACTCCAGATCAGCCCCAGCGCCCACCAGCCGCCCCAGCGGGCCACGCCCCAGCTGCGGGCCAGCAGCATGGGCACCAGGGCATAGCCGGCGGCCACCAGGCCCTGCACGGAAGCCATCCGGTAGGGCAGGGCCACGATCAGGGGGGCCAGCAGCAGCCAGAAGGGCTCGTCGAGCACCCGGGTGGGATCGACGCCGAGAAAGTGGTTGAAGCGGGCGATGTCGCTGGTGCCCCAGTTGGCCAGCGCGAAGAACACCGCCGCGATGGCCAGCAGTACTCCCGCGGCTGCCCACCAGGGTCGGGGCCGCGTCCAGCGGCTCATCAGGCCGGCCATGACCAGCTGCACGATGGCCAGCGCCAGCATCAGCCCCGGCCTGGTCATCATCTCGGTGACCCGATAGGGCGCCTCCTCCGGGAAGCTGCTCGTTGCGAGCAGGTCGGGGATCAGGACCGTCATCAACCGTTCGCTCGGCCGGAGCGGAGCAGGCCGCGCAGGGCGGCGGGGCTGCGGCTGTGGTCGAAGCCCCAGTAGGGCTCGAGCAGCTGCCGCACCGGCTCCGGGTCGCCTTCGGCGAGGCGGGCGGCCAGCTCATCGCTCAGGGCGTTGCGGCGCTGCCATTCGATCCGCTCCCGCTCGGCCTGGGGGCCGGTCAGGCCCGAGAGGTCCTGCTCGGCGTCCGAGCCCAGCCAGTGCAGGCCCCGGCCGAGGTGCACCGCGTAGCCCAGATGGGTGCCGAAGGCGTTGCTGGCCATGCCATCGGCGAGTTCGAGCAGGGTACGCATCGCATCGAGGAACCAGGGGTTGGAGCGGTGGCCGTTGCAGGCCAGAATCCAGTCCTCCGGCAGGGGCAGGGAGGCGGGGTCCTTCCAGTGCCGCAGCCAGATCACCCGGCGGTAGCCGCTGCGGGCAACGATCTCACGGATTCCGGCGATGGCGGCGGGCAGATCGTTCTGGCGCTCCACCAGGTCCCAGCTGTGGGCCAGCACCACCAGCAGGGTGGGCCCCAGCTGCCGGCGCAGCTCCGCCAGGGGCTCGGGGTCGAGCACCGGCCGGGCGTAGTGGATCCAGGGGCCGATGGCATGAGCGGGCAGGCCGTGGCGTTCCCGCAGCCACTGGGCCCGCAACGGTCCCATGCAGAGGTAGCCGCGGCTCCAGGGCCGCGGCGCTTCGAAGCTCGCCTCGCGCGACACCTTGAGCCCGTGTTCCAGCAGGAACGGCATGGCCCGGCCCACCAGGGGCAGCCCGGCGTGGCGCTTGAGCTGCACGTCGTGGCCGTAGTGGTGGGAGGCGTTGTCCCGTTCGCGGCGCGAGGGCGAGAAGAAGGGTTTGAGTTCCGCCGGGGGGATCCACTCGCCCTTCAGCCAGAGGCGGGGCACCAGCTCGGGGTGAAACGGGCGCTGATCGAAGGCCTGCATCAGCAGGCCCCGGTAGGCCGCCAGGGCCTGCCACTCGGCCGGATCGACGCGCCCTTGCAGCCACTCCCGCAGCCAGCCGCGCCGCCACCAGCCCAGGTCGTCCCGCAGGGCGGAGGCCCGGCTCACAGGCTGCTGGTGGCGGGGCTGTCGCCCACGGCGGCGCGGATCGCCTGCAGCTGCTCCAGCAGGGGCCCGAGCCGATGTAGCGGAATCATGTTGGGCCCGTCGCTGAGGCCCCGGTCCGGATCGGGATGCACCTCCATGAACAGCCCGTCCACACCCACGGCCACGGCGGCCCGGGCCAGGGGGGCGGCGAACTCCCGCTGGCCACCGCTGCTGCTGCCCCTGCCGCCGGGCTGTTGCACCGAGTGGGTGGCATCGAAGATCACCGGGCAGCCCAGGTCAGCCAGCTGCGGCAGGCCGCGGAAATCCACCACCAGTGTGTTGTACCCGAAGCTGTTGCCCCGCTCGGTCAGCCAGAGCCGGCCGCTGTCCGCCCCCAGGCCCGCCTCGCCCAGCTTGGCCACCACCTGGGCCATGTCCCAGGGGGCGAGGAACTGGCCCTTCTTGATGTTCAGGATGCGGCCGTGGGCCAGGGCGGCCGAGGCGGCGGCCAGGAGCAGGTCGGTCTGGCGGCAGAGGAAAGCCGGGATCTGCAGCACATCCACCACCTCGGCCACAGTTTCGGCCTGGTGTGATTCGTGGATGTCGGTGAGCAGCTTCACCCCGAGCCGCTGGCGCAGCCCCGCCAGGATCTCCAGCCCCTTCTCCATGCCGGGGCCGCGGAAGGAGGCGCCGGAACTGCGGTTGGCCTTGTCGAAGCTGGCCTTGAAGATGTAATCGATGCCGAGCGGAGCGCAGATGGCCTGCACCCGCTCGGCCACCTCCTGCACCAGCTCCGGGCTCTCGATCACGCACGGGCCGGCGATGAGCGTGAGGGGGCGGGGCACGGCGGCTGGGGTGGCGACGCGGCCGATCATCGGTCAGGGGCTGCGGTCGCTGCCGGATCGGGCCGTCCGGCCGTCTGCAGGCGGGTCACCAGGGCGTCGTAACCGATTTGGCCGGCCCAGGAGATCAGGGCGATCAGGGGAACGCAGCCGAGCAGCAGCCAGGCGAGCTGAGCGCCGGCACTGCCGGGCATGAACCAGCCGGTGAACAGCTTGAACAGGGGCCGGTGGAAGAGGTACATGAAGTAGCTGGCCAGCCCCAGCTGGGCGATCAGCCAGGGGGTGCGCCGACCGGCCAGCAGCCGGTTGGTCGCGAGCACCAGGAACCAGGCCCCGAACAGGGTGAGGGGCATGTGGGCCATGTTCGACTCGCTCACCCCCCCGGCCGAGATCGAGAGCACCAGCCCGCCGGCCAGCCCCGCCGCAGTGCCCAGCAGGGCCAGCCGCCCGGCCCGGTTGTCGCCCGGGCCCGGCAGCGGTGCCAGCAGACCGGCGGCGAAGGCCGGGAAATAGAAGAACAGGCGCGGGTCGGGCCCCTGCACCAGCCAGGCCAGCAGCAACGGCAGCACCAGCAGCGCCAGCAGCAGCCAGCCATCGCCGGAGCGGCTCCCCGCCGGATTGACCCTCCGGCGCAGCAGCAGCAACCAGGGGGCCAGCAGCACATCCACCATCAGCACCGTGATGAACCAGAGGGTGAGGGGCGGATCGCCGGTGAGGGCCGAGATCAGCACGGCCGATTCGAGGAACTGGTTGCGCCAGAGCAGGCCGCTGGCCTCGAACAACAGCAGGGCCAGCAGATAGGGGGGGTAGATCCGCACCAGGCGGCGCTGGTAGAAGCGCCGCACGCCGGGTGAGCGCTGCAGGCCTCTGCCGATCAGATGGCCCGACACGAACAGGAACAGGGCCAGCACCACCACCGTGATGCGGCTGTTGACGGGGTTCTTGAAGTCCCGAATGGCCGGTGCGTAGCCGAGCAGATGCCAGTAGGCCACGATGTAGAGGATCGAGAGGGCGCGCAGCCACTCGATCGCGGCGTTTCGTCCGGGGCTTCCGGTCCTGGGTTCTGGTGCCGGGGCCGGGTGGTCGGGCATCAGCAGGACGTCGCTGGTCCACACACTGCATGAGCGTCGGTGCGATCGTGAGCCCAGGCCTGTCCGGTTCCCGCGGCCAATCCCGTCATGCTCAGCAGCGGTCTGTCTCCGATTCCGGGCCGGCCGTGCCGGCAGCAGCCGCAGGGAGCGGCCCGTCAGCGATGCCGGCGCACCAAGGCGGCTGCGCTTCAGGAGCACTGGCTGGCCCGGCTGACCCTGGCCGCTCCTGCGGAGCTCGGGCGCCTGGAGCTGGTTCAGCTCTGGCTGGGAGTGTTTGCCGTGAGCTGGCGGCAGCTGCCCGAGCCGGCCCACCTGCAGGCCCAGGTGTCGGCGATCGAGCGTCATCTCGACGGCCACTACGTCGATCTGCTGACGGCGATGGTGCTGAATCCTGCGGTTCAGGTGTCCCTCAACGGTCCCGCCAACCAGCGCCGGCGACCCAACGAGAACCTCGCCCGCGAACTGCTGGAGCTGTTCTCCCTCGGCCAGGGATCGTTCAGCGAGGCCGATGTGCGCGACGCCGCCAGGGCTCTCACGGGATTCGTGGTGGACCGGCGCAATGCCCTGGTCTTCCGTCCTCGTCGCCACGACCCGCGCGCCAAGACGATCCTGGGGCGCCGGGAGCGGTTCGGGGCCCGCTCGCTGGTGCGCTGGCTCTGCGATCAGCCCGCCACGGCCCGCACCATCGCCGGCCGGGTCTGGCGGCAGGTGCTGGGCGGGCCGCCGCCGGCCGGCGCTCTGCAGGAGCTCGCCTCGGCCTGGCAGGCGACAGGACTCTCCCTCCCCTGGCTGATGCGCACCCTGCAGGCTCGGCCCGAGGCCGCCCTGGCCCGTCGGCATGGACTCAAGCTGCTGGATCCGATTCCCGTGGTGATCCGCAGCCTGCGGCTGCTGCGGCCCGCGCATCGGGAGGTCTACCCGCTGATGGTGCGGCAGCTCCGTCTGATGGGCCAGGCTCCCTTCGAACCGCCGTCGGTGGAGGGCTGGCCGGAAAATGGCGACTGGCTCGAGGTGCGGGCCCTGCAGGCTCGCCGCCGGGGCCTTGCCGCCCTGCTCGCCCATGAGGAGATCTGGGAGAGCAGTGCGCCTCCGCCGGTGCTGCAGCCGGAGCTGACCCCGATCCCGCCTCTCGGCCTGCGTCTTCCGGTGCGCACCTCCCGCGAGACCCTGGCGCAGCTGTTCAGCGATCCGGTCTGGCAATTCGCGGGCCCGCTGCCGGCGCTCGCCCAGGAGGAGGCTCCGGCATGAAGCGCCGCGATCTGATGGCCCTGGGCCTGCTGGGCGCAGGGGGTGCTCTGGTTTCGGGGTCCCGTGTTCGGGGGCTGTGGTCGCCGGCCGCGGCTCGCGTTCGCTCCGGGGAGCGGGTGCTGGTCTGGCTGGAGTTGCGTGGCGGCAACGACGGCCTCAACACGGTGATCCCCCACCGCGATCCCCGCTACCGCCAGGCCCGGCCGCGTCTGGCGATCCGCGACCCGCTGCCCCTCACCGACACCCTCGCGCTCCACCCGGCCCTCGCTCCGCTCCAGCGGCTCTGGGACAGCGAGCGGCTGTCTCTGGTGCTCGGTCTGGGTTGGAGCGCCCCCAGTCGCAGCCACTTCCAGGCCACCGACCAATGGGCCAGTGGCCGCGCTTCGGGCCAGGGCCCCGGCTGGCTGGCTGAGGCGATGGATCGCGGCCGCTTCGGGAGGCCCACTCCCCTCATCGCGCTGGGTCGAACCGGCACCGCCGCCATCGAAGGGGGCACTGCTCTGGCGCTGCAGCTCTCCGGAGCCGATCTCCGGAGCGGTACCCCTCCCCCGCCGGTCCCGGCCACTGCCGCCGGCAATCCGCTCCTGCAACGGATGCTCGAGCTGGAGCGAGACGCCGGAGAGACCGTTGCGCGGCTGCGACAGGACCTGGCGCCACTCCCTTCAGGCACCGCGATCCCCGCCACCGGCCTCGGCGGCCAGCTGCGGCTGGCCCTGCGGTTGATCGCCTCACCCGAACCGCCGGCCGTGATCGCGCTTGAGCAGGCCGGCTACGACACCCATGCCCACCAGCTGGGGCGCCACCAGCGCCTGCTCTCCCAACTCGCCGAAGCGCTGGCGGGATTTGATGGCGGTCTGCGCCGACTGCGCAGCCGCCCGCCCGTGACGGTGCTGGTGACCAGTGAGTTCGGACGCCGACTGCGGGAGAACGCCTCCGGGGGAACCGATCACGGCAGCGCCTCGGTGGCTCTGCTGGCGGGGGATGGTCTCGGGCAGCGGCTGATCGGCTCGTATCCCAGCCTGGGCAGGCTGGATCCGCGCGGTGACCTGATCCCCTCCCTGGCTCCGCCGGCGCTCTACCGACGTGTGCTGGATGGCTCCCTCTAAGGGGCGGTGGTGCCTTCCAGCTCCTGGCGGAAGTAGGTGATGGTGCGCTCCAGGCCGTCTTCAAGGCTCACGCTGGGCTGCCAGTTCAGCTCACTGCGCGCCAGGTCGATCACGGGCTGGCGCTGCAGGGGGTCGTCCTGGGGAAGGGGCCGGCAGATCAGCTCCAGCTCTGGGTTGATCCGGTCGCGCACCTGTTCGGCCAGCTGGCGGATGGTGAATTCGCCCGGATTGCCCAGGTTGATCGGGCCGGTGTGGTTGCCGTTCATCAACCGGATCAGGCCCTCCACCAGATCGTCCACGTAACAGAAGCTGCGGGTCTGGCTGCCGTCGCCGTAGAGGGTGAGGGGCTGGCCGCGGAGCGCCTGAACGATGAAGTTGCTCACCACCCGGCCGTCGTCGGGAAGCATGCGTGGCCCGTAGGTGTTGAAGATGCGGGCCACCCGGATCTCCGTGCCGTGCATGCGGCGGTAGTCGAAGCAGAGGGTCTCGGCGATGCGCTTGCCTTCGTCGTAGCAGGCGCGGATGCCGTGGGTGTTGACGCAGCCGCGGTAACTCTCCGGCTGGGGATGCACCTCGGGGTCGCCATAGACCTCGCTGGTGCTGGCCAGCAGCAGACGCGCCTTCACCCGGGTGGCCAGGCCGAGCATGTTGTAGGTGCCTAGAAAGCTGGTCTTGGCGGTCTTGACCGGGTTGTGCTGGTAGTGGATGGGTGAGGCCGGGCAGGCCAGGTGCCAGATCCGGTCCACCTCGAGGCGGATCGGATCGGTCACGTCGTGGCGGATGAACTCGAAGCGGGGGTGGTTCCACCACTGGCGCACATTGGCCTTGCGGCCGGTGAAGGTGTTGTCGAGGCAGAGCACCTCCTCGCCGACCTCCATCAGCCGGTCGACGAGGTGGGAACCGAGGAAGCCGGCACCGCCGGTGACGAGGTTGCGCATCCGCCGCTGATGGTTGCGGGCATCATGAACAAGACCGGCCTGAGTCCCGCGCCGGGGCAGACCCCGCTCACCACCCGTCACCCCGATCCCTCAATCCACGTGCGGCCCCGGGGAGACAAGCCTGTGGCTGATCAGGTCCCGATGGATGCGCCACCAACCGTGCTGCCGGTCGATCCTCCCAGGCCTGAACGACGGGCTCGCTGTGTTGGTCTCACGGGGGGTGAGTGAGACTCCAGTCCGGCTTTCTTCAGCGGGACATCTGTCATCGTCAGCGGGCTGGTTTGAGGGTCTGGCGAGCGGTTGATGTGATCCACTCCGAAGAGCCCCGAGCGACCTGTCGCGCTCAGGCCGCTTGGGTGTCTCATACCCTTTCGCAAGAGATCAGGACCGTTCATGGCAGGCGCCGATGGCCATCCTCCCGAGCGAACCGCCCTGATCACAGGCATCACCGGTCAGGACGGCAGCTATCTGGCGGAACTGCTGCTGGAGAAGGGATACAACGTGCATGGCATCAAGCGTCGTGCCAGCAGCTTCAACACCGACCGTGTCGATCACCTCTACGAGGATCCCCACGCCATCAATCGCCCCCCGGTGGTGGTGAGGATCCCCGCTTCGTGCTGCATTACGGCGATCTCACCGACAGCACCAATCTGATCCGCATCGTGCAGCAGGTGCGGCCCGATGAGATCTACAACCTCGGCGCCCAGAGCCACGTGGCGGTGAGTTTCGAGAGTCCGGAATACACCGCCGAATGCGATGCCCTCGGCACCCTGCGACTCCTGGAGGCCGTGCGCATCCTGGGGCTCACAGGCAGCACCCGCATCTACCAGGCCAGCACCAGTGAGCTCTACGGCCTGGTGCAGGAGGTGCCGCAGCGGGAGAGCACACCCTTTTACCCGCGCAGTCCCTACGGCGTGGCCAAGCTCTACGCCTACTGGATCACGGTGAATTACCGCGAGAGCTACGGCATGTATGCCTGCAACGGCATCCTCTTCAATCACGAGAGCCCGCGCCGGGGCGAAACCTTCGTGACGCGCAAGATCACGCGCGGCCTGGCCCGCATCGATGCCGGCCTCGAGGAATGCCTGTTCATGGGCAATCTCGATTCCCTGCGCGACTGGGGTCACGCCCGCGACTACGTGGAGATGCAGTGGCGCATGCTCCAGCAGGAGCAGGCGGAGGATTTCGTGATCGCCACCGGCCGGCAGGAGAGTGTGCGCCGCTTCATCGAGCTGGCAGCCACGCAGCTGGGCTGGGGCGGCATCACCTGGGATGGCGAGGGGCTGGCGGAGATCGGCCGCCGCCGCGACACCAACGCCGTGGTGGTGCGGATCGACCCGCGCTACTTCCGCCCCGCCGAGGTGGACACCCTGCTGGGGGACCCCACCCGGGCACGGGAGAAGCTGGGCTGGACGCCCACCACCACGCTGGAGGAGCTGGTGGCGGAGATGGTCGAGCACGACCGGGCCGAGGCCGGCAAGGAAGCCCTGCTCCGCCAGAGTGGCTTCACCGTGGTGGGTGCCAGGGAATGAGTGCCTCCTCCCGTCGGATCCAGCCGGACGACCGGATCTTCGTGGCGGGCCATCGCGGCATGGCCGGCAGCGCCATCCAGCGCGCTTTCCAGCGGCACGGCTACGGCCAGCTCGTCACGGCCAGCCGCGCCGAGCTCGATCTGGGTGATGGTCCCGCCGTGGAGCGCTGGTTCAGCGCCCATCAGCCCGATGTGGTGGTGCTGGCGGCAGCAAAGGTGGGCGGCATCCAGGCCAATGCGAGCCAGCCGGCCGATTTCCTGCTCGACAACCTGCGCCTGCAGACCAATGTGATCGAGGCGGCCTGGCGCCACGACTGCCGCCGGCTGCTCTTCCTCGGCAGCAGCTGCATCTACCCCAAGTTCGCTGAGCAGCCCATCCGGGAGGAGGCCCTGCTCACCGGGGCCCTCGAGCCCACGAACGAGTGGTACGCCATCGCCAAGATCGCCGGCCTCAAGCTCTGCCAGGCCCTGCGGCGTCAGCACGGCTTCGATGCGATCAGCCTGATGCCCACCAACCTCTACGGGCCGGGCGACAACTACCACCCCACCGGCTCCCATGTGCTGCCGGCCCTGATCCGCCGCTTCCAGGAGGCCGCCGATGCCGGCAGCAACGAGGTGATGTGCTGGGGCACGGGCTCACCGCTGCGGGAGTTCCTGCATGCCGATGATCTGGGTGAGGCCTGTGTGTTCGCTCTTGAGCACTGGCGGCCGGAGGCCGAGGACCCGATCCATCACCTCAATGTGGGCACCGGGGTGGACCTGACGATCCGCGAGCTGGCCGAGCAGGTGGCCGAGGCCACGGGCTTCCAGGGCCAGATCACCTGGGACAGCAGCAAGCCGGACGGCACACCCAGGAAACAGCTCGATGTGAGCCGGATGCGGGCCCTGGGCTGGACGGCCCGCATCCCCCTGCGGGAGGGCCTGCAGCGCACGGTGCAGGACTTCCGTGCCCAGCGCTCCGTGGGGGCTCTGCGGCTGTAGTCGCCCTGGGGCCACCCCTGCCGGAGCCGGGCCTTAGCCTCGCGCCATGAGTGTTCTGGCCGGCCTCAACGACGCCCAGCGGCGGGCGGTGGAGCACCGGGACGGTCCCCTGCTGGTGGTGGCGGGAGCCGGCAGCGGCAAGACCCGCGCCCTCACCCACCGGATCGCTCACCTGATCGGCCACCACGGCGTGGACCCGGGCCAGCTGCTGGCGGTGACCTTCACCAACAAGGCCGCCCGCGAGATGAAGGAACGGCTGGAGCTGCTGCTGGCCCAGCGCCTGGCCCAGAGCCTCCACGCCCAGCCCTGGAGCACCCTGGCGGCGGTGGACCAGCGCCAGCTGCGCAGCCAGGTGTACCGGGAGGTGAGCCGGGAGCTGTGGATCGGCACCTTCCACGCCCTGTTCGCGCGCCTGTTGCGCTTCGACATCGATAAGTACCAGGACCCGGACCGGCTCAGCTGGACGCGTCAGTTCTCCATCTACGACGAGAGCGATGTGCTCAGCCTGATGAAGGAGATCGTGGTTCAGGAGATGAAGCTGGACCCGAAGCGCTTCGAGCCCAAGAAGGTGCGCTGGGCCATCAGCAACGCCAAGAACCAGGGCTGGCTGCCGGATCAGATGGAGGCCGCCGCCGAGGGGGTGCGCGGCAAGCGCGAGGCCGAGGCCTACCGCCTCTACCGCCGCGCCCTGGCGGCGAACAACGCCCTCGATTTCGATGACCTTCTGCTGCTGCCCGTGCAGCTGCTGCGCCAGAACGACACGGTGCGGTCCTACTGGCACCGTCGCTTCCGCCATGTGCTGGTGGACGAATACCAGGACACCAACCGCACCCAGTACGAGCTGATCAAGCTGCTGGTGGCCGACGGCGCTGACCCGGGCACGATCGGCACGTGGCAGGACCGCTCGGTGTTCGTGGTGGGCGATGCCGACCAGAGCATCTACAGCTTCCGGGCGGCCGACTTCCGCATCCTGATGGGCTTCCAGGACGACTTCGGCGATCGGGCGCCGGACGACAGCACCCGCACGATGGTGAAGCTGGAGGAGAACTACCGCTCCACCGCCACGATCCTGGAGGCGGCCAACGCCCTGATCGCCAACAACAGCGAGCGGATCGACAAGGTGCTGCGCCCCACCCGCGGCGAGGGCGAGCCGATCCTGCTCACCCGCTGCGACGACGAGATCGCCGAGGCGGAGGCCGTGGTGCACCGGCTGCGGCTGCTGGAGGCCGCCCACCCCGAGCTCAGCTGGCGCGACATGGCCGTGCTCTACCGCACCAATGCCCAGTCGCGGGCGCTGGAGGAATCCCTGGTGCGCTGGGGCATCCCCTATGTGGTGGTGGGCGGCCTGCGCTTCTACGACCGGCGCGAGATCAAGGACATCCTGGCCTACCTGCGCCTGCTGGTGAATCCGGCCGACAGCGTCAGCCTGCTGCGGGTGATCAATGTGCCCCGCCGCGGCATCGGCAAAACGACCATCCAGCGCCTCACCGATGCGGCCGACCAGCTCGGCATCCCGCTCTGGGATGTGGTGAGCGACCCCGAGGCGGTGCGCTCCCTGGCGGGCCGCTCGGCCAAGGGGTTGCTGCAGTTCTGCGAGCTGATCCACGACCTCAGGCGCCGCGTGCAGGACGCGCCACCGGCCGAGCTGGTGCAGCGGGTGATGGAGCAGAGCGGCTACGTGCGCGAGCTGATCGCCGATGCCAGCGACGAGGCCGAAGAGCGCCGCCGCAACCTGCAGGAGCTGGTGAATGCGGCGCTGCAGTTCCAGGAGGAGAACGAGGAGGCCGATCTGGAGCGCTTCCTGGCCACCGCCGCCCTGGCCAGCGATGCGGACAACAAGGACACCAGCGCCGATCGCGTCACCCTGATGACGCTGCACAGCAGCAAGGGGCTGGAGTTTCCGGTGGTGTGCCTGGTGGGCCTGGAGCAGGGCCTGTTCCCCAGCTACCGCTCCCTCGATGATCCGGCCTCGCTCGAGGAGGAGCGCCGCCTCTGCTACGTGGGCATCACCCGGGCGAAGGAGCGTCTGTTCCTCTCCCATGCCAGCGAGCGGCGCCTCTGGGGCGGCATGCGTGAACCGGCCGTGCCCTCGGTGTTTCTCTCCGAGCTGCCGCAGGAGCACCTGCAGGGGGATGTGCCGCGCAGCGGCGGCGCCGCCCTGCGCCGCAGCGAGCGGCTCGATCGCCTCACCCGGGTCGACCGGGAGGAGTCGCGCCGGGTGGCCCGGGGTGGCTCGGCCGGTGTTCCGGCCAATGCGATGCGCCGCCGCTCCGCGGCCCCGGCCCCCGGTCGCAGCTGGGCGGTGGGCGATCGGGTGCGCCACAGCAGCTTCGGCGAGGGCTTCATCACCCACCTCTTCGGGAGCGGTGAGCGCATCTCGCTGGCGGTGAAATTCGAGGGCATGGGCCCCAAGATCCTCGATCCGCGCCTGGCCCCAATCGAGCCCCTGCCCGCCGCGCCGGAGGCCTGAGCGGGCCGCCGTAATCTCGATTGATGAGCCCTGCCACCGCGCCGCCGGCCGAGCGGCCGATCCCGATCTTCATCGGCTACGACCCGCGCGAGCGGGCTGCCACCAACGTGTTGATCGACAGCCTCTATCAGCACAGCTCGCTGCCGCTGGCGATCACCCCCCTGGTGACCCCGCAGTTGGAGGTCGGCGGTCTCTTCAACCGCCCGCGCGACCCGAAGCAGAGCACGGCCTTCTCCTTCACCCGCTTTCTGGTGCCCCACCTGATGGGCTTCCAGGGCTGGGCGATCTTCATGGACTGCGACATGCTCTGCCGAGCGGACATCGCGGCGCTCTGGTCCCAGCGCGATCCCCGCTACGCCGTGATGTGCGTGCAGCACGAGCACGTGCCCTCGGAGACGCGCAAGTTCCTGGGTGAGGTGCAGAGCCCCTACCCGAAGAAGAACTGGAGCTCGCTGATGCTGATGCAGTGCGACCGCTGCACCGCCCTCACGCCGGAGTACGTGAACAGCGCCAGCGGCCTGGAGCTGCATCGCTTCCACTGGCTTGAGGGCGATCACGAGATCGGTGCCATCGAGGGCGGCTGGAACCATCTGGTGGCCGTGCAGCCGCCGCCGGAGAGCGGCCACGGTGAGGAGGCCGCCGCCGCCCCGCCGCTGCTGCATTGGACGCTCGGTGGACCCTGGTTCCGCGAGCAACGCGGCATGGGTGGTGTGCTGGCGGCCGAATGGTTCGCCGCCCGCGATGACGCGATGCGGCTGTGGGATTGAACGAGCCGGCCGGCATCGCCCGCAGCGTGGTGGCCGTGCCGGCCCGCCTGGCCTCCTCGCGCCTCCCCAACAAGGTGCTGGCCGAGATCGGCGGCCGGCCGATGCTGCAGCGGGTGCTGGAACGCTGCCGCCAGGCGCAGGGCCCGGCGGCCGTGGTGCTCTGCACCGACAGTGAGGAGCTTGCCGATCTGGGTCGCCAGTGGGGTGTGCCGGCGCTGCTCACCTCGGCCGACTGCAGCTCCGGCAGCGACCGGCTGGCCTCGGTGGCCGACGCCCTGGTGGCCCTGGCCTGGGGGGAGGAGCCGGGGTCCTGTGGTGATCGCCTCTGCCGCACGGCCGTGATCAACGTGCAGGGCGATCAGCCGTTCCTCGATCCCGCTGTGGTGAGCGCGATGCATGCCGAGTTCCTGCGGCGCACACCGGTACCGGCGGTGATCACGCCGGTGTACCCGCTCAAGCCCGACACGATCCACAACCCGGCCGTGGTCAAGACGCTCCTCGCCCACGACGGCCGCGCGCTCTACTTCTCCCGCTCGGCGATCCCGCACGTGCGCGATGTGGATCCGGCCGACTGGCATCACCACACCACCTACTGGGGCCACGTGGGCATGTACGGCTTCCGCGGTGATGTGCTCGCCGGCTGGCGCGCTCTGCCCCCCTCACCCCTGGAGGATCTGGAACGCCTGGAGCAGCTGCGGCTGATCGAAGCAGGCCACACCGTGGCCACCTTCCGGGTGGAGGGCAGCTCGCTGTCGGTGGACACGGCCGAGCAGCTGGAGGAGGCGCGCCGCCTGGCGTCAGCAGAGAGCCCGGCAGGGGCCTGAGCGAGTTCCGGCGTCAGTCGTCGTGGCGTTCAATCGTTGCGGTCGCGCCAGCCGCCGCGCCGCAGGGCCTGCCAGTCGCCGCGGGCCTGCAGGATCCGCTCCGCCAGTTCGCGCACGGCGCCGTGGCCGCCGCGGCGCTGCAGCACCGCATCGGCCTGATGCCGGAGCGGCCGGCAGGCATCCGCCGGGGCCAGCAGCAGGCCCACCACGGGGCGCACCGCCAGGTCGTTCAGATCGTCGCCCACCAGGGCCGTCTGCTCCGGCGGGCACTCCAGGCTGGCCTGGAGTGCCCTGAGGGCGGCGGGTTTGTCGCGGATGCCCACCAGGCAGTGGCGGATGCCCAGGTGCCGGGCCCGCGCCTCGGTGGCGCCCCCCTGGCCGCCGCTGAGCAGGGCCAGCTCCAGGCCCGACCGCTGCAGCAGCTTGAGACCGAGCCCGTCGCGTACATCGAAGCGCTTCTGCAGGGCGCCGGCCGGATCGAGCCAGAGGCCGCCGTCGGTGAGCACGCCGTCCACATCCAGCACCAGCAGCGCGAGCTGGCGCAGGGCGGGCCGCAGACGGCGCCAGCGCCACTCCCGGCTCCAGCGACGCGGGTGGGCCAGGGGCAGGGCCGGGGCGCTCATGCCAGGCCGGCCTGGACCAGATCGTGCAACCGCAGCAGACCCAGCATTTCTCGGGTGGGGCTCACCACCGGCAGCACCGAAATGGGCTTGCGGCGGTTGCGCTCCATCCGCTCCAGTGCCTGCACCGCCAGCTGATCCGGTTCGGCGGTGATCGGATCGCCGGTCATCAGATCGCGGGCCCGCAGCGCGGACCACTCCTCGCTGCTGTGGTCGCGCAGGGCGCGGCGCAGGTCGCCGTCGGTGATCAGGCCATGCAGGCGGCCAGCGCTGTGGGGGTCTTCCACCCAGCCGCTGCCGATGGCGCCGCGGGTGAGCAGGGTGATCACGGCATCGAGCGGGGCATCAGGCGCCACCGGCTCCAGCTGGGCTGCCGGCACCATCAGGTCGGCGGCGGTGAGGGTGAGCTGCTTGCCGAGGGAGCCGGCCGGGTGGTTCAGGGCGAAATCGGCCGGTGAGATGCCGCGCCGCTCCATCCACACCGCCGCCAGGGCATCGCCGATGGCCATGGCCACCGCCGTGCTGGCGGTGGGGGCCAGATTCAGGGGGCACACCTCCCGGTCCACGCTGGCCTCCAGCACCACATCGCTGCCGCGCCCGAGGCTGGAGTCCGCCCGGCCCACCAGGGCGATGCGGGCCGTGCCGCGCCGCTTCAGGTGGGGCAGCACCGCCAGCAGCTCCTCGGTCTCACCGCTGTTGGAGAGCAGCAGGGCCACATCCTCGGGCGCCACCACCCCCAGATCGCCGTGCAGGGCATCGAGGGGGTTGAGATACAGGGCCATCAGCCCCACCGAGGAGAAGGTGGCGGCGATCTTGCGGGCCACGATGCCGCTCTTGCCCACCCCGGTGATCACCAGCTTGGCCCGCTGATCGGCGCAGCGCTCCAGCAGGCCGAGGGCCTTCTCCACCGCGCCGTGCCCGAGGCGCTCGGCCGCCAGGCTGATGGCGCCCGCCTCCTCCCGCAGACAGCGGCTCAGGGCAGACATGGACCTCCCTCCATGATGGTGGCCAGATTCTCATGCATGCCCGCCACGTGCCCATGGAGCTGGCGTTGCCCGGCGTGCCCGACTCCCTGCTCGATCGCCTCCGCCGGGCCGCTGCCCCGGCCCGGGTGGCCCTGGTGGGCGGCGCCGTGCGGGATCTGCTGCTGCACCGGGTGCACCGGGATCCCTGGCGCGGTCTCCTGGATCTGGATCTGGTGGTGGAGGGGAGCCCCGGGGCGGGCTCCTGCGGCGAGCCGGCCGCCCACGCCCTGGCCCACCGGCTGATCCGGGAGCATCCGGAGGCCGTGGGGTCCCACTGCTTCCACGCCGCCTACGGCACGGTGGAGCTGGAGCTGGATGGGGTGTGGCTCGATCTGGCCACGGCCCGGCGCGAGGTCTACAGCGCTCCCGGCCTGAACCCCGAGGTGGCCTTCGCCGATCTGGAGGCGGATCTGGCCCGGCGCGACTTCAGCCTCAACGCCATGGCCCTGGTGCTGGGCGAGGAGGGATCGGGCCGCTGGCAGCTGCTCGATCCCCACGCCGGCCAGTCGGCCCTGGAGCAGCGCCAGCTCGCCTTCCTGCACGACGGCAGCGTGCGCGATGACCCCAGCCGGGTGCTGCGGGCGGCCCGTTACGCGGCCCGGCTGGGCTTCGAGCCCGGCGCGGAGGCCCTCGGCCAGATCCGCCGCACCCTGGCGGACTGGCCCTGGGCCTGGCGGCCAGGGGACCCGGCCGAGGCCGCCCCACCGGCGCTGGCCGTACGGCTGAGGATGGAGCTGGATCTGCTGCTGCAGCGGGAGCCCTGGCCGCAGGCCCTCCGCCATCTGGAGGCCTGGGGCGCGCTGGCCCTGATCGATCCGTCCCTGAGCGGCGATCGCGGCTGGCGCCGCCGGCTGCACTGGGCCCGGCGTCTGGAGCTGCCCCTGCTTCCGGCTCTGCTGGCCGGGGCCGCCGATCCGGCGGCGGCAGGCCGCCGGCTGCAGATCCCCGCCCGCCAGCTCGCCTGGCTCGAGGCGCTGCCGGCGGTGCGGGCCGTGGCCGCACGCGGCCCGGTCAGCCCCTCGGCCTGGTGCGCGGCGCTGGAGGGCCAGGGCTGGGGCGAGGAGGCCGTGCGCCTGGCGCTGGCCTGCGGGCTGACGCCCCGACGGCCGCTGCTGCGCTGGTGCGGCCGCTGGCGGCACGCCACCCCCCCGGTCAGCGCCCGTGAGCTGATCGCGGCCGGCCTGCCGCCCGGTCCGGCTCTGGGCGCCCGTCTGCGCCAGCTGCGGGCCGAGCACCTGGATGCCCATGACCACGTCTGAATCCCCGGCCCCCACCCCCAGGCCGCCATTGGCTGCCGTGCTGGTGGTGCTGGTGTGCGCGGCCTTCGCGATCAAGGGCCTGGTGCTGATCGATCGCACCAGCCTCTGGAACGACGAGCTGCGCACGGTGATCAAGTCGTTCCAGCCCTCCCTGCCGGATCTGTTCCGCCAGCTCAGCCGCGATACCCACCCGCCTCTTTACTACGTGCTGGTCTGGCTGTGGGGGGCGGCGGTGGGCCAGAGCGCCCTCAGCCTGCGGCTGTTCTCCTGGCTGGCCTATGGAATCGGCGGCGGCCTGATGGCCCTGCAGGCCGCGGCGCTGGCCGTCCGGCCCCGCCGCGCCGCCGCTCTGGCGGCCCTGGCGGCCTTCTGCTCTCCCTTCCCGGTGCGCTTCGCGATCGAGGGCAAGGGCTACGCCTTGCTGGCCCTCTGGGTGGTGCTGGCCCTGGTCTGGCGGGCCCGCTGGCTGGCCGGCCGCCGCTGCGCCTGGGCCTACGGCCTGAGCGTGGCCGCCGCGGGGCTCACGCATTACTACGGCCTCTTCCTCTTCGGCAGCACGGTGCTCTGGGATGGCTGGCGGCGGCGCTGGCCGCTGGCCCGCACGGCGGCGCTGGCGCTGCTGCCCTCCCTGCTCTGGATCGGCGTGTCGTTCGAGTACCTGAGCAGCGGCGCCACCGCCGACTGGATCGGCCGGCCCGAGTTCGCCCTGCTGGAGGACACCCTGGCCCGAGCCCTCGGCCCCTGGCCCCTGCCCAAGCTGGGCCTGATCCTGGTTGTGGTCTGGGGCCTGCGCCGTTGGTGCACGCCCGGACGAAGGAACGGTCCGACCTCGGAGGCAGCCGGAGCCAACGGACTGGCGGCGGAACACTCCGGCCTGCCCTGGCCAGAGCTGCTGGATCGCAGCGGCGTCAGCCCGTCGCTGCTGATGGTGCTCCTGGTGGTGCTGGTGTCGTTCGTGCGGCCGCTGGCCTTCTACCGCTACTTCTTCGTGCTGGTGCCGGCGGTGGTTCCCGCGCTGGCGGCGGCCGCTGCCGACTGGCGCCTGAGCCGCCGGGGCGAGCGGCTGGCCCTGATCGCGGTGGCGCTGGCCCTCAGCCTGAGCTGGCGGCAGGCCTTCCTGGCGATCGAGCCGCCCGCGGGGGTGTGGTGGCGCGAGAGCAACGACTTCCGCAGCCTGTCGCTGCGGCTGGCGGGCGAAACCGATCGATACGCCGCCCGCCCGGAACTGATGCGCGCCAGCGACCGGATGCAGGCGGCGGCGGGTCGCCTGGCCCCGCCCCTGGGCGACTGGGACGGCGCCGAGGATCTGCGCCGCGCCCTGGCCGTTCCCGCCGCCGACCGACCATCCCGGCTCTGGCTGGCGGCCACCGGCAAGCCCCGCGCCGCGCAACGGCGCCTGGAGGATCTGGAGGCGATCGCCGAGCAGGCCGGCTACGCCTGCGCGGAGGAGCCGGGGATGCCGATCGGGTCGATGCTGCTGGAGTGTCGCCGGCCGTGAGGGCTCAGAGCACGGTGCCGATGCGACAGGCCTGATCGAAGCCGGCCTCCTGCAGCCGCTGCAGGGCCGTTTCCACCTGGTGCTGCGGCAGCGCCAGCAGCAGGGGGCCGCAGGTCTGGGGGTCCACCAGAAGCTCGTGCAGCACTGTCGTTGGTGACGGACCCCCGAGACCGGCCTCGCCTTGCTCTCTGGCTTCAGTGTCAGCGTTTGGGCCGGACCCCTCCAGCAGCACCCGCGCTGGTGCCCCAGAGCCGGGTTCCAGCCAAGCCCAGGCCTCCCGGTTGGCCGGCGCCAGGCTGCTGGCCCGGCCCTTTGCCAGTTGCTCGATCGCCCCGGGCAGAGCGGGAATGGCCGCGGCCTCCAGCCGCACGCTGCGCTGCGCCGCGCCGGCGCTGAGCATCTCGCCCAGGTGGCCCAGCAGCCCAAAGCCCGTGATGTCGGTGGCGGCGTGCACGGTCAGCCCGTCCATCAGCTCCGGCAGCGCCGCCTGGGAGGTCTCCATCTCCTGCAGGGCCGCGCTCAGAGCGTCGGGCGGCACGGCTCCGGCCATCGCCGCCGCCAGCAGCACGCCGCTGCCGAGGCCGCGGCTGAGGATCAGACCATCGCCCTCCTGCAGACCGCCCTTGGGCCAGGGGCCCTGGGGTCCGGGCACCCCGTTCACCGTGAGGGCGATCTCCAGGCCGAGGGCGGGGCAGGCGGGTGGCTCGGATCGGGATTCCAGGCTGTGGCCGCCGATCAGAGTCGCTCCCATCGGCTCCAGGGCGGCTCGTAGTCCGGCCAGCACCTGGCGCAGCAGCTCCTCCTGCACGGCCGGGGCCACCGCCGGCAGGGTCACCACGGCCTGGGCGCTGTGCACCCGGGCGCCGCAGGCCCAGAGGTCGGAGCAGGCATGCCAGGCGGTGAGGCGGGCATTGCGCCAGGGGTCGGCCAGCAGGGCGGGGAAGCCGTCCACGCTCTGCAGCCAGCCGGGGGAGCCTTCGCCAATGGCGTGGGCGTCCTCGGCCGGCCCGTCCAGACCGGCCCCCTGTAGCGCCCGCCGCAGCGAGGCGGCCGGCAGCTTGGCGGCACAGCCCCGGCAGGCCATGGCGAGCGCTGAGCCGGCCGCCTCGCCGTCTCCGCTCGGAGCTGCCATCGCGCCCGCCCGCTGGAAGCCCTCCATGAAGGAGCGATCGAGCCGCTGCTTCCAGCGCCAGATCAGCGGCTGCGGCCCGATCTGCAGCGGACCCCACAGGGCCAGGGCCTCGCGCCCGCCCGCCGCGAGCCCCCGGCTGGCGCCACCGGCTCCCAGCAGCTGCAGGGCCCGGCTCTGGGGTCTCCAGCACCGAAGCCTGCTGCGTTTGCTGCGGTTCCCACGCCCCGCGCGACTCGCACCAGCACCCTGCAGCGCCGCCAGATTCCAGGCCAGCACGGGCGCCGCCCGCACCGCCCAGACCCCCGAGGGCGGCCGGGGCCGATCGGCCACCACGGCGCAGTCGCCGGCCGCCAGGATCACAGGATGGCCCTGCACCTGCAGGTTGGCGTCGGTGAGCACGCGGCCGTCGGCCTGCACCGGCAGACCCGACTCCGCCAGCCAGGCCGGCGCCCGGCTCCCAGTGCAGGCGATTACGGGGCCTGCGGAATCAGCTGGCCACCGCTCCACCCGCTCCACCCCCGCCCGCGCCAGGCAGCGGCGCAGCGGTCCGGATGGGCGGCCCGGGCGGGCCAGCAGCGCCAGCCGCCGCTCCGGCCAGCGCTGCCGCAGGGCCAGGGCCACCTCCACCCCCGCCAGGCCGCTTCCTACCACTGTCAGCAGCGGCGCGCGGCGACGTTCCGCTGCTGTGGGCAGGCGCGTGTCCTCGGCCATCAGCCAGTCCAGGAAGGGCTCCAGTGGCTTGATCGGCAGGAGAGGGCCCTCGAGCCGCAAACAAACCTCGTCTCCCGTCGCCTCCGGCCGTGATCCAGCGCGGCCCCCGCCGGTCGCCTGAGGAGCCAGGGGCCGACTCACCGCGCCCACATCGAGGCTGATGCGCTCCCAGGCCAGCGCCGGGCGGCCTTGCAGGCTCAACCGCCGCTCGGCCGGATCGAGCCCGGTGATCTCGGCCTCGATGAAGCTCACCTGGGCCTGCTCGCAGAGGCGGCGCAGGTCGATCCGGCAGTCCTCGAGGGCGGCGTCGCCGGCGATCAGGGCCGGCACCAGGCCGGAATAGAGGGCGGTGGGCCGGCGGTTCACCAGGGCGATCCAGCCGGCCGGTCGCTGCCGGGGCCACATGCACCAGTGCTTCAGCAGCAGGGCGTGGCTGTGGCCGCCGCCGGCCAGCAGCAGCGGCCCCGCGCCGGAGCTCACGCCGCGTAGCCGTGGGGGTTGGCGCTCTGCCAGGCCCAGCCGTCGCGGCAGATGGCGTCCAGTCCCAGCTGGGTGCGCCAGCCGAGGCGCCGGGCCGCCAGGGCCGGATCGGCCACCGTGACGGCCGCATCGCCCGGCCGGCGCGCCACCAGCTCCACCGGGATCGGGCGGCCGCTGGCGGCCTCGAAGGCCCGGGCCACCTCGAGCACCGAGATGCCGCGGCCACTGCCCAGGTTCAGCGTCAGCAGCTGGGGCTCCTCCGCCAGCAGGGCCTCCAGGGCCATGCGGTGACCCTCCGCCAGATCCATCACGTGGATGTAGTCGCGCACGCCGGTGCCGTCGGGGGTGGGCCAGTCGGAGCCGAACACCCGCAGGCTCGGACGGCGCCCCACGGCCACCTGGCTCACGAAGGGGAAGAGGTTGTTGGGGATGCCGTCGGGGTCTTCCCCGATCTGGCCGCTGGGGTGGGCACCCACCGGGTTGAAGTAGCGCAGCCGGGCGATGCGCCAGCCGTTGGGGCTCTCCATCTCGGCGGTGGCCCCCGCGCCGCAGCCGGCCACGTCGGCCAGCAGCATCTCCACGGCCGCCTTGGTGTGGCCGTAGGGGTTGATTGGCTGCACCGGCGCGGTCTCGGGGATCGGCACCGTCTCCGGGTAGCCGTAGAGGGTGGCGCTGCTGCTGAACACGAGGCAGCGGCAGCTGTGGCGCTCCATTGCCTCCAGCAGCGTCCGGCTGCCGTGGAGGTTCACGTCCCAGTAGCGCAGGGGTTCGGCCACCGATTCCCCCACCGCCTTGAGCCCGGCGAAGTGGATCACCGCCTCCACCGGTGCGTCCAGGCCGGCCGGGCCGCTGCTCTGGGCCGCCGCGAAGGCGAGGTCGAGGCTGTGGTCGTGGCGGATGTCGCCCTGCACGAGCCGCAGCGCGTCGCCCCAGCTGCCCGGCCCGGTGGGGATCAGGCCGGCCAGCTCGGCCAGCCGCTCCACGGCCCGGGGCGAGCTGTTGCTGAAGTCGTCGAGGATCACCAGCCGGTGGCCCGCCTGCAGCAGCACCAGGCAGGTGTGGCTGCCGATGAAGCCGGCCCCACCGGTGATCAGAACCGTGGCCAAGGCAGCGCAGCATCGCTGTCGACGAGCCTATGGCCGGTCCCCGCCGCCGCTGGCCCTGTCAGGATTGCCCCGTCCAGGAGCCGGAATGGGTCGCTCGGCCTCAGGTGCACCGCAGTCATCGCTGCTCTGGGTTGCCGGCATGCACCGCAGCGGCACCTCCCTGCTGACCCGCTGCCTGCTGCCAGCGGGGGTGCGGCTACCGCCCAATCTGCTGCCCCCCACCGCCGACAACCCGGAGGGATTTCAGGAGTCGGCCGATTTCGTGGCGGTGAACGAATCGATCCTGGCCCTGCAGGAGAGCCCGTGGGATGCCAGCTGGGCGATGGACCCCTGCCGCCGGACCAGCCTGAGCCCCAGCCTCGAGATGGAGGCCGAGGGCCTGATTCGGCGCTGGATGGAGGGCGATGGACCACTCGCCCTGAAGGATCCGCGTCTCTGCCGCACGCTGCCGTTCTGGCACCGGCTTCTGGGGCCGGCACGGATGGCCGCCGGGGTGGCGATCGTGCGCCATCCGCTGGCCGTGGTGCAGTCGATCGGGTACCGCGATGACATGCCTGCGGTGAAGGCGCTCTCGCTCTGGTTGCGGCACAACCTGGAGCTGATCGGCTATCTGCGGCGGGAAGGTCTGGCCTGGCCGATCGTGAGCTTCGAGCGGCTGGTGGTCGATGCCGGCGCTGAGCTGGCGCGGCTGGAGCACCTGGCATGGCACGGCGAGCCCCTGTTCCAGCGGCGGGAGCTGCCGCGCTGCCCGGAGCGGGTGGAGGAGGTGCCGCCGGACCTGCAGGCCCTGGCGCTGCGGTTCCATCGGGGGCTGAGCGAGGCCGATCGCGCCGGAGCGGTGCGAGAGGGGCTGCTGCAGGATGTGGAGGCGTCGGTGAACGGGGATCCCCATCTCCTGCAGCAGTTGCTGGCTCTGGAGAGTCGGCGGCGCCACGCCCTGGGCGATGCCCTGGCCGAGGAGCGGGGGCGGGCCCAGCTGCTGGCCCCGGAGCTCGATGAGGCCGAGCTGGCCGGGCTGGAGGGGCCGCGTCAGCACGCAAGCGCGGAGCAGCTGGCCCAGTGGCGCCGCGACGACGTGCCCTTCCATCACCTGGATGGGGTGCAGCTGCGGCTGCGCGGCCGGGCGGGACGTGAGCGCGGCGGCCGTGAGCCGGGCACCGGCGAACCCCGTGCCGTGCTGAGCGACATCACGCTCACCATCAGCGGCGGTCAGCGGGTGGGGCTGCTGGGGCACAACGGCAGCGGCAAGACCAGCCTGCTGCGGCTGCTGAGCGGCATCTACCAGCCCACCGGCGGGACCCTCAGCCGCCACGGGGAACCGCTGGCCCCGATCATCGACCAGAGCCTGGGCTACAGTCGTGAGCTCACCGGCCTGCAGTGCTGCCGCCACTACCACCTGCTGCACCTGGCCGATCAGGTGGAGTGGCCCGCCTTCCTGGCCCGGGTGCAGGAGTTCACCGAGCTGGGGGAGGCGCTTGCCACGCCCCTGAAGACCTGGTCGCTGGGCATGCAGACGCGGCTGTCCTTCGCCCTCACCACAGGCCGCCGGGTGCAGGGCCTGGCCCTGGACGAGGGGCTGGGCGCCGGGGATCAGTGGTTCCAGCGCAAGGCCCGGCGCCAGCTCGATGCCTTCATCGACCGGGCCGGCACCCTCGTGCTGGCCTCCCACTCCAATGTGCTGCTGCAGCGCTACTGCAGCCGCGGAATCATCCTCGAGCAGGGCCGCATCCGTTTCGAGGGCACGCTGTTCCGGGCTCTGCAGCTCTACAAGGGTATGGCCGCATGAGCGACATCCCATCTCCCCCCGCGCCGGCGGCTCGCCGGCTGGCGCTTCCCGCCGGCCTGAGGCTGTACCTGCGGCTGCTGCCCGCGGTGCTCTACGGAGCCCGGCTGCGGCTGATCGTGCAGTTCTCCCGCACCCGACTCGGCAGCCGCTGGATCGGAATCTCCACGGTGCTCAGTGCCGCGATCCTCGGCACGATCTACGGCAACCTCACCGGCATCCGCGACTGGCCCAGCTACGCCGTGTACGTGGCGGTGGGGCTGATCGCCTGGAACACCCTCTCCACCGCCATCACCGGCAGCTGCACCCTGATGGAGCGCTCGCGCGAGCGGCTGCTCAATCAGCCCTTCCCACCCGGGCTGACGGTGATCGAGGAGTGGCTCACCATCTGCCTGGGAGCCCTGATCAGCCTGGCGGTGGGCCTGGCCCTGCTGGCGCTGATCCAGCCGCTGGTGCTGCTGCACTTCCTCGCCGGTGGCTGGCTGGGCCTGGCCAATCTGCTGCTGGCCTGCCTCTGGATCGCGATGCTGCTGGCGCCCCTCTCGGCCCGGCTGGCGGATCTGCCCCAGATCATGCCGATCCTGCTGCAGATCGCCTTTCTCTCCTCGCCGATCCTGTTCTATTCCCGCAGCCTGGGCCCCCTGCAATGGGTGGCCGGCTTCAATCCTCTCTATGCCATGGTCCAGTTGCTGCGGGCTCCGCTCACCGGTGAGATGGCCTGGGGCGCGCAGCTGGTCGCCCTGGCCGTTCAGATCCCGCTGGCTCTGCTGTTGCTGCTGCGGCTCGACCGCCAGCGGATGCGGATCCTGCGCTGGCTTTAGGCGGCACCGCGCCCGATCGGCTCACTGGTCGGATCGGCTTACTGCTTGAACCCGATCAGGGGCGGGCGCAGGAAGTCCACCAGATCGAGGGGGTCGATCAGCGGCGGTTCCCCGAAGGCGATCAGGGAGGGATCGAGGCAGTCGCAGGGATTGCTCTCGAGCAGATCGCGCTTGATCAGGGGACACCCCTCCAGCAGCAGAGGCAGGACCAGATCATGGGTGGGATTCATGGTGGCGAAGGCATCGCGGGCCTGCTCGAGCACGGCCTCCTGCAGCAGCTGGGCGGCATGGCGCGAGTAGCCGCAGCGCTCCTGCAGCCGGCGCAGGAACTCCTCCTGCCCGCCCACCGTGCGCAGCCGCGACACCGGATGCAGGGCCCGCAGCGGGTGGCCGGCCTGCAGGGCCTGGCGCGAGAGGCCGATCTCGCCATCGCGGATGATGCCGGCGGTGCCGGACCAGCCCGGGAAGCTCCACCAGAAGCCGTGCCACCAGGCGCTGCGGATAACAGTTTCCGGGCAGTTGAGCGCGTAGCTCTGCAGGTGGTAGCCGTTCTGGAAGGAATCGGTGAGGCCCACGATCGCGTCGTCGTCGCCCTCCAGCAGACGGGGCAGGCTGGAGCCGGCCAGGTCGGCCACCGGCAGGCTGCTGTCGTTGAGCAGCAGGATGCGGCTGCAGGCCTCGGCGAGGCCGCGCTGCTGCAGGGTGAGCCAGCCGTCCTGGAAGGCGCCGAAATCACGCCCCTCGTTGCGGCGGATCAGCCAGTGCACGCTCCGCTCGCTGCACCAGCGGCGGGCCGTGTCGTTGAGGGCTGTGGTGAGGATCAGCACCTGCCAGCCCTGATCGCGCAGGTGGGCGATCAGGCGGCGGATCGCCCGCTGCAGATGGCCGCCAGGGGCGTAGTGGGAGAGCAGCACGAGCGGATGCGGCGCCGGCTCGGTTCCCGGATGCCACTGCAGCTCCTCCACCCGCTCCAGGCGGCGGATGGCCTCCAGCCAGCGGCGACGCCGGCGGGCCAGCACCGGTCGCATGAGCCGTTCCCGCAGCTGCGCGGACTCGAGCAGCAGCTGCTTGAGCAGGGATTTGCCCACCTTGCGGCCCCGACTTCTCAGGCCCATGTCAGGGAGTGAGGGGCTCCGGGCTGAAGTACTGGCCCGGCAGGAAGGCCACGGCGGCGTTGATGCTGCGGGCCGCCGCCGCAAAGGCCGGCTCGGCGAAGCGCAGCGGCACGAAGCGGAAATCGATGCTGGCCACCACTGTGTTCTCCTTGTTGATCGGGCAGCCGTGCAGGCGGTCGATATGGTCGAACATCACCAGCTCGCCGGCCTCGAGGTTCATCGGCTCGAAGTCGCGGGAGCCGGCCCGGTTCTCCACGTGCAGGGCGGCGGTGTCGTGCATCGGCGTGAGGCCGCAGACCACGTTGAGCTCGTAGGGGGAGTGGCCGAAATCGGAGTCGCGGTGGAAGCTGCCCACCCAGCGGTTGTCCGGAAAGCCGATGCGATAGGTGGGGATCACCTGCACGTAGGCCGGCTCCCCGATCAGGTCCCGCAGCACCTGGCGGCAGAGGTCCGCAAAGGTGCTGGCCACGTCGGGGTGATGCGCGTAGAAGGCGCGGTGATACGGCGTGTGCTGGTCGCGCCCGGGCTGAAACAGGGGATAGGCGCGGTGGTCGGCGTCGGGCCCGTTCCGGGTGTGCTCCACCACTGCGGCGGCGTGCTGCACCAGGGCACGGCTGTAGGGGTTGGCCGAGAGGCGCCTCAGATGGAGTTCAGCGCGGAAGGCGCGGGCATCGGCTTCCGCTGAGGCGCTCACCGTGCACACACTCCCGGCACTTCGCCGATCTGATGAGACGTGATTATGCGCCATCCCCCTGCCGGCGGGCCGCCCGGCGTGGTCGCTTCCAGGACTCCACCACCGCGGTGGCTGTCAGCACACCAGCCCACGGGGAGGCAAGCATGGAATGCTGTCACACAACCTGAGGCTTTTTCGCGTATGGGTGCCGCCCGCAGGGGCATCGTGCTGGCCGGGGGAAGTGGCACCCGGCTGGCCCCGCTCACCACCGCCGTCAGCAAGCAGCTGATGCCGGTGTTCGACAAGCCGATGATCTACTACCCCCTCACCACGCTGATGCTGGCTGGGATCCGGGAGGTGCTGATCATCACCACCCCGCACGACCGGGACTCCTTCGAGCGGCTGCTGGGGGACGGCAGCGCCTGGGGCATGCGGCTGGAGTACGCCGTGCAGCCCAGCCCGGACGGCCTGGCCCAGGCCTTCCTGATCGGCGCTGGCTTCCTGGATGGCGCCCCGGCGGCTCTGGTGCTGGGCGACAACCTCTTCCACGGCCACGACCTGATCCCCCAGCTCCTGGGGGCCAACGGCCGGGCCGAGGGAGCCACGGTGTTCGCCTACCCCGTGCGTGATCCCGAGCGCTACGGCGTGGTGGAGTTCAACGACAGCGGCCGGGTGCTGAGCATCGAGGAGAAGCCGGCTCGGCCCCGCAGCCGCTACGCCGTGACGGGGCTCTACTTCTACGACGATCGGGTGGTGGAGCGGGCCCGCTCGGTACAGCCCTCGGCCCGTGGTGAGCTGGAGATCACCGACCTCAACGCCCTCTACCTGGAGCAGGGCCAGCTGCAGGTGGAGCTGATGGGCCGCGGCATGGCCTGGCTCGACACCGGCACCTGCGACTCCCTGCACGAAGCCGGCAGCTACATCCGCACCCTGGAGCACCGGCAGGGCCTCAAGGTGGGCTGCCCTGAGGAGGTGGCCTATCGCCTCGGCTGGATCGATGCCGGCCAGCTCGAGCGGCTGGCCCTGCCCCAGACCAAGAGCGGCTACGGCGCCTACCTGCTGGATCTGCTCAAGGAGAGCCCCGGCGATGGGGCGGCCCTGCAGCCGCCGGTGGCCGGCACCGCCCGGGAGGTGAGCCATGCAGGCTGAGCCGCTCCGCAGCCGCTCCGGTGCCGTGGTGGCAGGCCCGGTGCTGCTCACGCCACGGGTGTTCGGCGATGACCGGGGTTTTTTCTACGAGAGCTGGAACGCCCGCAGCTTTCAGGCGGCCCTCACGCAGGCCGGCTGGAGCGACGCGGAGGCCGCGGCGATCGTGTTCCGGCAGGACAACCACTCCCGCTCGACGCGGGGTGTGCTGCGGGGCCTGCACTATCAGCTCGAGCCGGAACCCCAGGGCAAGCTGGTGCGTTGCAGTGTGGGTGCGGTGTTCGATGTGGCGGTGGACCTGCGCCGCAGTTCCCCCACCTTCGGGCAGTGGGTGGGGGCCCATCTGAGCGAGGAGAACCACCAGCAGCTCTGGGTGCCGGTGGGCTTCGGGCACGGCTTCCTCAGCCTGAGCGAGGTGGCGGAGGTGCAGTACAAGGCGAGCGGCTTCTGGAACCGCAGCTGCGAGCGATCCCTGCGCTGGGATGACCCGGACCTGGCCATCGCCTGGCCCCTCGAGGCGCTCGGTTCTGAGCAGGCCCGGGCGGAGCCGATCCTGGCTGAGAAGGATGCCGCCGCTCCCAGCCTGGCCGAGGCCCTGGCCGCCGGGGAGGTGTTCGCGTGAAGGTGTTGCTCACCGGTGCCGGCGGTCAGCTGGGGCAGCAGCTGGTGGCTTCCGTTCCCGAGCGCCTGGCGGGCGAACCGCTGCAGCTGCTGGCCACGGGCCGCTCCGAGCTGGATCTGGCGGATGCCGAGGCCTGCCGGGCGGCCGTGGCGACCCACCGGCCCGACTGGATCCTCAATGCCGGCGCCTACACCGCGGTGGATCGGGCCGAGCAGGAGCCGGATCTGGCCCAACGGGTGAACGGGGCCGCACCGCGGGCCCTGGCGGAGGCCGCTGCCGCCTGCGGGGCGCGGATGCTGCAGGTGAGCACCGATTTCGTGTTCAACGGCCGCCAGGGTCACCCGTACCAGCCCGATCAGCCCGTGGCGCCGCTGGGGGTGTACGGGGCCAGCAAGGCCAGCGGTGAAGCGGGGGTGCTGGAGGCGCTCGGCCCGGAGCGGGCCTGCGTGCTGCGCACCAGCTGGGTGTACGGCCCGGTGGGGCGCAACTTCTGCCTCACGATGCTGCGCCTGCACCGCAGCAAGGCGGAGGCCGGGGAGCCGCTCGGGGTGGTGGCCGATCATGTGGGCTGCCCCACCAGCACCCTCAGCCTGGCCGAGGCCTGCTGGGCGGTGATCGGGCGTGGGGTCGGCGGCATCCAGCAGATCAGCGATGCCGGTGCCGCCAGCTGGTACGACTTCGCGGTGGCCATCGGCGAGCTGGGGGTTGCGGCGGGCCTGCTGGAGCGCTCCGCCCGGGTCCGGCCGATCAGCACGGCCGAGTACCCCACCCCGGCCGAGCGACCGGCCTATTCCCTTCTCGCCAGCGCAGCCAGTTACCGCCGGCTGCAGTTGGAGCCGGTGCACTGGCGTGAGCGCCTGCGCCAGGTGCTGGCTCAGGTGCAGCCCTGAGTGCCCCAGGCCCGATCGAGTTCTTCCCCTTTCGCGTGTTCCGATGACGTCTCTTCCCTTCCCTGCCGGGTCCTGCCTGCCGGAGGGCATCGAGCGGGTGCTGGTGACCGGCGGCGCCGGCTTCATCGGCGGGGCGGTGGTGCGCCGGCTGCTGCGGGAGAGCCGAGCTCAGGTGATCACGCTCGACAAGTGCGGCTACGCCAGCGATCTGACCAGCATTGAGGCGGTGGAGCGGGAGCTGGCCGAGGCGGGCGGTGGGCCTGAGGGGAACCGCCACCGGCTGCTGCGGGTGGATCTGGCCGATGCGGAGGCGGTGGATGCCGCGGTGCGGGAGGCCGATCCCGACCTGGTGATGCACCTGGCGGCCGAGAGCCATGTGGATCGCTCGATCGAAGGGCCCGGCGCCTTCATCAGCAGCAACATCAGCGGCACCTTCCATCTGCTGCAGGCGGTGCGGCAGCACTGGCAGGGTCTGAGCGGGGCGCGGCGGGAGCGCTTCCGCATGCACCACATCAGCACCGATGAGGTGTTCGGCTCGCTCGGGCCGGAGGGGCGCTTCTCGGAAACCACGCCCTACGACCCGCGCAGTCCCTATTCCGCCAGCAAGGCGGCCAGCGATCACCTGGTGCAGGCCTGGCATCACACCTATGGGCTGCCGGTGGTGCTCACCAACTGCAGCAACAACTACGGCCCCTGGCAGTTCCCCGAGAAGCTGATTCCCGTGGTGATCCTCAAGGCGGCGGCCGGTGAGCCGATTCCCCTCTACGGCGATGGCGCCAACGTGCGCGACTGGCTCTATGTGGAGGATCACGTGGATGCGCTGCTGCTGGCGGCCACCCGGGGCCAGCTGGGCCGCAGCTACTGCGTGGGCGGTCACGGTGAGCGCACCAACCGGCAGGTGGTGGAGGCCATCTGCGCCCAGCTCGATGCCCTGCGGCCCGCCGGCGCGACCCACAGCCGCCTGATCACCCGGGTGGATGATCGCCCCGGCCACGACCGGCGCTACGCCATCGATCCGGCTCGCATCACCAGTGAGCTGGGCTGGCAACCGCGCCACAGCTTCGAGGATGGGCTGGCGGCCACGGTGCGCTGGTATCTGGATCAGCTCGACTGGTGCGAGCGGGTGCGTCAGCAGGCCGGCTACAGCGGCGAACGGCTGGGTGTGGCGGGCTGAGGGGCCGGCGACCAGGTCTGCATCACCTCGATGGCGTAGTGCATCTGGCCGGTAGCGGTGAGGTGATCGAGCACCGTGTGGGGGTTGCTGAAGCGATCGGGGATCACGAAGCTTCCCGTCTTGTGATGACCGGACGCATGTCGGTTGGAGGCATCAATGGCCACCCGCCCTGTTGAGGCGGCTGCCGGCGAGGGGGCGATCAGCGATGCGGCGAGATTCTCCACCAGCAGCGGGTTGAAGATCTGGGTGTATTCGAACACCAGGGCCGGCTGCTGACTGATCAGCAGCTGCTCCATCAGATGGGCGTAAAAGCCTGCAATCTTGGCCGCGAAGCGTTCGAATCGATCGGCATCGAAGCTGGGTTTGGCGTCTTGCTCTGTATCCTCAGCCTGACCCTCATCGCTGGCTGATTGTGGGAGATCGGATTTCAGTGTGACCCAGCGATTGCGCAGTAGCGCCTCCTCCATCGAGGCGTGCTGGGCGAGCACATTGGCCCGGTACAGGATCAGTTTGCTGATGCAGCGATCCTGCAGGGACGCCGTGATCACGGCCTCGCATTGATCGGGGAAGATCTTGAACCCCACCACCGGTTTGGCCGCATCGGTGAACAGGCGCTGCATGAAGGCCACGGGATCCTGATCCCGGAGGCCCATCTCCTGCGGCCGGGGCGGCAGGGTGTAGACGTTGTTGGGGCTGTAGACCTCGTAGTGGCACTGGATCAGGGGATGCCTGTTCAGCCACTGAATCAGCTGGTTGGAGCCTGTTCGCGCCGAGGAATAGATGATGAACGGGTTATTCGCGTCGGCGGGCATTTCAGACTGAAGGTGGCTGTTGCTGTTGCATGTTGGGCCAGCCTACGGGAGCGGATTCAGCGCATCGTGCGCACGGCGTCGAGGCCCTGGTTGAAGCGGCTGAAGAAGAGCTGCAGCAGGGTGCGTTTCTGCAGCTTGATCTGGGCGGTGAGGGCCATGCCGGGTTGCAGCTCGAAGGTCTGACCGTTGCGCTCGAGCACCTGCTGCTCCAGCTCCAGCGTGATCGGGAAATGGGGGTACTGGTAAATCTCGTCCGGTGGGAGGGCATCCTGACTCACCAGTGCCACGGTGGCCGGCAGCCGGCCGTAGAGGGAGGAGTCGTAGGCGGACAGGGCGATCTCGGCCTCCTGGCCGGCCCTGATGAAGGCCAGGTCCTGGTTCGGGGCGAAGGCCTGGGCCTGCAGGTCATCGTCCGGCACCAGCTGAAGCAGAGGCTCGGGGCTGGTGGGGAAGGCCACCTGGCCGCTCTGGGCCCGCAGGTCGATCACCACGCCGGAGACCGGGGCCCGCAGGGTCACGAGCTCGAGCGAGGATTCCGCCTGGGCCAGTTCCTGGCGCAGGCGGGCCCGGCTGCGGTCGGACTCAAAGCGCACGCTCTCCAGGGCTTCGCGGGCTTCCTCCAGCTCGCGGCGGGTCCCCTCCAGCACGCGCTCCTGCTGCCGCACCTGCAGATTGGCGGCGGCGCCGGCTCCCGCCAGCTGCTTGAGGGGGGCGAGCACCTCCTCATCGATGACCAGCTGTCGCTCCAGGCCATAGATGCGTTCGCGCAGGCGGTCGGCCTCGCTGTCGAGGCGGGAGGTTTCGGCTTCCAGCTGCAGGCGCAGCTCGGTCACATCGGAGCGTTGCACCTGGGGATCGAGGATCAGCAGGGGCTGGCCGGCCTCCACCCGATCGCCGTTGCGCACCAGCACCTGCTGGATCACGCCGGCACTGGGCGTGCCGAGCTCCTGGGTGCTGCGACGGGTCACCAGCTTGCCGGGAATCGACACGATCTGGTCCACCTGAACGGTGGCCACGGCCACAGCCGCCGTGGCGGCCAGGGCGGAAAGGGATCCCGCAAGTACCCAGCTCAGCACCGGTGACGGGCGGCTCTCCAGGCGAAGGGCCTCTTCCTCGCGCTGCTGCTGGCTGAGGCTGAGCCGACCGCGGCTCCGAGCGCCCCGCTGCACGACGGGCTTGCTCATGCGTCCTCCACAACGACGTTGACGGGCTGGGTGGCCAGGCCGGCGAAGCTGCCGCCCCGCTGCAGCAGATCCTCCCAGGAGCCGTCCTCCAGAACGGCTCCCCCCTCCATGAGCAGGATCCGATCGGCCTCCCTCAGGGTGCTCACCCGGTGGGTGACCACGATCAGGGTGCAGCCGGCGAAGCGACGCCGCAGGCGCTGCAGCACCAGCTGTTCGGTGGTGGTGTCGAGGGCGGAGGTGGCCTCGTCGAGGATCACCAGATTGGGGTTCTGGAGCACCATGCGGGCGATCGCCACGCGCTGCTTCTGGCCGCCGGAGAGGGCGCCGCCCCGCTCGCCCACGCGGGTGTTGTAGCCATCCGGTAGAGCCATGATGAAATCGTGGGCGCAGGCGGTGGTGGCGGCCTCCACCACGGCATCGAACGGTGCGTCGGGCATGTTCAGACGCAGGTTCTCGATGATGGTGCCGTCGAAGAGGATCGATTCCTGGGGCACGAAGCCCACCTGGCGGCGCAGGCTGCCGATCTGGACCTTGTTGATGTCGACGCCGTCGAGGTAGATGCGGCCCTGCAGGGGCTTGTAGAGGCCATCGATCAGCTGGACCACGGTGCTCTTGCCGCTGCCGCTCAGACCCACCAGGCCGACGAAACTGCCGGCAGCGATGGCCAGAGAGAACTGATCGAGCACTGGCTCACTGGACACGCCATAGCCGAAACTCACACGCTCGAAGTCCACCCGACCGTTGACGCGGGGCAAGGGCAGCAGGCCGGCCCGATCGATCGATTCCTCCGGCACCTGACCGAGCACATCGGCCAGGCCATCCATCGAGGCTTTGGCCTCCCGGTACTGATCCGAGAAGGTGGAGAGATTGATCAGCGGAGCAATCAGCTGTCTGCCGAGGATGAAGATCACGACAATCGATCCCACCGACCCGGTGCCCTCCACGGCCATCCAGGCGGCGGTGGCAAACACAGCGACGCGGAAGCCCAGGGCAATGGCTTTGGTGGCCACGGCGTTGCTGACGCGCAGCTTGCCGTAGCGAAAGTCCACCGCGGTGTAGAGGCGATAGCGATCGAGCCACTGCCAGCGGGCCTGGGTGGCGAAGTTCTGGCTCTTCACCGTGCGGATCGCCGTGAGCGTTTCCACCAGGAAGCCCTGAGCTCTGCCCCAGGCCTGGTTGCGTCGGGTGAGCAGGCGCTTGGAGGGAAGACCGGTGACGCGGTTCAGCATCAGCAGCAGGGGCACCTGCAGCAGAATGAGCAGGGCAAGCGGTGGGCTGATCAGAAACAGCACCAGCGCCACGATCGGGATCATCACCAGGTCGAGCACGGTGCTCAGCGCGGTTTCGGTGAGGAACTTGCGCACCTTGGTTAGGTCGCTGAAGCGGCTGCTCAGGTCGCCGACCGTGCGCCGGTCGAAGAACTTCAGCGGCAGGCGGAACAGGTGGCCCACCACCTGGCTGCCGAGGCGGGTGTCGATCCGGTCGGAAAGATCGGCGAGCAGCATGGCCTTGAGCCAGTTGAGGATGCTCAGCACCACCAGCACCACCGCCAGCACCAGCACGATCGGCCGCAGCAGGGCGGGATTGTTGCCGCCCACCACGACATCGAGGATCTGGAAGATCGAGAGCGGAAACACCAGCTCCAGCACCTTGGCCACGAAGCCGGCGAGCAACACCAGCGCCATCTGGGGCCGGTAGGGCGCCAGGGCCTCCCAGAACCAGGCCAGATCGAAGCGACTGGCCCGTTCGTCTTCGGCGGCGGTCTCCGCCGGCCGCACCAGCATCAGCTGGGTGCGATCGGGGAAGAGGCGGCGTAGCTCCCGCAGGGGCAGCAGGCGCACGCCCTGGGCCGGGTCCGAGAGCTGGATGCCGGAGGCTCCGGCTTCCTCGAGCAACACGAAGCGCCCATCCAGCCGCAGCAGGGCGGGGGGTTCGAGCCGGTGGAACTCGCTGCCGCTGCAGCTGAGCGGCCGCACCTCCAGCCCGAGGCTTTCGAGCAACTGGCCCAGGTGCAGCAGGGAGATGCCGCCGAGCCGCTCCTCGCAGTCGAAGAGCACCTGCTGCACCGTGTCGCGCGGGAAGGGGAAGCGGTAGAGGCTGGCCAGCCGCTGCAGGGTCACCATGGCCGAGGCGTAGGGCGAGTCGCCCCGCTCCTGCAGGGGTGGCAGCCGGCGCACCCGCCGGGTGAGGCCGAGATCCTCCGGCGCGATCGGGTCCTCGAGATCCGGCGCCTCGGTGGCGGTGTCCCAGAGGGGCTCGGGCGCGGTGTGGCTCTGCCGGCGCGTGGAGCTGACCCGGCTGCGTTCGAGGGCTTCCTCGATCGGCTGGCGGGGCAGACCCAGGGCCCGGCAGCCCATGCCGATGGGGCCGTGCGGGACCCGCTTTGGCCAGCGTTCGAGCTCGTCGCCGGGGGCCTGATCCTGCCCCGGTGGGTTGCTCCAGAGCCAGAGCAGGTTGGGATCAAGGCGATCGGCGGGGGGACCGAGTTCGGCATCCACCGCGATGCCGCCGGCGTGATTGCCCCAGAGGGTCTCCAGCAGGGCGGTGGGATCCTCCAGACGGAAGGGCTGCCGCTCGAGCCAGGCGAAGAGCACCTCGGCCATCTCGGCCAGGGCGGGGGCCCGGCAGTCCTGCCGCAGGGAGCCGAAGCGCTTGAGCAGATCGAGGAACACCTTGGCCTGGATGGCGCCCACCAGGGTGTGATCCATGGCCAGCACCGTTTCGCAGGGCTGCTCGCGCACCAGGCCGCACCAGCCGATGGCATCACCCGGTCCGAGGCGGGCCAGGGTGAAGGGGCCGGTCTGGGGGGAATCGGCAACGAGCCGGGCCTTGCCATCGGCGATGAACATCACCTGATGGGGCAGTCGGTCGCGCTGCAGCATGGTCTGGCCGGGCCGGTAGCGCACCCACTGCAGGTGGCGCTTGATCGCCTCGCGCAGATCGGCCGAGCCGTGGGCCAGCCAGGACTGCTGCAGGATCGGGGCGGGCAGGCTGGACGAGGACACCATCAGGCCGCCTCCGGACGATCAGGAGTGGGTGGAGCGAGCTGACCGGGCCAGCCGAAGCGCTGCTCCTCACCCGGGAGGGGCCCCTGCCGGAGCAGATCCCGCACCGTTCGGCCGAGCCAGCGGCTCCAGAGCTGCTCCACCACCTCGCCTTCCAGTGCGGCGTCCCATTGTGCCGGAACCTTCTCAAGCAGCTGCAGCACCAGCCAGGCGCCATCCGGAAGCGGCAGGGGCGGCTGGATGCCGCCCGGGTCGCTGCGCAGCAGCAGGGTGTCGAGCGGGGGTTGGAGCTGGCGAATCCGGATCGGCCCGATCAGACCGGCGGTGCGGCGTGAGGGCCCGGTGCTCAAGGGCGCCAGATCACTGGGGCTGGCCTCCCCATCCTTGAGCTGAAAGAACCATTCCTGGGCGAGGCCGGCATCGTCGCTCTGCAGGGCGTGGAAGAGCACCTCAGCGAAGCGGCTGCGCTCAGCCAGAAACAGCTCCTCGGCTTCGGTGGCGAAGGCCTGCCGCTTCAGCTCCGCCAGATGGCCTCGGAGGCCCTGTGTGTCGCTTAGCACATCAGGCGGCAGACCTCGGTCCTCACACCAGGCCGGCCAGTCGGCCGGATTGACGCAGCCCAGTTGGGCCAGCCGAGGGGGATCGGCCATCTCGGCGGGCTCGGAGCTGAGCCCCGGAACGGCCTCCGTGCACAGCGCGTGCTGCAGCTGATGGGTGAGCCAGCCTCGGAGGAGATCGGCGCGAAGCAGATGAGCCAGCAGCTCCGAATCAGGCCAGTGAAGAACGGGCAAAGGGGAACCAAGAGCATGAAAAAAGCCCGCAGGTGACTCCTGCGGGCTGGGGCTGTCTGCAGCCGGAAATCGAACTCAATCAGCCAACGACGATGTCGCCGTCATCATCAATTTCGTAGTCCTGGCCTTCGGGGAGGAGCAGGGTGGAAGTGCGGCCGTCAGCACCGGTCAAGGTGATGACGTTTCCGGAGATGCTGGCCGAGACGTCGCTGTCGAGACTGATCTTGTCATCGGAGCTGAAGTCGGTGACTGTATCGGTGCTGCCGTCCAGCTGGTCGATCGTGTAGTACACGGTGTCGGCACCACCACCGAGGGTGATGGTGTCGCTGCCGGAACCTCCGCGAACCACGTCGTCGCCATCACCGGTGTTGATGATGTCGTCGCCAGCACCGGCACGGATGAAGTCGTTGGCGCCACTGCCGGCGATGGCGTCGTTGCCGGCGCCGGAGTTGAAGTAAACGCCGTCGATCACCGGAGCGCCGGCGGGGGCGTTGGAAGCGATGGTGCCGCCGCCGCTCGTGGCGGCGCCGGTGTCGACGGGGTCACCGGCGGTGACGTTCTGGAAGTCGACAATGCGGGAGGTGGTGTCGCCGTTGCCACCGCTCACTTCAACCTGGCGGCCGTTGTCGCCGGAGAGGTCTTCGTCGGTGGCGGTGACTTCAGTTCCAGTGATGACGGTGGACATCTGAAAGCTTTTGTCTGCCGGCGAAGACTACCCGGAGAAATGCCTAGGAAAATCGGCCGTGGACGGTTGGTCAGCATTCACAGACCGAAACAGTTCAGGGGGCTCAGGAGGCGTCCAGCCGGCACCAGTCGGCCGCGCCGGGCGGCCAGCCGATCACCGTCACCCGCTGCTGCCGGAGTCGTTCCCAGGGCACCGGGCTGGCCTGACCGGCAGCTGGCCGGAGCAGGGAGCGGCGGAGCACCAGGGTCCCCACGGCCTCCAGCAGCGGTCCATCCCAGGCGGGCCAGAGCAGCACCTCCACCGCGGTGCCCTCCAACCAGTCCAGGCAGTTGGCCCGGGCGAGCAGGGGATCGGGGCTGCCCAGCAGCCAGAGCCTGCCCGGGCGGGGTGCGTCCTCCGGCCCCTCTCGCAACGCCCGACACCAGAGCGCGAGGCTGGCACCGTCAGGATCCCCCAGAGAGCCCAGTCGCGGCTGTCTGGGGGGAGCAGCCCGGGCGACACGGGGCGGGGTGGGTTGCGCAGCACGCGCGAGGCCGGGGTCGGGGCTCCAGCGGCCTCCAGGGCCTGCAGCCAGCTCCGGCGCCGGCGCTGCGTGCCCCTGGGCAATGGATACCAGCCCCTGGCGGCCGGGTCGTCCTGGCGCCGCAGCAGCAGCAGCGAGCCCCAGGCCCCCATCGCCCGCAGCGCCCGGCGCAGCAGGGCGGTGGCCCAGGGGTGATTCGGATCGTCCACCAGCACCTGCTGCACGGTCTGGGCGGCCAGGTCGGGCCGGTTCAGCTCGTCGAGCGCGATCTGGGAGAGGTGCAGCCGCACCTGGGGCTGGCGGGGCTGGGCCACCAGGCTGCGCTGGAAGCGCTGCAGGGCCTGCAGCGGCTGGCCCGCCCGCCGGTGGGTGTGGGCCAGCAGGTTGAGGAAGGGCGGGGCCAGGGGGCTGCCCTGGGTGCTGTGGTGGCGCTCTAGGGGTTCCAGCAGCTCCAGGGCCTGGCGGTGGCGCTCCTGCTTGTTCCACTGCTCCGCCAGTGTCATCAGAAGGGCCTCCTGCAGCGGCTCCTGGCTGGCCAGAAGCTCCTCCTGCAGGGTGCGGGCCGGATCGAGCCGGCCCTGGTCCAGCAGCAGGGCCACGGTCTGCCAGGTCTCCCGGCCGGCCAGGCTCCGCTCCGCGGCTGTCGTGTCCCCCGCGTTGCGCCAGAGGTCGGCCAGGGCGGGGCGCAGCGCCTCCGGTTCGGGCGGCATCAGGCTCCAGAGGTGCCAGCGCCCCGCCTCCACCGAGTCGCCGCAGGCAAGCCGCCAGCGGGAGACGCGCTCGAACAGGGCCGGATCGTGGCCCGCCGGGCCCGGATCCTCGCCCAGTGCGGTGAGGGCCTCGGCGAGATCGGTGGGGAGCTGGACCACAGGGTTGGCAGACGGGGTGCAGAGGGGCGGCGGTTCAGCCGACGGTGGAGGGGGCCAGATCGTTGTTCCGCAGCCAGACGGCCGCCGGGCTGTGGTCGCCGCCGAGATCGATCGGTGCGGCCAGGGGGCTCTCATAGAGCAGCTCCTGCAGGGGCAGTGGCGTCTGGGCGGCGGGCAGGGCCAGGTGGCGGCAGCCGCGGCGCTGGAGGGTGGAGTGGAAGTAGGGCGGTGCGTAGGCGGGATTCACGATCTCCACCACCAGGGCGTCGGTGGCGGCGGCCAGCAGGTTGGCCATGCCGGCGCCGTGGGGCGCGATCACCATGCCGGCCCGGCCCACCTGTTGCAGCTGCCGGCGGATCGATTGGCGTGTGGTGCCGCCTGCGTTGCTGCCTGCCGCTCCCTCCAGGCGCGCCACAACGGCCGCCTCCCCCAGCACGGGCCGCCGCGGCCCCAGACCGCGGCGGATCCAGTGGGCGGGCCGTTCGGCCGGCGGTTGGTCCTGCCGCCGGAGGGTGCGCATGCCAGAAGCCTGCGGCGGAGGGACCGTCCAGAACTGCTCCAGCCAGGCCAGGTTGCCGGCGCAGGGGGCGCCGAAGGGTGAGGGCTCGGGCACCAGCAGCCAGTCGGCCTGGAGCGCGGGCAGCCGATCGGCGTTGAGTCGCCGCTCGGGGGGAATGCCGAGCCGGGTGAGCCCTTCGTGCACCCAGGGATGGGCACCGCCGTTGTGCCACAGCCGCAGATCGGGAATCCGGGGGGCCAGGTGGCGCCAGCAGCGGCCGAGGCGGGGCAGGGTCTCCAGCTGCCAATGGAAGTAGTTCTCGGCCGAGAGATCGGCCACCGCCAGCACGCTGCCGGTCAGCCGCCGGAGCTTCGGGTGGCGGGGATCGGCGGTGCGGGCCACCAGCTGGGCGGCCATGTGGCGCTCGAACGCCGGCCGTTGGCGGCAGGGGGCCCAGGGGTGGGGGTAGAGGCGGCAGAGGGGAAGCTGCAGCTCGCCATTGGCATCGAGCACGGCCACGGCACCGGTCTGGCGCCAGGGATCGAGATGGCGGTGCACCCAGATGGCCCCGCCCCTGATGGCCTGCACAGGCCAGCTCTGGCTGGGATCGGCCTGGGGACCGGGGGCCGGACGTTCCCGGGCCTGGAGTCCCACCAGCGTCTGGCAGGTGCCGCAGTCGCTGGCCGGGCAGGGAAGCTCGGGCCAGGGGGAGGCGCCGGGGTGCGGCCTCGGCTCCGCCAGGGCCCAGGCCCCCTCCTCCATGCCCTGCCGGTAGTAGAGGTCGGCCAGTTTCGGGGCGAGGGTCTCGTGGTCGCCGCAGGTCCAGGCGCGCTCATAGGCGTCGAGGGCGCGATCCGGCGCTTCATCGAGAAAGCGATCCCCCCAGCCCCGCAGCACCTCTCCGAGCAGGTTCACCTCGGTCTCCCCCGGGGAGCCGTCCAGCAGGGCCTGCAGCAGTGCGATGGCCCGCTGGCGGAGTCCGGCGAGGGCGTCGGCATCCAGGCTCGCCCGGGCCACCTCAAGGTGCTCCTTCACCCGGCGGGGTTCCAGCAGCAGCAGTTCACGCCAGGCGCGGAGGCAACGCACGGGGTGGCCCATCACCAGATCAAGGAGGGCCTGGTCGTGCAGGCTCTTCTGCTCGAGCCGGGTCAGCATGCCGCCGGCTCCGTGAGCACGGCCACGACGCGCCGGTAGAGGGGAGAGGCCAGGAAGGCCTCACGGTCGAGCGGCATACCGTCGTAGCGGGCCGTGCGGGCCATGGTTTCCAGGAAGTGGGGCATGCGCCGCACCAGGGGCATGGTGCAGAAGCGGCGGGCATGGGCGAGCACGGAGAGCACGTGCTCGCTGCCGTCGTCCTGGGCGCCCTCGCACCAGATCTTCCACACGCACCACAGGGCGGTGAAGTAGGCGTTCTCCAGGCCCCAGCCCCGCCGGTCGGCCGGCAGCAGGGGCAGGGCCCGTTCCATCACATCGAGGATCACATCGATCTGCTCGCGCCAGCGGCGGGTGGCTCCGCCCGGGTGCTGCCGGTAATCCACCAGCAGCTCCTCGATCCAGGCGCCGCCGTGGCGCTGGGCCGCCAGCCGCAGCAGCAGATCCACATCCTCGGCATGGCGCAGCCGTTGATCGAAGCCGCCCACGCTCTCGAACACCGTGCGCCGGATCGTCCAGGCGCTGGGCAGCACCGCCTTGAGGCCGTACACCTGCAGCAGGCTGAAGCCCGCCCCCTCCTGCCAGGGCCGCACGGCATTGATCACCCGGCCGCGCTCGTCGATGCGGCGCCAGCCGCCCAGCACCTGGGCCAGGCCGGATTCCTGCTCGAGCCGAGCCAGGGGCTGGGCCAGCCGCCCCGGCAGCGGCGGGTCGTCGGCATCGAGAAAGGCGATCAGCGGCGAGCGGGCCCGGTTCACTCCCAGGTTGCGGGCCGAGGACACGCCGATGCCGCCGGTGGCGTGGATCTGCACCCGGCCCGGTCCCCAGCTGTGGGTGAGGCGCTGCACCAGCTCGGCGCTGCCATCGCTGCTGCCGTCGTCGATGGCCACCAGCTCGAAGGGTGTGCTCCGTTCACCGGCCAGGGCCACCAGGGTGCGCGGCAGCCAGCGGCGGGCATTCCGGAAGGGCATCACCACCGACATGACCGGTGATGCGAGCATGGCGCGGCTCTCTGCCCCTGCACTGGGAGCAGTCTGCAGCACCCACGCACCGCCCCCGGAACCAGACCCTTGCCCCGTCGCCGCCGCACCCGCCCCACCACCCCGGCCAGCGGGGCTGCCGAGGCCAGCCCCGGCACGCCGGAGAACGGCGGCCTGGCCGACCGCTACTACGCCATGGCCGAGGCGATGAACACGCGGGGGGCGATGGAGCTGGCGGTGCCCTTCTACCGCCAGGCCCTCACCCTGCTGCTGGCGGAACGCGACCAGCTCAAGGCCCAGCTGGGCGGCGCCGCCCCGACCGAAGCCAGCGCCCTCGGCTCCAGCGGCGACCTGCAGGGTCTGCTGGAAGCGGCCCTGGAGGCCGAGCGGCTCAGCGAGCCGGAACGCCAGGGTCCGGGTGGCGCCGACAGCGGTGCCGACTCTGAGCCCGGGGAGGCTTTCAACGAGGACACAGATCCTGCGGAGACCGCATCGGAAGCGGGCCGCCTCAGCGCGGACGAGCTGCTGGAGGAGGTGCAGGAGCTGCGCGAGCGCCTCACGCCGGAGAACGCCGAGACGGTGCTGAGCGTTGTCGAGGAGCTGCGCGGCCAGCTGGAGGCCGATCAGCCCTGGCCGGCCGAGGCCCTGGCCCTGGAGGGCAAGGCCCAGCTGATGCTGGGACGCCTCGTGCCGGCCCTCGAGCTCCTGGAGGGGGCACTGGCGCTCGATCCCGAGCTGCTGGAGGCCGCCGTGAACGCCGGCGCCGCCGAGCTCAGCCTCAAGCGCCCGGGCGCGGCACTGCAGCGCCTGCGGCGGGCCTACGCCGCTCAGTACGAGACGGCTGATGAACGCCTGCGCAGCGCCCTGCTGCGCAACCTCGCCACCGCGGAGGTGCGGGCCGGTGATCCCCGCACCGCCCTCAAGCTGCGTCATCAGCTGCTGCAGCACGATCCCCAGGTCCTGCCGCGCGAGAGCTGGCTGGAATTCGCCCGCAAAGGGGTGGAGCGGGGCCACAACGAGGAGGCGGCCCAGTTGCTCAGCCATCTGGCCGATGAGCACGGCCCCTGCCGCGATCTGCTCACCCTGCTGGCCAGTGCGCACGAGCAGCGGGGCGACTACCAGGGAGCGGCCCAGGCCTACCGGGAAATGCTGCAGATCGGCCTGCCGTGAGCGATCCGCAGGCCGATGTGGCGGAGCTGCGCCAGCGGTTCGAGGCCGGCGAGGCCGAGGCCCTGCTGCCGGAGCTGCGGCAGCGCTTCGCGGCCACGCCCGCACAGCCAGGCTTGCTGGAGCTCTACCGCTCCTGCCTGGAGCAGCTGCAGCGCTGGCCGGAGCTGGTGGCCCTGCTCGACACGGCCCGCACGGTGCACGGCCTCTGGCCGCCGGTGTCCGATCAGGTGATGGGTCTGGCTCTGCTGCGGCTGGGTGAGCCGGCCCGGGGTCTGGAGCATCTGCAGCGGGCCCTGGAGGAGGACCCCGACTCCGGCTGGGTGCACTACGGCCTCGGCCAGGCGCTGTTGCAGCTGGACCGGGCCGAGGAGGCCCTCGCCGCCCTGCGCCGCGCCAGTTCGCTTCTGCCCGGGTTCCCCTGGGCGCGGATCGAGGCGGCCCGGCTGCTGGAGGACCATTTCCAGCAGCCGCTGCAGGCTCTGCTGGAGGCGGAGGATGCCCACCGCCGCGCTCCGGACAATCGCGATGTGACCCAGCTCGTGGAACGCCTTCAGGAGGCGGTGCGCTGGCTGTCGCTGGATCAGGCCCTCGATGCCGGCCATCTCGCGGCGGCGGAGGCGCTGCTGGCCGACGCGCTGCTCGCCGCGCATCCCAGCGATGCGGGGCTGAACCAAAGGGTGCGCCGCACCTGGGATCTGCTGCAGGAGCGGCGGGCCCGGCAGCGCGGCAGCCTCTGGACGATGAGCGATGCCCCGGAGATCGATCTGGATGGCGTGCTGCGGGAGCTGGTGGCCAGTGAGCTGCTGATCAGTGATCTGGAGCGGGCGATGGGCCTGGCTCCTGCACCAGCTCCAGGTGGCGGTTGATCCCGATCCGCTCCACCGGCTGAGGGGAGAGGCTGCTCACCACCATCTCCAGATCGCTGGGCTGGCGGGGCTGCGGGTTGCAGTGCACATAACAGCCGCCGCCGAGCAGGCGGGTGCAGTGGCTCGTGTACTGGCGCACGCCGGAGAGGTGGTTGTGGATCGCCTGGATGCGCAGGGCCGGATTGAGTAACTGCCAGCCGCGGCAGTGGAAGCGGAAGGGGATCACGTTGTCGCAGCGGAACACGCCGAACGGCACGGCGCAGTCGCCCAGATGCTCGGGGCTGAGCTGGGCCAGCTGATCGGCCCGCAGCGCCCAGGCATCCTGTGAGCACTGGGGCGGGCGCTGCAGCGCCAGCGCCCCGCTGGGCAGACGGTTGTGGCGGGTGATGCAGAGCAGCGCCGGCGCGTCCTCCGGCAGCTCCCGCTCCAGGTCGCCGGCGATGGACTCGGAGAAGGCGATGTCGCTGTTGGCGATCAGCACCAGATCCCCCGGCTGGCTGCGGCGGCGGGCCTGGTGGAGGGCATCGGCCAGGGTGGGCCTCCGCGTCAGCGGGATCACCTCCGCCGGCCGTCCCGTCGGGCTGATCGGTGGCGGCTGGCCGTCGTCCACCAGCAGCAGCAGCTGGCGCGGCTCCGGCAGCTGCAGGTTGGCCTGCAGGGTCTCTTCCACCTCCCGCCGCCGCCGCGGATCGGCCGGGGTGAAGTAGGGCACCAGCAGCAGAAGCGCCATGGCTGCGGGGTCAGCGGGGGCCGCTGTGGTGGTTGAGCAGCCGGCGGGCGCGGCGAAGGGCCCGGGCCTGGCGCTCGATCAGCTCGGCCATGGCCGTGCGCTCCTGCTGCAGCCGGCTCAGAGCCTGCTGCAGCCGCTCGCGCTGATCCCTCAGCTCGCTGGCCACCGCATCGAGGGCCTGCTGGCCCCGGCGGGCGCTGAGGTACTGGCGCTGCAGTTCATCCTGGGCGTCGAACAGCTGGCTGAGCAGTGCCTCCGGGTCGCCGGCCTGCTCGAGGGTGGGCGGGGCTTCAGCGATGGCCTCCACCGCAGGGCTGCTGCACCCTACGGCCCAGGGCCGGGCCGGCTGATGGCGCCGCAGGCGCCGGTGCACCAGCTGCATCGGCCGTAGCCAGCGCAGGCGCTGCAGCTCCGGCGGCCGGCCGTCGCGCACCCGGATCAGCAGGGGCGGGGCGTCAGCCCCCTCCGCGTCCAGCCCGTCCAGTGCCTCCAGCAGCGCGGCGGGGCTGCGCACCTCCAGCACCCGGGCCCGGCCGGCGTCCGTTCCGAGCCGCCGCAGCGCCCCCGCCATCAGTGCGCCGTCCGGGTCCTGCAGGAAGGCCTGCACGTCGCTCACGAAGGCCTGGGGTCCATAGCGCCGCCAGAGCTGGCGACCGCTGCGCTGCATCGCCCTGAGCCGTTCCGGCTGCCCGCGCAGGGCGGCCAGTTGATCGGGCAGGGCCTGCACGGCCGCCGGCGTTTCGGGTAGCCGCAGGCTGGCGGCCTGCCAGAGGCGGGGATCGCCGGGGAGCTCCAGCGTGTCGGAGAGGATCACGGGGATCGCGCCGTAGCCCAGGGCCTCCCAGAGGCGGATGGAATTGGGCCCCGAGCCGGAGGGGCAGAGGGCGAAGCAGCTCTGCAGCAGGGTGGTGGCGTAAGCCTCGGCCTCGCGCTGTCGCGCCTGCCGGCGGCCCGGATCGATGCGCTCTCCTCGCAGCTGCTCCTGGTACACCGCCTCCTGGAAGTGCCAGCCCCGGCGCTGCTGCACCCGGGCATCGGGGCGGGGCGGCAGGGCCTGGATCCAGCGACGCACCGGTGTGAGGTAGTGCTCGGGGTCGTAGGCCCCCTGAAAGCTGTAGAGCCAGGTCCGCTCGGATGGATCCGGCAGCTGCGGCGGCGGTGGGTGATCGCCGCAGCGCACCGGATACAGGGGAAAGGGGTGCCAGCGCAGGCCGCCCCAGTGGGTGCGGCCGCGGCGGGCGTGGCTCCAGAAGCAGTCGGTGATGCCCGCCTGACGGAGCCGCTCTGCATGGCGCTCGATCCAGATGTGCTGGGCCACGGTGGCGATCGGGCCGCTTGGCAAGGCACCGGCCCGCGGCGTGCTGCCGCAGGGCTGCTGCAGCTGCTGGGCATCGATCCAGCTGGCCCAGGGGAAGGCGCAGTAGCCCCCGGTCGGCCCCCCGACCTCCGGGAGGAGCCGGTCGGCGGCATGCCCCTCGGTGCGGTTGGGGCTCTGCCAGGGCAGCGCCCCCGCTGCTGTGGTGATCGCCCCTGCCTCCATCGGGCCAGCCTGCTTCAGCCCGCGCGGAAGATGGAGGCCCCCGATGCGGCCTCACCGTGCCCGCCCACGCTCCCGGCGCCTGGCTCCTGACCGGCAACCGCGCCGCCCGCCAGGGGCAGTGGACCGAGGCGATCCGTGCCTATGGCCGTGCCCTGCTGGAGGATCCCGCCCTGGCGCGGGTGCTCAGCGGCAACCTGGAGCGGGCGCGGCGGGCCCACCGCGCCTGCCGCGACGAGGAGCGGCGGCAGCGCGGCCCCGAGGCGTGCTCGGTGGTGGTGTGGGGATCGGAGCTGGCCCACAACGCCGCCGGGCGGGTGATCACGCTGGCGGAGCTGCACCGGGCCAATGGCCATCGGGTGGAGGTGCTGGGCAGCCTGTTCCCGGCCTGGGGGCGGGAGCTGTGGCCGCCGATGCGGGGCTGGAATCTGCCGTTGGCCAGCGTCCTGGTGGAGCAGGAGGAGCTGTTCTTCAAACAGGCCTGGCGGCTGGCCCTGGAGCACCCCGTGGACCTGCTGCACATCAGCAAGCCGCGGCTGCCGGGGATTGTGTTCGGGCTGATCTGCCAGCTGCTCTGGGGCGCCAGCGTGCTGGTGGATGTGGACGACGAGGAGCTGGCCTTCGTGGCGGCGGACGCGCCCCTGAGCGTGGACGAGCAGAAGCGCGAGCAGGGCCGGTTGCCGGAGCCGGATGGGCTGATGGGCCGGCGCTGGACGCGGCTGGCGGTGGGCCTGGCGGGCCGCTTCGACGGGGTCACGGTGTCCGGCGAGGCTCTGCAGGCGCGCTACGGCGGCCGGATCGTTCGGCACGGCCGCGATGGCCGCCGCTTCGCGCCGGTGTCGGCGGCCGGGCGGGCTGAGGCACGGCGGCGCTGGGGGCTGCCGCCGCGTGCCCGCGTGGTGCTGTTCTTCGGCACGCCGCGGCGGCACAAGGGCCTGCTGGAGACTGCCCGCGCCGTGGCGGCTCTGCCGGATCGGCTGGAGCCGCTGTTCCTGGTGGTGGGCCGCTTCGAGGACCCGACGCTGCTGGAGGAGCTGGAGGCCGCCCTGCCACCGGACCGCCTCCGCTGCCTCGGCGACCAGCCCCTGCAGCGCGGGCCGGATCTGCTGGCGCTGGCCGATGTGGTGCTGCTGCTGGGGGAGGGGCCGATCGCAGCCTTCCAGACGCCGGCCAAGCTCGGGGATGCCCTCGGGGCTGCGCTACCTGTGCTGGTGTCGGCCACTCCGCCGCTGGCTCCGTTCCTGGAGCGGGGTGCTGTGCAGCTGGCGGAGTGCAGCGATCTGGCCGGGCAGCTGGAGCGCCTGCTGGCCGACCCCGCCGCTCGGGCCCGGCAGGGCGAGCGTGCCCGGGCCGGCTTCGAGGCCCTGATCAGCCATCCGGTGGTGCGGCCGGAGCTGGGCCGCGCTGTGGAGGGGGCGCTGGCGGCCCCTCAGGACCCCGGCACGGCTGTGCTGGCGCTGCTGGAGAGCCTGGCGCCAAGACTTGCGGCTCCCTTCCTCAGCCGCCGGTTGCTGCAGCTGGCGCGCGGGCTGCCCTGGCGCAGCCTGCTGCAGGAGCCACGCGAGGCGGAGCTGGTGAGCGTGGTGATCCCGGCCTACGGCGATCCCGCCGAACTGGAGGGATGCCTGAGCTGCCTGCGGGGGGTGCCCGCCGGCGCCCGGTGGGAGGCGATCGCGGTGCTGAACGACCGCAGCCCCGAAAGCCGGCATGTGGCGGAGCGGTACCGCCGGGCCGACCAGCGGATCCGGCTGGTGTGGCCGGAGGAGAACCTCCACTTCGCCCTCGGGTGCAACCTGGGCTTTGCAGCGAGCCGGGGTGCGCAGCTGGTGTTTCTCAACAACGACTGCCGGGTGGAGCCGGGCTGGCTGGCCCGCCTGCTGGCGCCGCTGGCGCAGGCCGCCGTGGCGGCGGTGCAGCCGCGGCTGATCGGCCGCGACGGCAGGGTCCAGTGCCTCGGCGTGGGCTTTGCTGCGGGCCACCCGATCGGCCATCCGCTGGGTTCCGGCTGGGACCCCCAGTCGGCTGAGGCCTGCCGCCCCGGGGCCGTTCCCGCCGTGAGCGGGGCCTGCATGGCGGTGCGGGCCCGGGATTTCGCGACTGTGCGGGGCTTCGATGCCACCTACGTGAACGGCCAGGAAGACATCGATCTCTGCCTGCGTCTGCTGGAGCGGCCGCCGCGCAAGCACTGCTGGCTGGCGGCCGACGTGAGCGTGGTGCACGCGGAAGGCCAGGCGCCCGGGCGCTATCGCCATGTGCGCTGGAACCGCCGCTGCTTCGCCGGTCGCTGGGCGCAGGGAAGCGTGATGGCTGCAGTTCAGTCCGCTGCAGCTGAGCCGAGGGTCTGCTTGCTGGCTGCGGGCTCATACCCGAACAGCTCGTAGTCCTTGGCGTAGAAGGTTTCGATCTCGCTTTGGATGGAGCGATCCAGGTTGGCAATCTGTGCGGCTCTTTCCTCCGGAATCGTTTGTCTGTGGCTGTTCAGGGGGCGATTCAGGATCGCTGACACGGCGCCCGCATGCTCGCCGCACAGACCGGGAAGCTCGCGGTTCACGTCCTGAATGCGAATGAGTCTCGGCCTCGGTGTCGAGCCCGACTCGGGGAGGTCGAGTCCGGCGTAGAGATACTGATGTAGAAAGTGACAGGCGTCAAAATGATTGATGCCGCGGAGCTCATGCGGATGGGAGCTGTCGAAGACGCGCGCCATCTTCTCGAGGAAGCGCAGGCAGTAGGTCTCAAAGCTGATGGAGAGTGGATTGATGAAGCGCTTGCAGCCCGCTGTGATCTTGCGCGTGTATTCAGAGACAAAGCGATCCCAGGGGTGACGGACGACAACAAAAGCCTGGTACTCATTTGCCACCCACTGCGGTATGGCATCGAGGATCATGGCGAAGGTCAGGTGATCGAGCTCGTAGTAATTGCCTCTTGTTTTGTGCAGGCCGTACAGATAATGGTATGAGTACTTCTTTGGCGTTAAGGCTGCAGGTGGGATGTTCAGGCAGCTCGCGAACGCCTTGTTGATGGACGTGCCGCCACAGCGGGGATTGTGCGCATGGATCAGCTTGAGCTCGTGAAAAATCGCCATACGCAGTTAGCTCACTGGTTCTGCTCGAATTGCATCCTACCGGCTGATGGCGGAGCCTCTTCTCTGGTCTGGCTCATGGCTCCACGCCTCCGGCCCGATGACGGCTCCTGACGAAAGCCCTGGATGGAGTTGGGCTCGCTTGAATGTGTGGGCGCGGGATCGTTGTTTCAGCCATCTCCAGATTGACCTGTACGATTCATCCTGTTCGTCGTGGTACAGGAAGGCCATGCGGGTTCTGGTGAGCGAGTTCTGGCCTGTGCATGAGGAATGCCTGCCGGCCTGGATTCATTCGCTGAACTGCCTTGGAATCGCGCCGGATCTCCTGCTGAATCGCAAGATGGTTCGTGTGAAGGGATCTCCACTGGATCTCTATAACAACCTCCTGACTGGAGAGACCTATCTCTGGCACCCCGGCGAGAGACATCAGATCGCCGAGCGAATCAACGACGCAGGCTATGACCTGATCCTTGCGAACAGCTTTCAGGGCGTTGGGCCGTCGTTTTACAAGCAGCTCTTCGCACCCATCCTTGGGGTTGTGCATCACTACCCTGAGTTGGAGCGGTCCGATCTTGACGACTTTTCGCGGGACTGGCGCAAGCCTTCCCCGGGCGCGACTCGCCATCCGCTCAAGCCGATGGTGCTCTGGCCGTTTGTGCAACGCCACTGGCAGCGCAATCTCGAGTGGCCCAGCGATGTGCGTGCTGCAGTGGGTTGTCTGTTCCCCACAACACCTCCCCTGATCTCCCGCTGCGCAAAGCCTGTTGGCGACCAGACCCACTCGTCAACAATTGACCTCTGTGTTCCGGGAGGCGTGAATTTCAACAATCGTGATTACGGCTCTCTGGTCCGTCTGCTGACGCCGGAGATTGCGGCAGGGGTGCGTCTGGTGATTCCGGGTGGCGGTAAGCGGCCCGAGCTTGAGCGACTCAAACAGCTGATGGACTCAGCCGGCCTGAGCACCGAGCTGTGTCTCGGCCTTCAGGGTCTTCCAGCGCAGGCCGCGGAGGCCCGCGTGGATTACGGCCAGTACGCGCAAGCCATTGCCAACTCCGATGTCATCCTGCCGCTGTTTCGTGCCCAGTCGCGTTACATGTCGAAAAGCATCAGCTCCAGCGTGTCCACCGCCATCTCCCATGGCGTTCCAATTGCCATGTCATTTCAGGAAAGCGACCTGTACCGGATCGGCTACCACTTTGGTGACGGTGGCAAGCGTTTCGCCACCGAGGCGATCCTCGCGGACTCGCTGTCGCAGCGCGACCGTCTGCACCATCACTTCCTCTCGGCTCGACGCCAGAATCGTGCTGCGGCGGCTCTGCACACGGCACACAACACCCGCGTCCTCACCGAACTGATCGATGCCCTCTGCTGAACGGCCTGCGGCGCAGGGATCAGAGGGCGAGCGGGTGGTCGAAGAGATCCGCGCTCTGCTCGATCAGGGGAGAGAACACCGCATCACAGAGGTCGCGGCATTCGTCGTCGAGCTCAATCTCCACGCCGGTCTCATTCACTTTGGACTGCACCATCGAGGTTGCCAGTTCATGGTCAATCGATAGCCCCGTCAGCTCAGACAGCTGCTGCATCACCGTGTCTGTGCGGCGCACCAGATCGTCGAGAGAGAACACCAGGAAGTTGCTGTCACAGACCTGCCGAAAGGTGGCGATGGCAGCGGCATAGTCGCTGAAGCGCAACTGCGATTGCAGCCACGCATCCCGCTGCTTCAGGGTGCCCTTGAGATCCCGGACCAAGGTCGCGTTATCGGGCTTGGGGGAGCCCGGGGGGCGGAGGTAGGAATAGCGCAGGCGGAAGGCCGAGATGAAGCGTTTCAAGGGGTGCCGTGCCACGAGCACGAAGCAGGCCCTGGAGCCCATGATCTCCTGAGCGCGGCGGAGCTGCTCTGCATCCAGCAGCATGTACTCCGGTGTGATCTCTCCCAGCCAGGGGAAATGCATCACGCAGGGCCGATAGAGATCGGTGTAGGGAATCGCCTCCACCTCATGGGCGGAGAGGAGTTGATTGGTGCGGATCTCGCATTGATCCCGTTTGCTGAGGGTCTCCGTTGTCTCCACGTCCAAACATCCATGCTGCTCGTTCAGCCGGCGGAGCTGAGCTCTGGAGAAGGTGGTGAGGGCCTCGGGTGAGCGAATTCGGTAGAGCGAGTCGAAATAGTGCAGTTCCTTGACAGGGTGCATGAACAGCCCCTGCGCAGCGCGATGGAGGATCTTGTAGAGAAGGGTTGACCCTGCCCGCTGGGAGCCGACTCCGATCAGGAAGTTGGGAGAGGAGGGAGGTGCAGCTGGTGCAGGACCCCAAGTGTTCTCAACCACAGTTGCCTGAGGCGACTTGCAACCAGCAGCACACAGCGTTATGTCTCACGGTGATTTAATTCTAACGTTACCACGCTTCTGATCCATGTTGAACGTCTTTGTGATTTGGCGGTTGATGCAACTGAGTTGCATCGGCTAGTGCATCGATGGGATGTCAGGCGCGCGGGCTCAAGATGTTAGCTAGTGACATCGTGCTCTTCTGCTCCTCTGGCGATTGCTCATAACGGTGGGCTTGTGGTTGCACTCACTGTCAGGCGTTTTAGTATTGATGTGAGCTCCTCCACGCTGCCGGGTCGAAGTCGATCCCCGTTTGTGCCGTGTTCAATCGGCTCGGCCAAGGCGCCGATATCGCTGGCGATCACCCAGAGGCCGGCGGCCAGGGCTTCACGGGTCACCAGCCCGAAGCTCTCAGGCCAGATCGATGGAGCCACCAGCACATCCTGGCCCGCGTAGAAGGCGTCCATCCGATTCATGGCCACAGGCGGGATGAAGCGCACGGGTGTTCCCCCCCAGCTGAGGCCATAGCCCGGGTCATCCTCCTCAAGGCGGTGGTCCACCACGGTGATGGCGGCGGCCTGCCCCAGGGCGGCGCGCTGCACGGCGGCGCGGAACACGGGGTAGCCCTTGTGCACCGACATGCCTCCGATCATGCACAGGCGAACGGGGCCGGATCGGTCGGCTGGTTGCCGTTTGTTCGCACGGGCCGCAACCGGTTCCGGCACGGTGTTCACCCGTACCCCCACATGGGCCACACCGGCGCGGCGGTGCAGCTCGGCGAACCGTTCCGACACGGCCAGGCGCTCCTGGGCACCGGCCAGCAGATCGAAGAGATCACGGCGACGCTGCAGGGCCGCCTGGCGTTCCTCCTCACTGGCGTCGGGGTTGAGGCCGCTGAGGGGATCGGCGGGATCCACCGAGCGTCCATCGGGAGTGGTGAGGAACTGGCGTTCGCTCAGCCACCAGCCGTCGTGCAGCACCACGGTGTAGGGAATGCCCTGCTCGAGAGCCACACGCAGGGGAGCCGCAGTGAGGATCTGAATGGAGTGGGCCTCGATGGCATCGAAACCCTCCCGGTCGAACCAGTCGCGGCAGAAGCGCTCCACCTCGCCGTCGTGGTGCCAGTTCCAGGGTTTGCCAGGCACCCCGAGCCGCACCACCCGGGCCCCGTGCCAGTGGTGCACATCCAGGGGCATGCCCTGCGGCCCCGGTGAGCCCTGCCAGGGGTCGAGGTCCACACAGAGCACCGTCACCTCCGGTGCCTGATCCCCCTGAGCCAGCAGCTGCCGCACCCGGTCCTGAGCCACTCGCGTAGCCCCGCCAACGGACTGAGGTGCGAAGAAGCAGTTGATCAGCAGCAGCTTTCGCCGGGCCGGGGGGGGCTCAGAGCCGGTGGGGCCATCCAGCTCGCGCCAGAAGCGCTGGCCCACCTCCGGTCCGAACAGGGTGAGGGCGTGCGCATGGGCCCGCTGTGCCAGATCGATGCGGGCCTGGGGATCGGCGATCAGGCTCTCGATCGCCGCCACCCACTCCTGCCGCCCCGTCGCGAAACGCACATGCTCACCCTCGCGCAGATCGCCTCGATAGGTGGCCGTGGGGCTCACCACGGAGGCCAGGCCCATGAGGCTGTATTCCATCCACTTGATCGCACTCTTGGCATCGGTCACGATCCCCGGCTCCAGTGGGGCCAGGCCGATGTGGGCGCGGCTGAGGTGGCGGAGATAGGTGGGGTAGTCGCTGAAGGGAACGCTGCGGATCCGGGAGGCGTCCACGCCGTGCAGATGCTCGGGCCATTCCACGCTGCCCACCAGATCCAGCTGCACGTCGCCATGGCGTTGCAGCAGCTCCTCCAGGGCTGGAGCCAGCTCCTCCACCCACACCTGCTTGTGGGCCAGCGTCCCGCTGGAGACGAGCAGGCGCAGGGGAACGGCGGCCTGGCGCTGAGTGATGCGCGGTGCCATTTCCGACGCGTCTCGCCGCAGCACCGGCGGCGCCAGGTTGGGCAGCACATGAATGGGCTGACGCCCATCGGGATGCAGTTGTCGCCAGCGTTCGGCCAGGGTGAGCGTGGACACGATCAGGCCATCGGCCAGCTCCATCGGAGCGGAGAACAGGGGCGCATCCATGGCCAGGCCCCGGTGCAGCTCCGCGGAGATGGTGCCCCCGTAGCTGGCGAGGGGGGGCGGAAAATGTTCCGCGTCAAAGATCAGATCGTCGATGTCGACCAGCACCTCAATACCCAGCCGGCGGGCCATCTCCATCGCCCGCAGCACGGGGTAGGTGCCGGGCTGGCGGCACACCACGAGGCGATCGGCCCAGAGCAGGGCTGAGGCCACGCCCCAGGTGTCGCAAGCGCTCACATCGAGGATCAGCACCTCACGGTCCATGGCTTCCAGCTGTTCGCGCTTTTGCTGCACCCGATAGAGGAAGCACTGGGGCAGGGAGGAGCTCGCCAGAAGCAGCCAGCGCCGGCTGGCGCGGCGGCGCGGCGGGAGCGGGGCCAGGCCCGGGGGATTGAGGCTGGAGCGCGTCAGTTCCGCCAGCAGGGCCAGGCCGTCGCGGCGCAGGCTCTGGGCGGCGCTGATGGGGCCGGAGCGCTGGGCCAGGCGGCCGGTGTCGTCGAGCACGCGCGTGTTGAGTTTCCAGAGCAACTGGTCGAGCTGCTCTCGGGCCCGACTGCTGCGTGGCCTGAGTCTGAACAGTCGCAGCAAGTGGTTTGCGGCGCCCCGGGCCGAGGCCAGATCGTGGGGCAGATGCAGCCCGGCTCGGCCGAGGTCGCAGCGGGCCAGAGCCGCCCGCACGCGATCGGAGCGATTGGGCTCGGGGATGGTGTCCAGGTGATGGCGCGCCACCAGATCCCGTCCCTCGGCCAGGGCCAGCAGGCCGAGGCGTTCCTGCAGCACCTGGTCCTGAGGCGTGTCCAGAACCAGGGAGGCACGGCCCATCTGGAGCAGGGCGTAGGCGCGGTCGGGCCTGGAAAACACATTGGCCAGCACATCGGCCAGCGCCAGCAGCAGGGGCCAGCGGGCGGGTTCCACGGGCTCTGTCTCGCCGGTCGGTGCTGAGCCATTGCCCGGCAGATGATGCACGGCCGCCATGGTGAGGGCGTCGATGCCGCCGGCCCAGAGCCCCTGCTCCGCGCCGGAAAAGGGCAGCCATAGGCTTTCCGAAAGGGCCCCGGCCAGCCCGGCAGGGTTGATCATCCGGGCTTCCCCCGGGGCCAGCAGCACCGCCAGCCCCAACAGGGTCAGGGGCACGCGGGTGCTCAGCGGACTGGGCCGGGCGGCCTGTTCCGCACCCTGCCGGATCGCTCCGGCCAGACGAAGCACATTGCCCCAGTCACCGCAGCAGGCCAGGGTCACGGCCAGCTCCAGCCAACCCGTGAGGGTGGCTTCTCCCACATCACCGGAGGCCTGCAGCCGCACGATGGCCTCCGCCGCCGCCTGGTGGTGGCCGCTGCGGGCCTGGGAGCTCACCTGGAGGGCATCGAGGTGGCGCCGCAGCCAACGGTTGCCGGGAAGCCGCGTGGCGGCTTCGGTGTAGGCGTCGATCGCGCCGGCGGCATCGCCGAGCTGCTCGCGGGCCCGGGCCAGCTCCAGCCAGCCGTAGGCGAACTCTGGCTGCAGCTGGGTGCAGCGCTCCTGGGCCGCCGCTGCAGGAGCCCATGCTTCCCGCGATGCCAGGGCGCGGCCGAGGAGGTGATGGGCGAAGGGAAAGTCCGGCGCCTGGCGGGCCGCCCGGCGCAGCAGAGGCTCGGCCTGGTCGGGCTGCTTCAGCTCAAGGCAGGCCCGACCGCTCCAGTAATCGAGCATGGTTCCCAGGCCTTCCGCTCCGTCGCAGAAGGGGCGCTGGCGCTGGATGAGCAGCTGGAGCTCCTCCCAGGCTTCGCGTCGTTCGAGCTCCGACGCGAGCTGCTGCAGCGGCTCCGCTGCTCCGGGCTGCTGGTCCAGTTGCTGCCGCCATTGATCTGCCGTTCCCGCTTGGGTCGCCATCGATCGCCATCGGCACGGAGCGATCTTCTCACCAGCTCCTGCCTGGTGCGGCAGGGCCTGGCACGCCTCGTAGCCTCAGGCGGATCCAGTTCACAGCCATGTCGGAGACCCTGAGGGCCTACCTGCTGAACACCTGCCGGGGGCTTGGGATGGAACCGGTGCATCTCGCCGGAGATGAGGCCCGGGAGGATCTCCTCACGGCGCTGCTCAAGGAAGCGATCCGTCTGCGGGACGAGCAGCAGACCGAGGCCTCACTTGAGCTGCTGGACGCCGCCGAGGAAGCGGGCATGCAGAGCGGCTGGATTGCCGACAACCGTGCCCGGGCGCTGCTGATGCTGGAGCGGCGGGCGGAGGCGCTGGCGATCTGGGAGACCCTCGCCGCCGATGGGGACGACGAGGGTCTGCGGGCGATGGCCACCCAGATGGCCGCGCAGCATCGCCAGGACACAGCAGACCAGGACAGCAGCGAGCTCACCGGGGAGCTGAAAGCTGCTCTGGATGCCGCCATCGCCCTGCGCGAAAGCGGTCAAGCGGAGGCGTCGCTGGCGATGCTGGAGGGCTGCCTGGAGCAGGGGCAGCGCAGCCCCTGGCTGGACGACAACCGTGCGCGGGCCCTGCTTGCCCTGGGACGCGGTGAGGAGGCTGCCGCGATCTGGGAGAGGTTGGGTGCCTCGAGTGATGGAGCGGCAGCGGAGGCCGCCCGGTCCATGCTGGACCTGCTGGAGCGTGATCGCGTGCAGGTGCTGCGGGAGCAGCTGCAGCAACTGGCCGCGGCGGCAGGGAAGCGGCTGGAGCGTGTTGACGCTGCGGAGGCTTCCCGTTTCGCGGATCTCGAGCGAGCGGTGCTGGAAGAAGCGATCCAGCTGCGCAGCGATGGTGCGGTGGAGTTGTCGCTGCAATTGCTGGAGGCAGCGCAGACGGCGGGGATGCAGAGCCCCTGGCTGGACGACAACCGTGCTCGGGCACTGGTGATCCTGGAACGGCAGGCGGAGGCGCTGGCGATCTGGGAGGGCCTCGCCGCCGATGGGGACGATGAGGTGCTGCGGGCCATGGCCAGCGAGATGGCCGTGCGTCAACGGGCTGCGTTGCTGGAGTCGCTCTGGCGCGATCTGAATCAGGTGCTGGAGAGCGAAGGGCAGCCGGCACAGCACCTTGTGGATCCTGCTCCAGAATCTCTCGCGGACGTTGAATTGCCGCTGCTCAAGGAAGCGATCGGCCTGCGCGAACGGGGAGACACGGCCTTGTCCCTGCGGCTGCTGGAGGCAGCCGTGGCGGGCGGTCTGCAGAGCGGCTGGATCGACGACAACCGCGCCCGCGCGCTGGTTGACCTGGAACGTTTCAGTGACGCTGTGGCCCTGTGGGAACCCCTGCTGGCATCTGAACAGGCCCCACTGCGCGATGCCGCCGCCGCGATGCTGGAGCTGTATGGCGAGCGTGGCCGGGTTCAGGCCGTGTTGGCCGATGTGGAGCAGGCTCTGAGCGATGCGAGCAGCTCCGAAGACGGGTTCGATCGTGCCGCGCAGCTGCTCACCGATGCGCTGGTGGAGCATCCCGGCTGCGAAGTCTTTGTGACACGCCTGCAGGAGTTGGCGACGTCCAAGACGTCCAATCGGAATGAACCGGTTGAGCCGGGAAATGATTTCCCGGAGCTCCGGCCCCACCGGATGGCCCTGGCTGGATTTGATGCCTACCTGAACGCTCTGGAGAGGAGGCGTCTGGCGGCCTCAGCCGCCGAATCTCAATGAACGGCTGAGGCTTCGCGCTCTTTCAGTGCGGCTTTAATTAACTGGCGGACCCGTCGTTGCTGGTGTTCATGGGCTGACAACAGAGCTGTTTGTTCTCTGCCCAGCAAGAAGTAATGCTCCAGCTCCTCCTGGACCTGGTGCAGCTGAAGCAATGTGAGCTCGGCTTCCTCGCGGGCATCCCTGGTTGCCGTCTCTGCGGCCTGCAGCTGCTGCTGCAGTAACTGACGCTCGTTGTTCCAACTGGCCTGATCCTTGATGGAGGCAGCGGCTTTGGTTGCATCAGCTTTCGATGCCTCAAGTTGTGCTGTGAGATCGTCCACCTGCTTCTGCTTGCCCTGATTCGCCAGAAACACCTGCTCCAGTTCTTCCTGGACCTGGTGGAGCTGAAGCAGCGTGAGTTCGGCTTCTTCGCGGGCCTCTTTGGCTTCGGTCTGCGCTGCTTGCGCCACGGTTTGTAAGGATGTGAGCTGGGCTCTGAGCTCATTGCGCTCAAGCTCAACGGCTGCGTGTTCGTCCTGATCGGCCTGCGTCGCGCCAGGATCACCTGCCTCAGGATCGGGCGCCGTGCCGCTAAGGCGTTGCAGCTGCAACGCCAGCCCGCCGCTGATGAGGCTGAGCAGAGCCACGGCGCCGATCAGAGCGAGATCCAGGATGGACAGGCTCTCCAGGCTGATTGGCATTGAGAGTGCGACCGTTGGCGTCATTGTGACAGTGCCGCTTCGGCTGCATCCATTGGTGAGGCCACACCCGACCGTCCGTGCGCGCTGGCTCTGTCGGCTGACCCCGGACGAGCTTGCTGTCTGGCGCACCGGTGCTCTGGATGCTGCTGCCGCAGCTGCAGGCCTGGTTGGCTGGATCGTGCCGGTCGGGGTGAACGGCACCGGCGCGCTCATCGGACCGGCCTCTCCTGGAGAGGGCCCTCTGCCTTCGGCGCCTCTGCTGCAGTTGCAGGCTCCCCTGACGCCAATGGCTGAACGAGAGCTGGTGACTCAACTGCGGGGCTGGTGGCGCCATCGGCGGGCCCTGCACCTGTTCGGCCGGCCCCTGCTGGTGCTGCAGGGCTGCGATCGGCTCAGTCATGCCGTCTTCGGGCTGCAACGGTTGCGCCACGCGGCAGCGAATCTGCTTGTGCTGCGAGGAGAACCGGGGGGTGCTGCCGACGCCCTGGAGCATGGTTTTGATGGCCAGGTGCAATGGCTCTCCCAGCCGGGGCCTGAGAGGCCCTTCCCCTATTTGCAGCATCTGAAGGCGGCCCACCACCGAATGGATACCGGCGGTGGGGTTTGGCTTCCGGCGGTCCAGGCTGTGACTACGCCAATGGAGCCCTGCTTCAAGGGCGCTTCTGCCGAGGCCTACCGGGAGTGGCTGGCCCAGGCCAGCGCCTGGAGCCTGCTCCGGCACGATGGCAGCCCGGACGCACCGGTGTGGATCGAGAGCTGGAGCGGCCATCAACGCTGGAGCCCTGTCGGCCCACCAGATCCAGCTGCTGTGTCGCCCTCGCTCACTCGTGAGGACCCCGAGTTTCGAGGCTGGGGTGAGTGCAGAGCCGAACACCTGGCTGTGCTGGTGCACGGCTTCTATCTGGACCGGTTGGAGGCCCTGCTGGCTGGCCTGCCCGCCGCAGGGAATCAGGAGGGGTTGTCTGAGCTGGATCTGTACCTGAGCACACCATTGGATCAGCTGGATGAAGTCGAGGAGCTGCTGCAGGACCTAGGTTTGCCGCGCGTGCGGCTCTATGGTGTGGCCAACCGCGGGCGCGACATCGCCCCCTTCTTGTTGCAGCTGCTACCGGCTGCACTGGAGCGAGGGCACACCGCTTTCGTGAAGCTGCACACAAAGCATTCCCCTCATCTGGATCACGGGGAGGACTGGGGGCGGCACCTGACGAACGCACTGCTCGCCGTCGACGTGATCGATACCCTCCAAGCAAGGCTTGAGGTGGAACCGGATCTGGGTCTGCTGGCCCCTCCCGGCACGCTGCTACCTACTAGCGTTGAGTTGCATTCCAACTGGCCGCACCTGCTGACCATGCGCCAGCGCAGCGAGTTTTCAGGGCAATGGTTGCTCCAGCAGCGGTTTATCGCTGGTAGCATGTTCGCCGGACGGGTGCAAGCTCTAAGGCCACTGCTGGACCTTGGGTTGCATTTGCAAGATTTTGAGACAGAAACCGGGCAGGTGGATGGTACTCTTGCTCACGCTATTGAGAGATGGATCAGCTTTGTGGTTCTATGGCAGGGTTTCCGGTTAGAGGCCCTGCCGGGCAGTGCTCAGGCGGTGCCTCGATTCGGATATGGCTGGATCAGAGACAATGATTAGTGTCAGAAGTCTCCTCATTTTCCAAGCAGGTTCATGCGAGATTAAGTCCACATTCTTCAGTTAGGAGGCTGCTGAAAAGCCCAGATGCCCGACAGTCCGGTGCTCAGGTCCGACAACCAGAAAACCAGTTCTTTTGGGATTAGCCAGACGAGCCAGGGACCTCCCTGCTTCTCTTGACCCCATCAACATCGGCTTTCCGGCCATGAATCCGAGAGGCCGTGCAGTTGTTCAGCAGCCTCTTAGGGAGACTCTTGGGAAACCAGGGCGATCCAGGTGATAATTGTCCTGTGATCTCACGCTAGGAGTCTGTTGCGCGTAGACCAGCGGACAGTCTCACCACAGGCTCAGGCGAATCCTCCCAGATTCCAGTGGCCGTCCCGGAGATTTGCGAGCAAAGTCTCTGGAGCTTCTCCAGGATTGAATCGGCCGCGGCGGTCCAGTTGAACGGGGCCTTGGTCTTGTTGTAGGCCGCCACGAACTGCTTGATCTTGGCGACCAGCTCCTTGACGCTGGAGAAACTGCCGCGCCTGATGGCCCGCTGGGTGATGATGCCGAACCACCGCTCCACCTGGTTCAGCCAGGAGGCGTAGGTGGGCGTGTAGTGGACGTGGAAGCGGGGCCGCTGTGACGTGACCCCCTTTATTGGTCCAGGCCTTATGAGAGTGGGTGGTCATGGTCATGCGGCAGCTCCCTGTTGTCAGCCGACAGGAGGAAAGTCACCAGATCCGACACGAAAAGGTCCTCACTCGGAACCGGTGACTCCGCCATCCATCCCTGCCCCCAGGCTCACGCCAGCCGAACGGATGCCTGGTTCGGCGGCCCCCATCACTGCTGCTGCCAGGAGCACTACAGCCAGGGCAGACCGCCGAGGCGAGGGCGCGATGGAAACACCCCAGGAGGTGGAGCGGATGCTGCAGCTCCATGCCCGCGGCCTCAGCCAGCGAACGATCGCCCATGAACTGGGCTGCTGTCCGCGGACCGTTCGCCGCTATCTGCGCCAGGGCGGCTGGCAGCCCTACGGCCAGCCCCGGCGCAGCCGGCGCCTCGATGAGCAGATCGCCTGGCTGCGCGAGCAGTTTGAGCAGCATCGCGGCAATGCCGAGGTGCTCCGCCAGGAACTGCTGCGGCAGAAGGGCATTGATGTGTCCCAGCGCACGGTGGAACGGGCCGTGGCGGCCTGGCGCCGCGAGCTGCGGATCCGTCAGCTGGCCACCGTGCGCTACGAGACGCCACCCGGCCGGCAGCTCCAGGCCGACTTTGGCCAGTGCGCCGTGAGCATTGGTGGGGAGCGCCGTCGGGTGCACCTGTGCGTGCTCACGCTCGGCTACTCGCGCCGTCTGGTGGTGCGGCCGTACGGCCATGAGCGGCAGGCGAACTGGCTGCAGGCGATGGAGGAGGCCTTCCGACACTGGGGCGGCATTCCCGAGCAGGTGCTGGTGGACAACGCCCGCGCCCTGGTCCGCCGGCACGATCCCGCCAGCGGTGAGCTGGTGTTTCATCCCACCTTCCTCGCCTTTGCCGAGCACTGGGGGTTCACGCCCCGTGCCTGCCGCCCCTACCGGCCTCGCACCAAGGGCAAGGACGAGCGAGGGGTGCGCTACGTCAAGGGCAGCGGTCTGGCCGGACACACCTTCCGCAGCTGGGGTGCCATGGAGGCCCATCTGGCCTGGTGGATGCGCGAGGTGGCGGATGTCCGTCGTCACGGCACCACCGGAGAACGGCCCCTGGAGCGGTTCCAGCGGGACGAGGCCAGTGCCCTGAGGCCGCTGTGCGGCAAGCCCTCGTTCCTGGCTGAGCGGGAACAGAAGCGAGTGGTGGCCAAGGACTGCTGCATTCAGCTGGAGGGGAACTGGTATTCCGCTCCCCAGCAGCTGATCGGCCAGCGGATCACGGCGCAGGTCCGCCATCAGACGGTGCGATTGCTGCACCGGGGCCGGATCGTGGCGGAGCACCCACTCCAGAGCGCGAACCACCGCTGCCGTCAGGTGATCAGAAGCCACTGGCAGGGCCTGCTGCCGGCCGAGCAGCTGCAGCAGGCACGCGCTTCCCTGCAGCCAGCCATCCCCGACAGGTGTCAGGCGACACCCGCTGTTGGTCCTCCGGCGACACGAGCGGTGCGCACCTCCAGCCTGGCCCGATCCCTGAGCGACTACGCCGCCGTGCTGACGGAGGTGGAGGCATGAACCGCAGCCGCACCACCACCGCACCGCTGGAGAGACCGGCGGAACTGGCCGCCCTGGTGGCTGACCTGGAGGCGATGCTCACCCGCCTGCGGCTCACCGCCATCCGCGACCGCCTCGACAACCTGCGGGAGGCCCTGGCCTGGCTGTGTGGTGCCGAGGTGAGCCGCAAGGACCAGAGCCGGTTCGAGATGGCCATGCGCCTGGCCCGTTTCCCATGCGTCCGGACGCTGGGGGGATTCGAATTCGAGGCCCAGCCCTCGATCGATCCCGCCCAGATCCGGGAGCTGGCCACCTGCCGCTGGATCGCCAACGGCGACAACCTGGTCCTGCTCGGCCCACCCGGGGTGGGGAAGACCCCTCTGGAGGTGGCGCTGGGACGGGAGGCGATCCGTCTGGGCCACAGCGTGCTGTTCTGTTCCGCCGCCGAGCTGATCGGCAGCCTGGCGCGGGCCCAGCAGCAGGGCGAACTGGCGCGGCAGCTCACGTACTACGGCAAGCCGAGGCTGCTGATCATCGACGAGCTGGGCTATCTGCCCCTGGAGCACGACGCCGCTTACCTGTTCTTCCAGCTGATCTCCCGCCGCTATGAGCAGGGCAGCGTGCTGATCAGCTCCAATCGGGCGGTCACGGAGTGGGGAGAGGTGTTCGGTGATCAGGTGGTCGCCACCGCGATCCTCGATCGCTTGCTGCACCACAGCCATGTGCTGACGATCCGGGGCGACAGCTACCGGCTCAGGGAAAAGCGCCGATCGGGCCTGATCCGCTCACCGCAGGCCACCGCCCCCAGCTCCGGAGCCAACAGCAGTGCTTCCCCATCCCCAGAAGAGAAGTCCTGAGGGCGGAACCGTCACCCCACCTGGGGCAACCGACTCTCAGGACCAGTCACCAGTCACCAGCCAACGACCAACACCGATGAGCACAACGAACGACCGCTGCACAGCAGCCATCAGCACCAAGCAGACAACAGACCATCAGCCCACGGAAGGGTCGCTGACCGCCGCATCCAGTGAGGACTTTTTCGTGTCGGCAGTGAGGACTTTCCGCATGTCGGTTGACACCTGTTGAGCTGCCTCCAGGGGCGTACGCCCCTGGAGGGCCGAATGCGGCCTGAGTGAGTTGTACTCCCAGCGCCAGCGGTCGGCCAGGATCTGAGCCTCAGGAGCCGTGGTGAACAGCTCGGTGTTGAGGAACTCATCCCTGAATCTCCCGTTGAACGACTCGGCAAAGCCGTTCTGCCACGGGGAACCTGGCTCGATCGTGGCCGTTGTCGTGCCGCTGGTCCTGCACCAACGCCGTAAGGCGTGGGCGATGAATTCAGGGCCGTTGTCGCACCGGATGAACGCCGGTGCCGGGTAGAGGCTGGTGAGTTCCTCCAGCACGGCCACCACGTCCCTGGCCTTGCAGCGCCTGCCCACCCGGATGGCCAGGCAGAGGCGGCTGTGCTCATCGATCACGTTCAGAAACTTGAGCCGCCGGCCATCGGCCGTGGCATCGAACTGGAAGTCCATGGCCCACACCTGGTGGGGATGCTCGGCCTGATGGCGACGCACTGAGCCGTCCGCTGGCCGTGCCCGCTTCTGCTTTCTGGGGGTGGGCCGCTGCAGACCCTCCTCCCGCCAGATCCGTTGCACCCGTTTGTGATTCACGCTCCAGCCCTCGCGCCGCAGCACGCGGTGGGCCATCCGCCGGCCCCAGCGGATGTGCTCAGCGGCGATCTCCCTCAGCCGGTGCCGCAGCTTGGTCTCCTCGACCCCAGGGGCCCTGCCGCCATGGCGTTGGGTGCTGCGGTTCTGACCCACAACCCGGCAGGTGAACCGCTCCGATGCCCGGTAACGCTGCTGCAGGACGACCACCGCCCTGCGCCGGCGTTCCGGGCTCAGAAGCTTCCCTCGGCAAGATCTTTGAGCATCGCCTTCTCCAGCTCGGCTTCCGCCAGCAGCTTCTTGAGTCGGGCGTTCTCCTTCTCCAACTGGGTCAGCCGTTTGGCCTCCTCGGCCTGCATCCCCCCGAACTGCTGCCGCCAGCGGTGGTAGGTCGGCTGCGTCACCTCGATCACTCGGCAGACCTCGTTGACGGTCTTGCCCTGGGCGATCAGCTGCTCTGCAGTCTTGAGCTTGCGGATGATCTGCTCTGGAGTGTGACGGATTCGTTTCATGGTGAAGTCCCCGGCCCAGTCTGGCCGGTTGAGGACTCTCATTCACCCTGGACCGATGTCTGGGGTCCATGTCACCGGGACCTGGGGATCGACCAGTCGTTCTCGCGCCCAAGGGTGAGCAACGACAACCCCTTCTCGGAAGCCCTGTTCCGCACACTCAAGGTGCATCCCAGCTACCCAGTGCGCTGGTTCCGGAGCCTGGAGGCCGTCATCGCGTGGGTGAGGCAATTCGTTGCCTGGTACAACAACGAACACCGCCACAGCGGGATCAAGTACGTGACGCCCAGTCAGCGGCATCATGGCCTTGCTGATGCGATCTGTGAGGTGCGACGTCGGACTTATGAGAAGGCCTACAGGCTGCATCCAGCACGATGGAGTCGCCACCAGCGCTGCTGGAAGCAACCTGACATCGTGTGGATCAATCATCCACGCCCTGCCGAACATCGTGTCGCCTGATCGAGGCAGAAAACAGGCCCCCGCGGTCGTCCGACTCCGCTCTCATAGAGCGGAATCGGCAACGGGCGCGATCAGGGGCCGTCGCGGCAACCATCAACCAGGATCGACCAATGCTGTGAACAAAATGAAAGCCGCAGCAGCCATGAGGCCATCGCATCAGTAGGCTGCTTGCGGGTGCTCAGCTCAAGCACTCCGAGCGGACAACAACGCTGATAGGCACCGCCTCCGCGTCTGCCATGTCCTGCTCGGCAACCTCGGCCTGCTCCTCTCGTTGGCGGGCTTTGGCAGCTGCAGCCTCGGCTTCCAGCTCCGCCTTGGCCTTGCGGATCCACTCCAACCGATTGGCGCGGCGCTGCAGTTCTTCCGGCAGTTCATCGCCACGTTTGCCCTTGCCGTGCTGACCGTCCTCCTGCGCGTCAAGGAGCTCGGCCTTGCGCAGCAGCGCCCGCATCTCGCCCTCCAGCTGCTTCTCGCTTTTGAGCATCCGCTCGTGGCTCATCGCCTTGTGCCTGCTGGCATTGGCCCGGACCTTGGTGCCATCGAGGGCCACATGACCCAGGCTCACCAGCCCCGCCTTCTGGCAGAGCCGCAGCACCTGAACAAACAGCCCGGCCAGGGCGCCGAGGTGACGGCGGCGGAACTCGCTGATCCGGCTGTGATCGGGCTGCTGGTTGCCGGTGAGCACCCGGAAGGCAGCGTCCTCCCAGCAGGCCTTCTCAATCCTGCGCGAGCTGGGCAGACCGACGCAGTAGGCGTACAGGAGCAGCACCACCATCATCCTGGGGTCGTACGCCTTCTCCCCCCGTAGATCCTTCTGGCGGTAAACGGCGTGAATTGCCTCGAGATCCAGTTCAGCGGCCAGATCCAGCAGGAAGAACACCAGATGGTTCTCCGGCAACCACTCCACCGGAGACGGCGGCAGCAGCAGGGTCTGCTCGGGGTTCCAGGGACGGAAGGACTTGGGCTTGACCATGACCCATTCTCGCCCGCAGAACCATTGCAGTCATTGGGGTCTGGGCAGATTCGCCGGCGCCTGTGGAGATGACGTGACCCCCTTTATCGGTCCAGGCCTTATGAGAGTGGTTGGTCATGGTCATGCAGCAGCTCCTTGTTGAGCTGCCTCCAGGGGCGTACGCCCCTGGAGGGCCGAATGCGGCCTGAGGGAGTTGTACTCCCAGCGCCAGCGGTCGGCCAGGATCTGAGCTTCTGGGGCTGTGGTGAACAGCTCGGTGTTGAGGAACTCATCCCTGAATCTCCCGTTGAACGACTCGGCAAAGCCGTTCTGCCACGGGGAACCTGGCTCGATCGTGGCCGTTGTCGTGCCGCTGGTCCTGCACCAACGCCGTAAGGCGTGGGCGATGAATTCAGGGCCGTTGTCGCACCGGATGAACGCCGGTGCCGGGTAGAGGCTGGTGAGTTCCTCCAGCACGGCCACCACGTCCCTGGCCTTGCAACGCCTGCCCACTCGGATGGCCAGGCAGAGGCGGCTGTGCTCATCGATCACGTTCAGAAACTTGAGCCGCCGGCCATCGGCCGTGGCGTCGAACTGAAAGTCCATGGCCCACACCTGGTGGGGATGCTCGGCCCTGTGGCGCCGCACTGAGCCGTCCGCTGGCCGTGCCCGCTTCTGCTTTCGGGGGGTAGGCCGCTGGAGACCCTCCTCCCGCCAGATCCGTTGCACCCGTTTGTGATTCACGCTCCAGCCCTCGCGTCTGAGCACGCGGTGGGCCATTCGCCGGCCCCAGCGGATGTGGTCGGCAGCGATCTCCCTCAGCCGGCGCCGCAGCTTGGTCTCCTCGGCCCCAGGGACCGTGCCGTGATGGCGTTGGGTGCTGCGGTTCTGACCCACAACCCGGCAGGTGAACCGCTCCGATGCCCGGTAACGCTGCTGCAGGACGAGTACCGCCCTGCGCCGGCGTTCCGGGCTCAAAAGTTTCCCTCGGCGAGATCCTTGAGCATCGCCTTCTCCAGCTCGGCTTCCGCCAGCAGCTTCTTGAGTCGGGCGTTCTCCTTCTCCAACTGGGTCAGCCGTTTGGCCTCCTCGGCCTGCATCCCCCCGAACTGCTGCCGCCAGCGGTGGTAGGTCGGCTGCGTCACCTCGATCACTCGGCAGACCTCGTTGACGGTCTTGCCCTGGGCGATCAGCTGCTCTGCAGTCTTGAGCTTGCGGATGATCTGCTCGGGCGTGTGTCGGATTCGTTTCATGGTGAAGTCCCCGGCCCAGTCTGGCCGGTTGAGGACTCTCATTCACCCTGGACCGGTTTCCGGGGTCCACGTCAAGAGACCTGGCGCCAGCTGTGGCGACAGCTCCTGACGGCCCTGCCGCCGGATGAGGCGGCCAAGGTCATGGTCGATGCGCTCCATGTCGCTGCCCGTACAGACGACCTGATCGGTGTGGAGCGGCACCAGGGCTGATTCAAAGTCTCATGGCATCGCTGCTCCCGGTGGCCTCCTGACCATCGCCAGCAGCGCGGTGATGTCGTGCATCACGGCCTGCAGACCCTCGCGGACGGAGTGAAATCCAGCCAGTCGCAGGAGGTTGAGTGCTGCGGTGCGCAGCGTGGCCATCACGCCTGCGCCATTGCCCCCGTAGCGGTGACTTTCAGGAAAGTTGTCACTCCTGGGCTGCTCTTCAGGCGGCCTGACCCAATGGTATGGCCAGTGCCCTCTGCGGCTCTTCTGGTGGCTTGTTGATCCACACCACCGCTGGCTGACGCCAGCAGCGGGTGGATCGGCTCCATCGACGCGGGTGCTTCTGCCGGGCCTTCTCGTAGACATCGGCACGACGCCGGCAGAGTTCGGCCGCATCCCCGCTGTGGCGCTGGTCCGGCGTCACGAACTTGATGCCGCTGTGGCGGTGCTGGTGGTTGTACCAATCCACGAACGACGCCACCCACTCGCAGGCCTCTGCCTTGCTGGTGAATGGCCTTTTCGGGTAGTCAGGACGGTATTTGACGGTTCGGAACAGGGATTCCGAGTAGGGATTGTCGTTCGACACCCGGGGCCGGGAGAACGAACGCAGCACCCCCAGCTCTTCCAACCGGGCCTCGAGGGTGGCGGCCCGCATGGCGTTGCCGTTGTCGGCGTGGAGAACCAGCGGTTGGCGGCAGCCTCTGCTGATCCGCTCCCGCAGGCAGGCCCGACCCACCAGGTCAGCGGCGATCTGCGCGTCTTCTCGTTCGGCGACATCCCAGGCCACCACCTTGCGGCTCCAGACGTCGATCACCAGATAGAGGTACAGCCACACACCCCGCACCGTGGTGGGCAGATAGGTGATGTCCCACGACCACACAGCATTGGGGCGATCCGCTCGCAGCCGTGGCACAGGCCGTGGCTCCTGTGGTGGTCGTGCACGGCCCCGGCGATGGGCCTGACCATGCGCGTGCAGCACCCGGTACAAGCTGGACTCGGAGCCGATGAACAGGTCCTGATCGGCCAGTGCGGGCACGATCTGTCCCGGCGGCAGCGAGGCGTACTCCGGTTGGTTGCAGGTGAGCAGGATCCGCTGGCGTTCTTCCTCGCTCAGGCGGTGGGCGACATGGCGAGGGCTGCCTCTACGGCGGTCTTCTCCGTCCCCATCACCCAGAAAGGCCTTCCGCCAGCGCTTGAGGGTGCGCAGGGAAATGCCGATCTCCCCGCAGGCAGCGCTGAGGGTGGCTCCGCTGGCCTTGGCCTCACCGATCAACGCGATCGCCTTTTGCCGATGCGCGGCACTCGTCAGCCTTCCGCGTCCTCCGAGCAGAAGGCCTCCCACTTTTTTCGCAGCACCAGCAGTGCTGCTGCCTCCGCCAGGGCCTTCTCCTTGCGCTGCAGCTCCTTCTTGAGGGCCTTGATCTCTCGCTGGTCCCGGGCGCGGAGCCTCTCCAGATCCTTCTGCTCGGCCCTCGTCAGCACTGGCGCGGCGTTGGCATCGGTGGCGGCCTGACGCCAGCGGCTCACCTGCTCAGGGAACAGCCCCCGCTCACGGCAGTAGGCACCGAGCTCGGTGTCGTTGAGGCCAGCGGTCTCCAGCACCACCGTGAACTTGTCGGCAGCGCTCCAGCCTTCTGGCTCCCTCTCGGATGCGGGCACCACCTCTCCCTGCAGACGCCAGGCCTTTCTCCAGTTGTAGAGGGTCACCACGTGGATGCCCAGCTCCTCGGAAATCCGAGCCACGCTCTGTCGCTCGGGCGGGCTCATTCGTCTCTTGACATCAGCCTTGACGGCCTCGCTGTAACGACGCATTGAACTGCTCCATCAAGCCCCCGGGTGTGCGATTGAGAGGGGTGACAACTTTCCTGAAAGCGGGGGCAGCACTGGCGCGGCGTTGGCATCGGTGGCGGCCTGACGCCAGCGGCTCACCTGCTCAGGGAACAGCCCCCGCTCACGGCAGTAGGCACCGAGCTCGGTGTCGTTGAGGCCAGCGGTCTCCAGCACCACCGTGAACTTGTCGGCAGCGCTCCAGCCTTCTGGCTCCCTCTCGGATGCGGGCACCACCTCTCCCTGCAGACGCCAGGCCTTTCTCCAGTTGTAGAGGGTCACCACGTGGATGCCCAGCTCCTCGGAAATCCGAGCCACGCTCTGTCGCTCGGGCGGGCTCATTCGTCTCTTGACATCAGCCTTGACGGCCTCGCTGTAACGACGCATTGAACTGCTCCATCAAGCCCCCGGGTGTGCGATTGAGAGGGGTGACAACTTTCCTGAAAGCGGGGGTTCGCCCCCGCTGACAGACCCACCACCGCGGCCAGGATCCTCGTCATCACTGGAAGCCGCAGCTTGGATGACATTCAATCCATGTCGCACGATCCGCTCGTTGCAGTCGTTCACCACCGACTTCGGTAATCGCTTGCGGAAATGGACCAGCATCGATGGATCGAATGGAGCAGAGTACTGATAGGCCTCCAGACCAAGGAAAAACTGGAGATAAGGATTCTCCTTGACTTGCTCGACCAGCTCTTCATCGGTGAGTCCCATGCGCGCCTTGATGATCAGAGCTCCAAGCGCCATGCGGAAGGGCTTGGCGGGTGCTCCAAAGCCCTTGCAGAACTGGGCGGCATAGTCGTCCTCAAGCTCATCCCAGGGAATCAGCTCAGCGAGCTTGATCCAGCGATTATCTCCAGAGAGCTTGCCGCCGAATGGCAGGAAGAAATCCTCAAACGAGAGCTGATGACGATGCTCACGTCGGTACATGTGGAAAACTCTGGGCAGCTTTTCGGCCGGAATGCGCCGAATTGCCAACATTTTACTGCGACAAGCTCCTCGGACTCGTTGCAGCGCAGCGGATCTGGTCTTTCTCAGGAAGCCCCACTTAATGATTCAAAGCGCCGGACAGTTTTCGCTGTCGCCTGACACTGGATCGTCTTGCGGCAGCTGATCGCCTCCATGGCGACCTTGGCCTTGAACTCAGGGCTGTGGGTTTCGGCGCTTGCTCATTGGTGGGAGACCCTTCTCAAGGGCGGTGCCCCGCCTCAGAGGTTAACGATGGGACCTGTCCAGAAAAACCAGACCACCACAGGTCACGTCACGCGCACCAAAAGCTTCAGCCGAACGAATCCTCAATCGCAGTTCCAATACAGAGATCGGGGCCGAGCCGGCAGGCTTCATGCGACCCATGTTCTCACGTCAGATCCGTAAAGCTTAAGCGAAGAACACGCGGCGGTTATCTCGGCGCACAGAAGACTGGCTGGCGGACAAGCAATGATTATCCGCTGTCAATGCTTGCGCAGGCAATTTGAGCATCAACATTATCGCACATGCCGGCCAGTTGATAGTGCTTGGCACGAATAGCGTCCATCACATCACTCCCCCTCGCGCCCCGGTATTCTAATGACGTAATCCTGTCAAGCTGATCACCATTATAATAATTAACTAAAGCACAGCACAGGAAGGCGGTGCGCGACTCCTTTGTAATGGCCAGGATAAAGTCCCAATCAACAAATCGCCTCAGCGATTCATCAAAGGATGCTCGTTTTAAGCCCACAGAGGCGCGTCTGAACACGAAGCAATTGAGATCTATATAGTTTACTTCAAGACATGACCTCCAGCTGAAGAAATTGCCAAGCCAGACCTTGTCGCCATCACAGTCTCCAGTCAGCAGGGCCGCGCAAAAGCCACAGTCTAGGCTCTGCTTAGAGAGGAACGAGAGCATCAGGCTCAGATATTCAGGAGACCATGTATTGTCGCTATCCAGAAAGGCGACATAACCTGACCTAGAGCGGCTCAAGCCGGCATTGCGGGCGGCACTAACGCCTCGATGGGGCATAGGAAGATAGTGAATCCTTGAATCACGCACATAGCAGGAACATAGATCAGCAGTATTGTCACTACTGCCATCGTCGCAGATGTAGAGATGCCAGCACTGGTGAACCTGCCGAAGCACAGACTCAATCGCAGCCCGCAGCACTCCGGCCCGATTATATGTCGGGAGGATAATATCAATGGAAGTCGACCTAACGGCCTTGCTTGAAAGGTAATAACGCTGGAGAGCAATCTTCATTCTGACATCATTCGAAAGGCTCCTGAATGACTTGTAGCGCTCAAAAGACCCAAGCCGTGAAGCCATTGAGCCGGGAGAGCCATATGTGGTCACAGCTCCCGTCTGCCTCGGCAACAGCAGGCTCCACTCACCAAACAGACATGCATCATGAACTACAAAACGAAGCAAGCGACCTGCTGACAATTTCTGAGAAGAATACAAGAATGCATATCTGCCAGAGTGATCGCCCAATCCCCAGGAAGCGACAACGTCGCTGGCAAGACTACAATCACAAAAGCCATCAAGCTCGCCGTTGATCCAGACCTCAAGCGTCAACCTGCACTGCAGGTCATCGGCGTTAAATGCCCATCCAGCAATCTGGCCCTCGCGCACAAAGCAAACTTCTAAGAACAATGACATCTTTCCCATAAGCCCGCTTGGCAACTTTCTTTCGGTTGATTGTCAGAGCCAATAGTCAACCGTCAGGATTGGCGCGATGCTCGCGATACATATCAACTCCAAAGGGGATGGTTTGATGATGGGGGGCTGACTGTCGTCTCTCACTAGGTTGATTAGCACCCCGCCGAGACGCCACTGAGGCGAACTCCAGCTGAGAGTCAGGACAGATTCAAAGTCTCATGTCTCCTTCCTCCTATTTGCCTCCTTGCGATCGCCATCAGCCCTGTCTGTCATGTCATGTCATGCCTGCATCATGGGCTTCAGCCCCTTGCGGACGGGGCTGAATCCGGCTAAGTGAAGGCGGTTGAGTGCTGGGGTGCTCAGCTTGGCCATCACTCGGCGCCGGACCCGCCGTAGCGATGGTTGTCTTCCTGGAGCTGGCTGACGTGACCCCATTTATTGGTCTCAGGCCTTTTGGGAGTGGTGGTCATGCAGCAGCTCAATAGGGAGCTGCATCCAGAGGCGCGTCCGCCTCGAGGGCCGAGTGCGGCTTGAGGGATTTGTACTCCCAGCGGCAGCGATCTGAGCCTCAGTTCCTGTGGTGAACAGCTCAGCGTTGAGGAATTCATCGCGGAACGGTCCGTTGAACGACTCGGCATAGCCGTTCTGCCACGGGGAGTACAGCTCGATGGTGGCCCTTGACGTGCCGCTGCGAGGTGGGTGCCTTTGCTTGGATAGCTTTGGCCGCTGACTTCATTACCCGGACATGGGGGACATGCCTTGGCTCAGTGTAGCGCTTGATTCAGGGCTGCCTAAGAGGCTGCTGAAAAACCCTGCCAGCCGCGGGAAAATGAGCCAACGGCACCAGGCGAATGCGCGGACAGCAGGAGCGGACCGGCCCTCTGTTCTCCTATGTCTCCACCGAGGATCGGATTCCGGCGTCGCATCCCCTGCGGCAGGTCCGGCGGCTTGCGGATCACGCCCTTGACCGGCTGAATCCCATCTTCTGCAAGCTCTATTGACGTGACCCCCTTTATCGGTCCAGGCCTTATGAGAGTGGTTGGTCATGGTCATGCAGCAGCTCCTTGTTGAGCTGCCTCCAGGGGCGTACGCCCCTGGAGGGCCGAATGCGGCCTGAGGGAGTTGTACTCCCAGCGCCAGCGGTCGGCCAGGATCTGAGCTTCTGGGGCTGTGGTGAACAGCTCGGTGTTGAGGAACTCATCCCTGAATCTCCCGTTGAACGACTCGGCAAAGCCGTTCTGCCACGGGGAACCTGGCTCGATCGTGGCCGTTGTCGTGCCGCTGGTCCTGCACCAACGCCGTAAGGCGTGGGCGATGAATTCAGGGCCGTTGTCGCACCGGATGAACGCCGGTGCCGGGTAGAGGCTGGTGAGTTCCTCCAGCACGGCCACCACGTCCCTGGCCTTGCAACGCCTGCCCACCCGGATGGCCAGGCAGAGGCGGCTGTGCTCATCGATCACGTTCAGGAACTTGAGCCGCCGGCCATCGGCCGTGGCATCGAACTGGAAGTCCATGGCCCACACCTGGTGGGGATGCTCGGCCTGATGGCGACGCACTGAGCCGTCCGCTGGCCGTGCCCGCTTCTGCTTTCTGGGGGTGGGCCGCTGCAGACCCTCCTCCCGCCAGATCCGTTGCACCCGCTTGTGATTCACGCTCCAGCCCTCGCGCCGCAGCACGCGGTGGGCCATCCGCCGGCCCCAGCGGATGTGCTCAGCGGCGATCTCCCTCAGCCGGTGCCGCAGCTTGGTCTCCTCGACCCCAGGGGCCCTGCCGCCATGGCGTTGGGTGCTGCGGTTCTGACCCACAACCCGGCAGGTGAACCGCTCCGATGCCCGGTAACGCTGCTGCAGGACGACCACCGCCCTGCGCCGGCGTTCCGGGCTCAGAAGTTTCCCTCGGCAAGATCTTTGAGCATCGCCTTTTCCAGTTCCGCCTCTGCCAGCAGCTTTTTGAGCCGAGCGTTCTCCTTCTCCAGCTGAGTCAGCCGCTTGGCCTCCTCGGCCTGCATGCCGCCGTACTGCTGACGCCAGCGGTGATAGGTCGGCTGCGTCACCTCGATCACGCGGCAGACATCGGTGACGGTCTTGCCCTGGGCGATCAGCTGCTCGGCGGTTTTGAGCTTGCGGATGATCTGCTCTGGAGTGTGACGGATTCGTTTCATGGTGAAGTCCCCGGCCCAGTCTGGCCGGTTGAGGACTCTCATTCACCCTGGACCGGTTTCCGGGGTCCACGTCAGGAGGGAAACAGCAGGACCAGCTCCTGTCTCGACTGCAATTTCAGCAGCCTCTTAGAGCCCAGGTCACCAGTTCAGCGCTACGAGTGGGAGCGACCGGGCGACCTGATTCACGTCGACATCAAGTCCCTGGCCCGGTTCCGGAAGGTGGGGCACCGGATCACCGGTGATCGTCAGAAAGGCGGGTCCTATGGGGTCGGCTACAACAAGGTTCACATCGCAGTGGACAACGAGCAGAAGCCCACCGTGCTCGGCTTTCAGGCCAAAGCCGTCGCCTGGTTCAACAGGCAAGAGATCGAGCGCCAGCGGGTCATTTCGGACAACGGGCCGGCGACTGTCTCCAGGCAGTTCGCCGTGGCTTGCCTGGCCATAGGGCTCAGGCACATCCGGACCAGGCCGTACACCCCCAGAACCAACGGCAAGGCAGAGTGATTCATCCACGCGCTCTGCCGGGAATGGGCCTACGCCATGGCGTTCCAGAACTCGGAGGAGCGGAACCGCTGGCTCTCTCGCTACCTGTCGATCTATCACCGACTCAGGAAGCACTCGGCCCTCGGCTGGCGTTTACCTCAGCAGCGGCACAGGGAGCTGCTCTGCTGAACAACGTGGTGAGACACAACACGTAGACCCTTTCCTGCTGCCAGGGATGATCGGTTTTCAGAGCTTGGGCTTTGCACTGTCGGGTCTCCATACCAGCCCTCTCGGCTCAAGGTAGCCACTTCACAGGCGACCCAACCGCCAAAGGGTTACAATATCAAGAATAGTAATATTGGATTCTGCGTGGAGATTGATGAACTCTGCCGGTCTGGCGATGCGTCAGCATTGGCTGGATTGCTGGCCACGAGCAGAAGGTACGGGCAGCTGCGATCAAGACTTAGGCGCATTGCAGCCATGACCGATGAGAGCTTTTATCGCCGGCTGATCAGGAGAACCGTAACTGACTATCCGTTGGTAAACGCACTTGTATACAAGGAGCTCCTCAGCGAAAACGCCGATCTACACTATATGAGCGACCCGTTACTATTCCTCACCCCCGACCATGTCGAGCTGTGCACTTCGGACGGTGATTCGCCCAATGTAATTTGTCCGAATAGCCTAATTAAAGCGTTCATTAAAAGCAAGCAGATTCTTGCCAGGCATCCGAAGACTGGGGGCATCTTCTACGCTACTAGAAATATAACATTACATTCGTTGCTTCTGAAGGGCGAGAATGACAGGCACATGATCCTGTCATACTTTGGCCCCAAGGGCTATGTGCATGGCTCGATCCAATTACATGAGTTAGACTCCGATGAGATATTTGTATACGATGCGCTGCGCAAGCCCGACAGGATTGGGCGAGAGCATGTGCTGGCTGGCTTGTCGCATGTCTATAGGAGCCTAAATCTCAACGCTCATTATCTCTCATGTCAGCCAAAGAAGAAGTTGTTTGTGACAAATGAGGTCTTTCCTCACATAGGTCATTATCTCTGGAATAATCTATCGATTTGGGGGGATCTGTATTTGCGAGACCAGGCTAATGCGCACGTCTCAATACGTGGAACGGCATATGGCAATCTTCAAAGTCTTATCAAGGGACAAAGCGAGCAAAGATCAGAGTCAGTCTCTGAACTTGAGTTCGAAACTGGAATTTATCTGGCTCCTCGGGCGTCACGGATAAGCGAATCTGTCGCCACCACAATACTCGACAATGCCTTGACCCACTGTTCTGATATCCATTCACCAATTTACCAGAAGTCTGCTAGAGCGGCTCAAGAAGGACGGTTAATTCTCATTTCTCTGCGTTTTGGCAATCGGGAGTGGATTGAGCAGAGGCAAGGTCTTAAACGACTTATTGAAATGATCATTAGCCTTATGCCGGACGCAAGGTTTCTGATTGACGGCTCGAACTCGCCAGCTTTTGGAAGCGAACAGCTGTCGTCTCACGCGGCCATATCGCTCAATGACGAGATTGAGTATGCATCCTCATTGGAATCTGTCTTTGGCTCCAGCCGTATTATCAATTCGATAGGCTGCGATCTTCTTACAAGCGTTGCTTCCATCTCGCATGTCTTTACAGGCATAAGCCCATGGGGCGCCGGCTTGGCGAAATCAAAGTGGATATGCAACAAAAGGCTGATCGTTCATGCCTCAAAAGAGCTTGTTGAAGCCAAGGACGATATCAATATATATCAGTCAAGCTTCTACAGAGAGAGCGCTGCTGACGACGAGTGGGTACTAGGTGCTGCCTGCACAGAAGGCGACTCGTCCACGTCAGGAAGACAAGACTATAGTCTTTTTTGGCTGGATCTTCTTAGCCGTTTTCGAGTGATGCACCACTTATAGAGGCCATTACTTGTGTGCGCTCTGTCTTTGTTGCACATATAGGCGCGACTTCCGGGAAGAGGGCTCCATCATCCGCCGCTGAGAGGATGATGCAAAAGTCTTGGCCTCTCCGGCTCATGACACGCAAGCCGATATTCATGCAGATCAAGCAAGCATCCAGACCTCTGTGCTCTCTGCAGAGACAAGAAGTGCCAGTCTTTCTGGTTGTCGTTCCCGTGCAGTGCAGTTGGTCTAGGAGTCTGTCGCGCGTAGATCAGCGGACACTCTCTCCACAGGCGCCGGCGAATCTGCCCAGACCCCAATGACTGCAATGGTTCTGCGGGCGAGAATGGGTCATGGTCAAGCCCAAGTCCTTCCGTCCCTGGAACCCCGAGCAGACCCTGCTGCTGCCGCCGTCTCCGGTGGAGTGGTTGCCGGAGAACCATCTGGTGTTCTTCCTGCTGGATCTGGCCGCTGAACTGGATCTCGAGGCAATTCACGCCGTTTACCGCCAGAAGGATCTACGGGGGGAGAAGGCGTACGACCCCAGGATGATGGTGGTGCTGCTCCTGTACGCCTACTGCGTCGGTCTGCCCAGCTCGCGCAGGATTGAGAAGGCCTGCTGGGAGGACGCTGCCTTCCGGGTGCTCACCGGCAACCAGCAGCCCGATCACAGCCGGATCAGCGAGTTCCGCCGCCGTCACCTCGGCGCCCTGGCCGGGCTGTTTGTTCAGGTGCTGCGGCTCTGCCAGAAGGCGGGGCTGGTGAGCCTGGGTCATGTGGCCCTCGATGGCACCAAGGTCCGGGCCAATGCCAGCAGGCACAAGGCGATGAGCCACGAGCGGATGCTCAAAAGCGAGAAGCAGCTGGAGGGCGAGATGCGGGCGCTGCTGCGCAAGGCCGAGCTCCTTGACGCGCAGGAGGACGGTCAGCACGGCAAGGGCAAACGTGGCGATGAACTGCCGGAAGAACTGCAGCGCCGCGCCAATCGGTTGGAGTGGATCCGCAAGGCCAAGGCGGAGCTGGAAGCCGAGGCTGCAGCTGCCAAAGCCCGCCAACGAGAGGAGCAGGCCGAGGTTGCCGAGCAGGACATGGCAGACGCGGAGGCGGTGCCTATCAGCGTTGTTGTCCGCTCGGAGTGCTTGAGCTGAGCACCCGCAAGCAGCCTACTGATGCGATGGCCTCATGGCTGCTGCGGCTTTCATTTTGTTCACAGCATTGGTCGATCCTGGTTGATGGTTGCCGCGACGGCCCCTGATCGCGCCCGTTGCCGATTCCGCTCTATGAGAGCGGAGTCGGACGACCGCGGGGGCCTGTTTTCTGCCTCGATCAGGCGACACGATGTTCGGCAGGGCGTGGATGATTGATCCACACGATGTCAGGTTGCTTCCAGCAGCGCTGGTGGCGACTCCATCGTGCTGGATGCAGCCTGTAGGCCTTCTCATAAGTCCGACGTCGCACCTCACAGATCGCATCAGCAAGGCCATGATGCCGCTGACTGGGCGTCACGTACTTGATCCCGCTGTGGCGGTGTTCGTTGTTGTACCAGGCAACGAATTGCCTCACCCACGCGATGACGGCCTCCAGGCTCCGGAACCAGCGCACTGGGTAGCTGGGATGCACCTTGAGTGTGCGGAACAGGGCTTCCGAGAAGGGGTTGTCGTTGCTCACCCTTGGGCGCGAGAACGACTGGTCGATCCCCAGGTCCCGGTGACATGGACCCCAGACATCGGTCCAGGGTGAATGAGAGTCCTCAACCGGCCAGACTGGGCCGGGGACTTCACCATGAAACGAATCCGTCACACTCCAGAGCAGATCATCCGCAAGCTCAAGACTGCAGAGCAGCTGATCGCCCAGGGCAAGACCGTCAACGAGGTCTGCCGAGTGATCGAGGTGACGCAGCCGACCTACCACCGCTGGCGGCAGCAGTTCGGGGGGATGCAGGCCGAGGAGGCCAAACGGCTGACCCAGTTGGAGAAGGAGAACGCCCGACTCAAGAAGCTGCTGGCGGAAGCCGAGCTGGAGAAGGCGATGCTCAAAGATCTTGCCGAGGGAAGCTTCTGAGCCCGGAACGCCGGCGCAGGGCGGTGGTCGTCCTGCAGCAGCGTTACCGGGCATCGGAGCGGTTCACCTGCCGGGTTGTGGGTCAGAACCGCAGCACCCAACGCCATGGCGGCAGGGCCCCTGGGGTCGAGGAGACCAAGCTGCGGCACCGGCTGAGGGAGATCGCCGCTGAGCACATCCGCTGGGGCCGGCGGATGGCCCACCGCGTGCTGCGGCGCGAGGGCTGGAGCGTGAATCACAAACGGGTGCAACGGATCTGGCGGGAGGAGGGTCTGCAGCGGCCCACCCCCAGAAAGCAGAAGCGGGCACGGCCAGCGGACGGCTCAGTGCGTCGCCATCAGGCCGAGCATCCCCACCAGGTGTGGGCCATGGACTTCCAGTTCGATGCCACGGCCGATGGCCGGCGGCTCAAGTTTCTGAACGTGATCGATGAGCACAGCCGCCTCTGCCTGGCCATCCGGGTGGGCAGGCGCTGCAAGGCCAGGGACGTGGTGGCCGTGCTGGAGGAACTCACCAGCCTCTACCCGGCACCGGCGTTCATCCGGTGCGACAACGGCCCTGAATTCATCGCCCACGCCTTACGGCGTTGGTGCAGGACCAGCGGCACGACAACGGCCACGATCGAGCCAGGTTCCCCGTGGCAGAACGGCTTTGCCGAGTCGTTCAACGGGAGATTCAGGGATGAGTTCCTCAACACCGAGCTGTTCACCACGGCTCCTGAGGCTCAGATCCTGGCCGACCGCTGGCGCTGGGAGTACAACTCACTCAGGCCGCATTCGGCCCTCCAGGGGCGTACGCCCCTGGAGGCAGCTCAACAAGGAGCTGCTGCATGACCATGACCAACCACTCTCATAAGGCCTGGACCGATAAAGGGGGTCACGTCACCGGGAGAACGAACGCAGCACCCCCAGCTCTTCCAACCGGGCCTCGAGGGTGGCGGCCCGCATGGCGTTGCCGTTGTCGGCGTGGAGAACCAGCGGTTGGCGGCAGCCTCTGCTGATCCGCTCCCGCAGGCAGGCCCGACCCACCAGGTCAGCGGCGATCTGCGCGTCTTCTCGTTCGGCGACATCCCAGGCCACCACCTTGCGGCTCCAGACGTCGATCACCAGATAGAGGTACAGCCACACACCCCGCACCGTGGTGGGCAGATAGGTGATGTCCCACGACCACACAGCATTGGGGCGATCCGCTCGCAGCCGTGGCACAGGCCGTGGCTCCTGTGGTGGTCGTGCACGGCCCCGGCGATGGGCCTGACCATGCGCGTGCAGCACCCGGTACAAGCTGGACTCGGAGCCGATGAACAGGTCCTGATCGGCCAGTGCGGGCACGATCTGTCCCGGCGGCAGCGAGGCGTACTCCGGTTGGTTGCAGGTGAGCAGGATCCGCTGGCGTTCTTCCTCGCTCAGGCGGTGGGCGACATGGCGAGGGCTGCCTCTACGGCGGTCTTCTCCGTCCCCATCACCCAGAAAGGCCTTCCGCCAGCGCTTGAGGGTGCGCAGGGAAATGCCGATCTCCCCGCAGGCAGCGCTGAGGGTGGCTCCGCTGGCCTTGGCCTCACCGATCAACGCGATCGCCTTTTGCCGATGCGCGGCACTCGTCAGCCTTCCGCGTCCTCCGAGCAGAAGGCCTCCCACTTTTTTCGCAGCACCAGCAGTGCTGCTGCCTCCGCCAGGGCCTTCTCCTTGCGCTGCAGCTCCTTCTTGAGGGCCTTGATCTCTCGCTGGTCCCGGGCGCGGAGCCTCTCCAGATCCTTCTGCTCGGCCCTCGTCAGCACTGGCGCGGCGTTGGCATCGGTGGCGGCCTGACGCCAGCGGCTCACCTGCTCAGGGAACAGCCCCCGCTCACGGCAGTAGGCACCGAGCTCGGTGTCGTTGAGGCCAGCGGTCTCCAGCACCACCGTGAACTTGTCGGCAGCGCTCCAGCCTTCTGGCTCCCTCTCGGATGCGGGCACCACCTCTCCCTGCAGACGCCAGGCCTTTCTCCAGTTGTAGAGGGTCACCACGTGGATGCCCAGCTCCTCGGAAATCCGAGCCACGCTCTGTCGCTCGGGCGGGCTCATTCGTCTCTTGACATCAGCCTTGACGGCCTCGCTGTAACGACGCATTGAACTGCTCCATCAAGCCCCCGGGTGTGCGATTGAGAGGGGTGACAACTTTCCTGAAAGCGGGGGCCGCCATGGCGTTGGGTGCTGCGGTGCTGGCCCACCACCCGGCAGGCGAACCGCTCCGATGCCCGGTGACGCTGCTGCAGGACAACCACGGCCCTGCGCCTGCGTTCCGGGCTCAGAAGTTTCCCTCGGCAAGGTCTTTCAGCATTGCCTTCTCCAGCTCGGCCTCGGCCAGCAGCTTCTTGAGTCGGGCGTTCTCCTTCTCCAGCTGGGTCAGGCGCTTGGCCTCCTCGGCCTGCATCCCTCCAAACTGCTGCCGCCAGCGGTGGTACGTCGGCTGTGTCACCTCGATCACGCGGCAGACCTCGTTGACGGTCTTGCCCTGGGCGATCAGCTGCTCTGCGGTCTTGAGCTTGCGGATGATCTGCTCGGGTGTGTGGCGGATTCGTTTCATGGTGAAGTCCCCGGCCCAGTCTGGCCGGTTGAGGACTCTCATTCACCCTGGACCGGTTTCCGGGGTCCACGTCAGCACCTCCTGGGGCACACCGCCCCAGTGACGGAAGGCCTCCTCCATCGCCTCCAGCCAGTGGTCCTGCTTCTCGCTGCGGAAGGCACGCACCACCAACCGGCGCGAATACCCGAGCGTCAGCACTGCCAGGTGCACCCGCACCCGCATGCCGCTGATTCCCACGATGCATTGGCCAAAATCGGCCTGGAGCTGCCGGCCCGGTGGGGTTTCAAAGCGGACGGTGGCCAGAGCCGCGTTCCGCAGCTCCTGCCGCCACGGCTCCACGGCGCGCTCCACCGTTCTCAGGTGGACCCGGATCCCCTTCTCGCTGGCCAGCTCCTGCCGCACCACGTCGGCATTGCCGCGGTGAGCCAGAAACCGCTGCTTGAGCCAGCTGCGATGGTCATCGAGAACCGAGCTGCGGCAGGGCTTTCCATAGGGCTGCCAGCCCCCCTGCCGCAGGTATTTGCGCACCGTCTCCGGTGAGCAGCCCAGCTGCCTGGCAATACGCCGGCGCCCCCAGCCCGCTGCCGCCAGCCGCTGCATGGCCTCGACGTCCTGAGGGGTCTGCACCGCCATCTCCGCAGCCATCGGCTCCAGAGATGCCGCCATTCCCGGCCCTCTGTCGCGCTGGCTGCCTCGCTCCACGGGGTGGGCCAGTTTTCGTGTCGCCTCCGGACCAGTTATCGCTGTCGCCTGACACCCTCGCCTCGGCGGTCTGCCCTGGCTGTAGTGCTCCTGGCAGCAGCAGTGATGGGGGCCGCCGAACCAGGCATCCGTTCGGCTGGCGTGAGCCTGGGGGCAGGGATGGATGGCGGAGTCACCGGTTCCGAGTGAGGACCTTTTCGTGTCGGATCTGGTGACTTTCCTCCTGTCGGCTGACATCAATCAGAAGCGTGCCCTGGTTCTGTGATGGCGTGTCTGGCTGGGGCGGCCGTTCGCCCCCGCTGACAGACCCACCACCGCGGCCAGGATCCTCGTCATCACTGGAAGCCGCAGCTTGGATGACATTCAATCCATGTCGCACGATCCGCTCGTTGCAGTCGTTCACCACCGACTCCGGTAATCGCTTGCGGAAATGGACCAGCATCGATGGATCGAATGGAGCAGAGTACTGATAGGCCTCCAGACCAAGGAAAAACTGGAGATAAGGATTCTCCTTGACTTGCTCGACCAGCTCTTCATCGGTGAGTCCCATGCGCGCCTTGATGATCAGAGCTCCAAGCGCCATGCGGAAGGGCTTGGCGGGTGCTCCAAAGCCCTTGCAGAACTGGGCGGCATAGTCGTCCTCAAGCTCATCCCAGGGAATCAGCTCAGCGAGCTTGATCCAGCGATTATCTCCAGAGAGCTCTTGCCGCCGAATGGCAGGAAGAAATCCTCAAACGAGAGCTGATGACGATGCTCACGTCGGTACATGTGGAAAACTCTGGGCAGCTTTTCGGCCGGAATGCGCCGAATTGCCAGCATTTTACTGCGACAAGCTCCTCGGACTCGTTGCAGCGCAGCGGGTCTGGTCTTTCTCAGGAAGCCCTACATGGGGAAAACTCTGAGCAGCTTTTCGGCCGGAATGCGCCGAATGGCCAACATTTTACTGCTACAGGCTCCTCAGACTCGTTGCGGCGCAGCGCGCCTAATCTTACTCAGGAGGCCATAACCGAGGCTAAACTGAGACCGAACCAAGTTCCTCCCGTCCGGGGTTAACATGTCAGTGGACTAGGGTGTCCAACAAAAGACACTCATCTCAGACTGGCCTATCTCAGGAGGCCCTGAGTATCAGCGCTAACTTATTACACATCTATCAAGATATGATACGATCTCAGAATATTCATCGTCTGTTACCCCTGTTAATGACTGGCCTTTCTTGACCTGCTTGGCAAATGAGACTTGACTCTCGCCGGAATGCTGGTTAAACACTGAAGGATGATCCTTGAGTAGGGCTAGATGAGCGTTAAGATCCAGGGTGGACATCCACCACTCGCCTCCCATCCACTGATGTGATTTAAACTTGGTCAGAAAGCCCGGATTCCTTTCGCGAAGGAACTTTTCTGCCTTCGCCATTCTCTCGAGACCGTCTTCTTTTGAGTAGCCTTGGCGATTGAGATAAAGCTTGTATATCAACAAAGCGATATGTTTACTTGTGTTAGCGTGGGGAGTCTTCTTTGATCGCAAAGCATCGTTGTCAATGCCCGTGAAATAGCTCAAGGCGTAGTAACCGATATTCTGCTGCTGAAGCATGGCCTCGTAAGAGCAAAGAACTACTTTGCCGAACCGACCCCATAAGTCAACATTCCTAGCATAATCAAAGAGATACCATGACTTCGAGATAAAGTCTTCGAAAGAGTGGCAATTCGTTGTCTGCAGTATGTTTTCTGAATACATTGAAAGCATAAAGTCAGGCCTAAGCCGGGCTGTTATCGCTAGCGTGGGGTTGTCTATCATTGAGAAGTAGTTGCGAAGACAATTGTACTTGTCTTCAAAGCAGGATCTTGGCTGACCATGGCGACTGAACCCAATCCTCCAAAATGGTTCGGAACTGATAAATACAGAGGTAGCCTCAGCAGCATGTTCATTAATTGCTTTAAACATGCATTTAACTTCTTCCGGGCTAAATCGGCCATTGACGCGCGGATCAATTGATTTGGCTAAGTCTAGATGAGCATAGTGCGAGATACCAGTGGATATCAACTCATCGTAGCGTGGATAGATTATATTGTTTCTTCTAAGAAGATCCCGCGAGCTTGAGAGGTATCTTTGGAACGAGGTTGTGGCTGTTTTGTGGGTTCCAACGTGAAAGATAGATGGCATCTTAAAGGGTAATCAAGTGATAGAGTGTCGTTTGAAACGTCTGAGCTAAATACTTATCAATCTGACGCAGGGCATAGTCATTGCCCCCACGCTTATTGAAGTTGTTAAACAGCGAGACCTTCTCACTGGGAGAACCGATCTCGACAAACTCTTCTGAAAGTGACGAGTTAACGATAGCTGTAGGTACACCCATGAGAAGTGAATGTACCTTTAGCCATAAATCGTCTGCGCGTGGTGCAGCTTGTACGGCTGCGGGAATATTCCACACATTCTCATGGAGATAGGATCTTCGGTACGCTATGCCATCTTTTCCAGTCCCCACATATCTTAGCCGTGGCACATTAGCATCTATTGACTTGTCCCATCTCCTGTATGGGAGAATCATCTTATCATCAATAGAAATAGCTCGTCCTCTCATCGCGACTACGCAATCGAACTCAAGAGTAGTTTCAATGATTCTTGAAATGAAGTTCCGTGGATAAAGCGTATCGTCATCAACAGTAATTAAAATATCGTCGGGTCCGAGATCATTGTAGATATATTTCCTATGGGGGCCAATGTTGTCAACATAGGAGACTTGAAAAGTGAACGGATAATCTCTGGAAGAGCTCTCCAAGAGATGCTGAAGCGACTGTGGGAGGGAGGCAATTCCGTCATCTAAAAGATACCCTCGCTCTGATACATACAAAGTTATCGTGATATCCGAACAATCCAACTGACCAGGAATACTGTTTGCCATAAGACTTTTGATGACATGATGAACTGAGCATATTCGTGAAGAGATCGTGGTCAGCGATATAAAAACTCTCATTAGCAAAAGGCGTGACCGCTACTGATTTCATCGTAAAAGTGGGCAAATGCTTTGCTATGCATAGTCTCAAACCTGCTCGAGACTGACTGGCTTGCTCCTCGCATAAGAAGTAGAATTCTATTGAGCCGTCTTACGGACTCTGATCCGTACTTGAGGATAATTCGCTCTCGAAACTCGACATCACCTCTTGATCTGACTTCAAGAAATGGATTTAGCCTTACAAGATTCACATAAGTACAAAGTGAGGCAATGCCATCGCCTTTAAAGAAGAAGTCTCTAGAGTCGTGCTGAAAAGAGCCTTCCTCGGAAATTCTTACATGTGCTCCGTAGGAAATGAGTCCACCTTGACCTAGACTTTCAATCTGCGAATGAAGTCTCGTAAAGTCGGAAAAGTCGTCGTCATCTTGATTCGCAATGTATGTGGTCGAAGCCATGGCTGCCGCCGTGTTTCTTGCATAGTATTGTCCTCGAATGGTATCGTTGACAAAGACTCTAATTGGTATGCCTCTTAAAGGAGCCAACTGGTCTAGATCCCAAGCATCCAAGAAGCGTTTAGACGAAATCTCATCCTTTAACCACATAGAGTGTGTGTGATTTCCAAAAACGGGATCGATAAAAACAAAGACCTCTTCTGGCATGCTGGATTGTGCCATGACGGATAGCAAAGAGAGAAATAAGAATCGCTCTGCACCCTCCCTGTCGGTAGAAGCTATTACAACTGAGATGTCTCCCTTTTGGGTCTGCTTGATCGATTTGCATGCAAGCCTGCGGGTCATCAGCATTGAGAAATATCTGTATAAACCGTCTTGGCCGCCTGCTAGTGCGAATTGCAAGAGATCAGAAGCCTCCTTAAGTCTGAGATCCGAAATCAGGAGATAGTCAAGTCCAGAGCAAGCTAAAAAAACCAAATGAGCTTCGCTGGATATGGCTGCAAAATGCTGACGAAGCTTCTGATAAGTTGCTAACATTGATTGGCGCCTGCCAACAAACTTCGCATAAAGGCAGATCTTTGCAAAAGCCAGTGCCTGGTCATCCCTCTTCTTAGAAGAAGGCGACAACAGGCATTGCACGCATTCCTCATACTTATCGGTAACAGAGTCGCTCACTAAGTCTCTCGTGGCTGAGCATGGCCTTCTTCTCGCTCTTCTCAAGTCAGCCAGCGTGAGGCGGGCTTTTCTGGCGGAACTCTCTGATAAGATACATCGAATCGCACGTTTCGCATTGTCTGTAGTCGAATTTGACTTGCGTTCTGTCGGCTGCTTTGCTGAAGGCAAGCTGCAGTGTGTCAACTCCAGCAAGGGTTCAGGGAGATTCAGGTAGTCGAATAAGTGTTCGCGTAAACTAGTAGCGTGTCTTGCACTCGTTGAGCGTGTAATTCGGCCTGCGACTTCCAGTAAGACGCATTGGCTTTGCCGATCGCAGCAATGAATGAGTGTGGCAATGCTCTTGCCCAAAACTTGGATTCCAGCAGGTTCGCTTTGTTCAAGAATAGAGGAAACCACATCGCAGAGTGGAGTTATCTCGACGAGGGGTTTCACAACGTAGGGCTTTACATAGAGTATGCGACTTGTAATGCGCCTGATTAACTGACTGCAAATCTCGTGGTTGCTTCTGCTGTACTTGGTTGCGGTCTTGGCAAAGATTGCGCAGCTATCCAGTAGCTCTTCCAATGCAGAAAGCACCGCATTGGCCTCGGCTGGGAAGCGAGCGAGATCATTGATCGATGAAAGCATGATAGACGGGCGAACTATAACCTCTTGATTGTTCTTGGAGATGGCACTCGAGATGGCTGCATCGGATTCCCGCGAAAAGGACATAGCGGAGAGAAGAGCAACGAACGTGTTGAGGTGTTGATCACGCAGCTATGCCGCACCGAAGAAGGAGGATGGTGGCTACACGCCGAAAGCGCTGCAGCCGGTGCGAGCAACAATCAAATACTAGCTCACCCATATAGAGTGGTCGGGATCTCGCATTGGTTGCGGTACTGTTTATGAGAACTCACCGTGCTCGCTCGTTGTGATGTCGGTATCCATTGACCTGTCCACTTTGTAGTGGGTATCTTTTCTGGACAGCCTTGGCCCATCTCATCAGTAACCTTGGAGGAGAGCAATCCGGTTCAGACTAAACCTAAACATTAATGGGACCCCTGCCTCCCAGGACTGATTCAAAGTTCGGCACAGGTTCTCTTGCCATGGCTGCGAGCATGGGCTGAGGTCAGTGGGATCGCTTCGTCTCCGTGCCCCAGATCGCCTCTGCCGCAACTGATCTCGACCTGATCAGCTACCTCCGGGCGATTCCTGATGCCCGGATGCGTCGGGGTGTTCGCATCCCGGCCTGGTACCTGCTGCTGGTGGCAGTTCTGGGAATCCTGAGCCGGTGCGAGAGCCTGCGGGATCTGGAGCGCTTTGCCCGGCGTCACCACAGCGTTCTCACCGAGTCGCTGGGGATCAACCTCCGCCGCCCGCCGTCGGATTCCGCCTTCCGATACTTCTTCCTGCAGGTGGATGTCACGGCCGTCTGCGAGGCCATCCGCGACTGGACGATCGCTCAGATCCCTGATGGTGCAGCCGATCTCGATCAGCTGGTCTGTGACGGCAAGACGTTGCGGGGCTCGATCGAGCCCACCGCTGGCGGTGGTTCGGCCTTCATTGCTCAGGTGACGCTCTACTCCGCGGCCCTGGGCGTGGCAATCGCGCAGACCTGCGCCGCCACAGGCGAGGACCACGAGCGGGCTGTGCTGCGGAGGCTGCTTGGAGAGCTCGATCTCGGTGGTGTGCTGGTTCAAGCGGATGCGCTGCACACGCAGAAATCGTTTTTCGGCAGCTCAAGGAGCAGGGAGCCGACTTCCTCCTGACGGTCAAAGCCAACCAGCGAACGCTGGATCGTCAGATCCGCAGTCAATTCCAGGGAAAGCGCCGGATCCCCTTCACGGCAACGGATCACGAGCTTGGCCACGGCCGTGACATCACCTGGAATTTGCGGGCGAAAGAGGCACCCGCTCACATCAAGGCGGACTGGCCCGGCAGTGCCTGGATCGTGGAAGTGCAGGCCAGCGGCTCCCGCCAGGGCAAGCCGTTTCAGGCCACCCACCGGTTCATCACCAGTCTGCGCACCACTCCAAAAGCCCTGCTGCAACTGGTCCGTGATCGCTGGAGCCTGGAAAGCTGGCACTGGATCCGCGATACCCAGCTCAGAGAAGACAACCACCGCTACGGGGGCAATGGCGCAGGCGTGATGGCCACGCTGCGCACCGCAGCACTCAACCTCCTGCGACTGGCTGGATTTCACTCCGTCCGCGAGGGTCTGCAGGCCGTGATGCACGACATCACCGCGCTGCTGGCGATGGTCAGGAGGCCACCGGGAGCAGCGATGCCATGAGACTTTGAATCAGCCCTGGTGCCGCTCCACACCGATCAGGTCGTCTGTACGGGCAGCGACATGGAGCGCATCGACCATGACCTTGGCCGCCTCATCCGGCGGCAGGGCCGTCAGGAGCTGTCGCCACAGCTGGCGCCAGGTCTCTTGACGTGGACCCCGGAAACCGGTCCAGGGTGAATGAGAGTCCTCAACCGGCCAGACTGGGCCGGGGACTTCACCATGAAACGAATCCGACACACGCCCGAGCAGATCATCCGCAAGCTCAAGACTGCAGAGCAGCTGATCGCCCAGGGCAAGACCGTCAACGAGGTCTGCCGAGTGATCGAGGTGACGCAGCCGACCTACCACCGCTGGCGGCAGCAGTTCGGGGGGATGCAGGCCGAGGAGGCCAAACGGCTGACCCAGTTGGAGAAGGAGAACGCCCGACTCAAGAAGCTGCTGGCGGAAGCCGAGCTGGAGAAGGCGATGCTCAAGGATCTCGCCGAGGGAAACTTTTGAGCCCGGAACGCAGGCGCAGGGCGGTACTCGTCCTGCAGCAGCGTTACCGGGCATCGGAGCGGTTCACCTGCCGGGTTGTGGGTCAGAACCGCAGCACCCAACGCCATCACGGCACGGTCCCTGGGGCCGAGGAGACCAAGCTGCGGCGCCGGCTGAGGGAGATCGCTGCCGACCACATCCGCTGGGGCCGGCGAATGGCCCACCGCGTGCTCAGACGCGAGGGCTGGAGCGTGAATCACAAACGGGTGCAACGGATCTGGCGGGAGGAGGGTCTCCAGCGGCCTACCCCCCGAAAGCAGAAGCGGGCACGGCCAGCGGACGGCTCAGTGCGGCGCCACAGGGCCGAGCATCCCCACCAGGTGTGGGCCATGGACTTTCAGTTCGACGCCACGGCCGATGGCCGGCGGCTCAAGTTTCTGAACGTGATCGATGAGCACAGCCGCCTCTGCCTGGCCATCCGAGTGGGCAGGCGTTGCAAGGCCAGGGACGTGGTGGCCGTGCTGGAGGAACTCACCAGCCTCTACCCGGCACCGGCGTTCATCCGGTGCGACAACGGCCCTGAATTCATCGCCCACGCCTTACGGCGTTGGTGCAGGACCAGCGGCACGACAACGGCCACGATCGAGCCAGGTTCCCCGTGGCAGAACGGCTTTGCCGAGTCGTTCAACGGGAGATTCAGGGATGAGTTCCTCAACACCGAGCTGTTCACCACAGCCCCAGAAGCTCAGATCCTGGCCGACCGCTGGCGCTGGGAGTACAACTCCCTCAGGCCGCATTCGGCCCTCCAGGGGCGTACGCCCCTGGAGGCAGCTCAACAAGGAGCTGCTGCATGACCATGACCAACCACTCTCATAAGGCCTGGACCGATAAAGGGGGTCACGTCACTCTGAGGGCAGGATGTCGGCCTGCAGCTGGACGCGTAGCAGCGCCCGGGGCTTACGCCGCAGGCTCTCGATCACATGGCGGAAGTCGATCCGGCGCCGCGCCTTCTGCCCTTTGTGGGGATGCAGCCGCGGCAGCGTCTCCACGAACTGGCTGCGCAGGAACAGATCCAGCCGGTCGTGGCGCAGATGCACCGTCAGCTGCTGACCGATCAGCCGTGAGGGGACGCTGTAGGTGACCGAACGGACCTCGATCGTGCTGGTGCTCCGCACCTGCGCCACCACAGGGTCGTAGTCGGCAAAGCGCTCCACCGGCAGGGGCCGCAGGTGCAGCCGCTCGATCTCCAGCTTCTGCAGCACGCTCGGCCGGTTGTTGAGGTCGGCGCTGACCTGCAACACCAGCTGGCGATACTCGGCCTCGGTGGCGAAATCCCTGCTGCAGCGCTGGATCAACTACTGCTCCAGTCGGTGTTTCCAGTGCCGATGCGGGCCCTCGATCGCGCCGTTTTCGTGGGCGACCCCACGGTTGTTGCGGGTGCCGATCACACCCGGGTGGGCGCAGAGCTCCCGGTAGCGACTGGTGTAGGCACCCGCATAGCTGCCGTCACGGTTGCGGAAGCAGGCGCTGAGGCTGTCGGTGCGGTGCTCCGCTGGCACCCCGCCGCAGAGAGCCAGGGCGTTCTGCAGCGCCTCGGCCAGAGCGACAAAGCTTTCGCCGCCGTGGATCACCTCCACATGGCACCAGCCGGAGAACGGCAGGCGGAAGTGGAACAGACGGTGCTCCAGAACCTCCCCGGCCACGGTGATCGGCTCCCCCTTGAGCAGGGTGAAATCGGAGATTCCCAGCACACCGGCCCGGTGCTCCTGCAGGAACATCACCTCCTGCGCCGGACCGTGCAGGGCCCGCCACTGCTCCACACGCCGCTGCAGGGTCCGCTTGCGCCGGTACCACTCCTGGCCGGGGAAGGTCCGCTCCGGTGACTTTCAGGAAAGTTGTCACTCCTGGGCTGCTCTTCAGGCGGCCTGACCCAATGGTATGGCCAGTGCCCTCTGCGGCTCTTCTGGTGGCTTGTTGATCCACACCACCGCTGGCTGACGCCAGCAGCGGGTGGATCGGCTCCATCGACGCGGGTGCTTCTGCCGGGCCTTCTCGTAGACATCGGCACGACGCCGGCAGAGTTCGGCCGCATCCCCGCTGTGGCGCTGGTCCGGCGTCACGAACTTGATGCCGCTGTGGCGGTGCTGGTGGTTGTACCAATCCACGAACGACGCCACCCACTCGCAGGCCTCTGCCTTGCTGGTGAATGGCCTTTTCGGGTAGTCAGGACGGTATTTGACGGTTCGGAACAGGGATTCCGAGTAGGGATTGTCGTTCGACACCCGGGGCCGGGAGAACGAACGCAGCACCCCCAGCTCTTCCAACCGGGCCTCGAGGGTGGCGGCCCGCATGGCGTTGCCGTTGTCGGCGTGGAGAACCAGCGGTTGGCGGCAGCCTCTGCTGATCCGCTCCCGCAGGCAGGCCCGACCCACCAGGTCAGCGGCGATCTGCGCGTCTTCTCGTTCGGCGACATCCCAGGCCACCACCTTGCGGCTCCAGACGTCGATCACCAGATAGAGGTACAGCCACACACCCCGCACCGTGGTGGGCAGATAGGTGATGTCCCACGACCACACAGCATTGGGGCGATCCGCTCGCAGCCGTGGCACAGGCCGTGGCTCCTGTGGTGGTCGTGCACGGCCCCGGCGATGGGCCTGACCATGCGCGTGCAGCACCCGGTACAAGCTGGACTCGGAGCCGATGAACAGGTCCTGATCGGCCAGTGCGGGCACGATCTGTCCCGGCGGCAGCGAGGCGTACTCCGGTTGGTTGCAGGTGAGCAGGATCCGCTGGCGTTCTTCCTCGCTCAGGCGGTGGGCGACATGGCGAGGGCTGCCTCTACGGCGGTCTTCTCCGTCCCCATCACCCAGAAAGGCCTTCCGCCAGCGCTTGAGGGTGCGCAGGGAAATGCCGATCTCCCCGCAGGCAGCGCTGAGGGTGGCTCCGCTGGCCTTGGCCTCACCGATCAACGCGATCGCCTTTTGCCGATGCGCGGCACTCGTCAGCCTTCCGCGTCCTCCGAGCAGAAGGCCTCCCACTTTTTTCGCAGCACCAGCAGTGCTGCTGCCTCCGCCAGGGCCTTCTCCTTGCGCTGCAGCTCCTTCTTGAGGGCCTTGATCTCTCGCTGGTCCCGGGCGCGGAGCCTCTCCAGATCCTTCTGCTCGGCCCTCGTCAGCACTGGCGCGGCGTTGGCATCGGTGGCGGCCTGACGCCAGCGGCTCACCTGCTCAGGGAACAGCCCCCGCTCACGGCAGTAGGCACCGAGCTCGGTGTCGTTGAGGCCAGCGGTCTCCAGCACCACCGTGAACTTGTCGGCAGCGCTCCAGCCTTCTGGCTCCCTCTCGGATGCGGGCACCACCTCTCCCTGCAGACGCCAGGCCTTTCTCCAGTTGTAGAGGGTCACCACGTGGATGCCCAGCTCCTCGGAAATCCGAGCCACGCTCTGTCGCTCGGGCGGGCTCATTCGTCTCTTGACATCAGCCTTGACGGCCTCGCTGTAACGACGCATTGAACTGCTCCATCAAGCCCCCGGGTGTGCGATTGAGAGGGGTGACAACTTTCCTGAAAGCGGGGGCAGCACTGGCGCGGCGTTGGCATCGGTGGCGGCCTGACGCCAGCGGCTCACCTGCTCAGGGAACAGCCCCCGCTCACGGCAGTAGGCACCGAGCTCGGTGTCGTTGAGGCCAGCGGTCTCCAGCACCACCGTGAACTTGTCGGCAGCGCTCCAGCCTTCTGGCTCCCTCTCGGATGCGGGCACCACCTCTCCCTGCAGACGCCAGGCCTTTCTCCAGTTGTAGAGGGTCACCACGTGGATGCCCAGCTCCTCGGAAATCCGAGCCACGCTCTGTCGCTCGGGCGGGCTCATTCGTCTCTTGACATCAGCCTTGACGGCCTCGCTGTAACGACGCATTGAACTGCTCCATCAAGCCCCCGGGTGTGCGATTGAGAGGGGTGACAACTTTCCTGAAAGCGGGGGCTCCAGATGCAGCAGCAGTGTGTGGGGTTCCAGCTGCGGTGCCTTCTGGAGCATGGGCACCAGCACGGTCTCCCACACGTCCGCCAGGGGATCGGCCCGGGTACGCCAGTGCCTGGCCCGCCGCTGCCGTTGTCCCTCGGGCTGGAGCTCACCCCGATCGATCCGCTGCGCACTGCGCAGCGAGATGCCCACCGCATCGGCCGCCACCTGCTGGCTCAGCCCATCGGCCCGTTTGGCCATGTACCGCTCCTTGATCCGCAACGACAGAGGGGCGGGCATCGCGGGGCTCCAGACCAGCAGCGGAGCCCTGTTGTCGCGTCCTGAGACCCGCCGATGTAGTTGCGCGGTCCCGCCTATCTAATCGTCGCCGGACAGGCCCACCTTCCGGAAAGCGGGCCAGGGACTTGATATCGACGTGGATCAGGTCACCCGGTCGCTCCCACTCGTAGCGCTGCACCGGCGGCCTGGCCTCCAGGTTGCGGAGTCGCCCCAGGCCGAGCCGGCTGAGGGTTCGGGCAACGGTGGAGAAGGGAGCCGCCAGCAGCCGGGCGATGTGGCGCAGATGCAGCCGCTGGCGGCGGAGAGCCACGGCCTTCTGCAGTTGCTGCGGATCGAGCGTCCGGCGCTGGTGGCGCCGAACACTCCGCCGATCCGCAAGTGCCGCTGGACCGCCTGCGCGGAAGCGCGCCAGCCACTTGTAGGCGCAGCGGAGGCTGATCCCAGCGTCAGGAGCGAGTTCCGGCAGTGACCGGCCCTGGTCGAGGTGCTGGCAGATCAGTCGCAGACGACCCCGCTGAGTCAGGCGGGCATTCGGATGGCTATGCATGGAGGCGTGAGGTCTGGGTTGGTGGGTCGCACCTCAACCCGTAGCGGCCTCACACCTCATTGACCACTGAACAACCTGCTGAGACAGAACAACTAGCTCCTATCTCGGCCGCAATTTCAGCAGCCTCCTATCCGCGAAGAAGTGGCGGCTGACCCAGCTGTAAAAGGAGAACACTCGATTCACAAAGCTACTGGTCGACGGCCAATTCGACTTGGCAGCCACCATAGCCATTTTCGCTCTCTGCAGTTCAGTGGTAGCATCCTGAGCAAAACAGTCAATTTTCCCTAATTCGCCCCCCTGCGCTGGTCAGCCAGCTGATTATCTTCATGAGGTTTGCAGTCATTGGAGCTGGCTTCTACGGCCTGCACATTGCTACCCGCCTGAAAGCCCTTGGGCTGGAGATCAGGGTATTTGAGAAGTCTGACGACATACTCACATTTGCCTCAGGCAACAATCAGTTCCGACTTCACCTTGGCTTCCATTACGCTCGCAACTTCCGCACTAGACAGCAATCGAGAGATGGGTTTTTTCGTTTTCTGGAACGATATCAACAACTCACTGAGCCAATCCCCGAAAACTATTACCTTGTTCCAAAGGGTGATTCGCTGATAGACTTCTCAACGTACAAGCTTATTATGATGTCCTCAGGCTTAGACTTCGTGGAGAAGGAGCATCCAGTCGAGATCAGCTATCCTTGCGGGTCCGTGGTAACCGCAGAGAGAGTGCTGATGATCGATCGCGCTCGGCAGCATTTCTATCAACATCTGCCCGACACCATTGAGCTCGGCGTGGAGGCCACTGTGAGCATGGACGATGACCGCGTGAGAGTAAACGGTGAATCATTTGATTACTGCATCGACTGTACGTGGGGACACCTCATGCCAGACAAGAATTTTTTCTTTGAGAGCACGATACTTCTTTACTACAGAAAAAAAGAGGCTGGCAGCCTGGCTCGTGCTTACACATTCGTTGACGGTCCTCTTTGCTCGTTATACCCCACCGAGAAACCGGGGATCTTCACTCTAAGCAGCGTTCCTTACACCCCCATTGCCCAGCATGGCACCAGCGATGAGGCTTTGCATGCCATTGCCACCCTCAGTAGCCACGACATCAATCTCAAGCGGCTCTTGATGGAAAAACAGATAATGAGATACTATCCTGGTTTTCTTGACGATTACGAATATCTCGATCCCCAACTGTGCGTAAAGACCAAGCCCTTTGGTCATGATGATGACCGTAGCTGTTACGTCAAAAGGTATGGTCGGCTGATCAAGTGCCTCTCTGGCAAAGTTGATAATATATTCTATGCTGCAGCCGAAGTGATGGCTTTGATCGAGGACGAAACCGAATGAAATCTCTCATCATCGGTCACCGCGGCTTTGTGGGCAGTAATCTCGCTCGCCAGTTGCCTCAAGCTACTGGCGTCGGCCGACGGGAGATAGGGGCACTCGCAGGCCAATGCTTCGACGACATCTATTGTGCCGCGCCGCAAGCGAAAAAATGGTGGGCCAATCAGAACCCCGAGCAGGACAGACAGGAGGTGGAGAATCTGATCGAGGCCTGCAGGGACCTTGCCTGTACTGGCTTCTTTGTTCTGTTCAGTACAGTGGATGTTTATGATCCGCCATCAGCGGTGGATGAAAACAGCCCACCGTCCAAAGATAGCCACCCCTACGGTCGGCATAGATCCATGTTGGAGCAAACTGTGATAGATACATTTGGGAACCAGTCACGCATTATCCGCTTGCCGGCATTAGTTGGCCATGGCTTGAAGAAGAATATCATCTACGACCTACTCAACAACAATAACTTAGATCAAATCAATCCAAACTCGGCTTTTCAGTGGTTTAACTTGGACCATCTTGCCGCAGTCCTTGATCAAGCGAAGCTGCTGAGCCATGGTCGGATTCTGAATGTTGTAAGCGAGCCCGTGGCCACCTCCACCATCTTGAGTACGTGGTTTGCCGACATCAATGAGCGTCTGAATTGGCAATTGCCCAAGACAGGTTACAACGTAAAGACGATTCACGGACCTCAAGGAAGCCAATATCTGTACTCGGCTGATGATGCACTGAAGCTTCATCTCAAGCCTTTCATCGAAGCGCAGAGGTCACACCTATGAGCCCATCTACTACAGAGCTGCCTTATAGCTTCTCAATGATAAACCTTGTGAGGCTAATGCCTGAGTGGACATGGGCGGGATTTGATAGGGTGATGGCACAGGCTCGAACCACACGGGTTGAGCTCGTTCCTACTATGGTTCTAGGCAGGGATTGGGATCAACATATAGAGCTACACTCTGGTGCAGTACAGCATTCCTTGAGTCACCTAATGCAGCGCAGTACTGTGGAAACAGTACAGTCTCTCACCTACGGATTAGAGATCAACCTAGCAGATGACCTAATCAATCAACCTTCGCTCCTCACGCGGATGCTAGGACTCAGGGCCTTGGGTAAGACGACAGGGTGCTCAGTTTTTATTCTCGGTAGTCCTGGGCAAAAGAAACGGCTAAATTCAGCCCTTACTGATCTCGAGCTAAAGCAACGTTTCACTGCCAATTGCGGCTGGATGGCAACCATCCTTGGCCCCGAGAATACTCTTTCTCTAGAGCACAACACAAGCGATCAGGGAGCTGAATTTTGTAACACCCTGTCAGATATTTTGGATGTCGTGAAGGCCCTCAGGGCTGATGGCATAGCCAATGTGGGATTGAATCTCGACACAAAATGTCTCATCCACGAATTCGGAGCCAACGTGCAAGTTGGCGATCTCCTGGCTGCCGAGCCTGAGCTGGCGGGACTGACTACATCGATCCAAGTGAGTCTAGACTTTCTGACACGTGACACTCCCCATTGTGGGTCAGATCATTGTCAGATTATTGACTTTGCCCGGTCCCAAGTTGTTCCCCTCAGTCTCGAGGAGTTTGGACTGCAAGAGAGCGAGTTGGCTCCATTCGTTGAGACCTGGCGTTCTCGGCTGTAAGCTTGGCGCCGCCTCGCCCTCGGGGATGTTATTGGCCCCTCTCAATCACACCACCGGGGACTTGTCATATCTTTCCAATGCGTCTTTGTAGGGCTTCCTGAAAAGCCCACACGCCAAGCAAGAGCGCAGTGGACGGTCGCCAGTTCTGCTGCACGGCTGTTCATCAGGCCGGCACCGCGTTGTAATCAGAGGCCGCAGAGTTGCTTCCATCAACGACCTCTGTCCCCAGGAGAACCTGTAGCCAAAGCATGACAAGGGCAAAAAGAAGCTCCAGCAGCTTCTCCAGGTTCATCACCAGCACATTGATCGCAATCGCTGAACCCTGCGTCGCTGCCAGCTTCTCCCGGATCAGTGCGAGGCCAAAGCGGCGTTTGCCCTGGCCGAATTTGCCCTCCACGGCGTTGCGCTGCCGCTGGTCTACGGCGAATTGCTGTCTCTCGGCTGCCACCAGATCAGGATCATTCTTGGGCCTTCCAAGGTGAGGTGGGTGCCTTTTATTGGACAGCCTTAGCCCCTGACATCGTTAACCCCGGACGGGAGGAACTGGGTTCGGTCTCAGTGTAGACCTGATTGGGAGTTCTGCCTCCCATGGCACTGTGGGGTCTCACATTGCAGTACCTCCACAGGAAGCGGGCCAGGCTGACTTCTGCTTCCCAGCCATCGCTGTAAGCATGCAGGTAGACCTCCTCATGCTTGAGCGTCCTCCAGAGTCGCTCGACCAGGATGTTGTCGTAGCAGCGCTTCCTGCCGGACCAGCTGATCCTGATTCCCTCCTTCTGCAGCCTGGCGACGAACTCAGCAGAGGTGAACTGGCAGCCCTGATCGGAATGGAAGATCTCTGGCTTTCGCCCATCGGAGAGGGCCATCTCCAAGGCATCCAGGCAGAACTCCGTGTCAAGGCTGTTGGAGAGCCTCCAGCTGAGGACATGCCTTGAGTGGAGATCCATGATCGCCACCAGATAGAGAAAGCCCTTCTGCAGTGGGATGTAGGTGATATCGGTAGCCCAGACCTGGTCCACGGTGTGGATCTCATCGATGTCCACCAGGCAGGGGAATCGCTCCGATGGCTCGCCTGGAATCGTGGTTCGAGGTGTCAGCCGACAGGAGGAAAGTCACCAGATCCGACACGAAAAGGTCCTCACTCGGAACCGGTGACTCCGCCATCCATCCCTGCCCCCAGGCTCACGCCAGCCGAACGGATGCCTGGTTCGGCGGCCCCCATCACTGCTGCTGCCAGGAGCACTACAGCCAGGGCAGACCGCCGAGGCGAGGGCGCGATGGAAACACCCCAGGAGGTGGAGCGGATGCTGCAGCTCCATGCCCGCGGCCTCAGCCAGCGAACGATCGCCCATGAACTGGGCTGCTGTCCGCGGACCGTTCGCCGCTATCTGCGCCAGGGCGGCTGGCAGCCCTACGGCCAGCCCCGGCGCAGCCGGCGCCTCGATGAGCAGATCGCCTGGCTGCGCGAGCAGTTTGAGCAGCATCGCGGCAATGCCGAGGTGCTCCGCCAGGAACTGCTGCGGCAGAAGGGCATTGATGTGTCCCAGCGCACGGTGGAACGGGCCGTGGCGGCCTGGCGCCGCGAGCTGCGGATCCGTCAGCTGGCCACCGTGCGCTACGAGACGCCACCCGGCCGGCAGCTCCAGGCCGACTTTGGCCAGTGCGCCGTGAGCATTGGTGGGGAGCGCCGTCGGGTGCACCTGTGCGTGCTCACGCTCGGCTACTCGCGCCGTCTGGTGGTGCGGCCGTACGGCCATGAGCGGCAGGCGAACTGGCTGCAGGCGATGGAGGAGGCCTTCCGACACTGGGGCGGCATTCCCGAGCAGGTGCTGGTGGACAACGCCCGCGCCCTGGTCCGCCGGCACGATCCCGCCAGCGGTGAGCTGGTGTTTCATCCCACCTTCCTCGCCTTTGCCGAGCACTGGGGGTTCACGCCCCGTGCCTGCCGCCCCTACCGGCCTCGCACCAAGGGCAAGGACGAGCGAGGGGTGCGCTACGTCAAGGGCAGCGGTCTGGCCGGACACACCTTCCGCAGCTGGGGTGCCATGGAGGCCCATCTGGCCTGGTGGATGCGCGAGGTGGCGGATGTCCGTCGTCACGGCACCACCGGAGAACGGCCCCTGGAGCGGTTCCAGCGGGACGAGGCCAGTGCCCTGAGGCCGCTGTGCGGCAAGCCCTCGTTCCTGGCTGAGCGGGAACAGAAGCGAGTGGTGGCCAAGGACTGCTGCATTCAGCTGGAGGGGAACTGGTATTCCGCTCCCCAGCAGCTGATCGGCCAGCGGATCACGGCGCAGGTCCGCCATCAGACGGTGCGATTGCTGCACCGGGGCCGGATCGTGGCGGAGCACCCACTCCAGAGCGCGAACCACCGCTGCCGTCAGGTGATCAGAAGCCACTGGCAGGGCCTGCTGCCGGCCGAGCAGCTGCAGCAGGCACGCGCTTCCCTGCAGCCAGCCATCCCCGACAGGTGTCAGGCGACACCCGCTGTTGGTCCTCCGGCGACACGAGCGGTGCGCACCTCCAGCCTGGCCCGATCCCTGAGCGACTACGCCGCCGTGCTGACGGAGGTGGAGGCATGAACCGCAGCCGCACCACCACCGCACCGCTGGAGAGACCGGCGGAACTGGCCGCCCTGGTGGCTGACCTGGAGGCGATGCTCACCCGCCTGCGGCTCACCGCCATCCGCGACCGCCTCGACAACCTGCGGGAGGCCCTGGCCTGGCTGTGTGGTGCCGAGGTGAGCCGCAAGGACCAGAGCCGGTTCGAGATGGCCATGCGCCTGGCCCGTTTCCCATGCGTCCGGACGCTGGGGGGATTCGAATTCGAGGCCCAGCCCTCGATCGATCCCGCCCAGATCCGGGAGCTGGCCACCTGCCGCTGGATCGCCAACGGCGACAACCTGGTCCTGCTCGGCCCACCCGGGGTGGGGAAGACCCCTCTGGAGGTGGCGCTGGGACGGGAGGCGATCCGTCTGGGCCACAGCGTGCTGTTCTGTTCCGCCGCCGAGCTGATCGGCAGCCTGGCGCGGGCCCAGCAGCAGGGCGAACTGGCGCGGCAGCTCACGTACTACGGCAAGCCGAGGCTGCTGATCATCGACGAGCTGGGCTATCTGCCCCTGGAGCACGACGCCGCTTACCTGTTCTTCCAGCTGATCTCCCGCCGCTATGAGCAGGGCAGCGTGCTGATCAGCTCCAATCGGGCGGTCACGGAGTGGGGAGAGGTGTTCGGTGATCAGGTGGTCGCCACCGCGATCCTCGATCGCTTGCTGCACCACAGCCATGTGCTGACGATCCGGGGCGACAGCTACCGGCTCAGGGAAAAGCGCCGATCGGGCCTGATCCGCTCACCGCAGGCCACCGCCCCCAGCTCCGGAGCCAACAGCAGTGCTTCCCCATCCCCAGAAGAGAAGTCCTGAGGGCGGAACCGTCACCCCACCTGGGGCAACCGACTCTCAGGACCAGTCACCAGTCACCAGCCAACGACCAACACCGATGAGCACAACGAACGACCGCTGCACAGCAGCCATCAGCACCAAGCAGACAACAGACCATCAGCCCACGGAAGGGTCGCTGACCGCCGCATCCAGTGAGGACTTTTTCGTGTCGGCAGTGAGGACTTTCCGCATGTCGGTTGACACGAGGTCTCTGGTAGATCGCCCGTAAACCCATGCGGCGCATGAGGTTTCGCACGCGGTCACGGCTGATCGGGATCCCTTCCCTGGCCAGGTAGGCCACGATCCGTCGGCTGCCGCTGCAGGGATCCTCCAGGTAGAGGGCATCAATCCTGGCCATGATCCGTAGCGTCGACTGCCGCACCGGTGTTGGTCGGTAGTAGAGCGTGGATCGTGGGAGACCCAGGAGGGCACACTGCCGGCTGATGCTGAGCTGGCTGTGGTCGTGATCGACCAGGCTGCGGAGTTCATGGCCTCACAGGAGCTGAGACTTTTTTTTGAGCCACTCCAGCTCCATCTGAAGGCGGCCGATCTGCTGGAACAGCTCCGCCTCCCTGGCCTGACCGTCCTCCTTGTCCTTGCTCTTCTTGCCCCTGGTAAACAGGTCGCTCGCTCCATCCAGGAGCTGCTTCTTCCACTGGCTCACCTGGATCGGGTGAATCGCGTGGTCGGCGGCGATCTCCTGGATCGTTTTGCGGCCGCTGATCGCCTCCATGGCGACCTTTGCCTTGAACTCAGGGCTGTGGGTTCGGCGCTTGCTCATTGGTGGGAGCCCCTTCTCAGGGGCGGTGCCCCGCCTCAGAGGTTAACGATGGGACCTGTCCAGAAAAACCAGACCACCTCAAGGCGGGGGCCACTCAGTCGAATGTCATGACGCCGGCAGAAGGCACGATTCGCCCTGGTTCGATAGATCTGATCGGCACAGATAACTTCTGGATAATGACCATATCGGCGCCGGTAAGCTCTGGCTTGACCCTTGAGATCTTCTCCTTCGTTGTAGGGGGAATAACTGAGCCGATCCAGGAACGCAAATCCAGTGCCAGTCAGCGAGATTGAGATCTTCGCTCCGAATTCCACATTGCTCCTGGCTTTGCCTCGAACGATTGGTCTGATGTGAGATTGAACCAGGCTGACGATGCGATCGGGGATGCTGCGACTGCCGGAGTGATGGAGAATCTTCTGCTGCCGGACCAGCTCACTGGCCACCAGCAGCTTGCGGTACCTGTGGCGGCCTGCGGCCAGAAGGCACCCGCCGCAGGCGATCAGGGCATCGATGCTGGCCAGATTGCGCTCCAGGTGACCCAGTTGCTGCCCAATGGCCTTGCGGATTGTGCTGATGCGGGGTCGCTTCTTCCGGGCCACCGCCAGGAACTGCTGTCTGGCTTTCTTGCGGTGAGTGCGTGGCTTGCCGCCAAAGCAGTACCTGACCTGCGGGTGCATCGCATCAATCAGCCGCTCGGTGACTTCCCTGGCTTCATTGAGCAGAGACAGATCGGTTGGGTAACGGATGTCGGCCGGGACGCAGGTGGCGTCAATCAGAAGCGTGCCCTGGTTCTGTGATGGCGTGTCTGGCTGGGGCGGCCGTTCGCCCCCGCTGACAGACCCACCACCGCGGCCAGGATCCTCGTCATCACTGGAAGCCGCAGCTTGGATGACATTCAATCCATGTCGCACGATCCGCTCGTTGCAGTCGTTCACCACCGACTCCGGTAATCGCTTGCGGAAATGGACCAGCATCGATGGATCGAATGGAGCAGAGTACTGATAGGCCTCCAGACCAAGGAAAAACTGGAGATAAGGATTCTCCTTGACTTGCTCGACCAGCTCTTCATCGGTGAGTCCCATGCGCGCCTTGATGATCAGAGCTCCAAGCGCCATGCGGAAGGGCTTGGCGGGTGCTCCAAAGCCCTTGCAGAACTGGGCGGCATAGTCGTCCTCAAGCTCATCCCAGGGAATCAGCTCAGCGAGCTTGATCCAGCGATTATCTCCAGAGAGCTCTTGCCGCCGAATGGCAGGAAGAAATCCTCAAACGAGAGCTGATGACGATGCTCACGTCGGTACATGTGGAAAACTCTGGGCAGCTTTTCGGCCGGAATGCGCCGAATTGCCAGCATTTTACTGCGACAAGCTCCTCGGACTCGTTGCAGCGCAGCGGGTCTGGTCTTTCTCCGGAAGCCCTTTGTAGCGAGCCAGTCACTCCAGATGTGAGCAGGCGAATGAGCCCGCCCGCGCGGCAGAGCGTGGTGCGAAACTGTATGCAGCTGTGCATCCACGTGGTGACCCTCTACGACTGGATGAAGGCCTGGCGTTTACAGGTACAGGTGGTGCCCGAATCCGCAAGGGAGCGAGAAGGCTGGGGCGCTGGCGACAAGTTCATCATGGTGATTGAGACCGCTGGCCACAAAGAAACAGAGCTCGCTACCTAGGAGGCTGCTGAAATAGCCTCCAATTCCAGCCTCGCCATTCCGGTTTGTTCTGACCGGACCTTCGGCTGCGCTAATCGGCAGTGTTGTCCTGCAAAGCAGGCGGGGTCTCCTGGCCTCTGCACGGTGGTGCGGGCGCCTGATCTGCCCTTCTCGGTTTGCTGTACCCGTTTCATGTCAGCGCCCCCCTCGGGCTGAGCAGGTTGGCCAGACGGATCAGGTTGTAGGCCGCCACATGCAGCCGGAATACTGCGCCGACCCTGGAGCGGCCTCTGGCCTTGAGCTGCCGCAGCCCCGCAGCCTGTTTGATCCAGCCAAACACCTGCTCGATCCGCTTCCTGGCGTTGATCGATTGGCCGTAGCCCGTATGGCGGACGGTTCGCCCGCGATTGCGGAGCGGCGACGCGGGCCGCTGTTCTGGGCGACATGCGGTGTGACGCCGGCAAAACGGACACCTGCCACAAAATCCCTGGTGTCATAACCCTTGTCCGCGGCGAGAGTCTTCTGGTGAGTACCCGGCAGAGCCTGTGCCATCCGCAGCGCAGCGGTTCGTTCCCCATGGCCATCCGCCCGGGTCACTTCACTGGCGACCACCAGGCCATGGCGGTTCTCCATCAGGCAATGACCCAGATAGCTGAGAAACGCTCCAGTGCCGCTGGATTTGCGGAACAGCCGCGCATCGGCGTCACTGCCGGATCGATGGGTCCGGTTGGAGAGCAGCAGCCCCCTGAAATCACCTCTGGTCCGTTTGCGGCCTTTCGCGGGAGCCCCACCAAATCCATGGCCACCACTGGGCGGTGGTGGACCGTCACCGTCATCCACTCCGTCCAGACGCTCGAGAGAGCTGTGGGATGCCCAGGCCCGCAGCAGGGTGCCATCGACCGAGAAGTGCTCGGAACTCAGCAGCGGCTTGACCTCGGGTGAGGCCAGCAGGAGTTCGAGGAACCGGGCCATGAGGTCCTCATTGAGCAACCGATCCCGGTTCTTGGTGTAGACGAAGTCGGCCGGAGGCCATAGGTGGTCGGATGCCAGACGGGATCGTCTGGATTGAGGCCGACGAACCACCTGAACAGCAGGTTGTAGTCCTGACGTGACCCCCTTTATCGGTCCAAGCCTTATGAGAGTGGGTGGTCATGGTCATGCGGCAGCTCCCTGTTGAACTGCCTCCAGGGGCGTACGCCCCTGGAGAGCCGAATGCGGCCTGAGTGAGTTGTACTCCCAGCGCCAACGATCGGCCAGGATCTGAGCCTCTGGGGCTGTGGTGAATAGCTCAGTGTTGAGGAATTCATCCCTGAACCGTCCGTTGAACGACTCGGCAAAGCCGTTCTGCCACGGAGATCCCGGTTCGATGGTCGAGGTGGTGGTTCCGCTGCCCTGGCACCAGCGCCGCAGCGCGTGGGCGATGAATTCGGGGCCGTTGTCGCACCGGATGAACGCCGGCGCCGGGTAGAGGCTGGTGAGCTCCTCCAGCACGGCCACCACGTCCCTGGCCTTGCAGCGCCTGCCCACCCGGATGGCCAGGCAGAGGCGGCTGTGCTCATCGATCACGTTCAGGAACTTGAGCCGCCGGCCATCGGCCGTGGCATCGAACTGAAAGTCCATCGCCCACACCTGATGGGGATACTCGGCCTGATGGCGGCGCACCGACCCGTCCGCGGGCCGTGCCCGTTTCTGCTTTCGGGGAGTGGGCCGCTGCAGACCTTCCTCCCGCCAGATCCGTTGCACCCGCTTGTGATTCACGCTCCAGCCCTCGCGCCGCAGCACGCGGTGGGCCATCCGCCGGCCCCAGCGGATGTGCTCAGCGGCGATCTCCCTCAGCCGGCGCCTGAGCTTGGCCTCCTCGGCCCCAGGGACCGTCCCGCCATGGCGTTGGGTGCTGCGGTGCTGACCCACAACCCGGCAGGCGAACCGCTCAGATGCCCGGTAACGCTGCTGCAGGACGAGGACCGCCCTGCGCCTGCGTTCCGGGCTCAGAAGTTTCCCTCGGCAAGATCTTTCAGCATCGCCTTCTCCAGCTCCGCTTCCGCCAAGAGCTTCTTGAGTCGGGCGTTCTCCTTCTCCAGCTGGGTCAGGCGTTTGGCTTCCTCGGCCTGCATGCCGCCGAACTGCTGACGCCAGCGGTGGTAGGTCGGCTGCGTCACCTCGATCACGCGGCAGACCTCGGTGACGGTCTTGCCCTGGGCGATCAGCTGCTCGGCCGTTTTGAGCTTGCGGATGATCTGCTCTGGAGTGTGACGGATTCGTTTCATGGTGAAGTCCCCGGCCCAATCTGGCCGGTTGAGGACTCTCATTCACCCTGGACCGATTTCCGGGTTCCACGTCAGTCTAGCTGCTCGATCAACATCCGATCCGAGCGGATGCCATAGATCGCCTGCAACAACAGGGCCAGTAGCAGCTGTTCCGGTGGGATGCAGGGACGACCACCCTCGGGATAGAGCTTGCAGAAGGTGGGATTCAGCCGGTCAAGGGCGTGATCCGCAAGCCGCCGGACCTGCCGCAGGGGATGCGACGCCGGAATCCGATCCTCGGTGGAGACATAGGAGAACAGAGGGCCGGTCCGCTCCTGCTGTCCGCGCATTCGCCTGGTGCCGTTGGCTCATTTTCCCGCGGCTGGCAGGGTTTTTCAGCAGCCTCCTAGGAGTCTGTTGCGCGTTGGGCTCAGGCCAGCTCGCCTTGAATGGTCGCGTCCCTTGGAGTGGTGTAAATCCCGAGGCCTGTGATCTGATCGGAGATCAGTGATCAGGCAGCTGCAGCGAGTGCAGCTGTTGCCCGATCTTGGACCGGTTCGCTGGTGTTGTCCAGCTTGGCCATCGACTGTTCAGAGAACACGCGACGGCCATCGAGCTGCCACTCCTCCTGCTGCTCCAGCAACAGTGCTCCCACCAGTCGGATGATCGCGGCGTCGTTCGGGAAGATGCCGACGACGCGGGTGCGGCGCTTGATCTCCTTGTTCAGCCGCTCGAGCGGATTGGTGCTCCAGATCTTGCGCCAGTGCTCCGGCGGGAAGGCCCGGAACGCGAGGACGTCTTCCTTGGCCTGCTCCATCAGCGCCGCAGCAGCGGGGAATTTCTCGGTGAGCATCGTCGTTACCTGCTCCCACTGCTGCCCTGCGGCCCGGGCCTCGGGCTGAACGAACACCGAGCGCAGGGCGGCAGCCACCATGTCCTGGCTTCCCTTGGGCACCTTGGCCAATAGGTTGCGGGCAAAGTGGACGCGGCAGCGCTGCCAGCTGCAGCCCTGGCAGCACCGGGCGATGGCCTTCTTGAGGCCGGCGTGGGCGTCGCTGATCACCAGTTGCACGCCTGAGAGCCCGCGCTCGCGCAGGCGGCGCAGGAAGGCGGTCCAGAACGTCTCATCCTCGCTGTCGCCCACCTCGATCCCCAGCACCTCGCGCTGGCCGTTGCCGGTGATGCCGACCGCCACGATCACGGCTCTGGAGATCACCTGCCTGCGGGCCGGATCCCGGCCGTGAAGGTAGGTGGCATCGAGGTAGACGTACGGGTAGCGGCTGAACTCCAGAGGGCGCTGCAGGAAGGCCTGCACCTGGGTGTCGAGGCCCTGGCAGATGCGGCTGACCTCCGATTTGGAGACGCCGCTCTCACAGCCCAGCGCCACCACCAGCTCATCGACCTTGCGCGTCGAGACGCCCGAGACGTAGGCCTCCATCACCACGGCCCAGAGGGCCCGATCCACGCGGCGGCGGGGTTCCAGCAGGGAGGGGAAGAAGCTGCCTGTGCGAAAGCGTGGGATGCGCAGCTGGATGTCGCCGGCTGGCGTTGCCAGAAGCCGGTCACGGCTGCCATTGCGATGGCCCCGACGCTCAGCTGTGCGCTGATGGCGATCGGCGCCAAGGGCAGCAGCGGCCTCGGCCTCGATCAGGGCCTGCAGTCCCTGGCGCACCAGTTCAGGGATCAGGTCACCGGCGCTGCCGCTGCCAAGCAGCTGGGCCAGCTCGCTGGCGGCAGAATCAGAAATGGGTATGGTCTGGTCTCAGGACGGTGGTAGTGCTCCGACCAGGGTCACAGACCAGCCCACCCATTCCCCCGCAGGGGATCTGAGGACGAGACCGTCAGCACCGGCTACGCCGGTGCTGCTCCTCAGGATTTACACCACTTGGTGGGACGCCCCCCCGCCACCGACCTCAACGCTGCCCCTGTGTCTCCCGAGCTGCGGATCGAACTGCAGCAGATCTGGACGGTCTGACCTGAGTCTCAGGTCTGCTCTGGGCGCGATGGGGAGCCTTGCGTCTGGGCGATGGCGGGCAGCCAGGTGTCAAACGCGGCGAAATCCTCCTGCACGGCACTCCAGACCGGCGTCAGCTCATGAATCAGGCCACGGATCGGCTCGGGCCGCAGTTCATCGGAGTACAGGTTGCGCACCAGATGCCGGAAGCACGGCCGGGCGGGCGTCGTTCGCGCAGGCCATGCGTTGCAGCAGGAGCTTCAGAGGGGCTGGCTGGTGCGCAGCAGACGGGCACGGAGATCGTCGCTGAGGTCTTCGCCGCGCTTCAGGTCCACAGGCAGATCACCGGCCTGCTCGGCAAGGCTCACCGCGTCCAACAGCGCCTCCGGTGGTAACCCATCCACCAGCAGGTCGAGATCGGAGTGGTCGCGGAACCCATCCCCCAGCACCGACCCGAAGCAGTGCACGGCTCGCACGGTTGGCCATTGCCTCCGCAGGGCCTTGGCCGCTGCCTGAGCCTGCTTCAGGCCGTTCTGGCGGCGTTCCTCCAGCAGCCTCCGGTCCTCCTCGAGGCGTTGCTCCCAGTAGCGCTGCGCGTGAACGGGCATGAGTTCATTGTGCGGTGGCAGTCGCAAGCGGCGGCAGGATGGAACCCATGAACCGGGCTCCTGACTGGATGCACCAGGCCCTCGCCGACCTGGATCAGGCCTCGCTCAGCGCGGGAGCGGGTCATCACGAATGGGCGTGCTTCGCCAGTCACCAGGCTGTGTAGAAGGCCCTCAAGGCCCTGCATCTGCACCACGGTCAGCAGGTCTGGGGCCATGGTCTCGGGCGTTCCTTCCGAGATCTCCCGGATGGTGTCCGTGGCTCCCTGGCTGCTGCGGTGGTCGACCTGGAAGACCGGTTGAAGGTGCTTGACGCGCTGTACATCCCCACGCGCTATCCAGATAGCCTCCCGGACGGTGCGCCAACCGATCATTTCGGTCGTCTGCAAAGCGACGACGCCATGAACCATGCCCGTGCGCTTGTTGACGCAATCGCTGATGCGCTGGCCCGGCCCTGAGCATGAGGTGGTCTGGTTTTTCTGGACAGGTCCCATCGTTAACCTCTGAGGCGGGGCACCGCCCCTGAGAAGGGGCTCCCACCAATGAGCAAGCGCCGAACCCACAGCCCTGAGTTCAAGGCAAAGGTCGCCATGGAGGCGATCAGCGGCCGCAAAACGATCCAGGAGATCGCCGCCGACCACGCGATTCACCCGATCCAGGTGAGCCAGTGGAAGAAGCAGCTCCTGGATGGAGCGAGCGACCTGTTTACCAGGGGCAAGAAGAGCAAGGACAAGGAGGACGGTCAGGCCAGGGAGGCGGAGCTGTTCCAGCAGATCGGCCGCCTTCAGATGGAGCTGGAGTGGCTCAAAAAAAAGTCTCAGCTCCTGTGAGGCCATGAACTCCGCAGCCTGGTCGATCACGACCACAGCCAGCTCAGCATCAGCCGGCAGTGTGCCCTCCTGGGTCTCCCACGATCCACGCTCTACTACCGACCAACACCGGTGCGGCAGTCGACGCTACGGATCATGGCCAGGATTGATGCCCTCTACCTGGAGGATCCCTGCAGCGGCAGCCGACGGATCGTGGCCTACCTGGCCAGGGAAGGGATCCCGATCAGCCGTGACCGCGTGCGAAACCTCATGCGCCGCATGGGTTTACGGGCGATCTACCAGAGACCTCGAACCACGATTCCAGGCGAGCCATCGGAGCGATTCCCCTGCCTGGTGGACATCGATGAGATCCACACCGTGGACCAGGTCTGGGCTACCGATATCACCTACATCCCACTGCAGAAGGGCTTTCTCTATCTGGTGGCGATCATGGATCTCCACTCAAGGCATGTCCTCAGCTGGAGGCTCTCCAACAGCCTTGACACGGAGTTCTGCCTGGATGCCTTGGAGATGGCCCTCTCCGATGGGCGAAAGCCAGAGATCTTCCATTCCGATCAGGGCTGCCAGTTCACCTCTGCTGAGTTCGTCGCCAGGCTGCAGAAGGAGGGAATCAGGATCAGCTGGTCCGGCAGGAAGCGCTGCTACGACAACATCCTGGTCGAGCGACTCTGGAGGACGCTCAAGTATGAGGAGGTCTACCTGCATGCTTACAGCGATGGCTGGGAAGCAGAAGTCAGCCTGGCCCGCTTCCTGTGGAGGTACTGCAATGTGAGACCCCACAGTGCCATGGGAGGCAGAACTCCCAATCAGGTCTACACTGAGACCGAACCCAGTTCCTCCCGTCCGGGGTTAACGATGTCAGGGGCTAAGGCTGTCCAATAAAAGGCACCCACCTCAGCAGGTGCTCGAGGCGGTGCGGCTCTGGTCGGCAGAGCGGAAGCGAGAGGTTGCGTCGCTGCAGAAGGTTGGGGTGTTCGGGAGTTATGGGCGCGGCACGGCCTCAGTGGGCAGTGACCTGGATCTGCTGCTTCTGGATGCAGCGGCAGAGGGCCCCCAGCACCAGCGCCTGCGCCAATGGCCGCTGGAGCGCCTGCCGCTCAGCTGCGACGCGCTTGTGCTCACGCCGGACGAGCTGACCGCCCTGCTGTCCAGCGGCAACCGCATGGCGTCCGAGCTGAAGCGCGATCTGCGCTGGCTGGCTTGAAGCTGGATCAGCTCCCAGCATCCGCGTCGCTGACGATGGTGATCACCGATCGGGCGGTTCCGATGGCTTCGCGGGTCTCGTCCAGATCAAACAGCTCGGAGGGAGGTGTGCTCTCCTGCGGGTAGCGCGAGCTGATCGCCATCCGGCTCAACCGTTGCAGCGGCAGGGCTGCGAAGGGGGTCACGTCCAGCCCGGCGTCCTGGAGGCGATGCACCAGGTCGCCCAGCACATGGGTGTGAGGGGGCTCCAGGCCGAGCTCCAGCAACGCTCCCTTGAGGGCCTTCTCGGCGGCCTGCGAAGCGAAGAAGCAGGCCTGGGCCAGAAAGCCATGCGCTTTCGCCAGTTCGGCCAGAGCCAGGTCGTTCTCCGCTTGCCGCAGCCAGGCCTCAGGTCGGGCGTTCATCCGCTTGCCCCGAGCAGGAGCACGGCGTCCCGGGCGACGGCCTGCCAGATCGCCGATGGGCTGGCCGGCAGCGCCTGCCACCGCTCTCGGGTCATGGCCAGCACGTCCTGCGCCAGACCGGCCTCCAGGATCACATCGGCCCACCACTGCGCTGTGGCCTCGCGTTCGGCCACCACGATCAGATCCGTGTCGGACCATCCATCCCAGTCGCCACGGGCGCGTGATCCGAACAGCCAGATGGCCTCCGGTGGCTCGGAGGCCATGGTTCGGACTTGAACCAGGGCGTGCAGTTGATCCCGAAGATGCCTCAGCCAGAGGGTGTGGCGGCGTTCTCGCAGCGCGGCGAAGCGGCTGGTCACAACGGCTCCGCGGAAGGCCTTCAGAGTCTGAACGCCGGAGGGAGGGGTCGCACCGGCTCGCGTGTCACCGTCTGCGATGGCGTGTCGCAGCAGTCGCTCTACGCTGACAACTCGTGAGCCCACCGGTCATGACGCTTGCACCAGCAGCGTCCGAGGACGTCCTGGCCCCACTTCGGCTGCCGCCGGACCTGCGGCTCAGCGTGGAGCAGTTCGCCGCGGTGTGTCAGGCGAATCCCGATGCGGTACTGGAACTGGGCGCCGATGGCCACCTCATTCACATGACGCCCACCGGTGCTGAAACCGGATCCAGAAACCAGGCGCTGGGCGCACTGCTCTGGCTTGAGGTTCGCAACAAAGGTTTGCCTCTCAAGTTGTTCGACAGCTCCACTGGCTTCCGCCTCCCCGATGGATCGGTGCTGAGCCCTGACGCGGCCCTGGTGCGGCTGGAGCGCTGGCAAGCCCTCACTTCTTTGGAGCGGCGAGGCTTTGCGCCCCTCTGCCCTGATCTGGTGGTGGAGTTGGCCAGCGCCAGCGATGAAGGCCCCCGTGGGCTGACGGCTCTGCGCCGGAAGATGGCCAGATATCAGGCCAATGGTGCTGAGCTCGGCTGGCTGCTCATCCCCGACGAGCAGGCGGTGGAAGTGTGGCCCGCCGCTGGCAGCGGCGAGCCCAGGCGCGTCGATGCCGCCACCGACATCAACGCCGCCCCTGTGTCTCCCGAGCTGCGGATTGAACTGCAGGAGATCTGGACGGTCTGACCTGAGCGTCACACTCCACGGCCCTCCAGGGTGCGCACTAGATGCCGGGGCAGGATGGAACCCATGAACCGGGCTCCGGACTGGATTCACCAGGCCCTCGCCGACCTGGATCAGGCCTCGCTCAGCGCTGGGGCCGGTCATCACGAATGGGCGTGCTTCGCCAGTCACCAGGCTGTGGAGAAGGCCCTCAAGGCCCTGCATCTGCACCACGGTCAGCAGGTGTGGGGCCATGGCCTCGGGCGTTCCTTCCGCGATCTCCCGGATGGTGTCCGTGGCTCCCTGGCTGCTGCGGTGGTCGACCTGGAAGACCGGTTGAGGGTGCTTGACGCGCTGTACATCCCCACGCGCTGTCCGGATAGCCTTCCCGATGGTGCCCCAACCGATCATTTCGGTCGTCTGCAAAGCGACGACGCGATGAATCATGCCCGTGCGCTTGTTGACGCAATCGCTGATGCGATGGCCCGGCCCTGAGCAGGTGCTCGAGGCGGTGCGGCTCTGGGCGGCCGAGCGGAAGCGGGAGGTCGCTTCGCTTCGACAGATTGGCGTGTTCGGGAGTTACGGGCGCGGCACGGCCTCAGTGGGCAGCGACCTGGATCTGCTGCTGGTGGATGCCGCGGCCGAGGGCCCCCAGCACCAGCGCCTGCGCCGATGGCCATTGGAACGCCTGCCGCTCAGCTGCGACGCGCTCGTGCTCACGCCGGACGAGCTGCACAGCCTGCTGGCCAGTGGCAGCCGCATGGCGGCCGAGCTGAAGCGGGATCTGCGCTGGTTGGGTTGACGCTGGATCAGTGCCCGCACCCGCCTGCCGTTGCCAAGCTGCCAATGAGCCCTCCAGAGCGGCATGGCTCCCACGATCTACCTGCACTGGACCGCCACCCCCTACAGCTGGGTGCGCACCGGTCATTACCACTCGATCATCACAGGTGATGGCGTGGTGCACCGACTGCACGCCTACAGCGCCGATCTGCCCGCTCACACCTGGCGGGGCAACAGCAACAGCGTGGCACTGTCGCTGGCCTGCATGGGCGGCCGCCCCGATCCCTGGACCATCCCGCCCACACCCCAGCAGCTGACCGCCCTCTGCCGCGAGGCGGCATCGGTGGCCCGCAGCTGGGACTGGAGCGCCGAGCAGATCACGATCCAGACCGTGATGACCCATGCCGAGGCAGCCTCCAACCGCGATGGGCGCTGGCTGCACGAGAACTACGGCCCCATGGTGTGGGGCGGCACCGGCGAACGCTGGGATCTGCTCCAGCTGGAGAAGGGCGGGCCGCTCGATGGCGGCGACCAGCTGCGGGCGCGCATCCGCAGCCTGCTGGCTGGCAAAAGTGAAGCCTCCGCTGAGGAGGCAACACCCACCAGGGAGGCCCTGGTGTTCCGGCGTGAGGCCACCATGCAGGCCGATGGCCAGCCTCTGGCGGTGTGGATCGATGCCAACGGCACCTCCTGGGGCCTGGCGGCCGATCTGCTGGCCCGCTACGAGATTCCCTCCCTCTGGGATGCCAGCCACCGCCGCATCCTCATCGGCGCCCTCGATGTGGCCCCCGCCTACCGGGACGATGCGATCCAGGACTCCATCGGCTGGCCCCTGTTCGAGATGAGCCTCCAGAGCGCCACCGCGCCGGTGATCCTGCGCGGCATCCTTCGCCCGCAGGCGGCGGGTCAACCGGCCCGGGCCTGGTGCCGGGTGCTCGAGTTCGCTGAGGAGTTCGGCATCAGCGTGCGCTTCGATCCCTTCGCCCTGCTCGCTCGCCGCGGCGGTTAGGACCCGCTGATCGCGCAGGCACCGCACGTTTTGACCCCACTGTGAACCGCTCGTAAGATCCCGGGCCATTCGGAAATGGGTTCATGCCGAGCTGGCTGCGCAACTTCATCAGCACGCCGGCTCCGCAGGCGGAGACCACGTCACAAGGAAGCGCAACCAACCAGTTGGACACCCTCAGCGCTCTCAAGCTCTTCCACGACGCGGAAGCCGGTGTGGACACCGTGGCCCTGTTCGGCCAGCCCTCCACCGCCGACGACGGCTGGGTGATGAACTGCCCGGCGAGCGAGGTGCTCGAGGGTGACCCGCGCCTGCTCCCCTTTGAGCTGCTGCTTCCGGCCACGGATGTGCACGCCCGTGTGCCCTTGCGGCCGCAGTGGCTCGACAAGGTGCCGGAGCTTCGGCCGGAGGAGCTGCCGCAAGACGACACCGATCAGACCGTTGAGGAGAACGCGTCAACGGAGGACGCAGCTGACGCATCCGCCGAAGCGGCGGCTCCTGCCGAGGAGATGTCCCCCCGGGAGCAACTGCAGAACCGAACAGTTCACCTGCACCGCCGCAGCATCGGCCTGGCCATGGCGGAAGCGGATGCCGCCGCTGAAGCGCAGGATCCACTGCGCGAGTTCGCTGCTCTCGAGCAGGCCCTGTCGGTCACCCTGCGCCTGGTGCCCCTGCTCAGCGACAGCAAGGCCAGCACCCAGGCCCTCGCGGCGGCTGGCAACCGCTACAACCGCATCCAGAAGCTTGCCGTGGCCCAGGCCAATGCCGCCCGTGAGGCGAGCGACCAAGCCACCTCCTTTGCCTGGATGGCGCGGATTGCCCCCATCAGCCGCCAGCTGAGCGGCCTGCTGCTGGATCCGGGCCTCACCGCACGCACCCGCCAGGCCGCGGTGAACCAGCACGTGCGCGCCACCAGTTCAGCCATGGCCCTCGCCAATCAGGCCCGCGACGCGGGGCAGGATCCGGAATGCCTCAACTGGCTGGTCAAGGCTGCCTCCCTCAGCCTCTCCCTGCTGGATCTTCTCAAGGAGATCGGCGGCAGCGCTGAGGATCTGACCAAAGCCCGCACTGCGGCCCTGAATCAGCACCGTCGCCTGTTGCAGCAATCGGTGAAGCAGGCGAATGCAGCGGCGAACGAATCCAACGAGCAAGCGGCATCCGCTCTCTTCGCCCAGGCCGCTGCCGCGTCCAAAACGCTGCTCAGCCTGATGGCCTGAAGCGGGCCACCAGAGCCCGCCCGGCTGGCCGGCACACTGGGCCCTCGCCGCAGGGAGCACGTGAGCCGGGTTCGCAGTCTCAGGGGCATGGTGGATCTGCTGCCCGAGCCGCTGGCCCTCTGGCAGCACGTGGAAGCCACCGCCCGTGCCCATTTCCGCCGGGCCATGGTGCAGGAGATCCGCACGCCTCTGCTGGAGGTCACCGAACTCTTCGCGCGCGGCATCGGTGAGGCCACCGATGTGGTGGGTAAGGAGATGTACACCTTCCTCGACCGCGGCGAACGCTCCTGCACCCTGCGGCCGGAGGGCACCGCTTCGGTGGTGCGCGCGGCGCTCGAGCATGGTCTGCTCAGCCAGGGGCCCCAGCGGCTCTGGTACAGCGGGCCGATGTTCCGCTACGAGCGGCCTCAGGCCGGCCGCCAGCGCCAGTTCCATCAGATCGGCCTGGAGCTTCTGGGGCAGGCCTCGCCCCGCAGCGACGCGGAAGCCATCGCCATCGCCTGGGATCTGCTGCAGGACCTCGGTGTGCAGGGCCTGGCTCTCGAGATCAACAGCCTCGGCGCTCCCGAGGATCGCCAGGCCTACCGCCAGGCCCTGGTGGCCTGGCTGCGCCAGCGGGCCGAGGCCCTCGATCCCGACTCCCGCCAGCGCATCGACACCAATCCCCTGCGCGTGCTCGACAGCAAGGTGCCCGCCACCCAGGCCCTGCTCGCCGATGCTCCCACCCTGCTGGAGGCCCTCGGGCTGGAGAGTGCGGCCCGCTTCGGCCAGGTGCAGGCCCTGCTGCAGGAGTTGGCCATCCCCTTCCGCCTCAATCCCCGCCTCGTGCGCGGGCTCGATTACTACAGCCACACCGCCTTCGAGATCACCAGCGATCAGCTCGGCGCCCAGGCGACCGTCTGCGGTGGCGGCCGCTACGACGGCCTGGTGGAGCAGCTGGGTGGCCCGCCCACCCCGGCCATCGGCTGGGCCCTGGGGATGGAGCGCCTGCTGCTGCTGCTCAGCCAGCAGCAGACCCAGCCGGTAGAGGCCTCCGCGCCCCAGGCCTGCGTGCTCAGCCGCGGCGCGGCCGCCGAAGCCCGGGCCCTGCAGCTGGCCCGCCGGGCCCGCTCCGCAGGCCTCCGCGTGGAGCTCGATCTCACCGGCGCCGCTTTCGGCAAGCAGTTCCGCCGGGCCGACCGTTCCGGCGCCCGCTGGGCCCTGGTGATCGGCGAGGAGGAGGCCGCAGCGGGCCGCGTGCGCCTCAAGGATCTGCGCGGCGAGGATCCCGAGCAGCTGCTGGAGGCCGCAGCGGCGATCGCCCGGATTCAGGCCACCCAGCCGCCTGCAGGCGGCGGCACAGCCAAGCTCGCGTAAGGTCCTTCACGCCTCAGGACGGACCGGTTCGATGGATCACGCCCCCAATGCCGTGGCCACCCCGATCCGCAGCATCTGCTGCATCGGTGCCGGCTATGTGGGCGGGCCAACCATGGCGGTGATCGCCGATCGCTGCCCCCACGTGCAGGTCACGGTGGTGGACCTCAACGCCGCCCGCATCGCCGCCTGGAACGACCCGGACCTCTCCCGGCTGCCGGTGTACGAGCCCGGCCTCGATGCGGTGGTGGGCCGGGCCCGCGGCCGCAACCTCAGCTTCAGCACTGCGGTGGATGCGGCCATCGCGGAGGCCGACATGGTGTTCATCTCGGTGAACACCCCCACCAAGACTCGCGGTCTCGGCGCCGGCCAGGCCAGCGACCTGCGCTGGGTGGAGGCCTGCGCCCGCCAGGTGGCCCGCTGCGCCCAGGGCCACACGATCGTGGTGGAGAAGAGCACCCTGCCGGTGCGCACCGCCGAGGCGATCCGGGCGATCCTGGCCGCCGCCGAACGAGAGAGCGAGGGGCCCACCCCCAGCTTCTCGGTGCTCTCCAACCCCGAATTCCTGGCCGAGGGCACGGCCATCAGCGATCTGGAGCAGCCCGATCGGGTGCTGATCGGCGGCGAGGATCCGGCCGCTGTGGAGGCCCTCGCCGGCCTCTATGGCGCCTGGGTGCCGCCCGACCGCATCCTGCGCACCAACGTGTGGAGCAGCGAGCTCTCCAAGCTCACCGCCAACGCCTTCCTGGCCCAGCGCATCAGCTCGATCAACGCCATCGCCGCCTTCTGCGAGAGCAGCGGCGCCGATGTGCAGGAGGTGGCGCGCGCCATCGGCACCGACAGCCGCATCGGCCCCAAGTTCCTCAAGGCCGGCCCCGGTTTCGGGGGCAGCTGCTTCCAGAAGGACATCCTCAACCTCGTCTACCTCTGCCGCCACGAGGGCCTTGATGAGGTGGCCCACTACTGGGAGGCGGTGGTGACCCTCAACACCTGGCAGCAGCACCGCATCGCCCGGCTGGTGGTGAACCGGCTCTTCGGCACGGTGACGGGCAAGCGCCTGGCGATCCTCGGCTTCGCCTTCAAGGCCGACACCAACGACACGCGCGAATCGCCCGCAATCCGCATCGCCGGCGACCTGCTGGAGGAGGGCGCCCAGCTGGCCATCCACGATTTCAAGGTGCCGGCCGAGCGCATGGCGGCCGACCTGGGCCTGGAGCCAACCCCGCCCGACGCGGGCGGCGGTCCCGGTGCGGCGGCCCTCAGCGGCGAAGGGGCCTGGTGGCCGGCCGCCAGCCCGGAGGAGGCGGTGGCGGGCGCCGATGCAGCCCTGATCCTCACCGAGTGGCAGGCCTACAGCGCGCTCGACTGGGCGGCTCTGGCAAGCCGCATGCGCCAGCCGGCCTGGGTGTTCGATGCCCGCGGTGTGGCCGATGCCGCCGCCGTGCAGGCCGCCGGGCTGCGCCTCTGGCGTGTGGGCCAGGGGGAGAGCGCTCCCTGAGGGACGCGCACCACGCCCTGGTGATCGCCTGCTTCGGCGCGCTGCCGCAGGCGTTCGAGCAGCAGCTCCAGGGGTTGCGCCGCGGCGCCGGGCTGGTGCTGCTGGTGGACAACAATCCCCGGCCGGCTCTGGCGGAGCGGCTGGACCCGGCGGCGACGGGCCCGGCCGGGGAGGGGCCGGAGGGGTTCGGTGCGCTGGAGATCCTCTGGAACGGCAACCGGGGCGGCCTGGCCGGCGGCTTCAACCGCGGCGTGGAACGCGCCCGGGAACGGGGGGCCCGCTGGATCACCCTGCTCGATCAGGACAGCACGCTGCCGCCCGGGGGGCTCGCGGCCCTGCGCCGGCCCTGGAGCCTCTGGCCCGAGGGGCGCTGGCTGGTGGGGCCCCAGGTGATCGATGCCCAGCGGCGGCAGCGCCATGGCCGCTGGCAGCCCTACGGGCAGGAGGCCGAGGGTCTCGACTGCACCCGCCATCTGATCAGCTCCGGCACCACCTTTCTCGCCCGCGACTGGCCCCTGCTCGGGCCGCTGCATGAGGGGCTGTTCATCGATTACCTCGATCACGACTGGTGCTTCCGCGCCCAGGCCCGCGGTTTCGTGCTGCTGCAGAGTCGGGCGGTGGCGCTGCAGCAGCAGTTCGGCCGCCCCCATCCCAACCCCCTCTGCCGGGCCTGCGGCATGCAGCTCTACAGCCCCCTGCGCCACTACCACAGCCTGCGCAACCTGCGCTGGCTGCTGCGCCAGCCCCACATCCCGGCGGATCTCAAGGCCAAGGAGCTGCTGAAGATGCTGCTCAAGCCCTGGTGCTGGCTCGCCTTCGAGCCCGATCGGCGCACGCAGGCCCGCCTGCTGCTGCGGGCCCTGCGGGCGCCCCTGCCGGGGCCGGCTCCAGGCGCGGCCGCCTGAGCGAACCGCCATGCCCCCCCGCCGGAGCCCCTGCCCGCCTACAGCGTGCTCATGCCCCTGGCCCCCTGGGAGCCGGAGCCGGTGCTGCGGCTGGCCCTGGAGAGCCTGCGCCGCCAGGTGCCCGCGCCGGCCGAGGTGGTGATCGCCTGCGATGGGGCCCTGCCCGAACCCCTGCTGGCCCTGCTGCAGGCCTCCGGCCTGCCCCTGCGGCGGGTGCCGGGCCCCGGCGGGGAGGGGGTGGGGCCGGTGCTGGCCCGCGGCCTGCGGGCCTGCTCCCACGAGTGGGTGCTGCGGGCCGATGCCGACGACATCAGCCGTCCGCAGCGGGCCCGCCGCCAGCTCAGCCAGCTGCTGGCCCGACCCGAGCTGGCGGCCATGAGCGCGCCGCTGCCGGAGTTCATCCGCAGCCCCGAGGCCCCGATCGCCCAGCGGCCGGTGCCGCTGGGGCCGGCCCTGCTGCGCCGCCGCAGCCGCTGGCGCAACCCGCTCAACCACCCCTCGGTGATCCTGCGGCGCTCCCGCGTGCTCGCCGCCGGCAACTACCGGGCCATGCCCGGCTTCGAGGACTACGACCTCTGGCTGCGACTGCTGCGCCGGGGCCCCTGCCTCGACAACCTGCCCGAGCCCCTGGTGGATGCCCGGGTGGGGGCGGCCCACCTGCGCCGCCGCCATGGCCTGCGCTACGCGGCCCGGGAGCTGTGCTTCCTCGCCACCTGCCTGCGGGAGGGTCTGCTGCCCTGGTGGGCCGTGCTGGCCCAGGTGGGCCTGCGCCTGCCCCTGCGGCTGCTGCCCATCGCCCTGCTGGAGCGGATCATGGCCGGCCCCCTGCGCAGCGGCCCCCTCGGCAGCGGCCCCGCAGGCCCGGTGCCCTGAACGGGTCAGGCCGGCCCCGTCACGACGTCCAGGAACGGCGATGGCAGCGGCCGGCTGGGGCTGGTGGCCCGCGCCGCCACGTTCGCCAGCCGGGTGGCGCTCCAGGCGGTGAGCGCCAGCAGCCGCTGCCGGCGCGAGGGCAGATGAGGCCGGAACAGGCGCTCCACCGCCCGCACGCTGCGCAGCCGCGCGGCGGAGAGGGAATCGGGATGGAGGCGGTAGGCCATCAGCGGTTCGGCCAGGGTGGCCAGCTGCGGCGGCCGGGCCGAGGCGAACAGCCGCAGCCACAGCCCGTAATCCTCATGGCGCTCCGCCCGGAAGCCCTCCGCCAGCAGCTCCCGGGCGGCCATCACGCTGGAGAGGGGCAGCACGTTGCCCCGCAGCAGCGTGCTGAAGCGCACCCCCGCCGGCGGGATGCGGGTCTCGAGGATGCGCAGGTCGCGGGCCCGGAAGCGGTGGTAGCCGGTGATCGAGAGATCGCAGCTCCCCCGCTGATGCAGGGCCAGCTGCCGCTCCAGCTTCTCGGGGTGCCAGAGATCGTCCGCATCGAGGAAGGCGATCCAGGCGGTGCGGCAGGCGGCGATGCCCAGGTTCCTGGCCAGCCAGGGGCCCGGCGCGTGCGGCAGCCGTTCGGCGGGCACATCCAGCAGCACAAAGCGCCGGTCCTGCCGGCAGAACCCGGCGGCCACCGCCCGCGCCACCGGCCGCGAGCCGTCGTTCACGAGCACCGCCCGCCAGCGCCGCTCCGTCTGGGCCAGCAGCGAGCGGCAGGCCTGCGGCAGCAGGGCCTCCTGGTCCCGGAAGGGCACCACCACGCTCACCAGCGCCTCCCCGCTCATGGCGCCCCACCCCCCGCCGGCAGCAGACCCGGCAGCCAGGGAGCCCGGGCGCTGGGCTGATCGAGCACGTGGCGGGCCTGGGCCAGTGCGAGGGCGCGACGACGCGGCTCGTCGGCCGCCAGGCGCTCGCAGGCCGCCAGCAGGGCGGCATCATCCAGCTGCTGCCACTGCAGCGCCTCGAATCCCTCCCACAGGGGCCAGTGCCCCAGGATCGGCACCACGCAGCCCGCGGCGATCGCCTCCAGCTGGGCGATGCCGAAGGATTCGTAGTCCGATGGGATCAGCACCAGCCGGCTGCGGCCCAGTTCCTGGCTGATGCGGCTCCGCTCCGGGGCCAGCAGCACTGCCATGCCGGCCGGCGGCGCCAGCGGCCCGACGGGCCGCGAGGGCAGAATCGCTCCGCAACGCAGCCGGCTCCGCTGCGCCAGGGCGATGAACCGTCCCCAGCCCTTCTGCAGGGTGGGCCGCCCCACGAAGAGCAGATCGATCGAGCGCTCACCGCTTGCGGTCCCTGCCGGCTGCAGGCACTGCTCCAGCCCCCGCCGCACGTCGGCCGGCAGGCCGTGGCTGGAGAGGCGGCAGTGGGCGCCGCGGCCCGCCTGCAGCAGCTGCTGCTCGTGCGGGGTCTGCACGTGCACCGTCACCCCCAGCCGCTGCAGCACCTTCAGAGCCAGCTGGGCCAGCCGGGCCCGGCGGCTGTGGCGCACGGTGGCCGGGTCATGGAAGCTCGGCAGCCAGGCCACAGGGCGCCGCGGATGCCGCAGCCGCTGGCTCAGCACCAGCCTGTAGGCCCAGGCCACGTTGCAGCCGATCACCACCAGCCGGTCGCCTTGCCGCAGCCGATGGGTGGGCCGGCTGCCCGGCAGCGGCGCCCCGCTCTGGCCGCGGGCGATCAGGGTGGCGCTGCCATCGGGGCCGGCCCGCTGCACGATCTCGCAGCCCAGCCGGTGCAGGCCGCCGAGCTCGGGGAACCCGCTCGGCCGGTAGGCCAGCACCAGGCGCGCGCCGCTGGCGGGCTCAGCCGGCGAGGGTGCGGCCATAGACCTCGGCGGTGTCCGCGGCGGTGCGCTGCCAGCTGAAGCGGGCCGCCTGCTCCAGCGCCCGCTGGCCCAGCAGGCGGCGCTGCTCGCTCGAGCCCAGCAGCCGGGCCATGGCCGCGCTCAGCTCGCCGGCACTGCGGGGATCCACCAGCAGCGCCGCCTCCCCCACCACCTCCGGCAACGAGGAGGTGGCGCCCACGATCACGGGAGTGCCGCACTGCATCGCCTCCAGCGGCGGCAGCCCGAAGCCCTCGTAGAGGGATGGGTACACGAACACATCGGCGCACGAGTAGAGCAGCGCCAGATCGGCGTCGGGGATGTGACCGGTGACGGTGATCGCCTCCGACTCGCTGCTGGTGCGGATCCGTTCGGTGAGGGCGGTGGTTTTCCAGCCCATCGAGCCCGCCAGCACCAGGCGGACGCCCTCTGCCGTCCCGCTCTGCCGCAGCGCCTCAAAGGCGTCGATCAGGGTGGTGAGGTTCTTGCGGGGCTCCAGCGTGCAGAGGCTCAGAATCACCTGCTCCCCCTCCCGGATCGCCAGCGCCCGGCGGTGGCTCTCCAGCCGGGCCGGATCGCGCACGGGCCGCAGCTCCGGCGAGGCCGCCAGCGGCGTCACATGCACATGGCTCTCCGGCACCACCCGGTTGAAGCGCAGGAAGTCGCGCCGCGTCGACTCCGAGACGCAGATCACGTGATCGCCCGCTTGGAGCAGGTCGATCATCTCGCTGAAGTGGCGGATCGTCTCCTCGGTGAAGAACTCCGGGTGGATGCGCGGCAGCATGTCGTGCACGGTCACCACCACCGAGCCGATGCCGCTGCGGCGCACCTCCGGCGGCACCGACTGGAACGGCGTGTGAAACACGGTGTTGGCCCGGCTGCAGCGGGCCAGGGTGCTGTCGAAGTTGCGCTGGGCCACGGCCCGCATCCGTCCGGAGCCCAGCAGGCGGCGGTAGAGGGGCTTGAGCACCCGTTTCAGGCGTGTGCCCGGATCCGGCAGCCGCGGCGCCGGCCCGCCGGCGGGCCGCTGGCCCAGGGTCAGGCCGCTCGCCGCCTCCAGGGCCTCCAGTTCCGCCCGCACCGATCCGGCCAGCAGCGGGTCGGGGCAGTAGGGGTGCAGCTGACCGATGTGGCCGCCCTGCACCAGCGCCAGCATCAGCTGGCTGCCGTAGCGGTAGATCCCCCCCGCGAGACGCTGGCCCGGTTGGCCAGCCCCAGGATCAGGCTGTCGAACACCACATGCAGCTGGGCCGGATCGGCCGGCGATCCGGCCTCGGGCCCGCCGGCGGGGGCCATCCGGCTCAGGGGCGGCAATTCGGCCAGGGCCGCCGCATCGCTGTCGCCGGCTGCCCCTCCATCGCCGCTGGCCTCCAGAGGCGCGGCCCGCAGGCTGTCCGCCAGGGAGCGCAGCGGCGCGGTGGCCTTCCAGGTGCGGCTCTGGCGCAGGGCCTCCAGATCCCGCAGCGCCAGGGAGGCTCGCAGCTCGGCGTCGTTCAGCTTCAGCTGCAGGCCGCGGAGCTGATCGCGGTGCCGGGCGGCGGCATCCTCCTGCTGGCGCCCGAGATCGGTGATCGCATCCCGCTTCTGATTCACGAGATCCTCCAGGTCCCGGATCTCACCGCGCAGCCGCTGGATCGTCTCGAAGAACAGACGCCCCTCCTGCACGGCCCAGTGGGCCAGGTTCGTGTCCGCCAGCGCCGCCAGGCCGCCGCTGGCGCTGATCTCCCCGGCCAGCCGCTGCAGGTCGAAGTGGTCCACGGCATCGCCGCGGGTGCTCTTCTCGTCGTGCACCCCCGACACATCCGAGGCGTAGTACACCGGCCGGCCCAGCTGACGCTGGATCTGCAGGCAGAGGTCGATGTCCTCCCCGCAGACCCGGAAGCTCTCCCGGAAGCGGATGCCGAGGAACACCTCCCGCGGCAGCACCATCAGGGCGCCGGTCACGGCCGGGATCGGGCCCGACTCCATCGCATCGAGCCCCTCGGCATCGATCAGGCCGGGCAGCTGATCCGGCCGCAGCCGGTTGTAGGGCAGGCCGCCCGGTGAGAGGAGCAGGCCGGCATGGGTGAGGCGGCCATCCGAGCCCCGCAGCCGGCCTCCCAGCAGGGCGATCTCCGGATGGGTCTCCAGCAGGTGGATCGCCCGGTCGAGGCTGCCGGGGTCGAGCTCCACGTCGTCGTTGATCAGCACCAGCAGCTCGCCGCGGGCCTGCTCCGCCAGCCGGTTCATGTTGCGGGCGAAGTGATATGGCTCCCGCAGGGCCACCCGCAGCGTCGGCGCGCCGGTCTCCGCCTCCTCCCGGCGGCGCAGCAGTTCCTCCAGCTCCTCCTCGCTGCCATTCCACGACAGCAGCACCTCGTCGGCCTCACCCCAGTGCAGCCGGGCCCGGCTCAGGCTGGCGAGCATGCGCTCCAGCAGAGCCGCGGTGCGTGAGATCACCAGGCAGGAGAGGGTCGGCGCGTCCCTCGCCGCAGGCGGCGTGGCGGCCTCGGCAGGGAGGGTCATGGCTCACCACATCGGGCCAGGCAAGGTTGCCACGCACCCAGCAGGGCTCCCAGCTTCAGGACTCCGGCCAGGCGGCCTCCTGCAGGCCGGTCGCCAGGGGCAGCTCCAGCCAGGGGTGCCGCTGCTGCAGCCGGCGGCTCACGGCCCGCAGGCTCCGCTGGGTGCGGGTGGCCAGCATCGAGGCCCCGTGGCAGTGGTAGTGCGCCAGCCGCTGGGGGCAGATCACGCCGCCGTAGCCGGCCTCGATCAGCTTGCACCAGAAGTCGAAGTCCTCCCAGCCCTCGGGGATGTGGCTGTAGCCCCCCACCTCCCGCCAGGCGCTGCGGCGGATCAGGGCCATGGCATCGATCGTGTTGCCCTCCCGGAAGCAGTGCCGCTGCCAGCTGGCCGCCCCCAGCAGGGCGCGCTGCTCCTCGGGCCGGTCCCCTCCGGCCAGCACCTGCAGGATCGGGTGCACCACGGCGATCTCCGCCGGCACCCGCCGGGCCAGCGCCACGCAGCGGGCCAGGGCCTCGGGTTCGAGGCTGTTGTCGGCATCGAGCACGAAGCACCACGGTGCGCGCGCCGCCGCGAAGGCGCTGTTGCGGGCCGAGGCCAGGCCGCCGTTGACGGCATGCCCCAGCAGCTGCGCGCCGGTGAACCGCGGGCCTCGGGCCTCCAGCCAGCGCTGGGTCACCGCCCGGCCGGCATCGCTGGAGGCGTCGTCCACCACGATCAGCTCCACCGCCTCCAGGCTCTGGCCCGCCGCGCTCTCCAGTGCCGTTTCAATCCGATCGGCGTAGTTGTGCAGGCTGATGCAGAGGCTCACCTCGGGTGTGCCCTCGCGGCCGCCCTGCCAGAGCCGCTGCAGCTCCGGCTCGGGCGTGCTCACCTCCGCCATCGGTGGCCCTCCCCGTGCCCGCCAGCGCAGCTCCGCCGCGAGCTCATCGGGATGGAGCGGCGGCCGGAACAGCTGCGGCGGCAGCCAGCCGGACCGGGCTTCCGCCGGCCCCTGCAGGGCCGTCCAGGCCGCCAGGCGGCGCTCCTCCTCCGTGGGGTCCAGCCGCACCAGTGAGAGGCCCTGCCGCGTGGCCCCGTTCAGCCAGCCGGCCAGCAGGCGGGCGTCCTCGCTGCCGTTCAGCTCCAGCTGATCGAAGCGGGGCAGGCCCCACAGCGGCGGTGCGAGGGCCTCCTCCCACTCCCGGCCGGCCGTGCCGAGGATGAGCGGCCCATCGCCGATGAGGGCGGCCTCGGCCGGCGCCAGCCCCAGCCGCCGGCAGGCGGCGTCGGCATCGCCGAGGCGGTTCAGCCAGCCCGATCCCGCCTGCTGACCCGGCGCCAGAGGGTGGGCCGCTACCCCCAGGCGCCGCAGCCGCTGGCGCACGGCTGCGGCCCGCACCAGCACATGGGCCCCCCGGCTCCAGGCCAGCAGGGCATTGCTGTCCACAGCCTCCGGCAGGCGCGGCGGCAGCAGCAGCACCAGGTCCGGCGCCCCGCCGCCGGCCTCCTCCCAGGCCCGGCTGTTCTGCTGGCGCCAGGGCAGGCCCTGTTCGCCGCTCCAGCCGAGGCCGGCCGGCAGCCACTGCAGCCAGGCGTGGACGGGCCAGGCGTTGGGATCGGCGCCCGGTGTGTCGAGCCGCCCCGGAGGCCCCGGTGCGGGGCGTTCCGCCAGCAGCGCGTCCAGCTCCGCGAAGCCGCCCGCCTCGAGGCCACCGATCCGCGCCAGGTCGCCGGCGGGGATGCCGCCATGGATCCAGCGCCGCAGCGTGGCGCTGGCGGCGTGCAGATCGCCCCCCGCCAGCACCGACGCCGCGGCCCCCCAGGGGTGGAGCCCCACCGGGCGCGCCTGCCGCCAGAGCGCCGGCCGTTGTGGATGCCCGTCCAGCCAGGCCGGATCCACCAGGCCCGAGGGCGGGATGGCCCGCTCCAGGCCCGTGAGCAGGAAGTGGCGCAGCGGTGCCCCCTCCACCGCCAGGCCCCGCTCCCGGCAGGCCCGGTCGTAGGCCGCCGGATCGAAGAACGGGTGGGGGGAGAGCCCGTCGCGCCAGCCCCGCCACCAGTAGTGGCAGAGGGGATCGTGATCCGCCGGCAGCTCCGGCAGCTGGGCCCGGTAGTGGGCGGCATCGAACCAGGCGCCGGGCTCGGCCCGGGGCACCAGCCGCGAGCGCTGACGGATCAGCACCGCCCGCAGCGGCGGCCGCCGCGTCCCGTGGCGCCAGGCCGAGAGCGGCAGCGTGAGCGGCTGGGGCCGGCGGCGCAGCTCGTGCAGCAGTGAGCCGCGTTCGCGGCGGCCGTCGGCGACGGCCAGCAGCTGCCGCTCCAGCCAGCGCAGGTTCGGATGGATGGGGATGGCGGTGCGCAGGGTGCGCCGGCTGCGGCGGTGTTCCGGCCGGATCCGGCCCAGGGCCGCCTCCAGCTCGGCCGGCTGCGGCTCGCGCCCGTGCAGGGCGCTGAACAGCCGCCGCAGCTGCGTGGCGGCCGCCTCCGGGCCGGCGGCGGCGAACCAGCGGCTGTAGTGAAGGATGTGGAGCGGCAGCCCCTCGCTGTTGAACAGGGCCTGGCTGTTGTGCCGCCACCAGAGCTGCTGGGCCCGCCAGGGGGTCATGCCGGCGGCCGCCGCGTCGCGGTGCACCAGCGACACCATCACCTCGGCCGGATCCCGCAGGCACAGGATCGGGCGCAGCGGCAGACCGATCGCCGCGGCCTGCTGGCGCCAGAGGGGCAGCAGCATCGTGGTGCGGGGATCCTTGATCGCCCAGGGCCCGCTCTGCCGGGCCGCCTGCTCGAGCAGGATCCGGTGCAGGGCCTCGCCGCAGCGCTGGGTCTCGGGTCGCTCCAGCCAGTCCTCCGGCAGGGGCAGGGCGCCGTTCTGGGAGGGCCACCAGCGATCGAGGGCGATCAGCAGCTCCTCCTGCAGGGCCACCACTTCGCCGTGCTCGAAGTAGCCCTCCGGGTTGTGGCGGTCGGCTTCGATCAGGGGGCCGGGCAGGGGGATGCCCAGGGCGGGCAGCAGCGAGCCCAGCAGGGAGGTGCCCGAGCGGTGCATGCCGATCAGCAGCACCAGGGGAGGGGTGGCCTTTGCCATCAGGTCTCCGCAGCCGTGGCCGGCACGCTGCCGGGCTCGTCGCCGTAGAGGCGCTCCTGCCAGGCGCTCCAGCGCGGGTTCACCGCCGCGATGCGGCGACGGTCCGCCGGGCTGAAGGCCGTAGCGGCGGGATCGCCTGAGCCGCTGCCGGCGCCATCCGCCAGGGTCCGGTTCTCCCGCGGAGGGGTCTGCAGCTCGGGCGTTCCCGCCGGCAGCTCGGGCAGCAGCAGTCGGTTGAAGTCGTGCCGAAGGTGCTCCAGTCGGAGCGCCGTCACCTGCTCGTCCACCCCGAAGTAGGCCAGCCACCAGTCGGCCGCCACCCACACCCCTCCCAGCCGCAGGGAGTAGAAGAGGCCGCTGCGCACCGGCGCGAAGTCCAGACCCGGCAGGCCCATGCGCTGGCGCTTGTGCCGCCAGTCGCTCAGCAGCCAGGCCTCCAGCCGCCGGGCGGTGATGAAGCGGCGCCGCGATCCCGCCCGCCAGCAGCCGCGTTCCTCCCGCAGGGTCACCGAATCGTGCTTGGCCCGGGTGTCGTCCGGATCCACCGCCACACCCGGCACCTGCAGCTCCCGGAAGAGCCGCGTCATCGAGGTGCCGCCCGTCTTGGGCAGATGCAGCCACAGAAACCGGTCGGCGATGATCACGGGTCCGGAGGTGCGGGAGCGGTCATGGCGGCAGGCGGACTCAGGCGCTGGCTGCAGCGGTCCGCCGCTGGGTCAGTCTCCCAGCCCACCGATCGCCGGCCCCTGGTGGATGTGCTCGGTCTGGGCGCCCAGCGCTGCGGCACCACCACCCTCCAGACCCTGCTCTCCCGGCATCCGGGGCTGTTCCTGCCGGCCTTCAAGGAGGTCCATTACTTCTCGCTGCACTACGACAAGGGGCACGACTGGTACGCCGCGCACTACAGCGGCGCCGCCCCCGGCCAGCTGCGGGGCGACATCACGCCCTATTACCTGTTCCATCCCCAGGCCCCGGCCCGCATCGCCGCCACCGTGCCGGGCGCCCGGCTGATCGTGCTGCTGCGCGACCCGGTGGAGCGGGCCCTCTCCCAGTACGGCCACAGCCGCCGGCTCGGGCTGGAGCCGCTGCCGCTTGAGCAGGCCCTGGCAGCGGAGCCCACCCGCCTGGCGGGGGCCGAGGCTCGCCTGGCCGCGCCCGGAGGCCGCGACCGCTCCCATCAGGAGCACAGCTACCTGAGCCGCAGCCGCTACGGTCCCCAGCTGGCCCGCTACGAGGCGCTGTGGCCACAGGAGGCGATGCTGCTGCTGCGCAGCGAGGATCTCTTCGCCGAGCCGGAGCTCAGCTGGCGGCGCATTCAGGCCTTCCTGGCACTGAAGGAGCATCCGTTCCCGGGCCCCCTGCCCCGGGCCAACGCCGCCGGCAACACCCAGCTCGAGCCCAGCGCTGCCCTGCGCGCCTGGATGCGGGAGCAACTGGAGCCCACCTACGCCCTGATGGAGCAGCGCTACGGCCTGCGCTGGCCCAGATGAGCCGCACCGGTCGAGGACGAATGGCGAGAGCTGGAGGATCGGCAGAGCTGTCCGCCGGATTGATGCCATGACCTCAGCCGAGCCTGCTGCCAGCGACGTGACGCCTGCCGCCAGCCGACCCGCGGCCACGCGGCCGGTGCTGCTGCGGGTGGCGATCCCCCACCACTACAGCCGTGGTGCGAAGGCGACCGGCTACGGATCCACCCGCAGCGATCAGGCGGTGCACCGTGTGCTGGCCCTGAGCCGTTGCCTGGGGGGCGTTCTGGGCCTGGCGCGGGGCGAGGTCGAGCAGATGCTGGAGGTGACGAGGCCGCAGCTTCTGAGCACGGGCCGCCCGTCGTACCCCGCCACACGGCTGGCCGGTATCCAGGTGGAGCTGCACGTGTTCGTCTCGGGAGACAACCGGCTCGCGGACGTGCTGGAGGCCTTCCGCGGCCGGCTCACGCTGCATGAGGTGGAGCTGGAGGACAGCCTGCATCTGCCCAGGGCCGCCCGTGATTTTCTGCTGCAGCACGAGCAGCCGGCGGATCTGCACTGCTACCTCGAGGATGATCTCGTCATCCACGACCCCCTGTTCGTCGACAAGGTCAGCTGGTTCCTCAACCGCACCGCGCATCAGCTGGCACTGATGCCGCACCGCTACGAATGCACCGACGACCCCGCGATGCCGCGCCTGTATGTGGACGGGCCCATCGCGCCTGACTTCCTGCGGCGCTTCCAGACCCCACAGCCCCGCGTCGCCACGGGGCGGTTCTGGGATGGCAATGAGGTGAGCTTCGATGTGGCCAGTAATCCCCATTCCGGCCTGTTTCTGCTCAGCGAACCCCAGCGCCAGCGGCTGCGCGGGCGGGGGGTGGCGGATGAAGGATTCGTGGGGCCTCTGGAAACCGTGGCCACCTACACCGTGCTCCAGCACATGCCGGTGGTGAAGCCCAGCTGGGACTGCCGTCAGTTCCTGCTGGTGGAGCATGCGCATCGCTCCTATGTGGCCTGGCGGGATCTGTTGCTGCGTCGAGGCGACGCGGCAGCGCAGGGTGCAGGCGAGAGGACTTAATCCGGCAGGGCCCGATTGGCCACGAGATCCATCAGAGCCAGTTGGCGCGGCAGGCAGGTGCGCAGATCAAAGCGGGCCTGAATCGTCTGCCGGGCCGCACGGCCGAGCTGCTGCGCGAGCGCGCGGTTCTCCAGCAGATCCGACACGGCGCTGGCCAGATCACCCGGCTTGAAGAAATCCACCAGCACGCCATTGTGGCCATCGCGGATCACCTCCTCCACCGGCGCGGTTCGGGATCCCACCACGGCGCAGCCGCAACTCATGGCCTCCAGCAGACTCCAGCTGAGCACGAAGGGATAGGTGAGATACACATGGCAGGCGCTGAGTTGCAGCAGACGCGTGAAGGCGTGATGGGGGATGTTGCCGATGAAATTCACTCGGCTGGGGTCATAGTCGCCTTCGATCTCCTTGAGAAACAGCTCTTTCCATTCCCCCTCCGGACACGGCCGGCCGTAACTCACGCCGCTGGTTTCTCCCACCACCACGATGCGTGCCTCCGGCTGCAGACGCTGCAGCTCGGGCAGGGCGCGGATGAAGGTGTGGCAGCCGCGATAGGGCTCCAGGCGTCGGTTCACAAAGGTGACGAGGCGATCACCGGGCTCGAGTCGAATCGAGTGTCCCAACTCCAATGGAGCCGGGTCCGGATTGGGGCAGGACTGGGAACAATCGATCCCGTCGTGGATCACACTCAGGCGCTGCTGATAGGGCTGGGGAAAGCTGCTGCGCTGGAAGGTGGTGGGCGTGATGTTCCAGTCCGCTTCACCGAACATCAGATGGAGATAGGCATTCTTCATCTGGATGCGGCAACCGGTTTCCCAGTCGCGCTCCGCTGAGGGCCACTCCGGATCGAATCCGACATCAAAGCCCTCCGTGTTGTACCAGAACTCCTGGTAGCAGAGCATGGGCGTATCGGGCCAGACGTGCTTGAGAAACAGCCCTTCTCCCCAGCCGGGGTGCACACAGATCAGATCGGGTCTCAGGCCCTGATCCCGCAGCGTCTGAGCGGCGGCGGCACAGGCCTCGCCGCGGATCACCTTGGTTTCGGTTTCCAGCACCAGGTCGTGAATTCCGGGCGTGTTGCCCCGAGCCGGGGCGTAGCGCACGTGGTGGAAGCTCTCCGGCAGCGCTTCGCGGGGGGATGGATGCCCAGACCGATGCAGCGGTGCCCGCCGGCCTCGCAGAGATTGCGGATGATGTGCCGGTACTGGCCGGGCATCTGCTGATGCACGAAGAGAAGATCCATGGATGCTGCCAGCAATAAAAAAGCCCCCCTTTCGGGGGGCGAGGTTGGTTCAGAGAGACTGTCGTTGTCTCAGGCGACGGTGAAGTCGCCACCAACGATGTTGCCTGCAGCGGCTTCACGGAACAGCAGGTCGCCCTGGTTGAACTCCTTCTGGCTGTCGTTCACCCACATGTAGGTGCCGGCGATGCCGCCGGACGGGGTGAGGTTGGCCACGGTGAATTCGTAGGCCCGGATCTGTGTGGTGGAGGAACCGAGGATGGCGAGAGCATCCAGGGCCGTCTTCAGCTGGCTGAAGTTGTCAGCAGCGAAGGCACCCAGAGCGGCGACGGTCACGGCTGCACCGCCGTAGCTGCCACCGGCCAGGGTGTCGACAACAGCGGTGATGTCGATCTGGCTGGCGCCGAGAGCACCGGAGACGCTGTCGAAGGTGCGGGTGGTGCCGGAGGTGACGGCAGCACTGTCGCTGACTTCGTTGATGAGGTAAACGTCGGAGCCGGCGGACACGGTGAAGGAATCCGCGCCGGCACCACCGGTGATCGTGTCGTTGCCGGCACCACCGTTGAGGATGTCGTCGCCGGCACCACCCACGACGGAGTCATCGTCGCCACCGGCACTGATGGTGTCGTTGCCGGCGTTGCCACGGAGCAGGTCCTTGCCGCCGCCGCTGGTCATGGTGTCGTTGCCGTCACCACCGATCAGGGTGTTGTCGCCGCTGGTGAAGGCGTTGAGGATGTCGTTGCCGAGGTCACCACTCAGGTAGGCCGCGTCGGTGGAGGCAGCACCGTCACCGTTGAAGTTCAGGGTGTCAGAACCCTGACCACCGAACAGCGAGAAGGCGCCGAAGGTGCGGGTGCCACCGCCGGCGGCGCCGACGTTGATCACGTCGTTGCCCTTGTTGCCGTTGACCTTGCTGGATTCGAAGGAGCCAACGAAACCAACAGCCGTGGAGTAGTTGATGGTGTCGTTGTTGTCACCACCTGCCACCGTGGAGTTGGCGGCGCTCACAGGGGTGGGGACGGGAACAGCCAGGCCGTTACCGAAGTTGATGATGTCGGCACCGAGGTTGCCGTTGATCAGAGCGTTGGTGAAGGGGCCATCAGCGTTGATGGTGTCGTTGCCGTCACCGCCGGAAATGGTCGACTCAGAAGCACCCTGAGCGATCGAGATGGTGTCACTGTCCTTATTGCCATTCACGGTGCTGGGACCGGTCAGCAGGTTCGCGATGACGATGGTGTCGTCGCCCTGGCCGCCACGAATGGTTTTGGTGGGAACAACCCCGGTCTGGGGGGAGCTGAAGGTGATCGAATCACCAGCCTGCTGACCGCCGACGTAATCTTCGCCGAACTCGTTGACGGCGTTCAGGACGTCCACTCCATCGGTCCCGATGAAGTCGACACCATTAGCGCCGGTAATGGTTTGAAAAGCCAAGGTTCCTGGATGAAGGGGAGTCGTGGTTATGCTAGGTGTTCGGGCGAACCGCAGTCAACCTTCACACTTTGCAAATGGGTAATCGCTGACGACCTCGACGGAGATCCGCTATACCCATGAAAAGGTAGTCATAGACATGCTTCTGGCCCCTCCTTCGAGGCCAATTCCGCGACCTGCACAGCCATTCCCGCTCTGGCTTGAAGTGGCATGACCGAGGCGTTTTGCTTCAGAGCTGGCGCAGGGAGTCGGCCTTGTCCTTGAAGTTGCTGAGCAGCAACTGCAGGTAGCTCACTTTGCGCAGCTTGATATTCGCGGTGAGACTCATGCCCACCTGAAGCGGCAGCTGCGTGCCGCTCCTGAGCTTGAGTTGCTGGCTGGCCAGTTCGATCGTGGTGGGGAAGCGGGGCTCCTGACGGCCCGTCTGGGGATCGGGCGGCAGGGCATCGGAGCCGATGCGGGTCACGGTGCCCTCCAGCACGCCGAAATCGCTGGCGGGGAAGGAGTCGATGCTGATGTCGGCCGGCATGCCGGTGCGCACGAAGCCGATCTGATTGCTCGGCACCTCCACCCGCGCCTCCAGGGCGCCGAAGGGCACCACCTTCATCACCGTCTCGGTGGTCTGAGCGGCGTAGCCGATTCCGGTCGGCCGCAGGTCGAACACCACGCCGTCCACGGGAGAGCGCAGGGCCTGGTAGCGCAGGGTCACGTTGGTCTCCGCCAGTTGTCCCCGCAGGTCGGTGAGCTCGGTGTTGAGCTGCTTCATGGCCTGGTTGAGGATCGCCGTCTGGCGCAGCCGGTCGACCCGGCTCTGCATCAGGCGGCCCTGGGTCTCCTGCACCTGGTTCTGCTGCTGCAGGTACTGGAGTTCGGCTGACGCGCCCTCACGGGCCAGGGTCTCGAGCCGGCTCAGAATCTCCTGATCGAGGGTGAGATTCTTCTCCAGCATCCGTACCTCCTCCTGGTTGAGCTCCAGATAACGGCGCAGCTCCTCCTGTTTGAGGGCGAGTTCATTGGTCTTGAGGGTGATGTTCCGCTCCAGGGCCTTGCGCCGCTCCTCGCTGGCCTCGTTGTCGAGCTGGATCAGCACCTGGCCCTGGCTCACCTGGTCGCCGTCCCGCACGAGGATCTTCTGGGCCACGCCACCCACCGGCAGGGTGATGTCCTGCACGGTGTCGATCGGCTCCAGCTTGCCCGGGGCCACCACGATTTCCTCGGTTTTGGCCAGGGCGAGCCAGCCCACGCCGAAGGCGGTGGTGGCCACCAGGCTCCAGGTGACCGTGCGCATCCAGAGCCGGCTCTGCTGCAGCAGGCTCTCGTCGTGATGGGTGCTCACACTCGCCTCGGCCGGAGCCTGGGCGGAATCGCTGCGGCGGATCATCACGACACCTCCTGCTGGCGGAACAGGGCGAAATAGCGGCCCTTGCGGGCGATCAGCTCATCGTGGCTGCCGCTTTCCACCACGGCGCCCTGATCGAGCATCACGATCAGATTGGCCCGCCGGATGGTCGACAACCGGTGGGTGATGAAGAACACGGTGCAGTCGTGCAGGCTGTCGAGCAGGTTGTCGCAGACCCGGCGTTCGGTGTCGTAGTCGAGCGCGCTCGTGGCCTCATCCATCACCAGCAGCTTGGGGCGACCCAGCAGGGTGCGGGCGATGGCGATGCGCTGACGCTGGCCCCCGCTGAGATTGGCGCCCCGTTCGCCCACCTGGGTGCTGTAGCCGCTCGGCAGCTCCATGATGAAGTCGTGGGCGCAGGCCGTGCGGGCGGCCGCGATGATCTCCTCGCTGCCGGCCTCCGGATTGGTGAGGGCGATGTTCTCGGACACGGTTCCGGTGAACAGCAGCGGGTCCTGCGGCACGATGCCGATCTGGCGGCGCAGCGAGTAGAGCTCCACCTTGTCGATGTCGTAGCCATCGAGCAGCACCCGGCCCTCACGCGGGTCGTAGAGCCGCGGCAGCAGTTTCATCAGGGTGCTCTTGCCGCTGCCGCTCTGGCCCACCACCCCCACGAAGGTGCCCGGGGCCACATCGAGGGAAACGTGACGCAGCACGTCCGGCTGACCCAGCTGGAAGCTGAAGCTCACGTTCTCGAAGCTCACGTGCCCGCTCACGGGGGGCAGAGGAATCTTGCTCTGGTCGGTTTCGCCGGACTCCTGCGGTGTGTCGATCACATCGGCCAGGCGCTCGAACGAGACCCGCAGCTCCTGGATGCTCTGCCAGATGCCCGAGAGGCGAAGCAGGGGCTGGGTCACGTAGCCGCTGATGATGCGGAAGGCGATGAGCTGACCGAGTGTGAGCTTGCCGTCGAGCACCATGGCGGCACCGACCCAGAGCACCAGGAGCTGGGAGATCTTCTGGAGCACCTGGCTCGTCTGGTTGAGGGCGGTGCCGGTGATCGTTTTCTCGAATGTGCGTGAGATGTAGCGCGCGTAGCGCTCCTGCCACTTCCAGCGGCTCACCATCTCCACGTTCTGGGCCTTCACCGTCTGGATGCCGGTGAGCACCTCCACCAGATGGCTCTGGGTGCGGGCGTTCTCCTCGGCGGCCTGGCGGAACTGGCGGCGGAACAGCGGAGCACCCAGCAGGGTGAGGCCGATCTGAATCGGCAGCACCACCAGGGCCACGATGGTCAGGATCCAGCTGTAGAGCGCCATCACCACGATGTAGATCACCGAGAAGGCGGCATCGAGGATCGTGGTGAGCGCCTGGCCGGTGAGGAAGTTGCGGATCTTCTCCAGCTCCGCCACCCGTGTGCCCAGCTCCCCCACGGGCCGCTTGTCGAAGTAGTTGAGCGGCAGACGCAGCAGGTGATCGATCACCTCGGCTCCCAGCCGCTGGTCGATGCGGTTGGTGGTTTCCGTGAACAGGAAGGTGCGCAGGCTTCCGAGCACGCCTTCGAGAAGGGTCACTGCCACTAGGGCGATGCCCAGCACCTGCAGCGTGTCAAGGCTGCGCTGGCTGATCACCTTGTCGATGATCACCTGGATCAGCAGCGGGTTGGCCAGGGTGAAGAGCTGCACCACGAAACTGGCGGTGAGCACCTGGATCAGCACGCCCCGGTAGCGCTTCAGGGCCGGCCAGAACCATCCCGGCCCGAAGGCCTGGTCCGGCGTGGCATTGGAGCGGTCCACAAGGAGCAGCTCGATGCCGTCGGGGAAGGCCTCCGCCAGCTGAGCGGGCCGGAGGGTCACGAGCCCCTCCCGCGGCGAGGCCAGGGTGAGGCTGTTCTGATGGCTGCTCACCACCAGGGCGAACCCTCCCTTCCAGGGCAGCAGCGACGGCACCTGCAGGCGGGTGCCGAGCTGGGCCGGCACCTTGCCGGTCATCACATGCAGGCCGAGGCCGGCGGTCAACTGGCCGATCGATTGCAGGGTCGGCGTCTGGCCCCGGCGGAGCTGGTCCTGCACCACCTTCTCGATGGCGTCACGCCGGAAGGGCAGCTTCATCAGCTGGGCCAGCATCTGAAGGCAGGCGAGGGTCTCCTGAAGCGGACCCCTGCCGCGGATCACCTTGAGATCCGTGATGGCATTCCGCTCGGGGCTGAAGCGGCTCACCGGCGGCAGCAGCTCGCCGGCCGACTCCTGTACCAGCGGGGCCTCGCCGCTGTCGCCTGGGCCCGTGGGTTCGGGTTCGCCTTCGGGTTCCTCCTCGCCCTCGATCCGCTCCAGCAGGGCCTCGGGCAGGCTGATCAGGCGGGTCGCGAAGGGGCCGGAGCGTTGCGGCAGCCCTGTCGGACTCACGGGCTGACCGGGGTCAAGCCCCTCCCAGCAGGACGCCATCAGCACCCGCCGTCCGTCGGTCCCGGCCGCGCTGACCGCCTCGGCGCTGCAGGGAATGAGTGCCGCGCTGGTGATGGCCTCTCGCACATGCCGCAGCGCCGAGCCATCGCTGCGGGGGGAGCGGCCCACAACGGCCTCCAGCAGCGCTGCCACCTCCTGGGGCCAGAGCTGCTGGTTGCACCACTCCCAGAACGGCGCTTCGGTGCGGTAGAGATCGGCCCAGAGAGCGTCGGGGATGGCGGCCGCCAGCAACGGTGACGCCGCCGTGATGTGCTCGCAGGCCCCGCCCCTCAGCAGGCTGGCCGCCCCGAGCAGGCTTCCCGGACCGAACTTGCCGATGGTGGTGAGTCGCCCCCGGTCTCGGCCCACGAGCCGGGCCTGGCCCTCCAGCACCAGCAGGATGCGCCCGGGGATGCTGCGGCCGTCCACAAGCTGCTGGCCCAGCTGAAAGCGCTGCAGCGAGGCCTCGGCCTCCAGGCGCTGGAGCGGGGCCTCGCCGAGACCGCTGAAGGCGGGATGCTGCCGCAGTGGAATGGTGGGGGACTGGGTCATTCCGATGGGCTGGGTGGGGTGGCCGCCACGAGAGCGCTCAATGTACGGGTGGTTTCCTCATTCACCCACTCCTCGAACAGCTCCTGGCCCATCTGCTGGGCGATCGCGGGGGTGAAGCTGGCCGGGGCGTAGCGCTCCAGTCGCACCACCAGCCACCAGTCCGCCACGGGAAACGGTTCCAGGAGGGTGCCCTGCTCGCAGGTGCGCAGCTTCTCGGCGAGGGTCGGATGCGCCTGGGTCAGGGCCACCGGGCCGACGATGCCGTTCGTGTTGCGCTCACTGCCCTGGGAATGGTGGGCCGCCAGATCAGCGAAGTTGGCCTCTCCGGATTCGATCTGCAGGTAGAGCTCCTGCGCCAGAAAGGGATCCTTGAGGCGCAGCAGGCTGTAGACCACCCGGTCGAGCTGGTTCTTGCGGGCCAGGAAGCGGGCTTCCGCCTTCGCTCCGAAGCGCTCCTGGGCGGCCCGAGCCACCAGGACGGGTCGCAGCAGCAGGGTGGTGGCCTCCTCCTCGCTCAAGCCGCTGCGTTCCAGATGCTGGCGCCACTGCTCCGGCGTGGTCAGTCCGCGACCCTGCAGCAGGCCCTGCCGTGCCTGGGTCTCCTCGTCGTCCGTGAGCTGGATGCCCTCGATCGCTCCCGCGATGACCAGCTGCTGCACCAGCTGACGCAACAGCCCCTGCTGACGCACCAGTCGGAGGCCGTCGCTTCCCAGCACCGTCTGCAGATCGGGGAATGACGGCGCGTTGTTCATGCCGGGGGCGAACCTCGCGGGAGCTTAGGCAGGCAGCTCTGGAGGGCCCAGCTTGCCTGGAGCGAGGCAGGTGATTGACCAGTGGTGGCTCGATAGGGCAATCTCACGAGGTCGGCGCAGTCCTGCGGCCGACACCACCGAATCGGGTCGGTCTGAGTTCCCACAGCCCCTGATCACCGGTTCCCGCGGATGTAGCTCAGTGGTAGAGCATCTCCTTGCCAAGGAGAGGGTCGAGAGTTCGAATCTCTTCATCCGCTTGTGATTCCCCCCCGTCACTGGGTTCTGCACCTGGGACAGGAGAAGACCGGTTCCACTGCTCTTCAGCAGCAGCTGGTGGCCTGCCGGGATGCCCTTCTGGCCACCGGTGTGCTGCTTCCCCGCTCCCTCGGGCGGGCCAACCAGCGCAAGCTGCCGTTTCTGGCGCTCCGCGAGGAGTGCCGGGAGACTCGGGTCATGGCCTGTCTCTACCCCGAGCTGGCGGCCCAGGCGAGCCTCGCGGAGGCCCAGCGGGTCTGTGAACAGGTGGTGGCGGCCGAGCTCGCCGCTGATCAGCAGTCCCAGGCCGTGCTCGTGAGTTCCGAACACCTCTCCAGCCGCCTGGTGGATCGGGCGGCCGTGGCTCGGCTGGCAGCCGTGCTCCAGCGACTGGGGGCCCGATCGGTGCAGCTGGTGATCTACCTGCGCGAGCAGATCGGGCTGGCTCTGGCCCGCCATTCCATGGAGGTGCTGTCGGGCCGGACGGAGGCCTTCAGCCCCGCACCCACTCCCGAGCTGGATGCGCGGCGGTTGCTGGCGCCCTGGGAGGCCGTGTTCGGCTCCGGTGCCTTGCGGGTCCGCACCTATGGAGCCGGCCATCTGATCGACGGTGATGTGATCGCCGATTTCGCCAGCACGGCGGGCTTCCCCGTGCTGGCCACTGCCGCGACACCCGTCCCTGCGCGCGTCAACCGCTCCCTGGATGCGGATGGTCTGGCCCTGGTGCGGCTGATCAACACAGCCATGCCCCTGTTCGTGAACGGTGGGGTGAATGCGACCCGGCAGCAGGCGATCGCTCTGATCGGGCAGCGCTTCTGTGATGGCCCCCCGCTCAGGCCTCCGCCGGGAATGGCCTCCGCCTTCCTGGAGGCGTACCAGGAGAGCAACGCCTGGGTCGACCGCCACCACGGCACCCACCTGGTGGAGGCGCTGGCCGCGGCCGCTCAGCGGGGTTCCAGCCACTGACGCTTGCGCACCAGCAGCTGCTGGCTGTCGGCGCTGCGAAAGCCCAGCTGCCGGTAGAAGCCGCTGCTGTTGGTCGTCATCAGGTACACCCGTTCGCAGCCGCTGAGAGCGGGTGTTTCCAGGAGCGTTTCCACCAGGCGGCGGCCGATCCCCACCCCCTGCAGGTCCGTGGCCACCACCACATCCCAGAGCACGGCCCGGAACACGCCGTCGCTGCTGGCCCGGCCGAACCCCACGAGCCGTTTGCCCTGCCAGGCGCTCACCGCCACCGTGCTCCCCGCCAGCAGCCGCCGCAGCTGGGGTCGGCTGCGTCCGGCGGCCCAGAAGCTGTGTTGATCGAGCAACCGCTGCAGCTTCCACAGGCCCCGTGTGGGTCTGAGATCCGGCCCGAGCCCGAGCCACCGCAGGCCGGGGGCTCCGGGCGCGTGCCTCAGGAGGCGGATGGTCGGCGCCGCGGTGGGTTCCGGCTGTGGGGTCAGCCTCGGATGCACCTGAGTTTCAGGGCCATGAACGGCTCTCATGATCGGATTCCACGGCCGGCGGCCCCGGACACCCTCGGTAGGGTGATCGGAACGATGAACGGCGCCTCTCCATGCTCAAGCTGCTGCTGGGTGATCCCAATGCCCGCAAGCTGAAGCGCTACCAGCCGATCGTTTCCGACATCAACATCCTCGAGGAGGACATCGCACCCCTCTCCGACGACGATCTGCGCCGCCGCACCGCCGGTTTCCGCGAGCAGCTGGAGAAGGCCGGCAGCCTGGAGAAGCAGCGCGATCTGCTCGACGAGCTCCTTCCCGAAGCCTTTGCCGTGGTGCGGGAGGCAGGCCGCCGTGTGCTCGGCATGCGCCACTTCGATGTGCAGCTGCTGGGCGGCATGGTGCTGCACGAAGGCCAGATCGCCGAGATGAAGACCGGCGAGGGCAAGACCCTCGTGGCCACCCTCCCCAGCTACCTCAATGCCCTCACCGGCCGCGGCGTGCACGTGGTGACGGTGAACGACTACTTGGCCCGCCGCGACGCCGAGTGGATGGGGCAGGTGCACCGCTTCCTCGGCCTCTCCGTGGGGCTGATCCAGCAGTCGATGAGCCCGGCCGAGCGGCGCCGCAACTACGGCTGCGACATCACCTACGCCACCAACAGCGAGCTGGGCTTCGACTATCTGCGCGACAACATGGCCACCGACCTGGCCGAGGTGGTGCAGCGTGATCCCTACTTCTGCGTGATCGACGAGGTGGATTCGATCCTGATCGATGAGGCCCGCACCCCCCTGATCATCTCCGGCCAGGTGGAGCGGCCCCAGGAGAAATACCAGCAGGCCGCCGCCATCGCCGCCGCCCTGGAGCGGGCCGCCGAGATGGGCAAGGACGGCGTCGACCCCGAGGGCGATTACGAAGTCGATGAGAAGCAGCGCAATGTGACCCTCACCGATGAGGGTTACGCCCGGGCCGAGCAGATGCTCGGGGTGAGCGATCTGTTCGATCCGGCCGATCCCTGGGCCCACTACATCACCAACGCCCTCAAGGCCAAGGAGCTGTTCCTCAAGGATGTGAACTACATCGTTCGCGGCGGCGAGGCCGTGATCGTGGATGAGTTCACCGGTCGCGTCATGCCCGGCCGTCGCTGGAGCGACGGCCAGCACCAGGCCATCGAGGCCAAGGAGAGCCTGGCGATCCAGCCCGAGACCCAGACCCTGGCCAGCATCACCTATCAGAACTTCTTCCTGCTCTACCCGCGTCTGGCGGGCATGACCGGCACCGCCAAGACGGAAGAGGTGGAGTTCGAGAAGACCTACAAGCTCCAGGTCACCGTGGTGCCCACCAACCGCACCCGCCGCCGTGAGGATCTGGTGGATCAGGTGTACAAGAGTGAAACCGCCAAATGGCGGGCTGTGGCGGCCGAAACGGCCGAGGTGCACCGCGCGGGCCGTCCGGTGCTGGTGGGCACCACCAGCGTGGAGAAATCGGAGCTGCTCAGCTCTCTGCTGGCCGAACAATCCATCCCCCACAACCTGCTCAACGCCAAACCTGAGAACGTGGAGCGGGAGGCCGAGATCGTGGCCCAGGCCGGCCGGGCCGGCGCCGTGACCATCGCCACCAACATGGCCGGCCGCGGCACCGACATCATCCTCGGCGGCAACAGCGACTACATGGCCCGCCTCAAGCTGCGCGAGGTGCTGCTGCCCCGCCTGGTGCGGCCGGAGGACGGCCACCGGCCGCCGGTGCCGCTGCAGCGGAGCAACCAGGGCGGTGGCGGCTTCGCCGCGGGCGGGGCCGGCGGTCAGGGCAAGGGCGGCACCGCCCCGAGCGAGGCGCGTGCCATCGGTGCTCTCTATCCCTGCGCCCTCAGCGACGACACCGATGAGGCACTGGGCGAACTGGCCCGGCAGCTGGTGAGCAGCTGGGGCGACCGCAGCCTCACGGTGCTCGAGCTGGAGGACCGCATCGCCCAGGCGGCCGAGAAGGCCCCCACCGACGATCCGGACATCGCCAGGCTGCGGGAGCAGATCGCCGCGGTTAGGAAGGAATACGACGAGGTGGTGACCCAGGAGGAGGAGCGGGTGCGCGAGGCCGGCGGCCTGCACGTGATCGGCACCGAGCGCCATGAATCGCGCCGGGTCGACAACCAGCTGCGCGGCCGTGCCGGCCGCCAGGGCGACCCGGGCAGCACCCGTTTCTTCCTATCCCTCGAGGACAACCTGCTGCGCATCTTCGGTGGCGAGCGGGTGGCCGGTCTGATGAATGCCTTCCGGGTGGAGGAGGACATGCCGATCGAATCCGGCATGCTCACCCGCTCGCTCGAGGGGGCCCAGAAGAAGGTGGAGACCTACTACTACGACATCCGCAAGCAGGTGTTCGAGTACGACGAGGTGATGAACAACCAGCGCAAGGCCGTGTACGCCGAGCGCCGGCGGGTTCTGGATGGCCGCGAGCTCAAGAAGCAGGTGATCGGCTACGGCGAGCGCACCATGGACGACATCGTGGAGGCCTACGTGAATCCCGATCTGCCGCCCGAGGAGTGGGATCTCACTCAGCTGGTGGGCAAGGTGAAGCAGTTCGTGTCGCTGCTGGCCGATCTCACGCCCGAGCAGGTGCAGGGTCTGAGCATGGAGGAGCTCAAGGCCTTCCTGCAGGAGCAGTTGCGCAATGCCTACGACCTCAAGGAGAGCCAGATCGATCAGATGCGGCCTGGCCTGATGCGGGAGGCGGAGCGCTTCTTCATCCTCCAGCAGATCGATACCCTCTGGCGCGAGCACCTCCAGGCCATGGATGCCCTGCGGGAATCGGTGGGCCTGCGCGGCTACGGCCAGAAGGATCCCCTGATCGAATACAAGAACGAGGGCTACGACATGTTCCTCGACATGATGACCAACATGCGCCGCAACGTGATCTATTCGATGTTCATGTTCCAGCCCCAGATTCAGCCGTCCAGCCAGCCGGTCACCGCCTGAGCCAGGCCGCCGGGGCCGGAGAGGCTGGGCTCAGGGTCTGCCTGATGCCTGTTCCTCATGGTGGGCAGACATTCCCAGACGTCCTCCTCGGGGGGGGATTGCGTGAGATCACAGAGGCCAAAGCTGGTTTTCACCCCGTCGTTCAGCTGCACCCGCATCGCCAGGGCATCGGTGATGCGGTGCACGTAATCACCGGTGCGGCGTGGCCCCTCCCAGATGCTCGCACTGAGGAAATAGAAGCCTGGCTGAAGCGCCCCGGTGAATCGGAATTCCAGCCAGCCCGTCCCGGACCCCTGCCGCACCAGGGCGGCGAAGTCCCGGCTGGACCCGGTCTCGTCTGCTGCTGCGGCCTCGCTCCAGATCTGGCCGGTGAGACGGATGCCACCGGTGTCCGTCAGCCGGCAGGCGAAACGCGGCTCCCGCAGGGGCTTGTCGATCGAATACCGGATCCACACCCGGAATGGCATGCCAAACGGCAGGCTGTCGCAGGGGTTTCCTGCGGCATCACGCACCTCCAGCGCTTCGATCCGGGCCCCCCGGCTCGGATACTCCACTCTCGAGCGGGACACAAGCCCCTCGATGCCACTGGCCGCCGGGCGCCGGCTGTCCAGGCTGCCGGCATCGTCTTCAGGGTTGCCGGCAGCCGTGCCGGCCCCGGCCGGGGTGCCGACTGCGGTCGTGTCGTGCGGCGGCAGCTCCCGGTCCCAGACGTCGTCCGGGCTGCCGCTCAATCGTTGATAGATGTCGGTGACCTCTTTGGGATCGCCCAGCAGCCGTTGCCGGCCCCGGTGCAGCAGCAGGGCCAGATCGCAATGGTTCACGATCTGGGGGCAGCTGTGGGTCACCAGCAGGATCGAGGTGCCGCTGGCCTTGAGCTGTTCCAGCCGTGCATAGCACTTGCGCTGGAACAGCTCGTCGCCCACGGCCAGCGCCTCATCCACCACCAGCACTTCGGGATCGGTGTTGGCCTGCACGGAGAAGGCCAGCCGCACCGCCATGCCGCTGGAGTAGGTCTTCACCGGTTGGTGGATGAAGTCCCCGATGTCGGCGAAGGCGATGATCGCCTCCAGGCGCGCCTCGATCTCCTGACGGCTCATGCCCAGCAGGGTGCCGTTGATGAAGATGTTTTCCAGCCCGGTGAAATCCGGATCAAAGCCGCTACCCAGCTCCAGCAGGGCGCCGATCCGGCCGCTGGTGTGGACCGTGCCGGCGCTCGGTGTGAGGGTGCCGCAGATCAGCTGCAGCAGGGTGCTCTTGCCCGAGCCGTTGCGGCCCACCACGCCCAGGGTGCGACCCCGGCCGAGTCGGAACTGCACGTTGCGCAGAGCCCAGAACTCCCGGTAGCGGCGCCGGCCTCCCGGTAGCAGTCCCTGAAGCAGGCGATCGCGTGGGTGGTTGTAGATGCGATAGCCCTTGCTCAGTGCCTCCACGGCCACCGCATCGGGCGGCGTGGTCTCGGATTCAAAGGACATCGGCAAAGCCGCGTCGGGCCCGCTGGAAGCTTCGGAAACCAAGCTCGCAGAACACCAGCGCCAGCACGCTGCCCCCCAGGAGATAGAGCCCGCTCGGGGCCAGCCCGCTCACCGAGACCCGTCGGGTCTGCTCGATGACCGTCACCAGCGGGTTCAGGGCCAGGAGGGGCTGCCAACGTTCCGGCAGAGCGCTGAGGGGATAGAAGACGGCACTGAGGAAGATCAGCATGCTCGTGAGCACCCCCACCACCTGGCCCACGTCGCGAAGAAACACGCCAAGGGCGCTGAGCAGCCACGACACCCCCAGACAACCGAGAACGAGGGGCAACCAGACGAGAGGCAGCCAGAGCATGGTGACCGGCAGGCTGCGCACCGCCGCCAGGTTGAACAGGGCCAGAACCACCAGGCCCGTGAGGGCGTGGAAGGCTGCGGCGGCCACACTCACCGCGGTGAGGATTTCGAGGGGAAAGATCACCCGCGTCACGTAGTTGGGATTGGAGAGCACCAGCTCCGGTGCCCGGTTCACGCTTTCGGAGAACAGGTTGAAGACGATCAGCCCGGCGAAGAGATTGATCGCAAAGCCCAGGGGGCCTGCCTCGTCGAGATCTCCCCAACGGGCCTGGAACACCTGTGAGAACACGAAGGTGTACACCGCCAGCATCAGCAGCGGCGTGATGAAACTCCAGCCCCAGCCGAGCACCGAGCCCCGGTAGCGGCCCAGCACCTCCCGGTGGGTGAGCCGCCACCACAGCTCCCGGTGCCTCCAGAGTGCAGCGGGAAAGCGCAGACGCATCAAGCCGTGATCGCTGAGGGAGCGTACGTGCTTCAGGAGCCACCGAGGAATTCGATGATCTCCCGATCCTTCAGGTTCTGGGCCTCACCGGTGCAGCAGTCGCTCAGGGGTTCACCCGCCGCCACCAGGTTGAGGCAGCCCTGCAGCCGGTTCACCTCGTTCTCCAGATGATCGATCCGCTCCATCAGGTTGCGGATCACGTTGGCCTCCGCATCGGGCAGGGCCGAGTGGGCTAGCGGATTCACCCGCACGCCCGACTGATGGATCACCCGGCCCGGGATGCCCACCACGGTGCAGTCGGGTTCCACATCGCGCAGCACCACCGAGCCGGCCCCGATGCGGGTGTTGGCCCCAACCCGGATCGCGCCCAGCACCTTGGACCCGGCGCCCACAACCACATTGGTGCCCAGGGTGGGGTGGCGCTTGCCGTGCTCCTTGCCGGTGCCTCCCAGGGTCACGCCCTGGTACAGCAGGCAGCGGTCGCCCACCTCGGCCGTCTCGCCGATCACCACGCCCATGCCGTGATCGATGAACACCCCCTCGCCGATGCGGGCGCCGGGGTGGATCTCGATGCCGGTGAAGGCACGGCCCAGCTGGCTGAGCAACCGCGGTAGCAGTGGCACACCGCGGCGCCAGAGCCGGTGGCTGAGGCGATGCAGCATCAGGGCGTGCAGCCCCGGGTAGCAGAGAAGGATCTCCAGCACCCCCTTGGCGGCGGGATCCCGCTCCCGTACGAGGCGGAGATCGCGCCGGATGCTGCGCAGGGCACCCATCAGGAGGCGGCCACCGGCGAGGGCAGTCCGATCTCCTTGCGAAGCAGGTCGATCGTGGAGGCTCCGAGGTAGCTCTGGGCGCAGTGCACCTGTGGGAGGCGCATCAACTGGGAGCGGTTCGCCCGCAGGCTCTGCTCCACCAGGGGCAGGCTGGGTCGGTCGCAGAGCACGTGGCTGCTGGCGCGCAGCAGGGCCAGCAGCCGGCTGCCCACCTCCGGTGTGGCGGTCATCAGCAGCAGTTCATTCCCGCGCATGCTGTGCAGGATCACCTCGGCCGCCCGCAGCACGCCGGGGCTGATGCTCACCAGGCCCACGCAGCTGCCGGCCCGCAGTTCCTTGAGCAGATCCAGCTCGTGGCGGAAATCGTTCAAATCCACCGCCACGGCCCGCACGCCGTGGCGCCGGGCCAGCTCCTCCACCGGTTGCAGGAAGTAGCGGCTGGTCACCACCGTGCCGTTGCTGGAACTCTCCAGCACCGACTCCAGCTCCTCCAGGGGCACCACCTCCACCGGCACATCCAGCGAGGGTTCGAGGTCTTCAGCGATCAGCAGCGAGGCACCGATGTCTTCCCTCGGGGTGCTCACCAGCACGCGGGCGCCGCAGCGCAGGCGCCAGTCGATCTCACGGGTGAGGAGCTCGCGCGCCTGCTGCAGGGTGCAGCCGGCGCGCAGCAGGCCGTCCACGCACTGGCGCACCTCCCGGTCGATGTCGGTCACCGCCTTCTGCCGCGGCCCCGGCGCCGGCCTCAGATCGCGCTGACTCTGCTGATCGCGCACATAGATGCCCGATCCGGCCATCGCCTCCACCACGCCGTCGTTCTCCAGCTGGCGGTACACCTTGCTGATGGTGTTGCGGTGCAGACCCGTCTGCATCGCCAGCTGGCGCGTGCTCGGCAGGCGGTGGCCGGGAGGGAAATGCCTGGCCGCAATCGCGAAACAGATCTGGTTGTACAGCTGGGTCGAGGCCGGTATGTCGCTTTCCTGCTGGATGTGGAATCGCACGCCGGTGGGCCAGGTGGAATTCCGGCCACCTTAAGGAGCAGGCCCACGCAAGACAATCGCGCTGCTGGCATAGGGGCGTGTGCCGGCTGAATGGGGCGGCCACTGGCCTGGGGGCGCTGGCGACGCTGCCCCCACCGAACCTGGAAAAAACCGTGCACCGTGCGCGAGCTCTGCGGCCCCGGCTGCACGGTGTCCACAGTGGTGTTGCGCCGGCATGTCCTTCAACTATGTGGTGGGTGGGCTCTATCCCATCCGTGAGGACGGCTCCCCCAACATCGTTCTCTCCGGTGGTCTGAGGTTCGATCCCGCCACGCGGGCGGTGTCCGGCGGTACGGGCCTGCAGGACCTGGAGACCGACCTGACCATCACCACCCGGCCCGTGTGGGTGCCCGGCATCGCGGAGTTCGTCGAGCAGTGGCTCGGGGCGGGCCTCAGCGACAAGACCTCGCCCCAGTCGCTCTTCAGCCGGCTCCTCAGCACGATGGTGGGGAATCCGGGCAAACCGCTCTCGGACGGCACCGGCAAGTGGACCACTCAGGCCCGCCAGGAGACCATCAACACCCTGGCCCTGATCGGCTACGTGGGTCCCGGGGCCGGCGAGGGCCAGAACGCCGATGCCTTCTGGACCTCGCCGGGCGAGGTCACGGACCCGCTGCTGGCGGATCTGCGCAACATCGATAACTACCGTCCCGATCTGCTCTGGGGTGCATTCGCGGGCGGCGACACGGTGATTTCCGACTACGACGTCGATGCGCTGCTGGAGAACCTGGCGGCCCTCGATGAGAACCGTGCCACGACGCTGCTCTGGTATCCGGCTCTTCTGTACACCTACGGCACCGATCAGAGCACCAGCTATCCGGGCCCGGTCCTGATGCTGCAGCCCGGGGAGAACCTGGTGCTCAACTTCTCCAACGACATCGCCATCCCCGGCCTGACGCTGGAGCAGGCCCAGCAGGCCACCCTGGTGGCCAACAACCGGCCGGGCAACAGCGCCAGCGAGGGCCTGGCGGCCTCCACCTCCACCAACTTCCACGGCCACGGCACCCACACCACGCCGGGTGGCTTCGGCGACAACGTGGTCAGTCGCTACACGGTCGGCCAGGACTGGACCACGACCCTTGACCTGCCCATCGATCACGGACAGGGGTCCTACTGGTACCACCCCCATTACCACCCGTCGGTCAACCAGCAGGTCTACGGCGGTCAGTCGGGATTCATGCAGATCGGTGATCCCCTGAGCAAGGTGCCCGGCTTCGAGAACGCTCCGCGGAATCTGGCGGTTCTCAAGACGATGGATCTCTCCGTCGAGGGGAGTGAACTGCAGCTCGACGGTTACCAGAGCCTCGGCAAACTCGCCAACGACATGACGGCGGTGACCGTCAACGGCGCCTTCCAGCCCACCTCAAGCGGAGATCAGGGCGGCTGGCAGTCGCTCACGCTCAGCAATCAGAGCAACCAGGCCTTCTACAACGTTCAGCTCTCCCACACCGATCCGGTCTCCGGGGAGCGCAGTGCACTGCCGTTGTGGATCTACGGAGAGGACGGGCATCAGTACCCCCAGATCCGGCGGGCGCAGGGAGCGCTGGGATCGCTGGGAAGTCCGGTGTCCGATTACAGCCAGAAGCAGGATCTGGTGAGCCTGGCACCTGGCAAGCGGGTGGATGTGCTCGTGTATCTGCCCGAGGGTCGGGCCGATCTGGAATCGATCTATTCCTTCAACGCGGATGGTCAGACGTTCTCGATCGCCAACATGGGCGCCTATCCCGATTACAGCGCTGCGTTCGGCGAGACCGGAAAGTCCTTCGGTTCGCTGGCCAGTTTCGATGTCACTGCAGACGTCCCAGGTCTGGATGCTGCGGCCCAGGCCGATGTCATCGCCTCCACCAACAGCAGGATTCCGGTGCAGGAGATCTCCCCCGATACCGTTCCGGAGGATTACGACACCAGCGCCGTCCCGAGCGTGAATCTGTTCGAGGAGGATGCCAGTGGCGATCCCCTCTGGGATCCGGTCCGCGGCCGCTCCTTCAGCTGGGCCAAGAACACCCTTGTCGGAGATCCTGACGAGTGGGATCCCGCCACTCAGCAGCTCCTGGCCGCTGAGAATCCCGACTACCAGCGCTACCGGGGGCTGACGCTGGCGGGCGGGGGCGAGCTCGAGAACTGGCTCGGCTATGAGAACCCCTTCCTGATCAATGATCACGTCTTTCCGTACGCACCGCTGGTGGTGAGCCAGCTGGGCACGATGGAGGAGTGGACGCTGATCAACTACAGCGTGAACGCGCCGGACAAATACATCGGCCACCCGTTCCACATTCACATCAACGACTACCAGACCCGCAACAGCGATACCGAATTGCCCGACAAGCGCAATCTCGAGGATGTGACCATGGTCAACTCCTCCGGTTACGCCTACTTCGATTTCACCACCGGCGAGGTGCTGCGCAAGGACCCGGTTCAGGGGGATCTGATCACCATCGACGAGGCGATCAATCCAGAGTCGCAGGAGGCCTACAGCTCGCTGGCCACCTGGGGGGCCAACACCCAGACGATACGCATGCTGTTCCAGGATTACCTGGGCACCTATGTGTTCCACTGCCACATCCTTCCCCACGAGGACGCGGGGATGATGCAGGCGATCACGGTGATCGACAACACCGACTCGAGCTGGATTCTGCCGGCCGATGCCCTGCCCGCCCGGCGCAGCGGCGATGGCGTCTGGTCCACCGATGTTGTGCTCGCCGATGGCTTTCTGCCCAGAGCCCTCAGCTGGGACGCTGCCGCCGCTGCCGTGCCGCTGCGCGGCCACACCGGTGACGTGTCGGGCGATTTTGTGCAGGAGGTGCTGATCAGCTCCAGCGGTGATGGCTCGGTGCGCATCTTCGATGGTGCGGCCCTGCTGGAGGGTCGGTCCCAGCAGCTGGGCTCCCTCACCCCCTACGGCGGCACCGACCTGGCCCCCTGGGCCTTCATGGATGACGTGACCGGCGACAAGACCCGGGATCTGCTCACCGCCGGCTTCAGCGCCGCCGATGGCGATTCGGTGCAGCTCCAGGACCTCACCCTCAAGGGCTGGACCTCACCGAACAACGGCGCCGACTGGGATCAGATCTTCCAGGTGGACCCGTTCGACTTCATCGGCAGCACCGAGGGAGCCCTGGCTCCGGCAGCCGGGCTGCGGGCCGATCAGGTGAGCGTCACCGCCGGCGACTTCAACCTCGACAACTTCAACGATGTGGTGGTGGCCTATGCCACCACCACGGGCGGTGCCCGGATCACGGTGCTGGACGGCGCCGCCCTCAGCCTCAGCCTCCAGACCGGACAGTTCGAGGGGGGCTACTTCCCCGATCAGGCCCTGCTGGCCGACGCGATCATCGATCACCCCTCCCTTGCGGGTGCCGACCGGCTCAGCCTCACGGCGGGCTTCAACCTCTACGGCCAGATCGCGCTGGAGAACATGCTGCTCACCAGCCAGGACGGTGATACCGCCACCACCCTCACCCTGCAGCTGGAGGCCGGCCACTTCATCGCCACCGCCGAGGATCTGGGCAGCAAGGAGGCAAGCTCCGGCCACGGCGACAGCGGTCACGGCGGCGGTCACAGCCATGGCGGAGCGGTGAGTTTCCCGGGCGATGTGCATGTCGCTGATCTGCAGCCCGGCCAGCTCTTTCCGGTGCATCTGGTCGATCTGAACTCGGTGGAGGCACGCGTTGATGGGGACGGGGCCGCGGACGTGAGCGTGACCCCCGTCTTCGGAGGGGCCGGGGCCAACGGCGGCGTCCTGGTGGAGGGCAGTGAGGGAGGTGCTCGCTTCGTGGTGGCCCAGGGCAATGGGTTCAACGGCAACGACCGCACCAGCCAGGACTGGCTCGCCTCCGCTGATCAGCTCCCCACCAGCCTGGACGGTCTGCCGTTGGTGGACGAGCAGGACCTGCTGGGCATCGGGCAGAAGAATCCCTCCACCCTCGAGGGGCAGTTCAACCTGGTCAACACAGCCCTCGTTGCCTATGGCGGCCTTCTGCCGGACCCCAGTCGGGCAGCCTTCTGGGTGGGTGATGGCCTGCAGACGCGAGGCCTGAGCGACTTCGAACTGGCCTCCGCGCTGCTCGAGAGTCCTGGGGAGCAGGCCCTGGTGGCGGCCCACTTCGGCGGTTCGCTCGACAGCCTCAGCGTTGAGAGCATCCTTCAGACCACTGCGGAGACCCTCTGGGGCCGTCGTGCCACGGAGGAGGAAATCCGCTTCTGGGAGGCGCAGGTGGCCGATGGTCTCTCCCGCCACCGCCTGCCGATGGCGGTGCTCCAGAGCACCGATGGTGAGGATGCCTTCCGGCTGGCCTTCCTCTCCAATGCCGCCCAGTGGAGCAACGCCCAATGGGCGTTTTCCGCCAACATCTCTGGCAGCACGGGCCTCGGCCTCACGGCTGACCCGCAACGCTTCACGCTGATCAGCAGCCAGGTGCTCTCGAACGGCGCTTTCTCCGGGATGGAGGAGGCCCAGTCGGCCTTTGACGAGCAGAGTGAGGCCTGGCTCGCGCTGCTCAACGGCACCGAGATCTCGAACAGCGGCTTTTTCTGATCAGCCTTCCGCTCCCGTGATCCCACCCCATGCTCAGCACCCTCCCCCCTCTGTCCACGCGTCTGCCCCGCGCATCAGCGGGACTGAATCTCTGCCACGAGAACGCCGAAGCCCTCTGGCGTGAGCGTCCGCCCCTCGATTTCCTGCAGGTCCACCCCGAACACCTGATCCAGGAGGAAGGAGGGGCCTACCGCGACCAGCTCGACGATCTCCGCCACGCCTACCCGATCACCCTGCACGGCTTCGGGCTCTCCCTCGGCTCCTGCGCTCCGCTGGATCGCGACTACCTGGCGCTGGTGCGACGCCTGCTGGAGGAGCACCCCGAGGCGGTGTTCTCGGACCACGTGTCCTGGAGCTCCCTCTCCCACCACCACTTCCACGACCTGCTGCCCCTGGTGCTCAGTGAGGAGACGCTCGCCTACATGGCCGAGCGTGTGGAGCAGGTTCAGGAGGCCATCGGCCAGCCGCTGCTGCTGGAAAACATCAGCAGTTATGTGCGCTTCCGCGAGTCGACCATGGGCGAAGCCGACTTCATCAATGCCCTCACCCGTCGCACCGGGGCCTATGTCCTCCTGGATGTGAACAACCTCTGGGCGAACGCGATGAACTTCGGCGAGGACTCCGAGGCCGTGTTGCTGAGCTACCGGCAGGACAGCGTGCGTGGCTACCACCTGGCGGGCTGCACCCGGGAACAGGGCGGTGCCGGCGATGTGTACATCGACTACCACGGCGAGGCGGTGCACGAACCGGTGTGGGAGCTCTACCGCACGGCCCTTCGCCATTTCGGGCCCTGGCCGACCTTGCTGGAGTGGGAGAACAACGTGCCGCCGCTGCAGCGGACCCTGCAGGAGGTGGGACGGATCCGCGCCTGCCTCGACGCCCTCGCCCCCGTGCCCGCAGCGCCCTGACGCTCCTCGTCCCATTTCTTCGCTCCGCTGCTCCGCCGATGAAGTCGCCCCAGCTCCTGCGCCTCCAGCAGCAGTTCCTCAAGAGCCTCCACAGCCGGCCCACCCCCTGGCTGCTCGAGCAGATCCAGCCCGCCCAGGGGTTCGCCGCGCCGGACGAGGTGCTGGGCATCTACCTGCACCGGGCCATGGCCCGCACGGTGGACCCGTTGCACGACGTTTTCCGGAGCTTGCGCTGGTTCCTGGGCACCGACCCGTTCGAGGGGCTGCTGGAGCGCTTCTACGCCTCCTCCCCCGGTGAGCCGCTCAATGCTCAGGTGCTGGCCAGCGAATTCGCCGGTCACCTCGCCGGACTCGATGCAGCAGCCCTGGCCGAGCTGAAGGTGGATCCGGCTCTGCTGCCGGGAGGCCTCAGCCTGCCCCAGGCCCTGGTGGCCGCGGCCCTGCTCGACTGGCGCTGCCTCTGGACCAGCCAGGCCCCGAGCCGCCGCGCGGACACGGCCGCCGAGCTGATCCACCGCCTGCAGCACCATTCCAGCCTCTGGGCCCGCCCGCGGCTCGACCGGGGCAGTCGCCTCTGCGATTCCGGCGTGGATCTGGCCCGGGTATGCGCCCTGGTGGAGGCCGGCGCCCCCCGCCAGGTGCTCCCCCTGGTGGAGCCCGGTTGCGGCGGCGCCGTGGCCACCTTCCTGATCCACGCCGGCCCGGATCATGCGGTGCAGGTGCGCCGTCTGGCCGCCGATGAGGCCCGCCTGCTCAACCACTGCGACGGCACCCACACCATCGCCTCCCTCACCCACGAGGCCTCCTTCCACGGGCAGTCGGCCGAGGCCACCCTGGCTCTGGTGAAGGGGCTGATCGAGGAGGGGGTGATCGTGGAACTGCAGGAACGCCTGGAGGCTCCTCCGGTCGAAGCGAAGTCGTCCTGAGTTCGCCCGTGGTCACCTGAGGTCATCGCCCCATGCGTCCATCCAGCCCTCCCGCTGATCTTGAGCCCACCCTGGCCGGCCTGCTGGCGGGGGTGACCTCCCACCTGGGCGAGGCGCAGGCTCTGGAGCTGCTGCGCCACCTGGGTGGGCATCCCACGGATGTGGATTCCGGCGCCCCGCCGGATCTGCCGGCCCCGGCCGATCCCGAAAGGACGGTGGTGGTGGTGGGTGCGGGCATCGCCGGCCTGGTGCTCGCCCACGAGCTGGCCGAACGGGGTCAGCGGGTGGAGCTCTGGGAGGCGGCGGATCGCCCCGGCGGCCGCAACCTCACCGTGCGCCCCGGCGATGCGATCGAGGAGGTGGGCCACGCTCCCCAGATCTGCGCCCTGCCGGAGGGGGCCTATTTCAATGCCGGGCCCGGCCGCATCTCCCACCACCACCGGGCTGTGCTGCACTACTGCCGCCGCTTCCGGCTCACGCTGCGGCCCTACCTGACCCTCAACCGGGGCGCCCTGCTGCACCGCTGGCTGCCCGAGGTCGATCGGGATGTGGTGGTGCGCAACCGGCAGGTGCAGTTCGACGGCCAGGGCCGCCTGGCCGAGCTGGTGGCCAAGGCCGGCCCCTGGCTGGAGCCGGAGGCCGGCCTCACGCCGGAGCTGGCCGAGGCCTGCCGCGACTGGCTGCGGGAGACCTGCGAGCTCCAGATCGATCCCGGATCGGGCCGGGCCCGCTACCGGGGCTCCGGCCGGCAGGGCTATGCCGTGCCCCGCGGCGGCCCGGACGAGCCCGGCGAGCCCCAGGCCTCCCTCTCGCTCGAGCAGATCCTCGGCCTGCGCCTCTGGCTCGATGATCCGCGCCGCAGTCCGGATGTGATCGACGAGCAGCTCAGCATGTTCGAGCTGGAGGGCGGCAACGACGGCCTCGTGGAGGCCCTGGTGTCTCGCCTGGGCGATCGGCTCCGCCTCGGGCGGCGGCTCACCGCCGTGCGGCGGCTGCCCGATGGCGGTGTGGCCCTGGAGGCCGAAGAGCGGCAGGGTGGTTCGGTGCGGTCGTTGTGCTGCGAGGCGGCCCGGGTGGTGCTGGCCCTGCAGCCCCAGGCGATGGGAGGGCTGGAGCTGGATCTGCCCGATCCGATCCTCGAGGGACTCGCCGATCTGCCGGCCCGCTTCGCGGTGAAGGTGGGCGGCTGGATGCGCCGTCGCTTCTGGGAGGAGGACCTGGCGATCTACGGCGGCATCAGCTTCACCAACCTGCCGATCCAGCAGATCTGGTATCCCAACAACGGCTTCCACGACCCGCACGGCGGCCTGCTGGTGATGGCCTACGCCGCCCTCGCCCACGGGGAAGCCCTGGGGGCCCTGTCGCCGCCGCTGCGCTGCCGGGCGGCGGTGGAGCTGGCCTGCCACGTGCATCCCGAGATCCGCGAAGCCCTCGATCCCGCCAGCCTGCTCACCATCGCCTGGCAGCACGTGCCCCACATCCGCAGCCCCTGGGTCGCCTGGACGCCGGAGCGCTACCAGCGCTGGTTCCGGCGGCTCAGCGCCCCCTGCGGTCCGATCGCCTTCGCCGGCGACTGGTGCAGCCACCTGCCGGCCTGGCAGGAGGGGGCGATCCGTTCGGCCTACGCCCTGCTGCCCTGGGCGCTGTCCGCCTGAGGCCGGCCGGCCAGGGCGGTCACGTTGGTGGGCAGGAAGAAGCCCTTGAACGACCCGAACAGCTGGATGTACTCGGTGGTGAAGCCGGCCTCCTCGCTGCGGGCCGAGAAGATCTGCCGCAGGCCCGTCTCGCCGTTGGAGCCGATCGGGTCCCCCGCGAAGGGGTGCCCGGCGGCGCGGCGGCTCGCCACCAGCCGGTCCAGCTCCCAGGGCGGACCGGCCGCTGCGCCGTCGGCCGGCTCCGGTTCCATCACCCGGTAAGCCACGTGGTGCAGCCCGGCGCCGTGCTCCGCCACGAATCGCTCGAAGCCCATGGCGCTCACCCCGCTCACCCGCTCCAGCAGGGCGGGCACGCTGTTGGCCCCGATCACCAGCGGCGGGAAGTGGTCCTCACCGGCATGGGCCGCCGGCACGCGCAGGATGTTGGAGGTGAAGTTGGCTGTGGGCAGCGGGTAGATCGTCCAGAGGTCGTAGGGGCTCTCCAGCACACGGCTGAGCAGGGTCAGCTCCAGGTCCTGGCTGTGGGTGCGCAGCCCCAGATGGTCGATGCCCCGCAGCGTGGCCACCGCCGCTGCCGGGGCGTCTGCGCTGGCATGCGGCTCCGCGGCGGTCGGGGCTGGGCCTCGCTCCAGCAGCTCGCGCAGGCTGCGCCGGGCGTCCATGAAGCCGAGGCTGGTTCCCGTCGCCCGGCCGGTCGGGCTCCAGAGGGTGGCGTCGGGGTCGAAGTCCGCACGCCAGCCGGCGCCGGAGCAGGCTCCCGCCCCGCCCAGGCCGCTGCGGTAGTCCCGCATCGCCGCCAGATCCTCCAGCCGCAGCAGTTCGCCCAGATAGCGGCCGCCCCCGCCCGCGCCCCCGGCACCTGCACCGTGGCGCGGCTCGCCGTAGAGCATCAGGGGCAGCTCGCCGTCGGTGGCCAGCAGCGGCGAGGCGTTGGCGAAGGCATGCCAGAGGTGCCCGGCCCCCTGCACCGTCCAGCACCAGCGGTAGGGCCCCAGGGCCTCGAGGCTGTGGCGCACGGCGTTGAGCCCCCCCGGCCGGCAGAGGAACACCAGAGCGGCGATGCCGCGGCAGGCCTGCAGGGGGAAGTGGCGGCGCTTGTGCTTGCGCACCTGCTGCAGCTGTCCGGCGAAGGCGGCGGAGCGCACCTCCACACCCTCGACGGGCGGAACCAGGGCGGAGTGGGTCATGGGGCGTCAGGTCGCAGCAGGTCGGGGATCACGGCCCGCCGCCAGAGCCGCTGGAGCAGCAGCAGCAGCGGCAGGCAGAGCAGCAGGAAGGCCGTCGCCATGGCCTGCGGTTCCGGCCAGGCGGGGCCGGAGAGGCCGCCGGCCAGGCCCTCCAGGCTGCTGTAGAGCCAGGGACCCAGGGAGAGGGGCAGGGTCATCAGCAGGATGGTGATCACGTTGGCCCACTGCCGGCTGGCCGCGTCGGGCCACTGGGCGATGAACTGTCCGGGCGCGAACGACAGGGGCAGGCCGATCAGCCCCACCAGGGCCACCAGCAGGATCAGGCCCGACGCTGCTCCCTGGCTCGGCACGGCCATCACCCCCGCCAGCACGAGCAGGGGCAGCCAGAGCAGCAGCAGGCCCGACTGGGTGGCCTCGAGGCGGCGCGGCACCACGCCGGCGGCCAGTCCCGCCAGGGCGAAGGGCACGGTGAACACCAGGCTCAGGCTCAGGGCGCCGCCGTGGCCCGGCTGCCGGGCCGAGATCAGGATCAGGGCCAGGGCGTAGACGCCTCGTCCGATCAGGATCAGGAGGGCATCGGCCAGGGCCGTGAGCCGGGCCGCCGGCGGCAGGCGCGGTGCCCGCGGCGGCAGCCCCTGCAGCCGCGCGTCGGTCGGCACAAGCCCCGGTGCCAGCAGGCAGGCGGTCAGGGCGATCAGGGTCAGGGCCCAGAACAGGACCACTGCGTTGCCGCCCACCAGCAGCAGCAGGCTGCCCAGCAGCGGCAGCAGCACCAACGCCAGACGGATCAGGTTGATGTTGAGGGTGAACAGCCGCACCCGCTCAGCGGGGCTGACGCTGAGGCCCGAGAGCACGAACTGGCCCAGAGGCACCACCAGGCCATAGGCCAGGCCGATCACCCCCCGCAGTGGCAGGGGTGCCCACTCGAGCGCGGTCAGGGCCAGCAGGGCGTTGGCCAGCGCCATCACGCCGAAACCCCAGCGCAGCACCGTGCGCAGCCGTCGTCCCCGCAGCAGCAGCGGACCGGCCACCAGGGTCAGACAGGAGAGCACCACGGTGGTGCTCTGGAAGGCGTTGAAGCCTGCTCCGGCGTGCCGCAGGTGCTCGGTGATCTCCTCACGCGCCACCAGCGGCAGCACCGCGTTGGCGTTGGCCGCCACCGTGATCGTGGCGGCGGCCAGGGCCCTGGAGGTGTGGGAGGGCATGGGCTGGACCGGCGCTCGTAGCGTTGTGCCGCTGCAACGACACCATGGATCTGTCCGGCTTCGTCCGCTACATGGAGTCGCCCGGAGATGCAGCCGACAACGCCTCGATCAGCCGCTTCTTCCAGGAGCGGGGGGTGCAGGCCCAGATGCTGGAGGCCGTGATGGGCGACGACCGGGTCGCCTCCCTGGTGGCCGAGCGCTACGCGCCGGCCCCCCACGAGACCGATGTGCTGCTGGCCATGCCGGAGGGCAGCCTCGGCCGGGCCTACGCCCGCTTCCTGGAGGTGCACCACTTCAACCCGCACTTCTTTCATGGCGTGGAGGGGGAGAGCGATCTGGCCTACGTGCTGAATCGCCTGCGCGCCACCCACGACATCTGGCACGTGCTGCTGGGGTTCGATGCCAGCGAGGCGGGCGAGTGCGGCATGAACGCCTTCACCTTCGCCCAGGCCTGCACGCCCACCACCTGCCTGCTGATGGCGGCCAAGATGATCCGCGCCATTCCCGATGAACCGGCAGAGCGCCGCCGGCTGCTGCAGGCGATCGCCGATGGCATCAACCTCGGCCTGCGGGCCCCCGGCTTCCTCGGCTGGCGCTGGGAGGAGCACTGGAGCGAGCCGCTGGCCGATCTGCGGGATCGCCTCGGGCTGAGAGCCCTCACCCCGGCGATGGCGGACTGAGGGCCTGCACCGGGTTCACCAGCCGCCCGAGTCCCTCGATCTCCGTGATCAGCTCATCGCCGGGCTTCAGAAACCGCTTCGGTTCACGGGTGAAGCCCGAGCCGGGGAAGGTGCCGCAGAAGATCAGATCGCCCGGCTGCAGCCTCAGCACCTGGCTCAGCTGCCACACCACCGCCTCCGGCGGGTGGATGTACTCGCTCAGGCGGCCCTGCTGCACCACCGTGCCGTTGAGCCGGCAGCACAGCTCCCGGTCCAGATCCAGAGGGCCCGGCTCCCTGGCCTTGAGCTGCTTGAGGCTGTAGGGGCCGAATCCGGGGAAGGATTTCCCCTTCACCCACTGACCGCCGCCGCGGCGCTGCCACCAGCGGTCGGACACGTCGTTGCCGACGCCCCAGGCCTCGATCACCGCTCCGGCCGCGGCGATCTTCGGCAGCTGGAAGGCGGGTGTGCCGATTCGCAGCACCAGCTCCGCCTCCCAGTCCACCTGTCGGTTGATCGGGGTGATCGGGATCGGGCTGGTGGCTCCGCTCAGGCTGGAGTCCGCCTTGCCGGCCACCAGCGGCCAACCGTCGGGCTCCTGACCGGGCGGCCAGGAGCCCGACGCAGCCTCCGCGGCGCCGGAGGGCGGGCTGGCCATGATCGGCAGATCGGGGTGGTTGCGCCCGAGACAGAAGATGGTCATGCCCGCCCGGCGTCGGCTTCGATCCTGCCGAGAACCTGGCGGGCCCGCTGCACCACCGATGGCGGCACCCCGGCCAGCCGGGCCGCCTCGATGCCGTAGCTGCGGCTCGCCCCGCCTGGAACCACCCGGTGGGGGAAGAGCAGATCCTCCCCGGTCTCCTCCACCAGCACCTGGAAGTTGGCGGCGTTGCCGAGCTCGCCCGCCAGGGCGTTGAGCTCGTGGTAATGGGTGGCGAAGATCGTGCGGGAGCGCAGGCTGCCGGCCAGGTGCTCGGCCACGGCCCAGGCGATCGAGAGACCGTCGAAGGTGGCGGTGCCGCGCCCGATCTCATCGAGCAGCACCAGCGAGCGATCGCCGGCGTGCTGGAGGATGTTGGCCGTCTCGGCCATCTCCACCATGAAGGTGGACTGGCCGGCCGCCAGGTCATCCACCGCCCCGACCCGGGTGAAGATTCGGTCCGCCAGGCCCAGCCGGGCCCGGCGTGCCGGGATCCAGCTGCCCATCTGGGCCATCAGCTGCAGCAGCCCGGTCTGGCGCAGGTAGCAGCTCTTGCCGCTGGCGTTGGGCCCGGTGAGGATCACTAGGTCGGTGCCCTCCCCCAGAGCCACATCGTTGGCAGTGAAGCGCTCCTCCACCAGCAGCTGCTCCACCACCGGGTGCCGGCCCGCCTCGATGCAGATCTCGCGCCCCTCGCTCAGCTCCGGCCGGCAGTAGTCCCCCGTGGCGGCCACCTCGGCCAGACCGGCCAGGGCATCGAGGGCCGCCACCCGCCGGGCGGCGTCGCGGATGGGCTCGGCCTGCTCGCCCACCCGGGCCCGCAGCGCCAGCACGAGCTCGTATTCCCGCTGGGCCGCCCGGGCCCGCAGCTGCAGGATCGCTCCCTCCCGGGCCTTGAGCTCCGGCGTCACGAAGCGCTCCTCACTGGCCAGCGTCTGGCGGCGGATCCAGTGCTCGGGCACCTCGCGGGCCCGGGCCCGGCTCACCGCCAGGAAGTAGCCGAAGGTGCGGTGGTACTGCAGGCGCAGGTTGGGGTTGCCGCTGGCGCTGCGCTCGGCCCGCTCCTGCTGGCTCAGCCAGGCCTGCTGGTCATCGAGGCGGTTGCGCAGCCCGTCGAGGAGGGGGTCGACCCCGTCGAGGATCAGTCCGCCCTCGCTCAGGCTCAGGGGCGGCTCCGGCATCAGGGTGCCCCGGATCGACGCCGCCAGTGCCGTCAGCTCCGGATCGCTGTGCTGGAGCGCGGCCAGGGGGGCGCTGCTGCAGCCGGCGCTGTGCTCGGCCAGCTGGGGCAGGCGCTCGATGCCATCGGCCAGGGCGATCAGGTCACGGGGGGAGGCGGTGCCGGCCCCGGCCCGGCCGGCCAGGCGCTCCAGATCTCCCATCGCCCGCAGCAGGCGGCGCAGCGCCAGCCGCCGGGACCGGCTCTCCACCAGCTCCCCGATGGCGTTCTGGCGCTGGCGGATCGGCTCCAGCTGCCGCAGCGGCTCCTCCAGCCAGCGGCGCAGGCAGCGCCCCCCCATGGCCGTGAGCGTGCGGTCCAGGGCCCAGAGCAGGGATCCCTGGAACAGGCCGTCGCGCTGGGTGCGGGTCAGCTCCAGGTTGCGGCGGGTCTGGGCATCGAGCACCAGGTGCGCGTCGCTGTGCTGCAGCCGTGGCCGGTCGAGGGGCAGCCGGTCCGGCGCGGGTGCGGCCGCCGCTCCCTCCGCCTCGGGGCGGGCTGGGTGTCGTTGATGTAGGCCAGCAGGCCGCCGGCGGCCCGCTCCGCCAGGGGCACCTCCGTCAGCCCCAGCCCCTCCAGGCTGCGGAGCTGGTAACGCTGCCGCAGCAGGGCCCGGGCCTGGGCCGTCTCGAAGGGGCTGCGGGCCGTGGGAGTGATCTGCAGGGCCTCGGGGCACCAGGCCGGGCGGGTCACCGCGGCGTCGCCGGCAGCGCCCTCGCCGGCTGCGTCGTCGGGCAGCACCAGCTCGGCCGCCTCCAGCTGCAGCAGGGCCTGGTTGAGCGGGCCGCTGCCGCGGCCCTGGCTCACGCGGAACTCGCCGGTGCTCACATCGGCCACCGCCAGGCCCCAGTCGGCCTCCTGCAGCACCACGGCGCAGAGCCAGTTGTTGCGCCGGGCGCTGAGCATCCCCTCCTCGATCACCGTGCCGGGGGTCAGCACGCGGGTGATGCCCCGCCGCAGCAGGCTGCCCCGGCTGGGGGTGGTCTCGAGCTGATCGCACAGGGCCACGCTGTGACCGCGCCGGATCAGCTCGCCGCAGTAGCGGTCGGCGGCGTGATGGGGCAGGCCCGCCATCGGCACCCGGCCGATCTGGCGGCCGCCCTCCTTCCCTGTGAGGGTCAGCTCCAGCACCCGCGACACGGTGATCGCATCCTCGAAGAAGCACTCGAAGAAGTCGCCGAGCCGGTAGAGCAGCAGCCGCTCCGGATGGGCGGCCTTGAGCTCCACGTAGTGCCGCAGCATCGGCGTGAGGGCGCTGCGGTCCGGCAGGGCGTGGTGGTGCCAGCGCGGGCGGTCGTCGTCGCCCGCTTCATTGCCCGCTGTATCGCCCGCCGCGTCGCTCTGTGCCTCGCTCCGGGGCTCGCTCTCCTGCGGGGGCTCCTGGGCTCCGGCGCTGCCGCCGGCCGGGCGACGGGGCCGCACCGCCGCGTCCTCGATCAGGTCCTGATCGTCTCCGGGGGCCGGATCGTCAGCGGCCGGAAGCGGCAGCGCCGTCTGCTGCTCGGCCTCCTCAGGTCCACCGAACAGGCTTCCCTGCAGCGCCTGGGACTGCACCGGCATGGAGGCGGCTTCCATCCACAGGCTGCGGATCGTAGGCCTGGCGGATGCGGGAGCCCGACAACATGTGACGGAACCGGCGGCCGCGGCCGGGGTTCCGGCGAGTCACGTGTGAGAATCCGCGTCGTGGCGATTCCGGACAGTCCCGATCCGGCCGGCAGCAACCCATGCAGATCCTCAACACCCTCACCGTTCTGGCCCTGGTGGTGATGTCGTTCGCGCTGATCGTCGCCGTGCCCGTGCTCTACGCCTCGAGCGAGGACAGCGGCCGCTCCAACCGTCTGATCCTGATCGGCAGTGCCTTCTGGGTGGTGCTGGTGCTGCTCAACTGGGGCATGAGCTTCTTCGTGGTCTGACTTCCCCTTGGCACGTTTCGAAGGTCGCTTCAGCGACGCCTCCGACCTGCGCATCGCCGTGGTGGTGGCCCGCTTCAACGACCTGATCACCGGCAAGCTGCTGAGCGGCTGCCTCGACTGCCTCTCCCGGCACGGCATCGACACCTCCGAGACCAGCAGTCAGCTCGACATCGCCTGGGTGCCGGGTAGTTTCGAGCTGCCGCTGCTTGCCCAGACCCTGGCCGAGAGCGAGCGCTATGAGGTGGTGATCACCCTGGGTGCCGTGATCCGCGGCGACACCCCCCACTTCGATGTGGTCGTGGCCGAGGCCAGCAAGGGCATCGCCACGGCGGCGCGGGAATCGGGCGTTCCCGTGATCTTCGGGGTGCTCACCACCGACACGATGCAGCAGGCCCTGGAACGGGCCGGCATCAAGAGCAATCTCGGCTGGTCCTACGCCATGCAGGCGCTGGAGATGGGCAGCCTGATGCGGGCCCTGCCCGGGTGAGCGCCCGTCCGATCCTGGTCACCGGTGCCGCGGGCTTCATCGGCGCGGCCCTCTGCGCCCGCCTGCTGGAACGGGGCGAGCGGGTGGTCGGCCTCGACAACCTCAACAGCTACTACGACCCGGCCCTGAAGCGGGCCCGCCTGGAGGGCCTGGAGCAGGTGGCCGGCGCCTGCGGCCGCCGCGATGGTGCGCCGGACTCCCCCTGGCGCTTCCTGACCCTGGATCTGGCCGACGGTGACGGCATCGCCGCCTGCTTCGCCTCGCTGCGGCCGGACCGGGTGGTGAACCTGGCGGCCCAGGCAGGCGTGCGCTATTCGCTGGACAACCCGGCCGCCTACGTGCAGAGCAATCTGGTGGGCTTCGGCCACGTGCTCGAGGGCTGCCGCCACCAGGAGGTGGAGCACCTGGTCTATGCCTCCAGCAGCTCGGTCTACGGCGGCAACCGCAACCTCCCCTTCAGCGAGCGGCAGCCGGTCAATCACCCGGTGAGCCTCTATGCGGCCAGCAAGAAGGCCAACGAGCTGATGGCCCACACCTACAGCCACCTCTATGGGCTGCCCGGCACCGGCCTGCGCTTCTTCACGGTCTACGGCCCCTGGGGCCGGCCGGACATGGCGCCCATGCTCTTCGCACGCGCCATCCTGGCCGGCGAGCCGATCCGTGTGTTCAACCATGGGCGGATGCAGCGCGATTTCACCTACATCGACGACATCGTTGAAGGCGTGCTGCGCTGCATCGACAAACCGGCCACGCCGGATCCCGGCTTCGATCCCTTTGATCCCGATCCGGCCACGGCGGCGGCGCCGCACCGGCTGTTCAACATCGGCAACTCCCAGCCCGTTCCCCTGCTGCACTTCATCAGCGTGCTGGAGCAGGCCCTGGGCCGGGACGCCATCCGCGACCTCCAGCCGATGCAGCCGGGTGACGTGGAGGCCACGGCCGCCGACACCCGCGCTCTGGAGGCCTGGGTGGGCTTCCGCCCCTCCACCCCGATCGAGACGGGCGTGCAGCGCTTCGCCGAGTGGTACCGGTCCTGGTCTGGAGTGTGAACGGGATCCTTCTCGGCGAGCGATCAGCGGTCCCCCCGAGACCGGCCTGCCCGGCCGCTCGCGTATCCCACGATCCCTCCGATCGCGGCCCCAGCCGCCAGGCCCTGCAGCTGCCACCACTGGCGACGGAAGCGCCAGCGCGCTGCTCCGAGTTGCATTCCCAGCATCCCGGCAAGCATCAGGGCGATGAGGAGTCCGGCACCACCGCTGCGCCATCCAAGCCGCCGTCGGCCCGTGGCCTGCGATTGATCCCGGTCCGGTCCTTCCACTGGGGAATTGTGGCGTTCCGGGTCGGGACCGCAATCCTTCGCCGATGACCGCTCCAGCCTGGATCACGCTGCTGGTGCTCGTCGCCACTCTGTCCTGCTTCCTGGGCAGCTGGCTCGCACCGGAGGTGGTGGCGCTCGGAGCGATGGGCATGCTCATCGGTCTTGGGGTGCTCGCCCCCGAGGAGGCGCTGGCCGGCTTCGCCAGTCCGCCCTTGATCACCCTGCTCGGGCTGTTCGTTCTCTCCGATGCCCTGTTTCACTCCGGGGCGCTGGATCGGTTGCGGGAGCTGCTCAGTTCCGACAGGATTCGCAGCCCCCGGCGCATGGTGGCCTTTCTGGCTCTGGTGGTGGGACCGGTGTCCGGAGTCGTGCCCAACACCCCTTTGGTGGCGAGTCTGCTCAGGGTGCTGGAGACCTGGTGTCAACGGCGCGGGATCCGACCGTCTCGCGTCCTGATCCCCTTGTCCTATGCCTCGATCCTGGGGGAACCCTCACCCTGATCGGAACGTCCACCTCGCTTCTGGCCAGCGATGTGAGTGCTCGCCTCGGTGTGGGGAGTCTTGGATTCTTCTCTCTCACCGCCGTTGGTCTGCCGGTCTGGTTGCTGGGAAGCGGCTACCTGATCCTGGCCTCCGACCGCCTGCCGGATCGTGGCGAGGACCCGCGCGATACCCTCCGCCGCATGAGCAGGGAGGGCTACCTGACCGAGGTGCGCATCCCTTCCGGCTCCCAGCTGGTGGGTCAGACCCTCCACGGCAGCCGACTGCAGCGACGCTTCGATGTGGACGTGCTCGCCCTGCGCCGCGATGGCGCCGTGCTGGGGGGGCCTCTCTCCGACATCCGGCTGGACATCGGCGATCGCCTGATGCTGCGCTGCTCCCGCCAGGACCTGCTGCGGCTTCAGCAGGACCACACTGTTCAGATCGAGGACGGAGCCGATGGCCCCGCGGTGGCGGACACGCGCCTCACCACCGAGGTGCTGATCCCGGCCCAGTCGATCCTTGTGGGCACCAGCATGCGCGAGATCCGCTTCCGGCAGCGCTTCAACGCCACGGTGCTCGCCGTGAAGCGCGCCGGCCAGCTGCTCAGCGAACGCATGGGGCGGATCGTTCTGCGGGCCGGCGATCTGCTGCTGCTTCAGGCTCCCCTGGATGCGGTGCGGGGTCTGCAGGCCAGCGGTGAGGTGCTGGTGCTCGATGACCTCGAGCCGGATCTGCCCACCACCCCCAAGCGCCGGCTCGCCCTCGGCGTGTTCGCCATCGTGCTTCTGCTGGCGGGAACGGGCGCGGTGCCCCTGGTGGCGGCGGTGCTGCTGGGGGTGGTGGCCGTGGTGGTGAGCGGCTGCATCGATGCCAGCCGGCTCCAGAGGGCGGTGCGCTGGGATCTCTATCTGCTGCTGGCTTCCCTGCTGGCGCTCTCCACCGCGGTGGAGCGCACCGGGCTGGCTGCCGCCGCCGCCGACGGGCTGCAGCAGGCTCTGGGCTCCTGGCCGGCCTATCCCGCCATGGTGGCCCTCTACGGCGCCACCATGCTGGCCACGGAAGTGCTCAGCAACGGCGCCACGGTGGTGCTGCTCCTGCCACTGGCCGTGCAGCTCTCTCAGTCGATGGGACTGGAGGCGATGCCGTTCGTCCTCACCGTGGTCTTCGCCTCGAGCCAGAGTTTCCTGACCCCGATCGGGTACCAGACCAACCTGATGGTGCGGGGCCCGGGCGGGTACCGCTTTCTCGACTATCTGCGCTTCGGTCTGCCGTTGTCGCTGCTGCTGGCGCTGGTGACGCCGTTGCTGATCCTGGCCACATCAGGCGTCTGAGCCTGACCTCCGATGCGCTGCTCTTGCGCTGCCCGCGGGACCACCGCGAGGGTTCACCACAACGAAAAAAGCCCCGGAACCTGATCGGGTCCGGGGCGTGGCGGCTACGGCTGATGGCGAGGCTCAGGCGGAACCGACGCCGGTGTAGGAGCCATAGAAGAACAGACCCACCACGAAGATCACGGCCATGCCTCCGGCTGTGGCCACGATCCAGAGGGGCAGAGTGCCTTCGGTCCAGCGGGAGCGCCAGGCCACGGCCGGCCGGCCGTCGGGCAGGCGATCGGGAATGCGTCCGTCAGGAAGGTTGGAGGCTTTGCTGCTCATGGCGGAGTGGGAGGAAGACGTCGGTCGGGCTCGGACGGCTCAGCCGATGGTGGCTGGCGTCAGTTGAAGAAGTAGCTGGAGAACAGAACGCCGGTCACGAACACCAGCAGCAGGCCCAGATAGAGGCTGGTGCGGTTGAGCTCAACCGGCAGGTTGTTGGGGTTGGGGTTGCGTTCCATGGGAAGGGAGCTCGGATCAGCGACGGACGAACTGCATGGCGGCCAGGGCTCCGAGAAAGAAGACCGTGGGGACGCCGAGTGTGTGCACAGCGAGCCAGCGGACCGTGAAGATCGGGTAAACGCGCGGTGAACCGGTGGTGGGGGCCTGGGTCATGACTGGGGTCGGGACGGGGAATGCGGGGTTTATTTCAGACGCAGATCCAGCTGGCTCTTGCCTTCGTAGCGCTGGCTCACAACGGGAGCCTTGCTCTCCTGGCTCTGGAAGTAGGCATCGGGCCTTGGGGTGCCGAAGGCGTCGTAGGCCAGGCCGGTGGACACGAACAGGAAGCCGGCCAGGAAGATGGCGGGGAGGGTCACCGCGTGGATCACCCAGTAGCGGATGCTCGTGATGATCTCGAAGAAGGGGCGTTCCCCTGTGGAGCCGGCAGCCATCGCATCGGGCAAATCAGCCCGGTGATCCTACGGGGCCCACGTCCGGGCCCGCGGCCCGTCCGGACGCACGGTTACAAACTCCGGCGGGAGCCCTGTTCAGCTCACTCGGCTCAGCCCACGCCGCTCAGGCCACGCGGCGCAGCAGCAGGCCCCGCTCCCCGAGCACGAAGGCCTTGCCGTCGGGCGAAAAGACGAAGCGGGTGAAATTGGTGGCGCTGTCGCGGCCGACCGGATCCCGCTCCCAGCTCTCGCCGCCATCACGGCTGCTCAGGAGGGTGCCGTTGCCGCCGCCGGCCCAGATGGTTCCATCGCCGTCCCAGGCCAGATCGAGATAGCCGTAGCCGTTGGTGATGGGAACGATCGGCTTGCTCCAGCTCTCCTGGTCGGAGGGGTCCTCGTTCAGACGGATCTGGGCGCCGCGGGCGACCATCCACAGATCGCCGCCGGGTTGGAAGCCGAGGCTCTGCAGCCGCTGGCTGCTGGCCCGCTGGTGCACCTGCCACACCGGATCGCCAGGAGCCCAGGTGGCATAGAAGTTGCCCAGGCTGCTCACGCTCACGTAGCGGCCACGCTCGTCGCGGCGCAGATCCCTCACGGCGCCGGCGGCGTCGGTCACGTCCGCTTCCCAGCTGTTGCCGCTGTCATCGGTGTGGTAGATCGCGCCCACATTGGTGGCCAGTTCGGCCCGTCCGCGGCCGAGGGCCGTGATCAGATAGGGCTCACCGGGCAGCTTGGTGTCGAGAAACAGACGCGTCCAGTTGGCGCCGCCGTCGCTGCTGTGCATCAGCAGGCCGGGCTGGCCCGCGATCCAGCCGTCGTCGCCGTCGAAGTCGATGCTGATCAGCCGGAAGTTCTCCTCCTCCGGCAGGGTCAGCTGCTTGGGATCCCAGCTGGCGCCGCCGTCCTGGGTCTCCAGGATCATCCGGTTGCTCCCCACGAGGAAGCCGTGGCGTGCATCGGTGAAGGCCACATCCAGGGGATTGGCGACCACGTCGAGGTCGATCCGCTCCCAGGGGCTCACACTCGCCGTCGGCAGCCCGGTGGCCACACAGCCGCCCAGTCCGAGGCTGAGGGCGATCAGCAGGCTGAGCGCCAGCGCGGGCAGGGAGGGGGCGTTCGGGCGGGAAGCCATGGATCAGCGCAGGGAATAGAGCGAAAGGAAGAAGGCGAAGGCGAGGGCGAAGCCGCCGAAGATCAGCACGTTCTTCTGACCGGGGGTGAGCCGGTTCACGCCGAGGCCGAAATCGAGGTTCTCCTCGAAACCGGAGGGTTTGCTGCGGGGGCCGATGTCGCGGAAAGCGGGCATCCGGCTGCGGCAGACGGGGCAGCGGAAGCTGATGGGATCCAGATCGGTGAACGGGGTTCCCGGTGCGATCGCCAGTTTCTTCAGGCCCTCGGCGGGGTCGTAGACGAACCCGCAGCTGCGGCACTCGAAGCGGTGCTCCGATGTGTCCTCGACGGCCTCCTCAATGGGCTCCGCCGCATCGGTGATCGCCGCTGCGGCGTCATCGGTGGCCGGTGCCGGCTCCGCCATCGGTTCGGAAGGTGCCGTCTGGCCGGGCTGCTCGTCGCTCACCCTGTCCTCGTCGGGTCTCAGGGTCGACTGTATCGGTGCACTCCGCCCGGGCGAGTTCCGATGCCAGACTGCGCCGAGGTTGTCCGTCGTGATGTTCGTTCTTTCCGGCTACGACGCCTTTCTCGGGTTTCTGCTGATCGCCGCCGCCGTTCCGGTGCTGGCGATCGTGGCCAACAAGGTGGTGGCTCCCTCCAGCCGTTCGGGCGAGCGCCAGCTCACCTACGAATCCGGCATGGAGCCGATCGGTGGTGCCTGGATTCAGTTCAATATCCGCTACTACATGTTCGCTCTGGTCTTCGTGATCTTCGACGTGGAGACCGTCTTTCTCTATCCCTGGGCCGTTGCCTTTCACCGGCTCGGGCTGCTGGCCTTCATCGAGGCTCTCGTGTTCATCTCCATTCTCGTGGTTGCCCTCGCCTACGCCTGGCGCAAGGGAGCTCTGGAATGGAGCTGATGGGCTGACGCCTCCCGTCGGCCCGGCCCGCTGCCCTGACGCTCCACCGATCCCGCGGCCCACCCTTCGGCGTGGGTCCCGTCCCTCACCTGCTCTCCCCCGTGAGTCCCTCCGCCGCTTCCCCAGGTTCCTCGCCCGCCGCTACCGAACCGTCCTCGATCGCCGCCCTGCGCGATCTCAGGGCCAGCTCCTGCCAGCCGGTCGGTGCTCCCCAGGTCACCACCGGCCTTTCGGAGAACGTGATCCTCACCAGCCTGGAGGACCTGCACAACTGGGCCCGCCTCAGCAGCCTCTGGCCTCTCCTCTACGGCACCGCCTGCTGCTTCATCGAGTTCGCGGCGCTGATCGGGTCCCGCTTCGACTTCGATCGTTTCGGTCTGGTGCCCCGCAGCTCGCCGCGGCAGGCCGATCTGCTGATCGTCGCCGGCACGGTGACCATGAAGATGGCCCCGGCCCTGGTGCGTCTCTACGAGCAGATGCCCGAACCCAAGTACGTGATCGCCATGGGTGCCTGCACCATCACCGGCGGCATGTTCTCGGCCGACTCCACCACGGCGGTCCGGGGTGTGGACAAGCTGATCCCCGTGGACCTCTACCTGCCGGGCTGCCCGCCCCGGCCGGAGGCGATCTTCGACGCCGTGATCAAGCTGCGCAAGAAGGTGGCCAATGAATCCGTGATGGAGCGGGCTCTGCTCAAGCCCACCCACCGTTACCTCACCGTGGAGCACGCCATGAAGGAGGTGGCCCCGGAGGTCACGGGTGCCTATCTGCGGGCGGAGACCCAGCAGGCCGCCCTCGCGCCCGGAGCCGGGCTGCCCCTGCCCGAGAGCACCGACGCCGTTCCCGCCACCGCCACTCCGCCCAGCTCCGATGCCTGAATCCAAGCCCGCCGCCGCAGCACCCGCCGCCCCGGCTCCTCCCGCTCCCGGCCCCGTCAGCGCCTGGCTGAGCGAACAGGGCTTCGAGCACGCCGTGCTCGCCCCCGATCACAAGGGGGTGGAGATGATCGGCGTCGAGCCGCTGTTCCTGCCGGTGATCGCCGCGGCCCTGAAGGGCCATGGCTTCGACTACCTCCAGTGCCAGGGCGGCTACGACGAAGGTCCGGGCGGACGACTGGTGAGCTTCTATCACCTCGTCGCTCTGGCGGCGTCCGCCAATCCCTCGCCGGCGCCCGACGCCCGGCCGGCCGAGGTGCGGCTGAAGGTGTTCCTCGAGCGGGATGGCGAGCTGTCCATCCCGAGCCTCTACGGCCTGTTCCGCGGTGCCGACTGGCAGGAGCGTGAGACCTTCGACATGTTCGGCATCCGCTTCGAGGGCCATCCCCATCCGAAGCGTCTGCTGATGCCGGAGGACTGGAAGGGCTACCCCCTCCGCAAGGACTACGTCCAGCAGGACTTCTACGAACTCCAGGACGCGTACTGAACCCCGGGCTCACGGCACGGCTGCTATTCGTCGTCTGTCCTCAGCCCAGCCGGCTGTCTTCAGCTCAGCCGGTCGGCCATCTGCTGGCGCAGCGACTGTTCCAGTCCCGAACGATGCCTGCGGTAGAAGCGCATCACGGCGATCGCCAGGCTGCGGGGATCGTGGCGCACGCCATCGGTGCGGTTGCTCAGCAGTGGCGCCTGCATCACCTCATACCCCTGCCGGCGCAGCCGGGCGGTGGGACACGCCACGGGCATGGCGCCGTGCCGGGCGTAGTGCTCCAGCAGGCCGCGATTGCGGATCGGTTCCTGAACGAGCACCGCGGGGAAGAGCAGTTCCTCCACCCCCAGCTGACTCAGCTGGGATTCGATCGCCCGCAGGTGACCCTCCACATCCAGCCCATCGGTCTCGCCGGGCTGGGTCATCAGGTTGCAGACGTACAGCCTGGGCGCCCGGCTCTGCAGCAGAGCCTGCACTAGGTCGGGCACCAGCAGATTCGGCAGCAGCGAGGTGTAGAGGCTGCCGGGACCCAGCACGATCAGATCGGCACCGGCAATGGCCTCCAGGGCTCTGGGCAGGGCAGCCGGCGTTTCGGGCGTGCAGCCCAGACGCCGGATCGGTGCACTGGCCTTCCCGATCGCTGATTCGCCCTCGAGGCGGCGGCCGTCCTCCAGATCGGCCCAGAGCCGCACATCGGCGCTGGTGGCCGGCACCACCTGGCCCTGGACCGCGAGCACGCGGCCGCTGGCGGTGATCGCCGATTCCAGGCTGCCGGTGATGGCGGCGAGGGCCGTGAGAAAGAGGTTGCCGAAACTGTGGCCCGCCAGGCCGCTGCGGTTGGGGAAGCGGTACTGGAACAGGCGGGTGAGCAGGGGCTCCTCGGTGGAGAGGGCGGCCAGGCAGTTGCGGATGTCGCCGGGGGGCTGCACGCCGAGCTCCCTGCGCAGCACGCCGCTGCTGCCGCCGTCATCGGCCACGGTGACGATGGCCGTGATGCGGCTGCTGTAGCGCTTCAGGCCGCTGAGGAGGGTGGAGAGACCGGTTCCCCCGCCGATGGCGACGATGGCCGGTCCCCGGTCGAGGCGGTTCTGGGCCCGCAGGGCGTCCAGCAGCGAGGTGTCCTTCTCCGGCGCCAGAGCCCGCTGGATCGACCCGAAGCTGCGGCTCTGGCCCCAGATCACCAGGCCGACGCCCAGCAGCAGAATCGCCGGACCGGTCACCTGCCTCGGCATGGCGGAGGTGAGGGTCTGGAGCAGCCACTCCACCGTCTCCAGGGTCCAGTAGACGGGCTTGAAGTCCGCCCAGATGGCCGCACCCAGCAGCGCCACCACCAGGCCCAGGCCGGAGGTCACCAGCCAGCGCTTCACCACCAGCCCCGGCTGCAGCCAGCGCACGGCGCGCCAGGAGCGGCTCACCAGCCCCGCGTCGTGGGCCGGCTCACCATGGGGCGGGAGCGTGGGCGGCCTGGCGCGCAAGATCTTCGAGGCCCCCTCAGGATGCTGGGACTGTACGAAGGGCGGACAGCCCCTGCTGCCCCCTGCGTCCCGCTCGTTGATGGCAAGCTGAGGCGACGCCCGACTCCGCGATGGCCCGGCCTTCCGCTGCGCGTCCCTGCGACTCCACGGACGGGGTCGGCAGCGGGGCCTCACCGCCGGTGGTGGCGATGCGCTCCCTGGGCATGCGCTGGGGGTCCCGCCTGGTGCTCGATGACATCGACCTCACCCTCCATCCCGGCGAGCGTCTGGCGGTGGTGGGACCATCCGGCGCCGGCAAGTCCACCATCCTTCGCATCCTCGCGGGCCTCATCCTGCCCAGTAGCGGCGAGCTCGAGCTGTTCGGGGCGCCGCAGCGCTATCTGCGTCTGGACCAGCGCCACCCGCCCGATGTGCGGCTCGTGTTCCAGAGTCCCGCTCTGCTCGCCTCGCTCACGGTGCAGGAGAACGTGGGCTTTCTCCTCTATCGCCAGGGCCGGATTCCGGCGAGCGAGATCCGCGAGCGGGTGGCCCGGGCCCTGGCCGCGGTGGGGCTTTCGGGCATCGAATCGCTGCTTCCCTCCGAGCTGAGCGGTGGCATGCAGAAGCGGGTCAGCTTCGCCCGCGCCCTGATCGACGATCCCGCCCGGCCGGATGGTCAGCAGCCGCTGCTGCTCTTCGATGAACCCACCGCTGGTCTCGACCCCGTCGCCAGCACCCGGATCGAGGATCTGATCGTCACCACCACCCAGGTGGCCTGCGGCTGTTCGGTGGTGGTCAGCCATGTGATCAGCACGATCGAGCGGGCGGCCGAACGGGTGGTGCTGCTCTACGACGGTCGCTTCCGCTGGACCGGCAGCGTGGAGGACTTTCGCTGCAGCGACAACGCCTACGTGCGCCAGTTCCGCAGCGGTAGCCTCGACGGACCGATGCAGCCCGCGGAGCTCTGATCAATGCGCCGCAGCGTCCGGGAAGCGATCGTGGGCTTCTCCCTGGTCGGGGCGGTCGTGGGAGCCGGCCTGTTCTGGCTGTGGCTGCGGGGTGTGAATCTGGCGTCCCGCACCTGGACGCTCGATGCGAGCTTCGCCGATGCCGGTGGTCTGGCGGCCCGCTCACCGGTCACCTTCCGCGGGGTGGTGGTGGGCAGTGTGCGCTCGGTGTCGGTGCGTCCCGACGCCGTTCATGCGCTGCTCGACCTCCACGACGACACCCTGACCCTGCCCCTGCCGGTGACGGCGACGGTGGCCGCGGGATCCCTTCTCGGTGGCGATGCCCAGGTGGCTCTGGTGAGCCAGGGGACGATCCCGCGCGAGCCGGTGCCCGGGCCCCTGGCCGAGGATTGCCCCGCCGAGCTGATCCTCTGCAACGGCGATGCCGTGCCGGGTGTGCGGGCGCCGAGCCTGGAGACGGTGACCGAGACCATGCAGCGGCTGCTGAGCGAGGCCGAGCGACAGAACCTGGTCGATGAGCTGGTGCGCTCCACGCAGCAGTTCACCGAGACGGCGGCGGAGGCCGAGCTGTTCATGGAGCAGGCCGACGCCGTGACCCAGGACGTGGGCCGACTGATCACCGATCTGCGCGCCACGGTGTCGAGGGCGGAGCCCGTGCTCGCCAATCTCCAGACCGCCACCGAACGGGCCGCCAGTGCCGCCGCCCATGTGGACAACATCACGGCAGCGTTTGACTCCCCCGAGACCATCAGCGACCTGCGGCGCACCCTGGTCAATGCCCGGGAACTGACCGCAAAGATCGATGCCGTGGGAGGTCAGGTGGAGCAGCTCACCGCCGATCCGCAGTTCGTCTCCGCCGTGCGCAGCGTCACGATCGGCCTCGGTGCCTTCTTCGAGGAGCTCTACCCGGCCCGGACCGCTCCCGAAGAGCCGGCTCAGACCCCCTGAATCGCATCCAGGGCGATGGCGGCGATCGCCTGATCGCTCGCCTTGGGCAGGGCCACGTAGCGGCCGCCGGCCGCCTGGGCCAGATCCGGCCCCATGCCGCTGCCGATGAAGCGCCGCTCGGTGTCGATCACCAGTAGCCGCAGCCCGAGGGAGCGGTAGCGCGCCGCGACGTCCAGCACCTCCTGCTTGAGGTCCACCGCCGCCTCGCCCTCGAGCTGCGGCTGGCCGAGGGAGGTGCTCAGGGGCACGTTGCCCCGGCCGTCGGTGATCGCCACCACCACCACCTGGCCCAGGTCCCCCGTCGCCATGGCGTTGGCGCCGACGCGTGCGGCCTGGCTGAGGCCATGGGCCAGAGGTGAGCCGCCGCCGCAGGGCATGGTCTCCAGCCGCCGCCGTGCAGCCGTGATCGAGCGGGTGGGAGGCAGCAGCACCTCGGCCCGGTCGCCCCGGAAGGGGATCAGGGCCACTTCGTCGCGGTTTTCATAGGCCTCGCTCAGCAGCCGGATCACGGCCCCCTTGGCGCTCTGCATGCGGTTCAGGGCCATCGAGCCACTGGCATCCACCAGGAAGATCACCAGGGCACCGGTGCGGCGCTGCAGCTGCTTGGCCCTGAGGTCGCTCTCCTCCACGATCACGGGCCGGCCGGGCTGCCGCGCCCGCCGGGACTTCTGGTGCGGGGCGGCGGCGCGCAGGGTGGCATCCACCGCGATGCGCCGGACCGGCCCCCGCGGCAGCACCGGCCGGACGTAGCGCCCGCGGCTGTCGCTCAGCACGACCGAACGGCTGCCGCTGCTGCCGGCCCGCGAGCGGGCCGAGGCGAACAGGAGCAGATCCGGATCCACGGCCACCGCCTCGGGATCCAGCAGAAACTCCTCCGGCACCGAGGGCGGGGCCTGGTCCTGGTCGTCCTCGCTGTCGCTCTCCTGCTCCTCGGACTCGCCGCTGTCCGGCTCGGACTCCGCCTCGCTTCCCTGGGGCGGTTCCGGACTCTCGTCAGCCGGCGGGGGCGGCGGGGGCTCCATCGGCTGCTCGGGGTCCTGCGGTGGTTGCTGACGGGCCCGGGGGGCGATCACCAGCCGCACCGCCACCTCAAGGTCATCGGCCTCCACCCGGTCACGGCCGCTGAGGGCCGCATGGGCGCGGGCCACCCGGGCGGCGAACAGCTCCGCCCGGTGGCCCTCGACGCCGCCCCGCAGGGCCTCGCCCACCAGGTAGCGCAGCTGCTCGGAGCTGATGCGCACATCCGGCAGCCACTGCCGGGCCAGGAGCAGCTGGGTCGCGAGGGCGTCGCTCTCCTCCGCCCAGCGCTGCTGGAAGCCGTCCCAGGCCTCACCGTGATCGAGCACCGACTCGGTCACCTGCACCCGCTGCTCGGCGGTCAGCACCTGGTCGGCCGAGAGGGCGATGGCGAAGCGATCGAGCAGGTGATCCCGCACGGCCCCCTCCTCCGGGTTGAAGGTGGCGATCAGGAGCGGGCGGCAGGGATGGCTCTGGCTGAGGCCCTCCCGTTCCAGCCGGTTCACGCCGCTGCCCGTGGCGGCGAGGATCAGATTCACGATCCCGTCGTCGAGCAGATTGATCTCATCGAGGAAGAGCACGCCCCGGTGCGCTTCCGCCAGCAGTCCCGGCTGGAACACCGCCTCGCCCCGCTCCAGGGAGGCCGCCACGTCCACCGAGCCCACCAGCCGGTCCTCGCTCACTCCGAGCGGCACCTGCACGAACGGCGCCGGCACGACCCGTGTGGGCGGCGCGGTCGTGGTGGTCGCCTCGCCCGCATCCCCCTCCAGCGCGCGGATGCGCTGCCGCACCGTCTCATCCCAGTCCTGGGGGCGCTGGGGATCGATGTGGAAGGCGGCGAAGGCCGGGCCGAGATCGAGTTCATCGATCGGCGGCAGCAGGGCGTGCAGGCCGCGCGCCAGCACACTCTTCCCCGTGCCGCGTCCCCCGGCCAGGATCACTCCGCCCAGGGCGGGATCCACGGCCGCCAGCATCAGGGCCAGCTTCAGGGTGCCGTGGCCGGTGATCGCGGCCAGGGGAAAGGCCCGCGAGGCTTCCGGGCCGCTCCGGCGCATGCCGGGGTCGCCGCTCACCACCATCTCCGCCGCGTCGTCCGAGGGCTCCCAATCTTGCCTCCGCCCCCATGCCCGCCCGCCGTGGCGGCGACCGCCGCCATCGCCCTCGGCGCCAACCTCGGCCGGCCCGCGGACACGCTGGCGGCCGTCCGGCCGCGCCTGGAGGCGCTCATCGCCGCCTGGAGGCCCGAGGCTCTGCTCTGGTCGCCCCAGTTCCGCACCGCGCCGGTGGGAGGGCCCGCCCAGCCGGACTACCTGAACGCGGCGCTGCTGATCCGCTGGCCGGAGCCGCCGGCGGGGCTCGCCCGGGCCCGGGACCTGCTGGCGGGGCTCCAGGCCCTCGAGACGGCCTTCGGCCGGGAGCGCGGGGTGCGCTGGGGCCCGCGCAGCCTCGATCTCGACCTGCTCTGGTTCGGGGCCTGCACCAGCTCGGAACCGGCGCTGCAGTTGCCCCATCCGCGCCTGGCCCGGCGCAGCTTCGTGCTGGCTCCCCTGGCCGCCATCGATCCCGGGCTGAGCCTCCCTGACGGCCGTTCGGCCGCACTCGCCCTGGCGGCCCTTCCCCGGGAACCGTCGCCCCCGCAACGCCTGCCCGGCAGTCGCGGCTGGCCCGAGTGAGCCCGCCGCCGCCGAGGCCGAGAGGCCATGCTGATGGCGTTCGCCCCCCTCGTTGCATGCCACCGCTGCCGGAGCCGGAGCCCTCACGTTTCATCGCCGAGGAGGGAGCCCTCCAGGCGCGCCGGATCCGCTTCGAGATCAACCGGCTCCGCCTGCCCATGGGCCACGAGGGCAGCTACGGGCTGATCCGCCACCCGGGAGCCGCCCTGGCGGTGCCCGTCACCGATGACGGTCGGGTGGTGATCCTGCGCCAGTACCGCTTCGCGGTGGCCCGCAGGCTGCTGGAATTCCCCGCCGGCACGCTGGAGGAGGGGGAGGATCCCCTCGGCTCGATGCAGCGGGAGCTGGGGGAGGAGGCCGGCTACAGCGCCGCCCGCTGGGACGACCTCGGCCTGATGCTGCCCTGCCCCGGCTATTCCGACGAGGTGATCCATCTCTTCCTGGCCCGGCAGCTCACGCCCCTGCAGGAGCGTCCCGCCGGTGATGAGGATGAGGATCTGGAGGTGCTGCACATGCCCGCCGACGAGCTCGACCGGCGTCTGGCCGACGGGTCCGAAGCCCTCGATGGCAAGACCGTCACCGCCTGGTATCGGGCCCGGCAGGTGCTGGGGTGGTGATGCGGGGCACCGAAGGGCCGCCCCGCTGGATCTTCTGGCACCGGCGCGACCTGCGCCTGGCCGACAATCTGGGCCTGCGGGCCGCCGCCGAGGCCACGCCCGCCCTCACCGGGGTGTTCGTGCTCGATCCGGCGATCCTGCAGCCGGCGGATGCCGGCGCCTCGGCACCAGGCCATCCACCGATGGCACCGGCCCGCCTCTGGTTTCTGGCCGAGAGCCTGCGGGAGCTGCAGCGGAGCTGGAGCGCAGCCGGCAGCCGGCTGCTGATCCTGCGGGGTGATCCGGCGCAGCTGCTGCCGGCGCTGGCCGAGCGGCTCAACGCCGAGGCGGTGGTCTGGAACCGGGATGTGGAGCCGGCCGGCCGCGAGCGGGACCGGAGGGTGGCGGCGGCCCTCCAGGCGGGCGGTCGCCGCGTCATGGCGGACTGGGACCAGCTGCTGGTGCCACCCGAGCGGCTGCTCACCGGTTCCGGCGATCCCTACCGGGTCTACGGCCCCTACCGGCGGCGCTGGTTTGCCCAGCTCGAGCGCCCGGACGGTGTCCCGGTCCCCGTTGCCGCCCCCTCCGGACTGGTGGACGCCGGCCCGTCCCTCAGCGGCTCCGAGGCCGGCAAGGCGGATCCGATGCTGCCGCAGGCCAGCGCGGAGCTGGCCGCCATGGCGTCCGGCTTCGCCGGCCATGCCCTCTGCCCGTGCCGCCCGGGGGAAGCGGCGGCGATCGATCAGCTGCAGCGGTTCTGCGGCGCTTCGGGGCCCGCGGCGCCGCTGCTCGACTACGAGCCCGGCCGGAACCTCCCCGGCGCCGCGGGAACCTCCGGCCTCAGCGCGGCCCTGAAGTTCGGCACCCTCAGTCCCCGCCAGGCCTGGCAGGCCTCCGCCGAGGCCCTGACCGAGGTGCGCAGCGAGGAGGGCCGCCAGTCGATCGAGGTCTGGCGGCAGGAGCTGGCCTGGCGCGAGTTCTATCAGCAGGCCCTGTTCCACTTCCCGGAGCTGGCGGAGGGCCCCTACCGGAGCCAGTGGCGGGCCTTCCCCTGGGACAACGACCCCGGACACTTCCAGGCCTGGCGCGACGGGCTCACCGGTGTGCCGATCGTGGATGCCGCCATGCGTCAGCTGCGGGCCAGCGGCTGGATGCACAACCGCTGCCGCATGATCGTGGCCTCATTCCTGGTCAAGGATCTGATCTGCGACTGGCGCTGGGGCGAGCGCACCTTCATGGAGCACCTGGTGGATGGTGATCTGGCCGCCAACAACGGCGGCTGGCAGTGGAGTGCCAGCAGCGGCATGGACCCCAAGCCCCTGCGGATCTTCAACCCGTACACCCAGGCGGCCCGCTTCGATCCCGATGGCGACTACATCCGCACCTGGCTGCCGGAGCTGGCCCATGTGGCCAGCTCCGATCTGGTTCGGGGCACCATCGCGCCGCTGGAACGCCGCGGCTATCCGGAGCCGGTGGTGGACCACGCCGTGCAGCAGCGCCGCTTCAAGGCGCTGCACGCCGGTCTGCGCTAGCTCCGCACCCCGGCCATCGCGTCGCTGAGGATGCGGCGCAGGCTGTCGCACACTGCCTGCTGCTGCTCGGCGGTGAGCTCCGGGAACATCGGAAGGCTCAGCACCTCATCGGTGAGCAGCTCGGTGACCGGCAGGCAGCCGCGTTCAAGACCCAGACCGCTGTAGGCCGGCTGCAGATGGATCGGGATCGGGTAATAGATGATCGTGTTGATGCCGGCGTCCCGCAGCTGCTGCTGCAGCCAGTCGCGGCAGCGGGCGGCGATCGACCCCGCAGCGTCGCCGGCGGAGGGAAGACGGTCGATCAGATCGGGTGTGGCCCGCACCCGCACCACGAACTGATTCCAGGAATGGCCCGAGTCCCCGGGGTCCGGCAGGGTGAGGTTGGGGATGTCCCGCAGCGCATCCAGATAGCGGAGGGCCACGGCCCGTCGCTGTTGCAGCCACTGCCGCAACCGCGGCAGCTTCACGTTGAGCACGGCGGCCTGGACGGTGTCCAGCCGGCTGTTGTAGCCGAGGCGGGTGTGCAGGTAGCGGCGCGGCATGCCGTGCACGGCGAGCTCTCGCACGCTGCGGGCCAGCTCCGGATCGGAGCAGGTGACGGCACCGCCATCACCCGCCGCTCCGAGGTTCTTGGTGGGGAAGAAGCTGAAGCAGCCCACATCACCCCAGGTGCCCACCGCCCGGCCGTCCCAGCGGGCGCCGCTGGCCTGGGCGCAGTCCTCGATCACCCGCAGACCCCGGCGGCGCGCCAGGCTGCAGAGCCGATCCATGGGAACGGCCCGGCCGAACAGATGCACCGGCATCAGTGCCCGGGTGGCTGGCGTGATCGCCGCCTCCACCCGCTCAAGGTCCATCAGGTACGTGGTGGGGTCCACGTCCACGAACACGGGCCTGGCGCCCACCGCGCTGATGGCTTCGGCCGTCGCGAAAAAGCTGAACGAGCTGGTGATCACCTCGTCGCCGGGACCGATGCCCAGCGCACGCAGGCCCAGGATCAGGGCGTCGGTGCCGCTGTTGCAGCCCACGGCGTGGGCCACATCGAGGCTGGCGGCGAAGGCTGATTCGAAGCGTCCGATCGCCGGGCCGCCGATGTACTGACCGCTGCGGACCACCTCGAGAACCGCCGCATCGAGTTCGGAGCCGAGCGTCTCGATCTGGGCGCTCAGGCTGAAGGGCGGGACCTGCATGGCGGAGACCATAGGCGACCCGGCCTGTGCAGCCGAGGCTCAGCCGAACCAGTCGGGTTCCTGGCCGGGATGCCATTTGATGTTGCAGCCCATGGCCGCGATCTGAGGCTCCAGGGGCGGCGACCCCGCCAGCAGGGCCTCCAGGGCGGCGCGCAGATCGCGCCCGTCCAGAGGCACATCGCTGCCCGGGCGACTGCCATCGAGCTGACCCCGGTAGACGAGGCGATGGTCGGCGTCGAACAGGAACGGGTCGGGGGTGCAGGCCGCCCGGAAGGCCCGGGCCGCCGTCTGGTCCGGATCGAGCAGGTAGGGGAAGCGCCAGCCATTGCTGCGTGCCTGCTCCCGCAGCTGGTCAGGACCGTCCTGGGGGTGGGTGATCAGGCTGTTGCTGGCGATGGCCAGCAGCTGCACCCTGGAGCCGTACTCGCGCTCCAGGCGGCTGAGCTCGGGCTCGACGTGGCGCACGTAGGGGCAGTGGGCGCAGAGAAACAGCACCAGCAGCGGCCGCCCGGCCAGATCGCCGCCCCTGAGGCGGCCGCCGTCGATGCGCTCGAGATCCAGCTCCGGCAGCGGCGAGCCGAGGGGCAGCATGGTGGAGTGGGTGAGCACCATGGATGAGAGCGGTTGCGGGTCGAGTGGCCCAGTCTGAGCGCCTGGCACCGCTGCTGGCCCTGCTGCTCCTGCCCGCCCTGATCGGCTGCCAGCGCGGATCGCCCATCAGCTGGGCCATCTACCCCCTGCCGCGCCACAGTCCCCACGACGGACTGGCGGTGGTGAGTCAGCCCGACGGCTATGGCCTCCACATCTGGCTGGAGACCGACACCAGCCGCCCGGGGGTCTGCCGTCCCCGCTGGATTCCCGATGCGGCCCGGTTGTTCAACGGCAACGGCACCGCGCCCTTCAGCTCGGGTCTGGCGAGCCGGCCCGAGTTCTTCGAGGCGGTGGCTCGCGATGACGTGCGCCAGGCCCTCGAGGGCGAGCTGGAGGCCCTCTGCGCGGCCAGGGCGCCCGGCCGGCGCTGGCAGTGGCGCGAACCGCCGCGCTCCGCCGAGGAGGTGGTGATCGAGCCCCTGCCCCCCTGGAGGAGGAGGATCTGCTGACCGACCCCGAGCAGGAGCAGCGGCGCCAGGAGGCCCTGCTGCAGGGTCAGGACCCGTCGCCGCTGCCGTGAACGATTGCGGCTACGCCGTCCTGGCCACTGGCGTTGACGCCTGCCCCCGGATCAGACCTGAAAGCTCTGCCACAGCTTCGGCTCCGCCCGGCGCCAGTAGCGGCTGAAGCGCAGCGGAGCCGGTCCCTCCAGCCCTTCCACGAAGGGTGGAGCCGCCAGCACCTCCAGCGGCAGCTCCCGCGCGATGGCCGCGGCGATCCGCCGGAAGCGGGGATCGTTCGCCTGGCTGGTCACCACCCGCCCGGCGCCGTGGCGCCGGGAGAAGCGCACCACCTCGGCGGCCACCTCGCCTCGGCGGATCTCCAGCGGCAGCTCTAGCAGGCATTCGTAGAGAAAGCCCAGGCGCTTGAGGCTCAGGGCCCGTTCCCGGATCAGGGGCTCATCGAACACGAAGACGGCCGGGCTGCCGGGATGGGCCCGCAGGGCGGGATTGTCCGGGCCGAGCGCCTCGCCGTGAATCCAGAGCACACAGGCTTCCCCACCGGAGGCCGCGGGAGCGGGCCCGGTTCCCATCGGGGCGAGCGGTTGCGGCGCGGGTCGAGCCGCCACCGACCGCCCGGGACTGGCCGAGGTTCCGCCGGACCCGGGCTGCTCCTTGAACAGCCGTTGCTGCAGCGCCTCATAGCGGGCATCGAAGGGGCAGGCCGCAGCGGCCGGGCAACCGCGGCAGTGGCGACCAGCGCTGAAGCGCTCCAGGTTGTCGCGGTTGAAGATGTAGGGCTTGTGGCTGAAGGTGCCCGCCACCCACTGCCAGCTGAGGTTGTTGCTGGCGGGATCGCCGTCGATCAGGTGCTCCAGAAACCAGTGCGCCCCCGCCTGCCAGCGCACCTGCCGCCAGTGCACCACGTAGGCCGCCATCCACATGCGGGCGTGGTTGTGCAGCCAGCCGAGACGCCTCAGATCGGTGCTGAAGGCGTCGATGCAGGCCAGGCCGGTGCGGCCGCTGCGGATGTCCTCCGGCAGCTCCTCGCTGCGGGCGCTGCCGGAGGCGGGGACGGGCCCCGGCTCCATGTCCTGCCAGATGGCATCGCCCCGGTCCCGCCACACCCGCTGGAAGAAGTCGCGCCAGCCCAGTTCGGCGATCAGCTTCTCGCCGCTGCGCCTGGGCTGACCGTGGCGCTTCAGCCAGGCGAACACCGCATCTCGCACTTCGTTCAGGCTCAGCACGCCGTGGCGGAGATAGGGCGACAGCCCCGTGACCGCCCCGTCCAGGTGGTTGCGGCTGCGTCCGTAGCGTCCGGGATGCATGGCCGCCAGAAGGGCTTCGGCCGCGGCGCGGCCGCCCCGGATCGGGCTCAGCTCACCGGTGACCCCGAAGCGCTCCCGCAGCAGGGCGGCCAGCTCGCTGCGACCGGCGATCCGATGCGGCAGCGCGGGATCGGGGGTGCGAGAGGATCCATCACTCACGGGCTCCCTCGTCTCCATGCTCCTCGACCTCAGCGGCAAGACCATCCTGGTGACCGGGATCGCCAACAACCGCTCGATCGCCTGGGGAATCGCCCAGCAGCTCCATGCCGCCGGCGCCGAGCTGGCCATCACCTACCTGCCCGATGAGCGGGGGCGGTTCGAAGCCAAGGTGCGCGAGCTGACCGCCCCCCTCGAGCCCAGCCTGTTCCTGCCGCTGAACGTTCAGGATCCCGCCCAGATGAGCGCCGTGTTCGAGGCGATCTCCGCCAAGTGGGGCCGCCTGGACGGTCTGGTGCACTGCCTGGCCTTCGCCGGTAAGGAGGAGCTGGTGGGCGACTACAGCGCCACCACGGCCGAGGGCTTCGCCCGGGCCCTGGAGATCAGCGCCTATTCCCTGGCCCCCCTCTGCCGCCTGGCCAAGCCGCTCTTCAGTGAGGGGGCGGGTGTGATCACCCTCAGCTACCTCGGCGCCGAGCGGGCGATCCCCAACTACAACGTCATGGGTGTGGCCAAGGCCGCCCTTGAGGCCTCCGTCCGTTATCTGGCCGCTGAACTGGGTCCCGACCGTCAGGTGCGGGTGAACGCCATCAGCGCCGGTCCGATCCGCACCCTGGCCAGCTCCGCCATCGGCGGCATTCTCGACATGATCCGCACCGTGGAGGAGAGGGCTCCCCTGCGCCGCACGGTCACCCAGGCCGAGGTGGGCCAGACGGCCGCCTTCCTCCTCAGCGATCTCGCCTCCGGCATCACCGGCCAGACCCTCTATGTCGACTCCGGCTACGGCATCGTCGGCACCTGAGATGTGGCGACCACGGCCAGGGCACCGGTGGACCCTTCGGGCAGCTCCAGATCCCAGACGCGTTCCCGGATGCCTGCCTCCGGTTCCGACGGCAGGTGCCTCTGGCCGGCCAGCCCCCAGCCGCGGGCCTTGAGCCGCGCCTCCAGCCGGCACCATTCCCGCAGGAAGGCCTGCCTCTGATCCACAACCGGCAGACCGGCCAGGCGCTCCTGAACCGCAGCCGGCAGCACGGTCCCGGCGATCCGTTGCCAGGCCAGCTCCGGGCGCGCCCGCTCCACATCGACGCCCGTCTCCAGGCAGGGGTGCAGCGCCAGCAGCACCAGCCCACCGGAGTGGGAGAGGTTGAACCGGGGTCCTCGCGGCAGGTAGGGCTTGCCCCCCGGCCGCACCGTGATGCCCAGATCCTGCGGGGCCTGGCCTGTGATCGCCGCCAGCAGCAGACGGAGGGCGCCCCTGGCCAGCAGATAGCGCTCCCGATCGTCGGGCCTGAGCAGCCGCTGCAGGCGCCCCCGTTCCTCCGGGTTGAGCAGGGGGGCAGGAACCGCGCCAGGGCGGCACCCTCGTGCTGCCGGCGATCGAGCAGCACCACCAGCGGCGTGGCGTCGCGCCCGACCTGGGCGGCCCAGCGCTGCAGCAGGGGCCCGGGCGACCGGCCGATCCTCCAGGTCAGCGGCCGGACGCTCTGCCCGTCCGGGTCGTTCGGCCCCATCAGCTGCAGGTCTCCCACCGGTGCGGCATCGAACGGGAGGCCCGGTCCGGGAAGGAGGCCCGGTCTGAGCCTGTCGCAGGGGGCATCATGACGGCAGCCCCCTCCCTCCCCGACCATGAGCGCCCGCATCGGCACGATCCATCGCGTCACCGGTGAGACGGAGGTGAGGGTGGAGCTCAACCTCGATGGACGCGGCACCTGTTCGGTGGCCACCGGGGTGCCCTTCCTCGATCACATGCTCCATCAGCTCGCCAGCCATGGCCTTCTCGATCTGACGATCAAGGCCCGGGGCGACACCCACATCGACGACCACCACACCAATGAGGACGTGGGCATCGCCCTCGGTCAGGCGCTGGCCTCCGCCCTGTCCGACCGGAGCGGCATCCACCGCTTCGGTCACTTTCTGGCGCCCCTCGATGAGGCCCTGGTGCAGGTGGCGCTGGACTGTTCCGGCCGGCCGCATCTGAGCTACGACCTGGCGATCCCCGCCCAGCGGATCGGCCGCTACGACACCGAGCTCGTGCGGGAGTTCTTCGTGGCCGTCGTCAACAACAGCGGCCTGACCCTGCACATCCGCCAGCTGGCCGGTGTCAATTCCCATCACATCGTGGAGGCCTGCTTCAAGGCCTTCGCCCGGGCCCTGCGTCAGGCGGTGGAGGTCGACCCCCGGCGCGCCGGCTCGATCCCCAGCAGCAAGGGGGTCCTGGAGGTGGCCGGCTCGCGCGCCTGAGGCGCCACCGCTTCGCCAAGGCCTCCTCGTTACAGTTCTTAAACACCCGGAGATCGGTCATGACGCGCCTCGCCCCGCCCTCCCCCAGGCCGCTGGATTACTCCAGGGCCGACTGGTCCGGCGCCTTCCGCAATGTGCTGCGGGAGCTGGACGGCGAGAGGCTTGAGCCCAGCAGCGGTTCGATCCCCCCGGAGATCGAGGGCTGCCTGTACCGCAACGGCCCGGGTCGGCTGGAGCGCGCCGGCCAGTGGGTGCACCACCCCTTCGATGGCGACGGTATGATCGCCGCGGTGCGCTTCGCGGACGGCAAGGCGCGGTTCAGCAACCGCTTCGTGCGCACCGAGGGCTGGCAGCAGGAGGAGCAGGAGGGGCGCTTCCTCTACCGCGGCGTGTTCGGCACCCAGAAGCCCGGCGGCTGGCTGGCCAATGCGTTCGACCTGCGCATGAAGAACATCGCCAACACCCATGTGGTGCGCCTCGGCGATGACCTCCTCGCCCTCTGGGAGGCCAGCTCGCCCCATGCCCTGGATCCCGGCAGCCTTGAAACCCGCGGCGTCACCCTCCTCGATGGTGTGCTGCAGCCGGGTGAGGCCTTCAGTGCTCATCCCCGCTTCGACCCGGGCCACCACGGTGCGCGCCGGATGGTCACCTTCGGCGTGCAGGCCGGTCCCCGCAGCCGGGTGCGGCTGATGGAATTCGCCGTTGATGGTCCCGATGCCGGCCGCCTCCTGGCCGAGCGCAGCGACAGCTTCCCCGGCTTCGCCTTCCTGCACGACTTCGCGATCACACCCAACTGGGCCGTGTTCATGCAGAACGCGGTGGCCTTCAACCCCCTCCCCTACGCCCTCGGTCTCAAGGGGGCGGCCCAGTGCCTGGCCTCCAAGCCGGGCCAGCCCGGCCAGTTCTGGCTCATCCCCCGGCCCGGCTCACCACTGGCCGATCAGGCCCCCCGTCGCCTGCAGGCCCCCGAGGGCTTCGTCTTCCACCACCTCAACGCGTTCGAGGAGCCTGATGCCGGTGAGGCCGGCACGCTGGTGCTCGATTCGATCGTCTACGCCGATTTCCCCTCCGTGGGCCCCGGCACCGACTTCCGTCAGGTCGACTTCGACAGCCTGCCGGAGGGCCAGCTGCGGCGCTTCCGGCTCGATCTGGCCAGCGGCGAGGTGTGTGCGGAGGATCTGGAACTGCGCTGCTGTGAATTCGCCACCGTGGCTCCCTCCCGCGTCGGGCTCCAGGCCCGCCACGCCTGGATGGCCGTGGCCGAGCGGGAGCGGGGCAACGACCCGCTCCAGGCGATCGAGAAGCTCGATCTGGTCAGTGGCGAGCGCCGTCTCTGGAGTGCCGCACCGCGCGGCTTCGTCAGTGAGCCGGTGATGGTGCCGGCCGCGGATGCGGCCGCTGAGGATGACGGCTGGGTGCTGGTGCTGATCTGGAATGCGGCCCGCAGCGCCAGTGACCTGGTGATCCTCCGGGCGGGTGACCTCAGCGAGCAGGCGGTTCTGCCCCTGCCCCTGGCCATCCCCCATGGCCTTCACGGCAGCTGGGTTCCAGGCAGTCTCTGAGCCCCGGCAGCAACGCGGCCACCGCCCGGCCCCGATGAGAGTGCGAGCGCTTCTGCTCTGCCGTCATCTCGGCGAAGGTGAGGCCCAGTTCCGGCACCAGGAACACCGGGTCGTATCCGAAGCCGCCGTCTCCCCGCGGAGCCGTGGCGATCGAACCGTCGCAGCGCCCCTCCACCTCCACCAGGATGCGACCCTCCGGGTCCGCCACCGCCAGGGCCGCGGTGAAGTGGGCCGCCCGGTTCGCAGGTCCCGGGTCCTGTTCGCCGGCCGCGGCCAGTTCCCGCAGCAGCCGCTCGATCCGGGCCGCATCCGTGTCGGCGTAACGGGCCGAACGCACCCCCGGTGCCCCCCGAGGGCCTCCACACAGAGCCCGGAGTCGTCCGCCAGGGCCCATGTGCTGCAGATCCGGGCCACCGCCCGCGCCTTCAGGCGCGCGTTCTCGCCGAAGCTGCTGCCCGTCTCCTCCACCTCCAGACCTTCGGGCTGGGCCACCACGGTCAGCGGCCAGTCCCGGAGAAGGCGCCGGAACTCCCTGAGCTTGCCGGCGTTGCCGCTGGCGATCACGAGGGTGCGGCTCATACCGAGGCGGCGAAGGAGCGGGCCCAGGCCAGCACCTCGGCGACCCGCTCCGGATCGGGCGCCTCGCAGTAGAGCCGCAGCAGGGGCTCGGTGCCCGAGAAGCGCAGCATGAGCCAGTGGCCCGGTCCCATCCGCAGCTTGACGCCATCGGTGCGGATCACCTCGCCCACGGCCGCTCCCGCCACCTCCTCCGGCGGTGTCTCCGCCAGGAGTCCCTCCAGCCGGCGGCGGGCCTCCATGTCGGGCAGGCGCAGGTCGAGCCGGTCGTAGGCGCCGCCGCCGCCGTGGGCGGCCTGCAGGGCCTCGAGCCGTTCACCCAGGGGGCAGCCTCCGGCCACCACGGCCTCGATGACCAGCAGGGCGGCGAACAGGGCGTCCCGTTCCGGCGTGTGCATGCCGAAGCCCACCCCACCCGATTCCTCGCCGCCCACGAGCACCTCCCCGTTGAGCATGTGGGAAGCGATGTACTTGAAACCCACCGGCGTCTCCAGCACGGTGCGGCCCAGGTCCTCGGCCACCTGGCGCATCAGGTCCGAGCCGCTGACCGTCTTCACCACCGTGCCCGGCAGGCCGCGCACCCGGGCCAGGTGGTCGATCAGCAGGGGCATGAGCAGCTGGGTGCTGCAGAACCGGCCCCGCTCGTCCACGGCGGCGATGCGATCCCCGTCACCATCGAAGACGATCCCCAGAGCCGGTGTGCCCGCGGCCGTGCTGGCGGTCACCTCGCTCCGCAGTGCGTCCAGGTACACCGCCAGAGGCTCGGGTGGGTTGCCGCCGAAGAGGGGATCCCGCTCGGAGCGGATCTCCCGCACCATGCCGTCCGCCTCATCACCTCCCAGGAGGCGGCTGAGGCCACCGGCCGCCGAGCCGTGCATCGGATCCACGATCAGCCGCAGGCCGGTCTGCTTCAGCCCGCGGCGCAGGGCCGCGGTGTCGACACGACCCGCCAGACCGCTCAGGTAGGCGCTCATGGCGGGAAAGCGGACCGGGTCGCCGGGACGGGGCACGCTGATGCCACCGGCCTGCAGGCGCCGCTCCACACGGGTGGTGAAGTCGCCCTCGACGGAGCCCCCGAAATGGCCCTTGATCTTCAGGCCCAGCCACTCGGGCGGGTTGTGGCTGGCGGTGATGACCAGGGCTCCGAGCGCTTCCCGCTCCAGCACGGCCCAGCTGCAGGCCGGTGTGGGCACGGGCGTGTCGCACAGCACCGGCTCCAGGCCGGCCCCCCGCACGGCCGCCGTGATCGCCTCGGCCAGTTCCGGCGCCAGAAAACGGCGGTCGGAGCCCACGATCACCTCACGGCTCTTCCGATCCGAGGGGGCACTGGCCTCGAGCTCCCGCGCAGACGCCGCCGCAACGCTCAGCAGCCGCTCCAGAGTGATGTCGACCCCGAGAATCCCCCGCCAGCCATCCGTGCCGAAACGGATCGGTGCGGCGTCCAGTGGAAGGGGCGCTGAGGCCATGGCGGGAGGTGCGTCCTGGTCATGGTGCCCGTGTGCGGCCACCGCGGACCTGCTTCGTAGCAGGGTGCCGCAGGGCCGTCCGGCCTCCGGGTGACGGACGCTCCTCAGACCACTGCTCCTACGGTGACGGGAATGGCCGGCACCGTGCTGACCGACCGGCTGCTGCGCAGCTGGATCCGCTGCAGGCGTCGTCCCTGGCTGGATCGGCATGGTGCGCCCGACCGGCGCCGCTGGACCGCCCACCGCGGACTGCTGCTGCTGGAGCGGCAGCAGCTCATCGAGAGCCTGCATCCGGCCCCGCCGGCCCGCGGAGCCGCGGCCTGCGCCGCCGGTGCCTCCGCTGTGGTGGGTGTCCGCCTGCGGGGTGAGGGCCCGGCGGGACTCCGCCTGGAGGCGCATCCCCCGCTGCTGCTGCGGGGCGAGGGCACCAGTCGCTGGGGGCCTTCGCCTACCGCCCGGTGCTCGCCCGCCAGGGCCGGCGCCTGACCCGCGAGCATCGCCTGCTGCTGGCGCTCTGGGCCCGTCTGCTGGAACCCTGGCAGGGCGGAGCAGTCCCCTTCGGCGCCGTGCTGGCCCGCGCGGGCCAGCGGCCGGTGGAGGAGCGGGTGCGCCTGGGGAGCGGCTGGCAGCGTCAGCTCGATGGTGCCCTGGAGAACCTGGCGGCCGCTCTGGAGCGGGATCAGCCGGCGGCGATCGTGGATGACCGTCGCAAATGCACGCTCTGCAGCTGGCACGGCCTCTGCGGCGAGGAGGCGGCCAGGGCCGGCCACCTGGGGGACGTGAGCGGCATCGGGGGGAAACGCCGGCAGATGCTGCAGGACCTGGGGATTGACCGGCTCGAGCAGCTTGCCGAGCAGGACCCGGAAGACCTGGCCCGCCAGCTCGGCGAACACGGCGACCAGCATCGCGATGTGGCCCCGATGCTGGTGCAGCAGGCACGGGTGCAGCGCCGGGGGCAGCCCCGACGCCTGGCCGATGGGCCGGCGCTGCCGGAGCTGGAGGACGCGGCGGGCGTGCTGCTCTACGACATCGAATCGGACCCGGACCGGCGGGAGGACTTCCTGCACGGCTTTCTGCGGCTGCCACGCTCCCCGGATGGCCGCTGGTGTCCGGAAGCGGCCTCATATCACCCGCTGCTGCTGCGGGCCGATCTGGGGGAGGACCGTCACTGGCGACGCCTGGAGGGGTTCCTGGATCGCTACGGCACCTGGCCGATCCTTCACTACGGGGAGACCGAGGCCATCGCCCTGCAGCGGCTGGCCCGCCGTCAGGGGGTGCCCCCGGCCGCCGAACAGGCGCTGCGGGCGCGGATGATCGATGTGCATGCGCGCCTGCGGACGCACTGGCTGCTGCCCGTGCCCAGCTATGGGCTCAAGTCCGTGGCCGGATGGCTGGATTTCCGCTGGCGGCAGGCGGGGGTGGAGGGGGCCCGGGCGCTGCTGTGGTGGAGGCTGTGGAACGACGCCCGCGCGCCCGCGGCCGGACGCCGACTGCTGCTGCGGCGGATCCTCACCTACAACCAGGACGACTGCCGGGCCACCTGGGCGGTGGCCGCCTGGCTGCTGCAGGGTGCCGCTCAGCGGGCGCCGGACCCCGCGCCCACCGGTGGTTCCACGAATCCCGCCGTCCTGGAGAGCTGCAGCTCCACCGCAGGGCCGGAGCCCGCCCCCTGAGCTCCCGAGAGGCGGAGCGCGGGCTCGCCCAGGGCGGCACGCCGCACCATGGCCAGTCCGATCAGGACCCCGGCCTCCCCAACCGCTGGCCCGTCGGCGCCCGGCGGCAGGGTCAGGACGGACGTGATCGTGCCGGCCCGATCGCCCGCCGGTGTCTGCAGCACCGTTCCGGCCGTGATGCTGTCGCTTCCCTCATCGGGAACGGGGCACCACCAGCGCCTCAGCTGCTGGCGGACGCCGTCGTAGGTGGCGAGCTTGGCCAGGGTCTCCTGGCCCACGTAGCAACCCTTGCTGAGACTGACGGCGTCGGCCAGGCCCAGTTCGAAGGGGTTGTGGGCGTCGTTGATCTCGGCCGGCCAGGCCGGCTGGCCCCACTGGATTCGCCAGCGCTCCTGCTCCACCGGGTTCAGAGGCCGCAGGCCGGAGTCCGGCAGCGGCTCCTCTGCCGCCATCACCGCCATTGCCCCCGGTTGTCCGTTCTCGGCGAGCTCCAGCCGCTGCCGGGCGGGGCGCACACCGTCCAGGTCGACCCGGTCCGCCGGGAAGAGCACCCGATCGAGCGCGGTGTGGATGGCGTCCGCGTCACCGCTCTCCACCAGCACGGTGGCGCTCTCGCCGGCCTCACCGCTCAGCCGGATCCGGAGCCGGCCCAGCATCCGGCCGGTGGGCGTGATGCTGCAGGCCGGAATCCAGCAACCGGTGCCGGCCGCCATCAGGTCGGCGCTGGACTGGCCGTGCAGAAAGCGGCGGGCGTCCGGGCCGCGCAGATCGATCAGGGAAACGGTCCGCTCGAGGCAGCGGCCCGGGCCGGGCCGCCACTGCCACGGGTCTCGCAGCGATGAAGGGGGCACGGCCGTTGCGTCGCTGCCCCACATCCTGCCGATCCGGAAGGGTGACGGACGGGGTCAGCCTGCAAGCCCGCTCGCCTGCTGCGCGATCTCTTCGAGAAGCACAAGGGCCTGCAGCGCCACCCCCTCGGCGGCCATGGCGTCGCTGCCTCCCTCCTGGCGATCGACGATTGTGACCACCCGGTCCACCGTGAATCCGGCCTGGCGCAGCTGATGAACCGCCTTGAGGGAGGAGCCGCCCGTGGTCACCACATCCTCGAGCACGGTGATGACGCTGCCCGGCTGCGGCAGTGGCCCTTCCAGCCAGGCCCCGGTGCCATGGCCCTTCGCCTGCTTGCGAACGATCAGGGCATCGAGCTCCCGGCCCTCCAGGGCGGCGGCCATGGCCACGCCGCTCACCAGCGGATCGGCCCCGAGGGTCAGGCCGGCCACGGCCCGGCTGTCCGGCTGCACCGCATGCAGCAGCAGGCGGGAACTCAGCAGCAGCCCCCGTCCGCTCAGGGTGACCGGTTTGCAGTTCACGTAGTGGGGGCTGCGGCGGCCGGAGGCGAGCGTGAAGTCGCCGAGGCGGTAGGCCCGCCGTGCGAGCAGGTCCACGAGGGTGTCGCGGTCGCTGGAAGCGGAGGACATGGGCGGGAGACGGTGCGCGCAGCGGCGGCAGGGGGGATGGCCCATGGCCGCGGAACGCCTTAGCTTGAACCTCCACGCCCCCAGCACGCGATGAGGCTTCTCTGCACACGCGGCCCGGGCGCCGGCCCCGCCGTCGTGATCGCCGGGCTGTCCGTGGCTCTTTCGGCCCTCCCACTTCAGGCCGGCCCCGTGGTCTGCACCACCAGCCTGGAGGCTCCTCCCTCGCCGGACCCCGGCATGGCTCCGGTGGAGGTCACCACCTGCGGGCCGGTCGAATCCAGCGCCGAGCTGATGGATCGTCGCTTCTTCACCTGGACCGCCCCCTTCTCCGCCGGGGTGGATGTGCTCCACCAGATCACCGATGTCCTCGGCATCGCACTGGCGGGTCCCCAGGGCAACCGCCTCGTTGGCTTCGGCTTCCCCGACCAGACGATCATCTGGGACGGCTCAGCCATGGTGAACACCTACGAAGCCCTGCTGGAGCAGCAGAGCCCCCTGGTTCCCCGCCGCACCGCCGACATCCCCAACGGATTCGGTGCGAGTGTGGCCACCGAGCAGCCCTTCCCGGCCCAGCCCCAGCCCCAGCCGGCCTTCCTGGAGCCCGAACCCGCCGATCTGCCCGTCCGCGGTCTCTGGTGAGCTCGGCCCAGGGTCGCCCCTCCCGCCAGGGGGTCTAGCAATCTGGTGAATGCAGCGAACTCATAATTCGCCGAAGGCGGGTTCGATCCCCGCGACCCCCATCTCCCTACCCCCGCCGATGCAGGTGTTCAGTCGCTGGCCTGAGCGGCAGGCCCACCTGGTCCGCTGGCTGCTGCTGGCCGGCTGGCTCGTTCTGATCGCGTCACTCTTCACCGGCCTCCCCTTCGCCTCCCCGTTGCCGGCGGTCTGTCCCGGCGAGGTCCCCTGCACGCTCCACGCCCACCCCGGCAACCGGCTCTTCTGGGGCGTGGTGGTCCCGTCCGGGGTGCTGCTGATCGTGGCGGGCAGCCACGAGCTCTGGCGCCGCATCTGCCCGCTCGCCTTCGTCTCCCAGACCTTCCGCGCCCTCGGTCTGCAGCGTCGCCGGCCGGGGCGTGGCGGCCGCATGGATGTGGTGTCGGTGGAGCGCGGCTCCTGGCTGGGTCGCCGCCATGTCCAGCTGCAGTGGAGCCTGCTGATGGCAGGGCTGGTGCTGCGCCTGGTGCTGGTCAACAGCCAGCCCCTGGCCCTCGGCGTGCTGCTGCTGCTCACTCTGTTGGCGGCCCTGGCCGTGGGCTGGGCCTACGGGGGCAAGGCCTGGTGCCAGTACGTCTGCCCGATGGGCCCGGTGCAGCAGATCCTGGTGGGGCCCCGCAGCCTGCTGGGAGGCACGGCCCACGTGGGCACCGACTCCCGCCTCACCCAGTCGATCTGCCGGACGACGGGAGCTGGCGGCGGCGAGAAGCTGGCCTGCGTGGGCTGCCAGGCACCCTGCATCGACATCGACTCGGAGAAGACCTTCTGGCAGGGCCTCTCGGGCAAGGCCGGGCTCGACTGGGCCTGGCTTTCCTATCCGGGGCTGGTGATCGGTTTCTTTCTGCTGATGGGCTATCAGAGCCCCGGCGGGTTCGCCTCGCTCGCCGGCGGCCAATGGGCCTTTGATGTCGGGCTGCCGGAGCGGTCGCTGCAGGCCGGCCGGCTCGGGCTGCCGCGCCTGCTGGAGATCAGCCTGCTGCTGAGCGCGGCCGGCGGGGTGTCTGTCCTGATCCTGCGGCGCCTCGAGCGCGGCATCCGCCGCCGCCTCGAGGCCCACGGCCATCCCGAGGCCGGCAGCGCGGCCCGCGGCCGGGTGCGGTTGCTGGCCACCGCCCTGGCCATCAACGCCTTCTTCTGGTTCGCCGACCCCACCCAGGGCCAGTTCGGCCCGCTGGCCCCCGGGCTGATCCGCACCCTCGTCGCCGTTGTCAGCGGCATGTGGCTGATGCGCAACTGGCGGCGGGATGAGGCCACCTACCGGCGGGAGAGCCAGCTCACCAGCCTGCGCCGCCAGCTGGCCCGCATGGTGGATGCCACCGAGCTGGCGACGGCCACGGGCGGCCGCCGCCTGGAGGACATGGGGCCCGACGAGGTGTTCACCCTGGTGAAGACCCTGCCCGCCCTCGGACAGCGTCAGGCCCGCGCGGCCTACCGGGAGGTGATGCGCGAGCAGCTGAGCAGCGGTCGCCTGCAGCGCGCCGCCGCCCTGCTGCAGCTGGAGGATCTGCGCCGCTCGCTCGGACTGGAGGACGACGATCACCATGAGGTGGTGCGCCAGCTGGCCGAGGAGTCACCCGAGCTGCTCGAGCGCGACGACCGCCAGCGTCAGATCGACGACCTGCGCCTGGAGGCCGCCCGGGAGAACCTGCAGGAGTTCGTGGCCCTGACCGGGCTCGGCAGCCTGGACCCCTCCAGCCTGCAGGGAGCCCAGCGGGAGCGGTTCGAGCGGATCCGCACCGGCAGCGGGCTCGATGATGCGGCCTGGACGGGCCTGCTCGAGGAGTTCGGCCCCGCCGGCGAGCGCCAGCGGCATCTGCTGCTGGCCCGTGCGGACACGGCCCGCCGCGATCTGGCGCTGCGGGCGCTGCTGCTGCGGGAGTGCGGCTCGCTGCCGCTGCTGCGCCCGCTGGCCGTTGTGATGGACCAGCGCTGCCTGGGCACCGCTGAGCTGCTGGGGCCCGAGCTGAGGGCGGCCGGACTGCCGCCCCTGCCCGAGCTGATGCCGGCGGAGGGAACCCTGGATGAGGCGCTCGATCGGCTCTGGCACGATCCCGATCCGGACACCGCCGGCTGGGTGCTGATGGTGGAGCGGCAGCATCGGCCGGAGCGGGTCGCCCAGCGGCTGGTCGATGCACGCATCGGCCTGGGCAGCTCGCCGTTTCTCGAGCTGCAGCGGCGGGGTGAGCCCCACCCCGATGGCCCGGAGTTCCCCGTTCTGGCCCGCTGCGAGTGGATGCGGGACCTCACGCCGGCAGCCCTGCTGCACGTGGCCGAGGAGGGTGAGCTGTGCTCGTGGGAGCCGCACGAGACGGTCCTGCGCCGCGGCGACCCGAGTGAGTCGTTGATCATCACGCTGGAGGGCGAAGCCCTGGTGCAGCGACCGGGTGCGGCTCCCGTGCGTCTCGGGGTTGCCGAGACCGTCGGCGAGATGGGGCTGATCCTGCAGGATCGCCGGTCGCGTGATGTGATCGCCGGTCCGGAGGGACTGCGGGGGTTCGTGATCAGTCGCCGGGCCTTCGAGTCCCTGCTGCTGCAGTCGCGCCGGTTCTCCGACTCGCTGCTGCGCCTGATGGCCCGCCGCCTGAGGGCCTGAGGCGCGCTCTGCCGGCAGCCGGAGCTGACCTAGCCTGAGCTTCGGCATGACCTCGGATGCGGTTCGTCCTTCTGCTGCCCCTGGTGATGCTGGTGGCCTTCTTTGCGGCCAGCGAGTTCGCCCTGATCGCGCTCCGTCCCAGCCGCGTCCTGGTTCTGGAGGAGGAGGGCCGGCCCGGTGCCGGCGCGGTCCGTCGCCTGCAGCGCCGCCTCCGCCGCGGTCTCGTGGCCAGCCAGCTGGGGACCATGCTCGCGGTGCTCGCCTGCGGCTGGATGGGTCCGGGCCTGGCCGCCCGCCTGGACGACGGCCGCGGTCTGCTCCCGGCCTGGGACCTGGCGGTGTTCCTCTTCCTGGTGGTGCTGGTGACCCTGCTCGGGGGACTGCTGCCCAAGGCCTGGGTGCTGCATCGCCCCGAGACGGCGGCCCTGCGTCTGGCCCCGCTGTTGGAGTCCGTCAGCCGCAGCCTGCTGCCGCTGGTGGCCGCCATCGAGAAGCTCGGTGCGGCTCTGCTGCGCCTGGCGGGGCTCCCCTCCCAGTGGGATGCTCTCGTGCCGGCGCTCTCGGCCGGGGAGCTGGAATCCCTGATCGAATCCGGTGGCGTCACGGGCCTGATGCCGGATGAGCGCAACATCCTCGAGGGGGTGTTCTCACTGCGGGATACCGCCGTGCGGGAGGTAATGGTGCCCAGGGCCGGCATGGTGACGCTGCCGGTCGACACCACCTTCGCTTCCCTGATGGAGGCCGTGCACGCCACCCGTCATGCCCGCTTCCCCGTGATCGGCGACTCCCTGGATGATGTGCGCGGCATCCTCGATCTGAGGCATCTGGCCCAGCCGATCGCCCGGGGCCAGCTCCAGCCCGGCACCCCCCTCATCGACTACCTGATGCCGGTCGCGCGCATTCAGGAGACCGCCTCCCTGGCCGAGCTGCTGCCGGTCATCCGCAGCGGCCAGCCCATGCTGGTGGTGGTGGACGAGCACGGCGGCACCGAGGGTCTCGTGACCGTGGCGGATCTGACCAGCGAGATCGTGGGGGAGGAGGAGGAGCCCGAAGCCGGTGAATGGGCTCTGCATTCACCCGAGCCCGACACCTGGCTCGCTCCCGGGGACTACGAAATTGCGGAACTCAACCGCCAGCTGCTGCTCGATCTGCCGGAGGCGGAGGGCCACCACACCCTCGCCGGCTTTCTGCTGGAGCGTCTGCAGCACATCCCCGCCCCCGGGGAAGGCCTTCGCTTCCAGGGTCTGCGGTTCTCGATCGAGGCGATGGACGGCCCCCGCATTGCCCGGGTGCGCATCCTGCGGCTTGCGTCCGCCGGAGGCCCCGTGGCCGCTGACCCGGATCATTGATAATGCGATCTCGTCTGCAGAACGGCTGAGCCGCCCATGACCGACGCGATGGCTCCCGTGAAGGTCGGCGTGATCGGTATCGGCAACATGGGATGGCACCACGCCAGGGTGCTGAGCCTGCTGCGGGATGCCGAGCTGGTGGGTGTGGCCGACCCGGATGCCGAGCGGGGCCGGCTGGCCACCGAGCAGTTCGGCTGCCGCTGGTACGCCGACTACGCCGAACTGCTCGACAACGTGGAGGCGGTGTGCATCGCCGTGCCGACCCTGCTGCACCACAGCGTCGGGCTGACCTGCCTGCAGGCCGGTCTGCACGTGCTGATGGAGAAACCCATCGCCGCCAGCAAGGACGAGGCCTCCGAGCTGATCCGGGCCGCCGAGCAGGCCGGCCGGTTGCTGCAGGTGGGCCACATCGAGCGCTTCAACCCGGCCTTTCGCGAGTTGCTCAAGGTGGTGGCCAGCGAGGAGGTGCTGGTGCTGGAGGCGCGCCGGCACAGCCCCCATGCCGACCGGGCCAACGATGTATCGGTCGTGCTGGATCTGATGATCCATGACATCGACCTGGTGCTGGAGCTGGCCCGGGCCCCCGTCGGCCGCCTCGCCGCCGCCGGCGGCCGTGCCTCGGGCGGCCCGATCGATTACGTCACCGCCACGCTCACCTTCACCAACGGCGTGGTGGCCAGCCTGTCGGCCAGCAAGGTCAGCCATCGCAAGCTGCGCGGTCTGAGTGCCCACTGCCGTTCCAGCCTGGTGGAGACGGATTTCCTCAACCACACCCTGCACGTGCACCGCCGGGCCCATCAGTGGTATTCCGCCGATCACGGTGAACTGCTGTACCGCAACGATGGATTCATCGAGGAGGTCAGCACCACCTCGATCGAGCCCCTCTACGCCGAACTGGAGCACTTTCTCCAGTGTGTGCGCGGGCGTGAAACCCCCGCCGTGGATGGTCTGCAGGCCTCCCGCGCCCTGGTGCTGGCGGATCTGATCGAGCAGGCGGTGGAGGAACCCTCCCTCTGCATGACCCTGAGCGAGCCGGTCTGACTCAGGCCGTCAGCGGCAGCTCGGGCTCCTGTCCGGAGAGCACGCGCAGCGCCTGCACCTGCCAGCGCCGGCACCGGGCCGGTGAGGCGGCGTAGAAGCGATCCCAGGCCTCGGCCTTGCGGGCGGCGTAGGCCTCGGAGCTGCACTCGGGGTGGTCCTCCAGCCAGCCCACGCGCACGGCGTGGCCGATGATCACATCCAGGGCCAGATCGTCGTCGAGCTGAACGTCCGGGTTGGCGGCGACGAAGGCGATCAGCGTCAGCAGCGCTTCGGTGCAGAGCTGCCGGTACTCCGGAGCCTCGATCTTGCTGAGCAGGTGATCCACCTGGGAGGCGAAGTTTCGTTCCCCGGCGGTGGTCTCGAGGATCAGTGGCCGGCTCTCGAGGCGGTTGCGTCGCTCGAGCTTGTCGCCGATCACCAGACCACGGCAGTGGTGAAGCAGCTCCCAGATGCCCGCATAGAAGTGGCGTGGCACCTGCTGCAGGGCGCCGAGACGCTGCCGCTGCTGCAGCCAGCCACCCGGGGCCGCATCGTCCATCGGATCGGGCACCTGCCAGCGCACCCGCCCGCTCACATGCAGCTGCTCCTTGCGCTGCAGCGCGGCTCTGGCGTGCTCGAGATCCATCAGCACCGCACGCAGGCGCCGGCGGATTCGGTGGGGTGGTTCATCGCAGAGCGCCTCGAAGGCGGCGTCCGCACTGAGATCCCGCTCCCCGGCCAGCTCCCCGGTCAGCAGCAGCAGCAGCTGACCCAGCTGCAGGGTCAGCGTTCCGTCGAGAAGATCGGGCTGCTGACGCGCCAGCCCGTCGAGCGCCAGCAGCAGCTCCTGCTGGAGCATGCACTCGCGTCCATCCTCCCCCCCGAAGCGCCGCATCATCGCCGCGATGCTCAGGCTGCCGGATGGCTCGCGCAGGCGTGACTCGGCGGTGTAGTTCCGACCCACCACCACCTGCTTCTGGCGTCCGAGCAGATCGGTGAGGGCATCCTCCAGCTGGGGATGCACCAGCTGCAGCGCACCGCCGCAGCGGCGTACCAGGTTCCAGTCCTCGCTGCGGAGGGCTCGCTGGTACACCTCCTCCAGCAGCTGTCTGAGGCGGATCGGGCTGCCCGGTCCGGGGCCCTGCAGCAGGGCCTCTGGTCCCAGCCGCTGCACCAGCTGTTCCAGCAGCTCGGCCTGTTCCGCCAGGGAGGTGCTCTCCCAGAGCCGTTCCGCCAGGGCGCTGATCGGGATCTCCTCAATCTCCTGCTCCTGGGCGGCGGTGAGGGGTGCTCCGCTGAGGCTGGCCCGCAGCGGTGCACCCGTCCCGCCCTCCGGGGCGCTCGGGGCCGAAGCGGGCCCCGCCGGCGGCAGCTCGATCAGACCGGCCCGCTCCCTGTGCGTGTCGAGCGCAGCGAGGGTCACCGGCACCCCTCCCACCGCGCCGGAGGCCAGGGCGGCGGCCAGATCCAGCACGCTGTCCCGACCGACCTGAAACGTGCCCTCCGCGACGGGGATGACCAGCAGGGGCAGGCCATCCCCGCGCCAGTGGCGCCGCAGCAGGTGGAGTTCGGCCGTCACCACGTCCACCAGCAGTTCCGGATCATCCACCAGATAGAAGGTGCGGTCATCGAGCACCGCCGGCGGGAAGGCCAGGCATCCCTCCTCGCTCCGGTAGAGGCGGCCGGCGGAACTCGTTCCCACCCGGTGACGGGGGTGGCCGCTCAGCCCCAGCGCCGCATTGCTGCCCACCCTCGCCAGTCGCTCGGCCAGCTCGGCCGATGGCCGGACCTGTACGGCCGCGCCGTCGCGTGGGCTGACGGGGCAGCCCGCGTCGCCCAGTGCCGAGGCAATCCGTTCACTCTCGGGCACCAGGGCCACGAGAACGCGATCGGCACCGAGGGGGCGCTCCAGTCGCCGGCCGCAGGGGTCCAGCTGGTCGGCCCTGAGCAGCCCGTGCAGCATCAGCTGCCCCAGCCACCACAGGCTCTGGGCCCAGAGCAGGGGGACGTTCTCATTGGCCTCGCGCGGCTGACTGCCGGGATGGAGGCGCTCCGCGTCGATCGACGCCAGGGGCACCCGGTACAGCTCCGGCAGCAGGGCCATCCCGTCCACCTCCACGCTCACCTGGCTCAGGCGCCGGTGCCAGAGCCAGGCCTCCTGCCAGCGCGATTCGCAGCAGGCCGTGACCAGCTCGAAGGCGAAGAAGAGCGGCCACTGGCATTCGATCGCCTCGAACTGGGCCAGTTCCTCGCGTTCGTAGTGGAGGCGGGTGTGGTCCTCGATCAGGGTCTGGTGGCCATCGCGGCGGAAGCGCCGGTAGCCGTAGCTGCCCCCCAGCTCGCGGCGGATCTTCTGGCGGGTCCGCTCCAGCAGCGGCCGGTCGTCCACGGCCCAGGCCGGGTAGCCGATCACCGACAGGCAGGCGCTGTCGGCCTCCTTGCTGGCCGATTCCCGGGGCAGGAGGTGATGGAGGGCACGCCGCAACCGCACCAGGGCTCCCTGGGGAATCACCAGGCGGCTGCGCCCGTCGCCGTGGGGTCCGTACAGGTCGAGGCCATCGAGGGCCTCCAGCGCCGCCTTGGCCATGCCGATCGAGCTGGCATTGCGTTCGGGCAGGCCATGGTTGCCCTTGTCGCCCCGCTCCCAGATGCCGTAGTCGGCGACCCGGTAGGCCCGGGAGACGTAATAGATCAGGTTCTGGATGAAATCCCGTTCGGCCGGAGCCTGGACCAGCACCAGACCCGAGCGGGTGAACTGGGCCAGCTGCAGCAGGAACAGGGATGTGGCATCGAGCTGCAGGTGGCCCCAGGCGTCATCGGCCACCACGGCCCGTCCGCTCGCCGTGTCGAACTTGGCGTGCACCGCATCGAGCCGGTCGAGGCTGCTCTTGAACCGCTCGACCCTCTCGGCCTGGCCCATCATCGAGCGGAGCAGGCCCCGCATCAGCTGCTCCACCCGTCGTTCCAGCTCCCAGAGGCGAGAGGGATCGCCCCCCAGCTCCCGCCGCGCCAGCAGCAGTCCCCACACGCACTGGATCGTGTAGACGCCATCGCGGACCCAGGCGTCGCAGTAGTCGCCATGCACCGTGCGGGCGGTGCTGGCGGGGATCAGGCCGCTGACGGGGTGCTGCCTGTTCAGCAGGACCCGTTCCATGGCCTGCTCCATGTCGCTCAGGAAGGCGTCTGTGCCCTCGCGGTCCAGCGGCAGGGGTGCGTCACGCGACGCGGGCTCCTCAAGGGCGATGGGCACGGGGTGGAGCGCCATGATCATCTCCCATCTGCGGCATAGAGTCTCGCGCGCAGGCCCGCCCGCGATGGACTTGATCCGCACCGATTGCTCCGACGGCCGGCGCTGCACGGTGCTGGGCGTTCCGGTGCATGCCTGCCGCAATCCGCTGGCGGTGGCGCTGGAGCTGCACGACCGGGGCGGCGGCCAGATCGTCACCCTGAATGCGGAGATGACCATGTCCGCCTGTTCCCAGAGGGCGCTTGGCGCCGTGATCGCCCACGCCGACCTGGTGATTCCCGATGGTGCCGGCGTCGTCTGGGCTCTGGCCCGGCAGGGCGTGCGGGTGCGGCGCACACCCGGCATCGAGCTGGCGGATGCCCTGCTCCGCTATGCCGCCGGTCATCACTGGCGTGTGGCCCTCATCGGGGCCTCGCCGGAGGTGATGGATCGCCTGCGCCAGACCCTGCAGACCTCCATGCCCGGGATGGATCTCGTTCTGGCGGTGCACGGCTACCAGGAGCCGGAGACCTGGTCCGCCCTGCAGCGTCAGCTGCAGGGCATTCGGCCGGATCTGGTGCTGGTGGCCCTGGGCGTGCCCCGACAGGAGCTCTGGATCGCCGAGGCCCGCCGTGGGTGCACCGGCCTCTGGATGGGCGTCGGAGGAAGCTTCGACGTGTGGTCGGGCAGCAAGCGCCGGGCTCCGGCCTGGATGGCTCGGGTCAACCTGGAGTGGCTCTACAGGCTGGTGCAGGAGCCGGCCCGCTGGCGCCGCATGCTGGTGCTGCCGCGGTTCGCCTGGGCGGTGCTTCGCCGTGGAGCCCGCTGAGCCCCGGATGAGTGAGGGTGATCAGCGGAAGCCGACCGAGGCCTGCCAGACGAAGGCGAGCAGGAGGAAGAACAGGGGGATCACGGGCAGGATGTCCACCATCGGCGCGAAGGCGCGGTACGCCTCCGGGAGCTGGGCCAGCAGGCTGAGGGAAGCAACGACCATCCGTGGTCCGTACGTTGGCGGTGGCTGGAAGCTACCACGTGTGGGCCGCCGGGGAGTCGGGCTGCCAGGGAGTGAAATCCTCCGAAAAGCAGCCTTCGCTGATCGCTGTGGCCATCGCCTGGGTGAAGCGGATCAGGTGGGTGAGGTTGTGGAGGCTGAGCAGCGTCAGCCCCAGCAGTTCCTCGCTGCGGATCAGGTGGTGCAGGTAGGCGCGGCTGTGCTGGCGGCAGGCCGGGCAGGGGCAGGTGGGATCGAGCGGGCGGTGGTCATGGCGGAAGCGGGCGTTGCGCAGGTTCCAGCGCTCTCCCGCCACCAGCGCCGTGCCGTGCCGGCCCAGGCGGGTTGGGAGCACGCAGTCGAACAGGTCCACACCCTGGGCCACCGCCACCGCCATCTCCGGCAGGCTGCCGATGCCCATCAGGTAGCGGGGCCGGTCCTCCGGCAGCAGGGGAGCCACCTGGCGCACGATGCGGTGCATCTCCACCACCGGCTCGCCCACGCTCACGCCCCCGATCGCCGTACCGGGGAGCCCCATCGATGCCACCACCCGTGCGGACTCCTCCCGCAGAGCGGGATGGCAGCCCCCCTGAACGATGCCGAACAGGGCCTGATCGCCCCGCGTGTGGGCCGTGATGCAGCGTTCCAGCCAGAGGTGGGTCCGGCGGCAGGCCTCGGCCACGTCGGCTTCGCTCGCCGGGTAGGGAGGGCACTGGTCGAAGGCCATTGCCACGTCCGCCCCGAGGGCCATCTGGATCGCCATGGAACTCTCCGGCGACAGGTCGATGCGGGCTCCGTCGCGCGGCGACCGGAAGCTCACGCCGCTGTCGCTGATGCGGTTGAGGTCGGCCAGGCTGAACACCTGGAACCCACCGGAATCGGTGAGCAGCGGCCCGGACCAGTTCATGAAGCGATGCAGGCCGCCGGCGGCCTCCACCACGGCCTCGCCCGGCTGCAGATGCAGGTGGTAGGTGTTGGCCAGCACCATCTGGGCCCCCGTGGCCTGCAGCTGATCGCTGCTCACCCCCTTCACCGTGGCCAGGGTGCCCACGGGCATGAAGCGGGGCGTCTGCACGATCCCGTGCGGGGTGTGGAAGCGGGCCCGGCGGGCGCGGGTCCGCGGGCAGTGGGCTTCGATCTCGAAGCGGAAGGATGCCGGGGGCTCCGCCGGCCCGGCCCGCAGTGGGGGCATCGCGCGGCCCTGGGATCGGGTTCAGTGCCGACCCTACGGTGACGGTTCACCGGCGGCGTCGGCGGCTCCTTTCCCCGCCCGACTGGTGCTCGGATCTGGCCGGCGCCTGGATCTTTTACACCGTTCTCCCCGCCTGGCCCTGGCCGGCTCCACGATTCAGGAGGATCGCTCGCTTCGCGCCGCTACTGGGCCTCGTCACCGGCGGGGCCCAGGCGCTGCTCTGGTGGGCCCTGACGCCCACCTGGCCGCTGGCCGCCAGGGTGGCTCTGGTGCTGACCCTGGGTCTCTGGATCAGCGGCGGGATCCATGCCGATGGTCTGATGGACACGGCTGATGGCCTGGCCGCCCCGAAGGCGTCGCGGCTGGCGGCGATGGACGACAGCCGGGTGGGAGCGGCCGGCGTCATCGCCATGATTCAGGTTCTGCTGCTGCGGGCTGCCGGGTTGTGGATGCTCGACGCGGCGGCTCCGGCGGCCCTGCTGGCCGCCGCCGTCTGGGGGCGCTGGTCACCGCTGCTGGCGATCGACCGCTTCCCCTACCTGCGGGAGGACGGAACCGCCGGCTTCCACCGGGATCACTGGCGCGGCCTGCGGCGGGAGAGTCGGCCGATGCTGGCCCTGCTGGTCGTCTGTGCCGTGGGGATCGGCGCCCGGGGCTGGCCGTGGTGGCTGCTGGTGGGCGCGCTGCCGGCCAGTGCGGTCCCCCTGATCCTGGGCAGGCGGCTGGAGGGCCACAGCGGCGACAGCTACGGGGCCTGCGTCGAATGGTCGGAGTCGCTGGCGCTGCTGCTGATGGGACTGCTGGCCTGCGGGGTCTGAATCGCAGCCGGCAGCTTGAGGCAGAAGACGTTGCCCTGTTCCGGCAGTCGGGGATCCAGCCGCCGCGGGGGGCAGTGGAGCGTCAGCGTTCCCCCCAGCCCGTGGGCCAGATCCCGGGCGAGGGCGAGGCCGCGGCCGGTGCCGCTCCGGCCGGCTGACCGGGCACCCCGTTCGCCCGGCCGGAAGATCCGTTCCCGTTCGCCGGCAGCGATGGCCTCCCCTCCATCCCACACGCAGAGCCGGAGGCCGTCCTCCGGCTCCCCTTCGATCCAGGCCATTCCAATCGCCCGGTCGCTCGGCGCGTAGTGGAAGGCGTTGTCGATCAGGTTGGCCACGATCTCGGCCACGCTGTCCGCATCGCCCTCCCAGCGGGGCCATCGATCGGGCGCCAGCCAGGATCGCCCCTGCAATGCCGCCCGGGCGGCCGCACGATCGCACAGCCCGGCCAGGCGCCCAGCCAGTCGGTCCCTGCTCCCGTCGCCGCTGTCCGCTGGCGGCGGCAACAGAGGGGAACCGGCCTCCGTCATCCCGCCGTCCCGGCGCTCCGGTCCGGCGGTTGCCCCAAGCACGCCGATGGCATCCACATAGCGCCCGAGCTGTCGCTGCTCCGAGAGCAGGCTCTCCACCAGGGGGCGTTGGCGATCGCCGGCATCCATGCGCCGCAGCAGCAGCTGCGCGAAGGTGCGCAGGGCGGCGAGGGGGTTGCGCAGCTGGTGCACCAGAGCGGCGATCTGGTCCTGCTGGCGGTCCAGGTCCTGCTCGAGCCGGACGCGCTCATGCTCCAGCAGCAGGGCTTCAGTGAGCGTGTCGGCGCAGGCCTGAAGACGGGCCAGCAGCGTCTCACGCCAGGGATGGGCGCGGATCTCGGCTCGCAGCGCGCCCAGGAGCACGGTGTCTCTCCGCAGGGCCCACCAGCGCCGATCGCGGCCGGGCATCGGCAGGTGGCCGTCCTCAACCGCCGGCGGCAGCTGATGGGTGCCGTCCGGCCAGCTGCCGATGGTGGCCAGATGCAGCTTGCCGTCCTCGCCACGGCCCGCGGCATAGACAATCAGGTGGTTGAGCTCGGAACAGTCCGCGAACTGACGCAGCTGGTGCGACACCAGTCGACGAAACTCCGGCGAGGGCTCGCTCATCGCCACGAGCGGCGATGCGGTGGATTTGCCGCGAGCGATTGTGGAAATCGGGAAAACAGCTTTAAGATCCGTTGAACGGCTTGAGCCATGCACCCCGTTTCGGGAGGGCAGGTCATCATTTGAACAGCCGTGGTTGCCCTTTTCCCGGCGCCAAAGCTACAGCAGGGAGGCCTGCCTGTTCGGAGACGCGTTCGCCGCAGCGCATCACCGATCCGGGTGCTCGTCATCCTGCCGTGCACCGATCCGCTGCTGATCCTCCAGAGCACGACAGCGGGTCCTTCGGGGTTGGTTCTGAACCACGACTCCGACCCTGGTTCCCCATTCCGCTCCTGATCCGGAGCTCCGTTCATGTCCAAGAAGCGCAAGCGCATCAGCCGTCGCCGCCTGGCGGGCCAGAGGGTTCTCGCCCATGTCTCCACCCATCACCTGGAAACCGGTGCGTTCAAGCCCGTCACCGCGGCGCGACGCTTCATCGCCGAAGGCGGTCTCGTGCCGCCGGCTCTGCTGAACGTTCGCCGCAACGAACACACCACCGACCGCTTCTTCTGGGGCGAGAAGGGCCTGTTCAGTGCCCAGTACGCCGAGGAAAATTATTTTCTCTTCCCCTCCCTGCGCGCCATCGTCGACCACGTCGGTGAGGAGCGGCTCTTCGAAGGTCTGGAGGCCTTGGCCCACGACGACTGGGAGGAAATGGAGGAGTACGAATACGCCTTCGTCTGACAGTTGCCTGTCGCAGGCGCGACCGTCCGGCGCCTTGATTCCCGCCGGCCTCTGCCCGGACAGGCCGGCGGGTGGGTGATTCCAGGTGGGCCTGATCAGCCTGCGGGCCCGGTTCCACCTCTCGTTCCGATCCCGTGGCTGATCAGGGTCTCCCGCATCGGCTGCAGCAGCGACGGGTCGATGGCGTGGCCCCCGGAAAAGTCCGTCCAGCTCACAGCCCCGCCGCGGCCCCTCAGCTGCTCGGCCAGCGAGCGACCCGCCGCCTCCGGCACGACCGGGTCCTGCCGGCCATGGCTGAACCAGATCGGAGGGATCCGTTCCGGCGGGCTCCACTCGGGATGGGGATAGGCGCTGCAGGCCAGGATCAGGGCCACCGGCAACCGGCAGGCCACGTCCACGGCCATCGCCGCCCCCTGCGAAAAGCCGAGGATCGCGGTGCGGGACAGCGGAATCTCCGCCCCCAGGTCCAGCAGCGTCTGCCTGAGCAGGTCGCGTGAGGCGGTCAGGCCATCCCAAACGGGGCTGCTGAGGTCGTACCAGGCCCGGCCCACCCCGTCCGGATGACGGCCGGGGGCGCGCAGCGCCAGCAGTTCCACGCCGGCCGCTCCGGCGTCGGGAAGCAGCTCTTCCGCCAGGGGCATCAGATTGTCCGCATCGGCTCCCCAGCCGTGCAGCAGCACCAGCCGGGCCTGAGCCGGGCGGGCACCGCGGCGGATGCAGCTGAGCTCCATGGGTGCTGGGTGGGGCACTGTCTAGCTTGATGGAAGCCCCCCGCCCGCCATGGCTCCCACCGCCCTGCTGAGTGTCTCCGACAAGCGGGGCATCGTCGATTTCGCCCGTGCCCTGAGCGAGAGGCATGGCTACACCCTGCTCTCCAGCGGCGGCACCGCATCGGTGCTGGAGGCCGCCGGGCTGGCGGTGCGACGGGTCTCGGAGCACACGGGTGCGCCGGAGATTCTCTCCGGACGGGTGAAGACGCTCCACCCCCGCGTTCACGGCGGCATCCTGGCGCGCCGGTCCGACCCGGCCCACCAGAGCGATCTCGCGGACCAGGCGATCGACCCCATCGACATGGTGGTGGTGAACCTCTATCCCTTCATCGAGACGGTGCGGGATCCGGCCGTCAGCCTGGAGCAGGCGATCGAGACAATCGACATCGGCGGACCCGCCATGGTGCGTGCCGCGGCCAAGAATCACGATGATGTGGTCGTGCTCACCCGTCCCGACCAGTACGCCCCGGTGCTGGAGGCCCTGGATCAGGACCGTTGTGACCTTGCCCTGAGGAGGAGCCTCGCCCTGGCGGCCTTCCAGCACACCGCGGCCTATGACCGGGCCATCAGCGGCTGGCTGGCCGGGCGGATCGGGCAGGCGCCGGATCAGGAGAGCTCCGTTGACGGCCCGGCGCCGGCGCCACTCGTGCTGGAGGTCCCCGTGCGCCAGTCCCTCCGCTACGGCGAGAACCCCCACCAGGCCGCCACCTGGTTCGGTCACCCCGATCAGGGCTGGAGCGGCTCCAGGCAGCTGCAGGGCAAGGCGCTCAGCGCCAACAACCTGCTCGATCTCGATGCCGCGCTGGCCACCGTCTGTGAGTTCGGTTACGGCGGCGATGCCTCTCCTGCCGCCGTTGTGGTCAAGCACACCAACCCCTGCGGCGTGGCTGAGGCCGCCTCCCTTCCACAGGCTCTGGAACGGGCTCTCGACGCGGATCGGACCTCCGCCTTCGGGGGCATCGTGGCCCTCAACCGTGAGGTGGATCCCGCCACGGCCGGGCTGCTCACCGGCCTGTTCCTGGAATGCGTCGTGGCACCGGCCTACAGCAGCGGGGCTCTGGCGGAACTGGCCGGGAAGCCCAACCTGAGGCTGCTGGAGATGTCGACCGGCTGCCTGGAGCGCTCTGAGACCAGCCAGCTGCGCAGCATCCTGGGCGGTGTGCTCCGCCAGGACAGGGACGCGGAGCCGTGCGATCCATCGCAGTGGCAGGTGGTGACCCAACGCCCTCCCAGCGAGGCCGAGCGCCTGGATCTGGCCTTCGCCTGGCGCCTCGTGCGCCACGTGCGCTCGAATGCCATCGTCGTGGCCGCCGGCCAGCAGAGTCTCGGCATCGGCGCCGGTCAGATGAACCGTGTCGGCTCCGCCCGCATCGCTCTCGAGCAGGCCGGCGAACGGGCCCACGGAGCCGCCCTGGCGAGCGATGGGTTCTTCCCCTTCGACGACACGGTCCGGCTGGCGGCCGCAGCAGGCATCACGGCGGTGGTGCAGCCCGGAGGCAGCCGCCGGGACGCCGACTCGATCCGGGCCTGCGATGAACTCGGCCTGACCATGCTCGTGACCGGGCGGCGCCATTTCCTCCATTGATCCGGGGGCCGGCGGCCCGGACGCATCGGTGGGAAGGGCGGCTGTAGCTTTTGAACCGTTCTGTCGCAGCCGACGCTTCGATGCCTGAGTCCCTGGCCTTCGGTCTCAACTTCGTGCATCCGCTGGCCATGTGGAGCCTGCTGGCTCTCAGTGGTTACGCCCTGGTTCTGGGCCTCAAGGCCAAGAAGATCCGCACCGGTACGCCGGAGGAGCGCAAGGAACTGATCAAGGGCCGCTTCCCCCAGCGCCACTACCTCATGGGCAGTGCCGTTCTCGCTCTGATGGTGTTCGGCACGCTCGGCGGGATGGCCGTCACCTATCTGAACAACGGCAAGCTGTTCGTCGGTCCCCATCTGCTGGTGGGACTCGGCATGTCCGGGCTGATCGCCCTGGCCGCGGCCCTCTCGCCGCTGATGCAGCAGGGCAACGTGCTGGCTCGCAAGGCCCATGTCGGCCTGAACATGGGGTTGATGACCCTCTTCCTCTGGCAGGCCGTCACCGGCATGGACATCGTCAACCGGATCTGGTCCAGCCGTTGAGTCGGATCAGAACCGGGCGTTGAGCCGGGGTGGTGTCGGCTGTCCTGTGGTCTGGTGGAAATCCTCCTGAACCTTCCAGGTCAGGGAGCGCGACACCGAGCGGACGATATGCCGCAGCAGGTGATCGCCGCTGCTCTGCACCAGACGATCCGGCAGCAGGTTGAGCACGGCCGGCAACCGGATCCAGACCCGCAGGTCCAGCGTCCAGCGGACGAGGGTCATCCGGGAGGACTCCTCATCCAGGCTCAGACTGGCCTGAAAATCGATGTCGTAGAGCGAGTCACCGTCGTGTTCCGGCTCTGAATCCAGAGTGACGATCCTGTAGGTGCCGGAGTGCTGGGGCAGCAGCTCGAGGGCCAGGGTCGGCTGCACCTCGAACCCAAGGTTGCTGAACCGGGCCAGGGTGAGGCGATAGCCGTTGGCCCCGATCGGCTCGGTGCCCATCGGATGGGCGCAGCGGCGGAACCAGCCCTGATGGCAGTCCAGATAGGCCCCTACCTGTTCAGTGCCTGCAGCCATCTCCATGACATCGGAGAAGCGGCTGGAGTAGAGACGCACGTTGTCAGACTGACCGTCCTGCAGGCGCGGCTGGAGCGCTGGACGGGGCAGGGGCAAGGTGGTGGTCAAGGGGAGTCGGGAGAAGGACGCGATCGCCCGCTGTGAATGAATGTAACGCCCTTGCCCGGACTCTTCCGTTGCCGCTGTGACAGCGCTCAGGCCTCGCTGAGGTCCATCAGCCGCCGGATCACGTCTTCCACGACCCGGTCGGGCGTCGACGCTCCCGACGTGATGCCCACCGTCAGTGGGCCCTCAGGCAGGAAGGGCTCCTCCATGGCCAGATCGGCGCCGAGGGGCTTGTGGGTGATGCGGTTGCCGGGGCCGATCCGTTCCGGAGTGTCGATGTGGAAGGAGCGGATGCCCCGGCTGACGGCGATCTCCTGGAGATGGGTCGTGTTGGAGGAGTTGTAGCCCCCGATGACCACCAGCAGGTCGAGCGGCTCATCCACCAGGGCGAACATCGCGTCCTGCCGCTCCTGGGTGGCATCGCAGATGGTGTTGAAGGCCAGGAAATGGTCGTTGAGCTCCTGGGGGCCGAAACGGCGCAGCATGGTGCGCTCGAACAGCTTGCCGATCTCCTCGGTTTCGCTCTTGAGCATCGTGGTCTGGTTGGCGACGCCCAGTCGCAGCAGATCCCGGTCCGGGTCGAACCCCGGCGAGCAGGCCCTGGCGAAATGCTGCATGAAGCCGGCCCGATCCCCCTGACCGCTGGCACTGGCGAGGATGTAGTCGCACACCATCTGGGCTTCCTTGAGGTCGAGCACCACCAGATAGGTGCCAGCGAAGGAGCTGGTGGCCAGGGTCTCCTCGTGCTTGACCTTGCCGTGAATGATCGAGGTGAAGGCGTGCTTCTTGTGCTTCTCAACGGTGTTCCAGACCTTGGAGACCCATGGGCAGGTGGTGTCGACGATGTGGCAGCCGCGCTCATTCAGCAGCTGCATCTCCTGCACCGTGGCGCCGAAGGCCGGCAGGATCACCACATCACCGCTGCGCACACCGGAGAAATCCTTCACGCCCCCGTCGACGGGGATGAACAACACATCCATGCTGCGGAGATGGTCATTCACCGAGGGGTTGTGGATGATCTCGTTGGTGATCCAGATCCGCTCGCTCGGGTAATGGCGCCGCGTTTCGTAGGCCATCGCCACGGCCCGCTCCACGCCCCAGCAGAAGCCGAAGGCCTCAGCCAGCCTGACGCTGAGCCGGCCCTGGCGCAGTTGATGGCCGTTGTCGCGGATCGAGCCGATCAGTGAGCTCTGATAGGCCTGCTCGAGACTCGTGGCCACTTCACTGGCGCGTCCGAATCCGCGCCTGTTGTAACGCTCCGATTTGTGCAGAGAGCGCTTGAAGGCGTGGGTGTCCATGGGAGATCAGGCAGTGGACGAGGCGGGGAAGGCGTCGGGCCGCTCACCGTCCAGCCGACTCTATGGGGGATGGGTCGCGTGGCGGCGTGACGGCCGAATGAAAAACCCGGGCCGCAGGGCCCGGGCGTGGGGTCGAGGCCAGGCCTCGAGACTGGATGGAGGGGCGGGTCAGCCGGCGGTGGAGGCGAAGTCGGGATAGGCCTCCATGCCGTGCTCGCCGATGTCGAGACCTTCGAGTTCCTCGGTCTCGGTGACACGGATGCCGCCGAAGATGGCGCCGATGATGCTCCAGGCGATCCAGGCGGTCACGGCCGCGAAGATGCCGTAGGCCAGCACTCCGACGATCTGGTAGCCGAGCTGGGCGAAGCCACCGCCGTAGAACAGGCCTGAGTCCATGTTGAACAGGCCGACGGCGAGGGTGCCCCAGATGCCGCAGGTTCCATGGACGGAGAAGGCACCAACCGGATCATCGATCTGGAGGCTGTCCAGAAGGGCGACCGAGAACACGACCAGTCCGCCGCCGATGAAGCCCACAACCCAGGAGCCGGCCATGGAGAGGCCATCGCAGCCTGCGGTGACGCTGACCAGGCCGGCGAGAATGCCGTTGATGGTCATGGTGATGTCGGGCTTGCCGCCGCGGAACTGAGAGATCAGGGTGCCCGAGATGGCACCACCGGAGGCGCCCAGGGTGGTGGTGACGGCGATGTAGGGAACGGCCGAATCCATGGCCAGCTGAGAGCCGGGGTTGAAGCCGTACCAGCCGATCCAGAGGATCAGGCAGCCCAGGGTGGCGATGGCCAGGTTGTGGCCGGGCAGGGCCTGGGGCTTGCCGTCGGCGAACTTGCCGATGCGGGGTCCAAGCAGCATGGCGCCGACCAGGCCGGCCCAGGCACCGAAGGAGTGAACGATCGAGGAGCCGGCGAAATCAAGGAAGCCCAGCTCGCTCAGCCAGCCGCCGTTCCACTGCCAGGACCCGGAGATGGGGTAGAGGATGCCGACGAGGACGAGGGAGAAGATCACGAACTCGCCGAACTTGATGCGCTCGGCCACGAGTCCGGAAACGATCGTGGCTGCCGTTGCAGCGAAGGCGACCTGGAAGAAGAAGTCGACGGTGGGGACCAGTGCTCCTTCGGTCACCATGTCAGGCGTGACTTCGGGGTTGAAGAACAGACCCTTGAAGAACAGCCATCCGGGTACCACGGCATCGCCGTACATGATCGAATAGCCGATGAACCAGTAGGCCGTCGCGGCAAGGCCAAAGACGATCAGGTTCTTGGTGAGGATGTTGACAGCGTTCTTCTGCCGGCACATGCCGGACTCCACCATCGCGAATCCGGCGTTCATGAAGACGACCAGGATCGCGCAGACGAAGATGAACATGTTGTTCGCCAGGAAGGCTGGCGTGAGCTCCGGAAGCTCGGCGGCACGTGCCGACAGGCCGAAGATGCCGAGCCCGAGAAGGGCCAGAGGCACACAGGCGAGCCAGAGGAGCGTGCGGTGGGATGTGAGGCCGCGAATCTTGCGCGCCAGGAGCATCGGCGCCTCAAGGAGGCTCGCTTCCTGCAGTCGACGTGCCGGACGTCGCCGCGGAGGCGAAGGCGTGGCAGAGATCATGAGTGGTTGGGTTGCAGAGGCTGCACGGGAGAGCAGACGATCGAAGGGCAATCGTTGCTTGCCAGGCAAAACTGACCGCCCCTGAACCTTTGGCTCGTCGCAACCGCTACACAATGTCCAACTGACTGAGTCGCACCGGACACACGCCGTGCCAGTGGATGGCGGCCGCCTCGAAGGCGAAGCGGCAGGGAAGCACCCGCACTCCACCCAGCACTGCATCGCGGAACAGGGCCCCGTAGCGCGGATCGGCCGCGTCGCCCGGGGCGAAGCGCGTCACGTCCGGACGGCTGAGGCAGGGCACCAGCAGAGCGGAGCCGGTCTGGGCCACGGTCTTCAGGTCCAGCAGATGCTTCTGACCCCGTTCGGTCACCGTGTCGGGGAACAGGGCCAGATCCCCGTCGCACCAGGTGGTGTTCTTCACCTCCAGATGCACCGCACCGGCTGGCCCCTCCACCAGCAGGTCGATGCGGCTGCGCCGGTTGGGGCCGTAAGGAACCTCCCCGCGGATGCGATCAATCGGCCCCAGCCATGGGGCGAGGGCACCGGCCTCGATGGCGGCCCGCACGAGCCGGTTCGCCAGCGCGGTGTTCACCCCGACCCAGACCGGCTCGCCGGCTGCGCCCATCACCTCGGCCTGCTCCCAGCTCCAGGCCAGCTTGCGGCTGGGGGATGGCGCATGCCGCAGCCGGACCCGGCCACCGGGGTGGAGCACGCCGCTCATCGGGCCGGTGTTGGGGCAATGGGCCGTGACGGTGCTTCCGTCCGCCAGGGCGACATCGGCCAGGAATCGCTTGTAGCGGCGCAGCAGGGTTCCCTCCACCAGGGGCGGGAAGGTCATCAGCTCCGTCCCCAGCGGCAGCCCTCCGGCCTCAGGGGTGCTTGCGGGCTGCTGCCTGAGGCCGCAGGCGGAGGGAACGGTTGGCTCAGGCATGGATGCGGCGGCGGACCGGGGAGAATCCCGCCCAGTGTTCAGGGGCCGGGCCCCGCCCGACACCCCTCCATGGCCAGATCTCTTCGACGCATCGCTCTGATCGTGGCCATCGCCACCGCGATCAGCAAGGTGGCCGGCCTGGTGCGCCAGCAGGTGATCGCGGCCGCCTTCGGGGTGGGCGCCGCCTACGACGCCTACAACTACGCCTATGTGCTCCCCGGCTTCCTGCTGATCCTGCTCGGGGGCATCAACGGCCCCTTTCACAGCGCCATGGTTAGTGTGCTCGCCCGCAGGCCGCGCTCCGACGGAGCCCATGTGCTGGCGGCGATCAACTCGCTGGTGGGTGTGGCGCTGCTGCTGGTCACGCTGCTGCTGCTGCTGGCGGCCGATCCCCTGATCCGGCTGCTCGGGCCGGGCCTCGATCCGGAGCTGCACCGCATCGCCGTGGTGCAGCTGCAGGTGATGGCCCCGATGGCGCTGTTCGCCGGCCTGATCGGTCTGGGGTTCGGTGCGCTCAATGCGGCCGATGAGTTCTGGCTCCCGTCCGTCAGCCCCCTGCTCTCGAGCGCCGCCGTGATCGTGGGCATCGGCTGGCTCTGGTGGAGCCTCGGCGATGCAATCTCCCTTCCCGCCCAGGCTCTCCGCGGCGGTGTGGTGCTGGCGGCCGCCACCCTCGCCGGGGCCGCCCTGCAGTGGCTGGCCCAGCTGCCGGCTCTGATGCGGCAGGGGATGAACAGCTTCCGGCTGGTGTGGGACTGGCGCCATCCCGGGGTGCGCGAGGTGCTGCGCGTGATGACCCCGGCCACGCTCTCCTCGGGAATGCTGCAGATCAATGTCTTCACCGATCTGTTCTTCGCCTCCGGCATCCCGGGCGCGGCCGCGGGTCTCGGCTACGCCAACCTTCTGGTGCAGACGCCGCTCGGCCTGCTCTCCAACATGCTGCTGGTGCCGCTTCTGCCGGCGTTCGCGCGCCTCACGGCTCCGGAGGATCGGGCTGAACTGGTGCAGCGCATCCGTCAGGGACTGATGCTCTCCAGCTCGAGCATGCTGCCGCTCGGCGCGCTGATGGTGGCTCTGGCCGGCCCGATCGTGGCCCTCGTCTACGAGCGAGGCGCCTTCGCCGGCCAGGCCGCCTCCCTGGTGGCCGGCCTCCTGATGGCCTACGGCCTGGGCATGCCGGCCTATCTAGCCCGGGATGTGCTGGTGCGGGTGTTCTACGCCCTCGGTGATGGCACCACGCCCTTCCGGCTCTCGCTGCTGGGCATCGGACTGAACGTGGTCTTCGACTGGCTGTTCGTCGGAGGGCCCACGCCGATGGGACTCCAGCTCCCATGGCTGAACTTCGGTGCCCCCGGCCTGGTGCTGGCCACCGTGGCGGTGAACCTGATCACCTGCGGGGCCCTGCTGGCGGCGCTGCAGCAGCGGCTGCAGGTGCTGCCGCTTCGGGCCTGGGGACGGGACACGCTGGTGCTCGCGGCGGCTGCCGCTCTAGCCGGTCTCACTGGCTGGGGCCTCTCCAGCCTGGTCCTCTGGCCAGCCGGCCTGGCTGGCCTGCTCTGGCAGTGCGCCCTCAGCGGCGCCGTGGCGCTCCTGGTCTATGGCGGCGTCGCCGGGGCGGCGGGGATCCCGGAGGCGCGCCTGATGATGCGGAGCCTGGCCAGCCGCCTGCCCGGGCGCTCCTGAGAGCGCCGACCGGAGCCCTCCGGCCGGGGGTCAGGCCTCCTCGGCCCGCACCTGCCGCTCGTCCCGCACCTGCAGGGGAAGTTCCAGCTGCTGCCGCCCGACCAGTGCCGCGCCGCCCACCGAGAGGATGCGGGCCTCGATGCCGAACTCCCGGAAGGCCGACTCAAGCTCCTGGATCAGGGCCTTCTCCACCTGAGCCTCAGCGTCCATCACCGTGCCGATCAGCCGCTCACCCAGTCGGCCGACCCGCCGGCGCATCACCTCGCGGGCGTTGCTGATCTCGATGACGAGCACGACGCTTCAGGGAGGCAGGGCAACCTTATCGGCCGAGCTCATCCAGGATCTCCTCGAGATCCCGCAGCTGGCCGCTGGGCAGAAGCCGGGCCAGGGGCAGTTTCGAACTGCCCCCGCCCAGAGGCACCTGCACGGCCTCCAGGCTCTGGCGTGCGGCGATGACGCTGCCCTGATCAATCCGCGCGGCGCATTCGATCGCCAGGGTCTTCGCCAGGCCCGCATCGCCCAGATACAGGTGCCAGCTGGCCACCTGCAGGTAGAGGCGGTCGGCGATGGCCAGTTCCAGCTCGCGCAGACTGTCGCTGTTCAGGCTCATGGCGTCTCGGGAGGCAGCGCGTCCCCGCCGGAGCCGGCGGCCCGGGGGGCCGGTCGCATCAGCACCACTGTCACAGCGTGGGCGACCAGACCGGCTCCCCAGCTCAGGGTGAGCCAGTCGAGATGGCTCCAGCCGTGGCGCAGCTCCTGCACGAACCAGAGCCCGCTGTTCACCGCGGCGAAGAGGGTGGCGTGCAGGCAGAGGTTCACCACCCGCTCGAAGTGTCGGTAGGTGGGGTCGGTCCGGTCTCCGGTGCCGTACCAGCGGATCGGCATGCTCTGGGCCGTGTCGATGGGTGCAGGCCCCATTCTTGCCGTGGCCCACGCCTTCCCCGGCGCAACGGGGGCAGGCACCGGTGTTGACGGAGGGGCAGGGCATGGGGTGTGATGAATCCATGCGCCTGTAGCTCAGCGGATTAGAGCATCTGACTACGGATCAGAGGGTCGGGAGTTCGAATCTCTCCAGGCGCGTCCCCAGCCATTTGTCGGGTCCATTCGTGGCCGAAGCCTCCACCGGGCTCTGTCTACGATCGGTTCACACTCCTATGACCGACCGCCATGGTGGATCGCGCCGGCATCGCGCTCAACTCACCGCTGCAGGCGTCTGACCCTGAGCTGGCCGCCCTGATCGGGCTCGAGACCCGCAGGCAGCAGGAGCATCTCGAGCTGATCGCCAGCGAGAACTTCGCCTCACGCGCCGTGATGGAGGCCCAGGGTTCCGTGCTGACCAACAAATACGCGGAGGGCCTGCCGCACAAGCGCTATTACGGCGGTTGCGAACACGTCGATGCCGTCGAGGAGCTCGCCATCTCGCGGGCCAGGGAACTCTTCGGCGCCGCCTGGGCGAATGTCCAGCCCCACAGCGGTGCCCAGGCCAACTTCGCCGTCTTCCTGTCCCTGCTGAATCCGGGAGACACCATCCTCGGGATGGATCTCTCCCATGGCGGCCACCTCACCCATGGCTCGCCCGTGAACGTCTCGGGCAAGTGGTTCAAGGCGGTGCACTACGGCGTGGACCCTGAGACGCAGCAGCTCAACCCCGAGTCCATCCGTGCCCTCGCCCTGCAGCACCGTCCCCGGCTGATCATCTGCGGCTACTCCGCCTACCCCCGCACGATCGACTTCGCCGCCTTCCGCTCGATCGCCGACGAGGTCGGGGCCTATCTGCTGGCGGACATGGCCCACATCGCCGGGCTGGTGGCCGCCGGCGTCCACCCCAGCCCGATCCCCCACTGCGACGTGGTCACCACCACCACCCACAAGACCCTGCGGGGCCCCCGTGGTGGGCTGGTGCTCTGCCGCCATGCCGAGTTCGCCCGCCGCTTCGACAAGGCGGTCTTCCCGGGCACCCAGGGCGGGCCGCTCGAGCACGTGATCGCCGCCAAGGCGGTGGCCTTCGGGGAGGCTCTGCGCCCCGAATTCCGCGAGTACTCCCGTCAGGTGGTGGCCAATGCCAGAGCGCTGGCGGCGCGCCTGCAGGAGCGGGGCATCGATGTGGTCAGCGGCGGCACCGACAACCACATCGTGCTTCTGGATCTGCGCTCGATCGGCATGACCGGCAAGGTCGCCGATGCCCTGGTCAGCGGCGTCAACGTGACGGCCAACAAGAACACCGTTCCCTTCGACCCCGAGTCCCCCTTCGTCACCAGCGGTCTCCGGCTCGGCACCGCCGCCATGACCAGTCGGGGCTTCGATGAGCAGGACTTCCGCGTCGTCGCCGACGTGCTCGCTGATCGGCTGCTCCATTCGGAGGACGCCGCCATCGAGCTCTCGTGCCGTGAGCGCGTGGCCGAGCTCTGCCGCTCCCACCCTCTCTACGAGCCCGAGCGCAGACTGGCCACCGTCTGAAGCTGCCCCCCGCTCACCGGGTTCTCCGGTGGCGCTCCCTAGGATCACATCTCTGTCCTTCGTGAGATCGCGCTCTCACCGGCCGGGCTCCCCTCCCTTGCCTCTTCCGTGACGCCACCGAGCAGCCCCCTGCTGACCGCGGTCGTCGCCTTCGCCAGTGCAGCCGTTCTCACAGCCGCCGTCGTGCCGGTGGTCCGCTCCTTCGGCCTCCGGTTCGGCGTCACCGACCAGCCCGATTCCCGCAAGCAGCACTCCACGCCGATGGTGCGTCTGGGTGGTGTCGGCATCGTGGCCGGGTTCGCTCTGGCCCTCGCCATCACCTGGTCCATCGGTGGGTTCGGGGCTCTGCCGCCGGCCCGCGATCAGCTGATCTGGACCACCCTGGCCGGTGGACTCTGCTTCTTCCTGATCGGTCTGGCGGACGATCTCTTCGCCCTGCCCCCCATGCCCCGTCTCGCCGGGCAGGTGGCCGTGGCCATGGTGGTCTGGAGCCAGGGGGTGCGGATCGGGGCCATCGCCCTTCCCTGGCACGAAGGCAGCACGGCCCTGGCTCTGCCCGACCAGCTCAGCCTGCTGGCCACGGTGCTCTGGCTGGTCGGCATCACCAACGCCATCAACTGGCTCGACGGGCTGGACGGCCTGGCGGCGGGCGTGGCGGGGATCGCCGCCATCGGCCTGCTCTCGGTGAGCTTCAGCCTGCATCAGCCGGCCGCAGGTCTGCTGGCGGCAGCGCTCTCCGGGGCCTGCCTCGGATTCCTCCGCTACAACTTCAACCCGGCCCGCATCTTCATGGGGGACGGAGGGTCCTATTTCCTCGGATTCACTCTGGCGGCGATCAGCATCGTCGGCCCCGCCAAGGGTCTCACCAGCGTCAGCCTGCTGCTGCCGCTTCTGATCCTGTCGCTGCCTCTGGCCGACATGTCCGCGGTGATCATGGGCCGGCTCAGCGAGGGCCACTCCCCCTTTCACCCCGATCGCCGCCACCTGCACCATCGGCTGCTCCGGGCCGGCTTCAGCCACCGCCTCACGGTGCTGCTGATCTACGTGTTCACTCAGTGGCTGGCGGCTCTCGCTCTGGTGGTGGCCAATGCCGAGATGCGCTTTCTCTGGCTTGCCCTGGCCACGGCCATCCTCGTGGGCGTGGTGGTCTACTGCCGTCGTCGGCTGGCCCTGGCGTCGGAGCGCAACGTGGCCGGCGCCTCGCCGATGCCCGATGAGCCCGGAGTGGCCAGGGAGGATGCGGTGCGCGGCCCGGGTTCCGGAGCATGAGCCCCGACCGTTCGCCGTGGCCCGCCCATGCGGCCGAGGTGCTCTGCGTGGGAACCGAGCTGCTGGTCGGCTCGATCCTCAACGGCAACGCCCGCTGGCTCGCTGAGCGACTCTCCGCCCTGGCCCTGCCCCACTACCGCCAGGGTGTGGTGGGCGACAACCCGGAGCGCCTCGCCGCCATGGTGCGTGAGGCGGCCGGTCGCTGCCGCTTCCTGATCACCACCGGCGGACTGGGCCCCACGCCGGACGATCTCACCGCGGCGACGCTGGCGGACACCTTCGGCGAGCCGCTGGAGGAGCGGCCGGCCCTCTGGCAGGAGCTGCAGGACCGGGCTCTCCAGCTGGGCCGTCGGCCCGATCCCGCTCTGCGCCGACAGGCCCTGCTCCCTCCCAGCGCGACGCTGCTGCCCAATCCGGTGGGTTCGGCCCCCGGCATGATCTGGACGCCCGATCCCCGCCGCGTCGACTTCCCGGTGGTGGACGGATTCACCGTGCTCACGTTCCCTGGGGTCCCCGCCGAGATGCGGGCGATGTGGGAGGCCACCGCCGCGGGCTGGCTGGCCAGCCGGGCCGGGGTCGATGGTGTGATCCGGCATCGGACGCTGCGCTTCTCGGGGCTCTCGGAATCCGCCCTGACGGACCGGGTGCGTGATCTGATGGCCCTGGAGAACCCGACCGTGGCGCCCTATGCCGGCCTGGGAGAGGTTGTGCTGCGCCTGTCCGCCCGGGCCCCGGGCAGCGCCGAGGCCGCTGCAGCCCTCGAGCCCCTGGAGATGGAGATCCGCAAACGGACCGGTTCCTGCTGCTACGGGGTGGACGGCGACAGCCTGGCCTCCGTGGTGCTGGAGCTGCTGCGCCGCCGCCGCCAGACCCTTGCCGTGGCGGAATCCTGCAGCGGTGGCGGCCTCGGCGTGGCCCTCACGGCGGTTCCCGGCGCCTCCGATGTCTTCCTCGGAGGTGTGATCGCCTACGCCAATCCCATCAAGCAGCAGCTGCTCGATGTGGATCCGGCCCTGCTCGAGCGTCACGGGGCCGTCTCCGATCCGGTGGCCGCGGCCATGGCGGAGGGCGTGAGGCGTCGCTTCCGCAGCGACTGGGCCCTGGCGCTCAGCGGTGTGGCGGGTCCGGGCGGCGGCACGCTGGACAAGCCCGTCGGCCTTGTTCACCTGGCCCTCGCCGGCCCGGGCGGCACCCACGCGCAGGAGCTCCGCTTCAGCGCGCGGCGCGGCCGTCAGGGCATTCAGCAGCTGAGCGTGGCCGCGGCCCTCGATCGGCTGCGCCTGGCGCTGCTGGAGCCGGGCGATCCGCCTCCCCCCGGGTCCTAGCCTTCACAATCGACGTCTGGAGAACCGGTGAGCGCGGGCACGCTGTACGACAAGGTGTGGGATCTGCATCGCGTCGCCGACCTGCCCGGGGGGGCCACCCAGCTGTTCATCGGCCTCCATCTCATCCATGAGGTGACCAGCCCGCAGGCCTTCGCCAGCCTGCGGGACCTCGGTCTGCCGGTGCGCTGCCCCGATCGCACCGTGGCGACGGTGGACCACATCGTGCCCACCACCGATCAGCGACGCCCCTTCCTCGACCCGCTCGCCGAGGAGATGCTCAGCACCCTGGAGGCCAACTGCCGGGACAACGGCATCACCCTGCACGGGCTCGGCAGCGGACAGCAGGGCATCGTCCATGTGATCGCGCCCGAGCTCGGCCTGACCCAGCCGGGCATGACCGTCGCTTGCGGCGATTCCCACACCTCCACCCATGGAGCCTTCGGCGCCATCGCCTTCGGCATCGGCACCTCCCAGGTTCGCGATGTGCTCGCCAGCCAGAGCCTGGCCATGAGCAAGCTGAAGGTGCGCCGGATCTGGGTCGAGGGTCGGCTCGGCGACGGTGTCTACGCCAAGGATCTGGTCCTGCATGTGATCCGCAGCCTCGGCGTCAAGGCCGGGGTGGGCCACGCCTATGAATTCGCCGGCCCCGCCGTTGCCTCCCTGTCCATGGAGGGCCGCATGACCCTCTGCAACATGGCGATCGAGGCCGGGGCCCGCTGCGGCTACGTGAATCCGGACGCCACCACCTTCGCCTACCTGAAGGGGCGCCCCCATGCGCCCCAGGGCGAGGCCTGGGATCGGGCGGTGGCCTGGTGGTCGGGTCTGGCCAGTGATCCGGAGGCCGTCTACGACGATGAGGTGCGCTTCGATGCCGCCTCGATCGGGCCGACCGTCACCTGGGGCATCACCCCCGGCCAGGGCATCGCCATCGACGACTGCGTGCCCGACCCCATGACCATGCCGCAGGAGGACCGGGCCCTGGCGGAAGAGGCCTGCCGCTACATGGATCTGCGGCCCGGTCAGCCGATCGCCGGTGTGCCGGTGGATGTGTGTTTCATCGGCAGCTGCACCAATGGCCGCCTGAGCGATCTCCAGGAAGCCGCCGCCATCGCCAGGGGTCGCCACGTGGCCAATGGCATCACGGCCTTCGTCGTGCCCGGCTCGGAACAGGTGGCCCGGGCAGCGGAGGCCGAGGGACTCGACCGGGTCTTCCGCGAAGCCGGATTCGAGTGGCGCGAGCCGGGCTGTTCGATGTGCCTGGCGATGAATCCCGACCGTCTGCACGGCCGCCAGCTCAGTGCCAGTTCCAGCAACCGCAACTTCAAGGGCCGTCAGGGATCTGCGAGCGGTCGCACGCTGCTGATGAGCCCGGCCATGGTGGCGGCCGCCGCGGTGGCCGGGCGCGTCACCGACGTCCGCGAGCTGCTCTGACCGTCCGGCCTGCAGCACTCCACTGCCGCCCCGGACCGCGTTCCGTTCCATCCTCTCCTTCATCGTGACCCTCTCCCCGCCTGCTCCCGTCCTGCCCAAGGGCCCGGTTTCCGAGGTCAGCGGGCGCGCCATGGTCCTGCGCGGCAACGACATCGACACCGACCGGATCATTCCGGCCCGGTTCCTCAAATGCGTGAGTTTCCAGGGCCTGGGCGCTCAGGTCTTCGCCGATGACCGTCAGGAGCTCCAGGGCGCTCATCCCTTTGATCGGCCGGTGAACCAGGGCGCCTCGATCCTCGTGGTGAACGGCAATTTCGGCTGCGGTTCCAGCCGTGAACACGCTCCGCAGGCGCTGCTCCGCTGGGGCATCCGCGCGATCGTCGCCGAGAGCTTCGCCGAGATCTTCTTCGGCAACGGCCTGGCCCTGGGCATCCCCTGCCTCTGCGGCACCAGCCAGCGGATTCACGCTCTTCAGGATGCGGTGGAGGCCCATCCCGACTGGGCCTGGCACCTGTCGGTGGCTGATGAGACGCTCTCGGCAGCCACCGGTGAGCTGACCCTGTCGCTCAGTCTTCCCGCCGGTCCCCGGCAGATGCTGCTCTCCGGCCGCTGGGATGGCACGTCCCAGTTGCTGGCCAACGGGTCGAGCCTGGCGGCCACCCAGGCGGCGCTGCCGTACCTGAACGGCTTCCGCTCCTGATCTGCGGCCACGGCCCGTTTGCACTAGACCGTGGGTAGGCGGTTGGAGAAGTGGCATGGATTGGGGTTGCCGGAAGTGGTCCAGAGAGGGACGTCCATGGGTTCCCGGCTGGCTGACCCGCCGGCCCATGGGTGTGCTCCTGGTGGCCGGGCTCGCGCTCGGAGTGCTGGCCACGGAGCCCCGTGTGGCGGCCGGGGAGTCCGGGGCCAGCGCCCCCGCCTCGCCCCCCCGGGTGCTGGCTCTGGAGGTGCTGCCCTACGGCCCACCGCGCGAGCGACTGCTCCGTGATGGCGCCTGCCGGGCGTGCGATCTGCGCGGGGCCGATCTGAGGGGGGCCCATCTGATCGGAGTGGATCTCAGAGAGGCCGATCTGCGTGGAGCGGATCTCAGCGCCGCCAACCTGGAGGGGGCTGATCTCAGTGCGGCCCGGCTGGAAGGCGCCCGGCTCCGGGGAGCGACCCTCACCAACGCCACCCTCGCCGCGACGGATCTGCGACACGCCGATCTCAGCGACGCGGTGGTGATCCACGCCTACGCCCCGGGCGTGCAGGTGGAGGGGCTGCGCATCGCCGGCGCCGATCTCACCGGCAGCCATCTGATCATCGGCGGTGAGGATGTCGATGGCCCGCCACCGCTCCCTCCGCTCCCCTGAGCAGCCTGAGCGGCCCTGCCGTGGGCTGGGCTAGAAGAGGCTTGGCCGGAGGCCCGGATCGAGCTCGGGTGCACCGGGTGTGTAGGGGACGAAGGGAACGCCTGTGCCCTTGAAGGTGAAGTCATTCAGGCGGAAGCGGAATCCGCCGATGCCGCGATAGGGGTTGTAGTAGAAGCCGAAGTCATAGGAGCGACGCTGCCAGCGCACCTCCACCAAGGAATCGGTCACATCGCCGTAGAACTCGGAGTTGGGGTCCACGTTGAGGCCCACACCCGCGTTCAGCAGCAGCGGGCCGGCGATCTGCTGCTTGAGACCGATGCCCACCGTTCCCAGATCGACGGCCCGATCGAAGCTGAAGGGGCTGGCCCCCTGCCGCAACGTGCCGCCGCCGGTGAGGGTCAGCTGGGTGAAGTCCAGCACCGGCTTGCTGAAGGTGCCGAGGGTGAGGGTCGGACCACCGGTGAGGGACAGGGTGTTCTGGGAGCGGCCGTCGCTGAAGGCGGAGACGCGCACGCGCAGGTTGCTGCGCAGATCCAGCCCCGGCACGATCGGCACCGGCGAGTAGCGATAGGCGGCCTGTGGTGTCCGTTCAGCCGGCTTCCCCCGCCAGAGGGGATAGCTGCTGTTGATCGAGCCGATGGCGTTGAAGCGCCAGAGATCGAGCAGGTTGTCGCTGTCGAATCCCTCGCTGTTGACGTTGCTGATGCCTGTCCGCCAGAAGGCGGAATTGGCGAGCTTGCCCCAGCGCCACTCGCGGCGTTGCTCCAGCGAGAAGCCGTAGGCGGAGTACACGTCCTGCTCGCCGAGGGATCCGTTCCAGACGCGGAGGCGGTAGGCACCGAAGAGTCGGGCCGTGGTCGGGCCGAGCAGCGGCAGCCGGACGCTGCGGTCCAGGTCGAGCTGGGCCCGGGTGCCGTTGGGGAGGTTGTCGGGGTTCAGGGTGGTCAGCTCAAGCCGGGCGTCCGTGTTCAATCCCAGAAGTTCGCCCCGCAGACGGGCCTCGAGGCCGAACAGATCGCTGCCGTCGGTGGGCTGGGTCACCTTGCTGCTGCCGATGGCGGACCCCGGTGCGATGTAGCTGTCGGTCTCACCGTCGATGGCCCGCTGCACCATCACCTGGGGTTCCAGCTGCAGCTCCAGGGCCTCGCCGAGTTCGATCGGCTCCATCCGCCGTCCGATGAAGAACCCGTCCCGGTCCTCGTTGTCGATCCCGAAGACCCAGCGGTTCTCGACCTCCTCCTCCTGACGGATGCGCTGCTGCCGGGACACCGGAATCGGCAGCCGGTTCTCGACGATCAGCCGGTTGCGATCCGCCGTGATCAGGGTGTCGCCGTTCTCGTCCTGCACCGCCACCACATTCTCTGAATCCACCCAGGTCTGGGCCGGGGTGTAGGGGTCGTTGCTGAAGGCCATGCGCTCCGCGCGCCACCCCTCCGGCGTGATGCGCACCCGGCTGGCCTGGATGCGCCAGCGGCTGATGGAGCCCTTCACCAGCTCCTCGCGCTCCAGGTTCCGCAGCTGGGTCGGGCGGATGCCTCCGAAGTCGTTGAACTCGGCGGCGTTGCGTGAGTCGTCGTCGGAGAGGCCGATCCGACGCTCCACCTTCAGCCTCTGGCGGAGCTGGATGCTGTCGATGCGTTGGTCGATCGCGGCGATGGCCTGCTCCCGGGCCTCCTCCTGCTGCCGCAGGGTTCGTTCCGGCGCGGGCCTCGGCGCGGGCGGCTCCGGTCGGGTGCTCTCGATCGGATCGGCCCCCATCGCCACCGTCTCCAGGCGCTCCTGGAGGGAGGAGGGGTCCGGCCGGCTGTCCCGGTAGGGATCGGGGCAGCCGAGCGGAGGCGGAACGGGGGCCTGAGCGATCGGAGGTCTCTGTTCCCCCCAGCGGTAGCGCACACCCAGCAGGTAGGCGTTGCTGCCCTCGCGCACGCCGCTGTAGGTGCCGAAGGCGCCGGAGCGGTGGTGGATGCGGCCCACCGCTGACAAGCGCTGATTGACCTTGGCCTCCACTTCGAAGCCGAGGTAGTTGAGCAGCTGAGCGGAGTTCTCCCGGAAGGTGCGTTCGTAGTTGCTGAGCGAGCTGTTCCAGCTCACCCCTTCCACCACGGCCAGGCTCAGCCAGGGCCGCGCCCAGACCCGCAGTCCGAGCCCACCGGTGACTTCCGCGAAGCTCTGGGCGGGGGTGTCCGCGAAGGGGTCGCTCTGGTTGAAGCCGCCCTCCTGGGAGGCGGCGACGTGGCTCATCAGGTTGGTGTCCAGCTCCAGGGCGAACGGGCCCGCCCGCAGCAGCCGTCGCTGCAACCCCACCCCCAGGAGCGTCTCGGGGCGGAGCCGTCCGTTGAAGATGAAGGTGTCACCGAAATTGGAATCGGTCATCTGGCCGCCCCAGACGGTGGCGGCCCAGGGATGGGGATGCCAGTCGGGAACCGGCGGTAGATCGGGTGGACAGGCGACCGGCCCCAGGGGGGGCGGCTCCGGCTCAGGGACCGAGTCGACCTCGGCCGAGGGCTCAGCGGGCCTCCGCGGGCCGTTGACTCCTGGCTGTGCTGCTGCATCGGCAGGTTCAGCGGCCTCAGGTTGGCTGCTGTTCAGCTGCAGGTCGGCCGGAGCCGTCTCCAGATCGAGCACCCCGTAGACATCCCGCAGTTCTCCCTCGTTCTGCAGGGTGTTGAAGCGCAGACTGCTTGCCTGCAGGTACTGATCACCGCGGCGGAAGCGCACGCTGCCTCTCGCCCACAGGGTGCGGGTGGTGAGATCGAACTCGATGCGGTCCGCCTCCAGGCGGCCCCCCGCGATGACCGCGCTGGCGCGTCCGATGGCCAGATAGCGGTTGCGGGCCTGGTCGAGGCGCTGCTGGTCGGCCCTGAGACGAAGCTCGACCGGGGGCTCCTGAAGCGACGGCTCGACAGAGGCGGGAACCGACTCCTGTTCGGGACTCTCGCTGGCCCATGCAGGACAAGGATGCAGAGCGGCCAGCCAACCGCAGGCTGCAAGCAACCTGAGCGCGCGCTGATGACGACGGCGTTCAGGCAACGCTCAACTCAAGAACGCGCCAGATACTGCCACGGCACCGGCTGAGCCGGTGGGAACCGCGGCCGGTTGCCGGCGTGGGCCAGGTGACCCGCCGGCCGCTCGGAGTCAGTCCTCGAGATCCTTGCGGCTCGGCGTGCGGCTGGGGTCACTGGCCAGGAAGCCGAACACGAAAATCCCGATGAAGAAGAAAACGACGGAGTAAACCGAGATTTTGAGGGCGAGCATGGAGGTCCGGGACGGCGCTGGCTGCTGGGGCATCATCCTATGGGTCCCCGCAGGCGGCACCGATGCAGGAGGGCTGTTCCTCGGCAGAACGCTCCTGGATTGACACGTTTCGCCAGCGATCCCAGCTGGATCTGAAGCCCCTCTGGCGGCGAACGGATGATCTGGCGGCCGGTACCAACGCCCTGAGCGATGGCTGGGCCGCCCGGAACCGGCCCGACTGGCAGGCGCGTGGACTCATCGCCTGGCCTCGGGGGCGTCGTTCGATCCGGTTGCTGGCCACCCCGGTCTGCCCGCACCAGTGGCGCGGCAGCCCCGACGCCAGGGTCCGCCTGGATCTCTGCTGGTGGGCCGAGGAGGCTCTCCTCCGTGTCAACGGGAGCCCGGTGCACAGCGGCGACCTCTTCGACAGCCGCTGCCGCTGGCTCGTGCCGGAGGCCTGGCGGCACGGCGCTCCTCTGACCATCGAGCTGGTCCTCACCAGCCCCGCCCATGACGACGGCGCCCTGGTGCGGAGCGCCCTGGTGATCGAACCGACGAGCGGCAGCGGCGACCCTCAGGGGTGGTTGCTGGCCGATCGCCTCGCACTCTGGTCGCTGCCGGCGGAGCGGACACTGCCGGACCCCCTCCTGGCAACGAATCCTTCCTCGGAACCGGCGCTGCATGCCGTCCGCGACCTGCTGACCGCCGCGCCCGCCGGATCGGCCGGGCCGGTCCATCTGCTGGGGCATGCCCACCTGGATCTGGCCTGGCTCTGGCCGGTGGCCGACACCGGCCAGGCCGCCCTGCGGACCTTCCGGTCCGTGCTCGGTCTGATGGAGCGCTTCCCCGAGCTCCATTTCGGACATTCCACCCCGGCCCTTTACGCCTGGCTCGAGCAGCACCACCCGGCCCTGCTCGAGCGGATCCGGGCGGCCTCCCGGTCCGGACGCTGGGAACCGCTCAACGGCCCCTGGGTGGAGACCGATGCCGTGCTGCCGGGGACCGGCTCACTGCTCAGGCAGTGCCAGGACGGCCAGCTGCTGAGCCGGCGTCTGTTCCCTGAATGGACCCATGAGCTGGCCTGGCTGCCGGACAGCTTCGGCTTCTCCGTTGGCCTGCCCTCGCTGCTGTCGGCCACCACCATCCGCTGGTTCTGCACCCACAAGCTGGCCTGGAACGAGACCCATCCCTTCCCCCACCGGCTCTTCCGCTGGCGCGGCCGTTGCGGCAGCGAGTGCCTGGCGCTGATGCTGCCCCCGATCGGCACCGATGCCGATCCCGTTGCCATCGCCCGGGAGCAGCAGGCGTGGCTGCAGGCGACCGATGTGGCCCGGAGCCTGTGGCTGCCCGGCCTGGGCGATCACGGCGGCGGCCCCACCGCCGAGATGCTCGAACAGCTGAGGCTCTGGTCGGAGGTGCCCGGCCTGACCCCACGGCAGCACGGCAGCCTGCGCGATCACCTGGCGACCCTCGAGCCGCTGGCCCCGCGATTGCCGGTCTGGCGCGATGAGCTCTACCTGGAGCTGCACCGGGGCTGCGCCACCACGCGCCCGGATCAGAAACGCCACAACCGCACGCTGGAACGGCTGCTGCGGGAAGCGGAGCTGGCAGCGGCCCTCTCCGGCACCTCCGTCGATGCACTGCAGCCCGCGTGGCGCACCCTGATGCTGCATCAGTTCCACGACATCCTTCCCGGCACATCGATTCCGGAGGTGTTCGACCAGGCGGAGCCGGCCTGGCGGAACGCCCGCCGCGTGGCGCGCCGCCAGCGGGACCGGGCGCTGGCGCGCTGGCTGGAGGCCGGATCGGATCCGCCGGAGGCCCGTGGCAGCGGACCTGAGCGCCCTGCCCCCTCCCAGGTCTGGTGGCTCGTTCCGCTGCTGCCGCAGTCGGCCCGGCTCACGACGGTGCGCCTGCCACCCGGGCTCTGGCGACATACGGGCACACCTCTGCCCCAGCAGGCCTGCAGCTCAGGCGGGCGCTGGGTTCAGGTCCGTCGTCCGCCCGGCGTGCGCCCCCTCCGTCTGGAGCGGCTTCGGCAGGTTGTCGGGGACGGCGCCGCGCCGCCCGGGCCGTTGGAGCCGGTGACGCTGGAGCCGGTTGCCGGCGGCGGCTGGACTCTCGGTAATGGGCGGCTCACCGCCCGGCTGGGGTCCGCTGGCGTGGAGGGCCTGATGGATGCCGGCCGGATCGAGCGGCTCGCCGCACCGGTGCAGCTCTGCCGCTGGACCGATCGCGGTGCGTTCTGGGATGCGTGGGACATCCCCCGCAGGAGCAGCGCACCGACCTGCCGCTCGCCTGGGACAGCCCAGGCGAGGTGGTGGAGGCTGGCCCCCTCTGCACTCAGCTGGTCTGGCGGGGCCGCTGCGGCCTCAGCTCCTGGCGCCTCGACGTGCGGCTGCGGGCGGCCAGCCCCGTGCTCGAGCTGATCCTGTCGGTGGCCTGGCGCCAGCGGCACGAACTCCTGCGGCTGGAGTGCCCACTGGCCCAGCCATCGGTCCGCTGGGTGAGCGATGTGGCGGCCGGGGTCCTCGAGCGACCGTCCAGCCCCAGGTCAGCGCGGGAGCGCAGTCGCTGGGAGGTGACCGCCACCAGCTGGCTGGCGTCCCAGAACGCGAGCGCCTCCGGCGGCGGAGGTCTGGCCCTGCTCCTGGACGGCCCCCAGGGGGTGAGCGGTCAGACCGACCGTCTGGGTGTCTCCCTGCTCCGCGGCCCCACCTGGCCAGATCCGGGTGCGGATGCCGGTGTGCATCGCCTCAGGCTGGGGCTGATGCCCCTGAGCACCGGCTGGCATCACGACGGCGTCGTGGAGGCCGCCCAGGAGTTCCGCAATCCGATCTGGTGTGCACCGGCAAGGCCTGGCATGAACGGGCAAACGCTGACCATGCCGGCCTTGCCGGCGCTGCCCGACGGTGTGGTGCTGGTGGCCCTGCGTCCATGGCCCGATCATGCCGGCCACTGCCTTCTGAGCCTGCAGAACCTCACGCCGGAGCGCCGGCGCATCCGGCTTGGAGCCGGATGGTCAGTGGTCGGACGGGTGGATGGCCTTGGAGCAGCGATGCCCGAGGATGGTTCCACTGCACAGACCGACGATCTGATGCTGACGCCCTGGCAGCTCGGCCATTGGCGCATCGCCGCGAGTCTTCAGTCGTCGTGATCGTCGAAGGGGTCGGCGAGCCGACGGGACGGGGGCCCGAAGGCGGTGTACAGGCCGAAGCCGGTCAGCCCCAGAAGCACGGCCAGCACGGTCATGGCCACCGACAGGGCCGGTGAGGTGGTCTCCATCAGAAGGCAAGCATCACAACTCTCGACGCGCGCAACCCTGCGGCGGCGATCGCTCGTAGACTAACGAGCCGAAACGCGCCCGAGAGCACCCCGCCATGGCTCAACGCACCCGTCTGGGAGATCTGCTGCGTCCACTCAACTCCGAGTACGGCAAGGTGGTTCCCGGCTGGGGCACCACGCCGGTGATGGGCGTGTTCATGCTGCTCTTCTTTGTCTTCCTGCTGATCATTCTTCAGCTGTACAACCGCTCCCTGCTGCTGGAGGGCATCAACGTGGGCTGGAACGGCGTCGGATGAGCGTCTTCGGTGTCGGCGTTCCCGAAATGGCGGTGATCGCGGGCATCGGCCTGCTGGTCTTCGGTCCCCGCAAGCTGCCCGAACTGGGGCGAACCCTCGGGAAAACCCTCAGGGGATTCCAGTCGGCCTCCAGGGAGTTCGAGCAGGAATTCTCCAGGGCGATGGAGGACAACGCCCCCGTGTCGTCTGCGTCCGAGACGACCAGCGCCGATCGTCAGGCCTCGCCTCCTTCGCTTTCCTCCGCTGAACCCCCCGAGCCGGTGCCGGCCTCATCCGAGCCCTCCGGCGGCGGCGGAACCGCTGGAGACTCACCCGGTGACGCATCCCGAATTTGAGGTGGCCAGGCAGGCATGACAGCCACCCCCATCGACCTGGTGGTGGGCCTCGGCAATCCCGGAGAGCGCTACCGGGCCACCCGTCACAACATCGGCTTCATGGTTCTCGACCGTCTCGCTGAGGCCGGCGGAGCCACCTTTCGCAGCCAGAGTCGTCTTCACGGCCTGCTGGCCGATTGCGGAACGGGTTCCTCGCGGCTGCGCCTGCTGAAGCCGGAGACCTTCATGAACAACAGCGGCCAGTCGGTGCGGGCCACCCTCGACTGGTTCGCTCTGCCGATCGGCACCCTGCTTGTCGTCGTGGACGACATGGATCTGCCTCTCGGACGTCTGCGCCTGCGCCGCGAAGGAGGCGCGGGCGGCCACAACGGCCTCAGGAGCCTGATCCAGCATCTCGGCAGCCAGTCCTTCCTGCGCCTGCGCATCGGCATCGGCGCCCCCGGTGCCTGTCCTGAAGAGCGGCGGCAACGCACCGTGGGCCATGTGCTGGGGCGCTTCGCCGCCTCGGAAGCGGAGCTCCTCGAGGACGTGCTGGCGGAGGCGACCCGGGCGCCGGATCTGATCCGCCGGACCGGCATCGAACGTGCCGGCACCCGGCTCAACAGCTTCCGCAGCACCAGGGCTCCGGCCGATCCGGTGACTGCGCCGTGACTCCGCTCCCCTCCACCACCGCCACCGTGCGGGTGCTCCGCCACAGCATGGCCAGCCAGCGGCTCGAGGGTGAGGTGTCCGCCGGCGGCTACGAGTGGCGCTTCTGCTGGTCCTTCGGCCGGGGTGAGCTGGCGGTGCAGCCCTCACTCGGCCGCGCCCTGATCGAGGACGCGCTCCTGCGCTTCCTGCTGCGCGCCGACTACCAGCTCGAGCCCGGCGCGGATTACGCCTTCACGGTCCGGGCCCGCTTCTGATCCGGATCAGGGGGCGTCCGATCTCCCGCTCCAGCAGGAGCTGGGCCACCACGTCATCCCAGTCCCGCGGCGGCTGGCGCAGGCCCTCGGGCAGCAGACGCTGCAGTCCCGCCGCCGGGAACAGCTGCCAATAGCGCCGGCGGGCGGCGAGGGTGCTGCCGGCCTCCTCCATCAGTCGCATCGGCCAGCGGCCTGCGAGCGAGCGCTGCCAGTGCCTCGAGCCGGTGCCGTCGCCGAGCACCAGGCCGGCGATGGGCTCGCGCCGGTGCCAGCGTTCGAGGCTGGGAATCACGGCATCGCAGGGCAGCACAAGCGCTTCCGTCACGGCCGTTCGATCAGCGTTGCTCAGGGCCAGCCCGCACTTGCTGCGGCCGGGATCCATGCCCACCAGTGGACCGGACAACGGCCACCGTGCACCCTCCGGGGATGGCCCCGAACGCCTGGTGGACGTCATCCGGGCAGCTCCGTCAGGCGCAGATCCACGCTGATCGGATCGGCCACGCCGATCTGCCGTCGGGAGACGGCCTCGAGGCGGAGTGCGCCCACCTCCCGCTGCTGCAGGCGTTCCAGCAGGGCATTGGCCTGGCCCACGTCGAACTGCACGCCGCTGGCGATGGACCCGCGCCGCTGGGCGGTGGCCAGGGTGGAGGCCAGCAGCAGGTTCAGCCGGTCCCTGACCTGCTGCAGGGAGCGTTCCTCCGGTCCTACGCTCGTGCTGGCCATCACCTCACCGGACTCGCTGATGATGCGGTTCGGGCGCACATCCGGATAGGCATAGACGGTGGTTTCCCCCCTCAGCACATTGCCGGCCGAGAGAATGCTCACGACCCACGTGCCCGGCTCGCGGATGATGCTTTCGAGTCTGCTGATGTCGGCCCTGGGGACGAGCACGATCTGGCGGCTGGGGTCCTCGCCCGGCCGCACCCGGCGAAACGCCTCCTGGTTGGCTTCCTGAAGCAGGCGGGTGATGGTGTCGCCGCTCTGATCCGGGGTGTCGAGCCGCAGGGTTGCCGTGATCAGGGGCTGACCGCTGCTGATCACCACGTCCCCCCGCCGCAGGGCGATCAGGTTGCTCTCCAGCGCCTCGAGATCCCGCTCGCCGCGCTGGATGCGCCCACGCAGCTGCTCGAGCTCCTTCTCCCGGCGCTGAATGTCGGCATCCCTGGCGGCGATGTCGCGCTCCAGACCGGCGCGCTCCGCCTTCAGGGGGGCCAGCTCGGACCGCAGCGTCCTGGACTGGCTGAGGGCCTCACGCCGATCGCGGCGGGCCTGCTTCAGTTCGCCGCGCTCCTGGCTGAGCTCCTGCCGCGCCAGCTCCAGCGCCTTGCCCGCCTCCGCCTGCTCACGTCGGGCACCCGTCAGCTCCCTGCGGGTGCTGGCCAGGCGTCCCTGTAGCTGATCGAGTTCGAACAGACCGACCCGCAGCCGCTGGCTGACCAGCAGCATCAGCCCCAGGGAGACCGCGCTGATCAGGCTGCCCGTGAGCACGGTGATCACCACCGCCGTGCGCCGCGGCCGGAGGTTGAACAGGCTGAGGCGAGCCTTGCCGATGCGGCTTCCCAGCCGGTCCCCGAGGGTGGCCAGCACGCCGCCGAGCACCAGCAGCGCCAGGATCAGCAACCAGCCGGACACACCACGCAGCGGAGGGGCTCAGTATCGCCGTGTGGGGGGGCGGCCCGGCCGCCCTCAGCTGAAGCGCTTGGCCAGGGCCACGGGGTCAAACACGGTGATCTTCTTGCGGTCGATCTGCAGCAGACCGGCGTTGCGCAGGTCACCGAGCAGCCGGGTGATGGTCACCCGCGTCGAGCCGATCGCCTCGGCGATCGCCTGATGGGAGAGACGCAGATCGATCGTGATGCCCTCCTTGTCCGGCACGCCGAAGTCGCGGCAGAGCACCAGCAGGAAGCTCACCAGCCGCGACGACATGTCGCGGTGGGTGAGGGTCTCGATCATCGTCTCGGTCTGGAGGATGCGGGAGGAGAGCCCCTGCAGCAGCAGCAGCCCCACGCTCGCGTCGGCTTCGATCGCTCGGCGCACCGATGACGCGGGAGCCGTGACCATCTCCACGCGTGTGAAGGCCACCGCGTGATAGAAGCGATCGGATCGCTGCCCGGTCAGCAGGGACAGCACCCCGAAGAGGCTGTTCTCCCGCAGCAGGGCCACGGTGATCTCCTCGCCGGATTCATAGACGCGGGAGAGCCGCACCGCTCCGCGCCGGATCAGGTAGACGCGCTCCGCCGGATCACCCGGGAAGAAGATGGTCTTGCCGCGTTCGATGCTCTCCGGCGTGGCCCCGCTCAGGGTCCGGATCACGTCCAGCAGCGTCCGGCTGGGCTGGCTGCTGTCGTCCAGAAGCATGGGGGTCCCCTGGGCTCCCAGGGAGGAACCGGCTGTACGGCTGAAACCGCGTTGTAAGCCGGGCATCCCCACCCCACAGGTTGGGGGACCCTACGGATCGCACAGGCCCACCCCTGTAGTGATCGCTACGAACGATGTTCACTGCGAACGCCCTCAGGCCGATCCGCCGTCGCCAGGGCGTCCCTTTGGCCCTGCAGCAGCGTTCGGATGCCCCCCTCGGCGAGGCTGAGCAGCGCATCGAGCTCGCGGCGGGGGAAACAGGTCCCCTCCCCGGTGCCCTGCAGCTCCACCAGGTCGAGGTCCTGAGTCATGACCACATTCAGGTCCACATCGGCCCGGCTGTCCTCGCTGTAGTCGAGATCCAGCAGGGCCGCTCCCCCCACCAGTCCGACCGACACCGCGGCGATCTGCCGCAGCCGGGCCGGCCCCGTGAGCAGACCGTCGGCCTCCAGGCGCTGCAGCGCCCGGGCCAGGGCGAGCCAGGCTCCCGTGACGGAGGCGGTGCGGGTTCCGGCATCGGCCTGGATCACATCGCAGTCGATCAGCAGGGTGCGTTCACCGAGCACGGCCAGGTCGATCGCCGCCCTGAGGCTGCGGCCGATCAGGCGCTGGATCTCCTGGGTCCGGCCCGAGAGTTTCAGGGTCTCGCGACGCTGGCGCTGGGGCGTCGAGGCCGGCAGAAGCCGGTACTCAGCGCTGAGCCAGCCCAGCCCGCTGCCCTTGCGCCAGCCGGGCACGCCCTCCTCCATGCAGCAGCTGCAGAGCACCACCGTCCGGCCGCTGTGAATCGTGAGCGAGCTGAGGGCGAAGCCCATCGGATCCCATCGCACCCGCATGGGGCGCAGGGCATCGAACGCTCGGCCATCGGCCCGGGGCCCGCTGCCGGCTGCTGCCTCGGGACGGGACTCGGCGGAGGGGGGCATGGGCGGTCCAGCGGTGCGCCTCTCCTACGATCCCAGCCAGGGCTGCCGGTGCGGGCGATGCTGAAGAACGATCGCTGGATCGTTGCCCGTGCCGCCGAGGGCATGCTCGAGCCGTTTCAGCCGGACCTGGTGCGCCAGCTGCCCTCCGGCGGACCCGATGCCGGCCTGGGCGTGCTGAGTTTCGGCTGCTCCTCCTACGGATACGACCTGCGCCTCTCGCCCCGGGAATTCCTGATCTTCCGCCACGTGCCCGGCACGGTGATGAACCCGAAGCGGTTCAATCCGGCCAACCTCGAGCCCGCTCCCCTGCACCGCGATGAGGACGGCGCCTTCTTCATCCTCCCGGCCCACTCCTATGGCCTGGGGGTGGCGCTGGAACGGCTGCGTGTGCCGCCCACGATCACCGTGATCTGCCTGGGGAAGAGCACGTACGCCCGTCTGGGCATCATCGTGAACACGACGCCGGCGGAGGCCAGCTGGGAGGGACATCTCACCCTGGAATTCAGCAACAGCTCCGGTGCGGACTGCCGCATCTATGCCGGCGAGGGCATCTGCCAGCTGCTCTTCTTCGAGGGTGATCCCTGCGACACCACCTACAGCGACCGGGCCGGCAAGTACCAGGACCAGCCGGAACGGGTGACCATGGCCCGCCTCTGAACGGCCGGATCAGGGCGCCAGCCGGGCCCTGTGCAGTCGCGACTCCTCATACCAGGCCGCGATCTCGGGCACCCAGTCCTGCAGATGGGGCCAGAGCAGGTCGCAGAGGCAGCGGATCTCCAGCTGGGCATCGCGCTTGGCCCGCAGATCCATGAAGTGCAGCAGAGCCCGCAGGGTGAAGCTCACCACGAAGTGCTGGCGGTAGTCGAAGGGCAGCAGGCCTCTGGCGTGCTCCTCGGAGAAGCCCTCCGACAACCGCTGGCTGTAGCGCTCGACGGACCGGCGGCAGAAGGCCAGGTCGCTCTCCCGCTGGCTCTCGCTGTAGCGGTAGCGCTTGCCCTGCCGGTCGTTGTAGTCGCCCACCGGCCGCAGGTAGACCACCTCCTCGAGATCCAGCTCCCCCCGGGCCGCCCTGCAGATGCGCTCGCCGGTGTACCGCATCGACTGGACGTCGAAGCTCACACCCACCCGGTGGGTGCGGGCCTGCTGCATGACCGAATGGGGGAAGTAGCCCACGTTGAAGACGATCTGGGCGTGCTCCAGCGGGCCGTAGTGACCGCGCTCGCCGGCCAGGAGCCGCTTGACACAGATCTCGCCGGCACTGCGCTCGTCGGGCCAGCTCTCCCGGTCCGCGACCACGTAGCTCTCGCTGTAGTCCTGATGCATGGCCGCATAGACGCACTGCTGCGGCTGGGGTGTGGCGGCGATGCGGTCGACCCGGAAGCGGTCCATGGGGAGGCAGCGGTGAAGGATGTGATGAGCTGGTGGGCCGGGCTCAGCCGTGACTGCGCGGACCGGCCGCCCCCCCTGCGGGCTCCGGCCGGTCCGGCGTCGCCAGGGAACTGGAGGGCCCCACGCCCGCCATCCGGGGCAGAGGGCGATCCTCGATCAGCGCCGACACCAGGGCGGTCAGCTCCTGCTCGCTGCGGGCCCCGAGCGAGCGCCCCGCCGGGGTGCCGTCGGCGCCGAACAGCTCCAGCTGGGGAATGCCGTTGACCTCGTAGCGGTCCAGCTCCGGCTGCCAGCGGGGATTGTCGACATTGAGCAGCACCACATCGATTCCACCCCGGACCTGCTCCTCCACCGCCTGCAGCGCCGGGGCCATCGCCTGACAGGCCTCGCACCAGTCCGCATAGAACTCCACCAGGGTGGGCCGGCCGTTCGCCAGGGCCACGGAGAGTTCGGGAGAGCGCCTGGCCAGGCTGTCCATCGGCGCCTCCGGACGGCTGCTCTGCCGGGCGACGGCGATCACCCCGGTGAGAACCAGCGCCAGCGCCACCAGCAGGATCCGCTCCCAGCCACCGGGGATGCTGCGATCGGAGGGGCCTCCGGGCGGGCCGGAGGGCGCAGGGGATGCGGACGCCACGGTCTGGGGTCTGTCGCGAGGCCATCCACTCTCGCTGAAAGCGTTGATGATGGCGGGGTCGCTGCTGCGGGATTCCGGTCCGTGATGGCCCTGCTGCGCCTGGCTTCCATCCCCCTGCGCGCGCCGATGACGCTGGTGCTGATGGGGGTCAGCATCTACTTCGGTCTGCACTGGACCCTGCTGACCCCCAGGGCCATGGCGCTGCGTGGCATCGAGCCCCAGCTCTTCTGGTCGGTGGAGCTGATCCAGACCACCATCGTCGTGGTGGTCTGCTCCCTGCCCCAGCTGCTGCTCCGCCATCTGTCGCTGCTGATGGCCTCCAGCCGCGTGCTCACGCTGGTGGTGACGCTGCTGCTGGTGATCACCGCCGGCCTCTACCTGCTGAATCTGCGGGTGCTCAGTGAAGTGCTGATCCTGGCCTCCGCGGTTCTGCTCTGCCGCCTGGATCTGACGCGGATCCGCGTGGTGCCCTCACCGCTCCTCATGGCCTGCAGCATGCTGCTGCTCGTCGGTGCGGGCATCTCGATCGGCCATCGCCTCGCGGCGGACTGGCCCCTCGCCTGAGGTCAGGGGCAGAGCGGCGCGCCGCCCAGCTGCCCGTAGCTCCAGAGGTTGCCCAGCACCGTCTTCACATACAGCCGCGTCTCCCTGTAAGGGATCCGCTCGACCCAGACCTCCGGTTCCTCCTCCAGCTCGGGGCTGATCCAGCCGGACACGGCGCCCGGGCCGGCGTTGTAGCTGGCCACGACAGGGATGCTCCGCTCCTGCCAGAGCAGCAGAAGCCGGTCGAGGTAGCGGCCTCCCAGCCGGGCGTTGAGCCCCGGCTCCTCCAGCTGGCCTCGGCTCAGCGGGCCCCCGTTCACCTCGGCGGCTGTGGCGGGCATCAGCTGCAGCAGGCCCACCGCCCCGGCGACCGACACCACCGCCGGGCTGAAACGGGATTCCTGCCGGGCCACCGCCAGCAGGAGACGGGGGGAGACCGCCGCCTCCGCCGCTGCTGCCGTGAACTCCGGTCCAAACAGGACCGGATGGGCACTGATCTCCAGCTGGGCCTGATCGCTGCAGCCCGCATCGCGCCAGCGCAGGCGGGCCCGATCCAGCTGGGCCAGCCCTCCCCAGCTGTCGCCCACGCCCAGGCGCAGCCGGCCTTCGGTTCGATGGGCCGCCAGCTGGCCGGCCTCGAGCGGGCCGAGGGCGCCGGCCTCCGGCACCGTTGGCCGGCGCAGCCGCCAGGTCTCCCAGGCCTCCAGGGGCTGGTTGAGGCGCCACAGCGCGTCGATCAGGCCGTCACCACTGTTGAGGGGTGTCCAGGCCACCTCCGGGAGCTCTGCCTCGCGGTCGCGGGGGGACGGCAGCCCGGCCAGGCCCAGGCGCTCGCTGGCCCGCCAGGCGTAGTAGCCCCAGCGATCGCGCTCCAGCAGCTCCCGCCAGGTTTGGCGCGCCTCCCCCCGGCGCGCCTGATTCCAGAGACTCAGCCCCAGCCAGAACCGGGCCCGGGAGCGCTGGGGCGCCGGCAGGGGCAGAGCATTCAGTTCCAGCAGCCAGCGCTCCGTGTCGCTCCACTCGCCCTGAAGAGCCCCGCGGCGGGCCAGCCGCCAGGCCATCTCCCAGCCGGCCGGGTCAGCCGGCCAGCGGGCCAGCACCTCGCTGCCGCCCTCCCCATCCGCGGCCAGGGCGCGATGGGCGGCGACCGGGGCGGAATCCTCCAGGGAGGGCGGCAATTGTCGGAGCAGGTCGCCGGTGTCGGGAACCGCCGCCAGGAGCCGCACCGCTTCCATGGCGGCGGGGTGCGCCGGCTCCTGCCGGGCCAGGCGCAGCAGGGCCGCTTCGCCGCGGCGCTCCTCCTCCGCGCTGCCCCAGAGCAGACGTCTGGCAAGCGAGAGCTGCAGCGCCGCATCCGCTGCCGTGCCGTCGAGGCAGGCCAGAGCCCCCTCGTGCCGCCCCGCCTCGCTCAGCCCTGCGGCCAGCAGCCGCCGCTGGGAGGGCCGGGGAGGGGGCTCGCTCTCCCGGCAGGCCTCGTCGATCACCTCAGCCGCTCCCGGCCAGATCGCACCCCAGCGGGCGAGATGAGTGGCCCCCTGCAACCGGAGCCGGGGCTCGGAGGCCATCTCGACGGCGGCGGCCAGGGCGGCGGGGTGGGCCGGAAAGGACGCCAGCAGGGTCTCCCACTTCAGGGGCTGATTCCGGCTGAGCCAATAGAGCGCATCCGCCCGGGCGGGAGCCTGCGGGAAGCGCCGGTCCAGCTCTCGCCACAGGGACCCTGCGCTCCCGTTGCGTCCCAGGGCACGGGCCGCCTCCGCCTGGCGCTTGAGCGCCACGGCGGCCAGGGCGGAACGACCCCAGCCCTGCCCCTGCATCAGGCTCCAGCGCTCTGCCGCCGAACCGCTCGATCCCTCCAGCAGCAGGGCCGCCTCCCGCCTCCGTTCCGGGTCGGGGTGCCGGCGCTGCGTCACCTGCAGCACGCGGGCAGGACTGTCCGGGGTGAGGGTGGGCTGCCGGCTTCTCAGCAGGCTCCGGCCGCTCAGCAGCACCGCCATGGCGGCGACCGCGGTTCCCGCCAGCAGCACGGCCCCGGCGATGGAACTGGCTGGCGAGGTGCGCACCTGGAAGCGGCTCAGCGGGGCCGGCATTCTGGTCGCCAGGCTGACGGCCTCCTGCCAACCGCCTCCTGCCACCGCTTTCTTTCGCCGCCCCGTCGTTCCGTGCCGCGCCTGCCCGCCTCCCTCAGCCGCCTCCCCGGGGCCTCCCAGCGATGGCGTGCTCTGCTGCTGACCGCCGCGGGTCTCACCTGCTGGCTGCTGCGGCCCCTCTGGCCGCTGCGCCTGCTGCCGGGCTGGGCGGTGGGCCTGCTGTTGCTGCTGGCCCTGGTGGCCTGGTGCCGGGTGCTCTGGAGTCCGCGCCGCTGGCGCACTTGAGACCCAGCTGAGCCACCCGTATCCTTTGCGCGCGTGCTTGCGGTGTTCATGGCCGAATCGGCCCCTCTTCCCATCGGCGCTCCGCTGGGGTCCTCCACCCCGGGCTTCGGGACCGATGGAATCCGCGGTCGGGTCGGCACCGTTCTCACTCCTGCCCTGGCTCTGCAGGTGGGCTACTGGGCCGGACAGGTGCTCGGTCCCGCCGGTCCGATCCTGCTGGGCATGGATTCCCGCAGCAGCGGCGCCATGGTCGTGGCCTCCCTCACGGCCGGTCTCACCGCCGCAGGCCGGGAGGTCTGGAGCATCGGGCTCTGCCCGACCCCCGCAATTCCTTACCTGATCCGACGCTGCGGCGCCGCCGGCGGCCTGATGGTCTCCGCCAGCCACAACCCGCCCGAGGACAACGGCATCAAGGTGTTCGGCGCCTGTGGCGCCAAGCTCGACCGCGCCCGGCAGGACGCCATCGAGGCCGGCCTCCGCGGGGATCGACCCGGCGCGGTGATCCGGCCGGCTCTCACCGGCTGCGGTGCGGCCCATCAGCGACACGACCTGCTCGCCGCCTACCGCGACTTCCTTGCCGCCAGCCTCGGCGGCGTGGGGCTCGAAGGAGCCCGGATCGTGCTCGACCTCTGCTGGGGATCGGCCACCGCCTGCGGCGCGGAGCTGTTCCGTGATCTGGGTGCCGAGGTGACCGTTCTCCACGGTGATCCCGACGGAACGCGGATCAACGTCGGCTGCGGCAGCACCCACCTCGATCCCCTCCGGCAGGCCGTGCTCGAGCGGGGCGCCAGCGCGGGATTCGCCTTCGATGGCGACGCCGACCGGATGCTGGCGGTGGATGGTCGCGGCCGGGTCGTGGACGGCGATCAGATCCTCCACCTCTGGGGCTCGGCCCTCAGGCGAGAACCCGGAGCGCTGCCGGAGTCTCGCCTGGTGACAACACTGATGACCAACCTCGCCTTCGAGCGGGCCTGGCAGCAGGCCGGAGGGCTGATGGAGCGCACCGCCGTCGGTGATCAGCACGTCCATGCCGCCATGGAGGCCACCGGAGCGGGTCTGGGTGGTGAGCAGTCGGGCCACATCCTCTCGGCCGCCCACGGCATGAGCGGTGACGGCCTCCTGACCGCCCTGCAGGTGCTGCGTCACCTGGACGGCTTCGGTTGCGATCTCGCCGGCTGGATGGATCAGAGCTTCCAGCCCTATCCCCAGAGGCTGATCAACGTGCGCGTCGAGGACGCCGACCGCCGGCGCCAGTGGCGCTCCAGCACCGCATTGCGGCAGGCCGTGGAGGCGGCCGAGCAGGCCCTCGGCGCCGAGGGCCGTGTCCTGGTCCGTCCCAGCGGCACCGAACCGCTGCTGCGCATCATGGTGGAGGCGGCACGCCGCGCTGATGTGGCCCACTGGTCCGGCCACCTGGCGCAGATCGCAGGCCTTGAGCTGGGCGGGCCAAGGCCCGAAGCCGTTCAGGCCCCGGCCTGAAACGCCATCTGGAGAGCTCCGTCGCAGGCATCGCCGGCCTGCTCCAGCCAGCGCGCGTCCGGCAGGCGCTGGGCCAGCTGCGCCTGGGTCGACTGCCGCAGGGTCGTCAGGTTCCTCCAGGCGCCGCCGCAGCCATGGATGAGCGGGCCGCTCAGATCCAGCCGCTCCGCCACCGCCGCCAGCGATCCGGCCAGGGCCTGCGCTGAACGGCTGATGATCGCGGCGGCATGGGGGTCCTCCTCCCCCGCCAGCGTCTCGACAGCGGGCGCCAGGGCCGCGAAGCCCGCCGCCCCGAAGCCCTCCTGCACCACCAGCGCCTTGATCTCCTGCGGGCTGCGCGCTCCAAGCCGGGCCCACAGTCGCGTCCGCAGCACCGTCTCCGGCAGCCTCCCGTCCGCCATCAACAGGCTGCAGGCCAGGGCCTGCTGGCCGATGCTGGAGGCTGCTCCGGCTTCGTCCAGAAGCCAGCCCCAGCCCCCGCAGCGGGCCTCCCGGCCCTGCCCGTCCCTGCCCAGGCAGATCATGCCGGTGCCGCTGATCACCACAAGACCAGGGCCGCTGGGGAAGGCTCCGCGCAGGGCCGTGCGCTCGTCGCCGGTCACCACCAGCCGCTTCGCCGGCAGCTGCAGCGCGGCGGCGGCCAGCGACAGCCCCCGGCTCTGCACCCGGGAGCCCTGCTCGATCCCACTGGCCCCCACGCCCGCGGCCCACACGGTTGCGGCCTGATGCCCCGACGGCAGTTGCCTTCGGGCGTCCCGAAGGCTCTCCGTCAGCGCGGCCTGGAAGAGCGCATCCCCGTGTGCTTCGGCCAGATGCCGCACCCCCGGACCCCGGCCCTCCGCGAGGGGGCGTCCGGGATCCTCCGCCGGGCTGAGCCGGCAGGTCGTGTGGGTCTGGCCGGCATCGAAGCCGGCAAGCACCCTCACGCCGGTTCCTCCGCCGGCAGCTGTCGATCCGCCCCGCCCCCGGAGGCGGGGAGAGAGGCGATGGTGGCCAGGCTGAACCAGCCCACCAGCTGCACCTCGGGCCGGAAGAACACGGTGTCTCCGAGGCCATGGCCCACCAGCCCCGCGATGGCGGCCAGCGCCCCGATGCAGGGCAGCGCCACCCGGGCCTCCCCCCGAAGCTGCCGCAGGGCCCTGCCGGTGGTGGCAACCAGCAGCCCGACGGCGCTCATGAGCATTGGCACGCCCCCCTCCACCAGCAGTTCGAGGGGGACGGAATAGGCGCTCAGGGCGTCGAAGCGGGGCTGCTGGTACAGCGGATAGATGAGGTTGAAGGCCTCATTGCCCGGACCGATGCCGATCCAGGGCCGGTCCCGGACCATGGCGAGGGCCGCCAGCCAGACATTGATGCGGAAGTTGTTGGAGCTGTCGCCCCGCCCGGCCATCAGGCTCGTGGCCCGGATGCGCAGCGGCTCGACGCTGGCCACCAGCACCACGGTCGCCAGCGATCCGCCGATCAGCAGCAGAACGGGCAGCAGACGCCGCCACAGGGGAGGCAGGTGCCGGGCGGCCCGCAGGGCCAGGAGCAGCACCAGTGCGGCCAGGCTGGCCATCAGCCCGATCCAGCCACCGCGGCTGTAGGTCAGAACGAGGGCGGTGCCGCCGATGGCGGCGGTGACGACGGCGAACAGACGACTCCAGGGGGACCTCCAGCGCAGCGCCGCGACCACCGCCAGGGGCAGGATCGGCACCAGAGACCCGGCCAGGAGGTTGGGATTGCCCAGCGTGCCGTAGAGACGCACGGTCCCGGCGCTGACGCTGTTGGGGTCGGCCCAGCGGGCCAGCTCCTCCAGCGGCATGTAGAGCTGGCGGATCGCCACGACCCCGTTGAGCAGCGCCCCGCCCAGGAGTGCGGCCACCAGGCGATCCCACCAGGGCGGCTCACGCCAGAGCAGTTCGCGCATCAGCGCGAAGCAGAGCAGAAAGCTGATCAGCTTGATCAGGCCCTCCAGGGCTGCGGCGGGAACGGGAGAGAAGCCCGTGGCCACCACGGCCACCGCCAGCAGCAGCAGCAGCCAGCGGCCGACGGCCTGGGCCGGGTGGGGCGGCTGGGTCAGCGCCATCAGAGCCCAGAGCACGGCGCTGGCCAGCATCAGCAGGGCCAGGCCCTGACGGGTCACCAGCGGCAGGCCCGCCAGCAGTGCCATCAGTACGAGGCCCGCGAGACCGTTGAGTCGCCAGGCGAGGGGGCCGCCGCCCAGGCCGGCCCAACGGCCCTGCCAGCACAGCAGCAGGGGCTGCAGGGCACGCTCCCGGGCCATGGCTCGGATCAAGGCAGTTCGGGCGGATTATGGGCCGGGGGCATCCGCTACAGCCTCATCCGGCGCGGGCTCGGCGGTGCGCAGCAGGAGCACGCGGTACAGGGCTCCCCCCTGCTCCGCCACGAGCCGCTCCCGCTCGGTCCGCACCGGGTAGGGACTCTCCGTGCGCCAGGGTCGCGCATCCTGTGAGGGGCGGGCGAAGGTTCCGCCTGCCTCGCTCAGGGCGACCATCGAAGCGATCGCCTCCGGCACATCGCTCTGGAAGTAGAGCTCAGCCCCCTCCCCCGTGGCCCGGGCCAGAGCCGCGAGGAGCGGTGGCTGCAGCACCCGTCGTTTCTGGTGGCGGGTCTTGAACCAGGGATCGGGAAAAAGGATGGTGATCCGCCTGAGCCGGCCCGGCGGCAGGGCGTTCAGCCAGCCGGGGAGCGTCACGGTGGCGTTGGCGAAGAGGTAGCGGAGATTGACCAGCTCTCGCCGCTCGCGCTCCGCTTCGGCGCTGCGCACCAGGGGGGCGCGGATTTCGAGCCCGAGGTGGTTCCAGTCGGGATGGAGCTGGGCCATCTCCATCAGGAACATGCCCCGGGCGCAGCCGATGTCCAGGTGCAGGGGACGCTCGCCGTTCTCGAAGAGATCATCCAGGCTCGGCAGGGCGCGGGGTTCCTGGAAGAAACGGCTCAGCGGGTTGACGTGCTGCCTCATCGGACGGGGCCGTGTCCGGGCCCGCTCACGCGGCCTCGGACTCCTCGGGGCTGGGAACGACCATCGCCCAGCAGGCGGTGTAGCCGTGCAGGTGGGTGGATCCACCGAGAGGTCCGATCTCGCCGTTGCAGAAGGCTCCCGCCACCGGAAGATCCGGATGGGCCTCGGCAGCGAGAGCCACATCGCCGTTGGACTTCTGGAAGAGGCCCTGTCCCCTGCCAAGACACGCGAAGAGCAGTCCGGCCAGGGGCGGAGCCGTCAGGCGCGCCCTCTGGGCCGCCAGCAGGCTCTGGGCCTCCTGGGTGGAGGCACCGCTCTCCCGGAGCTGGAACTGAACCTGCTGGCCGACGCGGATCCGTTCGGCCACGGCCACAGCCCCGTTGCGGGGATCCACGCCGATGAGGTTGCGCACGAGGAAGGCGGGCTCCTGTGAGGAGGCAGAGGCCGCCGAGGGCATGCGGAAGTCGTTCTGGCCGATGCCGAGAAACAGGGAGTGGCGCACCAGGTCCCGTTCCCCGGGAGTGAGGTCGGCCAGCACGCCCTGCAGGCAGGTCACGGGGCTGGCGCGGGAGCCCTCGGTGCTGAGCTCCAGGAGAACGTTCCGCTCCACCTGCTCGATCTCGAACACCGGACCGATGGGCCGGCAGCCCTGAGCCACGACGGGATCCAGTCGCCAGGGGCCATCGATCAGGCAGCCCACCGCTCCCGTGCATACCGATCCCTGATGCAGGAGGGAGCCATGGGCGGCGGCATGGTTCCCGGCGATCCCGCCCAGGGTGACCGCGCCGGGGTAGGCGTAGTCGAGACCGCGGATCAGGTCATTGATCCCGCTGGCACCGGGATCGATCAACAGCAGCATGCTGCGGGCCGCCTCCGCCGGAGCACCCACCCATCGGTGCCATTCGTCACGCGAGCCATCCAGGTCCGGCAGCCCGGTCATGTCCAGATGGAAGGGGTGCAGGCGCACACCCGGCAGCCGCAGCAACATCACCGAGAGGGCCGGTGCCGCTTCCACCTCCTGCGGCTGGGACTCGGCATCGGTGCCCACCACACCTCCGCCGAGGCAGCCGAGCCAGACCTCCGATTGCAACCCCTGAGCCAGCAGAGGAAGAAGCCGGGGCAGATCGGTGGCGAAGCTGCTCGAGACGAAGACCAGGGCCAGGTCGGCCGGGCCGGGCGGCTTGAGCTGGCGGCGGAGCTCCGCGACCGCGGCATCGAGGGAGCTGGCCCGGGAGAGGGCGGTGCGCACCCAGGGACCCTGGGTGGGGCCGCGCAGCCAATCCAGTGCGGGGAGGCGAAGCATGAGGCCGACATTACCCAGCCCACCGCTGCTGATAATGGCGCCTTCCCGTACCTCGCCCGAGCCGCTTTGACGGAACAGCTCTACCGAACGCTGGTCTGGCTGGACTACCGGTTGGCTGTGGTGTTCGGTGCCGGCCTTCCCCTGGTGCTGCTGCTCTGGGCAGCCCTTCGCCGGGAGGGGGCGCTGACCCGTCTGATGGGCATTTACTGGAAGGTGGCGAGCCTGATGGCGATCAGTGTGCTGCTGCTCACCGACGCCAGGCCACTCGGCTATCTCACGTCACTGCTGGCGCAGCTGGCCGTGCTGGTCACGCTCTGGTTCTGGGCGGACCTGAACGAGGAGCTGGCCGACATGCCCCCCTGGCGCTCCCTGCCCCTCACCCTGCGCATCTGGCGCTGGGCCCTGACCGTGACCGTGCTGTTCGGCATCGTCCTCGGCGTCACGGCCCTGCCCTGCATGGCCCAGGCCTCCGCCGCTGCCTCCTGCGCCGTCTGGCAGGAGGCCCCGCTGAGGCTGCACGCCGTGATGGCCCGTCTGTTCGGCTTCCTCTTCGGTGCCCGCTGGACACCGCCTGTGGCGGCGTTCGTGGGCTACCTCGCCCTTGTGGCCTATGCCATCGGCTTCCTGCAGTGGCTGATCGTGCGGCTGCCCCGCCATGGGCGGGTCGCCGGTGAGTTCTGACGCTGCTGGACCGCGGACACCCGTCCACCCCCCTCCGGCCTCGACTCCCCATGACCGATCCCTCCGCCGGCGATCCGCTGTCGCCCTACGAAGCGCTGAGCCGGGCTCACCCCGAGCTGGTGCTCCGTCTGAGTGGCCGCTGCCCCGGGGACGAGGGTGCGGAGGAACCGCTCGAACTGCTGATCTACAGAGGCATGAGCAGCTGCACCTCCCACCCCCTGCCCTGGGATCCGGATCGCTCCGCGCTGCCGCCGGGAGCCACGCTTGAGTCCGCCCAACTGTTCGCGGCGCCCCTCGATCCGGCCGCCCCCTCCCTGACCGGTCCGCTGGCGCTGCGTGATGGCCTCGACCCGGCCCTCTGGCAGCGCCTCGGCTCCGGGGGGCTCAGTCCGGGGTGAGCCGGGCGATCAGATCCGCCTGACCCGGATGGCTGGCGAGCAGCGCGTCGCGCTGAGCGAACTCCAGATCCTCGAAGTCGAAACCGGGCGCCACGGTGCACCCCATCAGGCTCCAGCCCTCGGGTGTGGCCGGCTCCGCGGCGAACCAGCTGCCCGCCTGCACCACGGCCTGGGGCTGCACCCCGCCGGAGCGCTCCGACCCCAGCCGAATCAGATGTGCGTCCCCCTCGGGGGTGAGCACGTGCAGCGTCAGGGCGCCTCCGTCGTGGTGGTGCCAGAGCTCATCCCAGCGCAGCCGATGAAAGCGGGAGCACTCGCCCGGTCCGAGCAGGTAGAGGATCGCCGTGCCGGCCGACCTCGGGCCGAATTCGGTCGGCACCGAACGGGAGGACCGGTAGGTCTCCCGGTAGTGCCCTCCCTCCGGATGGGGCCGGAGGCCCAGCTGGTCAATGCAGTGCCGGTGCGGCTCGGCCATGGCCCGGGTCATGCCGCTGCGCCCTGACCGGCAGGCGTCATCTGGTGCTGCATCACCTCCCAGCAGCGGTCGCACAGACCCGGATGGTCGCTGTGCCGGCCCACGCTCGGCTCGACATGCCAGCAGCGGTCGCACTTGGTTCCCTCCGCCCGGAACAGGCGCAGCGTCACACCGGGCTCCCTCTGCTCGGCCAGCAGGCCCTCGCCGTCCACTGCTGATCCCGGAGGCTGCCAGGTGAGCTGCGAGACCAGCAGCCAGTCCCGCAGACGGTCGACCTCCGGGTCCCCACGGCGCTCGAGAAGGGCCATCGCCTCGAGCAGCGCGGGCTCCTCCACCACCAGGTGCACGGCCACCTCGAGCGAGGATCCGATCCGCCCCTCGCTCCGGATCGTCTCCAGGGCGCGGTTCACCTGCCCCCGCAGCTCCCGCAGCCGCTGCACCGGTGCCGTCAGCTCCCCGGCGGTCAGCCAGCCGGGGTCGGCCTCGGGCCAGCCGCGCAGGAAGACAGAGCGCTCGGACACCGCATACGGGAGCGACTGCCAGATGTCCTCGGCCATGTGGCTGAGTACCGGCGCGATCAGGCCCGCCAGCTGTTCCAGCATCAGGGCCATCACGGTCTGGCAGCTGCGACGCCGGGGTGCCGCGGCTTCGCTCACATAAAGCCGGTCCTTGGCGATGTCGAGATAGAAGTTGCTCAGATCGACCACGCAGAACTGCTGCAGGGTCTGAACCACATGGAACAGCTCGTGCGTCTCGTAGGCCCGCTGGATGGCGGCGTTCACCTCCGCGCAGCGATGCAGCATCCAGCGATCGAGCAGGGGCAGCGTCTCCGGGGGCACCGCATCGCGCCGTGGGTCGTAGTCGTGCAGGTTGCCCAGCAGATAGCGGGCGGTGTTGCGCAGCTTGCGATACACATCAGCCAGCTGCCGCAGCATCGTCTTTCCGATCGGCACATCGGAGCTGGTGTCCACCGAGCTCACCCAGAGTCGCAGCACATCGGCGCCATAGGCGGGCTCCTGTTTCTGATTGGAGCCGCCCTGGATGATGCGGTTCGGATCCACCACATTGCCCAGGGATTTGCTCATCTTGCGGCCCGTCTCATCGAGCGTGAATCCGTGGGTGAGCACGCGCCGGTAGGGCGCCCGGCCGTTGACGGCCACCGAGGTCAGCAGAGACGACTGGAACCAGCCCCTGTGCTGATCGGAACCCTCGAGAACCAGATCGGCGGGATAGCGCAACCCTTCGCGGTTCGCGCTCACGGCGGCCCAGCTGGAGCCGGAATCGAACCACACATCCATGGTGTCGCTGCCCTTGCGCCATCGCTGCCACTCCCGGTCGTAGGGGGCCGGCAGCAGCACCCGCTCGTCCTCCTCCCACCAGACATCGCTGCCGCGTTCGCGCACCAGCGCCTGCACATGCCGGAGCGTGTCAGCGTTGAGCAGCACCTCACCGGTCTCGCGCTCGTAGAAGACCGGAATCGGCACACCCCAGCTGCGCTGGCGCGAGATGCACCAGTCGCCCCGTTCCCGCACCATGGCTTCGATCCGGTTGCGGCCCGATGCCGGCAGCCACTCCACCTCGGCGATGGCCGCCAGGGCCTGATCGCGGAAGCCATCAAGGGAGGCGAACCACTGCTCGGTCGCCCTGAAGATGGTGGGCTTCTTGGTGCGCCAGTCGTAGGGATAGCGGTGCGCGTAGGGCTGCTCCAGCAGCAGTGCGCCCTCCTCCCTCAGGGCACCGCTGATGGCGGCATTGGCATCCCTGAGCACATTCAGCCCGGCGAAGCGTCCGGCCTCCTCGGTGAGCACGCCGGCCTCGTCGACGGGGCAGAGCATCGGCAGGCCGTGCTTGCTGCCGGTGATGAAGTCGTCGCTGCCGTGCCCGGGGGCGGTGTGCACCAGACCGGTGCCGGAGTCGGTCGTGATGTACTCGCCGCCGAGCACCACAGGCGCCTCCCGCTCGAATAGGGGCAGTCGGTAGCGCGTGCCGGCCAGGGCCTCGCCGCGCACCCGGGCCAGTGGCTGCAGCGGCAGCCCCAGCTGGTCGCGCAGCGCCTCCAGCCGTTCCGCCGCCACGACCAGCAGGGGCTGGCCGTCCCCGCCGCTGCTGATCGCGTACTCGAGCCGGCCGTTGACCGACACCGCCTGGTTCCCGGGCAGGGTCCAGGGCGTGGTGGTCCAGATCGCCAGGGAGAGCTGCTCCGCGAGGTCCTGTCCGTCATCCGGCAGGGTCAGTCCCTGCCCGTCCAGCGCCCGGCGGAGCTCGCCGCTGAGCGCGTGCACCGGGAAGGCCACGAAGACGCTCGGGCTGGTGTGGCCGTCGGGGTATTCCAGTTCGGCTTCCGCCAGGGCCGTGCGGGAGCTCGGGCTCCAGTGCACCGGCTTGAGACCCCGGTAGATGTGTCCGGCCAGCACCATCCGGCCGAACACCTCCAGCTGGGCGGCCTCGTAGCCCCGGTCCAGGGTCAGGTAGGGCTGATCCCATTCGGCCCAGATTCCCCAGCGGCGGAAACCGCTGCGCTGCTGCTCCACCTGCTCCATGGCGTAGGTGGCCGCCTTGCGCCGCAGCTGCACGGGATCCAGGCCGCGCCGCTCCTCGCCCGAGAGGGACTGAAGCACCTTCAGCTCGATCGGCAGCCCGTGGCAGTCCCAGCCCGGCACGAACCGGACCCGACGGCCCCGCATCAGCTGGTACTTGTTGATGATGTCCTTGAGGATCTTGTTCAGCGCATGGCCCATGTGCAGGGCCCCGTTCGCGTAGGGCGGTCCGTCATGGAGCGTGAAGACCGGTCCGCTGTTGTTCCGGCTCAGCTGCCGGTAGATGTCCTGGCTCGCCCACAGCTCCTGCAGCTCAGGTTCCCGCACGGCGGAGTTGGCCCGCATCCCGAAGGAGGTCTTCAGCAGGTTCAGGGTGTCCTTGTAGGAGGCCGGGCTGGCGGTCACGGCAGCGGGGTCAGGCGCAGGAGGGTGGATTATCAGCCCTCGCTCCCGGCCGCCGTCGGCTCCGCCTCCTCCGCGGCGGCAGCACCCTCACCATCCGGCCTCACCCAGCGCCGCACCGGTCGGCTGCGCCGGCGTTCGGCGAGCCACTCCCCCAGGCCGCGCAGCGTGCGTGCGCACGTCCCCAGCGCCAGGGTGATGGATGCGGCCAGCTCGGAGCCGCTGCTGCGCCAGCGCTCACCGGAGCGGAGCCGCTGCTGCTCGTCCTCACTGAGCTGATGCCAGCGGCCGCGGCCGACCTCAGCGCTGAGACGGCCCACCAGAAGCGCACCGCAGATCACAGCGACCATCGGGGAGCCCGTCAGGCGGTCGGCGCTGGTGACCAGGGACAGGCCCAGCACCAGCACAACGGCACCGAGGGCGGGATCGCCGGGCCGGCTCAGCTCTGTCACCAGCAGGGGCAGCAGTAGCAGGAGAAGACCCAGAACCAGGGCCAGGGATCCACTGATCGCGGCGAGCATGGGGCGATCCGGCACCCCCTCATTGTGACGACCCGGGTTCTGCTGCCTACAGTCCTGCGGTGCCCACCTGGCGGAATTGGTAGACGCGCTGGTTTTAGGGTCCAGTGGCCACGGTCGTGGGGGTTCAAATCCCCCGGTGGGCAGTGTTGCGAGGTCGGAAGTCCGGTTGAGGGTCGTGATCTCCGTATGCTGAGAGGCCGAAACACTTCTTCAGAACAGCCCCGTTGCCCATGGTCCGGTCCGTGCTGATCCAGCCCGACGGCGTCGCGACGGACTCCGGAGTCCATGCGGGTTCCTCCCGCGAGGCGGGTGCCTCAGCTCCCGGGGTCCGCTCGCTTCCGCGCTGGCTCCTCGCTCCCCCGGGCCCGTGGAACGTGACGGTGTGGCTGTTCCTGGGCGGCTACGCCCTGGCTTCCCTGGCCATCTACGGCTGGTTCATCGCCGGCTGGCCGCTGCCACTGCTGCTGCTGTTCGGATTCCTGGCCCTGCACCTGGAAGGCACCGTGATCCACGACGCCTGCCACAACGCCGCCCATCCGAACCGCATCCTCAATGCGGTGATGGGTCACGGCGCCGCTCTGCTGCTGGGATTCAGTTTCCCCGTGTTCACGCGGGTGCACCTGCAGCACCACGCCAATGTGAATGATCCAAGGAACGACCCGGACCACATCGTCAGCACATTCGGGCCGTTGTGGTTGATCGCTCCGCGTTTTTTCTATCACGAGTTCTTCTTCTTCCAGCGTCGCCTCTGGCGCCGCTGGGAGCTGCTGGAGTGGGGATTGGCGCGTGGTCTGTTCCTGGCCATTGTTCTGGCCTCGATTCAGCACGGCTTCCTGCCCTTCATCCTCAATTGCTGGTTCGCCGCCGCTCTGATGGTGGGCGTGACTCTGGGGCTGTTCTTCGACTATCTGCCCCACCGACCCTTTCTTTCAAGGAGTCGCTGGCGCAACGCCCGCATCTATCCCGGGCGCCTTATGAACATTCTGATCATGGGTCAGAACTATCACCTGGTTCACCATCTCTGGCCCTCCATCCCCTGGTTTCACTACCGCACCGCTTACCACGCCACCCAGCCTCTGCTGGATGCCAAGGGCTCGCCCCAGCGGCTCGGGCTGTTCGAGAGCCGCTCCGACTTCGCCAACTTTCTCTACGACATCTTTCTCGGCGTCCGCAGCCACAAGCTGCGCCGCAGTCGCCTCAGGCCGCTGGCTCTGCTGATCCCCTCGCCCCGCTGGCGCCGGCTCTGGTTGTCGCTCCTGCACCGCACGGCGGTGTCTCCCGGTCTGCGCTGAGAATCAGCCGGCCCGAGGCCGCTCAACCCAGAATCCGCGGCACCCGGTAGAAGTCCCCTTCCCGCTGGGGGGCCTGGTCGAGCAGATCCTCCCGGATCTCGCCGGCCGGCTCCACCCGATCGTCGCGGCTGACGTTCACCACTTCAACGGCCCGTGTGGTGCAGGGCACGCCCTCTGTGTCGATCGCCTCGAGCTGAGCCACGTAGTCGAGGATCCGCTCCAGCTGGCCGGCGTAGGTGTGGATCCGGTCCTCCGGCAGGTCGAGACGGGCCAGTCCGGCCACTTTGCGCACGTCCTCCTCGCTGATGCGGCTCATGGATGGGGAAGCGGGTGGGCTCAACCTATCGGTGGGGCCGCCGCCACCGGCCTCTCAGGTCTCGGCCGCGAGGAAGGCCTTCAGATCAGCGCTGAGGGCTTCGGCCGCCATCTCCAGCAGTCGCTCGCCGTGTTCGGGCGTGGCCAGGGAGGGGTCCGAGCCCATGCGACCATCCGGGTGCCGCTTCCGGAAGTCCGCCGCGCCATGGATGGGTCCGGCCGGTGCCGGCTCGGGCAGAGGCCGCTGCAGGGCGAGCAGGCCGGGCTCCAGGGCCAGGGTCACGGCGATCTCGCTGGGGGTGGCGTGCTGCCCTTCGCTGTGTCCGTAGAGCCGGCGTGCCTCCTCCATCACCGGCCGGGCCATGAACCAGTTGGCCAGACGGCAGCGCAACCGGGCCGCTCCCGGCAGGCCCCGTGTGGCGGCCGTGGTCTGGGCCTGGGCGAAGGCCGCCTTGCAGGTGGCGATGTTGCCTCCATGGCCGTTGATCACGAAGATCCGCTCGAAGCCGTGGCCGGCGAGGGAGAGGATCAGATCGTGCAGCAGAGCCAGCAGGGTGGTGGGCTGCAGGCTCATGGTGCCGGCGAAGCCGAGGTGGTGCTCTGCCATGCCGTAGGCCTGGGCGGGAGCCACCAGGACCCCGCAGCGGTCGGCAACGGCCAGGCTCACCGCCTCGGCCGTCAGCGCGTCCGTGCCGATGGCGCCCGTCGGGCCGTGCTGCTCGGTGGACCCGAGGGGAGGATCACCCCCGGCAGCGCTCCAGATAGCGCTCCACCTCGGGCCAGCTCTGCAGCGCCAGTCGCATGCTTCCGGTGGGGGGCGGAGCTGGAGCGGCCTCGGGAGTCCTCACGGGCGTTGGATCACTGGAGACCATGATCCCTAGGATTGCTGCGCGCCGGGCCGCTGGCCATGCTGCACCGCAAGCTCTATCGGTACTGCACCGACAAGCAGCCCGTCTGGGTGTTCCTCAGGGATCAGCAGCGCTGGATCGAGGAGGCCGAAGTGGTGGAACTCGAGGGAGACCTCGTCACGCTGCGCTACGACTCGGATGACGACGAGGACGTCCAGCGCTGGGAGGAGAGTGTGCGGCTCGATTCCATTGGTGCCGTGAGCATCCAGCTCGCCAGCTTCAGCCGCCAGGGTCGTCCCGAGGAACTGGAGACGGCGGAGAACTGCCCCGATGCCGAGCAGATTCCCAGCCCGCCGGAACCCGGCTCCCCCGGCGACGGCCGGTGAGGCTGGCGTCGGCCGGCCTCAGTGGGCCGTGCCGTTGCCGTCGTACTGATCGGTGTCGTAGTACCCACCACGCGTGCCGAAGTAGAGCGTGGTCAGACAGAACACCCCGCTCACCAGCAGAAGCACGGTGCCGAGAGTGAAGCCCGAGAGAGCGGCGTTCATGGCAGGGCGGGATCACGGATTCGCTGGGCCCACTCTGGCCGAGCCGGACGCGTCAGTCAGCCCTGCGTGTGCATCACTGCCACGTTCCTTCTTCGCCCGGCCCGCCGAACAGGTGGGGCCGGAGCTGCTCGGCTGCGTGCTGGAGCATCGGCTGCCCGGCGGTGAACGCCGCACCGGTGTGATCGTGGAGACCGAGGCCTACTGCCAGAGCGAGCCGGCCTGCCATGGCCACCGGCGCCGCTCCCCGTCCAACGAGACCCTCTTCGGCGAACCCGGGCGCTTCTACGTCTACGTGAGCTACGGCATCCATCACTGCGTCAACGTGGTCACAGGCCGGTGCGACCAGGCCAACGGGGTGCTGCTGCGGGCGGCGGCCGTGCCGGGCGCACCCGAACGCCTTGCCGCAGGGCCGGCCCTCCTGGCCCGCCACTTCGGCATCGACCGGACCCACGACGGCATGGCAGCGACTGGGAGCCTGCTGCGCATCGCCCCCAGGCCCCCGGCGTTCGTTCAGTGGTGGGACAGTCAGACTCGCTGCGGCCATCCACTGACCGTGACGACCACGCGCATCGGCATCCGTCTGGCCCAGGACCTGCCCTGGCGCTGGTACCTGGCGCCCAGCCGCAGTGTCAGCCGACGCCAGCGGGGTGATCGCACCCCGGCCCGTGCCGCCGCCTGGAGTCCCGACGCGCTGGGCGGCCTGTGAGCGGCTGGCCCCACCACCATCTGATCGATCTGGCCCGCTTCTCCCGGGAGGATTTCGCAACGGTGCTGGGACTGGCGCAGCGCTTCCGCACCCTGCCCGTGAGCGGCGGCCGCAAGCTCCCTGCGCTTCAGGGCCGGCTGGTGACCACGCTCTTCTTCGAACCCAGCACCCGGACGCGCAGCAGCTTCGAACTGGCGGCCCGGCGGCTCTCGGCTGATGTGCAGAGCTTCACTCCCTCCTCCAGCTCCCTCAGCAAGGGGGAAACCCTGTTGGACACCGTGCTCACCTATGTGGCCATGGGTGCGGATGTGCTGGTGGTGCGGCACCGCTGCACCGGCGTTCCCGCCCGTCTGGTGCACCACCTGCGCACGCTGGGAATCCGGGCCAGCGTGCTCAACGGCGGCGATGGTCTCCACAGCCACCCGAGTCAGGGGCTGCTGGATCTGCTGACGCTGGCCCGCCATTTCAATCCCGGCGACCCCGGTCCCCGGGCCCTGGAGGGTCGCCGCATCGCCCTGGTGGGGGATGTGCTGCATTCCCGTGTGGCCCGCTCCAATCTCTGGGCGCTCACGGCCTGCGGTGCCGATGTGGTGCTGTGCGGTCCGCCCACCCTCGTGCCCGACCTCTTCCGTCGTTTCGTAGAGGCACCGCCGCCCGGGCAGCAGGAGGATCCCGTGGCGCGGCGCGGCCGGATCGAGGTGTGCCGCACGCTTGAGGAGGCCCTTCCCGGCGCTGATGCGGTGATGACCCTGCGGCTCCAGAAGGAGCGCATGCGCCAGCATCTCCTCAGCAGCCTGGAGAGTTATCACCGCTGTTTCGGTCTCACCCACGCCCGCCTGCGGCTGTGTGGGGGATCGGCACCGGTGCCCGTGCTCCACCCGGGCCCCGTGAACCGCGGTGTGGAGATGAGCGGCGCGCTGCTGAGCGATCCGGAGCACTCACTCGTGGATGAGCAGGTGCTCAACGGTGTTCCCGTGCGCATGGCTCTGCTGTATCTGCTGGCGGCCAGCGAGGTCGCACAGGGGGCAGCGCTCGATCAGAGCAGCTTGAACCCCTCCAGCAGCAGGCCGTAGAGCACCCCAACCCGGGCCATGTCGAGAAGCTGCAGCGGCAGCCGTCGCCCCTCACGCCTCAGGCCCGGCCTCAGGCGAACCCCGACCTCCAGCAGAGCCACCACAACGAAGGCGCCGACCGGGTCCATCACGGACAGGGCACCGCCCACGGTGCCGAGCGTGGTGCCGACGCCGAAGCCACTGAGCAGCACCACCAGCTGCAGCGAATGTCGGCGCCAGGGGTTCACCGACCAGGCCGCGAACCTGAGGGGCGCTTCACCGAGACTGCGCTCGATGCGTGTGCGTTGCGCGTTCGTCAAGACGAAAGACGTGGCAGGGGGTGAACCTCGGCGATCCCCATCACCCGGCACCGGTCCTGCCTCACCTTTTCTACACCATCAGTGGTGATTGTAGAGAGAACAGACACAACATCTGGTGGGTCCGGTTGTGACTGACTCGGCCAGGTCAATGTCAGCTCCCGCTGGTGACAACACCTCCTGGATGCCAAGCAAAGCGTCGCTCCAGCCGGCTGGCAAGGGACCGGGCTGCGCTGCCGCAGCGCACCTGTGAGGCCGGACTGGTCATGCCGGCCCGGTGATGCCCGGGTTCAGCTGTCGCTGTCCTTGGCCTTGCGACCGCCCTTGCCCTCGAGCAATTCAAGCAGGGCCTCCATCTGCGCCATCACGCCCCGCACTTCGCCGGCTTCCGGAAGCAGGCCGTCCTCCATCACGCCCTGATGCATCTCGCGCAGTTCCTGGCGGATGTAGCGCAGGTGGCTGACCACCTGTTCGCGCTTGGACTGCGACATGGGCACCGTGAGCAGGAGGGTTCTCTTTTACCCCATCGGCCCGATGGCCAGCAGAGCCCTTGTCACCGGTGCCGTCTGCCCCGCGACGGGGCGGACGCCGGGCCGTGGCCAGGCCGATCGCCAGCAGGATCAGGGAAAAGGTGAGGAGTGAGGCGGGACGCACCTGAACCGCAGCGGGCAGCAGCAGGAACAGGGCACTCAGAACAGCCAGTCTCCGGCGACCGCGGGGAAGCAGGGCATGGCCACGGTTCAGTGGCACGGCATCCGGTGATGGACGCCGGTGAGCGATTCAATCGGGCGGGGAATCCGCCTGAGAACGGATGCCGTGACGCCCCACACATCCACAGCCCGGACCAGCTTCGGGTTCAGTGGAGAATAGGGGATTCGAACCCCTGACCTCTGCGGTGCGATCGCAGCGCTCTACCAGCTGAGCTAATTCCCCGTGGCGCGAATGTAGCGCTGCTCGACGCGCCGCCACCTCCATGGCCGATCTGCAAGGCGGGCCATCAGAATGAGTCAGTGCTGTTGTCGATCCGCTTCCGTGACCCAGGCCGCCGCGATCACCCCCGAGCGTCTCGAGGCCTTCGACGAGGAGGCCATCGCGGATCTGGCACGGCGGCTTGAAGAGGATGATTACCCCACCCCCTTCGCCGGACTGGAGGACTGGCATCTGATCCGCGCCCTGGCCATCCACAGGCCCGATCTGGTTCGCCCCTACGTGCACCTGGTGGATCAGGAACCCTTCGATGAGGACTGAGGAGGACCCCTCCCCGCTCTCCCCCTCAGCACCTCCCGCCCGCGATCCTCTCGCCGGACGGCGCATCCTTGTGGGCGTGTGCGGAGGCATCGCCGCCGTCAAGGTTCCCCTGCTGGTCAGCCGGCTCGTCCAGATGGGGGCTCAGGTCCGCTGCCTGCTCACCCCCGGTGCCGAGCGGCTGGTCAGCGCGGCGTCCCTGGCCTGTCTCAGTCGCCACCGCTGCTACCGGGACGAGGATCAGTGGGATCCGATCGAGCCCAGGCCCCTGCACATCGAGCTGGCGGAGTGGGCCGATGCCGTGGTCGTGGCACCCCTCACGGCGACCAGCCTGTCCCGATGGGTGCATGGCTCGGGGGAGGGACTGCTGGCCAGCACCCTTCTGGCCTGCGAGGCCCCTGTGGTGGTGGCGGCGGCCATGAACACCGCCATGTGGACCAGCGATCCGGTGCGCCGCAACTGGCAGGTCCTGGGGGGGATGGCGCGGGTGCTCCCCCTGGGGCCCTCCCCCGGACTGCTGGCCTGTGATCGCGTCGGCGACGGCCGCATGGCGGAACCGGAGGTCCTGATCCTGGCGCTGCAGAGCCTCCTGGCCCACGGTTGGCAGAGGGACTGGCAGGGTCTGCGCCTGCTGGTGAGCGCCGGGCCCACCGTGGAGCCGATCGATGCCGCGCGCGTGATCAGCAATCGCAGTTCCGGACGGATGGGCCTGATGCTTGCCCAGGCCGCCCGCTTTCGCGGCGCCGACGTGAGCCTCGTTCACGGGCCCCTGCAGTTGCCCGATGCGCTGCGGGATGGCCTCCGCTGCGAGGCCGTGGACACCGCGGCCGAGATGGATGTGGCGCTGCATCGGCACCAGCCGGAGGCGGATGCCGTGGTGATGGCGGCGGCCGTGGCCGATCTCCGGCGCGCGGCGCCGTCGCCGCTCAAGGTCCCGAAGCGGTCTCTGATCGACGGCTGGGCCGATGGCTGGGAGCCTGTGCCCGATCTGCTCGCCGGCCTTGTGGCGGCACGGCCCCCGGGCCAGGTGCTGCTGGGGTTCGCCGCCGGAACGGGCGATGTGCGCGAGACCGCATCCCTCAAGCACCGGCGCAAGGGGTGTGACCTGCTCTTCGCCAACCCCATCGATCAGGAGGGCATCGGCTTCGCCGCTCCCGACAACGCGGGCTGGCTGCTGGGTCCGGGAGAGCGGTGTCTGGAGCTGCCCCGCACCGGCAAGCTGAGCCTGGCTCATCAGCTGCTGACCCAATTACGGCGGCTTCTGCCGACCTCCTGAACCGGCACGGAGCGAACAGAGCTCTACAGGTTGTTGAGAGCTTGAGAAGCCCTGCGGGCGAGGCGGAGTCCCACCTGTAGTATCCCGGCTGAGCCTGATCCGGACGCGTCCGATCGGCCCCGATCTCCAGGCCGCGACCGCCTTTCCCTATGAGATTCCGTCCTCTTCTTTCGCTTGCGCTGGCCCTGTGCCTCACGGTTCTCACCGCGTGCGGCGGTGGCTCCGAGGCGAAGGAGCGTTCCAACATCACCTACGAGGACATCGTCAACACCGGTCGCGCCAACGACTGCGCCACCCTGCCGGACTCGGCCCGCGGAGCCATCCCCCTCGAGGCCGGAGGCCGCTACGAGCTGCGGGAAATCTGCATGCATCCCCTTGAGGTGTTCGTGAAGGGCGAGCCCGTCAACAAGCGACAGGAGGCTCAGTTCGTTCCCACCAAGATCCTCACCCGCTACACCTCCAGCCTCGATCAGGTCTACGGCGACCTGGAGGTCACGGCCGACGGCATGGTCTTCACTGAGAAGGGCGGCATCGACTTCCAGCCCATCACCGTTCTGCTGCCCGGCGGCGAGGAGGTGCCCTTCACCTTCTCCAGCAAGCGCCTGCTGGCCTCGGCTGATGGCACCGCCCTCACCACGAGCACGGATTTCAGAGGTGATTACCGCGCTCCCAGCTACAGGACCAGCAACTTCCTCGATCCCAAGGGCCGCGGTCTGACCACCGGCTACAGCAGCGCCGTGGGCCTGGTGCCCGCCGGTGACGACGAGGAGCTCGTCCGTGAGAACGTGAAGCGATATGTGGATGGCACGGGCAGCATGAGCCTCTCCATCACCAAGGTCGATCCGGAGACCAGTGAGTTCGCCGGAGTGTTCACCGCCGTTCAGCCCTCGGATACCGACATGGGCGGGAAGGAGCCCGTTGACGTCAAGATCAGCGGTGAGCTCTACGGACGCCTGGAGGTGCTCTGACGCCTCGCCGCCGGGTCGAGGTGGTCCTGAGCCTCCATGCGTCGTCTCATCAAGCGCTTCCAGACGGCTGTCTGGGACACTGCCCCCAGGGCTGCTGATCCTTCATCCGCTCCCCGCCTCTGACCCCGACCAGACCGCATGTCCGCTTCCTCCGCTCCCACCACCGGCCGGTCCGGCCTGATCGCTCCCTACGGGGGCACTCTGGTCGACTTGATGGTTCCGGCCGAGGACCGGGATGCTGTCAAGGCGTCGGCCACGACGCGGCTGGAGTGTTCCGATCGCAACGCCTGCGATGTGGAGCTCCTGGTGGTCGGGGGCTTCTCGCCTGAGCGCGGCTTCATGCACCAGGCCGATTACGAGTCGGTGGTGCGCGAGCACCGCACCACCAGCGGTCGTCTCTTCGGGCTGCCCCTGGTGATGGACACCGACCGCGAGGACATCGCGGTCGGCGACAGGGTGCTCCTCACCTACAGGGGTCAGGACCTGGCGGTCCTGACCGTCGAGAGCCGCTGGGTTCCCGACAAGGTCCAGGAGGCCCTTGGCTGTTACGGGACGACCTCCCTCGAGCACCCCGCCGTGCGCATGATCGCCATGGAGCGCCGGGCGATCTACCTGGGAGGCGCGCTGCAGGGACTGGAGCTTCCCCGGCGTGTGTTCCCCTGCCGCACCCCCGAGGCCGTGCGCGCCACGCTGCCGGCCGGTGAGGACGTGGTGGCCTTCCAGTGCCGCAATCCCATCCACCGGGCCCACTACGAGCTGTTCACCAGGGCTCTGCACGCCAGCAACGTCAGCGCCAATGCGGTGGTGCTTGTGCACCCCACCTGCGGCCCCACCCAGCAGGACGACATTCCCGGCGAGATCCGCTACCAGACCTATGAGCGGCTGGCGGCTGAGGTCTCCAATCCCCGCATCCGCTGGGCCTACCTGCCCTACTCGATGCACATGGCCGGACCGCGCGAGGCCCTGCAGCACATGATTCTGCGCCGCAACTACGGCTGCACGCACTTCATCATCGGCCGTGACATGGCGGGCTGCAAATCGTCCCTGACCGGCGACGACTTCTACACGCCCTACCAGGCCCAGGACTTCGCGCGGGAGTGTGCCGTGGAACTCGGCATGGAGACCGTTCCCTCCCTCAATCTCGTGTACACCGAGGAGGAGGGCTACGTGACCGCGGAGCACGCCCAGACCCGCGGTCTGCACGTGCGCAAGCTGAGCGGCACCCAGTTCCGCAAGATGCTGCGCAGCGGCGAGGAGATCCCCGACTGGTTCGCCTTCCGCAGCGTGGTCGAGGTCCTCAGGGCCGGCTGAGCGTCGGGGCCATCGGGCCCCGCCCGGCGCGGCAGCAGCCGTTAACATTCCTTTACGACGAGTCCATCCCGTCCTTTTCATCCGGAGGGTCAAGTGAACAAGCGCTGGCGCAACGTGGGGCTCTACGTCCTGCTCGTGGTCGTGATCATCGCCGTGGGCACGGCGTTCCTGGATCGGCCCGACCCCTCCCAGGCCGCCCGCTCCCTCCGCTACAGCGACTTCATCGAAGCCGTTGAGGACAACCAGGTCTCCCGCGTCCTGATCTCCCCGGATCGCGGCACCGCCCAGGTGGTGGAGAGCGATGGTCGCCGGGCCGAGGTGACCCTGGCGCCCGACAAGGATCTGCTCTCCCTTCTGACCCAGCACGATGTGGACATCGCCGTGCAACCCGCGCGTCAGGCCGGTGCCTGGCAGCAGGCGCTCGGCAGCCTGATCGTTCCACTGCTGCTGCTTGGGGGCCTGTTCTTCCTGCTCCGGCGTGCCCAGGGAGGCGGCGGCAACCCCGCCATGAATTTCGGCAAGAGCAAGGCGCGGGTCCAGATGGAACCCGAGACCCAGGTCACCTTCGGCGATGTCGCCGGCATCGAGGGGGCCAAGCTCGAGCTCACCGAAGTGGTGGACTTCCTCAAGAATCCCGATCGCTTCACCGAGGTTGGCGCCAAGATCCCCAAGGGCGTGCTTCTGGTGGGCCCCCCGGAACCGGCAAGACCCTGCTGGCCAAGGCCGTGGCCGGTGAAGCGGGAGTGCCCTTCTTCTCGATCTCAGGCTCGGAGTTCGTCGAGATGTTCGTCGGCGTGGGCGCCAGCCGCGTGCGCGATCTGTTCGAGCAGGCCAAGAAGAACGCGCCCTGCATCGTCTTCATCGATGAGATCGACGCGGTGGGCCGGCAGCGGGGCGCCGGCCTGGGCGGCGGCAACGACGAGCGCGAGCAGACCCTCAACCAGCTCCTCACCGAGATGGATGGCTTCGAGGGCAACACCGGCATCATCATCGTGGCGGCCACCAACCGTCCCGACGTCCTCGACGCCGCACTGATGCGGCCGGGGCGCTTCGACCGCCAGGTGGTGGTGGACCGGCCCGACTACGCCGGACGCCTCCAGATCCTCAACGTCCATGCCCGCGGCAAGACCCTCGCCAAGGACGTCGACCTCGACAAGGTGGCCAGGCGCACTCCCGGCTTCACCGGCGCCGATCTGGCGAACCTCCTCAACGAGGCGGCCATCCTGGCGGCCCGCCATCAGCTGAGCGAGGTGTCCATGGATGAGGTCAATGACGCCATCGAGCGTGTGATGGCCGGGCCCGAGAAGAAAGACCGGGTGATGAGTGAGCGGCGCAAGCGGCTCGTGGCCTACCACGAGGCCGGTCATGCGCTGGTCGGGGCGCTGATGCCGGATTACGACCCGGTTCAGAAGATCAGCATCATTCCCCGCGGCCAGGCCGGAGGCCTCACCTTCTTCACCCCCAGCGAGGAACGGATGGAATCCGGCCTCTATTCGCGGGCTTATCTTCAGAACCAGATGGCCGTGGCCCTCGGCGGTCGGGTGGCTGAGGAGATCGTCTACGGCGAGGACGAAGTCACCACCGGTGCCTCCAATGATCTTCAGCAGGTGGCCAGGGTGGCGCGCCAGATGGTGACCCGCTTCGGCATGAGTGATCGCCTCGGACCCGTGGCGCTGGGCCGGTCCCAGGGGGCATGTTCCTGGGTCGGGACATTGGTGCGGAGCGCGATTTCTCCGAGGACACCGCCGCCGCGATCGATGAGGAGGTGTCGCAACTGGTGGATGTGGCCTACCGCCGTGCCACCGGAGTGCTGACCGGCAACCGGGCCATTCTCGACCAGCTGGCTGATCTGCTGGTGGAGAAGGAGACCGTGGATGCGGAGGAGCTCCAGGATCTGTTGATCCGCAGCGAGGTGCGCGCCGCTGAATACGTCTGATGGAGGCGGCGGCGTCCCTCGTCGCGTCCCTCCGCAGCCAGCCCCTGATCGTGGTGCTTCGCCTGTCCCCGGATTCCGGGGATGGGCTTCACGTGTTTGAGAGGGCGCGGGCTGAGCTGCTGCGGCACCTCACCCTGCTCGCCGAGGCCGGTCTCCGTCATGTGGAGCTGGCCTGGTCCCCCCATCCGCAATGGCCCGAACTGGTGCGTCAGGCGCGCCGGCTCTGCCCGGATGTGCTGCTGGGGGCGGCCTCGATCACCGACCGCCGAGGCCTGGAGGCCGCCTCGGCCTGTGGTCTTCGCTTCGCCATCAGTCCGGTGCTGTGTGCCGATCTGCTGGAGAGGGCCACGGCCCTGGGCCTGCTGCTCGTGCCGGGCGTCTTCAGCCCGAGCGAGGTGCACCGGGCCGTGGCGCTGGGCTGCGCGGTCGTGAAACTGTTCCCGGCCTCGAGCCTCGGCCCGCGGTACTGGTCGCAGCTGGCGGCTCCCCTGGGCTCCCTTCCCTTCTGCATCGCCTCGGGCGGACTCACGCCCGCGGACGTGATCCCCTGGCTGGATGCGGGCGTTGACGCCGTGGCCCTCGGCCGACGCTGGAAAGAGTCCGGCCCTCAGGCTTCCGGCGATCTGCGGGGCCTGCTGGACGCCCTCGAGGCCCGCAGCGGCTGAGGTTCAGAGCAGACTGCACTGGCCCTGCTGCCGCAGCAGGTGATCCGCCAGCACCAGGCTCACCATGGCCTCCACCATCGGCACGGCGCGGGGAAGCACGCAGGGGTCATGCCGCCCGCGGGCGGCGAGGGTGGTGGCGGCCCCGGTCACATCCACCGTGCGCTGCTCCTTGCGGATGGTGGCCGTGGGCTTGAAGGCCACCCGGATCCGGATCGGCTCGCCGTTGCTGATGCCTCCCTGAATGCCGCCGGAGTTGTTGGTGGCGGTGCGCAGGGACCCGTCCTCACTGGGCAGGAAGGCATCGTTGTGTTCGCTGCCCTTGAGCAGCGTTCCCGCGAAGCCGGAGCCGATTTCGAATCCCTTGGTGGCGGGCAGTGACATGACCGCCTTGGCCAGGTCCGCCTCCAGCTTGTCGAATACCGGCATGCCCAGACCCACCGGTGGCCGGCGCACCAGGCAATCGATCACGCCGCCGCAGGAATCTCCCTCGCGCCCGATCGCTTCGATCCGCTCGATCATCGCCGCCGCCGCCTCGGGCTCCGGGCAGCGCACCGGTGTGGCCTCCACGGCATCGCGGTTCACCAGGGCCGGATCGATGCCGGCTTCGATCGTGTGGATCCGCTGCACCCAGGCGATGACCTCGGTGCCGTGGGTGCGTGCCAGCAGCTGCCGGGCGATGGCTCCGCCCGCCACCCTGGCGATGGTTTCGCGGGCCGAGGCCCTGCCGCCACCGCTGCGGGCCTGGATGCCGTACTTCGCCTGATAGGTGGCATCGGCGTGGGAGGGGCGGAAGGCCTGCTGCACCTCGCCGTAGTCCTTCGGGCGCTGGTCCTTGTTGCGAACCAGCATCGCGATCGGGGTGCCCAGGGTCACGCCGTCCAGGAGCCCGCTGAGAATCTCGACCCGGTCCGCCTCCTTGCGCGGCGTGGTGATGCTGCTCTGACCCGGCCGGCGACGATCCAGATCGCTCTGGATGTCCTCGAGGCTGAGGGCGAGCCGCGGCGGACAGCCATCCACAATCACACCCACGCCGCCGCCGTGGGATTCACCGAAGCTGCTGATCCGGAAGAGGGTGCCGAAGCTGTTGCCCATGCGCCACCTGGTGTGCCGTGAGCGTAGGCAACCGGGCCCGACGGTCAGGCCAGCCGCGTCAGCATCGATGCGCTCGATGGCGCCGGCATGGGAACGCTGCAGCGGCTGCGCTCGCCATGAAAAAGGCCCCCGCATGTGCGGGGGCCGGTCTACAGGCAGCCGGGTGATCCGGCCCTGGCAGTGGGGGTGGATCAGCCGATCGCCGGAGCGGTCAGGGCCACAGGCGTGGACTCGGCAGCAGCCAGGTCCAGCGGGAAGTTGTGAGCGTTGCGCTCGTGCATCACTTCCATGCCCAGGTTGGCGCGGTTCAGCACGTCAGCCCAGGTGTTCAGCACACGGCCCTGTCCATCAAGGATGGACTGGTTGAAGTTGAAGCCGTTCAGGTTGAACGCCATCGTGCTCACGCCAAGGGCGGTGAACCAGATGCCGATCACAGGCCAGGCAGCCAGGAAGAAGTGCAGGCTGCGGCTGTTGTTGAAGCTGGCGTATTGGAAGATCAGGCGACCGAAGTAACCGTGGGCAGCCACGATGTTGTAGGTCTCCTCTTCCTGGCCGAACTTGTAGCCATAGTTCTGGCTCTCGCTCTCGGTGGTCTCACGAACCAGCGAGGAGGTCACCAGCGAACCGTGCATGGCGGAGAACAGGCTGCCGCCGAACACACCGGCCACACCCAGCATGTGGAAGGGGTGCATCAGGATGTTGTGCTCAGCCTGGAACACCAGCATGAAGTTGAAGGTGCCGCTGATGCCGAGGGGCATGCCGTCGGAGAAGGAGCCCTGACCGAAGGGGTACACCAGGAACACGGCGCTGGCAGCAGCCACGGGGGCGCTGTAGGCGACGCAGATCCAGGGGCGCATGCCCAGGCGGTAGGAGAGTTCCCACTCACGGCCCATGTAGCAGAAGACGCCGATCAGGAAGTGGAAGACAACCAGCTGGTAAGGACCGCCGTTGTACAGCCACTCATCCAGAGAAGCGGCTTCCCAGATGGGGTAGAAGTGCAGGCCGATGGCGTTGCTCGAAGGCACAACAGCACCGGAGATGATGTTGTTGCCGTAAAGCAGCGAGCCGGCAACCGGCTCACGGATGCCGTCGATGTCGACGGGGGGTGCCGCGATGAAGGCGACGATGTAGCAGATGGTGGCGGCCAGCAGCGTGGGGATCATCAGCACACCGAACCAACCGACATACAGACGGTTGTTGGTGGAGGTGACCCATGCACAGAACTGGTCCCACACCGAAGCGCCGGAGCGCTGCTGAATGGTGGTGGTCATGAGATCGGAAAAGATGTCTGCAACGGAACCGGGGCGAAACCCAGCCCCGCCAGCAGGCGGGATGGAAGGGGCGCGGGCGGAAACCCGTCCCACGTCCACAACGACTGTAACAGAACATTGCGGGTTCGTTACATGGATTTAAGGATCGGGAGGCGGGGGCAGGTGGGCTCGGCCGTCACCTTCAGTCCCGCGCTGACCCTCGTCCCCACCCGAGGCTGCTTCAACGACTGCGCCTACTGCGGTTTCCGCCTGCCCCCGACCCAGGCCGATCCCCTTGCGGATGGCGAGGCCGTCGAGGCGATGCGGGCACGCCCCGAGGCCGCTGAGATCCTGTTGCTCTCGGGCGAAGTGGCTCCGGGCTCGCCGCAGCGCGCCGCCTGGTTCGCCCGCCTGGTTCGCCTCAGCCGGCTTGCCCTGATGGCCGGCCGCCTGCCCCACACCAACGCGGGTCCGCTCAGCCTGGCGGAGATGGCCGCCCTCGGCCGCCTCAATCCATCCATGGGTCTGATGCTCGAGGGACTGGGGCCGGCCTACGCGGCGCTGCATCGACGCGCGCCCAGCAAGGCGGAATCGGTGCGGATCGATCAGATCGCTCAGGCCGGTCGGCTCGGGATTCCCTTCACCACAGGCTTGCTGCTCGGTGTCGGCGAGTCGGCGGCGGACCGGGAGCGGGCCCTGACGCTGATCGCCCGACTCCAGGACCGCTTCGGCCACATCCAGGAGGTGATCCTGCAGCCCTGGCGGCCGGGCGATGCCGCGGCCCAGCCGCTCAACAGGCGAGAGCGGGCCGACGTTCTCGATGCGGTGGTGATGGCCAGAGCGCTGCTGCCGGGCTCCATCCATCTGCAGCTGCCCGCCAACCTCTGGCCCATCGATCAGCTGCCCCGGGCGCTGGAGGCCGGCATCGACGACCTCGGGGGCATCGACGACCGCGATGTCATCAATCCGGCCTACCGGCAGCCGACCCACGATGCCCTGCGCCGCTGTGTGGCCCAGGCCGGCCGCCGCCTGGAGGCCCGCCTGTGCGTGCACCGCGAGTGGCAGCGCTGGTTGTCCGGCCCGCTCCGTCACGCCGCTGAGGTCACGGAACAGTTGTTAGCGTCCCGCCATCACCGGTTCTGAAGGCTCACCGGTCCCCGTCATTCGCGCCCGTGACCCCAGCCGCAGCACTCCAGACCGCCCAGCGCCCGGACGCCGGCCCCGTTGCCGGTGGGCTGCCGCCGGCCCACGCGGAGCGGGTGCTGTTCGTGCGCCTGCCCTGCAATCCCATCTTTCCGATCGGTCCGATCTATCTGGCCGACCACCTGCACAAGGTGTTCCCGGACCTGCCCCAGGAGATCCTCGACCTGGCCGCCCTGCCCGTGCTGGATGTGGGGCGGATCCTGATTGAGCGGGTCGAGAGCTTCCGGCCGACCCTGCTGGTCTTCTCCTGGCGCGACATCCAGATCTACGCCCCGGTCGATGGGCGCGGGGGGAACCCACTGCAGCACTCCTTCGAGGTGTTCTACGCCCGCAACCCGCTGAAGCGGCTGCGGGGCGCCTGGGGCGGCCTGCGATTGATGCGCAGTTTCTACGGCGAGCTGTGGCGGAACATGCGCCTGATTCGCCGGGGGCTGCGCCACGCCCGCCGCCACAACCCCGGCGCCCGGGTGGTCCTCGGTGGCGGCGCGGTGAGCGTGTTCTATGAGCAGCTGGCCCGGGACCTGCCCCGCGGAACGGTGGTGTCCATCGGAGAGGGCGAGCCCCTGCTGGAGAAGCTGCTGCGCAGACAGCCGCTGGCCGGCGAGCGCTGTTTCGTCGTCGGGGAGCCCCCGCGCCCGGGCCTCATTCACGAGCAACCGGAAAGCCTGCGCAAATCCGCCTGCGATTACCGCTACATCGCATCGATCTGGCCGCAGCTGAACTGGTATCTCGAAGCGGGTGACTTCTACGTCGGGGTTCAGACCAAACGCGGCTGTCCCCACAACTGCTGCTACTGCGTTTACACCGTGGTGGAGGGCAAGCAGGTGCGCCTGAACCCCGTTGAACAGGTGGTGGCCGAGATGCGCCAGCTCTACGACCGGGGTGTGCGGGGGTTCTGGTTCACCGACGCCCAGTTCATCCCGGCCCGCCGCTACATCGATGACGCCAAGCAGCTGCTGCGGGCCATCCGCGCCGAGGGCCTCACAGGCATCCGCTGGGCGGCCTACATCCGCGCCGACAACCTCGATGCCGAACTGGCGGAACTGATGGTGGCCACCGGCATGAGCTACTTCGAGATCGGTATCACGTCGGGCTCGCAGGAGCTGGTGCGCAAGATGCGCATGGGCTACAACCTGCGCACCGTTCTCGAGAACTGCCGGCTGCTTGCCGCGGCCGGGTTCCGCGAGCACGTGTCGGTGAACTACTCGTTCAATGTCATCGACGAGCGCCCGGAGACCATTCGCCAGACCATCGCCTACCACCGCGCCCTCGAGGAGATCTTCGGAGGGGACCATGTGGAGCCGGCCATCTTCTTCATCGGCCTGCAGCCGCACACCCATCTGGAGCAGTACGGCTTCGATCAGGGTCTGCTCCAGCCGGGCTACAACCCGATGAGCATGATGCCGTGGACCGCCCGCAAGCTGCTCTGGAACCCCGAACCCATGGGCCGCACCTTCGGTCGCATCTGCCTGGAGGCCTTTGACACCGACCCCGCTGATTTCGGCCGCACGGTGATGCGTCTGCTCGAGCGCGATTATGGGCGCGCTCCGCTGGAGGAGGCCCTGAGGGCTCCGGTGGAGGGCCAGCGGGCCATGGCCAACGCCAGGCGCTGACTCAGGCCGCGTCAGCCGGCGCCCGTCCGGCCCTCCGGCGGCCGGGCCTCCATCCCTGCAGGTGTACGAGCCAGGCGCCCAGCCCCAGCCATCCCGCCAGCCCCCCGATCGGGTTGGCGGCCGCGCCTCCGGGGCCGATCAGCAGCGCCGGAGCATCGGCGGGGAGCTCCACAAGCCCCGCCACCAGGAGAAACCAGCCCCCCACGAGACCACCGTGGAAGCCGATGGCGCCGCCCAGGCGTCCGCCGTCCCGCCGCCGCTGCAGTGCCAGGGCCCAGCCCAGCAGCAGCAGCCCGCCGAGGAGGCTGAGCATGGCGCTGGGCCCGAGATTGAAGCGGGTGTGGGCCACGGAGAACACCGCCGCCTGGCTCAGTAGGGCGGGTTGCTGACGGCAGCCGGGGTCACCCAGCCGCTGACCCAGCTCACCCCAGAGCCAGCCGCGGAAGAGCACCTCCTCCGCCAGCCCCACCCCGAGCATCAGGGCCAGGGCGTTGCCTGCGATCCCGGCAGTGAGGCGTGGCTGCCACTGGGCCCATCCCCCCAGCAGCAGAACGACCACCAGCGGGCTCAGCAGTGCGGCCGAGGCCAGAAGGCCCCGGATCCAGGCCAGCAGCTGCTGCCGGAGCGGGCCCGCCAGTCCGAGCTCCCTCCAGGGCGCCTTGCTGCGCCACCGGCGCCGCACCCAGCCGGGGAGGGTGGCCAGCAGCAGGAGCACGCTGATGCCGGTTCCGATCAGGGCGATGGAGGCCGGCTCCGGCTCCGGTCGCCAGATGCGCAGGGGCAGTGCCAGCAACCAGCCGGCCGCGTAGAGCAGCGGCACGTAGAGCAGGGTCAGCGACCAGGCACGCACCGCACGGAGGCCCGGACGGAGCCGGGGAGCCATGCCTCAGTCCTCCGGCTCGATCGTGCTCGTGAGTCCCTTGGCCTTGAGGGTCTCGCTGTAGAACTCCGCCGGTTCGAGATCGCAGACGATCACCAGGCCCACACCGGTGTTGTGAGCCTCGAGCATCACGGCGATCGCATCCTGCTCGCTCAGCGAGGGCACCACCTGCCGCAGCGTTGTGACCACATATTCCATGGAGTTCACCGGATCGTTGTGGAGCAGCACCCGGTAGCGGGGTGAGTGCTTGCGCACCCGCTCCGGTGCCTTCTCCAGAACGGCGGCTCCACCGGGAGACCGCGTGGGGCTCTCACTGGCGCCGGCCGTGGCGGCAGGATCCCGCCGCAGCGGGAGCTGAAACGGTGCGCTGCTGCTGGAGGCGGAGATCGGGTCCCTCATGGGCGGGATGGCGATGGACGGTCGGTGGGTGTGGGTGCTGCTCCTGAGAGGCTGCGGTTCCGGGACCCTCAGAGGTTGCGGATCCGCTGCATCGCCTCCTCGACGTTGGCGCGGCTGTTGAAGGCCGAGAGGCGGAAATACCCTTCGCCTGCCGCCCCGAAGCCGCTTCCGGGGGTTCCCACCACATGGGCCTTCTGGAGCAGCTGGTCGAAGAAGTCCCATGAATCGAGTCCTTCCGGGGCTCTGAGCCACACATAGGGAGCGTGCTCGCCTCCGTGGACGCTGATGCCCGCAGCACTCAGCTCCCGGCGAATCAGGGCCGCGTTGTCCATGTAGAAGCGCACCAGACGGTTCACCTGGGCCTGCCCCTCCGGGCTGTACACCGCCTCGGCGCCACGCTGAACCGGATAGCTCACACCGTTGAACTTGGTGCTCTGGCGCCGGTTCCACAGGGGCCAGAGCTCCACCTCCTCTCCCGCCGCCGTGCGTCCCGTCAGGCCGCGCGGCACCACGGTGAGGGCACAGCGGGTGCCGGTGAAGCCGGCGTTCTTGGAGAAGGAGCGGAATTCGATCGCACACTCACGCGCGCCATCGATCTCGAAGATGGAGTGGGGAAGCTCCGGGTCCTGGATGAAGGCCTCGTAGGCGGCATCAAAGAGGATCAGCGACCCATGGGCGCGGGCGTAATCCACCCAGGCCTTGAGCTCGCCGCGGCCGGCGACGGCACCGGTCGGGTTGTTGGGAAAGCAGAGGTAGATCAGATCCACCGGCTCGTCCGGGATCGCCGGCGAGAAGCCGTTCTCCGCCGTGATCGGCAGGTAGGTGAGGCCGCCGTAGCGGCCGCGTTCATCCGCCGGGCCCGTGTGGCCGGCCATCACGTTGCTGTCCACGTACACCGGATACACCGGATCGGTGACGGCGATGCGGTTGCCCGGGCCGAGGATGTCGAGGATGTTGCTGCTGTCGCACTTGGAGCCATCGGAGATGAAGATCTCCTCAGCGCTGATCGAACAGCCGCGGGCCTGGAAGTCGTGGCTCGCGATCGCTTCCCGCAGCCAGGCGTAGCCCTGCTCCGGGCCGTAGCCGCGGAATCCCTCAGCCGTGCCCATCGCATCGATGGCGTTCTTCATCGCCGTGCGGCAGGCCTCGGGCAGGGGCTCGGTGACATCGCCGATGCCGAGGCGGATCAGGGCGGCATCGGGATTGGCTTCACTGAAGGCCTTCACCCGCCTGGCGATCTCGGGAAAGAGGTAGCCCGCCTTGAGCTTGAGGTAGTTCTCGTTGACCTGCACCAAGGGCCGTATCCAGCATGGGTGGGCATCCTGCTACAGGAGCCGCTGAGGGTGCCGGCCCCATCTGATGTCCATGGTGTCCATCGCCCCCTCCATTGATCGGTCGTCGCCACTCGATCTCACAACCCTTGTGGACGCCGGCCTGCAGCGACCGGCCCGTTATCTCGGCAATGAGCTGGGGGTGATCCGGCGCGACTGGGGGAGCGACTGGCCGGCGGCGCGGGTGCGCTGGTGCCTCACCTACCCCGAGCTCTACGAGGTGGGCGCCAGCAACAGCGGCCACGTCATTCTCTATTCGATCCTCAATGCCGTTCCTGGGCAGCTCTGCGACCGCTCCTACCTGCCGGCACCCGACATGGCCGGCCGTCTGCGGCAGCGAGGCCTGCCCCTGTTCGGCGTGGAGAGCCGCCGGCCCCTGGCCGCCTTCGATGTGCTCGGCTTCTCGCTGAGCTACGAGCTCGGCGCCACCAACATCCTCGAGATGCTCGACCTGGCGCGCCTGCCCCTGCGCAGCGCCCAGCGAGGCGATCGGCCGCTCGATCATCCGGAGTCCCCACCGCTGATCTTCGCCGGCGGGCCCACGGCCACCAGCAATCCGGAGCCCTACGCCGCCTTCCTCGACTTCGTCGCCCTCGGCGATGGGGAGGAGCTTCTGCCGGAGATCGGTCTGGTGGTGGCTGAGGCCCGCGCCGCAGGCCTGAGCCGGAGCGCCGTGCTGCGCGATCTGGCTCAGCTCCGCGGGGTCTATGTGCCCTCCCTGTATGCCACCGCTGGCGACGGGGTGCGCCTGGTGCCGCTGCATGCCGATGTGCCGGCGAGGCCGGTCCGGCGTGTGGCGACGCCCATGCCCCACTACGCCATGGGGCTGGTGCCCCACCTGGAGACGGTTCACGACCGGCTCACCGTGGAGATCCGCCGGGGCTGCACCCGCGGCTGCCGCTTCTGCCAGCCGGGCATGCTCACCCGCCCCGCCCGCGATGTGGCGCCGGATCAGGTGATCGAGGCGGTGGAGACCGGCATGCGCCGGACGGGGTACAGCGATTTCACCCTGCTCTCCCTCAGCTGCAGCGACTACCTGTCTCTGCCGGCTGTGGGCGTGGAGCTGCGCAACCGCCTGTCCGCGGCGAACGTGAGCCTCAACCTGCCCAGCCAGCGCGTTGATCGCTTCGATGAGGACATCGCCCACATCCTCGGGGGAACCCGGCGGACCGGGCTGACCTTCGCGCCCGAGGCGGGCAGCCAGCGACTGCGGGACATCATCAACAAGGGCCTCACCGACGCGGACCTGCTGCAGGGCGTGCGCACGGCGATGCAGAGCGGCTACCGCCGCATCAAGCTCTATTTCATGATCGGCCTGCCGGGCGAGCGCGACGCCGATGTGGTCGGCATCGCCGACACCTGCCGCATGCTGCAGCGGCAGTGTTCGGATCTGGGGCGGCTCACGCTGAATCTCACCATCAGCACGTTCACGCCCAAGCCGCACACCCCCTTCCAGTGGCACAGCGTCAGCGTCGCCAAACTGCAGCGCCGTCAGGCGCTGCTGCGGCAGGCCGCGGCGCCTCTGCGGGGCGTGCGGCTCAATGTCACCGATGTCCGCCTGGCGGCGATGGAGGATGTGCTGGGGCGGGGCGATCGCCGGCTGGCTGATGTGATCGAAGCCGCCTGGCGCGGCGGTGCCGGGATGGATGCCTGGTTCGAGAACCTCGATCGCACCTTCGCCGCCTGGACCCGCGCCATCGACGCCGCCGGCCTCACCGGAGCGGTGCGGGCGCTCGAGATGGGCGGCTGGCAGAGCGCCACCGATCTGGGCGATGCGGGGCTGCAGGCCTTCTGCGAGCGGCCGCTTCCCTGGGATCACATCGACTGCGGTCTCGACAAGCGCTGGCTGGCCGAGGATCTGCAGAGGGCACTGCGCCGGGAGGTCGTGCCCGACTGCTCGTTCGAGGGCTGCAGCCAGTGCGGGGTCTGCGGCCCCGCACTGGGGCACAACGTGGTGCTGCCGCCGCCGCCGATTCCCGGGCGACAGCCGACCGTGCTCCCCCCCAGCCAGCGGGCCTGCCGCCTGCGCTTCCGCTTCGCCAAGCGCGGGGATGTGGCTCTGATCAGCCATCTCGATCTGGTGCGGCTGCTGGAGCGGGCCCTGCGCCGGGCCGGGCTCCCGGTGAGCTTCAGCGCCGGCTTCCATCCTCTGCCCCGCCTTCAGGTCGCCCTGGCCCTGCCGCTCGGGGTGGAAGCGGATGGCGAGTGGATGGACATCGATTTCCAGCGGGAGGTGGAGCCGGACCGGGTGCTCCAGGCCCTGCAGGCTCAGCTGCCTGACGGGTTGCTCCTGGAGGCCTGCAGACGTGTTCCCATGAACGGGGCGGGCCTCTCCAGGCTTCTGCGCTCGGCCCTCTGGCAGTGGCGGGCCCGCGCCACCGTGTCGATCCCGGAGGACCGCTGGGACGAGGGACTCCGGCAGCTCCTGGAGGCCGCGGAACTCATCTGGTCCGATACCGACAAGAAGGGGCGTCCGCGCCGCCGCGATGGCCGACCCCTGCTGCTGCGGCTGGATCGAGGCTCCACGGAGCCCGGCTGTGTCCCGGCCGGTTCGGTGACACTGGACCTGGAGGCCGGCATCGATCCCCAGGGCCGCAGCCTGCGGCCCGAACAGATCACCCACTGGCTGTCGGAGCGGCTCGGTGTGCCGCTGAAGGCCGAGGCCCTGCGGAGGTGCGGGCTGGTTCTTTCCGATGAGAGCGGATGGCCTGAAAGGCAAGCAGCGGCGGTGCTAGCGTGAGTGGAGGGAATACAGAAAGATCCGGTTCAGGTCATCTTTCCTCCACCCGCTCTTTTCCCACCTTCCCTCCCGCGACACCACTGCTGCCATCGAGGCCTCGGCCGATCGATCGCACTGGTGCATCTCTTCCGGGGCCCTGTCCCCATCCAGCCGTTGTGTGCTCCCTGGGCGTCCTCTCTGAAGGGGGATGGCCACTGAGTCAACACGTGCTTTCTCCGTCATCCCCAGTCGGTGTCTGTCTCCGTGATCGCCTCACGGTCACGGATCTGATCGCCCCGGCTTTCTGCCGGCAGTGGTCCTGGGGTTTCTCCCCTTGTCATGTCACTGCAGATCGTCATCGCCGAGCAGCTGCGCATCGCGGCTGTGCTCCACGACGAACGGGTCGATGAACTGGTCGTCGCTCAGGGCCGCTACCAGATCGGCGACGTGTACCTCGGTACGGTCGAGAATGTTCTTCCCGGGATCGACGCGGCTTTCGTCAACATCGGCGAAAGTGAGAAGAACGGCTTCATTCACGTCAGCGATCTCGGCCCTCTCAGGCTGAGGAAGGGTGCGGCCGGCATCACCGAGCTGCTCTCCCCCAGGCAGAAGGTTCTGGTTCAGGTGATGAAGGAGCCGACCGGCACCAAGGGGCCGCGGCTCACCGGCAACCTCTCCCTTCCCGGTCGTTTCCTCATCCTGCAGCCCCACGGCCAGGGGGTGAACATCTCGCGCCGCATCGCCGGCGACGCCGAGCGGAACCGCCTGCGTGCCCTCGGGGTTCTGATCAAGCCTCCCGGTGCCGGCCTGCTGATCCGAACCGAGGCCGAAGCGGTGAGCGAGGAGCTGCTGATCGATGACCTCGAGGCTCTGCTGCGTCAGTGGGAAGGCATTCAGCAGGCGGCGGAGAACGCCAGTCCGCCGGTTCTCCTCAATCGCGATGAGGACTTCATTCACCGCATCCTGCGGGATCGCTACTCACCCTCCCTGGTGCGGGTCGTGGTCGACACCCCGGAGGCGGTGAAGCGGGTGAACGCCTTCCTCGGCGAAAGCGCATCGCATCTCCTGGTGGAGCACCATCAGGAATCCGTCGAAATCCTGGAGCACTACCGGGTCAACGCCGCCATCCGCGACGCGCTGAAGCCACGCGTGGATCTTCCATCGGGTGGTTCGATCATCATCGAGCCCACGGAAGCGCTCACCGTGGTGGATGTGAATTCCGGCTCGTTCACCCGCTCCGCCAATGCGCGGGAAACGGTGTTGTGGACCAACTGCGAAGCGGCAACGGAGATCGCACGCCAGCTGAAACTGCGCAACATCGGCGGGGTGATCATTGTCGACTTCATCGACATGGATTCGCGGCGCGACCAGCTGCAGGTGCTCGAGCAGTTCACCGAAGCGATGCAGAGCGACGGTGCCAGGCCCCAGATCGCCCAGATCTCCGAGCTGGGCCTGGTCGAGCTGACCCGCAAGCGCCAGGGTCAGAACATCTATGAACTCTTCGGCCGGGCCTGCCCCAGCTGCGGTGGCCTCGGCCACGTCGCCGTTCTGCCGGGGCGCGACACCATGCAGCCCCTGGCCACGGCCACCGGCCTGGTGCGCAGTGCCGCCTCCGCCAGAGCCGAGAGTCCCGCCCCGGCGGCAGCCGCCGGCTCCAACGGCGGCGGTCGCCGCCGCCGTGGCGGCCGGGGACGCGGCGGTGCCTCCGAGGTGCCGGAGACGCCTGCTGAACTGACGGTCGTGGCGCCTCTGCCCCTGACTGAGGACTCCGCTGTCGGACCGGTCGATCCAGCCGTATCGGAGCCTTCCGGCGAGTCAGTCATCGGCTCCGAGGCGCCGCCCCGTCGCCCGGAGCCGGAGGTGGTGGCGGTCGCGATGACGCCTGAGCAGGAGGAGGTGTACGCCCGCCTGGGTCTCAGTCCCGCCCTGCTGCTGGAGACGCCGCCCGATCCGGAGACGGCGGTGATCCGGGTGGTGCGTCCCGGCGAGGACGCCGATCAGATCGTTGCCGAGGCCAGGGCCCAGCTGGCGGCGGCCGGTTCGCGGCGGCGGCGTCGCGGCCGTGGCGGTTCCGGTGGAGGTGGAGGTGGGGCTGCCCCGGCTGCGGGCGGACAGGGCCGCAACGGTTCCGCCCCGGCGGCGGCCGGCGAACCGTCCGACGACAGCTCCCTTGCCGGCGAGGGTCTCGATGCCGGCCCGGCGCCGGTGGCCATCACCCCTCTGCCACAGGAGCCCGTCGATTCGCCACCTCCGACCGACGCGGCGCCCGCCACGCCAGCGGAATCCGCGCCGGAGGCTGAGCCCGAGCCCCAGCGCCGCCGTCGCCGTCGCTCCTCGGCGCCGGTCGCCTTGGGGTGATCACCGCCGGTGTGGATGAGGTGGGCCGGGGCTGTCTCTTCGGCCCTGTGGTCGCCTCCGCCGTGGTGCTGCGGGAGTCGGCCGCTGCACAACTGGCCGCGGCAGGTCTCACCGACAGCAAGCGGCTGAGCCCCGGCCGCCGCGCGGCCCTGGTGCCGCAGATCGAGGGCCTGGCCGACGACTGGGCGCTGGCCGAGATCTCAGCCGAGCGGATCGATGCCCTCGGCATCCGTCCGGCGACGGAAGCCGCCATGTGCTCGGCTCTCGGCAGGCTGCAGCGCCCCCCTGATCTGGTCCTCGTGGACGGCAATCTGCCCCTGCGTGGATGGAGCGGCGCGCAGCGATCGATCGTCGGAGGCGATCGACTGGAGATGAGTATCGCCGCGGCCAGCGTCCTGGCCAAACAGCACCGGGACGGGGTCGTCAGGTCGCTGGCCGCCGAGCACCCGGGCTACGGGTTGGAACGCCATGTCGGCTACGCCACGGCGGCCCACCGCGCCGCACTGGTGGAGCTGGGGCCCACGCCCCTGCATCGGATCAGCTTCCTCAGCCGTGTTCTGCAGGGGACCCGCTGGCAGGCTGCTGCGGCTGGGCGACCCAGCGGCGGAAATCGCGCAGCAGCTGCTGCCCCACCCGACCCTTGATGCCGAGCAGGATTCCGTTGAGCACGGTCTGACCCGTGGCTTCCAGCACCGTGCGGGGGATCAGGCGCAGCAGGGGCGGCCGGCTCACCTCTACCGCCAGGCGAGCCTCCCCCTCCAGTCCCCGGCCGTTGGCGGCCAGCTGGGCCTTGAGCCGGAGGTCGAAATCGTCCACCAGGCCGAGACCCTCCAGGCTGCACTCGGTGGCTTCCATCGTCAGCTGTCCATCCCGCTCGTGCACCTGCAGCGTCACCACGGGCTGCACGCTGAGCTGAAACACCTGCACCCGGGTCACCTCGTAGCGCCAGAGGCCGGGATGGATCGCCGTCAGGTGGCGCGGGTCGAGCAGCGCCTGGAGCACCCGCTCCTCCTGCTGCAGATAGGCCGGGAGCTGATCCGCATGGTCGCTGACCATGAGGCTGAGACCCTGACTGGCGCCGAAGGCCAGGCGCATGGGCGATACCGGGCTGTCGCAGGGCATGATCCTATCGATGCCCTTCCGGAGCTTCCTCCTCCATGCGACTCGCCTTCCTCGGACCCGTGGGCACCTTCGGCGAGCAGGCGGCCATCACCCTGATGCGTCACGAGGGCCGGCGGGATGTGGACCTGGTGCCGCGCACCGGCATCCGGGCTGTGGTGGAGGCCCTGGTGGCCCGGGAATGCGACGCGGCGGTGGTGCCCGTGGAGAACTCCGTGGAGGGAGGGGTCACCGCCTCCCTGGATGCCCTCTGGCAGCACCGGGAGCTGTGCATCCGCCGGGCGGTCGTGCTGCCGATCCGCCACGCCCTGCTCAGCAGCGGCAGTCTGGAGACCGTCAGCGAGGTGCTCTCCCACCCCCAGGCTCTGGCGCAGTGCAGCGGCTGGCTGGCTGAGCACCTTCCCGGCGCCCTGCAGCTGCCCACCAGCTCAACGGCCGAGGCGGCCCGGATGGTGGCCGGCAGCCGTTTCCGCGCGGCGATCGCCTCGCCCCTGGCCGGGGAGGAGCGGGGGCTGCAGCAGCTCGCTTTCCCGATCAACGATGTAGCGGGGAACTGCACCCGCTTTCTGCTGCTGGAGCGGGGGGAGCGCCGCTACGAAGGCCATCTCGCCAGCCTGGCCTTCTCACTTCACAGCAACCGTCCCGGGGCCCTGCTCGAAGCCCTGGCCGTGTTCGCGGATCGCGGGCTCAACATGAGCCGGATCGAGTCACGCCCCTCCAAGCGTGAGCTCGGTGAGTACATCTTCTTCGTGGATCTCGAGCTGGGGGACCATCGCGATCACCAGGCCGGCCAGGTTGCCGTGCGCGATCTGCTCGATGCCCTCAGCCGCGCCTGCGAGACCGTGAGCTGCTTCGGGGTCTACAGCACCCTGGATCTCAGCGATCAGCCGGAGGCGGACGCCACTGGGGCCTGACGATCCGGGCCGATCCGGAGCCGGAACACGCCGAACTGCATCAGACCCGTGGCGAAGGCCCAGCGCATCAGCAGCAGGGTGGGGGTTTCCCTGAGGCCCTGCAGGACGGCGGCAGGACCAAGACCCAGCACCGCTCCGGGCCGGCGCAGGCCTTCGGCGATCGAGTCGATCCAGCTGGGCAGGGTGGCGGTCGTCCAGTCGGCCGTCTCGATCGGCCCTCTCCGCTGCTGGCTCGTTTCGAGATGATGCCTGAGGCCGGCGATGCTCGCGAATTCCGGGTGGGCCCACTGGTCGAGCAACTGGCGCATCACCCAGCATTCCCGGGCCGAGAGGGGGCCCGCTGCTGCATCGCGTCGGTTCCAGTCCGCCACGGCCAGTGCGCCTCCCGGGCGCAGCACCCGCAGCAGTTCATCGGCGTAGCGCTGCTTGTCGGGCATGTGTGGACCGGCCTCCACGCTCCAGACGCCATCGAAGCTGCCCTCGTCCAGCTGCAGATCGAGGGCGTCCATCACCGCGAAGCGGCAGCGCCCGGCGAGGTCATCCGGGGTCAGGGCCCGGGCCCGCTCCACCTGGGCGGGGCTGATGCTGATGCCCAGCACATCGAAGCCGTAGTCGCGGGCAAGAATGCGGCTGCTGCCGCCGATGCCGCAGCCCACATCAAGCACGCGCGAGCCGGCCGGCAGCGCATCCAGTCCGCTCCAGCGCACCAGTTCATGCACGAAGGCCGCTTTGGCTCTGCGGAAATCGACGGGCTGGGGGGGGTCACCGTAGTGCCCCAGGTGGATGTGCTCGCCCCAGAGCCGTTCCAGCAAGGCGTCGCCGGTCCAGCGGTCGTAGGCCTCGGCCACGGAGGCCGACCCCTGATAACGACGATCCCGTTGCTGCCAGAGGCTCACCAGACCGGCTCCGGCCGACAGGGTGAGCAGCAGGCCCAGACGCTGCTTCTGGCGCGGGGCGGGGGGATGGATGCGGGCCATGCAGTCAGTCAGGCCGAGGGGGATGGTTCCGCACCATCGCTGCCAATGTCCTGGAAGGTCTGCTTGAGCACGGTGCGGGCCGCCAGCTGACGGCGGGTCTGATCGAGCAGGTCCATTTCCTGCTGCAGCCGCGCACGGGTGTCGGTCAGCTCCAGCAGGGCCTGTTGCTCATCGGCCACCGGGCCTCCGAGGTGGGCTCCGATCCAGAAGGAGAGCTCGCGCGGAAGGTCGGGCAGGTCATCGGGGAGTTCGGAGGGTTTGCCCACCAGCTTTCCGGTCAGATCCACCACATCCCGCAGGGCGGTGCGCACGTCACCGCTCAGTTGCTCGAGCGCCTCCGGTTCGGCCGGTGGCTCGTCCTCAAGCCAGCTCACCATGGCGACCCGGAAGGGAGCCTCCCGGATGATGTTGAGCACCCGGAAGCGCTGCTGACCCATGGTGACGATGTTGCTGCGGTCGTCTTCCTGGGTCTGGCAATGCAGGATCTCCGCGCAGCAGCCGATCGGGGCGCAGGTCTGGTTCTGGGGGTCCCAGCGGACCACACCGAAGCGACGGTCAGAGTCCATGACCGTGCGCAGCATCATGCGGTAGCGCGGCTCGAAGATATGAAGTGGCAACACTTCCTGGGGGAAGAGCACCACATCGGGCAGGGGAAAAAGGGGCAGCTCCCGTACCGCCAGATCGGCCACTGAGGCAACATCACGCACGATGAAATCACCCTAGGTCGGCCGAAGCGGTGGCGGTGGGCAGCCTGGTCGGTCTCAGAGCTTGACTTCGATGTCCACGCCGCTGGGGAGATCGAGCTTCATCAGCGCGTCGATCGTCTTGGCGGAGGGGCTGTAGATGTCGATGATGCGACGGTGGGTGCGCGTCTCGAAATGCTCACGGGAATCCTTGTCCACGTGGGGCGAACGGAGCACGCAGTAGATGCGACGCTTGGTCGGCAGAGGGATGGGGCCGATGGCCGTGGCCGCCGTGGTGTCGGCCGTTTCGATGATCTTGTCGCAGGAGAGGTCCAGCATGCGCCGGTCGAAGGCCTTGAGCCGGATACGGATCTTCTGCTGAGCGATCGTTGCAGACATGGAGAGTGTGGGGTGTGGAGCCCTGTCGGGCCGGTTGGATTCAGTTGTCGAGGTGCGAAAGGGGCCGGGGGAGATGGCCGCAACCACCTCCCCTGCCGGGGAATCAGATCCGGATCACTCGAGGATCTTGGAAACAACGCCGGCACCGATGGTGCGGCCGCCTTCACGAATGGCGAAACGCATGCCCTGCTCGATCGCCACCGGGCAGATCAGCTGGCCGGTCATCTTGATGCGGTCACCCGGCATCACCATCTCAACGCTGGAGCCGTCATCTGCGGTGAAGGCCGTGATCTGACCGGTCACGTCGGTTGTGCGGATGTAGAACTGCGGCCGGTAGCCGGCGAAGAAGGGAGTGTGGCGGCCGCCCTCCTCCTTCTTGAGCACATATACCTCACCCTCGAACTTGGTGTGAGGGGTGATCGAGCCGGGCTTCACCAGCACCATGCCGCGTTCGATGTCGTCCTTCTGGATGCCGCGCAGCAGCAGACCGACGTTGTCACCGGCCATGCCCTCGTCGAGCAGCTTGCGGAACATCTCCACCCCGGTGACGGTGGTCTGACGGGTGTCCTTGATGCCGACGATCTCGACGGTTTCACCCACCTTGACCTTGCCGCGCTCGATGCGGCCGGTGGCCACGGTGCCGCGGCCGGTGATGGAGAACACGTCCTCGACGGCCATCAGGAAGGGCTTGTCCACCTCGCGCTCGGGCTCGGGGATGGACTCATCCACGGCATCCATGAGATCGAGGATCTTATCGACCCAGTCGTTCTCACCGCGCTTGGCGCTGCCGCCGCCCTTGACGTGATCGAGGGCCTGAAGGGCCGAGCCGGCAACGATGGGGATGTCATCGCCAGGGAAATCGTATTCGCTGAGGAGTTCGCGCATCTCCAGTTCGACGAGCTCGAGGATCTCCTCGTCGTCGACCATGTCGCGCTTGTTCAGGAACACCACCAGCGCCGGCACGCCGACCTGCTTGGCCAGGAGGATGTGCTCCTTGGTCTGGGCCATGGGGCCGTCGGTGGCGGCCACAACGAGGATGGCTCCGTCCATCTGGGCGGCGCCGGTGATCATGTTCTTCACGTAGTCCGCGTGGCCCGGGCAGTCCACGTGGGCGTAGTGACGGTTCTCGGTCTCGTATTCGACGTGAGCCGTGTTGATCGTGATGCCACGCTCCTTCTCCTCAGGCGCACCATCGATCTGATCGTAATCCTGGGCCTTGGCCATGCCGGCGGCGGCCAGAACATTGGTGATCGCTGCCGTCAGCGTGGTCTTGCCGTGGTCAACGTGACCGATGGTGCCGATGTTGACGTGGGGTTTGTTCCTTTCGAACTTCTCGCGAGCCATGATGAAAAAGAATCGGGGGGTTGGTGAACAGGGAGAGAAGGATCAGGACTGGCCCTGATTCTTGGAGATGATGGCCTCAGCCACATTGCGAGGAACTTCCTCGTAATGGCTGAATTCCATCGAGAAGATGCCCCGGCCCTGGGTCATGGAGCGGAGCTGGGTGGCATAGCCGAACATCTCGGCCAGCGGCACCTTGGACTGGACCTTGGAGGTGCCGTCATCGACGGACTGGCCCTCGACCTGACCCCGGCGGGAGGACAGGTCGCCGATGATCGAACCGAGGAAATCCTCAGGAACCTCGACCTCGACCTTCATCATCGGCTCAAGCAGCACGGGATTGCACTTCTTGACGCCGTCCTTGAAGGCCATCGAACCGGCGATCTTGAAGGCCATCTCGGACGAGTCCACATCGTGGTAGGACCCGTCGACCATGGTCACCTTCACATCGATCAGGGGGTAACCCGCGATCACGCCGGATTCGCAGGTCTCCTTCATGCCGGCCTCGGCCGGACCGATGTATTCCTTCGGCACGACGCCGCCGACGATCTTGTTGACGAACTCGAAGCCGGAGCCGGGCTCGCCCGGCTCCATCTCGATCACGACGTGGCCGTACTGACCCTTGCCGCCGGTCTGGCGGGCGAATTTGCCTTCGCCCTTGGAGGCGGCCCGGATCGTCTCCCGGTAGGACACCTGCGGAGCGCCGATGTTCGCCTCGACCTTGAACTCCCGCAGCATCCGGTCGACCAGGATCTCCAGGTGTAGTTCGCCCATGCCGGCGATCACGGTCTGGCTGGTCTCCGGATCGGTGCTGACGCGGAAGGTGGGATCCTCTTCCGACAGGGCCTGAAGCGCCTTGGAGAGCTTCTCCATGTCGCCCTTGGTCTTGGGTTCCACGGCAACGGAGATCACCGGTTCGGGGATGAACAGGGTCTCCAGAACGATGGGATCCTCTGCGTCGCAGAGCGTGTCACCGGTGGTGGTGTCCTTCAGGCCGAGCACGGCGCCGAGGTCACCGGCCCGGAGCTCGTCAACCTCCTCGCGCTCGTCGGCCTTGAGCACGATCAGTCGGGAGATGCGCTCCTTCTTGTCCTTGGTGGCGTTGAGGACATAGCTGCCCTTCTTCAGCACACCTGAGTACATGCGGACGAAGGTGAGCTTGCCGTAGGGATCGGCCATCACCTTGAACGCCAGGGCGCTGAAGGGGGCCTCGTCGTCGGAGGGGCGAACCGCTTCGTTGCCGTCGGGCAGCTGACCCTGGATCGGGGGCACGTCGACCGGGGCGGGCAGGTAGTCGACCACCGCGTCGAGCAGCAACTGCACACCCTTGTTCTTGAAGGCCGAGCCGCAGAGCATGGGAACGAGTCCGTGACGCAGCACGCCCTCGCGGATGCCGCGGCGAAGCTCCTCCTCACTTAGCTCGCCGTTCTCGAGGAACGCCTCCAGGAGCTCTTCGTCGGTTTCGGCGACACTTTCCATGAGCTTGACGCGCCACTCTTCGGCCAGCTCGCTCATGTCGGCCGGGACGTCGGCTTCCTGGATGTCCTTGCCCAGGTCGTCCTTGTAGATGTAGGCCTTGTTCTTGACGAGATCGATGATGCCCGTCAGGTCGTTCTCGGCGCCGATGGGCAGCTGGATCGGTGCTGCATTGGCCTTGAGGCGGTCCTTGATCTGGCCATAGACCTTGAGGTAGTCGGCGCCGGTGCGGTCCATCTTGTTGACGAACACCATCCGCGGAACGGAGTAGCGGTCCGCCTGACGCCAGACGGTCTCCGACTGGGGCTGAACCCCGCCGACGGCGCAGAAGACCGCGATCACGCCATCGAGCACTCGCATGGAACGCTCCACCTCGATGGTGAAGTCCACGTGACCAGGGGTATCAATGATGTTGATGCGGTGGTCGCGCCAGCTGGTGGAGATGGCGGCAGCGGTGATCGTGATGCCACGCTCACGCTCCTGGGCCATCCAGTCGGTCACCGCAGCGCCGTCGTGCACCTCGCCCATCTTGTGAACGACGCCTGAATAGAACAGGATCCGTTCGGTGGTGGTTGTTTTGCCAGCGTCGATGTGGGCGGCGATGCCGATATTTCTGACGCGTTCCAGGGGATAGGCGCGAGCCACAGGGAAGAACTCCGGGGAATCAGGACGTAAAAATCGGGCGCAACTCTACAAGTCGGACCCGGGCGGGCATGGGTGTTCCGCGGCTGCCGGGATCAGTAGCGGTAGTGGGCGAACGCCTTGTTGGCTTCGGCCATCTTGTGGGTCTCTTCCCGCTTGCGAACGGCGCTGCCGCTCTCGTTGGCGGCATCCATCAGTTCCGCGGCCAGCTTCTGAGCCATGCTGCGGCCGCCGCGGGCACGGGAGAAGCCCACGAGCCAACGCAGCGCCATGGCCGTGCCCCGCTCCTGGCGGACTTCCATGGGCACCTGATAGGTGGCGCCACCCACCCGGCGGGCACGCACCTCGACCAGGGGGGTGGCGTTGCGGACGGCCGTCTCGAAGACTTCGAGCGGTTCACCACCGGTTCGCTCGCCGATCAGCGCGAAGGCATCGGAGAGGATGCCCTGAGCCGTGGACTTCTTGCCGTGCTTCATCAGCCTGGCCACCATCATCGAGGCCAGGCGGCTGTTGAACTGGGGATCGGGAAGAACGGGGCGCTTCTCGGCAGCGTTGCGGCGTGACATGGAGAACGGTTGGTGTGGTGCTCGCGGGCGGAGCGTGAACGGTGGCGGCCGGCTTCAGCCCGGGCGCGCCTGAACGTCTGGTCTTATTCCTTCGGCGTCTTGGCGCCGTACTTGGACCGCGACTGGCGGCGATCCTTGACGCCAGCGGTGTCCAGCGTTCCGCGAATGATGTGGTAGCGGACGCCGGGCAGGTCCTTGACCCTGCCGCCACGGATGAGCACCACGGAGTGCTCCTGGAGGTTGTGACCGATTCCCGGGATGTAGGCCGTGACCTCGAAGCCGGAGGTGAGTCGGACACGAGCCACCTTGCGCAGCGCCGAATTGGGCTTCTTGGGTGTGGAGGTGTAGACGCGGGTGCAGACGCCGCGGCGCTCCGGGCAGGAGCGCAGTGCCGGAGACTTCGTTTTACGGGTCAGACGCTGGCGCTCGCTTCGGATCAGCTGCTGAATGGTGGGCATCGAGGGTCGGAGTGGGATCGGTCGTCCGACCGATTTCGACAATCGCTCACCTTACTGCCTCACTGACCCACCGTTCCTGCTCGGGTGAAGGCGGCTCCGCAGGGGCAGCAGCGCACGTCGCGACCGGCCCGGATCAGAAACCCGCCGCCGCTGAGATCGCCCCGGTAGTCGAGCGAGAGCCCCGTCAGCTGGTCCACCTGGTCGGCGGGGCTGTGAAGGGTGATGCCGTCGGCGCGGGCCACCGGCACCCCGGCCAGATGGCCGGGGCGGATCCGGATCACGTGCCGCTCACAGGCGCCTTCCAGCAGGTCGAGATGCATCAGCCCCGGCGTGCCCGCCACGGCGGCCAACCGGCCGAGCTCGGCCGCAGCGGTGGCGGTGAGACGAAGGCTGTGACCTCTCGGCATGGGGTCCGGATCGATTCGGAGCGGGGTCTGCGGGGAGGGGCCGGCGCCGGCCGTTGCTCCTGGCGGGCATGCTCTCACGGCTGCAGTGGCGAGGGAGGCCGGCTCAGGGAGCCACCAGGCCCAGTCCGCTGTGGACGCGGGCCGGCACGCCGCGTCCCATCACCGTCAGCTGGCCATCGAGCAGCAGGGCGGTGGAGCTGCCGCCATCGAGGTTCAGGGCCTGACGCATCCCGAGCCGCTGCAGCAGAAGGCTGGTTTCCAGCAGGGTCGGCCCCGGACCGGACACCCCCTCCAGGGTCATCAGCCAGAGCCGGCGTCCGTCCGTGGCGAGAACGGTCCGCGGTGCCGCCTGCTTCACAAAGGAGGGACTGAAGCCTTCGGCGCGGCCGTTGAGCACCACCCGGCCGTCCTTCAGCAGCAGGGGGCCTCCGCCGATCACAAAGGACCGCTGCCCGAGCGGATGGCTCGCGCGGCTGTTCAGCCTGAGGGGTGTGCCGACAGGCCAGGGGAGCGGTGCGCCCGCCCGCGACACCACCAGATCCACCCCCGCTCCCAGGGGAACCCCGCGGCTGAGAGCCGCCTGATCCAGCACCGCCTGCACCGTGCCGCCCCGGAGCAGAACCGCCCGCTCCTGGCCGCTGAGGGCCTGATAGACCCGGCCCCAGTCGGCGGTGTAGCGGCTCAGCCCCCGCTGCACATAGCCGCTGTTGACCGTGAGCACCGGCTGGGAGCGGCCATCGGGCCCCGTGAGGGTCTCGATCAGCCGCAGACGGTCGAACTGGGGCAGCTCGCCGGCGTTCCAGCCGGCCGCGCCTCGGTTGAGGATCGGGCCCGAATGCCAGCGGCCATCCAGGCGCAGGGCGCCGAGGGGCAGCTGGCGGATGCGGTTGAAGAACCCCCCGTTGATGGCGATCGGCGCGTCGCTCCGCCCCGCCAGGGCGCTCAGCGTGCTCAGGCCACGCATCCCGTCGCTCCGCAGCAGCGGTTTCAGCTGCAGCGGTGCACCACGGGACGGCGCCATCCCGACCCGGGTCACTGCGAAGCGACGCACCCCCACACCGCGCACGAGGCGGTCGATCGCAACTCCCTGGCTCAGCAGGGTCTGCAGGGTCGGGTTGAGCAGGGCCTGGGCCAGCGGCACCACGCCACTGGCGGAGGCGGTGCCGCCGGCACCGTCGAGCACGATCCGCCAGGGACCGGCCAGCGTGAACACCGCCGTGTCCGCGCGGACGGCTCCCCGGAGCCGCAGGCCGCCGGCCTCCTGGACGGGCTTCAGCCCCAGGGCGCGCAGCTGCGAGAGCAGGGCCGGCGTGCTGACCAGTCCGAGCACCAGATCGCCGCCCTGCTCCTCCACGAGCGCGGCGGCTGCCAGATCGAAGACGAGGCGGCGACGCGGGCCGGGAGGACCGGCCCGCAACTGCTCCACCGCTGCCGGCGGAAGGGTGATGTTGAGCCGCCCGTTCGCATGGCTGAGCGCAAGTCCCGCCTCCAGCAGCCGTGCGGTGACATCCACGGCCACCTCGTCCTCCAGCGTGCGCTGGGCGGCCGCCGGCAGATCGAAGGCCTCGCTGTACCACTGCAGCCTGAGGGTGGATGGATCGGCCGCCGGAGCACGCCGGAAGCCGAGTTGACCCTCCAGCAGCTCCAGCGGCAGCCAGAGGGCCTCGGGTCGTGTCGCATCACCCCCCTGCCACAGCCAGGGGGCCTGCCGCTCGCGGCCGTTGATCACCACCCGGGTGCCCCTGCTGGCGGGGCCGGCGCTCGCCCGCTCCCCGTCCGGTGCCGCCGCGGGCCGGGTCAGGGCGGAGGCGGCGTGCAGGCTTGGATCCGCGCTGGACCAGGCCGGTGCAGGGGGAAGCCAGTCCACGCGGAGCCGGGCATCGCGCCGCGACCCTAGGTCCGATTCCCGCCGTGCACCCGGACGGGCATGGCTGCCGGTCGCATGGCGAACAAAGCTTGCGGGAGCGAATCTCTAGGATTCCTTGATACAACGCGTGGTGCGAGGTCCGTCCGGCGCTGCCGTGCCGCCGCATCCGGCCGCTCCCGGCTCCCATCACACGCAGCGCACCGACCAAAGAGTTCCTCTCATGCTCCCTGGCCCTCAGTCCAAGCCCGCCTGGCCCCATCGGGACTCGGCGGCCCCACGGGCGATCGCCGGCGAGAAGGATGCCTGTGGTGTCGGCTTTCTCGCCCATCTGGAGGGTCGCCCCAGCCGCTGGGTGCTGGAGCAGGCGCTGCGGGGTCTGGGCTGCATGGAGCACCGGGGCGGCTGCGGCGGCGATTCCGATTCCGGAGACGGTGCCGGCATCCTCTGCGGCATCCCCTGGGCGTTCCTCGAGCAGGTCTGGCCGGCGGCCCAGCAGAGCAGCGATCGCTCCCGCGGCCTGGGCATGGTCTTCCTGCCCACGGACCCGGACCGGCGCGAGCAGGCACGGGCCTTCTGCGATGAGGAGGCCCGTCGCCTCGATCTCCAGCCCCTGGGCTGGCGGGTGGTTCCGGTCGATCAAAACGTTCTTGGCCCCCTGGCGCGCGGCACGGCCCCGGCGATCGAGCAGTGGCTCGTCGGCTCCGAGGCGAGCGGCGACGCCCTGGAGTCCCTGCTGTTCCGGCTGCGCCGCCGGGTCGGTGACCGCTGCCGCGAAGCCTGGGGTCTGTCGCCGACCGATCTCTACTTCGCCTCCCTGAGCAGCCGCACCGTTGTGTACAAGGGCATGGTGCGCTCCGAGGTGCTGGCGCCCTTCTACAGCGATCTGCGGGACCCGCGCTTCGAGGTGGGCTTCGCCGTGTACCACCGCCGCTTCAGCACCAACACCCTGCCCCGCTGGCCCCTGGCCCAGCCGATGCGGCTGCTCGGCCACAACGGCGAGATCAACACCCTGCTGGGCAACCTCAACTGGGCCCGGGCGGCCGAGACCCATCTCGAGCACGCCTGGGGTGACAGCGCCCGCGACATCACCCCCGTGGTGAATGCGGCCTTCAGTGATTCGGCCAACCTCGACGCGGCCCTCGAGCTGCTCGTTCGCAGCGGCCGTCCGATCACCGACAGCCTCCTCACCCTCGTTCCCGAGGCCTTCCATCAGGAACCGGAGCTGGCCAGCCGCCCGGATGTGACGGCCTTCTACGAGTACAGCGCCTGCGTGCAGGAGGCCTGGGACGGCCCCGCCCTGCTCGTGTTCGCCGACGGCCGCCGTGTCGGTGCGTCCCTCGATCGCAATGGCCTGCGCCCGGCCCGCTACTGCATCACCGACGACGGCTACGTGGTGATGGGGTCCGAGACCGGTGTGGTGGACCTCGACGAGAGCCGCATCGTGGAGAAGGGCCGGCTCGGCCCCGGCCAGATGCTGGCGGTGGATCTGGAGAACCGACGCATCCTCCACAATTGGGATGTGAAGGAGGACGCCGCCGCACGGCACCCCTATCGCGCCTGGCTCGAGGAGCACCGCCGCCAGCTGGCGCCCGCTCCCTGGACCGATGGACCCGTGCTGAGCGAGCTCGACCTGCTCCAGCGGCAGACCGCCTTCGGCTTCACCGCCGAGGACCTCGATCTGATCATCGAGGACATGGCCGGTCAGGGCAAGGAGCCCACCTACTGCATGGGGGATGACATCCCCCTGGCCGTCCTGTCGGACAAGCCCCACCTGCTCTACGACTACTTCAAGCAACGCTTCGCCCAGGTCACCAACCCGGCGATCGACCCGCTGCGGGAGCAGCTGGTGATGAGCCTGGACATGCACCTCGGCCCCCGCGGCTCGGCCCTGTGTCCCGTGCCGGAAGCCGCCGCCGTGCTGCATCTCGCCACGCCCGTGCTCAACGAGGCGGAGCTCGACGGCCTGCATCGCTGCGGTCTGCCGACCCGCACCCTCTCGACCCTGGTGCCGGTGGCCGACGGTCCCTCCGGGTTCGCCGGTGCGCTCGAGCGGCTCTGCGAGGCGGCCAGTTCCGCCGTGGCGGAGGGTGCCGCGATCCTGGTGCTCTCGGACCGCTGTGCCTCCGGCATCGGCGCCGCCACCACCTACCTGCCGCCCCTGCTGGCGGTGGGTGCTGTGCATCAGCACCTGCTGCGCCGCGGTCTGCGGTTGCGCTGCTCGATCGTGGCCGACACGGCCCAGTGCTGGAGCACCCACCATCTGGCCTGCCTGATCGGCTTCGGGGCCAGTGCGGTCTGTCCCTGGCTCACCTGGGAGACCACACGCCACTGGCTGCAGCATCCCAAGACCCGCAAGCTGATCGAGCGCGGCAAGCTGCCCGCCCTGTCCCCGGCGGATGCCCAGGCCAACGTGCGCAAGGCGCTGGAGGCGGGTCTGCGCAAGATCCTCTCCAAGATCGGGATCTCCCTGCTGGCGAGCTACCACAGCGCCCAGATCTTCGAGGCGATCGGCATCGGAGCCGACCTGATCGAGCTGGCCTTCGCCGGCACCACCAGCCGAGTGGCGGGACTGTCGCTGGAGGATCTGGCCAGCGAGACCCTGGCCTTCCACGCCAAGGCCTTCCCCGAACTCAACCGCAGCAAGCTGGAGTTCATGGGCTTCGTGCAGTACCGCACGGGAGGCGAGTACCACCTCAACAGCCCGGAGATGGCCAAGGCCCTGCATGCGGCCGTCGCCGCCGGGCCGGGCTACGACCACTTCGCCACCTACCGCACCCTGCTGGAAAACCGGCCGGCCACCGCCCTGCGGGACCTGCTCGATCTCACCCCGGCGGCCACGCCGCTTCCCCTCGATCAGGTGGAGAGCGCCGAGAGCATCTGCAGCCGCTTCTGCACCGGCGGCATGAGCCTGGGGGCCCTCTCACGCGAGGCGCATGAGGTGCTGGCGGTGGCCATGAACCGCATCGGCGGCAAGAGCAACAGCGGTGAAGGCGGCGAGGATCCGGCCCGCTTTCACCCGCTGCAGGATGTGGACGAGAGCGGACGCTCCGCCACCCTGCCCACCATCTCCGGCCTGCGCAACGGCGACACCGCCTGCTCGGCCATCAAGCAGGTGGCCTCCGGCCGCTTCGGCGTGACGCCCGAGTACCTGCGCAGCGGCCGCCAGCTGGAGATCAAGGTGGCCCAGGGGGCCAAGCCCGGTGAGGGCGGCCAGCTGCCCGGACCCAAGGTGGACCCGTACATCGCCTGGCTGCGCAACAGCAAGCCGGGGGTGGCGCTGATTTCACCGCCGCCGCACCACGACATCTATTCGATCGAGGACCTGGCTCAGCTGATCCACGATCTGCATCAGGTGCATCCGGCGGCGAAGGTGTCGGTGAAGCTCGTCTCGGAGATCGGCATCGGCACCATCGCCGCCGGTGTGGCCAAGGCCAATGCGGATGTGATCCAGATTTCCGGCCACGACGGCGGCACCGGAGCCTCGCCCCTGAGCTCGATCAAGCATGCGGGCAGCCCCTGGGAGCTGGGACTGACGGAGGTGCACCGGAGCCTGCTGCAGAACGGTCTGCGCGACCGGGTGCTGCTGCGCGCGGATGGTGGCCTGAAGACCGGCTGGGACGTGGTGATCGCGGCGCTGCTCGGGGCCGAGGAGTTCGGCTTCGGCTCGGTCGCGATGATCGCCGAGGGCTGCATCATGGCCCGCGTCTGCCACACCAACCGCTGCCCTGTGGGGGTGGCCACCCAGCAGGAGGCCCTGCGGCGTCGCTTCACGGGGCTGCCCGAGCACGTGGTGGCCTTCTTCGAGTACGTGGCCGAGGAGGTGCGCCAGCTGCTGAGCGTGCTCGGTGTCGCCCGGCTCGAGGACCTGATCGGCCGCACCGAGCTGCTGCGGTCCCGTCCCGTGGCCCTGGCCAAGACGAGCCGCCTCGATCTCTCCTCCCTGCTCGGTCCCACCCTCGATCCCGGTGACCGGGGCTGGCTGCAGCACGAGGCCGGAGCCCACAGCAACGGGCCGATCCTGGAGGACCAGCTGCTGGCCGACCCCGAACTCATGCGGGCGATGGAGTCCCATGGCCAGGTGCAGCGCAGCCTGGGCATCGTCAACACCGACCGCAGCGTCGGCGCCCGTCTGGCCGGGGAACTGGCCGCGCGGCACGGCAACCGCGGCTTCCGCGGCCAGATCGACCTCACCTTCCGCGGGGCGGCCGGTCAGAGCTTCGGTGCCTTCGCCCTGCAGGGGCTGAACCTGCGGCTGGAGGGCGAGGCCAACGACTACGTGGGGAAGGGCCAGAACGGCGGTCGCCTGGTGGTGGTTCCGCCCGCCGGCGTGCAGGACCCCTGCAACCAGGTGATCCTCGGCAACACCTGCCTCTATGGCGCCACAGGCGGCGAGCTCTTCGCCCTGGGCCGGGCCGGCGAACGCTTCGGCGTGCGCAACAGCGGTGCCCGGGCCGTGATCGAGGGAGCCGGTGACCATTGCTGCGAGTACATGACCGGCGGCCTGATCGCCGTGCTCGGTGCCACCGGCCGCAACGTGGCCGCGGGCATGACCGGTGGCCTGGCCTTCATCCTCGATGAGGACGGTCGCCTGGAGCAGCGCCTGAACCGGGAGATCGTGAGCCTGCACCCCTGCAGCACCCCCGAGCAGGAGGCGCTGCTCCGGCCGCTGCTGGAGGCGCACCTCACCGCCACCGGTAGCCCCAGGGCAGCCGCGATCCTGGCGGACTGGCCCCGCTGGCGCGCCCTGTTTCGGGTTGTGGTGCCCCCATCCGAGCGCGAGGCCGCCGGCCTGGCCGCCCGGGAACAGGTGGCCGCCTGACCCTCGGGGCATCAGGCGGTGGTCTGGTTCGTCAAGCAGGAGACCTTCCTGGCCCCGCGGCCCGCGCTCGAGGAGCCGCTGCGCGACCACCGGGCCTGGGTGCGGCAGCTGCAGGCCTCCGGCCATCGCATCAGCAGCGGCTACCTGGTGGATGAGGAGGGTCGCCCCGGCGGTGGCGGCCTGATGCTCTTCGAGGCCCCCGATGCCGAGGCGGCCGCTGTCCTGGTGGCGGCCGACCCGATGGTGCGCAGCGGCCTGGTGGACTGGCAGCTGCACCAGTGGCGCTCCGCCGTGGGGGATCTGGCCACCGCCCCGGCCGCGGAGGGCGGCTCAGCCTGAAGACCGAAGGGGGGTCCGAGTCAGCGCGGGAAGCGCCGCATCAGCTGCTGCACCTCGCCGGCGTGGTAACTGCTGCGCGTGAGCGGCGAGCTCACCACCTGGAGAAAGCCCAGCTCCTCTTCGCCGAGGCGCCGGAACCGGTCGAACTGATCGGGCGTGACGAAGCGATCCACCGCCAGGTGCTTCGGGCCGGGTGAGAGGTACTGACCGATGGTGACGATGTCGACCGCATGGGCCCGCAGGTCCCGCAGCACGGCCACCACTTCCTCGTCGGTTTCGCCGAGCCCCACCATCAGGCCCGACTTGCTGAACACCTTCGGCCAGCCCTCGCGCACACGCCGGAGCAGCTCCAGCGAGCGCTCGTAGATCGCCTGGGGCCGTGCGCGCGGGTAGAGGCGCGGCACGGTTTCGATGTTGTGATTCAGCACATCGGGGCTGCAGGCCATCAGGGCCTCCAGCGCCTGCCAGTCGCCGCAGAGATCGGGGATCAGCAGTTCGACGGTCGTGGCGGGAGAGCGCTCGCGCAGGCGCTCCACGCAGGCCACGAACTGACTGGCCCCGCCGTCGGGGAGGTCGTCGCGATTCACCGAGGTGATCACCACATGCCGCAGCCCCAGCCGCGCCACCGCTTCGGCCAGCCGCTCCGGTTCACTCGGATCGAGGCCGCGATCGCTGCGGTCGAAGGCGATGTCGCAGTAGGGGCAGGCCCGGGTGCAGCCCGGACCCATGATCAGAAAGGTGGCGGTGCCGCCGGCGAAGCACTCGCCGATGTTCGGGCAGCTGGCCTCCTGGCAGACCGTGTTCAGCTTGAGGTCCACCAGCAGGTCGGCCACGGCGCCGATGCGCTCACGCTGCGGTGCCTTGACCCGCAGCCACTCCGGCTTGAGGGCCGGGGAGGGCTGAAGGGCCGTTGCGGAAGAATCACCTGCCATGGTGCGAGCATAGGAAGGGTGCCCTGACGGGCCGGAGGGGCTGATCCCCTAAGCTCACCTCAACGGGATGTAGCGCAGCTTGGTAGCGCACTTCGTTCGGGACGAAGGGGCCGCAGGTTCGAATCCTGTCATCCCGATTGCTCAGCACCACTGGCTCCTGCCGAGGTGATCGGAGCCATGCACAACGCTCTGCCGGCGCAGTTCCGATGAGGCGGCAGGGCCTGATCGCCGGCCTTCTGGCGGCTGTGCTCTTCGGCTGCAGCGCTCCCCTAATCGGCGCGCTGGTGGGGGATGGATCGCCCCTGGTGGCCGCCGGCCTGCTCTACGGCGGCGCCGCCCTGGCCCTGCTGCTGGTGCGCGCCGTGCGCGGGGCGTCCGACCGGGAGACCCCCGTGCTCCGGGCCGATCTGCCGGCCCTGGTGGCCCTGACGGTGCTCGGGGGAATCGTGGGGCCGATCGCTCTGGTGATGGGTCTGGCCCGCCTGTCGGGCGCGTCGGCGTCCCTGCTGCTGAACCTTGAAGGGGTGTTCACCATGGCCATCGCCGTGCTGGTGGGCCGGGAACACCTGTCCGGGCGCGGTCTGGCCGCGGCGGGGCTCACCCTGGCCGGTGCACTGGTGCTCTCGGAGGGCTCGCTGGAGGGCGTCACTCTGCAGGGAACTCTCCTGATCGCCGTCGCCACCCTGGCCTGGGGGCGGATAACACCATCAGCCAGCGCCTGAGTCTGCGCAATCCTGTGCAGATCGCCACCCTCAAGACGGTGGGTGCCGCGCTGCCGATGCTGCTGCTGGCCCGCGCCATGGGGCACAGCGTTCCGCCAGTGGGAACCACCGCGGCGCTGCTGCTGATCGGTGCCCTCGGCTACGGCATCTCCATCTGGCTTGATCTGCTGGCCCTGCGGGCCATCGGTGCCGCGCGCGAGGCGGTGGTCTTCTCCACCGCCCCCTTCGTGGGTGCCCTGTTCGCCGTGGGGGTGCTGCGGGAGGCCGTCACACCGGCCCTGCTGCTGGCGGCGCCCCTGATGGCGGCCGGACTGGTGCTGCTGCTTGGCGAACAGCACAGCCACCGCCACCGGCATGCGGCGCAGCGCCACGACCATCGCCATCGCCACGACCCCGGCGGCGGCGAGCTGCACCACCGCCATCGCCACAGCGAAGCGCAGCTGGAGGGGATCGACCTCAGCCGCCCCTTCGTGCATGCCCACGAGCACGAGCACGAACCCCTGAAGCACGTCCACCCCCACGTGAGCGACGCCCACCACCGGCACCGCCACTGAACCGGGCCGGGGTCAGCCCAGGCCGATCGCCACGAGCGCATCGGGATCGCTGAACACCCGCTCCGGCGATGCATCGGTGATCACCCTGCCCCGGTGCATCACCAGCACCCGGTCGGCGTTCCGTTGCGCGAAGGAGAGATCGTGGGTCGCCATCACCACCGTGGTACCGGCGGCGTGGATGGCCTCGAGCAGCCTCTGCAGGTTCCGCACCTGGCCGGGATCGAGATAGGCCGTGGGCTCGTCCAGCAGCAGCAGGCTGGGACGCAGGATCATCACATCGGCGATGGCCAGCCGTTTCTTCTGCCCCAGGCTCAGGGCGTGCACCGGACGGTCGGCCAGATCCTCCAGCTCGAAGCTGACCAGGGTCTGCTGAACCCGGTCGGCGATCTCGGCGTCGGGGCAGCCGAGGTTGCAGAGCCCGTAGGAGAGATCCTCCTCAACGGTGGCGGCGACCAGCTGCTCCTCCGGGTTCTGGAACACCAGCCCCACCTGCTGGCGCAGCCGCCTCAGGGCGGCCCGCTCGTAGCGCAGCGGGCTGCCCTGCCAGTGGATCGTTCCGGCCGAGGGGCGGTAGAGGCCATTGGCCAGGCGGAAGAAGGTGGTCTTGCCGCAGCCGTTCTGACCGATCAGGGCGTAGCGCAGGCCGGCCCGGATCTCCGCCGAGAGGGCCACCAGTGAGGGCGTGGCCGCGGCGGGGTAGGTGTAGCTCACGGCGTCGAATCGCAGCATCACGGCGTGGCGGCGGGCCCGAGGTGGTGGAGGGCCGTGAGCAGGCCGAGGAGGAGGAGGCCGGCGAGGGCTTCGTTGCGGTGCCGCGGCGAGGGGCGGTAGCGGCGGCGGTGCCAGAGGCGGATCGTGCCGGTGTAGCCGCGGGCCGTGAGGCCCAGCACCAGCTGCCGGTAACTCTGCAGGCTGCGCTGCAGCAGCTGGGCCACCAGCACACTCAGGCTGCGCATGGAGGACCGCCAGCTGCTGTAGCCGAGGCGGGACTGCTGGGCGGTGATCATCACGGCGGCGGTGTCCGCGAGCACGAAGACGAAGCGGTGCATCAGCCCCATCAGCTCCGTGAGCAGCTCCGGGCAGCCGCAGCGCCCCAGCACACGGGTGATCTCCACCATCGGCACGGTGAGCAGCACCAGCAGCAGAGCGGAACTGAGGGCCATGGCGCGGGGCAGCACCAGAGCGGCCTGATCCAGACCCTGCCGGCTGATGAACAGCAGCAGCGGGCCGATCGCCAGCGGCTGCAGCGCATCCGCCGGTAGCCCTCCCGCCGGTGCCGCCCCGCTGATGCCCACGATCAGCGCCACCAGGCTGAGCAGGATGAACCCCAGCGGCAGCAGCAGCAGACGCAGGCACACGTCCAGCTGGATGCGGGCGTGCACCGTGAGCCAGCGCAGGATCCAGGCCACCATCAGCAGCTGCACGCCCACCGGCGCCACGTAGCCCAGCAGGAACAGGGCCGCGGCGAAGGCGAGCCTGTGCTCCGGCGGCAGGGTCCGCAGCCCGTTGCCGCTGGCCAGCATGTCGATCCGGCGGAGCATCAATCCGTCGCCCTGGGGCCCGGCCGCTCAGCAATGGGCGGTCAGGATGGCGTCCCGCTGCTGCTCCGTCCCTTGTAGAGGCCGATCAAGTAGCCGATCACGCCGGCGCCGATGGCGGCCTGCGACACGAACAGCAGGCTCTCGATCTCGCCGCTCGGGGGCTCCATCAGGCTGCTGAACCAGGGTTCGTAGGCCGGCTGGACCTCGGTGACCGCATCGGAACCCTTTCCGTCTGCGCCTTCGAAGTCGCCGTGGACGATGAACAGCGGCAGCAGCGTCAGGGCGACCACGGCCAGCAGGATCAGCCAGTTGCCATCCCGTCTTGGGGTGGTGTGCCGGGCCGGGGCGGGATCAAGGGAGTGAGTCATGGCCTGAGGAAGGGGAGGGCGATGCGGAGACGGGTGATGCCATCCGCCGTGGGGATGGGTGGACGGGCTGGATCAGGCCGGATCGGGGCGCAGCAGCTTCAGGGTCTGCAGCTCCTCGGTGGCGTAGGCCTGGAGCCAGTTCCAGACCAGAAGCGTGAGCAGTCCCTCGGTGAGCGAGAGGGGGAGCTGGGTGAGGAAGAAGATGCCGGCGAACTTGCCGAAGGAGACCATCACACCGCCGCTGGCGGCAGGGAAGGCCACGGCCAGCTGAACCGCCGTGACCAGGTAGGTGGCCAGGCCGCCGACGGCGGCCGCCAGAAACACCGCCAGTTTCTGCCGGCCCGCGGCGGCCACCAGCCGGTAGACGCCGTAGGCCACCCACGGGCCCACGATCGCCATCGCGAACACGTTGGCCCCCAGAGTGACCAGGCCGCCATGGGCCAGGAGCAGGGCCTGGAAGATCAGCACCAGGCTGCCGAGCACGGTCATCACCGACGGACCGAACAGCACGGCGCCCAGGCCGGCACCCGTGGGATGGGAGCAGCTGCCCGTCAGCGATGGAAGCTTCAGAGCCGAGAGCACGAAGGCGAAGGCCCCGGCCAGGGCCAGCAGCAGCTTCAGTTCGGGCTGCTCCCGGGTGATCCGGCTGAGTGAGCGCAGCCCCCAGACGAAGAAGGGCAGGGAGACCAGCCACCAGAAGGCAGCCCAGGGCGCCGGCAGGAAGCCCTCCATGATGTGCATCGCCCGGGCGGGCTGGGCGGCACCCAGCAGCAGCACGGCGCCGAGGCCGAGCATGCCGCCCAGTGCGGTGAGTCGTCGGTGCCGTCTCATGGCTGGATGGTGGGGAGATGGGACGGGGCCTGGCGCAGCCCCATCGGCGGCTGCCGGTCTCGGGCAGCGCTGACGTCACGCGCTGATCGCGTCCCGGGAGCGGAGAAATGAAGTGGCGGCGGGAGCAGCGCTCCATGCACGCCACCATGCAAAAGACGGTGGGGCGTCATCTGTGCCTCGCAGATGCAGGTGCTGTGGGTTGTGCAGCGGCGGGCGTTCTGACTGGGAGGGGGTTGCCTCCGTCACAGCTGCGGGACAGTGCCGGACTCACACCGGTCTTTCCCCGTTACCTCCAGCGGCTGATCCCCGCTGGAACCGATGCGGATCGGCACAGTGGCTGCGTGGCTGTCGCCAGCAGGTCTGTGCCGGTGGTTGTGATGCTGGCGCGCGAAAGTGCGTCAGCTCAACCTTAGGCACACCGCTGAGCTGGCTTCATAAAGCGTTGCGCTTTATCTGGGGGCTGATGGCTGGCGAGGGGCACGCCAGTGACACGCGTTCCCTTGGTCCTGAGGCTCACGCTCCTGATTCATCGGGCTCTCTCGCTCGCGCAGGCGCGCAGTGCGTGCTCAGGACGCGGAGGTATGGCGTGTCTTGTGTGGTGTGATCGACCGGATCAGCTGATGATCATGCCGACGATCGCGATCAGTCTGGCAACCTTGATCGATGCGATCGGTTGCCGCAGTGCCCTGACCGCAGAGTGCCTCGGACATCAACGAACCATCAGAACTGGCATGCTGTTTCTGACTGTCGGCCCCTGGAGGTGATGACAGCGAGACCTCGCTTCTCCGGCTGAGCCTTGGCACGCAATGAGGCCAACTTCGCTGTGACTTCTGTGTCATGATTGTTGTCGGTGACGAGAGCACGGCCTGTGGTGTCGATGAACGCAGATCCGTCTGGCTTGAGATGTGGCATCCGGCAGCCGTGGGTCGTGGTGGCTGTGCTCGGCTTTCTGCTCGGTGCCTGCACATCGCCGGCGGATCGGGTGATCCGTGGTCATGACGATTTCGTGATGCGGATGCAGGAGCAGGGGCTGAACCGGAGCTCCTACGCCGAGGAGTGGGAACGGGCCGACGAGGAGGGGGAGTACTGGCGCGCCTGCCAACTGTGGCAGGAGGGGCTGGCGCTCAAGGCGGCGGAGCTGAGCGAGATTCAGGAGCGCCTGGCCATCCTCAGGGACCAACTGGATCGCGAGGAGGCCCGCCGGGTTCACGAGGAGCTGCTGACCCTGGCGGATTACCCACTGGAGGCGAATCGCGCCTCCATGGAGGCTTACTGCGAACAAGTGGGCCTGGATTGACCCTTCGTCAGATGTGACGCATCACGCCGGTGGAGCCTCCTGCCATCGTCTCGATCGCGTTTGCTCAACGTGGCCAGAAAGGATTGCATCGGCATAGCCGAATCGAGGCGGATACCGCGTCTGTGTATCAATTGGGCGAACCGACGGTCACATGTCTGCGTTGGCGTTCAGGTCTTGCTCCTTAGCCTTCGCCCGCTCTTCGGAGCCCGTGTGTGAGGACTCTCATGAAATGTTTTCCGCGACTGCTGGTCGCTCCAGTTCTGCTCGGTCTTGCGGCCCCGGCTGTGCTGCCTCCGGCCGGAGCCCAGGCCACGGAGCTGAACCTTGACGATGTCAGCGCTTACGCCGTTGACGAGGAGGCTGAATCCGTCGATCCGTTCGATCAGGTCACCAGCATCTCCCAGTTCTCCGACGTCTACCCGACCGACTGGGCCTACCAGGCGCTCTCCAACCTGATCGAGCGCTACGGCTGTGTGGCCGGCTATCCGGACGGCACCTACCGCGGCGGCCGTGCCATGACCCGCTTCGAGGCGGCGGCACTGCTGAACGCCTGCCTGGATCGGATCACCGAGGTGACCGACGAACTCAAGCGCCTGATGAAGGAGTTCGAGAAGGAACTCGCCATCCTCAGGGGCCGCGTCGATGGCCTTGAGGCCCGCGTGGGTGAGCTGGAGGCCACTCAGTTCTCCACCACGACCAAGCTCTCCGGTAAGGCGGAGATGGTGCTCGGCGGCACCAGCTACACCGGTGATTATGACTACAACGATCTCGACGATCCTCAGGAAGCCACCAGCTTCATCTATCGGACCACGCTCAACCTCAACACGAGCTTCACGAGCAAGGACCTGCTCTACACCCGCCTGCGCAGCGGTAACGCGCAGGACAGTGCCTTTTCGGGCAAGGGCTATGTGCCCCTGGCTCTGCTGGATTCAGCCAACAACAACGACAACACCGTCAAGCTCGACAAGCTCTGGTACCAGTTCCCGGCCGGTGACTTCACCTTCTATGTGGCCCCGCGCGCGGAGAACTACTACTTCCTCTCCAGCCAGCCCACGATCTACAATCAGGGCCGCTTCATCCTGAAGCTGTTCAAGTGGCGCGGCGCTGATGGTGTCTATGGCCATTCCAGTGGTGCTGGTGGTGGCTTCAACTGGAAGAAACGCGGCGGCGATCCGATGCAGCCCAGGCTCGGCATCAGTGCCAGCTATATCGCCCGCGAAGCTGAGGACGGCAACCCGAACACCGGTGGCATCGGCACCGATAACGCCGAAGGCAAGTTCGTGGCCCAGGTGGCCTACGGCAATCCCCAGTGGCAGATCTCTGCCGGTTACGCCTACACCCAGCAGGCCATGACCCTGGGTCTGGGCACCACCGACGGTGGCGCCGGGGTTCCGGCCGGTGCCGACGCCAACTCGCTGGCGGTGAACGGCTACTGGCAACCACTGCGTTCCAGCTGGATTCCGGCGGTCAGCGTCGGCTATGGCGTCACCTGGCTCAATCTCGACGGTGACGCTCCCGACGGCACCCGCAGTCAGAGCATGAGCTGGATGGCAGGCCTGGAGTGGAAGGATGCCTTCGCCGAGCGCAACCGTCTCGGCTTCGGCATCGCCGGCCCTCAGTGGGTCACCGAGCAGAAGGGTGGCGACACCCCCGACGACGGCAACATGGCGTTTGAACTCTGGTATGAGTTCCGTGTCACCGACAACATCGCCGTGACCCCGGCGCTGTTCTATCTCAGCCGTCCCTTCGGCCAGGAAACCGGCTCCAGCGCCGAAACCGGTGGCGTGGGAACCGACAGCTTCGGAACCCTCGGCTACCTGGTGCGGACCACCTTCCGCTTCTGATCCCGACAGCCTGAGCCTGCCGGCACGGCTCCCTCACTCCCTCACACACCACAGCCTCCCCTCGGGGAGGCTGTGGTGTTGGTGATTGCGGTGTGGCTGGCGCGTGCCAGGCCTCACCAGCAGTTCTCACCTTCGCCGATGGGAATGCAGATTTCCGGCTCACTGCCTTCTCCTTCGCCTTCTCCTTCACCGCCACCGACTTCCCCTTCCCCTTCCCCTTCTCCCTCACCTTCACCGCCTTCTCCCTCACCTTCACCGCCAACGCCCTCTCCGCCTTCGCCCATCTCGTTGACAGGCTCATCGGTGGTCCATTCCTTCAGGCCACTGCCTTCTCCTTCCCCTTCGCCTTCACCCGCCACGGCCACGGAGGGCTGCAGGGCCTGAGTGGCGATCAGCGTGGATGCGGCCAGGAAAATGGCGACTGGGGAACGGTTGCCCATGGCGAGTGAACGATGCACGCTGATTCTTGCGGCCGCCGGCCTCAGGGGAGGCACAGGTGCTACGCCACGGCGTAGCGAATGATGCGTGCACGGGCTGGCTCTCGCGGCTCAGTCGCCGAAGCGTCGCAGCAGATTGCCGTACGCCTGAAAGATCAGATCGAGGGATGGCGAGGTCCCGTGCTCGGCCAGCAGCGCCCGGGCCCCGGCATCCAGTCCGAAGAGGAGCATGCGGTCGTCGTGACTCTGAACATGGCTCTGGATCCAGCCCACGCAGACCAGGCGTTCCCCGCGGCTGACGGTGGTGACTTCATGCAGGCTGGTGCTGGGGTAGAGCACCACCTCGCCGGGCTCCAGTTTCACCTCCCGGCTGTCCTGCAGGGTCTGGATGCGCAGAACGCCGCCCTCGTAGTCGAAGGGATCGCTGAGAAACAGGGTGAAGGACAGATCGCTGCGACCGCCCCGCATGTAGGCGTTGTCCACATGCATGCCGTACCCCTGGCCCACACCGCTTCGGCTGAACATGGTGCCGTGGATCCGGCAGGGCAGAGCAAAGCTTTTGATCAGGGGATCGCGTCTCAGGTGCTGCATCACCCGATCCGTGGCGTCCCTGCCCACCGGGCAGCTGCGGGTCAGCTGCTGGTTGTTCTTGACTCTGGCTGATTGACGCCCGGCTGTGGCGCGGCCATCGGCCCAGGCGGCGCCTTCGGCGTTCACCATCGTGATCAGCAGGCTGACAGCCTCTGCCGGGAGAAGGCGGTGAATCAGAAGATCCATGCAATCGAATCTGGCGGCAGCCGCCCTCAGGGATCCGGCCCTGCCTGTCTCATTGGTTACGCCGGCGTGTGATGCATGACACGGCGGCGGCGGGAGTCGGGCAAAGGGCTCTGGGGGCCTGAATAGCATGGCCTCAGGCCCTTCACTCCAGCGATGCGTTCCTTCCGCCGCGCCGAATCCCGGAACCAGACGATGGTTCCTCTGACCACGACGCGGCGGGTTGGGTCTGCCCTCGGGGGAATCCCCCGGCTTGCCTGGGGGATCACCGGGGCGATGCTTCTGTCGGGCGGCGTGAGTCTGATGGCTGCAGCCGAGGCCGCTGAAGTGCGTGTGTATTCCGGTCGTCACTACAACACCGATCGGGATGTGTTCAAGCGGTTCTCGGATCAGACGGGCATCCGCGTGCGCCTGCTCGAGTCCACCGGCCTCTCTCTGGTGGAACGCCTCAAACGGGAAGGGGCCCGATCGAAGGCCGACGTGATCATCCTGGTGGATGCGGCCCGCATCAATCAGGCGGCGGATGCCGGCCTTCTGCAACCGGTCCGCTCCGCGACGCTCGACCGCGCTGTTCCTGCCACCTATCGTGACCCGAGCGGTCGCTGGTATGGGCTCACGCGACGCGTGCGATCGATCATCGTGAATCCGGACAAGGTCTCGCCCGGCACGATCCGCACCTATCAGGATCTGGCCAGCCCGAAACTCAAGGGCCAGTTGTGCCTGCGCAAGCGAAGCAGCGTCTACAACCAGTCACTGGTGGCCGATCAGATCCTGCTGCGCGGTCAGGGGGCAACGCGGTCCTGGCTGAATGGAATCACCCGTAATGTGACCCAGCCCTACTACGGCAATGATGTGGCCCTGGTCCGCGCCGTGGCCAGCGGCCGCTGCGGTGTGGGTGTGGTGAACCACTACTACGTGGCCCGGATGCGGGGTGGGGTGCAGGGCAAGCGGGATCAGACCGTGGCCCGCAAGGTTGAGGTGATCATGCCAAAACCGGCTCACGTGAACATCAGCGCTGCCGGTGTGGCCAAGACCGCCAGGAACAAGACCGAAGCGATTCGCCTGATCGAATTTCTGGCCTCTCCCGACGGCAACAAGGGGCTGGCCGGTCCGACCTATGAATATCCCCTGCGTGGCAGTGGTTCCTCGGCCGAGCTGCGTCGTCTCGGCTCCTTCACGCCCGACAACGTTCCCATCGCCAAGCTGGCCCGGACCCAGCCGACGGCCCTGAAAATGATGGCCGAAGCCGGCTGGAAGTAGGTCTCGGCCGGGCCTCGCCGCGCCGTTCACTGGATCTCGGCGCCCGGATAGCCCCGCGGCGTCAGCATCACGCCCTCACGAACGGAGGTGCTGCTGTTGCCCACCAGCACCAGGGTGAGCATGTCCACCTGCTCCACCGGAACGCTGTCCAGCGGGTGGATCGCCAGCGATTCCCCCTCCCGATCCAGCTGACGGGCCAGCAGAACCGGTGTGGTGGCGGGACGGTGCCGGCTGAGGATGGTGAGGGCCTCCTGCAGCTGCCAGTCGCGATCGCGGGAGCGGGGGTTGTAGAGCGCCACCACGAAGTCCCCCATGGCGGCAGCCTCCAGTCGCTCCCGGATCCGGGGCCAGGGGGTGAGCCGGTCGCTGAGGCTGATGGTGCAGAGGTCGTGCATCAGGGGTGCCCCCACCCTGGCCGCCGCCTGCTGAAAGGCTGAGATGCCGGGCTGCACCCGGAAGCTCGGCCGGTCCTGCTCGGGCCGTTGCAACCAGCGGCTCAGAGCCAGCCCCGCCATGCCGTAGATGCCGCTGTCACCCGAGGAGATCAGGGCCACCCGCAGGCCGGAGCCGGCCAGATCCAGCGCCTGATCACAGCGCTGCTGTTCTTCGGTGAGCCTGCCGTCGACCCGCAGCTGGTCCGGGCGCCGCAGGGGTTCGAGCAGATCGAGGTAGAGGCTGTACCCGACCCAGGCGGTGGCCTCGGCCAGGCTGGTCCGTGCCGCGGCGGTGAGCTGATCCAACCCGCCCGGACCGGTGCCGATGCAGTCCAGCCGGCCCCGCTGCGGGGCCCACTGGCGGCTGGCCAGGGCGATGGCGACAGTCACGGCGCCCCGTTCCGGGGCCGCGGCTCGGCTGATGCGCTTGCTCACCGGCAGCCGGGCGTTCTCCCCTGCGGCCAGCAGGGCTGAAGCCTCGGCCACACTGGCGGTTCCCACGGCCCGGGCCACCTCCGCCGAGGGAGTGGGCACTGCCACGGCGGCCAGATCGCTGGATGGGAACAGCTTCAGGGGCCAGCCCCGGCGCTCGAGAACGTGCAGCAATCCCGCCTCATCCCCCTTGAGGTCCAGGCTGGCGGCACCGGCCACCGCTGCGGCTGCCAGGTTGGCGCTGGCCAGAGCCTCGTCAATGGCGCGCTCGATCAGCCCGGCCGAGCTGTCCCGCTCACAGCCCACACCGATCCAGAGCAGGGGCGGATGCCAGCGGCATCCCTCGTTGAGCTCGGCACCGATCACCAGATCGGCGGCCGGGCCGGTCTCTCCATCCGCGTCTGAGCCCGCGCTCTCCCCCACGGCGCTGGGCAGACGGCGCCAGAGGTCGAGGCCTCCCTCCTGGCGGACGGTCAGGTCCTGGCCCGCTGCCGCGCGCTTCATCAGCTGGTCCCACGGCCCGCTGCCCCGCCGCCAGCCCCAGTCCCGTCCGAAGCAGTCGAGCGGGAGTCCATTGCCCTCGCCCCCGCTGCTGCCGGTGCTCACCGCTGTTCCACCGAGGCAGGCGGCCACGGCCCGGCACAGCGATTCACCACCGGCCCGATGGCCCCCCAGCACCGGGATGGCGAACCGACCCGCCGGGTCGATCACCACTACGGCGGGGTCGTTGTGCTTGTCGCTCAGATGGGGGGCGATCAGGCGGGTCACCGCCCCCACCGCACCGGCGATCACGAAGGCGGAGGCCTGCTGCCAGTGCTGCGCCAGCTCTGCCGCGGCCCGGGCTTCCGGCGGCGTGATGGCGCTGATCACGCCGCCGGCCTGCAGCTGGCTGAGAGCGGAGCGCGAGCGGGCGCTGAGGGCCAGCCCCAGCACGAGGCCCCCGGATCGGGAGGGCTCAGGCGGCATCAGCCTGATCTGCCGCGGTGAGCGGGGGCGATGGGGCCTCGCCCGGCTCCTCCTCCTCGGCGTTGGAGGGGCTGAGTTCGGTGGGGGAGGTGCCGGCGGAGGGCTCTTGCCGGTCGGTCTCGGCCTCGGTCCCGGAGTCCCCGGCTTCTGCAGGGTCGGCCTCAGGGACCATCGCTTCGGGTGCGGCGGGCTCGGTTGCGGGCTTGGTCTCGACCCCGGGATCGGCCTCGATTCCGGGATCGGCCACTTCGTCGCCGGCCTTGCTGAGAGCGGGCTCCGCCGGGGCCGCGTCGTCGTCGGTCACGCTTGGCTCGGGCTCGGGCTCGGGTTTGGTTTCGCGTCCGACCGGCGCGACCGCTTCTTCGGAGGCCTCCGGATCTGCCGATTCGAGGCCGGCATCGGTCGGGAGCCCGAGCACCAGGGCCAGGTCGCGCTCACTCAGAGGACCGTTGAGCCAGGGGCCGCCGGACGCCCGTGGGTCGACCCGCACTCCACGCACCACGGCGTTGAAGGGGGGATTGAGCGGCTCGCCGGTGGCGGCGAGCAGTTCCAGCATCAGAACGTTGTCGCCCGGTCGGAAGCCCTCCAACCACAGCGGCGTCTGGCGGTCCACCAGAACGCTGTCTCCATTGAGGGTGATCCGCAGCCGCCACTGGTCATCTCCCGGGCTCAGGTGCTGCAGCGGGGCGTCCCACAGCAGCCAGTCCACCAGCACGGGCTCCCTGGTTCCGATCGGGCCGGTGGCCTCGCGCTGGTCCGGACTCACCGGCACCATCCAGGCACTGCCCGGGGCCGGCTGACTGCCGGGGAGGGGAGCCAGCCGATGCACGATCAGGCGACTGCTGGCCTGGGGGCTCTTGACCGCTTCCCCCCAGGGACGGGCGGCATAGGCCGTGATGCGATGGCTGCCGGGAGACAGGGGGTCCAGCGTCAGGCTGGCCTGTCCCTCCTCAACAGCGGTGATCCGCCGGGGGGCCTCGTCGTCGATCTGCACCACCACATGGGGACCGGGTCCGAGGGGGCCGGCATCGCCGATCGGCCAGTCCTGGACCTGCAGGTCCAGGGTCCAGGGCCCCTCAGCCAGCACGGCGTCGGGCGCGGGGGCGGTGATGCGCACCACCGGATCGTGAACCGCGAGCCGTTCCCGCACCTGCTGGACGGCGAGCGGGGGTGCGGTTTCCTGAAGCGTGGCCCCGCGGCCGCCGAGGGGCGTGCCCCCGGGCGTGCCGGCGCAGCCGGTGCAGCCGATCACAAGGGCGGTGACGACCCCCAGGAGCCGATGCAGAGGAGGCAGCGGTTGAACGGCCCGGCGAGTCATGGGAGCCCACGGGAGAAGCCGCAGCCATTCTGCGCAACGGGCTGCGGCCGGCCTCCAGCGCGCCGGCAGGGCAGGGCGACCCAGCACGGCCACCGGAAAACTTCATTGTTAAGTTGATAACAAATCGCGCAAAGTTGCAACGCCTGCGTGTGTACGCACTCTGCGCAAAGCCCAGTCCGACAGGGCGGTTCGCCCGGATTGAACCTTTGTAACTAGCCGGGCGGAGCTGCAGATCAACGCTCTTATGCTTCCGCGAGCGACTCCCTCTTGCAAGGGGGTCTCAACACCAGTTCCCCGGAGCTGGTGCCTCTCCGCTGTCCCAGCGGCGCGATCGCCCTCCCGGCGATCCGAGCCGCCACCAAGGGTCAGCGGGGCCCCGTGGAGGTGAGAGCCCCTCGCTTGAGGGGTGGCCCTCCACCTCGATCCCGTCCCTCGAGGAACGACTCGATGACCATCAGCCCACCAGAGCGTGGGAAAACGGCGAAAGCCATGGTTGACAGGAACCCTGTTCCCGTCGACGTCGACGTGCTCGGCAAGCCCGGGCATTTCGATCGCTCCCTCGCCAAAGGTCCCAAAACCACCACATGGATTTGGAACCTCCACGCTGACGCTCACGACTTCGACAGCCACACGAGCGATCTCGAAGAGGTCTCACGCAAGATCTTCAGCGCTCACTTCGGCCATCTGGCCGTCATCTTCATCTGGCTGAGCGGCGCCTTCTTCCACGGAGCCCGCTTCTCCAACTACACCGGCTGGCTGGCCGACCCAACGCACGTCAAGCCCAGTGCGCAGGTTGTCTGGCCCGTCTTCGGTCAGGAAATTCTCAACGGTGATGTGGGTGCCGGATTCCAAGGCATTCAGATCACCTCCGGCCTCTTCCACGTCTGGAGGGCCTGGGGCTTCACCAGTGAGACCCAGCTTCTCGCCACCGCCATCGGCGCCCTGGTGATGGCCGGCCTCATGCTCAACGCAGGGGTCTTCCACTACCACAAGGCCGCTCCGAAGCTCGAGTGGTTCCAGAACGTTGAGTCCATGCTCAACCACCACCTGGCCGGTCTGCTCGGACTGGGTTCCCTGTCCTGGACAGGGCACCTGCTGCATGTGTCCCTGCCGACCACCCAGTTGATGGATGCCATCGACGCCGGTCAGCCGCTCACCCTCGATGGGCAGACGATCGGTTCAGTGGCTGACATCCCGCTGCCGCATGAGTTCCTCAGCCAGGACCTCATCTCCCAGCTGTTCCCCGGCTTCGGTGCGGGCATCGGTGCCTTCTTCACCGGCAACTGGGCCGCCTACGGCGACTTCCTTACCTTCAACGGCGGTCTGAACCCCGTGACGGGAAGTCTGTGGATGACGGACATCGCCCATCACCACCTGGCGATCGCGGTGCTCTTCATCGTGGCCGGTCATATGTACCGGACCAACTGGGGCATTGGTCACAGCATCAAGGAGATCCTCGAGGGCCAGAAGGGTGATCCGCTTCTGTTCCCCGCCAGCAAGGGACACGACGGACTCTTCGAGTTCCTCACCACCTCCTGGCATGCCCAGCTGGGCCTCAACCTGGCGCTGTTCGGTTCGCTGACGATCATCGTTGCGCACCACATGTATGCGATGCCTCCGTATCCCTACATCGGCATCGACTACCCCACCCAGCTCTGCATCTTCACCCACCACATGTGGATCGGGGGCTTCCTGATCGTCGGTGGCGCGGCCCACGCCGCCATCGCCATGGTCCGGGACTACGACCCCGCCAAGCATGTGGACAACGTTCTCGACCGTGTGCTCAAGGCGCGTGACGCCCTGATCAGCCACCTGAACTGGGTCTGCATCTGGCTCGGATTCCACAGCTTCGGGCTGTATATCCACAACGACACCATGCGTGCCCTGGGTCGTCCCCAGGACATGTTCAGCGATTCCGCCATCTCCCTCAAGCCGATCTTCGCCCAGTGGGTTCAGGGTCTGCATGCCGCCGCTGCCGGCAGCACCGCTCCCAACGCCCTGGCCGGTGTGAGTGAAGTGTTCGACGGCTCCGTCGTCGCCGTGGCGGGCAAGGTCGCCGCTGCGCCGATCCCTCTGGGAACGGCCGACTTCATGGTGCACCACATTCACGCCTTCACCATTCACGTGACGGTGCTGATCCTGCTGAAGGGTGTGCTCTACGCCCGGAACTCGCGCCTGATTCCCGACAAGGCCAACCTCGGCTTCCGCTTCCCCTGTGACGGACCGGGTCGTGGTGGCACCTGCCAGGTGTCTGCCTGGGACCACGTGTTCCTCGGCCTGTTCTGGATGTACAACTCCCTCTCGATCGTGATCTTCCACTTCAGCTGGAAGATGCAGAGCGACGTGTGGGGAACCGTGAGTCCCGATGGCACGGTGTCGCACATCACCAACGGCAACTTCGCCAACAGTGCCATCACCATCAATGGTTGGCTGCGTGATTTCCTCTGGGCTCAGGCCGTTCAGGTGATCAACAGCTACGGCTCATCCAACAGTGCCTATGGGCTGATGTTCCTCGGCGCGCACTTCATCTGGGCCTTCAGCCTGATGTTCCTCTTCAGTGGCCGCGGCTACTGGCAGGAGCTGATCGAGTCCATTGTCTGGGCTCACAACAAGCTGAAGGTGGCTCCGGCCATCCAGCCTCGCGCTCTCTCCATCACCCAGGGTCGTGCTGTGGGTGTGGCTCACTATCTAGTGGGCGGCATCGCGACGACATGGGCCTTCTTCCACGCCCACATTCTTGTGGTCGGTTGACCTCATCCTGACCTTCCCAATGGCAACGAAATTTCCTTCGTTCAGCCAGGGTCTGGCACAGGACCCGACAACCCGCCGTATCTGGTACGGCATCGCCACGGCTCACGATTTCGAGAGCCATGACGGGATGACCGAGGAGAAGCTTTACCAGAAGCTCTTCTCCACTCATTTCGGTCACCTGGCGGTGATCTTCCTCTGGGTTTCGGGCAACCTGTTCCACGTCGCCTGGCAGGGCAACTTCGAACAGTGGGTCGCTGACCCCCTGCATGTCCGTCCCATCGCCCATGCGATCTGGGACCCCCACTTCGGCCAGGGCGCCATTGACGCCTTCTCCCAGGCCGGAGCCTCCTCACCGGTGAACGTGGCCTATTCCGGTGTGTACCACTGGTGGTACACCATCGGCATGCGGTCCAATGCTGAGCTCTATGCCGGCTCGATCTTCCTTCTGATCCTGTCCGCCTGGTTCCTCTTCGCCGGCTGGCTGCACCTGCAGCCCAAGTACCGCCCCTCCCTGGCCTGGTTCAAGAACGCTGAATCACGCCTCAACCACCACCTGGCTGTCCTCTTCGGCTTCAGCTCGATCGCCTGGACCGGACACCTGGTGCACGTGGCCATTCCCGAGGCCCGTGGTCAGCACGTCGGTTGGGACAACTTCCTCAACGTCATGCCGCACCCGGCAGGCCTGGGTCCCTTCTTCACCGGCAACTGGGGCGTCTATGCCGAGAATCCCGATACCCTCGGTCAGGTCTTCGGATCCTCCGAAGGTGCCGGCACCGCCATCCTCACCTTCCTCGGCGGCTTCCATCCGCAGAGTGAAGCGCTCTGGCTGACGGACATCGCCCACCACCATCTGGCGATCGGTGTGATCTTCGTGATCGCCGGCCACATGTACCGGACCAACTTCGGTATCGGCCACTCGATCCGCGAGATCCTCGAAGCCCACAACCCCCCCCGGGAACCCCTGGTGACCTGGGTGCCGGCCACAAGGGTCTCTACGACACGATCAACAACTCCCTGCACTTCCAGCTCGGTCTTGCCCTGGCATCCCTGGGTGTGATCACCAGCCTGGTGGCGCAGCACATGTACTCGATGCCCTCGTACGCCTTCATCGCGAAGGACTACACGACCCAGGCAGCGCTGTACACCCACCACCAGTACATCGCCATCTTCCTGATGTGCGGTGCCTTCGCTCACGGAGCCATCTTCTTCATCCGTGACTACGACCCGCAGGCCAACGCCAACAACGTTCTGGCCCGCATGCTGGAGCACAAGGAAGCGATCATCAGCCACCTGAGCTGGGTCTCTCTCTTCCTCGGCTTCCACACCCTTGGTCTGTATGTCCACAACGACGTGGTTGTGGCCTTCGGTACCCCCGAGAAGCAAATCCTTGTCGAGCCCGTCTTCGCCCAGTTCGTGCAGGCGGCTTCCGGTAAGGCGATGTATGGAATGGACGTTCTCCTGTCCAATCCCCAGAGTGCCGCCAGCCTGGCCTCGGCCAACATCCCCGGCGATCACTTCTGGCTCGATGCCATCAACGGCAACACCGACGTCTTCCTGCCGATCGGCCCCGGAGACTTCCTGGTGCACCATGCCATCGCTCTCGGGCTGCACACCACCACCCTGATCCTGGTCAAGGGTGCCCTGGATGCCCGTGGCTCCAAGCTGATGCCCGACAAGAAGGACTTCGGCTACTCCTTCCCCTGCGACGGCCCCGGCCGTGGCGGCACCTGCGACATCTCTGCCTGGGACGCCTTCTACCTGGCTGTCTTCTGGGCTCTGAACACCGTGGGTTGGGTGACCTTCTACTGGCACTGGAAGCACCTGGCCATCTGGCAGGGCAACGTGGCTCAGTTCAATGAGTCCAGCACCTACCTGATGGGTTGGTTCCGCGATTACCTGTGGCTCAACAGCTCCCAGCTGATCAACGGCTACAACCCCTTCGGCACCAACAACCTGGCCGTCTGGGCCTGGATGTTCCTCTTCGGACACCTGATCTGGGCGACCGGCTTCATGTTCCTCATCTCCTGGAGGGGCTACTGGCAGGAGCTGATCGAGACCATCGTCTGGGCTCACCAGCGCACGCCTCTGGCCAACCTGGTCGGCTGGCGCGACAAGCCCGTGGCGCTCTCGATCGTTCAGGCCCGTGTGGTGGGTCTGGCCCACTTCACCATCGGCTACTTCCTGACCTACGCCGCCTTCCTGATCGCCTCCACGGCGGGACGGTACGGCTAGGCCTCTGAATGCCACACCCGCGCTGCCTCAACAGCGGCAGCGCGACGTGATGACACAGAGGGATGGGATCACGCCCCGGCGCAAGCCGGGGCTTTTTCATGACCCGGCGGATCCGCCGGACCGCTCGCTCTCCGCCCGCCGAGGTCCTCGCAGCAGCAGGTACACCGAGGGGACGATGAACAGGCTGAGCAGCGTCGACACCAGCAGACCGCTGAACACCACCGTTCCGATGCTGATGCGACTGGCGGAACCGGCTCCGCTGGCCATCACCAGGGGTAGGAATCCGGCCAGGGACGTCACCGCCGTCAGCACGATCGGCCGCATCCGTTGCACGGCCGCGCCATGGATCGCCTCTGTCAGCGAGAGCCCGGCCCTGAGCCGCTGGTTGGCGAACTCCACGATCAGGATGCCGTTCTTCGCCGCCAGGCTCACCAGCACCAGAAGACCCATCTGGGCGTAGACATCGAGGGGCAGGCCGCGCAGCCACAGTCCGGCCAGGGCTCCCATCAGGGCCAGTGGAACGGTGAGCAGGATGATCAATGGGGCGAGGAAGCTGTCGTAGAGGGCGGCCAGCAGCAGATACACCACGGCCAGGCCGAGGCTGAAGAGGATCCAGCTGCTGTTGCCGGCCCGTTGCTCCTCCCGGGCCAGGCCGGTGAAGACCAGATCGAGGCGGCCGTCGCCCCCCAGTCGGTCGCTCAGCTCCTGCAATGTGCTGATCGCCTGGCCGCTGCTGACTCCGGTCGCGGGAAGGGCGGTGACGGTGATCGATCGGGTCTGGTCGTAGCGCTCGATCCGGTTGGTGCCCTGCCGGGCTTCGAGGCCCACCACCCCGGCGGCGGGAACCAGCTCACCCTCCCGGTTGGCGACCCGCAACCGCAGCAGGTCCTCCGGCACCGCCCGATCGGCCCCCTCCAGCCGCACGTAGATCCTGCGGATCCGGCCCTCCTGGTAGGTGTCATCGAGGTAGCGGCCGCCGATGGCCGCGCCGATCTCCTGCAGAGTCGCTACGAAGGGCAGATCGGCGGCCGCCATCAGATCGCGGTCCGGAATCAGTTCCACCTGGGGCGAGCTGGCATCGAAGCGGGTGCTCACCCGCTCGAACCGGCCGGTGGCCTGGGCCTGGTCGATGAACTCCCGTGCGGCCGCTTCGAACCGCTCCAGATCGAGGAGTCCGCCGCTGCGATCCAGCAGTTCCATGGTCAGTCCCGCTTCGCTGTTGAAGCCGCGCACCGTGGGGGGAGTGGTCACGACCACCCGCACGTCGGGCAGCTGCTCCGCCAGGGCCCGCTGCAGCCGCCGGCGCACGGCGGTGCTGCTGGTGTCGCCGCCGCCCCGCTCCTCCAGCGGCGGCAGGCGCAGGTAGAACGAGCCGCTGTTCGGCTCGCTCTGCCCGAAGCTGCGGCCCGCGTAGAAGTTGCCGGTGACGATCAGGGGCTCCTCGGCCACCACGGCCCGGATGCGTTCCATCACGGCTTCCGTGCGCTGCAGGCTGGCGCCGTCGGCGAGGGTGAAGTACCCCCGCAGCTGGCCCTGGTCCTCGTCGGGGATGAAGGAGGTGGGCGTGGCCTGGAGCCCGGCGATGGTCAGCAGCAGGCCCAGCACCAGAAGGACGGCGACCCTGCGGCGCCAGCGCAGCAGCCGATGCAGCAGGCGGCCGTAGGCCTGCTGGCTCCGGTCGAGCCAGCGGCGCAGGTGGCGGCTCAGCTGCCGCAGCGGCGGCGGCAGGCCCCGGCCCGCTCCGGAGAGCACCCGGGCGCAGGCCATCGGCGTGAAGCTCAGGGCATTGAGCGTCGAGAACAGGATCGCTCCGCTGATGGCCAGTGCGATCGGCTGGTACAGGCGTCCGATCGAGCCCGGGATCAGCAGCACCGGCAGAAACACCGCGGCCAGCACGAGCGAGGTGGCGATCACCGCCCCGGCCAGTTCCTGCATCGCCTCGAACGCGGCCCCGAGCGGCGGGCTGCCGCGCTCGATCCGCCCGGCGATGTCCTCGCTCACCACGATCGCGTCGTCCACCACGATGCCCGTGGCCAGGACGAGACCGAACAGGGTCAGGCTGTTGAGGTTCTCGCCGCTCAGCCGTACCAGGGCCAGGCTTCCCACCAGGGCGATCGGCACTGCGATCGCCGGGATCAGGGCCAGGCGCCAGCGCCCCAGGAACAGCAGCAGCACCAGCAGCACCAGCAGCACCGCATCCCGCAGCGTGGCCAGTGTGCGGTCGAGGTTGGCCCGCACCGTGGTGGCCACATCCACGATCACATCCATGCGCAGGCCGGGCGGGAAGCCGGGCCGGAGGCGCTCCAGTCCGTCCCGCACCTGATCGCTCACGGCGATGGCGTTGCTGCCGTCCCGCTGGAAGATGCCCACTGCCACGGTGGGATCACCACGGATGTTGATGGCGCTGCTGCCGAAGTCCTCGGGGCCGAGGCTCACGCGGCCCACGTCGCGCAGGCGCAGCAGTCCGCCGTTGGGCAGCCGCAGCACCACCAGCTGCTCCAGCTCCTGCACCGTGCGCAGCCGACCATCCGCGCGCAGGGGCAGGGTGAGGGCCTGGCCCTCCGGGGCCGGTGCGTCGCCCACCTGCCCGAGGGCCGGCAGCACGTTCTGCTCCAGCAGGGCCTGGGACACCCGACCCACCGTGAGGTCGTGGGTCTGCAGGGCGATGGGATCCAGCCAGAGGTGGTAGGCCAGTTCGCTGCTGCCGAACACCACCACCTCACCGACGCCCTCGAGGCGCTGCAGCCCGTCCCTCAGCTGCTGATCGAGCCAGCCGGAGATGAACTCCCGGCCATAGAGGCCCGGGTCGGCGCTGAAGCCCAGGATCATCAGCAGGTCGCTCGAGGAGCGGCGCACCCGGATGCCCTGACGGCTCACGGCCTGAGGCAGCCGGCGGGTGGCGAGGCTCACCTCGTTCTGCACCTTGATGGCATTCAGTTCCGGATCGCCCGCCTCGAAGCGCAGGGCGATGCTGCTGCTGCCCAGAGAACTGCTGGAGCTGATGCTCTCGAGACCCTCGAGGCCGTTGAGCTGCTGTTCCAGCACGGCCGTCACCCCCTGCTCCACCACCTCCGGCGAGGCAGCCGGAAAGGTGGCGCGCACACTCACGCGGGTGGGGGCGATCTGCGGCAGATCCTCCAGACCCAGACCCACCAGGCTCAGCAGGCCGGCCAGAAGAATGAACAGGCTGCAGACGACCGTCAGGACCGGTCGTCTCAGGAACGGATCGGAGATCGAGGCCACCGCCGCTCCCTCGTATCAGGGCGGCAATCCTGGCAGCTCAAAAGAATGAAGCGGCCGGTGCGCGCAACCGGCCGCTTCATTCAGGTGTGTGGAGTGGCAGTTGAGACTCAGCTCAGGCTGAGCACGCTGCCGGCGACGTTCTTCACCAGGTCGGTTCCGGCCAGGAACCAGGCGAAGGCCGCACCCCCGCAGCCGCCGAGCCAGAAACCACTGGCGAACTCGGCCCAGCCGGCCTTGGTGAACAGATCGGCGGGAGGGTTGTCGATGGTCGCGTCGGCGGGCTGCACGTTGGGACCATCGCCGGCGGTGCCGTAGATGGAGAGGCAGACCGTCAGGATCGACACCAGGCCCACAGCGGCCAGCAGGCCCGCGGTGGAGGCGTAATCGGTCGAGCGGAGGGGGCCGGTGTAGGCGAAGGGCCCGTAGAGGAGGTAGCCGTGCGCCATGCCGACCTCAAGCCCGCGCCGGTTGGGCGAGAGGGATGGGCGGTAGGCCGGAAGGGCGTTGAGGAAGGCCTTGGTGAAGTAGCTGCTGTTGATCGGTGTGGCCAGATTGCCGACGGTGGGATCAGCAACGGGGGTGACGGTCATGGACGGGGACGACGAAGCGGACAGGACGAAGACCTCACTCGGTGGCTTCAATCACGTTGAACAGCAGAGCCATGGCGACAGCTGCTCCAAGAATGCCGACGAGAGGAACAAACACCGAGGGCATCCAGGCCGCTGCAAACTCTCCTGTCATGTCACGGATCAGCATGGGTCTGCCGAACAATAGGCAGAGTGGTGCTGGGCTCTTTTGCTGCCGTTCCCGGTGACATAAAAGTTCAACCGTCGTCGCATCATTCCTTCGCTCCATGACCCGAGTCCTGTCCGTGGCCCTGCTGATGGGAGTGGCTGCCGTGGTCTGGCTCAGCCGGGGGCGGCGGCCCCGGCTGCTCGCCTCCACCGATGCGTCCGCCGTGGCGTCGCTCAACCGGGCCCAGATCAGCCGCGCCCTGGACGGGCCCGCGGAGTCGGACGATGCGGCCGGCGCCGGCGGCCCCGGGGTCGATGCGATGGACGGCCCTCCTCCGCTGCGGGGACTGGTGGGCCGCGATCGCCTGGCGTGGCTGCAGGTCCTGCGTGAGCTGAGCTCCGGGTCCTCCGCTGAACGCCTGCAGGCCATGCGACTCTGCTCCCGCTTCCGCGATCCCGGTGCCCTCCCTCTGATCCGCCGCGGCCTGCGCGACGCGGATGCCGCCGTGGTGGCGGAGGCGGCACGCCAGATGGCTCGCTACCGCGGACCGGTGCGCCCTTCTGCCGCCCGAGATCAGTCGCCGCTGCCGCGCAACGTGGCCCGCACCCGGTAGATGGGGCGACCCTGGCTCTCGTGGTAGGTGCGCATCTGCAGCTCCGCCAGCAGGCCGAAGCAGAAGAGCTGCACACCGCACACACCCAGCACCACCGCCAGGCTGAGCAGGGGGCGATTGGCGATGTCCGCCCCCATCAGCTTGTCGACCAGCAGCACGGAGGCGGCCACGAGGGCGGCGACCATCGCCACCATGCCGCCGAAGCCGAACACATACATCGGGCGGGTGAGGAAGCGCTTCATGAACCACACCGTGAGCAGGTCCATCAGCACGCGAAAGGTGCGATCGATTCCATACTTGCTCACCCCGTACTGACGGGCCCGGTGATTCACTTTCACCTCCGTGATGCGTGCCCCTTCGATGAAGGCCAGCGCCGGCAGGAAGCGATGCAGCTCCCCGTAGAGGTTCATGTCCTCCAGCACCTCGCGCCGGTACGCCTTCAGGGAACAGCCGTAATCGTGCAGGCGCACGCCGGTCACGCGACCGATCAGGCGGTTGGCCAGCCGTGAGGGCAGCTTCCGCATCAGGGCCGCATCCTGCCGGTCGTGGCGCCAGCCGCTGACGAGGTCGTAGCCCTGCTGCAGCCTCTCCACCAGCAGGGGGATGTCGGCCGGGTCGTTCTGCAGATCGCCGTCGAGGCTGACGATGATCGCTCCGCGCGCCGCATCGAATCCCGCCGCCATCGCGGCGGTCTGGCCGTAGTTCTTGCGCAGCAGCACGGCCACCAATTCCGGCACCTGCCGCACCTGCTCCTCCAGCACCCGGGCCGATCCGTCCGTCGAGCCGTCGTTCACCAGCACCAGCTCGAAGCTGAGTGTGAGGGGCCGCAGGGCCGTGAGCAGCTGCTTCAGCAGATCAGCGAGGCTGTCCTCCTCGTTGTAGATCGGGATCACCACCGACAGATCCGGCGCGGCCGCTGCGGCGGCAGGAGTCTGGGGGGCGGAGGACGTCATGGCATGGACCGGTCGGCGGCAACCTAGGGCGCGACCCGATCGGGGGTCAGGGCAGGGTGGTGCCGTCGTGGGAGCGCTCCACCCGTCCGGCTCCCCGCAGTTCACGGCGGTAGTGGCAGGCCACCGGATGGTGATCCCGCGGCGCCAGGCCGTCGATGCCGAGTCCGTCCCGGCCGTGTTCGCGCCCGGAGCTGTGCAGGTAGCGGCCACCGCCGAGATGCAGCCCCACATGGGTGCAGCGGGCCGCCGTCCCGAAGAAGATCAGGTCCCCCGGGCGCAGAAGGTTGAGCACGCCGGGCCGCACGGCGATGGGCCGGCAGAACCGCTCCTGCTGATAGGCGTCGCGCGGCAGCCAGATGCCCTGGGAGGCGAAGGCGTTCTGCACGAGCCCGGAGCAGTCGAAATCCGGCCCGACGGTGCCTCCCCACAGGTACCGGTTCGGCCGCTCCATGGCCGAGAGGGCCTGGGCCAGCACCGCCTCCATGCGCTGGCGGATCCGCGGCAGTCCCGGTCGCGGCGGCCGGACCGCCAGCGAGGCCCGAGCATGGCCGAGGCAGTCCTGCAGGCTGAGCCAGCAGGGGTAGCCGTCCTCGAGCAGCCGCACCGGGATGCGATCAGCCGCCCCCGTTCCCGACCGGCCGGCTCCGCAGCGGTGGCCCGGGTGGAGGCCCACCTGAAAGCGCCGGCCGGCCGACACTTCGGTCGCCAGTGCGCTGCCCTCCGGGCGCGCGTAGCCGGGCGCATGTCGATCGAGGCGCCAGCAGCTGCCCGGGCTCAGCAGTTCCGCCGCCACGGGCGTTCCTACGCTCACCATCCTCACCGCCGGCCCTGATGGCGTTCTACCGCTTTGAGCCACGCATGCACCAGCTGCTCTCGGAGCTGGTGGCCGGTGAGCTGGCCGCTCCGGGGCGACCGGATCTGGCAGAGGAGCTGAGCGTGACCTGGCTGCTCCACCCGGAGGGCCCGCAGGGGGAGGCCGTGGGAGCCAGCCTCGGCGGGGAGCGCATGCGCTATCCCGCCAGCGTGGTGAAGCTGGTCTACGCCGTGGCGGTGGAGGCCTGGTTGCAGGCCGATCTCCTGCTGGAGCACGACGAGCTGAGGCGCGCGATGGCCGACATGATCCGCGACTCCAGCAACGACGCCACGGCCCTGCTGGTGGATCTGCTGACGGGCACCACGGGCGGCCCCGATCTGCCGGAACCGGACTGGTCGCTCTGGTGCGATCAGCGCCAGCTGGTCAACCGCTGGCTGGAGGAGCTGGGCTGGGAGGAACTGCGGGGCTTCAATGCCTGCCAGAAGACCTGGGGCGACGGTCCCTACGGCCGCGAGTGGCGTCACTACGGCGCCGACCTCAGCAACCGCAACCGCATGGGCACCCTCGGCACCGCTCGTCTGCTGCACGCGGTGATGACAGACGCCGTGGTCTCCCCGCCGGCCTGCCGGCGCCTGCGCGATCTGCTCAGCCGCTCGCTGGATCCCCGCGAGCGGGTGGCGGATCCCGAGAATCAGGTGGACGGTTTTCTCGGGGGAGGGATCCCTGTCACAGCCGGACTCTGGAGCAAGGCCGGCTGGATGAGTCAGGCGCGGCACGATGCGGCCTGGATCGAGATCGAGGATCTCCCGCCCATGCTGATCGTCGCCTTCAGCGAGGGCGCGGAGCGGGCCGCCGATGAAACCCTGCTTCCTGATCTGGCAGCCGGGCTTGCGGCAGCCGCCCGCCGGCTGGATGAGGAGCCAGAATCCGAGGCGGAGTGAGCGGTTCAGCGGTCAGTGCTGCCTCAGGCCGTGAAGCATCGGCTCAGCGCTTGACCGGAAACGGAGAGGGAGGGATTCGAACCCTCGACAGAAGTTGCCTCCTGTAACTCCTTAGCAGGGAGCCGCTTTCAACCACTCAGCCACCTCTCCAGCGGCGCTGCCACCTTATCAGTGCTGCCCGCATTCCACCGCCTCCGGCGCGGCCGCGGGCAGTCGTGGCAGCCGGTGCTTGAACCCGCACAGGATCTCCCAGGGGATGGTGCCGCATTGGTCGCTCCACTCGGCTGGAGAGAGCACCGCCGCTCCACTGCTCCCGAGCAGGGTCACCGTGTCCCCGGCCTGCAGATCCGGGCAGCCACTGGCATCGATCATCAGCTGATCCATCGTGATCGCTCCCACCTGGGGCAGGCTCCGGCCCCGGTGCAGCACCTCCATCCGCCCGGACAGCAGTCGCGGCACCCCGTCGGCGTAGCCGATCGCCACAACGGCCAGGCGCATGGGGCGGCTGCTGATGAAGTGGTGTCCGTAGCTCACACCCACCCCCGCGCCGATCGAGCGCACCAGGGTGACCCTCGCCCTCAGGTGCAGCGCCGGCCGCAGCCCGCCCGGTGTCGCCAGATGCCCGGAGGGGGAATGGCCGTAGAGGGCCAGGCCGACGCGCACCAGGTCGTGATGGAGGGCCCGATCCCGCAGCGTGCCGGCGGAATTGGCCAGATGGCGGAGACCGCAGCGGATCTCCCGGTCCTGCAGGGAGGCCAGCAGACCCCGGAACGCCTCCTGCTGGCGGCGCGTCACCGCGTCGGCCCGCCCGTCCGGGGGGCCATCGGCCATGGCCAGGTGGCTGTACACGCCGGCCAGCTCCAGCCCCTCCAGCTCCTGGATCGCTTCGGCCAGGGGCAGGGCGTCCCCCAGGGGCACGCCCAGGCGGCTCATGCCGGTGTCGACCTTGAGATGAACGGCGAGCCGTCGTCCCCCGGCCCGGGCCAGGTCGTGGCAGTGGCGGGCCTGGTCCGGATCGCTGAGGGTCGGCATCAGGTTCCAGCGCACGCACTGGGCCAGCGAGGCGGCGTCGATGAGGTTACCCAGCACCAGCACGGGCGCTTCGATGCCGCCCCGCCTCAGCTCGATCCCCTCGGCGAGGGTGGCGACGCCGAACTGGCAGGCCCCGCCCTCCGCTGCCGCTCGGGCCACCGCCAGGGCGCCATGGCCGTAGCCATCGGCCTTCACCACCGCCATCAGCCGGGTGGCGTGGCCCAGTTGCTCCGAGCGGATCAGGCGGACATTGGAGCGGATCGCGTCGGCCTCCACGTCGACCCAGGCGCGCTGGCGGGGGTCGAGCTCAGCGCCGTCGTCCGGGTGTCGCATGGCAGCGACGGTAAGCCCCGTCACCGACCCGACTGGAGATCAGCCCTAGCCTTCCTCCACGTGGGGGCACCGATGGGTCAGGTCCTGGTTCTCAACGCCTCCTACGAGCCCCTGAACATCACCTCCTGGCGTCGCGCCATGGTGATGCTGATCAAGGGCAAGGCCGTCGGACTCGAACACGACAGCAGCCGCCTCATCCGTCCGGACATCACCCTGCCGACCGTCATCCGTCTGCGCCAGTACGTCAGGGTGCCCTTCCGGGAGCTGCCGCTCACCCGCCGCAACGTCTTCCAGCGGGATGGTCACCGCTGCCAGTACTGCGGCGTCAGCGAGCCCCTGTCGATCGATCATGTGCTGCCCCGCAGCCGCGGCGGGGCGGACGTGTGGGAGAACGTGGTCACGGCCTGCCTGCGCTGCAATGTGCGCAAGGGCAACCGCACGCCTCAGGAGGCCGGCATGCCGCTGCATCGCGCTCCCCGGCGGCCCCATTCCAGCCTCACGTTCGAGGCCACGCGCCAGATCCGCGCCGGCCGCTACGGCGAGTGGGCCAAGTATGTGATCGGCGCCTGAGGGCCGGCCTCCCTCCGATCAGGACCTGGCCGCCGCCTCCGCCAGCTCCTCAAGGCGGGCCTGCTGATCGGCCGCCTGGCACGCGGCCACGATGTCGGCCAGCTGGCTGCCCGTCAACACCTGGTCGAGGCTGAAGTGACGTCCCAGGCGGTGGTCGGTGGCCCGGTTGTCCTTGTAGTTGTAGGTGCGGATCTTCTCGCTGCGGTCGCCGCTCCCCACCTGGGCCCTGCGCTGGGCCCCCTCCCGGGCGGCGGCGTCCGCCCGCTCCCGGTCGAGCAGCTTGGCCCGCAGGATCTCCAGGGCCCGCTCCCTGTTCTGCAGCTGCGATCGCTCCTGGGTGCAGAACACCCGGATGCCGCTGGGCCGGTGCAGCACGTCCACGGCCGTTTCCACCTTGTTCACGTTCTGCCCCCCCGCACCGCCGGAACGGGCGGTGCTGATCTCCAGGTCGCCCGGCTGGAGCACCACCTCCACCGGATCGGCCTCGGGCATCACGGCCACCGTGGCGGTGGAGGTGTGCACCCGTCCCTGGGATTCCGTGGCGGGCACGCGCTGGACGCGGTGAACGCCCGCCTCGAACTTCAGCTGGCTGTAGACGCCCTCGCCGCGGATCGAGAGGATCAGCTCCCGGAATCCGCCCAGGTCGGCCGCGGAGGCGCTGACCGGCTGCACGGCCCAGCCCATGGCCTGGCCGTGGCGCTCGTACATGCGTGCCAGATCACCGGCCCAGAGGCAGGCCTCATCGCCACCGGCACCGGCCCGGATCTCCAGCATCACGCTGCGCTCATCGCGGGGATCGCTGGGCAGGAGAGCCAGGGTGATGGCGTCGATCAGTGCCCGGATGCTGGATTCCAGCTCCGTCAGCTCCTCCTGGGCCAGGGCCTCCATGTCGGCCTCGCCGCGATGCTCCCGCAGCAGCTGCCTGGCCTGGTCCTGCTGGCGCTCGAAGCGGAGCAGGGCGTGGTAGTCGGTCACGAGCGGTTCAAGCCGCGCCCGTTCGCGGGCAATCGGCTGGAGCCGGGACGGGTCGGAGGCCACGGATGGATCGGCCAGCTGACGTTCCAGCTGGATCAGGGTGGCCTCGGCGGTCTGAAGCCGCTCCTCAAGCAGGGCGCGGTCCATCAGCGGCGCTCAGTCCGGTGGGCAACGGGGCCGAGCGGGGGCTCAGGAGGCCTCCTGGTCACCACCCGGCGGGCGCATGCCGTATTTGCGCATGAAGCGATCCACCCGGCCCTCGGTATCGAGGATCTTCTGGGTGCCTGTGTAGAAGGGGTGGTTGCCGCTCCAGACATCCACATGGATCTCCGGCTGGGTGGAGCCGGTGGTCATCACCACCTCGCCGTTGCAGATCACCTTGGCATCGGGATACCAGGTGGGGTGGATCTCGGGTTTGGGCATCGGAATGGGGCAGACGGGACGGGAAAAGCCGGTCCTGGACCGGTGGTGATCAGCGCTTGGAGAACTGAGGCGCCTTGCGCGCTTTCTTGAGGCCGTACTTGCGACGCTCCTTGGCGCGGGGATCGCGGCTGAGATGACCCTCCACCTTCAGCGGCTTGCGGTTGTCGGCCGACAGCTCGCACAGGGCGCGGGCGGCACCCTGCTTGATCGCATCGGCCTGGCCGGTCAATCCGCCGCCCTTCACGTTGACCAGGATGTCGTATTCGCCGATCAGGCCGAGCGTGTCGAGCGGAGCCTTCACCGCGGAGAGATAGGCGGGGTTGAAGTTCAGATAGGAATCGCCCGGGCGACCGTTGATGGTGATCGTTCCCGTTCCCGGAACCAGCCGGACGCGAGCCACGGCCGTCTTGCGGCGGCCGGTGCCCCAGTAGACGACGCTGTTGGAGGAGGAACTCATTGTGCGGTGCTGGTGTTGGCGAAGGTGAGGTGCTGGGGCTTCTGGGCGGTGTGGGGGTGCTCACCACCGCGGTACACGTGCAGCTTGCGAAACATCTGGCGCCCGAGGGCGTTGTGGGGAAGCATGCCCTTGATGGCTTTCTCCACGATGCGCTCCGGCAGGCGGTCCTGGAGGGCGGCGAAGGTCTCCTGCTTCATGCCGCCGGGGCGACCCGAGTGGCGGCGGTAGACCTTCTGGGTGGCCTTGCGCCCGCTCACACGCACCTTCTCGGCGTTGATGATGATCACGCAGTCCCCGGTGTCGAGATGGGGGGTGAAGGTGGGCTTGTTCTTGCCCCGCAGCACCCGGGCCACTTCACTGGCGAGCCGTCCGAGGGTCTGATCCTCGGCATCGACCACGAACCACTGGCGCTCGAGGGTGTGGAGAGAGGGAGTTGGTGTCTTGTTCATCGCACCGGCTGGCCGGATTCGTGTGGACGCCGCACCGCACCCGCGAAGGGGGGCAGATCGTGGCGGCAGGCGGTTCTGCAGGTCGGACCCCGGCGGAGATGCCGCAGGCTCGTCTGCGCGTCGCAATCCTCCATCTTATCCTGCGGCCATCAGCTCCATGTCGCTGCCCGGGCCGGGTGGATCGGGTGCGTCCGACGTCGCCAGTCGGATGTGAGGCAGGGCGTCGTGGCAGAGGGATCGGCTGAACACGGGCTCCGGATAGCCCACCCGCAGCAGGCAGAGTCCCTGGGGTGGGGCGGCCTCCTTCACCTCCGCCCGCCGTTGCTGCCGCCAGCGCCGGTCGAACACCGCCTCGCTGATGCGCCCTTCGCCCACGGCCACCAGTTGTCCCACCAGCAGGCGCACCATCCCGTAGAGAAATCCGCTGGCCTGCACTTCCAGTTCGATCAGGTCACCGTGGCGTTCGAGCGCGACCTCCTGGACGGTGGTGCGGGCGTGGGAGCGGTGGCTGCCGGCCCGCTGGAAGGCGCTGAAATCATGGTGCCCCAGCAGCGACCGCAGGGCCCGGCTCATGGCGCCGTCGTCGAGCCGAGCCCGGTAGCGGTGCCAGCTCTGGCGGGCCAGGAAGAGGTTGGGATGGCGTCCGTTGAAGATCAGGTAGCGGTAGCGCCGGTGGCTTGCCGAGAAGCAGGCATGCCAGCTGGCGGCCACCGGCCGCGATTCCAGTACGCGCACCGTCGGAGCCAGGGCGCCGTTGAGGGCCCGGGCCCAGCGGACGGGCGCCATGGGTGAGCGGGTGTCGAAGTGAGCCACCTGTGCGGCCGCGTGGACGCCGGCATCGGTGCGACCGGCCGCCACCGTGGGCGAGGGTTCGCAGTCATCGAGAATCCGGATCGCCCGCTCAAGCTCGGCCTGGACGCTGTCGGCGTTCGGCTGGCGCTGCCAGCCGTGGAATGCGGCCCCGTCGTACTGCAGGCAGAGGGCGATCCGCTGGGGCGAGCGATCGGCTCCGGAAGGGGTCAGAGCGGCCCTGGTCAGACGAGCTCGATGATGGCCATCTCGGCGTTGTCGCCCCGCCGGCGTACGGTCCGGATGATGCGGGTGTAGCCGCCGGAGCGGTCGCCGTAGCGGTTGGACGCCTTCTCGAACAGGGCGTGCACCAGCTGCTTGTCGTAGATGTAGCCAATGGCGCGGCGACGGGCCGCCAGGCTGCCGTCCTTGGCGAGGGTGATCATGCGCTCGGCTTCATCCCGCAGGGCCCGTGCCCGTGCCCGGGTGGTGGTGACACGGCCTTCACGGATCAGCTGGGTGGTGAGACCCCGGAGCATGGCCCGGCGCTGATCGGCTGGGCGGCCCAGCTGGGGGACGCGGCATTGATGGCGCATGGTCGGATGGGAGGCGAGAAGGTGCGGGGGGTGGCGTGGTGCGGCTCAGACGCTGGTGCGGCTCTGCGGCAGGGAGATGCCGATCCGCTCGAGCGCATCGATGACTTCGTCGGCCGACTTGGAGCCGAAGTTCTTGATCTCCAGCAGATCCTCGTAGCTGAAGCCCATGAGATCGGAGACCGAATTGACCTGGGCCCGCTTGAGGCAGTTGTAGGCCCGTACCGAGAGGTTGAGCTCCTCCAGCGGGATCTGGGCCTCGGCGGAGGGCTCGGGTTCGAGGGCGGGATCCTCCTCCATCGAGCGGCTGGCCAGGGGCTCCACCAGGCTGATCAGCTGGTTGGCCGCCTGCGACATCGCCTCCTCGGGCGTGAGCGCACCGTTGGTCTGGATGGAGAGGCGCAGGCGCTCGGTGGCCGAACCGCCTTCACCCACGGCGGTCTCGTCCACCGTGTAGTTCACGCGTCGCACGGGCATGAACACCGCATCGATCTGAAGCAGATCGATCGCGCTGGTGTCCTCGCTGTGGCGATCGACGGGGCGATAGCCCACGCCCCGCTCGACATGCACCTCGAGTTCGAGGGAGTGGCCGTCGGCCACGGTGGCGATGGGGCTGTTCCCATCGATCACCTGCACCTGGGAGGAGAACTGCAGGTCGGAGGCGGTCACGTTGGCCGGTCCGGTCACCACCAGTCGTCCGATCTCGAGTTCGGGGCTGCGGCTCGCCACGGAGATCTGCTTGCAGTTCAGCAGGATGTCGAGCACGTCCTCCCGCACACCGGGCACGGTGGCGTACTCGTGGTTCACACCGGCGATCCGGATCGCGGTGACGGCGCTGCCCTCCAGCGACCCCATCAGCACACGACGCAGGGCATTGCCGAGGGTCGTCGCCTGACCCCGCTCCAGCGGACCGATCTCGAAGACATCCGTCTGGGAGCGGTCGTCAGAGGTCTGATGGTCGATGCGTTCGATCTGGTATGGCAGCACGATCGTCTGGAGTGGAAATGGTGGGTGTCAGCGGAGCGGCCGGTGGCGTCTCGTGAGGGGAAATGGCCGGATCAGACCCGACGGCGCTTCGAGCGCCGGCAGCCGTTGTGGGGCAGGGGGGTCACGTCGCGGATCAGGGTGATCTCGAGACCGGCCACCTGGAGCGCTCGGATGGCGGTTTCACGGCCGGAGCCGGGACCACGCACCAGCACCTCGATCTGACGCATGCCCTGATCGAGGGCGCGGCGGGCCGCCGCTTCAGCAGCGGTCTGGGCCGCGAACGGTGTGCCCTTCCTGGCTCCCTTGAACCCGCTGGCACCGGCCGAGGACCAGGAGATCACCTGGCCGGCGGTGTCGGTGATCGAAACGATCGTGTTGTTGAAGGTGGACTGGATGTGGGCAACACCATTGGGGACGTTGCGCTTGACCTTCTTGGGGCCGGATTTCTTGGTGGGTTTGGCCATGGGCGATCTCCCGCAGGGCGGGGCGATGGGTCGGGTGAACGGAGAGAGAGCACGGCATCCAGCTCCGTCGCAGCGGGGTCAGGGCTGGGGGCGGGGCGCCGTGTGCGGCAACCGGTGGCTTACTTCTTCTTGCCGGCCACGGTTTTGCGTGCACCGCGGCGGGTGCGGGCATTGGTCCGTGTGCGCTGGCCGCGCACGGGCAGGCTCATCCGGTGGCGGCGGCCCCTCAGACAGCCGATGTCCTGCAGGCGCTTGAGGGCCATGCCCTCCTGGCGACGCAGATCGCCTTCGATCGTGTAGGCCTCCGTGGCGTTGCGCAGCTTCTGCACGTCGCCGTCCTCGAGGTCCTTCACTCGGATATCGGGATTCACGCCGGTGCGGACCAGGATCTGGCGGGCCCGCGTGAGGCCGATTCCATAGATGTAGGTGAGGGCGATCTCCACCCGCTTGTCGCGGGGAATGTCAACGCCGGCGATCCGTGCCACGTGCTGATGCGGAAGGTAGGAAGGACTGAATGAGAGAGGAAAGGGAACGCGGTTTCAGGGCGATCGCAGCGCGTGGACGACACGCCTGCGTCGGTGACTGGTGCAGCGTTCCCGGCGGTGGGCAGGAGTGCTCAGCCCTGCCGCTGCTTGTGCTTGGGGTTGGCGCAGATCACCATCACCCGGCCGTGGCGGCGAATCACCCGGCACTTGTCGCACATTTTCTTGACCGAGGCACGCACCTTCATGGTGGTGGGCTCTCCACTTTGCAAACAGCTAACGTAGCATGGAGCGTCAAGTCGCTTCCGGAGTGAGCCGCCCTCAGGTGAGGAGGTCCTCGAGCCGGGCGGCGATCTCGTCGATCGTGCCCTCGCCGTCGACACGCGCCAGCAGGCCTCGCTCCTCGTAGAAGGCGATCAGCGGGGCCGTCTTCTCCTGATAGACGCGCAAGCGGTTGCGGATCGTGTCCGCCGTGTCGTCCGCCCGGCCGCGGTTGAGCAGCCGCTGGACGAGGAGATCGTCGGCCAGGTCGATCAGCACGGCCCGTTGCAGTGGTTGCTGAAGCTCCTCCAGCAGGTCCGCCAGCGCTTCGGCCTGCACCAGGGTTCTGGGGAAGCCGTCGAGCAGCCAGCCCTGGTTCGGGTTCAGCAGCCGCCCGCGCACAATGGCGAGCACCTGCTCATCGCTGACCAGGTCGCCGCGCTCCATCACCGCGTTCACCTCGATCCCCAGCGGCGTACCGGCGTCCACCTCGGCCCGCAGCATGTCGCCGGTGGAGAGGTGAAGCATGCCGTGGCGGGCCGCCAGTTGCTGGGCCTGGGTTCCCTTGCCGGCTCCGGGAGGGCCGAGGAAGAGAAGGCGCTGGTTCATGGTCGGTTGAAGCGGTGGTCTGTTGAGGTTGATCCGGGCCCTGCACCGTTCACTGGCGCACCATGCCCTCGTAACGCTGGGAGATCACGTAGGTCTGCACCTGCTTGGCCGTGTCGATGGCCACACCCACGAGGATCAGCAGGGATGTGGCGCCGAGTCCCTGGAAGGTGCGCACCTGGGTGGCACCTTCAACGGCCGAGGGAATGATGGCCACCGCACCGAGGAAGAGACCGCCGAGGAGCGTGAGACGGTTCTGGACACCGCTGAGATAGGTGGCCGTGGCGGAACCGGGCCGCACTCCGGGGATCGCGACACCACCGCGCTTGAGGTTGGTGGCGACGTCCTGGGGATTGATGGTGAGGGAGGCGTAGAAGAACGAGAAGCCCAGGATCAGCCCGAAGAACACCAGTGCATACAGCCATGGCGTGCTGCTGCCGGGGCTCAGGTAGCCGGCCACCCGGATCAGCCAGGGTGCCCGGGTGATGTTGGCGATCGTGAGGGGCAGGAAGACGAGGGCTGAGGCGAAGATGATCGGCATCACCCCGCCGGCATTCAGCTTGAGAGGCAGATAGCTCTGGCGGGAGGGCAGCAGTCCACCGCCGCCCACCTGGCGCTTGGCACTCACGATCGGAATCCGGCGGCTGCCCTCCTGAACGAAGACGATGCCGACGATGGTGACCAGAAACACCAGCACCAGCACCACGATGCCGACCACGGTGCTCCTGTCGCCGCTCTGAGCCAGCTCGATGGTGGAGCCGAGGGCCCGGGGCAGGGTGGCGACGATGTTGACGAAGATGACCAGCGAAGCGCCCTGTCCGACGCCGCGTTCGGTGATCACTTCGCTGATCCACATCACCACCATCGAGCCTGTGACGAGGGCCAGGGCGGTCTGGAAGACGAACACCGCCTCACCGACGCCCGGCAGGGCGTACTGGCGCAGGATCAGGGCGAAGACGAGGCTCTGGATGAAGCCCCAGCCCAGGGCCAGGTAGCGGGTGATCTGGGCGATCTTGCGGCGTCCCGCCTCACCTTCGTTCTTCTGAAGGTCCTCCAGCTGCGGCAGGGCCGCGGTGAGCAGCTGGATGATGATCGAGGCGTTGATGAACGGGAGGATGCCGAGGGCGAAAACGCCCAGGGTGGAGAGTCCGCCCCCGGTGAAGATGTCGAGGAAGCCGATCAGCTGACCTCCCTGCTCGATGAAGCTGCGGAAGGCCTCGCGATCGATTCCCGGGACTGGGATGTAGATCCCCAGCCGCACCAGCAGCAGCAGGGCCAGCGTGGTGAGGATGCGACTGCGCAGGTCCTTCGCCTGCACCATCTGGCGGATGACCTCGCCGGCACTGGGATTGCGACCGCGGCTGACGAGCATGAGAGGAGGGATTCGGCGAAGGAGCGGATCGGGTCAGGGCTGGACCGGTGACCGGTGGCGGCCGGAGGGTGTCAGTCGGAGACCACCTCGCAGCTGCCTCCGGCGGCCTCGATCTTCGTGCGGGCGCTGGCGCTGAAGGCCGCGGCCTGAACCGTGAGCTTGGTGCTGAGCTCGCCGCCGCCGAGCAGCTTGAGGGGAAGCTTCGGCTGGTTGACGATGCCGCTGCTCTCCAGGGCTGCCAGATTCACGGTGCTGCCGGCCGGAAGATCGTTGAGATCCGAGACGTTCACCACGGTGAAGCGGCGGCGGTTCACCAGGGGGAAGTGCTTGAGCTTGGGAACGCGCCGGTAGAGGGGCATCTGGCCGCCTTCGAAGCCGGGACGGGTCGGGCGGCCGGAGCGGGACTTCTGGCCCCGCATGCCGAAGCCGCAGCTGGCGCCCTGGCCGGCGGCGATGCCGCGCCCCTTGCGCAGTTTGCGGCGACGGGAGCCGGCCTGGGGGCTGAGGGAGTGGAGTCGGACGGTCATGGCGGGGTCAGGAATAGATCTGCTCAAGGGGAATGTCGCGCTCCTTGGCGGTGTCCTTGTGGGTGCGCAGCTCGGAGAGGGCCACCATGGCAGCCCTGGCGTTGTTCAGGGGAGTCTTGCTGCCCAGACGCTTGGCCAGCACGTTCTTGATCCCGGCGAGTTCGAGCACGGTGCGGATCGAGCCGCCGGCGATCACCCCGGTTCCGGGCGCCGCCGGACGGATCAGCACGCTCGCCGCGCCGTCGCGGCCGTTGCTGAGGGTGGGGATGGAGCTGTGACGGGTGAGGGGCACCTTCACCAGGTGCTTCTTGCCGTCGGCCACGCCCTTGCGCACGGCACCGATCACGTCACCGGCCTTGCCCACACCGACACCGACCTGGCCCCGTTCGTTGCCGACGACAACGATGGCCCGGAAGCTCATCTTCTTGCCCCCTTTCACGGTCTTGGAGACGCGCCGGATCTGCACAACCCGCTCCTGCCATTCGGAGTCGCGGTCATTGCGGCGGTTGTCACGCCGCCCGCGGCGTTCACCGCGTCCGCCGCGTCGCTGCTCCTGCGTGGGCTGGCCTTCGGCCGCTGCGGGAACGTCGGACGCTGCGGGGACGTCGCTGGTCTGGGGCTGGGTGTTGGAGTCAGTCATGGGGGTGAAGGATGGCTCAGAACTCAAGACCTTCGTTTCTGGCGGCCTCGGCCAGGGCCTTCACACGGCCGTGGTACAGGTTGCCGCCGCGGTCGAAGACCACCGACTTGATGCCCTTGGCCAGCGCCCGCTCGGCCACCAGGGAACCCACGGCTTGGGAGGCGGAACAGGTGGCGGAGCCCTCGAGCTTCGCGCGCAGATCCTTGTCGAGTGTCGAGGCGGAGCAGAGGGTGCTGCTCGACTCGTCGTCGATGATCTGGGCGTAGATGTGGGTGTTGGAGCGGAAGACCGCCAGACGGGGACGGTTGGCAGTGCCGGAGAGATGGCGGCGCAGACGGCGGTGCCGCTTCTGCGTCTGCTGCTTGCGCGACAGGCTGGACATGACGGGGGAGGATCAGAAGGTGGCGGATCGGGCGATCATTTCTTGCCGGATTTGCCGGCCTTGCGAAGAATGCGCTCACCCACGTACTTGATGCCCTTGCCCTTGTAGGGCTCGGGCGGACGGATGGCGCGGACCTTGGCGGCTTCGTTGCCCACCAGCTCCTTGTCGGCGCCGGAGACGGTCACGTTGGTGTTGTTCTCCACCGTGAATGTGACCCCGTCGGGGGGCGTCATCTCGACGGGATGGCTGTAGCCGGCGCTGACGACCAGCGTCTTGCCCTTGACCTGGGCCCGGTAGCCCACCCCGATGATCTCGAGCTTGCGGGTGTATCCCTGACTCACGCCCTCGATCATGTTCGCCACAAGTGTGCGGCAGAGGCCGTGGCGTTCGCGCGAGCGCCGGTTCTGACTGCTGGGTTCCACCACGATGGTGTTCTCCTTCTGGGAGACGGTGACGCCGTCGGGCAGCACCCGCTCAAGCGTGCCCTTCGGGCCCTTCACGCTCACGGAGAGTCCCTGGAGGGTGACCGAGACCTTGTCGGGGATGGGGATGGGCGTTTTGCCGATACGAGACATGTTGACGACCTTCAGAATCAGTAGACGTAGCAGAGCACTTCGCCGCCCACGCCCTGTTTGCGGGCGTCACGGTCACTCATGACCCCCTTGGAGGTGGAGATGATGGCCACACCGAGGCCGCCGAGCACCCGGGGGAGCTGGCGGGTGTTCTTGTAGATGCGCAGGCCGGGTTTGCTGACCCTTTGCACCGAACGGATCAGGGGCTGCTTGTGCTTGCCGCTGTAGCGGAGTTCCAGCAGCAGGTGCCTGCTCACCCCTTCGCCTTCCTCGGTGAAGGAGGAGATGAACCCTTCCTGCTGCAGCACGCGAGCAATGCTCTGCGACATGCGGGAAGCGGGAATCTTGGTGGTGGCGTGGCGTTTCTCACTCGCATTGCGGATGCGGGTGAGCATGTCGGAAATCGGGTCGTGGTTGGCCATGGCTGTAGGCGAGGAGGGCTCAGTTGCTGCGGAACGGCATTCCCATCTCACGGAGGAGGGCCCTGCCCTCTTCGTCGCTGCGGGCGCTGGTCACGATGGTGATGTCCATGCCCCGGATGGCATCGATCTTGTCGTAGGAGATTTCGGGGAAGATGATCTGCTCCTTCACGCCGAGGGTGTAGTTGCCGCGGCCGTCGAAGCTGCGCGGGCTGACCCCCCGGAAGTCGCGGATGCGGGGGAGCGCCAGATGGATCAGCCGCTCGAGAAACGCGTACATGCGGTCACCCCTGAGCGTGACCGCCACGCCGATCGGCATGCCCTGACGGATCTTGAATCCGGCGATGGCCTTCTTGGCCCGGGTCACCACAACCTTCTGGCCGGTGATGGTGGCCATCTCAGCGATGGACGCCTCGAGCGCCTTGGCGTTCTGGGCGGCTTCACCAAGGCCGCGGTTCACATTGACCTTGAGAACCTTGGGAACCTGGTGGATGTTGGAGAGATTGAGATCCTTGAGCAACTTGGGCTGGATCGTCTCCCGGTAGCGCTGTTTGAGGGTCATGGCGGGAAAGGGAAGCCTCTGGTCGGTGTCAGGGGCCTGGGGTGTCGGTCGGGAAGGGGCGCTGGCCCGGAATCGGGTCGGCGGGAAGGGGGCGGACCCGGAACGGCTCAGTCGAGCAGTTCGCCGGTCTTCTTGAGGCGGCGCTTCTTGCTGCCGTCGTCGGCGACGACGATCTCGACGCGGCTGACGACGTTCTTGCTGGTGGAGAAGAGCATCACGTTGGATGCGTGCAGAGAGGCCTCCTCGGTGACGATGCGGCCGCTCTCGCCCTCCTGCTGGGGCTTGACGTGACGGGTGCGAAGGTTGACCCCCTGCACCACGACGCGGTTCTCGGCGGGGAGTGTGCGCAGCACCTCTCCGGTCTTGCCCTTGTCCTTGCCGGTGATCACCTGAACGGTGTCGCCCTTGCGGATGCGCATCTTGGTGCGCGACGGGGTCTTGGTTTTGCTCGTGGCCATGGCTTCAGATCACCTCCGGGGCGAGAGACACGATCTTGGTGAAGCTGCGTTCGCGCAGTTCGCGCGCCACAGGACCGAAGACCCGGGTGCCCTTGGGGTTCTTGTCGTCGTTGATGATGACCGCTGCGTTGTCATCGAAGCGGATCGAGTTGCCGGTGTTGCGGCGCAGTGTGGCGCGGGTGCGCACCACCACCGCCTTCACCACGTCGGACTTCTTGACGCCCATGTTGGGCATCGCATCCTTGACGGCGGCGACGATCACGTCACCGACGTGGGCGTAGCGCCGGTTCGTTCCAAGCACTCGGATGCACTGGATCCGCTTGGCGCCGCTGTTGTCAGCGACGTTCAGAAATGTTTCCTGCTGAATCACTGTGATGCCTCCTCAGCTGTGCTCTGTGGTGATCACTTCAGCCACGGCCCAGCGCTTGTGACGGCTGATCGGTCTGGTTTCGGTGATGCGGACCCTGTCGCCGATGCGGCAACGGTTGTCTTCGTCATGCGCCTTGTAGCGCGTGGTGCGGCAGACGATCTTGCGATAGATGGGATGGGGGAAACGGTTCTCCACCGCCACCACCACCGTCTTGTCCATCTTGTCGCTCACGACGATGCCGAGTCGTTCCTTGATTGCCATGGTTCGGTCGGGGACGTCAGGTGGAGGTGCGGTTGCGTTGGGATCGCACCGTGAGCAGGTGCGCCAGCCGAAGACGCGTCTCCTTGAAGCGATGTGGCTTCTCCAGCTGCCGCGTGGCCTGCTGGAAGCGGAGATCGAACAGTTCACGCCGCAGTTCGGCGATGCGCTTGTCGAGATCGCTGTCCGAGAGCTCCCGGACATCGGCAATGAGAGGGCGGGGCATGGGTCAGGACTCCGTGGCGGTGGCCGTCACAACGGGGCTTCCGTCGTGCTGATCTCCCTCCTGATCGCTCAGGGTGAGGAACTTGGTGCGCACCGGCAGCTTGTACTGGGCCAGGCGCATGGCTTCTCGGGCCGTGGTTTCGGTGATCTCGTCGCCGCCCATCTCAAACAGGATGCGACCGGGTTTGATCACCGCCACCCAGAACTCCGGGTTGCCCTTACCGGAGCCCATCCGGGTTTCCGCCGCCCGCATGGTGACGGGCTTGTCCGGAAAGATGCGGATCCAGATCTTGCCGCCACGCTTGACGTAGCGGGTCATGGCACGACGGCTGGCCTCGATCTGGCGGGATGTGATCCAGCCGCACTCCTGGGCCTGGAGGGCGAACTGACCGAAGGCGATGGTGTTGCCGCGGGTGGCGACGCCACGCATGCGACCACGCTGCTGCTTACGGAATTTGACGCGTTTTGGACTCAGCATGATTCAGGCCTCGGGTCACTCCTCGTTGGAGCGGTCTTCGAACTGTTGAAGGCGGCGGCTCGGGCGCCGGCGTGGCGTGGCGCCCACCGGCACGGGTGATGCCTGATCGCTCAGCACCTCACCTTTGAACACCCAGACCTTGATGCCGAGCACCCCGTAGGTGGTGCGGGCAACCTTGGTGGCGTAGTCGATGTCGGCACGCAGGGTGTGCAGTGGGACACGGCCTTCACGGGTCCATTCCGTCCGGGCGATCTCGGCGCCGTTCAGACGGCCGCCCACCTGGATCTTCAGACCGAGAACGCCGGCCCGCTGCGCCCGCTGGACGGCCATCCGGATCACGCGTCGGAAGGCGACACGCTTCTCCAGCTGCTGGGCGATGTACTCGGCCAGCAGAAAGGCATCGGCATCGACGCGCTCGACCTCGACCACGTTGATGCGCACCTGGCGGTTGCGATCACCGACGGTCTTCTGGATGCCGGCGCGAAGGTCCTCGATGCCGCTGCCCTGACGCCCCACGAGCACCCCCGGGCGGGCGGTCTTGAGCTCCACCTCGAGCTGATCGGCCTTGCGGGCGATCAGCACATCGCTGATGCCGGCGGAGGCGTACTTCTTGGTGATGAAGCGACGGATCCGATCATCCTCCTGGAGGAGGGTGGGATAGGTCTTGCTGGGGGCGTACCAGCGGGAGCGGTGGTCCTGGGTGATCCCCAGGCGCAGGCCGGTTGGATGGATTTTGTGTCCCATCGGGTCGGTGTCCTCGGGAATTAGGTGGTGGTGTCGACGGGAGCCACAGCGATGCTGATGTGGCACGTCTGCTTCTTGATGGCGTAGGCCCGGCCCTGGGCACGGGGGCGGTACCGCTTCATGGAGGGCCCCATGTCGGCGCTGGCCTCGCTGATGATCAGGGTGGAGGGATCCAGGCCCTGGTTGTGCTCGGCGTTGGCGACGGCGGACCGGAGCACCTTGGTGATCGGGCCGGTGGACCGGTACGGCATGAACTCGAGCATGATCAGGGCATCGCGATAGCTGCGACCGCGGATCTGATCAAGGACGCGACGAACCTTGGAGGCCGAGCCGCGGATGTAACGCCCATGGGCGCGTGCCTGTTGGCTGGTTGAGGAAGTGGTGGCCATGACTCGATCGCTCCTTAGCGGGAACCCTTCTTGTCCTTGATGTGGCCCCGGAAGGTGCGGGTGGGGGCGAATTCGCCGAGCTTGTGCCCCACCATCTGCTCAGTCACGAAGACCGGCACATGGGCCTTGCCGTTGTGCACGGCAATGGTGTGGCCGATCATCATCGGCAGGATGGTGGAAGCGCGTGACCAGGTCTTGATCACGGACTTCTCGCCGGCGGAGTTCTGGGCCTCGATCTTGCGCAACAGGCTGTCGGCAACAAAGGGCCCTTTCTTGAGGGAACGTCCCATGGTGACTCAGAGAATGGACAGAACTGGGCGCATGATCAGGAATCGCGTCCGCCGCGACTGCGCTTGGAGGTGCGCCGCCGCTTGCGCAGCACGAAGCGGTTACTCGGCTTGTTGCGCTTGCGGGTCTTGTATCCGAGCGCCGGCTTTCCCCAGGGCGTGACGGGTCCGGAGCGGCCGATCGGCGCCCGGCCCTCACCACCACCGTGGGGGTGGTCGCAGGGGTTCATGACACTGCCGCGAACCTGGGGGCGACGACCCAGCCAGCGCCTGCGACCCGCTTTGCCCAGGCTGGTGTTGCGCACCTCGCTGTTGCCCACCTCGCCGATGGTGGCGAAGCACTCGCGCCGGACCAGCCGCACCTCGGTGGAGGGCAGCTTGAGAGCGACGTAATCGCCTTCCTTGGCCATCACCTGGGCGCTGGCACCGGCCGTGCGCACCATCTGTCCGCCGCGCCCGGCGTAGAGCTCGACGTTGTGAACGCTGGAGCCCAGCGGGATGGCCGACAGGGGCAGGGCGTTGCCCACCTCGATCGGTGCCTCCGGGCCGGAGACCACCTGCTGACCGATCTCGATCGAGGCCGGCGCCAGGATGTAGCGCTTCTCCCCATCGCGGTAGTGCAGGAGCGCCAGCCGCGCGTTGCGATGCGGGTCGTAGTGGATGGCCGCGACCAGGGCGGGAATGCCGTGCTTGTCGCGACGGAAGTCGACGAGCCGGTAGCGGCGCTTGTGCCCGCCGCCGCGGTGGCGGCAGGTGATGACACCGCGGTTGTTGCGACCCTTGCTGCGGTGCTTGGCGACCAGCAGGGAGCGCTCGGGCTTCCGGCTGGTGACCTCGGCGAAATCACTCACCACGAGGGTGCGTGTTCCGGGGGTGTAGGGGCGGTACTTACGAATGGCCATGGTTGTTCAGGCTCCTCAGGACTCGGGGAACAGCTGAATGGTCTGGCCCTCAGCCAGACGCACCACAGCTTTCTTGACCTGGGCCCGGCGTCCGGCGAAGCGGCCGATCCGACGGGTGCGGCGCGGCGGATTCATGGTGCTGATGCCCACGACCCTGACATCGAAGAGCTGCTCGATGGCTGCCTTGATCTCGGGCTTGGCGGCGCGGGGGTCCACCTCGAAGGTGAACTGATTGGCCTCGAGGGCGCGGGTGGCCTTCTCGGTGATCAGCGGCCTGCGGATCACGTCCGCAAGGCGGTCGGTGAAGCGCTTAGCCATCGCCGTAAACCTCCTGAATGGTCTGGAACGCGTCCTGACTGATCACGATGTGGTCGGCGTGCAGCAGATCGAAGACGTTGAGCTGGTCCGCCTCCATCAGCGTGACCGTTGCGAGATTGCGGATAGAGAGCCGGATCGTGTCACTCGGCTGGCGCAGGATGATCAGCACCTTGCTGCCCGCTTCGATGCCGAGGCGGGAGAGGGCGGCCACGATGTCGCGGGTGCGGGGCTGGTCCATGCCCTCGCCGAAACCGGTGACCACGGTCGTCTGGTCGCAGCGGGAGCTCACAGCCGTGCGCAGGGCGAGACGCCGCTCCTTGCGGTTCATCGCCAGCGTGTAATCGCGCGGCTTGGGGCCGAAGACGATGCCGCCGCCGGGCCTCAGCGGCGTGCGGATGGACCCCTGACGGGCCCGTCCCGTGCCCTTCTGGCGATAGGGCTTGCGGCCGCCGCCCCGGACCTCGGAGCGGGTCAGCGTGTGAGCTGTTCCCTGGCGACGGTTGGCGAGCTGACGCACCACGGCACGCTGCAGCAGGTCTCCGGCGCTCTCCTCTCTGGCCACCGGCCAGTCGAGATCGGTTGTGCCGCTGCCCTGGCCCTGCCAGTCGCGGACGTTGCATTTGGCCATCACTTCGCTCCCTGAGCTGTTTGGGCACCCACCGTGCGAGCCGGACGGATGTTCAGCAGTGCTCCGGGCTTGCCGGGCACCGATCCCTTGACGACCAGGAGATTCCGCTCGGAATCCACCAGCATCACGGTGAGGGCCCGGGTGGTCACCTTGCCGCCGCCGTAGCGCCCGGCCATGCGCTTGCCGGGATAGATCCGGCCCGGCGTCGTGCCGGCTCCGGTCGAACCCGGAAGGCGGTGGTTCTTGGAGCCGTGGCTCATGGGGCCTCGGCTGAACCCGTGCCGCTTCTGGTAGCCGGCGAAGCCGCGCCCCATGCTGTCGCCGCTCACGTCCACCTTCTGTCCCGCCTCGAAGGAATCCACGGTGACGCTGCCGCCGAGCTCGAGGCCCTCGACGCTGTCGACCCGGTACTCCCGCAGGTGGCGCAGGGGATCGCCGCCGGAACGGGCCAGATGGCCTGCTGCGGGTTTGCTGATCAGCTTCGGCCGTGTGTGCCCGAAACCGACCTGAACGGCGGTGTAACCGTCGCTGGCTTTGGTCTTGATCTGGGTGATGCGGCAGGGGCCCGCCTCGATCAGGGTGACCGGGACGGCTCTGCCTTCATCGTCGAAGAACTGGGACATGCCCAGCTTCTTCCCGAGGATGCCGATTGACATGGTTTGGAAGAACGCCAGCGGGATGGCGTGAACGGATGGCTGGTCCTGGGATCAGGCATCCGGCACAGATCTGCCGTGTCGAGCGTGTGACCTGCGGAGCGCCCGGCGAAGGACCGGTGCAGGCTGGCCAGCACTGCCGACAGGCAGAAGGGGCGTGTCGTGACTTGATCGCTCCGGGCCAACACCACGCACTCGGGTGCTGTCCAGGGAATCGATCAGTATCAGTGTCCGGATGCAGGTGATCCGGTACCGACCGCGGCAGCCCGGCGCCGATCGCCGGACTGGGCGCAGCGACCGGAGGCCCGGCTGGCGGTCGGGCACGGCGCTTGCGCAGCCAGCAACCATACCACTGAGGGCGCGGCTCCATCCACTGCTGCCACAATGGCGCCACTTGCTGAGGGCGCATGCCGCTCCTGCTCACCGGTCGAGGCTTCCGCCGCGATCTCGAGGAGACCGGTGCCCTGGCTCTCTACGCGCCCCTGGAAGGCGGTGCCGAGACCCGTCTGCTGCGCCGTCTGCGCGCAGTGGGTTACCAGGCACAGATCACCAGCGCCCGTGGTCTCGGCGATCCGGAGCAGTACCTGCTGCGTTCCCACGGTCTGCGGCCGCCGCATCTGGGCCACCAGAGCGTCGGCCGCGGCGCCGCGGTGGGCGAAGTGCACAACGTCATGCCCCAGCTCGGCGCCCTGCTGGAAGGCGACTCTCCGATCCTTCTCTGGCTGCTGGAGGGTCAGGTCCTGGCGGCTTCCGAGCTGGCGGCCATCGCCGCTCTCCCGGCCAGAGAGCCCCGCCTGAAGATCGTTGTGGAGATGGGAGGGGCGCGGGCTCTGCGCTGGCAGCCGCTCTCCACGCTTGTCTGAACCGGAGACGGCCCTGCGCCGCGGCACCTGGGTCAAGGTCATCGCCGGGGCCAGCAACGAGGATCTGCCAGCCATCGCCGACCTCTGCGCCCTCTTCGCCGTGGCCGGTGCCGACGCTCTGGATGTGGCCGCCGATCCGGCCGTGGTCGCTGCGGCCCGCCGGGGCCTCGACTGGGCCAGGGTCCGATCCGGCGTGCGCCCCTGGCTGATGGTGAGCCTCAGTGACGGCGAGGACCTTCACTTCCGCAAGGCCGGCCTCGAGCCCAGCCGCTGCCCGGCAGGGTGCCCGCGCCCGTGTGAGCGCGTCTGCCCGGCGCTGGCGATCTCCTTTCCCGCCGGTGTGGATGCCAACCGCTGCTACGGCTGCGGCCGCTGCCTTCCCGCCTGCCCCCATGGCCTGATCGAGGCCCGCTCCACCAGCCTCCCGGCCGCGTCGCTGCCCGGGCTCCTGAGCGGGCTGCGCCCCGATGCGGTGGAGATCCACACCGCTGCCGGCCGTGGTGAGGCCTTCTCCGAGCGGCTGGTCGGCATCGCCGCAGCCGGCCTGCCGCTGCGGCGCCTCTCCGTCAGCTGCGGTCCGGGCAGTGGCCGCCCGCAGGGAATCGAGGCGTTCGTCGGGGAGCTCTGGGACCGTCACCGCCGGTTGCGGCCCTATCCCTGGCCCGTGATCTGGCAGCTGGATGGCCGGCCGATGAGCGGCGATGTGGGGGACGGCATGGCCCGGGCCGCCGTGACCCTCTGGCAGGCGCTGCGTAGGCACGCACCTCCGGGACCGCTGCAGCTCGCCGGCGGCACCGGCCCCCATAGCCACGCTCTGCTGGGTGGTGCCGCTGCAACGGCGCCGCGCCGGCACCGCCCCGCCGGCGTGGCCTTCGGTGGCTCGGCCCGATCCCTCCTGCAGCCCCTGCTGCTGGAGGCGCACCGCAGCGGCGTTCCGCTCCGGGACCATCCCCGACTGTCGATGGAGGCCCTCGCCAGGGCCCGCTCCCTGCTGCGGCCCTGGAAGCCGGCCGCCGCGCTCGAGGGAGCCCCGGCCGGGTCATGGTCCGCGCCCGCCCATTGCTAGAACCCAACGAGCGCTTCGCCCGGTCGGCCATGCGTCCCCCCACCGAGAGCCCTGCCGCCCCATCCGGACAGACGCGCATCACCGACGATCTCGATCAGCTTCTTGGCGTTCTGCCGCCCCCCGTCCGCCAGGCCCTGGCTCTGCCTGCGGACCGGGAGGACCTGCTGGAGGTCGTGCTTGATCTGGGCCGGATCCCCGAGGCGCGCTATCCCGGCCGGGCCCGGCCCCTGGGCGACCGACCGATCGAGCGATCCGACCTCGGCTCCGTGGTGGAGCGGCTCGGCCGCTTCGGCGGTGACAACCGGGCCGGGATCGAGCGCACCCTTCATCGCATCAGTGCCATCCGCAACCGTACCGGCGATGTCGTCGGGCTCACCTGCCGCGTGGGACGCGCCGTGTTCGGCACCGTGGCCATGGTCCGCGATCTGCTGGGCACGGGCCAGTCGCTGCTGATGATGGGGCGCCCGGGGGTGGGCAAGACCACTGCCCTGCGCGAGATCGCCCGGGTCCTGGCCGATGATCTGGATCGCCGGGTGGTGGTGATCGACACCAGCAATGAGATCGCCGGCGACGGCGACATCCCCCACCCCGCCATCGGCCGGGCGCGTCGCATGCAGGTGGCCCGCCCCGAATGGCAGCACCAGGTGATGATCGAGGCGGTGGAGAACCACATGCCGGAGGTCATCGTGATCGATGAAATCGGCACGGAGCTGGAGGCCCAGGCGGCCCGCACGATCGCCGAACGGGGTGTGCAGCTCGTGGCCACGGCCCACGGCAATGAGCTGGCGAATCTGATCAAGAACCCCACCCTCAGCGATCTGGTGGGCGGGATTCAGTCGGTCACCCTCGGCGATGACGAGGCCCGTCGCCGGCGCAGTCAGAAGACGGTGCTGGAGCGGGCCGCCGAGCCCACCTTCCCGCTGGCGGTCGAGATGCACAGCCGCCACCGCTGGCTGGTGCACGTGGATGTGGCCCGCACCGTGGATCTGCTGCTCCGCTCGCAGGATCCACGGCCGGAGATCCGCGCCCTCGCGGCCGACGGCTCGGTGAGCGTGGAGGATCGTCCCGCACCCCGGCTGCTGCCGAAGCGCCGCGGCCATCGTGCGGGGGAGCCGGCCTCTGCTGCGGAACCGCGGGTCCCGCCGGGCGCCACGGCTCCGCACACCGCCGTGTCCGGTCCGACCGACACGGCCGCGCCGGCTCGAGCCCAGGCAGCGCTTCGTCCGGCCCTGCGTCTGCTCTGCTGCGGGGTGGAGGAGCGGCTCATCGCCCAGCTCGCCGCCAGCTGCCGCTGGCCGGTGCGCTGTGTCGCCGAGATCGGTGAGGCGGACGCGGTGCTGGCGCTGCGTCAGCAGCTCGGCGGCTGCCCCGACCTGCGCCGTCAGGCCAGGCTGCGGCGGGTTCCGATCCTGGTGATCAAGTCCGGCTCCCTGCATCAGGTCGAGCGGGCCGTCGGCCGGTTGCTGCAGCGCCATGGCCACGCCCCCGCCCCGGCGGCGCCTGCTGCGGCATCCGAGGCAACCGCTGAACCCGACGACGCCCTCGCGGCACTCGAGGAGTGCCGGCTGGCGGCGGAGCAGGTGGTTCTGCCACGCGGCCAGCCCGTGGATCTGCTGCCGCGCAGCGAACGGGTGCGCCACATGCAGGAGGACCTGGCCCAGCGCTACCGCCTGCGCACCCAGGTGTTCGGTGCTGCCGAGCCTCAGCGCCTCAGGCTGTTTCCGCCCTGATCGTCCAGCCGGATTGACGGAGGGAGGGGCCCGGCAGGTAAGTTGACCATCGGTTCTGCGAGCCAGGAATCCTGCTCCCGAACCTGCATTCAGTGGGCCGTCGCCAAGTGGTAAGGCAGCGGGTTTTGGTCCCGCCATTCCTAGGTTCGAATCCTAGCGGCCCAGTTTCTGATCTCCTCCCCGAGGTCCTCTCCCCGCGATGGCGTCCCGCCCCACGCTCGTCTTCGACTTCGATGGCGTGCTCATCGACGGCATGGAGGAGTACTGGTGGTCGGCCCGGACCGCGGCCCTCGCCCTGAGGCCCGCGCTGGCGCTGGCGCTGCCGGAGGCTGTGCCGGCGGCCTTCCGCCGTCTGCGGCCCCGCGTGCACAAGGGCTGGGAGATGGTGCTGCTGGCCCTCCTGCTGGCCGGGGACTCCGAGGGACAAGCGCCGGAGCTCGCTCCGGGAGACGACTGGAGCCTGCGGCTCTTGCCGGCCTGGGCCGGATCACCGGAGCCGCTCCAGCGCAGCCTGGAATCCGCCCGTGAGCAGGCCATCGCCACCGATCTCGACGCCTGGCTCGGCCGGCATCACGCCTTCGAGGGCGTGGTTCCGCGCCTGCGTGCCCTGGAGGATGCCGGCCTCGAGTGGGGTGTGCTCACCACCAAGGCGGAGCGGTTCACCCGCCGCATCCTCGACGCGCAGCAGCTGAGGCCGGCCTGGGTCATCGGTCACGAGCGGGGCAGCAAGGTGGAGGTGCTGCGCAGCCTGCTGCTGGAGCGGCCGCGCGCGCTGTGGTTCGTCGAGGATCGCCGCGCCACCCTCGAGCAGGTGCTGGCGGAGCCGGATCTGGCCGGGGCCGTGCGCTGCTACCTGGCGACCTGGGGCTATCTGGGGCCGGGCGATGCCACCGGGCTGCCGGCCGGGATTCGCCTCCTGAGCCCCGCTGCCTTCAGCGCTGGCCTGGCCGACTGGCCCTGAACCGTTACAGTTCATCTGTATCAGTGCCTTGCTCTGATGCGGGCCGTCGATTTGGTGGCACCTGTGTCTGGGATGGCCGTCCGGTCCCGCGATGATCGTGGTCCGGCCCCGTCCCGTCGTTTCCTCGTTGTTCTCCGCCATGCCAGTCGAACTCAAGGGCAGTGCCGCCCGCGCCGCCGCCAACGGCCGCCAGCAGGATGCTCAGCAGGCGGAGCGGGACCGGGCCCTCTCCTCCGTCCTCGGCCAGATCGAGCGCAACTTCGGCAAGGGCTCGATCATGCGGCTCGGGGATGCCTCCCGCATGCGGGTGGAGACCATCTCCTCCGGTGCCCTGACTCTCGATCTCGCCCTGGGCGGCGGCTATCCCAAGGGCAGGGTCGTGGAGATCTACGGGCCGGAGAGTTCAGGTAAGACCACCCTCACCCTGCATGCGATCGCCGAGGTGCAGCGCCGGGGGGGGGTGGCGGCCTTCGTCGATGCCGAACACGCCCTGGATCCGGTCTACGCCGCGGCCCTCGGGGTCGACATCGAGAACCTGCTGGTGTCCCAGCCGGACACCGGCGAGATGGCGCTGGAGATCGTGGACCAGCTGGTGCGTTCCGGTGCCGTGGACATCGTGGTGGTGGATTCGGTGGCCGCCCTCACGCCCCGGGCGGAGATCGAGGGGGAGATGGGTGATCTCGCCGTGGGCAGCCAGGCCCGCCTGATGAGTCAGGCCATGCGCAAGATCACCGGCAACATCGGCAAGTCCGGCTGCACGGTGATCTTCCTCAACCAGCTGCGGCTCAAGATCGGCGTCACCTACGGCAGCCCCGAAACCACGACGGGAGGCAACGCGCTCAAGTTCTATGCCTCGGTGCGGCTCGACATCCGTCGCATTCAGACCCTGAAACGGGCCACCGAGGAATACGGCATCCGCGCCAAGGTGAAGGTGGCCAAGAACAAGGTGGCGCCGCCCTTCCGAATCGCGGAGTTCGACATCCTCTTCGGACGCGGCATCAGCACGCTCGGATGCCTGCTCGATCTGGCCGAGGAGACGGGGGTGGTGATCCGCAAGGGCGCCTGGTACAGCTACAACGGCGACAACATCGGCCAGGGTCGCGACAACACGATCGGCTGGCTGGAGCAGAACAGCGAGCCGGCCCAGACGATCGAGACGGAAGTACGCCGCCGTCTGACCGAAGGCGCCGATGTGCGATCCAACTCGATGAAACCGCTGGCGGCCGCGGCGCGGGAGGCCGCGGCCTCAACGAAGCGGCCGGACGCTCCGGGAACTGCTGGAGCCGATCCGGGCGCTGCTGCTCCGGCCAGCCCGGCGGCCGCAGTGACCGGGGGCCGCTGAGCGGTCTGATCGATTCAGGCCGGGCGCTCGACCACTGGGTGGGGAGCCCGGTCCGGCCTGACCGGTCGGGTCGGACCGGTCTGCAGGAAGGCGGCGATGCGCTGAAGTTCCCCGATCGCCTCGGCGCCGTCCAGCCGGACCAGTTCGCGACCATTGCGCGATTCCAGCCAGCTGATGCCGCTGTCGGAGACCAGGAAGCGCACCATGTGGCCGTCGCCGAGATCGGCGACAAAGGAGGCGCCCCGGCCATCGATGCCGTTTCCGCAGACGTAGCAGGTGGCCGCCAGACCCTGCTGCTTCAGGCTGAGGGCCAGGGCCTGCAGGCTGAGCACAAGGTCCTGGACAACCCCTCGATAGGTTTCGGCGAGACGTGTGAACATGACCCCGTCATGGGAGTCCGCCCAACATAAGGTTTCCTTCCGATTTGCCGTCGTGTGGCGGTGGTAGAGGGGCTATTCCCGTCAGCGAGTCTTGACAGTCCCGTTCTGACTACGGCATGTCCGCCAGCGTCCACCAGCCGGCGGCCGGTCCGATGAACCGCACGGTGATCCAGCCCAGCACGAGCGCGGCGATGCCGATCCAGGCCCCACGGGTCGTGAGCTGCACGAACCGCTGAGCCTGGTCCTGGGTCAGGGGCAGCCAGGGGGCGATCCGCGGTGAGGTGTCCGGCTTCCGCTTGCTCGTGCGCGGAGGGAGCCCCTGTACCGCGCGCCGTCGTGCCTCCCCCATGCCCGAACCGACAGCTGTGACTCTCGCCTGAGGTTAGCCATCGTCGTCATCCCGGGCCCGCCGCCCGCCGGCTCCCCGTTGGCTTCAGCGGGGGCGCAGCCGCAGCAGAGGCTGCCAGGGCTCCAGAGCGCGCAGAACCTCCCGGCCCCAGCTGCGGGCCCGTACCCGTCCGTCCAGGATCGCCAGGCGAGCGTCCTCCCTGCCCCGCAGGGCGAGGGTGCCCCGCTGCAGTGTTGCCAGGGCCTCGGGGAGGAGCAGGCTGCGGAACCAGTCGTTGCCGTTGCGCTTGCAGGCCTCGACCCGAGCCGCCGTCAACGGGTCTTCCAGGCTCGCGATCGGCAGCAGGGCCACGACCAGCTGGTCCGGAACGGGCAGGCGGTTCTGGTGCTCAATCCACCAGCTCCAGCCGCAGCAGAGCACGCCATTGCTGTCGGGCGCGGTCTCCTCCAGCACGACCCGCCGGCCGAAGTCGGCGGCCAGCTCGCTCAGCAGCCGGCGTCTCAGGTCGGCATCGTCGAGAACCACCACCGTCAGCCCGCCGCGGCCGAGGATCAGCTTCCGGCAGGCGTCCGCCAGATGGGAGGGATAGGCCGGCCCGTTGGGCAGCGGCTGCTGCCGCGGCAGGTAGAGGGGCAGCGGATCGTGCAGGGCCGGCGTGCCCAGCTGGACGCGCACCGTGGCTGCGAAGCCGGCCGGGTGCCCGTCGCTCAGTCCGGCCGGCTCGCCGAGACCGGAACTGTCGGCCACGATCACGCCGCGGCGGTGGAACAGCGGGGCGCAGGCCTGCAGGGGCTCCAGCGGCTGGTGGTGCCACTGCCACTGCAGCATGGGGCGATCGACGCTGGCCCAGCTGGTCCAGCTGCCGGTGGGCAGGCTGAGCCAGCGCTGCCACGGCTCCGGCAGATCCTCCAGGCCGGCGAGGCGGCGCCGCAGGGGTTCGCTCTCCTCCGGCCGCAGCATCACCCGCTCGCTCCCTCCGGGTGCGCCGCCGGCCGGCAGAACGCGACGCGTGAGCCGTTCGTGCAGCTCCAGCAGGTCGCTGCCCGCGGCGGGATGGGCGCGCCGCAGTCGCTCCCAGTCGGCTGCCGCGAGCGTCAGCGTCATGGCCTGGCGCAGCGACGACACCAGCTCCTCGCCCTCGGGGATGACCAGGGGCCGGTCAGCGAGATCTCCAGCGCTGGCCGCGGCCAGGCACTCCTGATGACTGAGGAGCCAGCACTGTTCATCTCCGGGGGGCGTCCGCCCCTCCCAGCAGGCCATGGGCAGGCCGGCTGAGGCGATCTGGACGGCCTCCACCTGCAGCAGCCGGCGGCGTAGGCGATCGCTGAGCACCAGAGCGGTGCCCCGTCCGCTCAGGGCCATCGGCACCAGGAGACCGAGCATCCAGCTCGGGTCGCTGCCCGGCGCGATCGTCACGAGCGTGTGGTCGCCGCGACGCAGGCTCCGCGCCGCCAGCCGGCTCAGGGTGAGGTGATGGGCCCAGCGCGGTTCCCCCTGCTGCCGCAGCAGTCGCTTCAGGTGGGCGTGGGCCGCGGCTTCCTGCATCGGCGGATGGTACGAAGCTGAAGCCAGCTGCACCGTTCGTTGATGACAGAGCCAGCTCCAGCGCCGGCAGCGGGTTCGCACAGGTGCCCCGGCAGGGTCGGAATCGTGGGCCTGGGTCTGATCGGTGGCTCCCTGGGGCTGGATCTGCAGGCCGCCGGCTGGGCCGTTCAGGGCATCGTGCGCAGCGAAGCCACGGCCCGCCGTGCGCGGGAACGCGGCCTGGCCACGCGGGTGGACACCGATCCGGCCGCTCTCACAGGCTGCGGGCTGGTGGTTCTGGCTCTGCCCCTCGATCGCCTGCTGGCGCCACCCGCGGCTCTGGTGGCGGCGCTGCCGCGGGAGGCCGTGGTGACGGATGTGGGTTCGGTCAAGGCACCGGTGCTCGCCCTGTGGCAGGACCTGCACCCGCGCTTCGTGGCGGGGCACCCCATGGCGGGCACGGCTGCCGCGGGGGTGGAGGCGGGGCTGCCCGGCCTGTTCCGGAGCCGGCCCTGGGTGATCACGCCCGGCCCGCGCACGGATCCCGGCGCGATCGAGGCGCTGGAGCGACTGGCTGAGGCCGTCGGCGCGGAGGTGATCACCGCTGAGGCGGCGACCCATGACCGGGCGGCGGCTCTGATCTCCCATCTTCCGGTTCTGGTCAGTGCCTCGCTGCTGCTCGCCGCCGCGGACGAGAGCGATGCCGGTGTGGCCGCCCTCGCCAGGCAACTGGCCTCCAGCGGCTTCGCCGACACCACCCGGGTGGGTGGCGGCAATCCCGATCTGGGCACGTTGATGGCCCGGACCAATGGCACGGCGGTGCTGGCCGCGCTCCGGCGCTGCCGGCATCAGCTCGAGGCGATCGAGCAACTGGTTCAGGACGGCGGCTGGCCCGATCTCCACAGCGCCCTGAGCCGGGCCGGCCAGGAGCGATCCAGCTTCCGGGGATGCGGCTGAGGCCGGCTCAGGCCAGCGGAACGATGTCCGCCATGCCCCGGGCCTGGAGCAGCTGCCGCACCGAACTGAGGGCGGAGAGGCTCACGCCCGCGGTTCCCTCACCGGGATGAATGGAGTCGCCGCAGAGCCAGAGGCCGGTCAGCGGCGTGCGTCCCGCCAGGCCGAAGGGGCCGAACTGCCCCGGGGTCTGGCCCAGTCCACCCACGATGCCCATGGGGCGCCCGGTCCAGCGGGCGAACCCCCGCGGCGTGGCCAGCTCCTGGTGGGTCCAGGCCTCGGCCCCGATGCCGAGCAGGTGCTCCAGCCCGCGGCGGAGCCCCAGTCCGGCCTTCTGCTTGGCCCAGTCGTAGGCCTGCCGGTCCAGGCCCTGCCAGCGCGTCACCGCTGTGAAGCAGCTGGCGATCACCGTGGCCTGGCCGCGGGGTGCCCGGCCATCCCCCTCGCGGCTCACCGAGACGAAGAGGCTGCCCGGATCGGGCCACTCGAGCTGCAGGTGGGCGGCACAGTGCTCGGGCAGAGCGCTGCGATCGCAGACGCCGTAGTGCACCAGGGCTCCGGAAGGCTCCGGCAGGCGGCTCAGGCGCCTGTTGTACCCGCTGGGCAGCGCGGGTCCGAGCAGGTCCGGGAGGCACTGGGGCGGCAGGGTCACGATCACATCGCGGCAGCGGATCGCATCGGTGTCCGTCGATGGTCGGCCCCCGCGTGCGATCCGGCAGAGCCAGCCCCCGCTGGCTCCGGGGCGGGGTGCATCCGCCGATCCAGGGCCGATGGGCTCCAGCCCCACAAGCCGCTGCTTCAGCCGCAGCTCTCCCCCGTGGCGTGTGAGCCCCGCCTCGAGGCTGCGGCTCAGTTCCTGCATTGAGCCGTGCAGGTGCCAGAGGCCGAGAGGCGCCTGGGCCATCGCCAGCACGGTGGCCCCGTAGAGCGCGGCGGTGCCGGCGGCGGGCTGCTGGGAATAGAGCTTCAGCTGCAGATCGAGAAAGCGCCGCAGGCGCCGGTCCTCTCCGCAGCCGCAGAGGCGCAGCAGATCGGCCATGGAGGCCGCGGCCAGCCAGGCGCTGCCGAGGGTTCCCGGCCGCAGGGCCCCGAGCAGCTGGCCGAGATCCCAGCCGGAGCGTGGCGGCAGCACCGGATGGCGGCCGGCGAAGGCCCAGTTGCTGGCGTGCAGCCGCTCGCAGAGGTTCCAGAAGCGTTCGCTGCCGGGGAACTGCTCCAGCCGTTCCCTGCACCAGCGCTCGTGCTCACGCCAGATGTGCACCGGTGGCCGCCCGTCAGCCAGGTCCACAACGCAGGCCGGGTCCAACGGCCGGGCCGGCGGTGCGCTCACCTCCAGGTGGCGGAAGATCTGCTCGTGAATGCCGCCCGGTTCGAGCCCGGCCACCTGGGTGGCGCCCACGTCGAACACGTAGGGCCCGCGGCGGAAGGTGCCGGCGCAACCGCCGCTCTGATGATGGGATTCCAGCAGAACCACCCTCAGGCCCTGCTTCGCCAGCAGGGCGGCCGCCGTGAGGCCGGCGATCCCGGCACCCACCACCACCACGTCGCAGTGTTCCTGTCCCGCCATTGGGCGATGCTGGCAGCTTCAGCGGGCCTGGCGTGATCGGTGGCGAGGGACCGGGCTGGCTGAGCGAGGCGCTGGGCCGGGATGTGCTGCGGCTGGAGCCGGTGGCCGGTGGGTGCATCCATGCCGCCTGCCGCGCCCTGATGTCCGACGGCTCCCAGCTGTTCGTCAAGTCGAACAGTCCCGCACAGCTTGAGCTGTTCGCCTCCGAGGTTGATGGGCTGGATGCCCTGAGGCGCCTGGCTCCTCCGGGGCTGGTTGTCCCCGCCGTCGAGGCCTGGGGTGTCTCGGGAGGACGCAGCTATCTGGTTCTCGAGTGGCTGCCGCTGCTGCGTTCCGGCGACTGGTCGCGCCTCGGTACGGGCCTCGCCCGGCTGCACCGGCGCTCGGCATCGGAGCCGGTGCACTCCGGAGCCGGGAACGGGGAGCGCTTCGGCTGGCACCGGAACAACGCCATCGGCTCAGCTCCCCAGAGCAATCGCTGGCACGGATCGTGGGGGATGTTCTTCCGCCAGGAACGGCTGCTGCCGCAGCTGCAATGGGCTGGGATCGAGGATCGGGACCTCCCCGGACTGGACCGGGCGCTGGAGCGGCTGCCGGCCTGGCTGGATGCTCACGCCTGTGACCCCTGCCTGGTGCATGGCGATCTCTGGAGCGGCAACGCTGCCCTGCTGGATGGCGGTGGCGGCAGCCTCTACGACCCGGCCGTGTACCTCGGCGATCGGGAGGTGGATCTGGCGATGGCCAGGCTGTTCGGAGGATTCCCGGAGAGCCTGTTTGAGGCCTACGAGGAGGAATGGCCCCTGCCGCCCGGTCACCGCGAGCGCTCAGAGGTTTACGACCTGTACCACCTGCTCAACCACGCCAATCTGTTCGGAGGCGGCTACCAACGGCAGGCCAGGGCCTCCATCCGAACGATGCTCCGGCTGCTGGAGCGGCCGCCGGTCTGAGCGATCAGCCCAGGTATTCCTGCTGCCAGCTGCGCAGCCGGCTGGTGAGGGCCTCGCGCTTCTGGCTGGTGGTGAGATTGGCCAGCGCCCAGCGACCGGCCACCACCAGACCGAGCAGTTCGAGAAGTCCGGGGACGATGGGGATCAGATTGACCGTGTCGAGCAGCCCCTTGATCAGGATCTGAGCCACGATGACGGCGGTGAAGATGCCGGCCACCTTCACGATCAGCCCCGCCTGGCTCCAGTCGACCTGGTTGAGGGTGCTGTTGATGGCCCCGAGCACCTGCTCGTAGCGCTCGCTGAAGCCGGCGCTGCTCTCGGCGGCCGGAGTGGCGGCGTCGTTGGGGGCTGAGGAGGTGAAGGTCGCTTCCGGCGCGTCGACCGCTTCACTGGTCGTTGTCACTGTTTCGCTCATCGCGCTGGGAAAGACTCAACTTGAAATCAAATGGAACATACCGCCGACGCCCCGAGCTGGCCAGCGGCGGTGCTCCTCCCGCTCGAGTGTTTGCGGATTCTCAGACGCCTTCTGGCCGCGGCCTCCCCGGAGGAGGGGTGCTGCCTGCTGCTATCGCCCGTCGACCCGTCCGGTCGGGACGCGGTGCTGCTGGAGGCGCTCTGGCCCTGCCGCAACGTGCAGCAGCCCCCCTCCGCGCGGCAGCGTCACTTTCTGGTCGACCCGCGTGAGCAGCTACTCGCCCAGCGCTGGGCCCGCGGCCGCGGGCTGAGGCTCGTCGGCCATGCCCACTCCCACCCCGCCGGCCCGGCCGTTTCCTCCCCGCTGGACCGGGCCATGGCCCTGCATCCGGCGCTGGTGCTCATCTGGGCCGGAGGGCAGCCGGCACGGGACGGACTGCGGGCCTGGTGGCTCGAGCCTGCCGCGGGGGAAGGGCCATCGCCCTCCCCCCGGCCGGTGCCGATCCACTTGTGGCACCGATCCCCGCTGAGCAGGATGGTGGTCTGCGGTCCTGAACCCTGATCCTGCAGGACGCCCACCGGCATGCTCCCCCCCGAGATCGGCAGCACGGCACTGGATGCAGAGGAGACCGGGCGCTACGCCCGCCACCTGAGCCTGCCCGAGCTGGGGGTGGTGGGGCAGCGGCGCCTGAAGGCCGCCTCCGTGCTCTGTGTGGGGGCCGGCGGGCTGGGCTCACCCCTGCTGCTCTACCTGGCGGCGGCGGGAATCGGTCGGATCGGTCTGATCGACTTCGACGTGGTCGATGCCAGCAACCTGCAGCGCCAGGTCATCCACAGCACCGCACGCATCGGTGAGGCCAAGGTTCACTCGGCCCGCGCCCGCATGCTCGAGCTCAACCCCCGCTGCGACGTGCAGGTGCACAGGGAGGCGCTCTCCAGCGCCAATGCCCTCGAGCGTCTGGCCTCCTACGACCTGGTCTGTGACGGCAGCGACAACTTCTCCACCCGCTACCTGGTCAACGACGCCTGCGCTCTGCTGGGGCTCGCCTGGGTCTATGGCGCGGTCTTCCGTTTCGAGGGCCAGGCCAGTGTCTTCAACCACCGGGGCGGGCCCGACTTCCGCGACCTGCTTCCCGAGCCGCCTCCCGCCGGTGCGGTTCCCTCCTGCGCCGAGGCGGGCGTGGTCGGGGTGCTGCCCGGCCTGATCGGAACCATCCAGGCCACCGAGGCCATCAAGCTCATCGCCGGCATCGGCACCAGCCTCAGCGGCCGCCTGCTGGTGCTCGATGCCCTCTCGATGCGGTTCCGTGAGCTGCGTCTGCAGCCCACGCCCGGCCGGGAGCCCATCCGTGAGCTGATCGACCACGCCCGCCCCTGCGCCGGGACGCCTGCGTCGTCACCGGAGGGTGGTGACGGCCACCCCGGCATCGATGTGGAGACCCTGCGGCGCCGACTGGAGAGCGCCACGCCAGCCGCCCCCATGCTGCTGCTCGATGTGCGCAGCGCCGAGGAGGTGGCGGCGGCCTCGCTGCCCGGTGCGCTCAACATCCCTCTGGCCGAGCTGGAGCGGGAGGCCAGCCTCTCGCAGCTGAAGCGGATGAGCGCTGCCGGCACGATCCACGTGGTCTGCAAGGCCGGCGGACGCAGCACCAGGGCCCTGGGGCTGCTGCGCCGCCATGGGATCGAGGGCATCAACGTGCTCGGGGGGATGGATGCCTGGCTGCAGCGGGGCTGGCCGGTGGAGTCCGCCGCACCCGGGGCCCGGTCATGACGGGACGCAGCGGCGGGCATCCCCTGGTGGAGCACCTCGAGGCGGCGGACCTGGAGTCGCTGCGGGCCCTGCGCGACTGGATGCTGAGCCACGACCGTCTCTGCATCGCCTACTCCGGTGGGGTCGACAGCACCCTGGTGGCCGCCATCGCCGCCGAGCAGCTGGGGGAGCGGGCCCTGGCTGTTACGGGTGTGTCGCCGGCTCTCGCGGAGGGACTCCGCCGGCAGGCGGGCCAGCAGGCGGGCTGGCTCGGCATCCGCCACCGGGAGGTGGGCACCCAGGAGTGGCGTGATCCGGCCTACAGCAGCAATCCCTCCCACCGCTGTTATGCCTGCAAGAGCGAGCTGCACCGGGTTCTCGCCGCCATCGCCGGGCAGGCCGGCCCCGGAGCGCAGGTGGTGGATGGCGTCAATGCCGACGACCTCGGGGAGCATCGCCCAGGGATCGCCGCCGCGCGCGAGCATGGCGTGAGATCGCCTCTGGCGGAACTGACGATCCGCAAGGCCTCGGTGCGCGCCATCTCGCGCGCCCTGGGCTTCCCCTGGTGGGACAAGCCCGCCCAGCCCTGTCTCGCGTCCCGTTTTCCCTACGGCGAGCCGATCAGCCCGGATGGCCTGGACCGGGTGGGGCGCGCGGAAGCGCTGCTGGAGGAGCGTGGCTTCCGCCGGCTGCGCGTGCGCTCTCAGGGGGACACCGCCCGGATCGAGCTCTCGCCCGGGGAACTGGCCCGGGCCCTGGAGCTGTGGTCCGACAGCCGTGAGCGAGCGGAGCTGGTGACCGCTCTGCGCGGCCTCGGGTTCACGGCTGTGAGCCTGGATCTCGAGGGGCTGGTGAGCGGCAAGCTGAATCGCTCGCTGCCCGGGCCCCCGGGCAGCGGCGGCTCCTGAGGTCCTCAGGCGGCCTGCAGCTGCGGGGCCAGAGGAGCCCGTTCGCTGCCGGCGACCGCGGCGGGTGCCTCCCTGAGGAAACTGCGCAGGGAGTAGCGGCCGGCCAGCAGCGCCTCGCGCAGGTGGGCGCAGGCCAGCTCCGGCATGGTGTGGTCACCGCAGGTGAACACGTCCACGGCGGCGTAACCCGACTCGGGCCAGGTGTGAATCGAGACGTGGGATTCGGCCAGCAGCGCCAGGCCGGTCACCCCCTGGGGTTCGAACCGATGCGTGACGAGCCGGAGCAGGGTGGCTCCGGCCTCGCTGGCCGCCCGGGTCAGGCTGCCGGCGATGAAGGATTCGTCGTTGAGCCGGACCGATGAACAGTCGTAGAGCTCGAGGATGCAGTGTTTGCCCACCAACGCGCCGGTGGGGCTGGAGAGAGGGGGCCCGGACTCGGGGCTCGGATCATCCACGCTCCATCCCGGGTGGGGATGCAGGCAGCTGAGTGTCTGCTTCATGGATTGCAATAAGGGCGCACGATCTTAAACCGCCCTTCACACCACATCGGCCACGCCCATCGGCCTCAGTCCGCCCTGCTCCACCTGCACCAGCTGGGACTGCCGCCGCCACTGCGGATCGAACCCCGCCAGGTGGGTGGCGCTGATCAGGCACTGATGGCCGTTCCCGGCCGTTTCCAGCAGCCAGCTCTGGCGTTGCAGATCCAGCTCCGCCAGCACGTCGTCGAGCACCAGAACGGGCGGTGCACCGCACACCGCTTCGATCAGTTCGAGCTCCGCCAGCTTGAGCGCCAGCACCAGTGTGCGCTGCTGACCGGCGGATCCATACCGCCGGGCCGAGCGGCCGGCCAGCAGAAAGCTGATCTCGTCGCGGTGGGGACCGGCCTGGGGGCTGCCGAGCCGCGACTCCAGGGAGCGCTGCCGTTTCAGCTGCTCCAGCAGCCGCTCCTCCCAGGAGTCCGGAGCCTCTCGGGGCGAAGGCTGCCCGGGCCCCTCCTCCTCCCGCTCGCTGCCGGCGTCCCCGCCGGTCCGGTAGTGCAGATCCAGGCTGCCGAGTGCGCCGCTCAGGCGCGCGTGCCACCGCTTCAGGCAGGGATCCAGGCGGCTGAGCGCCCGCTCCCGTCGCCGTCGGATCCGCCCGCCCACCATCGCCATCTGATGGTCGAGAGCGTCGAGCAGCGACTCCCGGTCCGCCGCCGGCATCGGCAGCTGCCACACCCGCCGGCGCTGGCGCAGCAGGCGCCGCTGGCGCTGCAGCAGATCGGCGTAGGCGGGCTCGAGCTGGAGCACCACGCCATCGACCCAGTGCCGGCGCCGACCCGGTTCGCCGCGGATCAGGTCGAGATCCATGGCGCTGAAGCTGACGCAGCGCAGATGGCCGAGCAGATCGCTCTGCCGGTTGAGAACGCGGTCGTTGCGCCTGACCTGGCGTCCGCCCCGCCGCCGCAGCACCAGCTCCAGGCGCTCGTCGGCGTCGGTGAGGCCGACCAGGCGCGCCCAGCGCTGACCGTGGCCGATGAGCTCGCCATCACTGCTGCAGCGATGGGAGCGAAGCGTGCCCATCAGTTCCACCGCTTCCAGCAGGTTGGACTTGCCGGCCCCGTTGGGACCCAGGAGGAGCAGCCGCGGTTCGTCAATCGTGAGGGAGACGTGCCCGTAGTTGCGGAAGCTCTGCAGGTCCAGGCGGAGCAGGCGGATGGGCTTCCGGCGGCGCTTGGGTAAGGTAACGCTGGCCCACTGGGGCCACTGGATGCATCGGCTTCAGCGTTCCACGCGAGCGTTGTCCGCTGATGACCCCAGGGCATGTAGCTCAGTTGGATAGAGCATCAGATTCCGGTTCTGAGGGTCGGGGGTTCGAGTCCCTCCATGCTCGTCATCAGACGCCGATCAGTTCCGTGCGGGATCGCGGAGCTGAAGGCCCATGGCCCGGATCCCGCCGGGATCCACCACGAAGCCGAGGGACCGCAGCGTCTCCAGTGCCTCGGGTGGCGCCGAGAGCGAGATGCTGCAGCCGGCCCGCTCGCGGCGCATGTGGGTCAGGGCCCGGTGCAGCAGCACTGCCATCAGGTCCCGCCGTCCGGAAAGGCTCGGCTCAACGGCCAGATTCCAGAGATTGGCGTTGAGGGCCCGGTCGCTGGTGGCCCGCACATAGCCCGCGAGGTGCTCCTGCTCATCACGGATCGACAACCACCAGTCGCTGGCCGCCATGGCCCTCGCCAGCCGCTCTCCGGCTCGGTCCGGGTCGCCGCAGGCCACCAGCAGCGCGTTGAGCTCCGCCGGCTCCGGCGGCGTCTCCCCCTCGAGCCGGAAGGGTGCGGGCAGGGCGGGGGGCGGCGCGAGGACGCGGAAGATCATCCGGCGTGTCTCATCCCGTGTTGCGCATTCCGGCGGCGATGCCGTTGATGGTCAGCAGGGCGCCCCGCAGCAGTTCGCTGCGGCTGTAGGTGCGGCTGTCGCGGCCGGGCTGTTCGGTCTCGCTCATGGGTGGCTGACGGTTCTGCTCCCGCAGCCTGCGCAGCAGTGCGGCCTGCAGGAAACCGAGGGGAACGATGGTGCGGTTGCGCACGTCCACCGAGGCCTGCAGCGCCGGGTCGGCGTCCAGAAGTCTCTCCTGACCGGTGATGTCGAGCACAAGAGAGCGGGTCAGGCCGTACTCGTGCGCGATCCGGGTGAAGATCGCCTGGAAGGCCTGCCGGTGGCTGGGGCGCCCCAGGCTCTCCACGTAGTGACGGGAGAGGTCGAGATCCACCTTGGAGAGCGTCATCTCCACCTTGGAGATCAGCATCCGGAAGAAGGGCCAGCGCTGATGCAGGCGCCGGAGCTGGGCGAGAGCCTCCGGATCGCTCTCCAGCTCCTCCTGCAGGGCCGAGCCCACTCCATACCAGCTGGGCAGGAGGAAGCGGCTCTGGGTCCAGCCGAACACCCAGGGAATGGCCCGCAGGCCCGACAGGTCGCGGGTGCCGGTGCGGCGGCGGGCGGGCCGCGAGGAGATCTGCAGCTTGCTGATCTCCTCGATCGGCGTGACCTGCTGGAAGAAGTCGACCAGATCGGGGTTCTCGTGCACCAGCTGGCGGTAGTGGTGGCGCGAGCGTCCGGCCAGACGCCGCATCAGTTCGTTCCAGGCCGGTGTGTCGTCCAGGTGAGTGGAGACCAGGCTGTTCTGGATCACCGCGGTGGTGACCGTCTCCAGGTTGTAGAGGGCCAGCTCGGGGAGGGAATACTTCGAGGCCAGCACCTCCCCCTGCTCGGTGATCTTGATGCGGCCCTCCAGCGTGCCGCTGGGCTGGGCCAGGATCGCCTGGTAGGCCGGCCCGCCGCCGCGACCCACCGACCCCCCCCGGCCGTGGAAGATGCGCAGGGCGATGCCGTGCTCCTCCGCCAGCCGCTCGAGTGCGATCTGGGCCTGGTGGATCTCCCAGTTGCTCGAGAGGAAGCCGGAATCCTTGTTGCTGTCGGAGTAGCCGAGCATCACCTCCTGCAGGGGCGGGCCGGCCGGCGTGCCGCTCTGCAGCAGCTCCAGGTAGGTGGGCTCGGAGAACAGCCGCCCCATGATCGCCGGCGCCTTCTGCAGGTCCTCCACCGTCTCGAACAGGGGCACCACCAGCAGCGCCGCCCGACTGTTGGTGGGGTCCACCAGTCCCGCCTCCTTGGCCAGCAGCAGCACCTCCAGCAGGTCGGAGACCGAGTGACTCATGGAGATCACGTAGGTGCGGCAGATGCGTGAGCCGAACTCGTGCTGCAGCCGCTGCAGCATCCGGAACACGGCCACGGTCTCCTGCGTTGCCGCTGACCAGGTGACGGCGGGGGGATCAGGGGGCGCAGGGTGGAGAGCTCGTTGAGCAGCCAGCTCACGCGGCTGTCCTCGTCCATCTCCTCGTAGGGGACCGGCAGACGCAGGTAGCGGGTCAGCTCATCGAGGGCGCTGCTGTGGCGGGTGCTCTCCTGGCGGATGTCCAGGCTGGCCAGGCTGAAGGAGAAGATGCTGACCTGGGATATCAGGGTGTCCAGGGCGTCGCAACCCAGGCCGGTGCTCTTGAGGCTCTCGCGGATCAGCTCCAGATCGGCCCGGAAGTCATCCACCGAGGCGTAGTGCCATTCGGCCGGCGGGCCGCTGAGGCTCTGACCATCGTTCGCGGGCGGCTCGCAGGGGGATTCCCAGCCGGCATCGGCCAGGAGCTGGTTGCGTTCCCGGGTGCGGCGCAGCCGTTCCAGGGTGTAGCTGAGCTTCAGCCGGTAGGGCTCCAGGCGGTAGCGGGCGGCACGCTCCTCGTACACGTCCGGGAAGCGGATCCGGTCCATCTCCAGGGACTCGAGCAGGGGTGCGCTCACCTGGCTCCACTGCATCGACACGCTGAGCTGTTCGCGCAGCTCCTGCACCGAATGGATGTAGCGGTCCAGCATCAGCTGCCGCTGGAAGCAGGCGGTGCGCCAGGTGATCGGCGGGGTGACCGAGGGATTCCCGTCGCGGTCGGCCCCGACCCAGGAGCCGAAGGTGCAGAACGCCGCCCGGGGTGGCCGCACATCCGGATAGCTGCTGCCCAGGGCGGCCTGAAGTCGGCGGCTCAGCTGCGGCATGGCCTCGAAGAGCACGTCCTGGAAGTAGTGCAGGGCGTAATCGACCTCATCGAGAACGGAGGGCTTGAACTGGTGCAGTTCGTCGGTGCGCCACCAGAGGCGGATCTCCTCCTCCAGCTGCAGCTGCAGGGCGCGGGGGTCACCCATGGGCTGGGGATGCTGCAGGCGCTGGATCAGGGAGGCGACGCGGCGCTGCTTGTGGCGCACCGTGTGGCGGACGATCTCGGTCGGGTGGGCTGTGAACACGAGCCGGATGTCGAGCACCTCCAGCAGGCGCTCCAGCCGCGCGGGCGGCAGGTTGAGCCGCCTCAGCCGGCTGAACAGCTGGCCGAAGGTGGCGGGGTCGGTCTGGGTGGCCAGCGGCGGCGCGAACGGGTCGACCGGTGCCGGCATCTCCGGCTCGCCCATGCTGGCCAGGTAGCCCTCCTCCTCGATGTGCTGCTCGATGATGTTGATCAGCTGGAAGTAGAGCGAGAAGGCGCGGGCCGCGGCGATGGCCTCGGAGAGATCCATCTCCCCGATCACCGACACCATGCGCGTGCTGGCATCGTGCGCGGCCGCGTCCTCTCCGGCGGCGACGGGTCCGCTGAGGTCCTTGAGGGTGAGCAGCTGTTCAGCCAGGCCTGGCGAGCACTCGCTGAGCAGCACCGTCTTCCACAGCTCCTCGACGAGCTGGAGCCGTTTCTGCAGGCGGATCGGGGCCGATTCCACGGCGCGCTGCACTCCGAGGCCGTTGCCGGCTGCCGTGGTCAAGGTCCCGGACTGCGGCATGGAAGCGCCCGACGTCGTCGTGATCTCCATGATCATCCCAAAGGCACGGAAGGAGTGCCGGGCAGGCCCATCGCCAGGGTGGCGTCGCGCTGGTCCAGCCAGCGGATCTCGCGCTGCAGCACAGAGGCGATGCTCTCACCCCCGTTCACGGCCTGCAGCCAGCGCATGGCGGCGTTCCCGCGCTGCAGCAGAGGCTCCAGTGGGGCCAGGGTCCCCTCCAGTCCCAGCTCGGCGGCCAGCGGAGCCAGCTGAGCGAGGAGCTGAGCGATCCACTCGCGGGCTCTGATGCTCCTGCCGTCCTGCCAGTGCACCAGCTGGGCGTCGAGGCTGTCGGCGGCGGCCCGGCTGTCGTTTGTGTCGGCCAGTTGGGCCAGTTCCTCCGGTGTGAACCGGCTGGCCCGCAGCGGGTCGTGCGCATCGCCCTGCTCGAGCAGGGTCAGGAGGCGCAGTTCCAGCAGGGCCGTGATCGCCAGCAGCAGATCCGGTTCGGCCACCAGGTCGCAGATGCGCAGCTCGAGCCGATTCAGGTCGTAGGGCCGTCGCTCACCGTTCGGCCGGACCGAGGTCCAGAGATGGCGCTCGTTGCGCATGGCCCCGCTGGCGAGCATCGACTCGAGCCAGCGCACGTAGTGGGCGTGATCGAGGAACAGGGGCACCTGTTCGGGGGTGAGCGGGAACTGGAGCCAGCGCTGGGAGTGGGCGCCGGTGCTGCGGCCGTCGAGGAAGGGAGAGCTGGCGCTGAGCGCCAGAAACAGGGCCGCCTCGCAGCGGAGCAGCCGGCAGCAGGCGAACAGCGGCTCCATCGCCGTGATGCCCAGGTTGATGTGGACGCTGGCGGTCACAACGCGCGTGCCGTAGGTCGCCTCGATGAAGGCGTGGTACGGGTTGCCGGGGTTGGAGCGTACGAAGCGGCTGCTGTCGCCCAGGCTGAGGGTGCTGCCCGGGAGAACGGTGAGCTCACGCTCGCTCAGCCAGCGCCTGAGGGCCAGCCGCGGTTCCAGCAGCCAGCGGAGCTGGCGCCGGTAATCGGCGTCCGGAGGGGTGATGTACTCGAGATTGCGCTGATCCGGCTCGGTGGCGAACCCGTTCAGAGCCCGTGCCGCATCGGCGGACACGCCCACGACGGTGCCATCCGCCCGCCCGGTGAAGAGCTCGACCTCGAACCCCTTGAGCAGAAATGATGGGCTCATGGCGTCGGGGTGGTCTCCGGGGTGCCGGCGCGCTCGCCGCCGGCGGGGGAGGCCAGGCAGGCCAGCGATGTGAGCAGGGCCCGCGCCTTGTTGAGGGTCTCCTCGTACTCTGCATCGGGCCTGGAATCCGCCACCAGCCCGGCGCCCGCCTGAACCTGCACGCGCCAGGTCCCGGGGGCGTCACGCTGAACCACCATCGTGCGGATCGTGATCGCGGTGTTGATGGCGCCGGCCAGATCCACCGAGCCGTAGACCCCCGAATAGGGACCACGGGCCTCGGGCTCCAGGGCGTGAATGAGCTGCATCGCCCGGATCTTGGGTGCCCCGCTCACGGTGCCGGCGGGGAAGGAGGCCATGAGCAGGTCCCAGATGTCGAGGCCATCGGCGAGCCATCCCTCCACCTCGCTCACGATGTGCATCACGTGGGAGTAGCGCTCGATCACCATCAGGTCCTGCACCCGCACGCTGCCGGGGCGGCAGACCCGGCCCAGGTCGTTGCGCCCCAGATCCACCAGCATCACGTGCTCGGCGCGTTCCTTCGGGTCCGCGAGCAGATCCTCCTCCAGGCGCTCGTCCTCCTCGGGGGAGGCGCCTCTCGGCCGGGTGCCGGCGATGGGGCGCAGGCTGGCCTTCACGCCTGCCGGGCCCGGCGCGGCCTTGACCATGACCTCGGGGCTCGATCCGATCAGGCACCAGGAGCCGAAATCGAAGAAGGCCATGTAGGGCGATGGATTCACCATCCGCAGGCTGCGGTAGAGGTCCAGCGGTTCGTGGCTGACGCTGGCGCTGAGCTTCTGGCTGAGCACCAGCTGGAACACATCGCCGGCTGCGATGTGAGCACGCGCCTGCTGCACCGCCGCCTCGAAATCCTCGCGGCTGCGGTTGACGCTGATGGCCGGCTGCCGCTGGGGCGTCTGGGACCAGGCCAGTGGCCGCACCGGCGGCAGGGGGGCCTGCATGGCCCGCTCCAGGGTGGCGATGCGCTCCAGTGCACCGCTGTAGGCCCGGTCGGGATCCTGCCCGTCGCTGACATCGGCGTAGGCCACCGCCGTGATCTGCCGCTTCACCTGATCGAAGATCAGCAGACTGTCGGCGAGCATCCAGCAGCCGTCGGGCGGGGCGGACCCGGGGCGATCGTGCACCGGAACCGTCGGTTCGATCCAGCGGATCAGCTCATAGCCCCAGAAGCCGAACAGCTGGCCCAGCGCCGGCAGGTCGGGCTGCGGTCCGGTGCGGTAGGCACCCAGGAGCTCGCGCAGCAGATCGAAGGGATTGCCCGTGAGGCGGCGGCGCCGTCCATCGCGCCAGCGCTGCTCCAGTCCATCGCCCCGGGCTTCGGCGATCCAGAGCGGATCCACCGCGACCGTGCTCCAGCGGCCGAGGGTCTCGCCCCCCTCCACCGACTCCAGCAGAACGCCGCAGCTGCCTTCGCGCCGCACCTTCAGCCAGGTGGTGAGCGGCGTCTCCAGATCCGCCGGCCAGCGGTGGGCGATCGGGATGAAGGTGTCCCCCGCCGTCAGCCTTTTGAGGAACAGCGCGCGGTCGGGGGAGCTCATCGGACGGCAGGCAAGACAAAGGGGCCCGTCGGCCCCACTCACCAGGCCCTCAGGGTCGCCGGGTCAGCTGTCGTAGGGGGTGCGACCGCTGAACTTGAGGCTGGACGGGTCGGCGTTGGCGCCGATGCGACGTGGATTGTGCCCGACGATGGGACGCCCCTCGTTCACCTTCTCGGGGAACACGCCATCCTTGGGGTGCAGATACTCGGTGTCGCCACCCGGGAAGATGCGGTAGATCTTGTAGTCCTCGATCCGGGGCTTGAACTTGGTCCTCAGCTGGGTGCCGAGGGCCAGGCACTGCTCCTTGCGGGCGAAGTACATGATGTTCTCGCCCTGGTTCATGATCGCCGCGCCGCCCGTGGGCAGCTCGAAGGTCTGGCTCGAGGAGCTGGTCCAGGTGATGGCGTACTTCTCCTCCGTCTCGGCGGAATTGAGGAGGCCACCGGTGCTGCCGATGAACTGGGGTAGTTGACCGCTCAGCGCCGTTGCTGTCATGGCTGTGCTTGCAGTGGGGACGGAAGGACCGGAAACCCTCGGGATCAGAACTCTGAACCAGCCGCTCGGGTGGGCCTGGCGGGAAGCTAGCACTGCGTTCTGGGCCCATCCGCACCGGCGTTGGCTCTCGTCACACCCGTCAACAAAGTCGATCGACGCTGGCCTCATCGGCCACAGGGAAGAACACCACCATGCTCTGACCGCTGCGTTCGGTGAGCCGGCCGCCGAGGTTGTGGAAGAGGCGCTGCGTCGCCTCCTGACTCAGGTGCAGACTGCCCGTTTCCGGGCTCCAGCTGAGCACCGGGCCCACCGTCGCGGCGCTCGCCTGGGAGGACTCCGCGGCACAGGCTCCACTCGGTCCCGGGCTCGGATCGCGAGCCGTGAGCTGCAGTTTGAGCCGGTCGCCGGCCGGGCTCAGTTCCAGCGTCACCAGCTGGCGGGCGCGCAGGCTGCGGCTGAATCGGTCCATCAGCCCTCCCAGGGTGGTCTCGAGCAGGCTGGCGTCGCTCAGCACCGGCGGCAGGTCGGGTGCCAGCAGGAGCTGGAATGTCAGGTCACGCCGCTGCAGCTGCTGGGCCCAGGCCGGACTGAGCTGCTGCAGCAGGCTGCTGAGGTCCGTGCGGGCCAGGGCGGCGGGACTGGGGGGCCTCCGTTCCAGCTCCGCGGCATGGAAGATCAGCCCGAACCGGTCGATCTGTTCGCTGCATTCGGCGTCGATCCGCTGGAGGCGCTCCCGCACCACCGCATCCAGACCGCTGCGGCGCAGCAGGGAGCGGATCAGGGTGCGGATCGTGGCCAGAGGTGTGCGCACCTCATGGGTCAGGGCCTCCAGCAGCTGAAGCTCCGCGGCCCTGGCCCGCGCCGCATCGCCGTCATCGGATGCGGGCGTCAGGACGGGCTGAAGCGTGACGCTCGGGGCCATGCCGGCCAGGCGAGCGCTGAGCCTGGGCCAGAACCCCGCCGCCAGCTCCGGGTCACTGCGCATGGCCCCCACGTCCCGCAGGGCCTCCCGCAGTCGCGTCGATTCCTCAGGGTCGTCCTCCTTGAGGCGCGAGTCCAGCAGGGTGAGGGCGGCCGAGAGGATTTCCGGATCACTGCGGATCACCAGCCCCCGGCGGCCCGGTTCGCCGTGCAGGGCCAGTCCCAGCTGGATCCGGCTGGTGAACAGCATCAGCACCGGATCCGTGCCGTCCTCGTCCCGCAGGGCCAGTCGCCTCAGACCGCCGCCGGTGGCGCCGGCCCCGCCGGGGAGCATCGGTTTCGCTCCGGGCCACTGGTCGCTGAGATCCGATGGGGTCCACACCCACCCCCGCAGCGCGGCCAGCAGCTCTGGTTCGTAGAGAGCCGGCAGGGGCGCCGCCAGCCAGACGCCGCTGTCCGGCGGACGGGGGATCAGATAGTCGTCCTGCAGGACACCGAGAGCCGCCCACCACTGGCGGCGGGCGCTGTCCTCATCGCCGGGGATCTCTTGCTTCCCCTCCGCCATCAGGTCCCGCAGACGGGCCAGGGTGGCCGGGCTGCTCACCGGAAGGAGGCGTGGTGGCGGCCGCGGCGGGCAACCGATCCGCACAGCCCCAGGGCGATGAAGTTGGCGAGCATGGCGGAGCGCCCGTAGCTCATCCATGGAAGCGGAATGCCGGTGACCGGTCCGAGACCGATGGTCATGAAGATGTTCACCACGACCTGGAACATCAGCATCGCTCCAACCCCCACCACCACCAGCGACTCGAAATCGGTGCGGGCATGTCCCGCGATCTGCAGGAGGCGCCACATGAGCAGAGCGAAGCCGAGAATCACAAGGACGCAGCCGATGAAGCCGGTTTCCTCGCCCAGGGCGCTGAAGATGAAGTCGGTGTGCTGCTCGGGGATGAACTGCAGCTTGGTCAGCTGGCCCTGCAGCAGCCCCATGCCCGTCAGGCCGCCGGAGCCGATGCCGACCTTGCTCTGGAGCAGGTGGTAGCCGCCGCCGAGAGGGTCCTGGGCGGGGTCGAGAAAGAGCACCAGCCGGTCGCGCTGATAGTCCTGCAGCACGTTCATCCAGAGCCAGGGGGTGAGCAGCGCCACGGCCCCCTGCACCAGCATCACCAGCACCGTCGCCAGCCGTTTCCAGGGCAGCGTCCGCCAGGCCAGCAGGCCGCAGAGAGGAATCCAGACCACCAGGCTCAGCGGCAGGAGGCCCGCCAGCAACGCGGCCGGCAGGGGGGAGAGCAGCAGCAGCACCCAGGCCAGCGGCATGCCCGACCAGAACAGCATCACCAGCAGCAGGGCCCCGAAGACCAGGGAGCTGCCCAGATCTGGTTGCAGGAACACCAGAAGCCACGGCAGCGCGATCACCCCTGCCGGTCGCCAGAGATCCACCGGGCGTTCGACGGGATGGCGGGCCAGCACCCCTGCCAGCAGCAGGATCACGGCCACCTTGGCGAATTCGGAGGGCTGCACGTGGAAGCCGCCGATGCTGATCCAGCGCTGGGCGCCGAGGGCCGTGGTGCCGGCCACCTTCACCGCGACGAGTCCGGCCAGGGTGACGGCGTAGACGGGCGCCAGCAGGAGCCTGAGCCGCTCCAGGGGCACCAGGGCCAGCAGCAGGGCGAGGATCAGCCCGACCCCGGCCGTCAGCCAGTGGTGGTACCAGTCGGCGTAATCGGCCTGCCGCTGGGTGCTGGCGATCAGGCCGCCAGCCACCAGGGTGATGGCGACCGGCACACCCCAGAGAATCCAGTCGATGCGGGCCAGCCGGCCACGGGAGCGCTGGCGCCGGCCCCCTCTGGAGATCAGGGCCCCGGGCGGCGACTGGGCGCGGGAGTACATCGTTCGGCGGCCGGCCCTGCCCTCAGACCGCCGCGGCGGCACGGCCGGCCAGGACGGTGCGGGCCAGATCGGCGAAGGCCCGTGCACTCGCCGAGTCCGGCTGGGCGATCACCACCGGCAGACCCCGGTCGCCGCCTTCCATCAGCGGCATCTCGATCGGCAGCTGCGCCAGCAGCGGTACGCCGGCTTCCGAGGCGAGCGTCGCCCCACCTCCGCTTCCGAAGATCGGGTAGCGACGATCGGGCAGATCGGGGGGGATGAAGCTGCTCATGTTCTCAACGACGCCGAGCACGTGCACCCCGAGCTGGCGGAACATGGCCAGCCCGCGGCGGGCATCCTGAAGAGACACCTGCTGCGGAGTGGTCACGATCACCACGCCGGCCATCGGTACGGCCTGGGCCAGGGTGAGCTGGGCATCGCCCGTGCCGGGCGGCAGGTCCACAACGAGCACGTCGCGCTGGCCCCAGTTCACCTGATAGAGGAACTGGCGGATGATGCCGTTGAGCATCGGCCCCCTCCAGATCACCGGCTGGTGGTCATCGATCAGCAGACCCATGGAGACCATCCCGATGCCGCAGCACTCGATGGGTTCGAGAATCTGGGCATCGCCGCCACTCACCTCGGGCGTCCGGTCCGCCACCCCGAGCATCGTGGGAGCGTTGGGACCGTAGATGTCGGCATCGAGCAGGCCGACGCGCTTGCCCTGAAGCGCCAGGGCGCAGGCCAGGTTCACGGCCACCGTGCTCTTGCCCACGCCGCCCTTGCCGCTGCTGACGGCGATGATCGTGCCCACGCCCTCGATCGGTTGTCGGGCCGGGACCCCGGCCGGGCCGCCGGAGGGCCCATGACCGGCCTGGCCGATCGGTGCGGCGGCTGGCGGGTCGCCGAGCTCGATCTGAACCGAGTCGATGCCATCGAGAGCGGTGAGCCGGGCGCGGGTCTCACCGGCGAGGCGGTCGCGCTGGCTGGCGGCGTAGCCGGGCAGGGAGAGACGGACCACGGCCCGCGGCGGGGTCACTCGCAGCTGCTGCAGCCAGCCCAGCTCGACAGCGCTGCGGCCGCTTCCGGCGTCGGTGATCGCCTGGAGGGCGTTCTGGGCGCGCTGGACGAGGGATTCACCGGACTCCGTCAAGCCGACCACAGATTCACAGAGCCGATCCTAGGGGCCTTGTGAAAGGCCGTGATGGGCTGGAATGCTGATCCATATCCGTGAGGCCCTCCGTATCCATGGCCGGAACCCTGCCTGCCCCGCCAGCCGACTCCCGCGGGCGTGCGCGCGACCTGCTGATGGGCCTGCAGGACCGGATCTGCGCCGGGCTGGCTGAGGCCGACGGTGAGGGCCGCTTCCAGGAGGACAGCTGGGAGCGGCCGGAAGGCGGTGGAGGCCGGTCCCGGGTGATCCGCGACGGTGCCGTGTTCGAACAGGGCGGTGTGAACTTCTCGGAAGTGGAGGGTGACTCGCTTCCCCCATCGATCCTCAACCAGAGGCCGGAGGCGAAGGGCCAGCGCTGGTTCGCGATCGGCACCTCGATGGTGCTCCACCCCCGCAGCCCCTACATCCCCACCGTTCACCTCAACTACCGCTATTTCCAGGCCGGGCCGGTCTGGTGGTTCGGCGGCGGCGCCGACCTCACCCCCTACTACCCCTATCTGGAGGACGCGCGCCACTTTCACGCCACGTTGAAGGGCGCCTGTGATTCCGTTGACGAGCGCTACTACCCGGTCTTCAAGCGCTGGTGTGACGAGTACTTCTTCCTCCGTCACCGGGGCGAGACCCGCGGCGTCGGCGGCCTCTTCTACGACTATCAGGACGCCAGCGGCACGCTGTACAAGGGCAACGATCCGGAGGGACCCGCAGCGGTCCTGGCCGCGGCAACAGGCGCCGTTCCCCAGGACTGGGAGAGCCTCATGCGCCTGGCCCGCGCCTGCGGCGAGGCCTTCCTGCCCAGCTACCTCCCGATCGTGGAGCGCCGGCGTGAACAGCCCTACGGCGAGCGGGAGCGTCAGTTCCAGCTCTACCGGCGTGGACGCTATGTGGAGTTCAACCTCGTCTTCGACCGCGGCACGATCTTCGGACTCCAGACCAAGGGGCGCACCGAATCCATCCTGATGTCGCTGCCGCCGCTGGTGCGCTGGGAATACGGCTATCAGCCCGCGCAGGGCAGCCGTGAGGCCCTGCTCACCGATGTGTTCACACGCCCGCAGGACTGGCTGACGGACGAGGGTCTTGAGGCGCTCTGCGAGCCGCGGGGCGCTGTGAGCTGAGTTCCCCGGGCGCCGGGGCCAGCGGGTCGTGACCGCTCACCAGGCTGCCGCGCATGCTCGTCACCACCCGCAGGGCGATGGCATCGATCGTGGACTCCCGTGTGCGGGGATCGCGCAGCCGGCGCTCAAGATCACCCTCCAGCTTGCCCACCTCCAGCAGCGAGATGCCGCGCCTGGGTCCCCCGAGGCCACCGCGGAAGCGCAGCGGGAAGGGTCCGAAGCTCGCCGCCAGGCCCTCATCCAGTCGGTTCGGGCCGGGGCTGAGCCTGGGGATCAGGCCGGAGCCGTAGCCATCGGGGCCGTAGGCATCGAAGTGCACCTCGAGGGCGTATCCGCCACGGCGCACATGGCGACGACCCACCGACCAGTTGGTGCGTGGATCGTCGGCGTTGTCGATGCGTAGGAGCGGCGGTTGGTAGTAGCGGATGTTGAGCCCCTGCTGCCGGCCCATCTGCACGACCCGGATCGCCACGAGCCGGTTCCAGAACAGCTCGTCGCGCATGCGGGGATCCATGGGGGCCTGCCCGAGGAGATCCACCGCCTCGCCGCTGGTGCCCGAACCCGCGATGCCCTGGGAATCGGCATGGCCGGCCAGGATCAGGATCGGGATGCCGAGGCCAGGCTGCTGCCTCCCGATCCAGTCCTTGGTCAGGGCGCTGCGCGGGCCGGTGATCGGGTCGCTCAGGGGCGGACGGGGTGCCATGGCCACGGCCGGGCGCCAGAGAGACACGCTGCAGGCTGCAGCCAGGACCAGGAAGGAGGCTCGGTTCATCGGCAGGCGGTGTTCAGATCGGTGAGCTGAGCAGGGAGCCGTCGCTGGCCAGATCCAGGCGGGCACCCAGCTGCTGCTCGATCGCGATCAGTTCATCGCGATGGGCCCGAAGGCGCAGCTGGCAGGGAACAGACTCACCGCTGCTCATCAGACGGATCTCCAGGGCTTCACTTCTGCTCGCCCGCTTCCGGTAGATCAGGCCGGCCAGCGGACCGGCGGCGATCAGCAGCAGAGGCCACCAGCCGAGCGATGGCAGCAGTTGGCGCAGGACCAGGCCGAGGCAGCCGGCCCCGAGCCCGCCGAGAAGGGAGAGGAGCACCGCCAGGGGGGCGGAGGCGGCCACCTGCCCTTCGAAACGCAGCACACGACGCTCCGGGTCCCCCCCTGGGTCCGCCAGCCCCGCTCCCTGAGCCAGTCGGAGACCCCGGTCAGCACCTCGAGGGCCGGCCGGGAGGATTCCACGTCGATCACCGTGGTGCGGTCCTTGCTGGCGGCGCGCAGAAAGAACACCAGCCCGATGGCCAGCAGGAGGGTCAGCAGCAGGGTGGAGGACAGTCCGGCGCTCATGCTTCCGCGATCCGGCGGGCTTGGAACAATGGCGCCATCCTGACGCATCCGTTCCGGCGGGAGGTCTGCGGTCGCTGAGGATGGGCAGCCAACGCGCATCGTCCATGGCCTCACCCTCCGAACCGGCTGCCTTCCAGGTCTTCGACGGCGACCTGGACGCGGCCTGGACCGAGCGGTACCGCGCGTCGGGCGCCCTCGGGGTGGACACCGAGACCATGGGCTTGGTGCATGGGCGCGACCGTCTCTGCCTGGTGCAGCTCTGCGATCGCGAGGACGGGGTGGCCTGCGTGCGGATCGCCCGCGGCCAGGACTCGGCACCGAATCTGCAGGCCCTGCTGGAGGACGCCGCGGTGGAGAAGGTGTTTCACTTCGCCCGTTTCGATGTGGCCGCTCTGGCTTGCGGGCTGGGCATCCGCGTGCAGCCCATCTTCTGCACCAAGGTGGCCAGCCGCCTGGTCCGCACCTACACCCCCAGGCACGGCCTCAAGGACCTGGTGAACGAGCTCACCGGCGTTGAGCTGGACAAGCAGGCCCAGAGCAGCGACTGGGGGCGTGTGGATGAACTGAGCGACAGCCAGCTGGCCTATGCGGCCAATGATGCCCGCTATCTGCTGAGCGCTCGGGACCAGCTGGAGCAGATGCTGCGGCGTGAGGAGCGTCTCGAGCTGGCCCGCCGCTGCTTCGCTGTGGTCCCTCTGATGGCGGATCTCGACATCCAGCGCTTCACCCAGGTGTTCGAGCACTGAGGCGACGGTCCGGGAGGAGGCCCCGGGCGCCCTAGTCGTCCTCCACGATGAAGCCGCCCCCGTCCTCGTCCGTGTTGAGCAGGGCGTCGAGCAGGGGGGCCCGCGGCGCGGCGCCCCGCTCCACCTCCAGCATCTCGAGGGCCATCGCCAGCCGGGCGGGTCTGTCCCGCTGGCCTGCGGCGGCGGCCGCCTGGTCCACCCGGCGGCGCGCCGAGGCCAGGCTCACCCCGAGCAGCCGGGCCAGTTCGCCGCAGGCGATCACGAAGGCTTGTTCCTCCTTGGCCATGCAGCTCACAGGCGGTTCAGGACCCATTCATCATCGGTGCCGGCGGTTGGATCAGTCGCTCCTCCAGCAGAGCGGCGAATCGGGCGCTGCCGCCGGGTCGGCCCATGCGCCGCCGGCCGATCAGCGCCAGCTGCCGGCGTCTGTGCGGCTGGTCCAGCAGGGTCTCCATCCGCTCCTTCAGCTCGGTGCTGCTGCTGCAGCAGGCCACCGCTCCTCCCAGCAGACGGCTCTGCCGGCGGGCGAAAGCGGCGGTGAACTGGGGGCCCGCCCCGGGCAGGGAGAGGGCGGGGATGCCCAGGCCCACCAGCTGCTCGGTAGCGGTCCCCGCGGTGGCCAGGCCCAGCTCCCCCCGCCCGGCCCATGCCGAGAATCGGCCCCGGCCGATGTGCAGCCGGATCCGGCCGCGCCGCCAGCTGGCGTCCGCACCCCGGTAGGCCGCCTCCGCCCCGTTGATCCTCCGGAAATCTGCGGCCTCCAGTAGCGGGGCGAGCTCCGCTGCCGCTGGCCGGCTGCCCGTCGGCAGCAGCACCTCCCACAAGGGCCCATCACGCCGTCGGGGCAGGCCGTCGATCAGGCGCGCCGCATTGCCGAGGGCTTCGGGGAGGCGGCTGCCGGGCAGCAGCACGATCGTGCGCATCGCCGCATCGACCGGTTCGCCCTGGAGATCCGCCGTGCCCGCGTCGGCCTGCAGGCCATCCATCATCGGGTTGCCCGGTGCCAGGGCCGGCACGCCGTGACGCCGCAGGCCCCTGGCGGTGAGGCCATCGCGCACCGCAACGAGCCGGCAGCGGCCATGGGCCATCAGCGTCCATTCCCAGGGGTCCCACTCACTCCCCTTGCAGCGGTGGTAGGCATCGGCCATCAGTGCCCGCCCCGGCCCGCTGCGCCAGGTGTAATCGCTCTTCGGCGTGCCGAGGAAGGCATAGGGAGCACCGCTGCTCCAGGCCAGGGCCAGGGGCAGCAGGTCACCCACAGCGAGGATGGGAACGCCGCGTCGGCCCAGGCTCCGGACCCGCCGCCACTGACGGCCCGTGAGCTGCAGCACCCCGGCCGCCAGGTCCCTGAGCAGGCCGTTCAGGCTCTGATTGCTGAACCCGCCGCTGGGCAGGGGCCGGGTGAGATCGCTGCAGTGCAGCCAGGAGGCCAGCGCCGGATCCCGGAAGGCCTCGCCCCGGCCCACCAGAGGCAGCACCTCCACCTGCAGCTCGGGGCGGAGCTGATGCAGGGCCCGGAGCAGGCGCAGGGCGATCTGGTCCTCGCCATGCCCGTTGCTCAGGGTCAGCAGCTGGGGGGGCCGGTCGTGGCTGATACGATCTCCCATCAGGGCTGCACCCCCTGAGGAACGGCTGTTCCCATCTGCGGTGTCCCGGCGGCATGGCCAAGTGGTAAGGCAGAGGATTGCAAATCCTTTATCCCCAGTTCGAATCTGGGTGCCGCCTTCGTCTCAGCATCCCTCAGAACTCGGCAGACCCCTGCCACAGGTCCCCGAGAAAGGTGGTGGACTCGCACCGTGCCTGACCGCCGGACAGAGTGCACTGTCCGGTTGCGGGCCATCCCGATGGCAGGGAGAGCGGGATGCCCCGCTCATCGAAACGGCCATGGCTGAGGCTGCTGACCACCGCCAGGTGATCCCGATCGTCCGGCCGGCATTGGCCACCTGAGCAGTTCAGAGCCGCTGTGGCATCGGGCAGGCGGCCGACGAATGTCATCTGGTGGCTGATCCCTTCGGCGTCGGAGCCCGTGATGAAGCGGATGCTGATCTGGCCCGGCAGCTGCTGGTGCAGCTGCACAGCGGAGCAATCCAGTGGGCCATCTCCCAGCGGCGCGGCGCTGATGCTGCAGCGCTGCGGCGTCGTTCGCCAGCGTCCGAACGGGAAGGTCGGTTCTGCGGAGGCGGGCGTCACCGGAGCCAGCAGCAGGACGGCCAGCACCAGAGATGCACGCACGGGTCGCTGCCGGCCGGGCTCAGTCGTCGGCGTCAGCCACACAGATGCCGCGGCAGCGGATGCCGTTGCTCGCCGTGCGCAGGCAATGGGGGCAGAGCACCCGGTCAGTCGAGCCGGGGTCGGTTCCCGGTGCCGTGTCCAGTGGAGCCGTGGCCGGCGGAGCCGGCGCCGCCGCTGTCGCCACCGCGATCGAAGGGAGTTGTGCCGCCATCGTTGGATCATGGCGTGATGCAGCCGGTGCCCGTGATCGACGCCATGCCCGCCGCCTCCGTGCCGCCCACCGGGCTCGCATCGACCATCGGCGTGGGCACCTGGGCCTGGGGAAACCAACTGCTCTGGGGCTACCGGGCCGATCAGGATGACCCCGTGCTCGGGGCCACCTTCGATCGCGCGGTCGCCGCCGGACTGCGGCTGTTCGACACGGCGGATTCCTACGGGACCGGACGCCTGCAGGGCCGCAGTGAAGAGCTGCTGGGCCGCTTCTCGGACCGCTGTTCCCCCGGGACCGCCTCCGAGCTGGTGCTGGCCACCAAGCTGGCCCCGTTCCCCTGGCGCTGGGGTCGGCAGGGGTTGAGGCGTGCCTTCGAGGCCTCCCGCCGGCGGCTCCGGGGCCGCCTGAGACGGGTGCAGCTGCACTGGAGCACCGCCCGCTACGCCCCGTGGCAGGAGGGGCCCCTGGTGGACGGGCTGGCGGACCTGGTCCTGGCGGGCGATGTGGAGGAACTGGGGCTGTCCAACCTCGGTCCGCAGCGGCTGCTGGCCCTTCACGGCCGCCTCGCACGGCGGGGTGTGGCGATCCGCAGCCTTCAGGTGCAGGGCTCCCTGCTCTGCCCCGAACCTCTGCTGGCCGGAGGCCTGGCGGATCGCTGCCGCGATCTGGGCGTGGATCTGCTCGTCTACAGCCCTCTGGCCCTTGGACTCCTCACGCAGGTGCCGGGTCATCCGGCGGCCGTGCCCCAGGGGCTGAGGGGGCTGCTGCAGCGACGCCTCCTGCCCCGAATCCAGCCTCTGCTGAGCCTGATGGGCGAAATCGCCGGGCATCACGGTGTCAGCCCGGCCCAGGTGGCGATCAACTGGTGCCGTCACCACGGTGCGGTGCCGCTGGTGGGCATGCGCCGCCCATCCCACGTGGACGAGGCGGTGGACGCCCTCGGATGGAGCCTGTCGCCCCAGGAGGTCGATCGGCTCACCGCTGTGAGCGTGAGCCTGCCGGTGCGCATGCCCGCCAACCCGTTTCAGAGCAACTGAGGGCTCGCGGACGGGGCCGGCGACGCGTCGCTCTCCTCCGGATACGGGCTCAGCACCACGGGAAGCCGGGCATCCGCGGCCCCCTGAATCATCTCCTCCGGTTCCGCAGGGGTGGCCGCCGTCTCCTCACCGCCGGCCTCTGCCTCCTCATCGCAGGCCTGCAGGGCCTCCTGCAGCAGCGAGTCGAAGGTGGCTCCCGGCAGCCGGTGGCGGGCGATCTCCAGAAAGGCCCGGGCGAGGGATTCCCCGGCCGCAGCCTTCAGAGCAGGGTTGCTGCGCCGCTGGTCCTGTTCCTCCCGCACCGCGCGGATGAAGCGCTCGGTGACATCGCGCTTGGTGGAGGCCCGGATCATGGTCTCCTGCTCCAGGGTGCTCAGGGTTCCCTGGCGCTGAAAGTCGGACAGCTTCTGCTCAAGGCTCTGCAGCATCTCGGCCGCTTCCTTGCCGACGTTGGCCAGCTGGCCGTCGGAGAGGCGTGGCAGATCCGCCACGAACACCTTGCCGTGATCCCTCAGGGTCAGGAACGTGGGTCGTGCGCGGGGGCGATTCGACAGCGGTTCCCGGCTCCGCAGTGGGCGCCTGGGGGGGAGCGGCCCGGCCGAACTGCGCCGACGCGTGGTGCGATGGCTGCGTTCGAAGCCCATGGAAACCTCCTTCGGTACGGATGCCGCGTCAGAGCGGCCGGATGTTGGATCGCGCGTCAGGCGGGCCGCGGCTGTCCTGGCATGAACAACCCGGACCTGGATGCCCAGTGGCGGGACTGTAGGGCGGATGCCCGGGTGGATGCTTCGGGATCCCTGCGGGGCCCCTCAGAGCGGCAGGCCGGTAATGACGGCGTCTCCAGCAGCGGCTTCCTCGACCACACCCATGTCCCAGGCGCGATGTCCCTCCTGAGTGCACACGTTCAGAGCCCGCTCCGCCTCGGTCGCCGGCACCACCAGGCAGAAGCCCACACCCAGGTTGAACGTGTTCCAGAGATCCGCTTCGGGGACCGCGCCCCTGTCCTGCAGCCAGTCGAACAGGGCCGGTCGTCTCCAGGTCGCCGTGTCGATGTGCGCCCGCAGTCCGTCCGGCAGGGCTCTCGGCAGATTTTCGGGCAGTCCGCCGCCGGTGATGTGGGCCATCCCATGCAGGGACACGCTCTGCATCAGTGCCGCCACGAGACTCACGTAGAGCTGGGTGGGCTCCAGCAGCATGCTGATCAGGCTGGTGTCCTGGCCCGTCAGTGGGGAGGAGAGATCCGCCTGGCAGGCCTCCAGGATGCGCCGCACCAGGCTGAAGCCGTTGCTGTGCACACCGCTGCTGGCCACGGCCAGGATGCGGTCGCCGGGCCGGATGCGGCTGCCGTCCACCCGGTCCTCCTCCTCCACAACCGCCACGCAGAACCCCGCCAGGTCGTAGCGGCCGGCCGGATAGAAGCCGGGCATCTCCGCGGTCTCCCCCCCAGCAGCGCACAGCCGCACTGGCGGCAGCCGTCGGCGATGCCCTCCACCACTTCGGCCATGGCCGCCGGAGTGAGCCGGCCGGTGGCGATGTAATCGAGGAAGAACAGCGGTGCGGCACCGCTGGTCACCACGTCATTGGCGCACATCGCCACCAGATCGATGCCGACGCCGTGGTGGCCGCCATGGTCCTGAGCCAGTTCCAGCTTGGTGCCCACACCATCGGTGCCGGCCACCAGCAGAGGCCGCCGCAGCCCCCCGGGCAGGCGGATCAGCCCCCCGAAACCGCCCAGTTCGCCGAGCACCTCGGGCCTGCGGGTGCTGTTGACGCTGTCGCGGATGCGGGTGACGAACTGCCGGCCGGCCTCAACGTCGACACCGGCGGATCGGTAATCCATGGCTGGGCGCTCCTGGGCGATGGACGGGTTGCCGTGGGCCTCAGCTAAGCCGATCACCCCGCGGAAGCGCGGTGCGATCGAGGCATCGTCCACCTGTTGATCAGTGGCGCTGATCACGCTGATCACCTGTGCTGATGCTGGATCGCCTGGTTCCGCGCGGCGTGCCGGGCCGGGCTGTGCCCCTCAGTCGCCAGCAGCACTGGTGTCATCGCCCTGTGGCGCGGCCCGCTCCGGGCTCCGGGCGGGCGTCCCGCCCTCCCCGGCCTGCACTGAACAGGGGGGTGACGGCTTCGGTCACCACCGATACCTTTTGCAACGTTTCATCCCCAGGGACATCGCCACCTCGTCGCGATTACCCCCGCCCGCCGGTTCGGGTCGCGTCCAGGGGAGACGCCCCGCGATTGCAGAGACACCGTCATCCAGATGATCCAGATTCCGTACCGCCTCCTCAGCCTCAGCGCCGGACTTCTCCTTGCCGGTCCCATCGTTCCCGGTGTTGCCGACGGCTTCGCGGACGGTCAGCCGATGCAGGCCACGATGGCCACTCTCCTCGAGTCGGTTCCGCTGGTGGATGAGGCGGCCACGCCTGACTCCGAGGTCACCGTGCCGGATTCAGCCACAGGTGCTGTTCTGACTCCACCTGCCGAGGTGGCTGAACCCAGCGATCCTGCGGCAGCCCTGGCCGAGCCGGTGGACTCCGAACCCGCGAACCCGGCGGTCGAGCCTGAGGCTGCCGTGTTGCCTGAACCGGAAGTCGAACCCGAGCCCGTCAGCGACGTGGTTCAGGTGATCACCGGCGAGGCCAGCTGGTATGGACCCGGCTTCTACGGCAACCGCACGGCGAGTGGGGAGGTCTTCCGCCCCGGCACCGTCACCGCCGCCCATCGCACCCTCCCCTTCGGAACCCGCGTGCGGGTCACCAACCTCTGGAACGGTCGCTCGACCGTGGTGCGCATCAACGATCGTGGTCCGTTCGCCGGAGCCCGCGTGATCGACCTCGCTCACGGTGCGGCCACCGAACTGGGCCTTATCTCCAGCGGGATCGCTGATGTGAAGCTGGAAGTGCTTCGGTGAGCGAGCCGGCGCTTCTGCGCCGCCGCCAGGCCCTCCATCACTGGCGCCGCCGCCAGGCTGAGGCCGGCCGGCCCGTTCACGTGGTGCCCACCATGGGCGCGCTGCATGAGGGACACCTCGCCCTGGTGCGTGCGGCCAGGGAAGCCTCGCCTTGCCGGCCGGCCGCGCTGCTGCTCACCATCTTCGTCAACCCGCTGCAGTTCGCCCCCGGCGAGGACTTCGATCGCTATCCGCGCGATCTGGAGGCGGATCTGGAGCGTGTCCGCGAGGCGGGGGTCGACGCCGTCTTTGCTCCGGAGACCGGCGAGCTGTTCCCGGGCGGAGAAGGGAGCCTGACCCGGCTCCTGCCGCCGGAAACCCTCTGCCGCAGTCTCTGCGGGGCCCATCGCCCCGGTCACTTCGAGGGGGTGGCCACCGTCGTGGCACGCCTGATCGCCCTGATCCGTCCCGATCTGATGGTCTTCGGTGAGAAGGACTGGCAGCAGCTTCAGGTGCTGCGCCGGGTGGTGGGCGATCTGGCCCTGCCGGTGCGCCTGCGCAGCTGCGCCACGGTGCGCGAGGTCGATGGCCTCGCCCTGAGTTCCCGCAACCGCTACCTCAGTGCTGCCGAGCGCCGGCTGGCCTCAGGCCTGCCCCGCTCCCTTCGCCGTGCCGCGCCTGCGGTCGCTGGGGCGCTCGGCAGCGGTGATCCGGGTGCTCTGGCCCGCGTCCTGGGAGACCTGACGAGCGAGCTGGAGGCGGGCGGGCTCAGGGTCGAGTATCTCGACTGCGTGGACGCCCACAGCCTCGTCTCCCACCGGCAGGCGCTGCCTCCGCTCGCCGGCAGGCCAGACTCGCCCGAGCCTTCCCCCCGCGCGGCTCCCCCGGCGACGCCCGGCATGGCCCTGCTGGCCGCTGCCGTGCACTGCGGCCCCACCCGCCTCATCGATCACCTCCTGCTGATGTCCCGAGCTCCGATCGTCGCCATCGACGGCCCCGCCGGAGCCGGCAAGAGCACGGTGACCCGGGCTCTCGCCTCCCGCCTCGGACTCCTCTACCTGGACACCGGCGCCATGTACCGCGCGCTTACCTGGTGGGTGCTGCGCCAGGGCGCGGACGCCGCATCGGCCGCGGCGGTCGCTCCGCTGCTGCGGGATCTCGACCTCAGCCTCAGCCTCGAGGCCGGCGGCGCCCAGCGCGTCACGCTCAACGGTCACGAGATCACCGACGCCATTCGCACGCCCGAGGTCACGGCGGCCGTGTCCCATGTCGCGGCCCACGCCTGCGTTCGCGAGGCGCTCACGGCCCAGCAGCAGCGGATGGGGCAGCGCGGTGGCCTGGTGGCGGAAGGTCGTGATGTCGGAACGGCCGTGTTTCCGGACGCGGAGGTCAAGATCTTCCTCACCGCCACCGTGGCGGAGCGGGCCCGACGACGGGCCGGGGATCTGCGTGAGCGGGGATTCGAGGTGCCGGAGCTGGCCCTGCTCGAGCAGCAGATCGAGGAGCGCGACCACCTGGATCGCTCGCGGGAGGTGGCACCGCTGCGGCGCGCGGATGACGCGCTCGATCTGATCACCGATGGCCTGACGGTGGAGGAGGTGATCGAGCGGCTCGTGGATCTGGTGCGGCAGCGGGTGCCGGAGGAGGCCTGGCCCCCGCCCGCCGAGGATCAGTCGTCGCCCCTGAGCAACACCTGATGCAGCAGGCCCTCGCAGGCCTCTTCAAGCAGATCGAGCACCAGCTCGAAGCCCTGATCGCCCCCGTAGTACGGGTCGGGCACATCGAGGCTGCCGCCCCGGCCTGAATAGCGGAGCATGGGCTCCACGATCGCCCCGCCCCCGTGCCGCCGCTGCAGCGCGGAGAGGGCGGCCAGGTTGTCGCTGTCCATGGCGAGGATGCGATCGAAGCGGTCCAGGTCCTCGGGCACCACCTGGCGCGCCCGGCTGGGCAGGTGCACGCCGCGGCGTTCGGCGGCGGCCTGCATGCGGCGGTCAGCGGGCTGTCCGGCGTGCCAGCCGCCCGTGCCTGCGGAATCCACCGTCACGCGCTCCAGCAGACCGTGCTCGCCGAGGAGCTGCAGCATGATCCCCTCCGCCGCGGGGGAGCGGCAGATGTTGCCCATGCAGACGAACAGGAGGCGCATCGGTTCAGGCTGGGGGCAGGAGACTTGGAGTGGTGGCGGCGTCGAGCCGCTGCAGAGCCCGGCGTGCCCGCTCCCGCACCACGGCCACCTCTTCCAGCTCGGGGTCGCTGCATCGGCGCAGCACCGCCAGTGCGCTGCGCTGTGCATCGGCGCCGAACGGAGGCTGGCTGAGGCGGCGTTCTAGGCCCACCACGGACGCGTAGCGGACCACCCATTCCCCGTCGTCCGCGCCCTGACAGAGAGCCGCCACACACTGGGTCAACGCCTTCGACTCGCCTGTCGTCCCAGCGGCCTGCAGCTGCAGACCCCCCAGGCCGCAGGCGGCGGCCCTGCGGACGCTCGGCCCCACGTCCGTCAGCAGCGAGTCCACCAGCACCTCCAGCCCTCGCACGTCCCGCAGGCCGGCCAGCGCCCGGATCGCCCAGGCCCGGGCTCCGTAGTTGCGGGCGTCCAGATTGCCGAGCAGCGGCAGCACGGCTGGTTCGCCGATGGCCACGAGGCCGTCCACAGCGGCCACGGCGGCACCGGGGTTGTTGAACCCGAGGATCGTGATCAGGGTCGGGATGGCAGCGGGATCCCCCATGGCGGCGAGGGCACGGCTGGCCATCAGCAGGGCCTGTGCACTTGAGGCCTCATTCACCGCGGCGATGGCCGCCTGAACCCTGGCTGGCGTGACTGTCATGGGTGTCCGTGCGGCGGCGCTGCCGGCCGGCTGGAGCTGGGCATGGACCGTTCTGGCACAGAGCGGGTGTCAGAGCAGGGCATCCATCGCCTCCAGCACACGCTCCAGATCCGGCCCCTCTCCGCGGGGATGTTCGGCGAGGCCACGCAGTGCGATCAGCTTGAGGCTGTTCTCCGCCTGGGTGCGCTGGATCGGCTCCAGTGAGTTTCGCCAGCCCACGGCACCGAGATCCATCAGGGCGGCTCGCCGCACCTGCAGAGAGCCATCCTGGAGCAGTTCCAGCAGCTTCCCGGCCCAGCGGCTCTCCCCGGTGAGGATCAGCAATGCCCGCCATGCGGCGCTGCGGATGATCGGGCGCTCGTGCTTCTCGAACGGCTGCACGGCATCGAGAACAGCCTGATCGGCAACGCCGATGTCGCCCAGCGCCTCCAGCAGGGCTTCGCAGGGCTCCTGCAGAAACGGTGTCCCGGCTGCCGGGGCGCCGGCTCCCGTCACGCCTCCTTCCAGCCGGCGGCAGAGGCCGGGCAGGGCGCGGGCGTCACCGATGTCACCGAGGGCGCGGGCGGCGGCTTCCCTCAGCCCGTAATCGGGATCCTCCAACACCTGCAGCAGTTCGGGCACGGCCTGCGCGGCTCGGAGCTTGCCCAGGCTGCGGGCCGCGTTGCGGGCCACAGCATTGGCCTCGACGCCGCTGTCGGGTTGGCGCGGCTGCCGCTGGGCCAGCGCACGGATCAGAAGAGGAATCACCTCCGGATGGCGGCTCCGCATGCGGCCGACCCACCAGGCGGCGTAGTACTGAGCGGAGGTGTCCTCCGTCTGGCGGAGGCGTGCCAGGGCCTCCTGCTCATCGATCGGTTCACCGGTACTCACGGTTGCGCTCCTGCTTGCGGTGCCCACCGGCCCGGAGCACCGGGGTCCGATGGGATGGGTTGCAGAGTCATGAAAAAAGGGGGGCTCCTGGCCCCCCGTTGATCATCGCGGTCTGAGGGCTCAGACGAGGGCGTTGATGGCGTAATCGATGTAGTTGTTGGCGATCACACCGGGGTCACCGCTGATGCCGTGGTTGGCCTTGATGTACTTGAGGGCTTCAACGTACCAGGAGGGGGAGAGCTCAAAGGCACGGTTGATTTCATCGAGACCGGCGATGAGGTACTCATCCATGGGTCCGGTGCCACCGGCAACGAGGCAGTAGGTGACCATGCGCAGGTAGTAACCGATGTCACGAGCGCACTTCTCCTTGCCACGCTGATCAGCAGCGTAGTTCGGGCCCTGCATCTGGGTGGTGTAGGGGAACTTGTTGTAGACGGCCTGAGCGGCACCGTTCACCAGGGAATCGGCGTTGCTGGTGAGGGCCTTGGCAGCCTCGAGGGCATTCTTGGCGCGCTCAAAACGACCGAAAGCGGAGTTGATTTCGGTGTTGCTGAGGTAACGGCCCTGAGAATCAGCAGCGGCGACGGCTTCTGTGAGAGGGGTCTTCATCGTGTTGGAAGAGAGATTGATAAGGGGTGAACGTCAGGGGAGACGTTGAAGCAGACGAGGCCGAGAGGCTCAGGCGACAGCGGCGGCAGCGCGGTCGAAGTAGGTGCCGACTTCAGACATGATGGCGGAGCAGTCACCGGGGGTGATGCCGTTGCTGTCGTTGGCGATACCGATGGCGGCATCCTTCATTTTGCGGACGCCTTCGGCGACGGAAGCGCCGGGAACGCCGAGGGCGAGGTAGGTCTCACGCAGACCGTTGAGGCAGCGATCTTCGAGGACGGAGGCGTCACCGGTGAAGATGGCGTAGGTGACGTAGCGGAGGATGATTTCCATGTCGCGGAGGCAGGCAGCCATGCGACGGTGGGTGTAGGCGTTACCACCGGGAGCGATCAGAGCGGGCTGCTGAGCGAAGAGTTCGCGAGCAGCGCTGGTGACGATCGCGGAAGCGTTGGAGGTGATGCGATTGACGGTGTCCATGCGCTTGTTGCTTTCAGCAACCATGGAGGCAAGCGCGTCGATCTGACCGGCGCTGATGAATTCGCCGCGGGCGTCAGCCTGCGCAACGACCTTGGTGAAGGCGTCGAACATTGAAAGAAACTCCGGGTGGTTTCGTTGGAACTGTTCCGAAGAACAGTCGGTGGGAAAGGTGAGCGGCCGGCAGCCCGAAGGGGATCTCGGCAGCGCAGATATCTTGAAGCAATGCGGGAGGAATCCGGGACCGTGTTCACAAAGGGTCATCCCGGTTGAAGCCATCCGTTTGTGGGCGCCCGGCGCCTGCCGGGCCGAGCGGTTCTGCCGCCTTCAGGCCACAACGCACCGCAGCACTCGCGCCCACATCCTCCGGGCTGAGAGGACGGATCTCCATAACACAAGCCCGGCCAGGCAGCCGATGGAAGGCTGCATGGCCGGGCACCGGGAGGCTGGATCCCTCCCTTTGCGGTGGTCAGAAACGATGGCTCACTGCACGGTGATTTCGCGCACCTTGCCACCCAGGCGGTTGGCACGCTGAAGCGCTTCATTCATGCGGGACACCGGCACACGGATCACGTAATCGGCGCTGCGCACCACGCTGTTGCGCGCCACACCGCTGATGGTGATCGTGGCGACGCGTCCTCCCGAGCTGCCCGCATCACGGTTGCCGGTGGGACCTCTGAGTTCGCTGGAGCGATGCAGGCCTGCCACGCCAAGTCGCGGGGTGGCATTCGGGCTCACCACCGGGGCGGGTCGGTTCTGGTGCAGTGCCGCACCCAGGCGGAACTGGGTGCCGGAGGCATCACCCTTGACCGACGCGGCCGATCCGCGGGCGAGCTGCATCAGCCAGGAGAACTGGCGGCCCTGATGCCCGGGTGTGTAGTCCCAGCCGTGGATGTAGGGCACGCCATCTTCGCCGAAGCGGGCCACGTACTCACTGCTGTCGATGTAGGAATCGATCTCGCTGTCAACGCCCTGCTCCTGCAGGATGGTGAAGTGAGCCAGCATCTCTTCGCGGTTCTGCGGAGCCCGTCCGAGAAGGTGCTTGTGGTTGAGCTCAATGAAGCGATAGGGATTGCAGTTCTCGAAGAAGCGCTCCCGATACAGGCCACTCTTGGCGACCGTGCGAACCAGCTCCCGGACGGTGAGGTAGTTGTTGCGGAACAGCGACTCGGCTCCGCTGAGACGCTCGTTCTCCATCAGATACTGCTGGCCCAGCACCTGCCGATAGACGGCACGGATGATCGTCTCACGATCCTGTTCTGCTGCGACCTGCCAGGATTCACGATCGCGATCGTTCGCGAACCGTTCAATGCCGAGATACGAGGCCTGAAGCAGAGCCATGGCGTGCGGAAAGTGATGGGAGGAGACGTCCAGTTGACTCGTTCAGGCGGACATCGTCATGCGCTGGTCGGCGTGCAGACGACGGATCCTGGCGAGTCCAGCGGAGTGCTTCTTTGACTCAATCTCTCTGATCGATCCCGATGAGCGGACCGATCAGATGACAAGTGCCTGTGAGCGTCAACGCCGCAGTGGCATCAACGTGAAGCGACTCGGGGAGTGTAGTGGTGTTTTGATCTACTCACAGGGAACCTTCACAGAGACTTTATGTTCTCGACTCAAGCCCCGACCGTGCCGGTTCGCTTCGAATCGCCCTGAGCCGGCCCATTAAAAAAGGGGGCCAAAGGCCCCCGGCTGATGATGGCTCCGGCTGGAGCATCCTGCGGCCAGATGGATCTGCTTCGAGTTGAGGAGATGACCTGGCCGATGGGATGCTCAGACGAGGGCGTTGATGGCGTAATCGATGTAGTTGTTGGCGATCACACCGGGGTCACCGCTGATGCCGTGGTTGGCCTTGATGTACTTGAGGGCTTCAACGTACCAGGAGGGGGAGAGCTCAAAGGCACGGTTGATTTCATCGAGACCGGCGATGAGGTACTCATCCATGGGTCCGGTGCCACCGGCAACGAGGCAGTAGGTGACCATGCGCAGGTAGTAACCGATGTCACGAGCGCACTTCTCCTTGCCACGCTGATCAGCAGCGTAGTTCGGGCCCTGCATCTGGGTGGTGTAGGGGAACTTGTTGTAGACGGCCTGAGCGGCACCGTTCACCAGGGAATCGGCGTTGCTGGTGAGGGCCTTGGCAGCCTCGAGGGCATTCTTGGCGCGCTCAAAACGACCGAAAGCGGAGTTGATTTCGGTGTTGCTGAGGTAACGGCCCTGAGAATCAGCAGCGGCGACGGCTTCTGTGAGAGGGGTCTTCATCGTGTTGGAAGAGAGATTGATAAGGGGTGAACGTCAGGGGAGACGTTGAAGCAGACGAGGCCGAGAGGCTCAGGCGACAGCGGCGGCAGCGCGGTCGAAGTAGGTGCCGACTTCAGACATGATGGCGGAGCAGTCACCGGGGGTGATGCCGTTGCTGTCGTTGGCGATACCGATGGCGGCATCCTTCATTTTGCGGACGCCTTCGGCGACGGAAGCGCCGGGAACGCCGAGGGCGAGGTAGGTCTCACGCAGACCGTTGAGGCAGCGATCTTCGAGGACGGAGGCGTCACCGGTGAAGATGGCGTAGGTGACGTAGCGGAGGATGATTTCCATGTCGCGGAGGCAGGCAGCCATGCGACGGTGGGTGTAGGCGTTACCACCGGGAGCGATCAGAGCGGGCTGCTGAGCGAAGAGTTCGCGAGCAGCGCTGGTGACGATCGCGGAAGCGTTGGAGGTGATGCGATTGACGGTGTCCATGCGCTTGTTGCTTTCAGCAACCATGGAGGCAAGCGCGTCGATCTGACCGGCGCTGATGAATTCGCCGCGGGCGTCAGCCTGCGCAACGACCTTGGTGAAGGCGTCGAACATTGAAAGAAACTCCGGGTGGTTTCGTTGGAACTGTTCCGAAGAACAGTCGGTGGGAAAGGTGAGCGGCCGGCAGCCCGAAGGGGATCTCGGCAGCGCAGATATCCTGAAGCAATGCGGGAGGAATCCGGGACCGTGTTCACAAAGGGTCATCCACGCAGGCATCCCTGCCGCCAGACAGAGCAAAGCCCGGCCGAAGCCGGGCGTGAGGCCTGAACACCGTTCCTCGGAACGGTGCGATCCACAGCTCCGGGTTGTGTGGGCGCCTGGCTCAGCTGACGGGTGTCACGCTGGCGACACGTCCACCCTGGCGATGAATTATCCGCTGGGTTTCGAGCATCTTGTCGAAGGTCACGAAGCGCACCGTGTTGCTGCGCTTGTGGAGGCGGTAGTTGTTCAGTCCGGTGATCTCGAGTCGATACACCCGTGCTTTCTGGCCAATGCCCTGAGCCATGGTGGTGATGCTCTCATTCGGCACCTGAGCCGGTTGGAATGCGGACCCCTTGGCATTCGGGCTGACCACGGGCACGGCACGGTCCTGATGCAGGGCCTTGCCCAGACGGAAGTTGGTGCCGGCCAGGTCACCCTTGACCGACGCCGCTGAACCGCGGGCGAGTTGCATCAGCCAGGAGAACTGGCGACCTTCCTGACCTCTGGAGTAGCCCCAGCCATGGATGTAGGGCACGCCCTGTTCGCCGAAGCGCTCCTGGTATTCGTTGCTGTCGATGTAGGAGTCGATCTCAGCATCAACGCCTTCCTCCTGCAGGATTGTGAAGTGCCTGAGCATCTCCGCCTTGTTCTGCGGAGCCCGGCCCAGCAGGTGTTTGTGGTTGAGCTCAATGAAGTGGTAAGGGTTGCAGTTCTCGAAGAACCGCTCCCTGTACAAGCCGCTCTTGGCCACAGCGCGCACGAACTCCCGCACGGTGAGATAGCCATTGCGGAACAGCGACTCTGCGCCGGTCAGTCGCTCACTGTCCATCACGTACTGGAATCCCAGCACCTGGCGGTAGACGGCCTGGATCACGGCTTCCCGATCCTGCGCCGAGCTGACCGACCAGTTCTCATTGTTCCGGTTGGCTGAGAATCGCTCGATGCCGAGATAGGGAGCGTTGAGGAGCGCCATGAGTGAAGGGGTGTGAGGACCGGTTGATCAGAACCGATCAGAGCTTATGTGCACTTCCTGATCGTGACCTTGCGCATGCGTCGTCTTTGTTACACCTTCTCATACTTGCCTGGCTTCCATTCCGGTTGTGCGGCGCAGCTGTCGCCCGTCCAACTCTGAGCCGGCCCATCAAAAAAGGGGGCCAAAGGCCCCCGGCTGATGGTGGCTCCGGCTGGAGCATCCTGCGGCCAGATGGATCTGCTTCGAGTTGAGGACATGACCTGGCCGATGGGATGCTCAGACGAGGGCGTTGATGGCGTAATCGATGTAGTTGTTGGCGATCACACCGGGGTCACCGCTGATGCCGTGGTTGGCCTTGATGTACTTGAGGGCTTCAACGTACCAGGAGGGGGAGAGCTCAAAGGCACGGTTGATTTCATCGAGACCGGCGATGAGGTACTCATCCATGGGTCCGGTGCCACCGGCAACGAGGCAGTAGGTGACCATGCGCAGGTAGTAACCGATGTCACGAGCGCACTTCTCCTTGCCACGCTGATCAGCAGCGTAGTTCGGGCCCTGCATCTGGGTGGTGTAGGGGAACTTGTTGTAGACGGCCTGAGCGGCACCGTTCACCAGGGAATCGGCGTTGCTGGTGAGGGCCTTGGCAGCCTCGAGGGCATTCTTGGCGCGCTCAAAACGACCGAAAGCGGAGTTGATTTCGGTGTTGCTGAGGTAACGGCCCTGAGAATCAGCAGCGGCGACGGCTTCTGTGAGAGGGGTCTTCATCGTGTTGGAAGAGAGATTGATAAGGGGTGAACGTCAGGGGAGACGTTGAAGCAGACGAGGCCGAGAGGCTCAGGCGACAGCGGCGGCAGCGCGGTCGAAGTAGGTGCCGACTTCAGACATGATGGCGGAGCAGTCACCGGGGGTGATGCCGTTGCTGTCGTTGGCGATACCGATGGCGGCATCCTTCATTTTGCGGACGCCTTCGGCGACGGAAGCGCCGGGAACGCCGAGGGCGAGGTAGGTCTCACGCAGACCGTTGAGGCAGCGATCTTCGAGGACGGAGGCGTCACCGGTGAAGATGGCGTAGGTGACGTAGCGGAGGATGATTTCCATGTCGCGGAGGCAGGCAGCCATGCGACGGTGGGTGTAGGCGTTACCACCGGGAGCGATCAGAGCGGGCTGCTGAGCGAAGAGTTCGCGAGCAGCGCTGGTGACGATCGCGGAAGCGTTGGAGGTGATGCGATTGACGGTGTCCATGCGCTTGTTGCTTTCAGCAACCATGGAGGCAAGCGCGTCGATCTGACCGGCGCTGATGAATTCGCCGCGGGCGTCAGCCTGCGCAACGACCTTGGTGAAGGCGTCGAACATTGAAAGAAACTCCGGGTGGTCTCGTCGGAAGGGGTCTGGTGAGGAGTGAGGCCTGGTTCAGCCGTGTGAACGGTTCTGGAACGTCCTGCTCCTCAAGCCGATGAACCTGAACTGTCAGACAGAACGTCCGAAGCGAGGCATTCATGGCACCCAGCTATTTTTCATCAGCTCTCAGGCGGTCTGTGGCTGTTGTTACAAACGGTCATTTGCTGACTGTCCTGTCTTCCGTTGGTCCCGAAGCCCATGAAAAAGTCCCTTCATCGTGGGATGAAGGGACTCAGGAGACGACGCCGAAATGGCTGATGCATGGTCAGAGCCGTGTGGTCCGTTCGATTGCGTCGAGCGGACCACCAACCTGGCCAGGCTGACTCAATCGTCTGACGATTCAGCCTTGTGGGACTCGTGCTCCGTCTGGGGATGTCCGAGGTCACCACCGCAGACGGTGACTGCCGTGATCCGCCCTCCCATGCGCTGCACCATGCGCATGGTCTCGTTCATGCGCGAATACGACACCTTGAGTGTGGTATCCGCGCTGCGCAGATAGTCGTTGTTGGCGATGCCGGTCACCAGGAGGGAGACCTGACGGTCTCCGGTGTCTGTGGTGGAGCGATTGCCTGCGGAGACCTTCATGACGGCATGGGGGCGTTGGTTGACAGTGGCGATTGGATGGACGTGATCAGAACGTCGGACGACCGTTCAGTTCACCGGTGTGATGCTGGCGATCCTGCCGCCTTCCCGTTGGATCTGCTGTTGATACTTCAGCAGCTTGTTGAAGGGGATGAAGCGAACGCGGTTGCTGCGCTTGTGCAGCCTGTAGTTGTTGAAGCCTGAGATCTCCACCCTGAAGGTGCGGCCTTCCTCGCCCGATCCAACGCCCTGACGCGTGATGCCATCCTTCATCACCTTCCGGAAGACGGCGCCCTTGGCATCGGGGCTGACCACCGGCACCGGGCTCTCGCTGTGAACCGAGGGATTCAGCCTGGACTGGTTCTTGCAGATGTCGCCCTTCACAGAGGCCGAGACGCCCCGGGTGAGCTGAAGCATGTAGGAGAACTGCAGGCCCTGCTGGCCAACCGAGTAGTTCCAGCCGTGCAGGTAGGGCACCACTTCTTCGCCGAAGCGGTTCTGGTACTCCTCGCTGTCGATGTAGGAGTCGATCTCGGCGTCGAAGCCCTCGTCCTGCAGGATGGTGAAGTGGCGCAGCATCTCCGCTTTGTTCTGGGGAGCGCGACCCAGCAGATGCTTGTGGTTGAGCTCGATGAAGCGATAGGGGTTGGTGTTCTCGAAGAAACGCTGGCGGTAGAGGCCGCTCTTGGCCAGTTGACGCACCAGTTCCCGCACGCTCAGATAGCCACGGCGGAACAGTGATTCCGGTCCGTCGAGACGATCGCTGTCAAGGATGTACTGGTAACCGAAGACCTGCTGGTAGGCGGCCCGGATCAGCGTTGACTTGTCACGCTCGGAACCGTTGGTCCAGTTTTCACGATTTCTGTCGGAGGCAAATCGCTCAATGCCTAGATACGACGCGTTCGCGAGAGTCATGGGGCAGTGGTGCCTGTTGGGGGAAGGGCTGTGCTCTGCACGGTTCCAGGGCGCTGACGCCATGCCATCTCAGCGGGCGGACGAGAGCGCGGAGAGTGGACGATCGTGCAGTGGTGCTCTGTGGCGTGACGGGCCAAGGGAGAAGAAATACCCAGCCCTGATGGGAGCAGCACGATCCTATGGATCTCGGCTGAGTCAAAGGCGCCAGTCTCCAAATCGTTACATCCACTGTCACAGACTGCTCCGGACCGGATGTCCGTGCCCTGGCCGTGTCCAGGATCGGCACCCGGACATGGAGAACCCTCCGGGTCGTCAAGACGGCGCACGCCTGTCATGACAACCCGGAGGGCCCTGGCCGTTCGGCTCTGTTCAGGCCTGCTGCGACTCAGGAGCCGGTGCTGAGCATCGCCCCGGCCGTGGTCGCCAGGACACGCACCAGTTCGATCGCTCCGAGAGCTCCGAGCAGCAGCCAGATCTGGAGCGCGATGCGAGGGGGCTGGCCACCCTGCCAGGCGGCCGAGACCGGCCCGGTCGGCGCCGGCGCCGCACCCCAGCCGGCGCCCCAGCCACCGCCTGGGGCACCCGCCGGAGCCCGCTGGGCCGACATGTCGCGCCAGTAGGCGTCGTAGCGAGGCAGGCGCTGGTTGGTGGGACGATCTCCCGTGGCGCGGCCCGCCAGCACGCGGTTGCGCTGGAAGGGCACGGTGTGTTCGCCGAAGGCCTGCTCGTATTCCTCCGATTCGAGCAGATGATCCACCAGGCCCTCCAGACCGCCGTTGGCCAGCAGGATGGAGAGGGCGATCCGCTCCTGATCACCGTGAGGCTGCCGGCCAAGGACTCGGCCGACGAGATGGTCCGCCACCCGATAGTTGCTGTTGCAGCCATAGAAGCCATCGCGGAAGCGGCTCGAGAGCAACAGGCCACGCACGAATTCCTTCACGGTGATGCGTCCATCGCGAAGCTGCGACTCGAGCACCGGTTCGCGGTCAACCTGGAAGGTGTGAAAAAACAGCTGGTAATAGGCCTGGTTGATCTGTTCCTCAACGCTCACGCCGCGCATCACCGAGGGGCCTCCCTGCAGGCCGGCCTCACTGACGCGTGGTGCTTCATCGCCTCCGGCGGTGAAGGTGTGCACCCTGGCGTTCTGACTCACAAAGGGTGTTTCGAGAACCGGGAGCGCCATGTCTGAGAGGGGGGAGCGAGAGAATGCAGCAGACCGTACGGGGTGTGGCCGGCTGTTGCAGTCGTCTGTAAAAAACACTCCACGTAGCTTCACCAGCCGCAACGAGGGGTGACCTTTGCCCCTCGGAGTCAGGCGACCCCGCTGCGCTCCCAGGTCTGGGTCCAGCTCTCCGGCACCTCTCCGCTGAGATCATCGGTCCGGTCGAATTCGAACGGACCGGCCTTGGATCCCCACAGCTGCTCGTGGGTGGTCGGGCTGTGCCCCCGGTCGATCGTCAGCATCCGCGAGCCGTCGATCTCGAACCGGCTCACCAGGTAGGTGATGGCCCCCTTCCGCTCCACCAGACAGCCGCATCCGGGCTCCACCTCGCCGACGAAGCCGCTGCCATTCTCCCGGACGAGATAGGCGCACCCCTCGAGGTAGCGCAGGTCGTCGGAGGTGATCGCATCGCGACGCTCGGCATCATCAATGCTGCCCCAGAAGCGTTCCTCATCCCGCAGTCCATGGTTGAGGATCCTGAGGCCAGCCTCGTCGCTCACCACCCGCAGCACCCGGATTCGGTAGGGCTTGCTCGGATCCAGGGCGTAGGACTGCTCCAGCAGCAGGGAGCCCGGCGCCAGCTGGGGCAGCGGGCGGACCTGCACCAGGATGTGGGCGTAGAGGGGGGGGTTGTCGAACGCCTGCTGCTGATTGCTGAAGCGTCCGCACAGCAGTCGAGTCAGTCGGGTGATCGGTTGCGTCATCAGGGGAGGGTGGTGATCCGGCCTGCAGAGGCGGCGGCGGCCTGCTGTTCAGAAGTCGAGCAAGCGCATGCGGAACAGCGCCACGTCGCGGGCCAGCTCCGGCGAGGCCTGAACGAAGGGATGCTCCGTCAGCGACGAGAGGATCTCTTCAAGTCTCTGATCACGTTCATCCTGGTCTCCTGAGCTGAGCGACGGGCGGCTCCGCCAGGCTTCATCGAAAGCCATGGCGAAGCTGTCGGCATTGTTGAACTGCCGGCCCGACTGTTCGCTGGCTGATATGAAAGGCAACGCCTGGGGCCTCTCCCAAAAGATGCCAGGACCCAGATTTGAACTGGGGACACGGCGATTTTCAGTCGCCTGCTCTACCAACTGAGCTATCCCGGCCTGTCGCCATTTCGGCTTTCACACCTTAGACCAGAGCCCCCTGCCCCCCGTCCAGGCTCCGGTGTGCGGGCCAGGCAGAGGACTCCGGCCACGGTCAAGCCGGCTCCCTGCAGGCAGCGGGCGGCAGCCGCCACGGTGTGCCCCGTGGTGAGGATGTCGTCCACCAGCACCAGGGGCGGGCCGGCGCTGCATCGTGAGGGGCCGGGCTGCCTGAGACGGAAGGAGTGCGCCTGGTTGCGCTCCCGCATCGCCCGGTCGAGATGGTGCTGCCCCAGGGTGGCGCGGCTTCGCTCCAGCAGATCCACCGGCTCTCCCGGCAGGGCCCGGGCGATCAGGTCCGGCAGGGGATTGCCCCGTCGTTTCCAGCTGGGGATCGGCTGCAGCCGGAGCGGACCGGCATCCGGGTCGCCGAAACGCATTCCTGCGGCATCGCTCACCCCGGCAACGAGCACCCTGAGCACCCGTTCATCGGGCTTCCGGCGTTGCGCCAGCAGCAGCTGGCGGAGTGCGCCGTCGTACGGGCCGGCACAGATCCAGGGCAGCCGGGGCTCGGGCCGCAGCCGTCCGCGCAGGCCCTTCGCCGGAAGTGTCAGCCGCTGGCGGCAGCGACCGCAGGGTTCGGCCTCACCCTCCCCGGGCTGCAGGGGCACCTGGCACACGCTGCAGGTGGGCTGCAGCACCAGGCTTCGGAACTGGGCCAGCAGGTCCCGCCACATTTCGTTCGCTCCGGAGTCGCAGCAAGGGTTCCCCGGCAGCGCCGGCCTGAACCGCTCTCAGCCCGGCAGGGCCCGCAGCATGGCCACCAGGGTGCGGTGGGCGTCCTCGCTGTCGCTGAGGCGGTGGTCGAAGCGGATGGTCATGGGCTGGCCATCCACGGCCAGTTGCATCGCCTCGGGTTCGATGCGCTCGAGCGTGGCCTGACTGGCCGCCGTCGCACCTCCGTAATGCCGGGCGTAGCTGAGCACGGCTTCGCCGTGGTCCTGGTTCATGTGCCGGCAGATGCGGTCACTCACCTCAGGGGTCAGGGGATCGGCGGCCATGGCGGTCGGGTGGATTGGGATCGGGCGGGGGGGCTGAGCGGCTCGGCTTCAGCCGGCCTGGAAACGCTGCCACAGGATCCAGCCCAGCCGCAGACCGCTGAAGCTCACGTAGGCGGCCAGGACCACAAACAGGGCCCCGGCCAGCAGATCGCGCGGTCGCAGGTTCATCGGGAACTGGAGAAGAGCGGAACGGAGCTCTGGCCGGTCAGGGCGGCCAGGGCCAGGCGGGCCACGCCGGCGGCCGGCAGCAGGTCGGGCCGGCTGAGCACCGGCACACCCAGATGATGCTGCCGCATGGCGCGCCACTGCGGGTTTCTGGCCCCTCCGCCCAGGGTGATCACCCGCCGCAGAGGCGGGGCTCCCAGGGCCTTCAGGCGCTGCCAGCCCCTGGCCTCGATCCTGGTCAGCCCCTCCAGCAGGGCCTGCAGATAGAGGGCGTCGCTCACCGGCCGCGGGTTCAGCCTCGGCTCCAGGTGGGGATCGTCGTCCGGGAAGCGCTCCCCCCGGCCGGGCAGGGGCAGAAGATCCAGCCCCGTGGGGCGACGCCAGTCCAGCTGGCGGCTGAGTTCCGTCAGATCCAGCCCGGGCAGCTCCCGGTCGAGCACCCCGCAGCCGGCGTTGGAGGCTCCTCCCGCCAGCCAGTGTCCCCCCAGGCGATGCATGGTGATGCCGGCCCCCTGCACGGGCTTCTCCACCCGGCACTTCAGAGCGATGGTGGTGCCGAGCACCGTGATGCCGTCCCCCTCGCGCAGGTCTGCGGCCAGCACGGCGGCATTGGCATCGGTGGTGCCGGCCACCACGAGGCAGCCCGGCTCCAGTCCGAGATCGGCCCGGGCCTGCACCCCGACCGTGCCGAGAATGGTGCCGCTGCTCACCACCTCGGGCAGGGCTTCCGCCCAGGGCCGCGATGTGAGGGCCTCCAGCCAGCTCCCCTCAGCAATCCGCCAGCCCAGCCGCAGGTTGTTGCCCTCCTCGCCCCAGCGCCAGCAGCCCAGCAGCCAGCCCATCAGCCAGTCGGCCTGATGCCGCAGCAGCGGTGCGGGCCCAGCCGGTGTCGCGCCGCTTCCGTCCAGCAGGGCCAGGGCCCTGGCCAGGCTCCCCGAGGTGGACCCGGCCGGCCCCTCGTCCTCTGCGACCAGCTGCCGCAGGCGCGTCTCCTGCTCCGGGCTGCGGTGGTGGTACGGCAGGGCGTCACCCAGGGGCCGGCCGTTCCGGTCGCAGAGCAGCAGAGTGCCGGAGGTGCCGTCGACAGCCACCGCAGCGATGGACCGGCGCAACGCGATCGGCATCGCTGCCAGCAGGGCCCGGGTGCCCGTGAGCCAGGAGTCCGACTGATCGAATGGGCCCGGGTATGGCAGAGCCCCGCTCCACACCTGCTGGCCGTCAGCGTTGAGAAGAGCGGCCCGAAGACCGCTGCTGCCCAGGTCGATGCCAAGTGCGGTGCTCACCCCATGGCGCCGGACGCGGTGGCGGTGCTGTCGCTGTTCGCACGCGCATGGCGCAGCGTATCGGCGATGGCCGTCACGTTCTCCCAGGGCAGATCCAGGTCGGGCCGGCCGAAATGGCCGTAGGCCGCGGTGTCGCGGTAGAAGCGGCCGCCCCGCTCGCGCGGCAGATCCCTCAGCCGCAGGTTCTCGATGATCGCGCCCGGCCGCAGGTCGAAGTGCTCCTGAACCAGGGCGGTGAGGGCTTCATTGCTCAGCTCGCTGCTGCCGAAGCTCTCCACCAGGATCGACACGGGCCTGGCCACTCCGATCGCATAGCTCAGCTGCACCTCGACCCGATGGGCAAGACCCGCCGCCACGAGGGCCTTGGCCACGTATCGGGCCGCATAGGCGGCGGAGCGATCCACCTTGGTGGGGTCCTTGCCCGAGAAGGCTCCCCCACCGTGGCGGGCATAGCCGCCGTAGGTGTCCACGATGATCTTGCGCCCGGTGAGGCCCGCATCCCCCTGCGGTCCGCCGACCACGAACTTGCCGGTGGGGTTGACCAGGAAGCGGGTGCGGTCCCGGTCCGGCCTGAGGCTCAGATCCGCCGTGGCGGGCTCCACCACATGGGTCCAGAGATCGCGGCTGATGCGGGCGCGCAGGTCGCTGTCCGAGGTGAGACCCTCGATCTCGGCGAGGTGCTGGGTCGACACGAGAATCGTGTCGATCGCCACCGGTTGGTCGTTCTCATAGACGACGCTGACCTGGGTCTTGCCGTCCGGCAGCAGGTAAGGGAGGGTGCCGTCGTGGCGCACCAGGGCCAGGCGACGCGCCAGTCGATGGGCCAGGCTGATGGGCAGGGGCATCAGCTCGGGCGTTTCATCGCAGGCGTAGCCGAACATGATTCCCTGATCGCCGGCCCCGATCCGATCGAGCGGATCGCCGCGATGGTCATCCGCCTCATCCACCCCCATGGCGATGTCGGGCGACTGCTGATCGAGGGCCACCAGAACGGCGCAGCTGTGGGCGTCGAAACCGCCGGCCCGGGCACTGCTGTAGCCGATGTCCTCGATGACGCCGCGCACGAGCGTGTTGAAGTCGACCCTGGCCTTGGTGGTCACTTCGCCGGTGATCAGGCAGAGGCCGGTGTTGACCACCGTCTCGCAGGCGACCCGGCTGGCGGGGTCCTCCCGCAGCAGGGCATCGAGAACCGCGTCGCTCACCTGATCACAGATCTTGTCGGGATGGCCCTCGGTGACCGATTCCGAGGTGAAGACGTGGCGACTCATGCCCGCTGCAAAAGTTGAGTGACTTTATGCGCCAGGCGCAACGCTGATCTCCTGCCAGTGGTGCAGGCTTTCGTGCGCCCTGGCGAGGGTCGGCGGTTCGCTCCAGGCGGAGAGATAGGCCAGGGTGAGCGGCACGCCGGCCCCGCGCGCCATCGTGAAGTCGCTGTCCGCATCGCCGATCAGGGCGCAACGCTCCGGGCGGCAGCCGATGCGGCGGCAGAGTTCGGCCACGGCGGCCGGGTCGGGCTTGCGCGGGCGGTCGTCGGCGCTCCAGATGGCGTCGATCCGCTCGAGGAGATGGTGGTGCGCAAGGAAGCGCCGGATGCCGTCGGCGCTGTCATTGCTGATCACGGCGCAGCGCACCCCGCTGGTCTGAAGCGCCTGAATCAGCTCGCCGGCTCCATCACTCAGGGCGCTCTCGCCATGGTCCCGGCCCGGCCGGTCCGCGTCGCAGGCATCGAAGGCCTGCTCCGCCACGGCCAGAGCGTCCGGCCAGGAGAGGCCCAGATGGCGCAGGGTCGACGCGGTGGCGATCAGATTGTCGTGCCGGCTGGCCACGGCCAGCACGCCGGCCGGTTCCACGGCCGCGTGCCCGAGCCCGTACACCTGTCTGAGGAGGGGCTCGACGGCTTTGGCCGGTTCGTCAGGCAGGAGGGAGGCGCAGGCCCTGAGCCGACAGTGGCCGAGGGCGAGGAGATGGGGCTGGCTGATCGAGAGGGTGCCGTCCTTGTCGAAGAGAACGGCATCCACCTCAAGCAGCCGATCACCCCTGAGGCTCAGCCAGGCCATGGGGGATCAGCGGGGGAGCGAGGCTCCCACCCCGTCAGTCGTAATCGACCATGTCGCCGCCATCCTCGGCCTGCTCCATCAGCATCTGCTTGTAGCGGGCCGCCATCTCCTCGGCCCGGTCGAACACCTTCTGGGGATCGGTGAGCATGTCGCCCGGCTCGGGCTCAAGCGCCTTGGTGGAGAGAGAGATGCGACCGCGCTCGGCGTCGAGATCGATGATCATGACCTTCATCTGATCATTGACATTGAGCACCGAGTGGGGCGTCTCGATGTGCTCGTGGCTGATCTCGGAGATGTGCAGCAGGCCGCTGACACCGCCGATGTCGATGAAGGCGCCGTAGGGCTTGATGCCACGGACGGTGCCGATCACCACTTCGCCCACCTCGAGGCGATTCATCTTGCGCTCCACCAGCGCGCGGCGGTGGCTGAGGACCAGGCGGTTGCGATCCTCGTCCACCTCAAGGAACTTGAGCGGCAGGAAGTCCGCGACCAGCTCCTCCTTCGGCTTGCGGGTGCTGATGTGGCTCCCGGGGATGAAGCCTCTCAGCCCCTCGACCCGCACCAGGGCTCCACCCCGGTTGGTGGCGAACACTTCGCTGTAGATGGTGGCGTCCTCCTTCTGGAGCTGGCGCACCCGCTCCCAGGCCCTCTGGTACTCGATCCGGCGGATGGAGAGGGTGAGCTGGCCATCCTCGTTCTCTTCGCTGAGGATGAAGAACTCGCGGATCTCGCCGGGCTCGAGCACATCGGCCAGCCCCTCGACCCGGTTGATCGAGACCTCGGGCAGTGGCATGAAGGCGGCCGTCTTGGCGCCGATGTCGATCATCGCGCCCTTGGGCTCCAGGGCGAAGACCGTGCCGTTGACGATGTCTCCGGGCTTGAAGTTGTAGTCGTACTTGCTGAGGAGGGCGGCGAACTCGTCGAGGGAGAAGCCGGCGTCGTTGGTGTCCTTCGGCAGGAAACGGCTGCTGCTGTCATCGGCAGCAGGCACATCCTCGGGCACCTCGCTGAGGTCCTCGTGGCCTGCCTCCGCCACCTCCGGTTCGGGCTCGGTGTGAAGCTCCTGCTCCTCGGCCGGAAGGGTGTCGGACGGCGTTGCGGTCATGAATGGCTGGCGGTCTGCCTTCAGGCAGTGAGACATGGGACGCCCATCCGCCCGCCGACGGACTGACGCAAACGTTGATCGTACCGTGCCAGACGTCAGCCGATCATGGCCAGTGAGGCGGCACCCGTCTCGGGTGGCTCATCCCGGTGCAGGCCGTCCAGGGCGGCGACGAAATCACTCACGCCCTGAAACTGGCGGTAGACCGAGGCGAATCGCACGTAGGCCACCTCGCTGATGCAGCGCAGCTTCTCCAGCACCAGCTCACCGATCTCGAGGCTGCTCACCTCCCGGCTGCCCCGCTGCTGGAGCAGCAGCTCGATGTCGTCCACAACCATGTCCAGGCGGCCGGTCTCCAGTCCGGTTTTCTCGCAGGCCCGCAGGAGACCGTGCAGCAGTTTGGACCGGTTGAAGGTCTCACGGGCGCCGTCGCGTTTGACCACGGTGATCGGAACCGTCTCGACCCGTTCGTAGGTGGTGAAGCGAAAGGTGCAGTTGAGGCATTCACGTCGCCTGCGCACGCTTCGCCCTCCGTCGGCTGCCCTGGATTCGAGCACCCTGCTGTCTGTGTGTTGGCAGGAGGGACACTCCATCCCCGGTCCGTGCTGATGCAGAAGCCTGCAGATTGTAAGCAGGCAGCATCTGATTGCCCAGAAGCGTGATGCAGCCGCTCCATCCAGGCCGATCCAGACAGCAAAAAGCCCCGCACGTGGGCGGGGCTGGATGGGATCAGCAGACGGGAGAGGTTGACCGCTCCGTTGCCGGAGAGGCTCCGCGTCTGGGGATCATTTCCCGATCTTCGGGGGGTCGCGGAAGGCGATGGCGAAGAAGAGGGTGGCGATCGCCAGGGTCAGGATGAGGATGTACGCGAAGCTCTCCATGGAAGGTCTCCTGAGGGTGGGTCAGCTGAGGGGGGTTCCCGCTGGAGGTGTGTAGCCCTCCGGCAGACGGCGAGTGCTCTGGTCGCCCAGTTTCTGGAACAGGCCGAACTCGACCTGTTCACCGAGATCGGGATCGATGCCCGCGAACACGTCCCTGTAGAGGGTGCGTGCTCCGTGCCAGATGTGCCCGAAGAAGAAGAGCAGGGCGAAGGTGGCATGGCCGAAGGTGAACCAACCGCGGGGTGAGCTGCGGAAGGTGCCGTCGGAGTTGTAGGTCTCCCGATCGAACTCGAAGGCCTCACCGAGCTGGGCCTTGCGAGCCAGACGCTTCACGTCGGCGGGATCGGTGAAGGTCTGCCCGTTCAAGGCACCGCCGAAGACGGTGGCCGTCACGCCCTGCTGCTCGATCGAGTAGCGGGCCTCAGCACGACGGAAGGGGATGTCAGCCCTGACGACGCCGTCACTGTCCTCGAAGATGACGGGGAAGTTCTCGAAGAAGTTCGGCAGCCGGCGCACTTCGAGGTCGCGTCCGTCCTTGTCGGTGAAGCTGATGTGGCCCAGCCAGCCGGTGGGTAGGCCGTCACCGTTGACCATCGGGCCGACGCGGAACAGGCCGCCTTTGGCCGGGCTGTTACCGACGTAGTCGAAGAAGGCCAGCTTCTCGGGAATCGAAGCGAAGGCTTCGCTGCGGGTGGCCCCTTCGTCCATGGCCGTCTGGACGCGGCGGTTGATTTCAGTCTTGAAGTAGCTCTGGTCCCACTGGAAGCGGGTCGGCCCGAAGAGCTCGATCGGAGTGGCGGCACAGCCGTACCACATGGTGCCGGCCACGATGAAGGCGGCGAAGAACACAGCGGCGATGGCGCTGGCCAGAACCGTCTCGATGTTCCCCATGCGCAGGGCCTTGTAGAGGCGTTCCGGCGGACGGGTGGTGATGTGAAAGACGCCGGCGATGATGCCGACGATGCCGGCGGCGATGTGGTGGGCCACGATGCCGCCTGGATTGAAGGGATCAAATCCCTCCGGCCCCCAGGCCGGTTGGACGGCCTCGATGTGGCCGGTGACTCCATACGGATCGGACACCCACATCCCCGGACCGAAGACCCCGGTCAGGTGGAAGGCGCCGAAGCCGAAGCAGCCCAGGCCGGCCAGGAGGAGGTGGATCCCAAAGATCTTGGGAAGGTCGAGTGCGGGCTCACCGGTGCGGGGGTCCTGCCAGATCTCGAGATCCCAGTAGGTCCAGTGCCAGATGGCCGCCAGGAAGAGGAGACCGCTGAAGATGATGTGTGCAGCGGCGACTCCCTCGAAGCTCCAGAAGCCGGGGTCCACCCCGGTCTCTCCGGTCACGCTCCAGCCACCCCAGCTGCCGGTCACACCCAGACGGGCCATGAACGGCATCACGAACATGCCCTGACGCCACATGGGGTTCAGGACAGGATCGGAAGGATCGAAGATGGCCAGTTCGTAAAGAGCCATCGAGCCGGCCCAGCCGGCGACGAGGGCGGTGTGCATCAGGTGCACGGCCAACAGTCGGCCCGGGTCGTTGATGACCACGGTGTGCACCCGGTACCAGGGCAATCCCATGGGGGTTTCAGGTCCGAGGAACGAAATCGGCTTCCGTCTGCTGCGGAAGCGGCACTGCCTGGGCCGGAGCCGTTGAAGAGGTGGGCCCAGGGAAATGCAGGGCTGAGCGTAATGGCTCCCGGGCGTGGGATGGGGGCCTCTCCCATGCCCTGACATGAGCCGTGATGCGCCCGTTCCCGGGCATCACACAATGGGTCTCCGCCGTGGAGTGGTCATGCCTGTGATCCGTTTCGTCCGCGAGGGCCGCGATGTGCCCTGCCTGCCGGGCGAGAACCTGCGCGAGGTGGCTCTCCGCGCCGGCGTCGAGCTCTATGGCTGGAAGGGCCGCCTGGGCAACTGCGGCGGCTGTGGCCAGTGCATCACCTGCTTCATCGCCGTCGATGAGTCCACTCAGGTGGAGGCTCTCTCGCCGCGCACGCCGGTGGAGGATCTCAAGCTCCGCAGGCGGCCTCCCCAGTGGCGTCTGGCCTGTCAGGCCCTGGTGAACCGCTCGCTGATCGTGCTGACCCGGCCCCAGGCGGATCTGCCCAATCGCGAGTCCCTGCTCGAGGCCGCCAGGCGGGCTCCCCTGCCGGATGGACCGGAGCTGCCGGAGGGGCTTGTGACCGCTCCCGATGCCGGTGAGCTCGAGTCGGAACCGGAGACCACAGCCGAGTCGTCCGCCCCTGACGCGGACGACTGACGCGCCCCGCAACAAGCGGCGACGGTTGTCCGGCGGCACGGTTCAGCGGTGATACGGTCGTGGCCCGCCGCTGACTCCTCACCCCATGGAAACGAACGATCTGGGCTTCGTGGCCAGCCTGATGTTCATCCTGGTGCCGGCCGTCTTCTTGATCATTCTTTACATTCAGACCAACAGCCGTCAGGCCTGACGGCTGTTGGTCTGGTGGTGGTCCGGCATGAGCTGGCTCAGGCGCTGAGCGTCCCGCCCCGGATGAGCAGAACGGGTGCCGGTGCATGCACCCGGATGTAGTCGCTCACCGAACTGCCAAGAAGCCGGTCCAGGTCGACCAGTCCCCTGGCAACCAGAGGCCGCCGGTCCTGGGAGGCGATCACCACCAGATCAGCCCGGCAGGATTCGGCGGCCTCGCACACGGCCCGCCCCACATCCCCCGTGACGTGCATCGGTTTGAGCTCCACGCCGAGGGTGCGTGCGCGTTTCACGGCCGCCTCGAGAACGGCATCGGCCGGCTGGGACCCGCCTCGGGTCGGCGCCAGGTCCCTCCGGCTCACATGCACGCCGGTCAGGGTGCCTCCCGGGATGTCGCGCACGAACTGACAGGCGATTGAGAGGGCCTCGGACCCCACGCCTGTCCCGTCCACCGCCACCATGACACGGTTCACGTGACGCACGTAAAGGTCGTCGCGCACCAGGAGCATGGGCCGGGTGGAGAGCTGGAAGACGTATTGACTGGCGCTGTTGGCCAGGATCGACTGCAGGCGTCCCAGGCCGCGGGAGCCCATCACGATCAGATCCGCATCCACCTCATCGGCCACCTTGAGAACGGTCTGCTTGGCGTCGCCCTGGCGGATCAGCGTGTTCACGCGCCCGGGCTCCAGCCCGATGCGGCTGACGGCCTCTGAAACAAGGCCTTCGGCCTCGCGCCGATGCCCCTCGACCGTTTCCGCGCCCTGTTCGCCCACCACGTGGAGCAGGTTGAGTCTGGCCTCCCGCAGCTGGGGCAGATCCAGCAGCATCCGGACCATCTCCTCGACATGACCCTGGCCGGAATCGGCGATCAGAAGGTTGCGGAACACGGCTGTCACAGGACTGTGAGGCAGCCTATGGCTGTTTCCCCTCCCCCCTGCCCATGGCACAAGCTCCCGTCATAGAAGAGGGGTGGTGCCTCCGCAGAACGGTTCTTCCCCAGCACGCGGATCACGCCGGGGTCATGTGGCACGGCGCCTATCTGGCCTGGCTCGAGGAAGCGAGGGTGGGGGCGCTCGAGCAGGCCGGGCTGCCCTATCACCGGCTTGTGAACCAGGGCGTGGAGCTTCCCGTGGTCTCGCTGCGCCTGGACTACCGCCAGCCTCTGCTGCTGGGGGATGCGGTGGAGGTGCGGAGCCACCTGCGACCGCGGCGGGGGGTGCGGCTTCATTTCGTCAGCCGGATGCTCTCGCCACGGGGTGGTGTGGCCGCGGAAGCCGAAGTGGTGCTGGCGCCCGTGGCCCAGACCCCTGCGGGTCCGGTGGTGATCAAGCGACTTCCCACCGAGCTCCGCTCGGCCCTGGAGACCCTGGAGACGAGACAGCGAACCGTGCGACAGTAGTACTTCTGTATTGGTATTTGTGCCATGTCCGACGTCCGGGAGTCTGGATGTGCCCATCGGCGTCCCTCCTGGTCCCATCGTCAGCGGGTCTGGTGGTGGTTTTCCTCCTGCTGCCCCGGTCTCGGCAGTCGGAGGCTTGCGCAGCTGCTCAGGGCCTACCCCGATCTCTCGCAGGCCTGGCAGCTCACGCCTGAGGCGCTGATCTCCCGGATGGACTGGCCGGCCCGGCTGGAGGCGACGCTGGCCTCTCACCGGCGCCCGGGAATGCCGGAGGGCCTGGAGCCGTCGCTGCCGACGCGCTGCCTGCTTCCGGGGGACCCTGCCTTCCCCGGGTCCCTGCATGGTCTGGAGCGAGTCCCGCTGGCGCTGTTCTGGAGGGGGCGCGGCAGCCTCTGGCCCCTGCTGCGTCAGCGTCAGGCCGTTGCCGTCGTCGGGACCCGCCGGGCATCGCCCAACGGACTGTCACTGGCGCGGGCCATCGGCCGCGAGCTGGCGTTGGCCGGCTGGCCCGTGGTCAGCGGACTGGCTGAGGGGATTGATGGAGCCGTTCACAGGGGCTGTCTGCAGGCCAACGGGGCCCCGGTGGCCGTGCTGGGCACCCCCCTCAGCCGGGCCTACCCCCGTCACCACGCCGCGCTCCAGGGGCAGGTCGGTGCCGCCGGTCTGCTGGTGAGTGAACAGCCGGAGGGTGCCCGGGTTCAGGCCGGCCACTTCGCAGCCCGGAACCGCCTGCTGGCGTCCTTCTGTCGTGCCGTGGTCGTGGTGGAGTGTCCCGAGGCGAGTGGGGCCCTGCATTCAGCCCGGATCGCGCTCGCTGAATCCCTGCCTCTCTGGGTGGTGCCGGCCGACCCGGGCCGGCGCTCGGCCGCCGGCAGCAATGCCCTGCTCAATGAGGGGGCCAGGGCGCTGCTGGATCCGGCTGATCTGACCCGCGCGCTGGGGCGGGGGCCACTGGCCCGAGCCACGGCTGTCCCCGGAGGCAGCAGCCGGTCGCCGGCCACGCCTGTGGATGGGGCGGCCGATGAGGTGCTGGCCGCGATCGGCCATGGTGCGGATCGCGACACGCTGCAGCAACGCCTGAGCATGGGCTCTGAAGACCTCACCCGATGGCTCGTGGAACTGGAGCTCGCCGGGCGCATCGTCGCTCACCCCGGCCTGCGCTGGTCGCGTCCATGAGGTCGCAGCCACCGCCCGGGGATGGAGTCTCGCTGGAGGCGGAGCGGCTGTTGGCCTGGCGCCGCAGGCTGCTGCGGGACGGTGGCTCGCCGGCGGAGCTCGACTGGTTGCTGGATCTGGCGGGGGGCCTCGGATGGAGGGACCTCCAGCACCTGCATCTCGATCCCGCCCGGACCGTTCGGCTGCGCCTCACGCTCGCGGAGCTCGAGGAGCTCTGGTGGCGTCACCGCCGCCAGAGGATTCCGCTCCAGTACCTGGTCGGACGCTGCCCCTGGCGCGATCTGGTGCTGGCCGTTGCGCCGGGGGTTCTGATCCCGCGCCAGGAAACCGAGCTGCTGGTGGATCTGGCGCTGGATCGGGCCGCCAGGCTACCGGACTCACCGGGGAGCCCGGCGCGCCTCCGCCACTGGGCTGATCTCGGTACGGGGTCCGGCGCCATCGCCGTGGCGCTCGCCCGGGCCCTTCCCACCTGGCGGGGCGCGGCCGTGGACTGTGAGCCCGCGGCGCTCGAGCAGGCCGGCGCCAACATCCGACGGCTGACGGACCCGGCCCTGGTGACGCTGCACTGCGGCCGGTGGTGGCAGCCGCTGCGGACGCTCCTGGGGCAGCTGGACCTGGTGGTCGCCAATCCTCCCTACATCCCGTCGGCTGAGGTGGAGCGTCTGGAGCCGCTGGTGCGGGACCGGGAGCCGCGGGTGGCCCTCGATGGGGGCCCCGATGGGCTGACCGCGATCCGGGACATCGCGTCCGGCAGCGGCGTGGCCCTGGTGCCTGGCGGCTGGCTTCTGCTCGAGCACCACCACGACCAGAGCGCTGCCGTTCTGGAGCTGCTGCGGCAGGCCGGCCTGGTGGACGTCACCTCCGCCCATGATCTGGAGGGCCGGTGCCGGTTCGCCCTGGCACGTCGGCCTCCGTCCGTGGGGGTGCAGCAGGATGGCTGAGACAACGCCTCCTGCAGGACCCATGGCCCGCGCCTGTTCGGCAGACGTGCTGGCCGAGCACCTCGCCTCCGGCTCCCCGGCACTCTTCCCCACCGACACGGTGCCGGCCCTGGCGGCCGCACCCGGGGCGGTGGCCCAGCTCTGGGCGCTGAAGGAGCGACCCCGCGACAAGCCGCTGATCCTGATGGGGGCTGCCCCGGAGGTGCTGTTCGAGGCCCTGGAGGTGCCGGTTGAACCGGCCTGGCGGGACCTGGTCGCGGCGCACTGGCCCGGCCCGCTCACCCTGGTGCTTCCCGCGCGGGGGGCCTGCCTCAACGCGCTCAATCCCGGCGGCAGCTGCCTCGGCCTGCGCATACCGGCCTCGGCCGCTGCCCTCGCGCTGCTCCGGCAGAGCGGGCCGCTGGCCACCACCAGTGCCAACCGCTCCGCCCAGCCGCCCTGCCTCAGCGCTGCGGCAGCGCAGCGGGCCTTCCCCGATGTGCCGCTGCTCGCACCGCTGCCGTGGCCGGCTGGAAGCGGACTGGCCAGCACCGTCGTGGTCTGGCAGCCGGATGCGGCCGGCCCATCGGATGTGCCATGGCGGGTGCTCCGGCAGGGCTCGCTTCGGCTCGAACCGGCCCCGACCGCCGCCACCCGAACTCAGGAGGGGGGCTGATGCTCTGGCTGGCCGTGTTCGTTCTGCTGATGCAGCAGAGCTACGCCCTCTTCGTGGCGCCCCTGATGGATCTCGCCATCCCGCTCACTCAGACCGGCTGGCTGGTCTGGGTGCTGCTGGGGATCGCGATCTGGGGCCTGTCCGTGCGGGACTGACGGCCGACAGGTGCTGACCAAGCCGGCTAACGGATTTGAACCGATGACCTTCGCTTTACAAAAGCGCTGCTCTACCGCTGAGCTAAGCCGGCCTCACGACACATTATCCCGCGCTCTGTCTCCCAGCGCCGGAGCGATGGCCGGTGTGAGCGACCACAGCAGCAGCTCCAGTCGGTTCCGGCAACCGCTTTTGCCCAGAGCACTCGAGAGGTGGCTCTCGATCGTTCGCGGGCTCAGCACGAGCCGTTCAGCCATGGCCCTGTTCGACAGGCCGCGCTGAAGCAGGCGCACCACCCTGGCCTCGGCGGGTGTGAGCGCGTCGGCTCCCGGGTCGGGGAGGGCGGGACCGGCAGCGGTGGTCATGGAGGAATCGATCTCTCTGGGAGGGATTCCCCACGCCGGCGGCGCTCCGGACCACGCCGGACCGGTTCAGCGGCTGCGGCTGACCCGGTTGCCCGGGGTGCTCAGGGGCCGACGGATCGGCAGGTTGGCCACCAGGGCGGTGACGCGGTCCTCCGTCTCCAGGCTCACATCGCCGTGGTCGACGTCGATCTCCACGTACTTGGCCACCACCGCCATGATCTCCTTGCGCATCTGCTCGAGCAGCTCGGGATTGAGGTCGCTGCGGTCGTGGGCGAGAACCAGCTGCAGGCGCTCCTTGGCCCGCACCGCGCTGGCCGGCTGCTGGCCGAGCAGCTTGGCGATGAACTCACGCAGGGTCATGGGTCAGAAGAGCTTCTTGGACATCAGCCGACTCAGCCGCGCTCTCAGCCCCTGATCGGCGTCAGCGGGGTCCATCAACGGGATCGCCTCACCGCCCAGGCGGCGGGCGATGTTGAGGAATGCCGTGGCCGCGGGCGATCGGCTGCCGTTGAGCGTGAGCGGTTCGCCCCGGTTGGTGGAGACGATCACCTTCTCATCCTCCAGCACCAGTCCGAGCAGGGGCAGAGCAAGGATGTCGGTCACGTCGCTGACCGAGAGCATGTCCTGACTGGCCATCATCGTGGGACGGACCCGGTTGAGCACCAGTTGCACCGGGGACACCTGCTGGGTGTTGAGCAATCCGATCACACGATCCGCGTCACGCACGGCGGAGACCTCGGGCGTGGTGATCACGATCGCCTCCTCAGCCGCTGCCGCCGCGTTCTTGAAGCCGTCCTCGATCCCGGCCGGGCAGTCGATGAGCACGTAGTCGTACTGACGCCGCAGCAGATCGACGATGCGGCACATGTCGGCCGGCTTCAGCCACTCCAGCATGCGGGGGTTGCCCGCCGGCAGCAGCGCCAGCTCCGGCTCCTGCTTGTGCTTCACAAGGGCCTGCTCCAGCCGGCAGCTGCCGGCGAGCACCTCCTGGGCGGTGTAGACGATCCTGTTCTCGAGGCCGAGCAGCAGGTCCAGGTTGCGCAGACCGAAATCGGCATCGAGCACCACCGTGCTGCTGCCCAGCCGGGCGAGCGCCAACCCGAGGTTGGCGGTGAGTGTCGTCTTGCCGACGCCTCCCTTGCCGGAGCAGATCAGGATGATGCGGGACTGGGACGCCACGGATTCGCCGGGATTGGCACGACATTAAGGCCCCTGCCCGGAGGCTCTGCCCTGTGCTGCCCGGCGGTCGGTGACGCGTGGCATCCAGCCGGGGTCGGCAGGCTCGATGCGGATCTCGCCGTCGCGAACGATCGCCTGCTCCGCCATTCCGGGTGGTGGAGCATCGTCGGGTCCCCGTGCCACCAGCTCCGCGATGCGCAGCTGCACGGGCCGCAGTTGCAGAGCGCTGATGCGGGCCGTCCGGTCGCCATCGCGGCCGGCATGGGCCACGCCCCGCAGCCGTCCCCAGACCAGGATGTCGGCGCCGGCGCTGAGGGTGGCACCGGGGTTTACATCCCCGAGCAGCAGAACCGAGCCATCCACCTGCAGGTGGTCGCCGGAGCGCAGGGTTCCGGTGTGCATGGCGATTGCGTTCGCCCTGCCGGCGTCGCTCAGCGCCGCCTCCTCCCGCGTCGCCTCCGTCTCCCGCTCGATCGGCGCACCGATGGCGCGACCCGCCACCAGGGTCCTGGCGCAGGCGGTGCGGATGGCGATGAGGGGATGACCGGCCTTCTCAAGCCAGGTCTTCAGATCGCGCAGCTCTGCGGTGCCCAGCCGCCTGCGGCCGGTCTGAATCATCAGCGGGGCACCGGGCGGCAATCCCGGCAGAGCGTGGTGCACGTCCTCATGCCAGGGCCTGGCCCCTCCGTCGGGGATCGTGAGCGTCAGCCCTGGCTCAGGCACCCCGCTCCGGTTCCCCGCCTGTCGCCTCTCCGGGTCGGCTGACGGCATCGGCGCGGCGGCGGCGGACACCGGATCCAAGCAGAACCTCCCGGGCCCCGCTCAGCTCCGCAGTGATCTCGCGCGGGTGCAGCAGCCAGGCGAGGGCCGTGGGCGTCATCAGCGTCGCCACGAGTCTGGAGCGCGTCTCCAATGGATGCACCGCCTCACCGTCCCACACCTGCAGGCCTCCCCGGTACGGGGCGTAGCCGCGGCTGCTCTGCCGGTGCAGATCGCAGCAGAGGGCGGGGTCCAGGCCCCGCTCACGACTGAGGCTGCTTGCCGTGCGGAGCAGCTGATCCTGCTCATCCGCCGCCAGCTCGCTCACATCCAGCGCCTTCAGCAGGCGTCGATCCAGCAGGCGGGCGCTCAGCTCGTTCAGGGGAGCCGGACCGTCCTCCCGCCAGCGGAGCAGGTGGTAGCCCAGCCGCAGATCGTCCTGGGCGAGATAGCTGGCTACGTCGAGCGGTGGATCCGGCCAGAGCCAGCGCGCCATGACGCGGTCGCAGTCCACAGCCTCCGGCCCCAGGCGCCGGGCCCAGCCCACCACCTGGTTGAGCAGCCAGTTGCAGACCACATTCAGGCGGTGGTTGTAGACGCTGCGATACATCAGATCGCGCACGAGCAGGTAGTGCTCCGCCGCCATCACGCCCTTGGCATGGATGGCCAGGTGCCCATCCGGGGCCAGTGTCAGAGCCGAGATCAGGCGATCCAGATCCAGCTGGCCGTAGCGGGCACCGGTGCTGTGGCTGTCCCGGAGCAGGTAGTCGAGCCTGTCGCAGTCCAGCTGGCTGCTCACCAGGCTGCCCACCACCGGATGGGGGCTCCGCCCATGCTCCAGCAGATCCGCCACCTGGCCTGCGAGCTGAGGGGCGTGGCTGTCGAGGCAGCGCCTCACCTCCGGCTGTTCCCGGATGATGCGGGCCGACCAGTGCTCATGCCGCATCCCGAACATCGCCTCGCCCGCGTGGCTGAGGGGGCCGTGCCCGATGTCGTGCAGCAGCGCGGCCGCATAGAGCAGGGCCTGATGCGACTCGAGGGCGGGGTCCAGCCGCATGAGCTGACCCAGGGCCCGACGGGCGAGATGCAGCACGCCGAGGCTGTGGGTGAAGCGGCTGGATTCGGCGCCGTGAAAGGTGAGAAAGGCCGGCCCGAGCTGACGGATCCGACGCAGACGCTGAAAGGGCGGCGTGTCGATCAGTGCCGTGGCCAGGCGCTCGGCCGGCCGGTCGCGGGCCAGGCTGATCGCCCCATGCAGGGGGTCGTGATACGTGCGGCAGCCGGCCGTCATGGCTGGGCGTCGGTCCGATCCGCCTCGTCCGTGGCCAACGCCGGCCCTGAGTCCGGCTCGGAGGTTCCGGATTCCAGCCGGCGCACGAGCATGCGCTCGGCCGCCCGCAGCCAGCGGTCCTCCTCGCTTCCGGGAACCAGCACCTCCTCGTCCTCCAGCACCTCGTCCGGCACGATGCCGGTGATCTGGATGTCACGACCGGCCGGAGTCAGATAACGCGCCACGGTGATGGCCAGACCGCTCCCGTCGCTCAGAGGGATCAGGCTCTGGATCAGGCCCTTGCCGAAGCTGGTCCGGCCCATCAGCGGCGATCGATCGGCATCCTGAAGGGCACCGGCCAGGATCTCGCTGGCGCTGGCGGTGCCTCCATTCACCAGGGTCACCATCGGACCGTCGTAGGCCTGCTCCGCGTGGGCGGAGAGCAGCTCGTCGATTCCCTCCCGGTTTCTGGTCTCCACGATCGGGACGCCTACGAGGAAGGCGTCCGCCACCGCCAGCCCGGCTTCCACCAGGCCGCCGGAGTTGTTGCGCAGATCGAGGATCAGCCCCTCGATCCCCTTGCCGGAGAGATCGGCCAGGGCCTGGATGAGCTGATCGGGCACGCCCTCGCTGAACTGGGTCAGGCGCACGTAGCCGAAGGTGTGGCCATCCAGTCGCACGCGACGGCTCCGCACCGGACGCAGATCGACCTGGCGTCGCTCCAGGGTCACCTCCGTCGTTTCACCCGGTGCTGCGCCCGGATCACGCAACTGCAGGATCACCTGTGTGCCGGCCTCCCCCCGCAGGCGGGCGGCTGTGGTCTCCAGGCCCAGAACGCTCACGGAGGCACCATCCACCGCGATCAGTTCCGTGCCGCTCTCGATCCCGGCTTCCGCCGCGGGGGAGCCTTCGAGCGGCGCGATCACCACCACCGATCCCTGCTCGCCACGAACCCCGAGCTGAAGCCCCACACCGCTGAGATTCCCCTGGGTGCTGGAGCGCAGAGCGGCGTAGTCCGCCGGCCTGAGCAGACGGGTGTAGGGGTCCCCGAGCGGCATCAGCATGAACTCGATGGCCTCGTAGGCATCGGAGCTGGTGACGATCGATCGCTCCAGGGCCTTCTGTCGCAATCGGCGCCAGCGCACCGCCTCCAGGCGGTCCGGATCCACATAGCCCTGGGACACGAGCCTCCAGGCCTCCACCACCAGGGCCTGGGCGTCGCTCAAGCCCGCGGCGGGCAGCGGCTGCAGCAGCAGCACGGCCACCAGAACCCAGGACATGAATCCGCTCAGGAGCCCCCTGGGCCCCGGGCTGATGTCCAGGCCCCGGAGCCTGTCCGGCCGGCTCCTGCCGGGGCTGTGGAATGGGGTGAAACGGAGACTCACGCCGCTGAGAGGGGATCGGTAGACTCTCGCAACCCTTGCGCCCCCCTGCATGGCGAATTCGTCCCCCGTCTACGACTGGTTCCAGGAGCGACTGGAAATTCAGGACATCGCCGACGACATCTCCTCCAAGTACGTCCCGCCCCACGTCAACATCTTCTATTGCCTGGGCGGCATCACCCTGGTGTGCTTCCTCATCCAGTTCGCCACGGGGTTCGCGATGACGTTTTACTACAAGCCCACCGTGGCTGAGGCCTACACCTCGGTGCAGTACCTCATGACTGACGTGAGCTTCGGCTGGCTGATCCGCTCGGTGCACCGCTGGAGCGCCAGCATGATGGTGCTGATGCTGATCCTTCACGTCTTCCGCGTGTATCTGACCGGCGGCTTCAAGCGCCCGCGGGAGCTCACCTGGATCACCGGGGTGACGATGGCCGTGATCACCGTGTCGTTCGGTGTCACGGGCTATTCCCTCCCCTGGGATCAGGTCGGCTACTGGGCCGTGAAGATCGTGAGCGGCGTTCCTGCAGCTATCCCTGTCGTGGGCGACTTCATGGTTGAACTGCTCCGCGGTGGTGAAAGCGTCGGTCAATCGACCCTGACTCGCTTCTACAGCCTTCACACCTTCGTCATGCCGTGGCTGCTGGCGGTGTTCATGCTGATGCACTTCCTGATGATCCGGAAGCAGGGCATCTCCGGTCCCCTCTGACCGCTTCATTCGCTCATCCCAGCTGGGAGCCGGCTGGCATCACGGTGAACACCTGTTTCATCCTCTGATGCATGCTCCTGTTCCCAGCCAGACTTTCTTCCTCTTCCACGCGTCACCGGCTGACGCCCACCGGCCCGAACTTCTGGTCCTGTTCAGCGAGTTCCACGCCATCCCCACCGCTTGAGCCATGCACATCCTCAAGAAGCCCGATCTGTCTGACCCCAAGCTCCGCGCCAAGCTGGCCAAGGGCATGGGCCACAACTATTACGGCGAGCCCGCCTGGCCGAACGACCTTCTTTACATCTTTCCCGTCGTCATCCTCGGCACGATCGCCTGCATCGTCGGCCTCGCTGTCCTCGATCCGGCCATGCTCGGCGACAAGGCCGATCCGTTCGCCACGCCTCTTGAGATCCTGCCGGAGTGGTACCTCTACCCGGTCTTCCAGATTCTCCGGGTCGTTCCCAACAAGCTGCTCGGCATCGCCCTCCAGACCCTGATCCCTCTCGGTCTGATGCTGGTGCCCTTCATCGAGAGCTTCAACAAATTCCAGAACCCCTTCCGCCGTCCTGTGGCCATGGCCGTGTTCCTCGGCGGAACCCTGGTCACCATCTATCTCGGTATCGGGGCCGCCCTTCCGATCGACAAGTCCCTGACCCTGGGCCTGTTCTGAGACCAGGCTTTCAACCCTGCTGATCTGAACCTCCGACCGTCCGCAGAGCCTGCGGGCGGTTTTTTTATGGCTCCGCAGCGGCGGAGCCGACGCTGGCATCCAGGTCGAAGAGCTGCACGTCGGCGGTGTTTCTGCGCAGGAAGTGGTGCAGCAGCAGAAACCCCACGATCGTCCAGGTCTGGTAAGTGCGCGACTGCTGGCCCACCCAGGTGCCTGTGGGGCCGTCGAAGTACTCAGCCCACTGCTGACGCGGCAGCTGGTTGAGCTGGGCCCAGTAGCACTCCTCCACCATGCTGCGGATCTGACCGAGCAGGAGCACATCGGCCTCGGGATGGAGCTGCTCGTGCAGCAGGGCAGCGGAGGTGAAGAACCAGAGCAGACTCGGCCAGTGGCCACCGTTGTGGTAGCTCCAGGGCCAGTTCTTGGGATCGGAGCCCGTCTTGTTGCTCCATTCGATGCCTTCCATTGGTGGATGACAGATGCGCATCGGCATCTGGGCCATCAGGTGCTGGCGGTTGTGCAGCACCAGCCGGAACAGGGCCCGCTGCTGGGCCGCCGTCAGCAGGCCGAACAGGCAGGCCAGGGAGTTGCCCAGGCTGTAGAAGCGGAAGTCCGGCCGGCCGGTCCGCATGTTGCCGATCAGGTAGCCGCCCCGGTTGTCGAGCCACTCCTGCAGCCAGGGCGGGATCACCTGAGGCTGCACGTTGAACTCGTTCTGATGCTGCAGATCGCCGTACTGCTCGGTGGGGCGCCGCCGGAGCACCTGCAGCGTCTTGCTGGTGACCCAGTAGTGCTTGAGCAGGAACAGCCGCAGATCGTGCAGCCACTGGTGTGTCACCGCCAGCCGCTGCTCCAGCAGGCGGCTGCGGTGCTGACGCTGGGCCAGCTCCATCAGCTGACAGCAGCTGCGCAGACAGCCGAACAGCAGCACCTCCACCTCCAGCGGGGCGCCCCAGACGTCCATGGGACGGTCAATCATGAAGGCGCAGTCCGGCACGAACAGCACCGGTGTGCCCTCGAACGTGGGGTGGAGCACCAGGTCGAGCAGCATCTGCACGCCGCGCTGCACGGACTGGCTGGTGCCGAAATCCACATCGCCGCTCCGTTTGACGTAGAGCCAGCAGAGGATCGGCCACCACAGGCTGGCGTCGACCGAGGTGATGCGTCCGATCGAGCGCTGGCCGTAATCCGCGATCAGCTGCCCGTCCTCCTCGACGAAGCTCGTCGGGAAGACCCCCCGGGTCTGGAAGCTGGAGCTCTGAAGCTGCAGGCACACCTCCAGGAAGTGGCGCACGATCCCGTAGCGCCCCTGGAGCAGCAGGTAGATCATCACCGGGACGTTGTCCCTGAGGAAGATCTCCCCGTAGTTCAGGGCCTCGTCACGCTGAGGGTGCTCCAGGGCGGCCACCGATCCGGCCAGCTGCCCCCCACCTGGACCAGCGTTTTCTCGAAATGCTCCTGGGCCCGGCCCACGATAGTGCCCTCACGCGAGTTGGGGCGAACCCGCAGGCGCTCCTGACTGAAGTGCAGTGCCATGTCCCGAGGCTAGGTCTGCTTGCCGATGCAGCCCTCAGGTGCATGCCGTCGTACCCCGGGGCTGGCCGTTTGGGCCCTGGGCGAACGCCCTGAGCGGCTGACCCCGTCCCGGTCCCAGGGCTGCTACCCAGGCCAGCCTTCCAGCCGGAGGTATTGCTGCCATCTGACTTGTCCCGGGGCATGTGGGGGTGTGTGTTGTTGCGGTAGCGGGGGTGATGGTGTTATGTTCTTGGGTCTGCGCGAGAGCGAGGAGCCGCGAGGTTCTGAGCTTGAGAGCAGCTCTCTGGATTGTGAGTGACGGTGACCGCTGAGAGGCGGAGGAGCGTTGCGAGCGGTTCTGGGAGACGGGAGCCGATGGAATGGCCTGTGAGGGCGGTTCGGTTGTGCTCCTGGGCCTGCGAGCCGGACAAGCGAGCGAGAGCGAGCGCGACGGTGTTGTAGGTTCTACAAGCGACCGGGATGACCGGTCCGAGCCACGGGAGCCTGGAGAGCAGGCGAGCGTGGCGCACCTGGACAACCAAGAAGTTTAGGAACTGACGCTTCTACCGCGTCATGGCCTCTGACCTGTGTGGTGAGGGAGCTGTGATGAGAATGCGGTGGAGGTGTGAGGTCCCGTCAAGAAAGAAACGCGATATTGCCGCGTTGCACCTGCTGCTGAGCTGGTTCTCACGATCAGTCGGTAGCGAGATAATGGTGCGAGGCGGAGGTATCAAACCGGATCTGAGATCCGGGTCAAGCATGATCAGTTGAGCGAGAGTTGAACTGGTTGGAATGCTGTTGTAGCCATTGTTATGAGAATAATGATGGAGAGTTTAGGCGACAACTATCATGTTGCTTTTTGGAGCAGCCGTGATGGGTGGAAGGCCGGCCACATCGAGCCGAGGTTGATCGAGCACTGATTGAGCCGAAAGGCTGAGTGAGTGATTGGTTGAATTTGGTGCAGGGATGTGAGTTTACAACGGAGAGTTTGATCCTGGCTCAGGATGAACGCTGGCGGCGTGCTTAACACATGCAAGTCGAACGAACCTTCGGGTTAGTGGCGGACGGGTGAGTAACGCGTGGGAATCTGCCCTCAGGAGGGGGATAACAGTTGGAAACGACTGCTAATACCCCATATGCCGCGAGGTGAAATGAATTTCGCCTGAGGATGAGCCCGCGTCTGATTAGCTAGTTGGTGTGGTAAGAGCGCACCAAGGCATCGATCAGTAGCTGGTCTGAGAGGATGATCAGCCACACTGGGACTGAGACACGGCCCAGACTCCTACGGGAGGCAGCAGTGGGGAATTTTCCGCAATGGGCGAAAGCCTGACGGAGCAACGCCGCGTGAGGGAAGAAGGCCTCTGGGCTGTAAACCTCTTTTCTCAAGGAAGAAGATCTGACGGTACTTGAGGAATAAGCCACGGCTAATTCCGTGCCAGCAGCCGCGGTAATACGGGAGTGGCAAGCGTTATCCGGAATTATTGGGCGTAAAGCGTCCGCAGGCGGCCTTTCAAGTCTGCTGTTAAAACGTGGAGCTTAACTCCATCATGGCAGTGGAAACTGTTGGGCTTGAGTGTGGTAGGGGCAGAGGGAATTCCCGGTGTAGCGGTGAAATGCGTAGATATCGGGAAGAACACCAGTGGCGAAAGCGCTCTGCTGGGCCATAACTGACGCTCATGGACGAAAGCCAGGGGAGCGAAAGGGATTAGATACCCCTGTAGTCCTGGCCGTAAACGATGAACACTAGGTGTCGGGGGAATCGACCCCCTCGGTGTCGTAGCCAACGCGTTAAGTGTTCCGCCTGGGGAGTACGCACGCAAGTGTGAAACTCAAAGGAATTGACGGGGGCCCGCACAAGCGGTGGAGTATGTGGTTTAATTCGATGCAACGCGAAGAACCTTACCAGGGCTTGACATCCTGCGAACCTCTGGGAAACCGGAGGGTGCCTTCGGGAACGCAGTGACAGGTGGTGCATGGCTGTCGTCAGCTCGTGTCGTGAGATGTTGGGTTAAGTCCCGCAACGAGCGCAACCCACGTCTTTAGTTGCCAGCATTCAGTTGGGCACTCTAGAGAGACCGCCGGTGATAAACCGGAGGAAGGTGTGGATGACGTCAAGTCATCATGCCCCTTACGTCCTGGGCTACACACGTACTACAATGCTACGGACAAAGGGCAGCGAACTCGCGAGAGTCAGCAAATCCCATAAACCGTGGCTCAGTTCAGATCGTAGGCTGCAACTCGCCTACGTGAAGGAGGAATCGCTAGTAATCGCAGGTCAGCATACTGCGGTGAATACGTTCCCGGGCCTTGTACACACCGCCCGTCACACCATGGAAGTTGGCCACGCCCGAAGTCGTTACTCCAACCCTTGTGGAGGAGGACGCCGAAGGTGGGGCTGATGACTGGGGTGAAGTCGTAACAAGGTAGCCGTACCGGAAGGTGCGGCTGGATCACCTCCTAACAGGGAGACAAACAAGATCGTGATGTCAGTCGTTTTTGTACTGACCATGATCGTGTCACCTTAGGTCGATCGGTACCTCAGCATGACTTGCATGAGTGAGTCATGATCAGTTCCTGAACTTCGTCTAGGTCACCCCGCAACGGGTCCTCCTGGGCCATTAGCTCAGGTGGTTAGAGCGCACCCCTGATAAGGGTGAGGTCCCTGGTTCAAGTCCAGGATGGCCCATTCGTGATTGGGGGTTTAGCTCAGTTGGTAGAGCGCCTGCTTTGCAAGCAGGATGTCAGCGGTTCGAGTCCGCTAACCTCCACTGACGCTTGACCGCCGCGCGTGAGTGTGGAGGAAACGTAGGGTGACGAGACAGGTGGACAGCTGAGAAGGAATTCAGCATTGTTCCATGCCTGAGAGGGTTGGAAGAATGCTGGACTCTGCCTGGTTGCGCAAGCGATCAGAGTTTAGTTCAGCGGAACCTTGACAACTGCATAGGTGAGTCTGGAAACAAGCATCTCATGGAAGGTGTTCTGTTGACGGCTTGGGGGATAGCGATCAGCGAAGCAATTCGCTGATCAAAGTTTCTAAAGTTGAGAACGGAGCATCAAATTCTTGAGTTGAGTCTCCATGAGCTTCATCAGAGATGATGGAGCGGAATGGTCAAGCTACAAAGGGCTCACGGTGGATACCTAGGCACACAGAGGCGATGAAGGACGTGATTACCTGCGATAAGTCTCGGGGAGCTGGAAGTACGCTTTGATCCGGGAATTTCCGAATGGGGCAACCCCTAGTACGACCATCTGAATCCATAGGGTGGAACGAGCCAACCCGGCGAACTGAAACATCTTAGTAGCCGGAGGAAAGGAAAGTAAAAACGACTCCCTCAGTAGCGGCGAGCGAACGGGGAAGAGCCTAAACCAATGCTTTCGAGCATTGGGGTTGTGGGACAGCGACATGGACCTGGGAGGTTAGTGGAAGCGTTTGAAAGGCGCGCCAGAGAGGGTGAAAGCCCCGTACGCGAAAACCGAACAGGCCTAGCTGGATCCCGAGTAGCACGGAGCACGTGGAATTCCGTGTGAATCAGCGAGGACCACCTCGTAAGGCTAAGTACTCCTGTGTGACCGATAGCGCAACAGTACCGCGAGGGAAAGGTGAAAAGAACCCCGGGAGGGGAGTGAAATAGAACATGAAACCGTGAGCTTACAAGCAATGGGAGCCCGACTGATCGGGTGACCGTGTGCCTGTTGAAGAATGAGCCGGCGACTTATAGGCACTGGCAGGTTAAACCGAAAATGGTGGAGCCAAAGCGAAAGCGAGTCTGAATAGGGCGTTAGTCAGTGTTTATAGACCCGAACCCGGGTGATCTAACCATGGCCAGGATGAAGCTTGGGTGATACCAAGTGGAGGTCCGAACCGACTGATGTTGAAAAATCAGCGGATGAGCTGTGGTTAGGGGTGAAATGCCAATCGAACCCGGAGCTAGCTGGTTCTCCCCGAAATACGTTGAGGCGTAGCGTCTGGTGCTCCAGCAGGGGGGTAAAGCCACCGTTTCGGTGCGGGCTGCGAGAGCGGTACCAAATCGAGACGAACTCTGAATACCCTGTGTGAAGCCAGGCAGTCAGACTGTGGGGGATAAGCTCCATGGTCGAAAGGGAAACAGCCCAGACCGCCAGCTAAGGTCCCTAAATGAACACTAAGTGATAAAGGAGGTGGGATTGCACAGACAACCAGGAGGTTTGCCTAGAAGCAGCCATCCTCAAAGGAGTGCGTAATAGCTCACTGGTCGAGCGATCCTGCGCCGAAAATGAACGGGGCTAAGTGTTCTACCGAAGCTGCGGATTCATTGAATGGTAGGGGAGCGTTCCATGTAGGGTGAAGCGTTAGCGTAAGCGGGCGTGGACAGCATGGAAGTGAGAATGTCGGCTTGAGTAGCGAAAACATGGGTGAGAATCCCATGCCCCGAAACCCTAAGGGTTCCTCCGGCAGGCTCGTCCGCGGAGGGTTAGTCTGGACCTAAGGCGAGGCCGAAAGGCGTAGTCGATGGACAACAGGTTAATATTCCTGTACCGGTTATGTTTTGGGAAGGGGGACGGAGAAGGCTAGCCAAGCCAGATGTTGGTTACTGGTTCAAGCGTTCGAGGCGTTGAGGAGTGGAGAAAACACTCTGAGCTGAGGCGTGAGTACGAGCTGCTACGGCAGCGAAGTTGGTGATGTCAAGCTTCCAAGAAAAGCCCTATACCCGTTAAGGCATAACTGCCAGTACCCGAAACCGACACAGGTGGGGTGGTAGAGAATACCGAGGGGCGCGAGGTAACTCTCTCTAAGGAACTCGGCAAAATGGCCCCGTAACTTCGGGAGAAGGGGTGCCAGCGAGAGCTGGTCGCAGTGAAGAGGCCCAAGCGACTGTTTACCAAAAACACAGGTCTCCGCTAAGTCGCAAGACGATGTATGGGGGCTGACGCCTGCCCAGTGCCGGAAGGTTAAGGAAGCTTGTCAGCGTAAGCGAAGCGAGCGACTGAAGCCCCGGTGAACGGCGGCCGTAACTATAACGGTCCTAAGGTAGCGAAATTCCTTGTCGGGTAAGTTCCGACCCGCACGAAAGGCGTAACGATTTGGGCGCTGTCTCGGAGAGAGGCTCGGCGAAATAGAATTGTCTGTGAAGATGCGGACTACGTGCACCCGGACAGAAAGACCCTATGAAGCTTTACTGTAGCTTGGTATTGTGCCCGGGCTCTGAATGCGCAGGATAGGTGGGAGACGTTGAACCATTGCTTGTGGGTGATGGTGAGTCACTGGTGAGATACCACTCTTTCAGAGCTAGGGTTCTAACCCTTACCCGTTATCCGGGAAGGGGACAGTATCTGGTGGGCAGTTTGACTGGGGCGGTCGCCTCCTAAAAGGTAACGGAGGCGCGCAAAGGTTCCCTCAGGCTGGTTGGAAATCAGCCGACGAGTGCAAAGGCAGAAGGGAGCTTGACTGTGAGACCTACAAGTCGAACAGGGACGAAAGTCGGCCTTAGTGATCCGACGGTTCTGAGTGGAAGGGCCGTCGCTCAACGGATAAAAGTTACTCTAGGGATAACAGGCTGATCTCCCCCAAGAGTTCACATCGACGGGGAGGTTTGGCACCTCGATGTCGGCTCATCGCAACCTGGGGCTGAAGTCGGTCCCAAGGGTTGGGCTGTTCGCCCATTAAAGCGGTACGCGAGCTGGGTTCAGAACGTCGTGAGACAGTTCGGTCCATATCCGGTGCATGCGCAAGAACATTGAGAGGATTTCTCCCTAGTACGAGAGGACCGGGAGGAACACACCTCTGGTGTACCAGTTATCGTGCCAACGGTAAACGCTGGGTAGCCATGTGTGGAGCGGATAACCGCTGAAAGCATCTAAGTGGGAAGCCCACCTCAAGATGAGTGTTCTCATGGCATAAGCCAGTAAGGTCACGGGAAGAACACCCGTTGATAGGCTCTACGTGGAAGCTTGGCAACAAGTGAAGCGGAGGAGTACTAATAGACCGAGGGCTTGACCAATCCCCAATGGGGACGTGACGCAAGCACGTGAGAGCTTGTTTTCAGGCGAGAAACCATTCCTTCTGGTGGAACCCAGACGGTTGGTTCATACCTATGCAGCTTTCAGGGTTCTGAAGCCAATGGATGCGTCTGTTGGTTTCCGACCTGATCCTCAGACAAGTTGGTTTTTACCTGGTGTCCATGGCGCTGTGGCCCCACACCGATCCATCCCGAACTCGGTTGTGAAACGCAGCAGCGGCGACGATAGTTGGGGGTAGCCCCCTGAGAAAATAGCTCGATGCCAGGTTAAACCTCTTGATTTGAGTGATGAGAAAGCCGCCTTTCGAGGCGGCTTTTTTCATGGTCGCCCCTGCCTGCCTACCTGCCTGCCGTTGTGCTGGCCCGAGGGGTCGCACCGGTCATGGCATGAGCAGCAGCTGATCGAGGCGTTCGATCCGCCGGTGGGGGCCGGGGGTGTCCTCCCTGTTGCCGTCGCGATGGCAGTAGGCCGTCCGGCAACCGGCTGTGCTGGCGGCATCGCATTCGGCCCGCGCATCGCTGACAAACAACACGGTCGATGGCTGACATCCCAGTTGGGAGGCAATGGTGCGGTAGCTGGCTGCGTCCGTTTTCCTGCCGCTGGTGGTGTCGAACCAGTGGCTGAACAGAGAACTCAGATCGCCCTCGGTGGTGTGGCTGTAGAGGAGTTGCTGCGCGCGCCGGCTGCCCGAGGAATACACCGCCAGCGTTCGCTTCTTCTGCCGCCACTGGCGCAGGCAATGGCTCACCTCAGGGAACAGGCTCACCTTCAGGTCACCGCTCTCATAGCCCCGGTTCCAGATGCGGCCCTGCAGTTCCTTCAGAGCCGTCACCTTCAGATCGGCATCGATCATGGCCAGGGCGATGCCGATGGCCCGTTCCGTGTCCGGCACTGTGCTGCTCTGCTGTTGTGAGGACCGCTCTGCTGCCACCGGCAGGGTGCCGGCATGCTCCCGGTCCCAATCGATCAGATGCTGCAGCTGACGCCTGACCTCCGGCTCTGCGGCATGGGCCCTGATGTGGTCAGCAAGGTGCTCGCGGGCGTAGGGGAACAGCACCTCGCTAACGAACGCGATGGGGCAGGTGGTGCCTTCGATGTCCAGCAGGATCACTTCGATTGGAGGCGCGTCTGACATCTCAGCCGGGCCTCCCGCCGTGCAGTTGTGGTGCTGCCCATGGCCTGCAAAACCGTTGCTCTGGCCCGAATCGTCGAGCTCTCGTTCCGCCGTCATCCGAATGCCCTCAATCCGCTGAATCGAGAGTGCTCATCCTGGCCTGACAGCCAGGGCCTGCAGCAGCAATCGGCGCCAGTGCTGTTCCAGCAGAAATTCCAGAATCTCCAGGTGGCGCCGGGCAGTGCTCAGGCCTGCGCCCCAGGCGTAGAGACCATGCCCCGCCACCAGCAGGCCCGGGCATCCGGGTTCAATCGTCCTCTGCGCCAGTTCGGCCAGTCGCGGCACGTTCTGGTCATTGGCGATCACGGGGATCCGCAGCTGCTCCTGATGGCTGCTCCGTCCGTTCAACCCCTTCAGCATCTCCAGCCCGGTGAGCCTCAGTCCGCCCCTCTCCAGGTAGTGGTCCGACAGCAGTGTTCCGGCCTGGGAATGGGTGTGCAGCACCGCACCGGCGCCCTGCGTGCTCACCGCCATCCAGTGCAGGGGCCATTCGGCGCTGGCCCGGCCGGAGCCCTGCACCACCTCCCCGCTGCCATTCACCAGGATCAGGGCATCCGCCTGAACCGTTCCCTTCTCCACCCCGCTCGGTGCCATCAGCAGCAGGGGTGGATCGCAGGAGGGCACGCGTACGCTGAAGTTTCCACCCGTTCCATCGCACCAGCCGCGCCGGTGGATCGCGGCCATGCAGCTGCACAGCTCTTCCCGCATCCGAGCTTGAGCACCTGTGTCCAGGGGCTGTTGAGGCAATGCGACCACCGCTCCTGCTCCACCTGTGACCAGGATGCCTCCCGCGTCGTCCATGACCCTGCCACCCAGCCTGATCTGGCGATCGGATCACCTCGATCTGCTCGACCAGCGATGCCTGCCTCAACAGGAGATCCGGCTGAAGCTGCGCACACCGGAATCCGTGGCCGACGCGATCCGCGCGATGGCGGTGCGCGGTGCACCCGCCATCGGCCTGGCCGGGGCCTGGGGCCTGGTGCTGGCGGCCCGTCAGGGGCGCGAGCTGCCGGAGGCGGCCTCCATGCTGCGGGCCTCAAGACCGACGGCGGTGAACCTGGCCTGGGCTCTGGATCGCATGCTCGAGGCCAGCAGCAGCGATCCCGAGCGGCTGGCCCTCGTGGCCGGGCGTCTGGCCGATGAGGAGCGTGAACGGAGCGAGCGCCTGGTAGCCCACGGAGTCCGGCTTGTGCCGGAGGGCGCCTCGGTGCTGCACCACTGCCACACCGGTGCCATCGCCACGGGGGCCGGCGTGGGTACCGCTCTCGGTGTGATCGCTGCCGCCCACCGGCAGGGTCGCCTGCGCCAGGCCTGGCTGGACGAGACGCGTCCGCGCCTTCAGGGTGCCGCCCTGTCGGCCTGGGAGCTGCAGCAGCTCGGGGTGCCCTGCACCGTGCTGGTGGATGGCGCCAGCGGGCTGCTGATGCGCCAGCGCCGGGTGGACCTGGTGATGGTGGGCTGCGACCGGGTGGCCGACAACGGCGATGTGGCCAACAAGATCGGCACCTACAACCTGGCCCTGGTGGCGAGGGCCCATGGCCTGCCCTTCTACGTCTGTGCGCCCCGCAGCAGCATCGACACCGCCACGGCCAGCGGCGGGGCCATCCCGATCGAGGAGCGGCCGGCCCGTGAGATCACCCACTGGCGGGACACGGCCATGGCGGCGCCCGGGGCCCGGATCTGGAATCCGGCGTTTGACATCACCCCGGCCGAACTGGTGACGGGGCTGATCACCGAAGACGGGGTGCTCCGGCCACCGTTCCCCGGCGGCCTCGGGCAGGCCCTGGACAGGATCGGTTCCACACGGGCTTGTGATCAGGCCGGAGCCTGACGGACGGCCTGGCAGCGGGGACACCAGTGGCTGCTGCGGCCGGAGATGCGCAGGCGCTCGATCACCGTGCCGCAGCGGCGGCAGGGCTCGCCCGTCCGTCCGTACACCCAGGCCTGACCGCCGTAGTTGCCGTTGAGGCCCCGCAGATCCCGGAAGTCGCGGAAGGTGGTGCCGCCGGCACCGATGCTGAGCTGCAGCACCTCGATCAGGGCCTGTCTCAGCCGCTCCAGCGCGGCGTCATCGAGAGTGCCGGCGGGGAGAAGCGGATGCAGGCCGGCCATGAACAGGCTTTCGTCGGCGTAGATGTTGCCGATGCCGGCCACCACCCGCTGATCCAGCAGCGCCGTCTTCACCGGGCGCCGGGAACCCTTCAGGGCCTCCCGGAATCCCGCCAGGGTGAAGGCGTCACCCAGCGGTTCCGGCCCCATCTCCTGAAGGCCGCGCACGATCGCCTCGACCGGTAGATCCGGAGGCACCCACCACATCTGGCCGAAGCTGCGGGTGTCGACGAAGCGGAGTTCGTCGCCGCCGGCGTCCCAGAGTCGGACGCGCGTGTGGGGGCATGGATCGGGAAGTGGCGGGGTGTGCCAGAGGAACTGGCCGGTCATCCTGAGATGCACCACCCAGAGGCCACGATCGGCCTCACCGTTGTCAGCGGTTGAAACCGGTCCGGATCCGGTGGAGTGGAGGGGGCAGATCAGGTACTTGCCCCGTCGCTGCCACACACCCGTCCGACTGCCCTCCAGGCCGGCCCTGAAGGCCGGCACCTCCGGAGGCCAGGCCACGGCTCTGGCCCTGAGCACTTCCACCCTGCGGATGGAGAAATCGGTCAGCTGACGCGATAGACCGCGCCTGACGGTCTCCACTTCGGGGAGCTCAGGCACGGCTCTCAGACCGGATCACCGGATCCCTGGTTGTCAGTGGATCCGGTGATCGTGATGCGATGCGGATTCAGGCCAGCTCGAGTTCGGACTCGGCGAAGTTGTTGGTGTTCACCCCGCCGTCGGAACCGCTGTAGCCGTTGTAGTTGACCTTGTCGAAGCGCACCACGACCGGGTAGCGGATGCCCGATGTGTCGACTGAGGCGACGGTGCCGACCTCGTTGAACCAGTAGGACTCAGGGCGCTTGATGCGCACCTTGGCGCCGCGGGAGATGGCCATCGCTGCGTTGGAGAACTGGTGTCTGCACGGGGAACCTAGCCGTGCGCCCCGGGCAGCCTCTGGCCGTGTCACAGAACGTCGCGGGGGCTGCGTCGTGGCACGATCGCGGCGGATCCACGGGACGGCTTGTGAGGGATGCTCCGGTTCTGACGCTTGATCTGCCCGATCCGGAGCAGGACGATCTGAGCACCGTGGAGTTCCTGGCCCGGCTGGAGGAAGCCTGGTCGGTGTGCGATCGCTTCGATCTGCAGACCGAGATCTGGCGCGGACGCATCCTGCGCGCGGTGCGCGATCGGGAGAAGCGGGGCGGGGAGGGCCGCGGCGCCGGTTTTCTGCAGTGGCTGCGGGAGCGGGAGATCAGCAAGACGCGTGCCTACTCCCTGATTCAGCTGGCCGATTCCTCCGATGCCCTGGTGGAGGACGGGCCGCTGGAGGCCGGCAGCGTCAATCACTTCTCCAAGCGGGCCTTCGTCGAGACCGCCCAGGCCCCTCCCGAGGTGCAGCAGATGATCAGCGAGGTGGCCAATGAGGGGCAGTCGATCACCCGCAAGCAGGTGCGTCGTCTCAGCGACGACTACCTCGCCGCCACCAGCCCGCTGATTCCGGAGGAGGTGCGGCAGCGCACGCAGGAGAACCTGCTCCCCCCCGGGCGGTGGCGCCGCTGGTGCGCGAGCTCGCCCGCCTGCCCGAACCCCAGCTGGAGGATCTGCGCTCGGTGCTGAAGGAGGAGCCGGAGCTCGAGCGGGTGCGTGAGGTGACCAACACGGCCCGCTGGCTCAGCCGTATGGGGGATGCGGCCCCGGCGGTGCGGGCCTTTCAGGATCTGGGTCTGGATCTGGAGGGGGCGTCGCGGGAGGCGGTTCGGCTCGATGTGCTCGGTGTCCTCTCCGATGCGGTGGCTCAGGCCCAGCAGCTGGAAGCCGCCGTGCTCAAGCTGCACACCAGCTGGCGGCGGCTGGCGGGACTGCACGAACGGCTCTGGGTGGAGAGCGGCAGCAGCACGCCCCATCTGCGGGAGGCGCTCGCGGCGCTCCAGGCCCTCAGCGGCAGCACGATCCGGGTGTCCCTTGGGGAGCTGAGCGGGGGCAAACGGCTGCGCCTGCAGCTGGTGGAGGAGAGTCCCGATCGCCTGGAGGCGCCGCCGCTGCCATGAGCCGCACCGATCCGCTCGGCCAGGCGCTGGAGCGGCACTTCGGCTGGACCAGCTTCCGCTCCGGCCAGCGGCCGGTGATCGAGGCCCTGCTGGCCGGGCGCGACACCCTGGCCGTGCTGCCCACCGGCGGCGGCAAGTCGCTCTGCTATCAGCTGCCGGCGCTGGTCCGGGAGGGACTGGTGCTGGTCGTCTCCCCTCTGGTCGCCCTGATGCAGGACCAGGTGCACCATCTGCGGCGCCGGGGCATCGCCGCGGCCTGCCTGCATGCGGGTCTGCCGCGGGAGGAGGCGGATGCCGTGCGGCGCTCCGTCGGCGACGGGAGCCTGCGCCTGCTCTATCTGGCGCCGGAGCGCCTGCAGTCGCAGGGGATCGCGCAGCTGCTCCGCGATGCGCTGGCCCGGGGGGGCCTGGTGGCTCTGGCGGTCGATGAGGCCCACTGCATCAGCGCCTGGGGCCACGACTTCCGTCCCCGCTACCGGCGCCTGGGGGAGCTGCGGGCGCTGTGTCCCGGTGTGCCGATGCTGGCCCTGAGCGCCACCGCCGCACCGCGGGTGCGGGCCGACATCATCCGCCTGCTGGCGCTGCGCCGGCCCCTGGTTCAGGTGAGCTCGGCCCGCCGCGCCAACCTCCAGTACACGATGCGGCTCCGTCCGAGTGATCCCCTGCCCCAGGTGCTGGACGCCGTGGCGGCCGCCCGCGGCGCCAGGCTGCTCTACGTGCGCACCCGCCGCGCTTCCGACACCTGGGCGGCCCGGCTGCGGGAGAACGGCGTGGCGGCCTGCGCGTATCACGCCGGCCTGGACTCCGGCGATCGCCATCAGGCTCTGCGGCACTTCCAGCAGGCGGATCGTCCCGTGCTGGTGGCGACCTCGGCCTTCGGGATGGGGGTGGACCGTCCGGACGTGGGGCTGGTGATGCATCTGGATCTGCCGGCCAGTGCCGAGGCCTATCTGCAGGAGTCCGGCCGGGCCGGGCGGGATGGGGCCGGGGCTGACTGTGTGGTGCTCTTCCATCCCGAGGACCGGCAGCGGCTGGCTCTGGCCATGCGGGCTTCGGTGATGCTGCAGGCCGGCGAGGAGACGGCCGAGCGGCTGGCCTGGAGCCAGCGCCAGCTTCGGCGGATGGAGGCTCTGGCCGAGGGGGAGGGGTGCCTGGAGCAGGGCCTGCTGCTGTCGGTCGGTGAGGTGGTGGACCCCTGCGGTCGCTGCGATCGCTGCCTGCGGCCGCCCGCCGCCAGCGACTGCAGTGACGGCGTGCGCCTGATTCTCGAGCAGCTGCCCGAGGCCGGCAGCGCCGATGGGCGCCGGCTGTGCCAGGAGCTCCAGCGCAGCCGGGCCGAGCAGGACCTTCAGTGGGACTGGCTGGTGCGGCGGCTGGTGGAGGAGGGGCTGGTGGGAGAGAGCGAGGACGGCGGGCGCCGGCTCTGGCTCACCGCCCCCGGTCGGCACTATCTCCGCTCACCCTGGAGGCTTCGCTTCGGCCGGCCGCAGGCGGCCTGATCGTTCCGCTGCCGCAGGCGGCCCCCCTCTCCTGCCCGCCGCGTCAGCCTCCCTTCTCCCGGCAGAGGTCGCTGAGCAGCTGTCGCTCGAAGTCGCTGCGGGGGGTCTCCCAGGTCTTCCAGGCTCCGGTGGCTCCGGTGGCGTTGAGCCGCTTCGCTCCGCAGTTCACCGCCAGGTAGAGGGGCTGATCGTCGCCGTTCAGCGTCGGCGCCACGTGGCTGCCATCCATCGGCAGCCAGTTGGCCCAGTCCACCCGGAGCGGGCCGTAGGTGCGCCAGTCGGGGGCGTTGGCCATGCCCTCCGCCGTGGCTGGTACGGGTTCCGCGGCGGCCGCGCGCTCGGGCTGTACCGCGGCGACCACGGTTTCAGGGGCCGGCTGCGGAGCGGGAGCTGCCGCCGGAGCGGGGGCTGCTGCTACTGGTGCGGGTGTGGGAGCGACCGCTGCTGGTGAATGGGCGGGTGCCGGTGCGGGGGGCGCCGCCGAGGCCGGCTGGCGGAGGTTCAGGCGCTGCCCCACCTGCACCCGGTCGGCATCCTCGATGCCGTTGAGCGCCATCAGGCGGCTGAGGGGCAGGTCGTAGGCCTCAGCGATCCGGGAGAGGGTCTGGCCGCGGCCCACCACATGCTCTGCGGCAGAGGGGTCCACCTTCAGCGGAGCGGGTTGGCTGCGAACGCCCGCCGGCAGCCGCAGGCGTTCGCCGGCCTGGACGTAATCGTCGTCGTCGAGGTCGTTGAGGGCGGCCAGCTGAGCTGCGCTCACGTTGTAGCGCTCGGCGATCTCCGAGAGGGTCTCCCCGGGTTGCACGGTGTGGCGGCCGCTGCCGGCGGTGCTGCCGCCGTCGCCTGTCGGGCTGAGCTGCAGGCTCTGGCCCGCCTCGATGTGGGCCGGATCACTCAGGCCGTTGAGCTGCATCAGCCGGCGCATCGACACCCCGTGCCGCTCGGCGATCTCCGAGAGGGTGTCTCCCGGTTGCACCGTCACCTGGGCGGCCGGCATCGGAGGCAGTGCGCCCAGCAGCAGGACGGGAGCGAGCAGTGCGCTGGCCGTGCCACCGAGGGTGCGCAGCATGGGTCTCACGTGGGTGAGCGAACCCTAAGGCGATTGCGGGAAGGCGCCAGTCCCTTCGGGGGCTGGACGGCAGCGCCCGGCGGACCTAGCTGTGAAGCATTGGCCTGGGCCGTTGATGTCGGGTGCTGGATCCCCCTGGTGGGAGGGGTGTGTGATCTATCAGCTGATCCCCCGTTCGTTCAGCGATGGCAACGGCGACGGCATCGGCGACCTGCAGGGTCTCAGTTCCCGGCTGTCCTACCTGCGCTGGCTCGGGGTGGAGGCGATCTGGCTGACGCCCATCTACCCCTCCCCCCTGCGGGACGGTGGGTACGACGTCAGCGACTTTCAGGCCATCCATCCCGAGCTGGGCGATCTGGCGGCCTTCCACCGGTTCGTGACCGCCGCCCATGCCAAGGGCATCAAGGTGGTGCTCGATCTGGTGCTGAACCACACCAGCGTGCTGCATCCCTGGTTCCAGCGGGCCCGCTGGGCACCCCAGGGGAGCGTGGAGCGCGAGGTGTACGTCTGGAGCGACGATCCCGGGCGCTATGCCGGGGCACCGGTGCTGTTCCGCCACTTCGAATCCTCCAACTGGGAGTGGGACGAGGTGGCCGGCCAGTACTACTTCCACCGCTTTCTGCGCCATCAGCCCGATCTCAACTACGAGAACCCCTGGGTGCAGGAGCAGATGCTCGCGGTGGTCGACTTCTGGCTCGAGCGCGGTGTGGACGGCTTCCGCCTCGATGCGGTGCCCTTCCTCTACGAGGAGGAGGACAGCCGCTGCGAGGGGCTGCCCGCCACCCATGCCTTCCTGAAGCGGCTGCGCGAGCGGGTCGATGCCTCCGGCCGCTCGATCCTGCTGCTGGCGGAGGCGATCCAGCCGGTGGAGGAGTCGGCCCCCTACCTGGCGGATGACGAGCTGCACGGTGCCTTCAATTTCGTGCTCACCGCCCATCTGTTCTCGGCTGTGGCCACCGGTCGCACCGAGGGCCTGAAGCGGGCCATCAGCCAGGCCGTGAGCACGGTGAAGGGCTGTCGCTGGGCCCTGCCCCTGCGGAACCACGATGAGCTCTGGCTGGGGGATGGCCATCTGGTGGAGCCCTCGGTGATCCAGGCGATCCGCTCCGGGCTCGTGCAGGGCCAGGGGCACTGGCTGAACTGGGGCATCAACCGGCGCCTGGCCCCCCTGCTCAACGGCGATCAGCGGGCCAACTCGATGCTGCACGGTCTGCTGTACAGCCTGCCGGGCATGCCGTGTCTGTATTACGGCGATGAGCTGGGCATGGGCGACTGGCCCGGTCTGCGGGACCGCGATCCCAACCGCACCCCGATGGCCTGGACGCCCGCCCGCAACGGCGGCTTCTCCACCGCCCCGGATCCCCTCCTCGTCTTGCCCCCGATCACCGCCCCGGGCTACGACTACCGGGTGGTGAACGTGGAGGTGCAGAAGCAGCTCTCCGGCTCGCTGCTCAACTGGCACCGGCGCATGCTCACCTGCCGTCGGGTGCTGCCGGCCCTGCGCACCGGCGACTGCCAGCTGCTGGATGCCGGCCATCCCAGCCTGCTGGCCTATGCGCGCAACGGGGATGGCATGACCGTTCTCGTGGTGGCCAACCTCTCCTCCGCCGGCGCCTCCACCTGGCTCGATCTCTCGGGCTGGCAGGGCGCGCGGATGCGGGAGGTGCTCTACGGCAGCGAGTTTCCCCCGGCCTCCCGCCGCTGGCACGTGTATCTGCCGGCCTATGGCTTTTTCTGGTGGCTGATCGGTGAGGTCGGCGAGGCGGGCGAGGGCAAGGGGGATGAGGCCTCCGAGACGCCGCGGCGGGCCGTGCCCGCGGCCCCTGCCGGCACGGTGGCCGCGGGGGGCATCCGCCCCTGAGCCTCAGACCAGCGTCTCCCAGTCGCCCGGCGCCGCTCCCGCCGGGGTTGGGGGGTGGCCTTCCCGGTCCAGGAGCTCCTCCACCAGCGGCGCGAGGCGGCGTGCTTCGGCCTGATCGACCATGGCCAGCCGGCAGCGGCGCGCCAGCACCTCCACCGCGCTGCGGGCCTGCTCGTGGCGGATGCCGTGGCGGATCTCGGCGGCGCAGAGCGGCACCGCCGGGCTGAGGGGCTCCAGCTCGGCGGGCGTCTCGGCGCAGGCCAGCACCCGGTCCGCCCTCAGGCCGTGGGAGGCGATGAGGTGATCGGCCTGCGCCTCCTGCAGCACTCCGGCCGGCAGTTGGCTGAGCAGGTCCTGCCGGCAGCGGTGCAGCGGCTCGGCCATCGCCGCCGCGCCCCCGGCCACGGCGCCCAGCACCGGAGCTTCGCGTTCGGCCGGCAGGCTGCGCCCCAGCTGCCGCTCCACCGCCTGCAGGGTGTCGTGGGCCATGGGCCGGCAGGTGGTCCATTTCCCGCCCATCACGCTGATCAGCCCGCTGGGCAGGGTCTCCACCTCGTGCTCCCGCACCAGGCCGGCGGTGTTGCCGGTGGGGCCCCCGGCGGCCTGCAGCAGCGGCCGGCCGCCGGCCCACACGGCACTGACGGTCACCGGTCGGTTCGGGAACCAGCGCGCCACGTAATCGAGCAGGTAGTCGCGCTCCTGGGGGCTGGCCCGGTTCACCTCGGCGGCCTGGCAGGGGGTGTCGGTGGTGCCCACCAGGGTGCGGCCATGGAAGGGCAGCATGAACAGCACGCGCCCGTCGTCGGTGGAGGGCACCAGGAGCCCGGCACCCTCCGGACAGAGGTTCTGCTCGAGCACCACGTGCACGCCCCGGCTGGTCTGGAGCCGTGGCGGAGCATCGGGATCGGCCATGTGCCGCACCGCATCGGCGGCCAGACCCGTGGCATTGACCACGACCCCCGCCTCGATCCGTTCGCAGCGGCCGCCCTGCTCCACCAGCGCGCCGCCGACGCGACCGTTCTCCAGCAGCAGCTCACGGGCCCGGCAGTGGGAGCGCACGTCGGCCCCTTCCGCCGCGGCAGTGAGAGCCAGGAGCAGGTTCAGCCGGGCGTCGTCGAACTGGCCGTCGCTGTAGAGCACCGCGCCGCTGGCCCGGGAGCTGAGGCCGGGCAGCAGCCGCTGCAGCGTGCCGCCGCTCACCGCCCGGCTGGGGGCGATGGCGCGGCGTCCGGCCAGGGCGTCATAGAGGCCCAGGCCGATGCGGTAGTAGAGCGTGGCCAGGGGCTGGCCGGTGGGCAGGGCCAGCTCCAGCGGCCGGGCCAGGAAGGGGACCTGATCGAGCCAGTGACCGCGCTCCAGCAGGGCCTCGCGCACCAGCCGCAGCTGGCCGGCATCGAAGGTCTTGAAGGCCAGCTCCAGGTAGCGCACACCGCCGTGCAGCAGCTTGGTGCTGCGGCAGCTGGTGCCGCCGGCCAGATCGCCCGCCTCCACGAGCACCACGGAGAGTCCACGCCGCACGCCGGAGAGGGCCACGGCCGCACCGGTGGCCCCGCCGCCGATCACCAGCAGGTCGGTATGGGTGGTGGACATGGCAGACCGATCAGGTGTCCCAGTGGAGGCTGCGGCGCACCGCCTCCTCCCAGCGCCGGCGCCACTGGCTCCGGGCCTCGCTGTCCATGCTGGGCTGGAAGCGGCGCGGGCCGGGATCGCGCACGCCAGCCTCGAAGGCGGATGGCTCGGCCACGACCCCGGCCTCCAGGCCGGCCATCATGGCCACGCCCCTGGCGGTGCTCTCCAGATCCGCCGGCCGCCGCACCGTGATCCCGCTCGCATCGGCCTGGGCCTGCAGCAGCAGGTCGGAGGCGGCGGCCCCGCCATCCACGGCCAGTTCCTGCAACGGGGTGCCCATGGCCTCCTCCGCCAGGCTGACCAGCGTCGCCACCGACAGGGCGATGCCCTCCAGGGCGGCCCGGGCGATGTGGCCGCGGCGGCTGTCGCGGGTGAGGCCGATCAGCAGAGCCCGCGCACCGGGATCCCAGTGGGGCGTGCCCCAGCCGGTGAAGGCGGGCACCAGCATCACGCCGCCGCTGCCGCTCACCTCCGCCGCCAGGGTGTTGACCTCCTCGGAGCGCTCGAACAAGCCGAGGCCGTCCCGCAGCCACTGCACCACCGTGCCGGCATTGAACAGGCTGCCCTCGAGGCAGTAGGTGGGGGTGCCGTGGGCGTCGGTCCAGCCCAGGGTGCTGAGCAGGCCGCTGTCGGAGCGCCGCAGCTCGCTGCCGGTGTTGATCACCAGGAAGGCGCCGGTGCCATAGGTGCATTTGGCCTCGCCCGCCCGGAGGCAGAGCTGGCCGAGGGTGGCGGCCTGCTGGTCGCCCAGCATCGCCGTGATCGGCACCCCGGCGAAGGGCAGGCCGGCGGCGATGGTTCCGAAGCCGCCCCGGCAGGGCCACAGCTCGGGCAGCGCGCTCTCGGGCAGACCGCAGGTGCCGGCGGCATCGGGCAGCCAGGTTCGCTGTTCCAGGTCCATCAGCAGGGTGCGGCTGGCGTTGCTCATGTCCGTGCGGTGGGGCTGACCCTCCGCCAGGTTCCGCAGCAGCCAGCTGTCGACCGTGCCGAAGCAGAGCTCGCCCCGCCCGGCGGCAGCCGCGGCCTCGGGCTCGTGCTCCAGCAGCCAGGTGATCTTGCTGGCACTGAAGTACGGATCGAGCAGCAGGCCGGTGCGGTGGCACCAGCTCTCCTCCAGGCCCGCCTCCTTCCAGCGCCGGCAGATGGCGGCGGTGCGCCCGTCCTGCCAGACGAGGGCGGGCCCGAGGGCGCGGCCGTCGCGGCGGGACCAGAGCACGGTGGTCTCGCGCTGGTTGGTGATGCCGCAGGCGGCCACCGCGCGGCGCTGAGCGTCATCGAGCTGGGTCTCGAGCGAGCGCATCGCCTGCCGCTGGCTGTCCCAGATGGCCCCGGCGTCCTGCTCCACCCAGCCATCGGCGGGATAGCGGATCGGCAGCGGCGCGCTGGCGGAGGCCACCTGCCGGCCCGACGGGGTGTACAGCACCGCCCTGGAGCTGCTGGTGCCCTGATCGAGAGCCAGGATCAGCGGTTCGGCCATGGCCCGCATCGCACTGCTCCAGTGCTAACGCTGAGGCCGGATGCGGGCCATGGGCATGGAACAGGCCGGTGCAACGGGCGGTGGCGGCGGCGGTCTCGACGGGTCGCTCGAACCGAGCTGGGTGGCCGATGCGGTGGTGTATCAGGTGTTCCCCGACCGCTTCCGCCGCAGTGGCCGGGTTCGCGAGCAGGCGGGCCTGACCCTGGACCCCTGGGGCAGTCCCCCCAGCCCGCATGGCTTCCAGGGGGGCGACCTGCTCGGGCTGATCGAGGGGCTGGATCACATCCAGTCGCTGGGGGCCACCTGCCTGCTGCTGAACCCGATCTTCCAGTCGGCCAGCAATCACCGTTACCACACGGACGACTACCTGCGGGTCGATCCCCTGCTGGGCGGCGAGGAGGCCTTCTCGGCCCTGCTGGAGGCCGTGCATGCGCGCGGCATGCGGCTGGTGCTCGACGGGGTGTTCAACCACTGCGGCCGCGGCTTCTGGCCCTTTCACCACCTGGTGGAGAACGGTGCCGACTCCCCCTACCGCGACTGGTTCGTGGTGGAGCGCTGGCCGATCGATCCCTATCCCCGCAGCCCTTCGGACACCTGCGGCTACCACTGCTGGTGGAACGCCCCCGCCCTGCCCAAGTTCCGCCACGCCCATCCACCGGTGCGGGACTTCCTGCTGGACGTGGCGCGCCACTGGCTGGAGCGGGGCATCGACGGCTGGCGCCTGGACGTGCCGGACGAGGTGGAATCGGGCTTCTGGCTGCCCTTCCGCCGGATGGTGAAGGCGGTGAACCCCGAGGCCTGGATCGTGGGCGAGATCTGGGGCGATGCCCGCCCCTGGCTGGCCGGGGACCGGTTCGACGGGGTGATGAACTACCGCATGGCCTGGAGCAGCCTGGGCTTCTTCGGAGCGGAGACGATCCGCTCGGACCTGGCCTTTCAGGCCATGCCCTATGGCCCCCTCGATGGGGCCGGCTTCCTGACGGTGGTGGAGCAGACCCTGGGCTGGTACACGGCGGCGGTCAACCGCTGCCAACTCAACCTGCTGGACAGCCACGACGTGCCGCGGGCGCTGCATGTGCTCGGGGGGGATCGCAGCGCTCTGACGCTGGCGCTGCAGTTTCTCTTCGCCCTGCCAGGCGCACCCTGCATCTATTACGGCACGGAGGTGGGCCTGAGCGGCGGCCCGGAACCCGGCTGCCGGGAAGCCCTGCCCTGGCGGCCACTGGAACAAGGGGGCGCTGCCGGGGCGAAAGCCGCCGTGGTGGTGGACCCGGAGCTCACCCGCCTGCTGCAGGAGCTGACGGCGCGGCGGGCCCGCCATCCGGCACTGCGGGGCGACGGCTGGCGGCTGCGGGAGCTCAGCGACGACAGCGGCGTCTGCTGGGGGCTCTGGCTCGAGCGCTGGCAGGACGGCGACCGGCTGCATCTGGTCTTCAACCGCAGCCGGGAGGAGCGGCCCGTGCCCGAGGCTCTCCTCTCGAACCTGGACGCGGAAACCCCATCCCGCATCCCGGCACGGGAGGTGCTGGTGCTGCCGGCCTGAGCGTCGCCGCAGGCGGCAGAAGCGGGTTCAGGGCAGTGCCAGCGCCGATCCCTCCCGTCGTGGGTCGGCGGCGCCACGCCAGCGATCGCCGCGGCGCCGGATCAGGGCCAGGCCGCTGCTGAAGCCCCGCCGCTCAATCCGGTGCCCCAGCTCGCTCAGCCCGTCAGCCGGGTGAGCGGGGGCCTCCTCCAGCAGGGTCGTCTCGGGCCGGACGGCCAGATGGGGAAGGGCCACCACCTCGGCGGCCGGCAGGTCCCAGTCGAGCGCGGCCTGCAGGGCTCCCACCAGATAGTGGGGAATCAGCCAGCCACCCGGTGAGCCCAGGGCCAGCACGGGCCGGTTGCCGTCGAACACGATCAGCGGGGCCATGGCGCTCATGGGCCGTTTGCCGGCATCGATGCGGTTGGCGATGGGCAGGCCGTCCCGCTCGGGCCGGAAGGAGAAGTCGGTGAGCTGGTTGTTCAGCACCATGCCGTCCACCAGGTGCCGGCTGCCGAACACGGTCTCCACCGAGCCGCTGAAGCTGGCGATGTTGCCGGCGGCATCCACCACCACAAGATGGGTGGTGCCGCCCCCGGCGCCGCGGGACTGGCTGGCGAAGCGGAGGCCGGCGCTGCCGGGCGGCGTGCCGGCGGCCGGGGCGGGGGTCGGCCGCTCCGGATCGATGCGTGTTGCCCGCTGCTGCAGGTAGGCCGGATCGAGCAGCCCCTGCAGGGGTATGGGGCCCTCGGCCGGATCCCGCACCCAGTGGGCGCGGTCGGCATCGGCCAGCCGCAGGGCTTCGGCCCGCAGATGCCAGGCCTTCAACTCCTCCTCCGGTGCGGGCTCCGGTAGGCGGGCCTGGAGCAGGGCCAGGCTCTGCAGCAGCGCCAGGCCGCCGCCGCTCGGGGGCGGCACGCTGCAGACCCGCCAGCGCCGGTAGGGCAGGCACAGGGGCTTCCGTTCCAGGGCCCGGTAGGCCGCCAGATCCTCAGCGGCGAAGCCCCGCCCGCGGGCTCCCTGCCGCGCCAGGCCCCGCAGCCCGGCGAGCAGGCTGCGGGCCTGCTCGCCGCGGTAGAAGGCGTCGCCGCCTCCCGCGGCCAGGCGCCGCAGGGTGGCCGCCAGCTCCGGGTTGCGCAGCCGGCTGCCCACAGCGGCCGGCTCTCCGTCCGGGCGGTAGAGCCGGCGGAAGGCCGGGCTGTGGCCGGTGCCGAGGCGTTCGGCCAGGGCGATGGAGCGCTGCAGCCGGGGCGTCACGCGGAAGCCACCGTCAGCCAGCGCGATGGCGGGCTGGAGCAGCTCACCCCAGGGCTGCTCCCCGAAGCGACGGTGGGCTTCGGCGAGGAGGGCGACTGTGCCGGGCACGCCGATGGCGGTGAGGGTGCGCGTGGCCTCCAGCCAGGGCAGCGGCGTGCCATCGCTCTTCAGCCAGCTGGCGGGGGTGGCGTGGGCCGGAGCCGTTTCCCGGCCATCGAAGGCCTGCAGCCGGCCGCTGGCCTGATCCCAGTGCAGCAGGAAACCGCCCCCTCCCAGCCCCGAGCTCTGGGGCTCCACCACCGCCAGCACCGTCTGGGCGGTCACGACAGCATCCATGGCGCTGCCGCCCTCGCGCAGCACGGCCAGGGCGGCCTGGCTGGCCAGGGGATGGGCCGTGACCACCAGGGACCGCCCCTCGGCACGCGACACGGTGGGGCGGGAGGCCTCGATCGCCTCCGGAGCTTCCGGGCTCGGCTGAGCCCAGACGGGCGCAGCGCCCAGGCCCGTCAGCAGGCTGAGCAGGGCGCCCGCCATGGTCACGCGGCGTGAACAACGGGGCATGCGGCAGCGAGGCTTGGAGGCAGGGTCCAGGATGGTGCTCCGAGACGGCGCAGCGGGAATCAGGGGAGCGTGCCGCCTGGGCTGGGGGAACAGGACGAAGCCATGAAGCCATCAGCAATGCTCAACCGTTGCTTTTCCACAGCTGCATCCGAGCTGTTTCCACAGGTTGATGCGGGACTTTCCACAGCAGGCTGCTGGCGAAGCTGATTCAGTGCAGGCTGTTTCGCACCTGGCTCTGGAAAACCCCGGTTTCCACTTGACAGGCTCATGCCGTGCGTTTTTCCGGCGGTTGTTGAGTCGATCTCCCTCCTCCTGGCCTGCCAGGACAGGCTTCTCGCGATCAGACGTGTACGAGAAGCGCGAGACGGGTGTTTTTGACGGGCCCAGGCTTCCGTGGCGAACTGGTGCTCCATCCTTCGCCCGCTGTCTCCGTGGAACGACCGCAGGAGCCATCGACGCGTGCCTCATCCGCTCGACGATCCGCGTCGCTGCCGCCGTCGCCCGCGACCGAGCTGTTGGTTCTCAGAGCCAGCAGTTTCGATGATGCCGCCAGCGCGATCGATTCGGTTCGCACCGGCGTGCCGGTGGTGTTTGATGTGTCCGGCCTGCCAACGCCGGTCCAGACCCGCCTGACGGATTACCTCTGCGGGGGTGTGGTTCTCGTCGGGGGATCGACCCGCTGCCTTCAGCCGGGATGCTGGCTGGCGGCTCCAATGACGCGACCCGCTTCGTGCCCCGGAAAAGCCCTTGACGAGACTTGAACTCGTGACCTCTCCCTTACCAAGGGAGTGCTCTACCGCTGAGCTACAAGGGCATGTGGAAGGTGGGCCGGGTTGGATTTGAACCAACGTAGGCAGAGCCAGCGGATTTACAGTCCGCCCCCATTAACCACTCGGGCACCGACCCGAACCACACCACGTGACCCTACCAGCCGACGCGCCGAGGACCCTGAAGGTGCTGCTGCTGAACGGTCCCAACCTCAACCTGCTGGGCCGCCGTGAACCCGGCATCTACGGCAGCGCCTCGCTGCAGGCGATCGAGGAGGACCTGGTCAGCCGTGCCGCCCGGCAGACCGTGGAGCTCGCCTGTTTCCAGAGCAACCATGAGGGGGCGCTGGTGGAGCGGATCCAGCAGGCCATGGGCCAGATCGATGGCATCCTGATCAACGCGGCGGCCTACACCCACACCTCCATCGCCCTGCGCGATGCCCTCGCCGCGGTGGCCCTTCCCTATGTGGAACTGCATCTGAGCAACGTGCACGCCCGGGAATCCTTTCGCCACCACAGCCTTCTGGCCGACCGGGCCCTGGGTGTGGTGAGCGGCTTCGGCGCTCACAGCTATGTGATGGCCCTCGATGGCCTGGTGCAGCATCTGCGCCGGAAGGAGGACGCCGGGGCCGGCGCATCCCGATGAGCCTGCTGCTCAGCCCGGAGGCCGCTACCGCCCGCATCCGCTGGCTGGCGGAGCCCAGCAGCGCCGCCTGGCTGGAGCAGGCCCTGGCCCATCCGATGGCGGTGCTGATCGATCACGCCCACTGCGAGCGCAAGGCCGCCGGAGCAGCGGTGCAGCTGATGTTCCGCTACCTCTGCGAACCGGGGCTGGGGGAGGTGCTCAGCCCGCTGGCGCGCGAGGAGCTGGAGCATTTCGAGCGGGTGCTGGCGCTGATCAAGGCGCGCGGTGAAACCCTGCAGCCCCTCAAGGCGCCGCCCTATGGCGCGTCGCTGGCGGCGCTGGTGCGCCGCGGCGAGCCCCAGCGCATGCTCGATTCCTTCCTCGTGTCCGGGCTGATCGAAGCCCGCAGCCACGAGCGGATGGCCCTGCTGGCCAGCCACAGCCCCGATGCCGAGCTGCGGCGCCTCTACGGCGACCTCCTCGCCAGCGAGGCGCGCCACTTCGGGGTGTACTGGCTGCTCTGCGAGGCCCGCTGGCCCCGGCCGCTGATCATGGAGCGCCTGCAGGAACTGGCTCAGGCGGAGGCGGCGATCCTGCGGACGCTGCACCCTGAGCCCCGGATGCACAGCTGAGGGCCTCCGGCAGGGCGTCGAGGCGTGGGTAGCGCGCTGCTCCCTCCCAGCCCGTGAAGCTGGCCACCCAGCCCTCCGGGTTGCCGAAGAAGCGCAGGGCACAGAAGTGGGGCCGGGGTCCCATGTCGAACCAGTGGCGGGTGCCGGCGGGCACGGCGATCCAGTCGCCCCGGGTGCAGAGCACCTGCAGCACCTCGTCTCCGATGTGGAGGCAGAACAGCCCCCGGCCCTCCACGAAGAAGCGCACCTCGTCCTCGCTGTGGGTGTGCTCCTGCAGAAACATGGCCCGCAGGCGCTCCCGCTCCGGGTGATCGGGGGCCAGGCGCACCACATCCACCGTCTGCAGCCCCACCTCGTTCCGCACCCGCTCGATGGCGGCGGCATGGCGCTGCAGCAGGGCTTCAGAGGCGGTGGCGTTGTCCGGGGTGTCGACGGTTGCCGGCGCGGTGGTCTCGATCGGCCAGCGCTCGAAGCGCAGGCCCCGGGCCGCCAGTTCCACTGCGATCCGTTCCGGCTGCTCGTGCAGGGCCCGCGGGCCGGCGGGTGCTCCCGTGCTGTCGTCTGTGGCGACGTCGTAGATCAGGAGCCGGCTCACCGCCCATCCGCAGCATCCGGCCGACCCTAGGAAGGCGGGTTGCGGTTTCTCCTCCTGCCTCCCTCCCCGACCGCTGCCGCGTGGCCGTTCCGCCTGCCCTCGCCACCATCGCCGCAGCGGCCGAGAGCGCGCCGGCCGGCCTGACCCTGGTGGGCGTGGGGCCCGGGGATCCGGAGCTGCTCACGGTGGCGGCGGTGCGGGCGATCGCGGCCGCCGGTGTGGTGGCCTACCCAATCAGCGCCGAAGGGGCCGCCAGCATGGCGGCGGCGATCGCGGCCCCCTGGATCGGGCCCGAGCAGCGTCGGCTGCCCCTGCTGATGCCGGTGGTGGAGGCGGCCGAACCGAGGCGACGGGCCTGGCGCGAGGCCTGCGACCGGCTGGCGCGGGAGGTGGAGGCCGGAGCCGCGGTGGTGTTTCTCTGCGAGGGCGATGTGTCGCTCTACGCCACGGCCGCCTACGTGCTGATGGCCCTGCGCCGTCACCATCCAGCCTGCCCGGTGGCCCTGATCCCCGGCATCACCTCGATGGCGGCGGCCGCCGCCCGCGGGGCCTGGCCCCTGGCGCTGCAGCGGGAGCAGCTGCTGATCACCCCCACGCCCGACACTGGGGAGGACATGGATTCCCTGCTGATCACCGCGGCCCGCGCCAACCGGGTGCTGGTGCTGCTCAAGCTCGGTCGCCGCTGGCGCTGGCTGCGGCCCCTGCTGGAGGCGCGCGGACTGCTGGAGGGGGCCCTGTTGGCGAGGCGGGTGGGCTGGCCCGATGAGCTCATCGCCCCGGCCGCTGCGGTGCCCGCCGCCGAGCTGCCCTACTTCTCCCTGCTGCTGCTGCGCCAGGGGCGGGCGGAGGTGTTGCCGTGACCGCAGCCCTCCCCGGCCCAGCCACTGATCTCCGCCTCCCCGGCCGCGGCCGGCCGCGCCAGCTGCGCTGCCGGGTGCTGCAGTCGCCCCTGGCGGGGGTGAGCGACCGGGTGTTCCGCGGCCTGGTGCGCCGCTGGAGCGCCGATGCGCTGCTGTTCACCGAGATGGTGAATGCCACCAGCCTGGAGCTCGGCCACGGTCTGCAGAAGATCGATGAGCTGGAGCGGGAACAGGGCCCGATTGCCGTGCAGCTGTTCGATCACCGCCCGGAGCCGATGGCCGATGCGGCCCGCCGGGCCGAAGCGGCGGGGGCCTTCCTGATCGACATCAACATGGGCTGCCCCGTGCGCAAGGTGGCCCGCAAGGGCGGGGGCAGCGGTCTGATCCGGGATCCGGATCTCGCCGCCGCGATCGTGAGCCGGGTGGCCGAGGCGGTGCGCGTGCCCGTGACCGTGAAGACCCGCCTCGGCTGGTGCGGTGGTGATGCCGACCCGGTGGGTTGGTGCCGCCGCCTGCAGGAGGCCGGCGCCCAGATGCTCACCCTGCACGGCCGCACCCGCGAGCAGGGCTTCAAAGGGTCGGCCGACTGGTCCGCCATCGCCGCGGTGAAGCGGGCGCTGCGGATTCCGGTGATCGCCAACGGCGATGTGGACAGCCCCGAGGCGGCTCTGCGCTGCCTGCGTCTCACGGGGGCCGATGGGGTGATGGTGGGCCGCGGCAGCATGGGCGCTCCCTGGCTGGTGGGCCAGATCGATGCGGCCCTCAGCGGCCAGCCGCTGCCGCCCACCCCAGATGCCCGGCAGCGCATCGCCCTGGCCCGCGAGCAGCTGCAGGCGCTGGTGGAGGCCAGGGGAGAGCATGGGCTCCTGATCGCCCGCAAGCACATGGGCTGGACCTGCCAGGGCTTTCCCGGAGCGCCGCAGCTGCGCCATGCCCTGATGCGGGCGCACACCCCGGCCGAGGCCATCGACCTGCTGGATCGGGCTGCAGACTCAGTGGCGTGCCGCACCGGCCTCGAGCTCGGAGGGGTGGCATGAGCGAACCCCTGCCCGACTGGCCCCTGAGCCGGGCCCTGCTCCAGGCGGTGCTCGATGATCGCCTCAGCGACCGCCAGGTCTGCGCCCTGATCTGGCACCGGCTCGGCTACGAAGCCGACCCAGGCGGCGGACCCTGGCGTGCCGGCGCCGCCACGCCGCCCGAGTGGGCCGAGGCCTTCCCTCTCGCGCCGGAGCTGATCGCCGAACGGCCGGCCAGCGTGCGGCTCACCCGGTCGATCGAGCGGCCCCACAAGCAGCTGCTCAAGGAGCAGCTGGGCTTCGCGGGGTACACGATCTCCGAGCTGGTGCCGCGCCGCACCCGCCGGGCCACCGCGGTGAACTGGTTGCTCGCCTGGCTGCGTCGCCGCGGCGAGCCCCTGCCGGAGCAGGGCCCGTTGCCGCCCCTGCAGCCCCCGCCGCCCGCTCCGGTGCAGGGCCATCCGGGAGATCCGCCGGTGCGCTGATCGCCGCCGCGATCCGCCGCGCTCGCCTCACACCTGGATCGTGACCGGAGTGCCCTTGGGCGTGCGCTCGAACAGCCAGCGGGCCTCCCGGGTGGGCATGCGCACGCAGCCGTGGCTGCGGGGAACCCCGAAGGACTGACCCGCCTGCTCCTGCCAGGGAGCGGCGTGGATGCAGATCGTCTCGTTGCGGGTCACGCACATCGCCCAGGGCACACCCGGCGCCACGAAGCCCCGGCCCCGCATGGTCACCGAGCGGTACTTCGTGTGCACCTGTCCCTGTCCGGTGGGGGTGGGCGAGGCCGGCGCACCGGTGCTCACCTGGATCACCCGCACGGGCACGTTCTGCTGGTCGTAGGCCGTGAGGGTCTGATCCGACAGATCCACCACGATGCTGGCGATGAGTTCGAGCATGGGCGCCTCCTTGCTCCTGCTGCCGCTGTCCTCGCCCTAGCCCGCTGCGCCCGCCGCAGCGCGAGACGCAACAGTCTCTTCTGTATCGCCAGCTACCGCGCTGGCCGCCGTGCTTCCCGAGAGCCCCGGAGAGCGTCGAAGGCCTCTGTTTAGGGTGATGGGCTTCTCGCTCCCCAGGGAGCTCCGTCTTGCCTCGTCCCCTCGTCGCCGTTCTCGGCCGTCCCAACGTGGGCAAGTCCACGCTGGTGAACCGCCTCTGCCGCAGTCGGCAGGCGATCGTTCACGACGCCCCTGGGGTCACGCGCGACCGCAGCTACCAGGAGGGCTTCTGGCGCGACCGCGACTTCCGCGTCGTCGACACCGGCGGCCTGGTGTTCGACGACGACAGCGCCTTCCTGCCGGCGATCCGCGAGCAGGCCTCCCTGGCTCTGAACGAGGCCCAGGTGGCTCTGCTGATCGTTGACGGCCAGCAGGGCGTCACCGCGGCGGATCAGGCCATCGCCGAGTGGCTGCGGGTGCAGGCCTGCCCGGTGCTGCTGGCGGTGAACAAGTGCGAGTCTCCCGATCAGGGCCTGGCCATGGCGGCCGAGTTCTGGGGGCTGGGCCTGGGTGAGCCCCATCCGGTCTCCGCCATCCACGGCGCCGGCACCGGTGAACTGCTCGACAAAGTGCTGGAGCACTTCCCTCCCCTGCAGGAGGAATCGGAGGAGCCCGAGCCGATCCAGCTGGCGATCGTGGGGCGCCCCAACGTGGGCAAGTCGAGTCTGCTCAATGCCATCTGCGGCGAGCCGCGGGCGATCGTGTCGCCGGTGCGTGGCACCACCCGCGACACGATCGACACCCAGCTGGAGCGGGAGGGCCGCTCCTGGCGTCTGCTCGACACCGCCGGCATCCGCCGCCGCCGCAGCGTCTCCTACGGACCGGAATTCTTCGGAATCAACCGCAGTTTCAAGGCGATCTCCCGCAGCGATGTCTGCGTGCTGGTGATCGATGCCCTCGATGGCGTCACCGACCAGGATCAGCGCCTGGCTGGCCGGATCGAGGAGGAGGGCCGCGCCTGCGTGGTGGTGGTCAACAAGTGGGATGCGGTGGAGAAGGACAGCCACACCATGGCCGCGATGGAGAAGCAGCTCCGCTCCCGCCTCTACTTCCTGGAGTGGGCCGCGATGCTGTTCACCTCCGCCCTCACCGGCCAGCGGGTGCAGGCGATCTTCGCCAGCGCCGCCGCGGCGGTGGATCAGCACCGGCGGCGCGTCAGCACGGCCGTGGTGAACGACGTGCTGCAGGAGGCCCTGAGCTGGCGCAGTCCCCCCACCACCCGGGGCGGCCGGCAGGGCCGGCTCTACTACGGCACCCAGGTGGCGACGCGGCCTCCCAGCTTCACCCTGTTTGTGAACGAGCCGCGTCTGTTCGGCGACAGCTATCGCCGCTACGTGGAGCGGCAGCTGCGGGAGGGGCTGGGCTTCGAGGGGTCGCCGCTGCGGCTGTTCTGGCGCGGCAAGTCGCAGCGCGACGCCGAGCGGGAGCGCTCCCGGGGGAGCTGAATGGACTGGTTGCGTCAGCTGCCCATCGGCCAGTTCGTGGCCGGCTGCCCGTGCTGGCTGCGCCGCCTCGATGCCCGCCTGAAGCTGGCCTGGACCGTGGCCTTCCTGATGACCCCCGTCCTGGCGGGTCCCCTCTGGCGGCTCGGCCTGGTGCTGCTGCTGCTGCTGATCACGGCGGTGAGCGGCCTGCCCTGGGCTCTCTGGCGCCGCAGCCTGCCCCTGCTCCTGGCGCTCTGCCTGCTGGTGGGCGGCCTGGCGGCCTTCCTGCCGGCAGGGGCCGGCGCCCCCATCCCCCTGCAGCGGCCGCCGCAGGAGCTGCATCTGGCTCCTGATGGCCCGAAGGACCAGGTCGGTCCCTCCTGGATCGTGTTTGAGGCGGGCCCGCTGAAGCTGGGGCCCCTCAGCCTGGGGCCGCTGACGGTGACCCGCCGCTCGGCCCGGCTCGGCTTCAACACCGCCACGCTGCTGCTCACCCTGATCCACAGCGCCAACCTGATGCTGGTCTGCACACCGCCGGAAGAGCTGGTGTGGGCCCTGGCCTGGACGCTGACGCCGCTGCGCTGGTTCCGGGTGCCCGTGGAACGCCTGGCCTTCATGCTGCTGCTGGCCCTGCGCTTCCTGCCCCTGGTGCAGGAGGAGTTCCAGAACCTGCTGCGCTCGCTGGCCACCCGGGCGGTGAGCTTCCGGCGGCTGGGGTTCAAGCCCGGGCTCGGTCTGGCCCTGGCCGTGGGCGAGCGGCTGCTGGCCAACGTGCTGCTGCGGGCCGAGCAGGGGGCCGATGCCCTCATCGCCCGCGGTGGGCACTGGCTGGCCCCGGCCCAGTTCCGGCCCCTGCGGGGCGCCCGGCCGCTGGTGAACGGCGCCGGCTGGCTCGCCCTGGTGCTGTTGCTCGGGCTGAGAGGCAGGTACGGTGCCCTCTGAAATTGTTGCAACCGCTGCTGCACCGGTGAGCGCTGAGAGCTACCTCAACCACCCAACGTTCGGGATGCTCTACCGGGTGGCCCAGGCCGGCGAGAGCCGCGACCTCTACGCAACGCTCTACGCCCAGCGGATGTTCTTCCTGGTGACCCTGCAGCCGCGCGGCGCCCGCTTCGAGGTGATTCCGCTGATGGATGCCCGCCACGTGGCCGAGCAGAACCTGGCCCGCAGCCGCCGCGATGACCCCACGGCCTACGCCCGCTGGCGCCAGCTGTTCGATCAGACCTTCATCTGAAGGCCCGCGGCATGACCGGCGCGTCCGACTCCCCCGCGCAGCGCTGGCAGGCGATTCAGGCCCGCCTGCCGCCCTCCTGCCGGCTGCTGGCGGTGAGCAAGGGTCAGCCGCTCGCCGCCATCGAGGAGTTGGCCGCTCTGGGGCAGCGCCACTTCGGTGAGAGCCGCCTGCAGGAGGCCCAGGTGAAGCAGGACGCCCTGGCGGCAGCGCCGGACGGAGGCTCCGGACTCGACTGGCACTTCATCGGCCGGCTCCAGGCCAACAAGGCCCGGGCCGTGCTGCGGCGCTTCGGCACGATCCACTCGCTCGACAGCCTCCCCCTGGCCGAGCGCCTGCACCGCATCGCCGGCGAGGAGGGACGTCGCCCGCGGGTGTTCCTGCAGGTGAAGCTGCGGCCGGATGAGGCGAAGGGTGGCTTCAGTCCCGAGGATCTGGCGGCCGCCTGGCCGCGCCTGCAGGAGCTCGATGCGCTCGAGCCGGTGGGCCTGATGACGATCCTTCCGCTCGGGCTGGAGGTTGATGCACGCCGCCGGGTGTTCGCCGAATGCCGCGCTCTGGCTGATCGGATGGGCTTGCCGGAGTGCTCGATGGGGATGAGCGGCGACTGGCCCGAGGCCCTGGAGCAGGGGAGCACCTGGTTGCGACTCGGCAGCGTTCTGTTCGGGCCGCGGCCGGCGCGGCCTCACTCCGCAGCGGCCGGACCGGCGGCATGAGTGGACTCCCTGCCGGGAATGCTCTTGCAGCGCTTGTCCCGGGACGCTATTTCTAGTCGAGCTTTGGCGGCGCTTTGACGGTCCCGTCGCGGCTCGATTCCTCTTCAGCTGATCTCCGAGGTTCCCAGGTGTCGTTGTTTTCCCGTCTTCGCTCCGTTGTTTCCGGCGACGACTATCTCGAAGACGATTACGACGAGCTCGAGTACGACACCGCTGACGAGAGCGAGGCAACTCCGTCGCCTTCCTCGCGCAGCTCAGCGGTGAGCAGCGCCCTAGCGCCCCTGGACTCCGGTTTCAGCAGCTCGGATCCCTTCGCCGGCACCAATGTGATCGGCATGCCGGGCATCGCCGCTGTAGCGGCCGAGATCTCCCTGATGGAGCCCCGCAGCTTCGATGAGATGCCGGCGGCCATCCAGGCCCTGCGCGACCGCAAGACCATCATCCTCAACCTGACGATGATGGAGCCCGACCAGGCCCAGCGGGCCGTGGACTTCGTGGCCGGTGGCACCTTCGCCATCGACGGCCATCAGGAGCGCGTCGGGGAGAGCATCTTCCTCTTCGCCCCCAGCTGCATCACCGTCACCACCAGCGACCGGGAGGAGACCTCCAGCACCACGGTGGTGAACAGCCCCACTCCCGCAGCTTCCGATAGCAGCCCGGCTCCAGCTCCCGCCTGGTCGCGTTCGGCTGAGACCGGTCTCAGCGCCGGCGTCTGATCGCCTCCGCAGCCGTGCCCGAGCCCAGCGGCGATCGCCCCGCCAGCTTCGGCGTGGTTGGCTTCGGGCGCATGGCCCGGGCCCTGCTTCAGCCCCTCCTAAGCGATGGCCTGCTCGACCCGGGCCGCGTTCGCGCGGCGGTGGCCACGCAGGCCTCTCTGGAGCGACTCCGTCCACTGCATCCTATCGAGCTCAGCTGCGACCCGGCCCGGGCCTGGGCCTCTGATGTGGTGCTGCTGGCGGTTAAGCCCCAGCAGCTGGAGGCGGTGGCCGCCGGCTGCACCGCGCCGGCCCCCGGTCAGCCGCTGCTCATCTCGGTGCTGGCGGGCGTGCGGCTGGAGCGGCTCCAGGCTCTGTTCCCTGCCCACCGCTGCATCCGGGCGGTGCCCAACACCCCCTGTCTGGTTCGGCAGGGCCTCACCGCACTGGCCTGGGGGCCTGGGGTGGAGGCGGCCCAGCAGCGCTGGGTGGCCTCCCTGTTCGCGGCGGTGGGCCGGGTGGTGGAGCTGAGCGAGCCGCAGCTCGATCCCTTCCTGGCGCTCACCTCATCGGGCCCGGCCATGGTGGGGCTGATGCTCGAGGCCCTTGCTGACGGGGCCGTGAGTGCCGGCATGCCCCGGGCGCTGGCGCTGGAGCTGGCCCCGGCCATGCTGCGCGGCAGCTGCGCCCTGGTGGAACAGGAGGCGCTGCATCCCTCGGCCCTCAAGGACATGGTGATGAGTCCTGCCGGCACCACGGCTGCGGCGGTGCGGGTGCTGGAGCGCGCCGGCCTGCGCTCGGCCCTGCTGGAGGCGGTGGTGGCCGCGAGCGAGCGCAGCCGGGAGCTGGGCTAGGCGCCCCTCAGGCTCACCCTCCGGCTCAGGGCCTGGACCCCGAACCGAGCCGGGGCTCCTGGCCCTTGACCAGTCGCTGGAGGTTGCTGCGGTGCCGCCAGAGCACAACCGCCATCGCCAGCACGGCAAGAGCCAGGTGGGCGGGCGGGGCCGAGCCCTTCAGCAGCATCAGCAGCGGCAGGCTCAGGGTTGCCAGCACGCTGGAGAGGGACACGATCCGGCTCAGGCTCAGGCTGAGCAGGAACACCCCCAGGCAGGCCAGGCCCACACTCCAGCTGATGCCCAGCAGAACGCCGAGCCCGGTGGCCACGGCCTTGCCGCCCCGACCCCCCAGCCACACCGGCCAGATGTGCCCGGCCAGGGCCAGCAGTCCGGCCGCCACCACCCACCACGCCGCTGCCGGTGTGGTGCCGCTCACCAGCAGGGCGGCCAGGCGCACCGCCGCGGTGCCCTTGCCCACATCGATCAGAAACACCACCAGGGCGGGGCCGCGCCCCACCACCCGCAGCACGTTGGTGGCTCCGGTGGAGCCGGAGCCCTCGTCGCGCAGGTCGACTCCGGCGCACCAGCGGCCGGCCAGCCAGCCGGCGGGGATCGAACCGAGCAGATAGCCCAGCAGCAGGCTCAGCGGACCGGCCAGCCCCGTCACAGCAGGTCCTCCTCGTCGCCCAGCTCGCCGGGACCGGCGGCGAAGGCCAGCCAGAGCGGGAACTGCAGCACCGGGATCTCCACCACCTGCTCGGCGGCATCGATCACGATGAAGGGAAGCTCATCACGCTCCTCGAGCCGGTCGGCCCGGTCCACCAGCGCATCCGGCCGCTCGAACAGCACGATGCCGCTGCTGGGGCCGAAATCGTCGCGCGTCAGACCCAGGGCATCCTGCAGGCAGCGGCGCCATTCCCCCAGCCGCTCCGGCCGGCTGGCCAGCACCAGGGTCTGGAACCGATCCCCGTAGAGCTCCCCCAGGATGGCGATCGCGGCCGCCGTGATCAGGGCGTTGCGGCTGCGGTTGCCGCCGCTGGGCTGGGCGCCGCGGCCGCCCTGGCTCAGGAACCAGTCCTCCAGCAGGGGCGCATGACGGGGGTCCAGGCTGCGGCGCAGCTGCCAGGGGTCGGCGTAGAAGTCCGGTTCCTCCAGGAACCGGCCCAGCCGATCCCGGATCAGGTCCGTATCGGCCGCGAAGGCGGCCGCGGCCCCGGCGGGTCCGGTGGCGGGCTCCGCGGCCGGGGCCGGATCGGCGTTCTCGCCGGCAGCGGCCTGGGCCTGCTCCAGATCGAGGGGGGAGGGCTGCACCACCAGGGGCTGCACCACCAGTTCCATCTGGGAAGCCGAGCTCACCAGGTCCTGCAGGGCACCCACCAGATAGTCCTGGAAGCCCTTCAGGCGTCGGGCCACCGCGTCGGTCTTGCCGGGCAGATCGTCCGTCAGCTCCTGCTCGAGCTGATCGCGGCGGCGCTGCAGGTCGCTGATCTCGCTCTCGAGGGCCTGACGCCGCGCCTGCAGGTCCTGCAGGGCGAGGGCGTAGAAGGCGTCGGCGGAGCCCGTGGCCTCGGTGGCGGAGGGTGCGTCGCTCAAGATTGGCCTCCATCGGTGGCCGCGGCGGCCGCGGCGCTGCGCTCCTCGATCGGCGCTCCCACGTTCCGGCGCAGCTCCCGGTTCAGCCCATCCGGCTCGAAGAGCATCGGCAGAAAGTGAATGCTGTTCACTTCACGGAAATAGAAGAGGATCGGCAGGCGCGGCCAGAACACCCGCCAGGCCAGCCACTCCCGGTAGGGGAAGCGGCGGATCACGGTCTGCTGCCGGCGCACCAGCAGCGCATCGCCGCTGAACTCCAGCCGGATCAGGGCCGTCTGCACCACCAGCACCAGCCCGAAGAGAGCGGTGAGCAGGGCCGCCACCACTGCGATCGCCAGCCAGGGGGTGGCCAGGGGCAGGTCGTTGAGGCGGCCGACCAGCACCGCTGCGGCCAGGATCACCAGGCCTCCTGCGGTGATCGCCAGCGAGAGGCGATAGCTGGGGGAGAGCACCGGATGCAACCGCGAAACGGCTCCATGCTGCCTCAGGCGATTCCTGGGAGCCTCAGCCGAACAGCAGCTGGGTCAGCACCACGTCCACCAGTGACACGGTGACCAGGATCATCACCACCGCGCCGGTGGTGCTGGTGCCCACCTCCTTGGGCCCGCCGCGGGTGGTCAGGCCCCAGCCGCAGGCCAGCACCGCGATCTGCAGACCGAACACCACCGCCTTGATCAGCATGCTGGGCAGGTCGTCGGGCAGCACCCAGGTGCGCACCGAGGTCCAGAACACCGTGGGAGGGATCTGATACAGCAGCGTGCTGCTCACCTGGCCGGACCAGAGCGCCACGATGAAGAACATCAGGCACTGCACCGGCGCCATCAGCACCATCGCCACCACCCGCGGCACCACCAGGTATTCCACCGGGTCGGTGCGGAGCATGGTGATGGCATCGATCTGCTCGGTGACCTTCATGGTGCCGAGCTGGGCGGCGTAGGCCGTGGCCACCTTGCCCGTGAGCAGGGTGGCGGTGAGCAGGGGCGCGATCTCCCGGGCCAGCCCCACCGCCAGCAGCCCTCCCACCGTGCTGTCGGCCCCCTGCCGGGTGAGTTCGGCGGCCACCTGGATGTTGAAGACCGTGCCCGCCGCCAGCGAGGTGATCAGCACGATCAGAAAACTGCCGGGACCAGCCTCCATCAGCTGATCGATCAGGTCGATCCAGTTGATGCGGCCGCGGGCGATCGCCGTGACCGCCTGGCCGCCGATCAGGGCGCTGGTGCCGAGCCGTCCCAGCCACGGCGGAGCCTTGGCGTTCATGGGGCGATGGGTTGCAGATGGGCGCCGCGGTCGGGCCAGCGGCGCATCACGATCAGTCCCAGCACCACCAGTACGGAGGGGATCAGGCCCATGCACAGGCGGATGGTGATCAGGGCACTGTCGGGTTGCTCAAGCGCCTGGGCCGTGGCCCCGGTCACCGACTCACCGGAGCGGTAGCCGCTGAGCGACAGCAGCACCCCCAGCAGCTGGATGCTGAGGCCGATGCCGATCTTCTGGATCAGCACCATCCAGGCGGTGTAGAGCCCGGCGGGCTTGTCGGGGTCGGCATCGATCGCATCGGGCAGGAGCGACCAGGGGATCAGGTAGGCCGTGGAGGCCCCCAGACCCATCAGCAGGATCGTCGCCACCAGGGCCAGGAACCGGGGCGCGTTGGCGCCCTGCATCACGGTGGCCCAGCCCGGCGTGGTGCCTGCGGCGGCGGGCTCCAGCGCCAGCATCGGGATCACCCAGAGGGCGATCAGGCAGGCCACGATCCAGATGGCCGCGCCCCAGCGCAGGGCCAGCACCCGGCCGCGGCGGTTGGCCACCAGGCTCCAGAGCTGGAGCCCCACCAGAGCGCTCACCTGGAACGGCAGCAGGATCCAGCTGGAGAGGGTGCCGGGCACATTCACCACCTCCACCAGGTAGATCAGGGCCACCGGCTGCATCAGCTGCAGCGCGCACCAGAGCAACAGATAGAGCCCAAGCACCCGCAGGAAGCGGCCGTTGCGCAGGATGCGGCGCAGCTGCTGCCGCACCGGTTCCGGGTGTCCACTGGGCCTGCTGGCCTGGCGGGCGAAGGGGGCCAGGCCCCAGCAGCAGCTGAGGGTGGCGGTGGCGGCGATCAGGCCGGTGATCTGGCCCATCTGGCGGTAGCCCGTCTCGCCGTTGGCCACCAGCAGCGACGCCACCACCAGGCCGCTGATGCCGGCGAGGATCGAGCCGGTGAAGCGAGCCGCATTCAGGCGCGTGCGGGTGCGGGTGTCGGTGGTGAGTTCGGTGGCCAGGGCCGCATAGGGCAGGTTCACGCTCGTGTAGGCCGTCATCAGCAGCACGGCCATCAGCACGTAGTAGGCGGTGCGGTGGAGCACGTCTCCGGGCGGCACCCACCACATGGCGGCCAGGGTGATGCCGAGGGGCAGGGCGGCACCGAGCATCCAGGGCAGCCGGGGACCCCAGCGCGTGTGGGTGTGATCGCTCAGCCAGCCCACCAGCGGGTCATTGATACCGTCCCAGACCTTGATCACCATCAGCAGCGAGCCGGCCACCGCCGCGGGCAGGCCCGCGATCGAGGTGAAGAACACGAAGAGATAAAAGCCCAGCTGGGTGGCGGCCAGGCCAGTGCCGGCATCCCCCAGCCCGTAGCCGACCATCAGGCGTCGGCGGGAGCCTCCCCGCGGGTTGGGCGTGGCGGCCAGCGTGGTCACGGTTCACGCATTCAGGTGCCCGCCATCATGAACGGAGCCCCGCCAGGTAAGGTGCCCTCGTCGCTACGACTCGAACAGAGCATTCACTGTTGCTTGTCCAGCAGAAGTGCCAGCTGAAACTGTTCATTTTGCGGGCGTAGTTTAGTGGTAAAACCTCAGCCTTCCAAGCTGATGATGCGGGTTCGATTCCCGCCGCCCGCTTGAATCTCTGCCGCTGCTGTCACAGCCGCGTGTCTCAATCGGTGGCGGCTGTGTCAAGTCCGGAAGCCTCCTGCAGCACGGCGAGCAGCGCATCGCCGTAGCGCTCCAGCTTGGCGGCACCGATGCCGCTGATCCCCGCCAGCCCGCTGCGATCCGAGGGGGCCGTGCCGCCAGTTCCATCAGGGTCCTGTCATGGAAGACCACATAGGGAGGCACCCCCTGCCGGCTGGCCTGCTCCCGCCGCCAGCGCTTCAGGGCCGCCAGCAGAGCCGGATCGCCATCCCCCATGGCTGCGGCCGTTCCAGCGGAGGAGGCCTGGCGTCGCTCGCGAGCGGCCGGGGCCAGCGGCAGCTCCAGGGTGCGCTCGCCCCGCAGCAGCGGCCGCACCAGATCGGGCGGCCCGAAGCGCAGGCCGCCCTTGCCGTCCGGCACCGGTTCCAGCACCCCGAGGCCGGTGACCTGACGCACCAGGGTGCGCCACTGGCCCCGATCCAGTTCCCGGCCGATGCCGTGCACGCTCAGCTGATCGTGGCCGAAGCGGCGGATCCGCTCACCGGTGCCCCCCAGCAGCACGTCCACCACGTGGGCCGCCCCGAAGCGCTGGCCGGTGCGGTAGACCGCCGAGAGGAGCTTCTGCACCGGCACGCTCTGGTCCACCAGGGTGCGGGGCTCCAGGCAGCCGTCGCAGTTGCCGCAGGGCTCGGCCAGGGTCTCGCCGAAATGGCGCAGCAGCACCTGGCGGCGGCAGCCCGCCGCTTCGCAGAAGCCGATCAGAGCTTCGAGCTTGCCGTGCTCGATCCGCTTCTGCTCCTCGTCTGCGCCGGAGTCGTCGATGAAGCGGCGCAGCTGGGGCACATCCCCCGGCCCCTGCATCATCCAGGCCACGGCCGGCAGCCCGTCGCGTCCTGCCCGGCCGGTCTCCTGGTAGTAGGCCTCGAGGCTCTTGGGCAGATCCACGTGGGCGACGAAGCGCACATCGGGCTTGTCGATGCCCATCCCGAAGGCGATCGTGGCCACCACCACCACGGCGCTGCCGGTGCGGAAGTGCTGCAGGGCCGCGGCACGGGCCTCGCTGCTCAGCCCGGCGTGATACGGCACTGCATCAAAGCCGGCGGCCTGCAGGTCGGCGGCGAGCCGGTTCACCCGGCTGCGGGAGCGGGCGTAGACGATGCCGGCCTCGCCCCGGTGCTCCGCCAGGAACTGCTGCAGCTGGCGGGCGGGCTGGTCCTTGGCTCGCACCATGTAGCGGATGTTGGGCCGGTCGAAGCTGGCCAGGAACACCCGGCCCGTCTGCAGCCGCAGCCGCTCGAGGATGTCCTCGCGGGTGCGGGGGTCCGCCGTGGCGGTGAGCGCCAGCCGCGGCACCTCGGGGAAGCGGTCCGCCAGCTCGCCCAGCTGCCGGTACTCGGGACGGAAGTCGTGGCCCCACTGGGACACGCAATGGGCCTCGTCGATGGCGAACAGAGCCAGGGGCTGGGGGCCCGGCAGGTCCGCCAGCCGCTCCAGCAGATCGCCGTTGAGCAGCCGTTCCGGGGACACGTAGAGCAGATCCAGCGCGCCCTGGCGCAGCCGTGACCAGAGCCCGGTGGCGCGCTCGCCATCCAGGCCGGAATGCAGCGCCGCCGCCTGCACGCCCAGCTGCTGCAGGGCCTCCACCTGGTCGTCCATCAGGGCGATCAACGGTGAGACCACCACCGCCAGCCCCGAGCGGCACAGGGCGGGCACCTGATAGCAGAGGGATTTGCCGCCACCGGTGGGCATCAGCACCAGGGCCGAGCCGCCGTCGATGACATGGCGCACGATGTCTTCCTGCGGGCCGCGGAAGCCCGGGTAACCCCACACCCGCTGCAGCACCTCCTGTGGGATCACCGGTCCGGCAGCGTGCGTCGCATCACCTCCACCAGGCCATCGGCCAGCGGTCGCCGCTGCTGCAGGCGGACGCTCCAGATCGATCCGCTGCGCAGGTCGTCGCTGCTCACCAGCGCCATGTCCTGCCCCTCCAGCAATCGCAGGGTCGACAGGGGCACCGTGAGGTCGGCCCGGAACACATGGGCCAGGCGGCGCTCGTTGCGGTGCTGCAGCCAGAGCACGGGCGCGACCGGCTGCCAGGCGATCTCCTCCAGCAGCTCGCGCCGGATCGCCTGCTCGGGTGTCTCGCCTGGGTCGAGATGCCCCCCGAACAGTCCCCAGCATCCCGGGGCGACGATGCCGGGTACGTCGTCGCGCAGCTGCATCAGCCAGCAGCCCTGCCGCTGCAGCATCGCCAGGGCCACCTCCTGCGTCATCGCCTCGCCCGGGGCCACGGCAACCCCCGGGGCCTGTGCTGCCCACGCGGAAGGGCCCCCCGTGGGGAGGGCCCTTGCACCGGTTGCGGGAGGTGCAGCAGAGCTCCCGGTCGGGTGTCTATCCACGTGTTAGCCCGCGTCCGGCCGGTTGTCAGCTCCATGGTCTGCATGGCTCTCGGCTCAGTCTTTCTCAAGGTCCGGCTGCCCGGCGGTGCTGCCTTCGGGGCAGATGAGATCCGCCGCGTGCCGCGCGTCCTGCAGCACCTCCCGCAGCTGCTCGGGGGTCTGCTGGAGCAGGCGCAACCAGGCATCGAGGTAGGCGGCGTGATTGGCCATCGCACTGCCGATCTGCAGGCGATCCCCCAGCAGCACGGCGCCGGGCTCCGCCACCAGCTCCTCACGGGCGTAGGCCGGGCCCAGCACGGCGCGATCCGCCGCCGCCCCCTGCAGATCCCGGTTGAGCCGCGATGGGTGCCCGCTGGAGTGCACGGCTTCGTGGGCCCAGGTGGCATAGAAGCCTTCCGCTGAGCCGAAGCGGCTCCGCTCCGGCAGCCGGATGCGATCCGCGGCGGGGTCGTAGCCGGCCGAGTCGCCGCCGTGCTGCACCGGCACGGGCCAGCGGCGCAGCTGCCGCTCCGCCGCCGCCAGGCGTTCGGGTGGCCGGAGCAGCGCCGCGGCTGCAGCGCGGCGCCGGGCCTCAATCAGGCGGCCCAGCCGGGGCCCCTCCAGATCGGCCGCGTTGACCAGCGGCACCGGCCTGAAGCGGCACCGGCCGCCGCCTGCATCGGGCAGAGGCTGGATCACCGCCACCGGCCGGCAGCCCGCCCGGGGCACCAGCCCAAGAGTGGCGGCCCGGCGCAGGCCGCACCAGTAGGGCCGGGCGGAGGGGATCCAGCCCATGGCCAGGCGGAGCAGCAGCGGATTGCCGCCCCGGTAGGGCCGGCCGCTGAGGAGATTGACCTGCTGGCCTGCCGCGCGCGGATCCCACGGACGACGCCATGGAGCGGTGCCGGCCCTGAGCAGGGCGATCAGTTCCTCCAGCAGCAGGGTCTCGGCAGCCGGCATCGGCGGCGCAGCGGTGCTCCCGGTTCATGCCCGGACCGTCTCAGGGCGCCGGGGCGACAGCCGGGTCCGGCTGGGCCAGGCTTGGTGGGCCGCGATCCCTGCAGACCCGTGACGCGCAGCCAGCCCGCCGGTGATTTCCTCCAGTTCCTCATCGGCGGCTGCCTGTTCGGCGCCGGCGGCTTCCTGATGGCCAACCAGGTGATGGTGCGTTCCGCCCTGGTGGGCGGAGGAGGGGGCTTCGGCTGGCGCGGCTTTGCCATGCCCTGGGGCACACCGGGCATGGGACTGCTGATGCTGCCGCTCGGGATCGGGGTGTGCCTGCTCTTCGCCGGACGCGTGCGCCTGTGGGCCAATCTGCTGATCTGGGCCACCCTGGCGGCCCTGTTCGTGGGCGTGCTCAACAGCCTGCGCATGACCTTCATGCCCACGACCCTCTGGCAGCTGGCGGCCTATGTGGTGATGATCGCCGCCGGTGGCGGCCTGATGTTCCGCGGCCTGCGGGCCTACGACGCCAACGGCCGCGACGGGGTCCGCGGCGACGCCCCAGGCGGTGAAGATCCGGAGGCGCTGCGGCGCGAGATCGACGATCTGCGCCGGCGCCTGGATCGTCAGGAGGAGGGGCCGGGCCGCTGAAGGCTGAGGCCGGCGGCCTCGCTGGCACTGATGTAGCCGCTGGCCACCAGGAAGGCCCTGAGCGCTTCGGGGTAGGAGCCGTAGCGGATCTCGGGGACCGGGCAGCGGCCCTGCTGGTCCAGGGGCTGGGGACAGTCGCTCAGCCCCCAGTCCTCGTCGGGGTCATGGCTGCGCAGCATCCGATCCCAGCCCGCCTGCAGATCCCCCACCAGGGCCGTGGTGGCCACGTAGGCCGCCAGAACGCCGTTGGGCATGTCTCCGGCCTCCTCCAGCTGGTCCTCCATCTGCAGCAGATGCTGCTGGTGCAGGGGTCTGTAGGCCGGCTCGTGGCTCACATCGCGGAAGCGATCGCCCTGGAGCTGCCAGATGCGCAGCGGCGCACCGCTGCAGGCATAGCAACCGAAGCGATAGAGGAAGCGGTTGTCCACATCCACGATGCGCCAGCGGCCATCACCCAGCGGATCGCTGGCGGGCGCCGGGCCCCCATTGAAGGGACCCAGGCTCACCTCCTGCCAGGCGCCGCCGCTTGCGGTGGGCCGCAGCACCTGGATCTGATTGCAGCAGTGGGCTCCGCCGGTGAAGGAAGAGAGCAGCACTTCGGGCAGGGGTGAGGCGGGGTCCATCTGGGCGATCTGCACCAGACCGGTGGGGTGGCCCCAGTGCTCGGCCCCCACCATCCGACCCACCGGCTGACCGTCCAGCAGAACCCTCAGCTCGGGCTGCACGACATCGGTCTCGTGGGGGCCATTGGCCTTCAGCTGGTTCACGCGCACCTGCACCTCCAGGGGGCCGCTGCGCAGGCTCATGGGCCCGCCGCTGCTCTCCTTCAGGTCGCTCAGTTCCAGCACCGGAGCCTCGCTGGCTCCGGGTCCGGCCGCGGCCGGCATCCAGGCCATCGCCCCCAGCAGGCCGATGAGGAGAGCGGCGGCGGCGGATCGGGGCCACCGGGATGGTGTGGCGGCCTCAGGCACCCTCCACCCCCGCCGCGCTGTCGCCGCCGCGGCCATCGAGCAGACGGCGCAGGTTCACCCCGGCGTCGTAGGCGGCCTGTTGCAGCACTTCCTGCTGGCTGGCGTCCAGCCCATCCCAGAAGGCATGGAACAGATCGAGTGAGGCCTTGCCCATGCCCACCAGTCCCATCAGGGTCAGGGGGCCGGTGAGCCAGGGGCAGACCAGCAGCACCACCGCCAGCACCATGCTCACCAGGGCGCCCTGCTTGGCCGATTCCCAGACGGTGACGGCGATGGTGTGCAACTGGGTGGCGCGATCGATCTCGCCCCGCTGCCGCATCGCTTCGGTGCGCAGGGCCGTGAGCAGAGCCTGATAGCCCGCGTAGACCGCCACCCCGCCGAGGGTGGATTCGGCCACCATCTCGCCGCTGCCGAAGGCACCGCCGTTGGCATTCAGGTCGATGGCCGCCAGTCCGGCTGCCGGTGCGGCCTCCCAGCCGGCGCGGGGGATGCGGAAGGGATCGCGTTCGCGGCTCATCACCGGGCTCCGGAGGGATGGCACCAGCTTGCCCCCATCTCCGGCCGGCGAGCGATCAGGGGTTGAGCGGTTCTTCCCGCCAGCCCTGCTCCAGCCGCCAGAGACTGCGGCGATGGGGATGGTCGCGGAGGTCGAGCAGCTCGGCCCGCTCGATCTCCAGCCGCAGCAGCAGGAAGCTGGCCGGAATCGGGCTGTCGTCCGCCAGCTCGGCCGGAAACAGGGCATCGCTCTCCCGGGCGGCCCCGGGCTGGGGCCAGCCCCAGAGCGCGCGGCCCGCGGGGCGCAGCGCCAGCCAGTGGCGGTTCTCCTCACGCCGGCGCCGCTCGGGCTCGAGCTCCGCGACGCGCCCCCGCAGACGGAACTGGCGGCGGGCCTTCGGCAGCAGCCAGCACACCTCCACCGCCGGCTGAGCCTGCAGTTCAGCGGCCTTGGCGCTGCGGCCATCGGTGAGCAGGTCCAGTTGCGCCGGTCCGGCCCAGCCACGGGCCACGAGCGTGCGCACCCGGGGCGTGCCATCTGCGGCCACGCTGGCCAGCTGCAGCCAGCGGGCAGCGGGGGAGCGCCCCTCCTGCTGCCGTGCGGCCCGCAGCAGCGGACGCCAGGGAGGCAGAGAGGGTTGACCGGAATGGGCCGAGGGTCGGTCTGGATCGTTCATCCGCCTTGGTCAGGTCAGCAGCCATCCCCACAGCGGCACGGTGATCAGGGCCAGCAGGGTGCTCCAGAGCACCATGGCCGACGCCGCGTCCACATCCGTTCCGGCCGCCTCCGCCATCAGCAGCACGGCGATGGCCGTGGGTGCAGCGCCCTGCAGCACCACCGCCTGCCGCACCAGCAGCGGCAGATCCAGCAGCAGACAGAGGCCCAGCAGCAGGGCCGGAAACAGCACCAGCTTGCTCAGCAGCGGCAGGGGCAGGCGCCCGGTTGAGGGCAGGCCCGTGCGCGTGAGGGCTCCGATCCGGGCACCCACCACCAGCAGGGCCAGCAGAATCACGATCCGGGCCGGCCACCAGAGCGCCGCGGCGATCGGTTCGCTCCAGGGGCTGACCTGAAGCAGCAGGGCCAGCAGCAGGCCACGGCTGGCGGGAGAGCGCCACAGGGTGCGCAACAGGGCCGGGCCGCCCAGGGCCTGACCGGAGATCAGGGCCGGCCCGAAGGTCCAGGCAAACAGGGTGGCTCCCACGTCGTAACTGACGCTGTAGGCCACCGCTTCCGGGGGCAGCAGGGCGAGGGCGGCGGGGATGCCGAAGTAGGCCGTGTTGCCCACCACCCCGCCGAGACGGCACGCCCCTGCCTGCAGTGCCGGCCGCCGGCGCTGCAGGCCGCTCAGCAGCAGCAGCGCCAGGCCGATGGCCAGCAGGGCCACCAGGGCCGCATCCAGCAGCTGCCAGCGCAGGCCCGCCCGCAGCAGCAGGGCCGTGATGCTCAGGGGAACCCCGAAGCGCACCAGCGGCGGCGCCAGTCGGGCGGCCAGCTCGGGGTGGCGTCGCCCCAGCAGCAGGCCCAGTCCGATGGCCGGCACCAGATCGAGCAGCAGCTGGAGCATGGCCCGGGCTTCCTAGAGTCCAGCTTCGCCGAGGCGCCTTCCGTGTTGCGACGTTGGTGGCCCGGTGTTCTGGCCCTGCTGCTCGTGCTGGCGCTGGCAGTGCCGCACCCGGGGAGCGGGGCGGCGTCCCGGGAGCCGGAGATCCGTGGGGTGTGGCTCACCCTCAACGACATGGCCACGCTGCGCGACCGGGAGCGGATGCGCGAGGCCGTGCGCCAGCTCCGGGCCCTGAACTTCAACACCCTCTACCCGGTGGTGTGGAACGGCGGCTACGCCTACTACCGCAGCGACATCACCCGGCGCATGGGGCTGCAGAGCTTCAGCTTCCGTGGCCTGCAGGGGCAGGACGTGCTGGAGGAGCTGATCGAGGAGGCCCATGCCCAGGGCCTGCTGGTGATCCCCTGGTTCGAATTCGGGTTCATGGCCCCGCCCACTTCGGAGCTGGCGGTGAAGCAGGCCGACTGGCTGACCCGCAAGCGCGACGGCGGTCTCACCTCGGTGAGCGCGGCCGGTGAGGTGGTGTGGCTGAACCCGTTCCGGAGCGAGGTGCAGCGCTTCATCCGCGACCTCGTGCTGGAGGTGGTGCAGCGCTACGACGGCGACGGCATTCAGTTCGATGACCACATGAGCCTGCCGCGGGCCTTCGGCTACGACCCGCAGACCCTGGCTCTCTACAAGGCGGCGACGGGTCGCAGCGATCCCGGCAACCCGGAGAACCCGGCCTGGGTGAAATGGCGCGCCGACCGGCTCACCGCCTTCATGGCCTCGCTGAAGCAGGAGCTCGAGACGACCCGGCCCGGCCTGCGGCTGTCGGTCTCGCCCAATTACCACGACTTCGCCTACAAGCTGCAGCTGCAGGACTGGCTGACCTGGGTCAGGCGAGGCATCGCCGACGAGGTGATCGTGCAGCTGTATCGCCCCGATCAGGCCAGCTTCGAAAAGGAGCTGGCCCGGCCGGAGCTCGCCACCAGTGCCGCTCGCATCCCCACCGCCGTGGGGGTGATGAGTGGCCAGCGCGGCCGCGGCGTGCCGATCCAGCTGGTGGCGGACCAGACCCGGGCCCTTCGGAGCCGGGGGCTGGGGGTGGCGTACTTCTATTTCGAGTCGTTGTGGCAGCGCAGCCCGGAGGATCCGGGGCTGCGGAAGCAGGCGTTGCTGCGGTTGTTCCCCAGGCCAGCGCTGAGGCCGCGGCGCGTCCAGGCCAGGGCTCCGGCACCGCCGCCGCCTCCCCTGCCGGCGGGTGCTCCCGTGTCCTCGCCGGCAGGCCGGCCCCGCCTGGTGCCGCCGCCGCTGCTTCCGTAGCGTCAGGAGAGCCTTCCGGTTGATGCCGGTCGCCCCCTGATGAACGCGTTGAGCCCCACCTCCGCCACAGCCCTGAGGGCTGCGGCCACCGCCGAAGGCGTGCTGATGATCGTGCTCGGTGTGCTCGCTCTGGTGTTTCCGGTGCTGGCCTCCTTCTGGGTCACGGCGGCCATCGCGATGCTGTTTCTGATCGGGGGGATCGTGGCCTGGATCACCACCCTCACCCGCGCCCGCGGCATGGATCGCTGGAGCTGCTTCTGGAAGCTGGTGGTGGCCACCCTGTTCCTGGTGGCGGGCGGCTCGATGATCAGCGGCTTCCGCGATCCGGCCCAGGCCACGCAGCAGGTGGCTGCCCTAAGCCTGGCCATCGGCATCGTGTTCCTGGTTGAAGGGGCACTGGCGCTGGCGACGGGCCTGCGTCACGCCCGCCGCCCCGGCGCGGGATGGGGCATCGCCAACGGGGTGGTGACCCTGATCCTCGGGATCCTGATCCTCTCGATGAAGTTCTGGGGTCTGCTCTGGGTGCTCGGCACGCTGGTGGGGATCAGCTTCATCTTCAGCGGCATCGATCTGGTGGCCTTCAGCGCCGCCCTGCACGGCGCCGATCCGGAGAAACCCGCCGGCGAGTCGGGTGAGCCCGCCTAGATCCCGGCCCGGTGCAGCCGGGCCTGATCGGTCGCAGCCCGGAACACGAGCAGGTGCCGCTCCACCAGCTCCGGCAGGGCGTCGTAGCCCCCGCCGATCACCGTGGCCACGGGCACACCGCGCCTCAGGCAGGCATCGAGCACCAGGTGATCGCGGCGCAGCAGCCCGGCGTCGCTGAGCTCCAGCCGGCCGAGACGATCCCTGCGGTGCGGGTCCACGCCGGCGTTGTAGAGCACGAGCTGAGGTCGGTGCTGCTCGATCAGCTCGGGCAGCACGCCTCCCACGGCCTCCAGGTAGGGCTCATCCTCCAGGCCGTCCGGCAGGGGCAGATCCAGATCGCTGCTCTGCTTGCGGGCCGGGAAGTTGCTGGCGGCGTGAGCGGAGAAGGTCAGCACCCGGGGCTCGCCCTGGAAGATCAGGGCGGTGGCATCCCCCTGATGCACGTCGAGATCCACCACCATCAGCCGCTGCACCAGCCCTTCGCTCAGCAGCACCCGCGCCGCCACGGCCACATCGTTGAAGATGCAGAAGCCGCTGCCGTGCTCGGGGAAGGCGTGGTGTGTGCCGCCGGCGAGATGGCAGGCGATCCCGTGCTGCAGGGCCAGCCGGGCGGTGAGCACGGTGCCCCCCACCGAGAGCCAGGTGCGCCGCACCAGCGGGGGCGTGGCGGGAAGGCCGATGCGCCGCTGCTGCTGACGCTCCAGGCTGTTGCGGGAGAAGGCCTGGTGGTAGGTGCGGCTGTGCACCAGCTCCAGCCAGCGGCGCGGGGCCGGTAGGGGACGATGCCACTGGTCCGCAGAGGCCAGTCCCCGCTGCTGCAGCGCCTGGTGCAGCAGGCGGAACTTGGCCATCGGGAAGCGATGGCTCGAGGGCAGTGGCGCCGAGTAGGCCGGGTGGTAGACGAGCGCTGGCCTCAAGGCATCGGCTGGAGGTGGGTAGCGAGAACGGTCAGATCAGTTCCCGCTTCAGGTTGTAGTAGTGAAAGGTGACACCGTCGGCGGCGTTGTCCTGATTGACGGCATGGCTGACCATCCCCCAGCCGTCTGCCCGGTCCCTGATGTGCTTGTACTCGAATCGCTTGCGGGAGTTGGGGTTCGGCATGGCGTCTGCGGGGATGGGGGATTCGGAGGATGGCTCAGGCCATCAGCCTCGGATTGGCCGCCTCAAACCCGAAGAAGGCGAAGGCCGATGTGGCCTCGTCGCCCGGGGCCGGCAGCAGGTTGCCCGGATTGGAGCTCAGAAAGCGGTCCACAACGTCTTCAACCTCGAGATCGTTGCCGCGGGTGGTGAGCAACACGGTGGCGAAGCCGGCTCCTCGGGCCGCGGCGAGCCTGTCCTGCCACGATCCACCGTCAGGCACACGGAACGGCTCCGGGTCGTCCTCATTCAGTACACGGCCCGTGATCAGGTCGCGCACCACCGCTTCGGCGTAGCCGCTCTCTCCGGGGCGGATCGTGTCGTTGCTGCGGCCGTCGCCATCGCTGTCGAAGCGGTCGATCACTGCGCCATCGGCACTGAACAGGCGGTAGAGGCCCAGCACCTCCACCACAGGCTTGTCCTCAGGTGCATCGCCTGACTCCTTTGCCGCCGTGGCATCGGCCGCCTGCACCGGCCCGATCAGGGGCGTGTCCACCGGGGCACCGAGGCCCACGTACTCGATCACGTTGCGCCCGCCGTAGTTGCGCGGGTTGGTCTGGTAGTTGTTCGCCACCCAGAGGTTGCCCGCCGGATCGAGTTCGAGGCCGGTGCCACGGAACAGGGTGCCCTCGATGCGGTAGCCCTCGGCGGGGGAGAGCAGCTCGCCCCGCCGCACCAGTTCTCCGGCCACGAGCTGGTCCTTGCCGCTCACCACATAGATCGACTCCTGTTTGAAGGCGTTGACGAACGCGTTGCCTGCGGCATCGAGATTGATCCCCCAGACACCGAGCTCGTCCTCGCTCAGGCTGAAGGTGTCGATCTGGCCCGACTCGGGGTCGATCACGTTCACGGTGGAACCTCGGCGACCGCCGCTGTTGGTGAACCAGACCTCACCGTCGCTGGCCACGGCGATCGCCCAGGGGCCATTGAAGTCCGGATCCAGGTAGCTGCGGCTCAGATATTGGCGGGTGAGCCGGTCGTAGCGGAGTTCCACCACACCGCCGTTGCCGTACTGGCCACCTTCGGTGAAGGCCACCCAGGCATCACCATCGGCGTCGATGGCGATGTCGAACGGTTCGCTCAGATCGGGATGAACAAAGGGCTCCGGATTCCAGGGATTCTCCGGCTCACCATCCAGGTAGAGCACCACCTTGCTCTCCTGGCGTCGCGTCTCGCGGTTGCTGGCGATCCAGATGTTCCCCTCCTGGTCGGACACGGTTCCCTGGGGGCCGAGCATGTCGCCCTGGGTGAAGCCGCCGCTGGGCACCCGCTGCGGGAGTTTCGGCCCATCCGGAGAGAGCGCTTCTCCCTCCGGGCTGAAGGCCGACACGCTGTTGCCGTTGCCCCGCAGCGGAATCAGGGCCGCCTCATCGGTGATCGGGTTCTCGCCACCGAAGCCGTAGTTGCCGACCCAGATGCGTCCCTCCGGGTCGATGCCGATGCCGAAGCCGGCTCCGTAGAGGCCGCCGCCGCTCAGGGGCTCGGGCTGAATCAGATTGCCGCCCGGATCGAGATTGATCAGGGTGTTGGCGGGGAAGGGTGGATCGCCTTCCGGCGTGTAGTTGTTCGTGACCCAGAGCTGGCCCTCGCGGCCGATCGCGATGTTGCCCGGGCCATTGAGCGGATTGCGCCCCTCGGCATCGGGCGCGAAGTGCACCAGGCTCAGCACCCAGGCCTGCGGTGTTCTGCCCGGAGGCCAGCCGCCGCTGTAGGCCGGATCCTCCAGGGCCAGCGCGATCAGTGGCTCGCTGACGCTCAACGGCGCCCGGGCCAGGTTGAGCAGGGCGTCCAGGGTGGAGCCCGCCGGCTCTCCCTCGGCATTGACCGCATGGTTGAACAGCACCGGGCAGCTGCCGCTCGGGTCGCTGATGCAGGCCGCCAGAAGATTGGAGAGGGTGAGGAAGGTTCTGCTGCCCTGCTCACCGGCCGCCAGCCGTGGGGCCACCGTGCCATCCGCCTGAACCAGGTTGCGGTACGTGGCCTCACCGATGCTCAGCGAGCGCTGGGGGCCGCTCAGCTCCGCGCCCTCGAGGAAGGGGTTGAGGCTCCAGGCGGTGGCCACCGTGCTGAGCTCGTTGACCACCAGGTCTTCTGTGGCCGTCTGGGGGGAACCCACCACCGCCGCCAGCTGCAGGGGCGGCCCGCCCGCCGGAGCTTCCCCAGCCAGGTTGGCAACCAGATAGATCAGCCCGTCGCCGGCTGGAGCCACGTCCTCGAAGAGGAAGCGGCCATCCGCCGAGGCCCGGCTGCGGCCGAGCAGCCTGGGATGTCCGCCATCGCCGCTCGCCTGCAGGAGCAGCAGCTCCGATCCCCCCTGGGGACCCTGGCCTGAGCGCACCTCGCCTGCGATCCGCAGATGGGCCATCGGAGCGTCGGGAAAAACCCAACCTCGGCATGGCCGGCCCGGCGGTCAACGCGCCGTCATCTGAAGACATGGCCGGCTCCGCCCGGCCCGATCACAATGCGACCGGCTCCCATGAGCAGCCCCGGCTGCGCGGCACCCGATGGCGGCAGTCCTGGCCCAGATCGCGAGTCAGCCCTTTCTGGCCGGTGTGGTGTCGGCCTGTTCGATGCCGCTCGGCGCGGCCACCGGCCTGCTCTGGCGGCCCCGCAACCGCACGAGCGCGGTGCTCATCGCCTTCGGCGCCGGGGCCCTGCTCTCGGCCCTCGTGATCGATCTGGTGGGCAGCGCCCAGGCCAAGGGGCACCTGCTCGAGCTGGGGGTGGGAAGCGTGGCCGGCAGCCTTTTCTACACGCTCGTGAACGCGCTGGTGAATGGCAGCGGCGGCTTCCTGCGCAAGCCCGCCACCATGCTCTCCCACCTCAGCGCCGAGAGCGCCCGCCTGCGCCGGCGCCGGGTGCGGCAGCTGGCGGCGGTGGATCTGTTCCGCGGCCTGCCGATCAGCGATCTGCAGGACCTGGCGGCCTGCGTTCAGGTGGCCGCCTACAGCGAACGCCACACCCTCTTCCGCAGCAACGACCCGGGCGAAAGCCTCTACCTGGTGCTGGAGGGAGCGGTGCATCTGCTCGATCCGGGCCGGGATGACGGCCTGTACGCCAGCGTCGGCCCCTTTGGCAGCGTGGGCCGGCTGGCGTTTCTCACCGGCACACCGCACCGGATGGCGGCCGTGTGTGCCTCCGAGGCCCAGCTCGCCATCCTCAGCCGGCCCGACTTCGAGCGGCTGCTGCAGGAGTCGCTCAGCTTCAGCCGCCACATCGCCGCCCGCCTGCACCATCCGGAGCTGCTCAGCTACCTGGAGGAGCGGGAACAGCTGCCGCGGCAGCAGGCGGAGGCCTGGGTGGCCGCAGCCCGGCAGGCGCTGATGGCCACGCGCCACCTGCCCGATGCGGTGACCATTGATCGCCACATCGCCGCCTTCCAGGCGCAGGCCCGCCACATCGGCAAGTTCCCGGTGTTCGCCAACCTGCCGGAGGACGACCTCGAGCAGGTGGCGGATCGTCTGGTCTACGGCCGCTTCGATGACGGGCACGCCTTCTTCCAGGCCGGTGAGGAGGCCGAGCGGCTGTTCCTGCTGGAGCGCGGAGAGGTGGAGCTGCTCGATCCCCGTCAGCCCCGGCGGCGACCGCGCCTGATCCGGGGCGGCGAGGCCCTGGGGGAGCTGTCCTTCGTCACCGGCGTGGACCACACCGTCACCGCGGTGGCCCGCACCACCGGGTCCGCCTGGGCGCTGCGGCGGGAGGACTTCGACCATCTGCTGGAACGCAGTGCCGCTCTGGATGAGGCCGTGCGTCTGTTCCTCAGCGATGAGCGGGTCCGCACCTATCTGCAGGGCAAGCAGGGGTTCACGGTCGATCTGAGCGAGCGCTGGGTGAACCGGGCCCTGCACGAGATGCACCGCGGCCACCTGCTGCCCTCGGCCAGCGTGGTGCTGGATGAGGTGAACAGCCGCGGCTCGGCGCCGCTGGCCATCTGGATCGGCCTGCTGATGGACGGCATCCCCGAAGCCCTCACCATCGGCGCCCATGTGATCGCCGCACCCCTGAGCTCCTCGCTGCTGCTGGGGCTGTTCATCGCCAACTACCCGGAGGCCCTCTCCAGCTCCCACGGCATGCGACAGCAGGGATTCCCCCCCTTCATGATCCTGGGCATGTGGGCCGGCCTGGCCCTGCTCACCGGGGTGCTGGCCGCTCTGGGCGCCGCGGTGTTTCAGGGCGTGTCGGACCGCTGGGTGTCGCTGATCGGTGCCATGGCGGCCGGCGCCATGCTCACGGTGATCTCCGAAACGATGCTGCCCGAGTCCTACGCCAAGGGTGGCTCGGTGGTGGGTCTGTCCACCATTCTCGGTTTTCTGGCGATCATCTACGTCAACGGCCTCAACGCATCCCCCCATGGCGCTGGCTAGGCGGCTGCGGACCGCGCTCCGCGATCATCCCCTGCTGACGGGCCTCGCCGTGGTGTCCGGAGCCATGCTCGTGTCGCTCGGGATCACGATCCAGTCGCAGCGGCAGCTGGCCCAGCTGACGGAGAACCTCCACCGCCACCTGTTCACGGTGAGTCGCAGTGTCTGGGGGATTCGGGCGGCGATCGTGGAGATGCACCGCGACATGAAGGATGTGGTGCTGGCCGAGAATGACGCGGCCATCCGTGACCGTGCGAACTCGGTTTATGAGCTTGAAGGCCGAGTCTTCGGTCTGTCTGATGTGATCGAGGAGCGCTTTCTCGGCGACCTCGACAAGATCACCAGCCTGAGGAAGGCGTTCGCTGACTGGCGACCGATTCGTCAGGAGGTGATTGCCCTCAGCCTCGCTGGCAAGCGGGAGGCGGCGGCGGCGCTCACGAAGGGAAAGGGCAGAGAGTACATCAACTCCTTGCTCCTGGAAATGAACGACGTTCAGGAGTTTGCCGAGCAGCAAGCTGCCACCTTCCTGGCTGATTCCAAGCGGGTGCAACGGAGGGTTGAACAACGCACCACGCTGTTCATCGTTTTCTTCTTCGCTCTGCTGAGCGTCTGGCTGTGGCTGTTGCTGCGCAGCCTGATGCTGCTGCGTCTCGACAGCGCCCGCACTCAGGCGCTGCTCACGATTCCCAGGCTTTCGGAAGGGGAGCACGAGCAGGATTTTCTCCAGGACGGCCTCGAGGTGGCCGAATCCCTCACCGGCAGCACCATCGGCTTCCTGCATTTCGTCAATGAAGACGGCCACTCGATCGAGCTGATCACCTGGTCTCGCCGCACGCTGTCGGGCTATTGCCACGCGGTGCATGACGCCCACTATCCCGTGGCGGAAGCCGGCATCTGGGCCGATGCGATCCGGCAGAAGCGGCCTGTGGTGGTGAACGACTACGCCAAAGCCAGCCATCGCAGGGGATTACCGGAGGGCCACGCCCACCTGGCTCGCTTCCTCACGGTTCCTGTGATCGAAGACGGACGCGTGGTGATGATCGCGGGAGTGGGCAACAAGCCCTCGGGCTACAAGCAGTCGGACGTGGAGACCATGCAGCTGCTGTTCAACCAGATCTGGCGCGCCGTCCAGCGGAAGCGCACCATGGCGTTGCTGGCCGAGACGGCCAAGGACCTGAAGATCTCAGCTGTGGCCTTCGAGCACACGGCCGACGGCGTGATGATCACCGATGCGAGCAATGCCATCATCAAGGTCAACCAGTCGTTCTGCCGGATCACGGGGTATTCGGAGGCCGAAGCGCTGGGTCAGAAGCCCAGCTTCCTGAAGTCGGATCGGCACGATGATGTGTTTTACGGCCAGATGTGGAACGATCTCCAACGCCACGACCAGTGGCAGGGCGAGATCTGGAACCGCCGCAAGGACGGCTCTCTCTTCGCCGAATTGCTGACCATCAACGTGGTGCGCGACAGCGCGAACACAAAAACCGGCTATGTGGCGGTGTTCACCGACATCTCCAGCCTCAAGCAGAGCGAGGCCATGCTCTACGACATGGCCCACACCCATCCGCTCACGCGTCTGCCGAACCGGCTGATGCTGAAGAAGCGGCTGGAGGAGAGCCTCAAACGGGCCGATCGGGAGGGCCGCAAGGTGGCGGTGATGTTCATGGACCTCGATCATTTCAAGAGCATCAACGACAGCCTCGGTCACGAGGTGGGTGACATCGTGCTGCTGGCTGTGTCCGATCGCATGAAGGCCCTGTTCCGCGCCAACGACACCCTGGCTCACTTCGGCGGTGATGAGTTCGTTGCCGTGCTCGAGTCGATTCCCGATAGTGATGCCGTGCAGATCGTGGTGAAGAAGATCCTCTCCCTCTACCGCGACCCGGTGGAGGTGGATGGCCACCAGCTCTTTCTCACCAGCTCCATCGGGGTCAGCCTCTATCCCGACGACGGCACCACGTCCGAGGTGCTGCTGCAGCACGCCGATGCGGCCATGTACAAGGCCAAGGAGAGCGGTGGCAATGCCCATCGCTTCTTCTCCCGCGAGATGGCCGAGCACTCGGCCCGCCACCTGGCCTGCTCCAACGCCATTCGCCAGTCGATCCAGCAGCAGGAGCTGGAGCTGCTCTACCAACCGCAGATCGATCTGGCCAGCAACCGCATCGCCGGCGTGGAGGTGCTGGTGCGCTGGCACGGCGCGCTGTCGTCCTCCATCAGCACCCGCGATTTCATCGACATCGCCGAGCAGAACGGCATGATCGAGGAGATCGGCCGCTGGGTGCTCGGCGAGGCCTGCCGGCAGGGCCGGATCTGGCTGGATCAGGGCATCGATGTCGGCCTGGTGGCGGTGAACATCGCCGGCCCGCAGATCCAGTCCGGCCAGCTGCTGGAGGTGATCGACAGCGTGGTGGCCGAAACAGGCTTCCCCACCTCCCATCTGGAACTGGAGGTGAACGAGGACTTCATCATGACCCACCCCGAGGAGCAGGTTCACACCCTGCGGGCCCTGCGGGAGCGGGGCCTCAACCTGTCGATCGATGATTTCGGCACGGCCTATTCCTCTCTCGCCCAGCTCAAGCGTCTGCCGATCGATCGCCTCAAGATTGATCAGTCGTTCGTGATGGCCCTGCCCAGCAGCCGCGAGGACCTGGCGATCGTGGAGTCGATCCTGGCCCTGGCCAAGGCGATGGATCTCACCACCGTGGCCGAGGGCGTGGAAGACGAGGCCCAGGCCCGGTGTCTGCGCGAGCGGGGCTGCACGGTGGGGCAGGGCTATTACTTCGCCCGACCGCTTTCCGCTGGCGATTTCCTGGCTTTTCTGCGGCGCTGGCCGAATGAGAGCCCGCTGCCGGCACCGGCTGCCGCGGCGGGCGCAGGCCATCCACCCGAGTCCCCGGCGCCCTGACGTTCGAGCCTGCCGGCGCCGGCCGCTAGACCTCCTCGGACTCGCCCCATTGGGGTGCGACCGGCTTCCACCCCTGTCGGCGCAGGCGCTGCCAGAGCGCGGTGGCCTCATCGCGGTGCACGTAGGAGCGGCTCTTCAGCAGAGCGGGCTGCCCAGGAAGAGGTCGCCCTGAATCGATGAAGACCATCGGGGTCTCCGTCCAGTGCGTCGTGTCGCGGTGGAAGCGTTTCGTTTCCGTGCTCGTGGGGTGCTGCAGCCAGCCTTGCTGTCCCATGGGTGCTGATCGGTGCGGGGGAGAGGGCATGGGCCGGAGTTCCAGTCCTGAGCCCGGAAGGTGGCGTAGGGGGAGGCGACAGGCATGGTTCGGCCGCAAGTACACCCGTACTAGCCGTGATTGGTGCAGCGGTCAAGCGACCCCGGATGGCCCTCTCCGAGGTGCGCGCCCTGAGCGGGTTGTCGCAACGGGTCCGCATCGTCATGGGCGGCCGTCTCAGTCGCAGGCCGTTCGCCGCCGGGCTTTGGACACGGGCCTGTCGCTGCGGCTTGCCGTTGGAGTGATGTCAGGTCTGAACCGGTGGCCTGCTCTTGCCGCCGCGATCACGGCTGCAGCGGCGTTGCTGTGGAGGCAGGGGGAGTCAGCTCAGCGGAGTGATGGATGGGGGCAGGGGGACTTGAACCCCCACAACCTTGCGGTCTGCGGATTTTAAGTCCGCTGCGTCTACCGATTTCGCCATGCCCCCGGCGGCTGTCTCAGAGGCGCGAGGCCGCCGCACCAGGCCCGGCGCCATCCCGCGCCTGGATGCGCAGGGCTTCGAGGGTGATGGGGCTGCGTCCGGCGGGACGCTCGCCCCGGGCCATCTGCCACTGGCTCAGAGCCTCTGCGTGCTGCCGCCACCAGCTGCCATCCCGCAGCAACCGCTTCAGGGCCATGAGGGGAGCGATGAACAACAGACACACGTTGGCGAGCCAGGCGCGAGATGCAAGGGTCGGGGTCAAGAGTGCCTCGGCCAGTCGTGTGCCAGTCACACCCGGCCTTGAGCCTGTGGTTCCGTGGGCTGGCGAGAGCGGCTGGTCGCGTTGTGAGACCGGTTGAGAGCGTCGTCGGCGGTGGAGCGCCGATTGATCTGGCTTGTTCCGTCTCAGTCGGTCTCGTGGCTGGTGTGCCACTTTGCGCCTGTCGATTCGTTCTCCCGGTGTGGCCCGTACAGTTGGCCCGGTGTTCATTGCAGCCTCCGAGCCATGACTCTGCCCGGGTTTCTGAGCAGCATCAGCCTGGAGAGCTGGTTGGTGATCGGCGCCTATCTCAGCCTGGGCGGCCTCTATCTGGTGGTGGTGCCGCTGCTGCTCTACGTCTGGATGCAGCGACGCTGGGTGGTGATGAGCAAGCTTGAGCGTCTCGGCGTGTACGGGCTGGTGTTTCTGTTCTTCCCCGGCCTGATCGTCTTCGCTCCCTTCTTGAACTTCCGCCTCAAGGGTCAGGGCGAACTCTCATGACGCGCGGACGGGCTCTGCTCCTCGGCCTGGCCGTATTCCTTCTGGGAGCGGCGGGCTATGGACTCTTCCAGCGCGTCGGGCTTGAGGCCGCTCAGGCGGGCATTGCCGCCCAGGCCATGCTGGTGCTGATCGTGCTCGGTTGGACCGGCACATACCTGGTGCGCGTCGTCAGCGGCCGCATGACCTTCATGGAGCAGCGGCGTCGCTATCGCGCCGGTTATGACGCCGCCACCGACGACGCATTGATGCGCCGCTTCGAAGAGCTCAGCCCGGAACAGCAGCGTGAACTGCTGGAGGAAGTGGGCCAGGTGGACGATGCTGACCGGGCCGAATCGGCCGGGCTCTGAGCCGCCGCCGGCATAGTCTGACCGCTGCATCCGTGCCTGACGGCTTGACAGGACTCCCCACTCCCGCCGCAGGCGCCCGAGACACAGCGATCAGCTCCCTGTTCAGCGCACTGCGTCAACAGCAGCGCTGTGCATTGATGCCGTTCCTCATGGCCGGCGACCCGGATCTGAACGTCACGGCCGACACCCTTCTGGCGCTGCAGCGTCATGGCGCTGATCTGGTGGAGCTCGGCATCCCCTACAGCGATCCTCTTGCCGATGGACCGGTGATTCAGGCTGCCGCCTCCCGCGCTCTGAAGGCTGGAACCACGCCCGCCAGGGTGCTGGAGATGCTGGCCTCGCTGCGTGATCAGCTGCGGCTGCCTGTGGTGTTGTTCACCTACAGCAATCCCCTGTTGAACCGGGGCATGGAACGCTTCTGCCGCGAGGCGGCCGAAGCCGGTGCCGCCGGGCTCGTGGTGCCCGATCTTCCCCTGGAGGAAGCGGACCTGCTCTCACCGATCGCTGCCGATCACGGACTTGATCTGGTGCTACTGGTTGCACCCACCACGCCGGTGGAACGCCTCCGGCGCATCGCGGCGGCCAGCCGCGGCTTCCTCTATCTCGTCAGCGTGACGGGAGTCACCGGTGAGCGGGCCCAGTTGCAGCAGGCCGTGGGCGATCGTGTGCGGCAGCTGAAAGAGCTCAGCACCATCCCAGTGGCTGTCGGGTTCGGCATCTCCGGCCCCGATCAGGTGCAGCAGGTGCGCGACTGGGGTGCCGATGGCGCGATTGTCGGCAGTGCCCTTGTGCGGTTGATGGCATCAGCCGGGCAGAAGGCCCAACCTGTTGCCGAGGCTGCTGGTGTGTTCTGTGGAGCGTTGCGGCGCGCGCTCGACGACACCGCAACGGCCTGAGCCGCGGGTCGGTTCACCGGTCCGGCAGGACGTGAGCCCTCGGCTTCAGATCATGGAGACGGCCTGAGGGGAGAGATCCCCTCAGGCCAGTGCTGGCCTGCCTTTCGGCGAGGCCAGCTGATCACTCCTCGTCTTCGTCGGTGCCGCCCACAGGCACCAGACGGATCTGTTTGCGGCCGAGCTTGATCTCGAATTCGTCGCCGGGCTTGAGATCCAGAAGGGCGGTGTAGGCCTTGCCGATGAGCAGATTGCCATTGCCCTGAACGGTGGCCACGTAGCTGAGTTTGCGGCCGCCCTTGCCGATGCCGGCGCCTGCACCGCCACCGAGGCTCACACCCTTGGCCTCGAGCAGGGCCTCGTAGAAGGCGGTGAAGTTCAACCGCTCGCTGCCGTCCTTCTTGGAGGACACGTAGCCGCAGGAGCGGACCAGTTCAGACTTGGAGACATCGCCGAGCTCCTTGACCTTGGCCAGAAGATCACTGCCGGTGAGCATTGGTGAACCTTTGAATCATCTCGCCAAACATAGCGCTTCAAGGGTGCCTGGCAGCAAGTCTCTTCACGTCAGAATGCTGAGAAGCTCTGAAGCCGAGGTCTGAACATGGCGCGATTCGTTGTCTGGGGTCGCTACTGCGAGGGTGCGATCGAGAAGCGAACACCCTTCCGCCAGGAGCATCTCGATCGCCTCAAGACCCTCAAGCAGGAGGGTTCTCTGATCACCCTGGGCCCCACGCAGGACAGCAGCCACCTCTTCGCCATCTTCGAGGCGGAGAGCCGTGAGTGGGTGGATGCACTCCTGCGGCAGGATGTCTACTGGCGCCAGGGAATCTGGATCGAGCTGCAGGTCTACCCCTGGATCCAGGCATTCTGAGCCTGCTGCCACACCCATTCCCCCACACGTTCGGCGCCACCGCTGCCGAGCACCTCTCCATAGCCGCTCATCTGGCCGATGCCTTCGGCTGCCACGCGGGCGATGGCCTGAGGGTCGGCAAGCCCCGCCCGCTCAAGCGCGTTGAGCTTGAGGGTTTTGCCGCGCCGGATGATGTTGCCGCCATTGATGTGGCAACCGGCACAGTGCTGCTGGAACAGGCTCTGGCCCGATGGAGGCGTCACCGCAGCGGCGGGACGTGCGATCGGCAGCAACAGCAGAGCGATCAGCAGCAGTCCGGCAAGACGGCTCTGGAGGGATCGTGTGGGTTGCCGCATGAGCACATCAATGGAGCGTCGCCTCCACTGTGCTCAATCGCCTTCTCCGCAGCTCCTGGGGTGATGTGTGACAAGGTGAGGACCTGTGATCAGCGAGCCGTGGCGGAAGAGGATCTGATTCGCTTCCTCGCCAAGGTGGCATCGCTGCAGGACCTGGTGCGCAGCCTGGAGGCGCAACCGCAGCGACGTCAGCAACTGGCCGCCTGCAGCCATCACAACGAGGTGGTGCAGCTGGCCCGGTCCTGGGGATTCAGCATCGGCACGCGCTGGGGCGATCGGGGCAGCGATGCCGTATCAGCCGGTCAGGACAATCTGTTGTGCTCCAGCTGCCCCGCGCCCGGGCAGGAGCGCCTGGATGTGCTCCTGCATCAGCCGACCTGGCGTCTCGAGAGGATCCACTCCAATGGCTTCAGCCACCCGGAGGATGTGTGGTGTGAGCAGCAGGAGCATGAGTGGGTGCTGCTGCTGCGGGGCAGCGCGCGTCTGCGCTTCGCGGATGAGGCGCAGGAGCGGGATCTGAGTGCCGGCGATCAGCTGTGGATCAGTGCCGGTCGTCGCCACCGTGTGCAGCGGACGGATCCCGATCCAGGGACGATCTGGCTGACGCTGCTCTGGACGGGCGAGTGGCCTCCGGGTTGAGCACCGGCTGACGCACGAGCCAGTAGGCCGCTGCAAGGGCCAGGGTGGCCAGCGCCAGGCCACCGAGCAGGGCCGGTTTGTCCTCGGCGCCGGCGGGGAGAACGATCACCTTCCGGGCCACGGCGGTGAGGGCGGTGACGAGCACCAGCTCCACCTGCACCACATGGCGGCGCAGGTAGCTGGTGATGTTCTGGAGCACCTCCAGGGCGATCAGGATGGTGAGGGTGTCACCCAGCACCTTGATCAGGCTGTCGCCGAGCCAGGTGGCCGAGTCGGGCTGGGCGAGTTTGGTGCTGACCCCCACGATCAGCTGCACGATCGAGGCAACGATCACCACCCCCATCACCACGGTGAGGATCTTCGCCACCAACTTTTCGCCCCGGTCGACCTGAGCCAGGAATGACCGACGCTTGGAATTCTGCGGATCCGACACCGTCAGTTCGAGAAGGGGTCGTACTGAATGCGGGCCGGCGTGTCGCTGGGGGAGCGTTCCACGCTGGTGTCACAGGTGATGGTGCCGTCCACCTCGGTGACGCAGTTGGTGGGAACGATGGTGCTGCCGGGTCCCGACTTGCTGCTCGGGCCGAGCAGGAAGCTCTCCCGCTGGGCCAGGGCCGCAGCCGGCAGCAGCAGGATCGCCGTCAGCAGGCCCAGGCTGAGAACCCCTGCCTTCGGTCGCAGCGATGACACGGCCGGCGCCGGACGGCGGCGTCGGAGGGGAGGGCGGGTTCCGGGCATGGGCGCAGGCCTCATCTGCCCCCACTCTGACGAATCTCCTGGAGCAGGAGATCAAGCTGGGCGTCCACATTCGCTTCTGACAGCCCCTCCGGCGCATCGTCGGCGGGCGTCTGCTCCTTCCACTCGCCCTCGATCCGACACAGGGTGCTGGCCAGACCCCGGAGCCCCTCGCGCTGATGCACCGCATCAAGGGCGTCGAGGATCACCGGCATCCGGCTGGAGGGAACCCGCAGGGCCCGCCTCAGGTCGGACTGCCGCCGGCCGCAATGGCGCAGCCAGTCGCGCAGGAGATGCTCGAGGGCCTCGCGATCGTCAGGGGAGAGGTCGGGGGCCATGGTTCGGCGGAAGGAGGGCCGCTGCGGCCGGATCAGCGCGTGGGTGGAAACCAGCGGTCGAGCCGATGGCGTGCCCGGCGGCGGATGTCGGGGGTCAGGTGGCCCCGCCAGACACTCATCAGTGCCGTGAGGGCCACCAGATCATCGCTGAAGCCCCCCACCGGGATGAAATCCGGGATGAGATCCAGCGGCATCACCAGATAGGTGAGGGCCGCGAGCATGGTCAGGCGCACCTGGGGCGGTGTGGCCGGATCGAGCATCACTTCGAAGCACTCCAGGGCCGGCAGGGCGAGGGTGCGGCCGGCCTGCCGCAGCACGCGCCAGAGCACGCCCTCGTCCACCACGCTGCTGTCCACCACTTCGGCATCCACCACACCGTTCTCGGGCGGAGCGGAACTGGAACGGCTGGAGGAGGCCATGGCACCCACAGGCTGCTGAGCCATCCACTATGTGCGGATCCGAACCGACACACCAGAGCGGGTCTCCCCCCGGCGGTCTGTCGGGCCAGGCAGGCCCTCAGTCGAGGGCGATCTCGGCCAGTCCGTCCTGGATGGCGGATTTGCGCAGCTTGCGCAGGGCTCGCTGCACCACCTGGCGGCAGTATTCGCGGCTGCAGCCCATCTGCCGGGCCACCTCCGCCAGGGTGCGCCACTCATTGCTGCCGTCCAGCCCGAAGCGCAGCATCACCACGGTGCGTTCCTTCGGTGTGAGGTTCGACTGGTCGAGCAGCTTCCAGGCCGAGGCGCTGCGTTCGTCGAGTTCGGCCCGCTCCAGTGGCGGCATCTCCTCACTGGGGAGCACATCCACCAGCTCGGACGGGTCCGATTTCGACTTCACCACCCCCTGCAGGCTGACGGTGACGCTGCGCAACTCACAGGCCAGCAGATCCTCCACATCCGCGAGTGGCAGGTTGAGGGCGCCGGCCAGCTGCTCGGGAGTGGGGGACGCGCCGTGCTCCTGCATCAGCCGGGCCTTGGCCGCGCGCATGCGGGTGAGTTTCTCGTTGACGTTGACCGGAATGCGGATGGTGCGGCTCTGAGTGGACAGGGCGCGATTCAGACCCTGACGGATCCACCAGTAGGCATAAGTACTGAAGCGATGGCCGCGGGTGGGGTCATATTTCTCCACCGCACGTGTGAGGCCGAGCGTGCCCTCCTGGATCAGGTCCAGCAGATCCAGACCCTTGCCCTGGTAGCGCTTGGCCAGATTCACAACCAGCCGCAGGTTGGCAGTGATCATCTGGTGTTTGGCCCGCTCGCCCAGGCGCAGGGTGCGGCGTTCCTGCGGGCTGGGGTCGTGCTCGGGAGCCGTTGCATCCGCGGTGCCGACGCTGCCGGCAGCCCACTGTTCGCGCAGCGTCATCATCGCCTGCACCTTGCGGCCGAGGGTGAGCTCCTGTTCGGGCGTGAGCAGTTGATGGCGGCCGATCTCGCCCAGGAACACACTCAGAGAACTCGCCATGACCCTCAGTTCGCTGTTTTGAAGCTAGGGGATCAGGAGGCATCGTTTGAGAGCAACGTAAAGACTTTGGTTTTCAGACTTCATTCCAACTTCAGACTTATTTCGGTGAACTTTTGTTCATTGGTTTCTTGCGTTCCGGGCCCTCGCTCGCTCCCGGACCCGCTGATGCCCGCCCCGGTCGGATCGCAGCGCAGCCCATGGGCCCGGCCCGCTGGTTACGGTCTGAGCCCCTGAACCGCACCCGGTGACCGGCCTGCTCTCCATCCCCAGCGACACGCTCGCCCGCGCCGGCGTGGCCTATGTGCACTACCTGAGCTTCATGGTCTGCTTCGGAGCCCTGGTCCTGGAGCGCCGCATCCTGAAGCCCTCGCCGGATCGGCGTGAGGCCATCGCCATGGTCATCACCGATGTGGTGTACGGAATCGCCGCCCTGGCGCTGCTGGTGAGCGGCATCCTTCGGGTCGTGCACTACGCCCAGCCCACGCCCTTCTACACAGAGAATCCGCTCTTCTGGTGGAAGGTGGGGCTTTACCTCTCCGTTGGCGCCCTCTCCCTCTACCCCACCATCACCTACATCCTCTGGGCGATTCCCCTGCGCAAGGGTGAGTTGCCGCAGGTGAGCGACGCGCTGGCCCGCCGTCTGGGCTGGATCATCAACATCGAGATCGCCGGTTTCGCCCTGATCCCCTTCCTCGCCACCCTGATGGCCCGCGGCGTGGGCCTGCCGGCGGCGTGATCGCGGCGCTGCTGCGGCCGCGACTGGGCGCGGCGGCCCTCGCCGCAATGGCTGCCGTGTGTGCAGGCGGTGCGCCCACGTTGGCCGGTCCCGATGAGCCGTGCGGCGAGGTCTTTGCCCACAGCGATCCGGAGCCGGCAGTGTTCCGGGCGCTTCGGCACACGGTCCCAGGCACCTACGTCGATCGCCTGGCCACCACCGATCAGGGTCTGCCGATCCTTCCCGTCTGGTGCGTCTGGGTCGAGCCGTTGCCGGAGGGAGGAGGGAGCCGCTGGGATCGGCGCTGGTTCGAGGCGGTGGAGGCGGCTCTCTCCACCTGGAGCCAGCACCTGAGCTTGGTCCGCGTTGCCGATGCCGGGCGGGCCCAGGTGCTGGTGCAGCGGCGCCGGCCGCAGCGCCGGCAGATCGCCGGCGTCTGGCGCGCCAGTCACGGCCGCGGCACGCTCCTGCTCAGGCGTGTGAACCGTTCGGGCGACTCGCCGGAGGGCACGGACCTCGCGGAGTCGCCTCTGGAACCCCTGGTGGTGGTGCAGGTGAGCCCGGATCAGCGGCGGCAGGCCATCGAAGCCACCGCCCTGCACGAACTCGGCCATGCCTTCGGCATCTGGGGGCACAGCGATGAGGCGGCCGATGCGATGGCCACGGCTCCCGGAGCCGAGCCCGTGCTCAAGCTGAGTGAGCGGGACCGGCGCACGCTCGAGTGGCTGCGCCGCCAGCCCACCGGCTTCGGTCGCCCCTAGTCCCGCCTGGGGGCACCGCGACGGCGCGCCAGTTCCTCCTGCACGGCCCGCCAGTCGACACCGTGGTGAGCCAGGGCCACCTGCATGTGGAAGAGCAGATCGGCGGCCTCCGAGGCGATGGCCTTCTCCTCCCCGTCCTTGCAGGCCATGACGAACTCGGCGCTCTCCTCGCCGATCTTCTTGAGAATGCGGTTGTCGCCGCCATCGAGGAGCCGATTCGTGTAGCTCCCCTCCAGGGGGGATGAGCGGCGCGACGCGATCACCCGGTAGAGCTCGGTGCAGGCATCGGCCGGCGGCTCGAGCACCGCCTCACCCGGCAGCCCATCGCTGTAGAAGCAGCTGCGGGCGCCGGTGTGACAGGCCACGTTGCCGCGTTGCTCGACGGTGAGCAGCAGCACATCGGCGTCGCAGTCGTAGCGGAGTCCCCGCAGGGTCTGGATGTGGCCGCTGGTGGCGCCCTTGTGCCAGAGCTCCTGACGGGAGCGGCTCCAGTAGTGCACCTCGCCGCTGGCCAGGGTGTGATCCAGCGCCAGCCGGTTCATCCAGGCCACCATCAGCACCGCCCCATCGAGCCAGTCCTGGGCGATGGCCGGAAGCAGACCATTGCTGTCGAAGCGCAGCCGGTCCTGCCAGCTCTCGGCCGCAGGGGAGGAGGGGGTGGATGGGGGCACGGACGGTGCGCCTGCAGAGCGGAGTGCACTGCAGCCATGATGCCGCCGGACCGATGCCCATTCCGCTTCGATGACCGCCAGCGACACCGCGACACTCCCCAGAACCGAGGGCGTGCCGGTGACGATCCTCACCGGCTTCCTCGGGGCCGGCAAGACCACCCTGCTCAACCACATCCTCACCAACCAGCAGGGGCTCAAGACCGCCGTTCTGGTCAACGAATTCGGCGAGATCGGCATCGACAACGACCTGATCGTCGCCACCAGCGAGGACATGGTCGAGCTCAGCAACGGCTGCATCTGCTGCTCGATCAATGGCGAGCTGCTCGATGCGGTGGACCGCCTGATGGAACGGCAGGCCGAGCTCGACTATCTGGTGGTGGAGACCACCGGCCTGGCCGATCCCCTGCCTGTGGCCATGACCTTTCTCGGCAGCGAGCTGCGCGACAGCACGCGGCTGGATTCGATCGTGACTCTGATCGATGCGGAGAACTTCGACGACAGCCTGCTGGCCGGTGAGGTGGGCCGCTCCCAGGTGATCTACGGCGACATCCTGATGCTCAACAAGTGCGATCTGGTGCCCGAGGAGCGGTTGCAGGCCATCGAGGCCGAGCTTCGGGCGATCAAGACCGACGCCCGCATCCTCCGCTCCGTGAATGCGGAGGTGCCGCTGGGCCTGCTGCTGAGCGTGGGCCTGTTCGAAAGCGACCGGATCGCGGCCTCCGAGCCGAATGGTGGCCACGACCACAACCACGACCACGACGGGCACGGCCATGGAGGCCATCACGACCATCACGGTCATGACCATGGTCCTGCCCATCACCACCACGGGCACGATCACCACCACGATCACGACCACTCCCATGAGGCCTCGCCGGATCACCTGGCGATCGAAGGCTTCACCTCGCTCTCCTTCCGCAGCGACGGGCCCTTCGCCCTGCGCAAGTTCCAGCATTTTCTCGACAACCAGCTGCCCGCGGGGGTGTTCCGGGCCAAGGGCGTGCTCTGGTTCAACGAGAGCGAACGGCGCCATGTGTTCCACCTGGCCGGCAAGCGCTTCTCGATCGACGACAGCGACTGGCCCGGTGAGCGCAAGAACCAGCTGGTGCTGATCGGCCGCGATCTCGATCACGACCGTCTGCGGCGTCAGCTCCAGGCCTGCGTCGCCCCCGATGCCGGCAAGGGCTTCGCCTGAGCGCGGCGAGTGGCAGCGGCTGCCTGATCCCCCCGGGGCGGACAACCGTCGCCCGGGTGTCGCCGGGCCTGGACAACCCGACTAGGGTGACGGCCCGACGAGGAACCGGCTCCATGGTTGATCTCCTCTCCGCCGCAGCCGTCCTGGGTCTTGTGGGCCTGCTCTGCTGGCTGATTGCCGATTCCGACGACGACAATTCCGGCGGCGGCCTGATGCAGCGTCAGCTCCAGCCCGAGCTGATTCCGGTCCGCGTCCGTTCCGGTCCCTCCCGCCGCGTCTGAAGGACGTCGCCGCAGCCCACGCGGCGCCCGTCACTGCACCCTGTTTCATTTGTGACGGGCTGAAGCGACAAATGTGCTGTTCGCACTGTGCGGTCGCTTCTTACCTTCGGGCATCTGAAGCGAGTGACATCTGTTCCTCCAACGTTTCGTTGACGCGCCCAGCGACCCTGCTCTTGGCGACCCGAGGCAGCCAGTCGGTCAAGCGCTGTTGCGGCTCGTCCGGCTGCTGAGTCCATCAGCGCTCCGGCCCCTCACCCACAGACCTCCTGTCTCCGGAAGCCGTCAGCTCCTGGTGGTTTCGGCGTTGCTGGTGGTCCTTCTGGCGCTGAGCCCTCTGCTGGGGCTGGGCTGGGCCGCTCTCGACGGCGCCGATCTCGGGGTTCTCTCCCTCGGCGCGGATGGCCTCGAACAGCTGATCAGCACCCTGACCCTGCTGCTGGGAGCAGCTGCTGCGGGCGCTGCTCTGGGGACGGCGAACGGCTGGCTGCTCGCCCGCTGCCGCTTCCCCGGGCGCCGCTGGCTGCGCATTGCCCAGCTGGTTCCCCTGGCCACGCCCGGCTACCTGCTGGCCGCCACCCTGGTGGACCTGGCCAGCCGCGCCGATTGGCGGGTGTACGGCATGGGCTGGGGCGTGCTGGTGCTGGGCCTCAGCACCTACCCGTACGTGTTCCTGCTGAGCACCGAGTCCTTCCAGCAGGGTGGCGCCCGCCAGCTCGAGGCCTGCCGCAGTCTTGGCGTGGGCCCCTGGGGCAGCTTCCGGCGCGTCGCCCTGCCCATGGCCCTGCCGGCCATCGGGGCGGGCGTGGCCCTGATCGGAATGGAGGTGGTGAACGAGCTCGGGGCGGTGCAGCTGCTCGGCATCCCCAGCGTGTCCGCCGGCATCCTGCAGCGCTGGCAGGCGGAGGGTGATCCCGCCGGCGCCGTGCTTCTGGCCCTGCTCACCCTGCTGGTGGTGGCCCTGCTGGTGGCGGTTGAGCGGCAGCTGAGGCGACGCAGCCGGCGCTGGAACCTGGGCAGTGATGCGGTGGCCGGCCCCGCCTGGTCCCTGAGCGGCGGCCGGGCGCTCGCCGCCCAGGCTCTGGCCGGCCTGCCGCCCCTGATCAGCCTCGGTGTGCCGCTGATCTGGATCGCGCTGAGCCTGGACCAGCTGGTGCTCAGTGACGCTGCTGAGCTTCTCGCCCTGAGTGGCCGCAGCCTGGCCCTCGGCGGCCTGGCCACTGTCCTCGCTGCCGGTGGAGCTCTGCTGCTGGCACTCACCGCCCGCTGGCAATCCCATCCCGTGCTGCTGGGCCTCACCCAGCTGGCGGGTCTGGGCTATGCGGTGCCGGGCGCCGTGCTGGCCCTGGCCCTGCTGCTGGTGGGAGCGCCCATCGGCCTGCCGGCCCTGCTGCTGCTGGTCTGGGGCTGCGCCGATCGGTTCATGGCCGTGTCCAAGGGCGGGCTGGACGCCGCCTTCGAGCGGATGCCCGTGCAGCTCGATGAGGCGGCCACCGCACTCGGGCAGGGCTGGAGCGGCGTGCTGCGCCGGGTTCACCTGCCGCTGCTGCGCGGGCCCCTGATGGTGGGTGGTCTGCTCGTGTTCGTCGACACCGTGAAGGAGCTGCCGCTCACCTTCGCGCTGCGGCCCTTCGGCTTCGACACCCTGGCGGTGCGGGTGTACCAGTACGCCAGCGACGAGCGGCTGGCCAGTGCTCTGCTGCCCTGCCTGATGATCATCCTGCTGGGCCTTGCCGCCTCGATCGCCCTGATCCCCGGCCTCGAGCGGGAGGCTTAGGCCAGCAGAGGCCGGCCATCATCGCGCCGGATCGCCACCACAGCCGGCCTCGGGGGCTGGCCCGGCGCCGGCGATGGCCAGGACGACCCCAGCGGGACCTGCCGCCGCTGCAGGAAGGTCCGGCCCTCCCGATCCACCAGCCGGTGCTCCTGCTCCAGCTGGCGGCCGGCCATCCTCCGCCCATGCCGTTCGCCGGGATGTTGCACCGCGAGGAACAGGGTGCGCTCATCCCGATCGAGCGCCAGGCCGCAGAGTTCGCACTCCATCGGCCCCGTGGCGAAACAGAAGGCCGTTTCCTCGGACCCGCTCCCACGGGGGACCAGCCAGCAGCTGTTGTTGCCGAAGATCTCCCCCGCAGGATCGCCGATGGACCGGTCCGTCACGATCCAGAGGTTGCCGTTCCGGTCCAGGGCGAGATTGTCCGGGTTGGCAAAGCCCAGGCCGCCGGCCCAGGGCTCACCGCCGGTGACCGCAAGACGCCAGCGGAACCCGTCGTCCTGATCCTGCAGGCGCATCACCCAGCCATGGGGCCAGCCGGCTTCTCCGGCCGGTCCGGTGAACACGGCCGGATCCGCGCCTCCCCGCTCATTCGGACGGCCGGACGTGAAGGCCACCAGCAGGTCCTCGCTCACCGGATCGAGGTCGGTGTCCTCCGGGCGGGCGGTCGGCGTTCCGCCAACAGCGCTGGCCGCGAGGTGGGCATCCACCAGGATCGCTCCCTGCAGCGCGGCGGCTGCGCCCCGGTAGAGGTGGGCCAGGGTCGGGAACCGCCGGCGGTAGGCGGCCACGGCGGCGTCATCGTCGAAGAGCTCGGCGCCAGCGAGGCGACGGTCGGAATGGGGCAGCTCCACCGGACAGCTGAGGCCTGCCGTCTGAAAGCGGCTCGGTAGAAACGGATCCACGGGCGTCTCGGGACGCAGCGGAATCCAACGGCCGCTGCCATCGCCCTCGAAGCGGGCCACCTGGAGGTCGCCCTGATCGAGCAGGGCCGAGTTGGCGGGATCGCTCGGGTCCTGCACCACCGCGTCGCTCACATAGCGGTAGAGGTGGCCGCCGCGCCGGTCACAGCCGGAGTAGATCTGCAGGTGTTCGCCGGCGATGGCCCTCACGGCCACCGCTTCATGGCGGAAGCGCCCCAGCCAGCTGTGCTTGCAGGCCGGGCGGGTCGGGTCGGCGGGATCGACCTCCACCATCCAGCCGTATTTGTTCCCCGCCAGGCCGTAGACGTTGCCGAGGCCGGCCAGGCGCGTCTCGCTGCAGAGAAAGGGCCTTCGGGAGGGGTGGGAGGCGCTGCCATCGGCATGAACGTCCTCGCTGATCTGGACCTGCACGTTCTCCTCGGCACTGAGCACAGTGCCCCAGGGGGTCACCCCGCCGGCGCAGTTCGCGAAGCTGCCGATCACGGATGCTCCCAGGCCATCGCTGTAGCCCATGGGCTCCGGCAGGTTGAACACAGCTGCGGCGGGACCACTCACCCGCAGCCGCTGGGCGGGATCCCTCAGACCGGCGAGCCCATCGATGCGCCGCTCCAGCGGCGAGGTCCTCCGCCTCCAGGCGCCCCGATGGCGCTCCAGGGCGATGACCCCCACCCCCAGATCGGCCATCGCCTCATCGCTCACCGCCCGGATGAGGGCGAGGAGCGGATGGCCTTCCGGCAGAGCGGTGCAGTCCGCCTCTCCCTGCTGTGGCTTGAGGGTGTCCGCCAGCTGCTGGTAGGGGAGTGGTCGACCCAGCACCGCTTCAAATCCCTGTTGCCAGGGGAGCGGGCTGATGTACTCGAAGTTCACCACCAGGAGCGCGCGTTCCGGACCATCCGCTCCGTCCGCGCGTGGTCCGGTCGGCTCGGGCACCAGGGCGACGTAATCGTTGTTGAATCCAAAGCGCGCCCCGACCGCCGGATCGCCGACGGGCTCACCCCACACGGCCAGAAGATCGGCCCGGAAGCCCGCCGGCAGCACCAGGCGATCCTCAAGCTGCACGCTGGCAAGACGCTGCCGCTGGGCTGCGGCCTCCAGTCCATCGCCTTGCACGGGCAGCGGTAGAGCGACCGGCTGAAATAGCAGTGCAGCTCCCGAAGGGTGCCCAGGTCGTCTCGCTGCGGTTCCAGCCCGGGGCCCTCCTTCAAGGGCGGCCCCTCCCGCGACCCCGCAGCTCAGGCCGAGCAGGCTGAGAACCGAGCGGCGGGTCAGGCTCATGTCGGGGGCCGGGAGGCTTCGGAGTCCAGGTGACCGGGCGCCACCGCCCCGCAGCCCGGGCGGCGACGGGGAGCGAGGCGCACCAGCCAGCTCCGTTGCCGGGTGGAGAAATTGTCATCGCTCAGCAGCAGCAGTGTCGCTCGCCCATCCGGAAGCGGCGGGCCCGGGGTCATGCCCTCCCAGTTGTCCGCCGGCAGCAGGTCAGCCAGCAGGTCCCAGCCCATCAACGGCTGCAGCGGTGCGGCCCGATCCGGCGCCTGCACGGGTCCGGGCAGGCGATAGAGCTGCAGCCGGGCCCACCAGCCCTGCAGCGGGTCGTAGCCGCGCACCAGGGCGAGCAGACGGTCCTGCCGCGGCAGGGGCAGGAGTTCGGTCAGGCCCCAGTTGGCCGAGCGGGGCTGCAGCGCCAGCGGGCGCAGGGGCTGGGCTGGTGGTGCGGGGCCGATGCCGGATCCCTCCATGCGCAGCCGGGCCAGGCGCACCCTGTCGTCGCGGTCCTGTTTCAGCGGACTCTCGGCGCCGACCAGCAGCTGCTCCTCACCCCAGCGGGCCAGGCTCTCGGGCCCCTGGTTCGAGCGCAGGCCGGCATCCGGAGCGGGCCGCCAGGCCCGGGGCAGGGGCCGCTTCTCCCGGAACCGGCCGCTGGCCAGATCGAAGCGCAGCAGCGCCGGTGGCCGTCCCAGCCGGCGCCGCCCCTCGCTCACGATCCAGAGGCTGCCATCGATCCGGACCAGTCCCTCACCGTCGAAGCGCGGCGCCAGCAGTGCACCGTCGGCCCCCCGCAGCCGCAGCCGCGGCCCGTAGCGGGGTGTGTCCATCCACCCCAGCAGAGGAATCAGCTCCGGCTGGTCCGTGTCGCTCAGCAGCCACAGCGGCCGGTCCCCGCTGCCGGAGTCCGCTCCCATCGCCAGGGCGGAGAAGCCGCCCATGCGGCGGCCATCGGGGTGGCGCCTTGGCAGGGCCGTGCGGGAGATCACCTGCCAGCCGGCACTGAGGGGGCACGGCAGGGGGATGGGCGGGGCAGGCAGCACGTGAACGGTGGTTCGGTGTCATCCGGACGCGGCCCCAGTGTCGCCTGCACGGACAATCCGGGTGGGTGCAGCGCAGGCTGGAGGCCAGCACTGCACGGACGTGATGATCCGGATCCGGGGAGATCGCACCAGCCTGATGACGGCGCTCCAGGCCGCCCAGGAGGATCCCACCGCGCCACCGCGGCTCTCGGCGGCGGCCATGGCCTCCCGGCTCAGTCCGGCTCCAGGGCCGGGTCTGCAGGGCTCCCGGCCAGGGCGGCGCAGCTCGGACAGAGGGCCCGCACGCTGAAGACGCACTCGAGCATCTTGAAGCCGTTCTCGCTGGCGGCCCGGGCTCCGGCCTGGAGCACCGCCTCGCTCTCGAACTCCTCGGTGCGGCCGCAACGCACACAGACGAGATGGTGATGGTCGCGGTGGGTGTCGCCCGCCAGCTCGAAGCGGCGACCGCCGTCCTTGATCTCCAGCTCCTGCAGCAGCCCCATCGAGCTGAGCAGCCGCAGGCTGCGATACACGGTGGCCAGCGACACCCGCTCCTGCTCCTGAAGCAGATGCTGATGCACCTGCTCGGCACTCAGGTGACGGCCCTCGCCCAGCTGCTCGAACACGCCGAGCACCTTCTGCCGCTGGGGGGTGAGGCGCCGCCCCCGGCCGCGCAGACCCTGTCTCAGCAGATCGGAGACCATCGGGGCCAAACTAAGACTCAGGAGCTGGAGCTGCCCTCAGACAGCGATACGGCCGGCGCGGCCGCGGCAGCGGGTGGCCCCACCAGTCGCCGGTCCAGGTGGCCGGTGGCCGCCAGCAGTCCGTCGGCGAGGGTGGCCAGCAGCCGGTAGCAGAGCGCGATGGCCAGCAGCGGGGCCTCGGGGATGAGGCTGCCGAAGCGCAGCAGCAGCGCCGCCTCGAACACCCCCAGTCCGCCCGGCGCACCGGGCACCACCAGCCCGGCCGTCCAGGCCAGGGCGAATCCCGCGATCCACACGGGCCAGCCCGCCGCGGCCTGCTCGGAGAAGGCCACCACACAGCAGGCGAAACCGAGGAACCGGATCAGCACGAACGCCAGGGCCGCCAGCAGCGGCAGCAGGGGGTAGCCCGGCACCGACCAGGCCGGTTCAGCGGCCAGCTCCCCCTCCAGGTGCATGGCCTCGGCCCGGCTGCGCTCCAGCCGTGCCAGCAGCGGGTTGAGCCAGCGGGGCATCAGGGCCAGCAGCGGCAGCAGCGCGATCAGGCCCAGCCCGCCCTGCAGCCCGCCCAGGGGCACCAGGGCCAGAGCTGCCGTGGCCATCAGGATCGGCTCCAGCAGCACGGACACCAGCGCGGGCGCCAGGCCGAAGACCGGCTTCAGGGCCTTCACCCGTGCTGCCAGGTGCCACACATTGCCCGGCAGGTACTTGAGCACGTTGGTGGTGAGGTAGAGCGTGAACGGCTCCAGGCCCTTCGGCCAGCGCCCCAGCCAGCGCAGCAGCACCGCCCAGACACCGGCGTTGCAGACCATGCTCGTGGTGGTGATGCCCAGCCCGACCGCCAGCCACAGCCAGCCCTGGCGGCTGATGCGCAGGGCCAGAAGCTGCTGCCCCTGATCGATCACGGCGGCCGCCACGAAGCCGATGCAGGCCAGGGCAACGGCGAACTTGAGCAGGCTGCCGCGGCTCATGGATGCTCCTCCAGGGCTTCCTCAGCCTCGGCGGTGCCTGGCTGGCAGGCGGCCAGAGCGATGCGGCGCACCTCGGCCAGGGGCAGGCCACTGGCCTCGGCCAGCGCCGTCAGATCGTCGTGCTCGGGCTTGAGGGTGCGCCCGCCCGGCCGCTCCGCCTCCTTGATGCGAACGGGACCGAGGCGGGTCTGCACGGTCCGTTCGCGGCGGGGCAGGGTCCAGCGCTGCTGCACCACCTCCCGCAGGCCGAGCGTGGTGCTTTCGCGGAACCAGATCCGGCGCAGCGCCGCCGCCCGGTCCGGCCGGGCCAGGGCCTGCACCAGCACCCCCGAGCGCCCCTTCTTCATCTGGACCGGCTGGCAGACCACATCGAGGGCTCCGGCGCGTCGCAGGCACGCCTGCAGATGGGCCACCGCCTCCCCGTCGGCGTCATCGAGCTGACACTCCTGCACGAGCACCGTCTCCGGCAGCGCTCCATCCTGGCTCTCGCTCATCTGCCCCTCCAGCCAGAGCCGCACCAGGTTGGGCCGATCCAGCACCCGGTGGCCGAGGCCCACCCCCACCGCCTCGGGCCAGCCGCCCCGGCTCGTTCCGAAGCGGCTGGCGTGCACTGCCATCAGGGCCAGGCCGGTGGGCGTGAGCAGTTCGCCGGCGGGGAGATCGCCGCTGCCGGCCAGGGGAACGCCGCAGCGCCGCGCCAGCTCCAGCACCGCCGGCACGGGGACCGGCAGGCGGCCATGGGCCGTGCCGACGCTGCCGTGGCCGGCGGGTGGGCAGGCGCAGATCAGCTCCTCACAGGCCAGATGTTCGAGCGCGGCGCAGACTCCCACCACGTCGACCAGGGTGTCGAGGGCGCCGAGTTCATGGAAGTGCACCGCCTCGGGCGCCTGGCCGTGCACCGCGGCCTCGGCCTCCGCTAGGAGCGCGAACACCGCCAGCACCTTGCCGCGCAGAGGCTCCTGCAGGGGGCTCCGCTCCAGCTCGCCCCGCAGCTCGCTCCAGTGGCGCTCCTGCGGCTGGCTCTGGAGGGGCGTCACCGTGACCCGCAGGCCGCGCAGGCCGCCGCTGCGCCCTTCATCGACGCGGAGGCGCAGTTGATCGAGCAGTCCCAGGTGCCGCAGCGGCTCCTCCACCACGCCACGAGGCACCCCCAGATCCAGCAGGGCCGCCAGCAGCATGTCCCCCGCCAGGCCGGTGGGGCAGTCCACCACCAGTCGCTTCACGAGGCGCCGCCCCGGAAGAGTCGGGGGGCCTGATCCAGCAGCTGCCGGGCCTGTTGCTTCAGGGCATCGGGATCGGAGCGAAGCCGGCGGGTCACCTCCCGCCGGGCCAGTCGCTGCTCCCGCCGTGCCGTGTCGACGTCGTGACCGGAGAGCCCCCAGAGGCGTCCGAGCAGGTGGCGGTCGTCGCGGCCGCCCCAGGCCTCGCCCAGGAGCAGTTCCTCGGCGACCATGCCCGCCTGCAGCACGCGGCTCCAGCGACGCAGCTCCTCCAGGGGAAGCTTGGCGTGATCGGGCACCGAGAAGGCGGTGGCCCCGCGGCTGGTCAGGCCGGCCCGCACACAGGCCAGGCTGCCCACCAGCACCTGAGACACGGGAATGGTCTCCGCCTGCGCCATCAGCACGTGTCCGGCCTCATGGGCGGCGATGCGCCAGAGGCGTTGCTGCCCTCCAGGGAGCGCCTCGGCCAGGATGTGGCCTCCCATGCCGGAGAAGCTGGCGGCATCCAGCGTGAGGGCGGCCAGGCCGCCGGCACTGATCAGGGCCAGCCAGGAGGCCGGCAGACCGAGCATCGGCCCGGCCACCGAGAGGCCGGTGAGAGCGGCCACCACCGCCCCCGCCCGCAGGGCGGTCGCCTCGCTCTGGGAACTCATCGGATCCAGCTGCCCACCACCGGCGCGAGGGCCAGGCCCGGCCAGGCCTGGCTCACGGAGGGGGCGGGGCAGTCGAGCAGCTCCAGCGCCAGGGCGAGCACCATCAGACCACCCACGGCCGAGGGAAACTGCACGAGCGGCGAGCTCTGCGGGTCGCTGATCAGGGCGCTGAGACGGGCCGCCGCCAGAGAGAGAGGAAGCTGGAGGGCCAGCAGCGGTGCCGCCACCCAGGCCAGGGCCGCATCGGTGCCGGCGGCCAGAACGGCAGCCGCCACTCCATCGAGGCTGGACTTGACCAGCAGCAGGTCGGCATCGCCGAAGGCGCCGTTGCGCAGGCAGCCCAGCAGGGTCATCGGACCGGCGCAGAAGAGCACGAAGGCACCGGGCAGCACGCCCTCCCGCAGGCCCCCCAGACGGGCCGGCAGCCGCAGGCTGCGGTTGAGGCGCCGGCCGATGGCGCTGCCCGCCAGCAGCAGCAGCAGGGCGGGCAGGAGGGCGGGCAGCGGTCCCAGCTCCAGCTCCAGCAGAGGGGCGGCCAGGCGCAGGCCCAGCAGCACGGTGATGACCCCCAGCCAGCGGCGCCAGTGATCCTGGAGTTCACTGGGCAGCCGGTGGCCGAACCGTCTGCCAAGCCAGCCGCCCAGCACCACGGCACCGGCGTTGAACCAGGTGCCCCAGGTGGCGCTCCAGAAGCTCATCCGCGCTGGCTTCCTGGACGGGAGAGTGCCGAGCGCAGCGCCCGCAGAGGCCGGCTGGCGGGTCTGTTCTGCTCCGGCTGGCCGCCGGCGGCATCGTGCCGCTGAGGGGCGCGGGCCGGCTTGTTGCGGGCCCGGCCGCCCCGTTCGCCGCGTCGCGGCAACGGTCCGACCAGCTCGTGCTGCTCGATCTGGAGCTCCTGCCCGTGACGGCGCACATCGAGCGCCACGAACTGGCGCAGGTGATCCATGGGCAGCGTGCCCTTCAGCTGAAGCTTGAACGGCAGGGGACGCTGGCCATCGGCGCGCCGCTTCTGGCGCACCTTCAGCACCACGTCTCCGGTCTCGGGGCGGGTGAACAGCACCTCGCCGCGGATGGAGAAGTAGTTGTCGCCCTCAGGCAGGGTGTCGGAGGTGTCGGTGACCTCCTCAGAGTCCTCGTCGGTCGTGAGGGTGCTGGGCTCCCAGATCCCGACGATCTGGAGGTGCAGCTGATCGGCGGTGCGGCAGCGGGGGTAGGTGACCCAGAGGTGGGGCGCGTCGAGGTCGATGTGCCGGCGCATCAGGGTGAGCACCCGGCCCAGCACAACCGCCTCAAGCTGGCTGCCGTCCTCGGTGCTGATGTGGCCGCGGGTGAGCTCGCCGGGGTCGTCCGGGCAGTAGCGCCCGCGCACCACACCGATGGCCCGGTACTGCATCGGTTCGGTGACCGGGGAGATCGGATGGTGGCGCATCGGGCGATGGAAAAGCCGGGACCGCTCGAGCCAACCTCGATCGGGGGTTCAATGTAGCGAGCGTCAATGGTCCCCTCGTCATGCCGCCGTCTCCGGCACGACCCCTGTCCCTCCGCCGCCAGCCCTTGACGCCGCTGCAGATGGGCCTGGCCCTGCTGGCGGTGCTGCTGGCGGCCGGACTGGGCTGGGAGCTGAGTGGTGCACTGCGGCAGCGCCGGCCGGAACCGGCCCAGGACTCGACCGGTGATGCGGAGCGGGACCTGTTGCGCAGCCGGATCATGGCCGGCGATCTGAGCGAAGCCGAGCAGTACGAACTCCTCGACCGCCTGCTTCTGCTGGGCAGCATGCCGGAAGCGCTGATGCTGCTGGAGCAGATGGCCGATCGCCGCTCCGAGGACCCCGGCCTGCGCCTGATGCTGGCCGAGCTGCGCCGCACCCAGAATGACCCCGAGGGCGCCGAGCGGGAACTGCGGCTGATCCTGCACCGCACCCCTGCCCACCTGGAGGCGCTTCAGATGCTCACGCTGGTGCAGCTGGAGCAGGACCGCGCTCCCGAGGCCGAGCAGCGGCTGCGGGAGGTGATGCGGCAGCTCGGCGCGGGCGAGCGGATGGAGGTGGGTCTGATGCTGGCGGAACTACTGGGACGGCAGGAGCGCCACCAGGAGGCGCGTGCCGTTCTGCGGATGCTGGCCGGTGAGCAGCCCGGCGACGTCCGGCCCCATCTGGCCCGGGCGCTGAGTGTGATGGACCAGGGCAACACCGCAGCCGCCCTTGCGGAACTGGAGACGGCCCGCGCCGTGGCGGGTTCCGAACTGCAGCCGCTGATTGACGGTCTGGCGGCCAGCTGGAGTCTGGAGGCCATGCGGGACGGTGAGCCACCCAGTTCAGTGGAGTCGCTCGCAGCGGAGGACGAGGCGACGTCCGGGCAGCCCGAGGAGAGCGGCGGTGACCAGGAGCTCAGGGGCCGCTGAGGCTGGCGCCGGGGGTCTGCTGCGCCTCGAAGTCCCGAAGGGCGGCATCGATGGCGTCATCGGGCGGGGTGGCGTCGTCCATGGCGGTGAGCCGCCGCAGGCGGTTCATCAGCTCGAGCGGGTTGGTGGCATCGAGAATGCCCTGATCCTGGGAGCCGGTGGGGTCATAGTCGTAGAGCTCCTGTTCCTGGCGGGTCCAGCCTGAGTCCCGGCTCCAGGTGGAGTTGGGATTGGACAGGGCGGGGCCGGCGGCGAGGGCCATGCAGGGGAGGCTGGCGGCGGCGCCGAGGAGAAGACGGAGTGTGCGGGTGGCCGGCATCTCGGGATCGCGTCGTCGATCGGATGCTAGGGGTCGCACCCCGACAGCGACGATCGGTGCAGATCGCCACCTGGAACGTCAATTCCATCCGCACGCGCCTGCCGCATGTGCTCGCCTGGCTCGATCGCTGCCGGCCGGAGGTGCTCTGCCTGCAGGAGACCAAGGTGGAGAACGACCGCTTCCCCACGGCGGCCTTCGAGGCTCTCGGCTACAGCGTCGGCATTCACGGTCAGAAGACCTACAACGGCGTGGCGATCCTGAGTCGGCCCCCGATCGAGAGCCTGGAACGCGGTTTCCGGGCGGTGCTGGCGGAGGATCCTGAAACCATCGCCTGTGATGAGCAGGCCCGGGTGCTCAGCGCCTGCATCGACGGCCTGAGAGTCGTGAATCTCTACGTGCCCAACGGCTCCTCGCTTCAGTCGGACAAGTACGCCTACAAGCTGCGCTGGCTGGCCCAGCTGCGCCGCTACCTGGAGCGGCAGAGCCGCGAGCCGGAGCCCCTGTGCGTGGTGGGCGATTTCAACATCGCTCCGGATGCCCGCGATCTGCCCGATCCGGACCGCCAGACCGGGGGCATCATGGCCAGCGACGCGGAACGGCAGGCGCTGCAGCTGGCCCTCCAGGCCTGCGGCGACGGGGAGGATGCTCTGCAGGATGGCTTCCGGGCCTTCGAGCCGGGCGCCGGCCACTGGAGCTGGTGGGACTACCGCAGCGGCGCATGGGATCGCGACCGCGGCTGGCGGATCGACCACATCTATCTCGATGCCGTGCTGCTCGCCCAGGCCAGTGGCTGCTCCATCGACCGCCAGGAGCGGGGCCGCCCGCAGCCGAGTGATCACGCTCCGGTGATCGTGACCCTCAGCTGGCCGCCGGCGGGCGGGGACGAGGAGGAGTGGCTGGAGGATCAGCCCCTGGGCTGGGAGACGTGATGGCCGGCGCCTGGAAGCCCCCCTGGACGACCAGAGCCGCCTGCATCGCCTCGGCTGTCATCGGTCGTCCGTAGAAATACCCCTGGGCGATCCCGCAGCCGCGGGAGCCGAGGAATTCGGCCTGCTGCCGGGTTTCGACCCCCTCGGCGATCACCTCCAGATTCAGGGCACGGCTCAGGGCGATCACCGCATCGGCGATGGCGGCATCGTTGCCGTCGGCGGGCAGGCCGCGGATGAAGGACTTGTCGATCTTGAGCCGGCTCACCGGCAGGTGGCGCAGGTAGGCCAGGGAGGAGTAGCCCGTGCCGAAGTCGTCGACGCTGGTGCGCACGCCCATGCGCTGCAACTCCTGCAGCTGGCCGATGCTGGTCTCGATGCTGTTCATCACGCAGCTTTCGGTGAGTTCCAGTTCCAGGCAGTCGGCGGGCAGGCCGCTCCGTTCCAGGGCGTCCTCCACAGCGCTGGCGAAGTCGAGCTGCTGGATCTGGCTCCCGGCCACATTCACCGCCACATAGCCGAAGGCGAGCCCCATGTCGTGCCAGGTGCGCGCCTGGAAGCAGGCCTCCTGCAGCACGTAGTCGCCCAGCTCACGGATGAATCCGCTGCGTTCGGCCACGGGAATGAACTGGTCGGGTGTGATGGGACCCAGATCGCCGTGGTCCCAGCGCAGCAACACCTCCATCCCCAGCAGCCGGCCCGTGCGGATCTCCACCTGGGGCTGATACGCCAGTGAGAACTCACCGCAGGAGAGCCCATGCCCGAGGCCGTTGAGCAGCTGGGCCTCCCGCTGCGCGCCCGCGCTCATGTCTTCGGTGAAGCAGCAGATCGTGTTGCGGCCCTGATCCTTGGCCCGCTGAAGGGCGGTATCGGCGTGTCGGATCAGGCTCAGGCCATCGGCCCCATCCTCGGGATACACACTCAGCCCGAGGCTGCAGGTGGTGTAGAAGCGCTGCGGGCCGATCTGGAAGGGGGCCTGGAGTTCCCGGTGGATCTTGCCGGCGATGCCGCGCGCTTCGCTGGGTGCGACGAGATCATCCAGCAGCAGCAGGAATTCATCGCCGCCGATGCGGGCCACGGTGTCCGAGGAGCGCACCAGCTTCTTCAGCCGGGTGCCCAGGTGCTGGAGCAGTTCATCACCGGCCAGATGGCCGAAGCTGTTGTTGATCGGCTTGAAGCTGTCGAGATCGATGTGGATCACCGCCAGCCGGGTGCCGTCGCGCTGGGCGGCGAGCAGCCGTTTGCCGAGGAGGGCGTCGAACAGCAGACGGTTGGGCAGGCCGGTGAGGGAATCGTGCTGGCCGAGCCACTGCAGCCGGGCCTCGGTCCCCTTGCTGGCGGAAATGTCAGAGAACACACCCACGAAGCCCGTGCTCTGGCCCTCCGCGTTCCGCACCGTGCTGATCGCCATCAGCGACGGATAGATGCGTCCGTCCCTGCCCCGGTTCCACAGCTCTCCCTTCCAGCGGCCCGTCTTCAGCTCCAGCGGCCCGTCTTCAGCAGCCCCTTCCAGAGCTGCCGATAGAAGCCCCGGTCGTGGCGGCCGGACTGCAGCAGGCGCGGGTTCTTCCCGAGCACCTCGAGCCGCGTGTAGCCGGTGATGGTCTCGAAGGCCGGATTCACATCGAGGATCGTTCCCTCCAGATCCGTGATCAGCGCCCCCTCGATCGTGTTGGCGAACACGGTGGCCGTCTGCTGCAGCCTCAGTTCCGCCCGCTTGCGTTCGGTGATGTCGATGTGGACACCGAGGATGCGGCTCAGCTCCCCCTGGCTGCCGAGCACCGGCACGCCCCGGGCCAGCATCCAGCGGTCCTCGCCCCGCCGGTGCCGCAGCCGGAACTCCGACTCCCAGACCCTGCCGGGGGCCAGGAGAAAGGCCTCCAGCTACTGCTGCACCCGCGGCCTGTCGTCGGGGTGGAGCAGGCGCTTCCAGGTGGCGACGCTGTCCTCGAGTTCGTGCCGCTGATAGCCCAGCTGGGCCTTCCAGCGATCGGAGAAGAACACGCGATCGCCGGCCAGATCCCAGTCCCAGATGCCATCCAGGCTGGCCTCGGCGAGCAGTTCATAGCGCTGGTCGCTCCCCCTCACCTCGCGCTGGACGCTGGTCATTGCCCGGGCGTCGAGGTCCCGGCTGATGAGCATCAGCCGGCCGCTCGGCAGGGGGTGCACCTCGTGCTCCCGCCAGCCGCAGATCCGCTCATCGGCGTAGGGGGCGCCGGGCATCGCTTCGGCCTTGCCGCTGCCCAGCACCCGCCGCATCACGGCCAGCAGTCCGAAGGCCTCCGCTGCGGGAAACACCTCCTGCAGCTCTCGCCCCAGCACCTGCCGGTGCGACAGACCCTCCATGGCCTCGGCCCGCCGGTTGAAGGCCAGGATGCGGAAGCGGCGGCCTCCCTCCAGCGGCTCATGCACGGACACGGCGAGAGGCAGGCCATCGAGCGCCTCCCGCAGACCCTCCTCATCGAGAGGGGTCACCGCAGTTGCCGCTGGGTCAGCCACGGCTGCCGGGGGTGCTCGGAGCCGGCGGTATCGCGGAAACAACGGAACGGTGAATCCAGCGTAGTGCGATGCCGGTGCCGCCTCCGGTGTTGCTTCCGGCGTCGCGGCCGGGTTCAGGTCTGCTCCGAGAGCACGGCTTCGATCTGCTCGGCCGGCATCGGAAGGCCATAGAGGTAGCCCTGGGCCAGTGGGCAGCCGTGATCGCGGAGAAACGCCGCCTGCTCGCGGAGCTCCACCCCCTCGGCGATCACGTCCAGCCTCAATGCCCGGCCCATGCTGATCACCGCCTCGGCGATGGCTGCGCTGTCATCGTGATCCGGAAGCCCGGCCACGAAACTGCGATCGAGCTTGAGGGCGTGGAGCGGCAGCTTCCGCAGGGCCGCCAGAGACGAGGCGCCGGTTCCGAAGTCATCGAGGCTCACAGGCACGCCCAGGTCCTTCAGGGCCTGCAGCAGCTGAGCGGCACTGCCGTTGCCGCTGCGTCGCATCAGCGCTCGCTCGGAAAACTCCAGCTCCAGATGCCTCGGCTCCAGGCCCGTCTCCTTCAGGGTCTGATCGATGCGCTCCACCAGATCACCCTGCTGCACTTCGGAGCCGGCCATGTTCACGCTGATGCGACCGAACAGCAGGCCCTGATCGAGCCAGTGCCGGCCCTGCCGGCAGGCCTGGTCCAGCACGTGAGCGGTGAGCGACCCCATCTGGCCACTGCGCTCCGCCAAGGGCACGAACAGATCGGGCGGGATGCTGCCCAGGCTGGGGTGCTGCCAGCGCAGCAGAACCTCCAGGCCCCGGAGCCGGCCGGTTTTCAGATCCACCAGGGGTTGATACATCAGTGAGAGCTGATGGCCGGCCAGGGCGGGAGCGAGGTCCTTCAGCAACCGGGCCTCCCGCTGGGCCGTGATCGTCATCTCCCGGGTGTGGAAGCTGATGCAGTTGCGGCCGAGTTCCTTGCTGCGGTACATCGCCGCATCGGCATGGCGCATCAGGCTGATCGCGTCATCGCCGTCCTGGGGGTAGAGGCTGACGCCGATGCTGCCGCTGATGCGCACCAGGTGGCTGCTGACGGTGAAGGGCCGCTGCAGGCTGCGCTGGAGCTGGTGGGCGATGATCCGCGCCTGATCGGTCGAGGCGAGCTGATCCAGCAGCAGCACGAACTCATCCCCCCCGATCCGGGCCACGCCATCGCTGGAGCGCACGGCATCCCTCAGGCGGTCAGCCACCTGCCTGAGCAGGCCATCGCCGATCAGATGGCCGAAATTGTCGTTGACGGGTTTGAAGTTGTCGAGATCCACATACACCACGGCCAGCTGGCTGTGATCGCGTTGCGCGGATTGCAAGCGCTTCTCCAGCAACGCGTCGAAGCAGGCCCGGTTGGGCAGGCCGGTGAGGGAATCGTGCTGGGAGAGGTGCTGCAGGCGTGCTTCGGTCTGTTTGCTGGTCGAGATGTCGGAGCAGACGCCCACATAGCCGTTGGCCCGACCGTTCTCATCCCGCAACCGGCTGATCGAGAGCCGAATCGGATAGGGATGGCCATCCTTGTGGCGGTTCCACACCTCACCGCTCCACTGGTTGCGATCCAGCAGCGCATTCCACATCCCCTGATAGAAGGCCTGATCCTGATGGCCTGACTTGAGAAAGCGCGGGTTCCTGCCGATGCTCTCCGCCCGGCTGTAGCCGGTGATGGTGGTGAAGGCGGCATTCACATCGAGGATCGTGGCATCGAGATCGGTGAGGATCACGGCTTCGCAGGTGTTGGCGAACACGGCCGCGGCCTGGCGGAGCTTCCGTTCATTCTGTTTGTGTGCGGTGACGTCCTGCGTGAGGCCCTCGATGCGGATCACGGCCCCCTGCTCATCCCTCACCGCAGCACCGTGGGCATGAATCCAGTGAATGGAGCCATCTGGATGGACGATCCGGTACTGGAGGTTGTGGTCTGATTCCCCCGACAGGCAGCGCGCCACGTCGTCCTGCCAGGCCTGAAAGTCGTCCGGGTGGATGGCTTGCCTCACCTCCTCGAAGGTGCCCCGGAACGAGCCGGCCTCCATTCCGTAGATGGCTTCCACTTCCTCCGACCACGTCACCGCCTGGCTGGCCACATCAAACGACCATGAACCGGTTTGCGTGGCTTTGAGCACGAAGCGGAGATGGCGTTTCTCTTCAATCAGCCTCTGCTCAGCCTGCTTGCGATCCGTGATGTTGATGTGCACACCGAGCAGGCGCACCACCTTGTTGTCGGCGTTCAGCACCGGCGTGCCTCGTGCCATCACCCACTGGTCATCGCCGCCCTTGGCCTGCATGCGGAACTCCTCGAGCCAGAGCTCCTCGGGCTGATCGAGAAACCGCTGCAGATGGGCCAGCACCCGAGTGCGATCCTCCGGGTGGAGATGGGTGGTGAAGGTTTCGAAGCTGTTGGCCAGCTCGTCATCCGCGAAGCCCAGCTGGGCCTTCCATCTGGGTGAGAGATAGAGCTGATTGTCCTCTACGTTCCAGTCCCAGATCCCGTCCAGGCTCGATTCGCTGAGCAGCTGGGTCCACTGCAGCAGGGCTCTGCTCAGGGATTCACTGGCCACGCGATCGCTCACGTCCTCGTAGACCGCCATCAACAGGCCGTTGTCCAGCCGGAAGACCCTGTTTTCCCGCCAGCCGCTGATGCGTTCGTCCTGATAGTGGGTGGGCGGCATGGTTTCGGGCCTGCCGCTGGTCTTCACCCGGTTGAGCACCTCCAGCAGCCCGAAGTCCTCCACACCGGGGAAGGCCGTTGTCAGCCGTTGGCCCAGCAGGTCCCCGCGCGGGACAGCCTCGGTCTGCTCCACCATCCGGTTGAGGCCGACGAAGACGTAGTCGTTCGCATCGGCAACGGGTCGGTAAAGAACGATTCCCCAGGGAAGCGTGTCGAGAACATCCCACAACGCCTCGTCATTCAGGAAACCCCTGGCGTCCTCCTGCTCCGGAGCGGCGGCGGCGTACGCCTCAGCGTTCTCCTCGTCTTCGGTGGGTTCCTGGGCTCTCATGGCGTTGCCTCGGCTCCCCCCCCTTGCAGTGAGGAAGGCCCAACTCCTGTCTGGCAAGGCATGTCTGGACACGCCACCGGCAGCAATGCCTAATCCAGCAGTTCAGGCTTGGCTTGCCCACCCCCTTCTGAGGACATCGGCGGAAGCGTCAATACACCTCGACCCCCGGCAGCACAGCCGCTCTCGGTGTCGCGGCCACCTTCAGGCCGGCATCGCTTCGCTCCGCCGCCTGCCGCCGCCGCAGCGACTCGCCGCAGCTGGTGGGGGTGGGGAAGATCTTGCCGGGATTGGCGCGCTGCGCGGGATCGAAGGCCTGCCGCACCAGCCGCATGGTGTCCAGATCGTCGGCGGCGAACATCCAGTCGAGGTAGCAGCGCTTGTCGGAGCCGATGCCGTGCTCGCCGCTGATGCTGCCGCCACTCTCCACGCACAGGCGCAGGATCGCGGCGCCCAGCTCCTTCACCCGGCTCTCCACCCCCGCCTCACGGCCGTCGTAGAGGATCAGCGGGTGCAGGTTGCCGTCGCCGGCGTGGAACACGTTCGCCACCGGCAGGCCGTGGTGACGGCTGAGGGCCTCGATCTCCGCCAGCACCTGCGGCAGCACGCTGCGGGGCACCACCCCGTCCTGCACGTAATACGTGGTGGTGATCTTGCCCACGGCGGCGAAGGCCGACTTGCGGCCCTTCCACAGCTGGGCCCGGTCCGCTTCGGAGTCCGCCTGGCGGATCCCGCCCGCCCCGGCTTCCCGGCAGAGCCGGTTGGTGGTGTTCACGGCGGCCTCCACCTCGGCCGGGCGCCCGTCGAGCTCGATCAGCAGCACGGCGGCCGCCTCCGGCGGGTACTCCTCGCGGCCGAACAGATCGTTCACCGCCCGGATCATGAAGTTGTCCATGATCTCCATGCCCGCCGGCAGCACCCCCGCCGCGGTGACCATGCGCACCGCCTCGCCGGCCGCCTCCATCGAGGGGAAATCGGCCAGCAGCACCGCCACCCGCCCCGGCAGCCGCGACAGCCTGAGGGTCACGGCGGTGGCGATCCCGAGGGTGCCCTCGCTGCCGATGAACACCCCGCGCAGATCGAGCTCGGGCTGTTCGCTGAAGCGCCCTCCCAGCTGGGTGATCGTGCCGTCCGGCAGCACCACCTCCAGGCCGAGCACGTGGTTGCTGGTGACGCCGTACTTCAGGCAGTGCACGCCGCCGGAGTTCTCGGCCACGTTGCCGCCGATGCTGCAGACCACCTGGCTGGAGGGATCGGGCGCGTAATAGAAGCCGTCGCCGCAGACCGCACGGGTCACCCAGCTGTTGATCACGCCCGGCTGCACCGTGATCAGCCCGTCGGCCAGGTCGGTGGCCAGGATCCGCCGCATGCGGCTGGTCACCACCAGCAGCGCCTCCTGTTCGGCCACCGCACCGCCCGACAGGCCCGTGCCGCTGCCCCGGGCCACGAACGGCAGCTCCAGCTCGTGGCAGCAGCGCAGGGCGGCCGCCACGTCAGCGGTGGTCTCCGGCAGCACCACCAGGGGTGGGGCATGCCGCTCCAGGGTGAGGCCGTCGCTGTCGTAGGTGAGGAGCTCCTGGCGCCGGCTCACCACCGCCCGTCGGGGCAGGTGACGCAGCAGGGCCCGTTCCAGCTGCGCCCAGCGGTCAGCGGCGGCTGCGGGCAAGGCGGTCACGGTTCAGTTGGATCCGCCCCGTTTTAGGCCAGGATGGTCGCCGGTCTGCACGGGCGTCCCGTGTCCGGCCCCACTTCTTCATCACCGTCTGCGGAACCCGTTTTGACCTCGGCGCCAGTGTCATCCCCTGCTCTGAACACCAGCCGTTCAGAGGAGATCTTCACCGCGGCCCAGTCGTTGATGCCCGGTGGCGTGAGTTCCCCCGTGAGGGCGTTCAAGTCGGTCGGCGGCCAGCCGATCGTCTTCGACCGGGTCAAGGGCGCCTACGCCTGGGACGTGGATGGCAACCGCTACATCGACTACATCGGCAGCTGGGGCCCCGCCATCTGCGGCCATGCACGCCCCGAGGTGGTCTCCGCTCTGCAGGAGGCCGTGGAGAAGGGCACCAGCTTCGGCGCCCCCTGCGCCCTGGAGAACCAGCTGGCCGAGATGGTGATCGACGCCGTTCCCAGCGTCGAGATGGTGCGCTTCGTCAACAGCGGCACCGAGGCCTGCATGTCGGTGCTGCGGCTGATGCGCTCCTTCACCGGTCGGGAGAAGGTGATCAAGTTCGAGGGCTGCTACCACGGCCACGCCGACATGTTCCTGGTGAAGGCCGGCTCCGGCGTCGCCACCCTCGGCCTGCCCGATTCCCCGGGTGTGCCCCGCGCCACCACCTCCAGCACCCTCACCGCCCCCTACAACGATCTGGAGGCGGTGAAGGAGCTCTTCGCCGAGAACCCCGATGCGATCGCCGGGGTGATCCTCGAGCCGATCGTGGGCAATGCCGGGTTCATCACCCCCGAACCCGGCTTCCTCGAGGGGCTGCGGGAACTGACCCGCGAGCACGGCGCTCTGCTGGTGTTCGACGAGGTGATGACCGGCTTCCGCATCAGCTACGGCGGCGCCCAGAAGCACTTCGGGGTGACACCCGACCTCACCACCATGGGCAAGGTGATCGGCGGCGGGCTGCCGGTCGGGGCCTACGGCGGCCGGGCCGACATCATGGCGATGGTCGCCCCCGCCGGCCCCATGTACCAGGCCGGCACCCTGAGCGGCAATCCCCTGGCCATGACGGCCGGCATCAAGACGCTGGAGCTGCTGCGCGAGCCGGGCACCTATGAGCGCCTGGAGGCCATGACCCAGCGCCTCAGCGCGGGCATCCTTGAGGCCGGCAAGGACGCGGGCCTGCCCATCTGCGGCGGCAGCGTCAGTGCGATGTTCGGCTTCTTCCTCTGCGCGGGGCCGGTGCACAACTTCGAGGATGCCAAGGCCTCCGACACCGCCCGCTTCGGCCGGGTGCACCGGGCCATGCTCGAGCGGGGGGTCTATCTGGCGCCGAGCGCCTTCGAGGCCGGCTTCACCTCCCTCGCCCACAGCGAGGCCGACATCGACGCCACGATCAAGGCCTTCCAGGAGAGCTTCCGCCAGGTGGCCTGAGCGGCTGGGCCGGCCCGTAGCCGCCGCCGCCGGGAGTCTCGATCGTGAGCCGGTCCCCGGCCATCGCCTCCACCTGGGCGGATCCCGGCAGCTCCTCGCTGCTGCCATCGGCCCGTTCGATCCGGTTCCGACCCACCCGGCCCGCCTCGCCGCCCGCCAGCCCGAACGGTGCCACCCGCCTGGAACCGGAGAGGATCGCCACGGTCATCGGCTCCAGGAAGTGGATCCGGCGCACCAGTCCGTCGCCGCCACGCCAGCGGCCCCTGCCGCCGCTGCCCCGCCGCAGGCCGAAACGTTCCACCCGCACCGGGTAGCGCTGCTCCAGGATTTCCGGATCGGTGAGGCGTGAGTTGGTCATGTGGGTCTGCACCCCTGACGCTCCCTCGAAACCGGACCCGGCGCCGCTGCCGCCGGCGATCGTTTCGTAGTACTGACGGCGTCCATCACCGAAGGTGAGGTTGTTCATCGTTCCCTGGCTGGCGGCGCTGGCCCCGAGGGCCCCCAGCAGCAGGTTGCACACGGCCTGGGAGGTCTCCACATTGCCGGCCACCACCGCCGCAGGAGGCCTGGGATGGAGCAGGCAGCCCTCGGGCACGATCAGCTGCAGGGGCTGGAAGCAACCCGCATTCAGGGGGATCGGCTCGCGCACCAGACAGCGGAAGACATAGAGCACCGCCGCCTTGGTCACCGCCAGCGGGGCCTGGAAGTTGTGGTCGCCCTGGGGTGATGTGCCGCTGAAATCGAGAACGGCCTCGCCCCGGGAGCGGTCCACCCGCAGCTGCAGCTGCAGCCGGGTGCCGTTGTCGAGCTCGAGGGAGAAGCGCCCGCTGCCCAGTCCCTCGATCACCCGCCGCACCGCCTGGGCGGCCTGGGCCTGGATGTGATCCATGTAGGTGGTCACCGGCTCGAGCCCCTGGCGCTGCACCAGCTGCTGCAGCTCTCGCACCCCCAGCTGGTTGGCAGCCACCTGGGCCTGCAGGTCGGCGAGCAGCTCGCCCGGGTTGCGGGGCGGCATCGGCCCCTCCCGCAGCCGTCGCTCCCACAGGCTGCGGTCGTGCTGCCCGCCTACCACAAAGGGCACGTTGCGCAGCAGCAGGCCCTCATCGCCGATGCGCCGGCTGAAGGGGGGCATGGAGCCCGGCGTCAGGCCGCCCACATCGGCATGGTGGCCGCGGCAGGCCACGAAGAACCGGGGCCCGCCGGCATCGATGTGCACCGGGGTGATCGCGGTGATGTCGGGCAGGTGAGTGCCGCCGTGGAACGGGTCGTTGCTGAGCACCGTTTCGCCGGGGCCGAGGGGGCCCCGCTCGCCGGATTCGATCTGCGCCAGCAGGTCCACCACCGCCTCCCCCATCGAGCCCAGATGCACCGGGATGTGGGGTGCGTTGGCCACCAGGGCGCCGCGGTGATCGAACAGGGCGCAGGAGAAATCGAGCCGCTCGCGGATGTTCACCGAGCGGCTGGTCTGGCGCAGGCGCTCCCCCATCTGCTCGGCGATGGCCATGAAGCGGTGGTGGAAGAGCTCGAGCAGCACCGGATCCGGCCTGGCGGCCATCGGCTCTGCCCTCGCTCCAGCGGCGGCAGGGGCGGAGGAGCCGGGGCCCGGTGCCTGCTCGCAGCGCTCCAGCAGCAGGGCGCCGTTGCCGTCGGTCTGGGCCTGCCAGCCCGGTTCCAGCACGGTGCAGCCCGTGCTCTCCACGATCAGGGCGGGCCCGCTCACCGTGTGGTCCGGCCTCAGGTCCTGCCGCTGCAGCAGGGGCACGCTCCGCCAACCCTCACCGGGCCAGTGCACCCTGGCGGCCTCCCGCGAGGGTGGCGCCTCCTGGCTGCGGCCCGTGCTCTCCGTGCCCCGTCCGCTGACGGCCACGGGCGCCACCAGCTCCACCACCAGTCGCTCCACCACCAGCGCGTCGTTGCGGGGCGGCACGTAGCCGAAGCGTTGCCGGTGGGCCTCCTCGAAAGCCATCCAGACCGCATCCCGGTCGCCGGCGGCGGGCAGCGGCAGGAGCAGACCCTGCTCGCTGGATCCGTAGCGCAGCTCGATGCGCTGGCGCCGTTCCCCATCGCCGGGGGCCGCTCCCGCCGACCAGTCCCCCGATTGCCTGAGCTCGGCCAGTCCCGCGGCGAGCTCCGCCTCGGCCTGCCGGCGCAGGTCCGTCAGCAGCGTGTCATCGAGGGCCTGCCGGATGGCCCGCTGGCGTTCCCGCCTCTGGCGCGCATGGCCGATGCCCCAGGCCGAGAGCACCCCGGCCAGGGGCGGCAGCAGCACGCGCTCGAGGCCGAGCTGTTCCGCCAGGCGGCAGGCGTGCTGCCCGCCGGCGCCGCCGAAGGCCACCAGGCTGCCGCCGCGGATGTCATGGCCCCGCTGCAGCGACACCCGCCGGATCGCGTCGGCCATCCGTTCCACCGCGATGGCCAGCGCCCCCTCGGCGACCTCCACCGGGCTGGTGCCGAGGCACTGGGCCAGCTCAGCAAAGCGGGCCTCCACCACCTGCCGGTCCGGAGGCAGGGTGCCATCGGGGCCGAACACCGCCGGGAACCGGCTCAGCTGCAGGCGCCCCAGCAGCAGGTTGGCATCGGTGATGGTGAGCGGGCCGCCGCGGCGGTAGCAGGCCGGGCCAGGGTTCGCGCCCGCCGAGCGGGGCCCCACCAGCAACCGTTGTTCCCCGTCGCTGCGGATGATCGAGCCGCCGCCCGCCGCCACCGTGTGGATCGGCAGCCGGGAGGCCATCAGGCGCTGGCCGGCCACCTCCGTCTCCGGAATGCGCGGCCAGTCCTCCTCCCGCAGGCCCGGGGCCACGTGGAACACATCGGTGGAGGTGCCGCCCATGTCGAAGCCCACCAGCGGCCCGTCCGCCAGTCCCGCCCGCTGCGCCGCCGCCACGGCGCCGACCATGCCGCCGGCCGGTCCCGAGAGGATCGTGTCCTTGGCCAGCAGTCGCAGGGGGCTGAGCAGGGAGCCGCTGGAGCCCATCACCCGCAGGCGCGGCTTGGGCCCCAGGGCGCGGCGCACCTGGGTCAGGTAGCGCTGCAGCACCGGCGCCACGGCCGCCTCCGCCAGGCAGGTCTGACCCCGAGGCACCAGACGCGGCAGCGGGCACACCTCATGGGAGCTGACCACGGTCCGGAAGCCCCGCTCCCGCAGCCAGGTCTGCAGCCGCTGCTCGTGCCGCGGCTCGGCGTAGGCATGCATCAGGGCGATGGCGCAGCTGTTCACGCCCCGCTCGCGCCATTGCTCAATCTCCCGCTCCAGGGCTCCATCGAGCTGGAGCGGCTCCACCTCCCGGCCCCGTGCATCGAGGCGGCCGCCCACCTCCACCACGCCGGCGGTCAGGCCGGCAGGTCTGCGGATGGCCAGGGCGAACAGGTCCGGCCGGTGCTGATCCCCGATCTGCAGCAGGTCTCCCAGGCCGCGGTTGGTCACGAGCAACACCGGCTCTCCGGCGGCTTCCAGCAAGGCATTGGTGGCCACGGTCGTGCCGAGGCGCACCTCGTCGATGCAACCGGCCGGGATGGCGGCACCCTCCGGCAGGCCGAGCACCTCGCCGATGGCCCGCACCGCCGGGTCGCCCCTGTGCTCCGGCTGTTCCGAGAGCACCTTGCGCACCACCACGGCTCCGTCCGGAGCGATGCCCACCAGATCGGTGAAGGTGCCGCCGCGGTCGATCCAGAACTGCCAGGCCATGGGTTCAGCGGTGGGTGGGCGGCGGCAGCGCGCGAGACCCATCATCCAGCGGTGCCCTCTGCCGGTACGGACAGGGGTGCTCCCCCACCGCGTCCTGCGCGTCCCGATGCCTCGATCCGCTGCTGCTCGCCTCAACACCATCGTCCGCAGCCGCCTCGGTGCGGCCCTGGTGCTCGCCGCACTGCTGCCGCCGCTGCTGGGGGCCTGCGGCCGCGGGCCGGGGCCGGCCCCGCAGGCAGCGGTTCCGGGACAGGAGGCCCCTGCTGCGGCTCCCCTGGACGATCGGGCCTACGCCGAGCTGCTGGCCCGCCACGTGGATGCGCGCGGTCAGGTGGACTACGCCGCGCTGCAGGCCGATCGCGCCGGCCTGGATCGCTATGCCGCGGCGATCGGAGAGGTGAGCCCCGAGCGCTTCGCCGCCTGGCCGGAGGCCGAGCAGATCGCCTTCCTGATCAACGCCTACAACGCGCTGACGCTCGTCTCGATCGTTGATCGCTACCCGGTGGACAGCATCCGATCGATCCCCGGGGTGTGGCGCTGGCGGCGCTTTCCGGTGGCGGGCCGTCAGCTCACCCTCGATGCGATCGAGCATGAGGTGCTGCGCAGGGAGTACGACGAGCCGCGCCTGCACATGGCGGTGAACTGCGCCTCCCGCGGCTGTCCGGTGCTGCGGCAGGAGCCGTACCGGGGTGCGGACCTTGAGGACCAGCTCCAGGATCAGGTGCAACGGATGCTGGCCGACCCGGCCCAGTTCCGCTTCGAGCCCGAGGCCGCTCAGGTGCGCCTCTCGGCGGTCTTCGACTGGTTCGGGGAGGATTTCGAGCCCAGGTTCGGTGAGGCCGAGCCCTACCCCGGCCTGAATGCCCGCCAGACGGCCATCCTCAATTTCCTGGCCGGCTCGCTGCCCCGGGAGCAGGCCGAGCGGCTGCGGCAGGGCAACCTGTCGGTGTCGTTCCTCGACTGGGACTGGAGCCTCAATGACCGTGAGCGCTGAAAGCGACCGGGCTGACGGGGCCCCTGCTCATCCCCCGCGATGACAGGGCTGCTCCCGAGCCTGATGGCCATCGTGCCGGTGCGGGATGAGGAGGACTCCATCGCGGCCGTGGTGGAGGAACTCCGCCGGCACGGGGTGCAGCGCTGCCGGGTGGTGGACAACGGCAGCCGCGACGGCAGCGCCGAGGCTGCCCGAAGGGCCGGGGCCGAGGTGCTGAGCGAGCCGGTGCCCGGTTATGGCCAGGCCTGCCGCCGCGGCCTGCAGGATCTGCCCGACGATGTGGAGTGGCTGCTGTTCTGCGACGGCGACGGCAGCGACGACCTCAGCCCACTGCCCCAGCTGCTGCGGGAGGCGGAAGCCGGTGCGGATCTCGTGAGCGGCAACCGCCTGGCCACGGCGGCCGGTCGGGCGGCCCTCAGCCCGGCCCAGCTGGGCGGCAACCGACTGGCCACGGCACTGATCCGCCTGGGCTGGGGCGGGCGCTGTCGGGATCTCGGCCCGCTGCGTCTGATCCGACGCAGCGCCCTGGAGCAGCTGCCGCCCCTGGATCGCGGTTTCGGCTGGATGGTGGAGATGCAGGTGCGGGCCCTGGAAGCCGGTTGGCGCATCGCCGAGCTGTCGGTGCCCTACCGCCAGCGGCGGGCCGGACACTCCAAGATCTCCGGGCGCCTGCGGGGGGTGCTGCTGGCCGGCGGCACGATTCTTCTGGCCCTGGCCCGCCTCTGGTGCCAGCGCGTCCGGGCCCGGTGGCGGGCCGGTGCCCAGCGTCTCGCCGCCTGGTCCTCAGGCCTGCTGCCGCTCTGGGCGGGGCTGCTTCTGCTGGGGGCCTGGCTGGTGCGGGGCCACGGTGGTTTTCTCGCTCCGGGTGGTCTGGGGCTGTTCTGGAGCGGTGCCGCATTGATGGGCGCCGGGTTCGCGGGCAGCTGGGCGCTGCAGCGGCCCGGAGCGCTGCCCTACTGGGGTGTGGCTCTGCTCGCCCGGCTGCTGCTCCTGGGCATGGAGCCCAGTGACGACATCTGGCGGTACCTGTGGGAGGGCCATATTCAGAACGCCGGGATCTCCCCCTATGCCCTGGCGCCGGATGCTCCGGAGCTCGAGGGACTGCGCACCCTCTGGTGGGACCGCATCAACCACCCGGGAACCAGCGCCATCTATCCGCCGCTGACCCAGTTGCTCTTCCGCCTGGTGGCGGCGCTGAGCACCAGCGTGCTGGCGTTCAAGCTGCTGGTGCTGGCGGCGGATCTCGCCGTCTGCCGCCTGCTGACGCAGCGCTGGGGCCGCGCTTCCGGGCTCCTCTACAGCTGGAATCCCCTGGTGCTGGTGGCCTTCGCCGGCGAGGGCCATCTCGACAGCCTGCTGCTGCTGGCGATGGTGCTGGCCTGGCAGGCCTGGGACAGCCGGCGACCGGTGGCGGCTGCTCTGGCGACCGGTGCCGGTCTGGCGCTCAAGTGGGTCAGTGCGCCTCTGGCGCTGTTCGTGCTGCTGCGGGGGCCAACGGCTGCGGGCCCACGCTGGCGGATGGTGGCGGCCCTCGCCCTGCCGTTCCTGCTCACCCTGCCCCTCGCCTGCGGGTTGGAGCTGTGTGTGCCGGCGCCGCTCCAGTCACGCTTCGTGCAGAACGGCCGCAGCGCCGAGCTGATTCCCGCTCTCGTGGGGCTGGTGCTGCCCGCCAGCCGTGCGGCCAACTGGCCCTGGGCGCTCGCCTTCGCCGTGGTGCTGGCCCTGCTGCTGCTGCGCTGCCGACGCTTCGAGGGGTATGCGGAGGGGAGCCTGTCGGCGTTGCTGATGCTCTCTCCGATCGTGCATGCCTGGTACGCCACCTGGCTGATGCCGTTCGCGGTGGCCACCGGCAACCTGGGCAGCCGGCTGCTCAGCCTCTCGGTGTTCAGTTACTACTGGCTGCGCGAGCAGCAGCTGCTGGGGGATCTCTCCTGGAACCTTCCGCCATTGCTGCGGCTGGCTCTGTGGGGGCCTTTTCTGCTGGGGTTGGTCCTGCAGCGGTGCTGGCCCGGCCGGCCGGGGGCCGGGTGTGACCCAGGATGCGTTCAGTCGCAGGGGGCAGGCGCCGGGTCACAGATCAGCAACCTCCCGGCCGACGGCCATCGCCACACTTCGGGCGTTCCTCAGCTCTGAGCACCATGTGGACCGCACGCCAATGCTCTCTGACGGCTCAGGCCACACTCCTGTTCACGGCCAGCGTGGCCCTGCCCGCGGTTCAGGCGGGTCCGAGGCCGATCGCCCAGACCTGCTACCAGCGCGTCTACGACGAGCGCTACGTGCCCGGCACCCCAACCCGGCAGGGGTACGTCCTGGCGGATTGGAAGGATGTGGAGGTGCCCTGCGCCCGCCCGTCGCTGGCGCCGGTGGCCCCGATCAGCCCGGCCGCCAATCTCTATGAGCCCGATGTGCCGCAGCGGGGGTACGGAGCCTGCACCGAGGGAGCTGTGATCGGCGGGCTCCTGGGCGGGGGCGTGGGGGCCGCCAGCTCCAGACCCTCGGCCCGCGGATGGGCCATCCCGCTGGGAGCGGTGGTGGGTGGCGGCCTCGGTTGCCTGCTCGATCGCAGCTGACGGTGTGTGGGTGGCGTTCGGGGGAGTGCTCAGGGGCGGTCTTCGATTGCCGCCCGATGGCCTGAGCGCGGGTGGATTCAGCGGTAGTTCTCGAATTGGAGCATGGGCTGATAATCCAGTCGTACCAATGCTTTTGAAGGGTAGCCTAGTCCCAGGTTCTTCGAATTCCTAGTACCACTTTGCCGATCTGCTTCACAGAACTTCTTGCGCTGCTGGGTCGAGGCCCTGGAGGAAGGGCATCAGGGCCTTCGGCTCTCACCCCGTCCAGGTGGGGTGGTCGTTCGCGTCCCCCTGTGATCGCCATCCAGGCCGGGAATGGGAAGGAGTACCAAGGCGGAGGTCGCTGGGTTCTGGTTTGAGCACCCCATGAGTTGCGGCTGGCGGGCGAGTGGTGCACCTGTGTCGCGGCTGGACGGGCCTCCACTTCGGGGTAACGGGAGGTGTCTCTTTGCGTTCAGACCCCTGAGCAATCTGGGTAGGGGTACCGGGGGAGATGTTGGCTTCGATGCCTTTGATTGGGCCCACGAAATTTTGCGTGAAAATCTCATCGGGAGCAGCCGTGGCTTAATCCACGACCCCGCTTCAGGATCTCAGCATCGAAGACATCCTGGAGAAGCATCAGCTCCTGTTCGAGCTGTCTGAGCTTCGGCTCCTTTCCACCCTTGAAAGCTTCATCCATCTTGGTTAGGAAAGCACGGGCCTGAGGTGTGCTCAGGTTCGCACCGTGCTTGGTCAACAGTTTGGTCATTGTTGTCTGTTCTATAGGTTGTAGATAGTTTCTTTCCCTCTCTGCGTGAGTCCGTAGTTACCCCATCAGGGGCTGCGAAAGCCAATGGCCCCGCCATAAGTGAGTACCTTCTCTCAGCGGGCCACGAAAGGCTATGGTCCCGTCAACAGGGCCGACACCCACAGCAGGGGCCACGAAAAGGCAATGGTCCCTCCAATAGAGTCGACACCCCCAGGACTACGTCTTGGTGATGGGTTCTCCTCTGAGCCCTCTGGAGCCCCCGTCTAAACTAGGCCCTTCACAAAACAATTCTGCGCCAGGCTTTCTCCGCGGGCTGGATTCCCCTGGAACCCCGTTTGAGCGATGGGGCCTCCTATAATCCTGACTTCTCAAACCCTGTTAGGACCTGAGTTGTTCCCAGGTTCGGGTAATGCGCTTTGAGAGGCGTGCTTGGGCCACCATCAGGGGTACACCTACGGCCAGGGGTCTACTGCTGCTAGGGGGTCATTCGCCGGGCTATCTCCAGGGCGACTTCGGCATCGATACGGAAGTTGTCATCATCTGGAGGCCATCGTGACAACAGTCGGAGGTACTTAATCCGCCTTCATCAGACAGAGCGGGGAACGCATAGGGGGCCCACCTAATAGCTATGGGTCTCTCTCTAAACGGTACACTTCAACAAAGCCAGTCGCCGTCTGGCTTTTGCCCAGATCTAAATCCCCCCCCGAGTCGTCTCTTGGCTGTCATGAGGGGTGTCCCCATGGCCAGGGCGTCTACCGCTGCCTCTGGCTCCTCCATGAACATGTAGAACATGACTAGGAACTCTTCGGCCTTGTGGGGTACCCTTGTTCCTGTGCTTGTGGTCGTTGAGGCCTCATCCTTCCTCAGCAGGTAGGCAAGTTGCTGGTGAGTACGCAGGTCATCACCATGCATGGTCCGCCATCTCACCATTTCCCCCTTGGAACGTAGTCAAAACGGGCTTCTCCGCTCGGTTTTCAAAACTGGAAGACCCCTCTGGTGGTGGTCGCGTGTGTTCATGCCTGAAGGGAATCACGGGGCTCTGGGGGGCATTGAGAGGCCGTAGAGGACAGGGCGGCATCGAGGAGTGCCTGGGATCGCGGACATACAGTCTTCGGTATCAGCATGTGGCTGTCCCTCTGTGGAGGTACGGCCATGGACGTCCACCCCGTCAACGATCGCAGGAGCTTCCGGCAGTTCAAGGCATGGCACCGTTCTCAGCTCACGAGGCGTCGTACTGCAGCCTGCGCGATGAGAACAGCCAACGAAAGGGCAAGTCGCGGCTGAGTTGCCGGTACATCACTCCTCGGTAGGTCTTGGTGTACTCATCCGGAGAGCCCTGTGACCAGGCCCTGGCAATGTCGGGGTTGTAGGCCACACCGCGATACGTCAAGAGGCCAGGTGAGAAGGAGGAGATGTGATTGATGGATCCCTGGCTGTGCCGTGCATAGGGGATGCCGCGATAGGTCAGCATGCTCATTGGTGCATTGGGTGTGAGTTGGGCGGAGAGAACCGTGTTCTTGGCTCCACTGCAGACACCCTCCTGGAAATGACGAGTCAGCACATCCTCCATTTGAAGGGTCTTTCCGGGGATCGCCCCGGCCATGAAGTGCCGTCGTGAACTTGGGTGCGGTTGAGGATCGGAGAACCGGACCGAGCGGGGTGGTCTCAGCACCTCTGCTGAGGAGTGTGTGACCAGACCTGAGCCTGCGAGGCTTCGGTGATGGCAACTCTGGGTTCGTTGCTGCTGGCCAAGCTGCTCCTGGCGTGAATTCAGCGGGCCTGGCCCAGAAGAGTCCAGTGAGAGCCCTGATTCGATCGACCCGGAGGGGCTGCCGGCAACACGCCGTGCCAGCGGCCAGTCGGGCAAGCCTCCCCAAGCCACTCAAAGGTTGGGGGGAGGGGCCATGCGCCGATGGCTATCCGCCCCTCCTGCGGAAGGCCACCAAAGGGGGATCGCGGACCTTCGCTGGCTTGGTCTAGCGAGACCCTTCCCGCGGATCTCATGACAGCGTTCATCCGAGACAAACTGAGACAACAGGCTCCCTGTTGGCTGGGTTCTGCTGAGCCCAGATCCCTCGACCAGCGCACGGCCCGGAGAAGAGGACCGGATGGGCTTCAGTCGCGGACACCTCTCGGGGGCCACCTGGACTGCGATGTGACTCCCGGAGTGTCGATCCAGCTCAGGCGAGACCATGCGTGCCGCATTGGCGTCGAGCCCCTACTGATCTAGCGGAGGTCAGGGCGGCAACCCATGGCGATGAATTGCAACTGGACTGTGACCCGACTTGCGTCTGCGTGCCTTTGAAGCAGCTCATCGTGGCGCTCCGGTATCAGCAGCGACAGATCCTTGCTCACCGGTTGCACTCTGAAGTGGCCATTGCGTTGTCTGGTGGAGCAGCACCCCTTCATTTGTAGGGTTCTGCCCTCGAATCCTTCAGATGAAGGATGAACGGTTCGGGCGGCAGGCAGATCATGACGTCAGGAGCCAAGGGAAGCGGCCTGCAACAGAGTCCTTCTGAGCAGGTCTGACATCACTACTCCTTCATTCCAAAACACAAGTGATGATCATGACCTTCACCAACATCGACCCCATCACCGGCTACAGCAGCGAGCATGCGCTGGAGACCGAACTGGCAAAGACCACACCAACCAATCCGAGCTTTGTTGACGGCTCCTCCGGATTAACAACACAGGGCAACACGCCATCACCCGCCATTGGCCTTAACAGCACATCAAGCGAGACATCGATGGCTTCAGAAGGCCAACATGGGGAACAGCCCCCGGAAGATCATGACGCAGGTGTCGAGAGTCCAACTACCGAAAAGGTGCTAGGCAGCACCAACGATCGCGTGCGTTCCTATGAGGAATCAACAGTAGTTGACGCTGGTGGCAAATACATTGCCGGAGATGAGTGGCTTAGGGTTGTCGACAAGCCTGGCAATCAAGCCAGCAGTCTCGTCCTGGCTCACACCGGAGCGAGGGTGGACATCGAGGGCAACCAGGATTCCATCATTCTTGTTCACAGCCTAGGCGATCAGGCGGTGGACGAGAAGCACGCGATGCTGATTAACGGTGGCGATGGATCCGATGTCATCGTCGGCTGGCAGGGAATGAGAAGCTCGGATTGGGAGCAGGCAACTCCTGAAACGGTATTCAGTTATGAGCCGAATGGAGATGGAATAAACAGGACCAGCGACATCATTAACGGAGGAGCCGGAGACGACTTGATCATGACCGGGGGAGGAAGTGATCTGGTCGACGGGGGTGATGGGAATGATGTGATCTGGATTAACTCCATGGGCAAGAACTCATACGAACACGGTGAGGAGGGGAAAGGAGATCACCACTTCGATCAGAATACGCTCAGCGGAGGTGAGGGCTCGGACACCTTTGTCGTCAGCACCTTCGCCCAGCAGATGCTCAGCTACGACTTTAGTCCCGGCTCATTTACTGAGCATCACAAGAAGAACGACTGGACAGAGACCTTTCGTGATATCGGCTTGAAGCTCGGCTCCAAGACGCCGGTTATTGGAGGGTTTATCGGCGCCATTGGTGACATCAGCCGTGCAATTAGCGGCTACACAAGTCCCACCTATGACCAGTTCGACTGGACGCCTCCCTCCCTCACCATCGACATCCCCGCACCGGAGAAGTCGCAGATCATCACCGACTTCAACCCTCTTGAGGACGTTCTGATCGTCGACCTGGTGCCCGAGAACGACACCCGTCTCAAGTTCGAGGCCAAGGACCCCCAGCAGGGCTTCGGGTTCTTGGTCAGCCAGCTCGACATGGCCACACCCCTGCTCGATGTGACCCTCAACCTCGATGAGGTGAAGGATCAGCTCGGCAACGCCTACGGCCCCCTCAGCGACGGCGACCTGAGCGAGGCACTGCTCGACTCCATCCATCGCAGCTATCTCTACCTCGATGGTGCCAACGATGCAGTGGCCACCGGCGCCGAGTTGAACACGGCACTCGCAACTGACCTCGACTGGCTCGGCAACAACCAGATGGCGGCCTTCGGGGCAGTCGGAACTCCCCTGCTGCAACAGTATGGCCAAGACGACGTCAATAACCTCACCGGTACCAATGGAAACGAAGTGATCGCCGGATTCTCCACAGGGTCCTGGCGGCCGGAAGCTCCCAGTAATTCCGACGTCGGCCTCTATGGCTTCGGGGGGACGACATCCTCATGGGCGGGAGCGGTAACAACCAGCTCCACGGAGGCGACGGCAATGACACCGCATTTTACAACTACGATCTAACCAACAATCCACGTGCTTTTGGAATAGAGGTAGACATGCTTCAGATCTACTCCACCTCATGGGAAAATCAAAACAACGGAACTTACTTCAACGTCTACCATGGGACCGTCGGCAATACCGCAGACGCCAGCACGCGAACAGATCATCTCTACAGCATTGAGAACATTACTGGAGGGATGCTTGATGATGTAATCCGGGGTGACGACTCCAACAACACCATCACCAGCGGAGGCGGTAATGACACCCTTGCTGGCCGCGGGGGAGCAGACACATTCGTTCTTACCGGAGGCCTCAATGTCATCGAGGACTACTCGTCAGCTGAAGGCGATGTGATCAAGATCAATGTCGACTCGTATAGCAACGCCAATGTGTCTGACTGGTATCGAACCCACGGCAGGAACACTGGAACCATGGATGTACGCTTCAAGACGGGCGACGACCAGGTGAAGGTTGCTGTCAAGCTAGAAGGAGTAACTAGTGACGATCCTCACTGGATTCAACTTGTTAATTCTGATGGCAAGGTTCTCAGGAACTTTGACTATCGCCACAACAGCTCCTCATTGGCTGATCCCCTGGATGAAGCCGATGACTTGAGCCCCAGCGCTCCCATCCTCCCGGATGATGGCCTCGGACCGGTTGATCCGATCACGGGAACAGCCGGCAACGATGTTCTGATGGGTACAGAGCAAGCCGACACCTTCCACTGGTCCGCAGGAGATGACGTCGTCTCGGGCTTCAGCTTCGAGCACGGTGACCTCTTCCACATCACGGCCGATACCAGCTACACGGTCCTCCAGTCCGGAGCCGATGCTCAGCTGGTCACTGATTTCGGCACCACCACCTTCACGGGGGTCTCCGCTGATCAGCTCGTGGAGGGACAGTCGGTCGTGATCGTCTGAGTACTCAGTCCGCCTTCAACTGCCTTCAGCCCCCGGGGCATCAGCCTGGGGGCTTTCTTATGCGCGGCTCAAGGACAGCTCAACGGGAACTTTCGTTGGAGTGCTCCACAAGCGTTGTGTCACGGACTTGAGCCCGACCGCAGAAAGGCCGGGCCGCCCAACCAGCGACCCGATCCAGTGCCGTGAGATCCCTTTCACGGGCAGCAGACATGCTGGCTGTAAGTCGTTCTGGAACCTGGATGCCCTGAGGGCTGGAAGCAGGATGCATCCTCCCGTAGCCCGCAGGTGTTGTCACCCACAAAGGCACTACGCCAGGCCGATCCCACTGCCTTCCTTCTGGAGCAGGTCGTAGACACGGTGCCGGTGGAGGAACCGGGATTGGCCCAGGGCTGATTCAAAGTGCGTCACAGGCAGTCTTGCCGTGGCTGACAGCATGGGTTGAGGTCGGTGGAATCGCCTCCTCCCTGTGCTCGACAGCGCTTTTGCCGCAACCGATCTCGACCTGATCAGCTTCCTTAAAGCGATCCCGGATGCGCGGATGCGTCGTGGGGTGCGTTTCCCCGCCTGGTATCTGCTGCTGGTGGCGGTGCTCGGGATCCTGAGCGGCTGCAAGAGCCTGCGGGACCTCGAGCGTTTTTCGATCCGTCACCACAGCGCGCTCACCGAGGCGCTGGGCGTGGAGCTGCGCCGGCCGCCATCGGATTCCTCGTTCCGCTATTTCTTCCATCAGGTGGACGTGGCCGAGCTGTGCGCGGCGATCCGTGACTGGACGATCGCCCAGATCCCCGGTGGTGCAGCGGATCTCGATCAGCTGGTGTGTGATGGCAAGACCCTGAGGGGTTCGATCGAGCCCACGGCCGGCGGGGGCTCCGCGTTCATTGCCCAGGTCACCCTGTACTCCGCGGCCCTCGGTGTGGCGATCAGTCAGGCCTGCTACGCCACTGGCGAAAACCATGAGCGGGCGGTCCTCCGGCAGCTGCTTGGCGAGCTGGATCTCGAGGGCGTGCTGATCCAGGCGGATGCCCTGCATACCCAGCGCCCGTTTTTCGGCAGCTCCAGGAGCAGGGGGCCGACTTCCTCTTGACGGTCAAAGCGAACCAGAAGACGCTGCACCGCCAGATCCGCAGCCAGTTCCAGGGCAAGCGCAAGATCCCATTCGCGGCAAGGCATCGCGAGGCCGGCCACGGCCGCGATATCACCTGGACGCTGCGCGCCAAGCAGGCTCCAGCGCACATCACTGAGGCCTGGATCGGCACCAGCTGGATCGTGGAGGTGACGGCCACCGGAACCCGCGACGGGAAGCCGTTCCAGGCCACCCACTTGTTTCTGAGCAGCCTGCGCACGACCCCAGAAGCGCTGCTGCGACTGGTGCGGGAGCGCTGGAGCATCGAGGGCTGGCATTGGATCCGGGACACCCAACTCCATGAGGATGCTCACCGTTACCGGGGCAACGGCGCTGGTGCCATCGCCACGCTGCGGACGGCAGCGATGAACCTGTTGAGGCTGTCGGGCTTTCAGTGGATCCGAGCCGGGATGCAGGCAGTGATGCACGACATCACGGCACTGCTGGCGATGGCGATGCGCCAGCCGAACCACGACCCTTGCTGAGACTTTGAATCAGCCCTGGGGATTGGCCGGACTGGCCGCCTCAACCGGGGGTGGTCTTCTGACCAATGCTCACGGGAGCGCACAGGGGCCAGAGAGCACTCCTCCTTTCAGATTGCGGACCTAGACAGTGGCCTTGTTGAGATCTTCGGCCCCAACGCTGCGGTGGCGATGCGGGCGGAGAGCCGGGATCAGAAGGGCAGCTGGCCCTCAAAGGCTGCTAAGTGCACACGGCTTATTCCTACCTGAGGTGGCCTTGGCATTGAGCCGGGCATGAGTGGCGGAAGTCAGCAGCAGACTTCTGCTTCAACCCACGAGGAGACAGCAATACCCGTACAACCTAGGGTCAGTAGAGAACCAGCTGCCGCTTTCATAAGTGGGATTGATTCTGTGTATTGCCTGTACTTTATCCCAGACTTCTTTCTAAACACAACTGGAACGTTAAGGACTGGCTAATCTCCACCGAGATCCCTGTGATGAACAGGCTTTTCAGATGCGCTGGTGGGATCAGAACCTCAATCCGAGGTACGTCAGGCATGTGAATGAGGCACTAGAACTGCACCACGTCCTATGCACTTCATCAAGTCAATGGCTAGGAATCTGGCGGACTCTGTTTTTACCAACCGTGCTGACGAGGCTCAGTCCAGCAGTGGTTGGCTCGTTTCAGCGGGTCAAACGGTCAATACCCGAGAAGGGAGTGACGAGATCACTGCCTCTGGCGCAATGGATGCTCTAACCGTGAGCGGTGTCCTCAATCTTGGTGGTGGCTCTGATGAGATTGTCGCCACCGGTACAAGCCGTGGAATTGTCAACGATGGCAGAATCTTTACCGGGGGTGGAGATGATGAGGTTACTGGTATCGGCCCTGACCAGGGCATATTCAATACTGGTGTGATTAACACTGGTAAAGGCGAGGATGAAGTTGAGGCTAGGGGAGGTTTTGGAGGTTCTGGGACCATCAACCTGGGCCAAGGTGATGATGATCTAATCGGATTCGGATCAGGCAGATTCATCGGCGGAAGTGGCGACGACGAGATCTCCTTTGGGCAAGGTGTCTATGTGATCAATGCCGAAGCCGGGACAATTGTCAGCAACGGGATCACCATGAGAGTTTCCCAGTTCGAGGAAGTTGGTGGGATCCAGTCTGGTGAGTTCGATTTTGCCAGCGGGACGCTGACTGTGAACGCTAATGGCATTGCTACTTTCGTCGCCGATTCCAGTGTCCTTCAGCCAGGACCCAGAGACTTGCTTAGTGTGTCATTTACCAACCGTGCTGACGAGGCTCAGTCCAACAGTGGTTGGCTCGTTTCAGCGGGTCAAACGGTCAATACCCGAGAAGGGAGTGACGAGATCACTGCCTCTGGCGCAATGGATGCTCTAACCGTGAGCGGTGTCCTCAATCTTGGTGGTGGCTCTGATGAGATTGTCGCCACCGGTACAAGCCGTGGAATTGTCAACGATGGCAGAATCTTTACCGGGGGTGGAGATGATGAGGTTACTGGTATCGGCCCTGACCAGGGCATATTCAATACTGGTGTGATTAACACTGGTAAAGGCGAGGATGAAGTTGAGGCTAGGGGAGGTTTTGGAGGTTCTGGGACCATCAACCTGGGCCAAGGTGATGATGATCTAATCGGATTCGGATCAGGCAGATTCATCGGCGGAAGTGGCGACGACGAGATCTCCTTTGGGCAAGGTGTCTATGTGATCAATGCCGAAGCCGGGACAATTGTCAGCAACGGGATCACCATGAGAGTTTCCCAGTTCGAGGAAGTTGGTGGGATCCAGTCTGGTGAGTTCGATTTTGCCAGCGGGACGCTGACTGTGAACGCTAATGGCATTGCTACTTTCGTCGCCGATTCCAGTGTCCTTCAGCCAGGACCCAGAGACTTGCTTAGTGTGTCATTTACCAACCGTGCTGACGAGGCTCAGTCCAACAGTGGTTGGCTCGTTTCAGCGGGTCAAACGGTCAATACCCGAGAAGGGAGTGACGAGATCACTGCCTCTGGCGCAATGGATGCTCTAACCGTGAGCGGTGTCCTCAATCTTGGTGGTGGCTCTGATGAGATTGTCGCCACCGGTACAAGCCGTGGAATTGTCAACGATGGCAGAATCTTTACCGGGGGTGGAGATGATGAGGTTACTGGTATCGGCCCTGACCAGGGCATATTCAATACTGGTGTGATTAACACTGGTAAAGGCGAGGATGAAGTTGAGGCTAGGGGAGGTTTTGGAGGTTCTGGGACCATCAACCTGGGCCAAGGTGATGATGATCTAATCGGATTCGGATCAGGCAGATTCATCGGCGGAAGTGGCGACGACGAGATCTCCTTTGGGCAAGGTGTCTATGTGATCAATGCCGAAGCCGGGACAATTGTCAGCAACGGGATCACCATGAGAGTTTCCCAGTTCGAGGAAGTTGGTGGGATCCAGTCTGGTGAGTTCGATTTTGCCAGCGGAACATTGACCGTTAATGCGAATGGTGTCGGCAGCTTTGATTCGCTGATTTGAGAGTCTGCTCGACATTATGCATGGGCTCAAGAGAGCCTTTGCAGAATGCTTGAGGGCAGAGCGGAAGGATCTTCCTGCCCTCAGGCTTCTCCAAGTAGGGCTTCCTGAGAAAGGCCGGAACAGCTGCGCCACAACGAGTCTGAGGAGCCTGTAGCAGTAAAGTGTTTGCCATTCGGCGCATTCCGGCCGAAAAGCTGCCTATGGTTTTCCACATGTACAGGCGTGAGCATCGTCATCAGCTCTCGTTTGAGGATTTCTTCCTGCCACGTGGCGGTAAGTCTTCTGGCGACAATCGCTGGATCAAGCTCGCCGAGCTGATTCCCTGGGATGACCATGATGCAAATCTGTCCAGTCCTAGCCAGTGATCACAGGACAACTCTCGCCTGGGCCGCTTGTTTCCCAGAGTCATCCTTATCCATCAGAGCTGACGACTCCTTGCCTATCACTGCCGCTCACCAGACAGAGGAGCTTTGCCTGCCCGGCCATCATCCACCGGCTCGACCAGGCCAGATCCGTAGCTCAAACCAGGGTTGAGCATTTCGACGATCATGATCTGGACGAGGAGTCAGAGGACTCCATGAGAGATCTGGCCATGGATCTTCGGAATGACCTTCATCTGGTGCAAGGGGTGATGGATGACCTCCTTGAAAACGACCTCCCGCTTCTGAAAGCACAGATGAGTGAGCAAGCTTGATCAGGAAGATCCCTGACAATGCGAACAGATGAGAGAAAACGACCCTGTTCAAGACCCAGCGGCCGCCAACGTCTTTCACTGGGTCTTCAACCCCAAAGACCACAATGTAGAGAGACACCCATGGAGCGAAGCGGAGTGGGTGTCTCCCAACAGACTCCAACTGACCACAACTGACCACAGCTGACCACAACTGACCTCAACTGATCTCAACTGATCTAAGCCAGTCTCCCTCCTCCCAAAATCGCCCTGTCCGTACAGGATTCTTCTTCTACAGACAGGGCAGTTTTAGACTGATGATGATGTAGGGCCCACCCTGAGCTGCTGTCTCAGAGCTGGTGATGGTGTGGGTCCATCATGAAGCCCTCTCAGTCAATGCCTCCTTCGATCACGACCTCAGCAGTTGGTCCAGCTGTGTCCCTTTATCTTCCAGTCTCTGGCCATCTTCTTGGAGACGACTCGCTTCTCAGCATCTCTCCAGATCTTGGGTGTCACTGATCTCTCAGTCAGCCGTTCTACCTCGACCCGGACGGATGCTCGCTTCCGGCTTGTTGCAGGTGGCAACGAGTGGAGGTGGTCTGCCAGGCATCGTGCCGTCAGTTCCGTCGTTGACATGGTGTCTACCAAGCTGATTGGTCTCAGGGTCTCGTAGTCCAGGATTCGGATGCCTGGGAAGGCTTCTTCGAGCAGCTCTAGGACGCCGTGTTGCTCCCGAGAGCTGAGTGCCACAAACCCGACCATTGGTTTGGCCTGAATGATGTCTGCAGCCTTCATCACTGACCGGCACATCCCTCTTGAAAGGGCCTGCTGGATGTCCGCAGCTGTCTGCGAGTTGAGGATCTCTCTGGTCGTGTAGTCAGCCACCTGCTTCTCCGGAGTCCGTGTCTGGGCCCGTGCCAGCGACGAGACCACTCGCTCGTCGTAGTGGTACGTCCCGAGCAAGACGACTGATGTGCAGTCTCGGTACTCGTTGGTGGCCTTGTGCTTCCCGTAGGTCGTGTAGTGGATGCCCTCTGTGCTGATCCCAGATGACTCCAGAGCCTGGTGGATGTGTCTTGTGTTCCTGCATCCGTCGGAGTCCTTGCCTGAGCCCCGGAAGGTCACGACAAGGCAGTCGCCTGCTGGTGAGTGATCCCGAATCTTTGGGATGACCTCCTTGGCCAGCCCTCTCCACTCAGGGGAGATCTCATCTCCTTCAAGGAAACGACTCTTCCCGGCAGCCCTCCGCATGACGTAGAGGGTCAGGTTGTCGTACCGCTTCAGCTGTTTGCCGTACTCCCTGATGAAGGGGCTTGGCTGCAGGCTGGGATCGAGCTGGATCAGCCGACTCGTCAACGCCGAGGCATCAGTCACCACTGCTCGGTCCAGTGCATCAGGCACCTCGACGACATGCTTCATCACCAGTTCCTCGGAGCTATCGGTTGCGTTGTTGGTCAGGAACCGAATCAACCCTGACTGGCCTGACCATTGTGCTAGTACCTTGGCGTGCTTCACGACGTCATCGCCGTACTTCTTCTTGCACTTCTCAGATGAGAGCACCTTCTCTACATCGTGCCTGTCCCTTCCTGATGGATACGCCTCCAGCTCGGGCACGCTGACCATTGTGGATGGCTTGGAGCTGTCCAAGGACGCTGCCTTGACCTTCGCGAGAAATGGGTCAAGGACCCGATCAACGAGCACATCCAGGCTTTCCAAAGGTAGCTGCCCATGCCTTTCTCGGAAGATCCGGAGCATTGAGAGACTGAGATGCGTTGCGCTTGTCGCAATGGCCTCCTCGTCCCAGCAGAGCAGCCGGACCTGGCCTCCGTAGAAGCAAAGATCACTGATCTGGCTCTCGGCGTTGGATCGCCTGTGATGGAGTGACGTTCCCTTCCTCCTGAGGAGACTCTGGGTGCAGAAGACGATGGGGTACTGGCTGAGAGCGTCGTAGCTCACGCGCTCCACCCTGGGCTGGAAGCCCTTGACCTCCGTCTTCGTGTGGTACAGGCCGATCTCAGGGACGACGGCTTCCCCCAGCTGATCCTGAAGGAAGAGGACATGGTCTTCCAGCTCGGTTACCTGATTGGAGCAGACCATGATTCCCCGGTCCTTGGGGATCTCGCCTGTCCTCCACCCCTTGATGGTCTCCAGCAGGAAGAATCTCAACGTTGTGGTCTTGCCCAGACCCGGCTGTGCTGCCCAGATCTCCCGGCTTGGGGTGTCCCCCAGGAGCTGGGTGGCGTAGGTGGTGGCCAGCCTTTCGATGAATGTCTCGTGGAGGGGAGCCAGCTCGTTCCATTGACGCAGGAAACGCTTGGTGGCGTCAGCCGTCAGACCCGCCAGTCCCTCGATGTCGGCTTTGATGTTCTTCATGGGAAATTGTTGTTGATGTTGATCTGAGTGTCTTCTTCCTTCTTTTCTATGGTTGCTTCTGCGAGACGATCACATCTGGAAGCAATCCCCTGCCAGCCTGAGGCGACCGCACCCCCTCTCATCACTCACGTTTCAAGGCAGCACAAGCCGTACCCCAGTTGTCTTCTGGGCTTCACCTCTCCCTGGGGCGACGCTTGCCGCTTACTTCAACATGCAGATCGCACGCTTCATTGCCTCGTGAGTTACTGTCCCGTAGACTCCTGTGCTGTTCTTGGGTGTGTGACCCAAGATGGCTCCGACAACTCGTTCATTCACGTCAGCATCTCGCAGCTGAGTCGCTACGGAGTCTCGCAGTGCCTTGGGGCTGATGCCAATCTTTCTCTGCCAAGGCCTGTTGGCTCCCCAGCGGCCCGTGCGTTCATCCTCTGCCCAAGGGAAGAGAAATGTCTCACCTTCTGCTCCGCCAAGGAGCATCTCAAGCTGAACCATGAGGCTGGGATGGATCGGAATCTCGCGCTCTCGGTATCCAGTCTTCAAGGGTCGTCTGGAGTGAGAGGCGAAATGAATGACACTCTCGTCCAGGCTGATGTCCTTGGCTCGTAGCCCCGCAGCCTCTGACACGTGAGAACCAGTCCAGCGCATGATCCAGTAGAGGAGTTGTTCTCTCTTCGGCAAACGGCCCACCTTCCTGTCAATCGCCTGGACGTCGAAGGGCTCCTTGCGGACTCGTTCCGCGCGAATCCTCTTGGATAGGCCGCTGAAGACGTTTGAGGTGACCCACCCCTCCTCAACCATCAGGTTCCACAGGCCGCTCAGGTAATTGAGCCTTGTCTTTGCGGTCCCTCCAGAGACCGTGTCGAGCAGGTGATCCCTGTATTTCTGCGCGTCAGGCCTCTCAAGTGACGTTGGGAGCGTCTTCCCGCAGCATTTCAGCAAGGCGTCAAGGTGCCTCCGCCACTCCCCAACGGTCGTTCTGGCTGGCTTCTTCAGCCTTGTGACCAGCTCCAGCAGCTCTTCGGTGGTTCTGCCCACCACACCTTCTTGATCGCCTTTCAGGCGCCCTTGGAGCCGCCTCCAGAGCCTGTACTGCTCCTCCTCCGGCAAGCGTGGCCACAGCTCATCAGGGCCCAGCTCCTCAAACCCACAGACGTCAACGCCCTCTGCCTTTGCTTCCTCCTTGTCTGCCGCTGCGGCTGAGAGCAAGGCCTGAGGGGTCCTCCAGCCCCACAGAGTGTCGATTTGCTCTTGCTCGGAGAGCGTCAGCTCCCCTCTGGCCACGGCGATCTCTCGTTCGGTCTCTGCGAGGAGCAGGGCTGCTTGCTGTCTTGCTTCCTGAGGCGTGTTGCCCGCCTTCCGCTTCCAGAGCTTTCTCCCCAGAGCTGCCTGTACATCCGCTGGCACGGACCTCTGGAAGTAGAACCCGTGCCGGCCAGGCCTTGTCGTGAGGTAGGTCGTGCGATGGCTTCCGGATCCCTTGGATCGCCTCCTCCTGTTTGGCTCTGTCTGGCCCATTGCTAGTACCAGTTGCTAGTACCAACGCTAGGCCCAAACTGCAGATGGGGCCTTGATCTCAGGCTCTGACTGCTGCTTCAGCGGTAGTTCTCGAACTGAAGCGGCACCTCCAGCTCCTCGGCCTTGAGCAGGGTGATGACCTGCTGTAGGTCGTTCTTGCTCTTGCTGGTGACACGCAGGCTCTCGCCCTGGATGGCAACGGTGACCTTCTTGACGTTGTCTCGCACGGTCTTGCTCAGCTTCTTGGCCAGCTCCTGGCTCAGGCCGCGGCGGAGTTTCACCTGCTGGCGCAGGCGGTTGCCGCCGACGCTCTCGGGCGTCTGAAAATCGAAGATCTTCAGCGACAGATTGCGCTTGGTCGCCTTCTGGCGCAGCACATCGGTCACGGCCTGAAGGGTCATCTCGCTGGCCGTGGTGATGGTCAGCTCGTTCTCCTGGAGGTCCAGTTCGCTGGCGGAATCCTTGAGGTCGTAGCGCTGGCCCACTTCACGGCGCACCTGATCCACGGCATTGACCAGCTCCTGCCGGTCGAAATCCGAGACCACATCAAAGGAGAAGCTGTCAGCCATGGAGGAGTGGAGCGCCCGCGCAGATCACTCTCCAGCCTAGAAAAGGACGCTTCAGCCCAATCCCTGCGGCTTCACCGCTTTCGAAGCGACCCCTCCGATGACGTCTGACCTGCTGCACTCGCCCACGGCGCCCTATGCCCTCTCCCTGATGCTGAGCGCTGCCGTGGTGCTGGTGGCTCTTGTGCCCCTCGGTGCGGCCCGCTCCAGGGCCGACTTTCAGATCGAGGATCTGGGGGCCCCCCGTGCCATGTTCGAGCGCCTGCCGATGTGGGGCAAGCGGGCCAGCTGGGCCCAGCAGAACGGTTTTGAAGCCTTCGGGCTCCATGCTCCGGCCTGCCTGCTGATGCTCGTGGCAAGCCTGCATTCCCCGGCGCAGGCCGGGATCACCACCGTCGCCGCGGCCCTGTTGCATCCACTGCTGAGGCTGCTCTATCTGGCCGCCTACGTGGCCGGGCTGGCCCCCGTGCGCAGCCTCTGCTGGGCGGCCGCTCTGCTCTGCAGCCTGATCCTGTATAGGAGCGGCCTGCGCGGGCTGCTCTGAACCGGAGCGGGCGGGGCCTCGTCAGTCCGAAGCGCCCTGTCTGAACCAGTCGGGGAGGCTGGTGAAGAGGGCGGCGTTTCGCTCGTTCTCGCGGGCTTCGGTCTTCCAGCAGCAGGTGCGGCCACCGTCCCGCTCCAGCAGCAGGGCGTTGGCCCAGCCCCAGATCAGTTCCGCCGTGGCCTCCATGCTCACGTTGTCCATGACGCGCAGATCGAGGGCGCCCAGTTGCCCCAGCCGCTGCCAGTCGTGCAGCAGCGGGTCGTCGCGGTTCACCAGAAAGGTGTGATCGAACTGCTCCTCCAGCTGCCGCCGCAGGGCCTTGAGCGAGGAGAAATCCACCACGAAGCCGCAGTCATCCAGCCGGGTGGCCCGGAACCAGAAGCAGAAGGAGCGGCTGTAGCCGTGCACGAACCGGCAGTGGCCCGGATGGCGCCACTGGCGATGCGAGCAGGGGAACCCATCGAAGCGCTTGCTCGATTCATGCATCGCGGCAGGTCCTGCTGCGGCTCAACGGCCCAGAGGGCCCAGGTGTCCTGAGGATCCGCCGGTGCCGCCTCCCGGCTCCTGCATGCCGCGCAGGGCGGTGAGGAGGGAGGCGGGGCTCTGGGGATCCACCATCAGCACGCTGCCACCGGGTGCCTGGGCCATGCCCTCGCCCATGCTGATCCAGTCGCGGGCCAGCATCAGCCTCAGGGCCTCGGAGGCCCGGGGACTGTTCTCCAGGGTCTCGGCGATCACCTGGGCGGCATGAGCCTTGGCTGTGGCCAGAACCTCCTGCTGCTTGGCCTGGGCATCGGCCTCCAGCAGCAGGGCTTCCTGCTTCGCCTTCGCATCGAGCACCAGCGCTTCGGCCCGCCCCCGGGCCTCGTTGATCTGGGCCTCCTTCTCCCCTTCGGACCGCAGCACCGCCGCCCGCTTCTCCCGTTCGGCCGTCATCTGCTGCTCCATGGCCTGCTGCACACCGGCGGAGGGAACGATGTCGCGCATCTCCACCCGGGTCACCTTCACACCCCAGGGATCGGTGGCCTGATCCAGCTCCCGCAGCAGCACCTCGTTCACCTCGTTTCGGGTGGTGAAGGTCTGGTCCAGGTCGAGCTTGCCCATCTCGGCGCGGATCTGGGTCAGCACCAGATTCACCATCGCGGCCTGCAGGTTGTCCACGGCGTAGTACGCGCGGGAGTGCTCCAGCAGCTGCCAGTACACCACCGCGTCCACCTCGATCGAGACGTTGTCGCGGGTGATGCACTGCTGGGGTGGGATGTCGAGCACCCGCTCCTTCATCGATTCATGGCTCACCACCCGCTCCACCATGGGCACCACCAGCGAAAGGCCGGGCCGGAGCTCCCGGTCGTATCGCCCCAGGCGCTCGACCAGACGCGAGCGCCCTCCGCTGGTGATCTTGATGCTGCTGCTGCCCATCAGGGCCAGGATCACGAGAGCGGGCAGCCCGAGAAGCGTTTCCATGCGTGGCCGATTTCATGGTCACGCTAGGGGCGATGACTGCCGCGGGCAGCCTCCCGGTCGGTGACGAGCCATGGCGATTCCCCCGGCGCCGGCTGCAGGCCGCGGTCGTTTGGATCACATTGGGGGAAGTCACCGCAGGGCGCGACGGCGATGGTGCCGCTGATCTGGTTGATGCTGGGCGGTGCGCTGCTGCTGCTCGAGGTGCTGGCGCCAGGTTTCGACGGCCTTCTGGTGGGGGCCATGGGTGCGCTGGTGGTCTCGCTGATGAGTGCCCTCACACCCATTCCCACCTGGCTGCAGGCGCTCATCTTCTTTGCCAGCCTTCTGGCTGGAGGCGTGTGGATGTGGCGCTGGTCACGCCAGCGATCCCCCAGCACCCATCAGCTGCATGCCCACGAGGCGGGTGCGGTGGTGCTCAGTCCCTTCGACCAGCAGGGTGAGGGCCGGGTGCGCTGGCACGGCCAGAGCTGGGCCGCCACAGCGCTCGGTGCGGACGATGCGCTCGTGCCGGGTATGCGGGTGATCGTCATGGGCCGTGATGGCACCCACCTGCAGGTGATGCCGGAGCAGGCCCTGCACGAGAACGACTGAGACCGCGGCTGACACGGAAGCCGCCTGTCAGTCGAAGAACATCAGCGTCACCACCTTGCCCATGTCCTCGGCGGATCGGCAGCTGGCCAGGAGCGTTTCGCTGTCGTGGAAGGCGTAGCAGATCAGCTGATCGCAGCGGCTGATGATCTCCTGATTGCAGAGGCTGCTGGCCATGGGCAACGGCAGTTCGTCGTGCTCCGGTTTCTCCACGAGATGCAGCACGCCCTCCAGCCGTTCACGGATCTCTGCCGGCTGGCGCTCGATGCTCTGGGGGAGCAGCACGGTGAGCAGGGAGGGGTCGATCGCCATGACGCCGCGGATCACGGCCGCGTTCACGCCCTGGGCACCGGATGTGATCAGGCTGTGACCCTCCTGAGCCAGGGCTCTAGCCACGAGTTCCACCAGGTGAATCGCCACCACCGGCACATGGCGGCTGCCGAGGATGGCGATGCGGCGCTTGCCCTGATCCTGTAGCAGGGCCAGTTCCTGGGCCAGGGTGTCGATCCGGTCCAGAGCCGGCAAATCCAGAGACCGGGTCACACGCTGACCACCATGTTGGTTGGAAAACTAGCAGCGTTCAGCCTGAACTCCGTGGTCAGCCCAGACCGAGGTGGTTCAACAGCGGCTCGAAGCGGCAATGCTGTTCCACCAGTCGGAAGGCGTAGGTGGCTTTCACGGCCTCGTGCAGGCGCACATGGCCGAAGGCCTGCTCGATCACCTCGACGGTGGTGAGGGTGTCCTGCTCGACCCGCAGCAGGGGCACCTCGAGTTCCTCGGCCCGACTCACGAGCGGCGGCAGCGGATCGCCGACCCCTGTGAGGATCAGGCACTGGGTGGAGGCCTCCAGGGCCGCCAGCTGGATGTCGGTGCGATCCGCTCCGGTCACCACCGCCATGTTGCGGCGCTTGCGGAAGAACTCCATCGCCGAATTCACGTTCATGGCCCCGATGCTCAGGGTCTCCACCAACAGATCGAGCCGGTCGCGGCAGCAGACCACCTCCGCACCGAGCCGACGCGCGAGTTCCGCCACGGTGACGCTGCGCAGCAGGGGCGAGCGGGGCATCACGCCGTACACCGGCAGGCCCAGGCGCTCCAGCGCCGGGCTCACCTCCTTCTCCAGCCGGGGAACGTCTTCGGGCGTCACGGCGTTGAGCACCACACCCAGCAGCCGTTCTCCCAGTTCCTGTCTGGCCTCCAGGAGGTCGTCGACGCTGCGGCTGTCGTGCCAGAGGTGCACGAGGATCACCGGAGCGTCCAGCCCCTCGGCCAGCTGCACCAGGCTCAGGCCGTAGAGGAGGCCTTCGCTGAGGCTGCCGGCCGCTTCCAGGATCACCAGATCGCTGGTCGCGTGATCCAGATGGGAGCGGAACTGCTCCACCGTGCTGCTGGCATGGAGCTCGCCCTCCAGCAGGCGGGCATGGGCGGTGGAGGGCGCCAGCACCTCCAGGGAGGGGATCAGCCGCTCGGGCGGGAGCTCCAGGGTCTCCCCGACGAAGCGCACATCGTCGTCGATCAGAGGATCCGGCCATGCCGGTCCCGCTCCTCCGCTCGACGCGCCTCCCGCAGAGGTCGCGTCCTGCTTGTCCTGCCCCTCCCGTTCGAGGCTCGTGGCCAGCGGTTTGCCGAAGCTGACGCTGATGCCCCGCTCGCTGAGGAGGCGGGAGAGGCCCAGCACCAGGGCCGATTTCCCGCTGAAGGAACGGCAGGATCCGATCAGCAGGGTCTTGCTCATGCCGGCGCCGGCCGATGCGAGGGCCCGCAATCTAGGTGGAGCCCAGGATGAGCCACTGCCAGAACCGCTGCGGCAGATCCCGGGGCTCCGGCTGGTCGTGCCAGTCCATCAGCCAGCCCACGAGCTCATAACAGGCCACGGTGAAGCTGTAGCGCACATCGGGCAGCCCGGGAAACACCAGCTCGCACTCGACCGGCTCCAGTGGCGCCAGCCCCGCCTGCCAGCTCAGGCGGAAGCGGTGCCCCTCCCGATCCTCCACCGGTCGCTCCCCCTCCGCAGCACCCTCACCGAGGGTGGTCAGGGCGGAGGCCAGGGCCTGCTGCCGGCTGATGCCCCCCAGATATGGGGAGAAGAGCGCCACCTTCGCCGCAGCAGGCTGGGCAGACATGGGGGAGGCTGACAAATCCTTCACACGATTGCACCATGTCTGCCCCTCGGCCAGATGCGGCCCGCGTTGCCATCACCGGAGCCTCCGGCGCCCTGGGGCAGGCCCTTTGCGAGCGCTTTCTCACCGCGGGCTGGTCGGTGCTGGCTCTCACGAGCGGTCCCATCCCGGCGACCGCTGAGGGGGGCGGGATCCGCTGGTGCTCCTGGCGCTGCGGCGAGGAGGCGGCGCTGCTGCCGCAGCTGGAGGATGTGGACCTGCTGGTGATCAACCACGGTCTCAACGTGCATGGCGAGCGCTCCGCCGATGCGGTGCGGCGCTCGCTCGAGATCAATGCCCTCAGCGGCTGGCGTCTGCTGGAACTGGTGCTCGAAGGCCGCCTCGACAACAGCGATGTCGCTCGCTCCGGGCCTACCGAGGTGTGGGTGAACACATCGGAGGCGGAGGTGCTTCCGGCCCTGAGTCCGCTCTACGAGATCAGCAAGCGGTTGATCGGGCAGCTGGTCAGCCTGCGCCGCCCCGATGCCCGCCGCTGTGGCGTGCGGCTGCGGACCCTGGTGCTGGGACCGTTCCGCTCCTCGCTGAACCCGATCGGGGTGATGACCCCGGGATTCGTGGCGGCCCGGATCCTGAACCAGGCCTCCTGGCCGCTGCCGTGGATCGTGGTGACCCCGAACCCGCTGACCTGGCTGCTGCTGCCCCTGAGCGAGCTGGTGCGGGCCACCTATTTCGTCCTGTTCAGCCGGCCGCCGGCAGAGCATCCCGATCGGTGAGGATCACGCAGCCGTCGCTGGTGACGGCGATCGTGTGCTCCCACTGGGCCGACAGGCTGCCGTCCACGGTCACCACCGTCCAGCGGTCGCGCAGGGTGCGGCAGCTCTTGCTGCCGGCGTTGAGGATCGGCTCCACCGCCAGGGTCATGCCCGCACGCAGCGTCACGTTCGGCAGGTCGCGGGTGCGGAAGTTGAAGACCGAAGGTTCCTCGTGCAGATTCCGCCCCACTCCATGGCCGGTGTAGTCCTCCACCACCGAGAAGCCGTCCGCCTCGACCCGGTCCTGCACAGCACCGGCGATGTCGAGCAGGGTGTTTCCGGCCCGGATCTTGGACAGCCCGGCCATCAGGGACTCCTGGGCCACCCGTGAGAGCCTCATCGCCTCCGGATCGGTCTCGCCGACGCAGATGGTGACGCAGCTGTCACCGTGATAGCCCTCGTAGAAGGCGCCTGTATCGACCTTGAGCAGGTCGCCGGTGCGGATCACCCGCTTGGCACTGGGAATGCCGTGCACCACTTCATGATTGATGCTGGCGCAGATGCTGGCCGGGAACCCGTGATAGCCCTTGAAGCTGGGCTCCGCGCCCATCTCCCGGATCCGCCGTTCGGCATGGCGGTCGAGGTCGGCGGTGGTCATGCCGGGCGCGGCCATCTCGATCACCTCCCTGAGCACGGTGGCCACGATGCGGCTGGCCCGGCTCATGATCTCGATCTCGCGGGCGGACTTGACCTCCACCCCCCGGCGGGACTTCTTAATGGTGGGACCGCTGCTGCCCCTGGTGGCCTGGCTGCTGGCCACCAGCTCGGCGAAGAGGTTCATCATGGGCTCTGGTGGGGCGGCGACCGCTGGTGGCTCAAGCTATCAATGCTGAATCGGTGATCGCCGCAGCGGGAGCTGTGGGTTGTCCACCCCTCCGATGAAGCTCGTGATCCGGCTCAGGCAGATTCATGCCGCGCTGGCCCCGTTCGTGCTGGCGCCCTTGCTGATCACCGCCCTCAGCGGTGTCAGCTACCGGGTCCTGCGGGACTGGGGAGGCTTCAGCCGGGATCAGGTGCATTGGCTGATGGCCGTTCACGAGGCGGAGTGGCTGGGGCCGTCCCTGGAGCCCCTCGTCGTGCTGCTGAACGGCCTGGGACTGCTCTGGATGCTGGTCACCGGCGCCGGGATGCTGGCCGAGCGGCTGCTGCGTCGCTTCAGGCGGCCGGCAGGGGGCACAGAGGGGTAGTCGTTTACACTCTTCGTTTGCCCCGTGAATCCGCACCGCAGGGATGGCAGCCGAATCCAAAGACACCGCCGGAACCGGGACGAGCCCGGAGCCAGCCGCCACGACAGAGGCCACGCCCGCTGCGGTCGCCGCGCCGGCGCGTCTGAGCGCCGAGCAGCTGATCCGCTCCTTTGAGGATGGGCAGCGCAAGAGCGCTGACGCCATCCCGGAGATCTACGTGGGCGACACGGTGCGCGTCGGCGTGCGCATCAGCGAAGGCAACAAGCAGCGGGTTCAGCCCTATGAGGGTGTTGTCATCGCCAAGCGCCACGGTGGATTGAACGAGACGATCACCGTGCGCCGCATCTTCCAGGGGGTCGGCGTGGAGCGTGTCTTCATGCTTCACAGTCCTCAGGTGGCATCAATCAAGGTTGAGCGGCGCGGTAAAGTGCGCCGGGCAAAGCTGTTCTATCTTCGCGACCGTGTCGGCAAAGCCACACGCGTGAAGCAACGCTTCGACCGCTGAACCAACGGTTCCGGTCTTCTCGTCATCTTTGTCAACGGTCCCGAGGCCATTCTTCGGGATCCGGGGTCATCCACGATGCGCCGTTAGTTCAGTTGGTAGAACGCAGGTCTCCAAAACCTGATGTCGGGGGTTCAAGTCCTCCACGGCGCGCTCGATGACCCCTTCCGTCGTTTCGTCGTTTCGTCATGGATCTGGATCTCCAGCCCGGTGATGTCGTCAAGGTGCTTGAGTCGGCCGCCCTCGGCTGGGTGCGGGCCCGGGTCATCCGTGTGAAATCCGGCGGCCGCGTCGTGGTTCAGAGCGACCAGGGGCGTGAATTCACGGCACGGGGCAATCAGGTTCGTCTGATCGAGCCTGCCGGGTTCCGGCCCTGATTCCTCACTGAACGTGGCCGATCGGTTGACGGCCGGCCACTCAGCACCGGATACTTCTTTCCATCGCTTCAGCGATGCCAGAAACGAACGAAGGCGGTCCGTCCCACACGGCAGGCCACTCTCGTTCAGACTCAGGATTCCAGATTCCGGCAGCGACCGAATCTCCTGAATTACCTCTGGGACCGTAGTTCAATTGGTTAGAGCACCGCCCTGTCACGGCGGAAGTTGCGGGTTCGAGCCCCGTCGGTCCCGTACCTCACTCCCAGCAGCGTGTCGTCCGCTCCGCCGCCTCGGGTCCGGCTGGCGCCCAGCCCGACAGGAACCCTTCACATCGGCACCGCGCGCACGGCGGTCTTCAACTGGCTCTTTGCCCGCCACGCCAACGGGCGTTTCCTGATCCGGATCGAGGACACGGATCGTGAGCGTTCGCGCCCCGAATACACCGAGAACATCCTCAGCGGTCTCCGCTGGCTGGGTCTTGACTGGGATGAGGAGCCGCTGCTGCAGAGCGAGCGTCGTGCCGAGCACGTGGCCGCGATTCAGACGCTGCTCGACCGGGGTCACGCTTACCGCTGCTACGCCAGCGAGGCCGAGCTGGACGCCATGCGCGAGGCGCAGCGACAGTCGGGTCAGGCCCCCCGGTACGACAACCGGCATCGCGACCTCAGCCCGTCGCAGGAGCAGGCGTTCATCGCCGAGGGGCGCCAACCGGTGATCCGCTTCCGTATCGATGACGACGTTGTCGTGCGCTGGCACGACATGGTGCGCGGTGCGATGGAGTGGCGGGGTGCGGACCTCGGCGGTGACATGGTGCTGGCCCGGCGGGCACCCGCGGACTCCGTCGGTGATCCCCTCTACAACCTCGTGGTGGTGGTGGACGACGCCTTCATGGCCATCACCCACGTGATCCGCGGCGAGGATCACATCGCCAACACCGCCAAGCAGCTGTTGCTCTACGAAGCGCTCGGCCTGCCGGTCCCCCGCTTCGCCCATACGCCCCTGATCCTCAACCGCGAGGGTCGCAAGCTCTCCAAGCGTGACGGCGTCACCTCCCTCAGCGATTTCCGTGAGATGGGGTACACCAGCGCCGCCCTGGCGAACTACATGACCCTGCTCGGCTGGTCGCCGCCCGAGGATCTCGGCGAGCGCTTCAGCCTCGATCAGGCCGCTGCCGCATTCGACCTTGAACGGGTCAACAAGGCCGGCGCCCGTTTCGACTGGGACAAGCTGCGCTGGCTCAATGCCCAGGTCCTGCACGACCTGCCGGTCGAGGCGCTGCAGGAGTCCCTCACTCCGCTCTGGAGCGGTTGCGGCTGGACTGGAGAACCCGACTGGTGCCGCGATCTCTGCGCCCTGCTGGGGCCGTCCCTCACCCTGCTGGAGGACGGTGTCGATCAGGCCCGCCCGTTCTTCGAGCGTCCCGAGCTCGATGAGGGAGCGCGCGCCCAGCTTGAGGTGCCCGGCGCCCGGCCTGTCCTGACGCTCCTGCTGGAGGCCCTCGATGCCGACCCCTGGGACGGGCAGGACCCCGCCCGGGCCCAGGAGCTCATCGCTTCGGCCGCCAGCGGCGCCGAGGTCAAGAAGGGCGTGGTGATGAAGACGCTCAGGGCCGTTCTCCTCGGCAGTCTCCAGGGTCCCGACCTGCTCACCACCTGGGGCCTGCTGGCCCGGGTCGGGGAGGACATCCCTCGCCTGCAGCGCGGGCTCTAGGCCCGCCGCACGGGCCGACACGCCTCAGGCTTTCAGCGGGTCGGCGCTCAGTTCCGGGGTCAGGGCGGCTGAGGTGTCGTCCGCTTCGCTGTTGCTCGCCACAAGATCGAGCGCTCCCGCCATCGGGCGGGCCGTGAGCCCCTGAAGCCCCACGGTGAGGAGGATGGTGAGGAAGACCAGCCCCTGCAGCCGGCCTGCGCCCAGCACGCCCTCCTGCTCCAGTCTGATGGCGAACAGGGAGGCCACGGCGGCGGTCACGATCCCCCGGGGCGCCAGCCAGGCCAGCAGCAGTTTCTGGTTGGCCTCCAGCGGCAGGCCAAGGGTGGCGAGCAGGATCGAGAGCGGCCGCACCACCAGCATCAGCAGCAGCACGCAGGCCAGACCTCCCCAGCCCAGGGGACTCAGCTCGGCCCAGGACACGTCCGCGGCCAGCAGCGGGAACAGCATCGTGATCGCCAGACGGGCCAGCTGCCGCACCACATCATCGAGTTGCTCAGCGGCGGTGGAGGCGCGCCGTGCCACCACCACACCCGCTGTGACCGATGCCGGCAGCCCGGATTCCGGCAGCAACCACTCGCACAGCCCGAACATCAGGAACAGCATCCCCAGCGTCAGCTGCAGGCGCAGACCGGTGGCGGGGTCCGGCTTCAGCCGCCTGAGCGCTTCAGCCAGCAGCAGACCCGCGAGGGCGCCGGCCAGCACGCCACCTCCCAGCCGGCTCAGCAGGCTCACGGCGAGATCCTGCCAGCTGTGCAGATCACCGAGAAGCCGCTCCACCAGCACCAGAGCCAGCACAGCCCCCACCGGCTCGAGCACCAACCCCTCGCCCTCCAGCACGTCCCCCAGGGGCGGCCGAAGATTCATCTGCTGCACCAGCGGTGTGACCACGGTGGGGCCGGTGGCCAGCACGATGGCGCTGTAGACGGCGGCCAGGGGCCAGCTCAGCCCGGCGAGCCAGTGGGCGGCCAGGCCGCCGGCCAGCAGCGAGAGGGCGAGACGCACCAGCACGATGCGCAGCACCACCGCCTTGATCGTGGTTCCGGGCAGGCGCAGGTTCAGGCCACCGTCGAAGAGGACGAGGCTGACCAGCAGACCCACCACCACCTCCAGGCCCACCCCCAGATCCAGCGGCTCCACCAGATTCAGGCCGGCCCTGCCGATCAGCAGGCCCGAGATCAGCAGCAGCACCACTCCCGGCAGGCCGGTGAGCACCGCCAGCAGCCGGGCGGAGGATCCCGCAAAGACGGTGATGCCCCAGAGCAGGCCCAGGCGTTCAGGTGTCATCGACGGCTGAGAACTGCGGCTCCACCCGCAGACCGATGACGCTGTGGACGCGCACCACCAGATACTCGCCATCGAGATCGGCGATGGGCACGTTCACGAACGGGTTGCCGCTCTCGGTGCCCGGACCGTTGAGCACGTTCTGGTACCAGTCCTGAAAGGAGGCGAGGTCGGGGAAATGCACTGTCTCCCGCTGTCCTCCGGCGAGGTGTAGGTGCACCGAATAGCGGCGGGGCGTGCGGGACATGCTGAAACCCTGCTGGCCGGAAGGAATGCACAGGATGCCGGATACCCCCCGGCTGTGACCATGGCCGGCTGGCCCAGCCTGCGCGGCGGCCTCTGGCAGGCTGACCCCATGGCCGAGAAACCGCTGCTGCTTCTGGTGGATGGCCATTCGCTGGCCTTCCGCAGCTTCTATGCCTTCGCCAAGGGTGGCGCGGGGGGGTTGGCCACCCGTGAGGGGGTGCCCACGAGCGTCACCTACGGCTTTCTCAAGGCCCTTCTCGACACCTGCGACGGCCTGCGGCCGCGCGGGGTGACCATCGCCTTCGACACCGGCGAACCCACCTTCCGCCACGAGGCCGATCCGGCCTACAAGGCCCACCGGGAGGAGGCGCCGGAGATCTTCTTCTCGGATCTGGCGAACCTGCAGTCGATCCTGAAGGAGCAGCTGGAGATCTCCCTCTGCAGTGCGGTGGGCTATGAGGCCGATGACGTGCTCGGCACTCTGGCCGAGCGGGCGGCCGGCCAGGGCTGGGCGGTGCGGATCCTCTCCGGCGACCGCGACCTGTTCCAGCTGGTGGATGACCGCCGCGACATCGCGGTGCTCTACATGGGCGGCGGCCCCAACGCCCGCAGCGGCAAGCCCACCCTGATCACCGCCGAGGGCGTGGTGGGCAAGCTCGGGGTGGCGCCCGGCGACGTGGTGGACCTCAAGGCCCTCACCGGCGACAGCTCCGACAACATCCCGGGTGTTCGGGGCGTGGGCCCCAAGACCGCGGTCGCCCTGCTGGGCGAGAACGGTGATCTCGATGCGGTCTATGCCGCTCTCGACGGCCTGGAGGGGGACAAGGCCAGCAAAGGTGTGATCAAGGGGGCCCTCAAGGGGAAGCTGAGCCGCGACCGGGAGCAGGCCTACCGCTCACGGCTTCTGGCCCGGATCCGCACCGATGTGCCCCTGCCGGAGCCGGCCGGCTGGACCCTGGGTCAGGTGCAGCGGGACGCGCTTGAGGAGCGCCTCAGGGGCCTGGAGCTCAACAGCCTGGCCCGTCAGCTGGACCGCTTCTCGGAGCTGTTCTCCAGCGGGCAGGCCCAGACAGCGGCGGCCAGCCCAGGGAGGACAGGGAAGGGCCCTGCGCCGGTTCCCGACGACGCTCTGCAGACTCCCGACGAGGACGCCTCCCCGGCGCTCCCGGAAGCCGCCGCGGCGCCGGAGCTGGAACCGGAGCGGATCACAACCACCACGGCATTGGAGACGCTGGTGCGGCGGCTCACGGCGTGCACCGATCCCGCCGCTCCGGTGGCCTTCGACACCGAGACCACCGACCTCAACCCCTTCCGCGCCGAACTGGTGGGGCTGGGGTTCTGCTGGGGAGATCAGCCGGGTGAGCTGGCCTACGTGCCCGTGGGCCACCACGAGACGGGCGAGCAGCTGCCGCTTGAGCAGGTGCTCACGGCCCTGGCGCCCTGGCTGGCCAGCACAGCCCATCCCAAGGCCCTGCAGAACGCCAAGTACGACCGACTGATCCTGCTGCGGCATGGCCTGGCCCTCGGCGGCGTGGTGATGGACACCCTGCTGGCCGACTATCTGCGCGACGCCACCGCTCGCCACAGCCTGGAGGCCATGGCGGAGGGGCGATTCGGCTTCCGGCCCACCGCTTACACGGATCTGGTGGGCAAGGGTCAGACCTTCGCCGATGTTCCCGTCGATGAGGCGGCGCGCTACTGCGCGATGGATGTGCACCTCACCCGCCGCCTGGCTCTGCTGCTGCGGCAGGAGCTCACGGGCATGGGTGAGCCCCTCCCCGCGCTGCTCGACGGGGTGGAGCTGCCCCTGGAGCCCGTGCTGGCGGCCATGGAGGCCACCGGCATCCGCATCGATGTGCCCTACCTCGAAGGCCTCGCCGGGGAGTGGCACGCCACCCTCGAGGATCTGCAGAGCCGGGCCCGGGCGGCTGCCGGAACCGACTTCAACCTGGCCTCCCCGAAGCAGCTGGGGGAGCTGCTGTTCGACACGCTGGGGCTGGATCGCCGCAAATCCCGGCGCACCAAGACCGGCTGGAGCACGGATGCCGCCGTGCTCGAGCGGCTGGAGGAGGACCATCCCGTGGTGCCGCTCGTGCTGGAGCACCGCACCCTCAGCAAGCTGCTGAGCACCTACGTGGATGCCCTGCCGGCCCTGGTGGAGCCCGAGACCGGCCGGGTGCACACCGATTTCAACCAGGCCGTCACCGCCACCGGTCGCCTCAGCAGCAGCAACCCCAACCTGCAGAACATTCCGGTCCGCACCGAGTTCAGCCGGCGCATCCGCCGCGCCTTCCTGCCCCAGGAGGGCTGGCAGCTGCTCAGCGCCGACTACTCCCAGATCGAGCTGCGCATCCTGGCCCACCTCTCGGGCGAACCCCTGCTGCAGGAGGCCTACCGCAGCGGTGAGGACGTGCATGCCCTCACCGCCCGGCTGCTGCTGGACCGCGATCAGGTCAGCGAGGCGGAGCGCCGGCTGGGCAAGACGATCAACTTCGGCGTGATCTACGGCATGGGCGCCCAGCGGTTCGCCCGCCAGACCGGTGTCTCCCAGAGCGAGGCCCGCCAGTTTCTGCAGCGCTACCGCGAGCGCTATCCGCAGGTGTTCCTCTTTCTCGAACTGCAGGAGCGGCTGGCCCTCAGCCGCGGCTGGGTGGAGACGATCCTCGGCCGGCGGCGCCCCTTCGCCTTCAACCGCTCCGGTCTTGGGCGCTGGCTGGGCCATGACCCGATGGAGATCGATCTGGCCATGGCCCGGCGGGGCGGGCTCGAAGCCCAGCAGCTGCGGGCGGCGGCCAATGCCCCGATCCAGGGGTCCAGCGCCGACATCATCAAGCTGGCGATGGTGGCCCTGCAGCGGCAGCTGCTGGAGCGCGATCTGCCGGCCCGCCTGCTGCTGCAGGTGCACGACGAACTGGTGCTGGAGGTGCAGCCGGAGGCGGTGGAGGTCGTGGTGCCACTGGTGCGCCGCACGATGGAGGAGGCGGTGCGTCTCAGCGTGCCCCTGGTGGTGGAGACGGGACTCGGCGCCAGCTGGATGGACGCCAAATGAGCTGTGTCCCAGGCGGGCCGCGCGAGCCTCACCAGGTCCGGTGCACCAGCCGGCCCATCAGCTCCCGCAGGGCCCGGCTGGTGCCGTCCAGCCCGCGGGCGCTCGGAATCCAGACCAGCGGATCCCGCCAGAGAGAGCCGGCCCAGAGGCCCCTGGCCTGGAAGTCCACCGGGAAGGGCTCCACGGCCAGCCCCTGGCGTTCGAACAGTCGCTGGGCGCGGCGCATGTGGAAGGCGCTGGTGACCAGGAGGATTCGCGGTGCGTCGTCGCCGGCCCCGGGCACCAGGCGGGCCACCGCCCGGGCCTCATCGGCGGTGTTGAGCACCGCTCCGGTGACCGCGATCGCACCGGAGGGGATGCCCAGATCCGTGGCTTCCTCCCGGTAGAGCGAGCCTTCGCTGGGCATGCCCGGCTGGAAGGGACTCACCCCTCCGGTGAAGATCAGCCGCGGCGCCCGGCCGGCCCGCCAGAGATTCAGCCCCGCCAGGAAGCGGTCGGGATCGTGCCACTCCTTCAGCCGGGCCGATCCGGGCGCCGGATGGCGGCCGCCGCTGAGCACCACGATCGCCTCGGCGCGGGGGGCGGCATCGGCCTGCCGGCGTAGCCAGGGCTTCTCCAGCCAGCGCCAGAGCCCCTGAGCCACGATCGGAGTGGAGCTGATCCAGAGCAGCACCAGGGCCAGCAGCACGGGCCAGCGACGGCCGCTGATCCAGCCTGCCAGCAGCAGCCAGAGCACCAGGCCCAGCGGCAGCACGAGCAGCGGCAGCACCTTGCTGAGCCAGTAGGTCATGGCTGTGGGGTCTCCAGGCCGCGCGCGAGATTGGTCTGGCTGTCACCATGCTGGCCCCGCGTCGCCCGCCAAGCGCCTTGTCCCTCCGGCTCACCAACACCCTCACCCGCCGTCAGGAGCCGTTCGAGCCCCTCCGGCCCGGGGCGGTCAGCCTCTACTGCTGCGGGGTCACGGTCTACGACCTCTGCCATCTGGGGCATGCCCGCAGCTACCTCGTCTGGGATGTGCTGCGCCGCTATCTGATCTGGCGGGGCTATGCGGTGACGTTCGTTCAGAACTTCACCGACATCGACGACAAGATCCTCCGCCGCGCCGCCGAGGAGCAGGTGTCGATGCAGACGGTGAGTGAACGCAACATCGCGGCCTTCTTCACCGACATGGATGCGCTCAACATCCTGCGGGCCGATCGGATGCCCCGGGCCACCGCCTGCCTGGACCCGATCCGGGAGCTGATCACGGAACTGCAGCAGAAAGGGGCGGCCTACAGCAGCGAGGGGGACGTGTACTTCGCCGTCAGCGGGCGGCCGGACTACGGCAAGCTCAGCCAACGCGATCTGAAGGAGCAGCAGGAGGGCGCCAGCGGCCGTGTCGGGGACGGAGAGGACGCCCGCAAGCGGCATCCCTTCGATTTCGCCCTCTGGAAAGCCGCCAAGCCCGGTGAACCGAGCTATCCCTCCCCCTGGGGGCCGGGACGGCCGGGCTGGCACATCGAGTGTTCGGCCATGGTCCGGCAGGAGCTCGGAGACAGCATCGACATCCACCTGGGGGGGCGGATCTGGTCTTCCCGCACCATGAAAACGAGATCGCCCAGTCCGAGGCGGCCACCGGCCAGCCGCTGGCCCGCTACTGGCTGCACAACGGCATGGTGAATGTGGGGGGCGAGAAGATGAGCAAGTCGCTCGGCAACTTCACCACCATCCGCGCCCTGCTGGAGTCCGGCGTAAGCCCGATGACCCTGCGGTTGTTCGTGCTCCAGGCGCATTACCGCAAACCGCTCGATTTCACCCAGGCGGCCCTGGATGCCGCCGCCACGGGCTGGGCCGGTCTGCGTGACGCGCTCGCGCTCGGTGCGCGCTTCGGTGCGGCTCTCGGCTGGACGGACGCCGTGCCGGAGCCCGTCACCACCCGCCGGGCTGTCGCTCCTCCGGCCCCGGAGGCTGGCGGCGCGTCGGGCGACGTGCGTGGCCGCTTCCTCGCGGCCATGGACGACGACCTCAACACCTCCGGGGCCCTGGCGGTGCTGTTCGATCTGGCCCGACCGCTCAAGGCGATCGCGCGACGTCTTGAGCGGGGCGAGGCCGCTGCTGAGGTGCTCACCGGTCAGGAGCGCCCCGAGGCACTGGAGGAGTCCTGGCGATTGCTGGTGGAGCTGGCGGGAGTCCTGGGTCTGAGCGCGTCCTCGGCATCCGAGCGGACATCGGTGCAGGCGCCTGAGGACGAGCCCGGCGAGGCTGAGGCGGCGATCCTTGCGGCCATCGCGGCGCGAGCCGAGGCCAAGGCGGCCCGCAACTACGCCGAAGCGGATCGCATCCGGGCTGAACTGCGCGAGCAGGGCATCGAACTGGTCGACAAGGCCGGCGGTCGCACCGACTGGCTGCGGCGCTGACCAACGCCTCCCTGTCGCATCAAGCGTCCGATGGCGGTTCAGGGCGACGGGTCTGGCCCTGCATCATTCCCTCGATCCGCCGCACCCGTGGCAGCGTCGTGGTCCAGACATCGAGGCGCAGCCGCTGGCCCGGGTCCATTCCGGCCTCCTCCCGGATGGCCTCCAGCCGGCCCTCCAGATCCTCGCCGCGCTCGAACGCGTCCCAGACCTCCCGCTCGAGTCGGGCGCGGGCGATGAAATTCCAGCGTTGCCACCAGGCCATGGTTCGGGATCGAGCAGGGGAGGACCGCCGGGGATCCTGGCGAACCGGCGGCTGCCGCCAGGGGGCGGATCAGCTCCAGTCGCGCACGAGGTCCAGCAGCGAGAAGATCAGGCCCAGGGCGATGCAGGGGGGCGACAGCCAGCGCAGCACCCGCAGCAGCCAGCGCCGCAGGCCGGCGGGGCTGCCGGAACCCTCCAGATCCGCCTCGAAGCGCTGCGGGTCGATCCAGCCCAGCAGCACCGCCAGGGCCAGTCCGCCAGCGATCAGCATCACGCCGCCGAAGACCGCGTCCATCCGGCCCAGCACGCTGATGTTCAGGGCCGAGGGGACCCCCGCCACGAAGATCGCGGCGCTGGAGAGCCACACCGCCCTCGGTCGGGTCCACCCCAGCCGGTCCATCAGGGAGGCCACGGGAACCTCCAGCAGCGACACCGAAGAGGTGATGGCGGCCATGTAGGCGAGGCTGAAGAAGGCGACGGCGACCCAGCGGCCCCCATCACCGAGGGAGGCCATGCCGGTGGGGAGGGCGATGAAGAGGGTGCCCACCGTGCTGGCGCTCACGAGCTTGGCCAGCCCGAAGCTCATCACCACCGGAAAGGTCACCAGTCCGGCCATCAGGCCCACCAGCGTGTCCATCGCCACCACCGCCACGGCCTCCCGCGGCAGGGGGCTGCGCTGGTCCAGGTAGGCGGCGTAGGCCAGGATGCATCCGATCCCGGTCCCGATCGAGAAGAAGGCCTGGCTGAAGGCGTTCCGGATCGTGGATGGGTCCAGCAGCTTCGCGGCATCCCAGCTCAGCAGGAATTCCCGGTAGCCCGCCGTGGCATCGGGAAGGGTCGCGGCCCAGCCGGCGAGCACCAGCAGCAGCAGGAAGAGCAGGGGCATCACCCAGCGGGACAGGCGTTCGATGCCCCGGCGCACGCCACCGGCCACCACGAGGGCGGTGAGCACCAGGCTGAGCAGCTGGCCGAGCAGGGCGCCGCCGCCGCCGCTGATCGCCTCGAAGAACCCCTCGGCCTCCTCGATGCTCCGGGGCAGGCCGCTGAGCAGGGCATGGAGGAGGGTCCGGCCCGTCCAGCCCATCAGAACCGCGTAGAACGCCAGGATGCCGCAGGCCGCCAGCTGGAAGAGCCAGCCCAGCCAGGCCCAGCGGGCGCCACCGGCGGTGATCGGCGCCAGCAGCGGGCTGTGCCGGGTGCTGCGACCCAGTACCATCTCGGCGATCAGCACCGGCAGGCACACCGCCAGCACGATCAGCAGGTACAGCAGCACGAAGGCTCCGCCGCCTCCCTGGGAGGCCCGGTAAGCGAAGCCCCAGAGGTTGCCGAGTCCGACGGCACTGCCGGCCGCGGCCAGCACGAAGCCGAACCCGGACCCCCAGCGTTCCCGTCCCCGTCCCGGCTTGGCCGCAGACTCCAGGTGGGGCTGGGGCATGGCGCGCCGGGGGCCGAATGGAGGTGGGAGACTAGGGCCCCTGCAACCGGGCGGCCATGAAAGCCATCAGCGTGCTGGGGTCCACTGGCTCCATCGGCACGCAGACCCTGCAGATCGTCGAGGAATTCCCCGAGCGCTTCCGCGTGGTGGCGCTCAGCGCCGGCCGCAACCTCGGCCTGCTTGCGGAGCAGATTCGTCGCCACCGGCCCGAGGTGGTGGCGGTGGCGGATCCCGACCTGCTGGGCGCGCTGCGCGATCAGGTGGCTCGGGACCCGGCGGGGCACCGGCCGCTGCTGCTGGCCGGCGCCGAGGGTCTGGAGGCTGTCGCCGCCTGGTCCAGCGCCGATCTGGTGGTGACGGGAATCGTCGGCTGTGCCGGTCTGATGCCCACCCTGGCCGCGATCCGGGCCGGCAAGGACCTGGCGCTGGCCAACAAGGAGACCCTGATCGCCGCCGCGCCGGTGGTGCTGCCCGCCCTGCAGGCCAGCGGCAGCCGGCTGCTGCCCGCCGATTCGGAGCACTCGGCCATCTTCCAGTGCCTGCAGGGCACCCCCTGGCCGGACACCGCCCGCCTCTCCACCGGCCAGCCGACGCCGGGACTGCGCCGCATCCAGCTCACGGCCTCCGGCGGCGCCTTCCGCGACTGGCCGGCCGCCGACCTGGCCCGGGCGACGGTGGCCGATGCCACCAGCCATCCCAACTGGAGCATGGGCCGCAAGATCACGGTGGACTCGGCCACCCTGATGAACAAGGGCCTGGAGGTGATCGAGGCGCACTACCTGTTCGGGGTCTCGTACGACGCGATCGAGATCGTGATCCACCCCCAGAGCATCATCCATTCGATGGTGGAGCTGGAGGATTCCTCGGTGCTGGCCCAGCTGGGCTGGCCGGACATGAAACTGCCGATCCTCTACGCCATGAGCTGGCCAGAGCGCATCGCCACCCCATGGCCGCGGCTCGATCTCGCCCGGCTCGGCCAGCTCAGTTTCCGCCTGCCGGATCGGGAGAAGTACCCGTGCATGGAGCTGGCCTATGCCGCCGGCCGGGCCGGCGGCAGCATGCCGGCGGTGCTCAACGCGGCCAATGAACAGGCGGTGGCCCTGTTCCTGGAGGAGCAGGTGGCCTTCCTCGACATCCCGCGCCTGATCGAGGCCGCCTGTGACCGCCACCGCAGTGACCTGATGGCTGCGCCCGACCTGGACGGCATCCTCGCGGTGGACCGCTGGGCCCGCCGGGCGGTGCGTGAGGCCGCCGCTCCGCTTCTGGCCGCATGAACCCTGCCGATCTCCGCGCCACGGGGGTGGCCTGTCACCTGCTGCTCTGTGCCACCCCAACCAACGCCGCCTGCTGCGATCCCGCCGAGGGGGCCCGCAGCTGGGCGCGGCTCAAGCAACTGGTGCGCGACCTCGGCCTGGAGAAGGCGGACCGTCCCGAGGGGCGTGTGCTTCGCAGCAAGGTGGACTGCCTGCGGGTCTGCCGCGATGGGCCGGTGCTGCTGATCTGGCCGGACGGCCACTGGTACGGAGGTGTGACCCCCGAGCGGATGGAGCGCATCATCCACGAGCACGTCATCGGTGGACGCCCCGTGACGGAGTTCCTGCTCGCTCAGACCCCCTGGAGCGAATCGGCCGTCAACCCGGTGTGATCGAGCCGGTGACGCCGGCCAGCAGCACCCAGAGCAGCTTGCAGCTCATGTGCAGCGACTGATCGCCCACCATCCGATACAGACGCCGGCACTTGCCGATGTCGATCAGCATGTGGACCCCCCATTCGAGGATCCCCAGCCAGGCCACGCCCGAGATCCAGGCCACCAGGAAGCCGTGGATGCCCCCATGGGCCGCCATCCACCAGCCCCAGCTGAGGGTGTGGCCGCAACCGGGACACTTCTCCTGGGCCATGCGGTCGCTCTGGAGACCGAAATCCCCGAGCCAGTGCCCCATCACCAGCATGAGCAGCAGGCTGAGAGCCGGCGGGAGATCCTGCATGGCGTGAAGGTCAGCCCCTCACCCTAGATAGCGCTCCAACCACGCCACCACCTGGGCATCGGACCAGCATCCCTCCGGTGAATGGAAGCCGTTATGCCCCCCCGGTCACTGATCACCACCTCAAGGGCGGGCAGGCCCTGCTTGGCCTGCAGGTCCTGCAGTTCTGCGGCTCCATCTGCGGGAACCCAGGGGTCGTCGCGGGCCTGCAGCACGAGCAGGGGCGGCAGAGCGGCCGGCTCCTCCCGCTGCAGCCGCCTCAGCGGGCTCGCCCGCCGGTAGTACTCGGCCACCGTGGCGTGACCCCAGCGGGGTGCGGTGATCAGGGCATCGAAGGCCCGGATCGAGCCCAGAGATCGAATGGCCCGTTCGGGCGGGGAGTCGCCCGCATCGCTGAGCGCCTGGCGCTTCAGGCGCTCCAGCAGCCAGGCCTGGTAGAGGCCGTTCCGTGGGCGCTCGATCGAGCGGGAGCAGCGCTCCAGATCCAGGGGACTGCTGGCGCAGACCAGCCCATCGAGGACGGGCCCCCGGTTGCCCTTCAGGTCCAGGCAGGCATGGATCAGGATCGTGCCGCCCAGGCTCAGGCCGGCCCCCAGCAGGGGCAGGGGGCTTCCGCCGGCGTCCCGGCCGAGATGGGTGGCAATCCGCCGCGCTTCGGCCAGCACCGGTGCGAGGTCCTCGCTGCAGCGGGCGGCGTAGCTCCCGGCGATCAGGCCGCGGCCCTCGCCGGCCCCGCGCAGGTTGAGCCGGAGCACGGCGCAGCCCCGCTCCAGCAGGCGGGACGCCAGCCGGCGCACCCCCCGTCTGCGGCTGCAGCCACCGAGACCGTGCAGCAGAAGCACCACGGCCCTTGTCGGCCCGGCCGGCCGGTCCCAGTGGGCGAGCAGGGCTCCGCCGACCTGCCAGGGCGTGGCAGGCACGGGAATCGCCAGGAGGCTCGAGCGGCGCAGGCCCCTGGAGGCCTCCCAGGGCGCCTCGGGACTCAGGCTGTCCCGCAGGGTCTGAAGGTCAGGCCCCAGCCAGGGGAGAGCCTGTCTGAAGGAGGCGCTCTCCACGCCGGTGCGATCGCGGACCCTAGACCTTCGCTGCAGCCTTGCCGACGCCCAGCTCTCGCAGCTCCTGCAGCAGGGTCCCGAGCACCGCCTTGGCATCGCCGAACACCATCGAGGTGTTGGTCAGCTCGAACAGGTCGTTCTTGATGCCCGAGTAGCCGGCACTCATGCCCCGTTTCACCACGAAGACGCTGGTGGCCTCCTGCACATCGAGCACGGGCATGCCGTAGAGGGGTGAGGTCGGGTCCTTCTTGGCCTGGGGATTGACCACGTCGTTGGCGCCGAGCACCAGCACCACATCGGTGGCCGGGAACTCGGGGTTGATCACGTCCATCTCCTTGAGCTGCTCGTAGGGCACGTCGGCCTCAGCCAGCAGGACGTTCATGTGGCCCGGCATGCGGCCGGCCACCGGGTGAATCGCGTAATCCACGGCCACGCCGTGCTGCTCCAGCAGGTTGGTCACCTCCCGCAGCACGTGCTGGGCCTGGGCCACCGCCAGGCCGTAGCCGGGAACGATCACCACCCGCTCGGCCGCCTCGAGGGTGAGGGCGCACTCCTCCGGGCTGCAGGAGGTGATGTTGGTGTACTCGCCGCCGCCGCCGGACGCGGCAGCCGTGCCCCCGAGGGCTCCCCCGAAGAGCACCGAGACGAGCGATCGGTTCATGCCGTCGCACATCACCTTGGTGAGGATCAGGCCGGCGGCGCCCACCATGGCGCCGGCCACGATCAGCAGCTGACTGCCCACCACGAAGCCGGCGGCGGCGGCGGCCACACCGGAATAGCTGTTGAGCAGGGAGATCACCACCGGCATGTCGGCCCCGCCGATGGGCATGGTCACGCCGATGCCCAGCAGGCTGGAGGCCAGCACCAGCAGGGTGAGCGCGGCGATCGGAGCGGTGGCGTCGGCCTGGGCTCCGCCGGCGATCGGAACCACCGTGGCGATCAGGCCGATCAGCGCGGCCACCGCCAGGGCGATGTTGACGGCGTGGCGGGCCCTGGTCTGGGCCCAGGCCGGGGTGGAGAGCCAGCCCTGCAGCTTGCCCATCGCCACGATCGAGCCGCTGAAGGTGATGGCCCCCACCAGCACCGAGATGGCGATCGACACGGCCTCCACCACCGGCGCCATCAGGGATTCGCCCTGGGGCACCAGGGCCACGCCCAGCGCCACCAGCAGGGAGGACATGCCACCGCAGCCGTTGAACAGGGCCACCGTCTGGGGCATGGCGGTCATGGCCACCGTGCGGGCGGTGAGGGTGCCGAGGAAGCCGCCGACCGCGGAGCCGATCGCGATCCAGAGCCAGGCCACCGGTGGCGGTTGCACCTGGATCAGCAGACCCACCACGGCCAGCCCCATGGCCAGGGCCGCCAGACCGTTGGCGCTGCGGGCCGAGCGCACCTTGGAGAGCCCCTTGATGCCCAGGGCCAGCAGCAGAACGGCTGCCAGATCGATGGCGATCTTCGCGACGGAAACGGTCATCAGGACTTGGTGGAGCGGGAGGAGGCGGGCTTGCGGCGGCTGAACATCGCCAGCATGCGGTCGGTGACCAGAAAGCCGCCGACGACGTTGTAGAGCGCGAAACCGAGGGACACGGCCCCCAGCACCAGCAGGGGGACCCGGTCGCCGGCGCGGGCGATCAGGGTCAGCGCGGCGAGCACCGTGATGCCGCTGATGGCATTGGCGCCCGACATCAGCGGGGTGTGGAGCGTGGGCGGCACCTTGCCGATCAGTTCCAGGCCGAGAAGGCTGCCCAGCAGCAGCACCCAGAGCAGTTCGTTGAGAGCCATCAGGAGGGCGGATTGGGGGGAACGATGTCGTCGCGGCGGCAGCTGCCGTCCTGGACGAGCAGGGAGTCGCCGATGAGCTGGTCCTCCAGGTCCAGGACCAGCTCCCCCTCCTTCAGGGCGGACTCCAGCAGGGTGGCCACGTTGCGGGCGTAGAGGGCGCTGGCGTGGTGCGGCACGGTGCAGGGGAGGTCGTTGGCGCCGATCACCTGCACGCCATGGCGCGCCACGGTGGTGTTGGGTTCACTGCCGGCGCAGTTGCCGCCCTGGGCCACGGCCAGGTCCACCACCACCGACCCCGGCCTCATGCCTTCGAGCATGTCGTCGCTGATCAGGCGGGGTGCCTGGCGGCCGGGCACCTGGGCGGTGCAGATGGCGATGTCGGCCTGGGCCAGCTGATCGGCCAGCTGCTGACGCTGGGCCGCCAGGAAGGCTTCCGAGGCCTGGCGGGCATAGCCGCCCGATTCCGACGGCTTCTCCTCCTGGGTGGGGGGCTCGATGAAGCGGGCGCCCAGCGACTCCACCTGCTCCTTCACCGCCGGCCGGATGTCGGAGACGTAGACCACGGCACCGAGACGCCTGGCGGTGGCGACAGCCTGAAGCCCGGCCACCCCGGCGCCCAGCACCACCACCCGGGCCGGCTGGACGGTTCCTGCCGCTGTCATCAGCATCGGCATATAGCGGTCGAGGGCGGCGGCGGCCAGGAGCACCGCCTTGTAGCCCGCCACATTCGCCTGGGAGGAGAGGGCATCGGCCGACTGGGCCCGGCTGATGCGCGGCAGCAGCTCCATCGCCACGGCCGAGAGGCGGGAGCGGTTGAGGGCATCCACCAGGGCCCGGTTGCCGTGGGGGTTGAGCAACCCCACCACCAGCGCGCCCTCGGGAAGCAGGGCCAGCCGCTTCAGCGGCGGCGCCTGAACCACCGGCAGCACGCGTGCTTCATTCCAGGCACTGTCCAGGCCCGGCGGCACCAGTTCGGCGCCGGCGGCGGCATAGGCCTGGTCGCTGAAACCGGAACGCTCACCGGCGCCCTGTTCCACCTTCACCGCAAAGCCGCGGCTCTGGTAGCGACGCACCGTGTCGGGCGTGACCGCCACACGGGTCTCCCCGGCGGCCGACTCCCTGGTCACCAAAAGCGTGGGCAACGCGCCTCCTCGCAAGGGCACTCATCGAAGACAGTATTCACGACCTGCCTCGGCGCACCCCCGCAGACCCGCTGCGCCAGGGGATCCGAACAGGTTCGCCCCTGCCCGCCACCGCACGAGATGACCCACTCCAGCCCCGCTCCCGCACCCGTTGCACTCCTCGGGACCGGACACCTGGGGGGGGCCATCGGCCAGCGGCTGCTGAGCTGCGGCCATCCGCTCACCGTCTGGAACAGAACCCCGCAACGGGCCGAGGCGCTGGTGACGGCCGGGGCTTGCCTGGCGTCCACCCCCGCCGCGGCTGTGGCGAGCGCCGGGTTGGTGGTGAGCGTTCTCAGCGATGGCTCCACCACCCGAGACCAGCTGGAGTCCTGCGCCCCTGCTCTGAAGGGGCGTCTGCTGATGCAGATCGCCACGATCGCGCCGCAGGAGAGTCGCTGCCTGGGCCGCTGGCTGGCCGAACAGGGTTGCGAGCACCTTGAGGCTCCCGTGCTGGGCAGCAAGCCCGAGGCCCTGGCGGGGCGGCTCCTGGTGATGACTGCGGGGCCGGAGGCGGCTCTCAGGCGCGCCGACGCCCTGGTGGCGGCCCTGAGCGAGCAGCCCACGCATCTGGGGGACTGGGGTCAGGCGCTGATCGCCAAGCTGGCCCTCAACCAGCTGATCGCCAGCCTCACCCACGCCTTCAGTCTGTCGCTCCACCTGGTGCAGCGCTCGGGCGTGTCCGTCGAGGCGTTCATGGATGTGTTGCGGCCCAGTGCCCTCCATGCCCCCACGTTCGACAAGAAGCTGCCGCGGATGCTCTCCGGCGACTACGCGGGGGCCAACTTTCCGCTGGCCCATCTCAACAAGGACCTGACCCTGTTCCTTCAGTCCGCCCGTGAGGCCGGACTCAACGCCGCCGGTCTCACGGGCCTGCAGCAACTGCTGGAGAGCCCGGCGGCCAGGGACGCCGCGGGGCTCGACTACAGCGCCCTGCATGGCCTGACCGCCCATCAGCTGGCCGGGATGCAGCCGTGACTACATCGCCCCAGCCACCTGGAATGCGAACTTCTGCGAATCAGCAGGACCGGTTCACCCCGGTTCTGGCCAATCTGTACCCCCTCGGAGCTGAGCCCCATGGATGCATCCCGTGAGCGCCGTGTCTTCGTGGCCACCTGCTGGGCCTCCACCCGCATCGCGGTGATGGATGCCGCTCAGCGCTACGAGGACAGCTTCGCCATCACCCAGGAATTCCGGGAGTGGACCCTGTGCCTGGGTCAGGACCCAGACGGTCTGGAGGCGTCCCTGCTGATGGTTCCCTCTCTGAAGACCGGTCGCTCGGCCGAGGAACCCTCCCCTGGCGGCTGACCCTGCTGCATCGCTTCGCTGCGCCTCGGTTCAGCATCCGCGAATCCCCGGGCCCGATCAGCGCGTGATCTGAAATCTGAAGCCTTTCTTAAGACGTCGCTCTGAGGCCCTTGAAATGGAGCCGGAGCCTTCAGCGGATCGGTCGGCCCGGTTGGTGTCGTGCAACGGATGGGGCGGCCGGGGCCCTAGGGTCAACTCATAGTCACTCCGCATTAGGCCCATGGGGGAGCAGCGCCCTGTCGATCACGCTGAGGCGATCGAGAACCTGGTCATCGTCGGTTCCGGGCCCGCCGGGTACACCGCCGCCATCTACGCGGCTCGGGCCAACCTCAGCCCGCTGCTGATCACCGGCTTCCAGCGGGGCGGCATCCCCGGCGGTCAGCTGATGACCACCACCCACGTGGAGAACTTCCCCGGCTTCCCCGATGGTGTGCTGGGGCCCGAGCTGATGGACCTGATGAAGGCGCAGGCGGTGCGCTGGGGTGCCCGGCTGCTGGAGGCCGATGCGGACCGCATCGACTGCTCCAGCCGTCCCTACAGCCTGGAGGTGGAGGGTCGGGTGATCCGCACCCACGCTCTGATCGTGGCCACCGGCGCCAGCGCCAACCGTCTCGGGCTTCCCCACGAGGAGCAGTTCTGGAGTCAGGGCATCAGCGCCTGCGCCATCTGCGACGGAGCCACGCCCCAGTTCCGCAGCGAGGAGCTGGCCGTGGTGGGCGGCGGTGATTCGGCCTGCGAGGAGGCGGTGTACCTGACCAAGTACGGCAGCCATGTGCACCTGATCGTGCGCTCCGATCGCCTCCGGGCCAGCGCCGCCATGGCGGATCGGGTGCGGATGAACCCGGCGATCACGATCCACTGGCATCAGGAGGTGGCCGACGTGGAGGGGGGCGCCTGGCTCGAGGCCCTGCAGCTGCGGGATCGCCGGGATGGTTCCCTCCAGTCCCTGCCCGTGCGTGGGCTCTTCTACGCCATCGGTCACACCCCCAACACCGACCTGCTCAGCGGTCAGCTGGAGCTCGATCAGAAGGGCTACATCGTCACCCGTCCCGGCCGGCCGGAAACCTCGCTCGAGGGCGTCTTCGCCGCCGGCGATGTGGCCGATGCCGAATGGCGCCAGGGCGTGACGGCGGCCGGCAGCGGCTGCCAGGCGGCTCTGGCCGCCGAGCGCTGGCTCAGCCATCACGGCCTGGCCACCACGATCGAGCGCCGGCAGGCGGACCCCGCTCCGGCCGAGACCCCGACCAGCAAGCCCGCCGCCACCGAGGAGACCTTCGATCCGGAGGCCTCCTGGCAGAAGGGCAGCTATGCGCTGCGCAAGCTGTATCACGACAGCGACAAGCCCCTGCTTGTGGTCTACACCTCACCCACCTGCGGGCCCTGCCACGTGCTCAAGCCGCAGCTGAAGCGGGTGCTGGCGGAGCTGGGCGGCCAGGCCCAGGGGGTCGAGATCGACATCGAGGCCGATCAGGCCATCGCCGAGCAGGCCGGGGTGAGCGGCACACCCACGGTGCAGCTGTTCATGGACAAGGCCCTGAAGCAGCAGTGGAAGGGGGTAAAACAGCGCAGCGCCTTCCGGGATGCCATCGAGGCGCTGCTCTGAGGCCGCCCGGGCCGGACTCAGCGACGCCGGGGCCCGCCGGGGCGGTTGCCCCCCGGCCTGGGTCCGGCGTTGGCGTTGCGTTCGCGGTAGGTGATCCGTCCGCGGCTGAGGTCGTAGGGGCTGATCTCCACCAGCACCTTGTCACCGGCCAGCAGCTTGATGCGGAATTTCGTGAGCTTGCCTGCCGCGCGGCAGAGGCACTGGTGACCCGCCGGTTGCTCGAGGGTGACGAGATAGAAGCCGTTTCCCTGCTCCTTCTCGATCACACCGGAGGTTTCGATCATGCGCGCAGGCGTTGTCTGAAGTACCGATCCATCGTATCCAGGCGCCCGCTTGTAGGGTCTGGCGGCCGTTTCCGTGTTCGACGCCCATGATCCTGCCCCCGCTCTCGATGGACATCGGCCTGCTGCTGATCTCGATCGGCGTGGTCAATCTCTACCGGACCAGCCAGAGCGAGGCCCGCTGAGGCGCCGGTTCCCTGCCCACACTCCTTCTGCACAAGCCCTACGGGGTGATCAGCCAGTTCAGCCCCGAGCCCGGAAGCCGCTGGAGCTGCCTGTCCGACCTGGTGTCGGTGCCAGATGTCTACCCCGCGGGCCGTCTCGATGCGGACTCGGAGGGCCTGCTGCTCCTCACCGATCGCGGCCGGCTCCAGCACCGCCTCACCGATCCCCGCCTCGGCCACTGGCGCCACTACTGGGTGCAGGTGGAGGGTTGTCCGGAGCCGCCCGCGCTCGATCGTCTGCGCCGAGGCGTGACCGTGCGCGGTGAGCGCACCCTGCCGGCGCGCGTCACCAGGATTCCGCCGCCACCGCTGCCGGCGCGCGATCCGCCGATTCGCTTCCGCCGGCACCAGCCGACCGACTGGCTCGGCATCGCGCTGCGGCAGGGCCGCAACCGCCAGATCCGGCGCATGACCGCCGCCGTGGGGCATCCCACCCTGCGGCTCGTGCGCCATGCGATCGATCTGATGGATGGTGAACCGCCCCTGGTCCTCGGTGATCTGGCGCCGGGGTGCTGGCGCCCGGTCACGCCGGCGGAGACCCGCCGCCTGGAGCGGCTGCTTCAGGCGCCGTCAGCCCTCAGCCGCAGCAGCCGGAGCGGGCGGCGGCGCCGCCGGGGAGGGCTCCGGTGAGGGTCACCGAGCGGAAGGAGATCCCCTCCACCACCTTCCAGGGCGTGTCGCTGCGATCGGCGTAGGTCACGTCCTCGAAGCCCAGAGCCCTGAAATCGGCCAGGAACGCGTCCTCCTGCCAGGCGCCGCTGATGCAGCCGCTCCAGAGGTCCGGGTCGTGCTGGAGGGCCAGGGGCACCTCCCGGTCGCTGACGATGTCGCTGATGGCGACCCGCCCGCCCGGGCGCAGCACCCGCCGGATCTCGCGCAGCAGCTGGCCCCGGGCCGCGGGATTGACCAGGTTGAGCACGCAGTTGCTCAGCACCACATCGACGCTGGCATCGGCCACCAGCGGCGTGCCATCCGGTGTGGGGGCGGAGAGATCCTCGATGGCGCCCTCGCGAAACGCCACATTCGCGTAGCCGAGGCGGGCGGCGACCTGGGGAGCGGCCCCCCGGGCCAGGTCGAGCATGTCGTGGTTGCGGTCGATGCCGATCACCCGCCCTCCGGCCCCCACGATCTGGGCACAGATGAAGGCGTTCTTGCCGCTGCCGCTGCCCAGATCCAGCACCGTGTCGCCGCTGCTCACCCAGCGGGTGGGGTTGCCGCAGCCGTAGTCGCGTTCGACCACCTCGGCCGGAATCACATCGAGCAGGGCGGGGTCGAACTCCACCGCGCAGCAGAGGCAGGCCTCCTGCTCCTGGGCCGCGGCGCCGTAACGCTCCTGCACCGCCAGGGTCTGATCCAGGTCGGCGGAGGTGGCTGCTGCTGCGGTGGAATCGAGGGCCATCGGTGGCAGAGAGGAGGTCGGGGGATCGGGAGGAGGTACCGGCGGATGGGCGGAACGGATCAGGCCCCGAGCGTCGCCTGCAGTTCGCGCACCACCTGAAGCTGACCGTAGTAGTAGTTCGCCTGGGCCCGCAGGCCGGGATCCTCAAGGCCGTCGAAAGCGTCGAAGCCGAGGCTGTGCCAGAGGTCGTGGCCGCAGAGGCGGGTCAGGGCGCCACCGGCCTCCTGCTCCAGGTTGTCGAGCCGCCGCCGGAGGTTCTTGATCTGAGCGATGGACATGGGCCGCGTGAGGCTGACTGTCGTGATGATAGTTCTGGTGTATCAATGCCGAGTCGATCCGGTCGGGTGTTGGTCGACCCTGAAGGTGTGGTGCCTGAGGGTGAGCGCCCCGCTGCGTCTCGGCCCCCCTGTCTCTCGGGCGCCCCTCAGAAGGGCAGCTTCTTCTTGGCGTCCTTGTCGAGATCGGCCTCCATCTCGCGCAGCCGCTTGAGGATCGTGTCGTAGTACTCCTTGAGGTAGGCGCGCAGATCGGTGGTCTCGGCCGGATCGAGACCGAAAGCCTCGTAGCTCTCCTGCATCGGAGCATCCAGCGGTTGGCCGCCGCCGGTGACCTCGGCGAAGGCGAGACGCTCGGCGATGTTCACCGCCGGCTCGAAGAAGGACGCCAGCGACTGCATCAACCGGATGAGGAAGGGCCGCACGCGGAAGACGCGGGCGCTGCGTCCGCTCAGCTGTTCGCACAGCTGCACAACCTCACCGGTGTTCCAGGCCCGCGGCCCCACCACCGGGAAGGCGCCACGCACCGTCTGCGGCCGTTCCAGGGCCGCCACGGCGAAGCGGGCCATGTCCTGAGTGTTCATGTAGGCGATCGGTGTGGGCGTGCCGCTGACCCACACCGTCTGGCTTTCGAGGACCGGGATGGCCACCTGGCCGATCACGCCCTGCATGAACGCGGCACCCCGCAGGATCGTGTAGTCGAAACCGGAGGCCATCAGCAGCTGCTCGGTGCAGTGCTTGATGTCCATCAGGGGGATGGAGCGGTGCTGATCCGCCCCCAGAAGCGAGAGGAAGACGAAGCGAGCCACGCCGGCCTTCGCGCAGGCCCTGAGCAGATTGCGCTTCCCGTCCCAGTCGATGTCGTAGATGCTGAGGGAGTCGCTGGGGCGGCTGGTGGCCGCGTCGATCACCGCCTCCTGGCCCTCGAGTGCGTAGTCGAGGCTGTCGGGTTCCAGCAGATCGCCCCGGGTCAGCTCGCAGCCCCACTCCTGCAGAAAGGCGGCCTTGCGGGGAGTGCGCACCATGCAGCGCACGCTGTGACCCTGATCCAGAGCGGTTCGGGCGATCTGGCGACCGAGAGTGCCGGTCGCGCCAACCACCAGAACCTGCATCGCCTCTTCCGTGCCAGCGGCGAGCCTAGAACTCGGTCCAGATGCGGCGAGAGCGCTCAGTCCTTCTGGAGCTTCAGCAGCAGGGCTCCGCCCAGCAGGCCCACGGGGATCAGCACCCAGAAGAGGGCGGCGGTGCCGAAGATTTCGGAGGCCAAGGCGATGCGCGGTCGGGAGCACCCATTAAACGTCGCTCAGGTCGCGTGCGGCACGCAGCACCTCGGGCCAGGGGGCTTCGGTGCGGAAGCGGCCCGGGGCGATCGCGCTGGCCGATGCCCGGTGCCCCAGCTGCCGCAGCCGCTCCAGCAGCCGCTGCTGGGGCGGCGGGCCGCCGCCGATGCGCCGGCCCAGCTCCGCCAGCGACCAGCAGAGGGCGGGCAGACCCGGGTCCTCCGTCAGCCGCTGCAGCTGACGCCGTGTCGCGCGCGTGATCTGAGGTCCGCCCGCCGACGGCCTCGCATCGGCCAGCTCCAGCAGCTCCCGGCAGAGCTCGGTGTTCTGCAGCGGACCGAGCCAGAGCGGCCCGCTCACGGCCAGCGACCGGCCCGGCTGGCTGCAGCAGCAGGCCGGCCAGCGGTTCAGGCGCAGCAGCGGCTGCAGCTGCTGGTCGCCGCAGGCATCGCAGCGGCCCAGCAATCCCACCCGGCGGGTGCTGGCGGGATCCAGCCGCCGCCGCAGCCGCACCGCGCTGCGAAAGGTGCGACCGTCGCTGATCTGGAGCAGGGGTTCCAGGTCGTGCCCCATCGCCCAGGCGCTGCGGGCGATCAGGGCCAGCTGCAGCCGCAGGGCGATCTCCCAGCTGCAGGGGTGGGCCCGCGCCGCCGCCAGGTGATGCCGCACGGCACCGATCCGGTCGTGACCGGTGGGGGAGCGCCCGTCGCTGCTGGTGAGCACCAGCACGCCGCCGAAGGCCAGCACCGGCAGCACCGCGGGCACGAGATCGCTGATGCTGCCGAAGCCATCGAGATCCACCAGATCGAAGCGGTGGCGTTTCAGGCGGCAATGGGCCAGCAGATCGTGGGCCGGCAACGCCGTGCAGCGCAGCCGGCGACCCGCCTGCTCCTGCAGCCAGACCTGCCGCAGCGGGGCCAGGTTGCGGCGGATCAGCTCCAGGCGGTCTGCGTCGCCGTCGTTGGCCCAGATCTCCTGAATGCCGCCGCCGGCCTCCAGGCCGCAGCGCAGGGCCCGGATGCCGCAGCCGCTCATCAGATCGAGCATCCGGACCGGCCCTCCGGCCCCGAGCCTGGCGCAGAGCAGCACGGTCAGATCGCGGGCCGTGCGCGAGTCCGGCTGGAAGAAGCCGGGGCCGAGCCGCAGGCGGGCGGCGCCTTCGCGATAGTCGGCCTCACGTGTGTCGTCGCAGCGAGGCGGAGGGACGGTGCCCAACGGAGTCGTGGAATCGGTGTCCCCTCAGCCTGCTGACGCCCCCATCGACTGGGGTGAGGCGGCGCTGTGGCAGTGGCGGGGCTGGCAGGTGCCCTGGCGCTGCCTGGGACCGGTGGGCGGGCCGGCGCTGTTGCTGCTCCACGGCTTCGGCGCCTCCAGCGGCCACTGGCGGGCTCTGGCGCCGCCGCTGGCGGCGATGGGCTGGCGGGTGTTCGCCCTCGATCTGATCGGTTTCGGCGGCTCCAGCCAGCCGGCCCGCCCGCTCGACAACCGGCTCTGGGGCTGGCAGGTGGCCGCCTTCCTGCGGCAGGTGATCCAGCCGGAGCAGCCCGCGCCGGTGGTGCTGATGGGCAATTCCCTCGGGGCTCTGGTGGGGCTCACCACGGCCGTTCTGGCCCCGGCGCGGGTGCGGGGGCTGGTGGCCGCGCCGCTGCCCGATCCGGCCCTGGTGCAGCCGCCGCGGCGCTCCGCGATCCGGCAGCGCCGACCCGGTCCGGGCCGCCGCCGCATCCGCCGACTGGGCCGCTGCCTGGTGCGCACGCTGCTGCGGCTGCTGCCGCTCGAGCTGCTGCTGCCGGTGATCGTGCGCACCCCGCTGCTCGATCTGGGTCTCCAGTCGGCCTACAGCCGTCCGGTGGGCCGGGACCGGCCGCTGCGGCACCTGATCGCGCGGCCGGCCTCACGCCGCACGGCGGCCGCCGCCCTGCGGGGCATGACGATCGGGATGACCCTCAGGCCCAGGTGGGCCACCGCGCCGTCGCTGCTGCCCCGGCTGCGCTGTCCGCTGCTGCTGCTCTGGGGACGCCGCGACAGGCTGGTGCCACCGATGCTGGCTCCGAAGGTGGAGGGGCTGGCGGGCGGTCCATGCCGGCTGGCGCTTCTCGACGGCGGCCACTGCCTGCACGACGACGTGCCGGGCGCCGTGCTGCGGGAGCTGGAGCCGTGGCTGCAGCGTCTGCCGGTGGCAGATACTTGACCCTCCTGCGCAACGGCGAGCCAGCGGCATGAAGCACACCCTCTCGGTGCTGGTGGAGGACGAGTCCGGTGCCCTCAGCAGGATCGCCGGTCTGTTCTCCAGGCGGGGCTTCAACATCGACAGCCTGGCGGTGGGTCCGGCCGAGAGCTGGGGCCATTCCCGGCTGACGATGGTGGTGGAGGGCGACGATCACGCCCTCGAGCAGGTGACCAAGCAGCTCGACAAGCTGATCAACGTGCTCACCGTGGTGGACCTGACCAGCATTCCCGCCGTGGAGCGGGAGCTGATGCTGCTCAAGGTGGCGGCCAGCCCCGAGAGCCGCAGCGCCATCTTCGATCTGGTGCATGTGTTCCGGGCCAAGGTGGTGGATGTGGCCGATGACGCCGTGACCCTGGAAGTGGTGGGGGATCCGGGCAAGCTGGTGGCCCTGGAGCGGCTGATGGCTCCCTTCGGCATTCTTGAGATCGCCCGCACCGGCAAGGTGGCACTCGAGCGGGCTTCGGGTGTGAACACCGAGCTGCTCAAGGTCACCGCGGGCACCAAGCGGGTGCCCGCCTGAGCCAGCCGGCGGAAGGGCTCAGTCCGCGGCCGGCGCCGGGGCTTCGATCACCCGTGTGGCCGTGATCCGGTCGCCCTGCTGGATGGCATCCACCACATCCATCCCCTCCACCACTTCACCGAACACCGCGTAGCGGCCATCGAGTTCGGGAAGTGGCTGCAGGGCCACATAGAACTGGGCGCTGGCCGAATTGGGATCCTGCGAGCGGGCCATGGCCACCGCGCCGCGCTCATGGGTCAGCCTCAGCTGGCGGGCCTGATCTGCGCCGGCCACGATCTCGCCGTAGCGGGGCTGCTCCTCGCCCTCCAGGCTCACCTCGAGCGGGATCAGCCGCGGCTGGGCCGTGTCCGGATCGATGAAGCTGCCGGTTCCGTAGCGCTCCGGCGGCACCGACGGGTCCTTGCTGGCCGGATCGCCGCCCTGCACCACGAAGGGAGCCGGGTCCCGCACCACCCGGTGGAACACCGTGCCGTCGTAGACGCCGCGCTGCACCAGATCGAGGAAGTTGCCCGCCGTGAGGGGAGCCTCCTCGCCGCGCAGCAGCACCCGGATCGTGCCGCGCTCGGTGTCCAGCTCCACCAGCGCCTGGCCGTCCAGACAGGGGGCGGCACTGCTGGAGCAGCCGCTCTCAGCCGAGGAGGGAATCTGGGCGCAGCCGGCGGCCCCGAGGCTGAGGGTGAGCGAGAGGAGCGCCGGCAGCAGGGCGGACCATCGGAGCGTCAGTGAGGGCATGGGGGTGAAGCCGGAGCGGGGCAGGTATGGAAGGGCCGGTGGTTCAGAGACCTTCGAGAGGCACGGAGAGGAAGCGGGCCAGCTGGGCGCCGTCCCGTTCCAGATCGGCGATGGGCAGCGGCTCACCCACCCGGGTCAGGGGCAGGTCGCGCCGGCCGCGGATGCGGAGGCTGACGCGGCGTCTGGGATTGAAGCCGTCGCGCACCTCCACCTTCACCGCGAGCACATCGGGGAGGGCCACCTCCACCTCGATCCACTGGCGGAAGCCGCGGCGCCGCACGGTGAGGAGTCCGGCGCTGCGATCGAAGCGGTTGGTGCCGGATCCCACATCGATGGCGATCACCGACCACAGATAGGTGGCCAGCAGGGCCGCGGCGATGCTGTACAGCCCCATCACCAGCCCCTGAGGGATCCAGATCAGGTGGGAGGGCTGGCCCACCGGCAGCAGGTCGCGGCCGAGGTAGCTGGAGAGGGAGGCCAGCAGAAAGCCGATGCCGCCGATGCTCACCATCGAGGCCACCAGCACGTTGGAGAGGCGCCGCGACCCGATCACACGGGTCTCCAGCAGCGTCTGGCTGGGATCGGAGGCCAGTGTCGGGGAGGAGGACACGGGGCGAGAAGCAGAGGAGAACAGCGGCATCCTGACCGAGCGACAGCGAACCCTGACGGCCGCTGCACTACAAGCGATGTCAGCTGTCACGGCACGGCCGCGTCGTCCCTGTCACGGTTGTTAAGGTCGCTCGGTATCCCACAGCCCGCGGGTTTTCCGCACCGTTTCACTCATGACGATCGCTGTAGGGCGCGCGCCACAGCGGGGATGGTTTGACGTCCTCGATGACTGGTTGAAGCGCGACCGCTTTGTTTTTGTCGGCTGGTCCGGCATCCTGCTGTTCCCGACCGCCTACCTGGCGATCGGCGGCTGGCTGACCGGCACGACCTTCGTGACCTCCTGGTACACGCACGGAATTGCGTCGTCGTACCTGGAGGGTTGCAACTTCCTGACCGCGGCGGTGAGCACACCGGCCGACGCGATGGGCCACAGCCTGCTGCTGCTCTGGGGCCCTGAGGCCCAGGGCGATTTTGTGCGCTGGTGCCAGCTGGGAGGCCTGTGGGCCTTCGTGGCGCTGCACGGCGCCTTCGCGCTGATCGGCTTCATGCTGCGTCAGTTCGAGATTGCCCGTCTGGTGGGCATCCGCCCGTACAACGCGATTGCCTTCTCAGGCCCGATCGCGGTGTTCGTGAGCGTGTTCCTGATGTATCCGCTGGGCCAGAGCAGCTGGTTCTTCGCGCCGAGCTTCGGCGTGGCGGCGATTTTCCGCTTCCTGCTGTTCCTGCAGGGCTTCCACAACTGGACGCTGAACCCGTTCCACATGATGGGCGTGGCCGGCATTCTGGGTGGCGCGCTGTTGTGCGCGATCCACGGAGCCACGGTGGAGAACACGCTGTTCGAGGACGGCGAGCAGGCCAACACCTTCAAGGCGTTCGAGCCGACGCAGGAGGAGGAGACCTACTCGATGGTGACGGCCAACCGTTTCTGGAGCCAGATTTTCGGGATTGCGTTCTCGAACAAGCGCTGGCTGCACTTCTTCATGCTGTTCGTGCCTGTGATGGGCCTGTGGACGAGCTCGATCGGGATCATCGGTCTGGCGCTGAACCTGCGTGCGTATGACTTCGTGTCGCAGGAGATCCGTGCAGCAGAGGATCCTGAGTTCGAGACGTTCTACACCAAGAACATTCTGCTGAATGAAGGTCTGCGTGCCTGGATGGCACCAGCGGACCAACCGCACGAAAACTTCGTCTTCCCTGAAGAGGTTCTGCCCCGTGGAAACGCCCTTTAATCCCGGTCTTGTCGCCGTCGGCGGCAAAGACCTCGACTCCACCGGCTATGCCTGGTGGGCTGGTAACGCCCGACTGATCAATCTGTCCGGCCGTCTTCTGGGTGCTCACGTCGCCCACGCCGGTCTGATGGTCTTCTGGGCCGGAGCCATGATGCTCTTCGAGGTGAGCCACTTCACCTTCGACAAGCCGATGTACGAGCAGGGCCTGATCCTGTTCCCCCACGTGGCCACCCTCGGCTACGGCGTCGGCCCAGGCGGTGAGGTCACCGACCTCTACCCCTTCTTCGTGGTCGGTGTGCTGCACCTGATCAGCTCCGCCGTTCTCGGCGTGGGCGGTCTGTATCACGCTCTGCGTGGTCCTGAAATTCTGGAGAACTACTCCACGTTCTTCTCCCAGGACTGGCGCGACAAGAACCAGATGACCAACATCATCGGTTACCACCTCATCCTTCTCGGTGTGGGTGCACTGCTGCTGGTGTTCAAGGCCATGTTCTTCGGCGGCGTCTACGACACCTGGGCACCCGGTGGCGGCGACGTGCGTCTGATCACCAACCCGACCCTCGATCCGGGTGTGATCTTCGGCTACTTGTTCCGCGCTCCCTTCGGTGGCGAGGGCTGGATCATCGGGGTCAACTCGATGGAAGACATCATCGGCGGCCACATCTGGCTCGGCCTGATCCTGATCTTCGGTGGCATCTACCACGTGGTCACCAAGCCCTTCGGCTGGGTGCGCCGTGCCTTCATCTGGAATGGTGAGGCCTACCTGAGCTACAGCCTCGGCGCTCTGAGCTTCATGAGCTTCATCGCCTCGGCCTTCATCTGGTTCAACAACACCGCCTATCCCTCGGAGTTCTACGGCCCCACCAACGCCGAAGCCTCCCAGGCCCAGAGCTTCACCTTCCTGGTGCGTGACCAGCGCCTCGGCGCCAACATCGGTTCGGCCATGGGCCCCACCGGTCTGGGCAAGTACCTGATGCGTTCACCCACCGGTGAGATCATCTTCGGCGGTGAGACCATGCGCTTCTGGGACTTCCGCGGCCCCTGGCTGGAGCCCCTGCGTGGTCCCAACGGCCTGAGCCTCGACAAGCTCCAGAACGACATTCAGCCCTGGCAGGTGCGCCGCGCAGCTGAATACATGACCCACGCCCCCAATGCCTCCCTCAACTCGGTGGGCGGCATCATCACGGAGCCCAACTCGGTCAACTTCGTGAACATCCGCCAGTGGCTGGCCGCCACGCAGTTCGTGCTGGCCTTCTTCTTCCTGGTGGGTCACCTCTGGCACGCCGGTCGCGCCCGCGCCGCTGCTGCCGGTTTCGAGAAGGGAATCGACCGTCAGGCCGAGCCCACCCTGGCCATGCCGGATCTCGACTGAACCATCGGTTCAGCACACGCTGCATCGTCAGCAACGCACAAGCCCCCGCAAGGGGGCTTTTTTGTTGGCAGCGCTCGTTGTTCTGGCGTCAGTCCGCCGTTGCTTCGCTGGCAAGCTCCACTCGGCTTAGATCTCAGTCGTGGAGAGGGTTCTCCTCGGGACATCCTGGAAAGGTGTGCAGATCGTGTGCAGGTGGGACTGAATCAGTCGGGCTTCGGGATGCGTCTCTGGATGATCGTGCTGGATCGGTGCAACCACGATGGCGACGGCGCCCCCAGCCAACCGGACCGGGTGCCGGGCGGACTCCAGGGTGTTCATCAGTCATCAGAGCTTCTGCAGCGGCGTGCTGGACGCAGCACGGCTCCTCGCCGCCTACCTCCACCACCCCGAAAACGCCGCTGACCTCGACCTGAAGCAACAGATCACCGATCCCGGGCGGGACTTCCCCGCCCTCTACACATGACCCCCCACGCCCAGCTCCTCCTCGCAGCCCTGCTGGTGGGCTGCGGCGCCGGCGGCGCTGCACAGGTGGAACGGGTGATCGACGGCGACACCCTGATGCTGCGGGGTGGAGAACGGATCCGGCTGGCCTGCATGGACACCCCAGAGCGGGGCCAGCCCAGCGCCGCCGCAGCCACGCGCCGCCTGCAGCAGCTGACCACCAGCGGGATCCAGGTGGAGCCGCTCACTACCGACCGCTTCGGCCGGACCGTGGGGGAGGTCTGGACCACGGCCGGGGTGAACGTGGGAAGCGCCTGGTGGAGGAGAGGCTGGCGCGGATCCACTTCCGCTACCGAGATCAATGCCGCTGGTCCAGATGAGGCGCCGCTGCGGGGAGAGTCATGTGCCGGGTTGAACAGGATTGCAACTGACATGTGACCGGGGGCACGAAAGTGCAACCCATTGATGAATCGTTCCAGTCCAGAGGAGTCAGAAGCAACAGATCCCCGGCTTGAGGGATGGGCCAGAGGTGGCAGATCTCATGTTACGAGCACCACACCCCTTCATTTGTAGGGTTCTCCCCCCGTATCCTTCAGATGAAGGATGCGGTGCCTGTGAATGAGGCGGAGCATGAAGTGACAGGGCGACTGTAGTGACGACGGTTCTTCGTGAACTGGGATAACGGCATGCCCTGGTCGGTTATTCATTCATTCATGGAGGCAGATCAATGGGCAACACAATCATCAGTCCTGCGGTCCGGCAAAGCAGTGAGCACGCGGTTGATTCAGCTTCTGGATCGCTGAGGGTTAGTTCGCACGTCGAAGATCCTCTCAACAGTGCAGATCCTGGACTTGAGATCTCTGGCCAAGGAGAATCGAATTACGGATTGCCACCCCAGCCATCTGCGCATGGGCCAGCTGACACGGGGGATCAGGTAGTGCATAAAGACGCGGAAGACCCTCTCAGCACTTCACGCGAAGTAGATGACGCTACAACGGTGACTGCGGCTGGAAAGTATAGCCATTTCGAGCGTGGGCAGATGCTTCGCGTGGTCGACGAGGGGGCTGCATCCGGCGATCCGACAATTGTGGGATCATTCAGTAATGATCAGCACATCTGGATCGACGGGGATCACAACGCAATAATTGTCGCCCAAGATCGCGGATTTGGATACAATAGCACTTTGGAGGGCGGCAACGGATCTGACACAATCGTCAACTGGAGGCTCTTCAGTGGCGACAACGACAAGATCTGGAATGAGGCCAGTGCCGAAACTATCTTTGGCTATGAGCGCAGGGGTGACGGCCTTGGCTATAGCTCCGACGTAATGATTGGAGGTGGAGGAGATGATCTGGTCATCACGGGCTATGGAAGCGACACAGTGAGTGGAGGTGAGGGTAATGACGTGATCTGGGTTGACGGGTTGGGGAAGCACACAGGCAGTCACGATGACCTGGAATACGATCAGAATATTCTTGAAGGAGGCTCAGGTTCAGACACCTTCATCATGAGCACCTTCGCGCAGCAGATGCTGACCTACGAGTTCAATCCAGGCTCGTTCAGCGAATATCACCAACAGACCGACTGGACCGTGGAGGTGCGCGACTGGGGGCTGGATATTGCCTCCTATACCCCTGTGGTTGGGGACATGGTCGGGTTTCTGTCCTCTGCCGCTGGCAAGATTTCAGGATACGTTTCGCCGACGTATGACCAGTTTGACTGGACGCCTCCATCTCTCACCATGGACATCCCCGCACCGGAGAAGTCGCAGATCATCACTGACTTTAACCCCTTGGAGGACGTGGTGATCATTGATCTGGTGCCGGAGAACGAAACCCGCCTCAGCTTCGAGGCCAAGGACCCCCAGCAGGGCTTCGGGTTCTTCGTCAGCCAGCGGAACATCGCCACACCCCTCCTCGATGTGACCCTCAACCTCGATGAGGTCAAGGATCAGCTCGGCAACGCCTACGGCTCCCTCAGCGACCGCGATCTGAGCGCTGCCCTGCTCAATTCCATCCAGCGCAGCTACCTCTATCTCGATGGCGCCAACGATGCGGTGGCCACAGGCGCGCAGCTGGAGACTCTGGAGAAACCTGTCTCCGCCGACCTCGGCTGGCTCGGCCAGAACAAAATGGCGGCCTTGGGTGCAGTGGGTGCTCCTCTTTTGGAGGCAAGTGGGCTGATTAACATCAATCATCTCACTGGCACCAACGGCGCCGAGGTGATCGCCGGCTTCTCCACCGAGTCCTGGCAGCCGGAATCACCGGACGATCACGGCGTCAGGCTATACGGCTTCGGGGGGGACGACATCCTGATGGGTGGGGGCGGCAACAACCAGCTCCACGGCGGCGAAGGCAACGACACCGCCTACTACCACTACGACCTCGCCGGCAACCGACGTGCCTTTGGGATCACGGTCGATATGGCTGACACCAGCACCGTCAGCTGGAGTAACGGCAACTCCGGCACCTACTTCAACGTCAAACACGGAACCATGGCGGATCGAAGCAATGCTCAGCCATTTGAAGACCAGCTGTTCGATATTGAGAACATCACCGGCAGCATGTTCGACGACGTCATCCGCGGTGATGACAACGACAACATCTTCACCAGCGGCGAGGGCGATGACATCCTCGCCGGTCGTGGTGGTGTCGACACCTTCGTGCTCAGCGGCGGTAGCAACACCATCGAGGATGCCACCGGGGAGGACAGCATCGAGATCCTCGCCGACGCCTACAGCTTTGCGGAGGGCATGCCGGACCTTCTGATCTCGAATGTGGACGCCGATGGGAACCGAACAATCGCCTCCAGTGGCGGTGACCTGATCGCGATTCTCAATGATCAGAGCGGCAGCTCCTTCGATCCCCTCACAGGCATCCGCGTCATTGATGCCGATGGCACCGCCATCGACGTTGATTCTGCTGTCGGTGGTACGGGGAGGGATGATGTACTAGTGGCTCAGTCGGCTAATAGCAGTGTCTACGGCTTGGCTGGGGATGATGTTCTGATCGGCTCTGGAGTCAACAATCAGCTCCATGGTGGTACTGGCCGTGACATCCTTCAGGGCGGCTTCTTCACCTACGGCAGCTCGGATGAGCTACTGGGAGGGGATGGAGCCGATGCCTTTGTGTTGAGTGATGGCTACGCAACGGTCGTCGATTTCAGCATCGCTGATGGCGATACGGTGGTTATCGATCCTTCGCAAATGATTGATAGCTTTACAATCAAAGAGGGACACGGCGGGAACCCCTCCAACACCTCCATCTACGCCTATGGAACACACTTCCAACGCATTGATCTGATCGGCATCTCTGTTGACGAGTTTCGCGCTTACGAGGGAGGCATCACAGTCGTGTCGGGCTTTGACCCTCTTGCGGATGACCCCTGGTCGCAGATCAATGCAGGACCGGCTGCGAACGTGCAAGATCCCAGCACGCCGATCCTGCTGGATGCGGATTCGACACCTGTCGATCCCATCACCGGCACCGCTGGTGACGACTTCATCACCGGGACAGAGGCTGCCGACGCCTTCCTCTGGTCCGCTGGGAACGACGTCATCTCTGGCTTCAGCTTCGAGCACGGTGATCTGTTCCACATCCAGGCTGATACCAGCTATTCCATCGTCCAGTCCGGCTCCGACGCTCAGCTGGTCACTGACTTCGGCACCACCACCTTCACCGGAGTGTCTGCTGATCAGCTCGTGAGCGAGCAATCGGTGGTGATCGTCTGATCAGTCCCCCTCAGCTTCAACTCATTCCTGCCCCTAGGCCGTCAGCCCGGGGGCTTTGTCATGCACGGGCACAGGGGTGAGTGGACTCCCTCCGTCACGCGCTTGTCCAGGCCACCACGAGCCCGTGCCTGTGCTGCGCGACAGAAAGGCCGGGCCACCCAACCAGCGACCCGACCCAGTGCCGTGTGACCCGGCTTCCCGGGCATTACGAATACCGGCTGTCAGTCTTCTTGGATGCCGAGTGCACTGCGGGCTGGCGGCAGGATGCAGCTCCCCGTGATCCGCTGGTGCCGTCCCCGACTGACCCGCTCCGCCAGGCAGACCCTGCCGCCTTCCTCCGGGTGCAGGTCGGTGACACCGTGCTGATCGACGACCCGGAGCCGTTCACTGCCGAATGGATCGGGCTGGTGATCCATGCCGAAGGCGGTGCCCGTTGACCGGACAACAACTACTTCCAGGTGGCGGATGTGGACACCGGCCTGGTGAAGACGCTCAGCGCCGACGCTTTGGTGGCTGTGGTTCAGCCGGTGGGTAAAGCTACTCGTAGATACAGGCCGAGAGGGCAGTCCCAGCCCATGGAAGCCCGCTTGCCGAATCTGGCCCTGAACTCGGGGTTGCCGGTGCCGCTCTTGCTCATTGGCAGGAGGCCGTTCTCAGAAGCGGCTTGCAATGCTTCAGATCTCAGTGGTGGGAGGCGTCTAATGAAGCATCCACATCAGGTCGTCGAATCAGAAACCAAGTTGATATTGCATCCATATCCCAGCAGCATGAGTATCTCTCAAGCCGAGATCTGAAGAATCGAGGTAGCGATACCCAATGTCAACGCTCAAGCCAGAATCGAATGTGTAACCTCCTGAAAGCTGAATCTGAGTGTTAGTGGTTTTGGCTTGACCTGGATTATTGTCACGCCAAAGTGATGACGCAATAGCCACATTCCATTGGCCCGCAAAGTACTGAACGCTAGCAGTCATGACGTCCCGAGTACTGTCTCGCAGACCTCCAGAGTTAGTGATGCGCGCATACTCGACAAACGGAGTGATACGTTGGTCTTCTCCCAGCTCTAATGGCCATTGGGCCGACACAACGCCTCGGTACTCATCTGCAATCTCATTCGCAGGAGTGGGGAATGGCAGGGCTCGCGGTTGAATGCGGTTGACGCGTTGCTTCATGAACCCGAAGTGGGTACGCAGTCCTGGAGCCTGGGAAAAGGAACTTGAATCTAGGACCACAAAGAAGGAGCTGAGGTCACCCGTGTTGCTAGGACCACCACCTTCCAACTCTGGCTTTGGGAAATCTGAGAGAAGGGGTTTGCTTAAGGGGCTTGTGTCAAGATAGAAGACACCACCGGTTAACGCATGATTACCCACATTCGAAGTAGTGAGCTTGCCACTAGCTAGCAGGCCGTTTCGGACCGGCACTCGAACGAAACGTTCTGCGACATCTCTACCCCAGATACCAGGCGCCGATCGAAACGCTGTGGAGAAGAAAGTTGTGCCCTTGCCGGCACTCAGAAGGAAGTTGTCGTTCTCATAGTTTAGATTCAATGCGCCAATAATCAGAGCCTGGTCCTCGAAGACTCGATCGCGCCGTGGACTTGGCGGAAAGACGAGTGGAAGATACCGCACAGCACCATAGAAATAGATCTCAGGACTCAGGAAAAGACTGGCGGCAAGCGTAGAGTCAGCAAAGAGATCATTATAGTTATTCTCACTTTCAGACCGAGAGAAGCTTGTTTGGTTGATCAGCCCTAGCTTGACGATCCCACTCAGTCTTGGGAATTCTGGTAGTAGTGGTTGGTTTGGATCTGCGACTGATTGGCCAAGCGTAGTACTCGCTGAGAATGGCGCTGGAAATCTCGTACTTGCAGTAGAGACTTCTGTGGCTCTACTATCAGGTAAAGACCACAAGGACGATGAGGTGTCAACGCCAGTTGGTTGCGGGTGGTTGTGGCAGCGTTGATCCAGAGCCCGTTGCAAACTTACGTTCACGGGGCGCGACAAGCTAATAGGATTAGACTGAATCCATCCCTCAAGGTAAGCAGCAAGAGCTTCGCGTGTCAGATCGGGCGCACAAGCATCAACAAGGGTACTCTGCCCTCTGAGCAACTCATTTAAGTAGATGACCTGATGACTTCGATTAAAAGCCAAGAAGCGTTGCCCAGTAATGGTCTCAGCCGGTTGAGCAAAGGATTTAGCTGATATCAATACCCCCATAACGCTGCTTGCAAGAAGGAGCATCACGCTCTCAAGGAGCAAGCTCTGCCGTCCTTTGAACTCTTGTGATCCGATTATCGTACGCATAGTGACGCAAGAATGATGCGTTCGATCCCAATTCGATCCAAGGGGGGAAGGGGATCAGTCTAACGGAACCTGCTATTGCCGACCCTGTACATGAGAAGTCAAAAAGATGATGTTAAGCCCTAAGGAATGGCATCCTGGCGAGTGGCACACGTTGTACCCGTGAGTGAGATTCACGGGTTATGCATTCTTGAATTCAGGCACTCGATCGCCGACAAATAGAGGATTGGCTAAAGCGGCATATGAGTGTGCGATCTGCATGACTGTGGAGTCTCTGTACGGGCTGCCAATAATCTGCATCCCGGAGGGCATTCCTTGGGCTGTAAGACCTGTTGGAACATTGACGACTGGATACCAGTTCAAAAAGTTCCAAGGTGCCGTATAGGCAAAGATAAAGCCACTGTAGAGTTCGCTGCCGTTCATCATAAACCCACCTTTCGTCAAGTCGTAGTCTGCAGGTACATGAGAGGTAATGAGGGACGGCATGATCAGAGCCTGATAACCGTTGCCAAAGACCGTGTCAACAACTCGGGAGTGAAAAGAGTTGACGAAGCGTTCATACTCATAGACTGCTTGATTCCCATACTTGCCACTTGCGGCCTTTTTCACGAACGAAGCGGCATAGGTTGTCATTTCATCACTACGATCAGCCATATCAGCAAGCCACCCCCCCATCGCCCCACCTAATGCTCCTTTAACGAACAGCTCGGTTGTATCCTCGACTCTGTAGCCTGGATTGATATCAACCTCATCTACAACTGCTCCTGCAGATCGCAGAACAGCAATTGCTTTCTGCATCATGCGTTGAGTATCTGTATCCGGCTCGGCAAGACCTAGTCCTTGTGAGTAGGCAATCCTTGTCCCCCGAATGTTGGGATAGTTATATGGCAAGTCCTCTTTGGGCAAGGTATTCGGGCTGTACTTGTCAGGGCCAGAGATGACGTTGTAGAGGCTTATCATGTCTTGAAATGTTCTCGCCATTGGCCCGCTTCCTGCGAAGTATGAAAGTGGGAGATCGCTATGAAACCGCCCAAATGGTGGCTTAAATCCATAAAGACCGTTGTATGCGCATGGTAGTCGGATGGAACCTCCCATATCCGATCCTGTTGCGAGTGTGCACATTCCTGCTGCAAGTGCTCCGCCGGAGCCACCGGAGGAGCCGCCGACTGTGTACTTGAGATTCCATGGACAGCGTGAGACACCCCAGAGACGTGTCCAGGTCACCGCATTGAGATAGAACTCGGGGACTGTCGTCTGAATGGGTAAGACAGCACCTGACTGCTTGAGTTTCTGAACTACAGGATCCGCCGAGTCCTGTCGGCTATCCTTCTCTAAGATCGATCCCTGCGTCATGATCCAGCCAGCATCATGATGCTCGTCTTTGACCCCCACTGTGATTCCTTCGAGTGGTCTAGCAGTTCCCCTTAGGTATCTTTCTTCTGATTGCCTCGCTTGCTTCATCGCCGATTCGAAGTGTGTGTAAGTAACACAGTTGATCAGCTCGTTGACTGACTGATAGCGGTCAATCTGGGCTTTTAGGAGATCGACTGGCGATAGCTCTTTGGACTTGAAGAGTGAGATCAGCTCAGAGGCAGGCAAATAAATAATGGATTCTTCGGTAAGCGTCTGAGCCCTTCCCATTCGTATTCCTGTGTTCGACGCTACTGCAAGGGTTAGTGCTCCCAGGCCAAGACGTCCAAATTCCCTACGGGTCGCCATCTTGTGATTCGCCTCATTGAGTCTGAGTAGCATACGGTAGGCAGGCAAAGACTTGACTGACGACCGCTGTGAGGCTCCACAGGATGTCGTCTCTTACGACATGTTCAGCAGAGCAGCTCCCTAAGGCGCTGATGCACTGAATGTATCCCAAGGACGAAGTGCATGAGGGAAGAGAGCGCCTCGGGTGGTACGCGGGAGTGCTGGATTAGCCCACGTCTTAGTGGGCTAGATGCTGTTCGTGGCTTCCAACCGCCGTAGCCGAGCCAACGCTGCGGAGGCTGTGGTGGAGTCAGAGGCCGAGGCTGAGAAGTCCAGTAGCCACCTGTAACAAGCTCAGTCCCCATATCCTTCATTTGGGGGATGCGGCAGGTGGCTGACCTGGAGTGATGTGGAAGTGTTCCAAGGAGAAACCCATGACACCTCCCATTCCTCGTGATCGCTCCCAGCTCATCGCCTGGCTGGAGGATCGAGGTGCGACCGTCCCACCTCAGCTGCGCCGCGCTGCAGCCCTCCAGGCCGAGCGCCAGCAAGCTGAGGAACATTGTGTCGTCCCCAGTCGAGGCTGAGATGAACTCCCCAACCCCAGAGCAGTAGCGGATCGACGTTGAGACGCCGGGCCTGGCGCGGCAGCTGGTGGAGCGGCTGGAGCCCTACCGGCACCATCACTCGGCGCAGGAGCGCTCTGAAGGTGGTGATTGACGGGGAGCTTCTGGAGCGATCCAGACCATCCGTCTTCCCCCCCTGCGCCAAGCCTCATCTGCCGCGCCTGTTCCACCTCCTCCGCGCTCACTCAGCCGCCCTGCCCGAAGGCCAGCATCTGCTCAGCCAAGCCCTGATCCGGCGTGTGCAGCAACGTCGAGCTGATCAGGTTGTAGGCCGCCACACCCAGTCGCAACACTGCGACGCATCATCTGGACCGAGCCCGCCAACTCCCGCCGGAGCTGGTTTGCCGTGGCGCTTATGCGGGCGCCAGCTGTCCCGACTGCTCCTCCACCTGGGCCTGAAGCAGCCCGAGGCTGGCCTTCAGCTCTGCCAGCTCCTCCTGCTGCGCCCGATGCTCCTTGTAGGACGTGTGCAACGTGAAGATCCGCGAGGCGGCTCCGAGCCGCACCCCGTCCTGATCGGAGTCGAGCAGGGCCACCAGGGTCTCCATGGCCTTGCTCAGGTTGGTTCGCATGGAGTCCTCGGCCTCGCGCTCCATTCGGCGGAGGGCCCGCTCCAGTGCCAGGGAGAACTCAGGGACGTTGTCACGCCAATGGCGGATCGTGTCGGGCCTTGAGTTGATCTCACGCCCAGTTCCCCGGATCGTGTGGCCCTGGGCCAGCAGCACGATGGCCTTACGTTGCTTGGCTGTCAGACCCCGGGGGCCTTCCGCCACTGATCGTCCGGCTCTGTCACGGCTCATCAGCAGACACCCTTGCCTAGACCTGTCATCTCCAGCTGGAGCTTCACTACGGCGGCCGCCTGGCCCCACTGCCGCGTCCTCAGGGCGCCGTAAAGAATCCGATCGGTGATGGCCAACCGGCTGGCTAGGTAGTCGTGCCGCTCTAGCTGAACCTCAGCAGCAAGACCCTCATGACCCTGGCGGACGAGGGCACGGGCGTCATCGGTGCTAAGGCCCCAGGTGGCGCTGGCCTGGGCGATCACATCACGGGAAGGAACACCGGTGGCGATCTGTTGCGCCACACGATCCAATCGCCTGCTTAATTCCCTGGCGGTGGTTTTCCTGACCATGGCCACATTCTGAACGTTTTGCACACGCCCTTGCACACTTCTGGCCGGCCAGCCGGGAGGCGGGGAGGCCGGGGCCAAGGATCTGGCGAGCTCTCGCCGTTGCTCTGATAGCAAGCTCAGCCATCCTCCGGAGACGGCCCGTACTGGCACTCGGCCACGGCCAGCGCATACCGCAGCTCCACCAGGAGACCGCCGAGCGCCCCAGCCAGCGCCTCGGCCGCTAGCCGGTCCTCCCCCAGGCGCACAAGGGCACTGTGGGCCTCCAGGGCGGCCTCCAGCACCGCCGGAGCGTCCACGGGTGCCCTCATGCCCTCGCCTTCCTCGCCACCCGCTCCAGGGCAGCCTCGCGCTGTCTGGTGGCCAGAGCGACGATCCGGGCCCAGGTCGGCGGATCCACCTGCTGCCGGGCCTGCCGGGCGATGAAGCTCTCCAGCGGTTCCACGGCATCGAACGGCGATGGTGGGGCCTGAGCCTGCTCGCCTCGCTTCAGGGCGGCGAGAGCCTGGCAGTGATCCTGGATCCGCTGGCCGAGCCCGCGCAGCCGATCGTCCAGGAGGGCCGCCTGACCCCGGCCATAGGCCCCAGGGGGCAACTCGGCCTTCTCGGCCTTCAGGGCGGCTCTCTCGGCCTCCAGATCGCGGATCTCGTCCAGGAGCCGGCGCATCGCCGGGGTCTGAACAACGGCCTTCGGGGTGGCGGCCATCAGTGCGCCTCCCCCCAGCTGGTGGCCACGTTGGCGTCCGCCTCCAGCGGGATGTCGCCCAGGTAGGTCTCCTGCAGCCGGGCGCTGGTCATCACCTCCAGGGCGAGGGCCTTCACCTCCTCAGCCTGGGCCTCGGGGACGCTGAGCAGGATCTCGTCGTGGATCAGGCCGACCACGCGCACCTCCGGGAACGCATCCAGCCGATGCCAGAGCTCGCCCACCGCATCGGCCAGCAGATCCTTCCCGCTGGCCTGGATCGGCAGGTTGATCCCGTTCGGACGTGACAGCGGCAGCGTGCCCAGCAGGCCGGTCTGGGGATCCGGCTTGAAGGTCTGGGTGCGGAGCCGGCGGCGGCTGACGCTGCGCACCTCCAGGACCGGATCGTTGCGGTCGCCGAACAGATCCATGCGCCGGCTGATCTCCGGGTGGGAGCGATGCCAGGCGTCATAGACCCGCTGCGCCTCCTCCCTGCTGACCGGACGCCCCTGGGCCACGGCCAGCTGGCTCTGGAGGTTCCGCACCCCGCAGCCGTAGGCCAGCGAGAAGTTGGCCACCTTGCCGATCGCAGCCCGCTCCGGATCGTCCTTCCCGATCGGCCGGCCGCAGACCTGGCTGGCGATGGAGCAATGGGGATCGATCCCCTCCAGCACGATCCGGCGCTGGCCCGTGTCCCGGTACAGGCGCGTGCTGGCCTGGAGCCGAACCTCGATCGATGACCAGTCCAGATCCACCAGGACGTGGCCCGGATCCGCCACCAGGGCGGCCCTCGTCCGGCCGGTGAGGCCCTGGAAGTTGCAGCCGATCTGCGGCAGCCGCACGCGATGGGGCTGGCCGGCCTGCTTGGCCTCCTCGCCGTAACGCTGGGTGTCGGACGGGACGGATCCGCTCTTCGCGGTCTTGCCCAGCTGGGCGCTGGTGGTGGTTCGGCCAGTGCGGGCGCCGAGGATCCGGTAGCTCGGGCGAGTCCGGCCCCCACCGATCGCGGCGTCCCCCTGGAGCCATGTGGCCTCCTTCAGGGTCTGGTCCAGGTCGCGGAGCTCCAGCAGCAGGGCCACCGCCGGATGCTCGGCAAAGGGCCGCAGCACCTCCGCGGAGGTGCTGGGGACATAGACGGGATTCCCGTCCGCGTCGTCCGCCTTGCGCTTCCGCAGCTCCGCCCCCACCGCGGCCTGCAGAGCCGGGTGGAGCTGATCCCCGGAGCGGTAGTTCCGGATCCCGAGCATCTGGTGGAGCTCTCGCACCTTGCCGCTGCGGGTCGCCTTGGCCTCGATCACCACACTGGCCAGCGCCGCGGTGTCGATCCGCAAGCCCGCGTCCTGGCCGTCCGCGCAGGCGCTGACCATGCCGCAGTCCAGCCGGTGGGCCTCCAGCTGGTCCGTGCGCGCCAGAGCACCCTGGAGGGCCTCCTGGAGTGGATGCAGGATCCGGGCGTCGGTGGCGGCGTAGGCGATCTGCTCCTCGGTGAGCGCACCGCCCCACTGGCTGGTCTGCGCGGCCTTGTCCATCGGGCGCTTCAGGTAATGCGCCGCCACCGCCTCCAGGGACTGCCTGGGCAGGTCACCGATCAGCTGGCTGGCCAGCATCGTGTCCCACCACCGGCAGAGCGGCCGGATGCCGGCAGCGCGGAGGTGGCTGGCCTCAAACAGGAGGTTGTGGCCGATCAGAGTCCGCTCCGGGTTCCGCACCAGCTCCGACAGCCAGTCGATCGCCGGCTGACCGATCAGGGCCACATCCACGATCCAGACCTTGCCGGAGGGGATGGCGAGCTGGGCCAGGCGGATCCGGCCCCCGAGGAACGGGTGCAACCGAGCCACATGGCGCCACAGGTCCGTTCGGCCGCTCCAGGTCTCCAGGTCGAAGCCGATCGGGTGCTCCGCCCTGGGGCTGATCGGAGGCAGCTCCTCGGCCGTGGCCACGTAGACCACGCCCTCCGGCAGGGGGCCGGCATAGGGGATCGGCACCGGCGCCTCGATCGACGGGGAGGTGTGGAACGGCAGGTAGTCCGGATCGCCGGCCTTGGGTGGCCTCGGCTTGCGTTGTCCGCCGTCCGTCTTGCGCCGTTGCTTGGCGGGCGCAGGCTTCGGAGGAGCTGAGGCTGGCCCCGGCTGGGGTCCGGCAGCGGGATCCTCCTCCGGCTGTGCAGGGGGTGTGCTGGCGGCCTCCTCGGTGGGCTCACCGGAGGGCTCGGGCGGATCCAGGGGCAGCTCGCCCTGGCAACCCGGAGGGGGTGTCCGATCGCTCGGGGGGTGTCCGATCGAATCCTCCTCAGCCGGCCCGGGAGTGGTGCTGGATTCACCCCAATCCGCCTCGCGCGTACGGGGAGACAGATAAAACGTGTCCAACCTGTCCGATCGCCCTTCCTGCCCAGGCCGCTCTTGACGGTCGGACACCCCGGTTTCTGGCGGTCGGACACCCCCCTTAGAAAACGATCGGACAGGTAGGACACATCTGGGAGTGATAGACGATTCGCTGTCCGATCGCTCCCCTTCCCCCTCCGCGGTTTCCGCCCACGGGTCCTCGACACGCACCCCGGGCTCCGGGCCCTCGACACCCTCTCCAGGAGGAGGGGCCTCGACCCCGGCAGGCCAGAACTCCTCCACTGCCCCGCCGCCCTCGACCGCCCCCGACCGGCTCCGCAGAAACCCCTTCAGCTGCAGGGCATGGAGGTTCCGGGAGATCGCCCTCCGCTCGTTGTCGCTCGTGAACCCCAGGTGCTCCGCCGCCTGCTTGGCGGTGGTCGTCTCCCCGTGGTGCTCCCAGCGTGTCCGCACGGCCTTCAGCACGAGCGGGTTCCGCCCCTGGAGCTTCTCCTCCACCTTCTTCAGCTGCTGCTCTCGCTGCACGCCCTCGGCGGAGCCGTGAGAGATCCACACCCCGTCCACGCGCTCCACCACCAGCTGGACCGGTTCACCACCCCGGCCATCGGAGGAGAGGATCCGGCGCCGGTCCTGCGCCCAGTTCTCCCCGCGGGCCACTCCCACGATCTTCAGCGTCTGGCTGGCCAGGGCCGGCAGGGCCGTGGTTCCCCGGCTGGCCTCCGCGGTGCTCGCTCCCGCCAGGCCCTTCCCGGCGTGGTGGAGGAGAACCAGGGTCGCGCCCAGAGGGCTGATCGCCTCCAGCAGGTCGCCGGCCGGTTCGGCGAAGTCCGCATCCTTCTCCGCGAAGCCGAGGCTGCGGGTGAGCTCGGCGTAGCTGTCGGCGATCACCAGCAGGCCGGGGTGCTTCTCCGCGTAGTCGGCGATTGTCTCCACGCCCTCCGGATCCAGGCTCAGCGGCCGGCCCTTGTGGAACAGACCCACGATCGGGCCGCCCAGCCGGTTGCCCTCCCCCAGCAACCCCACCTGGCCCAGCAGGCGCCGCCAGTCGGCCTCGGTCATGTCCACTCCCACCAGCAGCACCGGCGGACAGGGACCGATCAGGGGCCGCCCCAGGAACTCGGGCTCGCCCCGGAACCAACGAGCGATGAGATCCAGCATCAGGCTGGTTTTGCCCGACTTCGGCAGGCCCACCAGCAGGTTGAGCGCTGCCAGGAGGAGCATCCCCTCCCAGGCCCATTCCGCGTCCGAGCCGGCCAGCACATCGCCCGGCTTCATCGGCTCGGCTGCGCCTCTCGCCGCACGGCGGGCCTTCCAGACCGCCCGCTGGAGCTCGCCATCTGTCATCCGGATGCCCACCTTCTGGGAGTAGGCCCGGAGCAGGGGGAGCCGATCGACGGTGCCCACCTTGTCCTTGTCCGCGATGAGCTCCCCCGCCTTGGCGTAGACCGCCGCCAGGCGGTCCTTATCCGTCTTGGGTTCGGCTCCCTTCGGCGGGGGCGGGAGTGCCTCCGTGGCGGCATCCAGCAGGCGCTCCAGCTCGCGGCCACGCTCCTCGGGCAGCTGGAGGGCCAGGTGGTCATCCAGGCCCGTCTTCTGGGCCGGACCCGACAGGGGCACGCGCACCACGCGCACCCGAGCCACGCCGCGGCGCTGGAGCGCCTCGTAGAGCCGGGTCGCGCCCGTGTGAACCGTCGGGTTCGTGGCCACGTCTCCATCGGGCACCAGGACCACCTCGCGCCCCCGCAGCGGGATCCGGTCCAGGCACTCCACCTCACCGTCGGGTTGCCGGGTCTTGTCCTTCCAGCCCCAGATCCCGCACATCCGGACGGCCACGGCCTTCCCGTTCAGCCGCTCGCTCCGGGCGATGGCGCAGGCGCCGGCCAAGGCTTGCTTGCTCCCTTCGATCAGGAGCAGCACCGCGGCTGTGGTGGCCACCAGAGGCTGCTGCCCCTGGATCACGCCGAAGCCGTTGCGCTGTCCGGTCGGGAACCGATACCCACCCCGGCCCTTCTCCGGGTGCTCCTCGTCCTTCAGCAGCTTCAGCGTCCGCATCTGCAGCAGCTGGCGCCCATCCAGAGTCCGGGAGGTGAACACCGCGGCGGGCAGAGCCCACTGCCAGCGCCGGAGCGCCTGGGGTAGCTCCGCGGGGACAGTGACCGTACGCACCTCGGTCTGCATCACCCACGGATCGATGGCCGCGCCGGCCAGCCACTCGTAGTCCGCCTCCGAGACCCAAGGGGGTCGCCCAGGCGGTGGGCCGTGACCGTTCCGCCCTTGCTGGGCAGGCGGCGGCGCTGCGCGCGACTCTGCAGGGCCGGGCTGGGGTGTCCCGTGTCCGTTCTGGCCAGCGTGCGCGGAACCGTGCGCAGGTGCGGAGTCAGCAGGCGAATGGTGCGGGCGGGGTGGCATCATTGGGGCTCATCAGGTTCATGGCTTCCCTCCGTGGGGGTTGTGAAGCGGGGGCCCGGGATCAAACCCGGGCCTTCGTGTGTCTGGACTCAGTCCGACTCCGGCGCATGCCGCCAGCAGCACCCCTCCCCTGTCGGCAGGTAGGCGCAGGCGTCCTCACCGCACACCTCACAGCGGGGCTGCTGTGGGGTGCGGATTGGCCGCGGTCGGTGAGTTGTCCTCCGATGGGATTGTGTGATCCGAGCGAAGGACTCAGTCACCACCCCCGCCGCAATGGGACAGCGCCGCCAGCAGCTGGGCTCGGCGGCAGTAACTGACCGGCCGTCCTCCGACCCGGGTGAGACCCCGGGAGCTGGCGAGCTTCCGCAGCTCGGCCACCCGAAGCAGGCTCACGGCCGGATCGAGCTCCTCCGGAGTCACCACCACCGGCATCGGATCCGGTGCGGGCGCCAGCAGGAGCCGAGGCCCAGGCAGGGCAGGGACCGGCGGCAGCAGCAGTGCATCCAGGAGACGGGCCAGGGCCTCGCCCAGGCCGGCGATGCCGGCGAGGACGGTGGCCGTGAGAGACACGATGTTGTTGGTCATTCGGCCACCCCTTGCATCGCAAGATGCGGCGCGTTCCGGGCGAGGATCGCGCGGTGAACGCCGTTCACTTCCCAGCTCCAGGAAGCCGAGGGGCGCCAACCCCTGCGGAAGTGACGGCCCTCTTCCAGGAACCCGGCGAGGGCCATGGCCCTCAGCGTGCTCCGGCTGATGCCCAGCGCCTGGGATGCCTCACGAGACGGGAGCCAGCGGGGCTCCACCGTCGGTGGTTTGGTACGCATCGCTCAGACCCCCGCCGGTGTGAGGGTCTTGGCCTCCGCGGCCTCCCGTGCGTTGGCGCGCTCCACGATCTCCCGCATCCGCAGGTTGTGGCGCGCCAGGGTCTCCGTGTTGCCGGCCGCGCGGCACATGTGCGCCCAGATGGCATCGGATAGGTAGCGCTGGGTCCTGCGCCGGTCCCACGCCCGCCGGTGCTCCTCGGAGTCGGGCTCATGCCGGACGCTGACGCGCCCCGGCGAAACATTGCGCAAGTCCCGGAGGTGCCGCTCGCGCTCTTCCCGGGCAATCTTGAGCCTCAGTTCCTCCGCGAACTCGGGAGACTTGATGGCATCGGAGAGAAGTTGGCCGAGTGCCCGCTGGTCATCGCTGTCGTGGATGGCCAACAGCACACCCCGCCTGTGCAACAGGTCCATGAGGGGGAATGTGAAGTTGGTCTCCTGTCGCCAGTGAAGGCGTCCACAGCGAGGATGAACAATGAGAACCCCGAAGGGTGAGCATTGGCCCCTTGATCTCCGAAGAGCCGGGCGGGGGCAACGATCCCGATCCGCCAGGAGTGGCGGCATCCATTTGTGGTGAGCTCACCCTACACGTAATCCGGCGCGGTGGGCTACATCCTGGCGACAAGAGGGTGTGAATCAGTCGGCGGATGCTTCCGCGGCGAGCCTCACTCGGGCCCTGGCGATCGCATCGGCCACGGTGGCGTCATCGGTCCAGCGGCCATACACCGCCAGGTGCGTCTGCGGGCTGTGGCCCATCAGCGATGCTGCAACACGCGGGCTCAGCTCATACATCTGGTGCGCCCTCAGGGCGAATGAATGTCTGGCCGCGTATGGCTTCAGCGCATTACCTTCCGCCGCGTATCGCTCCCGGATGGCGCACCACAACGGCTCACGATCGAGCTGATGCCGGGTGGTCTGGCTCGGGTGGTTCGGGTCAGTGACCCTGGGCAACCCCTCGGTTCCCCGCTCCCGGAGCTGGGCCAGGAGATCGTCGCTCATGCCCTCGGCGCCGTAGGGATCCAGGCCGGTGACGATCCGGGTGGGGGTGTAGCCGCGGCTGTTCCGCTTGCCCTTCAGCACCTCCAGCCGGCCGTCAGCGGTGGGGCGGGAGCAGTACACCTCCCAGGGCCGGAGGCCGAAGCAACCCTGCAGGCCCAGCCACAGACGCAGCTTGGGGTCGTTCATCCCACGCACCAGCGAGACCAGATCGCCGTCCGCCATGGGCACGGTCAGAGCCGGGGGCTCCTGCCGCTGGCCAATGATCTCGGTCAGGGAAGCCGGCGGCTGCCAGACCGCGGGGATGCCCTCCTCGGCCACAGCCCAGCGCAGCAGGCCGGCGGCTGTCCGGAGAATCTGCTGCCGGCCCCGGGATCCAGGAGCCCCACCGTGGAGCCGGGCGACACGCTGCAGCAGGGCCTTCCCCGTGGTGGCCCTCGGCCGGCCTGCAGCGGCCTGGCAGAGCAACGCCAGGGCGGGTCTGTAGATGCCGGTCCAGGTCCGCTCGGCCACCTGGCCGGTGCCGACCTTGTGAGCGTGGAAGCCATCCACCAGCTCGGCCCAGGCGACGCCATCGGGGCGAACGGGGCCGTTGGATCCGGAGGCGGGCAGATCAGCCCGGGCCAGGGCGTCCTTCAGGTCCAGGCCCTGGTGGATGCCGGAGTGGAGCTGGCCGATCATGCGAACGATGGTGGAGGCGTTGGCCGGGCTCCAGGCGATGGGGGCCATCACGGTGGAGCGGGAGCCGTCCTGCCAGGTGAGCGTCACGCGGCAGCGGCCCCGGCACTGGGCGACACCCCAGCAATCGCCAACCTCGGCGCGGACCATGCGACGGAGGCTTCTCTCCCACTCGGGGGCGGTCCGGCGTCGGCCGGTAGGTGTGGATCCCATCAGCCCTGCCCCCCGAGGAGGTGAGCAGCCTCACGGTCGGCCCTGCGCCGGATCTGGGGCGGGATCTCCTGGCCGCTGGACTGGAGGCGCCAGGCCAGGGCAAGCACGCTGAAGCGAGGCCCTTGCGGGGCCTGAAATGATGAGTTCATCGGCTCTGGTGATGTCGGAGCTGGTCATGGGCTCGGGGTGTTGTCAGCACCGCCGGGCCCCACCCAACACCTCGGGGAGGTGTGTGGGCAGTGCGCAGCCCAGGAGAGGACTGCGAACTATGTGCACAGTACGCCATGCGGGCCGTGTGTGGCTAGCGAGGGCAGATCCGGGATCTCAGGCGGGGCCTGCGGTCTCGGTCCTCCCCGCGTTTGCTTCGCTGGCAAAGCGGGCGGCCAGGCCCGACTCCACGAAGAGCTGCAGCAGATCGGGGTCGAGATGATGGCCCTTCGCCATCGAGGTCATGATCGCCAGAACCTGCTCCAGCGTCTTCGGGGGCTTGTAGGGCCGGTCGCTGGCGGTGAGGGCCTCGAACACATCAGCGATCGCCATGATCCGGGCCGGGATGCTGAGCTCCTCGGCGCTGAGACCCATGGGATAGCCCTTGCCATCGAGGCGCTCGTGGTGGCCGCCGGCGATGTCGCGGGCCGATTTCAGATGCTTCGGCAGCGGCAGGGAGTCGATCATCCGGATCGACTCGATGATGTGCTCGTTGATCTTGTAGCGCTCCTCATCGGTGAGGGTGCCGCGGCGGATTGAGAGGTTGTGAAGTTCCCCCCGGTCGTAGAGGTAGTGGGGCGCCTTCAGGGTCACCCCCAAGGCGGCCAGGTGGGCATCGCGGGTGGGATCGCTCGGGCGTTCGATCCGATGTTCGGGCCGGTCCGCCAGCAGAGGCTCCACGGTGGGAAGCGGTGCCGGGGCGATCCCTTCAACGCGGCTCAGCTCCTCGCGCGACATGCCAAGCCGGTCATCCAGCGTGCGAACCCAGGGCGTTGCCGCGATGGCGGTGAGGCGATCCGCATCCGCATCGCTCATCGCCTCGCCGCCGATGTTGCACGTGGCGACGAAGGCGAAGTCGTCATCGAGCTGCTTGAGCCGGTCCGCGAGCGTCTGGCGCAACGCATCAACCGACTCGCCGCCAGCCACACCCCGCCAGTAGTCGACCTCCGCCTGGCTCTTGAGCAGCTCGAAGCGCATGCGCACCTCGTGGATGCGGTTGTGGATCGTCTCCAGTTTGGTGGCCTTGTCGACCACGTACTCCGGTGTTGTGACCTTGCCGCAGTCGTGCAGCCACGCCGCCAGGTACAGCGCCTCCCAGTCCTTCGGGCCAAGGGCAAAGCTCTGGAACGGCGGGGCATCGCTCTCGTTCGCCTGCCGCGCCAGGGCCAGGGTGATCTCCGGGACCTTGGCGCAATGGCGAGCTGTGTAGGGGCTCTTGGTGTCGATCGCCGTGGCGATCAGCTGGATCAACGCCTCGAACACCTCCTTCTGCTGGCGCAGCAGCCATCCTGTTTCCAGGCTCAGGGCCGCCGTAGCGGAGAGCGCCACCACGAATCCGAGCGTGGCCTCCTGCGGCAGCTGGTCGTAGCGCAGCAGCAGCAGGCCCATCGGCTCCCCCGAACGATCCGCCAGCGGCACCATCACCCACGGCCCATCGCCTCCATCGGGTCCGCCGGACTGGCCGCAGCTGGCGCCAGCCACCAGGGTTCCCTGTCGCTGCAGCCGCTCCACGTCGCTGGGCGAGAGCGATGCACCACTCGCTTCAGCGTGCTCCGCCGCCGCAGCAGTGGCCGAGGCACTCGGCTCATAGGCCCCTGTCGTGTCGTTGAAGATGAGAATCCGGCAGCGTTCGGCGTGGGACACCGTCCGAATCTCCTCGGCGATGTCACTCACAACCGTGCCAACATCAACAGACACATGCAGGCTGTGGTTGATGGTGATGAATTTCTGAATCGTTGTTCTCAGCAGAGTCACCGTGTCGCCCAGCTGGTCCACTTCCAGCACACTGGAGTGCACCTCGGGGGTTTCAGAGAAGTCGAAGCCGCGCAGGGCTTCGGCGGACTCAGCCAGCGCGCGCAGCTTCCGCGTGATCCGCCGTGAAACGACAATCACCAGCCCTGATACGACAATCAGCACCCCTCCCGTGGAGAGCAGCACCCGCAGCGCCAAAGCCCTGGCTTCTGAAAGGAGTCGCCACTCTTCAATAACACCAACCACAAACAGGTTGCGGCCAAGTCCTACTCCGACCCGAATAAATCCAGCTGCATAGCTGATTCCGTCGTGACGAAACGACTGATATCGGCCATCATTTTGCGGATCCTCAAGGATGCCACTACGGCCAGCGGCCCGCAAAGATTGATTCTCGTGTTCCTTCAAGGGAGGTAGGCGAACCTCTGCCTCGGGTAGAGCAGGGGGAGAGGTGGTCTCCGCTGTGGCAACGACCAAGCCTTCATCAGTTACCAACGCCATGTCGGACTGAGCGCCACCGACCCCACGCCCTAGCGAGTCTGCAAGGGCATCGGTAAGGCTTGAAACGGGAATATCAATACCAACGACTGGTCCACTCTCCGAAACGCGCTTCGAGAATGTGTAGCCAGGTAGTCCCGTGGAGTGGCTGATGTACTGACTGGTCACTGCAGCTTGTCCAGAGCCCAACGAGTCCTGATACCAGGGGCGATCTTGGGGGACAAAGCTCAGATAGCGCGGGTCAGGAGCCGACTGCACCAGATTGAGATCCGCATCATATGTAGCACGAATAGCCTGAAAGCCGCCTTGTCGAACGGGCCTTCGCGTGATGGCATCAAGCCCTTGACCATTTCTGGTTATCAGAAGGTAAGAGCCATCCTCATAGCCATGTATCAGAGACTGGATTAGCGTGTCCTCGGCAAGAAGGGCTTGGTAGAATGCCAGTCTATCCATCCGTTCACCGATAGACGGATATCGTGAAGTCGAGCGCGACAACGCATCAAGCGTTTCATTGACTCGTTTGAAATCCTCTTCGAGCTCCTCGTCTAGACGCTCTCCTGCTCTCTCAAATTGACCTGTTGCATTACGACGGATTAGGCGTGCCCCCTCCTTGTAGGCCATGTAGGAGGGAATGCTGCCTGCCAGCAATACCATTGGCAGAAAGATCGCTGCTAAGTGAACTCTAAGTGGCTGCCTGAGTGTACGGACCCGAGCCATCATCGAGGTCATATAGAGCGAAATCCGGTGAGCCAAAGCTTACGAGGCTGCTGACAAACCCTGCCAGCCGCGGCTGAATGAGCCAACGGCACCGGGCAGGGCCTCCTTCAAGTCCGTCCTCGTCGCTGTTCGATGCACGCTCAGCATTGGGTTTGGTCGGCGGGCCTAACCGCCCCCAATGCCTGACGCCCATTCCACCGCAACTGATCAGGCCAAACCGGATGACCTGATCAGTTTTCTCAAGGCGATCCCCCACGGCCGCTACCGCCGTGGGGTGCGTTCCACACAGTGGTTCCTGCTGCTGGTGGCGGTGCTGGGGATTCTGAGCGGCTGCCGCAGCTCCCCGGATCTCGAGGCTGTTGCCCGGTGGAACAGAGACGCTCAGAACCAGGCGCTGGGCCTCAATTTCAAGCGCTGGCCTTCCGACAGCGCGTCCAGAGTCTCGTTGATCCGCCGGAAGTCACGCTCCAGTTCTTCATCCATCCGATCACCGGCGCGCTCGAAAAGAGGGTACGTATTGAGGCGGATCAGCCGGGCCCTCCCGGTAGGCCAGGTAGGCAGGTTGGCAGGTAGGGCACCTGCCAGCACAACCATCGGCAGAAAGATGGCGGCCAGATGCACACGCAGGGGCTGCCGGATCGAGTCCAGCCGCACTTTGAAGCCAGCCACGAGGCCTTGACAGGCCACACCCTATCGGGGCTTCCCGGTTTACTTAACCAACCCTGTGTCCCTCCGGCCAGCTGTCTTCCCTGCGCGCAGGCCTCCGTGAACCTGAAGGGCCACTGCCGTCAGACGGAGCCCTCAGACGTCAGGCGCGCATGCCTGGGCACGTAATCCGCCGGGGTGTTGCGGGGGCCGGCCCTGCGATAGGTCTTCCCGTCCGCGCCCACATACGACTCATAGGTGTACACCGTGCAGGTGCCGGCATCCACGGACTGGTTCTCGTTGACCTCCACGTTGCAGGGATGGCCCGTGCTGCCCGGTGCCGCAGCGACCAGCAACGGTGTGGCCATGGCTCCGCTGCAGGCGGCCACCAGGGCGCCGGCCACCAGGCCGGGCAGGCGGCCGGGGTGCCGACGAGCGGACATCAGTGCGGCAGGACGGTCGGACATGGCGGGCTCGCTCGCGGTTGACCACTGGATCGTGCCCCCTCTCGGCGGGCCCTGGGCGGCTGAAGTGCGACCGGCGGGCGGGCAGGGCTGACAAAACACGACTGGCTCCGCCCATGCGTGCCACAGGCGGAACCGAGCGGTTGCCCGCCGGGTGGCCATGGCTAATGTGCCCGAAAGGAATGGCCAATCAGCCTTGGGCTTCTGGCAGTGCTTCGCCTGGCTGAACAGCAGCCGCTCCTCGCCCAGGGATTGGCAAACGACGCTGCAGCTCTGTCTGCACAGCCTGTCGGAAATCGTACCGGCGTTGTTCATCGCGTTTGCGATTCGCCTGGAGCGCGATATCGTCAATCCCGGTGCCGGCATTGACACCGGCAATCTGAAACTGCTTCTGCTTGGCAGTGTCGCTGCCATCACCCTGATGGTTGTGGGGGCCGTGACGCTGCGGATCGTTCTGAACAGGCTCAGCCAGGTGGAGGCTGAGGTGTTCGAGACGCTTCTGGTCGATTACACCGCCAGCGGAGCGATGGCCGGGGCAGGGATGTCCACGATCCAATCCGACCTGCTGGAGATGGAGGCGGCCGCCGAGCTGCTCGGTCGCGACGTCTATCGCTTCCGCGGGTCCGTGGCGGCTGCACTGGTGTTCTTTCCCCTGATGTTCGCCGTTCAGGGACCCATTGCCGTGGTGGGTGTCGTGTTCGCCGTGCTCACCGTTGTGGCGGCCCGCAACCGGGATCGATCCGGCCAGCACCGTCTGATCGTTGCCCGTCAGCTGAAGGCTCTGCAGCTTCGCGCTCAGTCCGTGGACTGGATCTGCTGGTTCAAGCCCCTGCTCGGCCTGAGCAAGCGCGCGAGCAGGGACCTCTCGCTCTGGATGGATCAGGTCGGCCTAGTGCAGGGCAAGGTGTCAGCCCTCAAAGCTGAGCGCACCCGCTTTCTCACCTCGCTGGCCCAGCTGGAGCGGGTGGTGGTGATTGTGGTGGCGGCGATCGGCATCGCCCTCAACACGGTGGAGCCGTCCCAGTTCATCCTGTTTGTTCTTCTGGCCGGTCGCTTCACCAAGCCTGTGCGCGAGGCCTCGGAGGTGATCCTCAATCGTCATCAGGCCATCAGCGCGCTGCAGGCCAACGGCGAGTGGAAGCGCTTCCGCCCGTCCCAGTCCGAAGAGCCGGCGCCTCTCGTCCTCCCGTCGTCGAACGTGCTGATCGCCAGCGATGTGTTGTCGAATCTCACCCTCGGGCAGAGCGATCTGGAGCCCCGCGCAGTGGACCTGCTGCTCCAGACACGGCTCTGGCCCTGGATCTCACGCCTTCCCGATGGCCTCAACACGCCCCTCGCGGAAGACAGTGACGCCGTTCCCAGCCACCTGCGCCAGCTCATCGCTTCTCTGCGGGCCCTGACCCATCGAAGCGGCGGCAGCGTCAGTCTCGACAACCGCGACCGCTCCTACGCCGCCAGCACGATCGAGGACTTGAAAGCACTCCGCTCCTCCGACGGACAACCTGTGGTGCGTGATGTTCTGGTCTGACATCACCTCGCTGCCGGAGGCAGGACGATGAATCTCGTTGCCGCCAGTGCGCTGATTCTCGGCTTCGGGGTGGCCTTCCTGCTGGCTGGCGCTCCACCGCTGCGGCCACTGCTCGTGCCGCTGCGTGGTGCGGCGGTGCTCACCTACGCGCGGCTCCTTCCGGCCTGGACGTACCCCTACTTCGACCTCCTCTCGCTGCTGCCGGCTCAGGTGGGCTCCTTCCTGCGGCTGAGGGCCACCACCGCTTTGATCAGCCTGAGTTCGGCCATCTTCATCCGGATCGTGCTGGGGCAACTGGTGCCGGCCCAGTCGCCGTTTCTCATTGTTCTGGTGGGAGCGGCCTTCAGCGGTCTGATCGTTCTGGACCAGGTCACGGTCAAGGCCACCACCGCCCGGGCGAGTCAGTTCATCAGCCTTCAATTGACCCGGCGCCTGAACCGATACACCCTCCAGGCCTGTTTCCCCAGCCGGCGTCTGCAGGCCTGGTCGCTCAAGTCGGGAGAAACGCTGCTCGGCCTGCCGGATCGCACGGCCCAGATCGCCTCCAGCCAGCTGATGGCACTCCTGGGAGACCTGGTGGCGATCGTGGTGATGGGCCTGGTGTTCCTGTTGATCACCAACGGTGAGTACTCGTTTGTTTTTGTCTTTTATCTGATCTACATCCTTGTTGAGCTGCTGGCCGCCTATGCCCGGCAGGCACAGCCGGCTGGCCCCCCGCAGCTGCAGACAGCCAAGGCGCTGCTCAACAGCTACAGGCATTACCCCAGCAGTTATCTGGAGGCTGGTCTCCAGACGCCTGTCTCTCGGGCTCTGTACGAGCTGCAGCACAGCCGGATCCTTGAGCGCCTGAAGACCAACCAGATCGACCAGAGCAACGCCATGACCAGTGAGATCGCCAACGATCTCGTTGTGGTGCTGATCCTGCTCGCCCTCCTCACCCGAACGGCGGTGACCCTGGGCGAAGCGGGGCTGTTCGTGGCCGGCCTGTTGATTCTGTTCCGGCTCACGGCATTGATCCGCATCGCTGTGCGCCGTTTCTTTCTATTGAAGAAGACGGTTCAGTCCCAGCCGGATCTCGCTGACACCATCGCTCGCGCCCTCGCGTTCCTTCGCCGGCCGATCCCTGAGAACGAGGGCTCAGCGGCCAGCAGGATTCTCGTGAATGCGCCAGCACCCTCGCTCTCCATGGCCAGGGCCGATCTGGCGATTCGCACCAAGGCCATCCCGCTGTATCGCAACCAGCTGCGGGGGGTGAGCCTGACCCACAGCGGCTGCGGAATCGTGGCCCTTACAGGTCCCCATGAATCGGGCAAGACGTGCCTGCTGCGTGCCATCGCCGGCCTGGTGGAGCTTCAGCGGGGCGAGATTCAGATCTTCGGCTGCGACATCCGGCAGTTCAGCCAGAGTGACCTTGAGTCGCACGTTCTGCTTCTCAGCAGGGATTGCTTCGCGCTGCCGCCCTCGCTTCAGGAGATCCTGATTCGGTATCAGAGGGCTGATCAGCAGCCTGAGTCCACTCCCTGGCCAGACCGTCTGGTTCGCTGGCTTGGCGACCAGCAGAACAAACTCATCCTTCTGGATGATCCGGAGCTCTGGCCCCTGCCGGAGGACCCCGCCAATCGATTCCCTCAGGCCCTGATTCAGCAGCTGGCCAGGTCCAACCTGGTGATCCTTGCCACGCAGGACCGCTCTCTTCTGCGAGCTGCTGACGCCATCTTCGTTCTCAAGGATGGCCTGTGCAAACCCCTGGAGCGCACCACGAAGCGGGCCTCAGCTCCGGCCCGCACCTAACCTGACCTGTCTGTTCCTCGTGTCTCTGCATCCGGCCCGCCCTCTCTGATGGACGACATCCCCTCCTCGTCATCAGCCGTGCCCCCAGCCTCGGGCACCCCGGCAACACCCGGCACCGGCGCGCGGTCCGTGAGACCTCTGACTCGGGCGGTGCTGGTGCTGGGTCTGCTCGGCGTGCCGGTGTTGCTGTGGCCTTTCCGGGAGCCGGTGGAGATCCCGGGTGTGATCCTGGCGGAAGACTCCAAGACGGTGACCAGCCTCTATGAAGGCACCATCACCAGGGTTTATCAATATGAGAACAACTATGTGGAGAAGGGAAATCCGATCTTTCAGATTGATTCGCCGATCTTTCGTGAGGATGCATTGCAGTCTCAGGGGCGTCTCAATGCGCTGAAGCGCAGTTACGACTGCATGCTTGCCGCTCTCACCAGCTTGGGGGCTCCTCCTGATCCGCGCGATGTTGCCAAAGCAGAGGCTGCCTTTCGGCAGCTCAGGGCCTACATCGCATTGAACCCGAGGGAGAATTGCGAGGAGTACTCGTTGAGTCGGGTCACGACTCTGGAAGCTGAAATCGCCGAGAAGGAGGCCACGGTCGCTCGCCTTCAAGGCCTCGCTGAAGACTTTCGTGCGGAGCTCGATGTTCAGGCCAGTCAGGTTCGCCGCTATGAACAGGCGGCCCGCGATGAGGTGATCTCCAAGATTCAGCTGGAGCAGGCCCAGCGCGAATACCTCAAATCCCTGAAGGAATACAACGAGACCCGTGCTTCAATCGTGGAAGCTGAGCGCATCCTTGATCAGGCTCGCAGCCGCCTGAATGAAACCACCACCCAGATCAAGCTGCGCTTCCGGGAGACGTTCGACGACTCCATCAGCAACTACCTGGCGGAGCTGGAGAGGATCAAGCGTTTTCCTGGCTTCGGCTTCACCTTCGGCCGGGATGCTCGTGCGATTCCCTACACCGTCACAGCTCCATCATCGGGCTCGCTGGGTGGCGTGCTGCTGTTCCGCAAGGGTGATTACGTGAAGCCCGGCGATGTGATGGCCAGCATCACCGATCCAGCCTCCACCCTGTTTGTGGTCGGTCAGGCCACCGCTTCGGAACGCAAGAAGATTGCTGTGGGCGATCCGGCCACCATCTCCTACCTCTCACCGGAAACCGGTGGGCCGGTGCGTCTTCAGGCGTTCGTGGCCAGTGAGTCGCTCCTGAGTCAGGACCTCACCGAGACGCAGGCCGTGATCGACCCCCAACAGCGTCGTGCCGTGGGCCGGGCTGCAAGGCCTGTGCCCACATTCCCGATCGAGTTGCGCTTCAAGGATCGGAATCCAGCCTCGCGTGCCTCTGCAGTCTCTGGTGTGATCGCGGGAGAGCAGATCAAAGCCACGGTGCGAACGCGCCAGACCAATCTGCTCTTCACCTTCATTCGCCCGTTCCGCCAGGCCTTCACCAATCTCACGGGACAATCCTGATCGATGTCCAACACGCCGGGTGGTGATGGTGGGTCGCGGTTCGAGGAGTTCCTGAACCGTGTTCAGGAGTCCAGCCGCCGCCTGCAGCAACTGCTGGCGTCCCTCATCCCCGGATCGGTTTCCCTCCCCCCCGACGATCCCCAGCGCACGGAAGTCGAGCGCGAGCCCGACGAAGACGTTGAAATCCGCCGCGTCTACGACGAGTCGACCATCGGCGACACCGACGCCGACCCGGACACCGACATGTTCCTCATCCAGGAGGAACCCGGCGACATCGCCTTCACCGACGGCCCCCTCGGTGGCTACAGCGGCGACGACCCCCGCCCGGACCTCTCCGACCGCCCCATCAGCGACGACCCCTCTGCGGCCGGCGTTGCAGCCGATTCGCCTGAAGCTTCTTCAGCTGGCCCCATCCCTGAGGCGCTTGGTTCGGTAGGCCCGGGGGTGCCGACTGATTCCGATTCCGACAGCGACTCGGACTCCGACAGTGACTCCGACTCAGACAGCGATTCGGACTCCGACAGTGACTCCGACTCGGATAGCGACTCCGATTCGGACAGCGACTCGGATTCAGATAGTGACTCCGACTCGGACAGCGACTCCGATTCAGACAGCGATTCGGACTCCGATAGTGACTCCGACTCGGATAGCGACTCCGATTCGGACAGCGACTCGGATTCCGACAGCGACTCCGACTCGGACAGCGACTCCGATTCCGACAGCGACTCGGACTCCGACAGTGATTCGGACTCAGACAGCGACTCGGATTCCGACAGCGACTCCGACTCGGACAGCGACTCGGACTCCGACAGCGACTCCGATTCCGACAGCGACTCGGATTCCGACAGCGATTCGGACTCCGACAGCGACTCCGACTCGGACAGTGACTCGGACTCCGACAGCGATTCGGATTCCGACAGTGACTCCGACTCGGACTCCGACAGCGATTCGGACTCCGACAGCGACTCCGATTCAGACAGCGACTCCGATTCAGACAGCGACTCGGATTCAGACAGCGATTCGGACTCAGACAGCGATTCGGACTCCGACAGCGATTCGGATTCCGACAGCGACTCCGACTCAGACAGTGACTCGGACTCCGACAGTGACTCCGACTCAGACAGTGACTCGGACTCCGACAGTGACTCCGACTCGGATAGCGACTCGGATTCCGACAGCGACTCCGATTCCGACAGCGACTCGGACTCCGACAGCGATTCGGACTCCGACAGCGACTCGGATTCAGACAGCGACTCCGACTCGGATAGCGACTCGGATTCCGACAGCGACTCCGACTCGGACAGTGACTCGGACTCCGACAGCGATTCGGATTCCGACAGTGACTCCGACTCGGACTCCGACAGCGATTCGGACTCCGACAGCGACTCCGATTCAGACAGCGACTCGGATTCCGACAGCGATTCGGACTCAGACAGCGATTCGGACTCCGACAGCGATTCGGATTCCGACAGCGACTCCGACTCAGACAGTGACTCGGACTCCGACAGTGACTCCGACTCAGACAGTGACTCGGACTCCGACAGTGACTCCGACTCGGATAGCGACTCGGATTCCGACAGCGACTCCGATTCCGACAGCGACTCGGACTCCGACAGCGATTCGGACTCCGACAGCGACTCGGATTCAGACAGCGACTCCGACTCGGATAGCGACTCGGATTCCGACAGCGATTCCGACTCAGACAGCGACTCGGACTCAGACAGTGATTCGGACTCAGACAGTGATTCGGACTCGGATAGCGATTCCGATTCGGACAGCGACTCGGACTCCGACAGCGATTCGGATTCCGACAGCGACTCCGACTCAGACAGCGATTCGGACTCCGACAGTGATTCGGACTCGGATAGCGATTCCGATTCCGACTCAGACAGTGACTCGGACTCGGACTCCGACAGTGATTCGGATTCCGACAGTGACTCCGACTCGGACAGCGACTCGGACTCAGACAGTGATTCGGACTCGGATAGCGATTCCGATTCCGACAGTGACTCGGATTCCGACAGCGACTCCGACTCGGATTCCGACAGTGATTCGGACTCCGACAGCGACTCGGATTCAGACAGCGACTCCGACTCGGATAGCGACTCGGATTCCGACAGTGACTCCGACTCGGACAGCGACTCGGACTCAGACAGTGATTCGGACTCAGACAGCGATTCCGATTCCGATAGTGACTCCGACTCCGACAGTGATTCGGACTCCGACAGTGACTCCGATTCCGACAGCGACTCCGACTCGGACAGTGACTCCGACGCGGACAGCGACTCGGACTCCGACAGCGATTCGGATTCCGACAGCGACTCCGACTCAGACAGCGATTCCGATTCCGACAGTGACTCCGATTCCGACAGTGACTCGGATTCCGACAGCGACTCCGATTCAGACAGCGACTCGGATTCGGACAGCGACTCCGATTCCGACAGCGACTCGGACTCAGACAGTGATTCGGACTCGGATAGCGATTCCGATTCCGACAGTGACTCGGATTCCGACAGCGACTCCGATTCCGACAGCGACTCCGATTCAGACAGCGACTCGGATTCGGACAGCGACTCCGATTCCGACAGCGACTCGGACTCAGACAGTGACTCGGACTCGGATAGCGATTCCGATTCCGACAGTGACTCGGATTCCGACAGCGACTCCGATTCCGACAGCGACTCGGATTCGGACAGCGATTCCGATTCGGACAGCGACTCCGATTCCGACAGCGATTCGGACTCCGACAGTGACTCCGACTCGGATAGCGACTCCGATTCGGACAGCGACTCGGACTCAGATAGTGATTCGGACTCGGATAGCGATTCCGATTCCGACAGCGATTCGGACTCCGACAGTGACTCCGACTCGGATAGCGACTCGGATTCAGACAGCGACTCGGACTCAGATAGTGATTCGGACTCGGATAGCGATTCCGATTCCGACAGCGATTCGGACTCCGACAGTGACTCCGACTCGGATAGCGACTCGGATTCAGACAGCGACTCCGACTCGGACTCCGACAGTGACTCCGACTCGGATTCAGACAGCGACTCCGACTCGGACAGTGACTCCGACTCGGACAGCGACTCGGACTCCGACAGCGATTCGGATTCCGACAGCGACTCCGACTCAGACAGCGACTCGGACTCCGACAGTGACTCCGACTCGGATAGCGACTCGGATTCCGACAGCGATTCCGACTCAGACAGTGACTCGGATTCCGACAGCGACTCGGACTCCGACAGCGACTCGGACTCCGACAGCGACTCGGATTCGGACAGCGATTCCGACTCCGACAGTGACTCCGACTCGGATTCCGACAGCGACTCCGACTCGGACAGTGACTCCGACTCGGACAGTGACTCCGACTCGGACAGCGACTCGGACTCCGACAGCGATTCCGACTCAGACAGTGACTCGGATTCCGACAGCGACTCGGATTCGGACAGCGACTCCGACTCCGATAGTGATTCGGATTCCGACAGCGATTCGGACTCCGACAGCGACTCCGACTCGGACAGTGACTCGGATTCGGACAGCGATTCCGATTCGGACAGTGACTCCGACTCCGACAGCGACTCGGATTCAGACAGTGATTCGGACTCCGATAGCGACTCGGATTCCGACAGCGACTCGGACTCCGACAGCGACTCGGACTCCGACAGTGATTCGGACTCAGACAGCGACTCGGATTCCGACAGCGACTCCGACTCGGACAGCGACTCGGACTCCGACAGTGACTCTGACTCGGACTCCGACAGCGATTCGGATTCCGACAGCGACTCGGATTCCGACAGCGATTCGGACTCCGACAGCGACTCCGATTCCGACAGTGACTCCGACTCGGACTCCGACAGTGACTCGGACTCCGACAGCGACTCCGATTCCGACAGCGACTCGGATTCCGACAGCGATTCCGACTCCGACAGTGACTCCGACTCGGACTCAGATAGTGATTCGGACTCGGATAGCGATTCCGATTCCGACAGCGATTCGGACTCCGACAGCGACTCCGACTCGGACTCCGACAGCGATTCGGATTCCGACAGCGACTCCGATTCAGACAGCGACTCGGATTCCGACAGCGATTCGGACTCCGACAGCGACTCCGACTCGGACAGCGACTCGGACTCCGACAGTGACTCTGACTCGGACTCCGACAGCGATTCGGATTCCGACAGCGACTCCGATTCAGACAGCGACTCGGATTCCGACAGCGATTCGGACTCCGACAGCGACTCCGACTCGGACAGTGACTCGGACTCCGACAGCGATTCGGATTCCGACAGTGACTCCGACTCGGACTCCGACAGTGACTCGGACTCCGACAGTGACTCCGACTCGGATTCCGACAGCGACTCCGACTCGGACAGTGACTCCGACTCGGACAGCGACTCGGACTCCGACAGCGATTCGGATTCCGACAGCGACTCCGACTCAGACAGCGATTCGGACTCCGACAGTGATTCGGACTCGGATAGCGATTCCGACTCAGACAGCGACTCGGACTCCGACAGTGACTCCGACTCGGATAGCGACTCGGATTCCGACAGCGATTCCGACTCAGACAGTGACTCGGATTCCGACAGCGACTCGGACTCCGACAGCGACTCGGATTCGGACAGCGACTCCGACTCCGATAGTGATTCGGATTCCGACAGCGATTCGGACTCCGACAGCGACTCCGACAGCGATTCGGACTCCGACAGCGACTCGGATTCGGACAGTGACTCCGACTCCGATAGTGACTCCGATTCCGACAGCGACTCGGACTCCGACAGCGACTCGGATTCGGACAGCGACTCCGACTCCGATAGTGATTCGGATTCCGACAGCGATTCGGACTCAGACAGCGACTCGGATTCAGACAGCGACTCCGACTCGGACTCCGACAGTGACTCCGACTCGGATAGCGACTCGGATTCCGACAGCGATTCCGACTCAGACAGCGACTCGGACTCAGACAGTGATTCGGACTCAGACAGTGACTCGGATTCCGACAGCGACTCGGACTCAGACAGCGACTCCGACTCGGACAGCGACTCCGATTCCGACAGCGATTCGGACTCCGACAGTGACTCCGACTCGGACAGCGACTCGGATTCCGACAGCGACTCCGATTCCGACAGCGACTCGGACTCCGACAGCGACTCGGACTCCGACAGTGATTCGGACTCAGACAGCGACTCGGATTCCGACAGTGATTCGGACTCAGACAGCGACTCGGATTCCGACAGCGACTCCGACTCGGACAGCGACTCGGACTCCGACAGCGATTCGGACTCCGACAGCGACTCCGATTCAGACAGCGACTCCGATTCAGACAGCGACTCGGATTCCGACAGCGATTCGGACTCCGACAGCGACTCCGACTCGGACAGTGACTCGGACTCCGACAGCGATTCGGATTCCGACAGTGACTCCGACTCGGACTCCGACAGTGACTCGGACTCCGACAGTGACTCCGACTCGGATTCCGACAGCGACTCCGACTCGGACAGTGACTCCGACTCGGACAGCGACTCGGACTCCGACAGCGATTCGGATTCCGACAGCGATTCGGACTCAGACAGCGATTCGGACTCCGACAGCGATTCGGATTCCGACAGCGACTCCGACTCAGACAGTGACTCGGACTCCGACAGTGACTCCGACTCGGATAGCGACTCGGATAGCGACTCGGATTCCGACAGCGACTCCGACTCGGACAGCGACTCGGACTCCGACAGCGATTCGGACTCCGACAGCGATTCGGACTCCGACAGCGACTCCGATTCAGACAGCGACTCCGATTCAGACAGCGACTCGGATTCCGACAGCGATTCGGACTCCGACAGCGACTCCGACTCGGACAGTGACTCGGACTCCGACAGCGATTCGGATTCCGACAGTGACTCCGACTCGGACTCCGACAGTGACTCGGACTCCGACAGTGACTCCGACTCGGATTCCGACAGCGACTCCGACTCGGACAGTGACTCCGACTCGGACAGCGACTCGGACTCCGACAGCGATTCGGATTCCGACAGCGACTCCGACTCAGACAGTGACTCGGACTCCGACAGTGACTCCGACTCGGATAGCGACTCGGATAGCGACTCGGATTCCGACAGCGACTCCGACTCGGACAGCGACTCGGACTCCGACAGCGATTCGGACTCCGACAGCGATTCGGACTCCGACAGCGACTCCGATTCAGACAGCGACTCCGATTCAGACAGCGACTCGGATTCCGACAGCGATTCGGACTCCGACAGCGACTCCGACTCGGACAGTGACTCGGACTCCGACAGCGATTCGGATTCCGACAGTGACTCCGACTCGGACTCCGACAGTGACTCGGACTCCGACAGTGACTCCGACTCGGATTCCGACAGCGACTCCGACTCGGACAGTGACTCCGACTCGGACAGCGACTCGGATTCCGACAGCGATTCGGACTCAGACAGCGACTCCGACTCGGACAGCGACTCCGACTCGGACAGCGATTCGGATTCCGACAGCGATTCGGACTCCGACAGTGACTCGGACTCCGACAGTGACTCCGATTCCGACAGCGACTCGGACTCCGACAGCGATTCGGACTCCGACAGCGATTCGGATTCCGACAGCGACTCCGACTCAGACAGTGACTCGGACTCCGACAGTGACTCCGACTCGGATAGCGACTCGGATAGCGACTCGGATTCCGACAGCGACTCCGACTCGGACAGCGACTCGGACTCCGACAGCGATTCGGACTCCGACAGCGATTCGGACTCCGACAGCGACTCCGATTCAGACAGCGACTCCGATTCAGACAGCGACTCGGATTCCGACAGCGATTCGGACTCCGACAGCGACTCCGACTCGGACAGTGACTCGGACTCCGACAGCGATTCGGATTCCGACAGTGACTCCGACTCGGACTCCGACAGTGACTCGGACTCCGACAGTGACTCCGACTCGGATTCCGACAGCGACTCCGACTCGGACAGTGACTCCGACTCGGACAGCGACTCGGACTCCGACAGCGATTCGGATTCCGACAGCGATTCGGACTCCGACAGCGACTCGGATTCAGACAGCGATTCGGACTCCGACAGCGATTCGGACTCCGACAGCGATTCGGACTCCGACAGTGACTCCGACTCGGACTCCGACAGCGATTCGGATTCCGACAGTGACTCCGACTCGGACTCCGACAGCGATTCGGACTCCGACAGCGACTCCGATTCAGACAGCGACTCGGATTCAGACAGCGATTCGGACTCCGACAGTGACTCGGACTCGGACTCCGACAGCGATTCGGATTCCGACAGCGACTCCGACTCAGACAGTGATTCGGACTCCGACAGTGATTCGGACTCGGATAGCGATTCCGACTCGGATAGCGACTCGGATTCCGACAGCGATTCCGACAGCGATTCCGACTCAGACAGTGACTCGGATTCCGACAGCGATTCGGACTCCGACAGCGATTCGGACTCCGACAGCGATTCGGACTCCGACAGTGACTCGGACTCGGACTCCGACAGCGATTCGGATTCCGACAGCGACTCCGACTCAGACAGTGATTCGGACTCCGACAGTGATTCGGACTCGGATAGCGATTCCGACTCGGATAGCGACTCGGATTCCGACAGCGATTCCGACAGCGATTCCGACAGCGATTCCGACTCAGACAGTGACTCGGATTCCGACAGCGACTCGGATTCGGACAGCGACTCCGACTCCGATAGTGATTCGGATTCCGACAGCGATTCGGACTCCGACAGCGACTCCGACTCGGACAGTGACTCGGATTCGGACAGCGATTCCGATTCGGACAGTGACTCCGACTCCGACAGCGACTCGGATTCAGACAGTGATTCGGACTCCGATAGCGACTCGGATTCCGACAGTGATTCCGACTCGGATAGCGACTCCGATTCCGATAGCGACTCCGATTCAGACAGCGACTCGGATTCAGACAGCGATTCGGACTCCGACAGTGACTCGGACTCGGATTCCGACAGTGATTCCGACTCGGATAGCGACTCCGACTCCGATAGCGACTCGGACTCCGATAGCGATTCGGATTCCGACAGTGATTCCGACTCGGATAGCGACTCCGATTCCGATAGCGACTCCGATTCAGACAGCGACTCGGATTCAGACAGCGATTCGGACTCCGACAGTGACTCGGACTCGGATTCCGACAGTGATTCCGACTCGGATAGCGACTCCGACTCCGATAGCGACTCGGACTCCGATAGCGACTCGGACTCCGATAGCGATTCGGATTCCGACAGTGATTCCGACTCGGATAGCGACTCCGACTCCGATAGCGACTCGGACTCCGATAGCGACTCGGACTCCGATAGCGATTCGGATTCCGACAGTGACTCCGACTCGGACAGCGACTCGGATTCCGACAGTGATTCCGACTCGGATAGCGACTCCGACTCCGATAGCGACTCGGATTCCGACAGCGATTCGGACTCGGACAGCGACTCCGACTCCGATAGCGACTCGGATTCGGACAGCGACTCCGACTCCGATAGTGATTCGGATTCCGATAGCGATTCGGACTCCGACAGCGACTCGGATTCGGACAGCGACTCCGACTCCGATAGTGATTCGGATTCCGACAGCGACTCCGACAGCGACTCGGATTCCGATAGCGATTCGGACTCCGACAGCGACTCGGATTCGGACAGTGACTCCGACTCCGATAGTGACTCCGATTCCGACAGCGACTCGGACTCCGACAGCGATTCGGATTCCGACAGTGACTCCGACGCGGACAGCGACTCGGATTCCGATAGCGATTCGGACTCCGACAGCGACTCGGATTCGGACAGTGACTCCGACTCCGATAGTGACTCCGATTCCGACAGCGACTCGGACTCCGACAGCGATTCGGATTCCGACAGTGACTCCGACGCGGACAGCGACTCGGATTCCGATAGCGATTCGGACTCCGACAGCGACTCGGATTCGGACAGCGATTCCGATTCGGACAGTGACTCCGACTCCGACAGCGACTCGGATTCAGACAGTGATTCGGACTCGGATAGCGATTCGGACTCCGATAGCGACTCGGATTCCGACAGTGATTCCGACTCGGATAGCGACTCCGATTCCGATAGCGACTCGGACTCCGACAGCGACTCCGACTCCGATAGCGACTCGGATTCCGACAGTGATTCCGACTCGGATAGCGACTCCGACTCCGATAGCGACTCGGATTCCGACAGCGACTCGGACTCGGATAGCGATTCGGACTCCGATAGCGACTCGGATTCCGACAGCGACTCCGACTCGGACAGTGACTCGGATTCGGACAGCGATTCCGATTCGGACAGCGACTCGGACTCAGACAGCGATTCGGATTCCGACAGCGATTCGGATTCAGACAGCGACTCGGACTCAGACAGTGACTCCGATTCCGACAGCGACTCTGACTCCGATAGCGATTCGGATTCCGACAGCGACTCGGATTCAGACAGCGATTCGGATTCCGACAGCGACTCGGATTCAGACAGCGATTCGGACTCCGACAGCGACTCGGATTCCGACAGTGATTCCGACTCAGACAGCGATTCGGACTCCGACAGCGACTCCGACTCGGACAGCGATTCGGACTCCGATAGCGACTCGGACTCAGACAGTGACTCCGACTCGGACAGCGATTCGGACTCCGATAGCGACTCGGACTCAGACAGTGACTCCGACTCGGACAGCGACTCGGACTCGGATAGCGATTCGGACTCCGATAGCGACTCGGACTCGGATAGCGATTCGGACTCCGATAGCGACTCGGATTCCGACAGTGATTCGGACTCCGATAGCGACTCCGACTCCGACAGCGACTCCGATTCCGATAGCGACTCGGACTCCGATAGCGACTCGGATTCCGACAGTGACTCCGACTCCGATAGCGACTCGGATTCCGACAGCGATTCGGATTCCGACAGTGACTCGGACTCGGATAGCGATTCGGACTCCGATAGCGACTCGGATTCCGACAGTGATTCCGACTCAGACAGCGACTCGGACTCAGACAGTGACTCCGACTCGGACAGCGACTCGGACTCCGACAGTGACTCGGACTCCGATAGCGACTCGGACTCAGACAGTGACTCCGACTCGGACAGCGATTCGGACTCCGATAGCGACTCGGACTCAGACAGTGACTCCGACTCGGACAGCGATTCGGACTCCGATAGCGACTCGGACTCCGACAGCGACTCCGACTCCGACAGTGATTCGGACTCCGATAGCGATTCCGATTCGGACAGCGACTCCGATAGCGATTCGGATTCCGATAGCGACTCGGATTCCGACAGTGACTCCGACTCAGACAGTGACTCGGATTCCGACAGCGACTCCGATTCGGACAGTGATTCGGACTCCGACAGCGACTCCGACTCAGATAGCGACTCGGACTCGGACTCCGACAGCGACTCGGATTCGGACAGCGACTCCGACTCGGATAGCGACTCCGACTCCGACAGTGATTCGGACTCCGATAGCGATTCCGATTCGGACAGCGACTCCGATAGCGATTCGGATTCCGATAGCGACTCGGACTCCGACAGCGACTCGGATTCCGACAGTGACTCCGACTCAGACAGTGACTCGGATTCCGACAGCGACTCCGATTCGGACAGTGATTCGGACTCCGACAGCGACTCCGACTCCGATAGTGACTCGGACGCTGACGGGGACTCGGATGCGGATGGGGACTCAGACGCCGATGGAGATTCAGACGCCGATGGCGACTCGGATGCGGATGGCGATTCGGACGCTGACGGCGATTCAGATGCTGACGGGGACTCGGATGCGGATGGAGATTCGGACGCTGATGGCGATTCCGATGCGGACGGTGATTCCGATGCGGATGGGGATTCGGACGCCGACGGGGATTCGGATGCGGACGGTGATTCCGATGCGGATGGTGATTCAGACGCCGACGGCGATTCCGATGCTGATGGGGACTCGGATGCGGATGGAGATTCCGATGCCGACGGGGACTCGGATGCGGATGGGGACTCAGACGCCGATGGAGATTCAGACGCCGATGGCGACTCGGATGCGGATGGAGATTCGGACGCTGACGGCGATTCAGATGCTGACGGGGACTCGGATGCGGATGGAGATTCGGACGCTGATGGCGATTCCGATGCGGACGGTGATTCCGATGCGGATGGGGATTCGGACGCCGACGGGGATTCGGATGCGGACGGTGATTCCGATGCGGATGGTGATTCAGACGCCGACGGCGATTCCGATGCTGATGGGGACTCGGATGCGGATGGCGATTCCGATGCTGACGGGGACTCGGATGCGGATGGGGACTCAGATGCCGATGGCGACTCGGATGCCGATGGGGACTCGGATGCGGATGGAGATTCGGACGCTGATGGCGATTCCGATGCGGATGGGGATTCAGACGCCGACGGGGATTCGGATGCGGACGGTGATTCCGATGCGGACGGCGATTCCGATGCGGACGGCGATTCGGACGCGGATGGGGATTCCGATTCTGATGGGGACTCCGATGCTGACGACGACTCCTTCCGAGAGCGCAGTGATGCAGACGATGATGATCAACCGGATGACGACGACCAATCCGCTGATGAGGAGACGGCGGACACTGACGCGGATGCCTCATTCGAGCCTGCTGACAGCGCCGATACGGATGAATCGGATGAACCCGATTCAGAGACTGAAGACGAGACCCCTCCGGAGACGGATGGCGATGCAACCGGAGATGATCAAGCCTCCAATGAGGCTGATGACGCTGCCCAGGACAGTGCTGATGATGCCTCCAGTGAGGACCCCAACCCAACCACTGAGGAGGACTCTGATCTGGACCCCACCAGCGACGAGGAGTCGTTTGATGCTGAGCTGGACGCCTCAGAGGAATCTGATGGTTCTGAAGAGGATGATGGCCTTGATGAGGATATTGAGTTCTCGATTGACGAGCTCGACAGCATGGATGATCCCGACGTCATGGGGGACTATGAAGATGAGGCCGAGGAATCAAGCATGGATGCCGAGATGGACGTTCCAGAGATGGAGGTGGATGCCTTCACGGATATGGATACGCTTGATCAGTTTGAGGACGTCGGCCCAAGCGACGACATGGACGATCAGGAGTATCTCTAGCGATTTCTGATCCAGTGGCGCGTCGTCCCCCTCCTGGCCCGGAAGCAAGGCTGCTGCCCCTCGCTGATGGACTAGACCACCGTCTCCTTGAACAGCGAGAGGTCCAGCTCTCAGGCTCTGGGGCTAGACGCATACCGCTCTCTGGCTATTCGGTCTTTTTGAGCCTGAGTGACGGTCGACGTCGTGCGATCACCCGTTGTGACGTGGCGGCAACGGTACGAGATGCCGCCAAGCGGCTGATTGCTCGCCTGAGGAATGACAAGCTTCTTGACGCCGCGCAACTGCGCTGGGCTCGGCTGGATGTGGCTGTTCATGTGCAGCCACTTCTGTGGGCAGAGTTGAAGATGAAGATTCAGGCTACAAAACGGAACTATTTTCCGCATGGGATCTCATTCGATCAGAGCTTCCGCAGGGCCATCACTGAGTCCGAGCTGCTTGGTTGGAGCCTGCTCTATTCGGCCGAGCATGCCAATGGCTTTCCTCGTGAGAAGCTGCTCCGCAACTACTCCAAGGTGCGCTTTGGAGAATCATTCGGCTGGCCGACTCGCGATGACCAAGAGCTCTATCTCTTTGACACCATCAGCGGTTTTGTTGACGAGCACGGTTCCGAGTGGCTGACACAAGCTGGCTCGTTCCGCGGTTACAGGGAGTTGGTGGAGTGGCCATCCGAGCAGCACACTATTGACCTGGTCCAACGCTCAACCGACTATCTGGCTCGCCAGATCAAGCCCGATGGATCCTTCTTCTATGGCCGATGGCCCTGTTTTGACCGTTCCATCGAGACATACAACACCCTGCGGCACTTCAGTTCGGTTTATTCCCTTCTTGAGGGCTGGGACCACAGCCGCGACCCCGCCCAGTTGGACCGGATCCGAACGGCCTTGTGCCATGGTCTTGACTATTTCACGGTGAAGGTTGATCGGTCGTCTGCGACAGAGCAGAGAGCCGCGTGCCGATTCACCGTTGAGGTGAATGGTGAGTTGAAGCTGGGGGCCACCGCTCATGCCGTTCTGGCTCTTGCCAAGTATCAGGAGCTCACAGACGACAGGAGCCTGGAGACAACCCTGCGTGAATTGGTTCAGGGCATCTGCATGTTCCATGAACTCGCGGATGCTGGGTTTGTGCATGTGCTGAATGCCTCAGATCTCGCCATCAAGGATCGCTTCCGCATCATCTACTACGACGGTGAAGCTCTGTTTGCTCTTGTCAGAGCCTACGAGGCTCTGGCTGACCGGACCCTGCTCTTGATCGCTCGATCTGTTGCGAATCATTTCATCGCTGACGATCACTGGAAGGCCCATGACCACTGGCTGGGTTATGGATTCGCCGCTCTCTTCTCGCACGACCAGGACCCGGCCCTTCTGCGCTTCGGTCTGGCGAACATTCGCGATCACCTTTCGTTCATTCGCCATCGCATCACAACCTATCCGACTTTGCTGGAGCTGTGCTCGGCCACGTACCGGCTGATCGCTGATGCCGATCGCCTGCCGGCCTGTCAATCCATCATTGATGACTTTCCGCTGGCCGAGTTTGAGGAGGCCATGCACTTCCGGGCTCGCTATCTCGCCAATGGCTTTTTCTGGCCCGAGCTGGCCATGTTCTTCGCCAGGCCGAACACCATCGCCAATAGCTTCTACATCCGTCATCACGCCTTCCGCAGCCGCATTGACGATAACGAGCATTACATCTCCGGCTATTGCGCCTATGCGAGCATCATTGACTCGGAGCGGCGATCGGTGCTCCTCCTCAACCGCGACTTGCCTTTCGCTCCCAGTGGCATCGAGTATGCCGCCATGGAGCGCGCCAGCATCCTGGCAGCGGACCCCACCCACCAGGTGCTGTTCCTGACCTGGTGTTTCTCACCTGCCCTCAGGCGCCAGCAGCACAGCCATGTCGTCAACCAGAGGCTGGCACCAGATGTCCGTGTGCTCAACTTCTTCGAGTGGTTGCTTGGCATTCCCGTCGGGGCTGATCAGCCCACCGATCACGCATCTGCTCAGCTTCCATCGATTGTGGCCGGGACCTGGCGCCGTGAGTGTGTCGAGGGCACATCGCATGAGCGCTGGTTCAATCCACTCGAGGATGCTCACCTCTACTGGGTCAAGAACGATCCTGCTCATGGCTATGACTACATCAACTACTTCTCATCCGGCAAAAAGTGTCGCCGTGAGGTGTTCGGGGTGGATGGTCGTCTCCTGAAGAGTGAGATTCTTTATCCAGACTCTGGTGCCGTACTGATTGAACACTATCACCGCCATCGGGATTCTTCTCTGGCCCTGAGCATTCATCGCGCCCAGCCTGTGGATCGGCAGTCAATCGGACCCATCATCCAGGTGTTGCTGTATGAGTCGGGAGGTGCTGTGGCGTCGGTTCACTCCAGCCTCAGCCCACTGATGGCTCAATGGCTGCAGACAGTCCTGCAGCGGGAGGTGCCTGATACCCAGCCCAGGCATCTGGTTTGCGATCGTGCGCAGGACTATGTCGATGCCATCCGTCTGCTGAAGACCATCCGCCATGCTGAGGGGAGTGCTCCTGGCTTCTTGTCCACCGTCTGCCTTCACTCACACCATCTGCGCCTGGATTCCCAGGGGAACCCCACGACTGAGACCAAGCACCACGTCAACCGCCTGCGCTCCGGGGACTCTCCCTTTGATGCAGCTGTCTGCCTGACTCACCGCCAGCGTGATCATCTTCGGGGCGTTCTGGCGCCCCTTCCCCTGACGGTTGTGCCGCACTGCGAGCCGCGTCACTGCACAGCGATCCAATCGCCCAGCCCTCGCCGACGAGAGATCGTGTATGTCGCCCGCTACTCGCCCGAAAAGCATCACCAGGCGGCACTGGAGATTGCGGCGCAGGTCTGTGAGCGTGTCCCTGATGTTGACTTCACGTTCCACGGTTCCGGCCGCCTCCGATCCGCCCTCGTCAGGTGGGTTAACCAGCACTCACTCGACCAACGAATCCACATTCTTGGTCACACCTCGAATCCGGCCAGCGTCTATCAGAAGGCTGCCCTCTCGATCAGCACAAGCCGCCAGGAGGGCTTCTCGCTTGGAATTCTGGAGAGCCTCGCCTGCGGTTGTCCGGTGCTGGCCTTCGATGTGGAGTACGGACCGCAGGAGCTCATCCGTGAGGGCGTGAACGGCTACCTGTTCCCGCCAGGAGATGTCCCCAGCTTCGTTGAACGACTGGTTCATCTCCTCAATCACCCGGCGCTTCTGGCCAACCTTCAGGAGTCTGCCGCCTCGCAGCAGGGGCATCTCACCCATGCTCCTGAGCTGGCTGTGTCCTGGAAGCGTCACTTCAGGAGGCTGCAGGCAGCCAGCGCACCCACCTCAATGCGTCGCGTGTGAGCCGCCCTCCAACCCGCGACAGTCACCTCTACCTGCTCAATCGCAACCTGGTCAGGCAGCCGCGTGGGCTCGACCTCACAGCGCTCCAACTGGCCCGCCTCCTGCTGGAGCGGTATCCCCACACATCCCTCACTCTGGCTGAGTTCAACCCCGGTCTGACCGAAGTGGCTCGCCACCACATCACCGCAGGCAGGCTGCCTGCTGCTGTCCGGATCCTCAGCTTCTTTCACTGGATCCTGCACGGCAGCTCCGTCTGCTCCCTGGTCGGTCCCCGCCTGCCAGCTCAGATCGAGCCCTCATGGCTCCGCTCGTTCCGGCGTGTCTCCAGCCATGAGGGGCGCGTTGAGAAATGGGTCTGCCGAGCGGATCGCACTCAATCGTTCTACTGGATTCGCAAGGACTTCGATTATCTGAACTTCCTCTCCGGGTCTCAGAAGTGGAAGCGCGACACCTACCTCTCCACCGGTGAGCATGTGCGTACGCAGTTCCTTGGAGCCGCGGGGCTTGTGACCGATGTGTTCTTTCGGCTTTCGGACCACTCCATTGCTCTGACGATCCTTCGCTCCAGAGACAGCAACGCCACCATCGATCAACCCGCCAACGATCACGTGATCCAGGTTGTTGAGCACGATCACCAGTCACGAGCCTGCTCCATGCACAGCTCCCTCACTCCGCTGATCGCGACCTGGCTGCAGACGCTCCTCACGAAGGAGTGCCCCGAGCAGCACGCCGTTCTGTTGTGCGACCGCCTGCGGGAGTACCGGCCGGTCCTCACCACACTCCGCCGTGTCACCACCCACCCCCACCTGTCCTGTGTGGCGGTGGCGCACAACCATCACCTCGCTCAGCGCGACAACGGTCACCTCTCCACCTCCCTCAGGAGCTCGTTTGAGCCGGACTACACCCCGTACGACCTGATCGTGCTGCAGACGCAGCGTCAGGCCAAGGCCCTGAGGGACCGGGCCCCCGGTCCGGCGTATGCGTCGGTGGCCACCGGTCTCCCTCCCGAGGCGAATCTGCCGAAGCCCTCGGTTCGCAGCCTGGACATCGTTTCGCTCGGTGCCTTCGCAGCACAGAAGAACCATGCCGCCGCGCTTCGCATTGCGCGGCGCGTGTGTGCCGAGTGCCCTTCGGCTCGCTTTCGCTTCATCGGGCAGGGACGCTTGAAGGGCGCGGTTCAGAAGCAGATCGAGGCCTATGGCCTGTTCGAGAACGTTGTGGTTGAGGATCGAACGGATGCTCCGCTCCAGGTCTTCGCCTCGTCGGCTGTGTCCATCCTCACGAGCCACTATGAGGGCTACCCCCGAGTGGTCCTGGAGAGCCTGGCCTGCGGCTGCCCGGTTGTTGCCTTCGACATCGAGTATGGCCCCCGGGAGATGATTGTGGACGGGGTGAATGGTGTGCTTATCACGCCCGGCGACGAATCTGCGTTTGCCCGCCACTTGATCCGCCTTCTCACCGACGACGCGTTCCGGGATTCCCTCCAGCACGGTGCAGCCACGCGCCGGCAGCACCTCTCCAGCCAGCTCCAGCAGCTGCAGGCCTGGGATGACATCCTCCAGCGTCTGCGGCATCAGCATGTCGCCACATAGCGCCGTGCACTCAGTCGCCATCTGCCCAGCTGGCCTGTGACCGAACCCGCCCTCCCCCCATCCCTGCTCGAGTCGCTCACCCGCGGCTCGGAACTGGTGTCGCTGGGCACCTCCGGCCGCCGCAGCCTGGGCTGCTGGCTGGTGCTTGAGAAGGGCCGGCCGGAGTCGGTTGTGAAACTCAGCAGCCTCGATCCGGAGGTGCTGGCCATCAATCGCCTGGCTCTCAGTGGCGCCATCCAGTCGTCTGCAGGCAGCTACTGCCTGGCGGCTGTGGAGCAGATCCGCATGGCGCCCGATGCACTGGTGGTGCGCTACCCCTTTGTTCCACACCAGCCGCTGTGTTGGCCCCTTTATCACGATGCCCGCGTTCAGCAGATGCTGGCGGTGTGTGCGGCTGATTTCAATGCCAGCAACTGTGGCCGCGCGATCCGCAACGGTCTGCCCCGCAAGCGCTTCAGCTTCGGATTGACGGCGAAGAAACTGGCGCCCATCCTCGCCGGGGACGATGCAGCGCGCAGTGACGAGATGGCGCAGCGGGCAGAACAGGCCTATGGCGCTCTTCTGGTTCGTTCCCGTGATCTGGGGATCTTCCAGAACGTCTGCCTGTGCCACAACGATCTCGTTCCCTCCAACATCGGCCTGCTGACGCCACCGTCCGGCCCCAAGGATCGTTGGTCCCAAGGATCAACGGAACCCCCTTCTGTCGACGACCTACGCCTCCCCTTTCTCCTGCTCGATTGCGACAACGCCGTTCTCGCTCCCTTCGGTTTCGATCTTCGCTTCATCCTGCTGGAGACCTCCTCCCGTTCGCTCCGCTTCGCAACCCTCCAGCGCGTGTCGGAGCATTACCGCAACCGGCTTCGATCGCATCAGATGGCGATCAGCGTCCAGGCGATCGCCCATGCCGCTGTTCTCGGTTTCGCTGACGCCTGGCTGAACGTGCATCGGCGCAGCCGCACCAGCCGCTACAGCGAACGCTTTCAACGCTGTCTGCGCTTCTGTGAGGTGTTCCTGCAGTCAGCTGATTTCGCGGTCTGACGCTCAGGCCTGCAGAGCGCGCCGCAGCCAGGGAAGGCTGAGGCCGATCACGTTGCTGTAGCAACCCTCCAGGCGTTCCACCACCATCCCTCCCTTCCCCTCCAGAGCAAAGCAGCCGGCGCAGGCCAGGGGTTCACCGGTCGCCACGTAGTCGCGGATCTCCTGATCACTCAGCGCAGCGAAGGTCACGCGGGTGCTGATCACCGCTCGCTCCGTCTGCCAGCCGCCGGCTGAGCCATCGCTGCGCCGCAGCAGGCAGTGACCGGTGAGCAGGTCGCCCCAGTGGCCTCGCATGCGCTGCCAGCGGCGGCAGGCCTCCTCGGCATCGGCCGGCTTGCCGCAGGCCTCCCCGTCGAAGAGCAGCAGGGAGTCACACCCCAGCACCAGTTGCTCCTGCGGGGGCTCCCCGATCGCCCCGAGGCCACCGGTCTCCGGCAACCGATCCGCCACGGCTTCGGCCTTGGCCTGCGCCAGCCGCTGCACCAGCTCCCGGGCATCCGCGTGCTGGATGCCGCGTTCATCCAGGCCGCTCACCAGCACCCGGTGGGGCAGGCCGGCCTGCTCCAGTAGTCGGCGGCGGGCCGGCGAGGCGGAGGCCAGCACCAGATCGCGCCCGGCCGGTGGAGCGGCAAAGGGGGAGGACGCTTGCTCGGACATGCCACCAGTACCGGATCTCAGGTCCAGCCTGGCCGGAGGCCGGAACCTGAGCGGCGGCGGCCGCTTCCTAGCCTGCAGTGATGAGCTGGGCTTCCCCCTCCCTGCGCCGGGCCTCCGAGGCGCTCCGCTGTCTGCCCTTCACCGCGGGCTTCTACCGGCGGGTGGCGGAGGGGCCCCTGCGCGCTGATGAGATCTGCGGCGATCCGGCCCTCTGCAGCGCCGGCTATTCCGCCTCCCAGGTGGACGACGACCTGATCTGGCTGATCCGGCTCGGGGTGCTGCGGCGCGAGGTGGACGGCCAGGGCCTCACCGAACGCGTGCGCCTCACGCCCCTGGGGCGCGAGCTGCTGCAGCACTGGCCTGAGGGCTGGCCGCCGCCGGGGCCGCTGATGCGGCTGCGACAGGGCCTTCGCCGCCGCTGGCCTCGGCTCTGATGGGCCAGCACGGGTCCGCTGCCCAGCCGCCCCTGATGGTGCTGGGCACCAGCAGCGGTGCCGGCAAGTCGCTGATGACGGCGGCGCTCTGCCGGGTGCTGCGCCGCCGCGGTGAGCGGCCGCTCCCCTTCAAGGGGCAGAACATGAGCCTCAATGCCTGGGTGGATGCCGGTGGCGGTGAGATGGCCTATTCCCAGGCGCTGCAGGCGTGGGCAGCGCAGCTGGAGCCGGAGGTGAGCATGAACCCGGTGCTGCTCAAACCCCAGGGCGACACCACCAGCGAGGTGATCCACCTGGGTCGGCGGGCCGGGACCAGCCGGGCGGAGCACTACTACCGCGACTGGTTCCGGCCGGGTTGGCAAGCGATCCGCACCGGTCTCGATCAGCTCCGGCAGGCCCACCCCGGCGGCCGGCTCGTGCTGGAGGGTGCGGGCAGCCCCGTGGAGATGAACCTGCAGCCGCGCGATCTCACCAACCTGCGGCTGGCCCAGTTCCTCAGGGCCCGCTGCCTGCTGGTGGCCGACATCGAACGCGGCGGCGTGTTCGCCCAGATCGTGGGAACCCTGGCCCTGCTGCGGCCGGTGGAACGGCCCCTGATCCGCGGGTTGCTGATCAACCGTTTCCGCGGCCGCCGCAGCCTGTTCGACGACGGACGCCGCTGGCTCGAGCAGCGCACCGGCCTGCCGGTGCTGGGCGTGATGCCCTGGCTGGAGGAGTGCTTCCCCCCCGAGGACTCCCTCGATCTGCTGGAACGGCGCGGCCGCAAGTCCGCCGCCGAGCTGGAGATCGCCGTGCTGCGGCTGCCGTCCCTGAGCAACTTCTCCGACCTCGACCCCCTGGAGGCCGAGCCCTCGCTGCGGCTGCGCTGGCTCAGCCCCGGCGGCGTGCTGGGTCGGCCGGATGCGGTGCTGCTGCCGGGCAGCAAGCGAACCCTGGCCGATCTGCAGGTGCTGCAGCAGAGCGGTCTCGCCGATCAGCTGGGCGCCTATGCGGCGGCGGGAGGCGTGGTGTTCGGCCTCTGCGGCGGCATGCAGATGCTGGGGCGGGAGCTGCAGGACCCCGGCGGCCTCGAGGGTGGCCGGGCCGAGGCGCATGGGCTCGGCCTGCTTCCACTGCGCACCGTGTTCGAGCCGGGCAAGACCCTGCGGCGCCGGCGGGTGCCCACCTGCGCCGGCGCCGGTCTGCCTCCCGCGGCGGGCACCGAGCCGACAGGTGCTGCGTCCGGCGAGGCGCCCTGGCTGATCGAGGGCTTTGAGCTGCACCAGGGCCAGTCGAACTGGCTGGGTGAGGCGGCTGGCGGGACTGCCGCTGCGAATGGCGGGGCCTGGCTGGCCGAGCCGGGTCTGGGCTGGCAGCAGGGCTCGGTGGCGGGCAGCTATCTGCACGGCCTGTTCGAGAACGGACCCTGGCGTCGCCGCTGGCTCAACCACCTGCGGGCGAGGCGCGGCCTGGCGCCGCTGCCGGAGCAGGTTCCCCACCACGCCCGTCAGCGGGAGTTGCTGCTCGACCGGCTGGCGGAGGCCTTCGAGGAGCATGTGAACCTCGCGCCCCTGCTGGCTCCATGAGGTCCCGCCACGACCGCCCTGCCTGGCTGGCGCTGCTGACGGCTCTGGCTCTGGCGGTGCTGGTGGGTGCGGCGGGTGGATCCCTGGCCGCCTTCAGCCTGCGGGGGCTCGATGCGCTGCTGGGGCTGGTGTGGGGCAAGGGGGTGCTGGCGGGCGCCCCGAGCTCCCGCACACTCCTGGCCGCGCTCGCGATCACGCTGCCGGTGGGGCTCGGGCTCGCCGTCCTTCGGCGGACCGGCGGCGCTCCCGGGGCGGCCTCGGCCTCCCCTGCCCTGCTGCCCGAACTGCCCGACACCCTGCGGGAGCTGCGCGGGTCCGCCGGGCTGAGCAGCGCCGGCTGGTGGCGTCAGCTGCTCAGCGGTGCCCTGGCGCTTCTGGGTGGAGCCCCCATCGGCCCCGAGGCGCTGCTCACCCGCCTGGTGGCCCTGATCAGCCACGGCCTCTGGCGCGGCCGGGATCAGGCCCTGCCGGCAGCCGCCGTGGCCGGCAGCCTCGGCATCTTCCAGGCGCCGCTGCTGGGCGGGGCGGTGCTGGCCGGCCGCCGCTGGTCGCTGCTCTGGCGCTGGCTGCCGGGCACCCTGGCCGGCCTGGCCGGCTTCGTGACCGCCGGCGGCGGCCGCGCCCTGGGCGGGCTGGCCGGTGTTCCCTATCAGTGGCCCGATGGTGGGCAGCAGGGTCTCGCCGCGCTCTCGGTGTCTGTGGTGGCCGGCCTGCTGGGGCTGCTCCTGGGCCGCGTGGCCCTGGCCTGGCGTGGCCTGCTGAGGCGCTGTCTGCGCGACGACCCGCCGCTCTGGCTCACCCCGGCCACCGGCCTGCTGCTGGCCTTCAGCGGGTGGTGCCTTCCCCTGGCCGTGTTCTCAGGCGAGCAGCAGCTGCGCCCTCTGCTGCTGGATGCACCCACCGGGGCGCCGCTGCTGCTGCTCTCGGGCCTCGCCAAGCTGCTGCTGGCCGCTCTCTGCCTGGAAACGGGCTGGCGCGGCGGATTGTTCTTCCCCGCAATCCTGGCCAGCGCCTGCGTAGGACTAGGGGCTCATGGTCTGCTGCCCTGGTGGGGGGAGCCCCAGAGCTGGGTGGCGGGCGTGACCGGCGGCACCCTCTCGGCCCTGCTGGGGGCGCCGGTGGTGGCTCTGGTGCTGGGGCTGGCGCTGCTTGAGGGCCATGCGGCCGGTGCCCTGCTGATCGGTGTGCTGATCGGGCAGCTCAGCACTCGCGTGCTCTCCCGGGGGCGACTCGCGGCTTCAGAATGAGCCCTGAGCCTGCGCAGGTGGATCGATGGCGGCTGCCGCGGTGAGCATCCGCTGGCCCAACGGGGCCCGCAGCACGGTTCCGGCAGGAACCGACTGGCTCTCGGCCGCCTCGGCGGCGGGATTCGCCATCCCCACCGGCTGCCTCGGCGGCAGCTGCGGTGCCTGCGAGATCGATGTGAACGGCCAGACCGTGCGGGCCTGCATCAGCACCGTGCCGGCCTGCCGGGATGGGGAGCTGACGGTGGAGCTCTTCAGCGATCCGGCCTGGGGGTGAGGTGCCGGAGGGAAGCATGCACCCACTGGTTGACGACCAACCCGTGGGTGCATCAACCGGGTCGATCGATTCCGGATTGGAATCATCGAAACCGTCTGACTTGGCCAGCCAGATCAATCTGACTGAGACTCTGAAGTGGAGCCAAGGAGACTCGAACTCCTGACCCCCTGCATGCCATGCAGGTGCTCTACCAGCTGAGCTATGGCCCCAACGCGAGACAGATTACACGGCGACGGGGCGCCACACCGCCACCAGGGTGCCCTGCACCAGCACGTCCTCGGCGGGCAGCACGATCGGCTCGTAGGCCGGGTTGGAGGGCTCCAGCCGCACCTGCGATCCCTCGCCGTGGAACACCTTGAGGGTGGTGCCGGCACCGGGCACCATCGCCGCCACGATCGTGCCGTTGCGCACCCGGGAGGCATCGGCCACTGGCTCCATCAGCACCATGTCGCCATCGGCGATGTGGGCGTCCACCATGCTGTCGCCGTTCACCGTCAGGGCGAACAGGCCGCGGCGATCGAGCACGGGGGCCAGATCGAGGTGTTCCTGCACGTCATCGAAGCTCTCGATCAGGCCGCCGGCCGCCACGGCGCCCAGCACCGGCACCCCCTCGCTCTCCTCGCCCAGCAGCTGCAGGGTGCGCGCCTGGCCCTCCTGCCAGGTGATCCAGCCCTTGCGCTGCAGATGACGCAGGCGGCTCTGGATCGGGGCCGGTGAGCGCAGCCCCATCGCCTCCACCATCTGGCGGATCGAGGGGCTGTGCCGGTGTTCGCGGATGTAGTCGCGCAGCCAGTCGTAGAGCTCCCGCTGGGCGCTGGTGAGCTCATCGCGGGCGGCGGAGAGGCCGTGGATCATGGGCCGGCGGGCTGCACCTGTGCATACAGATGTACCATCCCGGCGCGCCGGTGTCGATGGGCTCGGCGGGGGCTCGGGCCCGGGTGCGTCGTCTGACGATCAGAGCCCGCCCTTCAGACGCCGCCCATCAGAGCGGCCAGCAGGGCCTGCTGGGCGTGGAGGCGGTTCTCGGCCTGGTCGAACACCCGGCTGGCCTCACCCTCCATCACCCCGGCGCTGATCTCCTCGCCCCGGTGGGCCGGCAGACAGTGCAGCACGATCGCCCGGGCATCAGCCTCCGACAGCAGCGTTTCATCGAGGCAGTAGCCGCGGAAGGCCTTCTCCCGGATCGCCTGTTCCTCCTCCTGGCCCATCGAGGCCCACACATCGGTGTAGAGCGCGTGAGCGCCGCGCACGGCCTCCAGCGGCTCCCGCACCACCTGCACCCGGCAGCCGTTGCTCTGAGCCAGCACCCCCGCCCGCTCCATCAGCGCCGCATCGGGGTCGTAGCCCTGCGGGCAGGCCAGGGTCACGTTCACCCCCAGCAGGGCCCCGGCCAGCACGAGCGAGTGGGCCACGTTGTTGCCATCGCCCACATAGGCCATGGTGAGGCCCTGCAGCGCCCCGAAGTGCTCCTCCATCGTGAGGTAGTCAGCCAGGGCCTGGCAGGGATGCTCGAGGTCGGTGAGGGCATTCACCACCGGCACCGTGGCCCAGTGGGCATAGCGCTCCAGTTCCTCGTGGTCGTAGGTGCGCACCGCCAGCACATCGCAGTAGCGGCTGAGCACGCGGGCCGTGTCCTCCAGCGGTTCGCCCCGACCCACCTGGGTCACGGCCGGATTGAGATCCAGGGTCTGGCCGTTCAGGCGGGCCATGGCCACGTTGAAGCTCACCCGGGTGCGGGTGGAGGCCTTGGTGAAGATCAGCCCGAGGATCCGACCAGAGAGGTCGATGCGGCGTTCACCGCTCTTGAGCTGCAGGGCCAGATCGAGCAGGGCCCGGGTCTGATCGGCGTCGGCGTCGGTGCTGGAGAGGTAGTCACGGCCGGAAAGCGGGGCGAGCACCCGCTGGAGCTGCTCATGGGGCACCGTCGTCATGCGGCCTCGATCGGAAGGGGCAAAGGCCGAGCGGCCGGACCCCCGCGAAAGAGGAGGACCGGCCGCTCGCGTTGAATCCCAGTCTGCCTGGGCCCCGGTTCAGGCCGGCACCTCCTGGCCCACCTCATCGGTGAGGGCTTCGCCGCTGCCATCGGGCCGCAGGCTCCGGGACAGGAGGTCCTTCAGCTCATCGCCCTCGATCACCTCCTTCTCGAGGATGCGGCCGGCGATGGCCTCCAGCAGATCCCGGTTGGCATGGAGGATGCCCAGGGCCTGATCGTGGGCCCGATCCACCAGACCGCGCACCTCCCGGTCGATCGCCTGGGCGGTGGCATCGCTCACCGCACGGCGCGGGTTGTTGGCGCCGCCGAGGAAGCGGCCGCCGCCCTGCTTGTCGTAGGCCAGCGGCCCGAGCGTGTCGCTCATGCCGTAGGTGCCGATCATCTGCTCGGCGATGTCGGTGGCCCGCTGCAGATCGTTGGCGGCGCCGGTGGTGATCTTGCCGAACACGATCTCCTCGGCCGAGCGGCCTCCCAGCAGGGTGGCGATCTGACCCTCGAGATCCTCCTTGGAATTGAGGAAGCGCTCCTCGGTGGGCAGCTGCAGCGTGTAGCCGAGGGCGCTCATGCCCCGCGGCACGATCGAGATCTTGGCCACCTTGCTGCCGCCCGGCATCAGGTGCCCCACGATCGCGTGACCCACCTCGTGGTAAGCCACGACCCGCTTCTCGTCGTCCTGCAGCACGCGGCTCTTCTTCTCCAGGCCGGCCACCACACGCTCGATCGCCTCGTTGAGGTCCTGCTGCTCCACCGCATTGCGGTTGTTGCGGGCGGCGAGAAGAGCCGCTTCGTTCACCAGGTTGGCCAGGTCGGCCCCGGCGAAGCCGCTGGTGGCCTGGGCGATCCGGTCGAGATCCACCGCCGAGGCCAGCTTCACCTTGCCGGCGTAGATGCCGAGGATGGTGCGCCGGCCTGAGAGGTCGGGACGGTCCACCAGCACCTGACGGTCGAAGCGACCGGGGCGCAGCAGCGCCGCGTCCAGCACCTCGGGCTGGTTGGTGGCCGCCAGCACGATCACCGGCTTGTCCTTGGCGCTGAAGCCATCCATCTCGGTGAGCAACTGGTTCAGCGTCTGCTCCCGCTCGTCGTTGCCGCCGACCACGCCCATCGATCCGGAACGGCTCTTGCCGATGGCATCGAGCTCGTCGATGAAGATGATGCAGGGAGCCTTCTTCTTGGCCTGCTCGAACAGATCCCGCACCCGGGCCGCGCCGGCGCCGACGAACAGTTCGACGAACTCCGAACCGGAGATGATGAAGAAGGGCACTCCGGCCTCACCGGCCACGGCCTTCGAGAGCAGCGTCTTGCCCGTACCGGGAGGGCCCACCAGCAGCACGCCCTTGGGGATGCGGGCGCCGATGGCCGCATAGCGCTCGGGCGTCTTGAGGAAGTCGACGATCTCAGTCAGTTCCTGCTTGGCCTCGTCCACGCCGGCCACATCGGCGAAGGTGACGCGGGAGGATTCATCCGGCACGTACACCTTGGCCTTCGACTTGGTAAAGCTCAGGGCTCCCTGGGCGCCGCCGCCGCCCATCGAGCGACGGGCGAAGAACTGCAGCACCAGGATGAAGATCAGTGGCGGCACCACCCAGCTGAGGATGGTGGTGAAGATGTTGGGTTTCTTCGGGGGGGCGGCGGCGAATTCAACGCCCTTGCTCTCCAGCCGCTGCGGCAGATCCATGTCGAAGATCGGCGTGGTGGCCAGCACCGAAGGCGTTCCGTCCTCCGCATTGGCCAGTTCGTAGCGGATCTGGTCCTGGGTGATGTAGGCCCGCTTCACCGCTCCGTCGTTCACCTGATCGATGAACAGGGAGTAGGGCACCCGCGGCACCTGCATCGACTGGTTCGGGAAGAAGCTGCTGACCAGCAGCAGCACCCCGAAGCCGATCAGGATCAGGTTGATCAAACCGAAGCGCCGGTTGGGTTGGTTGTCGTCCTGTCGGATCGGCATGGAGGACACAGCGATTGCGGCCAAACTAGGCCGCATGCCCTGCCGCCAGGTTCTGCAGACGGGGGGTGAGAACCGCCCCCCGCATGTGTGGCCGCTACTCCCTCACCAGCCGCCTGGACCAGCTGCTGCCGCGCCTGGCCGGCCGCCTGCCGCCCGGCCTGCTGGAGCACTACGCCCCCAGGGAGCAGGTGCGCCCCGGTGAACCCGTCCTGGCGCTGCGCCAGGAGCATGGCCAGATCGAGACCGCCCTGCTGCTCTGGGGCCTGATCCCCGCCTGGCTGCGGCAGCCGCGCGGGAGGCGACCGATCAATGCCCGCAGCGAGAGCGTGGCCGAGAAGGCCAGCTTCCGGGGCGCCTGGCGCCACCGCCGCTGCCTGCTGCCGGCCGACGGCTTCCTCGAATGGAGCGGCAGCCCCCGCCGGCCCTGGCGGATTCGCCGGCGCGACGGAGCGCCCTTCTGGCTGGGAGGCCTCTGGGAGCGCTGGCTGGGTGCCGACGGCAGCGAGCTCGAGACCTGCGTGGTGCTCACCACCGAGCCCAACGGGCTGGTGGCGCCTCTGCACGAGCGCATGCCGGTGATCATTCCCGACGGCCTGGAGGAGGCCTGGCTGGCGTCCTGCAGCGGGGCCGATCTGGCGGCGCTGGCGCCGCTGATGCAGCCCTGGGATCCGGGCGAGTGGCGCGCGGACCCTCTGCCCGCCGCCGCTGCCGCTGAGAATCGCCAGCTCTCCTTCTTCTCTCCGCCCCGATCCAGCTGATGCGCTCCAGCCGCCCGAGGCCCCCCGCTGACGACCTTCCCCTGCCGAGCCGGCGCCAGCACCGCCTCTACCGGATGCTGCTGGCGATCGAGGTGGCCCTGCTCATCGCCTTCGCCTTCCAGCGGCTCAGCTGGTTCGTCGGTCCGGGCTACACCCTGCTGGCCCTGGTGATGGGGTTCCTCGAGAACTCCGGCACCACGCCGCGGCTGCGGCGCTCCACCCGCCTGTACCGGACCCTCGGCGTGTCCACGCTGGTGGCGATGTGGATCTGGCTGCTCACGCCGGTGAAGCTGCTGATCAGCGGCCTGCCCCTGGTGGTGCTGCTGGCGCTCTACGTGGGCTGGAGCGTGATGCGGCTGGTGGAGCGGCTGGCGCAGGAGCGGCAGGTCACCGGCGATGTGCTGACCGGTGCGGCGGCCGGTTATCTGCTGCTCGGCCTGGCGTCGGCCCTGCTGGTGACCACGCTCGAGACGATCCAGCCCGGCAGCTTCTCCTCCCTGCTCAGCGAGGCCGAGACCGCCCGCATCCAGGAGGGCTTCGTGCAGGAGGCCGCCGTGATCCGCTCCACCGCGGTGTTCACCCGGCTCAACTACTTCGCCTTCGTCTGCCTCAGCACGGTGGGCTTCGGCGACATCACCCCCTCCACGCCGCCGGCCCAGATGCTCAGCGTGGCCATCAGCGTGATCGGTCCCCTCTATCTGGCCGTGGTGATGGGGGTGCTGATCGGGCGCTACGCCCAGCCGCCCGAGCCCTCAGAGCCGCAGGGTCCAGATCAGATCGACGTCTGATCGATGCAGCGAGATCTCCTCGGCCAGGGGCACCTCGTCCATGGCCGTGTGGCCGAGATCGGCCAGGGGGGTGGCCGCGGTGGTGCCGCCCATGAGCCGGGGTGCCAGCACGGCCCGGATCTCCTGGGCGCAGCCCTCGCGCAGCACCTGCGCCGCCAGACCCGGGCCGCATTCCCACAGCACCCGGTTGCAGCCCCCCCGCGCCAGCTCCTCCATCAGGGCCCGCGGGCCCGGTTCGGCCAGCTCCAGCCGCTGCACGCCGGCCCGGCTGAGCTGCGCGGCCAGGGGGCGGGACGCCTCCGGCAGGGGGCCGTGGACCACCAGGGTGGGTGCCGTCTCCACCTGCCAGAGCCTGGCCGCGGCGGGCAGCTCCAGCCGCCGGCTCAGCACCACCCGCAGCGGCTCCGGATCACGCCGGCCGCGGCTTGTGAGCAGGGGGTCGTCGCGGCGGAGGGTGCCTCCCCCCACGATCACCGCATCGCAGCCGGCCCGCAGCGCATGCACGCGCCGGCGCGAGGCGCTGGAGCTGATCCACTGGCTGGAGCCGTTGGGCAGGGCGATGCGGCCGTCCACGCTGCTGGCCCACTTGAGAATCCCCCAGGGCAGGCCGGTGCGCACGCGCCGCAGGAAGGCCCGGTTCAGCTCAGCGGCCCGGTCCTCCAGCACGCCGCTGATCACCGTCACCCCGGCGGCCTCCAGGCGGCGGCGCCCCCCGCCCGCCACCCGCGGATCGGGATCCTCCAGGGCCATCACCACCCGCTGGATGCCGGCGGCGATCACCGCGTCGCAGCAGGGCGGTGTGCGGCCGTGGTGGGCGCAGGGCTCCAGGGTCACCACCAGGGTTCCGCCCCGGGCGGCCTCTCCGGCCTGCCGCAGAGCCCCCACCTCGGCGTGGGGCCGCCCGGCGGCGGCATGGAAGCCCTCCCCAACCAGGACCCCGCCGGCATCGAGCACAAGGGCGCCCACCATCGGATTGGGGCTGGTGCGGCCCTCCCCCAGCCGGGCCAGCTGAAGGGCCCGCTCCATCCACCGGTCCCAGCTCAGCGCCACGGCGAGCTCAGCCGGGCTCCAGCGAGCGCCATTCCGCCACCACGTAGGGAGGCACGGGCAGTTCGCTGAAACCGCCCGGCAGCTGCAGGCGCAGGGGCCGGTCCTGCTGCAGATCGGCCAGCAGCGGGGCCAGATCGAACTCCACCGCCGCGGCCCGCCCATCGCTGGCGAGCTGGGGATTGGCGAGGGTGCGGTCGGGCAGCTGCCAGAGGCGCCGCCCGGAGCGCACCTCCAGCGGCGTCGGATGCTCCAGACGCAGGCGCCCCGGATAGCCGACGATGCGCAGCCGCAGGCTCGCATCGGTGCCATCACCCTCCCGGTAGGCCACCACCTGCCAGCTCTGGCTGTCGAGATCTCTCAGGCTCTCCAGGCTGCGCAGCACGGGGGCTCCGCTCTCGCCGGGGTGCTCGTGCAGCTGGGCGATCGCCGGCCGCGGCGTCAGCAGCAGCAGCAGGGCCGCCAGCAGCAGCAGCCAGGGCAGAACCAAGGCCCTCACGGGCGGGCCTCCGCCCCCGGGATCGGTTGCCAGTCGGTGTGGGTGGCCCAGAGCGCCCAGATCGCCATCGCCCGCAGATAGTGGCAGGCGCGGAAGGTGCCCGCGGCGGTGATCGCCTCCGGGGTGCGGAACTGCAGCCCGCCGCTGTACACCTGATCCACCACGGCGCTGCAGATGGCCTCGGCCGTGCTCCCCTCCCCCATCAGCCGGTAGTAGGCGGCCAGGCCGAAGTTGATGCCGGTCCAGACCTCGAGCGGATGGGTGCCTTCGGGATCCAGGGGCGTGCCATCGCGGCGCAGACCGTTGGCCGCCCCCAGGCGCCCGCCCTCGAAGCGCTCGAAGCAGGCCTCCCGCACCGCCTTCAGGCTGCTGCGGGCCCTCTCCTCGCTCACCACCGGTGGCAGGCCCAGCAGGCGGGCGTAGAAATCGCCGCAGAGCTGATCCGCCATCACCACCGGTGTGCCGCTGCAGGCATCGATGGCGTAGTGCTCACCGTTCCAGAGCAGGGGATCGAAGTGACTGCGGCTCTGCTCCAGCCAGCCGCCGAAGCGGTGCTGCTCCTCGGCGGTGTCCAGTCCCAGTTCCAGCTGCAGGCGCTGGGCCATGGCCAGGGCGGCTTCGAGGGCCGCGATCCAGAGGGCGCCGCAATAGGCGCTCACGCCCTGCAGGGGCCAGTCGTCGAAGGTCTGGTCCGGGGCACCGCCGTTGTCCGGCAGGCCGTCGTCGTTCTCATCGAAGCGCTTGAGGTAGTCGAGCGCCTGCACCGCCGCCGGCCAGCAGTCGGCCAGGAAGCGCAGGTCCTCGCCGCCGGGTGCCAGCAGGAAGGTGCGCCACACCTGCAGCACGAAATCGCTGGCCAGGTCCTTCCAGAGGTTGCAGTCCTGATAGGCGGTGTAGTTCGTCGCCTCGAAGGGGCGTTCGTTGGGGGCGCCGAGGTCGTGGGGCGTGGCCCCCACCCGCTTGCGCGGCGCCTCGACGCGGCCGCGGCCCTGGGTGAAGTACCAGCCGATCGGGCGCGGCGTGGGATCGCCTGCAGGGATGGCCCGGGCGAAACTGCGCAGCACCGCCTTGTCCAGCTCGGGCCAGAGCTGCAGCAGGGCGAAGGAGCCGTAGAGCCGCACATCGAGGCTCTCGTACCAGGCGTAATCCACGCACTCCAGCACCCCGAAGCGACCCACCGGGTTGTCGGCATCGGCAGCGGTCCAGAGCGTGCCGCCGCTGGCCAGGTCGTAGAGCTCGTTGAACAGGGCCATGCGCAGGTTCTCGGGCAGCTCGCGCCGCTCCAGCACCGGCTGCTGCCAGCGATCGATCGCCTCCCGCCAGCTGCGCCAGTGGGCCAGGGCCTCGCTGGCGATGGCCGCCGCCTGATCGCCGCCGCTGCCGAACACATCGGTGTAGCGGCGCAGGGCCCGGCAGCCGCTGGCGAAGCTGGTGACGGGGAGATCCCAGCTGATCACCACCGGAATCTCGATGCTGGCCCCCGGCTCCAGGGAGAAGCGCAGCGCCATGGCGGCACTGGCCTGCTCGTCGCCGCGGCTGGTGCGGTCGTTGTCGCTGTCGGGAATGGAGCCGTCAGCGGCGAAGGAGCGCCAGATCTCGCTGCCGTCGCCGCTGGGGTCCCAGCGGCTGCAGCGCTGCACCTGCACGCCGTCCAGATCGCCGGGCACCGCCAGGCACCACTGACCCTGCCCCTCGGCCAGCGGCACGCTGCGCTCGCCCTCCAGCAGCACGCCGCAGAGTCCGCCCTCATCCAGCTTGCGGTTGCGCTGCCCGCGGCCGCGGCCGATGGCCGGCACGTAGTTGTGCTCGGGGCTGCCGTCGTCGCGGAAGTGCACCTGCGCCGAGGGATCGGTGTTGGTGAACCAGCCGCAGGTGTTGCGCCAGGTGAGCAGCAGGGAACAATCGAGCCGCTGGCGGGTCGGGTTGTTCAGGCGCCAGCGGAACACCGCCACCGGATAGCTGCTGAGCCGGTAGTCGCCGGGAAGGATGGGGCTGAAGGCCTCGCAGCTCACCTCGGCCCGGAACACCCCCTCGTAACCGATGCGGCTGACGGGGTAGCGCGCTTCGTAGCGGCCCGTTTGTTGCTGGTCGTCGCTGGCCGGGTACCAGTTCCAGGCCGCCAGAGGCGGGTCAGTGGCATCGGGCCGTGAATCGTCCCGCTCGGGGGCGACGGCCAGGGCGTGGGCCCGCGATCCCTCGCTGCCGGTTTCGAACAGGGAGAACTGGCAGTCCGGCAGGGTGCCGAACCAGTGCTCACCGCCATCGAGGTGCCAGAGGGTGAAATCCCCGCGGGAGCTGCGGCCGATGCAGCCGGCTCCCAGCCCGCCGAGGGGCATGCCGTGCCAGGGACCGTCGTCGAGATTGCTGGCGTAGCGGACGGTGAAGGGCTTTTCCCATCCCATCCCGAAGGCCCGACTCCAGCTGGCCTCCAGGGCCGGCTCCTCCGGCTGGGAGCGGAAGCGGTCGCGCAGGCTGGTCAGGCCGAGGGGCGCCATGGAACCACCGAAGCAGGCGCCAGCTTGTCAGAGCTTCAGACTTGGCAAGCTGGGGCTTTGGGTGAGGCATCCAGGAGCCGTGTGGCTCCTGGACCGGGCCGGGCGCGTGAACCTGGCTCAGGAAATGGTTGACCAGAGATTGGGGTTGGACAGGAAAAAGTCTGGGTTCGACTGACTGAGGAAGTCGTCCGCCGTGGCGCCGATGATGATTGCTGTGCCGGAAGCTGCTTCAAGAGAACTGGCGGTCACGTTCTGGACAACAACAGCAAACTGAAATCCCGAGCCGAGGTCAACGCTGATGGTGGAGCTGGTGGTATTGAACTCGTCGATCCTCAGTTGATCTCTGTTGGAGACACCGGGAAGAAGAATTCGATCTTGATCGGTGAAGGTGAAGTCTCGAATGACGTCCACTTCGCCGACATTAGGTGATAGATTGGCGAAGTTTTCGCCATCGATTTCGGTGCTGTCCGTGCGGATGACAAAGCGATCCCTTCCGCTTGACCCACGCAGAGAATCCCTGCCGAAGTCGCCGATCAGGATGTCATTTCCATTTCCCCCGCTAAGGTTGTCGCTGCCTTTGCCGCCTCGAATCAGATCATTTCCGTTCTCGCCAAAAAGGCTGTCATTCCCATTGTTGCCATTGCCGAAATCGGCATCGTCCCGTAGGAACAGTCCATCGTCCTCCTTGCCGCCCCTGTAGAACTCTCGAAATGAGCCGCCTCTCAGGCTGTCCGCGCCAAGGTTGCCGTTGACCAGGTTGTCGTACCCAGGCGAGTTGATATCCGCCCCCGTGACAATATCGTTGCCGCCGAGCATGCGGATCGGTTTGCCCAGGAGCTCGGAAAAATTGTTCAGATTGACGGTGTCGGCAAAGTCGGAAAAGTTGTAGACGCCGTCGTCAGCAAGAACAAAGGTATTGACTTCGGGGGAGGGGGTTGTCATGAGACTGAGTCTGGCAGGCTCGTTCTAGCCAGGCCTTGATTGGATGAAATATTATGCGGATTCTCTAAAGATGCGAAAACATCATTTCTGTCATGTCCTGATGGCGTCCAGGCAGTCGCTTGCTGTTCGAGTGTGATTTGTCCTGAGGGCGTGCCACGTCCATGCCGCTGCCACACCTCGATCCCCGTCAACAGCGCTGAGCCGACCAGCAGGGCCGAGAAGCCCTGGCGCAGGCGCCGCTCGGGCAGGTGGGGAGCCAGGCACTGGCCGATCAGCGCGCCGCCGGCTCCGCCCAGCAGCAGTGGGATGAGCAGGGGCAGCGCGGGTCCGGGCCACTGGCCCAGGGCCAGCAGGGCCACCAGGGCATTGAGGGCGATCAGGGCGAGGCTGGTGCCGCTGGCCGTGGCCATCGGCAGCCCGGCCATCAGCACCAGGGCCGGCACGATCGCGAAGCCGCCGCCCACGCCTGCCACGCCGGTGAGCAGGCCCACCAGCACGCCCTGCAGGGCCAGCACCGTGTCTCTGCCCCCGCCGGTCCGGGCCGCGGCAGCGGTGGTCTTCGCGCCTCCGGGCGACCGGGTCAGCAGCCAGCTGGCGGTGAGAGCCGCCGCGATGAACACCGTCAGCTGAGCCGCCTCGGGGATCCATCCGCTCTTCACCAGGCTGCCGCCGGCCCAGCTGCCCGCCAGGGCGGGCAGGCCCAGCAGCAGCGCCGGCCTCGGGGCCAGCTGGCGCCGCTGCAGGTAGGGCCCCACGTTGGCGAGGGCCAGCAGCGCCACCACCATCAGCGAGAGCGGCACCGCCTGGTTGGTGGGCAGCCCCGCGCCGCTCACGAGCAGGGGCAGCAGCAGGATCGAGCCACCGGCACCGAGCACGGCCAGCAGGGCTCCGATCAGGCCCCCGCCGGCCAGCAGCAGCAGGGAGGTGGGGTCCGCCAAGGAAACAGCGCTCATGAATGTGTTCTCAACGATACCGGTATGAGCGCAATCTTCTGCATGATTCGCCTCAGTCCGGGCCGGCCTCCTGGTCCACCAGGGCGTCGATGGTCACGGCGGTGCGCACCAGGGCCTGATAGCGCCGCACCACGCGGCGATGCCGGTCGATCCAGGCCGCCGGATCGGATGCGCCACCGCCCGGGCTGCGGTCGGCCTGGCCCTCCTCCAGCAGATCGAGATCGCTCTCCCTGGCGATCAGGGCCAGCACCAGCTCGTGCAGGCGCTGCCTGCGCTCCGACTGCATCATGGCCATGGCCCGCTGCTCCACCCCATCGCCCACGATCCTCGGCCCAGCCCCCGCATCCATGTGATCGGCTGCGACGCGGGCGCCCCCGGCACGCTCCCCGCCGCTGCGCAGCGACTCCTCTGCCGCGCCGGGGTCATCGCGGCGCCGTCCCGGCTGCACCCGGCCCTCCTGGCCTGGTGGCGGCAGTCCCCAAAGGCCGTGCATCGACGCGATCCGGAGCTGCTGGCCAGCAACCGGCCCGAGGCCCTGATGGCCGATCTGGAGCGTTGGCTGGCCGCCGAGGCGACGGAGAACCCCGCGGTCGTGCTCGCCAGCGGCGATCCGCTCTGGTTCGGCATCGGCCGGCTCCTGCTGGAGCGGTTCGGCCCCGACTGTCTCGCCTTTCACCCCGCCCCCAGCTCGCTGCAGCTGGCCTTCGCCCGGCTCCGGCGCCCCTGGCAGGACGCGAGCTGGGTGAGCGTGCATGGGCGGGAGCCGGAACCCCTCGCGGCGGCCCTGCAGCGCCGGCCGGAGGCCCTGGCGGTGCTGCCCGACCCGGCCCAGGGCGGTGCGGCCGCGGTGCGCTCCATCCTGCGCGCCTCCGGCCTGGAGGCCGCCTACCGGTTCTGGATCTGCGCGCGTCTGGGTCACCCCGGTGAACTCGTGCAGCAGATCGAGCCCGGGGAGCCGCTGCCCGAGGCCCTGGACCCCCTGCATCTCGTGCTGCTGCTGAAGGCACCGCTGCCGGAGCCGATGGAGCTGCCCCTCTTCGGTGTGGACGACGGCCAGTGGCATCAGCACCCCGACCAGCCCGGCCTGATGACCAAGCGGGAGGTGCGGGTGCAGCTGCTGGCCGATCTGGATCTGCCCGCCGCCGGCGTGCTCTGGGACCTCGGCGCCGGTGTGGGCAGCGTCGGGCTGGAAGCCCTGCGGCTGCGGCCGGGCCTGCGGCTCCATGCCGTGGAGCGCCGCGGTGGTGGTGCGGCCGTGATCCGAGCCAATGCCCAGCGGATGGGCGTGAGCCCCGCCGCGGTCCTGGAGGCCGATGCCCTGGCGCTGCTGGAGCAGCCGGCCGCCCTGCCGGACCCGGACCGGGTGCTGTTGGGGGGTGGCGGTTCCGATCGGGTGAGGCTGCTGGAGCGGGTGCTCGAGCGGTTGCGGCCCGACGGGGTCGTGGTGGTGCCCCTGGCCACGCTGGAGGCCATCGGGCCGTTGCGGGCCCTGTTCGAGCGGCAGTCGCTTCAGGTGCGCATCAGCCAGCTCCAGAGCTGGCGCGGCCTCCCGCTGGCCGGCGGCACACGCCTGGCGCCGATGAATCCCGTCTTCATCCTCACGGGCGTGGCCCCGAAGCCTCGCCAGGATGCGGTGGCCCCTGAGGCTCCCCCCCGGTGACGCGCCTGAGTTTCCGGCAGTTGCAGGACCGGCTGCGGCGCGACTGGTGCGCGCTGGGCCCCGGAGCCCTGGCCCACTTTGACCCGCTGATCATCCCCTCGCTCAGCCTGGAGCAGCGGGAGATCGCCCTGGTGCCGGGCGTGCACCACTACGAGGAGCGCCAGCTGTTCGACCTGATCCGGCTCCGCCATCCCCAGGTGCAGGCCACCTACGTGACCAGCAAGCTGCTGCCGGAGCTGGTGGTGGATGCGGTGCTGGAACTGCTGCCGAGCATGCCGGCTGCCCATGCGCGCCGCCGCCTGCATCTGTTCGACGCCGATGACGCCTCCCCCCGGCCCCTGTCCGAGAAGCTGCTGGAACGGCCGGCCCTGCTGCGTCGGATCGCGTCTGCGCTCCGGCCGGAGCGCACGGTGATGACCTGCTTCAACGTGACGCCTCTGGAGAAGGAGCTCTCCGAGCGTCTGCAGATCCCACTCCTGGGAACCGATCCGCAGCTGGATCACTGGGGCAGCAAGGCGGGCAGCCGGGCCCTGTTCGCCCTTGCGGGAGTGCCCCATCCGCCCGGCAGCCCCCTGGTGCATCACCTGGACGGGCTGGCCGAGGTGGCCGCGGAGCTCTGGGAGGGCTGTGGCGGGCTGGCCCACGCCGTGGTCAAGCTCAATCACGGCTTCAGCGGCGAAGGCAACGCCCGCCTGCCCCTCGCGCCGCTGCAGCTGGAGGACCTGAGCCCGCGGCAGCGGCGCGAGCGGCTGGCCCGGGCGATGGACAGCCTGCCGATGCCGGTGGGCGACTGGCAGGAGCTGCTGGTCGCCCAGGGGGCTCTGGTGGAGGCCTGGCTGGAGCCGCTGGGCGGTGAGCAGCGCTCCCCCAGCGTCCAGGGCACCATCCATCCCGATGGCGGCGTGGAGGTGGTCTCCACCCATGAGCAGATCCTGGGCGGTCCCTCGGGCCAGACCTACCTGGGGTGCCGCTTCCCGGCCGATCCGGCCTACCGGCGCGCTCTGCACGATCACGGTCTCGCCGTGGGCCGGCTGCTGGCCGATGCGGGGGCCCTCGATCGCTTCTCGGTCGATTTCATCGCCCGGCGCCGGCCGCCGGGCGCTTCCCCCTCCCCGGCCTGGGATCTGCAGGCGATCGAGATCAACCTGCGCCAGGGCGGCACAACCCATCCGTTCATGGCCCTGCGCCACACCACGAACGGGCAGCTGACCGCTTCAGGCGACTACCTCACCCCCACCGGCGAGGCGCTCTACTACCGAGCCACGGACAACTTCGCCGATCCGCGTCTGCGGGGGCTGCTGCCGATCGATCTGATCGAGCTGGTGGCCGAAGCGGAGCTTCACTTCGATCCCGCCCGTCTGCGCGGCAGCCTGTTTCACCTGCTGGGCTGCCTGTCGGAGCACGGCAAGCTCGGCATGACCTGCATCGGCCGCAGCCCCGAGGAGGCCGAGCAGGTCTACGGCGCCACCGCGGAACGGCTGCTGGATCGCGCCGTGGCCCTGCATCTGGGCTGAGACCGGCCGCAGCGGCGGCCACCGATCAGTCGTCCGCGACCCCGCGTGTCTGCCGGGCTGCGATGGGTTCGGTCCGGAAGGCGTCGCCCACCGCCAGGCCCAGGCGGCGCGCCTCTCCGGCCCCCAGCTCCAGCACCCCGTCCACCGGTTCGGCGGGCCCGTAGCTCGGGCAGGGCAGCCTCGGGCAGGGCGCTGCGGCGTGCTCGATCGCCATGATCCGGCCATGCCGCACGAACAGCATGTCCAGGGAGGCGGGCGTGCGGTGCATCCAGAAGCGTGCCCGGCGCGGAGACGCAAAGGGGAACCACATGCCCCGCCCCCGCGGCAGCGCCGGCCGCAGCATCAGCCCCCAGCGCTGCTCCTCGGGCGTGTCGGCCACCTCCAGCTCCAGGCAGGGGCCTGCGGGGAGGCACCAGCGGGCCTCCAGCGGCAGCACCTGGGGCGGCGGGGCTGCGGCGGCGGGAGCGCCCAGCAGAAGGCCGATCAGCAGCGGCCGCAGCGCGGGACCCGCGGGCCAGGCCTCAGGCGCCATCGCCCGCTCGGCCGGCGGCCCGCTCGTTGCGGAGGTCGGGAGGCGACTCGCTCAGGCAGTAGCCCTGACCACGAACGGTGTGGATCAGCCGCGGCTCGCCCTGCTGCTCCAGCTTCTGGCGCAGGTAGCGGATGTACACCTCCACCACGTTGCTGGCGGCGTCCGGATCGTCCCAGACGTGGCTGAGGATCAGCTCGCGGCTGAGCACCTGGCCCTGGCGCAGCATCAGCAGCTCCAGCAGGTCGTGCTCGCGAGCGGTGAGCTCCAGCAGCCGGGTGCCGCGGCGCGCGTCACGGCTGCCGGGATCGAGGCTCAGGTCGCCGACCCAGAGCAGCGGCGCGCAGCGCTGCAGGCGGGCCTGGCTCTGGAGATGGCAGCGCAGCCGCTGCAGCAGTTCGCTGGGGGGATGGCCGGAGAGCCAGAAATCATCGGCACCGGCGCTCAGGCAACCGGCCCGGTTCTCGAGCGTGTCCTCCTCGATGTCGAGCAGCAGGGGCATGCCGCCGAAGCGCTGCCGCAGCACGGGGATCAGCCCGGCCTCCGTGGATGCCAGCAGGGCCACGGCGGGATGGGGGCCGGTGGCGGCCAGGCCGGTGGCCGCTCCGCTGGACCAGTCGAGCACCCCGTAGCCGGAGGCGCGGATGCGCTCGGCCAGGGCGGCGGCGCTCTCGCCGATCAGCAGCACCTGAGGCTCGCTCGTCATCCCGTGACCCCGCCCTCACCCTCCGGCTTGGCCACGTGGGGGAGCCCCCAGCCCAGCTTGTTGCGTAGCACGCCGAAGAACTCGTGCTCCCCCAGGCGCACGAAGCGGGCCCGGTGTTCGCTGCGGCGGATCAGCACCCGGTCCTCGGGCCACACGTAGCAGCCGGCGCTGCCGTCCACCACCATCATCAGGCGCTCGGGAGTGGCCGGAAAGATCGTCACCGGCTCCTCGTCGCTGAACACCAGCGCCCGCGAGGCCAGTGAGTGGGGTGCGATCGGGGTGAGCTGGAGCACGGGGCAGTCGGGCGTGATCACCGGGCCGCCGGCGCTGAGGGCGTAGGCGGTGGAGCCCGTCGGGGTGGAGAGGATCACGCCGTCGGCGGCGATGTCCACCGGCACGTGCCGCCCGACGGCGATCTCGAAGTGGCACATGCTCGTGAGCGGCTCCCGGTGCAGAGCCATCTCGTTCAGGCAGAGCACCTCCCAGCGCCGCAGGTCGCCGCGCAACACGCTCACCACCAGCAGGGTGCGTTCCTCCACCGTCCAGCGCTGGTTCATCACCCGCTCGAGGGCCTGATCTAGCTCCTGCAGGTAGGTCTCGGCCAGAAAGCCGAGATGGCCGGTGTTGATGGTGAGGATCGGCACGCCGATCGGTGCGGTCTGACGCGCGGCCGAGAGCACGGTGCCGTCGCCCCCCAGAACGATCGCCAGCACCATGTCGGAGTGGAAGCCGGCGGGCACGCAGGCGGCGTAGCCCAGGGTGCGCAGGTGCTGATCGGGGTTGGCGAAGCCCACCATCCCGCCGGAGCTGCTGGCCGTCACCACCTGGTGACCGGCCGCCGTCAGGCGGGCCTCGATCGAGGCCGCGGTGCGGACCGCCAGATCCTTGCCGTCATTCACGATCAGTCCAACCGCGGGCACCGATCGAGCTCGAGAAAGGGCGAGTGTATGGGACCTGGCCGGGGGGTCGCCTCGGGGGCGGGGTCTCCGTCACAGGCCCGCCGGGCGCGGGGCCCCTCAGAACTGCTCGAGGAAGCGCAGGTCGCTGGTGAAGAAGCGGCGGATGTCATCGATGCCGTGGCGCACCATGCAGAAGCGCTCCACGCCGAGCCCCGCGGCGAAGCCGCTCCAGCGGGCGGGATCGAGGCCCAGCCCCTCCAGCACCGCCGGGTCGACCATGCCGCAGCCCATCACCTCCAGCCAGCGCCCCTTCCACTGCACGTCCACCTCCGCCGAGGGCTCGGTGAAGGGGAAGTAGCTGGCGCGGAAGCGGACGGGCAGATCGCCGAAGAACGCCCTGAGGAAGGCCATCACCGTGCCGCGGAGATGGCCGAAGTGAAGGCCCTCATCGATGGCCAGCACCTCCACCTGGTGGAACACCGGTGAGTGGGTGGCGTCGGAGGCATCGCGCCGGAAGACCCGACCCGGGGCCACGATCCGCACCGGAGGCGGCGTCTGCTCCAGGTGGCGGATCTGAACCGGCGAGGTGTGGGTGCGCAGCAGCCGGCCCTCCTCCAGATAGAAGGTGTCCTGCATGTCCCGGGCCGGATGGTGAGGCGGGATGTTCAGCGCGGTGAAGTTGTGGTGGTCGGTCTCGATCTCCGGCCCCTCCTCCACCCGGTAGCCGAGTCCGCAGAACAGATCGACGATCTCCTCGGTGGTGGTGATCAGGGGATGGCGGTGCCCGGTGGGGATGCCGCTCGGCGGGGCCGTCACATCGAGCGTCTCGCTGGCGATCCGGGCGGCCATGGCCTGATCGTCCAGGTTGGTGCGGCGGCTGTTCAGCAGCTCCTGGACCTGGCTCTTGAGCTGATTGGCCCGCTGTCCCACCACGGGCCGGTCCGGCCCCGGCAGCCGGCCCATGGCCCCGAGCAGGCCTGACAGCCGCCCCTTCTTGCCGAGCAGCGACACGCGCAGCTGCTCCAGGGCGGCGGCATCGGCGGCGTCTGCGATGGCCGTGGCCGCCTCCGCCTCCAGCTGATCCAGCTGGGCGCTGAGGAGCTCGAGGCTGACGGGACCGCTCACGATGGGCGCTGGCTGGCGCCCGACTGTAGAGAGCCGCTGCGGGGGCGCCGATTAGCGTCGCTTCCCGGGATCCACTCGGGTCCGCATGCGCGTCGCCGCGCTCATCGCCGCTGTGGAACAGGCCATCGAACCCCTCCGGATCCTGATCAGCAACGACGACGGCATTTTCGCCGACGGCATCCGCACCCTGGCGGCGGCGGCCTCGGCCCGTGGTCACCGGGTCACGGTGGTCTGCCCGGACCAGGAGCGCTCCGCCACCGGCCATGGCCTGACGCTGCACACCCCGCTGCGGGCGGAGCGGGCTGATGCGCTGTTCGCCGCCGGAGTGGAGGCCTGGGCCTGCAGCGGCACCCCGGCCGACTGCGTGAAGCTGGCCCTCTTTCACCTGCTGGAGGAGCCCCCCCAGCTGGTGCTCTCTGGCATCAACCACGGCCCCAACCTCGGAACCGACGTGTTCTGCTCCGGCACGGTGGCCGCCGCGATGGAGGGGATCCTCGAGGGGGTGCCGTCGATGGCCGTGAGCAGCGCCTGCTTTCAGTGGCGCCAGTTCGAGCCCGCGGCCCGGGTCGCACTGGAGGTGGCCGAGTCCACCCTGGCCGGCGGCTGGCCGGACCAGCTGCTGCTGAATCTGAACGTGCCGCCGCTGGCGGCGGAGGCGATGAAGCCCCTGCGCTGGTGCCGGGCGTCGGTGCGGCGCTATGAGGACCAGTTCAGCCGAAGGGTCGATCCCCGCGGCCGCACCTACTTCTGGCTGGCCGGGGAAGCGATCGTGGATCTGGAGTCGTCGGGGGAGGGGCCGGAGCACTGGCCGAGCGACGTGGCCCAGATCGTGGCCGGCGGGCCCTCGCTCACCCCGATGCAGCCGGAGCTGTTCTGGCGGGGACCGCTCGCCGCCCTGCCGCCCCTGGCGCCGGACCCGGTGCCGTCCAGACCGGCCGGAGCCTGAGCCCTCAGCCCGTGGGCCGGTGGATGCGTTGCAGCAGCCAGAGGCTGAAGCAGAGCCCGATCAGATGGGCGAACAGCACCTGGGTGTTGCTCAGCACCGAGAGCATCTCGATCGCCGTGATCGGGTAGCCGGCCATGCTGCGGGAGCCGCCGGCACCGAAGAACCCCGGCACCTGCATCGAGGCCTGCACGAACAGGCTGCCGGCCAGCGACTGGTACCCCACCGCCGCCAGCACCAGACCCGCGAGATCCGCCAGCAGCCCCCGTTTGATCAGGCGGGACGTCTCCGAGCGCGAGGGCCGGACCTGGCTGGCGAGGGCACGGCCGCAGCGCACCAGCAGCCAGCCCTGCCAGAGGCTGAACAGCAGCACAAAGAACGACAGCGTGGTCAGCGACAGTCCCGGGCCGAGCCCCAGGGCCCGTTCGGTGTTGGTGGCCAGACGACCGCCGATGTTGTTGAACAGCAGCACCACCACCACCACCACGCCGAGGCTCAGCTGAATCCAGAACCGGATCCAGCTCAGTCGCTTCAGGGCGGCTGAGATCATCTGCAGGTCGAGGCGGTCGGCCATCGAGGGCAGGGCGCTGCTGCGCTTCAAACTTGCCACGGTGCCAGTCCGGCCCGCCCGGCCCGTGGCCTGCCGCCGGCTCCATTCCGTCCTCTCTCCCCTCGGTCTTGATTCCGCTCTGCTCCCCCGATGCGGCCCAGCGCCCCACCGCTGTGGCCCTGGGCAGCTTCGATGGCCTCCATGCCGGCCACCGTGCGGTGATCGAGGCGATCTGCCCCGGCGGGCCGGGCCGCGGGGAGGTCGCTGCGGAGGCCGTGCCCACCGTGGTCAGCTTCTGGCCCCACCCCCGCGAGGTGCTGCAGGGCGAGGTGAGGCTGCGGCTGGACCTCCCCAGCGAGAAGCTCGAGCTGCTGGAGCCCCTCGGGGTGCGGCAACTGGTGCTCGTGCCCTTCACCGAGGCCCTGTCCCGGCTGACGCCGGAGGCTTTTGTGCGCAGCGTGCTGCAGGAGCAGCTCAGGGCGGTGCGTGTGGCGGTGGGGGCCAACTTCCGCTTCGGCCGCGGTCGGGCCGGCGACAGCGGCACCCTGGCCGAACTGGGCCGCGATCTCGGCATCGCGGTGGAGGTGGTGCCCCTGAAGCAGGAGGGCGATGTGCGCCTCAGCAGCAGCCGCATCCGCCGGGCCCTGGCCTGCGGGGATCTGGCCGCTGCGGCCCGTCTGCTGGAGCGGCCCTACCGCTTCAGCGGCAGCGTCACCCCGGGGCGCGGCCTCGGCCGCACCATCGGCTGGCCCACCGCCAACCTCAGGATCGATGGCCGCAAGTGCCTGCCCATGCAGGGTGTGTATGCGGTGCGGGTCTGGCTGGAGAGCGGCGCGGAGCCGGAGGGGCCACTGCCGGGTGTGATGAATCTCGGCCCCCAGCCCACCGTGGATCCCACGGCTCCCTCTGCGGTGGAGGTGCACCTGCTGGGCCGCAGCATCGATCTGGCCGGCTGCAGCCTGCGGGTGGAGCCGGTGGCTCTGCTGCGGCAGCAGGTCCGCTTCAGCGGGATGGAGGAGCTCGGCGAGCAGATCCGGGCCGATGCCGCGGCGGCCGAGCGGATCCTCAGCGCCGGTCTCTGAGCCTCAGCCGGTCGTCGGGTAGGCGTGGGTGAGGCCCCAGACGATGAACAGGCCGATGCCTCCCAGGAGCAGCACTCCCCAGATCAGCACCAGCATCGGGCTGTCGGTGCGACCCTGTTGCATGGTGTGGCCTGCCGTGCTGCCCTCACAGAGTACCGATGGCGATGCCCTCTGCCTCAGGCCAGGCCGCGGATGAGTCGCGGGCCATCCTGCGGCTGATCGATGCGAATCTCGACCGGGCCCGCGAGGGCCTGCGGGTGGTGGAGGAATGGTGCCGCTTCGGGCTGGAGCGGGCCGATCTGGTGGAGCGGTTCAAGGATCTGCGCCAGCGGCTGGGCCGCTGCCATGCCGATCGCTATCGGCTCGCCCGCGACACCGGCGGGGATGTGGCCGCGGGGATGGGCCATCCGGCCCAGGCCGCCCGCCACACGGCCCGTGACGTGGTGAGTGCCAACTGCGCCCGGGTCCAGGAGGCCCTGCGGGTGCTCGAGGAGTTCGGGCGCCACGGTGATGCCGCCCTGAGCCGGGAGGCGGCCCACTGCCGCTACAGCCTCTACGACCTGGAGATCGCGGTGCTGCGCGGCGGCAGCGCCGATCCCGCTGCGGACCCGGGGCGGCGCCAGCGCCTGCAGGAGTGCGCCCTGTACTGGGTCACCAGCCCCTGCCGGGACCTGCCGACCCGGCTGGAGTCGGCGCTCAGCGCGGGCCTGCGGCTGGTGCAGTACCGCTGCAAGGACGGCGATGACGGCGATCGTCTGCAGGAGGCCCTCGAGCTGGCGGCGCTGTGCCGGCGTCATGGGGCTCTGTTCATCGTCAACGACCGCGTTGATCTCGCCCTGGCGGTGGACGCCGACGGGGTGCATCTCGGTCAGGGCGATCTGCCGGTGCAGGCCGCCCGCGCGCTGCTGGGCCCCGATCGCCTGATCGGACGGAGCACGCACGCCATCGCCCAGCTGCACCAGGCCATCGCCGATGGCTGTGATTACGTCGGTGCCGGACCGGTGCATGCCACCCCCACCAAGCCGGGGCGAACGCCCGTGGGTGCCGGCTACGTCCGCGAGGCCACGGCCCTCAGCACCATTCCCGTGTACGCCATCGGAGGCCTGGAAGCCGGCAACCTGGACCCGCTTCTCTCGAACGGCATCCGGCGCGTCGCTGTGGTGCGGGCCATCAGCGAGGCCGGCGATCCGGCGGCCGCCACGGCCGATCTGCTCCGACGTCTCGATGCCTCCGGCCCCGTCTCCTCCCTCCCCTGAGCCCATGAGCCGACCCCCCAGTGAGCCCGCCACCGTGCAGATCCAGCTGAACGGGGCACCCCATCGCTGCGCCGCCTCCAGCTCGCTCGATGCTCTGCTGCGCGGCGCCGGTTACAACCCCGACGGGGTGGTGGTGGAGGTGAACGGTGTCATCCTGCCCAGGCCCGGCTGGAGCGATCACGTGCTGGCCGAGGGCGACGTGCTCGAGGTCGTCACCATCGTTGGAGGGGGTTCCTAGAGTCCTTCCAGCAGGTGAATCAGTGACGGAGTGACCGTTTTCCCCCCCACCGGCAGGGCTCGTTCCCGGTCGATCCGGCGTCTCGTGTCCCTACTGCTGGTGCCGCTGCTCGTGGGCGGCCTGATGCTGGCCACACCCGATCCGAGCTGGGCGGCCCGCGGCGGCCGCATCGGCGGCGGCAGCTTCCGTGCCCCCTCCATGCCCCGCAGCAGCGGCGGCGGGTCCTTCTCCGGTGGCGGCTACCGCAGCGGTGGCTTCGGGGGCGGCTTCGGCTTCCCCTTCATCATCCCGATCTTCGGCTTCGGGGGCGGCGGCCTGTTCGGCTTCCTGATCCTCATGGCCATTGCCGGCGTTCTGGTCAATGCCATCCGTGGAGCCGGCGGCGGTCAGGGGGGCTCACGGCCGGTTCTGAACGCCACGCCCAGCTCCGCCAGCATCCTTCAGGTGCAGGTCGGTCTGCTGGCCAGCGCCCGTGAGCTTCAGCAGGACCTGCGTCAGCTGGCCGCCTCCTCGGACACCTCCAGCTCCAGCGGCCTGCAGCGCCTGCTGCAGGACACCAGCCTGGCCCTGCTGCGCCACCCCGAGCTCTGGGTCTATGCCCGCGCCGATTCGGGCCAGGTTCCCTTCAGCTCGGCCGAGAGCACCTTCAACCGCCTCTCGATGACCGAGCGCAGCAAGCTCGACGCCGAGGTGACCAGCAATGTGTCCGGGCGGAAGCTGGTGCCCACGAGCGCCGGCCAGGCGGGCGATGCCGATGGCACCAGCGACTTCATCGTCGTGACGCTGCTGGTGGCCTGCCGCTCCCGCATGACCCTCAAGGGCAGTGACACCGCCCAGGATCTCTCCGAGACACTCCGGGTTCTCGGTTCGATCTCCTCGAGCGACCTGATGGCGCTTGAGGTGATCTGGCAGCCCGATGGCGCCGGCGACGTGCTCAGTGCCGATGATCTGGTCACGGCGTACCCGGATCTTCAGCATCTCTGAAGCCTTGCCCGGCAGGGCCGCAAGACTTCACAAACTCTTCGTCTCCAGCAGCCGTGATCGAGACGTTCGTCCGCGTACGTTGACGCCTCCGCCATCACAGTTCCGTTGCGTTCCGCTCCCCAGACCGGCAACCCGAGCACCCATCTCACCGACACCCTCGCCATGAAGTGGCAGGACAACGGTGAGCTCTGCCCGCTCGATCGCCGCGCCCTGGTCGAGCGTCTGAGCCGGTTCGAGTCCGCCAGCCACGGTGAGGAGCTCGAGCGCCTGTCCGCTGATACCCCCGCTGCGATCAGTGCCTGACCTCAGGCCTTCTGCCCGGGCCGCCCATTCAGCAGTCGCAGGGCGGCCATCCCGGCTCCGTAGCCGTTGTCGATGTTGACGACACACAACCCGGGCGCGCAGCTGGCCAGCATCCCCTCGAGGGCCGTTCGTCCTCCGGCGCTCACGCCGTACCCCACCGCCACCGGAACGCCGATCACCGGTTGGGGCACCAGCCCCGCCACAACGGTGGGCAATGCCCCCTCCATGCCGGCGCAGACGATCAGCACCGCGAACTCCTGCAGCCGCTCCAGTTGAGCCAGCAGCCGGTGCAGCCCGGCCACGCCCACATCGGCGATCAGCTCGGTGGCCATGCCGTGGGCCCGCAGGCAGAGCTGTGCCTCCAGGGCCACGGGCAGATCGCTGCTGCCGGCACAGAGCACGCCCACCCGGGCCGATCCGGCGGGGATGGGTGGCGGCGGCCCGACCATCAGCAGGCGGGCGCAGGGCTCGTAGGTCCAGGGATGCAGCAGCGCCTCCACCGTTATGTCCTGGTTCGCAGCGGCGAGGCAGGTCCGCACAGCCGCCTCCTTGTCCGTGCTCACCCGGGTGACGAGAGCCAGTTCGCCGGCGCGCCGCAGGCCCGTGATCACCTCGGCGATCTGCTGGGGGCTCTTGTGCTCCCCCCACACCGCCTCCACCATCCCCAGCCGCTGCCGCCGCTGCAGATCCAGCCGCGCCAGCCGGTCGGCCGGCGGGGTGGCCGCGTCGCTCATCGGGTCGGCGGCGGGGTGGTTCGCAGCGGCTGCAGCTCACCCTCGCGGATCAGGGGGAAGGGCTGATCAAGGTCCAGGACAGCCTGGTCCCCAGTCCCGGCTGCCGCGGGCCCCGGCTCCGGGTCACGAGCCAGGATCGCCCGCACCGTGCGCTCGAACTCCTGCTGCACCTGCTCCACCTCCTCCGCCGGGATCGCCTTCCACTGGCTGCGGCTGGCCCAGCGGATCAGCAGCACCCCTTCCTCACGCTCCGGGTCCCAGAGCAGATCCCGGCCCAGGAAGCCCTCCTGGTCCGCCAGCCAGGGCTCCCATGTGGCAGCTTCGGCTTCCAGCCACACGGCGCGGAAGCGGGCCGGAACCCGCAGGTTCAGCTGTTCCACCACCTGGACCTCCGCCGCCCGGGCGGGAGGGGGCGCATCGGGGCCCGCGAGCATCAGCAGCACTGCAGCCAGTGCGAGCACGCTATGCAGAAGCCGCCGCCGAACGGGCCGGAGACGGTCATGGCGAGGGGGAGAGCCAGGCATGGGGTTCAGGCTCAGCACCGCTCCAGCAGCGCCACGGCGTGGGCGGAGATGCCCTCCTCGCGTCCTTCGGCTCCCAGCCGCTCGTTGGTGGTGGCCTTCACGCCCACGGCGGAGGGCTCCAGCTTCAGCCGGGCCGCCAGATTGGCGCGCATGGCTTCGATGTGGGGCTTGAGCTTCGGGCGCTCGGCGATCACGACCGAGTCGATGTTCACCACGCGCCAGCCCTGCTCCGTCACCAGAGCCAGCACCTGTTCCAGGAGCATCAGGCTGTCGGCACCGCGCCAGCGGGGATCCCCGGGGGGAAGTGGAGCCCGATGTCCCCCAGCGAGAGCGCTCCCAGCAGGGCATCCATCACGGCATGCACAAGCACGTCGGCGTCGCTGTGGCCATCCAGGCCCAGGCCGTCCGGGTGCTCGAGCTGCACGCCACCGAGGATCAGCGGCCGGCCCGCCGTCAGGCGGTGGATGTCGTAACCGTTGCCGATGCGCAGACCCATGCTCCAGGCGCCCTCTGGGGACGCTTCCGATGATGGCGCCCCGGCCCGTCGGGCCAGCCAGCGGCGGTGGAGGTCGGGGCGACGGGCCGCGGTGCGCTGCTCCTGCTGGGTGGTGCGCCAGCGCTGCACGGCGCCGTGGTCGCCGCTGCGCAGCACATCGGGCACCGCCATGCCCCGGAACTCCGCCGGCCGGGTGTAATGGGGGTGCTCCAGCAGCAGATCGCTGTGGCTCTCCTCCTCCAGCGAGGCCGGGCTGCCCACGGTGCCGGGCAGCAGGCGAACGACGCCATTGATCACGGTCATGGCCGGCAGCTCCCCGCCGGTCAGCACGTAGTCCCCCACCGACACCTCCTCATCGGCCAGGCTGCGGATGCGCTCGTCGAAGCCTTCGTAGTGGCCGCAGAGCAGCACCAGCTGCTCGCAGTCCCCGGCCCAGCGCCGCAGGTGGGCCTGCTGCAGGGGTCTGCCCTGCGGGGTCATCAGCAGCACCCGCCGGTTCGGACACTGCGGGATTGCCGCCATCGCCGCGAACACCGGCTCGGGCTTGAGCACCATGCCCGCCCCGCCGCCGTAGGGAATGTCGTCGACCTTGCGGTAGCGGTCGCTGGCGTGGTCCCTCGGGTTGTGGGTGTGCAGCTCGGCGATCCCCGCCGCCAGGGCCCTCCCCACCACGCCGAGTTGCCGCAGCGCGTCGAAGACGCCCGGCACCAGGGTCACCACATCGATGCGCATGGGGCGGCGGTCAGGATCTCAGGCGGCGGATCTCCGAGCAGAAGCTGGCCTGAACCGGGGTGCCGTCGGCCCGCTGGGCCGTGGTGCTGCGCAGGCGCAGATTCGGCTTGGTGAACCAGATGCGCTCGCGCCGCTCGTCGTCGCTGCCGGCGCCGCTCAGCAGCTCCAGGCTGCCATCGGGCCAGAACTGCCAGCGGCTTCCGGCTCCGGCCGGCTCGGGGGCTCCATCGGCGCTCCCGCCCTGCCGGCGGCAGCCCAGCCCGCCATCGGGGTGAAACCAGAGCCAGCTGCTGCCGCCGTCCGGCCCCTGCACCCGGAGACCGCTGACGCCGTCGTGCTCGGCGGCCGGAAGGGCCGTGATCTCCAGCTCACCCCGCTCGCTGCTGTGCCACTCGTCATCCGCCGCGCTGAGCACGAAGCGGCTGCGCAGGCTGAGCCAGCGGCCGCCGCAGAGGCTGAGGAAGGTCTCCAGATCCGCCGGCGGGAAGGTCGGCTCGTCCGCCGTGCCGGCCGCCTCGTCGGTGGCGGAGGCTGAAGGGGTGTCGGACATGGCAGGGGGCGGGTCGCCGGCGCCTCATTCAATCGCCCCGGTAGCCGAGCTCGGCCAGGCGGGCCGGACGGCTGCGCCAGTGGGGCACCACCTTGACGAACAGCTCCAGGTAGACCGGCCCATCGATCAGTTTCTGCATCTGCCGCCGGGCGGCGCTGCCGATGTCGCGCAGCATGCGGCCGCCCTTGCCGATCAGGATGCCCTTCTGGCTGGTCCGCTCCACCAGGACGGTGGCGAGCACCGCGGTGCGGGGTCCATCCGGCACCACGCGCTCCACCTGCACGGCCACCGAATGGGGCACCTCCTCGCGGGTGCGGTGCAGCACCTCCTCGCGGATCAGTTCCGCCAGCAGCAGCCGCTCGGGCTGGTCGCTCACGGTGTCAGCGGGATAGAGCTGGGGCCCGGGAGGCATGGCGGCGGTCAGGGCCTCCTGCAGAGCGGGACAGCCCTCCCCCTCCAGCGCGCTGCAGGGATGGATGGGCCAGTCCACACCCGCCTCGTGCAGCCAGCTCCGGTGCCCCTCCAGGCGGTCCTGCCGCTGCGCCGCGGTGACCTGATCCCACTTGTTCAGGGCCAGGAACACCGGCTGCCGCTGGCGGGTCAGCAGGTCGGCGATGAAGCCGTCTCCCCGTCCCGGCGCCTGGGACCCGTCCAGCAGAAACAGCACGGCGTCCACGTCCCCGATGGCGTTGCGGGCGCTCTGCACCAGCCGCTCGCCGAGCAGGTGATGGGGCTTGTGGATGCCGGGCGTGTCCACCAGCACCAGCTGGGCCGTGTCGGTGGTGAGGATCCCCCGCAGCCGGTTGCGGGTGGTCTGGGCCACGGCGGAGGTGATCGCCACCTTGCGGCCCACCAGCCGGTTGAGCAGGGTTGATTTCCCCACGTTGGGCCGGCCGATCAGGGCCACGAATCCGGAGCGGTGCGTCTGGGGCATGGCTCCAGCCTGGCAGCGATGATGACGGGGGTTGCCCGCACCCCGCGTCATGGATGCCGCACCGACCTTCGAGGAGGCGATGGAGACCAGCGCCCGCCTGCTGCGGCTGTGGGACGAGGAGCAGATCAGCGATGAGGTGCTGGCCGATCAGGTGGCGGGCCTGGTGAGTCATCGCAACGGGGCCCGCGGCTTCTTCGTGGTCGCCCTCTCCGGCGAGTCCGCCCTGATGGACCGTCTGCCGGAGGCTCTCGCCCGCTGCCTCAGCGATGCGGGCCCGCCCGTGGTGGACCTCACCGCCCGCAATCTGGCCATGTGCACGGCGATGGCCCTGCACCACGGCCGCCGGAACAACCCGGGCCAGCAGGAGGGCTCACTGCGGGTGCAGGAGCGCTGCATCGAGCTGCTGCGGGTTCTCGATTCCGCCGCGGTGAGCGAGCGACTCACCACCCTGCTGGCCGCCGCGCGGGATGGTCAGGGCAGCGATGTGGCCTTCCTGGAGCGCTGGGGCTACGACGCCGACCAGCGTGCCGCCATCGTTGAGGCGATCGCCCGGGTGCCCAGTTGACGGCGCCGCTGCTGGTGACGGGGATGCACCGCAGCGGCACGTCGCTCCTGGCCCGTCTGCTGAGCCGGCTCGATCTGGCGATGGGCGGTGATTTCCCGCCCGCTGATGCCGGCAACCCCGACGGCTACTTCGAAGACCGGAGCGTTCTGGCCTTCAACCGTTCCCTGCTGCGCCGGCTGGTGCCGGCCGGTGAGGAGGGCTGGCCCGACTGGGGCTGGACCCGCTCCGGTGTCCTCGCCTCAGCCTGCTCGCCGGAATGGCTCGACGGAGCCCGGCGGTGCCTGAACCGCCTCGCTGAGCAGCATGCCTCTCCCTGGGCGGTGAAGGACCCCCGCTTCTGCCTGCTGCTCGATCTCTGGCTTCGCGTCAGCCCCGATTCGCTGGTGCTGGCGATCTACCGCCACCCCTGTGATGTGGTGGATGCCCTGCAGCGGGTGCGACCACCGCTCTTTCTGGAGCATCCCTCCTGGTGCGTCCCGATCTGGTTGCACTACAACCGCCCGCTGCTGGCCCTGAAGCGCCGCCACCCGGACCGGTGTCTGCTGCTCAGTGCCCAGCGCCTGGTGGCGGACATCGATGGTGTAGCCGCCTGGTTGAGCCGGAGGCTGCTGCCGCAGCTCCCGACCCCATCGGCAGGGTCCTACCGCTCCCTGCTGCGCGTTGGCCGGCTGGCCTGCACGTCCCCCACATCCCATCTGCGGGGCCTGTACCGGAGCTGCGCTCCCGACGCCGAGGCGCTGCACGCCGACCTGGAGGCCCTGGCCGATCGGCCCAGCCTCGCCTCGCCGGCCGCGGCGAGCCCCCCGGCCATCGGGCCTCCCCCGGGCCGGACGCTCCCGTGCTGAGCGTGATCATCGCCACCTTCAATCCCTCTGAGCTGATCCTGGAGGCCCTGGCGAGTGTTCGGGATCAGCAGCATCTCCTCAGCTGTGGTTCGCTTGAGATCGTTGTGGTGGACGACGGCTCCACCGATCCGGCCAGCCTGGCCCTGCTGGATGGAATCGCCGCCGAGGGAATCGCGGTGCTGCATCAGCCCAACCGCGGGCTTTCCTCGGCCCGCAATGCCGGCATCCGGGCGGCGCGTGCCCCCATCCTGCTGCCCCTGGATGACGACAACCGTCTGCTGGCGCCCTATCTGCGCAGCGGTGTGCCGCTCCTGCTCGAGCATCCCGAACTGGCCGGGGTCTACGGCGACCGCCAGGACTTCGGCATCGACAACGGTGTGCGCCGGATCGGGGCGCTGACGCTGCCGGAGCTCTGCAGCATGAATCGGATCGATGCCTGTGCGCTGATCCGGCGTGAGTGGTGGGAGCGGTGCGGCGGCTACGACGAGTCGCTGACCGCCCTGGAGGATTGGGACCTCTGGCTCGGCATCCTGCGCCGTGGCGGGGTCCTGCACCATCTGCCGGAGCTCTGCTTCGCTTACCGGACCCGGCCCGGATCGATGGTGCGACGGCTCTATGACCAGCCCGCCAGGCTGGCGGAGCTGCATCGTGTTCTCTCGGCGAAACACGGGCTTCAGCTGGGGGTCGCCCGCCAGGAGTTCAGTGCCTCGATCACCCTGCCCGACTGCCGCACCTGGCTGGATCTGTCCGCCTACGGGCGCTACGGCGATGGGGCCATGGCCCAGGGACCCACCCGGTAGAGGCGGTAGGGATCCGATGCCGCTCCCGTGGGATCCGGCGGCCCATCGGACTGGGGATGCAGGGAGACCCTGCCGTCGAAATTCAGTTGCAGCCTGAAGCGATCGGCCCAGCCCCTGCGGTACAGCGCCTCCCGGGCCACCGCGTAGGCCTCGGCCACGGTGCGCTGCCGATCCACGCTTGAGGCGCTGGCGGTGTGGAGGCGGTGCCGATAGAGCGTCCGCGGCAGATGGGCCACATCCCCGATCTCGGCCAGTCTCAGGCTGAGGTCGTAATCACCCGCGTAGGGAAATTCCGCTCTGTAGCCACCGATGGCCCGGTAGGACGACATCCGCACCAGCCGCAGGTGGAACGGGATGAACTGCACCAGGCTGGCGAGCGGCGAATAGGGCGTGAGGCTGCGGTCGCCCTGGCCGATCAGGGCTCCCTTCTGATCGATCTCCTCATAGCGTGAGTAGACGAAGCTGCAGGACGGATGCTCCCGGAGCGCCTCGGCGCAGAGCGCCAGGGCCTGCGGATCCAGGACGTCGTCTCCATCGAGCTGAGCGAAGGCTTCCGCTTCGGCCTGGCGGAGCATCCGGTTGAGGGACCCGAAATTGCCGAGGTTGCGGCGGCCGACGAGGACCGTCAGCCTCCGGTCCCGGGCGGCCTCGTCCTGCAGCCAGCGGCCCAGATCCTCTCCGCAGGCGCCGGGACCATCGATGCGCAGGATCAGGCTCAGATCCTGATGGGTCTGGGCGCGCACGCTGGCGATGGCCTGCTGCACCATCCACAGCGGCTGCCGGTAGATCGAGGTGGCAACGACGATGTGCATGGCGCAAGTCGGAGGCTCTCTGGGCTCCCCGGTGCGTTCCGCCCAAAGAAAAAGGCACCCCGCGAAGGGTGCCTGGTGAGGATTCTCTGGAAGCGGGTTCAGTCTCGCCGTCCGCCGCCCTGAATGGCGATGATCAGGCGCAGGATGAAGATGAACAGATTGATGTAGGTGAGATACATGCCCAGCGCACCGGCCAGGTACTGCTCATCGCTGTAGGTGCGCGGCATCGTGTAGAAGTCCACGAAGGCCGCACCCACAAACAGCACGGTGCCGAAGCCGGCGATCATCAGCTCGAAGCCGTTGCCGCCGAACATCCCCGGTGCGAAGAAACTGCCGATCAGCTGCACCACCATGGCGATGATCAGGCCGATCAGACCCAGGCCCACCACGGCCGAGAGGGACTGACCGACGCTGTCGCTCATCCGGCGCCCGGCGAAGGAGGCCACCACGAAGGTCAGGCCGGTGGCCAGAGCCGCGGTGCCGATGGCCCCGATGCCCGCCACGCCGATGGCGTAGGCCACCAGTCCGCTGAGGGTGAAGCCCGTGATCAGGCTGTAGGCCGAGAGCAGAGGGAGGGCGGTGCCGTTGTTGCCCTTCATGGCCACGTTCTGGGCCACGAAGAAGAGGATGAAGTTGCCGATCAGTGCCACCCAGAACAGGGGCATGAACAGGGGGCTGCCGCTGCCGATCAGGCTCAGGCCACCGATCACACCGGCGGCGGTGAGCACCATGCCGCCTCCCACGTAGGGAAGGGCCTTGTTGACGACGTTGGGACCCACCAGGGCGCTCGACTGCGCCTCGCGGATCGCTTGCTGAAAGTTGCTGCTGGCTGGCATCTGCCCCAGAAGACGAGTGCCAATCATCCTGGCAGGGATCGGCGGGAGACAGGTGCGGATCTCCCCATGCCCGCACGGCTGCGGTCGCGGGCGGCATAGGCATCCACGACCCGCTGCACAAGCGGGTGGCGCACCACATCGGCCGAGGTGAGCCGGCAGACGGCCACCCCGTCCACCCCGTCCAGCACCGAGGCCGCCTCCACCAGGCCGCTCGTCTGCCCCGGAGGCAGGTCCACCTGGGTCACGTCGCCGGTGACCACCATGCGCGAGCCCTCGCCGAGGCGGGTGAGCACCATGCGCATCTGGGCGGATGTGGTGTTCTGGGCTTCGTCCAGGATCACGAAGGCGTGGGAGAGAGTGCGCCCGCGCATGTAGGCCAGCGGGGCCACCTCGATCACCCCCTTCTCGAGCAGAGCGGTGGTTTTTTCGGCACCCATCAGGCTGTGGAGGGCGTCGTAGAGCGGCCGCAGGTAGGGATCCACCTTCTGCTGCAGGTCACCGGGCAGAAAGCCGAGCCGTTCCCCGGCCTCCACGGCGGGGCGTGTGAGGATCAGGCGCTCCACCGCCCGGTCGTTCAGCATCCGAACGGCCAGCACCGTGGCCAGGAAGGTTTTGCCCGTGCCGGCCGGACCCACGGCGAAGGTGAGGTCGTGCTCCTGCATCGCCTCCACGTAGGCCTTCTGGCGCAGGGTGCGGGGCCGGAGCAGGGTGCCGCGCTGGCTGCGGGCCAGCACCTGGCGGTTCATGCCGGCATGGTCATCACGGCGCCCGGTGTCCAGGGCGGTGAGGGCCGTGCGCAGGTCCACCTCCGTGACGTCCTGGCCCTCGCTCCAGAGGGGACGGACAAGCTCCACAACTGCAGCCGCCCGTTCGATCTGAGCCGGCCGGCCGTTGACCACGAGCTCCAGACCTCTCAGCACGCAGGAGGCGCCCGTCAGGGCCTGGATCTGGCGGAGATTGGCCTCGGCCGGCCCGGAGAGGGCCAGGGCGGCCTGGGGATCGTGCAGATCGAGGCTGAAGCGACCGGTGCTGGTGGCTTCAGCCATGGACGTCAGGAATCGGCGTCGCCATCGCTGCTGTCAGCCGCGGCGGCGGCTTCCGCTTCCTTGGCCGCGCTGGCTTTTTCAGCGGCAGCGGCTTTGGCCGCCTTGTCGCGCTCGGCCGCCTGCTTGGCCTTGCCGATGCGTTCGGCCGGCCGCACGGTCTTCTCCAGCAGACCGCCTTTCTCCAGCAGCGTGCGCACGGCGTCGGTGGGTTGGGCTCCCTGGTTCAGCCGCTCGCGCAGGGCCTCGGCATCGAGGCGGGTCTCCTTGGTGCGGGGGTTGTAGAAGCCGAGCTCCTGAAGAGGCCTGCCGTCGCGGCGTGAGGTGCTGTTGCAGGCGACGAGGCGGAAACTCGCCTCCCGTTTCTTGCCGAACCGCTTCAGGCGGAGCTTGATCATGACTGGGTTGGTGGGATGAGGATGCTGTTGGGAAGGTGAGTCGCCATGCCGATGAGGGCGGCACGCGAGCACTGGCCCTGCGGCACCCACTGGACGCTCTCAGATCGTCTCTGACTCAGGGACGAGCGGAGCCCTCATGGAACAAACGACGATCGTACCGTCCGGGTGGCCGCCGCGATCCGGAACGAAGGGGTCCCTCGCGGTGGCGGCGTTCACAGGTCGCCGAATCCCTTCTTCTTCTTGAACGGACGCTGCCGGCGGGGAGGAGCTCCCTTGCCGCCGCGGCCCATCGCCCCCATCGCCGGTGCACCGGGCATGCCGCCGCCCAGGCCGGGGAATCCTCCGCCCAGGCCGGGCATGCCGCCACCCATTCCAGGGAAACCACCGCCCATGCCCGGGAAGCCCCCACCGTTGGTCATCTGACGCATCATCCCGCGCATCTTCTGGAAGTCCTCCAGCACCTTGTCCACCTCGGCCGGGGTGTGGCCGCTGCCGGATGCGATCCGGCGGCGACGGGACGGCTGGGCGGCCAGAAGCTCGGGCTGGTTGCGCTCCACCACCGTCATCGAGCCGATCATCGCCTCGATGCGCCGGAGCTGCTGCTCGCCCTGTTCGAGCATGCCCGAGTCGATCTTGTTCATGCCCGGGATCATCTTCATCAGGCCGCCCAGGGATCCCATGCGCTTGATCAGACGCATCTGCTGCAGGAAGTCGTTGAAATCGAACGATGCTTCCTGCAGTTTTTTCTGCATCTTCTCCACGTCGGCGAGCTCCACCTCCTTCTGAGCCCGCTCCACCAGGGTCAGCACATCGCCCATGCCGAGGATGCGGCTCGCCATCCGCTCCGGATGGAACGGTTGCAGCGCCTCCACCTTCTCGCCGGTGCCGATGAACTTGATCGGCTGCCCGCTGATCTCGCGGATCGAGAGGGCTGCTCCCCCCCGTGAATCGCCATCCAGCTTGGTGAGCACGGCACCGGTGATGCCCACCTGGTCGTGAAAGGCGCGTGTGAGATCGGCGGCCTCCTGGCCGATCATCGAGTCCACAACCAGCAGCACTTCATCGGGCTGCACAGCGGTGCGGATCCGCACCATCTCCTGCATCATCCCCTCGTCGATCTGCAGGCGACCGGCCGTGTCCACCAGCACGGTGTCGAAGCCTTCAGCCCGGGCCCGGGCCAGGCCCGCCTCGGCGATCGCCTCCGGTCTGGCGTCGGGCCCGAGGCTGAACACCTCCACCCCGATCTGCTCACCGAGGGTGTGGAGCTGATCGATCGCCGCGGGGCGGTACACGTCGGCGGCCACCATCAGTGCCCTGCGCCCCTGGTCCTTGAGGTGGAGGCCGAGCTTGGCGGTGGCGGTGGTCTTGCCGGCCCCCTGCAGGCCCGCCATCAGCACCACCGTGGGCGGCGTTCCGGAGTGGGCCAGAGGCGCGTTGTCGCCACCCATCACCTCCACCAGCTGCTGATGCACCACCTGGATGAAGGTCTGGTCGGGACTGACGCCACGCACCACCTCGGTGCCCACCGCCTTCTGCCGCACCTCCTCCACGAAGCGCTTCACCACCGGCAGGCTGACATCCGCGTCCAGCAGCGCCCGGCGCACCTGCTTCAGCGCCCCCTCCACGTTGGTCTCGGTGATCCGGTCCTGCCCCCGCAGACCCTTGACGGCATCTTCAAAGCGTTGGGAGAGTTCGTCGAACATCAGCGGTCAACCGGGCGGAGCCCGCACCTGCAGCGGCTCCCATGGCCCGTGATGCTAGGAGCGGGCTGGATCGGATCTGCCCGACGCCGGCTTCAGCGGCCGCTGATGTACTCGTGCAGCCGCCACCGCTGGCCGTCCCGGCCGAGGATGTACGTGACTCTGAGATCGGTCGGCGCCGTCTCCTCGATCAGGCGCCCATCGGCGCCGAGCACCCGGTCCTGATAGCGAACGGTTGCGGACACCTCGATGCGTCCCGGTGCGCGGCTGCTCACCTCCAAGCCGCTGATCGCCGCCTCAATCTCCTGGCTCCGGCCGACGCTTTCGTCCTCCCTGCGCTCCTTCAGCACCCGCTGCTGCAGCGCCGGCCTGGCCACCTCGGCGAGAACCGAGCCGTTCTCCCGGCCGCTGAGCACAGCGGCCTTGGCATCGAGCCAACCACCGAGAAGCTCCTGTAACTGGTCGGTGGACGGGGCATCGTCGGTGAGTGGTGGCCGGGGGGCGCTCGATGGGGCTGGAGCCTCAGCGGTGGATGGCGGTTCTGTGGTGTCGTCGCTTTCCTCGCCGTCGTCCGCCGGGGGGGCCGTGGCGGTGGCGCCGGCTGCCGGTGTGGTGGCTTCCGGTCCGGTAGAGGTGGCTGCCCCGTTCGCATCGGCACTCTGCGGCTGCTCTTCCGGCGCGGTCTCGTTGCCGACTGCTGGTTTCTGGCCATCGGCCGGCAGGAGTGCCGGCCGGGGGCGGCTGGCCCACCAGGTGATGGCGGCCAGGGCGGCCAGCAGCCCCAGCAGCACGGCAAGAGCCGGCTTCGGCTGCAGCAGATCACGGTTCCGCAGGCGCTGCAGCCACGCTGCCCGCCACGGTGGGGTCAGGGGGCTGGTCGGTGCCGGGGACTCTGCAGGGGCTTCAGAGTCATCGCTCGACGCCTCATCGCTGGGGCCGGCAGCCAGGGAATCCGAGCCCGGCCAGTCCGTTTCGATCGGCGCGAAGCCCGTTGCCGGGGCGGGCGCCGGATCGCGCGACTCGATGTAGGCCTGCACATCCCGGTCGCTGAACCAGGCCTCGAGATCCGCCACCACCTCGATGTCCCGGTAGCCGGCCAGCACCTCCCGGTTCAGCCACTCGCAGCAGTATTCACAGAGCACCGCGAGGGGGTCATCCGCCTTCTGGCTGATCCAGTCCTGAATCGCCGGTGTGCTGCAGAGGCCGAAGCTGGCCTCGGCGCTCTCCACATCCCCGAGCAGCAGCTCCAGGCAGGCCAGCACGGGTTCCAGCCCCTCCGCGGCCGTGGCCCGCAGGCGGCCATGGGCTGAGCTGAGCCGATCGGGTTTGCGCTGGGCGTAGCCGCTGGCGATCAGGGTATAGCTGCCCAGAAACGCCGCCGTCGAGGACCCGTTCTGCTCCCAGCTCAGGAACAGGTCCAGCTGCTCCTGCACGGTGAGGTAGCAGCGGATCTGCTTGAAGAACGCCTGAAAGACGTCCTGATCCATGCCCGCCGCGTCCCGGCTGCCCTCCAGGCCGCCCCGCCGCTGCACCAGATCGCGCAGCAGCGCCAGGCCCTCCTGCCGTTCGCTGCGGTTGGACAGATCGCGGCTGACCAGATCGAGCACCCGGAAGGGCAGCAGCTCCTCGAGCTGCGCATCGATCTGACGCCGCTGCTGCGGCCACTGGCCCGTGCGCTGGAGCAGCTGGCTACCGCGACGGAGCAGGTGGGCCGAGGCCTCGAAGCGCCGTGCCTCCTGTTCCTCCTTCGCCGCGGCCCGGCAGGACAGTGCCGCCAGCAGGCCGAGGTCGCTCTCCCGGGTGCTGCCGAGAGCGGGAGCCCGCGGCGGCTGCAGCGCCCGGCTGGCCGCTTCGAACGCCTCGGCATCCAGACCGGCCTCATGCAGGAGCAGCAGTCCACCGAGATCCAGCGACGAGGCGATCTCCAGCCCGGCCACACCATCGGGATGCCGGTCCTGGAGGCTGGTCAGTTCGGATTCATAGGTCAGTCGCTGCTCCGGATCGGCCAGGCGCTCGGCGCTGCCCCGCAGCAGGGCGGCGCGCATGTCGAGGATCTCGTCGCTGAAGTCGCCGGCCGGGCTCTGGTCGAGGCGCCGTTCCAGGGCCCGCAGCACCGTCTCCGGGTCGGCCGATGGCGCCACACCCAGAAGGCGGAAATGATCGATCGGGAGCTCCAATCCACGCCGGCGATGGCGGGACTTTACGCATGGTGGCCCCGTCCGGCAGAGCCTTTGCGAACAGGCCCCGACAGGCGGCAACCCCTAAAGTCACGCCACATGCGCGTTCCTGATATGGCCCAGGAGGTCGCCGGTCATCCCCCCGGATCCGCCCTCGAGGCAACCAGCAGTGCATCGGCCGTGGGTGCCCATGCCGAACGACTCGATGGTCTGGCGGTGAGCAGTCGCGCCTCCATCGATCGCGACCAGGGGCTGATGCTCTTCCGCGACATGACCCTGGGGCGCCGCTTCGAGGACAAGTGCGCCGAGATGTACTACCGGGGCAAGATGTTCGGCTTCGTGCATCTCTACAACGGTCAGGAAGCCGTCAGCACCGGCGTGATCAAGGCGATGCGCAGCCAGCACGACTGGTTCTGCAGCACCTATCGCGACCACGTGCATGCCCTGAGCGCCGGTGTGCCGGCCCGTGAAGTGATGAGTGAGCTCTTCGGCAAGGCGACCGGCTGCAGCAAGGGCCGCGGCGGCTCGATGCACCTGTTCTCACACGAGCACCACCTGCTCGGTGGCTATGCCTTCATCGGCGAGGGCATTCCGGTGGCCCTCGGTGCGGCCTTCACCAGCCGCTACCGCCGCGACGCCCTCGGCGAAGCCGACAGCGATGCCGTCACGGCGGCCTTCTTCGGCGATGGCACCTGCAACAACGGTCAGTTCTATGAGTGCCTGAACATGGCGGCGCTCTGGAAACTGCCCATCGTGTTCGTGGTGGAAAACAACAAGTGGGCCATCGGCATGGCGCACGACCGGGCCACCAGCGATCCGGAGATCTGGCGCAAGGCTGCCCCCTTCGGCCTCGCCGGTGAGGAGGTTGATGGGATGGATGTCCTCGCCGTGCGTGCCGCCGCCGAACGGGCGGTGGAGCGTGCCCGGGCCGGTGAAGGACCCACGCTGCTGGAATGTCTTACCTACCGCTTCCGCGGCCATTCACTGGCCGACCCCGACGAACTCCGCCGTGAGGAGGAGAAGCAGTTCTGGGCCCGGCGCGATCCCATCCAGGCACTCGAGCGGGATCTCACCAGCCAGGGCCTGGTCGCGGCCGGGGAGCTGCGGGCGATCGAGAAGGAGATCGATGCCGAGATCACCGATGCGGTGAGTTTCGCGCTGGCGGCGGATGAGCCTCCGGCCGAGGAACTCACCCGTTACATCTGGGCTGACTGAGTTCGTCGCGGGGGGCAGGTGAACCTGATCCTCTCGCGACGCATCGTCACTCCCGCCTGGGGAGTAATCCCCGGGTTTCAGAGGATCACCGAGCAGCGGCGGGTCAGGTTGCGCAACTTCCGCAGCGATTTGAGCTCCACCTGACGCACCCGCTCCCGTGAGACCTCCAGCAGCCGGCCGATTTCGGCCAGGGTGTGACGCTCCTGGCCGTCGAGGCCGAAGCGGAGCCGCAGCACCTGCTGCTCCTGATCGCTCAGGTGGGAGAGCCAGCGCCCGAGCTGCTCCTGATGCATGCCCCGTTCGACCTGCTCGAGGGGTTCCTCCTGCCGGCTGTCGGCGATCAGGTCGCCGAGGAAGCTGCGGCCCTCGTCGCCGTTGACCGGCGCGTCGAGGCTGCTGGTGGTGAGTGCCTGACGCAGCAGCGCGTCGAGTTCGTCGAGGGGAATGTTCATGGCCTCGGCGATCTCCGTCCTGCTGGGCAGGGCTCCGAGCTTGTGGGCCAGATCGAGACTCACCTTGCGCACGGTGGTGAGTCGTTCGCTGAGATGCACCGGAAGCCGGATCGTGCGGCTCTGACAGGCGATGGCCCGGGTCATGCTCTGGCGAATCCACCAGAAGGCGTAGGTGGAGAACTTGTAGCCGCGCGTGGGATCGAATTTCTCCACGGCGCGCTCCAGACCGAGAGACCCCTCCTGAATCAGATCGAGCAGCTCCAGCCCCTTGCCCTGGTATTTCTTCGCCACGCTCACGACCAGCCTCAGGTTGGCCTGGATCATGCGCTGCTTGGAGCGCCGGCCGATCCGAACCAGCTTGCGGTCGTGCTGGCTGAGGGACTCCTCGGTGTTCTCCTCCAGCAGACGCATCATCGTCTGCACCTGATTGCCCAGTTCAATCTCCTCAGCGGCCGTGAGCAGGGGCACCCGGCCGATGCTCGAGAGGTACCAGCTGACGGGGTCCGATCCCCGACGTCTGAGAGCCTCGCTGTTGCGTGTCGCGCTGACGGTCATGGGCACAGCGAAGGTGGAGGTTGACTGTGCTACGCCGACAGAGAAGCAGCGAGTGTTTTCAAGAACCTTTCAGAATTGAGAAAGGAAAAGCACACATAGTTCATCTAAAATTGCGTCTTGAGACCCATGCGAATCAGTGTTTCGGCCGGGTCTGACGGGCCAGTGCGCCGGCCACGGCCGAGGCCGTCGTCTCACCGGCTGCCGCGGCGCAGTGGCGTCCCGCTTCGGCATGGCTCAGGGCCGCCCAGGCCAGGTGGGCGGCATCGGCGGTCTCCATCTGCGCGCCGATGCCGGCGCTGAAGCCCGCCAGCACGTCTCCGAGTCCCGCCCGGGCCACGGCGCCGGAGGCGTGGCGCAGCTGCCAGCGGCGCCCATCGGGGGCGGCCACCACGCTCCGGGCCCCCTTGAGCAGGATTGCGGCACCGCTGCTCCCGGCGGCGGTGGCCGCCGCCTCCAGGGGCTCGGCGCCCCTCAGCTCCGGAAACAGCCGCCCGAATTCGGCCGGATGGGGAGTCAGCCATGTTGGGCCGTGCCGGCCGGACAGCCAGGCCGCTGCCTCGCCTCGGGCGGCCAGCCGGTTGAGGCCATCGGCATCCAGCACGAGCAGCTGCGGCCAGCGGCGCAGCGCCTGCCAGATGCCCTCGCTCGCGGCTGCGCCGGCGGCCGGAGCCGGGCCGATCCCAGGACCGATCAGCAGGGCATCCAGTCGCCCGGCCCAGGCCCCTGCGTCATCCAGCAGGGGCAGAAGCGGCTCCAGCTGGAGACTTCCATCCGCCGCACCGCTGAGGGCGATCTCGGGCACCACCTCCGGCATCCCGAGCCAGAGGCTCTCGCAGAGAGCTCGGGGCAGGCAGGCTCTGAGGCTGCCGCAGCCGCTGGCCAGGGCTCCGCGCAGGGCGAGGGCGGCCGCTCCCCGGTAGCGCTCGCTGCCGGCGATCACCATCAGCCGGCCCCGCTCGTATTTGGAGGCCGCGGCGGGCGGGTGGGGCCCGGGCCCAGCGCCGATGTCCTCGCCGCTCAGCGCCAGCGGCGTGTCGGCCGGCAGGGAGGCCAGCAGCCTGGCCGGCAGCCCGAGATCGATCCGCTCCAGCCGGCCCACCCAGGCCAGCGCCGGATCCTGGATCAGGCCCCGCTTGCAGAGCCCGATGGTCAGGGTGAGCGCGGCGCGGCAGGCGGAATCGCCGAGGGGCGTGCCCCTGTCGGAGCAGAGCCCGGAGGGCACATCCAGCGCCACGACGCGCCCCGGACGGCAGCGGTGCCGCCGCGCGAACAGCTCCTGCAGGGCTTCGGGGAGTGGGCGCTGCTGGCCCACCCCGAACAGGGCGTCGACCCAGAGGGCGGGATCGGCGGGATCGGGGGGCTGCTTCAGCTGCGGCAGGCCGAGCCAGCTGGCATGGCGCCAGTGGTCCTCGCAGAGGGGTTTGCGCCGTTGGAAGGGGGCCCAGATCCGCGTTGCGATTCCCGCCTGCGCCAGCTCCCGTGCCACCACCAGGCCGTCCCCGCCGTTGTGGCCCGGTCCGGCCAGCACCAGCACCCCCCGGCCGAAATCCACGCCATTGCCGGCCGCCGGTTCACGCCCGAGGGCGAGAAGGGTGCGAACCATGGCCAGGGCCGCCTTCTCCATCAGGGCGGCCACCGGCAGGCCCGTCTCGAACAGCTGCGCCTCCAGCTCCTGCATCTGCCTGCCGCTGACGAGCAGGTGGGCGGCATCCCGCTCCGGCCAGGCCGCCGGCGACCCGCCCCGGTCTCGCGGGCCGGCAGTCGCGTCGCGCTCCATCCGAGCCAGGCAGAGGGCCAGCATGATGGTGTCATGGCTCTGACGCCCGCCACCGGCACGACCCCGGCCTTCGCCACCACTCCGGCGCCCGCCGAGGTGGTCGAGGCGCTGCGCCGCTGGCCGGGCTCGCATCGGGTGGCGGTCGGTCTCTCCGGCGGAGTGGACAGCTCCCTCACGGCGGCGCTCCTGGTGGAGGCCGGCTGGCAGGCGGAGGGAGTGACGCTCTGGTTGATGCAGGGCAAGGGGGCCTGCTGCTCCGACGGCCTTGTGGATGCGGCCGCCATCTGCGACCAGCTGGGGATGCCGCACCACGTCGTCGATGCCCGCGAGCGCTTTCAGGCCCAGATCGTCGACACCCTGATCGAGGGCTACGGCTCCGGCCTCACCCCGCTCCCCTGCTCGCGCTGCAACCGGGAGGTGAAGGTGGGACCGATGCTGCACTGGGCTTTGGAGGAGCGGCAGCTGCCCGTCGTCGCCACGGGGCACTACGCCCGCGTCAGGCCGAGGCTCCATCCCGAGAACGGCACCGATCGTCATCAGCTGCGGCGCGGCCTCGATCGCGGCAAGGATCAGAGCTATTTCCTCTACGACCTGCCCCAGGAGGTCCTCGGCCGGCTGGTCTGCCCCCTGGGAGATCTGCGCAAACAGCAGACCCGTGAGGAGGCCCGGCGCCATGAGCTGCGCACGGCCGCCAAGCCGGAAAGCCAGGACCTCTGCCTGGTGGAACGGCACGGTTCGATGCGTGCCTTCATCGATGCCCACCTGCCGCCCCGGCAGGGGGAGATCACCCTGGCCGACGGCACGGTTCTGGGTCAGCACGACGGCATCGCCCACTTCACCATCGGGCAGCGGCGCGGGCTCGGCATCGCCTGGCATGAGCCGCTGCATGTGGTCCGCCTGGACGCGGCGATGAACCGGGTGGTGGTGGCGCCCCGCTCGCAGGCCGCCAGGGATGCCTGCTCGGTCGGTGCGGTCAACTGGGTCTCGATCCCGCCACTGGATCGGCCGCGCGAACTGATGGTGCAGGTGCGTTACCGCAGTGAGCCCCAGCCGGCACTGCTCACTCCGGTGCCCGCGCTCGAGCTGGATCGGGCCAGCGGTCGCCCCCATCGGGTGGCGATTCGCTTCCGGGAGCCCCAGTTCTCCCTCACCCCAGGCCAGGCGGCGGTGTTCTACGAGGGTGATCTGCTGCTGGGAGGCGGACTGATCGATCGGGACGCCACCCTCAGCCCCGAGGCCACCAGCAGGGCCAGCAGCGGCCACGAGCCCCAGCGCGCGTAGAGCGTTCTGTCGTTCCGGGGCTGCAGCTCCACCGGCAGCAGGCCGGGACGGCCGCCGGTGAGCAGGGCCTCGATCGCTCCGTCCGGCCCAAGTGAGGCGGTGGGGCCGGTGTTGGCCGCCAGCAGCACGGGACGCCGGGTCTCGATCGCCCGCAGCCGCGCCAGGGCGAGGAACTGCTGCTGCAGCATCACCGGGTAGGGATCGAGATTCGCGATCGCCAGCAGCCAGCCGGCCCCCCGGCGCACAGCGGCGGCCAGGCTCTCGCCGTCGCTGATCTCGTAACAGATGGCCAGGCCGAGATCGGCTCCGGGGCGCCTCATCAGCCGCGAGGGGGCGCCGGGCTCCACACCGCCCACAGCGGACAGGCCCGTCCAGCTCCACCAGCGGGCCAGGGGGACCCATTCCCCGAGCAGCACCAGGCGGTGTTTGTCCAGCGCCGATCCCGGGCGCGCTCGACCATCCTCAAAACGCAGCAGGCTGCTCCGCAGTCCGGTGGCGGTGCGTCGGAATCCACCGCTGAGCAGCTCGCCGTCCCAGGGTTCGGGCCGCAGGGCCCCCGCGCTCAGCATCCCCTCGGGCGCCACCACCCCGGCCAGACCCATCGCCCGGGCCGCGGCCTGGGCCGCTTCCAGGCCGCGCCGCATCCGCCGGATCTGGCCGGGATCGAACTTCTCCCGTGTCGGCACCGCCGGCTGGTAGGCCAGCAGGGCCACGGAGGCCTGATCGGGCTCGGGCCTGAACGTCTGCGCCGGCGGCGGGGTCGCGCCCACCAGTGCCCAAGCCCCCAGCCCGTGAAGCGCGAGCACGACTGCCGCAAGACTCAGGCCCCGCCGGGCCGCTGTTGTCCACGGTTCCAGTCTTGGCCGGCCGCTCCGCACCGGCCAGCAGCGATGCAGCCCCCAGCCCAGCATCAGCTGGACGGTGGCCAGACCCCCCGCCCCGATCCCGCTCGCCAGCCCCGCCAGGGCCGGATCGCCGGGCAGGACGACGGAGCCCAGGCCGAGCCAGAACAGGGGCAGCCGGGCCAGCACCACTTCCGCCAGACCCCAGAGGCAGGCCAGCAGCAGGGCCCGGTCCGCCGTGATCGGAGTGAGGCGCCCCGCCAGGGCGGCCCAGGCCCCCACCAGCAGCGCGGCCAGTGCCGCGCAGAACAGCCAGAGCATCACCACCAGCGGCAGGCTGATGGGCAGGGGAATCCCCAGCCAGTCGAGCGGGTGCAGGGCCAGGAGCCAGCGGTGGCTCACCAGCACCGCGGTTCCTCCCCAGAGCGCGCCGGCCAGGGCGGGCCGGGGCGCCGCGGCGCACAGCCGCCAGAGCACGGCCAGGCAGGGCCAGAGCAGCCAGGGCCACCCCTGCGGCGGCAGCGCCAGGCCGGCGAGCAGACCGGCGATGGCAGCCCGGATCGGCATCGATGCAGCCACTCCGTCATCGCCGCCGACCCTAGGGAGGGGTCAATGTGGGGGCAGGTCATCGCCACCGATGGAGCAAGCCAATCCCCTTCAGCAACTTCTCCTGCGCGGGCTGGGCACCACCACCCTGGTGGCTGACCGGCTGCGGGAGGTGACCCAGGCCTGGGTCGTGAGCGGCCGTCTGGACCCTGTCCAGGCCTCCGCCCTGGTGGATGACGTGATGAAGGCCCTGCGCGGTCAGGACCCGGAACTCGAGCAGCAGGCGGGTCGGTCGCTTGAGCGCAATGTCGATCATTTCCTCCAGGACCTGGGCCTGGCCCGGCAGCGCGAGGTGGACGAGCTGCGGGGGAGGATCGACCGGCTGGAACGCCAGGCGCGCGAGCAGCGGCGGGAGCCACGCGATGCGCCAGCTGCCGGACCGGAGAGCACAGCCGACTGAGGGCCGGGCGCCGCTGGCAGAATCCGGGCACCGAATTCCGCCCGACCGGCCTTCATGCGCGACATCCTGATCAGCACCGCCGTCTGCGTGGCCTGCCTCGCCCTGGCCCTGGTCAGCCAGCTCGTGTCGCCTTCGGTGGTCCAGGCCGATCAGGCCGCTGAGGCTGTGGTGGCCGCCCCCCTTCGCAGCCCGCCGCGGCCGCGGTTCCGGCAGTGTCCCTGGCGGGCGCTCCGATGGAGCTGGATCCCGACGATCCCAACCCCCGCCTGTTCATCATGGCCTCAGCCGATGCATTGGGTGGACCGATGGACGCCGCCAAGGAACGCATGACAGCCAGTGGCCTGCGGATCACGGACCTGGAGACCGGCAGCGGTGCGGAAGCCGTTCGCGGCGCCACCGTCTCGGTCAACTACCGCGGCACCCTGGAGAACGGCCGTGAGTTCGACAGCAGCTACGGGCGCGGCCCCTTCCGCTTCCCCCTCGGTGCCGGTCGCGTGATCAAGGGCTGGGACGAAGGCGTGGCCGGTATGAAGGTCGGAGGCAAGCGCCGTCTGGTGATTCCCCCGGATCTGGCCTACGGGGAACGGGGTGCTGGCCGCGTCATCCCGCCGAACGCCACCCTGATCTTCGAGGTGGAACTGCTTGAGGTCCAGCCCTGAACGCGTCCCGGCCGTGTTGGCCACGCGGGTAGGGTTTCAGAAGGATTTGCTTCTCCCCCGCTGATGTTGCGTTCGGCACTCTCCGCCATCCTTCGCCGTCGTCCCGCCGCTCCGGTGCAGGCCCACTGCGATGGCCCCTGCGGCGTGTATGACCCGGCCTCGGCCCGCGTGGCCGCCGAAGCCGTGCTCTCGATGACCAAGAAGCTCCTGGCCATGACCCCGCCGGACGGGGCCGATGCCGCAGCCTGGGCCACCTACAACAACACCTTCTCCCGTTTCGTGGCGGTGAAGGAGGAGCAGGCCCAGCTCACGAAGAAGGAGCTCCTGATCCTCTGGACCGACTACTTCAAGCCCGAGCACCTCGCCACCTTCCCCGACCTGCACGACACCTTCTGGAAGGCCGCCAAACTCTGCAGTGCCTGCAAGGTCAGCATCGATCAGGCCAAGGCCGAGGAGCTGATGAAAGCCGTGGAGGCCATCCACACCATGTTCTGGACCAGCAAGGGTCGTTCCGACGCCTGGGTCACCGCCAGCTGAGGCCCTCCTGAACCCCATGCCCGGCTCCGGCACCCCTCCCCGCGCCGGAACCGGGCATCTGCTTTCTGTTCTGATCGGGCGGCGCGATCAGTGCCGTGTGGAGGGGGATTCCATGCTGCCGGCCCTTGCCGACGGCGATCGGGTGATCGTCAGGCGTTGGTCACCGGTCCCGAGCTCAGAGCGGCGCGATCTGGAGCCGCTGGTGGGCGCAATCGTGGTGCTGCAGCATCCGCTCGAGCCCGGCACCCGTCTGGTGAAACGGGTGCGGTCCGTATGCGGGGCGGCGCTGGATGTGCGCGGTGACAATGCAAGCGCCAGCCGGGACAGCCGCCAGTTCGGGCTGGTGTCCGCGGCTGCGCTGCAGGGAGTGGTGGAGGCGGTGCTTCCCCGGCGGGCGCTCCGGGCCGGGCGCCCGCCGGGGAGCTGACGCTGGTCAGTGGCCCTCGCCGGAGCCGTTGGCCTCGGCGTGATCCCGCAGCAGGCCCTCAAGCTCGTTCAGGCTGCCGGAGACAGCCGTTCGGGCCCGCTCAAAATCGCCATCGGCACGCTCCAGCAGCCGGCCGGCGACCCGATCGAGCAGGTCCTCGCGGATCTCCTGCACCATCGCCAGCAGCTCGTTGTCCACCAGCTCCCGCAGGGCCCGGGCCCTCAGGGGATCGGCGTTCACGGTGGCGTAGGTGCCCTCCACCAGCTCCTGCACGAAGAGGTGGTGCACCTCCGGGCTGCGAAGGAAGCTCTCGGTGGCATTGATCATGCCGTCCACCAGGGTCTGATCCGGCTCTCCCGGTGCCGTGGCATCCCCCTCCACCCGTGCGCTGTCGCGGCTGAGCTTGAACTCCCAGTCGAGGTGGCGCCGCTGCCAGCCCGGGGCGTTCAGGGTCGGCAGGACCTGCTCGGAGAAGGTCTCCACGGAGATTTCATAGATCCGCTCCGCCAGACGCTCGCACCAGTGGCGTCCATGGCTGGAGAGGTTGCGCTGCATGACGGCCCGGCGCACGGCGTGGCCGCCGTGGTGGCTGTGACAGACCCCATTGGGACATTCGATGGCAGTGAGGGCCATGGACGGGGTTGTGTCTCGCTGGCCCCGGCTTAGCCGCGTCCGGATGGTGCCGGAACACCCGTTAGGAAAAGTGCCGATCCGATACGAAATGATGAAGCAGGCGTCGGGCCCGCTCCGCCGGCTGCGCACGATGAGCGGGGATGGTGTGCCTGCTGTGGCCGTCTGGCAGCGATGGATCGACCGCTTCACCGGTCAGTGGGCCATGCATCTGGAGCGCCCGATCGATCGGAAGGACCTGCATCGCGACCGCATCGCCTCGTCGCTGCCGTCCTTCGGGTTCTTCGTGCTGCTGGTGACCTCGGCCATGCTCGCCAGCTTCGGGCTGCTGGCCGACAGCGCGGCTGTGGTGATCGGGGCAATGATCGTCGCCCCGCTGATGAATCCGATCCTCAGCATGGCCTTCGCCATCGTCATCGGCGATGGACGGCTGGTGAAGCGCTCGCTGGTGACCCTGGTGCTCGGGGTGGTGGTGGTGGTGATCACCGCGATGCTGATCGCCCTGCTGCTGCCGGTGTCCATCGTGGGCTCGGAGATCCTGGCCCGCGCCACACCCAACCTCATTGATCTGGGGATCGCCGTTGCCGCCGGCGTGGCCGGGGCCTTCTCCCTCACGCGCGCCCGCATCGCCAATTCCATCGCCGGTGTGGCCATCGCCGTGGCCCTGGTGCCACCCCTGTGCGTGACCGGAATCGGCCTGCTGCTCGGTCCCGAGGTGGGGGCGAGCTTCGGTCAGGACGTGGTCAGCGGCCTCAATCTCGATGTCTCCCAGGGGGCCTTTCTTCTCTTCCTGGCCAACCTGATCGGCATCACCGTTGCCGGTTCGCTCACCTTCCTCAGCCAGTCCTACGGGAGCTGGCGCCGGTCCTGGCAGCCGCTGATGGCCTGGCTGGCGCTGATGGCCGTGATCAGCGGGCCGCTCAGCTTCGCCCTGCAGGAGTTCATCCTGGCCAAGCGGATCGACATCGAACTCTCCCGCATCGCCGCTGAGGACGCCGCCACCTGGCGGCAGGTGCAGGTGCGCTACATCAACATCGATGTGGCGGGTCGCGCCGCCAGCCTCGATCTGGTGCTCAATGCCCCCGAGGGACTGCTCAGCGATGCCGTGCTCGCCCGCACCAATGAAGCGCTGTTCCGCTCGCTGCTGCGCTTCGGGATCCGGGATCTGGATCTGCACCTGCGCATCGTGCCGGTCCGGGTGAAGGACTTCCGCGACAGCCTCTCGGAGCCCGGGAATTCTTGAGGTTTGATTGCAGCTGCGGGTCATCCCTCAGCGGCTGGTCAGGGTGAATCGAGTGGTGGCTCCGCCAGAGCGGGGTGCACCCTCCCAGATCGCATCCAACCTCTGCCATGGCCTACCTGCCGCCCTGGTCTCCACCGCTTGCCGCTGTGGAACTGCCGGTGCAACCCGCCCTTCTGCCCCAGACGATCAATCTCATCTCCGCCCTGCTGATCCTGCTGGTGGGCTGGATCGTGGCCGGGCTGGCCCAGCGCCTGGTGCGCAGCCTGCTGCGGCGCACCCGCGTCGACGAGATGATCACCTCCGCGGTGGTGCCGACCGACGGCAAGGGGGAACCCCTCTTCCGGCTCGACCGCACCCTGGCGGCCCTCACCTTCTGGGTGATCCTGATCCTGGCCGTGGTCGCCGCCCTCAACCGGCTGGACCTCACGGCGGCGTCGGAACCGCTCAACGCGTTCCTCAATCAGATCTTCGGCTTCCTGCCCCAGCTCGGTGCCGCCGCGGTGCTCGCGGCCGCCGGCTGGATCGTGGCCAGCCTGGCGCGCACGGTCGTGCTGCGGGTGACCCGCCAGTTCCAGCTCGACGACAAGCTGTTCGAGTCCGACGCGGCCGACGCCACCCCTGGGCTGGTGGTGAGCGAGACCCTGGCCAACGTTCTCTACTGGCTGGTTCTGCTCTTCTTCCTGCCGCTGGTGCTCAATGCCCTGAATCTCGGCAGCCAGCTGCAGCCCCTGCTCAACCTCGTCAACGACTTCATGGCCGCGCTGCCGCGCATCGCCAAGGCCGTGGCGATCGGCGCGGTGGGCTGGTTCATCGCCCGCACCGTGCGGCTGCTGGTGAGCAACCTGCTCAGCGCCACCGGTGTGGACAAGGTGGGCCAGGAGTTCGGCCTCGATCCCGCCCAGCCCGGCCAGTCGGTCTCGGCGCTCAGCGGCACCGTGGTGTTCGTTCTGATCCTGATCCCGGCCGCCACCGCCGCTCTGGATGCCCTGGAGATGCCCGCCATCGCCGGCCCGGCCGTGGCGATGCTGGAGCGCACCCTCAATGCCCTGCCCCAGATCTTCACCGCCGCTGTGATCCTCGGAGCGGGTGTGGTGATCGGCCGCTTCATCGGCCAGCTGGTCACGCGTCTGCTCAGCGGCATCGGCTTCGATCGCGTGGTGCAGTGGCTCGGTGTCGTCGAGGCTGCCGATGCCGCGGCGGCGGCCCCAGCCGCAGCGGAGAACGGTTCTGCCGCCACCAGCCGCCGGACCCCCTCGGAGATCATCGGGGTGCTGGCCCTCGGTGCGGTGGTGCTCTTCGCCGCGGTCGCCGCGTCGAACGTGCTGGATCTGCCGGCGCTGACGGAGATCATCAGCGGCCTTCTGCTGCTGTTCGGCCAGATCCTCTCCGGTCTGCTGGTGTTTGCGGTGGGCCTCTATCTGGCCAACCTCGCCGCCCAGCTGATCCGGAGCTCCGGCACCCATCAGGCCCAGCTGCTGGCCCAGATCGCCCGCGTGGCCATCCTGACCTTCAGCGGCGCGATGGCGCTGCAGCAGATCGGTGTGGCTACCACCATCGTCACCCTCGCCTTCGGGCTCACCCTGGGTTCGATCGCCGTGGCTGCGGCGGTGGCCTTCGGTCTCGGCGGCCGCGAGGTGGCCGGCGAGCAGCTGCGGGCCTGGCTGAAGGGGACCGGGCAGAGCTGAAGGGCCGTGGGTGGATCGTTCAGATGACCGGTCCGCCCGAGCCGGGGAGCCCCTCCCGGCAGGCCGGAGCCGCTTCGGCCGGCAGCAGGTCCAGCTCCGCTCCAGCGCCGGCCCGCAGCTCCAGCTGCAGGAAGCACCAGCTCCCCTTCTCGCGCCGGGCGTCGATCCGCAGCCTGCCGGAGGCCCGGCTTCCCTCCACCGGCAGAGTCAGACGAGCCATGCCGGCGTCGCCGTTGCGGCGCACCTGGCCGGTGAACCACCAGCCCCTGCGGACCGGCTCTCCCAGCTGCCGCACGGCCTGAGGGTTCTCGCGCAGGGCCTCCAGGGCCTGTCTGGACGGTCCGCTGGTCTGCACCAAATGGACCACCAGCAGCAGGATTCCGCCGGTCAGCGCAACCCCGGCCAGGATCAGGCCGGCCACCAGGACCAGCACCGTGCGCAGGGTTCCCATGGGGCGCCGGATCAGGGCGTCTAGTGTGGGCTCCGATGAGGGGAGCTGCCGCGGCAGGGAGACCAGCTTCCGCATCATCAGCTGTTCAATCTGTTGGGTATGAAGAACGGCTTCTTCGATCACTCTCTGGACCAAGGTGCGGTCAAACGCCGCATCCGGGCGCTCGAACAGGGACGGGTGGGCTTCTACAGCGTCGGCCTCTACCCCGGCTCGCTGGCCTACAACTGCGCCATGCAGACCGATGGCTCGCGCCTGGTGCTGGCACCCCGGCCCGGGCGCACGCTGCTGGGGGCGTTCGGCGGGCAGGCGATCGAGGGGATGGACCCCGATCACGTGGCCACGATGGAGCGGATGGCCACCCACGACGAGGACGGGGTGCGCGTGCTCAACACGCTGGAGCATCTGATCGCCACCTGCGAGATGGTGATCCTCAGCGCCAACAGCAATCACATCGAGGAGGATCTCCGTCTCGCCTGTGAGCTGCGCCGCGACATGGACCGTGAGCAGGTGCTGCTGGCCTGCCTCGCCGGCTCGTTCAGTCACGATTTCATCAACAACGAGTCCTACGTGCTGTGCGAGAAGGAGCCCAACCTGGGCTTCTTCTCCGGCTTTCACCGTCACGGTGCCCTGCGCAACCCGGTCGACAGCTTCACGGCGAACTTCTGCCATCCCAATGCACTGACCGCTCTGTTCGGTGCCCGGATGCTGGACAAGCTCTCGCCCAACATCCAGGTTTCACCGGGAATTCACAACGTCGAGGCTCAGTACATCAAGGCGGCGAAGAACATGTCGTCGATCTTCGCCGGCTTCGGCTACACGTTCCATCGCGACAACCCCGGGGTGCTGCCGACGCTGCTCACCCTGCTGCTGGATCAGTGCATGGACCAGGCCGCCAGCGTGTCGATGATGCGCCGCGACCGGCAGCGTCTCTACAACCGCCAGCCGATTGCGCTCACCGAACTGGGCTACGGCGTCCAGCGCATTGAAGCGGCCCTCAGCCGGGGCGGTGACATGGAGAAGGTCCGGGACCACACCTTCGCCCAGCTCACGGCCATGGTGGCTGATCTGCGCGGCAGCATGATGATGCCCGTCACAGGAAGCCCGACCCGCAACTTCCAGGCCGGTCAGATCCTGGCCGAACGCATGCGGGAGCTGCAGCGCTGCCCCCAGGGGATCGAGGAGCTGGAGAACTGGTGCGAGAGCGCCGGACTCAGCAAGGGAGGCCTGGAGGGTCTCAAGGCTCTGCGCTACTGGCCCCAGATCGTGCGCAAGTACCAGATCCAGGTTCACGACGCCTCGATGATCAATCTCCTCTACATGTCGTTCTACGGCAGGCCGTCCACCAAGGACGTGGCGTTCTCGGTGATGACGGAAAGCCGCGAGCTCAGCAATTACTGCCAGGAATCGGTGCGCCCGTCACACGGAAGGAAATATGCGGAAGCCCTCCAGAATCTCGAGCTTCCAGGAGCTCTGGAGCTTGTGGCCAACGTGGTGATTGCTGATGTGGCCCGCAATGCGATTGAGAATGAGAGCTTCCTTGAAGACAGCGACCTGGTTTCGGATCCCCCCGCCTACATCCAGGCCATGAATGTGATCGAAAATGTCTGGTGAGCGCTCCTGCCTCCGGCCTGCGAGCGCAGCTCCTGATGTGCCAGTTGGTTCGAACCGGGCCAGTCGCGAGCCATCACTCCTTCTGAATCACTGCCGTTTCTCGAGCGATCTGCAGCGCCCCGAGCTCCTTTCGCCTGAGCGATGCGCCACTCCGCTGCGGCGCTCGATCCGGATCGAGGCGGCTTTCGAGAGGGATCCTCCCTCCAGGTACGACACGCTCAGGCGGTTGTCGGTGAAGACCGCCTGTGCCGGCCGGCTCTCCCCATCGGGAAGGCGGTGCAGCGTGGCCACCGAACGCTCCGGGTCGGCCTGGATCAGGATCAGCTCCTCGGGCGGCTCCGCGTCGGGGAAGCGGCACTGCAGCACCAGAGCCTGAGACTGGGCCCGGGCCGGGCCCGTGATCGCGGGGAGCAGCAGAAGCGCCAGGCCGATGGGCGCTGGCAGGCGGAGGGGAGGGGCCATCGGAGCGGCGAACCTCGGTCCATCATCCCCGCGTCTGGGCGACCCGGTTCCAGGGCATGGCGGCCAGCAGGCGGGCCATGCCGCAGAACCCGCTGATGCCGGCGGCGATCAGCCCGGCGCCCACGAAACCCGAGAGCCAGACCCAGCCGGGTGCCACCAGCTGACTGAGCAGAACACCGGCCAGCACCAGGCTCCCGGCCGCGATCTGCACCTGCCGCATCAGGGGCAGGGGCGCTCCCTTCCGCCGGCGCAGGGGCTGCCCGGCCCGGATCCAGGCCTCCAGCCCCCCCTCCAGCTGCATCAACGTGGCGGGCTCGTTCCCGGACCTGCCGAGCAGGGCCATCAGACCCTGATGGCTGCGGCGGCCGCTCTGGCAGACCAGCACGATCGGCCCGCCCGGCAGCGCCTCGTCGGTCAGGCGGCCCAGGGGTCGGTTGTGGCTGCCGGCGATATGCCCGGCGATGAACTCCACCGGTTCCCGCACATCCACGATCGTCACCTCGCCGGCGGCGTGCCGCTCGGCCAGCTCAGCCGGGCTGATGCTCCGCTCGCCCGGCCCGGCTGCTGCAGAGGAGGTGGCGGGGTTCGCGTTCGAGGTGGAGAGTGACATGGTCGGCAAGACGTGGCGGTGATCGGCAGGGGCTGAGGCCGGGGCTTAGGGGAGCGGAACGGCCGGTGGGCCGTGCTCCGGGCGGGGCCGGCCGGAACGGAGGTTGGCCGGCAGGGCTTCCGCGATGCGGCCGGGCGGGGGGAGCTGCAGCTGCTGCATGGCCTCGATGAAGGCCTCCTCACTCGCCTGATGACCCAGGCGGGCATTGAGGGTGATCTCCTCGGCCACGCTGGTGACCGTTCGGCCCTGGTAGTCGTGGGCGGGGTAGAGCCGGCAGTGAGGAGGCAGGGAGAAGATCTGCTCGTGGATCGAGGCGAACAGCCGGCGGGGGTCTCCCTGCTGGAAGTCGCAGCGGCCGCAGCCCCGGATCAGCAGGGCATCGCCGGTGAAAGCCATGCTCCGGTCGTCCAGCACGAAGGTCAGGCAGCCGTCCGTGTGGCCCGGGGTGGCCCGCACCTCCAGCCAGCGGGGACCGAAGACCACACGATCGCCGTGCCGAAGGCTCCGGGTCACGTTCGCGGCTCCCGCAGCCGCCGCCAGGCCGATGCCGCAGCCGGTGGCCTGGTGCATCAGCCAGCTGCCGGTCACGTGATCGGCGTGGGCGTGGGTGTCGAGGCAGATCAGCAACCTGAGCCCCAGCTCGTCGATCAGGCCGAGATCACGCTGGTGCCGCTCGTCCACCGGATCGATCAGCACCGCCTCGCCAGTGTCCACATCGGCCAGCAGATGGGTGTAGGTGCCACTGGCGGCATCGAACAATTGCCGGAACAGCAGATCGGCACCACCGGCGGCGTCCCGCAGGTTCACTGCCGCCGCCGGTGGAGATGGGTGCCGGGAAGAGGCGTGCAACGACCCAGGAGGAAGTGCCTATGAGCTTACACGCATAAGCGGGGCGACCTGCTGGGTGTGGCGCGCGCGTGATGCCGTGATCCCCGTTCGGCCAGCTCAGGGGAGCAGTCCCAGCTCCTCGAACCGGGGCACCAGCCAGTCGGGGATGCCGTCGCGGTCCCAGCACCAGGAGCTGCCACGCTCCAGGAACACGGTTTCGTTGGCCAGGTAGGCCTGAGCCAGGGTCGTCAGGCTGACGGCGCGCATCGCCTCATCCCGGCGGCTCTCCAGCAGGCGGCCCGCTGCGGAACCGCCGGGAGCCGCCCTGTGCGCTGCCCGTCGACCGCTCAGACCGAGGAAAGGCAGTGCCATCAGCCCGATGCATGGAAGTCCGGCGAAGATAACCGCCGCGGCCCTCGATTCCGTGCCTGTCTCCCGCCGCCGTCATGCCGTGCGCCTGCTGCTGGTTCTGGCGCTGGCGCTCTCCGCCCTGGTGCTAGCCCGCGCGGGCCGCGAGCCCTCGTCCGCGCCGGCCCTGGCCGGAGACGATCCCCCGCTGCGTGAGAACTCACCCCAGGCGGACCCGCTGCTCCTCCCCACGGCCCCCGGCCTGCCCCGCACAGCCGATGGCCGCCACCATCCGCTGGTGCCGGCGGAACCCGTTGCCACCGCAGCCCTGCTGGCCTGGGTGGAGGAGGCCCTGAGGGACCCGGGCACCCCGGATCAGCAGCTTCCGCGCCTCGGCCATCAGCAGCAGGTGATCTACCGGGTGCTCTCGCGGGATGAGCCGCGCAGCCGCCGCGTGCTGGCCCTGCTGCCCGATCGCTGGCGCCCGGTCGCCGAACGGCATCTGGCCGCCCGGCGGGAGTTTCTGGCCATGCACAGGCGCAGCCGCCCGCCGGAGCGGCTGCCGGCCTGGCGCATCCGCGCCCCCGAGCCGCCGGAGCAGCTCCTGGCGCACTACCGCAAGGCGGAGGCCGCCACCGGCATCGCCTGGGAGGTGCTGGCGGCGGTGAATCTGGTGGAGACCGCCATGGGGCGGATCGATGGCGTCTCGGTGGCCAACGCGCAGGGGCCGATGCAGTTCCTGCCCACCACCTGGGCCGAAGCCGGCATCGGCCGCGGCGACATCCGCGACCCCCACGATGCGATTCAGGCCGCGGCCCGTTATCTCGTGCGTCGCGGCGGTCTGGAGGACATCCGCCGAGGGCTCTGGGGATACAACAACAGTGACCGCTACGGCCGCGCCGTCCTGCACTACGCCGCGCTGATGGAGGAGGACGAACGGGCCTTCACCGGCCTGTACCACTGGGAGGTGCACTTCGCCTCCGCCCGGGGCGATCTCTGGCTGCCGGTGGGCACCGTCCACCGCGCCCCGGTGACGGTGGAGGCCTTCCTGCAGCGCCAGCCCGCCGGGGCTCCGCCCGAGCTTTACGCTGCTTTTCCCGTTTCCGCCGCTGATGCCGAAGGATCCGATCAGTCGCGCTGACGAGCTGACCGCGCTGGGCTGGCCGTCTGAGGAGGTGGCCCGCTACGCCGAACTGTGGGAGTACCGCCGGCGCTGGGGGTCGATGAACCTGGAGCGGGAGGACCGTCTGTTTCTGCGCAAGGCCGAAGCCGCCCTGCCGCCCCTGCCCACCGGCAAGGCCGCGGCGCGCAAGAGCATCCGGGAGAAGTCGTATTACCGTTGGCTGCGCTTCAACCTTGAGGCGATGCAGGCCGCCGAAGCCTCCATGGGCCTGGCTGAGGGCGAGTGCGGAGCCTGGACCATCGTTCTGGAGGAGGAGCTGAAGGTTCTGGACAGCTGCCAGCCGGTTCTGGGCCTGCCGGACACGATCAAGGCCCGCGAGCTCACGCCGATGCGCGAGGCCTGGGCTGCCGAGGCGGCTGAGCTGGGCCGAAGCCTGAGCTTCGATTTCGCGGCACCCCTGATCGCTCTGAAGGAGCAGCAGACCACCAGCTGGAAGCCGCTGCGCGACCCCTCTCAGGCCGGGGACACGAGCTACCCCGTGCTCGACACGGATGGCGCAGCCGCGTTCCGCGCCCGCATCGGGGCGGCGATCGACCAGCAGATCCGCAGCAGCTTCCCCTCACTGGCCGACTCCAACCCGGCCCCGGAACCGGCTGCCCCCGAGAGCGGCTCCGAGACGCCATCTCCTGAGGCGACCCCTGGCGCGGTTGAGGAGGCCACGGTCTGAGGGCCATCCCCGGCGCCATGGCGACGCCGGGCTCAGCCCCGCAATCCGATGGAACTGAGCTCAGACGACGGCTGCGTCGCGCTCGCCGGTGCGGATGCGTACGACGGTGTCGAGCGGGGTGACCAGGATCTTGCCATCGCCGATGTTGCCGGTCTGGGCCAGGGCCACGATGGTCTCGATGGCGGTCTCGACCAGCTCGTCGGCCACGATCATCTCCACCTTGGCCTTCTTGACGAAGTCCACCTTGTATTCGGCACCCCGGTACACCTCGGTCTGACCGAGCTGCTTGCCGAATCCCTTCACGTCGGAGACGGTCATGCCGACGATGCCCTTCTCGACAAGTTTGTCCTTGAGTTGATCCACCGTGGTGGGCCGGATGAAAGCCGTGACCAGCTTCATGGTGAGAAGCAGAGAGTTCTCTCGGATTCAAGCGAAAGTTGCGGCAGCCTGCTGCAAAACCGGTCGCCGTTGCTACAAGAACACTGATGCGTCTCCTCGCTTCCCCGTCATGGCCGTCTCCTGTCCATCGAGAGTGCTGATCGGTAGCGTCCGCTACCCCGGCCAGGGTGCTGTTTCGGCCATGACCGCTCCAGAGGTGTTCACCGTCGGTTTGGACTCCCTGACCGCTTTCGCCGCCATCGCTCTTACCGCCGTCTCCTGGGATGGTGTGCTCTCCCAGGCGGGCTCCAGGGCGCTGCGCCATGAGCTCGACTACCGCGAACCCTTCGCCTCGATGAAGGACGGTGAGATGGTGGCTCTGATGGATGAGCTGCTCGAACGGATGCGGCGGCTCGGCGTCCACGAGCTGATGGTGGAGGCCGCCCAGGCGCTCAGCCCGGAGCAGCGGCGCACCGCGTACGCCGTGGCGGCCGAGATCATGCGCTCCGACGGTCCGCTGGTGGAGGAGGAGCGCTGCATGCTCGGAACGCTCGCCACCACCCTTTCGATGGAGCCGGGCGATGCCCAGCGGATCAGCTCGGTGATGGATGTGCTGCATGGCAGCGTCGTTGACTGCGCCATGACCGTCTAAGTCGATTCGGCGGGCAGGTCGGGAACCCGCCGACGGCCCAAGCCGGGCAAAGGTGTTAGAACCGCTACAGAATTCGCCAGTTTCAGGCGTTCCCGGCCATGGCCTTCCACGATTCCAGCTCCGCTGCGCCTGCCTCCTCCTCCGTGGGCCTTCGCGGTAATGGTGCGGCTCATTCGGCCCCCCGGCGTGACGCTCTGCTCGGTTCGCTCCGCCTGCGCTACGGCCAGGCTCTCGAGCGCGGAGACCGTGAGGCGCAGCTGGAGATCTACCGCGAGGCGGTGTACCTCGGCGTGCAGCCCGAGGAGCTCAGCCGCCCGGCCGCGGCCTGACGGTAGAGCCGGTGGTGGTGCAGGATCCGAGCCTCCAGTCTGTGGGCCGGGCCCGGCTCCACTCCGGCTTCAAAGCCCCGCTGGGCGGATTCCACCAGGGCGGTGTCCTCGTCGAGAAATCGCTCCATCTCCGCCAGCCAGGCGTCGGCTGTGTCCCTCAGTGCCTCCGGCCCAAGCAGCCGCAGCGCCATCCGGCACTGGCCAGGCCCGTCGGGCACGAAGCTGATGGCCGCCAGGCGCCCGTCCGGCCAGAAGAGCAGGTGGTGACAGGGGGGCACACCGAAGGTCAGAAACTCACCGGCGAGCGTCGCCTGGTCTGATGGTCCCGTCCAGGGTGTGGCCAGCAGGTTCGATTGCCGTCCGAAGCCGTGCCGGTAGCCGCTGACCGGTCCCTGCAGAGGATGCAGGGTGCGGGGGTGGGCAATGGCCACGTGGTAATCATCGAGCGTGTTGTCGTGCGCCAGCTTCCAGTCGCTGCGCAGCGGCCGGTTCAGGCAGCGGAAGCCGGACCGCGGAGTCTCCAGCAGCCCGCCGGCCTCCTCCAGCACCAGATCCAGCTGCGCCTCCAGATCGATGGCAGACGGGCCATCCGGTTCTTCTCCAACGGAGGAGCCACCCTCCGGTGCAGGCCGAAGCCGGATCCAGATCAGCCCGGCCAGCTCCCGGAAGGGCAGAGGGATGAGGTTCCAGCGGCTGCGCTCGAAGGGCTCATGGAACTCCCCCTCCCGAGCGGCGGCCCGCAGCCGGCCGTCGGTGGTGAAGGTCCATCCGTGATACGGACAGACCCATTTCCTGCAGGCCCGGGCCGGCCCGTCCGCCAGCAGGGCCACTCCGCGGTGCGGGCAGGCATTGGCGAAGGCCGACAGCAGCCCGTCCGGGCTGCGGCTCAGCAGGATCGGCTGATCCAGCCACTGCAGGGCCTGGCTGTGGCCCGGCGGGAGATCCCCGGCGCAGGCCACCGGGTGCCAGAAGGAGGGCAGGTAGGCAGCCCGCTCCCATTCGAGCAGGGCCGGGTCCCTGTAAAGCCGGGCCGGCAGGAAGCCCTCAGCTGAGGCGTCCATCCAGGCTGCGCAGCTGGTGCACGAGCTCCTGGCGCACGTGCAGGAAATCGGGATCCACCCGCAGCCCTTCGAGATCGCTTTTCTCCAGCGTCACGTCCACCGTGTGGATGATGCGGCCGGGATTGGGGGCGAGCACATGGACCCGCTGGGCCATGATCAGCGCCTCCTCCACGTCGTGGGTGATCAGCAGCACCGTGAGGCCGGTGCGCTGCCAGAGCTGCACCATGAAGTCCTGCATGGACTCCCGGATCTGAAGGTCCAGGGCCCCGAAGGGTTCATCCAGCAGCAGCACGCGGGGGTCGGTGGCCAGGGCCCGGGCGATCGCCACCCGCTGCTGCATGCCGCCGGAGAGTTCCTTCGGCAGCCTGCGGGCGGCGTCCTGAAGGCCCACCACCTCGAGGAAATAGGCCGTGCGCTCCCGCACCTCCCGCTCGGGCATCCGCCTCAGACGCATCCCGAAGGCCACGTTGTCCGCGGCGGTCAGCCAGGGATAGAGGCTGTACTTCTGGAACACCATGCCCCGGTCGGGGCCCGGTCCGCGCACCGGTTCGCCGTCCACGGTGATCGAGCCGCTGCTGGGGTGATCCAGCCCGGCCACCAGGCGCAGCAGGGTGCTCTTGCCGGAGCCCGAACTGCCGACCAGGGCGGTGAAGTCGCCCGAGCGCATCGTGAAGCTGATGTCGCTGAGCACGAGCTTGCGGCGGGCACCCTCGCCGAACTGCTTGTTGACGTTGCGGACCTGGAGTTCCATGGGGGGTCAGGTGGCCCAGCGGCAGCTGACGCGCAGCAGCAGACGGAAGGCCATGTCGATGGCGAAGCCGATCAGGCCGAGCACCAACAGCACAGCGAAGATCTGATCGGTGAGGAAGAAGCGCTGGGCCAGCTGGATGCGCTTGCCCAGGCCGGTTTCAGCGGCCACTAGCTCCGCGATCACCACCAGGTTCCAGGAGGTGGCGATGTTGATGCGGAGGGTGTCGATGATGCTGGGCATGCTGTAGCGGCTGATCACCTGCAGCAGCAGCTGGCGCGTGTTGCCGCCCAGGGTGAGGGTGGTCTCCACCAGCTCCTCAGGCACGAATTTCACCGCATCCATCACCATCAGCACGTTGAAGAAGACCGTGCCGATGAAGATCAGCGCGATCTTAGGCTCTTCGCCGATGCCGAGATAGATGATGAGCAGCGGAATGAACGCGGCCGCCGGCATGTAGCGCAGCATCGCGATCAGCGGCTCCAGCAGGGCGCGGATGCCCGGATAGGAGCCCATCAGGATCCCGATCGGAATCGCCGCCAGCGTGGCGAGGGCGAAACCCGCCATCACCCGGCCGGTGCTGGCGGTGATGTCCTGGAACACGATGCCGCTGCGGATCATCTCCACGAGCGAGCGATACACCGCGCCGGGTGAGGGCAGGAAGGCGCTGTCCACCCAGCCGAAGGCGCTCACCGTCAGCCAGATCAGCAGCGGGACCAGCAGGGAGCTGGTCTGGAGTGCCGTGCGGGTCTGGCGACCGGGCACCTGGCCGAAGCGGAGCCAGCCCGGGGGCTGGGCGTCACCGGTGAACGCAGTCGGGGTCATGGGTGGTGGAGGCTGAGGGCGGTGGGAGTCGGCCTCAGCTGAGGGCCTTGATGAAGCTGGGATTGAACAGGTTGCTCATGTCCGGCTTCTCGGGGATGAAGCCCACCTTGACCATGAAGTCCGCCATCTTCTCGGCTGCGTAGGGCATGTGCTGCATGCCTTCGCCGGGTGAGAAGGCCTCGATGTTGTCCTCGATCGTGAAGAAGCGGGTGCCGTCGCGGTACTGGTCGTATTCCTCGGGCGTGATGCCGGCCCGGCGGGCCATGATTTCATCGGAGCGCTCGGGCTCGGCCGCCATGAAGTCGCGCACATCCCACCAGGTCTGCACGATCTTCTGCACATCGTCGGGCCGCTGATCGATCAGATCCGCGCTGACGGCCATCAGGTCGGGGATGGCGCCGGGGTACTCCTTGGAGCTGGCGATCACGTGGGCTCCCTCACGCTTCATCGCGGTGCCGGTGAAGGGCGGGAAGGCGCCCACCGCATCCACCTGACCGGCGGCGAAGGCCGTGGCCGCCTGATCGGTGGGCAGGCCCTTGATGATCACATCGTCCCGGGTCATGCCGTTGTCCTCCAGCGCCAGGCTGAGCAGGAAGTCGTCGACAACGCCCTCCTCGACGGCCACGGTCTTGCCCTTGAGCTCCTTGATCGAGCGGATCGACTCATCGGCGATGATCTGGTCGTTGCCGGCCGAGTTGTCGTTCACGAGCACCACCACTGCTCCACCGTTGGCACCGGGCAGAAAGGAGATGGTGTCGTTGAGGGTCTGGCTGTTGCCGTCGATCTTGCCGGCGGCGAACGTCTCCATCGACTGCACGTAGCCGTCGAACCACTGCATCTCCACATTCACGCCGTTCTTCTCGAACAGCTTCTCCTCCACCGCGATCGCCCAGGGCCACCAGCCGGCCCAGTTGCTGTAGCCCAGCACGATCGGTTCACCGGTCGCGGAGCCGCCACCGCCGGGTCCGCCGCGGGCGCAGGCCACGGCGAGAACAAGGGCCAGGGCGGCGAGAGCAAGGGTGCGGAGTTGTCGCAGCATGGGAATCGGGAAATGGGTGGGAAGTCGGAACGGAACGGACGCCGGGCGGCGCCGGCGGTCAGCGCGGACCAGCCGCGAGGGCTGCGGGCTGCTCTGAGCCGGCCTGGAGGCTGCGCTGGCGCTCGATCCAGGCATGCCAGAGATCGAAGCCCCGGCCGTTGATGGCCGAGAGCTGCAGCACCGTGGCTTCGGGGTTGACGCTGTGGATGTTGCGCTCGAGTGCGGCCACATCCAGGGGAAGGTGGGGCAGCAGATCCACCTTGGTGATCAGCACGCAGTCGGCCTCCCGGAACATCACCGGGTACTTGAGCGGCTTGTCCTCGCCCTCGGTCACGCTCAGCAGGGCCACCTTGAGGTGTTCACCCACCTCGAATTCCGCCGGGCAGACGAGATTGCCCACGTTCTCCACCCAGAGCAGGTCCAGTTCCTCCGGGTTCAGGCGCTGGCGCAGCAGCTTGAGCCCACCGGAGACCATGGCGGCATCCAGATGGCAGGCCCGACCCGTGGTGATCGGCACCACGGGGATCCCGGTGGCCTCGAGCCGTTCCGCATCGAGCCGGGTGGTCATGTCGCCCTCGAGCACCGCCATTCGCAGGCTGCGGGCCAGCACCGGCAGGCTTCGCTCCAGCAGGGACGTCTTGCCGGCTCCGGGGCTGCTCATCACATTGAGACAGAGGGTGCCCCAGGCATCGAAATGACTGCGGTTGTGCTCGGCCTGCCGGCTGTTGGCCGCCAGCAGATTGATGCCGAGCGTGTCCTGAAGGGGCATGTGCATGGTGCTTGGCGGGTCCCGATGGGGTGAGGGTTTCAGGTGCGATGGGCCGCCGCTGCGGCGAGGGGGGCGGCGATCGATTCGCCGGAGGGAAGCGTGTACTCCACATCCCGGATGCGCAGTTCCCGGCCGGAGACGATCTCCTCGAGCGGCCGGTCGCAGCAGGGAGAGCGGTAGGCCTCTTCGGCGCTGGGGGAATAGGTGGCCCGGCAGCAGGAGCAGCGGCCCACCAGGGGAATGGTGTGGATGGTCAGACGGGAGCCATCCAGCCAGCTGCCGGCGACGGCGGCGGCGTAGGTGCCCAGGAGGGCGTCGGGTTCGACGCAGGTGAAGCGACCCACGTCGAGGTGAACCGTCTCCACCCGGGGCCGGTCGGTGTGGTGCTGCTGGCGCCACTCCTCCAGGGCCAGCAACAGGCAGCGGGTCATGTCCACTTCATGCATGACTCACCTCCAGGCCTGATCGACGGCCATGTTGCAGGTGTCATGCAGCCAGCCCGGACGCTCGCGGCGGGGCAGCTGACCGCTCACCACGAGGTGGGCCATGGTGTCGCAGATCACACGGGTCGCCATCAGCGAGGTCATGTCGCTGATGTCGTAGGGAGGGGAGACCTCCACCACTTCCAACCCGCAGACGGGGACCCGACGCACGATCAGCTCCAGCAGTTTCAGGGCCTCTCGGGGCAGCAGGCCGCCGGGCTCCGGCCAGCCGGTCCCCGGCACGAAGCCGGCATCGATGCAGTCGATGTCGAAGGAGATGTAGACGCAGTCGGTGCCGTCGGTGGCCCGCTCGATCGCGAACTCCGCCGCCGCCTCGAGGCCCATGTCGCAGATGTCGGTCACCGTGAGCACGTTGGTGCCCCGTTCCCGGCACACCTTCACCCCCTCGCGGGGCACCTGCCAGCCGCCGATGCCCAGCTGCACCAGATTCCGCGCCGGTGCATTCGCCATGTTGGTGGCGTGGAACCAGGGACAGGTGTGCATCCGTTCATCCAGATCCGTCTCCTGGGTGTCGACGTGCCGGTCGAAATGGATGATGCCCACCTTGCGATCGCCCAGATGGCGGCAGACCCCCCGCACCGTGGGAAAGCCGATCGAGTGATCGCCACCGAGAATGATCGGGAAGGCGCCGCTGGCGAAGACGTGGGCGACCCCCTTGGAGATCTGGTCGAAGGACTTCTCGTTGTTGGCGGGAATGGTGAAGATGTCGCCCACATCGCAGAGGCTGATCTGCTCGCGCAGGTCCACCCCCATTTCGTAGTTGTAGGGGGTGTAGAGAGCTGAGATGCGGCGGATGCCCTGGGGCCCGAAGCGTGTGCCGGGGCGGTAGGTGGTGCCGCTGTCGTGGGGAACCCCCAGGATGGCCACGTCGTAGTTCCCCACCTGGTTCACATCCTCCAGATAGGGCGCCTTCATGAAGGTGTTGATGCCCGCGTAGTGGGGCAGCTCGCCGCGGGAAAAGGTGGAGAGGCGTCGATCGACGATGCTGGCGGCGGCCTCGAGGCCGAGGGCCTTGCCACGGTCCACCTCCTGCTGCCAGCCGGTGAGCGGGAGCCGGGCTTCCTTCTCCAGGGCCTCCATGCCCTGGCTGGGGTCGCGTCGCTCGAAGGCAGCGCCGGACGCTTGGGACGAGGTCATGGGCGGCGGGAGGTCTCTGGTTGAGCGGTCTCCCGGGCTTTTATCCCTCCGTGACCCGGCAGCGGTGCTCCCGGGTCGCCCCTCTCGGACCAGTCATCGCCGCCCTGGTGGGGGCACCACCGGATGGCGACCGGAACCCTAGGAGCGATGTCCGCCCGTTCATCCTGCGCAGCGGCCCGGCCCGGGGATGTGGCCGTCACTACCGAATGATCGGCATCGGCTCAGAAGCCCGAGGGTCGAGGCCGCTCGCTCGAGAGCGACACATTGCCGGCCGCCGCCGCCCGCCGCGGCTCCTGCACCGAGAGGGACGGCGCGGACGGCCCCGACGGCTGCGGCACCGCCAGCACGTTGAAGGCCAGAGACCAGCGCTGCCCCTCGCCCCGGAACGGGGCCACCGAATGGGGCTGCCAGGCCGGGAACACATAGAACGCCCCGGGTTCCGGCATCACGTAGTGCGCCATGCCGGTGCGAAAGCTCTGGATGTGCCATTCCTCGGGGCCGTGGAAGCAGAGCTGGCCATCGAAGCGATCCGGACGGATCTGATCCGGCACCTGGAGGAACACCACCCCGGAGAAGCTGCCGCCGTGGGTGTGGGTGGGGTTGTAGTCGCCGGCGCACTGGCAGTTGAGCCAGACATCGATCAGCTGCAGGCGGTAGCGACCCGGCGTCCAGGGGCCGCGGCCCTGCGGCGGCTGACGGTCGATCACGTGGCGGATCCAGCGCTCGCAGCCCGGCAGCAATGCCGTGCGGCACAGCTCCTCCACCGCCGGCTGGGCCGGATTCAGCTCCCGCTGCTGGCTGAGCTGCCCCGCCAGTTTCACCGAGGCGTCGGGGCTGGCCTCCGGTTGCCGGAGCACGCTGCGGGAATGGGCGATCAGCCGTTCGAGCAGATCCGGCTTGAGTTCGCCCCGGAGAATGGAGCGCGGAAACAGATCCAGCACCTCCACGGGTGGACTCGGCGGCTGTCCGCACTGTGGCAGGGCCCTCGAGCAGGATCCCGGCAGTCGTGCCGGACAGGGCCGTGCCAGCTCATCCACCCTCGCGGCAGGAGGCGCTCTCCGTCCCTTCGGACCTCTGGTCGCCCCTGCCCCTGGAGGCTCTGCCACCCCTGAGCGACCTGCAGCTGGCGGTGGTGGGGCACACGGAGGTGGTGACCTTCGTGCGGGTGGACCGGTTGCCCCGACCCGGAGAGGTGGCCCACGGCCGGGATCTGGCGGTGATGGCGGCCGGGGGCGGGCCGGTGGTGGCGGCTCAGATGGCGCGGCTGCGGCCCGGTCGCGTGCGCTTCCTCACGGCCCTGGGCCGGGATGCGGCCGGTGCGCGCGCCGCCGAGGAACTGGTGCGGCTGGGGCTCGACCCTCACATCGCCTGGCGGGATGCTCCCACCCGCCAGGCGATCACCTTCGTCGAGAGCGGTGGCGAGCGCACGATCACCGTGATCGGCGAACGCCTGCAGCCGTGTGCCGCCGACGCTCTGCCCTGGACGGAGCTGGCGGACCGCCACGGTGTCTTCGCCACGGCGTGCGATGCGCCGGCGCTGCAGCTGGCCCGCCGGGCGAGGGTCCTCACGGCCACCCCGCGCGTCCGGCAGGCCGTTCTCGAGGCCTCGGGGGTGCGTCTCGATTCCCTGATCGGCAGCGCCCTCGACCCTGGTGAGGCGCTGGCGGCTGATCAGCTGCCCGCTCCGCCGGTTTGTGTCATCCGCACGGCCGGTGCGGCGGGGGGCGAGGTCTTCCCCGGCGGCCGGTTCTCGGCGCCGCCGCGCACCGCTGCGGTCGTGGATGCCTACGGCGCCGGCGACAGCTTCGCGGCGGGGGTGACGGTGGGACTGGCGGCGGGCTGGAGCCTGCGGGAGGCCATCAGCCTCGGCTGCCACTGCGGCTCCGCCTGCCTGGACGGTCAGGGCCCTTACGCCACGCAGCTGCGTCTGCCGGACGATGGCCGCTCAGATGAAAGCCATTGAAACGAAAGGGGATTCGGTAACAATCGCGTCATTCGGGATCCACCTCGGTTCCGTTGCATGAGGGTTCGGCCATTGGTCACCAACGCCCTCTCTTCATGCCCAGCCCCAACCGTTTCTCGGCCATTCAGCAGATCGCCGGGAGACCGCCTGTGCCCACGCCAGAGGTGGAGTCGCTCGAGAGCCTCTGGGCGCGCGATGTGTTCACCCTCGCGAAGATGAAGGATGCGCTGCCCAAGGCGGCCTTCAAGTCGATCCAGCGCACCATCCGCGACGGCGGCAAGCTGGATCTCTCGGTGGCCGACATGGTGGCTCAGGCCATGAAGGACTGGGCGATGAACCGGGGCGCGCTCTACTACGCCCACGTCTTCTATCCCCTCACCAGCCTGACGGCTGAGAAGCACGACGGTTTCATCGTGCCCCAGGGCGATGGAACGGCCCTGGCGGAATTCTCCGGCAAGCTGCTGGTGCAGGGCGAGCCTGACGGCTCCTCCTTCCCCAACGGCGGCATCCGCACCACCTTCGAGGCCCGCGGCTACACGGCCTGGGATGTGACCAGTCCGGCCTACCTGATGGAGACCGAGAACGGCATCACTCTGTGCATTCCCACGGTCTTCGTCTCCTGGACCGGTGAGGCCCTCGACAAGAAGACACCGCTGCTGCGCTCCAACGCCACCCTCAACAAACAGGCCCAGCGTCTGCTGCGTCTGCTGGGTGAGGAGACCATCGCCCCGATCAACTCCAGCTGCGGCGCCGAGCAGGAGTACTTCCTGGTGGACAGCGCCTTCCTGCCGCTGCGCCAGGACCTGATGCTCACCGGCCGCACCCTCCTGGGAGCCCCCTCGGCCAAGGGACAGCAGTTCGATGACCACTACTTCGGTGCCATCCCGGAGCGGGTGCAGGTGTTCATGCAGGACGTGGAGCACCGCCTCTACCGGCTCGGCATTCCCGCCAAGACGCGTCACAACGAGGTGGCGCCCGGTCAGTTCGAGATCGCGCCTTACTTCGAGGCGGCCAACGTGGCCACCGATCACCAGCAGCTGATCATGACCGTGCTGAAGAACACGGCCAAGAAGCACGGCTTCACCTGTCTGCTGCATGAAAAGCCCTTCGAGGGCATCAACGGCTCCGGCAAGCACGTCAACTGGTCCCTGGGTAATTCCAGCCAGGGCAATCTGCTCGACCCGGGCAAGACTCCCCACGAGAACATGCAGTTCCTGCTGTTCTGCGCGGCGGTGATCCGCGGGGTGCATCTCTACGGACCGCTGATGCGGGCCGTGATCGCCAGCGCCAGCAATGACCACCGCCTCGGCGCCAACGAAGCCCCGCCGGCGATCATCTCGGTCTATCTGGGCAGCCAGCTGGAGGATGTGTTCAATCAGATCCGCGCCGGCGATCTCAAGGCCTCCACTGACGGTGGTCTGATGAGCCTGGGCATCGACACCCTGCCCGAGTTCCCGAAGGATCCCGGCGATCGCAACCGCACCTCCCCCTTCGCCTTCACCGGCAACCGCTTCGAATTCAGGGCGGTGGGCTCCGGTCAGTCGGTGGCGGGTCCCCTGATCGCGCTGAACACCCTGCTCTCGGATTCGATCAGCTGGGTCTGCGACCAGCTGGAAAGCCGCATGGCGGGTGGAGCCACCCTCGACGCGGCGGCCATGGGCACAATCCAGCAGATCATGAACGAGCACGGAGCGGTGGTCTTCGGTGGCGACGGCTATTCCGAGGCCTGGCACCGGATGGCCGTGGAGGAGCGGCATCTGGAGAACCTGCCCACCACCGCCGACTCCCTGCCGGTGCTGACCCGGCCCCAGGTGCGGGATCTGTTCGACCGCATGGGCGTGCTCAGCCCCGTGGAGCTGGAGAGCCGCTTTGAGGTCTATGGCGAGCAGTACGTGCTGGCCATCGAGGTGGAGGCCAAGGTGCTGCTGCGCATGACGCGAACCCAGGTGTATCCGGCGGTGATGGAGTACCTCGACGCCCTGGCCCAGTCCCTGCGCGACCAGGAGTACCTCGGCCTGCCGCCCGACCGCAGCAGCGCCGGCAAGGTGGCCCAGCTCAATCAGAGCCTGCTGGCCGAATGCGCCGCGCTGGAATCGGCCATCGCCGAAACGCCGGAGGACGGGGTGGAAGCCTCCATGCGCCACTGCGCCGATGTGATCCTGCCCCTGATGACCCGCATCCGCGAGGCGGTGGATGGACTGGAGATCATCGTTGCCGATGACCTCTGGCCGCTGCCCACTTACCAGGAGATGCTGTTCAGCCGCTGAGGCGGCGGGGATGGCCGGAGCCCATGGCTCCGGCCATCTCACAACCACTCCCGCAGCCTTGCCAGGATCGCGCCGCCAGCTGATGCACTGACGCTCCGATCGCCATGGTTGCCAGTCCGACCCGCGCCGAAGCGCCGACCCGCTGGAGCGTGGGCCCCGTCTGGTGCGATCAGTGGTACCCGGTGGCCTATCTGCGCGACCTCGATCCGGGCCAACCCACCGCCTTCACGCTGCTGGGGCGCGATCTGGTGCTCTGGTGGGATCAGCAGAGCAGCCGCTGGCGTGCCTTCGAGGACCGCTGCCCCCACCGGTTGGTGCCCCTCAGCCAGGGGCGCATCAACGAAGCCGGCCAGCTGGAGTGCCCGTATCACGGCTGGTCGTTCGATGGGGCCGGCACCTGCCAGGCCATTCCCCAGGCCGAGGAGGGGGTGTCTCCGGGCAGTCGCCGTGCCAGCTGCCTGGCGCTTCCCACGGCGGAGGGTCAGGGGCTGCTGTTCGTCTTCGCCGGAGAGGCGGGCCGGGCCGACGCCACACCGCTGCCCCTGATCCCCTCGCTGGAGGAGGAGGGTGACGCCTGGCTCATCCAGGACACCTTCCGGGACCTTCCGATGGATGCGGTGACCCTGCTGGAGAACGTGCTCGATGTGAGCCACGTGAACTTCACGCACCACCGCACCGTCGGCCGGCGCGACAACGCGGCTCCGGTCCGCGCCGAGCTGCTGCGGGAGGGGCCGGACGGCTTCGAGGCCACATGGGCCGAGGGCCCCAGGCGGGGCCGTCTCGGCTCACAGCACACCACGTTCCGGGCGCCCCAGCTGATGTGGCACGAGCTGGAGGCCAAGGGGTTCGCGCGCATTCTCACCGTCGTCTACGCCGTGCCGATCCGCCCCGGTGAGTGCCGGCTGTTCGCGCGTTTCCCCTTCCGCTTCGCCTCCCCCTGGTCGAGGCGGCTGCTCAGCCTGAGGCCCCGCTGGCTGCAGCACGTGGCCAACCACACCGTTCTGGAGGACGATCAGGTGTTTCTGCACTGGCAGGAGCGCAGCCTCGCCGCGGCGGGCGGCAGCGAGCGGTTCGAGCAGGCCTGTTACCTCCCCACCGGCAGCGACCTCTACGTGAAGGCCCTGCACCGCTGGCTCAACGGACCCGGTTCGGCTCCCTTCCCCGGCCAGGCCCCGCCGCCGCGGCTCGAGCTTCCGGACCTGATGGATCGTTACCACAGCCACACGATCCACTGCCGCAGCTGCTCGGGAGCGCTGCGCCGCCTGCGGCAGCTGCAGCCGCTCGTCCTGGTGGCCCTGGCCCTGGCCCTTGTGGCCTCGGCCTGGGCGGGCCCCTCCTGGAGCGGCGGGCTCGATCTGGGCCTGGCCGGGGCCCTGTGGCTCGCCTGGCGCTGGATGCGCGGCAAGGAGCAGGGGCTGCTGCGGGGATCGGGCCTGCCCCCGCGCAACCGCTGATCCCGGGCTGGCCGCCGCTGTGTGACGGAATGTGGTGCTTCCGCACGCACCCGGAGGATCGGACCGGAACACCAGGTCTGCTGTGCCACTCTGTCGGCTGTCCTCTTCCTGGGCCGATGACTGCTTCCGTTGCCGCTCCTCATGACCTGTCCGGTGAGTGGCTGGATCGCCTGAGCCGGCTCCGCCAGCGGGTGGATCTGTTGCGCCGGCGCCTGTCGCGCCAGGTGCAGCTGCTCCCCAGCGGCAATGACAGCTGGCTGGAGACCGAGCGGGAGCTCTGCGCTGCCGAATCGGCTCTGAATCAGCTGGCGGACGACGCGATCTGAGGCCCGCCTCTGCGTAGGGTGCGGCCAGCGCTGCCGCCGGCATGTCTGCCCACCAGGCCAAGCTCGATGCGATCGAGCTCATGATCCGCGACCTCCAGACCCGCCACGAGGAGATCCGCCACCGTGCCGCCTTTCGCGGCTGCTCCGCCGAGCTGCGCATCCTCCAGGAAGAGCTGCTCGCCTACCTCCACAGCAAGCGCCAGGGGCTGAGCGAGGCCGGCGCGGCCGCTGCCGAGAACCCGGCGGACTCCTGAGCCGCGCTCCGCGTCGATGCCGCCGTGTGGCGCGCCGCGCGTCTAGAGGTGGGAGAAGGAGGCGGCTTCCGAGGCGGTGAGCGGTGCGCTCACCGGGTGGGCCTGGAAGAAGACCAGGGCCTGGCGGATGTCCTCCAGCAGCAGATCCGCCATCTCGCGCGAGAAGTCCCGCTTCACCAGGATTCGTTGGTACGCCGTCCCGGCCAGCGATCCGGTGAAGGGATAGGCCGGCACCTGCCAGCCGCGCATGCGCAGCCGGTCGGCCAGGTCGTAGAGGCTGAAGCGAGTCTCGGCGCCCTCTGCCAGAGTCCAGACCACGGCGGGGATCCCTGACGCGGCGTCGCCGTCGTGCACCAGCGTGAAGGGACCGAGGGCGGTCAGCCGTTGGGCGAAATGGCGGGCATTGTCCGCACAGGCCTGCTGGATCAGGCGGTAGCCCTGGCGGCCGAGCCGCACGAAGTCGTAGTACTGGGCGATCACCTGCCCGGCGGGCCGGGAGAAATTGATCTGGAAGGTGGGCATGTCGCCACCGAGGTAGCTGACGTGGAACACCAGCTCCTCGGGAAGATCCTGCCGGTCCCGCCACAGCACCCAGCCCACCCCGAGCGGCGCCAGCCCGAACTTGTGCCCCGAGGCGTTGATCGATCGGACCCGCTCCAGGCGGAAGTCCCAGATCAGCTCGGGAGCGGTGAAGGGGGCCAGGAAACCGCCGCTGGCCGCATCCACATGCACCGGCACATCCAGGCCGGTGCGCTCCTGCAGTGCGTCGAGGGCGGCGCAGAGCTCCGCCACCGGTTCGTAGAGGCCGTGATAAGTGACCCCCAGGGTTGGCACCACCATGATCGTGTTCTCATCCACCTGCTCCAGCATCCGCTCGGGATCCAGGCAGAGGCGGCCCGGTTCCATCTCCACCTCGCGCAGCTCGATGTCCCAGTAGCGGGCGAACTTCTTCCAGCAGATCTGGACGCTGCCGCAGACCATGTTCGGCCGGTCCGTGCTCAGTCCCCGGGCGCGGCGACGGGCCCGCCAGCGCCATTTGGCCGCCATTCCGCCCAGCATCGCGGCCTCGCTGCTGCCGATCGTGGAGCAGCCGACGGGGGACCCGGGCGCATTCCAGAGATCGGCGAGGAAGGCCACACAGCGGCGCTCGATCTCGGCGGTCTGGGGATACTCGTCCTTGTCGATGAGGTTCTTGTCGACGGCCAGGGCCATCAGTTCCCTGACCTCGTCGCCTTCGTAGGTCTGGCAGAAGGTGGCGAGGTTCTGCTTGCTGTTGCCGTCCAGCAGCAGTTCGGCCCGCAGGGTCTGCATCGTGACCTTGGCATCGCGCCCCTCGCTCGGAAAGCGGTCGTGGGGGAGCGGAGTGACCAGCAGTTGCAGGTTCAGGTCCTGGTCGGCTGACGTCGCCCCGCTGGCACGGCCGGAGCGGGGTTGATGCAGAGGCATGGAAGCCGTCGGCGGTCTGGCCGGAGCCTATTCCCGCTGCGCTGTGGGGTCAGAGGATGCGGCTGAGGAACAGACGGCTGCGCTCCTCCTGCGGGGTGCTGAAGAACGTGCCCGGCGGGGCGATCTCCACCACCTGACCGGCATCCATGAACACCACCCGGTCGGCCACCTCGCGGGCGAACCCCACCTCATGGGTCACCACCACCATGGTCATACCGTCGGCGGCGAGGGCACGGATGGTCTCCAGCACCTCCTTGACCCGCTCGGGGTCCAGGGCGCTGGTGGGTTCATCGAAGAGCATCAGCTCCGGCCGCAGGGCGAGGGCCCGGGCGATGGCCACCCGCTGCTGCTGGCCGCCGCTCAGCTGGGAGGGGTACTTGTGGGCCTGCTCGGCGATTCCCACCTGCTCCAGCAGCGCCATGGCCCGCTGCTCCGCCTCGGCGCGGCTGCAGCGCTGCACCTGCATCGGGGCGAGGGTGATGTTGCGCAGGATGGTCAGGTGGGGAAAGAGATTGAACTGCTGGAACACCATCCCCACCCGCCGGCGGATGCGACGGATCGCGCGGATGTCCCGGTCGGCGTCCAGGGCGATGCCGAGCACCTCCAGCCGACCCTCGTCGACCGACTCCAGCCCGTTGAAGGTGCGGATCAGGGTGCTCTTGCCCGAGCCGGAGGGACCCATCACCACCACCACCTCGCCCGGGTCCACCTCCAGATCCACCCGCGTCAGGGCGCGGTGGCCATTGGGATAGGTCTTGCTCAGGGCTTCGGCCCGCACGACCGGTGAGCTCTCGCTCAAGGGGCTTGCATCCGTTGGCTGGGCATCATCCTCCCTGCCCGTCACTGGCCGCGGTTGAGGCGGTTCTCCAGACGCCGGGCCATCAGGGCCATCACGGTGCACACCGCCCAGTAGAGCAGGGCCAGCCAGCAGTAGACCTCCAGGTGACGGCTGAGGAAGGCGGGGTTGGCCAGCAGGCTGCGGCTGATGCCCAGCAGTTCCACCAGGCCGAGGATGGCCAGCAGGCTGGTGTTCTGGAGCAGGCCGACGGCCTGGTTGGCCAGGGCCGGCAGGGCGATGCGGAGGGCCTGCGGCAGCAGCACGAAGCGGGTGGCCTGCCAGTCGCTCAGTCCGAGGGCATGGGCCGCTTCGGACTGGGTGCGCGGCAGGGCCTGGAGGCCGCTGCGCACGTCCTCGGCCACATAGGCGGCCGCGAAGGCCGCCAGGGTGAGCACGGCCCGCAGCACCCGGTTCACCTCCCAGTCGCCGGGGAGGAAGAGCGGGATCAGCAGCTGCCCGAAGAACAGCACCGAGATCAGCGGCACGGCCCGCATCAGCTCGATGTAGGCGCTCGCCGTCCCATGCACCAGGGGCAGGCTCGAGCGACGGGCCAGGGCCAGAACCGTGCCGAGGGGCAGGGCGATCACGCCGCTCGCCGCCGTGAGCATCAGGGTCAGGGCGAGGCCGCCCCACTGGCGCGTGCTCACCCCCTCCAGCCCCAGCCCACCGGCCAGCATCACCAGCCCCACCGGCAGCAGGGCGATCCAGGCCGCCGGCAGCCAGCGCGCCACCGCGGCCGATCCCGGCCGCAGGGTGAGGCCGCTCAGCAGCAGCAGCGCCGCCATCCAGCTCAACGGCCGCCAGAGCTGATCCGGCGGGTAGCTGCCGGCCAGGTACAGCGGCAGGTTGCCGCTCACCACCTGCCAGTCGGCGGCGGTGAAGGCCCACTGCAGCGTGGCGCCCAGCACCCACCCGATTCCGCTCAGCAGCACCAGGGTGATCAGCGCGTCGAGGGGCGTGCGGAAGAGCTCCCGCCGCAGCCGGGTGAGCAGGCTGCCGGCGCGACGGCCGGGCCTGGAGGCGGTGGCAGAGGGGGTTGATGGGGTCATCGTGCGATCAGCGTCGCCGCAGCACCAGACGGTTGAGCAGCCCCATGGCCCCGCTGATCAGCAGATCGAGCAGCAGGAACCCGGCCAGCAGCATCAGGAAGCCCTCGATCGCCCGGCCGGTCTGGGTGATGGTGGTGTCGCTGACGGCATAGAGGTCGGCGAAGCCCACTGCGATCGCCAGCGTGCTGTTCTTGGCCAGGTTGATGTACTGGCTGGTCAGGGCGGGCAGGATCGCCGGCAGGGCCTGGGGCAGCACCACCCGCGTCAGGCCGGTCGGGTCGCTGAGGCCGAGGGAGCGGTAGGCCTCCCACTGGCCGCGGGGCACGGAGCTGATGCCGCCGCGCACCACCTCGGCGATGGTGGAGCCGGTGAACACCGTCAGCCCCACCAGCAGGGCCGAGAACTCCACCGACAGGGGAAGGCCCAGCAGTCGGATGCCCTGGTTGGAGAGGGTGAGCAGCTCTCCCAGCGGAGCCAGCGGCGTGCGCGGCAGGCCGAGGAAGGCCACGAAGTACCAGAACAGGAGCTGCAGCAGCAGCGGCACATTGCGGGCGAGCGCCACGTAGCCGAAGGCCAGGCGCCTCAGCAGCAGGTTGGTGGAATAGGTGGCGCTTCCGGCCAGGGCCCCCAGCAGGGTGGCGAGCACCAGGGCGATCGCGATCACCAGCAGGCTGTTGGTGAAGCCCACCAGCAGGGCCCAGGCGTAGCTGTCGGACGGGCTGTAGGGCAACCAGTGCTGCCCCAGCGCGAAGCCGGCCGGCTGGCTCAGCCAGCCGAAGCTCAGGCCCAGGCCGGTGCGGGTGAGATTGACCTGCAGGTTGTGGGCCAGAAGGGCGAACAGCCCGGCCAGTGCCCCGGCAAGGATCAGTTGGGGGCCCCAGCGCCTCCAGCCCATCTGCCGCCTCAGTTGAAGGGCGGGGCGGACTGGAGACCCCCCTGGCTGGCGAGAGCGTTCTGGCCCCGCGGGATCGGCACCGGGCTTTCGGGACCGAGGTGGCGGTCGTAGATCTCGCCGTAGTTCCCCACCGCCTTCACGGTCTCAACAACGAAATCGTCGGAAAGGCCCAGCTTGCTCCCGAGTCCGCCATCCACCCCGAGGAAGCGTCGTAGCGCCGCCTGATCCGGGTCGGCGGCGGCGGCATCGCGGCGTGCCTCCACGTTGGCCTGGGTGATGCCCAGTTCCTCGGCCGTGATCAGGGCGTAGACGGTCCAGCGCAGGGCGTCGGTCAGAGAGGGCTCGCCGCCCGCGGTGGCCGGTGCCAGGGGCTCCTTGCTCATCACCACATCGAGAATCCTGTGCTCACCGGGATCGGCGTAGCCGGAGCGCAGGGCGGCCAGCTGCGACCGATCGGAGGTCATGGCGTCGCAGCGGCCCTGCAGGTAGCCGGCGGACACCTGGCTCACCTCCTGGAACTTGAGCGGTGTGTAGCTGAGCCCGCGGCTCTGGAAGCTGTCATTGAGGTTCTGCTCGGTGGTGGTGCCCGAGCCGACGCAGATGGTGGCGCCGTCGAGATCCTCGATCGTCTCGATGCCTGAGCCGGCCTGAACCATCAGCCCCTGGCCGTCGTGGAACACCACCGGCCCGAAGCTGACACCGTTGCCGCCACTGGCATCACGGCTCAGGTTCATGGTGGTGTTGCGGGAGAGGAGATCGATCTCACCGCTGCGCAGCGCCGTGAATCGCTCCGGTGCCGTGAGGGTGCGGAAGGCCACGCGGTCGCCATCGCCCAGCGTGGCCGCGGCCACGGCGCGGCAGATGTCCACATCGATGCCGGCGTAGCTGCCGTCGCTCTCGAGAAAGCTGAAGCCGGGAATCCGGCCGCTCACACCGCAGTTCAGCTCCCCGCGCTGCTGCACCAGCGCCAGCCGGCCGGCGCCGCCATCGCTGCTGGCGCAGGCGCCGAGAACGAGGCTCATCAGCAGCGGCGCCATGACACGGCGGAGCCGGGGCCGCTGACCGATCAGCCTCGACAGACGTGCCCGCACCGTTGATCACCGCAGTGCGGGCAGCTTGACAGGCCGCCACCCATCCCCGGCGGCGGCATCATCATGAGCGTTGTAGCTCCGGTCACCCCCGCACCGATGCGACCCCATCCGGCTGCCCTGGTCGCGCTGATCGTCGCTCTGGCGCTGGGGGTTCCGGCTGGCGCCAGCGCCCAGACCGCTGAGGCCGGCCGCTGGCGAGACGGTGACCGCCAGCTCTACGACAACAAGATGGCCCTGCTGGTGGTGCTGCTGGAGGCCGCCCTGCAGCGCGCCCAGGAGAGCGGAGACGAGGAGACGGCCTGCCTGATCATGAGCATCGGCAACGACGTGACGGCTCAGTACCTGATCAGTGCACCGGGCGATCAGGCCATCCGCGATCGTCTCAGCGGCCTGAAGCGCGATCTGGCCTCCTGCCTGGAGCGGATGCCTCCCCGCCTGGGCCCAGGGTTCTGAGGGCTCCGCTCAGCCGCGCTCGGGCCGGCTCTGCACCGGAATGCGAAAGAGACCGTCGAGGTAGTGGCGTGCCACGGCCCGGTCGCCGCAGCCCTGCTGGAACAGGAATCCGGCCAGGGCGGCCTGCATCAACCGGTACTGATCCCACTCCGGATGGTTCTGGATGAAGATCCGCATGGCCTGAAACAGGTCTTCCGGGAACTGATTTTCCACACTGACGCTGACGGGGGCGTGATCAGGGATCAAGGTCATCTCGGCGACGTGGCTCTGCGGTCCTGAGCACCATCACGCCACGGCGGGGCGGGGTCCGTCAAAGGGCGGCAGCCCGGCACCTCTGCAGCCATCTCCCTTCGAGAATGCCTGCGCGGCAATCGATCTCAAGGACAGGACCGAACCCTGCGCTCTGCCCTGAGTGTGGATCGCGCCAGCGTCAAGGGGAAAGCGCTGATTCCCCAGCAACCCGGTGAATGCCCGTTCTGGCGCGCTGTTCTCGGTCACGCTGCTGTGAGGAAATCAGCAGGAATTGTGGAAAACCCCTGTTCCGTGTGGAAAAAGGTGGGGTGGTAGCGGGGCTTAAGCGCTGCTGATCAGTCGCAGGTCGCTCGCCGACGCCACACACCTCTTCATCCCCGTTCGGCGGCCCTCAGACCAGCGGCGGCAGGACGCCGTGGGGATCCCAGGAGGTCTTCATCCGGTGCAGCTCCGGCAGGCAGGGGCCGAAGGCCCGTTCCAGCTCCTCCCCGTGCCGGGGCGAGTCCGGTCTGTGCTGGGCGAGATGAACACCGCCGAAGTGCGGCGCCAGAGCGTCCCAGCAGCCATCCAGCCAGTAGTGGGCCCTTGCCTCTCCCTCGGCGTCGCCGCGTTCCCAGACGGCCGTGATCCAGGGCTTCCAGCCACTGCGGTGGTGGGGGAAGGCCCGGCTGTCCGCTGCGGGCTCCGCCATGGCTCCGCCCATCTGCTGACTGGCGATCTGGCAGGCGGGGTGCGGACGCTGTGCGATCAGGGATCGCAGCAGCTCGGCGCAGCGTTCCTCCGAACCGCTCAGGCTCTGGTCCGCCCGCTCGAGCAGCCCGATCACCGCCTGCTGCGGGCGGGACCGGCGCGGCGCCGGCCCATGGCCGGACTCCCCCCGGTCCTGCCTTGGCCAGCGGAAGGGGGGCAGCTGCTCCTGGCCAGCCACGGTCACCGTCTCCTCCCAGAGCAGCCGGCCCCGGGGACCCGCCAGCAGCGCGGCCCGGAAGCGATCCAGATCGCTTCCGCTGTCGCCGGCCAGCACATGCAGATAGATCCGCCCAGGCTCCAGCTGCCAGTTCACGCACAGATCCCGCGGCAGCCCGGCGGCCAGGCGATGCAGCGGGCCCAGCAGAGCGTCCGGCACCAGGGCCCGCCAGCAGCGCAGGGGCTGGCGGGGAACCGTCTCCAGGGTCAGGGCCGTGACCACGGCCAGGAAGGGAGCGGCCCCAGTCAGGGCCCAGGCCTCCGCATCGCCTGCCGCGAGGGTCTGCGCCTGACCATCCCCGCGCACCAGCTCGATCTGCCGCACCGCTGCGATGGCCAGCCCATGCCGCCGTCCCAGGGGGCCGATGCCGCCGCTCAGCACGTATCCCATGCCCGGTGCCCCTGAGAGCCCCTGGGGCACGGTGCGCCCGTGGATGGCCAGGGCACGCACCAGCTCTCCCATGCTCACGCCCGCTTCCACGCGCACCTGCTGGGGCCGGCCCTCCCGCCCCTCGAGCATCCGCAGGCCCCGGAACCCCGGCCGCAGATCGAGCATCCAGCCCCCGCTGCCGCTGCAGAGGGCCGAGCAGCCACCGCTGCAGACGTGAACGGCCCGCCCCTCGCCGGCGGCCTGCCGCAGCAGCGGGCCGAGCTCTGCGGCGCCGGCCGGCTGCAGGATCCGCTCCGGCGCCGAGGCGGCCGCCACCGGGTGAAACAGAGAGGCCAGGCAGCGCTCGTAGGCGTCCTCACCCGGCAGGAGCACGGTGGTCATGGGCAAGGGCAGGGAGTGCCCCTAGGGTCGCTGAAGCCGTTTCAGCGCCTGCCGATGCCCACCTCGCTGGAGGATGCCTCCCTTCCTTCGGACGGTTCGGTGGGGGTCATGGTCTGCGGCCATGGCAGTCGCAACCGCCTGGCCGTGGACGAGTTCGCCGCTCTGGCCGACCGCCTGCGGCAGACGTTCCCGGGCGTGCCGGTGGAGCACGGCTACCTGGAATTCGCCCGCCCGATCCTGCGCGATGGCCTCGAGGCGCTGAAGGCCAGGGGCGTGCGGCGGATCCTGGCGGTGCCGGCCATGCTTTTCGCCGCCGGGCACGCCAAGAACGACATCCCCTCGGTGCTGAACCAGTGGGCGTTCGAGTCGGGTGTGCCGGTGGACTACGGCCGCGAGCTCGGGGTGGATCGCCTGATGCTGCAGGCGGCCGGGGCCAGGCTGCAGGAGGCGCTGAACCGGTCCGACCGGGAGGACCGGGCGGCGGGACGCGAGCCCACGGCTGCGGCGGAGACCCTGCTGGCGGTGGTGGGCCGCGGCTCCTCCGACCCGGATGCCAACTCGAATGTGGCCAAGATCACGCGCCTGCTGGTGGAGGGCTTCGGTTTCGGCTGGGGCGAGACCCTCTACTCCGGTGTCACCTTCCCTTTGGTGGAACCGGGTCTCAGACAGGTGGCCCGGCTCGGCTACAGCCGCATCCTGGTGTTTCCTTACTTCCTCTTCTCAGGCGTGCTGGTCAGCCGCATCCGCCAGCACACCGGGCGTGTGGCCGCCGACCATCCCGCCGTCCACTTCTGCCATGCCGACTACCTCGGCGACCACGACGGAGTGATCGCCACCCTGCGTGAGCGGGTGCTGGAGGTGGTGACCGGCCAGACGGCCATGAACTGCGCCCTGTGCAAGTACCGCGATCAGGTGCTGGGATTCGAGTCCGAGGTGGGTTCCCCCCAGCACAGCCACCACCATCACGTGGAGGGTCTGGCCGAGAGCTGCAACCTCTGCGAAGCCGAGTGCACGGGGGCCTGTCAGCCGGATGGCGTGCCCGCCGTCGCGCCGCACAGCCATCACGCCCCCTACCCCCATGCCGACCATCCGCTGGGACCGCGAACGCTTCGGCGCATCGATCAGGGACGCTGATCCAGCTGCGTTTTCCCCGGCGGCACCACGTTTTCCCCAGGTTTCCGGCCTGTTTTCCCCAGCCCGCGGTCAAAGGACCTTCTTGGTTTGCTGAATCTGTGGAAATTCTTCAGGTGTTCACAATTGGCTTGACAGAATCCCGGGCACTGCATCTCTGACCTGCTTCATGCCTTCCCATTCCTCCATCGTGCAGTCGAGGACAGGGATCCTGCTGCGGTCTCAGGCTGGGATCGCTTCCGGCCCCGGGTCTTGCCTGCTGTGGGGTGCTGTGGCTTGATCGGAGGCTGACGGGGCGGACCGCTCATGCCGGTGTCCGCTCCCCGCGCCTCCGCAGCGCCTGTTCGCAGGCCCGCCAGCTGAGGGCCATCGAGGTGAGGGTCGGGCTCTGCCAGCCGGAGGAGGGCCAGCAGGAGCCGTCGGTGACCAGGCAGTTCGGGCAGCGCCAGAGCCGGTTCCACGGGTCCAGCACACCCTCCTCTTCGCTGGCGGCCATGCGCGCTCCGCCCAGTTCGTGGATGTAGAAGCCGGGCGGCGCGGCCTCGCCGTCCCGGCCCCCCTGGGCGCGACGCAGCACCGGTTCCACCAGGGGCAGGCGGAAGAGATCTTCGAACCGTTCGGGGGTCCCTCCCGCCGCCTCGATCACCTGGCCCATGCGCAGCGCCATGTGCCTCACCATCCGCGTTTCATTGGGGCCCCAGCGCATGGTGATCCGGGGCACCTGCAGCCCCCAGGCGTCGCGCCGCTCGCTCAGCTCCACCCGATTGGCGGGGTCGGGCAGAACTTCGCCGTGGCCGATCAAAAAGCCACTGGCACAGGCGGGGTGGCGCCGCAGTGCCGCCGGCGGGTCGAACCGCTGCACCGCTCCCCAGAGGCCGTAGTGGCGCAGGAAGGGAGGCGCTCCGATCTCGCCGGGCAGGAGCGGATCCGGCAGAAAGATGCTGCCAGCGCCCGAGAGCTCCGCCGCCGCATCGGGAACCGCCCCCACGGGCAGACGGAAGAAGCAGCTGGTGGACACGTGGTCCATCAGATGTCGCCCCAGGCCGCCGGAGGGGTCCACCAGAACCCCGCCGGAATCCTCCGCCTCACGGGAGGCCAGCAGCAGCCGCACGCTCTCGATGGTGGAGGCGCACAGCACCACCAGATCGGCCCGGAGCCGGTGCCGCCGGCCGCTGCTCCGCTCCAGCGCCAGCACCCCCTCCGCCCGCTCACCGGACCGGTTCAGCAGCAGCCGGGCCACGATGGCGCCGGAGGCCAGCTGGGCGCGCCCAGTGGCCAGGGCATGGCCCAGCGCGCCGCCCTGGGCACTGGAGCCCGGCCAGCCGGCCAGGCCGGGATGGGCCAGGCGGAACCCGCGCGAGTGGATCAGCGCCAGACCCAGCGCGTCGCGGCAGTGGCGCTGCAGCCAGAGCTCGCCGGGGGTGAAGGGCAGCGGCGGCTGCAGATCGCCGTCCGGCAGATCCGGCAGGCCATCCCGGCCGCCATGCACCCCCAGCAGTCGCTCCAGTCGGCGGTAGTGGGGCTCCAGGTCCCGGTGGCGGATCGGCCAGTCGATGCCGATGCCGTCGCGGCCGGCGGCGGAGAACTCCCGGTCCGAAAGGCGCAGGGTGATGCCGCCCCAGGTGAGGCTGCGCCCGCCCACCTGGCGGCCCCGTGTCCAGAGGAAGGGGGCGTCGGCCGGTGTCTCGTAGGGATGGCGGTGCTCGTCGACGTACAGGCGCGGATTGGCCTTCCAGTAGCCGGGATGGCGGGCCTGCAGGCGGTGGCGACCACTGGCCACACCCACCGCCCGGCGCAGACCGTTCAGCGGTTCGCCGGAGAAGGCCTCCGCCGCCGCGAGGGCCGGACCGGCCTCCAGCACCAGCACCCGGCAGCCGCCGCGGGTCAGCACCATCGCGGCCACACCGCCTGTGGCCCCGGACCCCACCACGATGGCGTCGAAGGTCTCGCCGGCCAGTTCGGCGAGGCTCAGGCGGCGCTTCCCCCCGGCCGGTCCCATACGCTGCCATCTCTTCGCCCAGTCTGAGCGACCCGATGCCGGTGCCCGATTTCCTGGTCGACAGCAGCGCCAGGCTGGTGCTGGGATGCCTGATCGTCTGGCTCGTGACGCGGCTGCTGCGCCGCGTCCTGATGGGCCTGGCCCAACGCACGGTCAGCAGGGCGGATGACTTCGTGGTCAAGGCTGTTCTGGCCACCGCCGAACCCCTGGGCTACCTCGGCGTGGCCTACTGGGCCTGGCAGAGCCTGCCGATCGAGGGCCGCGGCGACTGGATCGTGTCCTTCATCACCCGTCTGCTGGCGGTGGTGCTGGTGGTGCGTCTGGTCAACAGCGTGCTGCTGCGTCTCCTCCGGGGAGTGCTGGCCCGCGTTCCCAGCTCGGTCACCACCGAGACGCTGGTGGCGCTCTCGCCCCTGATCCGCACCAGCGTCTGGATTTTGGGGGCCCTGATCTTCCTGCAGAACCAGGGGGTGCAGCTGGGGGCGATCTTCGCCACCCTGGCCGGGGCCGGCATCGGCCTCGGCCTGGCCTTGCAGGGGCCGGTGAAGGATTTCATCGTGTACGTGACGATCCTGCTGGACAAGCCCTTCGTGGTGGGGGGCGTGATCCGCTACAAGGACCTGATCGGTGTGGTGGAGCGGGTCGGGGTGCGCTTCACCCAGATCCGCAGCCTCGACGGCCAGCGGGTGGTGGTGGACAACACCGCCCTGCTCTCCGATGAACTGCAGAATCTCGACGATCTGCCGCGTCGGCGCATCGTGCATCGCATCGGCGTCACCTACGACACGCCGGCGGAAACCGTGGCGGCGATTCCCGGGATGATGGAGGAGATCGCCACTTCAGTGGAGGGCGTGGAGTTCGATCGGGCCCACTTCATCAGCTTCGCCGATTCCGCCCTGCTGTTTGAGTTCGTCTACGCCGTGCCCAGCAGCGATTTCGTGCACGCCCTCGACCTGCAGCAGGTGGTGAACCTGGCCCTTCTGCGCCGCTTCGCCGCGGAGGGCATCCAGTTTGCCTTCCCCAGCCAGACCCTCTACCTGCAGCAGCAGAAGACCGACCCGGCCTGAGGCCCGCTGCCGCCGCGGGCCACCACCGGATCAGGCCAGCTTCTGATCCAGTGCGATCAGGCTGCGCAGCAGCACCTCGGTGCCCTGGGCGCACTGCTCATCGGAGGTGTATTCCTCGCCGGAGTGGCTGACGCCGTCGCGGCTGGGCACGAAGATCATGCCCATCGCCGTGAGCCGGCCGATCTCCTGGGCGTCGTGGCTGGCCCGGCTGGGCAGGTGGGTGTGGGAGAGCCCGAGCCCATCGCAGCAGTCCACGATCACGTCCTGGATCGTGCCGTCGGCCGGGGTGGGATCCACCACGAACTGGGGCTCCATCTCGATCCTGTTGCGGCTGGTGACGGCGATGTTCTCGATCTTGCGCTCCAGGTGGGCGCGCATGTGATCGATCACGGCATGGGACAGATCACGCATGTCCAGGCTCATGTCCACCCGTCCCGGCACGATGTTCGCGGCATTCGGCCAGACCGAGAGCTTGCCGATGGTGGCCACGGGATCGCCGGGGAAATGGCGGGCCATGTCCTCCACCGCCAGGATCAGCTGGGCCGCCGTGGTGAGGGCGTCGTGCCGCATCCCCATGGGAGTGGTGCCGGCATGGTTCGCCTGGCCGTGCACCGTGAGGGTGTAGCGCTGCTGCCCCACGACGCCCTCCACAACTCCGATCTGGCGGTTCACCGCCTCCAGCACGCCGCCCTGTTCCACATGCAGTTCCAGGTAGCAGGCCAGATCGGCCGGGCCCCGGCGGGCGCTGGGCAGGCGGTCCCAGTCACCGCCGATCCGCTCCAGGCAGGTGCGGATCGGCAGATTCACATTCGTGCGGAACCGTTCGGGATCCGATGCCGCGGTGCCCACGATCGACTTGCAGCCGATCATCGTGTTCTCCTCATCGGCGAAGGCGATCACCTCGAGCGGGTGATCGAGCTGCAGGTCGGCCTCCTGCAGGCACTGGGCCACCTCAATGCCGGCGATCACACCCAGCGCCCCGTCGAAGCGGCCACCGGTGGGGACGGTGTCGATGTGGGAGCCGGTCACCAGAGCCCCCGCAGCGGCCCGGTTGCCCTCGCGCCGCCCGATCAGGTTGCCGGCGGCGTCGATGCGCACCGTCAGCCCCGCCTGCTCCATCCAGTCGCGCACCACGGCCCGGGCGGCCACGTCCTCATCGCTGAACGCCAGTCGCTTGACCGCGCCCGAGGGCAGGCCGCCGATCCGCGCGAGCTCGCTGATGCGGCCCATCAGACGGCCGGGATCGATGCGCAGCTGGGGAGGGGAGAGGGTGGTCATGGATGTGACGGCGACGGTGCGGACGGAAGCGGACGGATGACCAGGGGGTGATTCGGTGGCGGATGACACAGAGGGTCACAGCACTCCAGTTTTAAGACCCATGCACCACCCTGGGATGATCATGGCCCCCGCCGTGACCCGGCCACGGCCTGCCCGGCCAGCTCTGCCCCGTCCATGACGTATTCCATCGTCGCCTGGGATGCCCGCACGGGGATGACCGGCGTTGCGGTGGCCACCAAGCATCTGGCGGTGGGTTCGCTGGTCCCCCATGCCCGCGCCGGCGTGGGGGCAGTGGCCACCCAGGCCAGCACGAATCCCTACCTGGGTCCCTGGGCCCTGGATCGTCTGGAGCAGGTGCACGGCCATCTGCGCGATGCCCTGCCCGCGGCGCGGCGACCGTGGATGAGCGCCGTGCAGGAGAGCGACAGCATGCGGGCGAGTGAGAGCGGCTCCGAAGCCCAGGCGGTGCTGGATTCGCTCCTGCAGGACGACCCCGGCCGCGACAGCCGGCAGGTGCATCTGGTCGATGCCAGCGGTCGCTGTGCGGCCTGGACCGGATCCCTCTGCGGCGCCTGGGCCGGCCATCTCTGCGGCGACGGCTTCTCGACCGCGGGCAACTTCCTCACCGGTCCGGAGCCGCTCGAGGCCATGGCCCGCGTCTACAGCGATGGCGGCGACACGCCGTTCCTCGAGCGCCTGCTGCTGGCGCTCGAGGCCGGTGAGGCGGCGGGGGGCGACCGCCGCGGCAGGCAGTCGGCCGCCGTGCTGGTGATGCAGCACGAGAGCTACCCGCTGCACGACTACCGGGTGGATCACCACGACGACCCGCTTAGCACGCTGCGGCTGATCATCCGTGAGGCCAGCCAGCCCTACTACACGGAATTCCGCGAGCAGCTGCCGAGCACCCGCCTGCTCACGGGCGCCTCGGCTCTGGAACTGGAGACCGCGGCCGCTGGCGAGGACCCCCAGCCCTCGGACTCGTCGGCCGGCAGCGCGAAGCCGCGCTCCTCCCCCTGGACCGCCTGGCTCCGGCCCCGCTGGCTGGGGCTGCCCGACCGCTCCTCCCCCGGCCGCGTGGCCTGATCGCGTGGCCTGATCGCGGCGGGGGCCTGCCGGCGCGAGCGACCTCCGCTTCAGGCCGCGGTGGCGGCCACGGTCCAGCCCAGACGATCCGCCTCGCGGCGGGCCAGGGCGGGCACGTCCCTGGCGATGAACAGCTTGTGCAGGATCTGCACGCCGAGCAGGTGGTTGATCACCGCATCCATCTGCACCCGATCCGCGTCGCTGGTGTCCGGATTCTCGTGGCGGGCGAAGAGCTGGCGCACCCCCTCGCTGCTGAGCAGTCCGGCGGACTCGATCGCCTCCTCGCTCAGATGCTCATCGGCCAGGTCGAGCATGCGGCGCCACTTGCTGGCGTCCGTGTGGGCCGGGGGAGCCATGAAGGCGAATTTCTCGCGCTTGTAGAGCACCTCGGGCAGCAGGCCCTTCATCGCCTCACGCAGCACGTATTTCTCGGTCCGCCCCTTGATGCGCAGCTCCGGCGGCACCTGCACGGCCACCTCCGCCAGGTGGTGGTCGAGGAAGGCGGGCCGGGCCTCCATCGAGTTGGCCATGTCGACCCGATCCCCGCCCCAGGTGAGGATCTGGCCCTCGAGCATCGTCTTGATCCAGACGTACTGGGCCTTGTCGAGGGCGTGGCGACCCTCCAGCTGATCGCGGTCGAGCGTGGCGGCGATCGCCTGGCCAGGGCTGTAGTCCCGCAGCTGCTCGCGCAGCTCGGGATGCAGCAGGGGCAGCACCAGCGGAGCGCAGGCGAGCCAGGGTTGCAGGCAGCTGGGGGTGAAGCCCACCACCGCATCGAGCGCGGGGTCCTCCACGGCATCGGCCGCCAGCATGGCCCCCTTGACCAGGGCGTTGCTGCGCTGCAGCAACTCCTGCCATTCGGCCCGCTCCGCCGGCGGCAGGTCGTCCAGCCCGTGCAGGAACATGTCGCGGCGGAAGGCCGGATAGCCCCCGAAGAGCTCATCGGAGCCCTCGCCGGTCATCACCACCTTGTAGTCCACCTCGTTGACCCGGTGGCTCATCAGGTACTTGGCCACTGCCAGCGTGTTGTAGATCGTGCGCTCGGTGTGCCAGAGGGTGGTCTCCAGGTGGCCGTAGAGCTCCTCGGCCGAGAGGGTGATCACGTCCTGGTCGGCGCCGCAGGAGTCGGCCATCTCCCGGGCGATCGGGGTCTCGTCGTAGCGGGCGTCGTCGAAGCCGATGGTGAAGGCCTTCACCGGAGACTGACTGATCGCCCCGGCCAGGCCGAGGATCGAGCAGGAATCGATGCCGCCGGAGAGGTAGCAGCCCACCGGTACATCGGCGACCATCCGCACCTCCACTGCCTCGAGCAGAGCGCGGCGCACCGCGTCGATGTGCGCGTCCTCGTCCAGATCGGTGCGCCGCTCCCCGAGCCGCGGGAAGCCCACATCCCAGTAGCGCTCCTCCTCAATCTGGAGCCTGCCGCCCTCCAGGCGGCGGATGCGCACCAGGTGACCCGGCTTGACCTGATGGATGCCCTCGAAGGCGGTGGTGCCCGGCACCATCGTCTGCATCAGCTGGTGGTACAGCCCCTCGGGGCTGAAGCGCCGCTGCACCGAGGGGTGGGCGAACATCACCTTCAGCTCGGAGCCGAAGACGATGCCTTCCTCGGTCTCGCACCAGTACTGGGGTTTGATGCCGAACCGGTCCCGCACCAGGGTCAAACTGTCCTCGTCGCGGTCGTAGAGGGCGAAGGCGAACTCGCCCCGGAGCAGGGGCAGGCTGGCCGCCAGTCCCTGCTGCTGATAGAGCCGCAGCAGGATCTCCGAATCGCTCTTGCTGGTGAAGCGCACCCCGCGGGCGATCAGATCGGCCCGGATCCGCTGGAAGTCATAGAACTCGCCGTTGTGGGCCATGAGAACCCGGCCGTCCTCGGAGCGGAACGGCTGGCGGGCCCGCTGTTCGTTGAGGTCGATGATCGAGAGGCGGGCGTGGCAGAAGCCCACCCCGAGACCCTCCGGTGTGGCGATGCCGAAGCCGTCCGGGCCGCGGTGAACCTGAATCGCGGCCATGTTCACCAGCAACTGGGGATCGACAGCACGATCCGCGTGACGATGAAGGATGCCGCCGATGCCGCACATGAGGGGAGATCGCTGAGGGAGGAAGAAATGGAGCTGCGGCGCAAGGCTGGCTGCCCCGGCCGGGTGAACAGGCGGGTCGGGCTGACCCGCGTCTGGCGTCAGATCACATCCATGACGCGATCCATGCGCTCCACCAGACAGGTGAGCAGCGCCATGCGGATGAACACCGCCCCGCGCGCCTGGGCGAAGTACCAGTTGTGCGATGTCGCGTCGAGACAGGTGCTCAGCTCGGGGCCGCGCGCCAGGGGGTGCAGCACGATCGCCTCCTCCTTCAGCGGCAGATCGGCGCTGAGCCGGAAGCTGGTGCCGAGCCGCTCGAAGCTGTCCTCGACCCAGGCGATGGCGTTGATGTACACCACATCGAGCTCCGGCAGCTGGCCGTGCAGGTCGGTGGCGATGCTGATGCGCAGGCCCACCTCCTGCAGCTCCTCGAGCTGACCGGGCGAAAACACCTCCTCCTCACTGAGGGAGGGATCGTGGAAGATCACGATCTCGCTGGAGATGGTGGGGAACTGGGCCAGGGTGCGCAGCAGGCTGCGGACGGTGCGCATGCGACTGGGAACGCCGACGATCCCGATCCGAACCCGCTGATCGGCCGGTACCTCGGAGGCGATCAGCTCCGGCCGCCATTTGAAGATCGTGTAGAGATCGGCCATGGCCTGGGTGGGATGTTCATCCACACCGTTGCCGGCATTGATGATAGGAATCCGCAGCGTCTTCGCCATGGTGTAGACCGATTCGGCATGCGAATCGCGCAGCACCACACAGTCGCCGTAGTTGTTGAACATCTCCGCCACATCCTCCAGGGATTCCCCCTTGGCCATGCCGGTGCTGGCCCGATCGGTGATGGTGATGATCGATCCGCCGAGCCGGTGCCAGGCGCTGGCGAAGGAGAGGCGGGTTCGCGTGCTCGGTTCGTAGAAGGCGTTGATCAGAACCTTGTGGTTGAGCGGCGAATTGATGTTGATGTAGCGTTTCGGATTGCTCTCGAACTTGGCCGCCAGCCGGAAGACCTGCAGCAGCAGTTCGGCGTCGAACTGGCTGGAGGAGATGATGTGTTCCGTGGCCAGGGGCTGCAGCGCATCGCCGTTCTCGTTGATGGTGCGCAGCAGGGCCTGGGGGTGGGCGTTGCCGTAGACGTCGGGGCTCTGACGCTTGAAGTGGGTGGTGGGTTCAAGCTCCTGCCGGCGGATCTGAAGTGCCTTCACGCTGTCTGCTGCCGCACGACTTCTCACATCCATAGAGAAGAACGCCCCGGGCGGCAACCGGATCGCAGCGGTTGTTCGCCAATGGACGCAGGGTCTGCCTGGATCGGACCCGGCCGATCGGGCCGCCCTACCAGACCTTGCCGTTCCGCCATTCGTGCAGCCAGATCAGCACGATCGTGAGGGTGGCGGCGGCGAGCCCCAGCAGGCTGCCCTGAACTATCAGCCGGTAGACCCCTTCCGAGGCCAGCCACACCGGCGCCGCGGGCTCCGGCGAGGACTGGGCGATCAGCAGGGGCTCGCTGCCGGCCCGGCCGGCCAGCCAGGGCGTGAGAGCAGCCAGGCCCGAGGTCAGGAGCACGGCCCCGGTGCGGAGCAGGCGTGGGGTTCCGGAGGTCTTCATCCCTCGGCCAGCTCCCGCCAGTTGAACGCTTCAGGGGCCAGCTGGGTCCAGGCGGCCATCACCACGGCCGACACCGCCGCCGAGAGCAGGGCCGCGCAGTAGGGAGCGATCAGGAAGTACGCCGCCAGCCCCACCGCCGAGCCACTGGCCATGGCGGCGAGGGCGCCCCAGCGGTTGGCGGAGCGCCAGTAGAGGCCATAGGCGATGGGCCAGATGGTGGAGGCCACCAGGGCGCCGGTGAACAGGAGCAGCTGGTACATGGAGGTGACATACCGCCACGACAGCAGCATCGTCACCACACCGAGCAGCACCACGAAGCCACGGGCGGCCCGCTTGACCCGGGCGTCATCCGCACCGGGATGGAGCATCTTCACGTACACATCCTCGGCCAGCAGGTCGGCCGTGGAGGCCAGCAGGGAATCGAGGGTGGAGGTGAGCGAGGCGAAGATCAGCACGAAGACCATCATCGCCCCGCCGCTGCCCAGCAGCCTGGCGGTGACGATGGGAAAGACCATGTTCACCTGGGGGACGTCAAAGTCCTGGGCCAGGGCCATCAGGGCCACGGCGCCGGTCACGATGGGAACGGTGAACCAGGCCAGACCGCCGAAGATGAAGGAGCGGAACACCACCGATTCCCGGCTGGCGAAGACGCGCGACCACCAGATGTTGTTGTGAAACACCTCGCCCATGCTGAAGAGGCCGGTGTTCCAGGCGAACAGCAGACCGGCCGGCAGCAGCAGGTTGAGATGACCGGGGTGATTGACGCTCAGGCGGCTGTAGATCGCCTCCACCCCGAAGCGGTTGTAGCCGAGCACGGCCACGACGATCAGCACCACCATGATCAGGAGCGACTGGATGAAGTCCGTGCCGATCACGGCCCGCATGCCCCCGAAGAGGGTGTAGATCGTTGACACGCCGATCACCGCCACCATGCCGAGCCGGTAATCGAATCCCGACAGGGATTCGAGCAGCAGTCCGGCTCCCATGCCCTGGGTGATCAGGAATCCGGCCGTGTAGATCAGGGTGATGATCAGAAACAGCACCCACACGGCCCGTCCGTAGCGCAGCCGCACAAAGTCACCGCTGGTGCGTGCCGATGGCATCAGGCGCTTGATCCGGATGGCCAGCGGGGCGAACAGCAGCAGGCCGAGGCCGGCCAGGGCGTAGCCGAACATTCCCCAGAGGCCGAGGGTGTAGCCCACCTCCGGTGCGGCGAGTGTGGTGTTGCCCGTCACCCAGCTGGCCATCAGGGTGGCGGTGCTGAGGGCGAGGCCGATGTTGCGTCCGGCCAGCAGGTAATCGTCGGTCGTGCCGGAGCCCCGCCGGCCCCACCAGACCCCGAGCGCGATCCAGAGCACCGAGAAGCTGATCAGCAGGAACCAGGCGATTCCAGGGGCCAGGAAGGGAGCGTCGGTCGTCATCAGCGGCCCGCCCGATGGGCCCCATCCCGCCCCGTGGCGGGGGTGGGGTCATAGGGGTCGCGGCCGCGCCAGTGGTTGTGTCCCCGCAGGATCATGATCAGCGTGGAGAGGGTCACGATGCCTCCGAGCACGAACAGGAGGATGGCACGCTGAAACTCATCCACGGCGGACGGGGGCAACAAAGAAAAACCCCCGGAGATGCCGGGGGTTGTGCTGAACAACAGCAGGTGAATTGGTGGCGGGGGGGAGATTTGAACTCCCGACCTTCGGGTTATGAGCCCGACGAGCTACCAGACTGCTCTACCCCGCGTCGATGTGTTGAATCATACAGGCCGGGGGTGGTGCCTCCCGCCGGCGCAGGCCGGCTGAGGGGGCATCGACTGCCCCTCAGGCTCCCTGGTCGGCGAAGCGCAGCTGGCCCTGCACATCCAGCTCCAGGCCGTTCTCCAGGCGCATGAACGCCTCGTCCAGCTCCTGCAGCCCCATGGGAGTGAGCCATTCCAGCTGGTGCAGCAGATGGAGGGCAACGGCCTGCTTGGCCCGCCTGGCGCCGTCCTCCACCTTGATCGCGATGCCCAGGCCCTCGCCGAGGCGGCTGAGGCACTGCACCCCCTCGGCGCCGCCCTTGCTCAGCACCTGCTGGTGGCTGCGGCGCATGAGCTCGGTGTCGAAGCGTCCGTCTCCGGCCACCAGGTCGGGGTGGGCCAGCATCGCCCTGCAGAGGCGCTCGAGCTCACTCTGCTCGGAGGCTCCGAGGTGGGCGAACAGCAGGGCCATCTGGGCCAGCTGCAGCCGCAGCGTCGGTGCGCCGCAGTCGTCGCGGGCGGTGAGCAGTTCGGCGGGGGGCAGGCCGAGCAGCTCACCCACCCGGCGCACCACCTCGACCTGCAGAGGGTGATCGTCCTGCAGGTAGCTCGCCTCGGGCCAGCCCATCTGGCGGCAGGTCAGCAGGAAGCCCGCATGCTTGCCGGAGCAGTTGTGCTCCAGGGCGCTGCGCGCACCGGCCGGCACCGGGCACTGCAGCATGCTGCTGGGCAGATCGGCATTCCAGAGCAGGCGGAAGGCCTCCCGGGCCTGCCTGGGCTCGCCGGCGTGGGAGGCGCAGGCGATGGCCAGGCCACGATCGCCGGCATCGAAGCGGTCGGCGGCGCCACTGCTCAGGAAGGGCATCGCCTGAAACGGTTTCAGGGCCGAGCGGATGAAGCTCTCGTAGTGGGGATCTCCCGCCCGCATCAGGATGCGGCCGCGCCGGTCGCAGACCACGGCATGCACCCGATGGCGCGACTCCAGGATGCCGCTGCGCCTGAGGTGAACCTCCAGCGGTGGGATGGCGGTGATGGAACCGCTGCTGCGCAGTCCGGAGGGCAGGCTCATGGGTGCGGGTGGGGTCCGGTGAGCCTGGCAGAGCCTCCGGGCCGGGCGTCGGCGGTCAGAGGGCCTGGCAGAGGGTGGCTCCCGACAGGAGCAGAGCGGCGAGGATGCCCATACCGCTCTGAAGCCGCATCAGCACGGGCCGCACCTGGTGGCGGGCCACCAGCAGATCCTGCTGCCGCCAGGCCAGGGGCTTCTCCCAGACCTGCCCGTCGTACCAGCCCGATTCCTCGTAGGCCACCCGCTCGCTGATCAGGCGGCGCTGCACGTAGGTCCAGCCCAGCCACTGGCGCACCAGCAGCAGCAGGGGCAGCGCCAGGGCCGCCACGGCCCCGGCGATCACCAGCCGGGGCAGGTTGTGGCGCAGGGGCACGCTGCCGCTGGCGATCAGCAGGGTCAGGGGCAGCAGCAGCACCCAGCTGGTGACCAGAGCCGTGCGCAGCCGGCCGGCTCCGTCGCTGGGCCAGCGGAAGAACCAGGACCGCTCCAGCTGGCGGTATTCCTCGAGCGGGCGTTGCTCGTGCGGAACGGGGCAGGTGTCGTCCTGCTGGCTGACCTCAGCCATGGAGTGCGGAATGGATGAGGCGGCCTTCAGCCGGCTGCGGACTCGACGGAGCCTAGGAAGGGGCGTCGGGTGCCGTGCGCCCAGAAGGATTCCAGGTCGTAGTAGCGCCGTTCGGCCGGCGTGAGGATGTGCACGATCAGCTCGCCGTAGTCGAGCAGCACCCAGGTCCCCTCCCGGATCCCCTCCTTCCGCAGCGGCTGGCGCCCGATGGTTTCGAGGCGGTCCTCGACCGAGGCGGCGATGGCCCGCACCTGCACATCGGAGAGGCCGCCGGCGATCACGAACCAGTCGGCCAGGGACGAGACGTCCTCCACCTGGATCAACTGAATGTCCACCGCCTTGCGGTCGTCGCAGGCCTCGGCGGCCAGCAGGGCCAGCTGTTCACTATCCATAGACGTTCTCGCTGGTGACCGACTGGCGGCTGCCCTGCTGCTGGGCCATTTCGGCCCGGGCGCGGCTGGCGCTCTTGCGCAGAGCCTCGAGCCGGTTCTCGTAGAAAGAGCGCTTCTTCTTCTTGCGGGTGCGCTCGACCAGGTCCTTGAGGGCTCCGCCGAGGCTGCGGTAGGCGTTCGGGAGGCTGTAGCCGAAGCGGCCGGCCAGGTCGATGGCGCGCTCGTCGGCGGCGATCGCATCGGCGAGGCGCTTCTCGGAGTTGTTCTTCAGATAGAGGCGATAGCCGGAGAAGCCCGAGAGGCCGAGGGCGAGCACCAGCAGGAGGCCGTCCTGAACCCAGAGCTCACCGATGGCACCGCCGAGGCCGATGGCCAGGGCGGCCATCTCCCAGCCGTCCCGGGGAACGGTGTCGTTCTGGATGCGGCCCACCTCGTGCCAGAAGAGAAGGTTGCGATGGTCGATCGCCAGCTGGTCCCACGGGTCGAGATCCACCTGGATCTCCACCTCATCGCGACCGATCTCCTCAATGCTGATCAGGGGCGGGTCGGCAGCGGCGGCGGCTTCCACGAACACCCAGCTCTGCATCTCCGGGGGTAGCAGCCCCTTGAGGCGCTGGAGCTCGCTCATCGACGGATTCGGTGCGCGGGAACAGGCCTACGCTAGCGATCGGCTGCAGGCCGTTCGGAGAGAACGACTCCGAAGCGCGTGAGAGGGTAAGCAGGACTCACCGCCGCCGTCCGGTCATGCCACGCCGCACCGATCTGCGCCGCATCCTGCTGCTCGGGTCCGGACCGATCGTGATCGGGCAGGCCTGCGAGTTCGACTACTCCGGCACCCAGGCCTGCAAGGCCCTCCGGGCCGAGGGGTTCGAGGTGGTGCTGGTGAACTCCAACCCGGCGTCGATCATGACGGACCCGGCCCTGGCGGATCGCACCTACATCGAGCCGCTCACGCCCGAGGTGGTGCGGCGGGTGATCGAGGCGGAGAAGCCCGACGCCCTCCTGCCCACCATGGGCGGTCAGACGGCGCTCAACCTGGCGGTGGCCCTCGCTGAGGACGGCACCCTCGAGCGGCACGGCGTCGAGCTGATCGGCGCCAATCTCGAGGCGATCCGCAAGGCGGAGGACCGGCTGCTGTTCAAGCAGGCGATGGAGCGCATCGGGGTGAAGGTGTGCCCCTCCGGCATCGCCTCGACCCTGGAGGAGGCGGAGGCGGTGGGGGCGGCCATCGGCAGCTTCCCTCGCATCATCCGCCCGGCCTTCACGCTCGGTGGCTCCGGCGGCGGCATCGCCTACAACCCGGAGGAATTCTTCGCGATCTGCAAGAGCGGCCTCGAGGCCAGCCCCGTCTCCCAGATCCTGATCGAGCAGTCGCTGCTGGGCTGGAAGGAATTCGAGCTGGAGGTGATGCGCGACACCGCGGACAACGTGGTGATCATCTGCAGCATCGAGAACGTGGACCCGATGGGGGTTCACACCGGCGATTCGATCACGGTCGCCCCGGCCCAGACCCTCACCGACCGCGAGTACCAGCGCCTGCGCGATCAGGCCATCGCGATCATGCGCGAGATCGGCGTCGACACCGGCGGCAGCAACGTGCAGTTCGCCATCAATCCCGCCGACGGCGAGGTGGTGGTGATCGAGATGAATCCCCGCGTGAGCCGCAGCTCCGCCCTGGCGAGCAAGGCCACCGGGTTCCCGATCGCCAAGATCGCCGCCCGCCTGGCCGTGGGCTACACGCTCGACGAGATCATCAACGACATCACCGGCAAGACGCCGGCCTGCTTCGAGCCGACCATCGATTACGTGGTCACGAAGATCCCCCGCTTCGCCTTCGAGAAGTTCCGCGGCAGCCCGCCGCTGCTCACCACCTCGATGAAGTCGGTGGGCGAGGCCATGGCCATCGGCCGCAACTTCGAGGAGTCCTTCCAGAAAGCGGTGCGCTCGCTGGAGACGGGGCATGCCGGCTGGGGCTGCGACCGCCCGGAGCCCGACTGGCCGGCTCCCGAGCTGGAACGCCGGCTGCGCACCCCCTCGCCCGATCGTCTGTTCGCGGTGCGGGCCGCGCTCTGCCTCGGCCGCAGCGACGAGGAGATCCATGAGCTGAGCGCCATCGATCCCTGGTTCATCGCCAAGTGGCGCCGGATGATCGAGAGCGAGCGCCGCCTGCTGCAGGGCAGAGCGCTCGAGGAGCTGGATGGATCGGCTCTCCTGGCTCTCAAACGGCTCGGCTACAGCGATCGCCAGATCGCCTGGGCCACCGGCAGCAGTGAACTCGAGGTGCGCCGGCACCGGCTCGATCTGGGCATCCGGCCCGTCTACAAGACAGTCGACACCTGCGCGGCCGAATTCGCCTCCAGCACGCCCTATCACTACTCCTCCTACGAGCGCCCGGTGGAGCGGCTCGATGCGGAGGGCGGCCTCACGCTGGAGACCGCCGGTGCCGACGAGGTGGCCCCCGAGACGCGCCGCAAGGTGATGATCCTCGGCGGCGGGCCCAATCGCATCGGTCAGGGCATCGAATTCGACTACTGCTGCTGCCACGCCTCCTTCTCGCTGCGCGATGCCGGCTTCGCCACGGTGATGGTGAACAGCAATCCGGAGACGGTCTCCACCGACTACGACACCAGCGATCGCCTCTACTTCGAGCCTCTGACGCTGGAGGACGTGATCAATGTGATCGAGGCCGAGCGCCCCGAGGGCGTGATCGTGCAGTTCGGAGGGCAGACGCCGCTCAAGCTGGCGATTCCGCTGCTGCGCTGGCTGGCGGGGCCCGAGGGCCTGGCCACCGGCACCCGCATCTGGGGCACCTCGCCGGAGTCGATCGACCGGGCCGAGGACCGGGAGCAGTTCGAGGCGATCCTGCGCCAGCTCGACATCCGCCAGCCACGCAACGGCCTGGCCCGGAGCGAGGAGGATGCCCGCCGGGTGGCGGCCTCGGCCGGCTATCCGGTGGTGGTGCGGCCCAGCTACGTGCTCGGCGGCCGGGCGATGGAGGTGGTGTACGACGAAGCCGAACTCAACCGCTACATGCGGGAGGCGGTTCAGGTGGAGCCGGATCATCCCGTGCTCATCGATCACTACCTCGAGAACGCGATCGAGGTGGACGTGGATGCCCTCTGCGACAGCACCGAGCAGGTGATCATCGGCGGGCTGATGGAGCACATCGAGCCCGCCGGCATTCACTCGGGCGACTCCGCCTGCTGCCTGCCCTCGGTGTCGCTCAGCGACTCGGCTCTGGCCACCATCCGCGAGTGGTCGGCGGCCCTGGCGGTGAGCCTGCAGGTGCGCGGCCTGATGAATCTGCAGTTCGCCGTGCAGAACGACGTGGTGTACATCATCGAGGCCAATCCCCGTGCCTCGCGCACCGTGCCCTTCGTCTCCAAGGCCACGGGGGTGCCCCTGGCCCGTCTGGCCAGCCTGGTCATGGCCGGCCGCACCCTCAGGGAGCTGGGCCTGACGGCCGAACCCCGGCCACCGCTGCAGGCGGTGAAGGAGGCCGTGCTGCCCTTCAAGCGCTTCCCGGGCTGCGACTCGGTGCTCGGCCCGGAGATGCGCTCCACCGGCGAGGTGATGGGCTCCGCGGCCGCCTTCGGCATGGCCTATGCCAAGGCCGCCCAGGGGGCCGGTGAGGCCCTGCCGGTGGAGGGTCGCGTGTTTCTCTCCACCCACGACCGGGACAAGCCGGCGCTGGTGCCCGTGGCCGCCCGCCTGGTGGATCTCGGCTTCTCCCTGGTCGCCACCAGTGGCACGGCCCAGTCGCTGGCCGATGCGGGCCTGCCCGTGGAGCCGGTGCTCAAGGTGCATGAGGGGCGCCCCAACATCGAGGACGCGATCCGCTCCGGCCGCATCCAGCTGGTGATCAACACCCCGATCGGCCGCCAGGCCGCCCACGACGACCGCTATCTGCGGCGGGCCGCGCTCGACTACGCCGTGCCCACCGTCACCACCCTGGCGGGCGCCCGCTCTGCGGTGGCCGGCATCGAGGCACTGCAGACCCAGCCGCTCTCGATCGCCGCCCTGCAGGATCTGCACGACCAGGCCGCTCCCCATCTCGCCTGAGGCCATGCGTCAGCGTCCCCGCGCCTGCGCTGGGTAGGGTCATGGACCCGACGCTGCGTGCCCATGACCACCACTGCCAGCCCTGCAGGGGAACGGACCGAGCCGACCGCCGTCGTTCCGGGAAGCGACGTGCGGGAGCTGTTCCGTGCCGCCTATGAGAACCGCTACACCTGGGCACCCGGCTTCCAGGGGTATGCCGGCACGTGCCAGTGGCAGCAGGGTGAGCGCAGCGTGGAGGGTCGTTTCCGTGTGGGCGCCGACCTCAAGGGTGTGGTGGAGGGTGTTGATGATGCCGAGGTGAGCAAGGCGATCGGTTCCCAGCTCTGGGAGGTGTGCATCCACCGCGTGCGCCGCCCCTTCGATCAGGTGCACGGCGAGAACGGCTTCACTGCGGGCGATCGCACCGATGAGGGCCTGGAGGTGCTGATCTCCGGCAAGGGTGAGGGCGACCGCTACCGCATCCGCGACAACGTGGTGACGATGGTGCACCGCCACATTCACGGCACCGTGGTGACCATCCACACCGGCTCGATCACCGACACCGGCTCCGGCTACCTCAGCCGCACCTACACCAGCCGTTACGCCGACCCGGCCAGCGGCGCACCCCGCGGTGGCCAGAGTGCCTTCACTGACACGTTCGTGCAGCTGCCCGGTTCCGATGTGTGGGTGCTAGCCGAACGTCGGATCGACACGGACGCCCACAACGATCAGCCGGCCGCCAGTCAGACCTTCCGCTTCAGCGACCTGCAGGCCCTCTGAGCGTTGCCGGCCCGGTTCAGGTGTGACACCATCCGCCAAATTATGACTGAACCGCGGTGATCACGGCCCCTGCCGGCGGACCTCCGGCTCTCCTCCCCCTTCTGGCTCAGGCCCCAACGGGCGTGGAGGACCTGATCAGCGCCATCAACGGGCCGATCAACAGCTTCGCCTGGGGCTGGCCCACCGTGATCCTGATCGCCGGCACGGGGCTCGTGCTGATGGTGGGCCTGGGCTTCATGCCCCTGCTTCGCCTTCCCTACGGCGTGCGGATGATGCTCGGCCATGCCGGCAGTTCCAGGGACGGGGAGATCACCCCCTTCCAGGCCCTGATGACCTCCCTCTCGGCCACGATCGGCACCGGCAACATCGCCGGAGTGGCCAGTGCCATCGCGGTGGGGGGCCCCGGGGCGGTGTTCTGGATGTGGCTGATCGCCGTCTTCGGCATCGCCACCAAATACGCGGAGGCGGTGCTGGCGGTTCGCTTCCGGGAGGTCGATTCCCTCGGCAACCACGTGGGCGGGCCGATGTACTACATCCGCAATGGCCTCGGGCCCCGCTGGGCCTGGCTCGGCGCGCTCTTCGCCCTGTTCGGCATGCTGGCCGGCTTCGGCATCGGCAACGGGGTTCAGTGCTTTGAGGTCTCCAGTGCCCTGGCCGATGCCGGAATCCCCAGGCTGGTGACCGGCGTGGTGCTGGGGGCGCTGGTGTTCAGCGTGATCATCGGCGGTATCCACCGCATCGCCCAGGCCGCCTCGGCCGTGGTGCCGGCTATGTCGATTCTTTATGTGGTCGCCTGCCTGGTGATCATCATCAGCAATCTGCCCGAGGTACCCGGCGCCTTCGCCACCATCTTCTCCAACGCCTTCACCGGCAAGGCCGCCGCGGGCGGCACCCTGGCCCAGGTGATCCTGATGGGCTTCAAGCGCGGCATCTTCTCGAACGAGGCCGGTCTCGGCAGCGCCCCCATCGCCCATGCCGCCGCCAGCACCCGCGATCCGGTCCGCCAGGGCACCGTGGCCATGCTCGGCACCTTCATCGACACTCTGGTCATCTGCACGATGACGGCCCTGGTGATCATCACCACCGGCGTGTACGGCTCGGGTGAATCGGGCGCCAACCTGTCCATCGATGCCTTCAACACCGGCCTGGCCGGCACGGGTTGGGTGGTGACGGCCGGCCTTGTGGTGTTCGCCTTCACCACCGTGCTGGGCTGGAGCTTCTACGGGGAGCGCTGCACCGAGTACCTGTTCGGCGTGCGGGCGATCCTGCCCTTCCGCCTGGTCTGGGTGGCGGTGGTGGTGATCGGCTCGGTGGCGGGCGATCGCGGCGCGGTCTGGGCCGTGGCCGACACCCTCAACGGCCTGATGGCGCTGCCCAACCTGATCGCCCTGCTGCTGCTCTCAGGAACTGTGTTCAACCTGACCCGATCGTATCGGTTTATGTCGGATTAGAACCCAGTGGCTTCAATCGTGTATGGGAAACGACCTGCGATTGTCTCCCGCTGCGACATATGGAACCACTTTGGTGTTATGTCTTCCATTCCTTGATGGGCGATGTCAATCCACCCAGGATGGCTAGCGTAGGACGGTTTATAGCTCAGCTCAGTGACCGAAGCAGCCAGGGCCGACGACAGCCAAGGCCTTAGAAGCTGGTGGCGGGATCCGCTGGGGCAGTTTCGACGCGTCAATGAAGAGAATATTGACCTTCTTGCTGAATTCTTTCAGCACCCCTTCTTTCAGTCGGTCATTGATTCTGACTGGAGTCGATACCAAATTGGTCCGATCATCACAGCCTCGATCGTCATCAACCTGCTCGAACTAGCAAGTCCGCTGTATATCAATCTCGTCTACACGCAGGTTCTGCCAACCGGATCTCTCCCCAGTCTGGCTGTTCTGACGTTGTTGGTGCTGCTGCTGCTGCTGCTGTCGGGGGTGATGAAGATCTTTCGCCTGTCGTTAACCGGTAACGACAGCGCCCATATCGAGCATACGCGCCGCATGAACGCGCTGAGCCACTTCACTCAACTGCGTTTGAGTGAGTATCTCAGAGCGTCTCCATCAACCCACGCTGATCGGCTCAGCACGATCAGCATTCTTCGCGATGAAAGCTCCATTCAGGCCTTGACGACATCGATTGATCTTGTCTTTTCCCTGTTTTTCGTCCTGGTGCTTTTTCTTATTGGTGGCACCATCGGTTTCATCGGTTTGATCGCAATCGCTGTTTATCTGCTGAGGGCTCTCTCGTTTGCTCGACAGCTTGAGAGCGCAGCCAAGCAACGAGATCTTCTCGAGCAGGATCGGCTTGGTTATCACGGACAAATCGTCCGAGCAATCAGCCAGATCAAATCCAACGGACTTGGGCGAAAGTTTCTGGTTGGCAATGAGGAGCGTCAGGAAGACCTGTCTCGGGTTCGCATCCGCAGCAACACGATTGCAGCCAAGTATCAGTCGTTTTCGTCTTTGATGAGCCAGATCACCTTGGCTGCCACCGTGACCTGGGGAGGCATTCTCGTCATCAATGACAGGCTGCTTGTTGGGGCCTTGGCGGCATGCCTTCTCCTGGCGGGGAAGGTGCTGTCGCCATGGCAGCAAGCCATGTCCCTTTGGAATAGTTACCGCCGCTTCACCCATTCTCGCTCAGAGTACGAGCACCTCATGAATACTCCCACGGAAGATGAGGGCGGCTCCATCAAGTTTGAGATTGGGGATGTGTTCGCTGTGTCGATGGGATCGCGCCAGATCGCAACTGTTCCAACGGGAGGATGTCTTCTTCTGCGCGACAGCAATTATGGGACGGACGTTCGGCACCTCTTCATGGGGCTTCTCCAGATCGAGACTGTCGATGACCTTCAGATCGGAGGGCGTCCGATCCATGAGTTCAATCGCTACTCACTTCGTCAGAGCATTGCCTACGCCGATCCCTCGCTTGACTTTTTCGAGGGGTCTCTTCTCCAGAACATCACCAGCTTTCAGCCAGCTGTTTACCGACGCCACGCACTCTTCTGGTCGTTTCTCACAGGCCTCGATAGCAAAGTGAGGTCACTTCCTCAAGGCTACGCAACGACAATGGGCTCGAGCGTCCCGAGTGGTCTGTCTTCGGACGTGGAAGGTCTGTTTCAGATCATCCGTGCTCTGACCACGGGCCCTGATGTTCTTCTCCTGAACCTTTACAACAGCTCATTCGGTAAGGAATTCATTGTCGGGCTGGAAAAGATCCTCAAACGTTGTCGAGGGCGAACGACTGTTCTCCTCGCTGGCTCCGGCAATGTTCTGAGCAAGTTGTCTGACCACAGCGCCGACCTGCCCCTTCTTGACCAGGCTCTTTCACCTTTCGCATGACCAGTACTGCTGACCGCCCTGCGCCCGCTGAGAGGCCGCCCAGCCAGATGCTCCTCAGGGATCTCACGCTCAGTCCTCAGGCGCCCATGGCGTTCTGTGTGCGTCTTCTCCTGCAGCAGTTGATGTGGACGGGGCGACCGGAAGAGCTCTACGAGCTGATTCGGCGAGACCCCAGGGAGATGGATCTGGTTGATGCACGCAATTTATTACTTCGACTCGGATACAGCAGCCGTTTGGAGAGGGTTGAGTCATGGTCCCAGATCAGCCCACAGCTCCTACCGGGCCTTTATGTGAGTCCTGATAACACACCCTACGTGGTGTCTCAGGCCCGCAACGGCCAGCTTTATGCAGCCAATGCCTACGGTCGTGCCGATCTTGAAGCTGTTCAAGCCGGTGGGGAACTGGCTCTGCTGCAGGAGCGAGCCACCACGGAGCGGATCTCACTGCTGCAGCAGCTCTTCTATCGCTTCACAAAGCGAATTCGTCTGCTGTATTTCACCAGCTTTGTTCTCGCACTCCTGGCCTTAACTCTCCCGTTTTACCTGCGGGCCATCTACAGCATCTCCATACCCGGTTCCAGCGTCTCGTCCGCCCTGTGGCTCTTCCTGGGCGTGATGGTTCTCTTTGCGCTCGACTGGTCGCTGAGGATGTGGCGCGCCGGTGAACTCTCGAAAATCACCGGTCGGCTTGAAGCGATCATCGGTGTCAGCATTCTTGAGAAGCTGTTCGGCCTCGATTACAAGCAGGTCGAAATTCTCGGCCGCTCGGGCCTGAACAATCGTCTCCGAAACCTTGACAGTCTTCTGGCTTATGTGCAGGGGCCGTTGGCACTGGCATGCCTGGACTTCCCATTTGTCATCATCTACCTCCTGGCCATCGCTTTCATTGGTGGCTGGCTGGTGCTGGTACCACTCGTGATGATGCTGGTCAGTGCTGTGGTTGTGCTGACGCTTGCTCGCCTGTACACCGGTGCGGCCCAGCTCCAGATCACCACAGGATCAACCATTCTGCAAACACAGGAAGAGCTGGCCAATCGCTTCATCGAGGTGAAACTGGCCAATCTCGAATGGGTGTGGTTGCAACGTCTGCGAGGACTCTCGGCCCAGAGCACCAGCAGTGGGCGTGACATCAACCGACAGGTTGGGCAGCTTCAGATCATTGCCAGCATGTCCGCTCAGTTGGCTGGAGTTCTGACGTTGTCCTTCGGTGCGTGGGTCGCCTTCCAGCAGCCATCAGGCCCTGTGGCTCTGGGCAATCTGATTGCTGCCATGTTCTTTGTTTGGCGTGTCTTCAGCCCGTTCCAACAACTGATGAATGCACTGCTCCGCTACAGCTCGATGCGGAATCAGTACCAACAGCTCAGTCAGTATTTCAAGCTTCGCACACCGCCCCGCGTTGATTCGGGAACAGCTCTGGGCCGGTTCCGCGGCAGCATCATCCTTGATTCAGCGGCCTGCCGACTGGGCGCCGAGAATCAATTGGCCATCACTCGAGTGAGCCTGTCCGTCAATCCAGGCTCCATGCTTGCCCTCACTGGAGCCAGTGGCTCCGGCAAGACCACGACCCTACGAGTCATCGACCAGGTCAACAGCCTCGCCAGTGGCAGCTTGTTTTTTGATGGCATTGATTATCGCCAGTTCAGCCTTGAGGACATTCAGAGAAACATCTCTCTGTTGCTCAAGGATCCGCAGCTCTTCCCTGGCACGATCTGGAGCCACCTCACGATGGTCAACCCTGATGCCACCGAAAGCATGGTTCGGGAGGTCTGCACTCGCCTCGGCATCATGCAGATCATCGACCGCCTTCCTGAAGGAATCCATACGCCGCTTGAGAGTGGCACTGTCTATTTTCTTCCCAATGGTGTCCGCAAGCTAATCTCCTTTGCCCAAGCCGTGATCAAAGATGCCCCGATCCTCCTGATCGATGACATCACACGAGGCCTCACACCGGCACAGTTTCAGTCTGTGATTGCTTACCTGCCTGATCTTCGCCGTTGTATTGGAAGTGGCCAGGATCGATCCATCATCCTTGCCACTGACAACATGGCCCTGCTTCAGATGTGTGATCAGATCTGCATCCTCGACAAGGGTGTCACAGCCTTCATGGGTACCCCTGATGAGCTCAAACAGAAGATGCAGAATCGACCTACCGCGCCAAGCCGCTAGTTGATTGCATCCGGCATTTTCCTTGCACCATCCCTCCACCTCCTCAGACCTGATCTGTCTCACGACCCACGCCTGCGATGACCGACTCTTCCCCTCCAGCTCCTCTCCGAAGTCAGACTCCCTGGCTCTTCCCATCTCGGAGGGTGTTCTCTCCAAGCTTCCCGGGATTGACAACAGGGACACCATCGCACTGGTTGGTCGACAGCGCCTCAGTCAGGCGCTGGAGCTTGAGGAGCAAACCGATAATCGCTTCTTGCGTTACAGCGTCTATGCAGCCGGTGCCGCCCTCCTGATCTTCCTTCCCTGGGCCGCGTTGACCCCGATCACGCAAGTGGCCTACGCCTCAGGTGAGGTGATCCCCGAGGGGGAAGTGTCCGTTGTTCAGCACCTTGAGGGTGGCATCGTTGATGAGGTGCTGGTTCAGGATGGTGAAACAGTCGTTGAAGGCCAGGAGCTCCTCCTCCTTAGGCCCAACCTCCTCGAGACCGAATATCGGGCCATGCAGCAGAAGCTCGCCAACCTCACCCTTCAGCAGCGGCAGCTTCAGGCCGCGATTGATGGCGAAACTGCCTTTGAAGCGGGTGACGATGACCCTGTGGCCCAAGCTCAGTTGGAACTTCTGGCTGTCCGACAGCAAAACCGGCGCGACCGGATTTCCTCGCTAGAAGCACAGATTGCGCAGAAAGAGGCTGAAATTCGTGGGATCGATGATCAAATTCGACAGTTCCGCTACGAGCAACAGCTTTACCGCCAGGAAAAGGGTATGTACAAGGATCTTGTTGACCAGGGAGCTGCCTCTGAGCTCAATCTCCTCGATGCTGAGCAGAATGTTGCCTCGTCCCTCACGAAGATGGCTGAGCTTCAAGGGACCCGTGCTGAAGCCGTCAAATTGCTTCAGGAGGCTAGAGCCGAGCTGCAGGGCCTGAAATCGGGCCTTCAGTTTGAGCAGACCTCAGAGAAAGCAGCCCTCATCAACGAGCAGGAGGTTCTTGCCGACGATATCAATCGTGTCGAGATCCAGCTGGAGCGAACACGGATCAAGGCCCCGGTTACGGGTGTGATCAATGACCTCCGCTTTCCCAATCCTGACTCCGTGGTCGCACCGGGCGCCACTGTCCTTCAGGTGGTCCCGAATGACACCACCAAAGTGGTCCAGGCCCGTGTTCGCGCGACCGATATCGGCTTCATTTACGAGGGTCAGCCCGTTGAAGTGAAGGTGGAACCGTATGACTCCAACATCTACGGCACGGTCTGGGGAACCGTTGAGAGCATTTCTCCATCCACAGTGCAAGACCCTGACACAAGAGCCTATTTCTACACAACCCAGATCGCTCTGAACTGCCAAGCTGTGTCCAGAGACAACAGCAAAACCAGCTGCGGTGAGAAAGGCGCGTTGCCGATTCAGGTCGGCATGCCTGTTGTTGCCGACTTCCAGGGACCGAAACGCTCCGTGCTCCGCTACCTGTTCCAGCCCTTCACCCGCACGCTCGATTCGGCCTTTCGTGAGCAGCGCTGAGCATTCCCTCAGTGAGCTCTCAGCTAGCACAACTCCAGTCATGGCCTGGCTTTTGCCATGGCGCCGTCCCCCTGGCTCCCAGCAGCGTCATGGCGCCCTGCCTCTTCAGGCGTCCATGCCGGGCAGGGCAAGTAGGTTTGGATCAGTGGTGACTCCGTCACGTCTGACGCACGTCCCACGCATCCCATGGAACCAACCCCTCCTGAGAACGGGCCGACCCTCTTCTCCGACATCGGTCAGCTGGTCGACAGCCTGTCCAAGTTGGAGGCTCCGAGTGTGGATATCGGTCCAACGTCCATTGATGGGCTGGCGCAGTCGTTCATGAGCTCCGTCGAGCAGCTGGAGCCTTCCGACGCCCCTCTGCGCCTCGAGATTGCCTACGAACTTGACCAGGCCATCAGCGATTTCATTGATACACACGGACTCTCCCCTGAGGAGCATGCCCAGCTCCAGAACGACGTTCTCGGCTCCATCCGACACAGTCTTGAGCATCGCGGCATTCTTGAAGCCGCCGAGGCCGATGATCCCAGCGGCGGTGCTGATGACGGCCTGAGTGTGCTTTTGGGCCTCGAGCAGCTCTCCGGTGCCGATGATCCTCTGACCACCCAGTCTGATCCATTGGCCTTTGAGCCCCTTGACGACGCCCCTGGCTTCCCTGAGGTTTGATCCCCCTCCTTCAGATGGCCTAAGAGGCTGCTGAAATTGCAGCCGAGACAGGAGCTGGTCCTGCTGTTTCCCACCTCGGTGCTTCTGGCAGCGATTCCCGAGTCGCCGGAGTGACGGCTTTGATGCAGCCGCCAGCCGGCACTATGTCGGAGAAGGCTCTTATTTGCATCGGACCACCCGGTTGCCTGCGTTTCATGCCATGGCCTCCCGTGAGCTGAGCAGGTTGGCCAGTCGGATCAGGTTGTAGGCCGCCACATGCAGCCGGAATACTGCCCCGACCCTGGATCGCCCTCTGGCCTTGAGCTGCCGCAGCCCCGCAGCCTGTTTGATCCAGCCAAACACCTGCTCGATCCGCTTCCTGGCCTTGATCGATTGGCCGTAGCCGGCATGGCGGACGGTTCGCCCGTCGATTGCGGAGCGGCGACGCGGGCCGCTGTTCTGGGCGACATGCGGCGTGACGCCGGCAAAGCGAACACCTGCCACGAAATCCCTGGTGTCATAACCCTTGTCCGCGGCGAGAGTCTTCTGGTGAGTACCCGGCAGAGCCTGTGCCATCCGCAGCGCAGCGGTTCGTTCCCCATGGCCATCCGCCCGGGTCACTTCACTGGCGACCACCAGGCCATGGCGGTTCTCCATCAGGCAATGACCCAGATAGCTGAGAAACGCTCCAGTGCCGCTGGATTTGCGGAACAGCCGCGCATCGGCGTCACTGCCGGATCGATGGGTCCGGTTGGAGAGCAGCAGCCCCCTGAAATCACCTCTGGTCCGTTTGCGGCCTTTCGCGGGAGCCCCACCAAATCCATGGCCACCACTGGGCGGTGGTGGACCGTCACCGTCATCCACTCCGTCCAGACGCTCGAGAGAGCTGTGGGATGCCCAGGCCCGCAGCAGGGTGCCATCGACCGAGAAGTGCTCGGAACTCAGCAGCGGCTTGACCTCGGGCGAGGCCAGCAGCAGCTCAAGGAACCGGGCCATGAGGTCCTCATTGAGCAACCGATCCCGGTTCTTGGTGAAGGTGGTCGGATGCCAGACGGGATCGTCGGGGTTGAGGCCGACGAACCAGCGGAACAGCAGGTTGTAGTCCAGCTGCTCGATCAGCATCCGCTCCGAGCGGATGCCATAGATCGCCTGCAACGGTGACTTTCAGGAAAGTTGTCACTCCTGGGCTGCTCTTCAGGCGGCCTGACCCAATGGTATGGCCAGTGCCCTCTGCGGCTCTTCTGGTGGCTTGTTGATCCACACCACCGCTGGCTGACGCCAGCAGCGGGTGGATCGGCTCCATCGACGCGGGTGCTTCTGCCGGGCCTTCTCGTAGACATCGGCACGACGCCGGCAGAGTTCGGCCGCATCCCCGCTGTGGCGCTGGTCCGGCGTCACGAACTTGATGCCGCTGTGGCGGTGCTGGTGGTTGTACCAATCCACGAACGACGCCACCCACTCGCAGGCCTCTGCCTTGCTGGTGAATGGCCTTTTCGGGTAGTCAGGACGGTATTTGACGGTTCGGAACAGGGATTCCGAGTAGGGATTGTCGTTCGACACCCGGGGCCGGGAGAACGAACGCAGCACCCCCAGCTCTTCCAACCGGGCCTCGAGGGTGGCGGCCCGCATGGCGTTGCCGTTGTCGGCGTGGAGAACCAGCGGTTGGCGGCAGCCTCTGCTGATCCGCTCCCGCAGACAGGCCCGACCCACCAGGTCAGCGGCGATCTGCGCGTCTTCTCGTTCGGCGACATCCCAGGCCACCACCTTGCGGCTCCAGACGTCGATCACCAGATAGAGGTACAGCCACACACCCCGCACCGTGGTGGGCAGATAGGTGATGTCCCACGACCACACAGCATTGGGGCGATCCGCTCGCAGCCGTGGCACAGGCCGTGGCTCCTGTGGTGGTCGTGCACGGCCCCGGCGATGGGCCTGACCATGCGCGTGCAGCACCCGGTACAAGCTGGACTCGGAGCCGATGAACAGGTCCTGATCGGCCAGTGCGGGCACGATCTGTCCCGGCGGCAGCGAGGCGTACTCCGGTTGGTTGCAGGTGAGCAGGATCCGCTGGCGTTCTTCCTCGCTCAGGCGGTGGGCGACATGGCGAGGGCTGCCTCTACGGCGGTCTTCTCCGTCCCCATCACCCAGAAAGGCCTTCCGCCAGCGCTTGAGGGTGCGCAGGGAAATGCCGATCTCCCCGCAGGCAGCGCTGAGGGTGGCTCCGCTGGCCTTGGCCTCACCGATCAACGCGATCGCCTTTTGCCGATGCGCGGCACTCGTCAGCCTTCCGCGTCCTCCGAGCAGAAGGCCTCCCACTTTTTTCGCAGCACCAGCAGTGCTGCTGCCTCCGCCAGGGCCTTCTCCTTGCGCTGCAGCTCCTTCTTGAGGGCCTTGATCTCTCGCTGGTCCCGGGCGCGGAGCCTCTCCAGATCCTTCTGCTCGGCCCTCGTCAGCACTGGCGCGGCGTTGGCATCGGTGGCGGCCTGACGCCAGCGGCTCACCTGCTCAGGGAACAGCCCCCGCTCACGGCAGTAGGCACCGAGCTCGGTGTCGTTGAGGCCAGCGGTCTCCAGCACCACCGTGAACTTGTCGGCAGCGCTCCAGCCTTCTGGCTCCCTCTCGGATGCGGGCACCACCTCTCCCTGCAGACGCCAGGCCTTTCTCCAGTTGTAGAGGGTCACCACGTGGATGCCCAGCTCCTCGGAAATCCGAGCCACGCTCTGTCGCTCGGGCGGGCTCATTCGTCTCTTGACATCAGCCTTGACGGCCTCGCTGTAACGACGCATTGAACTGCTCCATCAAGCCCCCGGGTGTGCGATTGAGAGGGGTGACAACTTTCCTGAAAGCGGGGGCAACAACAGGGCCAGCAGCAGCTGTTCCGGTGGGATGGAGGGACGACCACCCTCGGGATAGAGCCTGCAGAAGGTGGGATTCAGTCGGTCAAGGGCGTGATCCGCAAGACGCCGCACCTGCCTCAGGGGATGGGCCTTGGGAATCCGATCCTCGGTGGAGACATAGGAGAACAGGGGACCGGTCCGCTCCTGCTGTCCGCGCATTCGCCTGGTGCCGTTGGCTCATTCTCCCGCAGCTGACAGGGTTTTTCAGCAGCCTCCTAACTCCGTCACACGAAGCCATCAGGCCTGCATGGGGCTACCCTGAGCTGGCTGAGTTGCCGCGTCATGTTCCGTCTGCGTCTTCGCTCCGACCATGCTCAGATCGAGCTGATCGCGAACGGCACATCACGACAGCTGCCCTTTCAGGTCGTTGGCCCGGTGACCGAGGCTTGTTTCATCGAAGAGTTGTTGGAGCAGGAGTTTGGTTCCCTCAACCTCAATCCAGCTGATCTCTTCCGCTTTCTCAGCGACGATCCCTTCGTTCAGGAGAAGTTCAAGGGGCCTGATCTGATTGAGGGAGATCTCCAAAGCCATGCCAACTCCACCGAAACCGAGCTTCCGTTCTCACGCCAGGCTCTGGGAAGCAAGTTGGTCAACGTTGGTGCCATCGATAGTGCTCAACTGGACGATCTCCTTGAGCAGTACAGACCTTTTTCGGCCACGCAACGCTTCGGGGAGTTCTTGCGACTCAACATGGAAGTTCCTCCTGCGCTGCTTGATCTGCTTCTGAACCCAGACCACTTTGACTCCAAATCCTTTTCCTCTCTCCGCCTGGGAGAGAAGCTGGTCGAGGTGGGAATGATTACTCCTGAGCAACTGCAGCAGGCCCTCAAGGAGCAGAGGCAGACGTCTGGTCGTCTGGGAGAGTGCCTTGTCAGGATCGGAGCCATCAGCGAGAAGACCGCCGACTTCTTTTCCACAGCCCGTCTCTCCGAGGAAGGCGACCTCACTTACGCGGCTGTCTGAGGGGCTCGGGGCCACAAGGCCTCTGCCATTTTCACCGTAGCCACCATGGCTCCAACGTCATGGACGCGCACAATGTCAGCGCCCTCAGCCACGGCGAGGCATACGGCGGCCGCCGTGCCCCAGATTCGCGCTTTTGGCCGGGGTTGATTGAGCACGTCTCCGATGAACCGCTTGCGCGACGGTCCAACCAAGAGTGGAAATCCCTCCCGTTTCAGTGTGGAGAGATGGCGCATCAGGGCAAGCGACTGGTCTGTCGTTTTGGCGAAGCCGATACCGGGATCCCAGATGATCTGATTCTGTTTCACCCCCGCTTTGATCACTCGTTCGGTGGCAAAAAGCAATTCCTCGTGAACCTCCCGAACCACGTCGGTGTAGTGGGCATGCTGATTCATCACGCTGCTGGGTGCTCTGTGGTGCATCAGGACATAGGGGCATCCATTCGTCCGCACGCAATCCAGAATGGCGGGGTCACGCTTTCCCCCCGTGACGTCGTTGATCCAATCGGCCCCGACGTCAAGCGCTGCCTCGGCCACCGCCGCATGGAAGGTGTCGACCGAGAGAATGGCCTCGGGAAAGCGCGTCCGCACGGCCCGAAGCGCCGGCAACAGCCTGGTGGCCTCCTCCGCGGCTGTGACCTCCACGGCTCCCGGTCGGGTGCTCTGGCCACCGAGGTCCAGAACCGCCGCCCCCTGCTGCAACTGGCGGCCTGCGGTGCGGCAGGCATCGGCGATGCTCGCCAGCGCTCCGCCATCACTGAAGGAGTCGGGAGTGAGATTCATCACACCCATCACATGGGTGCAGGCTCCCCAGCGCAGCGTGCGCATCGGCGTGGTGTCAGCCCTCCCCGTACCGGGCGATGCGGGCAAAGCTCTCGGGTTGCAAAGATGCCCCTCCCACCAGCACACCGTTGATTTCCGGCTGCTGCATGATCTCGTCGATGTTGGAGGGCTTCACCGACCCTCCGTATTGGATGAGGAGATTGTCCTCACAGCTCCAGCGCCGGATCAGGCCACAGACCCGATTGGCCTCCTCGGACGCGCACGTCTTGCCGGTGCCGATGGCCCAGATCGGTTCGTAGGCCACCACCAGTTTCTTGAGGTCCAGCCCATCGAGGCCCTGATCCACCTGCCTCCGGATCACACGCTCGGTGTCGCCGGCCTCCCGCTGGCTGTCGCTTTCACCAACGCAGACGATCGGAATCAGCCCTGCCTGCTGCGCTGCCCGGGCGCGGCGGTTGATCTGCTCGTCGCCTTCACTGAAGTACTTGCGAGGCTCACTGTGGCCCACGATGGCGTAGCGGACGCCGTGTTCCAGCAGCATCGGAGCCGCGATCTCGGCTGTGTAGGCACCGTCATGCTCCCAGTGCACGTTCTGACTGGAGAGATCCACAGGGCTGCCGCTCAGGGCCTGGGCCACCGCCTCCATGGCGGTGAAGGGGGGGCCAGCACCACGTGGCGATCCGCAGGGAGGTCACCAAGCAGGGGCAGAAACGCTTGCACGTAGGACCTGGCTTCAGCACAGGTCATGTGCATCTTCCAGTTTCCCGCGATCACGGTCTGCGCCACGACGCTCCATCCACTCCCAGCCGCCAACTTACGGGGTGACCGGACCGGCGCCGCCCCCGTTGTCGACCGGCACGATCACCCGCTCCCCATGGCACTCAACAGCATCGCCCGGGTTGAGTTCGCGGCCCCGCCGCGTTTCCACGCTGCCGTTCACGCGCACCTCCCCAGCCTGGACTGAGCGTTTCGCCTGTCCGCCGGTCAGTGCGAGCCCCCGCCACTTGAGGAACTGATCAAGCTTCACGTCGCTCCGAACTCCATGGATGCTGACCCCTAATCTGCCGCCATGGCCCATGTCTCATCCGCAGGCTTCCGGAGGCTGCTCCCCCTGCTGTCGCCGTACCGCGGTCAGCTCATCGCCGGCGGAATCTGCATGCTGGTGTACGTGGCCTGCTGGCCCCTGCTCGCCTGGCTCGCCGGCCGGCTGATCCCCGCCATCGGCTCAGGAGAGCTGCCTGTGGTTCTGCGGGTGATCGCAGGCGCCCTCAGCGTGTTCCTTCTGCAGAAGCTGGCCCAGTTCGGCCAGGACACCCTGCTCGCGGAGCCCTCCCTAATGGTGGGTCAGAGCTTGCGACGCGACCTCTTCCGGCGGCTTCAGACCGTTCGCCTCGGGGCACTGGAGCGCCTCTCCTCCGGAGATCTCACGTACCGCCTCACGGAGGACGCCGATCGGGTGAGCGAGGTGATCTACAAGACCGTTCAGGACACCACGCCCAGCGTGCTGCAGCTGGTCGCCGTCTTCGGTTACATGCTCTGGCTGGACTGGCGTCTGTCCCTGGCGACTCTCGTGCTGGCACCGATGGTGGCGGTTCTGGTGGGTCAGTTCGGAGCCCGCGTCATGGAGGCTGCTGAGCGCAGTCAGCAGCGGGTGAGCCGCCTGGCGGCATTGCTGGGGGAGGCAATCCAGAGCCTGCCGCTTGTGCGGGCGTATGCGGCCGAACCCTGGCTGCAGGCGCGTTTCGAGGATGAGATCGATCGTCACCGCCAGGCGCGATTCACCACGATGCGACTGCTGGCGTTGCAGCATCCCGTTGTGGGGTTCATCGAGGCGGCCGGGATCCTGGCCGTTCTGGCCATCGGCGCGGCCCGCATCCAGAGCGGCGCTCTGGATGGAACCGGCTTCAGCAGTTATGTGGCCGCCCTGTTGATGCTGATCGACCCCATCAGCCACCTCACCAGCAACTTCAACGAGTTTCAGCAGGGTCAGGCGTCGCTCCGGCGCCTGCGGGCGATCGAGGCCGAACCGGTGGATCCACCCGACCGGGCCGATGCCAGGCCGCTGCCGCGCCTGCAGGGAGCGGTGGATCTCGAGGGCGTCTGCTTCGCCTATGACGATCAGGCTCCGGTGCTCCGCCGCATCACGCTCTCGATTCAACCAGGAGAAGTGGTGGCCCTGGTGGGTCCCTCCGGGGCAGGAAAGAGCACCCTGTTTTCCCTGCTGCTTCGCTTCAACACGCCTCAGGAAGGGGTCGTGCGGCTCGATCACCAGGACCTGAGCTCGCTGCGAGCGCGGGACCTGCGCAGGCAGGTGGCGTTGGTGCCCCAGCGCCCCACCGTCCTTTCAGGCACCGTGGACGAAGCGATCCGTTTCGGGCGTGAGGCCAGCCCGGAGCAGGTGCATACAGCGGCCCGACTGGCCAATGCGGATGGCTTCATCCGGGCGCTGCCCAATGGCTACAGCACGGTTCTTGAGGAACGCGGCACCAACCTGTCCGGTGGTCAGTTGCAGCGCATCGCCATCGCTCGTGCCGTGCTGGGTGACCCAGCCCTGCTGTTGCTGGATGAGGCCACCAGTGCTCTGGATGCGGAAGCGGAAGAGGCCGTGCAGGATGGTCTGCATCAGGCCATGCGCGGTCGCACGGTGCTGGTGATCGCCCACCGTCTCTCCACGGTGCAAGGCGCCGATCGCATCGTTGTGCTTGAGCAGGGTCGCGTGATCGAGCAGGGCAGCCATGATGACCTGATGTCCCGTGGTGGCCGGTATCGCGACCTCTGCAACCGCCAGCTGATCCGCGCGGCCTCCTGATGGCGTCGTTGCCTCCGCCACCCCCGCGCTTCATCTCTCATGGCAGATCCTGACTCCTCAACACCTGCTGGTCGGCCGTCGACTGACGCGTCGTCGGACGCCGTGGAGGGTGCTCCTGAACGCAAACGTTGGGAATACCGAGTCATCCATATCAACATCAACACCAATGCCGGCAAACCCACACCGGGTGATGCCAGCCGCCACATGCATGGCGCATTGAGTCCGGAGTTTCTGCAGCGGGAGTTTCCCGATCTGTACGCGAAGAAGAAGGCCGCCCCGCATCCTGCTGAGCAGCTTCAGGTGTTCCTTAATTCTCTGGGCGCCAAGGGTTGGGAGATGGTCGAAGCAGCCCAGGTGGGCGCTCTGCTGATGTTCTTCTTCAAGCGGGAGCAGCTGGATGCCTCCGAAGCGAGAGCGGCCGGAAGCAGCGATCGCGGCGCTGCTGCAACCACTCCCACGCCAGCACCGGCTTCAGCACCTGCACCTGCGGACAGCCCGCCAGACCCCAGTTAATCTGACACGGCTTCCGGTACCTCCATGACCAGCTCCGATTCCTCGACCCCGCCCGTGCTCACCTTCGAGGGTAAACGGTACGACCTCAATTCTCTGCCGGATGAAGTGAAGCAACTCGTCCGCGGCATGCAGGTGGCCGATGCTCAGCTCCGCATGCACGAAGACACGATCAAGGTTCTTGCCGTTGGACGTCAATCATTGGCGGCCCAGCTGAACGCCAAGCTCCAGGACATTGCTCCTCTGCCCGAGGACGGCTGAGCCTCAATCCCCGATCGAGCCGCTGGCCACCCGGGTGCGTCGACTGAGTCCGACGCCGGGACTGGGCCAGCGCGACCCACTGGATCAACGCAGCCAGGCTGGCTGGTCCCCTGGTGACACACCCGTCAAATTGGTGCAGCTTTCAGGGAGCTCTCAGACTGCTCAGATCCCTTCCCCTGCAACGTCTTTCCTCGCTGGATGCCGCCCAATGGATGCGACCCCGGGGATTGCTGTGATTCGGCAGGCGTTGTTCGCCTGATGCCAGCCTGAATCAGGGACATAGTACGTACATGGCAGACCCTGGCTTGCTGCCAGGACCCTGTTCGTACTGCCCGGTTTCTGAGTCATGGCTTCCTCCAACCCCGCTGATTTCCTGCAGCAAGGCCTGGATCCCGAGCTCGAGGCCGAGCACAACGAGGAGCTCCGGAAGGAAGGCCAACAGGGAGTGTCCGTGCCGGAGCACCAGAGCGCGGGTTCGCTGGACAACCCCGAGGGAGCCACTCCCCCCACCCCGGTGACTCCCGACAGCTTCGTTGAGGAAACGGAGATTCCCTCGCCGGGTCAGGTCGGCGCCACCACCCCCGTCACCACGCCCACCGGCGGCAACCCCGAAGTCACCGAGGCAGGCGGTGGCACGGGGGGACTGCTGGGCGAGGCGCCCGTTGATCAGCCGCTTCAGGATCAACCGGTGCTGGCGGACGAGCTGGGTGCTCCGGATGGCGATGCTCTCCCAGAGGTGGAGGCGGCCGCTGCGACACCGGAAGCGGAGACGCCACCGGAGCCCGAACCTCCTGCAGAGCCCGAGGCGGTCACGCCGGAGCCCACGCCGGCCCCGGAGGCGGAGGCACCGGAAACCATCATCCCGCTGCCTCCGGCACCTGAGTTCCCCGGGATCACACCACCGCCTCCCACCACTCCGACCCCGCCTCCCACCACAACAACCCCAACCCCACCCCCGATCACCACCCCTCAGGTGGGAATCGACAAGTCGGTTGTTTCGGTGATCCGCGCTGACGGAACCGTGGTCGATGACGGCTCTGTGACCGGTGCTGGTGATCAGATCGAGTATCTGATCACCGTCACGAACGACGGCGACACTGCTCTCACCAACGTGGTGGTGAACGATCCACTGCTGGGTGATCTCGGTGCGCCGGATGGCGACACCAACAGCAATGGGGTGCTTGACATCGGCGAAACCTGGACCTTCAGCGGCACCTACACCGTCACGCAGGAGGACATCGACAGCGACGGCACTCTCGAGCCCAACGACCTTCTCGCGGGTTTCCTTGAGAACGTGGCGACCGTCGTCACCGATCAGACGCCGGATCCGGAGACCGACGAGGCCAATGTCCCTGTCGAACAGAACCCGGATCTCGCCATCGCGAAGGTGGCTACCGCCATCGATGGCGTGGCCATTCCCGATGGCCAGGACGGTGTGGTCACGGCTGCGGATCAGGTGATCAGCTACACGATCACTGTGACCAATGAGGGCAACCAAACCCTGACCGATGTCGTGGTGACGGATCCGCTGACGGGTCTCAACCAGACCATCGCCAGCTTGGCTCCTGGTGCAAGTCAGAGCTTTGAAACTGAATACACAGTCCAGCAGGCTGATATCGACAGCGCTGGAGGTGGCGACTTCGACATCGACAACGTTGCTGCGGCATCCTCTGAGCAGACTCCTGACCCCGAGCAGGCCGGTGAAGAGGTTCCCCTGCTGCTCACGGACGATGAGACGGCCGAGGTTGAGGAAGAGGCCCTTCCCTCCGGATCCAACCCCACAAGTCTCGGTGATGTCGCCACAGGAACGCTTGTGGCTGGGAGCCCCACCGATGTCGACTTCTCCAGCAATGACCCCAACAGCACATCGTCAAACGGTGTCACCACTGTGCCGGGCACCTATGGCACGCTTGAGATCAATGAGGAAACCGGTGAATACACTTACACGCTGACCTCTCCGGTTTCTGATGCACCCGGTCAACCGGGCCAGAACGTCGTCCCGGATGCGGAGCAGTTTGAGGTTGTGGTGACCGATGAGAACGGGAACACCACCACCACCACACTCTCGATTGACGTCGTTGACGACGTGCCCACGGCACGCGCCGATCTGAACTCCGTGGGCGAGGGTGCTGTCGTCACCGGCAATGTTGTGGGTGGGGACACGGCCTCGCCTGGGGATGCGGCCGATGAGTTTGGTGCCGATGGGCCGGTGAGCACCTCCCCGGCAGGCGGTGTTGTGGCCGTTGGCAGTGCAACGTCGGAGCTCTCCTCAGCTAATGTCGGTAATCAGATTCAAGGTGAGTACGGCACACTCACTCTCAATGCCGACGGTAGTTACACCTACCAGTCGAACCCCAACACCATCACGGATGGTGTGCTTGACGTCTTCCAATACACTATTGAGGACGCAGACGGTGATCTGAGCACAACCACGCTCACCATCGACGTCAGTGATAGCGGCATCAGCGCCTTTCCTGAGATTGCCCGGGTTGAAGAAGAGGCTCTCCCGTCCGGCTCCAATGCGTCCTCTCCGGATGAGACGGCACGTGGCACCCTCAAGGCCGATAGCTCGACCGATGTCAGCTTCTCCGTGCCCGGCGGCACATCCAGCAACGGAGTGACCACCGTCGATGGCACCTACGGCACACTTGAACTGGATGAGGAGACAGGAGAGTTCACCTACACACTCACCTCACCTTTCACCGATCCAGTCAACATCCCCGGTCAGAACCTTGTTGTCGAGGCGGATGTTTTCACCTATGTGGTGACGGATGTCAATGGCAACACCACCACTCAGACGCTCTCGATTGACATCGTGGATGACGTCCCACAGGTGAGTGGTGCCACGCCTGGGACTGGCGTGACACTGGACGAGACTGATGCCGGTGAGGCCTTTGCTGATGGTCCGATCAGCGCGAGCAGCACAGATGCGGCCGTGACGGCCACGACTCTGTTCGGAGCCGATGCAGCGGCAGCGGCGAACGCAACGCAGTACAGCCTGGAACTGACCGGTCAGTCGGGTGTGACGCCACTGGAGACCACGACAGGTGAGTCGATTGAGCTGGTTCAGATCAGCGACACGGAATTCGAGGGTCAGTTCGGACCGAATGCCGATGCGGCTTTCAGCGTGTCGATCGACGCTGCGACGGGCGTGCTGACTGTGGAGCAGGGCGTGGCTTTGAACCACCCCGATCCCAGCGATCCGGATGATGCAGTGGATCTGGATGGTCTGTTGAGCGCGCGGATCACGATCACCGATGGAGATGGTGATCAGGCCAGTCAGGCGGTGGACATCGGCGGTGAGGTGATCTTCAAGGACGATGGCCCGAGCATCGAGCTGGGCGACGATGCGATTCCGTCCCTGACCACGGACGACAGCGACATCACCGACACCGATGGTCCGACCAGCTTCGAGGGTGTGTTTGATACCAGCTTCGGCGCGGATGACTTCAAGGACAGTGATGGCGACGGTGAGGAGGATGCGGATGCGATCAGCTACGAGCTGGGCATCAGTGGTGCGGATGCCCTGAGTGGACTGACGGACACGCTGACCGATGAGGCCGTTGTGCTGAATCTGGTCAACGGCGACGTGGTGGGCACCACGGAGACGAGCGGTGAGGTGGTGTTCAGCATCACCGTCGATCCGGAGAACGGCGAGGTGTCTCTGACCCAGAACCGCGCGGTGGTGCATCCCGATACGACGGATCCTGATGATTCGACTGGCCTGGCGTCAGCGGACCTGGTCACGCTGACGGCGACGATCACTGATGCCGATGGGGATAGCGACAGTGAAACGGTTGAGATCGGCGAGGCCTTCAGTTTCCGGGATGACGGTCCGGAGGTGAGTGGTGCAACGCCCGGGACTGGCGTGACACTGGACGAGACTGATGCCGGTGAGGCCTTTGCTGATGGTCCGATCAGCGCGAGCAGCACAGATGCGGCCGTGACGGCCACGACTCTGTTCGGAGCCGATGCAGCGGCAGCGGCGAACGCAACGCAGTACAGCCTGGAACTGACCGGTCAGTCGGGTGCGACGCCACTGGAGACCACGACAGGTGAGTCGATTGAGCTGGTTCAGATCAGCGACACGGAATTCGAGGGTCAGTTCGGACCGAATGCCGATGCGGCTTTCAGCGTGTCGATCGACGCTGCGACGGGCGTGCTGACTGTGGAGCAGGGCGTGGCTTTGAACCACCCCGATCCCAGCGATCCGGATGATGCAGTGGATCTGGATGGTCTGTTGAGCGCGCGGATCACGATCACCGATGGAGATGGTGATCAGGCCAGTCAGGCGGTGGACATCGGCGGTGAGGTGATCTTCAAGGACGATGGCCCGAGCATCGAGCTGAGCAATGCTGCGATTCCGTCCCTGACCACGGACGACAGCGACATTACCGACACCGATGGTCCGACCAGCTTCGAAGGCCTGTTCGCCAATCCGGATTTTGGCGCGGATGACTTCAAGGACAGTGATGGCGACGGTGAGGAGGATGCGGATGCGATCAGCTACGAGCTGGGCATCAGTGGTGCGGATGCCCTGAGTGGACTGACGGACACGCTGACCGATGAGGCCGTTGTGCTGAATCTGGTCAACGGCGACGTGGTGGGCACCACGGAGACGAGCGGTGAGGTGGTGTTCAGCATCACCGTCGATCCGGAGAACGGCGAGGTGTCTCTGACCCAGAACCGCGCGGTGGTGCATCCCGATACGACGGATCCTGATGATTCGACTGGCCTGGCGTCAGCGGACCTGGTCACGCTGACGGCGACGATCACTGATGCCGATGGGGATAGCGACAGTGAAACGGTTGAGATCGGCGAGGCCTTCAGTTTCCGGGATGATGGCCCCTCGATCGCCGACGCTGGTGCGCTGGATGATTCGGCCACGCTCGATGAATCACCACTCCCGACTGCCGGCGATGGCATCTATGTGGCGACCCTGGATCTGTCTGATGTCTTCGGTGCTGAGGACTTCGGCAATGACCAGCCTGGCGAGATCGACTATGCCGTGAGTGTTCAGGGGGATGCTGCAGCCTCAGGGTTGTTCGTTGTTGATGCCACTGAGCCCAATGGCAAAGGTGCGGCCATCAATCTCGTTGATAACGGCGATGGAACTGTCTCTGGTCTTGTTTCAGGTACCGGGCAGACTGTGTTTGAACTTTCCGTCGATGCCACCGGTCAGGTCAGCTTTGCCTACAGCGATCAGGTCAACCCGCAGAACATCTGGCATTCCGATGCAACGGATGCTGACGATGAAGAGGCTCTTCAGACATCCGGTGAGAACATTCTCATCGTTACCAAGACCGTGACCGATGCTGATGGCGACTCAGTTGATCAGTCCATTGACATCGGCCAATCCGCCCTTCGGATCGGTGATGACGGCCCTTCCATCGCGGATGCCAGCACGCTCCAGCTCACGGCAGCTCTTGATGAGTCTCCGCTGACAGAGGGTGGTGCTTATGAGGCCACACTCGATCTCTCCACCACCTTCGGCGCAGAAGACTACGGGACCGATGCTGCGGGCCAGACGCTCTACAGCGTCAGCGTTCAAGGAGGAACAGCTCCTTCGGGTCTGTTTGTTCTGGATGAGTCCGTCCCCGGTGGTCAAGGGGCTTCGATTGACCTCGTGGACAACGGTGACGGCACGGTCTCTGGGGTCGTGGCCGGATCTGGTGAGCAAGTCTTCGACATCACTGTGGATGATGCCGGTGAGGTGACCTTCGCTTACAGCGATCAGTCGAACCCCCAGAACATCTGGCACGGCGATGCCACAGATCCTGATGACGATGAGGCCATCCAGACTACTGGAGATAATGTGTTGATCGTCACCAAGACGGTGATTGATGCTGATGGCGACAGTGCTGATCAAAGCGTCGACATCGGCCAATCCGCTCTCCTGATTGGCGACGACGGTCCTGAAGCGAAGCTTGCTGAACTGCCGAGCGATCCGGGCGAGCTGGAGTCATTCCTGGAGGGAGTGCAGCTGACGGTGGATGAGAGCGCCGGAGCGCAGGCCGATCCGAAGGACAACGTTGCGGATCGGATTTCGGAAGCGGATCTGACGGCGTATTTCAACAGCGATCTGGATCAGACGACGCCTGAGGGTTCAGATGACGTGGACTTCGGGACGGATGGTCCTGGGTCTGTGGAGTACAGCCTGACGCTGACTGGAACGAGCGGAACGCTGGCGGATGGAATCGAGGTGGGTTCGGGCCTGTATGCGCTGAATGCGGTGGAAGGCGATGTGAGCCGCGGGGAAGAGATCCAGGTGGTGAGTGACGCCGGAGTGATCAAGGGCGTGATCGGCGATGAGGTGTATTTCACGATCAGCAATGCTGACGGGACGGTGCGCCTGGAGCAGACGGAGAACAACATCTGGCATCCGGTTGCTGGCGACGACAGCGCCGGTGAACACGATGATGTGGTGTCGCTGGACGGAGAAGGAGGCGACGGAGAAGGCGGAAAGACGTTCGGGATCGTGTTCACGCAGACGGTGACGGATCAGGACGGCGACACGTCTGAGGTGAGCGTGGATCTGACGCAGAACCTGGATCCGCAGTCGGAGACGGGTGAGTTCACGTTCAACTTCAACGACGACGGTCCTGAAGCGAAGCTTGCTGAACTGCCGAGCGATCCGGGCGAGCTGGAGTCATTCCTGGAGGGAGTGCAGCTGACGGTGGATGAGAGCGCCGGAGCGCAGGCCGATCCGAAGGACAACGTTGCGGATCGGATTTCGGAAGCGGATCTGACGGCGTATTTCAACAGCGATCTGGATCAGACGACGCCTGAGGGTTCAGATGACGTGGACTTCGGGACGGATGGTCCTGGGTCTGTGGAGTACAGCCTGACGCTGACTGGAGCGAGCGGAACGCTGGCGGATGGAATCGAGGTGGGTTCGGGCCTGTATGCGCTGAATGCGGTGGAAGGCGATGTGAGCCGCGGGGAAGAGATCCAGGTGGTGAGTGACGCCGGAGTGATCAAGGGCGTGATCGGCGATGAGGTGTATTTCACGATCAGCAATGCTGACGGGACGGTGCGCCTGGAGCAGACGGAGAACAACATCTGGCATCCGGTTGCTGGCGACGACAGCGCCGGTGAACACGATGATGTGGTGTCGCTGGACGGAGAAGGAGGCGACGGAGAAGGCGGAAAGACGTTCGGGATCGTGTTCACGCAGACGGTGACGGATCAGGACGGCGACACGTCTGAGGTGAGCGTGGATCTGACGCAGAACCTGGATCCGCAGTCGGAGACGGGTGAGTTCACGTTCAACTTCAACGACGACGGTCCTGAAGCGAAGCTTGCTGAACTGCCGAGCGATCCGGGCGAGCTGGAGTCATTCCTGGAGGGAGTGCAGCTGACGGTGGATGAGAGCGCCGGAGCGCAGGCCGATCCGAAGGACAACGTTGCGGATCGGATTTCGGAAGCGGATCTGACGGCGTATTTCAACAGCGATCTGGATCAGACGACGCCTGAGGGTTCAGATGACGTGGACTTCGGGACGGATGGTCCTGGGTCTGTGGAGTACAGCCTGACGCTGACTGGAACGAGCGGAACGCTGGCGGATGGAATCGAGGTGGGTTCGGGCCTGTATGCGCTGAATGCGGTGGAAGGCGATGTGAGCCGCGGGGAAGAGATCCAGGTGGTGAGTGACGCCGGAGTGATCAAGGGCGTGATCGGCGATGAGGTGTATTTCACGATCAGCAATGCTGACGGGACGGTGCGCCTGGAGCAGACGGAGAACAACATCTGGCATCCGGTTGCTGGCGACGACAGCGCCGGTGAACACGATGATGTGGTGTCGCTGGACGGAGAAGGAGGCGACGGAGAAGGCGGAAAGACGTTCGGGATCGTGTTCACGCAGACGGTGACGGATCAGGACGGCGACACGTCTGAGGTGAGCGTGGATCTGACGCAGAACCTGGATCCGCAGTCGGAGACGGGTGAGTTCACGTTCAACTTCAACGACGACGGTCCTGAAGCGAAGCTTGCTGAACTGCCGAGCGATCCGGGCGAGCTGGAGTCATTCCTGGAGGGAGTGCAGCTGACGGTGGATGAGAGCGCCGGAGCGCAGGCCGATCCGAAGGACAACGTTGCGGATCGGATTTCGGAAGCGGATCTGACGGCGTATTTCAACAGCGATCTGGATCAGACGACGCCTGAGGGTTCAGATGACGTGGACTTCGGGACGGATGGTCCTGGGTCTGTGGAGTACAGCCTGACGCTGACTGGAACGAGCGGAACGCTGGCGGATGGAATCGAGGTGGGTTCGGGCCTGTATGCGCTGAATGCGGTGGAAGGCGATGTGAGCCGCGGGGAAGAGATCCAGGTGGTGAGTGACGCCGGAGTGATCAAGGGCGTGATCGGCGATGAGGTGTATTTCACGATCAGCAATGCTGACGGGACGGTGCGCCTGGAGCAGACGGAGAACAACATCTGGCATCCGGTTGCTGGCGACGACAGCGCCGGTGAACACGATGATGTGGTGTCGCTGGACGGAGAAGGAGGCGACGGAGAAGGCGGAAAGACGTTCGGGATCGTGTTCACGCAGACGGTGACGGATCAGGACGGCGACACGTCTGAGGTGAGCGTGGATCTGACGCAGAACCTGGATCCGCAGTCGGAGACGGGTGAGTTCACGTTCAACTTCAACGACGACGGTCCTGAAGCGAAGCTTGCTGAACTGCCGAGCGATCCGGGCGAGCTGGAGTCATTCCTGGAGGGAGTGCAGCTGACGGTGGATGAGAGCGCCGGAGCGCAGGCCGATCCGAAGGACAACGTTGCGGATCGGATTTCGGAAGCGGATCTGACGGCGTATTTCAACAGCGATCTGGATCAGACGACGCCTGAGGGTTCAGATGACGTGGACTTCGGGACGGATGGTCCTGGGTCTGTGGAGTACAGCCTGACGCTGACTGGAGCGAGCGGAACGCTGGCGGATGGAATCGAGGTGGGTTCGGGCCTGTATGCGCTGAATGCGGTGGAAGGCGATGTGAGCCGCGGGGAAGAGATCCAGGTGGTGAGTGACGCCGGAGTGATCAAGGGCGTGATCGGCGATGAGGTGTATTTCACGATCAGCAATGCTGACGGGACGGTGCGCCTGGAGCAGACGGAGAACAACATCTGGCATCCGGTTGCTGGCGACGACAGCGCCGGTGAACACGATGATGTGGTGTCGCTGGACGGAGAAGGAGGCGACGGAGAAGGCGGAAAGACGTTCGGGATCGTGTTCACGCAGACGGTGACGGATCAGGACGGCGACACGTCTGAGGTGAGCGTGGATCTGACGCAGAACCTGGATCCGCAGTCGGAGACGGGTGAGTTCACGTTCAACTTCAACGACGACGGTCCTGAAGCGAAGCTTGCTGAACTGCCGAGCGATCCGGGCGAGCTGGAGTCATTCCTGGAGGGAGTGCAGCTGACGGTGGATGAGAGCGCCGGAGCGCAGGCCGATCCGAAGGACAACGTTGCGGATCGGATTTCGGAAGCGGATCTGACGGCGTATTTCAACAGCGATCTGGATCAGACGACGCCTGAGGGTTCAGATGACGTGGACTTCGGGACGGATGGTCCTGGGTCTGTGGAGTACAGCCTGACGCTGACTGGAGCGAGCGGAACGCTGGCGGATGGAATCGAGGTGGGTTCGGGCCTGTATGCGCTGAATGCGGTGGAAGGCGATGTGAGCCGCGGGGAAGAGATCCAGGTGGTGAGTGACGCCGGAGTGATCAAGGGCGTGATCGGCGATGAGGTGTATTTCACGATCAGCAATGCTGACGGGACGGTGCGCCTGGAGCAGACGGAGAACAACATCTGGCATCCGGTTGCTGGCGACGACAGCGCCGGTGAACACGATGATGTGGTGTCGCTGGACGGAGAAGGAGGCGACGGAGAAGGCGGAAAGACGTTCGGGATCGTGTTCACGCAGACGGTGACGGATCAGGACGGCGACACGTCTGAGGTGAGCGTGGATCTGACGCAGAACCTGGATCCGCAGTCGGAGACGGGTGAGTTCACGTTCAACTTCAACGACGACGGTCCTGAAGCGAAGCTTGCTGAACTGCCGAGCGATCCGGGCGAGCTGGAGTCATTCCTGGAGGGAGTGCAGCTGACGGTGGATGAGAGCGCCGGAGCGCAGGCCGATCCGAAGGACAACGTTGCGGATCGGATTTCGGAAGCGGATCTGACGGCGTATTTCAACAGCGATCTGGATCAGACGACGCCTGAGGGTTCAGATGACGTGGACTTCGGGACGGATGGTCCTGGGTCTGTGGAGTACAGCCTGACGCTGACTGGAACGAGCGGAACGCTGGCGGATGGAATCGAGGTGGGTTCGGGCCTGTATGCGCTGAATGCGGTGGAAGGCGATGTGAGCCGCGGGGAAGAGATCCAGGTGGTGAGTGACGCCGGAGTGATCAAGGGCGTGATCGGCGATGAGGTGTATTTCACGATCAGCAATGCTGACGGGACGGTGCGCCTGGAGCAGACGGAGAACAACATCTGGCATCCGGTTGCTGGCGACGACAGCGCCGGTGAACACGATGATGTGGTGTCGCTGGACGGAGAAGGAGGCGACGGAGAAGGCGGAAAGACGTTCGGGATCGTGTTCACGCAGACGGTGACGGATCAGGACGGCGACACGTCTGAGGTGAGCGTGGATCTGACGCAGAACCTGGATCCGCAGTCGGAGACGGGTGAGTTCACGTTCAACTTCAACGACGACGGTCCCTCTGTTGAGATCGGCGATATCGACATCAGCGGACTTGGAGTGACGACGTCGGATGCGGCGGCGGAACCCGGTACCGGCAACTTCCCGGGAGGCTTCCCGGCGAGCGACAGCTCGGATTACGAGTTGGCGTTCGAGAACGCGGTGACGCCGGACTACGGAACAGATGGCCCTGCTCAACTGGACGCGGATGATTTCGAGCTGAGCCTGACGGGCACGCCGAATGCGTCTGGTCTGATCGATTCGGGTCTGACGGAGGAGGGAAGTCCAGATGCGCCGATCTATCTGTTCGTGAGTGCGGATGGCCAGACGGTGTATGGCTCGACGGATGCGGCGTTTGATGTGTCAGCGCCCGGAGCGTCGTCGTTCACGGTTGAGGTGACGGACAGCGACAAGGGGACGGTGACGCTGACGCAGAACGCAGCGTTGACGCACGATCGTGTGGATACGGATCCGAGTGATCCGAATGCGGTGTTCCCGAGCGACCAGGTGGATCTGGCCGGTCAGGTGGCGCTGTCCGCGACGGTGACGATCACCGACAGCGACGGCGATGTGGTGACGGAGGACCTGACGACGCAGATCGGCGGGAACCTGAAGTTTGCCGATGACGGTCCTGCGGTGGATGACGTTGCTGCGATCGACATCAGCGATCTGGGTGTGACGACATCGGATGCGGCGGCGGATGCCGGCAACTTCGATGGTGGCTTCCCGGCGAGCGACAGCTCGGATTACGAGGTGGCGTTCGAGGACGCTGTGATCGAGAGCTATGGAGCGGATGACGATGCTGGAGCGAGCAAGGATGCGGATGATTTCGAGCTGAGCCTGACGGGCACGCCGAATGCGTCTGGTCTGATCGATTCGGGTCTGACGGAGGAGGGAAGTCCAGATGCGCCGATCTATCTGTTCGTGAGTGCGGATGGCCAGACGGTGTATGGCTCGACGGATGCGGCGTTTGATGTGTCAGCGCCCGGAGCGTCGTCGTTCACGGTTGAGGTGACGGACAGCGACAAGGGGACGGTGACGCTGACGCAGAACGCAGCGTTGACGCACGATCGTGTGGATACGGATCCGAGTGATCCGAATGCGGTGTTCCCGAGCGACCAGGTGGATCTGGCCGGTCAGGTGGCGCTGTCCGCGACGGTGACGATCACCGACAGCGACGGCGATGTGGTGACGGAGGACCTGACGACGCAGATCGGCGGGAACCTGAAGTTTGCCGATGACGGTCCTGCGGTGGATGACGTTGCTGCGATCGACATCAGCGATCTGGGTGTGACGACATCGGATGCGGCGGCGGATGCCGGCAACTTCGATGGTGGCTTCCCGGCGAGCGACAGCTCGGATTACGAGGTGGCGTTCGAGGACGCTGTGATCGAGAGCTATGGAGCGGATGACGATGCTGGAGCGAGCAAGGATGCGGATGATTTCGAGCTGAGCCTGACGGGCACGCCGAATGCGTCTGGTCTGATCGATTCGGGTCTGACGGAGGAGGGAAGTCCAGATGCGCCGATCTATCTGTTCGTGAGTGCGGATGGCCAGACGGTGTATGGCTCGACGGATGCGGCGTTTGATGTGTCAGCGCCCGGAGCGTCGTCGTTCACGGTTGAGGTGACGGACAGCGACAAGGGGACGGTGACGCTGACGCAGAACGCAGCGTTGACGCACGATCGTGTGGATACGGATCCGAGTGATCCGAATGCGGTGTTCCCGAGCGACCAGGTGGATCTGGCCGGTCAGGTGGCGCTGTCCGCGACGGTGACGATCACCGACAGCGACGGCGATGTGGTGACGGAGGACCTGACGACGCAGATCGGCGGGAACCTGAAGTTTGCCGATGACGGTCCTGCGGTGGATGACGTTGCTGCGATCGACATCAGCGATCTGGGTGTGACGACATCGGATGCGGCGGCGGATGCCGGCAACTTCGATGGTGGCTTCCCGGCGAGCGACAGCTCGGATTACGAGGTGGCGTTCGAGGACGCTGTGATCGAGAGCTATGGAGCGGATGACGATGCTGGAGCGAGCAAGGATGCGGATGATTTCGAGCTGAGCCTGACGGGCACGCCGAATGCGTCTGGTCTGATCGATTCGGGTCTGACGGAGGAGGGAAGTCCAGATGCGCCGATCTATCTGTTCGTGAGTGCGGATGGCCAGACGGTGTATGGCTCGACGGATGCGGCGTTTGATGTGTCAGCGCCCGGAGCGTCGTCGTTCACGGTTGAGGTGACGGACAGCGACAAGGGGACGGTGACGCTGACGCAGAACGCAGCGTTGACGCACGATCGTGTGGATACGGATCCGAGTGATCCGAATGCGGTGTTCCCGAGCGACCAGGTGGATCTGGCCGGTCAGGTGGCGCTGTCCGCGACGGTGACGATCACCGACAGCGACGGCGATGTGGTGACGGAGGACCTGACGACGCAGATCGGCGGGAACCTGAAGTTTGCCGATGACGGTCCTGCGGTGGATGACGTTGCTGCGATCGACATCAGCGATCTGGGTGTGACGACATCGGATGCGGCGGCGGATGCCGGCAACTTCGATGGTGGCTTCCCGGCGAGCGACAGCTCGGATTACGAGGTGGCGTTCGAGGACGCTGTGATCGAGAGCTATGGAGCGGATGACGATGCTGGAGCGAGCAAGGATGCGGATGATTTCGAGCTGAGCCTGACGGGCACGCCGAATGCGTCTGGTCTGATCGATTCGGGTCTGACGGAGGAGGGAAGTCCAGATGCGCCGATCTATCTGTTCGTGAGTGCGGATGGCCAGACGGTGTATGGCTCGACGGATGCGGCGTTTGATGTGTCAGCGCCCGGAGCGTCGTCGTTCACGGTTGAGGTGACGGACAGCGACAAGGGGACGGTGACGCTGACGCAGAACGCAGCGTTGACGCACGATCGTGTGGATACGGATCCGAGTGATCCGAATGCGGTGTTCCCGAGCGACCAGGTGGATCTGGCCGGTCAGGTGGCGCTGTCCGCGACGGTGACGATCACCGACAGCGACGGCGATGTGGTGACGGAGGACCTGACGACGCAGATCGGCGGGAACCTGAAGTTTGCCGATGACGGTCCTGCGGTGGATGACGTTGCTGCGATCGACATCAGCGATCTGGGTGTGACGACATCGGATGCGGCGGCGGATGCCGGCAACTTCGATGGTGGCTTCCCGGCGAGCGACAGCTCGGATTACGAGGTGGCGTTCGAGGACGCTGTGATCGAGAGCTATGGAGCGGATGACGATGCTGGAGCGAGCAAGGATGCGGATGATTTCGAGCTGAGCCTGACGGGCACGCCGAATGCGTCTGGTCTGATCGATTCGGGTCTGACGGAGGAGGGAAGTCCAGATGCGCCGATCTATCTGTTCGTGAGTGCGGATGGCCAGACGGTGTATGGCTCGACGGATGCGGCGTTTGATGTGTCAGCGCCCGGAGCGTCGTCGTTCACGGTTGAGGTGACGGACAGCGACAAGGGGACGGTGACGCTGACGCAGAACGCAGCGTTGACGCACGATCGTGTGGATACGGATCCGAGTGATCCGAATGCGGTGTTCCCGAGCGACCAGGTGGATCTGGCCGGTCAGGTGGCGCTGTCCGCGACGGTGACGATCACCGACAGCGACGGCGATGTGGTGACGGAGGACCTGACGACGCAGATCGGCGGGAACCTGAAGTTTGCCGATGACGGTCCTGCGGTGGATGACGTTGCTGCGATCGACATCAGCGATCTGGGTGTGACGACATCGGATGCGGCGGCGGATGCCGGCAACTTCGATGGTGGCTTCCCGGCGAGCGACAGCTCGGATTACGAGGTGGCGTTCGAGGACGCTGTGATCGAGAGCTATGGAGCGGATGACGATGCTGGAGCGAGCAAGGATGCGGATGATTTCGAGCTGAGCCTGACGGGCACGCCGAATGCGTCTGGTCTGATCGATTCGGGTCTGACGGAGGAGGGAAGTCCAGATGCGCCGATCTATCTGTTCGTGAGTGCGGATGGCCAGACGGTGTATGGCTCGACGGATGCGGCGTTTGATGTGTCAGCGCCCGGAGCGTCGTCGTTCACGGTTGAGGTGACGGACAGCGACAAGGGGACGGTGACGCTGACGCAGAACGCAGCGTTGACGCACGATCGTGTGGATACGGATCCGAGTGATCCGAATGCGGTGTTCCCGAGCGACCAGGTGGATCTGGCCGGTCAGGTGGCGCTGTCCGCGACGGTGACGATCACCGACAGCGACGGCGATGTGGTGACGGAGGACCTGACGACGCAGATCGGCGGGAACCTGAAGTTTGCCGATGACGGTCCTGCGGTGGATGACGTTGCTGCGATCGACATCAGCGATCTGGGTGTGACGACATCGGATGCGGCGGCGGATGCCGGCAACTTCGATGGTGGCTTCCCGGCGAGCGACAGCTCGGATTACGAGGTGGCGTTCGAGGACGCTGTGATCGAGAGCTATGGAGCGGATGACGATGCTGGAGCGAGCAAGGATGCGGATGATTTCGAGCTGAGCCTGACGGGCACGCCGAATGCGTCTGGTCTGATCGATTCGGGTCTGACGGAGGAGGGAAGTCCAGATGCGCCGATCTATCTGTTCGTGAGTGCGGATGGCCAGACGGTGTATGGCTCGACGGATGCGGCGTTTGATGTGTCAGCGCCCGGAGCGTCGTCGTTCACGGTTGAGGTGACGGACAGCGACAAGGGGACGGTGACGCTGACGCAGAACGCAGCGTTGACGCACGATCGTGTGGATACGGATCCGAGTGATCCGAATGCGGTGTTCCCGAGCGACCAGGTGGATCTGGCCGGTCAGGTGGCGCTGTCCGCGACGGTGACGATCACCGACAGCGACGGCGATGTGGTGACGGAGGACCTGACGACGCAGATCGGCGGGAACCTGAAGTTTGCCGATGACGGTCCTGCGGTGGATGACGTTGCTGCGATCGACATCAGCGATCTGGGTGTGACGACATCGGATGCGGCGGCGGATGCCGGCAACTTCGATGGTGGCTTCCCGGCGAGCGACAGCTCGGATTACGAGGTGGCGTTCGAGGACGCTGTGATCGAGAGCTATGGAGCGGATGACGATGCTGGAGCGAGCAAGGATGCGGATGATTTCGAGCTGAGCCTGACGGGCACGCCGAATGCGTCTGGTCTGATCGATTCGGGTCTGACGGAGGAGGGAAGTCCAGATGCGCCGATCTATCTGTTCGTGAGTGCGGATGGCCAGACGGTGTATGGCTCGACGGATGCGGCGTTTGATGTGTCAGCGCCCGGAGCGTCGTCGTTCACGGTTGAGGTGACGGACAGCGACAAGGGGACGGTGACGCTGACGCAGAACGCAGCGTTGACGCACGATCGTGTGGATACGGATCCGAGTGATCCGAATGCGGTGTTCCCGAGCGACCAGGTGGATCTGGCCGGTCAGGTGGCGCTGTCCGCGACGGTGACGATCACCGACAGCGACGGCGATGTGGTGACGGAGGACCTGACGACGCAGATCGGCGGGAACCTGAAGTTTGCCGATGACGGTCCTGCGGTGGATGACGTTGCTGCGATCGACATCAGCGATCTGGGTGTGACGACATCGGATGCGGCGGCGGATGCCGGCAACTTCGATGGTGGCTTCCCGGCGAGCGACAGCTCGGATTACGAGGTGGCGTTCGAGGACGCTGTGATCGAGAGCTATGGAGCGGATGACGATGCTGGAGCGAGCAAGGATGCGGATGATTTCGAGCTGAGCCTGACGGGCACGCCGAATGCGTCTGGTCTGATCGATTCGGGTCTGACGGAGGAGGGAAGTCCAGATGCGCCGATCTATCTGTTCGTGAGTGCGGATGGCCAGACGGTGTATGGCTCGACGGATGCGGCGTTTGATGTGTCAGCGCCCGGAGCGTCGTCGTTCACGGTTGAGGTGACGGACAGCGACAAGGGGACGGTGACGCTGACGCAGAACGCAGCGTTGACGCACGATCGTGTGGATACGGATCCGAGTGATCCGAATGCGGTGTTCCCGAGCGACCAGGTGGATCTGGCCGGTCAGGTGGCGCTGTCCGCGACGGTGACGATCACCGACAGCGACGGCGATGTGGTGACGGAGGACCTGACGACGCAGATCGGCGGGAACCTGAAGTTTGCCGATGACGGTCCTGCGGTGGATGACGTTGCTGCGATCGACATCAGCGATCTGGGTGTGACGACATCGGATGCGGCGGCGGATGCCGGCAACTTCGATGGTGGCTTCCCGGCGAGCGACAGCTCGGATTACGAGGTGGCGTTCGAGGACGCTGTGATCGAGAGCTATGGAGCGGATGACGATGCTGGAGCGAGCAAGGATGCGGATGATTTCGAGCTGAGCCTGACGGGCACGCCGAATGCGTCTGGTCTGATCGATTCGGGTCTGACGGAGGAGGGAAGTCCAGATGCGCCGATCTATCTGTTCGTGAGTGCGGATGGCCAGACGGTGTATGGCTCGACGGATGCGGCGTTTGATGTGTCAGCGCCCGGAGCGTCGTCGTTCACGGTTGAGGTGACGGACAGCGACAAGGGGACGGTGACGCTGACGCAGAACGCAGCGTTGACGCACGATCGTGTGGATACGGATCCGAGTGATCCGAATGCGGTGTTCCCGAGCGACCAGGTGGATCTGGCCGGTCAGGTGGCGCTGTCCGCGACGGTGACGATCACCGACAGCGACGGCGATGTGGTGACGGAGGACCTGACGACGCAGATCGGCGGGAACCTGAAGTTTGCCGATGACGGTCCTGCGGTGGATGACGTTGCTGCGATCGACATCAGCGATCTGGGTGTGACGACATCGGATGCGGCGGCGGATGCCGGCAACTTCGATGGTGGCTTCCCGGCGAGCGACAGCTCGGATTACGAGGTGGCGTTCGAGGACGCTGTGATCGAGAGCTATGGAGCGGATGACGATGCTGGAGCGAGCAAGGATGCGGATGATTTCGAGCTGAGCCTGACGGGCACGCCGAATGCGTCTGGTCTGATCGATTCGGGTCTGACGGAGGAGGGAAGTCCAGATGCGCCGATCTATCTGTTCGTGAGTGCGGATGGCCAGACGGTGTATGGCTCGACGGATGCGGCGTTTGATGTGTCAGCGCCCGGAGCGTCGTCGTTCACGGTTGAGGTGACGGACAGCGACAAGGGGACGGTGACGCTGACGCAGAACGCAGCGTTGACGCACGATCGTGTGGATACGGATCCGAGTGATCCGAATGCGGTGTTCCCGAGCGACCAGGTGGATCTGGCCGGTCAGGTGGCGCTGTCCGCGACGGTGACGATCACCGACAGCGACGGCGATGTGGTGACGGAGGACCTGACGACGCAGATCGGCGGGAACCTGAAGTTTGCCGATGACGGTCCTGCGGTGGATGACGTTGCTGCGATCGACATCAGCGATCTGGGTGTGACGACATCGGATGCGGCGGCGGATGCCGGCAACTTCGATGGTGGCTTCCCGGCGAGCGACAGCTCGGATTACGAGGTGGCGTTCGAGGACGCTGTGATCGAGAGCTATGGAGCGGATGACGATGCTGGAGCGAGCAAGGATGCGGATGATTTCGAGCTGAGCCTGACGGGCACGCCGAATGCGTCTGGTCTGATCGATTCGGGTCTGACGGAGGAGGGAAGTCCAGATGCGCCGATCTATCTGTTCGTGAGTGCGGATGGCCAGACGGTGTATGGCTCGACGGATGCGGCGTTTGATGTGTCAGCGCCCGGAGCGTCGTCGTTCACGGTTGAGGTGACGGACAGCGACAAGGGGACGGTGACGCTGACGCAGAACGCAGCGTTGACGCACGATCGTGTGGATACGGATCCGAGTGATCCGAATGCGGTGTTCCCGAGCGACCAGGTGGATCTGGCCGGTCAGGTGGCGCTGTCCGCGACGGTGACGATCACCGACAGCGACGGCGATGTGGTGACGGAGGACCTGACGACGCAGATCGGCGGGAACCTGAAGTTTGCCGATGACGGTCCTGCGGTGGATGACGTTGCTGCGATCGACATCAGCGATCTGGGTGTGACGACATCGGATGCGGCGGCGGATGCCGGCAACTTCGATGGTGGCTTCCCGGCGAGCGACAGCTCGGATTACGAGGTGGCGTTCGAGGACGCTGTGATCGAGAGCTATGGAGCGGATGACGATGCTGGAGCGAGCAAGGATGCGGATGATTTCGAGCTGAGCCTGACGGGCACGCCGAATGCGTCTGGTCTGATCGATTCGGGTCTGACGGAGGAGGGAAGTCCAGATGCGCCGATCTATCTGTTCGTGAGTGCGGATGGCCAGACGGTGTATGGCTCGACGGATGCGGCGTTTGATGTGTCAGCGCCCGGAGCGTCGTCGTTCACGGTTGAGGTGACGGACAGCGACAAGGGGACGGTGACGCTGACGCAGAACGCAGCGTTGACGCACGATCGTGTGGATACGGATCCGAGTGATCCGAATGCGGTGTTCCCGAGCGACCAGGTGGATCTGGCCGGTCAGGTGGCGCTGTCCGCGACGGTGACGATCACCGACAGCGACGGCGATGTGGTGACGGAGGACCTGACGACGCAGATCGGCGGGAACCTGAAGTTTGCCGATGACGGTCCTGCGGTGGATGACGTTGCTGCGATCGACATCAGCGATCTGGGTGTGACGACATCGGATGCGGCGGCGGATGCCGGCAACTTCGATGGTGGCTTCCCGGCGAGCGACAGCTCGGATTACGAGGTGGCGTTCGAGGACGCTGTGATCGAGAGCTATGGAGCGGATGACGATGCTGGAGCGAGCAAGGATGCGGATGATTTCGAGCTGAGCCTGACGGGCACGCCGAATGCGTCTGGTCTGATCGATTCGGGTCTGACGGAGGAGGGAAGTCCAGATGCGCCGATCTATCTGTTCGTGAGTGCGGATGGCCAGACGGTGTATGGCTCGACGGATGCGGCGTTTGATGTGTCAGCGCCCGGAGCGTCGTCGTTCACGGTTGAGGTGACGGACAGCGACAAGGGGACGGTGACGCTGACGCAGAACGCAGCGTTGACGCACGATCGTGTGGATACGGATCCGAGTGATCCGAATGCGGTGTTCCCGAGCGACCAGGTGGATCTGGCCGGTCAGGTGGCGCTGTCCGCGACGGTGACGATCACCGACAGCGACGGCGATGTGGTGACGGAGGACCTGACGACGCAGATCGGCGGGAACCTGAAGTTTGCCGATGACGGTCCTGCGGTGGATGACGTTGCTGCGATCGACATCAGCGATCTGGGTGTGACGACATCGGATGCGGCGGCGGATGCCGGCAACTTCGATGGTGGCTTCCCGGCGAGCGACAGCTCGGATTACGAGGTGGCGTTCGAGGACGCTGTGATCGAGAGCTATGGAGCGGATGACGATGCTGGAGCGAGCAAGGATGCGGATGATTTCGAGCTGAGCCTGACGGGCACGCCGAATGCGTCTGGTCTGATCGATTCGGGTCTGACGGAGGAGGGAAGTCCAGATGCGCCGATCTATCTGTTCGTGAGTGCGGATGGCCAGACGGTGTATGGCTCGACGGATGCGGCGTTTGATGTGTCAGCGCCCGGAGCGTCGTCGTTCACGGTTGAGGTGACGGACAGCGACAAGGGGACGGTGACGCTGACGCAGAACGCAGCGTTGACGCACGATCGTGTGGATACGGATCCGAGTGATCCGAATGCGGTGTTCCCGAGCGACCAGGTGGATCTGGCCGGTCAGGTGGCGCTGTCCGCGACGGTGACGATCACCGACAGCGACGGCGATGTGGTGACGGAGGACCTGACGACGCAGATCGGCGGGAACCTGAAGTTTGCCGATGACGGTCCTGCGGTGGATGACGTTGCTGCGATCGACATCAGCGATCTGGGTGTGACGACATCGGATGCGGCGGCGGATGCCGGCAACTTCGATGGTGGCTTCCCGGCGAGCGACAGCTCGGATTACGAGGTGGCGTTCGAGGACGCTGTGATCGAGAGCTATGGAGCGGATGACGATGCTGGAGCGAGCAAGGATGCGGATGATTTCGAGCTGAGCCTGACGGGCACGCCGAATGCGTCTGGTCTGATCGATTCGGGTCTGACGGAGGAGGGAAGTCCAGATGCGCCGATCTATCTGTTCGTGAGTGCGGATGGCCAGACGGTGTATGGCTCGACGGATGCGGCGTTTGATGTGTCAGCGCCCGGAGCGTCGTCGTTCACGGTTGAGGTGACGGACAGCGACAAGGGGACGGTGACGCTGACGCAGAACGCAGCGTTGACGCACGATCGTGTGGATACGGATCCGAGTGATCCGAATGCGGTGTTCCCGAGCGACCAGGTGGATCTGGCCGGTCAGGTGGCGCTGTCCGCGACGGTGACGATCACCGACAGCGACGGCGATGTGGTGACGGAGGACCTGACGACGCAGATCGGCGGGAACCTGAAGTTTGCCGATGACGGTCCTGCGGTGGATGACGTTGCTGCGATCGACATCAGCGATCTGGGTGTGACGACATCGGATGCGGCGGCGGATGCCGGCAACTTCGATGGTGGCTTCCCGGCGAGCGACAGCTCGGATTACGAGGTGGCGTTCGAGGACGCTGTGATCGAGAGCTATGGAGCGGATGACGATGCTGGAGCGAGCAAGGATGCGGATGATTTCGAGCTGAGCCTGACGGGCACGCCGAATGCGTCTGGTCTGATCGATTCGGGTCTGACGGAGGAGGGAAGTCCAGATGCGCCGATCTATCTGTTCGTGAGTGCGGATGGCCAGACGGTGTATGGCTCGACGGATGCGGCGTTTGATGTGTCAGCGCCCGGAGCGTCGTCGTTCACGGTTGAGGTGACGGACAGCGACAAGGGGACGGTGACGCTGACGCAGAACGCAGCGTTGACGCACGATCGTGTGGATACGGATCCGAGTGATCCGAATGCGGTGTTCCCGAGCGACCAGGTGGATCTGGCCGGTCAGGTGGCGCTGTCCGCGACGGTGACGATCACCGACAGCGACGGCGATGTGGTGACGGAGGACCTGACGACGCAGATCGGCGGGAACCTGAAGTTTGCCGATGACGGTCCTGCGGTGGATGACGTTGCTGCGATCGACATCAGCGATCTGGGTGTGACGACATCGGATGCGGCGGCGGATGCCGGCAACTTCGATGGTGGCTTCCCGGCGAGCGACAGCTCGGATTACGAGGTGGCGTTCGAGGACGCTGTGATCGAGAGCTATGGAGCGGATGACGATGCTGGAGCGAGCAAGGATGCGGATGATTTCGAGCTGAGCCTGACGGGCACGCCGAATGCGTCTGGTCTGATCGATTCGGGTCTGACGGAGGAGGGAAGTCCAGATGCGCCGATCTATCTGTTCGTGAGTGCGGATGGCCAGACGGTGTATGGCTCGACGGATGCGGCGTTTGATGTGTCAGCGCCCGGAGCGTCGTCGTTCACGGTTGAGGTGACGGACAGCGACAAGGGGACGGTGACGCTGACGCAGAACGCAGCGTTGACGCACGATCGTGTGGATACGGATCCGAGTGATCCGAATGCGGTGTTCCCGAGCGACCAGGTGGATCTGGCCGGTCAGGTGGCGCTGTCCGCGACGGTGACGATCACCGACAGCGACGGCGATGTGGTGACGGAGGACCTGACGACGCAGATCGGCGGGAACCTGAAGTTTGCCGATGACGGTCCTGCGGTGGATGACGTTGCTGCGATCGACATCAGCGATCTGGGTGTGACGACATCGGATGCGGCGGCGGATGCCGGCAACTTCGATGGTGGCTTCCCGGCGAGCGACAGCTCGGATTACGAGGTGGCGTTCGAGGACGCTGTGATCGAGAGCTATGGAGCGGATGACGATGCTGGAGCGAGCAAGGATGCGGATGATTTCGAGCTGAGCCTGACGGGCACGCCGAATGCGTCTGGTCTGATCGATTCGGGTCTGACGGAGGAGGGAAGTCCAGATGCGCCGATCTATCTGTTCGTGAGTGCGGATGGCCAGACGGTGTATGGCTCGACGGATGCGGCGTTTGATGTGTCAGCGCCCGGAGCGTCGTCGTTCACGGTTGAGGTGACGGACAGCGACAAGGGGACGGTGACGCTGACGCAGAACGCAGCGTTGACGCACGATCGTGTGGATACGGATCCGAGTGATCCGAATGCGGTGTTCCCGAGCGACCAGGTGGATCTGGCCGGTCAGGTGGCGCTGTCCGCGACGGTGACGATCACCGACAGCGACGGCGATGTGGTGACGGAGGACCTGACGACGCAGATCGGCGGGAACCTGAAGTTTGCCGATGACGGTCCTGCGGTGGATGACGTTGCTGCGATCGACATCAGCGATCTGGGTGTGACGACATCGGATGCGGCGGCGGATGCCGGCAACTTCGATGGTGGCTTCCCGGCGAGCGACAGCTCGGATTACGAGGTGGCGTTCGAGGACGCTGTGATCGAGAGCTATGGAGCGGATGACGATGCTGGAGCGAGCAAGGATGCGGATGATTTCGAGCTGAGCCTGACGGGCACGCCGAATGCGTCTGGTCTGATCGATTCGGGTCTGACGGAGGAGGGAAGTCCAGATGCGCCGATCTATCTGTTCGTGAGTGCGGATGGCCAGACGGTGTATGGCTCGACGGATGCGGCGTTTGATGTGTCAGCGCCCGGAGCGTCGTCGTTCACGGTTGAGGTGACGGACAGCGACAAGGGGACGGTGACGCTGACGCAGAACGCAGCGTTGACGCACGATCGTGTGGATACGGATCCGAGTGATCCGAATGCGGTGTTCCCGAGCGACCAGGTGGATCTGGCCGGTCAGGTGGCGCTGTCCGCGACGGTGACGATCACCGACAGCGACGGCGATGTGGTGACGGAGGACCTGACGACGCAGATCGGCGGGAACCTGAAGTTTGCCGATGACGGTCCTGCGGTGGATGACGTTGCTGCGATCGACATCAGCGATCTGGGTGTGACGACATCGGATGCGGCGGCGGATGCCGGCAACTTCGATGGTGGCTTCCCGGCGAGCGACAGCTCGGATTACGAGGTGGCGTTCGAGGACGCTGTGATCGAGAGCTATGGAGCGGATGACGATGCTGGAGCGAGCAAGGATGCGGATGATTTCGAGCTGAGCCTGACGGGCACGCCGAATGCGTCTGGTCTGATCGATTCGGGTCTGACGGAGGAGGGAAGTCCAGATGCGCCGATCTATCTGTTCGTGAGTGCGGATGGCCAGACGGTGTATGGCTCGACGGATGCGGCGTTTGATGTGTCAGCGCCCGGAGCGTCGTCGTTCACGGTTGAGGTGACGGACAGCGACAAGGGGACGGTGACGCTGACGCAGAACGCAGCGTTGACGCACGATCGTGTGGATACGGATCCGAGTGATCCGAATGCGGTGTTCCCGAGCGACCAGGTGGATCTGGCCGGTCAGGTGGCGCTGTCCGCGACGGTGACGATCACCGACAGCGACGGCGATGTGGTGACGGAGGACCTGACGACGCAGATCGGCGGGAACCTGAAGTTTGCCGATGACGGTCCGAAGATCGCCAATGCAGGCGCGCTGGATGCCGTGGCGACTCTGGACGAGTCGGCACTGTCGGATGACGGCGTCTACAGCGCCACACTCGATCTCTCGAGCGTCTTTGGTGTTGAGTCCTACGGAGCTGATGCTGCTGGTGAGACGACCTATGCGGTGTCGTTCAGCGGAGCGGATGCTCGTTCGGGTCTGTTCATTCTCGATCCGAGCGAAGGTGATCCCACCGACCCAACGACGGACCCCGGCAAGGGAGCATCCATCGACCTGGTCGACAACGGCGATGGAACTGTTTCCGGTGTTGTGTTCCGGAATACGCCTGGTTCCATCCGCGGAGAACGCATCTTTGAGATCTCGGTCGACAACGCTGGTGTTGTGACATTCGAGTACAGCGATCAAACAGACCCGGCGAACATCTGGCATTCGGATGCAACGGATGCGGATGACGAGGAAGCGATCAAGACGGCGCTCGAGAACCAGCTCATTGTCACCAAAACGGTTGTTGACTCTGATGGAGACACTGCCACCCAGAGCATTGACATCGGCCAGGAAGCGCTGTTGGTCGGCGATGACGGCCCGTCGGTCGAATCTGGCGCGATCGATATCACTGGGCTTGAGCTGACAACTTCTGATGCAGCCGCCATCGGAGCGGATGGCAATTACACCGGTGGATTCCCTGCCACCGACTCCGTGGACTATGAGGCCGCGTTTGAGGCCTCCACGACCGAACTCTATGGAACGGACGGTGCCGGGCAGCTTGAGGTCGGAGACTTTGCTCTGAGCATCAGCGTTGACCCTGATCCTCAGACTGGTCTTGTGGATTCGGGTCTGACCGAGGAGACGGGCGATGACCCCATCTATCTGTTCCTCAGCGGCGATGGAACCACCATCTACGGTTCGACCGACCAAGGGTTTGATCCCAACGCCCCTGGTGCTGAGCAGTCCTTCACCGTTGAGGTGACTGACAGCGACAAGGGAACTGTCAAGCTCACCCAGAAGGCTGCACTGACCCACGGCCGCAAAGATGCATCTCCGGCCAATCCCGCTGCAACAGTCCCAACGGACCAAGTGGATCTGGCGGGTCTTGTCACCCTCCTGGCCACGGTGAGCGTTGTTGACGCAGACGGTGACTCGGTGAGTGATGACCTCTCCACTGAGATCGGCGGTAATCTTCTGTTCGCTGACGACGGTCCGAAGGCTGAGGTTGGTGATGTGGATATCACCGGACTGGATGTGACCACGTCCGATGCCGCTGCTGTTGGCTCCGACGGCAATTACACCGGCGGTTTCCCGGCCACTGATTTCGCCATCTACGAGACGGCCTTCGAAGCCGCAGTGACTGAGCGCTTCGGTGCTGACGCTGACGGCGAGAAGGATGCGGCCGGCTTCGAGCTGAAGCTGGGTGCGGATCCCGATCCGCAGACCGGCCTTGTCGATTCCGGTCTGACTGAGGAGAGCGGCGACGACCCGATCTATCTGTTCCTCAGAAGCGACGGCAGCACGATTTATGGCTCCACCGACGACACGTTCGACGCCGACGCACCATCGGGTGACGAAGCCTTCACGGTTCAAGTGACCGATGCCGCCACTGGGCAGGTGACTCTGACCCAGAAAGCTGCAATCACACAGCCCACGGCACAAACCGACCCGACCAACCCCAACGACCCCACCAGCGGCTTCCCCAGTGATCAGGTGACTCTGGCCGGCCTGGTGACCCTGGCTGCAACGGTGACGGTGACCGACAGCGACGGCGATTCAGAGGCAAACGACGTTGAAACGGACATCGGCGTCAACCTCTCATTCGCTGACGATGGACCGAAAGCCGATGTCGGAGTGGTCGACATCAGTGGTCTTGCGATCACCACCGCGGATGCTGCGGCTGTCCCCAGTGATGGCAACTTCACAGGCGGCTTCCCCGCGTCTGATTCCGCCAGCTATGAAGTGGCGTTCGAAGCGGCCATCACTGAGCGCTACGGCGCCGATGCCGCTGGCGAGAAGGATGCAGCCGAGTTTGCGCTGAGCCTGAGTGTTGATCCCGACCCCAGTACAGGCCTGGTGAGTTCTGGCCTGACCGAGGAGAGCAGCGATGACCCCATCTACCTGTTCCTCAGTGCTGACGGCAGCACCATCTATGGCTCGACCGATAGCGCCTTTGACGCCTCCGCCCCCAGCGCCGATGTGTCCTTCACCATCGCGGTGACCGATGACACCACGGGTGAGGTGACCCTGACCCAGTCCGCTGCCATCACCCAGCTGACTGCTCAGACCGACCCCGCGGCTCCCAACGATCCGGCGACGGGCTTCCCCAGCGATCAGGTGAATCTGTCTGGTCTGATCACGCTTTCGGCTGTGGTGACTCTCACCGACAGCGATGGGGATGTGGTCAAGGAGGACGTCTCCACCGAGATCGGCAGCAATCTGCTGTTTGCCGATGATGGACCGGTTCTGGATCTGACGCTCGGAGGCGGTCTGTTGCAGACCGACGACGGCGGACTGAGCGGCGGCAACGAAGGCGGGACCACGACGGACACAGAGGGCGCTGGAAGCCTCTTCACCGTCACCGCTGAGTTTGGCGCCGATGGCGCTGAGAACGACCCGGCAGTGGAGTACGACCTGGTTCTGGGAACGAGCACCACAACGACGCTTGAGGATGTGGCGACCGGTGAGGTTGTGGAACTGAGCGAGACGGCCGGCGGCGTGATCGAAGGCCGTACGGAGACGAGCGACGACCTGGTGTTCACGCTGAGCGTGGATGCATCGACGGGAGCGGTGACGCTGGATCAGCGGCGTGCTGTGGAGCACGGTCGCAGCGACACGAACGACAGCCCGTCGTTCGACACGGATGTGACGGGTCTTGGCGTTGCGGATGCGGTGCTGCTGAAGGGAACGCTGACGGACGCCGATGGCGACGTGGCGACGGACACGATCGATCTGAGCGGGAACATCAAGTTCACCGATGACGGACCGGTTCTGGATCTGACGCTGGGAGGTGGTCTGCTGCAGACCGACGACGGCGGACTGAGCGGCGGCAACGAAGGCGGAACGACGACGGACACCGAGGGAGCAGGAAGCCTGTTCACCGTGACGAGCGAACTGCCCGGAGCGGATCAGGGAAGCCCTGCACCGGAGGTGACCTACGACCTGGAGGTTGGAAGCAATGCCACGACGTCAGTTGTGGATGTGGCGACCGGTGAGGTTGTGGAACTGAGCGAGACGGCCGGCGGCGTGATCGAAGGCCGTACGGAGACGAGCGACGACCTGGTGTTCACGCTGAGCGTGGATGCATCGACGGGAGCGGTGACGCTGGATCAGCGGCGTGCTGTGGAGCACGGTCGCAGCGACACGAACGACAGCCCGTCGTTCGACACGGATGTGACGGGTCTTGGCGTTGCGGATGCGGTGCTGCTGAAGGGAACGCTGACGGACGCCGATGGCGACGTGGCGACGGACACGATCGATCTGAGCGGGAACATCAAGTTCACCGATGACGGACCGGTTCTGGATCTGACGCTGGGAGGTGGTCTGCTGCAGACCGACGACGGCGGACTGAGCGGCGGCAACGAAGGCGGAACGACGACGGACACCGAGGGAGCAGGAAGCCTGTTCACCGTGACGAGCGAACTGCCCGGAGCGGACCAGGGAAGCCCTGCACCGGAGGTGACCTACGACCTGGAGGTTGGAAGCAATGCCACGACGTCAGTTGTGGATGTGGCGACCGGTGAGGTTGTGGAACTGAGCGAGACGGCCGGCGGCGTGATCGAAGGCCGTACGGAGACGAGCGACGACCTGGTGTTCACGCTGAGCGTGGATGCATCGACGGGAGCGGTGACGCTGGATCAGCGGCGTGCTGTGGAGCACGGTCGCAGCGACACGAACGACAGCCCGTCGTTCGACACGGATGTGACGGGTCTTGGCGTTGCGGATGCGGTGCTGCTGAAGGGAACGCTGACGGACGCCGATGGCGACGTGGCGACGGACACGATCGATCTGAGCGGGAACATCAAGTTCACCGATGACGGACCGGTTCTGGATCTGACGCTGGGAGGTGGTCTGCTGCAGACCGACGACGGCGGACTGAGCGGCGGCAACGAAGGCGGAACGACGACGGACACCGAGGGAGCAGGAAGCCTGTTCACCGTGACGAGCGAACTGCCCGGAGCGGATCAGGGAAGCCCTGCACCGGAGGTGACCTACGACCTGGAGGTTGGAAGCAATGCCACGACGTCAGTTGTGGATGTGGCGACCGGTGAGGTTGTGGAACTGAGCGAGACGGCCGGCGGCGTGATCGAAGGCCGTACGGAGACGAGCGACGACCTGGTGTTCACGCTGAGCGTGGATGCATCGACGGGAGCGGTGACGCTGGATCAGCGGCGTGCTGTGGAGCACGGTCGCAGCGACACGAACGACAGCCCGTCGTTCGACACGGATGTGACGGGTCTTGGCGTTGCGGATGCGGTGCTGCTGAAGGGAACGCTGACGGACGCCGATGGCGACGTGGCGACGGACACGATCGATCTGAGCGGGAACATCAAGTTCACCGATGACGGACCGGTTCTGGATCTGACGCTGGGAGGTGGTCTGCTGCAGACCGACGACGGCGGACTGAGCGGCGGCAACGAAGGCGGAACGACGACGGACACCGAGGGAGCAGGAAGCCTGTTCACCGTGACGAGCGAACTGCCCGGAGCGGATCAGGGAAGCCCTGCACCGGAGGTGACCTACGACCTGGAGGTTGGAAGCAATGCCACGACGTCAGTTGTGGATGTGGCGACCGGTGAGGTTGTGGAACTGAGCGAGACGGCCGGCGGCGTGATCGAAGGCCGTACGGAGACGAGCGACGACCTGGTGTTCACGCTGAGCGTGGATGCATCGACGGGAGCGGTGACGCTGGATCAGCGGCGTGCTGTGGAGCACGGTCGCAGCGACACGAACGACAGCCCGTCGTTCGACACGGATGTGACGGGTCTTGGCGTTGCGGATGCGGTGCTGCTGAAGGGAACGCTGACGGACGCCGATGGCGACGTGGCGACGGACACGATCGATCTGAGCGGGAACATCAAGTTCACCGATGACGGACCGGTTCTGGATCTGACGCTGGGAGGTGGTCTGCTGCAGACCGACGACGGCGGACTGAGCGGCGGCAACGAAGGCGGAACGACGACGGACACCGAGGGAGCAGGAAGCCTGTTCACCGTGACGAGCGAACTGCCCGGAGCGGATCAGGGAAGCCCTGCACCGGAGGTGACCTACGACCTGGAGGTTGGAAGCAATGCCACGACGTCAGTTGTGGATGTGGCGACCGGTGAGGTTGTGGAACTGAGCGAGACGGCCGGCGGCGTGATCGAAGGCCGTACGGAGACGAGCGACGACCTGGTGTTCACGCTGAGCGTGGATGCATCGACGGGAGCGGTGACGCTGGATCAGCGGCGTGCTGTGGAGCACGGTCGCAGCGACACGAACGACAGCCCGTCGTTCGACACGGATGTGACGGGTCTTGGCGTTGCGGATGCGGTGCTGCTGAAGGGAACGCTGACGGACGCCGATGGCGACGTGGCGACGGACACGATCGATCTGAGCGGGAACATTTCGTTCACCGATGACGGACCCAACCAGCCCGGCCTCACTCTTGATGACCAGACCGCTCTGCTCACCTTCGATGGCGGTCTCACCGGTGGCAACTTTGTGGGTGCTGAACTGGGAGAGGACACGAACCCTTCTTCGACTGTGGCGACCGTGAACCTGGCGGACTTCTACACGGTTGATCCATCGGACCTCGGTGCCGATGGCGCCGGAGGCCGGGACATCAGTCACGCTCTGAAACTGGCCAGCCCGAGTGTTGATTCGGGCCTCACCAGTGGTGGTGAGGCGATCACGCTGACTCAGAACGGTGATGTCATCACGGGTGCCACTACGAGTGGCACGGTGTTCACCCTCACGCTGGATGACACCAACGACACCCTCACCCTCAGCCAGGTGGCGGCCGTTGATCATGCCAGCCAGGACGAATACTCCGGTTCTTACATCAACGACCTTGCCGTTCTTGGTGACGGCAAGGTCAGTCTGACCGTCACGGTGACCGACACCGACGCGGATGGTGACAAGGGTGTTACCGAGAAGGATCTTGATCTCGGCCATCAGATCAAGTTCGGAGATGACGGACCCCAGGTTGCCGATCCCGACCCCACGGCTCTCAACGGCGAGAATGCAGCTCTGGATGAGTCCGAACTCTCTGTCTTCGATGGTGTTTATTCAGCCACTCTCAATGTGAGCCCGGCCTTCAGCCAGCCTGGTGTCGACAATCCGGGTGCCGATCTGCCCGGTACACCGGTCAGCTACGACCTCGAGCTTGTTGGCGACAACGTGCTCTCGGGCCTCTTCATCCTTGACTCCTTCAAGGCGGATGGTAAGGGCAACGAGATTGTTCTCAACCAGGATGCCCAGACAGGTCTGATCACCGGCAGTGCCGAGCTGCAGGTGGATGCCGGAGGGACCACGGAATCAGTCGATGTCTTCACCATCGATGTGGACTCCTCCACGGGCATCATCACCTTCCAGTACAAGGACGACGAGGCTGGTGGCACCGTTGATCCCGGCGACGCAGCCTCCAATCCTTACAACATCTGGCACAGCAACGCCTCGTCTGACGATGAGGCGGCGCTCAAGACCCAGATTCCCAACAGCTTGCTGGTGACTCAGACGCTGGGCGATGCCGATGGAGACTTCGCCGTCAGTTCCGGCCTGGATCTCGGCAACGGCGAACTGCTGTTGATCGAGGACTCCGGCCCCTTCGCTCCCAATCTCACCAACACAGGCACGGCCGAACCACGCGGCACCAACCTGCAGCTGCTGGTGGATGTGACTGGAAGCATGGAGTTCTCCACTGACTTCCCCGATGCTGTCCGCTTTGATCTGCTCAAGAATGCACTGCTGGAGGTCCTGGATCAGTACGAGTCGCAGTACACCGATTCGGCCGATCTGAATGTTCAGATCATTGAGTTCAGCCAACGGAGTGGTCGTGATGCTGACCTGATCACCGTTGGTGGCCAGTCCTGGTACACCGCTGCCGAGGCCAAGGATGTGATCATTGGTTTGGATGCTGGTGGCCGAACCAACTACGACGCTCCGCTGCTCGAGGCTCAGGACACTCTCAATAACACGGGCTTTGATCCCGACTTCGCCAACATCGGCTACTTCATCTCCGATGGCGAGCCGAATGAGAGTGAGTCCTGGCCCACGGCGAACTACGGCGGTCAGGGAACCGTCAGCGTGACAACCGGCAGCGACGGCATCACCAATACCAGCAGTGGTGGCAACATCAGTGAGCAGGAAGCCTGGGCTCGTTTCCTGGAGTCTCAGGAGATGACCTACTACTCGCTGGGTATCTCCGAGGCCCTTGCGGGCAACACCACCGCCAAGGGATTCCTGGACAACATCGCCTATGAGTTCGGAGGCGAAGGTAAGGATGCTGAAGCGATCATTGTGGAGGATGTGTCTCAGCTTCAGGACACCCTGGTGGCGCTGGTTTCCTCTCAGCCTGTTCAGGCCGAGATTCTCACCAGTGACCCTACGGAAACCGCCAAGGCTTATCTCGGTACGGATCTTCCTGGTGATCTGGTCTCGATCACCGATACCGCAACCGGTGATGTCTACACCATCGCAGATGTCGACGCTGACGGGAAGATCACCATTCCTGATGCTGATCCCAATGACGGTATCGGGGGCACCCTCACCGTTCAATTCACTGGACCCGATCGAGGCCAGTATGTGTTCACCCCGACAGACGACATCTCAGACTCCTTCACTTCGTCCTACGGCTATGAAATCGTTGATGAGGATGGAGATCGGGCTACGGAGTCTCTTGATCTCTCCATCGATCTTGAAGGAACGAAAGATGTGATCCGTAACGTACGGATTGAGACCAACCAGGACATCACGTCTGATGGCTCAACGCTGCGCATCCCTGAGTGGGCCCTCCTGGCGAACGACACGTTCCGCTCTATTACAGATCCCACGATCCTGGGTCTCAGCAATGCTGTTGAAGGAACTGTGGTCAAGAACGGCTCCGACGTTGTCTTCACCTTCGATGGTGGTACTGGCGGGATTGAAGGTGCCTTCACCTACAGCGTCGCGGCTGTGGCCACCCCGAACTTCGAGGCCGATGTTGAGATCAACTATGATGAAGGTACTCTCAATGGCTCAGGCTTCTCTGATCTTCTGATAGGACGGTCGGGAGTGGACGACACGATCAATGGTGATGCTGGCGATGACATCATCCTTGGCCTCTCCGGTGACGATGTCATTACCGGTGGCAGCGGAAAGGATCAGATCGTCGGTGGCACTGGCAGTGATGAGATGTTTGGCGATCCCGGTTCGGGGACGCGTAGCACCGACTGGTTCACCTTCATCAAAGGTGAGGGCAGCAGCACAGATGTTGACTTCATCAGGGACTTCAATGCTGGCGGGGTGGATGACTTCATCGTGATTCGAGGTGAGAACTACGATGGCATCACTCTCAGTGGACCTGGTGGGTCAGGTGGCGACGATTACACTCTGACTGTCAGCTACACTGACGCCTCGGATGACACGTTCATCATTGATACCGATGGTGTCACGGTGAACACCGATGATGTATTGCTATCCAACCGCACCGGCACCATTGACGGCCCGATTGCTGACGCCTCGCTCTATCTGGATGCTGACCTGGACGGGGTTCTGGAAGCGAGTGAGTTCATCGGTTCAACTGACACCACAGGTGCCCTGCAGTGGTTTGCTTCTCTATCCCAGCTCGACGTCAACGACGACGGCTCCTTCACACTCGGTGAAGCAAGGGCGGTGCAGACCGGTGGCACCGACACCGAGACCGGTCTCTCATACGACATCAATCTGTACGGCCCGGCCGGCGCTTCTGTGGTGACACCACTGACCAGCCTGCTGCAACCACGTCTGGAGAAGGGTGAATCTCTGGACGAGGCTGAGGCACGTCTCAAGGCGGCGCTCGACATCAAGAGCGATCGCTCGCTGACCAGCCTTGATCCCATGGTCAATGGCGTAGAGGGTCTCATTGCGGCCGCATCCGTGATGACGGCCGCCGTTCAGCTCTCCGAGATTGCTTCCGCCGAAACCGGCAGCACTGAAGCGGCTGTGTCCTACGACGCCTTCTCCGCTCTGTCGGACACGCTGGTCAGCACATCCGACAGCACTTCTGCCCCGGTTGATCTGGCCGACCCCACGGTCCTGAGCCAGACCGGCGAGGCACTCTCCCTCACCACCACCAGCGACAGTGCCGTTCTGGCCTTCATGACGGCCAGCCAGGACGCCCTGCAGGCCTCCATCGCAGACATCGAAGTGATGGATGAGGCCGTGGATGCCATCAGTGCGGTTCAGTCCCTCACCCAGGGCTCCTTCGCTCAGGTGCTTCACAGTGTCGGCAGCGGTGCACTCGATGCGTCACAGCTCAACCCGCTCACCGCCAGCCTCCAGGCTCTCGCAGAGGGAGAGATCAGCGTTGAGGAACTGGCCCCCGTGGATCAGGCCCTCAACGAAGCGCTGGCCAGCAGTGAGTCGGCTGCCGCTGAAGCCGTCGCCTCAGATGCGGCGGATCCAGGGCTCAGTGAGCCTGCCGGCCCGGCCCTCACCCCAGAGGCCCTGGACACCGCCCTGGCCCAGCTGCCGGAGTCGGTCATGGATCGTCTCGTCGAGACGGACCCAGTGGAGTCTGCTGAGTTGGTCGAGGAGTCGGAAACGCCCTCCGGCACCCCTGAGACGGACCTCGATGAGCCACTCGTCGCAGAGACGGATCTCCCCGGCGAGACGGAGGATGGCTCTGGAGATCTGGCTGCGGAGCTGGAGTCGCCCGCTTTCGACGTGTCCGCCGATGGCACTGTGGCTGATGTGGAACTGGCGTCGGCTCTGGAAGAGGCCCTGGCGAACCCGCTCCTGCTTCAGGACGGCGATGCCGGGCTGAGCAGCCTTGAGACGCCTGAGGATCCGACCACGGTGTCTGACGACGCCGTGGCGGAGATTCAGACCGAGTATCTCGTCAACGGTGAGCACAGCATCGGAGAGGAGAGCTCCGATGTGGATCTCGACGCCGATCCCAGCCTGGAGACCTTCCATGCCGAGGACCTGCTCGCGCTGGAAGCGGAGAGCCTGCCGGGGCACGACACGGTGGAAGCCGATGCTCTCGATGTGATCCCACCCCACGAGACCGCCGGCCACGACTACGCCTGATTCCATGCAGTGGTGGGAGGAGGCCCAGGCCGCTCCTCCGGATCAGCAGGGCCGCCCGGAGGGCGGCCCTTTTTTGCGACCATGGAGCCGTGCCTTCTTCAGCATTGGCTGCACCTCCTCCCGCGGCTGAGCCAAGCCAGCCCCTCGCTGTGTTGCCGGGAGAGGCTGACGAGGGCGTGTTGCTGCTCAAGACCCTCGAGGCATCCCACTGGTCGGTTCTGGAAGTGCCGACTCCAGTGGATCTCCCGGATCTGCTCCAGCAGCGACGCCCCTTTGCGGCCCTGATCAACGTGCCTGGACGCGACTCCCCAGCGCACCAGCAGGATGTGGTGGATCTGCTGCAGCAGGTGCGTGAGCGTGGCCTGCCTACGCCGTTGATCTGCCTGGCTCGCGGAGCCGAGGTATCCGAACGGGTGGGCTATCTCAATGCCGGTGCGGATGATGTGCTGGCGCGCCCGTTTGCCTTCGAGGAACTGCTGGCTCGCCTGCGGGTCTGGAGCCGCCGATCCCGCATGGGTCAGCGCGATGTCGCCGGTGATGACCTGCGCTGCAGAGACCTCACCATCAACACGGCCTCACGCGTGGTGAACAGAGCCGGCAGGCTGGTGAAGCTCACCGTGAAGGAATACGACCTGTTGCTTCACTTGATGCGCCATCAGGGACAGGTGCAGGAACGTCTGCAGATCCTCCACGCCGTCTGGGGAGACAACTTCTTCGGCGATCCGAACCTTCTGGAGGTGTACATCCGCTATCTGCGCAAGAAGCTCGAGCGCCCCGAGCTTGCGCCCCTCATCCACACCGTTCGCGGTGTGGGCTACATGCTCCAGTGATCACTGGGAGACGCGGGCATGGTCTGCCATTTTCATCAGTTCTCCCGGGCTGATCGCGTGCAGATAGACCTTCGAGGCGTGCTGCTCCTGCTCGTTGCTGCTTGCGTCCGCAGGGAGCTGGGATCCGGCAGAGACTGGACCCGATGCAGATGCCGCCACGGTGAGCCTGCCGGGACGCGCGCCTCTGCCAGAGTTGGACGAGGTTTGTCCGGGAACAGCCAGCCTCCCGGAGACGGTTCTTGCCCCGCTAGCCCAACCCGGTTGGTGCTGAGCGCTTCGCTGACCCGCTGGCGCTGCACCGGCCGCCGGCGGACCGGGCCGGGGCTCTGGAGCCCCGGCCCGGACCCCGGCAAGGAGGTCATTGAGGTGGTGAATCGCTTCACCGGCCATGAAGCCCAGGACGTAGGTGGCAGCGATCAGCGGTGCCAGCTGTTTTGAGCTGGATTCGAGCCAGGGCCCCCAGTCGGCGCGAACCACAGTGGATGTGGTTCGGCACATCTCCTGCGTTGCGGCTGGAGTCTCACTCATGCTCTCGTTTCCGGTGCTCTGGTGGGCCGTCACCATCGGGCCGACCGGGCCAGATCGACACTATCACCGCTGCGAGGCGATGCCGCGGGCAGGGCCAACGAACGTCACGGTGTCGGCAGGCATGGCCCGGCCCGGCTCAGTCCTCGCCGGATTGGTTGTGACGCTCCTGGAGTTTGCGGAAGGCGTCGAGCCCCCCCATGTTGACCTTCACCTCCTTGATCACCTCGGGTGCATCGGCTTCGGCTGATTCAGGCGCGTCTGGTTGTGAGGCTGGCTCTCCACCATTCAATGGGGTGATGAGCTGAGGTCCTCCCACGACGGCCAGGGCGATGCTGGCCTTCTGCTTCAGGGGTGCTCGGGTGGCGTAGGTGTCGTCCAGACTGACGAAGCGTTGGTGGATCGACGCCACGAAGGCCGGCAGGTCAGCCTGGTAGCTGGTGACCTTCTGCAGATTGCGGGCCACCGCCTGCTGGAGACCGAAGACCCGCTGGCGGTCGTCCGCACCGAGGAAGTCGTGGGTGGAGAGGCGATCGGCGATCACCGGCACGTCGTGGCCGGGGGCCTGCAGATACACCAGGATCTGACGTTCGTCCATGCCGAACAGACAGCGGTGGATCGCACTGAGGCCGGAGGCCTCCATCTGCTTGTAGTGCTGCTTGAGGGCGGGATCGTCGAACAGCTCGTCCCCGTGATGCTTCGCCATCAGGGCACGGTTGTGATCCACCGCCACGCGGAACTCGAGCTTGTCATCGCGCTGGCGCAGCAGCGCAAGATCCATCGTGAGCAGCGCCTCGGTGTTGGCCTGGCGGATCGCGGCGCTGCGCTCGCTGGCCAGCTCGGAGGCGAGCTTGTGCAGCACCATCCAGTTGGCTTCGCTGATGCAGTGGTTGACCCGATCGCCTTCGTCGACCGCGATCAGTGAGCTGTGGTCGTACTGCAACCGGCTGAGACGCTGGCCATTGTCACCACCGGGGTTGCGGCGGGCCTCGTTCACATACTCCGGATCCAGGCCGAGCACCGCACAGGCATCAGCCTCGGCCGGCCGGATGCCGGCGCCGATCGAGGTCAGGTCGTAGCAGCGCACCGTGGCGCCCCAGAAGGGACAGTCGGGCAGCACCCGCACCGGGATGCTCGACTCCTTCAACCGGATGACGAGGTTGCCCCCGATGGTCAGACCGGAGCCGCCAGCGGACGCTGCGGATTCAGAGCTGGCGGCGGGGCTGGATGTCATGTCGGAACGCAGGGCGAACTGGCGCTGCCCATGGCGTGAAGAAGCGGCCGGAGTCTAACCCTTGACTCCATATCTGGATGGACAGTGTGAGCATCGGCACGGGAGGCTCGCCGATGCTCAGGGGTGGCCGTCTTGGCCGGGGCTCACTTCACTCCTTCGATGCGATCCTCCACGTCCTGATAGATCTGCTGCAGGCGTTCGATGTTCTCATCGCTCGTCTCCCAGTAGCCCCGGCCGTGCACCTCCAGCAGGGTGCCCACCATGCGGCGGAAGCTGTTGGGATTGAGCTCCAGCAGCCGCTGACGCATCGTTTCATCGTTGATGAAGGTGTCGTTGGCCTCCTCGTAGACGAAGTTGTCGACCTGGCCCGAGGTGGCGCTCCAGCCGAGGGTGAAATTGAGCCGCTTGGCCACTTCGCGCACGCCCTCGTAGCCAGAATCGAGCATGCCCTCGTACCACTTGGGGTTGAGCAGCTTGGTGCGCGAGTCGAGGCGGATGGTTTCGCTGAGGGAGCGGACCTGGGCGTTGGCGGTGGTGGTGTCGGCGATGAAGCTGGAGGGAGCGCGGCCGTCGTCGCGCAGGCTCTGGATCAGCTTGGTGGGATCGGAATCGAAGTAGTGGCTCACATCGGTGAGTGAGATCTCGGCCGAATCAAGGTTCTGGAAGGTGACATCGGCCGTTTTCATGGTGGCTTCGAACACCTCGCGCTTCTGATTCATCTCGCCCGGGTTGTCGGCGTTGAAGGCGAAGCTCTTGCGCGAGAGGTACATGTCCTGCAGATCGCTCTCCTCCTCCCAGCTGGAGTTCTCCACCGCCAGATTCACATTCGAGCTGTAGCTGCCGCTGGCGTTGCTGAACACCCGGCTTGCCGCCTCCCGCACCGTGGTGCCCTGCTGCTCGGCCTGCTCGAGGCTGTGCTTGCGCACGAAGTTGCTTTCCAGCGGCTCGTCCGCCTCGGCGGCCATCTTCACGCCCTGATCGATCAGGGCCATCTGGTTGATGAACAGATCGCGGAACACGCCCGAGCAGTTCACCACCACATCCACCCTCGGCCGGCCCAGCTCCTCCAATGGGATCAGCTCGAGCCGGTTGACCCGGCCCAAGGAATCGGCCAGGGGCCGCACGCCGATGAACCAGAGGATCTGGGCCAGCGATTCGCCGTAGGTCTTGATGTTGTCCGTGCCCCAGAGCACACAGGCGATGGTCTCGGGCCAGCGGCCCTCATCCTCGCGCTGCCGTTCCAGCAGCTTGTCCACCACTCCCTTGGCGGCGGCCACGGCGGCCCGGGTGGGGATCGCCTGGGGGTCGAGGGCGTGGATGTTCTTGCCGCTGGGCAGCACGCCCGGATTGCGGATCGGATCGCCGCCCGGGCCGGGCAGCACGTATTCGCCATCGAGGGCCCGCAGCAGGCTCTCCATCTCCATGTCGGCGCAGACTTGCTCCAGGCAGAAGCGCAGATAGGCGAACAGGCCGTCGAGCGCCTTGCTGTCCACCTGGGCGAAGCCCGCTCCGCAGCAGGCCCGCAGCCAGGGGGAGGGCAGCTTCATGCCGAAGCGGGAGAGGGCATCCACCAGCCAGCCGAAGTTGCCGCGCAGGTTGACCCGCCCGTCGAGGCCGGTGAGGGAGCGCACCATGGCGCCCACGGCGGCGCGACTGGTCTCGGTGATGCGCTGGTTGAGCGCCACATCGGCCAGGTGGCCGGCGTCGTTGCCGGCGTACACATCCTCGATCCGGCGGCCAACGGCTTCCGCCAGCAGACCCGGCAGGGAGCGGATGCCCTCCTCCTCGCGTTCGAGGGCGGCGATGCTGACCAGCGTGGCGATCGCCTCCTCGGCCGTGGGCGGCTTGCCGATGGTGTGCAGACCGCAGGGCAGCAGCCGGCTCTCGATCTCCATCAGCTGGCGGTACACCGCGCCCACCACCGCATCGCGGGCCTCGAGATTCAGCGCGCCGGCGTCCTGATCCGGCAGGGCCACGTCCTTGTCGAGATTGCACTGGCGGGCCGTTTCCACGATCGCGTTCACGATCGGCACACCGCGGCCGCCCTCGCGCAGCTGCTGATAGGAGCCCACCAGTTCCCCCAGCTCCTTCAGGCCCTTGTAGAGGCCGGCGTTCTCGGCCGGCGGGGTGAGGTAGCTGATGGTGGAGGCATAGCCGCGCCGCTTGGCGATGGTGGCCTCGGAGGGGTTGTTGGCGGCGTAGTAATAGAGATTGGGCAGGCTGCCGATCAGGGAATCGGGGTAACAGGTCTCACTCATGCCCATCTGCTTGCCGGGCATGAACTCGAGCGAGCCATGGGTGCCGAAATGGAGCACCGCATCGGCGTTCCAGATCTTCTCCAGATACGTGTAATAGGCGGCGAAGCCGTGGTGGGGGCTGGCGCTGCGGGAGTAGAGCAGCCGCATCGGATCGCCCTCGTAGCCGAAGGTGGGCTGCACGCCGATGAACACGTTGCCGAAGTGGCGGCCGTAGATGAGCAGGTTCTGGCCGTCGCTGTTGAGCTGGCCGGGCGGTTTGCCCCAGTTCTCCTCCAGCCGCTCGGAGTAGGGGGTGAGGCGCTCGTATTCACTCACGCTCATGCGGTGGGCGATGGCCAGTTCCGGCGCGCCCTCCATCGCCTCGGGGTCCTTGAGCACGGCCTCCATCAGGCCCTTCGGGGTGCGGGGCACGTCCTGCACGTCGTAGCCGCGGCGGCGCAGCTCCTCCAGCACCCGATGGATCGAGCCGAACACGTCGAGGTAGGCGGCGGTGCCGACATTGCCCTTGTCGGGCGGGAAGCTGAAGACGGTGATCGCCAGCTTCTTCTGCAGCCGCGGCTTCAGCCGCAGCGATGACCAGCGGATCGCCCGCTCGGCGATCGCCTCCACCCGGTCCTGCAGGGTGTGGGCCTTGCCGGTGGCATCGTCGCGGCCGCTGAGCACGATCGGTTCGATCGCCCCATCGAGTTCGGGGATGGCGATCTGCAGCGCCACCTGCACCGGGTGCAGGCCCAGGTCGCTGTCCTCCCATTCGCGGGTGGTCTGGAACACCAGCGGCAGCGCCACCATGTAGGGCCGGTTCAGGCGCTTCAGCGCCTCGATTGCCCGCGGATGGTCCTGCCGGGCCGGGCCGCCCACCAGAGCGAAGCCGGTGAGGCTCACCACCCCGTCCACCAGCGGCTGCTCCGGATTGAGCGGGTCGTAGAAGAAGCTGTTGACCGGCCTGGAGAAGTCGAGGCCGCCGCAGAACACCGGGATCACCCTGGCGCCGCGGTACTCCAGCTCCTGGATCACGGCCACGTAATGGGCCTCATCGCCGGTGACGATGTGGCTGCGCTGCAGCACCAGGCCGATCACGGGGCCCCGCTGCGCCGCCTCGGGCAGGTCGCTGCGGCTGCTCGTCCAGTTCAGGTATTCCCGGATGTCCTCGAACATCGCCGGCGCCAGAGGGTGCCAGATGCCGAGATCCGGGAACACCACCGGATCGGCCACCGCGAGCGTGGGGGCGTCGCCCTCGGCACCGGGGAACACGTACTTCTCCGCCAGCATCAGCAGGAAGTTGCGCAGATTTTCCGGTGTGCCGCCCAGCCAGTACTGGAAGCTGAGCATGAAGGAGCGGGCGTCCTGGGCCTTCTCCACTGGCAGGTACTTCAACACCGTGGGCAGGGTGTTGAGCAGCTTGAGCATCGCGTCCTGGAAGCCGGCGCCGCCGGCCTCCTTCCGCTTCTTCATGAAGCTGGCGATGGCGCTCTTGCTCTGGCCCAGCTGGGCCATCGAGAAGCTGCCCAGCTTGTTCAGGCGCATCACCTCCGGCATGGAGGGGAAGACCACCGCTGCCTTGAGCCGCTCGCGGTGCGGGGCCACCGCATCGACGACCTTCTGGGCCAGATCCTCGATGAAGATCAACGAGGCGATGAACACATCGGCCTCGCTCACATCGCGGCAGAAATCGGCGTAGTTGTCCGCATCGCGCAGCTCCTCGATCAGGTAGCCGCACAGATCCACCGCCAGCGGCCCGTCCGCTTCGTTGAGACCCGTCGCGGCCTGGGTGAGGGCGTTCTGGTACTGGGGTTCGAGCACCACGTACACCACCCGCAGCACGCGGCGGGCCTGCCCATCGCTGCTGCGGGGATCCACTCCAGGGCTGACTCGGCGGCTGGCGGAGCGGACCTGAGTGAACATCAGCGACCCTGTTGAGCAATGTGAAGCAGATTACGGGTCAGTCCCCGTTGATGCCGGCGGCCTGAAACAGGCGTAACAAAGGGGTGTCACCGCCTGCCCGTGCCCGCCTCCCGCCGCCGCAGCCTCCCCTTCGTCGCCGCCCTGCTGGGCGTTCTGATGCCCGTGGTGCTGGTGGGCGGCGGGGCTCTTCTGGGGCTCGCGTACAGCGGCGCGAGCGCCATCCTGCGCCGCAGCACTGATGAGCGCCTGGATGCCCTGGTGCAGTCGGTGCGTCAGCAGCTTTCGACTCAGCTGTCCAGTCGCCGCGTGGGCCTTGGTCTTGACTGGTTCGTGACCAACGAGGCGCTGCTGAGGGGCGTCGAGGATCAGTCCGAAGACGCCCAGAGGGAGTTCGCCGCCCTCTTCCTCGGGCCTGAGCAAACCACCTACAGCTACTTCCGCAGGTCCGCCGACGGGAGCTACCTGGCGCTCGTCAATCCGCTCCGGGTTGACGACGTCAGCGTTGCGTCGGTCCCGTACGAGCCCCTGGTCGGCGTGCTGCGGGCCGAGCGCACGGCCGGGGGCTGGAGCTGCCGCTTCACCGTGATTCCGGTCGAGGACTCGATCGCCTTCTCCGAGCTGCCCTGTCGCCGCGAGACGCTTGCCGCCTCGGAAGCCCTTCTCGACCTCGAGCGTCGCCGCTGGGATGCCGACGGCCGGCTTGAGGTGATGGGGCCGTACGAGCTCCCCCTGTTTCCCGGCATCGGTGAAGCCGTTGTGAAGACGCTGCCGGGTGGCGACGAGTTGGTGGGCGCCTCGATTGCCTTTCAGGGCATCTACGAGCGACTGGAGCGTTTGCGCATCACCCCCGGAACCCGCATCGCGGTGCTGAGCGATGGCGGGGTGATGGCATCCAGCGCGGGCCCGGTCACGAGCGTTTTGCTGCCGTCTCTGGCCTCCCTGCCGGATCCGGTGCTCTCCAGGCTCGGTCCGCTGTCCAGACGCGGCGAGGGCCCTCTCACCCGGCTGCGGGTGGATGGGCAGGTCTGGTGGGCCGATGCTCTGGAGCTCCCCGATCCGCTCAGTGCCGGAGGACCCGTGGTTGTTCTGGCCATTCCGGAGGGTGAGCTGCTGGCCGAACCCCGTGCTCTGCTGCATCGCCTGGCCGGTCTGAGCACCGCTCTGGTGCTGATCGGGGCGTTGCTGATGGTGCCCCTGGCGCGTCGCTTTGGCCGGTCGTTGCGTGACCTCAGCCGCCGTGCCCGGCGCATCCGAGCGTTCGAGTTCACCGCCGACGCTCCGGCAGCGAGCCTCATCGCAGAGGTGGACGAACTGCAGGTCACTCTGGCCCGCATGGAGGACAGCATCCGACGCTTTCTTGCTGCTTCCGAATCCCTGGCCTGCGAGCCGGACGTGACCGCTCTGCTGCAGCAGTTGCTCGATGACGCCGTGACGGAGACCAGGGCGAGGTCCGGACGGATGTACAGGGTGGATCGCCAGGAGGGCCGCCTGCACTGCGCCGCCGGAGCGGAGGGTACGGATGCTGAGGCCGCCGCGATCGCTCTGCCCCCGGGGGGTCTCGAGCCGATCCCGCGCGGCCTGCTCGATCTGCCGCCGGCTGCCGGCGGCGGTGTTCTGGAGGAGCAGCTGGCGGCGTCCGCCCCGGAGGATGCCCGTTGCGGCCTACTGCTGCCGCTGCTCAACCGCGACCAGCGCCCGCTCGGTCTGCTGGTGCTCTGGTTCATCGAGCCGCCGGAGCAGCCCCTGATCGCCTTCTGCGAGGCCCTGTCGGGTTCGGCCGCCACCGCGCTGGAGACCCGCAAGCTCCTCGATGACCAGAAGCGCCTCTTCGATGCCTTCATCCAGCTGCTGGCGGATGCCATCGATGCCAAGAGCCCCCACACCGGTGGCCACTGCCGCCGGGTGCCCGAGCTGACCGAGGCGCTGGTGCAGGCCGCCTGCCGCAGCCGGGAGGGCTCCCTCGCCGGCTTCGATCTCACCGCGCGGGAGTGGGAGGCGGTGCATCTGGCCTCCTGGTTGCACGACTGCGGCAAGGTCTCCACACCCGATGCGGTGGTGGAGAAGGCCACCAAGCTGCAGATGCCCTACGACCGCATCCATGAGGTGCGGATGCGCTTCGAGCTGCTCAAGGCCGAGCGCTGCATCGCCCACTGGCGCGACCGGGCCGCCGCCGGCGGAGGAGGCGGCGAGCCGGACGGAGGCGAGGTTTCCCAGCGGCGCCTGGCCGAAGACCTGGCCCACCTCGATGAGGAGTTCGCCTTCGTGGCCCGCTGCAATCTGGGAGCTGAACGGATGGCGCCCGAGGATGCCGAGCGGCTGCGCCGCATCGCCCGCCGCCGCTGGACCCGCACCCTCGACGACCGTCTGGGCCTCAGCCGCGATGAACGTCTGCAGCGCGATCTGGAGCCTGCACCGGCCCTGCCGGTGCAGGAGCCCCTGCTGGCGGACCGCCCGCGCCACCGGATCGCCCGCCCTCCCGCCGAGCAGCTTCCTCCCGGCAACCCCTGGGGCTTCCGGATGGCGGTGCCCGAGCTCAAGGCCGATCACGGCGAGCTGCACAACCTCTGCGTATCGGCCGGCACCCTCACCGAGGAGGAGCGCTACACGATCAATGAGCACATCGTGCTCACCATCAAGATGCTCTCGGCCCTGCCCTTCCCCGATCACCTGGCGGAGGTGCCGGAGCTGGCCGGCGGCCACCACGAACGCATGGACGGAACGGGCTACCCGCGCGGGCTGCAGGCCGCCGCCATGAGCCCGGTGGCCCGCAGCATGGCGATCGCCGACATCTTCGAGGCCCTCACCGCCCCCGATCGTCCCTACAAGAGCGCCAAGACCCTCTCGGAATCGCTGGGGATCATGGCGGGCATGGTGCGGCGCGGCCATCTCGATCCCGAGCTCTTCGCCCTGTTCGTGCGCTCGGGTGTGGCGGCGGACTACTGCCGGCGCTTTCTCGACCCCGCCCAGCTCGATGCGGTGGACGAGTCCGGCCTGCTGGAGGGCCTGAGCGATCCGGCTGGTTCGGTGGCCGTGGCTCCATAGGCTGAGACCCCCCAGCGCTCCAGCGGATGCCCCCGACCGATCCCGGCTCCCAGCCCATCCCCGTGGTGGTGGCCGGAGCCCTCGGGCGCATGGGGGCGGAGGTGGTGAAGGCGGTGGTCAGCGCCGCCGACTGCAGCCTGGCCGGCGCCATCGACACCGGAGCCGGCTCCGAGGGGCAGGACGTGGGTCTGGCCCTCGGCCTGGAGGAGCTCGGGGTGGCGCTGAGCAGCGATTTCGAGGGCAGCCTCTGTCAGGCCTCTCAGGAGGCGCGTCGGGGCGGAGCGGCCGTGCTGGTGGACTTCACCCATCCCTCCGTCGTCTACGAGCACACCCGGGCCGCCATCGCCTACGGGGTGCATCCGGTGATCGGCACCACCGGGCTCACGCCTGAGCAGCTGGCGGATCTGGCCACCTTCTCCCAGAAGGCCTCCATGGGGGGAGCGGTGATCCCCAACTTCTCGGTGGGCATGGTGCTGCTGCAGCAGGCGGCCGCCGCGGCGGCCCGCTTCTACGACTTCGCCGAGCTCACCGAGCTGCACCACAACCGCAAGGCCGATGCCCCCAGCGGCACCTGCGTGAAGACTGCGGAGCTGATGGAGGAGCTGGGCAAGACCTTCAACGCGCCCCAGGTGGAGGAGCATGAATCCCTGCCGGGCTGCCGGGGCGGACGGCGTGAGAGCGGCCTCAGGCTCCACTCGGTGCGCCTGCCCGGGCTGGTGGCCCACCAGGAGGTGATGTTCGGCGCGGCCGGGGAGACCTACACCCTCCGCCACGACACGATCGAGCGGTCCGCCTACATGCCCGGCGTGCTGCACACGGTGCGGCGGGTCCGCGAGCTCGGCGGGCTGGTCTACGGCCTCGAGCGCCTGCTGTGATGACCGCTGCCTGTCGCCTCCGGTGCTGATCCCCATCCCGGCCGCCGAGATGCAGCGGCTGATTCCCGCCGTGGCCTCCGGACCGCAGTTCAAGGTCTGCAGCGGCAACCCCCGCGCGGTGCTGCAGCGCCTGCTGATCGCCGCTATCGGCGGGGTGATCTCCCTGCTGATTTCCCAGAGCCAGCTCAACAGCCGCTGGGGTCCCGCCTGGCTGATCGTCGGCTTCGTGTTTCTGCTGTACATGCTCTGGGGGCCGATCCTCGAGGGCGGCCAGCGCAACGCGCAGCTGCGTCGCTACCCGCAGGCCGCTCTGTTCGAGGGGCGCATCGCCGATCTCCACACCCGGGAGCGGGTCGAGGGGCGGCAGGAGAAGGTGGACCGCCGCGGCAGCCTCGAGCTGGTGGAGAATCGCCGCACCTGGCTCTGCCTCGATCTGGAGGATGAGGACGGCTACCTGGGCCAGCTCCGCTTCCCAATGGAGAAGAAGCATCAGCAGTTGCGTCCGGGCATGGTGGTGCGTGCCCTGGTGCTGAGCGAGTACAAGGACTTCCGCCGCATCGGGGCCATCAGCGATGCCTGGCTGCCCCAGACCCGCGACTGGGTGGGCGAGTACCCCTACCTGATCCGGCCGCTGTTCGAGGAGTTGTGCGAGCGGCGCCTGGGCCGCAGCCGGAGGCGCCGCTGAGCCCCGGAGCAAGAGGCGCTTTACAAACCGAAATAATCGGTTACAGTTCGTTCAGTTCCGGAGAAGACCATGACCCAGGCCACCCCCGCCGCTCCCGCCAGCATCCGCGGTGCCACCGTCACCACCGAAGACGGCGGCCGCCTCAACGCCTTCGCCACCGAGCCCCGCATGGAGGTGGTGAGCCCCGAGCGTGGCTGGGGCTTCCACGAGCGTGCCGAGAAGCTCAACGGCCGCATGGCCATGCTCGGCTTCATCGCCCTCCTGGCCACCGAGTTCGCCCTCGGCGGTGAGGCCTTCACCCGCGGCCTGCTCGGCATCGGCTGAGTGCCTCTGCTCACGGCGCAGCCAGCCGCTGCGCCAGCCTGAACCCTGGCGAGACCCGCCAGGGTTTGTTCATGGGACGCAACCGTCAGCACAGCACGGCCACCAGCAGAGAGCTGCGGGCACGGGTCATCGGAGCCGGACCCACCGGTGCCCTGGCTGCGCTGGCCCTGGCTGACGCCGGCTGGATCGTGGAGCTGCGCGACCGGCTCGATCCATCGGCCCTGCTCGCGCGCGAGCGGGCCTACGCCATCAGTCAGTCCAGCCGGATCCTGCTGCAGCAGCTAGGCCTCTGGGCTGGGCTCCGCCCCAACCTGAGTCCCTTCCAGCGGCTGCAGCTCGAGGACCGGGCTGCTGCCAGGCACGTGCTCTTCGGTCTCGACGACCTCCCGGCCGAAGCCGCCGCCATCGGCTGGATCCTCGGCCACCGGCCCCTCATGGCCTTGCTGCTTGAGCGGCTGTCCGCGGCCGCTTCGGTCTCGCTCCAGCTCGGTGTGGATGGACCTTTCGAGTCGCCGGGACCGGCGCCTGATCTGGTGCTCGCCTGTGATGGACCCCGATCGGGTCTGCGGCGGCAGGCCCGGCTGCCCTGGTGGGAGCACCGCTACGGCCAGTCGTGCGTCACGGCCACGGTGGCCCTGAGTCAGGGCCATGGCGCTCCAACCTCCGGCTGCGCCTGGGAGTGCTTCCGTCCGGAGGGGCCGCTGGCCGTGTTGCCGCTGGAGCGGGGCTGGGCCCAGGTGGTCTGGAGCTGCGGCAAAGAGCGCGCCGAACGCCTGACGGACCTCTCGCCTTCCGCCTTCCTTGATGCGCTGGCGGCCGTGCTGCCCGGAGGCCTGGAGCCCGAGGGCCTGCGCGATCAGCCCAGGGCCTTCCCGGTGGGCATCGGTCTGGCGCCCAGGCTCAGCCGGGGTCGGATGCTGCTGGTGGGGGAGGCGGCCCACCGCTGCCACCCCGTCGGGGGGCAGGGGCTCAATCTCTGCTGGCGGGATGTGGCCACGATCCATCGCCTCGCGGCCCTGGCCAGGGCCGGACGATTGCGGGCCGCCGCCATCCCCAGTCGCTACGCCCTGCGGCGTCGGCTCGATCTGCTGCTCACCCTTCTCAGCACCGATCTGCTGGTGCGGCTGTTCTCCAACCGCCAGCCGCTGCTGCTGCCGCTGCGGCGCCTGGCGCTGGCGCTGCTGCGGCAGCAATCCGCCCTGCGTCGGCTCGCCCTGGCCATGATGGAGCTCGGACTACCGGGTCTGCTCCCGGGCCGCCGTGATCTTCAGCACCACGCCCCAGCCCATGCCGCCTCAGGCCCTGCTGCGCTTTCTGCAGCAGCGTCTGGGCATCAGCGACAACGCCTTGCAGCTGGGGATGCGGCAGGCCGCCCTTGAGCAGGCCCCGCTGCCGGTGGTGCTTTGGCGCTTCGGCCTGCTCTCCATCGATCAGCTCGAGGCCGTGCTCGAGTGGCAGGACCGCCAGCCCTGAGCCTGGGGTTCAGCCGTAGACGATCAGCGACTCCACCGGGGCGCCGTCCGGCAGCTGCCGGCGTCCGGCCAGCCCGGCGAGCTCCACCAGGAAGGCGAAGCCGCACACCCGGCCGCCGGCCTGCTCCACCAGCCGGGCGCTGGCCGCGGCGGTGCCGCCCGTGGCCAGCAGGTCATCCACCACCAGCACGCGGCTCGATCCGCTGAGGGCATCACAGGGGATTTCCAGCCGGTCGCTGCCGTACTCCAGCTCGTACTCCACCCCCAGCACGGCGCCAGGCAGCTTGCCCGGCTTGCGCACCGGAACGAAGCCCAGAGATCGGCTCGTGGCCAGTGCCATGCCCACGATGAAGCCGCGCGATTCGATCCCCACGATCAGGTCCGGTTGCAGGCGCTCGCACACCCCGGACAGCTGCCGCATCGCCTCCTGCCAGCCCCGCGGATGGCGCAGCAGGGGATTGATGTCGCGGAAGAGGATGCCGGGCTTGGGGAAATCCGGGATCTCCGCCACCAGGGAGCGCAGGTCCACCGGAATCGCCCCGGCCTCTGTCTCGCCGGGGCGGCCTGCTGCGGACATGGGCGTGACGGAAGGCCTGTGGCGCTGGCATCATCGCAGCCATGAGTCAGACGATTGCCGCACCGGCGGACGCGAAGCTGGGGCGACGGGGCCTGGAACGGCTCGATCTGCTGCTGCTGGCGGAGGAGGCGCTCGATCTCAACGGCGGCGAGGCGATGGTCTGGATGTGCCGGCAGCTGGGCTACGGCGAACTGCTGCCGGACCGGGTCGCCCTCTGGTCGCGCCGCTGCCACAACCCGCTGCGCCGGGCAACCCGCCGCGGCGGCCTGCCCGCCCGGGACTGCGAGGCTCTGATCCATCTGGTCTGCGCCATGGCGGAACGGCTCTACCCCCTTCTGCGGCAGCTGCTGTCGGGGGCGGAACCGGCGGAGGTGAACGCCCATCGCTGGACCCTCTTCCACAGCCGCCTTCAGGATCTGCTGCATGAGCGCATGAACCTTCGTCGCAGCGGCGTGCAGCGCCTCCTGGCCCCGGATCGGGCCCGCGAGCTTGAGCGGCAGCTGATCCTCACCCTCGCCCTGGTGGCCGGAAATGCCGGCGTGCCGCGCCTGCGGGCCAGCCTGCTTGACTCGGCACCCTGACCTCTCCACCCCCTCTGTTCCGGTCGTGATCCAGCGCTCCCGTCGCTACGAGCAAGCGGCCGTCCGTCTGGTCGTGAGCGGCGTTCCCGATGTCTCCTCCGACCAGGCCGCCGAGACCATCGGCATCGTGACCGGCTGGACGCTGGAGCTGGTGGGACGCCCGCAGCTCGAGGGGCGCCGCGAGCATCTGCAGGCCCTGACCAGCGTGGTGCTGCCCTATGCGCGCCATCTGCTCAGCGGTGTGGCCCTGCCCCGGGGCGGCGCTGACGCCCCGGTGAGCATCGCCCCGGCGGCACCCGGCCATGAGCTGCTGCTGCGCAGCAGCGTCGAGGGGACCGATCCGCTCAGCCTGAGCATCGATGACGGCGAACTGGCCGATCTGGTGCGCTGCCTCGACGCCATGCGTCTGGACCCGCAGCTGAAGGTGACCTTCCCGCTCGAGGCCGACCGCCCGCTGCCCCGGCGTGAGCTGCAGGAACGCGTGCCGCTGCGTCAGCGGCTCAGTGCCCCGGTCTTCGGGGTGGGCAGCGCCGTGGCGGTGGCGGCCCTCGCCCTGGTCGTCCCTCTGCCCCGGTCCACTGAGCCGCCCGCACCGACGCTCGAGACGCCGGTGCCGGAAGCCGGCGGCGAGTCGGGGGATTCCGCGGCAGAGGCCGGACCGGAGGGAGGATGATGGCGACGCTGTGTCCGGGATCCGTCGATGACGATGAGCTGGTCGGAGCTGCGTCGACGGGTCGCCCGTCTGGGTGCCCATCTCGATGTGGTGGTCCGCAGCGATCCTGAGGTCTGCGGTCTGAGCGGGCCCGACTTCCACATTTCCCTCCATCACGGCGGCAGTGGCGACTGCACGGTGGAGGGCCTCTCCCTGGTGGAGTGCCCGAACGAACTGGTGCTGATCGAGTTCGAGCGCTGGATGCGCCGTGCCGGTCACCGGCTGGATGAGGTCGGCGGCACACCCTGACTTGACGCGTCCCGCACCATGCCCACATGGGAGGGGGATGTGACGGGTCCGCGCATGAGGCTGGTGAAACGCGGGTCGTCGCGCGGCCCGGCCCCGCGTCGGCGTCGGCTCAAGCCCCTCTGGCGACGGCTGACGGAGCCGGCCCTGCTGGTGGCCGCAGGGGTGGGGCTGCTGCTGGCGCTGGTGCGGGTGCCCCGGGATCTCGATGTGCTGCTGGTGATCAGCGAGGTGATCGATGAGTTGATCGCTGGCCTGGCGCTGCTGGCCCGCTCGGTGCTGTCTCTCGCCGGCATGCTGCTGATGGTGGGTCTGGCCGTGATGGCGCTGCTGCTGATCGTGGCCGGCCTGGTGCGGTTCGGCCGGGTTCTGCTCTCGCCGTTTCAGTCCCGGCGGCCCTGAGGCGTCGGCCTCGGGCTGAGGGCCCGCTGCAGGATCCAGATCTCCCGCAGGGTGATGCCCGCATCCGCGTCGATGTCGGCGATGCGGAAGCGCTGCAGCAGCCACGGGATGGTGCCGGCCTCGTTGCGGTTCAGGCGGCCATCACCGTTGCGGTCGGCCTCCCGGAAGCGCTGCCGCAGCCGCTCTCCCAGCACCGTGCGCTGGGCCGGCATCAGATCGCTGCGCACCAGGTGGTTGCGGGCGGGCCGTCGGCGCCTGAGCTGGCGCTGCAGGTAGGGATGGCCGTTCACCTCGCCGGCATCCAGCCGTCCATCCCCGTTGCGGTCATAGCGCTGGAACAGCTGCCGCAGTCGCTCCCGGTAGCTGCTCACCCCCTGCACCGCCTGGCCGGAGAGGCCATCGGCCCGCAGCACCGGTGGCGCCGCGAGGGCGAAGGTCAGCAGCGCCGGCAGAGCCAAGATCGCCGCAACCGGCCTCCGTGGCGAGACTGACATCAACGACACCGGCCCCCGCAGCGTTCGGGCACAGCCTGACGCCGTCGCCATGACTGAGGTGTGTCCCGAGCGGCTGCAGCTGTGACCCGATCCCAATTCCTGGGTTCGAGGCCGCTGCGATCCATACAGTCGGGCCAGTCGCTGCCTGACACGGCCATGGGCAAGCCCTCCACCATCTGGGTCGTTGATGATGACCCCGATCTGCGCCAGATGGTGAACACCTATCTGCTCGATCAGGGCTACGAGGTCCGGGCCCTGAGCGACGGCCGTCAATTGATGGCCAGGCTCGAGTTCCAGCGGCCCGATCTGGTGGTGCTGGATCTGATGATGCCGGGCGAGGATGGGCTGACCCTGCTGCGACGGCTGCGCGATCAGGGGGACGATCTTCCGGTGGTGATGCTCACCGCCAAGGGTGAGGCGGTGGACCGCATCATCGGTCTCGAGCAGGGGGCTGATGACTACCTGGCCAAGCCCTTCCTGCCGAGGGAGCTCACGGCCCGGATCGAGGCGGTGCTCCGCCGCCGCGCCCCCCTCCCCCCGGCAGCCCCCTGGCGGAGGGTGAGAAGGTGCTCTTCGGGGAGAACGTGCTCGATCTGGCCGCCCGCACCCTGGAGCGCTCCGGCGAGACCGTGACGATCACCTGCGGTGAATTCAGCCTGCTGGCGGCATTCGTGCAGCATCCCCACCGCCCCCTGTCGCGCGAGCGCCTGATCGAGCTCGCCCGGGGCCCGGAGAGTGAGACCGACACCCGCAGCATGGATGTGCAGGTCTCGCGGGTGCGGCGGCTGATCGAGCCGGATCCGAGTCGTCCCCGCTATCTGCAGACCGTGTGGGGCTACGGCTATGTGTTCGTTCCCGATGGGACACCCCGTTCGCGCTGAATGAGCCGGCTGCCCTGGCGATGGCTGCTGCTGGGCCGGCTGATCGGGGCTTTCGCCGGCAGTTCCCTGGCCAGCCTGCTCGTGTTCCAGCAGGTGTTCGCCCAGCAGATCGAGCGTCTCCAGACCGCCCAGCTCGGCCGCGGACTCGCTCTGACCGTCCGGCTCAGCGAACTGGCGCTGGAGCGCTTCCCTCCCCCCCTGGTCTCCGAACTCACCGGACTCCGGCTGATCGTGCAGCCCGTTCCGGGTGGCATGGCACGCAGCATCCTCAATCCCCGGGCCGGCCCGGCCTCTCTGCGGCGGCAGGGCCTGGCCCTGCAGGGGGAGCTCTGCCGCCGCCTGTCCCACTGCCCGGCGATCCAGATGGCGCAGGGGCCCGAGCGGGGGGTGTGGATCGAGCTGATCTCGCCGCTGGAGCCGGTGTGGCTCTTCGCCGCCCTGCGCTCACCGGTCAGCTGGCCGCCGGCGCCGCTCCTGCTGAGCCTGGCCCTGGTCAGCGGTGCCACCATCAGCGGTGCCGCGTTCCTGCTGTTGGAGGTGGAGCAGCCCCTGCGCGCGCTGGAGCGGGCGCTCGGACGGGTGGGGCGCTCCGGCCGGCAGCCGGCCGTGGAGGAAACGGGTGCTCCCGATGTGCGCCGCCTCACCCGCCACTTCAACGCCATGCTGGCCCGGCTGGAGGCGACTCAGCAGGAGCGGGCCACCATGCTCGCCGGCATCGCCCACGACCTCCGCAGCCCGATCACCCGTCTCCGCTTCCGGCTCTCCCTGCTGGCGGCACCGGTCAGCGGTGCGGACCGGGTGGCCGAGATCCGCGAGAGGGGTGAGCGCGATCTGGATGCGCTCGAGCGCATCACCTCCCAGTTCCTGCTCTTCGCCGGTGGCGGTGAGCACGAGGCGGCGGTGGAGGTGCCGCTCGACGCCCTGCTGGCCGAGGCCCTGGCCCAGCACGACCCCGGGGCCGTGCGCCTCGAGCTGCGGGCGCTCACCGCCCGGGTGCAGCCCATCGCCATGGCCCGGGCGGTGGCCAATCTGGTGGACAACGCCCTTGCCCACGGCACACCACCGGTGGTCGTGCGGCTCATCGAGGGGGAGGAGGGCGGCTTCGCCATTCAGGTGTGGGATCAGGGCGAGGGCATCTCCGCCGAGGCCTGGGAGCGTGCCCTGCAGCCCTTTCAGCGTCTCGACCAGGCCCGGGGCGGACAGGGCCATTGCGGTCTGGGCATGGCCATCGCGGCACGGGTGGCCCGCTGGCACGGCGGTGAGCTGCGCCGGCTCCAGCAGCCCGGCGCCGATGGGCGCTTTGCGGTTGCCCTGGTGGGGCGCTCCCTGGCTTCTGCTGGACCCACCTGAGTCCCCCACATGTGCAGAACGTGTCCGTTTGTGGCGCGGACGCGCCGTCGTCGCCATGACAGAGGCATCAGCGTGGGCCGAGGCGGCGATGGGAAGCAAGCACGACAGGAAGGACCGGAAGGCAGAGGCGGTTGCCTCGGACAGCACCGGAGCGCCCTCCCTCTGGCCGGCGGCCAAGGGCAAGGGAAAGAAGAAGCTGAAGCTCAGCGGCAAGGGCAAGGCCAAGGCCGGCAAGATCAAGGCCGGCAAGCACCGGCGCCGGGGAAGCGGTCATGGCAAGCATCCGGCCTACAAGGTGCCCAGCGATGTGCTGGCCGCGGTGCAGGGCAACGGTGTGGATGTGTTCCGCCCCTCCGAGCTGCTCGAGGATCTGGTGGAGGCCCCGGGCTCGAAGGCCGGCAAACGCCTCAGCCGCAAGGTCTATGAGCACGATCTGGCGCGGCTGCAGACCGAGCTGGTCAAGATGCAGTACTGGGTGAAGGCCACCGGATTCCGCCTCATCGTGCTCTTCGAGGGCCGTGACGCCGCCGGCAAGGGCGGAACGATCAAGCGCCTCACCGAGCCCATGAATCCCCGCGGCTGCAGGGTGGTGGCCCTCTCCAAGCCTTCGGATCAGGAATCCAGCCAGTGGTACTTCCAGCGCTACGTGCAGCACTTCCCCTCAGCGGGGGAGATCGTGGTGTTCGACCGGAGCTGGTACAACCGCGCCGGTGTGGAGCGGGTGATGGGCTTCTGCTCGGAGGCGGATGTGCAGCTGTTCATGCAGTCGTGCCCCGAATTCGAACGCATGCTCGTGCGCAGCGGCATCATGGTGCTCAAGTACTGGTTCTCCGTCAGCGACGAGGAGCAGGAGGCCCGCTTCCGGTCGCGCATCGAGGACCCGACGCGGCGCTGGAAGCTGAGCCCGATGGATCTGGAATCCCGCAACCGCTGGGTGGAGTTCTCCCGAGCCAAGGATGAGATGTTCGCCCGCACCAACATCCCCGAAGCGCCTTGGTTCACGGTGGAGGCGAACGACAAGCGCCGCGCCCGCCTCAACTGCATCCGCCACGTGCTCAGCAAGGTCCCCTACGACGACATGACCCCGCCGGCGATCGAGCTGCCGCCGAGGGCCGAGCAGGGCGATTACGTGCGGCCTCCCATCAACGAACAGTTCTATGTGCCGAACGCCTATCCCTATGTCTGATCTGCCGGGGCAGCCCTGACCCGGCGCGCCTGCCTGAGCGCCGCCGGGGGGCATCCCCTGCATGTCATCCCATCAGGGAGCTGCCGTGAAGACGCTGCAGCCAGAACCCGGCCAGTTGCCAGCTGCTCCAGAGAAACATGGCCAGGAAGGCCCAGTTCAGCCAGGCAGGGCGCTGATCATTTCGGAAGGGCATGGGCCGTCGGATTCCGTGGGTGGGTTGCGCTGGGCTCGCTTGAGATCGTGGAGCCCCTCCAGCTGGTTGTACACGGACACCAGCTGGCGGCGGATGTGATCGGTGCCCTCCAGCTGGGAGAGCCGCATCAGGGTGGCTTCAATGCTGCTCTTGGATTCGATCAGCAGCCGGCAGTCGGAGGTCCCGGGTTCGTAAGGCACCGTTGCTTCGCGTGTGGCAATGACGCTCCATCTCAACCGGCCCGGGCCGATCCGAGCTGTCGGCGTTGCTGCGGTTTGGCGGGTTCGGGGTGGCGGATCGTTCAGGACGCGGCCCTGCTTACGGCAGCTGGTTGCCGCCCTGCTGCTCGATCAGGTTCCAGGGACGCGCGATGCCCTCCGGATGGCTCCGCCAGAAGCCGCGGCCCGCCTTCCTGGCCTCGTTCTGCAGAGCGGGATAGCCCAGATCATCGCAACGGCCCACGTAGCCGTCATGGGCGAAGACCATGCCCCCGGCCACCAGCTGGGCTCCCAGGTCCTGCTGGCCCAGCCGCACGACCGCAACCGTGCGACCGTACACGTCGCGTCCCCGCAGCTCCAGCGACACCGAGTCTCCCGCTCCGACCAGCTCCTCCAGAGCTCTTTGGGCGTCGCCGGCGTGGGGCTGCTGCTCCGGCCGGGGTGCCTGGAGACAGGCAAGGCGCACGCTGTCGGCCTCGTTGTCGAAGCGGACCAGAAGCTCCTGGCCATCCTGAACGGCCAGCACCGTGCCCTCCTGGCGGGGACGTTCGCCAGCAACGAGACGGGCTCCTGAAGCAGCCATGGCCAGAGTCGCGCCCAGCAGGCCCCAGAGGATCAGGGGCGGGCAGTGCCGCAGTCGGGTGGGGTGGTCGCCTCGCATGGCCACAGGCCTCAGGCTCGGGTCCGGCATTGAAGCAGAGGCCAGATGCCAGGTGCCGGGTTCATCGCATCACGACAGGGTTGCGGGCCAATGCACTGAAAGACCCCATGCCGGCGAACGGCTCGTCGGCATGGGGTCTTTGACGAGGGGCGTCTGGACGACCCCTTTCAGGGACGTCGACTCAGCCGAGGCCGATCTGGGAGAGGATGCCCTGACCGGTGAGCAGTTCGGTGGCCAGACCGATCACGAAGCCCATCATGGCCATGCGGCCGTTCCAGGTTTCGGCGAAGGCGACGAATCCGAAGCGGGAGGTGGAGTCGGACATGGAGTTGAAGTGGTCGACTTCTCAAACTGTAACGGAAACCTTGAGAAGTGTTGCGCCCGCGTTCCGGTGATGGCATTCCTTGTCCTGAGCGCCGTTCCCCCCTGGCTGCGTTGATGGCGCGTCGGACCCACGGCAGACCTGGCTGGAAGCGGGGACGGGCCCTCATCGTGGTGATCACGCTGCTGGCTCTGCTGGCCGGTCCCGGCATGCGGGCCGTTCCCGCCCCAGCCGCTGTTCCCTTCGCCTCGGATGATCCGATGCCGGGGCTGCCGGCCACCATCGATCAGGCGCCGCTTCTCCCGGACACCCTGCGGGTGGGGATGTACCTCACCCAGCTGGACGGGATCGATCTCCACAACGCCTCCTTCAACGCTCAGCTGTATCTCTGGACCCTCTGGCCCGGCGATGAGGCCGAGAACCCCAGCGACGACCTGACGGTGCTCAACAGCATCTTCAATGCAGATCTGGACCGCTTCGAACGGCTCAGCCGGGAGCGCATCGGATCGCGGATCTGGTCGCTGTACACGGTCCACGGGCGCTTCGTGCATCGCTGGCGCCTCGACAGCTATCCCTTCGACAGCCATCTCCTCAACCTGCAGGTGGGTTATGCCAACCCGTTGCGCCGAAGCCCCGCACTGGAGGTCGACACGGCCAACAGCGGTGTCAGTCCCACCCTCTATCTCTATGGCTGGCAGCTCGGGGAGAGCGGCATCAGCCTGAACCGGCTTCAGACCCTCAGCAACCTGGGCGACCCGCGCCTGGAGGTCGGCTCGCCCGGGCGGGCCGAGGCGGTGACGAGCACGCTGGAGATCTCCAGACGAGCCTCGCTCTATCTGGTGCCGGATTTTCTCGGCTACATGCTGGCGATCGGCCTCTGCGTGCTGGCACTCGTGATTCATCGCACCCGGGACGATCTGATCCTGGCGGCAGTGGTCTCCGCGGCGGGCAACTACGTCTTCCTGGCCGGCATCCTGCCTGTGGATGCGATGGCCGGGTTCATTGGCCAGCTGCAGCTGGTGATCCTGGTGGGCATCCTCTATGTGATCGGTGCCGATGAGATCATCGATCACCAGATGGAGGGCTGGCCGAGACGGTGGCGCTCCCTGCTCCAGTCCGCCGTGCTGCCCAGCTACCTGCTGCTCACCATGAGCGCCATCTACGCCCTGATCCCCCGCGGGGTGGTGAGCGGCTGATGGGCTGGCGCTCGCGCATCTGGGCCGCCGGCGCCCTGCTGGCCTCGGTCGCCATCCTCGCGGTGGGGTGGGCCCGGATCGAAGATCGCATCCGCGAGCGCCCGACCATCCGTGATGACGATGAACTCACGGTGGATGAGCTGGCCAACGTTCCGCCGGGAACCCTGCGGGTCGTGGTGCCCAGAACGGCCTCCAGCACACCGGATGCCCTGCCCTATCGGGTGCTGCGCCTGGCACTGGAGGCCAGCGGCCGACCCTTTGTGATGGGTTACGCACGCCTGCCCGGCAATCAGGAGATGGCGGTGCAGCGCCTCGCTGCCTCGCCCGATGTGAGCAGCGATAATCCCGCCGGACTCACTGTGGGCTTCTTCGGCGCGGGCCCTGAGCTGCACCGTCGCCTGAGGCCGGTGCCGGTGCCCGTTCTCGGCGGGCTGCTGGGACTGCGTGGGCTCTGGGTCAACCGCTCCAGGCGTGATCGACTGGCCTCCAGCCGACTGCTGGAGGATCTGCAGGGACTGGTTGTGGCCCAGGGGACCGGCTGGAGCGATGCCCGGCTGATGGCGGCTGCCGGCCTGCGCACGTTTGAAGTGGAACCCGATCTCCTGTTCGAGCTGCTCAACGAGAACCGGATCGACATGATCCCCCGCGGTCTGCCGGAGCTCGGCACCGATCACCTCGTCGTGGAACGCCGCTACCCCCGGGTCGAGCTGGACGACCACCTGTTGCTGGCGTATCCCTTCGCGATGATGTTCTACGTCCATCCCAGTCAGGACGAGCTCGCGAGCGCCCTGGATGAGGGTCTGAGGCGGGCGATCGCCGACGGTCGTTACCAGGCTCTGCTGGAGAAGGCCATGGTCAGGCCCTGGTTGCGGCGGCGACTGAACCTGCGCGAGCGCCGCATCGTTGAACTGCCCAACCCGGGTGTGGATGCGCTCCTGGAGGATGTGCCGGACGATGTGTGGATCGTGCCCTGGGACGATCTGGGACCGCTGACCAGCGGGGAGCAGCTGTGCGACCGGCCGGTGCTGAGCGAGCTCTGCTGAGCTGTGCGGTCGTCAGGGTGCGATGGGCTCGGCGTGCCGCTCGCTCGAAAGCTCCACGGGGGACTCAAGGGCCTCCACTTCACTGCTGCGCACACTGAACGTGCGGGACGCGTCGTGTAGGAGGGAGACCTTGAGCAGATCACCCTCCATGGAGATGATCCGCGCCTGCTTTCCGTCCAGGCAACGGCGAACCGGACGGGTGTGACCCTCTCCAAGGCGCACGCGGGCGATGTCTCCAGGAACCATGCGCTGAACGATGACAGGCAGATGATAGGAAAATCCACTCATGCGGCACATCGGCGACGCCCAGCGAACGCTCGGCGTCAGTGCCTGCTGACGTGACGGAGAGCCTCAGCTGCTGTGGCCTGACCGGGCGGCTTCAGCCGTGCATCGGAGAATAGAAGCGGAGGGGGTGGGATTCGAACCCACGGAGGCTTGCACCTCGCTGGTTTTCAAGACCAGAGCCATCAACCACTCGACCACCCCTCCCTGAGCGGATTCTGCCATGGTCAGCCCACTGGGGAATCCCTAGCCTGAGAGAGTCAGGCGCTGAGCATGACCCGTCGGCTCACGATTCAGAAGCTGTTCACCCTGCTGGCGGTGTGCAATGGGATCGTTCTGATTTATCTGTTCGTCGTTGTCCAGGCGCTTGTGGCCAGCCCCTGGCGCAGCCAGGAACTCTTGCCGGTTGCGGGTCTGCTGAGCTTCTTCCTGGTCCTGCTGTCCCTGCTGTCCTACCGGTTGATCTACACCCGGGTGCTCGGCCCACTGAGCGTGCTCTCCCGTGAAGCCCTGCAGATCGAATCCGGCGACTTCAGCTCCCGACTGACCGTGCGTGGCAGTGATGAGGTCTCGGCTGTGGCCCGTGGCTTCAATTCCGTCCTCGAGACGATCAGCAGCTACACCGGCAAGCTCAACGACTACAACGTTGAACTTCGCGCCGCTCAGAATCAGATCGGCGCCTCCATCCGCTACGCCTCCCTGCTCCAGCGAACGATTCTGCCGGACTCCCAGCTCCAGCAGACGTTCGCCGACAATTATTTCGTCATCTGGAAACCACGCGACGGTGTGGGAGGTGATTGTTATCTCTTCCATCGTGAAGGCTCCCGCTGCCTCGCCGGCGTGGCCGACTGTGCCGGCCATGGTGTCGCCGGGGCCATGATGACCATGCTGGCCCGCTCCAGTCTGGACCGGGCCGTTCATCAGGTCGGGATCGCTTCACCGGCCGTTCTGATGGACACCGTGGACCAGCTCATGCGGCCCCTGTTCCGTGAAGCCCACGAATCCAGGGCCCTGGCGACGGGTATGGACCTTGGCCTTGTCATGCTCGACTTCGATCGATCGCTGCTCCGCTTCAGCGGTGCTCACATTCATCTGTTCTGGAGCGATGGCAGCCGTGTGGGCATGATCCGAGGCGACAAGCGTTCGCTCTGGCAGAAGCGACAGGGCCAGTACAGCGATCATGATGTGGTGCTGCGGCCCGGAACGACCTACTACCTCACCACCGATGGCATCCTTGATCAGGCCGGAGGCAGCGATGGCTTCGGCTTCGGCACTGATCGCTTCCAGGACTGGATTCAGCGCAACTCCGCTCTGCCGATTCACCGGCAGAAGGATGTGCTGGCAACCACCTTTGACCACTTCCGGGGTGATCATCAGCAGCGCGACGATGTGACCATCCTCTGCTTCCGCTTCGATGAGGCTGTGATCGCATGAGTGAGGACGCACTTCTGAGCCTGGGCAGGTTGCGGCAGACCTTCAATGACCATCGGATCCTGATGTGCTTCAATGGGTTGATCTCAAGCAATCTCATCGGTGAGATGGGTCTTGCGCTCAAGCGGCATATCGAGTCGGTTCAGCCCCACGCCTCCACAGCTGTCGATGTGTTCAGTGTCTACATCGAGTTCTGTCAGAACATCAGTCACTACGCCCGTACGCATGAGCTCAGTGACGTGCAATCCTCAGCCACGGTTGTGATCAGTGAGACCGATGCCGGCTCCATCAGCATCACCGCCGGCAACTGGGTCCATCCCGAGGATGGCCGGGATGTGATCCGTCGCATCTCCGAGCTGCACGACCTGGACGCCGCGGCGCTCAAACAGCGCTACAAAAAGCAGCTGCGCCGCCCCCGCGTGGATGGGGCCACCTCCGGTGCGGGTCTGGGGCTGCTGCAGGTGGCCCGGACGGTGCGTCAGCCGGTTCAGGCCTACATGGATGAGCAGCTGGTGCCGGATGGTCTTGCGTTCCTGGCTGTGCGGGCGGTGATCTGAGATGAGGTCGATGGTGACGCAAGGCAGTGATCTCCGCGTTGAACCCACATCCTGCACGCCGTTGATTCATGCGGTCTGGCAGGAGGGGTTGCTTCGCATCGAGGGTGAATCGTATCCAGAGAACACCTTCGAACTGTTCGACGATCTGATCGAGTGGACTGAGCTCTATCTCTCAAGCTCATCGGCTCCTCTTGCGTTGGTTCTCTCCCTCACCTATCTGAACACCAGCAGCATTCGGGCAATGATAGATGTCTTTGATGCGCTTGAGGACTCCTTTTCCACCGGGCGGGATGTGAGTGTGCGCTGGTACTACGACCATCGCAATCCTCGCGCTGCCGAGCTTGGCGAAGAGTTCAAGGAGGACTACACCTTCCCCTTCGTGATCACAGCGGAGCAGCCGTGACCCCGGCCCCCGACCTCCCCTCGCTGCCAGCGCCATCCGCCTGCCAGGCCGAGCTCGAGAAGACGATTCAGTCCCTCCTCGAGGATCCTGCTTATCGCAATCACCCCCTGCATCAGGCGCTCGAGAGCCTCTGGAACGATCACGTCGACAAGATCGACCGTCTGGAGCGTGCGACCGGTGCTCCGGAACGCCGCAACAGCAATCGACCCTTCTCCGAACGTCGCAGCGTTGATCAGCGCTTTGAGCGGCTGGAGCGGCAGATCGAGAAAGTCACTCGCATTTCGGATCGCTACCAGTCCATGCTCAAGGACCTCAATGAGGCCCTTGAAGTGGCCTCAACCCGGGACCCTCTGACCAACCTGTGCAACCGCCGGATGATGAACGAACGCTGCCAGGCGGAGGATGAGCGGAGCGCCCGCACCGGATCGGCCTATTGTATTGCCATCCTGGATGTCGACTTCTTCAAGTCCATCAATGACGCCCACGGTCACGATGCCGGTGATGCCGTCCTGGTGAATCTCGCCAGAACGCTGGAAGCCAAGCTGCGTGACTACGACCTCTGCGGACGCTGGGGTGGTGAGGAGTTCCTGATCCTCTTTGCCGGCTCCCCGCAGTCACTGGCCATCCACGGAGCCGAACGCGTCCTCCAGCAGATCCGCCTGATGCAGACCAGCTGCAACGAGGTTGTGATTCAGTGCACCGTCAGCATCGGACTGGCCGAGCATCGGATCGGGGAGCGCTACAGCGACACGATCCACCGCGCCGATGAAGCCCTCTACCGGGCCAAGCACGAGGGACGCGACCGGATCGTTCTGGCCGCTTCCGTCGACAGCTGAGCCCGGCATCGGCGAATCGCCCTGACAGGGGCTTCAGGAGGGCCCGGCGGAGACCTTGGTCAGATCGGAGTGGGCGGCCTCCAGCGCTGACAACCGGCTGGCGAGGATTCCGTGCACCCCGAACCGCTCCAGCCGTTCCCGCACCTTGCCGCCCGCTCCGGCCACGTAGGCAGAGCGCCCCTGGCTGCGCGCCATCTCCACCATGCGTTCGATTGCCAGCGTGGCGGTGACCCCCAGACGCGGCACCTCACTGACATCCAGGATCAGAACGCGGTAGCTGCGCACCAGGGCCATCCGCTCACTGATGCCCCGTGCGGCCCCGAAGCTCAGGGGGCCGCGCAGGCGGAAGAGCATCACGTCGTTGCCGCACTGCTCCAGGAGCTCCTGCTCCTCGGCGGGCAGGGTCATGGATGCCGGCGGCGGCTGCGACCCCTTGCCGCCCGGATTGTCGGCGGCCATCCCTTCCAGCTGGGTTTCGGTGAGCGATTCGATCGTGAGCAGATTCGCCACGAACACACCCACCAGCACACCCCAGATCAGGTCCCAGAACACCGTCATCAGCAGCACTCCGTACATCACCACCGCTGTCTTCATCGAGAGCCGGTGGGCCCGCAGCAGAAAGCCCCAGTCGATGATGTCGATCCCCACCTTGATCAGGATTCCCGCCAGCAGAGCGGTGGGAATCGTGGCGGCGAGCGGCCCGGCACCCAGCAGCACCACCAGCAGCACAAGGGAGTGGACCATGCCGGAGAGCGGCGTGCTCCCGCCCGACTTGATGTTGATCACGGTGCGCATGGTCGCTCCCGCACCGGGAAGTCCGCTGAGCAGGCCGGCGCAGCTGTTGGCCAGGCCCTGGCCGATCAGTTCCCGGTCGGAGTCGTGGCGGGTCTGACTGATGTTGTCGGCCACCAGGGAGGTGAGCAGGGAGTCGATCGACCCGAGCACGGCCAGCACCAGACCGGCACGCATCAGGTCCGGCCAGTGCTGGCCCCAGGCCGGCAGGGTGATGCGCAGGCCACCCTCCGGAATCGCTCCGATCCGGGCCAGAGGAGCCAGATTCATGGCCTCCAGCCGCGCATCGGCGAACAGCAGCAGCGACAGGGGACTGACGATCAGCAGCGCCAGCAGAGGCGATGGCAGCCAGCGGGTGATCCGGCGTGGGCTGAGAAACACGATCGCCAGGGTCATCAGCCCCACCGCCAAGGCGGCGCCATTGGGCTGAAACGACAGCGCCAGCGTCCGCAGCGACTCGACCACGCCGCCGCGGGTGCTGATGCCGAGAAAAGGGCCGATCTGGAGCACCAGGATGATCACCCCGATGCCCGACATGAATCCCGACACCACCGAATAGGGCACGAGCGTGATGTAGCGGCCCAGGCGCAGCACACCGAAGAGCACCTGCACCAGTCCGCCGAGAACCACCGCCGCCATCACCAGGGGCAGGATCTCCCCCGCGGCGAGTTCCCGCGAGACCCCCACCGCAGCCAGGCTGGAGACCACGCCGGCCACCGTGACGCTCATCGGTCCGGTGGGGCCGCTGACCTGGGCGGGGGTTCCGCCCAGCAGGGCCGCCACGAATCCCACCACCACGGCGCCGTACAGCCCGTAGATGGCCCCTCCGGGCCCCAGGGCGGCGTTACCGAAGGCGAGCGAGAGCGGCAGAGCCACCACAGCGGCGGTGAGCCCGCCGAGCAGATCACCGCGCAGGTTGCGCAGATGGAATCCGTGAATCAGCTCCATGGCGGTTCCGGGGCGATGGGCCGTTCCCTGCGCCGATCAGTCTCCGCGATCGGGACGGCCGCGCCGCATCAGCCCGTCTGGCAGGGTGAGCGAATCACCACGTTCATCGATGACCGCTGCCCCCGAGAGCCTGCATGAGGCCGTGGAGCGTCGCCGCAATTTCGCGATCATTTCGCACCCCGATGCCGGCAAGACCACGCTCACGGAAAAGCTGCTGCTCTACGGGGGAGCGATTCAGCAGGCCGGGGCGGTGAAGGCCCGCGGCGAACAGCGCCGCGTCACCTCCGACTGGATGGAGCTGGAGAAGCAGCGCGGCATCTCGATCACCTCCACCGTGCTGCAGTTCGATTACGGCAGCACCACGATCAACCTGCTCGACACGCCGGGCCACCAGGACTTCAGCGAGGACACCTATCGCACTCTGGCCGCGGCGGACAACGCCGTGATGCTCGAGGACGCCGCCAAGGGGCTGGAACCCCAGACCCGGAAACTGTTCGAGGTCTGCCGGATGCGGCGCATCCCGATCTTCACGTTCATCAACAAGATGGACCGCCCCGGCCGCGAGCCGCTCGAACTGCTCGACGAACTGGAAGCCGAGCTCGGGCTGGTGCCCTGGGCGGTGAACTGGCCCATCGGCAGCGGCGACGAGTTCCGCGGCGTGATCGACCGGCAGGGCCATCGGGTGATCCTCTTCGATCGGGCCGAACGGGGTCGTCAGGCCCGCGAGCAGGTGCTGAGCCTCGAGGAGGTTCGCAGCAGCGGCGCTGTCGAGGAGGAGCTGCTCTCCCGGGCCCTGGAGGAGCTGGAACTGCTGGAGGAGGCCGGTGCCGAGCTGGAGATGGATGCCGTGCATCGCGGCGAGCTGACGCCGGTCTTCTTCGGGTCGGCGATGACGAACTTCGGCGTCCGGCCGTTCCTCGATGCCTTCCTCGATCTGGCTCAGAGGCCGATGGCTCGCTCCAGCCGGGAGGGGCCGGTGCCGCCCGAGCATCCCGATTTCAGCGGCTTCGTCTTCAAGTTGCAGGCCAACATGGATCCGCGCCACAGGGACCGTGTCGCCTTCGTGCGGGTCTGCAGCGGCCGGTTCGAGAAGGACATGACGGTGCGCCACGCCCGCACCGGTCGTTCAATCCGTCTCTCGAGGCCGCAGAAGCTGTTCGGCCAGGAGCGCGCCGTGCTGGATGATGCCTATCCCGGCGACGTGATCGGCCTCAACAACCCCGGCATGTTCGCCATCGGCGACACGCTCTACGTCGGCCGGCAGGTGGAATACGAAGGCATTCCCTGTTTCAGTCCGGAGCTCTTCGCCTGGCTGCGCAATCCGAATCCCTCGGCGTTCAAGAGCTTCCGCAAGGGGGTGAACGAGCTGCGTGAGGAAGGTGCCGTTCAGATCCTCTACGACACCGATCAGAGCAAGCGGGATCCGATCCTGGCGGCCGTGGGTCAGCTGCAGATGGAGGTGGTGCAGCATCGGCTGCAGAGCGAATACGGCGTGGCCACTCGCCTTGAACCCCTGGGCTTCAGCCTGGCCCGCTGGGTGGAGGAGGGCTGGCCGGCCCTCGATGCCGTGGGCCGGCTGTTCAACTGCAAGACGGTGAGTGACGCCTGGAACCGACCGGTGCTGCTGTTCAAGAACAGCTGGAACCTTCAGCAACTGCAGGAGGACCATCCGGACCTCAGCCTCAGTGGCGTGGCTCCGGTGGCCAGCGGTGTGGAGCCGATTGCCCTCTGAGGCCACAGTGGCGGGTCGGGCCGGTCAGACTTGACATTCCTTCATGTGTGGGTGCCCGCCTTCCATGGCAGAGACCTTCTGGTTAGTGCGTCGTCGGCAGGACGGAGGGTGTGACTTCGTGAGCTTCGCCCCGGCACCGGACCGGGTTGAGATGCGGGAGGGCAGCCATCTCCCGCCCCAGATGCCTCTGCTCAAGCGCCGCTCCTGGCTGCCGCAGGCCGAGGCGGAGCGTCAGAGCCAGCGCCTGCAGCGGGAGGCCGGTTTCCGCTGCAGCGAGCCCCTGTTCTGAGTCAGGAGCGATACGCTCTCCCAAGATCATCGGCCCGCCCGCTTCCGCCATGACCACCGGCTCGGATCCTTCCCGCGATGGAGCCGGTTCACAGGACCCCTATGAACGGCTCGGCATCCGTCAGGACGCCAGCTTCGAGGCCGTCCAGATTGCCAAGCAGGCCCGGTTACGCGATGTCGGCTCCGATCCAAGGGCCCAGGCCCTGATCGAGGCGGCCTACGACGCCGTGCTGATGGAGCGACTCAAGGAGCGCCAGCAGGGCAAGGTGAGCTCCGCGGCGCGAACCGCCTCTCAGCAGGAGACCACGCCCGCCCGGCCCGTGGCCGCTGCGGGCGGCCCCATGCGGCAACTCCCCAGACTTCCCTCCTTCTCCCTTCCCCAGACATCGCTCCTGCCCCAGATCGAGCCGGCCGCCGGCCGCCAGCTCTGGGTGCCGCTGCTTGTCCAGGTGGGTGTGCTGCTGGTGCTCGTGGCCTCTCCCTCCGCTCCGGCGGACCTGCTGCTGGCCTTCAGCACCGGGGTCTGCGTCCTGGCCCAGGTGCGCCGCCAGCGCAGGCTTCTGCCCGCCCTGGGCTGGAGCGTGGTTCTCCTCTCCAGTGGCCTGATCCTCGGAGAGCTTCTGGCCACGGTCGCCGCCGCCGGCGATGGCGTTCCCTCCATGGCGGTGATGCCCCTCGGCCCCGAGGCGCTGCGCGCTCTCCCCGCCTGGCTGCTGCTTCTGCTCGGCTCCCTGCTGCTCGCCTGACTCAGCGAACCGGCGATCCGGCCCTCACTCAGGCCGCGCTCAGCTCGTCGATCATCCGGCTCAGCTCGTCGCCGCCGACGCGGTAGACCTCCTGGCAGAACTGGCAGGTGAGCTCGGCGCCGCCCTCCTCCTCGAGCATGCTGCGCAATTCGGCCGTGCCCAGGAGCTGCAGGGCACCGAGGCTGCGCCGGCGGCTGCAGCGGCAGGAGAAGCGCACATCGCCGCGCTCCTGACCCTCCTCCAGCAATTTCGGATCCAGGTCCGGCATCACATCCTCCAGAAGCTGCCGCAGGTTCCCCTGACAATCCAGCAGCCTGCGGCTGAAGTGGCCGATCTCACGGCAGCGCTCCTCCAGAAGAGCCACCAGTGCCGGTTCGCGGGCCGCCTTCGGCAGCACCTGCACCAGCAGGCCGCCGGAGATGTGCAGCTCCCGGCTGTCGATCGATTCGCCGACGAACACACCGGACGGGGTCTGTTCCGAGTGGAGCAGATAGGAGGCCACGTCCTCCCCGATGCCGCCGCTCACCAGCTCCACCGTGCTCATGTAGGGCTCACCCTTCCCCACATCCCGCATCACGGTGAGGTATCCGGTGCCGACGGCGCCGGCGAAGTCGAAACCGCCATGGCCGTCGCCGCCGGGGATCGGGTCCAGCTCCAGGTCGGGACGGCCCACATAGCCCCGCACCGTGCCGTCGCGGCCGGCGTCCACCATCAGACCCTTGAGCGGACCATCCGAGCGCAGGCGCAGATTGACCCGTCCGTGAGCCACCTTCATCGAGCTGGCCAGCAGCAGGCCAGCCGCCATGGCGCGCCCCATCAGCGCCGTGTTCAGGTAGGAGAGCCCGTGGCGGCGGCGGCATTCGAGCGTGGCCTCGGTCACCGTGACGGCCACCAGCCGGATCCCACCGTCGGCGGCGGTGGCCCTCACGATCTGATCGGCCATCACCGCACCCTGTCTGGCGGCATCGTACGGAGCGTCTAGGGCGCGATGAGAGCCTGCGCCGTCTCGAGATGACCGGCCTCCAGCCGCCAGCGCTCGCCCACGAGATCCTCGAACAGATCGGGCTCATGGGTGACCACCAGCAGAGCCCGATCGCTGCTCACCGATCGGATCAGCTCCAGCACCTCGCCGCGCACCGACCAGTCGAGGCCCGCGGTGGGCTCATCCAGCAGCAGCACGCCAGGGTCCCGCAGCAGCTGAACCGCCAGCGCCAGCCTTCGCTGCTGGCCTCCGCTGAGTCGCTCCGGTGCCTGCTGCAGCGACAGGCCCGCCAGTCCCACCCGGGCCAGGACCGCCTCCAGCCGCTCGCCCGGCACCCGGCGATGCCCGAGACGCAGCTCCTGACCCACGCTGAGCCCGAGGAAATGGCGTTCGGGAAACTGAAACACCAGGCCGCAGAGCCAGCGCCGCTGACGGTCGCTGACCACCTCCCCCTTCCAGCGGACGCTGCCGGCCGTGGGACGGGCCAGACCGCTGATCACCTCCAGCAGGGTGGTCTTGCCACTGCCGCTGCGGCCCGCCACCAGGGCCGGCACGCCGGGCCGCAGCGCCAGGTTCACACCGGCGAGAAGATCGGCGGGGCTTCCGGCCACCCGATAGCGGATCCCCTCCAGTTCGAGCATGGTGCCGCGGCCGTGTTGGATGGAACGCCATCCTGGGCGGCCATGGACATTCATTTCCGGGAGGTTGATCCCTTCAACTGCTGGCTCTGGCTGCGCTTCCTCAGCAGCCCTCAGGGAGGAGAGCGGGCCTACGTCAACGGCGTGCTCGACAGCTGGTTCGTGCTCGGCAAGCTCGGAGGCTTCAACGCCGGCAACCAGCAGGTGCAGGAGGTGGCCGACAGCCTCAGCTGGATGGCCTACAACCACGATCAGGCCGATCAGGCTCTGCCGGCACTGATGCACAGCATGAGCGAGCCCGAGTACCGCGGGGAATGGATGCGGGTCTGGGTGGACTTCGGCACCAGTGACGCCGTGGCTCTCGATGTGCTGATCAATGCCCTGCGGCAGCTCGATGCCGATGTGGTGCAGCTGCAGACCCTGCTGGTGGGAGGCGAGAACGAGGACTGGCCGGTGGAGGAGCCCGCCGACCTCACCTTCAGCGCCGGCCCGGACCCGGATGCCTGACGGCCGCGGTCGGCGGGAGCGCCGGCGACTCCTGATCGCCCCGGATCGGCTGCATGCCGGTGGCGGCGTGGTGACCCTGCTGGAGCGGGAGCGCCACTACCTGCGCAAGGTGCTGCGTCTGCGCAGCGGCGAGCGCTGCGATGTCGTCGATGGAGCGGGCCATCTCTGGTCGGCGCGGCTGGCCGCGGATGAGACGCTGGCCCTGGAGCCGTCGCTCTCCGAGCCCAGACGGACCGGCACCCCGCCGCGACCGGGGCTGGAACTGGCCCTGGCCGTTCCGCGGCGCTCCTTCGATGAGGGGCTCCGCATGGTGGTGGAGCTGGGGCTGGACCGGCTCACCCTGCTCCGGGCCGAGCGGAGTGTCGCTGCGCCAGGCGCCATCAGCGATCGCTGGCGGCTGATCGTGGCCGAGGCCTGCGAACAGTGCGAACGACTCTGGTGTCCGGCTCTGGAAGGCATCGAGCCGGCGTGCGGTGTGTTCGAGACGCCCCCCGCGGCAGGGGAGCTCCGTCTGCTGGCCACCACCCGCCGGCGCCTCGACGGCCTGATGGATGTGCTGAGGCGGCGATCCGGCGATGGTCTGGTCCGGGTGGTGCTGGCGGTGGGCCCCGAAGGAGGCTGGAGCCCGGCTGAGGAGGCTCGCGCAGAAGGCGCCGGTTGGCTGCCGGTGAGCCTGTCCGATCAGATCCTGCGCACGCCCACCGCCGCCGTGGCGGCAGTGGCCCAGTTGGCAACCTGGCGGGACGGCCTCAGCTCCCCTTGCCCAGCTCCTTCGCCATCGCCTTGAAGCCGGAGAGGTTGGCTCCACCGGTGCGGCGCCGGCGGGGAAGAGCGGCGGACGGGGCCAGACACTCCGGCGCGAAGGTCGCCAAGACCGGCTCGGGCCGCTCAATGGCCTCCAGGCGCAGGGCTTCGGCGGTCGTCATCGGGGCCGGCTCGGCGGGCGCGGCCACCTCCGCCGGTGCGGCTGCTGTTGGTGCTGTGCCCGCCGGGGGAGCGGGAGCTGGGGTGGTCCCGGCCGGCTCAGCTGCGGGTGCCTCCGGCTCCGGCGTCGTCTCCTCGCGTGTGGGGGACACCACCGTGGCTTTCGGGGTGGCCGCCTTGGAATCGGGGGTGTCACCGCCCTCGAGATTCAGGAAGAAGGCTCCCTGACGCTGGAAGAGACGGCGGAGGACCACGGGCCGGAGCGAAGCGGAAGCCATGATTATCCGCTGTCGGATCCGGTCCTGGCCTGCCGGCTTAGGGCTGCGAAACATCCCCCGCTCGCCATGCCCGTGGCTCTCTCGCCTCTGTTCGCCTCGGGACCGGTGCCCGCCGCCGGCTGGCTGGTGGTGGCGCTTCTGCACGCGCTGGTCATCACCGCCCTGCACAGGCTGCCCCTGCTCACGCCTGCGGGCTGGGCCCATGCCGCCGCCCTCGGCACCGTGCTCTGGGGCTGCCTGGGCTGGCGGGGCTGGTTGGCCGTCGTTCTCTATCTGGCGATGGGCTCGGCTGTGACGCGGCTGGGTCTCGCCTGGAAGACGCAGGCCGGTCTGGCGGAAGCCCGCGGCGGTCGCCGCGGGCCCGAGAACGTGTGGGGTTCCGCCGCCACCGGAGCGGTTCTGGCCCTCCTTGCGGCGGCGCTGCCGGCCTCACGCCCCCTGTTGCTGGTGGGCTTCGCCGCCAGCTTCAGCGCCAAGTTCGCCGACACGTGCGGCAGCGAGATCGGCAAGCGCTGGGGCGGTCAGCCGCGGCTGATCACAACGCTCCGGCCCGTGGCCCCCGGCAGCGAGGGGGCCGTGAGCCTGGAGGGAACCCTGGCCAGCGTGGGCGGCAGCCTGGTGATGACGGCGCTTGCGGCAGCCCTGGGCCTGATTCAGGGCGTTGCGGCCCTGGTGGCGGTGGTGCTGGCCGGTCTGGTGGCGACCCTGTTGGAGAGCGTGCTCGGAGCCACGCTTCAGGTGCGAGTGACCTGGCTGAGCAACGAACTCGTCAATGCCCTGCAGACGGTTGCGGGGGCGCTGATCGCCATGGGGCTGTGGGCTGCAATTGCGCCCTGAGCTCCGCCAGCAGCTGGTCACAGCGGCGGTGGGCCAGCCGCGGGTGCATGCCCAGCTCCTCGCCGAGGGCCGACCAGCTCAGACCATCCACCACGCGGCCCTCGATCAGGCGCCGGAGCAGCGGATCGAGCTGCTCGAGCAGCTGGCGCAGCAGGCCCGCTCCAGGGCTCTCCTGCCGCTCCCCAGCGGCCGGATCGTCGGCCTGGCTGCGGGGGTCGGGCAGCTGCTCCATCAGTGTCGGCGCGGCGGCGTCCTGCCCTGAGCCCGCAGCGAGCGGCTGATCGAGCGAGCGCATCTGCAGGCAGTGATGCAGCTGCCTGGCCTCTTGCCACTGCTCCCTGCTGCAGCCCAGCGCCAGGGCGAGCTCCGCCTCGCTGGGGCTGCGGCCCTGGTGGGCCCATTCGGCCGCCAGGCGCATGCCGCGGGCATGAAGATCCCGCTGCCGCCAGGGGCTGCGCAGCGGATGGTGACGGTCGCGCAGGTAATGCAGCATCTCGCCGCGGATCTTGCCGATCGCATAGCTGCTGAAGGCCGCTCCCCGGCCTGGCTCGAAGCCTTCCGCCGCCTTGATCAGGCCCAGGCAGCCCACCTGGAAGAGATCGTCGTAGGGGCAGTCGGTTCGGGCGATCAGTCGTCCGGCCACATGGCCCACCAGGCCCAGATGGTGCTGGACGAGACAGTTGCGCTGCCGCAGAGCCTGCCGTCCATCGACGACACGAAGCGCCGGGCGCGCGAGCGGGACCTGTTTCGGGTGCATGGTGTGGAGACCTCGGGGGATGCCTTCAGCCTCCGCGCGCCGTCCGGAATGCACCTCACCCTCCGGAGGGAACGGCGCTCCCCCCAACGGGGGATCGTGTTCAGCCCGGGGTGGCCATCACCCTGGCCTCCAGCCCGGCCCAGCGCAGCAGGGCCGGCCAGCGGCTGATGCGCCGGTGCAGTTCGGCATGGCCCTCGCTGTTGAGATGGATGCCGTCCGGGCTGAGCCACTGCAGCCAGTCGGGCTCGCCGAGCAGAGCATCGATCAGCGGCAGGAAGGGCACATCCCGCTCCAGGCAGGCCTCCTCGATCAGCGATTCGTACAGCCGCACATCGGCATTGCTGTAGTGGAGCAGGCCGGCGAAGGGCATCATCGACTCGTCCACCGGCGTGAGGCCCAGCACCAGCACCGGGACGTGCTGCTGCAGTTCCTGCAGCAGCTGGTTCAGACCGAAGCCGAAGCCCTCGGGGGAGAGCTGCGGCCGCCCGTTGGCGCGCCCCACCCGGGCGCTGTCGTTGAGGCCGACCTGGAGCAGCAGGCCCTGGGGGATCTGGCGGCGCAGTTCACCGCGCACCTCGAGCTCCGGCAGGCATCGCCGGGCCAGGCGTTCGAGGCCATCGCCGCGGACGCCCAGGTTGTAGATCACAGGGGCCAGGGGCTGAGCCATCCATTCCAGCCGCAGGCGCTCGCACCAGCCTCCGGCCTCGCTGTCCCCCCAGCCCTGCACCGTGCTGTCGCCCATCACCACCAGCTTGCGCGGCACCGGCAGGGTCATGGGTGCGGAGGCGACGCGGCGGCGGTCCGAGGGTCTCACAGCGCGACTGCGGTGGTGGTGCCGGCCTGCGGACCATCGGCCCGCAGCAGCTTCAGGCGCACCCGGTCGCTCAGGGTCTCACCCAGCAGGGTCAGTAGGATGTAGGCGCCCACCACGGCGGCCACCTCGCCCCAGGCGAACGAGCTGAGCGACTCCATCAGCTGGCTGCCGAGGCCGGTGGCTCCCACCAGGCCGACCACCGCCGTTTCCCGCAGGATCACATCGGCTCGGTAGGCCCCGTAGGCCAGGTAGGGCGCCGCCAGGGCGCTGCCGCGTCCGTAGAGCAGGGCCAGGCGGGGCGGACACCCCGCCGCCCGCAGCGCTTCCCAGGTGCGGCCGCCGCGACCCCGGTCCGGCTGGCCGGCCGCGTCGCTCTCCAGAAACAGCCGCATCAGAACGCCGCAGTTGTGCAGGCCCAGCGCCAGGCCCCCGGCCACCAGGCCCGGCTGCATCAGGAAGAGCAGCATCAGGGCGATCAGCGGTGGCGGCAGCAGCCGTGCCAGGGCGGCCAGCAGACTCAGGAGCAGGCGACCGGCGGGCCAGGGTTCCAGCACCAGCCAGGCCAGGGGCGGCAGACCCACCGCCAGACAGGCGGCCAGTGCCGTCATCAGCAGCGTGCGTGAGCAGAGGCTCAACCAGGGCAGGGATCGCAGCGCCTCCAGCAGCGCCGCGCCCGGGTCGCCGGCTGCGATCAGCGCGACCGGCATCGGCCAGCCCTCGCTGCCCGGTCCGAGATCCAGGACCCTGGCTGAGACCAGCATCAGGGCCAGCACGACCAGCAGGCTGACCAGCAGCTCCCGGCCGCGGCGCCCCACCGCCGGCGACGCCGCCACCTGCGCGCTCTGCACGACCAGTCGCTCCGGCGCGGCCCAGCGGGACCGGAGCCGGCTCAGGCCCTGCTCGAGCAGCAGCATCACCGCCAGCAGGGCCCAGAGGCCCGTCCAGAGCTCGCGGAACTGCAGTGACTGCATGGTCAGGCGCAGGGTGGTGCCCAGGCCCCCCAGTCCGAAGATCCCCAGCACGGTGGCGCTGCGCAGAGCGCATTCCAGCCGGTAGCCGCCGTAGCTCAGCAGGGTCGGCAGCAGCGCCGGGGCCAGCCCGGTGAGCAGCGCCTGGCCCGGTGGGCTGCCGCCGCTGAGCAGGGCCTGCAGGCTGCCGGTGGGGAGTGCATCGAGCTGATCGCTCAGCACCCGGGCCACCAGGGCTCCATAGGGGATGGTGATCGCGGCGATGGCCACGGCCGGCTCCAGGCCGAACACCTGCAGCAGGAGCAGGCCCCAGATCAGCTCGTGCACGGCCCTCGGCAGGGCCAGCAATCGCCGCAGCAGCAGCGCCGGCCAGGTGAGTCCGCACTGCACCCGGCAGATGGTGGTGGAGCAGGCCAGGGCCAGCCCCAGCCCCAGACCGAGCGAGAGTCCCCATCCGAGCCAGGCGATGGCGATGGTGCGCGCCAGACCGCTCAGCACGTCCTGCAGCACCAGTGGATCCAGCGAGGGCCGGATCGCTCCCTGCAGCAGGGCGAGCAGCAGGCTGCCGCCGCCGCCGTGCCAGAGCCGGGGCAGCAGCACCAGCAGGGGCAGCAGTCCCAGCAGGGGCAGCAGCGGCAGCAGCGGCGCCGCGGGCAGCCGGATGGTTGCGGCGGAGCGGCTCACGCCGTTTCCGCCGGTTCGCCGACTCCGGCTTCGTAGAAGCGCTCGAGCGCAGCGGGGGCGAGGCTGGCCGGATCGGCATCGAGCACGCAGCGGCCCCCCTCCAGGCCGATCACCCGATCGAATCCGCCGAGCCAGTCGGGCCGGTGCAGGCTCAGCAGCAGGGTGGCCCCGTCGCCGGCCAGATCCATCAGCAGGGCGAGCACCGAGCGGGCCCGCGGTGGATCGAGGGCCGCCAGAGGTTCATCCACCAGCAGCAGCTCCGCCTGCTGGCGCAGGAGCCGGCCGATGGCCACCCGTTGCCGCTGGCCACCCGAGAGCCGTTGCACCGGCAGCGGCAGCAGGCCTTCATCCAGATCGAGCCGGCGCAGCACCTCCCGCCCCGCCGCGGTGTCGACAGGGCCGAGCAGGTTGGCCACCGCACGCCAGGGCGACCAGCGGCCGAGGCAGCCGCAGTTGAGGTTCTGCTGCACCGTCAGTGCCTCGACCAGGCGCAGGTCCTGCCAGAGGGTGCCGATGCGCCGCTGCTGCAGACGCCGGCGCCGCCGGGAGCGCGGGGCCGGTTCGCCGAACCAGCGCACCACTCCCCGCGTGGGTTGCAGTGAGCCGTTGGCCACCGCCAGCAGGCTGCTCTTGCCGGCGCCGCTGGCCCCGATCAGGGCCACCCGCTCCCCCGCCTGCAGGGTGAGGCTGATGCCATCGAGACGGGGCTGGCCGCGACCGGCCAGCCCGACGGCCTTCAGCTCGAGAACGGGGCTCACCGCCGCGGCTCAGCGGATCTTGCCGATCTCGCGGCCCACCGTCTCGATCGGCCGGTATTCCGCCGCCCGGGCGGGGATGAACCGCTCGGCGCCGAAGAGCTCGAGGATGCGCCGCTCGCCGCTGCTGCTGCCGTCCAGCTCCAGGATCGCCTCCTTCAGGTTGACGGTGAAGCCATCACCGAAGCGCTTGTCCAGCCCCGGCTGAGCCACCCAGTGGTAGTCGGGGTAGCCGGGTGTGCGCCAGATCACGCTCACCTTGTCGGCGTCCACCTTGCCCGCCCTGACGTTGCTGAGCCAGACCTGCTCGTTGAGCACCCCGGCCTGATAGGCGCCGCTCTGGACGAGGGCGAGGGTGGCATCGTGGCTGCCGCTGAAGCCGGGCGCTCCCCCGGCGAAGTCCTTGAGGGTCACACCGGCCTGAGCGAGGAAGTGCTGGGGCATCAGCCGCCCGGAGGTGGAGCTCTCCGATCCGAACGTGAAGCGTTTGCCCTTCAGGCGGGTCAGGTCCTTCTGGCTGCTCAGCGGGGTGAGACCGCTGCCGCTGTTGGCGATGAAGACGCTGCGGAAGTCCTTGTCGATGTCGCGCTGGGCAAGCACTCTGGCCCCGGGCCGCTGCAGCCGGGCCTGAACGCCGGTGAGGCCTCCGAACCACACCAGATCGAGCTGGCCGGTACGGAAGGCACTCACGGCGGCGGTGTAGTCGCTCACCGGCACATAGCGCACGGGCACGCCACCCAGGCTTCGGCTGAGATGGTCGGCCAGCAGCTTGTAGAGGCGGTTGAGTTTCTCGGGGTTCTGATCGGGGATGGCCCCGATCCGCAGCAGCTGGCCCTGGGCCACAGCCCCGTGCAGGGCACCCTGCTGTTCAGCCGCGGACCGCTGAGCGGCGGGTGCTGCCGCGGCCAGAGCGGCGGGGTTCCAGGGGAGGAGGGAGGCGGGCCAGAGCAGGGCCAGCGCCAGTGGCAGGCCGAGCCGGCGGGAGGCGGTACGGGGCGTCACGGCTGCGGGGAGGGACGGGTTGACGACATGCCGCTCACCATGGCCGAGGGTGCGGCTGCCTGCAGAGCCCCGTTCCGCAGGCTGTCGATGAAGCGGCCCAGCCGCTCCAGGCCGTCGCGGATGGCGGAGGGCTCGGCCGCGCAGGAGAGGCGGATGCAGCGGTCGTCACCGAAGGCCTCACCCGGCACCACGGCCAGGCCCTGCTCCTCCAGCAGGCGGCGGGAGAACTCCAGCGAACTCAGAGCGAAGCCGCTGATGTCCGGGAAGGCATAGAAGGCCCCGCGCGGGGGCTGCAGTGACACACCCGGGATCGCCTGCAGGCCGCTGCTCAGGAGGTCGCGCCGTTCGTTGTAGGCAGCCACCATGGCCGCCATCTCCTCGCGGCCGCCCTGCAGGGCCGCCAGGGCTCCGTACTGGGCAAAGGTGCAGACGTTGCTGGTGCTCTGACTCTGCAGGGCGACAGAGGCCGCGATCGCATGGGCCGGCCCGCTGAGGTAGCCGATCCGCCAGCCCGTCATGGCCCAGCTCTTGGCGAAGCCGTTCACCAGGAAGCCCCGCTCCTGCAGATCCGGAGCCAGCGCCAGCAGGCTGTGGTGGCGCTCCCCCTCGGCGAGCAGGTGCTCGTAGATCTCATCGCAGATCAGCACCACCCGCGGATGCCGCCTCAGCACCTCCGCGATGGCCTCGAGTCGTTCGCGGCCCAGCACCGTGCCGGTGGGGTTGCCGGGGCTGTTGATCACCAGGGCGCGGGTGGACGGCCCGATGGCCGCTTCCAGTTGCTCCGGCTCGAGCAGGAAGCCGTTGCCGGGCTCACAGGGCAGCAGGCGGACGCTGCCGCCGGCCAGCCGCACCATCTCCGGGTAGCTCACCCAGTACGGAGCCGGCAGCAGCACTTCCTCACCCGGATCCAGAAGGACCTGAAACAGGTTGAACAGCGCTTGCTTGCCGCCGTTGGTGACCAGCACCTGGGCGGGCTCGGTGGCGATGCCGTTCTCCTCGCTCAGCTTCCTGGCGATCGCCTGCCGCAGCGGCGGCTCGCCCGCTGCGGGGCCGTAGCGGGTGGCGCCGCGTTCCATCGCCTCGCTCGCCGCGCGCCGGATGAAGGCCGGGGTGTCGAAGTCGGGCTCGCCGGCACTGAGCACGCAGATCGTCTGACCCTCGGCCCGGAGCTGCTTGGCCCGTGCCGTGATCGCCAGAGTGGGGGAGGGTCTGAGGCCGCGGGCCCGCAGCGAGAGAGGCAGCGTCGACATCGGCGTGCGCCCGATGTGTCGGAACGCACTCACAAACAGTCATCCTGCCTGATGCGCTGCATCGGCCCCTCCCATGCCCTCCACGGCGGATCAGCGGGGCGCAGCGGTGGCCTGCGGCTGGGTTCTGGCCGCGGCGCAGCCCGCTGCGCTGGCGGCGTTCTATGCCCGGCTCCTGCGGGTGCAGGCGACTCAGGGTGCCTCCGAGCGGCACTGGCGCCTGCGGCTCACCAGCGGAGCACTGCTGCAGATCTACAGGCCCTCGCGCCGCAGAGGGGACCTGCCTCCGGCCGATGGTCGCCTGGCGATGGTGCTGACCCGGGAGTCGCCGCCCGGGGCGGAGCTGGAGCGGCTGGAGGCCTGGCGACTTGAGGCGGCGGACCTGGGAGCGGACCTGAGCGAAGCGGCCCGGCGCGAGGTCTTCGGGGCGGAGGCCTGGATCCGGGACCCTGAGGGCAACCGCGTGCTGCTGCTGGTGACGCCGCCCGGCTCCGTGGCAGCCTCGGCCTGAGCCCGTGCACCTCCGCCTCCGTGCCGCCCTCCTCCGGCCGCGCCTCCCGGCCCGATCCCGCCTCCGATCCCGGGCTGCTGGCGCCCTCGCTCTTCGATGCGGCCGGGACGGACCCGACGGAGCCACCCATCGCGGAACCGTCGCTCTCGATGGAGGAGCTGACGGCGCAGTGCCGGAGCTGCCAGCGCTGCGGCCTCGCCGCCACCCGCACCCGGGTGGTGGTGGCCCGGGGCAACCCGGAGGCGCCCCTGATGGTGATCGGTGAGGGCCCGGGAGCCCAGGAGGACGAAACCGGTCTGCCCTTCGTGGGCCGTGCCGGCCAGCTGCTGGACCGCATGCTGGAGAGCGTGGGGCTCGACAGCGAGCGCGACGCCTACATCTGCAACATCGTCAAGTGCCGGCCTCCCGGCAACCGCCGGCCCACGCCGCTGGAGATGGAGGCCTGCCGGCCCTGGCTGCAGGAGCAGATCCGGCTGGTGGATCCACCCGTGGTGCTGCTCGCCGGCGCCACGGCCATGGAGGGAATCCTGGGGGTGAAGGGCGGCATCACCCGATTGCGGGGCCAGTGGCGCGAGTGGGAGGGGCGCTGGCTGATGCCGATCTTTCACCCCTCCTACCTGCTCCGCAACGCCTCGCGGGACCGCGGTTCACCGAAGTGGCTCACCTGGCAGGACCTCCAGGACGTGACCCGCCGCCTGAAGCAGGTGCGGCCCTGAGCCCGCCGCGCCAGTGACGGCCTGGCCTGTGGCAGGGTTGGCGCGTTCCGCCCCACCCCGGCAGACCCCATGACCGGAACCCTGGTCCCCAGCGAACGCTCCGACCGGGAGCTCTCCCAGGATCCGCGCTTCGACACCGCCATCCATCGCCGCCCCACCCGCACCGTCTGGGCCGGCGAGGTGCCGATCGGCAGCCAGCACCCGGTGGTGGTGCAGTCGATGATCAATGAGGACACCCTCGACATCGAGGGCTCGGTGGCGGGCATCCGTCGTCTGGCGGACGTGGGCTGCGAGATCGTGCGGGTCACGACCCCGTCGATGGCCCATGCCCGGGCGATGAAGGAGATCCGGCATCGCCTGCGGGATCAGGGCTGCACCGTTCCCCTGGTGGCCGATGTGCACCACAACGGCATCCGGATCGCGCTCGAGGTGGCGCAGCACGTCGACAAGGTGCGCATCAATCCCGGCCTGTTCGTGTTCGAGAAGCCCGATCCCGGCCGCGACTCCTTCAGCGAGGCGGAGTTCGCCGCCATCGGGGCGCGGATCCAGGAGAGCTTCGAGCCCCTGGTGAGCACGCTCAAGGATCAGAACAAGGCGCTGCGCATCGGCGTGAACCACGGCTCGCTGGCCGAGCGGATGCTGTTCACCTACGGCGACACGCCCCGGGGGATGGTGGAGTCGGCGATGGAGTTCATCCGCATCTGCGATGCGCTCGACTTCCACAACATCGTGGTGTCGATGAAGGCGTCGCGCGCCCCGGTGATGCTGGCCGCGTATCGGCTGATGGCTCACACCATGGACCGGGCCGGCTTCCACTACCCCCTGCATCTGGGGGTGACGGAGGCAGGTGATGGCGATTACGGCCGCATCAAGAGCACGGCCGGCATCGCCAGCCTGCTGGCCGAGGGCCTGGGCGACACGATCCGGGTGTCGCTCACGGAGGCGCCGGAGAAGGAGATCCCCGTCTGCTACAGCATCCTCCAGGCCATGGGCCTGCGCAAGACGATGGTGGAGTACGTGGCCTGCCCCAGCTGCGGACGCACCCTGTTCAATCTCGAGGAGGTGCTGCACAGGGTGCGCAGCGCCACGGCCCACCTCACCGGCCTCGACATCGCCGTAATGGGCTGCATCGTCAACGGTCCCGGAGAGATGGCCGATGCCGACTACGGCTACGTGGGCAAGACGCCGGGTGTGATCTCCCTCTACCGGGGCCGTGATGAAATCCGCAAGGTGCCCGAGGCCGAGGGGGTGGAGGCGCTGATCGCCCTGATCAAGGAGGACGGTCGCTGGGTGGACCCCTGACGCTCCGGTTTCACGGCCCGGCAATGCTGGTTACATTGAAGTGCCGCACTGGAGTCCGCGATGATCCGTCGACGCACTGGTCTGATCGCGTTGATGAGTGTGGGCGGCGGAGTCCTGGCTGTGGCCGTGGCCAGCCCGTTCCTGGGTGCTCCCAGCGTGGCCTCCCTGATCACCGACAGCCCGAAGGAGGTGATGGATCAGGCGTGGCAGATCGTCTTCCGCGACTACCTCGACACCAACGGCAATTACGACGCCGGCCGCTGGCGGACCCTGCGCCGCGACCTGCTGGCCCGCTCCTACGGCAGCCCCGATGAGTCCTACGAGGCCATCCGCGGCATGCTGGCCTCCCTGGACGATCCCTACACCCGTTTCCTGGATCCGCAGGAGTTCAAGGAGATGCAGATCGACACCTCCGGTGAACTCACCGGGGTGGGCATCCAGCTCTCTCTCGACAAGGACACCAAGGAGCTGGTGGTGGTCTCGCCGATCGAGGGCACCCCGGCCTCCCGCGCCGGCGTGCAGCCCAAGGACGTGATTGTGGCCATCGATGGCCGCAGCACCAAGGGCATGACCACCGAGGACGCGGTGAAGCTGATCCGGGGCAAGCGCGGCACCACGGTGACCCTCAGCCTGCGGCGCCGCGGCTCGGTGATGCAGGTGCCTCTCGAGCGGGACCGGATCGAGATCCACGCGGTGAACCATCAGGTGAACACCACGCCTGATGGCCGCAAGGTGGGCTACATCCGCCTGAAGCAGTTCAACGCCAACGCCACCAAGGAGATGCGGGCCGCCATCAAGGAGCTCGAATCCCAGGAGGTGGATGGCTATGTGCTCGACCTGCGCAGCAACCCTGGCGGTCTGCTGATGGCGAGCGTGGAGATCGCACGCCAGTGGCTCGACGAAGGCACGATCGTCTCCACCAAGACCCGCGATGGCATCCAGGATGTGAAGCGGGCCAACGGGCGCGCGCTGACCGAGGCTCCGGTCGTGATCCTGGTCAACGAGGGCTCCGCCAGCGCCAGCGAGATCCTTTCCGGCGCCCTGCAGGACAACGACCGGGCGGTGCTGGTGGGCCAGAAGACCTTCGGCAAGGGTCTGGTTCAGTCCGTGCGCAGCCTGTCGGACGGTTCCGGCATGACGGTCACCATCGCCAAGTACCTGACGCCGGACGGCAACGACATCCACAAGCACGGCATCCGGCCGGACGTTCCGGCCGAGATGACCAAGAAGGAGATCGAATCCCTCACGGTGGAGGATCTGGGCAGCTCCAAGGACAGCCAGTACCGCGTGGCTGAATCCACCCTGGTGAAGCAGCTGCGGGCCGCCGCCGGTGCGGCGACCGGCTTCGACCCCTCCAGCGCCAACCTGCCCGCTGCCCTCGGACCGGCTCAGCGGTAGGGCGCCAGCCCGAATCCCTCCTGCTGGCTGCGGCTGCCCCAGCCGTTGCCCCGGCCGCGGGGCGCCGCAGGTCGGTCGGTCTCCCAGCCAGGCCGGCCCGTGAGCCCATCCAGCTGAGCCACGATGCGGGAGCAGCCGCCGGACCCGGCGATCAGTCGATCGAGGGTATTGAGGGGCACGCGCCGCCCCCAGCCCTGGGGCCATCCCTGGCGCCGCCCCTGGGCCTCCACCAGGCGCACGGCCTCGTGGCGGGGCATGAGGCCCTGACGCATCAGGCAGGTGGCCGTGGCCAAAGTGGCCACCTGGGCGCGGTTCACCGGGGAGCGCCGCACCACGGCCGCGGGCCGGATCGGTTGGAACGGCTGGGCTGGGGAGAGGGTGCTGAGGCCGCCGATGGGAGCCATCTGGCTCAGGGCCGCCATCACCAGTTGCAGAAGGGTGGGATCCATGGGTGCGGTTGCGTTGGGAGCTCAGAGATCGGTCTGTGTGGGGCCGCAGTAGCGGTCGAACAGCTGCAGCACCTGCTCACTGGTCAGCTTGGCCGTGTAGCGGGCCTCCAACTCGGCCAGGTGCTGGCTGCGGGGGTAGGCCCGCAGGGAGCGCAGGTCCGCCGGGGAATGGCGGGCCAGGGCCCGGGCCATGTGCCGGTGATGGCTGGCATGGGTGATCGAGCCACCGGCGCACTGCTGCATGCGATGGGCCGCCTCATGGGCGAGGGTGTCCCACACGTCCTCGGGAGAGGCATGCACGCGGCAGATCACGATCGTGTCGCTGCGGGGGTGGTAGAGGCCCATCAGGTTGCGGCGGCGGCAGTTCTCCTGCCGCACGTCCACGCCGGCCCGCTCGAGGCGGCTGCGCAGGGCGTCGATCGCCTCCCAGGTGCGAGCGGCGGCCGGAGCCGGCAGCGGTGCCGCCGCCAGCACCAGGATCAGAGCCGTGAGGGCATGGGAACGCTTGAGCATCGCCGGCAGGCGCAGCGGAGGGTCTCTCTCCACTCTGATGGCGCCCTGTGGCTGAGGTGTGGCGTTCCCTGAGGGGGATGTGAGCCGATGTGACCGGCGGCTCAGGCCACCGGTTGCATCAGGCCACCGCCGGGGGTGGAGTCGTCATCGTCGTCGCCGTCCTCGTTGAAGAGGGCGAACATGCCGAGGGCCAGAACGCTCACCACGCCGGAGATCAGGCTGAAGGAACTGCCCATGCCCTGAGAGATGTCCACCACTTCACCCATGCGTCAATCCGTCAAGTGGGACCAATGTAACGAGATTTTGCGGTTCTGCAGGGTTTTCTCAGGAAGTGGTGGGTCTCCAGGCACCGTCTGAGCCCGCTCAGACCCGCAGCACCTCGGAATCGGCCTGCGCGACGGCGTTCTCGCGCTCGGTGCTGCTGAGGCCATCGGCGCCCGGCAGCGTGGCGGCCATGGCCCGCAGCCACTCCATCAGCTGCTCCACCTGCCTGTCCATCGGCAGCACGCCCAGACCGCGGGCCAGCACCTTGGCGTTGCTGCCGCTGCCGGCCTGATACACCAGCCGGCCGTGCAGATGCTGGGGCAGACCCTGGCGCAGGCGGCGGAAGGCGGGCTCCTCCATCGGCGTGTCGAGCACGATGTTCGGTTTCTCGGGCCGGATGCGGGCGATGCCGCAGCGGCGGGCCAGCAGCTTGAGCTCCATCAGCTGCAGCAGCGCCTGGGCCGCCGCCGGGATGGCGCCGTAGCGGTCAGCCCAGCCGGCGGCCAGTTCCACCAGGGCTTCGGGTGAGTCGCAGTCGGCCGCGGCCCGGTAGGCGGCCAGCTTCTCGTCGCCATCGCTGATCCAGTCGGCCGGGATGAAGGCGGTGAGGGCCAGATCCACCTGGGTCTCCTCCACCGAGGGGATGTCCTGCCCCTGCATCTCAGCCAGGCACTCCTGCAGCATCTCCATGTAGAGGTCGAAGCCGATGGCCTCCATCTGGCCGCTCTGCTCCACCCCCAGCAGGTTGCCCACGCCGCGGATCTCCATGTCGCGCATGGCGAGCTGGTAGCCGCTGCCGAGCTGGGCGAATTCCTGGATGGCCCGCAGGCGCTGGCGGGCCGCCTCCGACAGGGAGGCATTGCCCGGAAAGAAAAGCCAGGCGTGGGCCTGGATGCCGCTGCGGCCCACCCGGCCGCGCAGCTGATACAGCTGGGAGAGCCCGAAGCGCTGGGCGTCCTCCACCAGGATCGTGTTGACGCGGGGGATGTCGAGCCCGCTTTCGATGATGGTGGTGCAGAGCATCACGTCGGCCTCGCCGGCGTTGAAGGCCACCATGGCGCTCTCCAGCTCGCCTTCGGCCATCTGGCCGTGGGCCACCAGCAGCCGCAGGCCGGGCAGCATCCGGCGCAGGCCGGCCGCCACCTCCTCGATGCCCTCCACCCGGGGCACCACGTAGAACACCTGGCCGCCACGGTCGAGCTCCTGGCGGATGGCGCTGCGCACCGCCTCCTCATCCAGGGGCGCCAGGTGGGTGCGGATCGGTCGCCGCTGCGGCGGCGGCGTGGTGATCAGGCTCATCTCCCGCACGCCGGAGAGGCTCATGTAGAGGGTGCGGGGAATGGGCGTGGCCGAGAGGGTCAGCACGTCCACGTCCTTGCGCAGCACCTTGATCTTCTCCTTCTGGTTCACGCCGAAGCGCTGCTCCTCATCCACCACCAGCAGACCCAGCTGCTGGAAGCGGGTGGCCTTGCCCAGCAGCTGGTGGGTGCCCACCACCACATCCACCACGCCATCGCGCAGCCCATCGAGGATGGTGCGCCGCTCCGTGGCCGTGCGGAACCGGTTGAGCAGCGCCACCTTCACCGGGTACGGGGCGAAGCGTTCGCTGAGGGTGCGCCAGTGCTGCTGGGCCAGAACGGTGGTGGGCGCCAGCATCGCCACCTGACGGCCGGCCGTCACCGCCTTGAAGATGGCGCGGATCGCCACCTCGGTCTTGCCGAAACCCACATCCCCGCAGACCAGTCGGTCCATCGGCTGGGGGCGCTCCATGTCGCGCTTGACATCGCCGGTGGCCTTGAGCTGATCAGGTGTGGGATCGAAGGGGAAGGACTCCTCCAGCTCCCGCTGCCAGGGGCCGTCGGGGGGGAAGGCGTGCCCGCCGGCCTTGTGGCGCTCGGCGTAGAGCTTCACCAGGTCGGTGGCCACCTTGCGGATGGCCTTGCGGGCCCGCTCCTTGGCGCGGGTCCAGGCGGTGCCGCCCATGCGGTTGAGCTCGGGCGGGCTCTCCGAGGTGGCGCGGTAGCGCCCCAGGCTGCCCAGCTGGTCGGCGGCCACCCGCAGAGTGCCGTCGGCGTACTGCACCACCAGGTATTCGCGGGTCTCGCCGCTGATGGCCAGCTTCTCGAGCTTCAGGTAGCGGCCCACGCCGTGGTTGCGGTGCACCACGAAATCGCCGGGCCGCATCTTGTTGGGGTCCACCGTGCGGCTGGCGGCGCGGCGGCGCCGGCGCACGTAGCCCGTGGCGGTGAGGTTGTGCTGCCCGAAGAATTCCCGGTCGCTGATCAGGGCCAGCCGCCAGGCGGGCAGTTGCAGACCCTCGAGCTCGCTGGTGCCCGGCGTCTTGAGCGCCACCGGCGTGCGCTGCTCGATCAGCCGCTCGATCGCCGGTCGGTCGTTCGGGTTGGGCACGAAACGGCAGACGCAGTCGTGCTCCTCCAGCAGCGCCACGGCCCGGCTGGGCTGGGCCGAGAGGAGCCACACCTGGGATTTCTCCTGCAGCAGGCCCTTCACCAGGCCGGCGAGCTTGCCGAACTGGTTCGGGTAGGCGGGCACCGGCCGGCTGGCCAGATCGAGGGCGTTGGAGTGGCTGTCGCTCTCGTGCAGCTCGGCCAGATCGAAACCGGCGAAGGCCTCGGCCAGGGCCAGCGCCTCCTGCACGGGCCGGTGCAGGACGGGGCGGATCAGATCGGCCGCCCCGGGGGGGAGGTCGGCGATCACATCGCCGTGGTGGTCGCTCACGTGGCGGAGCCACTGCTCGCCGTGGGCCAGGAGATGGCGCCGCTCATCGCAGGCGATCAGGGTGTCCGGCGGGAGGTAATCGAGCAGGCTGGCGGGCTCCGGCCAGACCAGGCCCATCAACCGGCGCATGCCCTCGGGTGTGCCGCCCTCGAGCAGCTGGTCGGTCGCCTCCTCCCCCAGCAGGGTCTCGATCCCATCGGGCATCGTGTCCCGCAGGGCATCGGCCACGAGCGTGGCGAAGCCGGTGGGGGTGAGCCGCACGGCCTCCACGGCATCGAGTGAGCGCTGGGTGGCGGGATCGAATTCCCGCACCTTCTCGATCTCCTCCCCGAAGAGCTCCAGCCGCAGGGGCAGTTCGGCGCTGACCGGGAAGATGTCGAGGATGTCGCCGCGGCGGCTCCAGGTGCCCTCCTGCTCGATCGTGGGCACCCGCTCGTAGCCGAGACCCGTCAGGGTCAGGGCCAGCTCATCGAGATCAACGCGGTCACCGCGACTGAGGGTGAGGCAGCGGCGCCGCAGCTGGTCGGGTGGCGGCAGGTGAGGCTGGAGGGCCCGCTCGGTGGCCACGATCGCCAGGGACCGGCCATTGCTTTGGCTTGAACCGGAGCCGGTGGGGCTGAGCAGGTCGGCCAGCACCTGCAGCTGGCCCCAGCAGATCTCGCTGGTGGGATCGAAGGGCTCGTAGGGCGATCCCTCACTGGTGGGGTAGAGCTGGGCCGTCTGCCAGCCCATCAGGCTGAGCAGGCCCGTCCAGCGGCCGGCCTCCTCGAGGGTGGGCACCACCACCAGCAGGGGCGAGCCGTTCAGCCGGGCCAGGGCGCTGCTCACCAGGGCCCGGCCGGCCCGGGAGGCGCCGCCGAGGCGCAGGCGCTCGCTGCGGCGGCTGCGCTCCAGCACCTCACCGGTGAGTGCCGCTTGCTCGAGCTGGCGCACAAGGGCGGTGAGGGGCATCGAGGCGGGTGGACACGCAGCACTCGATTGTGCAATCCCGCTCCCTGCATCGGCGGGGTCACCGGTGCGGGCGGCGGGGATGACTAGGGTCCCGGCAGATCGCCGGGGAGGCTGTGGTGCTGGGGCTGCCTCTGCGCTGGCGCTGCCGCAGCTGCGGCGGACCCTCCATCCCCGTGCCGCGGGGCGGCCGGCCGCCGGTCCACTGCCCGGCCTGCGGCGAGCGCACCGAGTCGGTGCCGCTGGTGCGCCCGGGGGCGGCGGTGGTGGCGCTGCTGGTGGCGGGCGGCCTGGCGGCCTGGAGCCTGCCTCAGCTGTGGGCGCCGGAGCCGCCGCGCCCGCCGATGCCGGATCAGGGAACCGTGGCCAGCGCTCCTGACGGGCGGCCGTGGCCGCCGGCAGACTGAGCCTGCGTGCCGCATCTGCCATGGAGATCGATTTTCCCGGTTCCCAGCCCCTGAACGAGGCTCAGCAGCAGGTGCTGGAGCAGTTCCGGCGCCGGCTGGCGGAAATGCTCGACGACATGGCCCTCAGCAACGACGAGGTGATGAACCTGATGCAGGAGTTCCGCCAGCATCCGGATCTGCGCAACGCCTTCATGGCCGAGCTGCAGAAGGTGCGGAGTCAGCTGCCGGGACCGATCCCCCGGGTGTGGGACTGAGCAGCAGCCATTCGGAGCGGGGCTTGAGGCGTACCGCCGGCCGCTGCTCGGCCAGGCGGCCGCAGCGCTCGCGGAAGGCCGCCAGCCGGGCGGGGAAGCCCTCGATGGCGGCGATGCGCCGGTTGAGCTGCGCTTCCGCCCGCTCGTGGAGGCTGAGATCGAGCTCGGTCACGAACAGGGCCTGGGCCATGGGATCGCCGGAGGCTCCGTTGCTGCCGGAGGGGCGGGCGGAGCGGTTCTGGGGTTCGGGGTAGGCCAGATCGAGCGGCTGGCCGAGGGCTTCGAGGGCGTGCTCGATCACCACCATCGATTCGTCGTAGCGCTCCACCAGGCCCACCACCAGATCGGGCCGTTCCAGATCGATCAGCTCGGGCCGGGCGGCCCAGCCGCGGCGGCGTTGCCAGTCGATCGGTTCCTGGGGCGAGAGGTGGCGGGTCTGGTAGTTGGCCAGGGAGGTGCGCACCAGGCCGTTCACGTAGTCGGCGAAGCTGGAGGCGCTGGTGGAGTGCTGCACCTCCCGCTGGAAGCGGTAGGCCGAGAGGATGCGGGCCAGGGGCCGGCGCAGCAGGGCCACATGCAGCCGGGCCAGGCGGCCGGGCGGCGGCAGGGTGATCAGGTGGGAGCTGGCGGCCGTGGTGCGGCCGTCCTCTGAGATCCCGGGGTGGGCGGCCAGGTGCTGCTCCAGCAGGTGCCAGTCGAGCCGGTCGCCGGGGCCGGGTGATTCCACCTGCAGCAGGGTGCCTCGGGTGCTGTGCTCAAGCGCCCAGATCAGGGTGCTGCCGGCGCACTTGAAGCCGTGCAGGTGGAGCAGGGTGAGCAACGGCCGCGGCTTGGAACTGCGCCATCCCACCACGCGGGGGCTGATGACGGCACAACAGCGTCACAGAATCAAAGAGAGATCAGCCGTTCGAGGGGGCTTCCTCGTAGGCGGCGTAGCGATCGATGATCGATCGGGCCTGGGGGTGCACGGAGGCCGCCCAGGGCAGCAGGCCGGGCAGGTAGCGCTGCACGAGGGAGAGGCGGCCGTGGTGGTGCAGGCCGATGCCATTGCCCACGTAGCTCTGATCCTTCTGCCAGTGGAAGAGGTTCTGGTTGAGGCGGCCATCGAGCACGCTCGCCGCCGTGAGAGTGCCCTGGGGTGCGAGGGAGGCCATGGCCAGGGGCAGGGCGATCTGATCGAGGTAGGGAAAGCGCCGCGGCACCCACTCCAGGTGGTTCACGCGCTCGGCCATCTCCAGCCAGGCGCGGCCGAGGGCGGCGGCATCCGGGGCGGCCACCAGGCCGGCGTTGAACCAGGGACGGGAGGCGGCGCCGCTGCCGCAGAGCTGGCGCAGCTGGGGCTGGGGCAGGCCGCAGGCCTCGTAGAGGCGCTGCCAGGGCAGCTCGATCTGGCCGTGCTCGGGCACGGCGGCGGGGCAGGCCCGCCAGGTGAGGTATTCGGCCGGCAGGGGCCGGTGGAAGAAGAGATCGGAATCGGTGAGCAGGGCAGGCCGCGCCCCGAAGGCCGCCAGGGCCTGCACCTTGTTGAGGATGCGGTAGGGGCGGCCCTCCACCTGCAGGGCGGGGGTGGGGATCTCCAGCAGGGGGATGGCCAGATCGGCGGCGAGGCCGCGCAGGGCGTCCTGGCGCCAGAAGGGGCAGCCACTGGGGGCGGCGAAGTGGTAGCGGCTTTCGGGGAAGGTGCGGCAGGCCACCAGGGCGGCCAGCAGCGCCGCCAGGCTGATGCGCTCGCTGTCGACCACCACCACCACATCCATGGGCCTGCCTCGGTTCAGCCGCCCCGACGGGCGAGGAGGGTGAAGGGATCGAAACGCACGCTGATGCCGAACTCTTCGGCGAATTCGAGCACACGGCACCAGGCCCGGGCCGGTTGCCCAGCCGCCTGCGGGCGAAGGATGCCCCGCAGGATCACCGGCGCGGTGGCGCTCTGGAGGCTCATCTCGAACAGGGGCCAGCCGATGGAGTCCTGGATCGCATCCTCCCGGTAGGCGGGGGCCACATCGAGGGCACCGATGAGGATGCGGCGGAGGCTGGCATCCCAGAGGTATGGAATCCCATAGCGGGCCAGCAGATCGGCCGCCAGGGCCCAGGAGAGGCCGTTGGCATCGATCCACACCGTGAGCGGCTGGCGATCGGCCTGCATGGTGGCCTCGCGGCGGAAGGTGAGGGCGCCTTTGGGACGCTTAGGATCGTCGTGCGCAGACTCTGGATCCCCCTGGAGCAGGGCGCGGATGCGGGATCGAAGCTGGTCGCCGCCATCGAGCGGACCGCCCTGAGGTGGGTGCCTTTTTTTGGACAGTGTTGGCGCCTGACATCGTTAACCCTGGACGGGAGGAACAGGGTTGAGTCTCAGTGTAGACCTGATTGGGAGTTCTGCCTCCCAGAGCACTGTGGGGTCTCACATGGCAGTACCTCCACAGGAAGCGGGCCAGGCTGACTTCTGCTTCCCAGCCATCGCTGTAGGCGTGTAGATAGACCTCCTCATATTTGAGCGTCCTCCAGAGTCGCTCGACCAGGATGTTGTCGTAGCAACGCTTCCTGCCGGACCAGCTGATCCTGATGCTCACCTTCTGCAGCCTGCCGACGAACTCGGCAGACGTGAACTGGCAGCCCTGATCGGAATGGAAGACCTCTGGCTTTCGACCACCGGAGAGGGCCATCTCCAGGGCATCCATGCAGAACTCCGTCTCAAGGCTGTTGGAAAGCCTCCAGCTGAGCACGTGGCGTGAGTGGAGATCCATGATCGCCACCAGGTAGAGAAAGCCCTTACGCAGCGGGATGTAGGTGAAATCGGTGGCCCAGACCTGGTCCACGGCGTGGATCTCATCGATGTCCACCAGGCAGGGGAATCGCTCCGATGGCTCGCCTGGAATCGTGGTTCGAGGTCTCTGGTAGATCGCCCGTAAACCCATGCGGCGCATGAGGTTTCGCACGCGGTCACGGCTGATCGGGATCCCTTCCCTGGCCAGATAGGCCACCATCCGTCGGCTGCCGCTGCAGGGATCCTCCAGGTAGAGGGCATCAATCCTGGCCATGATCCGTAGCGTCGACGAACGGACCGGAGCAGGGCGGTAGTAGAGCGTGGATCGAGGGAGACCCCAGGGCTGATTCAAAGTTCGGCACAGCAATCCTTGCCACGGCTGCCAGCATGGGCTGAGGTCAGCGGGATCGCTCCGTCTCCGTGCCCCAGATCGCCTCTGACGCAACTGATCTCGACCTGATCACCTACCTCCGGGCTATTCCTGATGCCCGCATGCGACGGGGCGTTCGCATCCCTGCCTGGTACCTGCTCCTGGTGGCGGTTCTCGGAATCCTGAGCCGGTGCGAGAGCCTCCGGGATCTGGAGCGCTTTGCCCGGCGCCATCACGCTGTTCTCATCGAGGCGCTTGGGATCGAACTGCGGCGCCCACCGTCTGATTCCGCCTTCCGCTACTTCTTCCTGCAGGTGGATGTCACGGCCGTCTGCGATGCCATTCGCGACTGGACGATCGCTCAGATCCCTGATGGTGCGGCCGATCTCGATCAGCTGGTGTGTGACGGCAAGACGTTGCGGGGCTCGGCAGAACCCACCGCTGGCGGTGGCTCGGCGTTCATTGCCCAGGTGACGCTCTACTCCGCGGCCCTGGGCGTGGCGATTGCTCAGACCTGCACCGCCACAGGCGAGGACCACGAGCGGGCTGTCCTCAGGAGGCTGCTTGGAGAGCTCGACCTCGGCGGTGTGCTGGTTCAGGCCGACGCACTCCACACGCAGAAACCGTTTTTCGGCAGCTCCAGGAGCAGGGAGCCGACTTCCTGCTGACGGTCAAAGCCAACCAGCGGACGCTGCATCGTCAGATCCGCAGCCAATTCCAGGGGAAGCGCCGGATCCCTTTCACCGCAACGGATCACGAGCTTGGCCATGGCCGTGACATCACCTGGAGCATCCGGGCGAAAGAGGCACCCGCTCACATCAAGGAGAACTGGCCCGGCAGTGCCTGGATCGTGGAGGTGAGCGCCACCGGCTCCCGCCAGGGCAAGCCGTTTCAGGCCACCCACCGGTTCATCACCAGTCTGCGCACCCCTCCAAAAGCCCTGCTGCAACTGGTCCGTGACCGCTGGAGCCTGGAAAGCTGGCACTGGATCCGGGACACCCAGCTCAGAGAAGACAACCACCGCTACGGCGGCAATGGCGCCGGAGTGATGGCCACGCTGCGCACCGCCGCTCTCAACATGTTGCGGCTGGCTGGATTTCGCTTCGTCCGCGAGGGACTCCAGGTCGTGATGCACGACATCACCGCGCTGCTGGCGATGGTCAGGAGGCCACCAGGGGGAACGATGGCGTAGAACTTTGAATCAGCCCTGAGGGAGACCCAGCAGGGCACACTGCCGGCTGATGCTGAGCCGGCGGTGGTCATGATCGACGAGGCTGCGGACTTCATGAGCCTCACAGGAGCTGAGACTTTTTCTGAGCCACTCCAGCACCATCTGCAGGCGGCCGATCTGCTGGAACAGCTGCGCCTCTCTGGCCTGACCGTCCTCCTTGTCCTTGCTCTTCTAGCCCCTGGTGAACAGGTCGCTCGCCCCGTCCAGGAGCTGCTTCTTCCACTGGCTCACCTGGATCGGGTGAATCGCGTGGTCTGCGGCGATCTCCTGGATCGTCTTGCGGCCGCTGATCGCCTCCATGACGACCTACCGCAAGCGGAAGCCTTCGGCTAGGAGCGTGTCGCAAGTTGCACCGTGGCCCGGCGGCAGTGGTTGAGCTCCGGGGATTCCGGAACTACCCGATCGCAGCCGTGGCGATCTGAACCAGGCCCTCAGGCCGTTGCCAGCGATGCCCTGAACAGCTTGAGGATGTTGTGGGTGGTGGCCATCAGTGTCCACTCCCCGTTCACCTTCTCAAGCCCTCGCAACCGGAAGCGATCCAACCGCCTGGCTCCTTTGATCTGTCCAAACACGGGTTCGACCACCGTCTTGCGTAGGGCGTAGATCGCCTGGCCGCTCACGGAACGCAGCTTGCGATCCATGCGCCCTCGGGCATCGAGATCCTTGGGCGCTCGACCCCGTGATGGTCTTGGCCGGTGCCCGTGCTGCTGCCGGCTCGTGGAGATATGGGCGTTGAGTCCCCTCTCCTCGCAGGCTTCCAGATTGGCGGTGCTGCAGTAACCCTGACGTGGACCCCGGAAACCGGTCCAGGGTGAATGAGAGTCCTCAACCGGCCAGACTGGGCCGGGGACTTCACCATGAAACGAATCCGTCACACTCCAGAGCAGATCATCCGCAAGCTCAAGACTGCAGAGCAGCTGATCGCCCAGGGCAAGACCGTCACCGAGGTCTGCCGCGTGATCGAGGTGACGCAGCCGACCTATCACCGCTGGCGTCAGCAGTACGGCGGCATGCAGGCCGAGGAGGCCAAGCGGCTGACTCAGCTGGAGAAGGAGAACGCTCGGCTCAAAAAGCTGCTGGCAGAGGCGGAACTGGAAAAGGCGATGCTCAAAGATCTTGCCGAGGGAAACTTCTGAGCCCGGAACGCCGGCGCAGGGCGGTGGTCGTCCTGCAGCAGCGTTACCGGGCATCGGAGCGGTTCACCTGCCGGGTTGTGGGTCAGAACCGCAGCACCCAACGCCATGGCGGCAGGGCCCCTGGGGTCGAGGAGACCAAGCTGCGGCACCGGCTGAGGGAGATCGCCGCTGAGCACATCCGCTGGGGCCGGCGGATGGCCCACCGCGTGCTGCGGCGCGAGGGCTGGAGCGTGAATCACAAGCGGGTGCAACGGATCTGGCGGGAGGAGGGTTTGCAGCGGCCCACCCCCAGAAAGCAGAAGCGGGCACGGCCAGCGGACGGCTCAGTGCGTCGCCATCAGGCCGAGCATCCCCACCAGGTGTGGGCCATGGACTTCCAGTTCGATGCCACGGCCGATGGCCGGCGGCTCAAGTTCCTGAACGTGATCGATGAGCACAGCCGCCTCTGCCTGGCCATCCGGGTGGGCAGGCGTTGCAAGGCCAGGGACGTGGTGGCCGTGCTGGAGGAACTCACCAGCCTCTACCCGGCACCGGCGTTCATCCGGTGCGACAACGGCCCTGAATTCATCGCCCACGCCTTACGGCGTTGGTGCAGGACCAGCGGCACGACAACGGCCACGATCGAGCCAGGTTCCCCGTGGCAGAACGGCTTTGCCGAGTCGTTCAACGGGAGATTCAGGGATGAGTTCCTCAACACCGAGCTGTTCACCACAGCCCCAGAAGCTCAGATCCTGGCCGACCGCTGGCGCTGGGAGTACAACTCCCTCAGGCCGCATTCGGCCCTCCAGGGGCGTACGCCCCTGGAGGCAGCTCAACAAGGAGCTGCTGCATGACCATGACCAACCACTCTCATAAGGCCTGGACCGATAAAGGGGGTCACGTCAACCCGCATCCGCGATGAACACGTCAGGCTGCTGGCCGGTATTCGCCTGGATCCGCTCCAGCATGGGCAGTAGGTGCACCGCATCGCTGGCCTGGTTGCTCACACCGATCGCCACGATTACCTGGTGATCACCATCGACTGCAGCCTGGCAGTTGTAGCCCTGGATCCAGCCGTCACCGCTTTTGAGGATGTGGCTGTCGGGGTCGGTGAAGTTCCTCTGGGCAGAAGGCTTGGGGTTGCCGGCTGCGTCGGTAGGGAGTGTGCGGGCTGGCATCGGCAGCGCATCGCTCTCAGCAGGAGTGGCAACGGTGCTCAGCTCCAGGCCTGAGGCCTCTGCCTTCTCCATCGCCAGCTTCTGGGCGTCATCGGCGCGCTTGCGAACACCACGGGCCCGGCGGGCTGCTCGCTTGCTGCGCTGCTCATCACCACTGGCCTGCGCTTCTGCCGCCTCCTGCTCGGCGACCTCAGCCTGCTCCTCACGCTGACGGGCCTTGGCGGCTGCGGCCTCTGCTTCCAGCTCCGCCTTGGCCTTGCGGATCCACTCCAGACGGCTGGAGCGCCGCTGCAGTTCCTCGGGCAGCTCATCACCTCGTTTGCCCTTGCCGTACTGGCCGTCCTCCTGGGCGTCGATCAGCTCGGCCTTGCGCAGCAGCGCCCGCATCTCACCCTCCAGCTGCCGCTCGGACTTGAGCATCCGCTCGTGGCTCATGGCCTTGTGTTTGCTGGCATTGGCCCGGAGTTTGGTGCCATCCAGCGCCACATGGCCCAGGCTCACCAACCCCGCCTTCTGGCAGACCTTGAGCACCTGGACAAACAGTCCGGCCAGTGCGCCCAGGTGGCGGCGACGGAAGTCGCTGATCCGGCTGTGATCCGGTTGCTGGTTGCCGGTCAGCACCCGGAAAGCCGCGTCCTCCCAGCAGGCCCTCTCGATCTTGCGCTAGCTGGGCAGGCCGACGCAGTAGGAGTACAGGAGTAACACCACCATCATCTGCGGGTCGTACGCCTTCTCACCACGAGGATCCTTCTGGTCGTAGTAGACGTGGATCTCGCCCAGATCCAGCTCAACGATGAGATCGAGCAGGAAGAACACCAGATGGTTCTCCGGCAGCCAATCCACCGGTGAGGGCGGCAACAGCAGCGTCTGCTCGGGGTTCCAGGGGCGGAAGGTCTTGCTCATGCCCCATTGTCGCGCCCAGATCGATTGCGGCAACAGCGATCTGGGCGGATTTAGGGGCGTCTCTGGAGAGGATGGACGCGATCTATGCGCGACACGCTCCTTGGGCCTTGAACTCAGGGCTGTGGGTTCGGCGCTTGCTCATTGGTGGGAGCCCCTTCTCAGGGGCGGTGCCCCGCCTCGGAGGTTAACGATGGGAGCTGTCCAGAAAAACCAGTCCACCTCACAGGGCAGCCAGTACCGGGCCAGCGACTATCTCGCCCTTCTCAGCAAGCATGAGATCAGCGCAGCATGTCCGCCAAGGGCTGTTGTTGGGACAATGCCGTGGTTGAGAGCTTTTTCTCCACCCTGAAACTGGAACTAGATCTCGATGACAATCGAGACGCGTTGATCACGCCCCAGCAGCTGCAGCGTGATCTGGCCTTCTGGATCGAGGGTTACTACGACCGCGAGCGCCGTCATTCAACGATCGGTTACCTCAGTCCGATCGACTACGAGCAGCAGTTCATCGCTGCCCGTACACTCACTCCTGTGAACCCCTGAGACCTGTCCACGAAATCGAGGGAAACCCACAATGATGAAATGGAAAGCTTAGCGCATTCGCTTCAGATTGTATCCATGGCTCACCTGACTAACGAACAACATGCAAGATGCATGAGCTGATGGGCGAATTGCAAGTCGAAGACAGGAAGATGATCCCCTGACACACGCACACAGATAGAGCCTGTTCAGACTGCGAACCTAAGAGCCCTTGAAAGAGAAGGATGGCTTTTGAAGTGGCATGAAATAGCATTTTCTGGAAGACGTATATCCTTAGGAATCCATACGACTGTCTTCGGAACGCCGTGCATAGACACCTCAACAGCACTCTCCGCGTCATAGGCAAGACACAGGCCTTCTTCTGTCACAATCTTCAAGCATTCATGGCGAATAGGCTGGATTAATATATCATGGGGCGGAGGCAGGATGCTAAACTCTTTCAATATCGCCCCTGACTCCCTTCTTGTGACTGGATGAACAGTGATGGTTCCATTGGATCCTGACCCGAGCAAGAACATTTCGCGGGCTAAAAAGAGATCGCAAGGATCTCGATGACACAAGGCCGGCGGCGGATTTTGCAGGCCATTAGACTTCAAAGCCTTCAGGTAATATAAGGCTGTGTCCTCAAGCCTTATAATTTCATTGATTTTTCTTAAGTACTTATTATCGCTTGCGACTCGGGCTGGCTTAAGAGAACGGGATTTCCCTGCGACATAAGGATACGTAACATATGAGATCAAGTTGGTTTTCATCCATGGCATGCTGGGAATCATCGAGATACCATCTGCCACCTCATGGAAGGGAAGCCTGGTCACCATCGCCATTGCATACCTCTTGCTAATGAGATGAGCTTTGGCAGTCCCCCATTCGTCACAGCCGATAAAAATGCCTGGAATAAACTCCTCGCGATCACGTCTCAGAGTAGAAAATAGATGAATTATATCCCAAGACTGATCAGATAGACTTTGAATAACATTCTGGATGCGCTCATTAAAGTCATCAACGAGAACTGCATTATCTTCAAGTACCACATAATACTCACAGCTATCTTTCAATAGCTCTACCACAGAGAGCCAATGGTTTAACTGGCAGCCAAGGGTGCCGGGATAGTACATTCTCTGCTCAAATGAGTAAAGCTTGTCCGATATAAGGTGGGAAGGGAAAAGATCAATAATTCCATTTCTGGCTAGCTGATACTGATCGGGATCAAATGGTGAGCTTATTACCTTAATTGAATCTGCGCATACAGCCGACGATAGCTGCGCAACAAGATGCTCAGACCTGCAGGAGGCTTCATTCGTAAGTACAACATACTTAAAGAGGTGGTCAAGGCAGTTGTTCACAGTAGTGATTTCACTTTGCTGAACCGAGCATCAACCAATGCTCTGTCCTGAGTTATGGGCATTCATTAACTTAGGTACCTCGTGGAAAGGAGGCAAGGCCTGAGGTGGTCTGGTTTTTCTGGACAGGTCCTGACGTGGACCCCGGAGATCGGTCCAGGGTAAATGAGAGTCATCAGCCGGCCAGGCTGGACCGAGGACCGCACCATGAAACGAATCCGTTACACGCCGGAGCAGATCATCCGCAAGCTCTAGCCGAAGGCTCTTGCGAAGCAGTAAACGGCCGAGCAGCTGATCGCCCAGGGCAAAACCGTCACCGAGGTCTGCCGCGTGATCGAGGTGACGCAGCCGACCTACCACCTCTGGCGGCAGCAGTTTGGAGGGATGCAGGCCGAGGAGGCCAAACGGCTCACCCAGCTGGAGAAGGAGAACGTCCGGCTCTAGGAGCCTGTTGCGCGTTGGGCCCAGGCCAACTCGTCCTGAATGAGCCCCTGGTCTGGGATCGAGGGGGATCAAATCCCAGTGACGTGGACCCCGGAAACCGGTCCAGGGTGAATGAGAGTCCTCAACCGGCCAGACAGGGCCGGGGACTTCACCATGAAACGAATCCGTCACACTCCAGAGCAGATCATCCGCAAGCTCAAAACCGCCGAGCAGCTGATCGCCCAGGGCAAGACCGTCACCGATGTCTGCCGCGTGATCGAGGTGACGCAGCCGACCTATCACCGCTGGCGTCAGCAGTACGGCGGCATGCAGGCCGAGGAGGCCAAGCGGCTGACTCAGCTGGAGAAGGAGAACGCTCGGCTCAAAAAGCTGCTGGCAGAGGCGGAACTGGAAAAGGCGATGCTCAAAGATCTTGCCGAGGGAAACTGACGTGACCCCCTTCATCGGTCCAGGCCTTATGAGAGTGGTTGGTCATGGTCATGCAGCAGCTCCTTGTTGAGCTGCCTCCAGGGGCGTACGCCCCTGGAGGGCCGAATGCGGCCTGAGGGAGTTGTACTCCCAGCGCCAGCGGTCGGCCAGGATCTGAGCTTCTGGGGCTGTGGTGAACAGCTCGGTGTTGAGGAACTCATCCCTGAATCTCCCGTTGAACGACTCGGCAAAGCCGTTCTGCCACGGGGAACCTGGCTCGATCGTGGCCGTTGTCGTGCCGCTGGTCCTGCACCAACGCCGTAAGGCGTGGGCGATGAATTCAGGGCCGTTGTCGCACCGGATGAACGCCGGTGCCGGGTAGAGGCTGGTGAGTTCCTCCAGCACGGCCACCACGTCCCTGGCCTTGCAGCGCCTGCCCACCCGGATGGCCAGGCAGAGGCGGCTGTGCTCATCGATCACGTTCAGAAACTTGAGCCGCCGGCCATCGGCCGTGGCATCGAACTGGAAGTCCATGGCCCACACCTGGTGGGGATGCTCGGCCCTGTGGCGCCGCACTGAGCCGTCCGCTGGCCGTGCCCGCTTCTGCTTTCTGGGGGTGGGCCGCTGCAAACCCTCCTCCCGCCAGATCCGTTGCACCCGCTTGTGATTCACGCTCCAGCCCTCGCGCCGCAGCACGCGGTGGGCCATCCGCCGGCCCCAGCGGATGTGCTCAGCGGCGATCTCCCTCAGCCGGTGCCGCAGCTTGGTCTCCTCGACCCCAGGGGCCCTGCCGCCATGGCGTTGGGTGCTGCGGTTCTGACCCACAACCCGGCAGGTGAACCGCTCCGATGCCCGGTAACGCTGCTGCAGGACGACCACCGCCCTGCGCCGGCGTTCCGGGCTCAGAAGTTTCCCTCGGCAAGATCTTTGAGCATCGCCTTTTCCAGTTCCGCCTCTGCCAGCAGCTTTTTGAGCCGAGCGTTCTCCTTCTCCAGCTGAGTCAGCCGCTTGGCCTCCTCGGCCTGCATGCCGCCGTACTGCTGACGCCAGCGGTGATAGGTCGGCTGCGTCACCTCGATCACGCGGCAGACCTCGGTGACGGTCTTGCCCTGGGCGATCAGCTGCTCGGCGGTTTTGAGCTTGCGGATGATCTGCTCTGGAGTGTGACGGATTCGTTTCATGGTGAAGTCCCCGGCCCTGTCTGGCCGGTTGAGGACTCTCATTCACCCTGGACCGGTTTTCGGGGTCCACGTCAAAACTTCTGAGCCCGGAACGCCGGCGCAGGGCGGTGGTCGTCCTGCAGCAGCGTTACCGGGCATCGGAGCGGTTCACCTGCCGGGTTGTGGGTCAGAACCGCAGCACCCAACGCCATGGCGGCAGGGCCCCTGGGGTCGAGGAGACCAAGCTGCGGCACCGGCTGAGGGAGATCGCCGCTGAGCACATCCGCTGGGGCCGGCGGATGGCCCACCGCGTGCTGCGGCGCGAGGGCTGGAGCGTGAATCACAAGCGGGTGCAACGGATCTGGCGGGAGGAGGGTTTGCAGCGGCCCACCCCCAGAAAGCAGAAGCGGGCACGGCCAGCGGACGGCTCAGTGCGTCGCCATCAGGCCGAGCATCCCCACCAGGTGTGGGCCATGGACTTCCAGTTCGATGCCACGGCCGATGGCCGGCGGCTCAAGTTCCTGAACGTGATCGATGAGCACAGCCGCCTCTGCCTGGCCATCCGGGTGGGCAGGCGTTGCAAGGCCAGGGACGTGGTGGCCGTGCTGGAGGAACTCACCAGCCTCTACCCGGCACCGGCGTTCATCCGGTGCGACAACGGCCCTGAATTCATCGCCCACGCCTTACGGCGTTGGTGCAGGACCAGCGGCACGACAACGGCCACGATCGAGCCAGGTTCCCCGTGGCAGAACGGCTTTGCCGAGTCGTTCAACGGGAGATTCAGGGATGAGTTCCTCAACACCGAGCTGTTCACCACAGCCCCAGAAGCTCAGATCCTGGCCGACCGCTGGCGCTGGGAGTACAACTCCCTCAGGCCGCATTCGGCCCTCCAGGGGCGTACGCCCCTGGAGGCAGCTCAACAAGGAGCTGCTGCATGACCATGACCAACCACTCTCATAAGGCCTGGACCGATGAAGGGGGTCACGTCAGCAGGGTGCGCAGATGCCGCTCTCCGTAGCGCTCTGGGTTGTGTTGGATCAGCCGGTCCAGAAGAGTTCTGGCCCTGATCAAGGGCTCGGCTGCCAGCCACTGCTCGATCCGTGCCACATCCGGCTCAAACGGATCGGGCCTGGAGCGTCGACCGTTGCGGGGCCGTGGCTTGCGGCGCCTGGGCTGGTTGCTGTGCCACAGGGCCTGCAGCCCGCCCAGGAACACCTCCAGTGATCGGTTCTCCGCTGCCAGATCCCGGGCCTGGGTGCGGGCTGCTCTCCTGTTCCGTGGTCGCCACTGGCCAGCACGGCCAGCTGCCCCTGACAGCGGGGGATGGTGCTCCGCAACACCACCGGGTCCGTGCCGCGCTGCAGATGCTGCAGCGCCTCGGCCTGCTCAGCAGACAGGGCGCCGCTCCTGATCAACCGCTGCAGAGGTGTGCGGGGCGGGTGGTGCTGCCGCTTGATCCGGCCGCCATCGCGTTCACTGCGTTTGAGCTTGAACGACGGCTGGAACAGATTGGTGAACAGGCGCATCGCGCCATACAGCTCTCCCAGCACCTGGGCGGCGTCCAGGCCTTCCAACCGCTGGTAGCCCACCACCCGGCGAACCAGCATCCCGTTCTTCTGCTCCACCCAGGCCTGGTCGTTGCTCTGGTAGGCCCGAGAGCGGGTCAGCACGATCTGGTGCCCCGGCCGGTCGCACCAGGCCTCCATCAGGCTGTTCATGAACACGGGGTCGTTGTCGGCATCGATGCCCCGCAGCGGGAACGGCAGCTGCCGGCGAATCAGCTGCAGGGCTGTGAGCACAACGGCGCCATCGCGCAGCAGGATCGGCACGCTTTCACTCCAGCCCGTGGCGATGTCGGTGGCCATCAGGGTCCAGAGAAACGGCCCCTGCATCCGCCCGCCGCAGTGAGCCACCAGATCGATCTCCAGCCAGCCAGGCTCGTGATGCTCATCCCAGCCCTTGAACGTGCGCACCGGCACCCGCCGCCGGACGGCGCTGTAGGCCCGCGGTTGGCCGCCTCCAGTTGTTGCCGCCACTGGCTCTGCGAATCGGTGCCAGCAACCGATCGATCGTGGCGCTGCTCATCGAGAGCACCTGCTCGCGCACAGCCGGCTCCAGGGACAGGTGGCCGTGGTGCTCCAGCGATTCCACCAACAGAGGCAGCAAGGCCGCCAGACGCTTGCCGCAGAGCCGGTCACTCGCCTCCCACAGGGGCACCAGGGCCGCTGCAGCCTCCGGGCCATAGCCCCGGCGGGGATGGGATTTGGGCTCAGCGTTCTCATCCATGGCCCGCGCTCCATCCGGCGGCGGGGAGGGACGACGGTTGAGCAGACGCAGCAAGGATTTGCGGTGGTAGCCGGTGAGCAGCTCCAGCTCATCGAGAACTGTCTTCTTGCCCGCAGCGCTCAGGTCCCCGTAGCGCTTGCGGGCCGCCGCCAGAGCGGCGCGCCGGCGCTGCGGATCAGGGCCGGCCGCTCCAGCCTCACGCCACCCACTCGCCGAAACCCTCGGCATGGCCGCCACGCCGAATCAGGCATTGATGCAACAACCCTAGACCGGTAACTGGATCAACGATGCAATGCGCCTCTCAACCAGATTGTCGCCGGACAGGGGCTCAAGCCCACAAACCTGCGGAACAACAGGTTGTAGTCGAGCTGCTCCAACAACAGCCACTCCGAGCGGATGCCGTAGAACGCCTGCAGCAGTGACACCAGAAGCAACTGGTCCGGCGGAACCGATGGCCGGCCTTCTGATGCGTACAGTGAGGTGGGTGCCTTTTATTGGACAGTGTTGGCGCCTGACATCGTTAACCCCGGACGGGAGGAACTGGGTTCGGTCTCATTGTAGACCTGATTGGGAGTTCTGCCTCCCAGGGCACTGTGGGGTCTCACATGGCCGTACCTCCACAGGAAGCGGGCCAGGCTGACTTCTGCTTCCCAGCCATCGCTGTAAGCATGCAGGTAGACCTCCTCATACTTGAGCGTCCTCCAGAGTCGCTCGACCAGGATGTTGTCGTAGCAGCGCTTCCTGCCGGACCAGCTGATCCTGATTCCCTCCTTCTGCAGCCTGGCGACGAACTCAGCAGAGGTGAACTGGCAGCCCTGATCGGAATGGAAGATCTCTGGCTTTCGCCCATCGGAGAGGGCCATCTCCAAGGCATCCAGGCAGAACTCCGTGTCAAGGCTGTTGGAGAGCCTCCAGCTGAGGACATGCCTTGAGTGGAGATCCATGATCGCCACCAGATAGAGAAAGCCCTTCTGCAGTGGGATGTAGGTGATATCGGTAGCCCAGACCTGGTCCACGGTGTGGATCTCATCGATGTCCACCAGGCAGGGGAATCGCTCCGATGGCTCGCCTGGAATCGTGGTTCGAGGTCTCTGGTAGATCGCCCGTAAACCCATGCGGCGCATGAGGTTTCGCACGCGGTCACGGCTGATCGGGATCCCTTCCCTGGCCAGGTAGGCCACGATCCGTCGGCTGCCGCTGCAGGGATCCTCCAGGTAGAGGGCATCAATCCTGGCCATGATCCGTAGCGTCGACTGCCGCACCGGTGTTGGTCGGTAGTAGAGCGTGGATCGTGGGAGACCCAGGAGGGCACACTGCCGGCTGATGCTGAGCTGGCTGTGGTCGTGATCGACCAGGCTGCGGAGTTCATGGCCTCACAGGAGCTGAGACTTTTTTTTGAGCCACTCCAGCTCCATCTGAAGGCGGCCGATCTGCTGGAACAGCTCCGCCTCCCTGGCCTGACCGTCCTCCTTGTCCTTGCTCTTCTTGCCCCTGGTAAACAGGTCGCTCGCTCCATCCAGGAGCTGCTTCTTCCACTGGCTCACCTGGATCGGGTGAATCGCGTGGTCGGCGGCGATCTCCTGGATCGTTTTGCGGCCGCTGATCGCCTCCATGGCGACCTTTGCCTTGAACTCAGGGCTGTGGGTTCGGCGCTTGCTCATTGGTGGGAGCCCCTTCTCAGGGGCGGTGCCCCGCCTCAGAGGTTAACGATGGGACCTGTCCAGAAAAACCAGACCACCTCACAGATCACATCAGGTTGGATTGAGGCGATCGAGACGTAGGAGAACTGAGAACCGCTGCGCTGCTACTGACTTCGCATCTCAGCTGGGCAGTTTCCTGATTTTCGCAGAGGTGAAGGGGGTTTTCAGCGAACTCTTAGGCAGTCACAGCCAGATGCTACGATTAGCGAATAAACCAAACGCCCTGCAACAGGTAAGTACTGCAATCATGATTATCTGCAACTCTAGGGAATATATTTTTATCCATCTCCACAAGACTGGAGGCTCCAGCCTTGAAATTGCAGTCGAGCCTACACTTAAATGGAACGATCTACTGCTGGGGAGCACTCCAATCGGCGAAGAACTAGATAAATACTATCTCAAGAAATTCAAACTGCACAAACACAGCTCTCTCTCTGAAGTACTCGCCACCTGCGAAAATCCGAACTTTCACAATTATCGATATTTATCGATAGTTAGACATCCGCTCGAGCGAGCCTTGTCACTCTTTCGTTTTATTAGCGGTATCATTGATAAATACTCAATAAATACAGGGCTGACGCTTCCTGAATTATCACAAGATTACGATAATTCCAAGCATCTATTCTGGCCTTTACAGTGGCCCGCAGGCGAGGCATACATCAAAGCAACTGGAGATCTCAATGAGTTTTTTAAACAGGATGCTTTGAAAAGGGAAAGAGCGATGAAGACCCAGTATAGCCAGCTTGCCCTCGGAAGCAACCTGCCTGAACAGCTTAGAATCATCAAGCTTGAGGAGCTGGCATCTTGCAAGAATGTGATCTCAGATTATACAGGGAAAACACTAGCAATTCCCCACGAAAACAAAAGCTCCCCCGGAAAAGCATGCATAGAATCACTCTCAGAACACTCGTTGGGTCACCTTAGAGAGATCTTTGCAGAGGATTATCTCGCCTTTAACTATGCCTGAGACAACAAGCCAAGGAAATCTCTTGCTTGGCAACGGCAGGCTGAGCGGTTGTTGATTCAACAAACCAATCCAACTCGACCTCGACGCCCTAATCCGCTGGGCTCAATGGCCGTTAAAGTGATTACCCAGCTCTATTGCTTTCTCCCGAACTTGCTCGTCGGTCTTCTGAGACACGCCGATGGCGTCATGGCTATGTCATTGCCAACGGGTTTCGCTGGGCCAAGAATAGGTTCCTCAGCGCGCCGAGAACATTAGGGAGATCCTGGGAAACCAGCACGGTCCAAGCGAGAATGGTCTCGTGATTACAGACCAGGTCTGCACTGATGGGCAGCAAGCAGCTCGGCTTCTCGGATCATGAGCTGACCACAGCCAAGAGGCAGACCAAACGCGAGAAGTTCCTCTCGGAGATAGAGGCCGTCGTGCCCTGGGAGGCGCTGATCGCCCTGATCGAACCCCACCACCCTAAGACGATCAAGAAGGGGGGCCGGCCTCCGTATCCACTGGCCACCATGCTGAGGATCCACCTGTTGCAGCAGTGGTATTCGCTCAGTGATCCGGCCATGGAAGAGGCTCTGATCAAGTGCCCACGATGCGCCGCTTTGCCGGCATTGAGCTGATTAGTGACCGGATCCCGGATGAGACCACGATCCTGACCTTCCGCCACCTGCTGGAGAAGCACGCGTTGGGCGAGCAGATCCTTGAGGCCGTCAAGGCCCACCTCAGCGCGCGGGGGATGACGATGCGGCAGGGCACGATCGTCGATGCCACCTTGATCGCCGCGACCAGCTCCACCAAGAACAGAGTTGGCAAGCGGGATCCGGAGATGCATCAGACCAGGAAGGGCAACCAGTGGTATTTCGGGATGAAGGCCCACGCAGGCGTGGACAAGGATTCTGGCCTGATCCATTCGGTGGTGGTCACGGCCGCCAATGTCCACGACCTCAACCCAGCTGCCAAGCTGCTGCATGGCGACGAGGAGTGACGTGACCCCCTTTATCGGTCCAATCCTTATGAGAGTGGGTGGTCATGGTCATGCGGCAGCTCCCTGTTGAACTGCCTCCAGGGGCGTACGCCCCTGGAGAGCCGAATGCGGCCTGAGTGAGTTGTACTCCCAGCGCCAACGATCGGCCAGGATCTGAGCCTCTGGGGCTGTGGTGAATAGCTCAGTGTTGAGGAATTCATCCCTGAACCGTCCGTTGAACGACTCGGCAAAGCCGTTCTGCCACGGAGATCCCGGTTCGATGGTCGCGGTGGTGGTTCCGCTGCCCTGGCACCAGCGCCGCAGCGCGTGGGCGATGAATTCGGGGCCGTTGTCGCACCGGATGAACGCCGGCGCCGGGTAGAGGCTGGTGAGCTCCTCCAGCACGGCCACCACGTCCCTGGCCTTGCAGCGCCTGCCCACCCGGATGGCCAGGCAGAGGCGGCTGTGCTCATCGATCACGTTCAGGAACTTGGGGCCTCCTGAGAAATCCACGCCCGCAGCAGAAGTACGATAGCCGGTCGCTAGTCCTCCTGCACGACTGTTCATCAGGCAGGAATCAGGTGGTAGCCACAGGCCGTAGATTCACGCTCATCAGCGACCTCTGTGCCCAGGAGAATCTGCAGCCAAAAGGCGACAAGGACAAAAAGAAGCTCCAGCAGCTTCTCCAGGTTCATCGCCAGCACATTGATCGCAATCGCTGAACCCTGCGTCGCTGCCAGTTTCTCCCGGATCAGGGCGAGGCCAAAGCGGCGTTTGCCCTGGCCGAATTTGCCTTCCACAGCGTTGCGCCGCCGCTGATCTGCGGCAAATTGCTGCCTCTCTGCTGCCACCAGATCAGGATCAGTCTTGGGCCGGCCGAGGCGGGGACCACTCAGGCGAATGCCATGGCGCCGGCAGAAGGAGCGATTCGCCCTGGTTCGATAGATCTGATCGGCACAGATCGCTTCTGGATAAGAACCATGCCGGCGTCGGTAGGCTCTGGCTTGGCTCTTGAGGTCTTCTCCTTCGTTATAGGGGGAATAACTGAGCCGATCCAGGAACGCAAATCCAGTGCCAGTCACCGAGATTGAGATCTTCGCTCCGAATTCCACATTGCTCCTGGCTTTGCCTCGAACGATTGGCCTGATGTGAGATTGAACCAGGCTGACGATCCGATCGGGGATGCTCCTGACGTGACCCCCTTCATCGGTCCAGGCCTTATGAGAGTGGTTGGTCATGGTCATGCAGCAGCTCCTTGTTGAGCTGCCTCCAGGGGCGTACGCCCCTGGAGGGCCGAATGCGGCCTGAGTGAGTTGTACTCCCAGCGCCAGCGGTCGGCCAGGATCTGAGCCTCAGGAGCCGTGGTGAACAGCTCGGTGTTGAGGAACTCATCCCTGAATCTCCCGTTGAACGACTCGGCAAAGCCGTTCTGCCACGGGGAACCTGGCTCGATCGTGGCCGTTGTCGTGCCGCTGGTCCTGCACCAACGCCGTAAGGCGTGGGCGATGAATTCAGGGCCGTTGTCGCACCGGATGAACGCCGGTGCCGGGTAGAGGCTGGTGAGTTCCTCCAGCACGGCCACCACGTCCCTGGCCTTGCAGCGCCTGCCCACCCGGATGGCCAGGCAGAGGCGGCTGTGCTCATCGATCACGTTCAGAAACTTGAGCCGCCGGCCATCGGCCGTGGCATCGAACTGGAAGTCCATGGCCCACACCTGGTGGGGATGCTCGGCCTGATGGCGACGCACTGAGCCGTCCGCTGGCCGTGCCCGCTTCTGCTTTCTGGGGGTGGGCCGCTGCAGACCCTCCTCCCGCCAGATCCGTTGCACCCGTTTGTGATTCACGCTCCAGCCCTCGCGCCGCAGCACGCGGTGGGCCATCCGCCGGCCCCAGCGGATGTGCTCAGCGGCGATCTCCCTCAGCCGGTGCCGCAGCTTGGTCTCCTCGACCCCAGGGGCCCTGCCGCCATGGCGTTGGGTGCTGCGGTTCTGACCCACAACCCGGCAGGTGAACCGCTCCGATGCCCGGTAACGCTGCTGCAGGACGACCACCGCCCTGCGCCGGCGTTCCGGGCTCAGAAGCTTCCCTCGGCAAGATCTTTGAGCATCGCCTTCTCCAGCTCGGCTTCCGCCAGCAGCTTCTTGAGTCGGGCGTTCTCCTTCTCCAACTGGGTCAGCCGTTTGGCCTCCTCGGCCTGCATCCCCCGAACTGCTGCCGCCAGCGGTGGTAGGTCGGCTGCGTCACCTCGATCACTCGGCAGACCTCGTTGACGGTCTTGCCCTGGGCGATCAGCTGCTCTGCAGTCTTGAGCTTGCGGATGATCTGCTCTGGAGTGTGACGGATTCGTTTCATGGTGAAGTCCCCGGCCCAGTCTGGCCGGTTGAGGACTCTCATTCACCCTGGACCGGTTTCCGGGGTCCACGTCACTCCGGCTGCCGGAGTGATGGAGAATCCTCTGCTGCCGGACCAGCTCACTGACCACCAGCAGCTTGCGGTACCAGTGCCGGCCTGCAGCAAGAAGGCAGCCGCCGCAGGCGGTCAGGGCATCAATGCTGGCCAGATTGCGGTCCAGGTGGCTCAGTTGCTGCCCAATGGCCTTGCGAATCCTGCTGATGCGGGGCCGCTTCTTCCGGGCTACCGCAAGGAACTGCTGTCTGGCCTTCCTGCGATGCGTGCGTGGCTTGCCGCCAAAGCAATACCTGACCTGCGGATGCATCGCATCGATCAGCCGCTCGGTGACTTCCCTGGCTTCATTGAGCAGAGACAGATCGGTTGGGTAACGGATGTCAGCTGGGACGCATGTGGCGTCAATCAGAAGCGTGCCCTGATTCTGAGATGGCGTGTCTGGCTGGGTCAGCCGTTGACCACCGCTGGTAGATCCGCCACCACGGCCAGGATCCTCGTCATCACTGGAAGCCGCAGCTTGGATGACATTCAATCCATGTCGCACGATCCGCTCGTTGCAGTCGTTCACCACCGACTCCGGTAATCGCTTGCGGAAATGGACCAGCATCGATGGATCGAATGGAGCAGAGTACTGATAGGCCTCCAGACCAAGGAAAAACTGGAGATAAGGATTCTCCTTGACTTGCTCGACCAGCTCTTCATCGGTGAGTCCCATGCGCGCCTTGATGATCAGAGCTCCAAGCGCCATGCGGAAGGGCTTGGCGGGTGCTCCAAAGCCCTTGCAGAACTGGGCGGCATAGTCGTCCTCAAGCTCATCCCAGGGAATCAGCTCAGCGAGCTTGATCCAGCGATTATCTCCAGAGAGCTCTTGCCGCCGAATGGCAGGAAGAAATCCTCAAACGAGAGCTGATGACGATGCTCACGTCGGTACATGTGGAAAACTCTGGGCAGCTTTTCGGCCGGAATGCGCCGAATTGCCAGCATTTTACTGCGACAAGCTCCTCGGACTCGTTGCAGCGCAGTTGGTCTGGCCTTTCTCAGGAGGCCCAACTTGAGCCGCCGGCCATCGACCGTGGCATCGAACTGAAAGTCCATCGCCCACACCTGATGGGGATACTCGGCCTGATGGCGGCGCACCGACCCGTCCGCGGGCCGTGCCCGTTTCTGCTTTCGGGGAGTGGGCCGCTGCAGACCTTCCTCCCGCCAGATCCGTTGCACCCACTTGTGATTCACAGCCCAGCCCTCCCGCCGCAGCACGCGGTGGGCCATCCGCCGGCCCCAGCGGATGTGCTCAGCGGCGATCTCCCTCAGCCGGCGCCTGAGCTTGGCCTCCTCGGCCCCAGGGACCGTCCCGCCATGGCGTTGGGTGCTGCGGTGCTGACCCACCAGCCGGCAGGCGAACCGCTCAGATGCCCGGTAACGCTGCTGCAGGACGAGGACCGCCCTGCGCCTGCGTTCCGGGCTCAGAAGTTTCCCTCGGCAAGGTCTTTCAGCATTGCCTTCTCCAGCTCGGCCTCGGCCAGCAGCTTCTTGAGTCGGGCGTTCTCCTTCTCCAGCTGGGTCAGGCGCTTGGCCTCCTCGGCCTGCATCCCTCCAAACTGCTGCCGCCAGCGGTGGTAGGTCGGCTGTGTCACCTCGATCACGCGGCAGACCTCGTTGACGGTCTTGCCCTGGGCGATCAGCTGCTCTGCGGTCTTGAGCTTGCGGATGATCTGCTCGGGTGTGTGGCGGATTCGTTTCATGGTGAAGTCCCCGGCCCAGTCTGGCCGGTTGAGGACTCTCATTCACCCTGGACCGATTTCCAGGGTCCACGTCAGGAGGTCGTCTACGGCGACGCTGGCTACCAGGGCATCGCCAAGAGGCCCGAGATGAAAGGCACGAAAGCGGATTTCAGAGTTGAGATGCGACCCGGGAAGCGCCGCGCTCTGCCAGACACACCAGAAGGAAGGCTGCAAGATCTGATTGAGGCTGCAAAGGCACACGTCCGCGCCAAGGTCGAGCACCCATTCCGAGTCATCAAACAGCAGTTCGGATTCCAGAAAACCCGGCTGCGCGGCCTGGCCAAGAATCGCTACAAGATCAATGTGCTAGGAGTCTGTCGCGCGTTGAGCTCAGGCCAACTCATCCTGAATGAGCCCCTGGTCTGGGATCGAGGGGGATCAAATCCCAGCATTGCCGTCAGGAACAAGCCGCCCTCAGGCCATGGCCAGCGAGGCCCGAAACAGTTTGAGGATGTTGTGAGTGGTCGCCATCAGGGCCCACTCCCCGTTCGCCTTCTCCATGGGGTTCCCCCGATTTCGTGGACAGGTCTCAGGGGTTCACAGGGGTGAGTGTACGGGCAGCAATGAACTGCTGCTCGTGATCGATCGGGCTGAGGTAACCGATCGTTGAGTGGCGGCGTTCGCGGTTGTAGTAACCCTCGATCCAGAAGGCCAGATCCCGCTGCAGCTGCTGGGGTGAGATCAAGGTGTCTCGATTGTCATCGAGGTCGAGCTCCAACTTGAGGGTGGAGAAGAAGCTCTCCACCACCGCGTTGTCCCAACAGCAGCCCTTTGCGGACATGCTGCAGGCGATCTTCTGATCCCTGAGCAGATCGCGGTAGTCAGTCGCCCGGTACTGACTGCCCTGATCCGTGTGCAGCAGCAGCTGTTCCGGCTCCACATTCCGGTGACCGAGAGCCCGGCTGAGGGCCTCGATCACCAGGGCGGTATCCATCCGCTGATCCAGCGTCCAGCCGACGACACGGCGGCTGAACAGATCGATCCACACCGCCAGGTACCGCCAGCCGGCCGACGTGCGGATGTAGGTGATGTCGCCTGCCCAACAGCGGTTCGGAGCGGGTGGCTGGAAGTCCTGCTGGAGCTGGTTCTCGACCACACCCGCGGTTCCACTGCTGGCCCTGGAGCAGGGCCGGAACGGCTTGCGGGTCCTGGCCCTGAGCTCAGCCCGTTGCATGAGCCGGGCGACACGGTGGCGTCCGACCTGCCGGCCTGACGCTCGCAGCTCCTGGTGGATCCGAGGGGAGCCGTAGAAGCCCCGGTGCTCCTGAAACACCGCCTCGATCTCAGCGGTGAGCCGAGTGTTCTCGGCCGCCCGCTTTCCCGGCGCCTCCTGACGCTTCCGCCAGGCGTAGTAGCCACTGCGGGCCACCCCAGGGCTGATTCAAAGTTCGGCACAGCAATCCTTGCCACGGCTGCCAGCATGGGCTGAGGTCAGCGGGATCGCTCCGTCTCCGTGCCCCAGATCGCCTCTGCCGCAACTGATCTCGACCTGATCACCTACCTCCGGGCTATTCCTGATGCCCGCATGCGCCGGGGCGTTCGCATCCCGGCCTGGTACCTGCTCCTGGTTGCGGTTCTCGGAATCCTGAGCCGTTGCGAGAGCCTCCGGGATCTGGAGCGCTTTGCCCGGCGCCATCACGCTGTTCTCATCGAGGCGCTTGGGATCGAACTGCGGCGCCCACCGTCTGATTCCGCCTTCCGCTACTTCTTCCTGCAGGTGGATGTCACGGCCGTCTGCGATGCCATTCGCGACTGGACGATCGCTCAGATCCCTGATGGTGCGGCCGATCTCGATCAGCTGGTGTGTGACGGCAAGACGTTGCGGGGCTCGGCAGAGCCCACCGCTGGCGGTGGCTCGGCCTTCATTGCCCAGGTGACGCTCTACTCCGCGGCCCTGGGCGTGGCGATTGCTCAGACCTGCACCGCCACAGGCGAGGACCACGAGCGGGCTGTCCTCAGGAGGCTGCTTGGAGAGCTCGACCTCGGCGGTGTGCTGGTTCAGGCCGACGCACTCCACACGCAGAAACCGTTTTTCGGCAGCTCCAGGAGCAGGGAGCCGACTTCCTGCTGACGGTCAAAGCCAACCAGCGGACGCTGCATCGTCAGATCCGCAGCCAATTCCAGGGGAAGCGCCGGATCCCTTTCACCGCAACGGATCACGAGCTTGGCCATGGCCGTGACATCACCTGGAGCATCCGGGCGAAAGAGGCACCCGCTCACATCAAGGAGAACTGGCCCGGCAGTGCCTGGATCGTGGAGGTGAGCGCCACCGGCTCCCGCCAGGGCAAGCCGTTTCAGGCCACCCACCGGTTCATCACCAGTCTGCGCACCCCTCCAAAAGCCCTGCTGCAACTGGTCCGTGACCGCTGGAGCCTGGAAAGCTGGCACTGGATCCGGGACACCCAGCTCAGAGAAGACAACCACCGCTACGGCGGCAATGGCGCCGGAGTGATGGCCACGCTGCGCACCGCCGCTCTCAACATGTTGCGGCTGGCTGGATTTCGCTCCGTCCGCGAGGGACTCCAGGTCGTGATGCACGACATCACCGCGCTGCTGGCGATGGTCAGGAGTGAGGTGGTCTGGTTTTTCTGGACAGGTCCCATCGTTAACCTTTGAGGCGGGGCACCGCCCCTGAGAAGGGGCTCCCACCAATGAGCAAGCGCCGAACCCACAGCCCTGAGTTCAAGGCCAAAGTCGCCATGGAGGCGATCAGCGGCCGCAAGACGATCCAGGAGATCGCCGCTGACCACGCGATTCACCCGATCCAGGTGAGCCAGTGGAAGAAACAGCTCCTGGACGGGGCGAGCGATCTGTTCACCAGAGGCAGGAAGAGCAAGGACAAGGAGGACGGTCAGGCCAGGGAGGCGGAGCTGTTCCAGCAGATCGGCCGCCTGCAGATGGAGCTGGAGTGGCTCAAAAAAAAGTCTCAGCTCCTGTGAGGCTCATGAACTCCGCAGCCTGGTCGATCACGACCACAGCCAGCTCAGCATCAGCCGGCAGTGTGCCCTCCTGGGGCTCCCGCGATCCACGCTCTACTACCGACCTGCTCCGGTCCGTTCGTCGACGCTACGGATCATGGCCAGGATTGATGCCCTCTACCTGGAGGATCCCTGCAGCGGCAGCCGACGAATCGTGGCCTACCTGGCCAGGGAAGGGATCCCGATCAGCCGTGACCGCGTGCGAAACCTCATGCGCCGCATGGGTTTACGGGCGATCTACCAGAAACCCCGGACCACGATTCCAGGCGAGCCATCGGAGCGATTCCCCTGCCTGGTGGACATCGATGAGATCCACACCGTGGACCAGGTCTGGGCCACCGATGTCACCTACATCCCGCTGCAAAAGGGCTTTCTCTATCTGGTGGCGATCATGGATCTCCACTCAAGGCACGTCCTCAGTTGGAGGCTCTCCAACAGCCTTGACACGGAGTTCTGCCTGGATGCCCTGGAGATGGCCTTATCCACTGGCCGCAGGCCAGAGATCTTCCATTCCGATCAGGGCTGCCAGTTCACCTCTGCTGAGTTCGTCGGCAGGCTGCAGAAGGAGGGAATCAGGATCAGCTGGTCCGGCAGGAAGCGTTGCTACGACAACATCCTTGTCGAGCGACTCTGGAGGAAGCTCAAGTATGAGGAGGTCTACCTGCATGCCTACAGCGATGGTTGGGAAGCAGAAGTCAGCCTGGCCCGCTTCCTGTGGAGGTACGGCCATGTGAGACCCCACAGTGCCCTGGGAGGCAGAACTCCCAATCAGGTCTACAATGAGACCCAACCCTGTTCCTCCCGTCCGGGGTTAACGATGTCAGGGGCCAAGGCTGTCCAATAAAAGGCACCCACCTCAGAGGCCACCAGGGGGAACGATGGCGTAGAACTTTGAATCAGCCCTGGGCTCTCAGGCCTGCAGCTGGTGATCAGCGACGCCCACGCCGGGCTCAAGAAGGCTGTTGCCCGCTGCTGTCAGGGCACCAGCTGGCAGCGCTGCCGCGTGCATTTCGCCCGCAACCTGCTGGTCAAGGTGCCCAAAGGCAGTCAGGACATGGTGGCTGCCGCCCTGTGCTCGGTGTTCGTTCAGCCCGAGGCGGGGGCCGTCGAGCAGCAGTGGGAGCAGGTGATCACGATGCTCCAGGAGAAATTCCCCGCTGCTGCGGCCCTGATGCAGCAGGCCAGGGAGGACGTCCTGGCCTTCCGCTTCTATCCCCCGGAGCATTGGCGAAAGATCTGGAGCACCAACCCCCTGGAGCGGCTCAACAAGGAAATCAAGCGCCGCACGCGTGTCGTCGGCCTCTTCCCCAACGACGCCGCGATCATCCGCCTGGTGGGCGTCCTGCTGCTCGAGCAGCAGGAGGAATGGCAACTCGATGGCCGGCGCGTGTTCTCGGAACTATCGATGGCCAAGCTGGACAACACCAGCGATCAGGGCCAGGATCAACTCACAGCTGCAATCTCAGCAGCTGCCTGATCAGCCATCTCCGATCAGGTCACTGACCTCGGGATTTACACCACTCCACGGGGCGCGACCTAAGCCGGAACTAAACTGAAGGCCTGCCAGGCGGGTTTGAGCTTTGAAGCCGTGCTCATCAAAGGTCACTTCCTATGTAATATGAGTCCTGTAGTGCAAAGTTGGTGGACGGAGTATTGGCCCCAGCCCTGTCGCCCAATGAGAGCCTGATGACACTTCATGAGCTGCACCGGTGCTATGACTGCTTTGACGAGTTCCAAGCCGATCTGCCAAGCTTGATACAACTTGGATCGCTACTCGACGAATGCATCACCATCACCCAAGCACTTGGCATATTGGAGCCCCTTACAGGGGAACATGTACCGCCAGAAACGATGATGATGCAAGGCCAGAACTGGCGCGAGTCACTCATCGGAAATGGGCTTCTTAGTCGAAACCGTGCCGTACTCTGGCTTCTCGAAAGACTCTATGGATCACTTGAAACTCTGAGACATAAAGATGTATATCTAGCTGAGGCGCTGAGCGGTTTCGCTCTTTGGCTTAGGCGCCAGCTTGGACCAAATCGCCTGCTATGCAGTGAGTATCTAGAAGATGCCCAGTCAGCCTTTAGCGATATCTCCCATCAGGATTTGTCAAAGCTCACACTTGCGAGTTCCAGTCTCGATCTTGTGCTCTGCAATGATCTGTTTGAGCATCTGCCACTTTTGGATCGCGCTTTTGTAGAGATCGCTCGGGTACTGAGACCTAGAGGCCGGCTTGTAGCCACTTGTCCAATGGCTTTTGGCCGCCAGATCAGTATTGTCAAAGCCGTCGCTGATCCAGCGACAGGTGAAACCCAGATGTTCGGCGATGCCGAGCTGCACGGTGATCCCGTCCGCCCTGAGTGGGGTTCACTAGTGTATCGCATTCCTGGGTGGGAGATACTAGACCAGCTCAAGGAAGCAGGCATGGCGCAAGCCAAGATTCACCACATTTCCAGCTGGAAATACGGGGTGCTTGGAGCTGATCTCCCAGGCATTCTAGTGATCGAAGCTCAAAAGTAAGATTGTAGTAAGGGTAATTTCCAGTGAACACCAAAACCTTCTACCTTAAGCAGATCAGCTGTCTGCAGACCCCGGCCGACAACCCGGCTTGGCACGAGATCATCCACCACTCACCAGGTGTATCGCACAGCCTTGTTGAAGTAGAGCCTAGATTTCAGAGTGAGTCTATTTCTGTCCACACTGAATCTATTCTAACCGATCAAACCAACAGGCAAAGCCAAGCCGATGAGCCTATTCCCTGGTATCCAAAATCAATCGATCAACAGTTCGGCGAAGAAAGCAAGCCGTTATGTCTGCGCAGATTTACCTATGACTGTAGCTATCTGAGCCCCTTTGTAGGCAATCTTTATTCGCGCGAGCCCTCTGCGAAGGGATGGTACCGCTGGATTGGGCCCAATCCGATTTTGGAACTTAGGCTTCCTCTCGCGCCAGATATATCAGAGAACTGGCTATTTACAGCGACTTTCCATGCCTTCACCAATGAGGAACACGCAGAATGTCTTGCCTTTGAGGTGAATGGCCACCATAAGCCTCTTGAGTGGACAGGAGGTTCCTCCTATCAATGTAAGCTGAAGGCGAAAGACTTCTTAGGAACTTCGATTTCTAAAGGTATTTCTGTTGCAATTATCTCCCTTTCTATACCAGCTTCACGACAAGCCTCAGAAAGCGATCAGCGGATAATTGCTTTTGCCATCCGTTATTTATCCCTCGTTCCCGCTTGAGCTCCATGACAAAGCCTAAGCTCAGTATTGTTATTGCTACATTCAAGCGCTACGATACTTTAGCCAATTCCATCAATAGTGTCCTCACTCAGGAACACGTAGATCGCGAAGATCTTGAGATCATTGTAGTCGACAATACACCTCCCGGAGAGCGGAAGCCAGTTTACAATGCAATCAAATGTGATCAGTTCATCACTGAGGATATTTCAGGCCTAAGCAGAGCGCGAAACATTGGCATTGAGGCTTCTTGTGCCGAGCTTATTGCTTTCTTAGATGACGATGCTATGGCAAGCTCAACTTGGGCATCTGAAGCTATTGACTTGTTCAGTAATAATCCACAATGGGATGTGATCGGCGGGAGAATCCTTGCAAAATATCCAGCGAACCGCAAGCCCGTATGGATCGATTCCAAGCTAGAAGAATTTCTTTCTTGCATTGATTGGCCTGTTGATCAGCCGACGTCGATGGCTGAAGGAGTATGGATAGCAGGGGCGAATATGGTATTCCGTCGGCGGGTATTTCAGCAGGGTATTGGCTTTGATGAGAGACTCGGGCGCAACGGCACAAGTGCACTCCTGAGCAATGATGAAACCGAGCTTTTTGAAGCGATTGGAAAAGATCGAATCTATTATGTCCCACAGATGGCAGTGGACCACTTAATTCCAATAGAGCGCCTCGATCCCCAGTGGTTTCGTAAGCGCATCTTTTGGCAAGCATTATCTGACATCGTGGCTGGCACAGTGTGGCTCAGTTCAAAGGATGCGTCTCAACGCTTTGCGGACGATATTCTTAACGTTCCTGCTGAATATCGCAGTTACAGAGCGATGGAGTTTGAACCATCGAACAGTGAAGACATGAATCGGCAATTGAGGTTAATCTATTCGCAACTAATGATCATGATGAATGGCTCTCCTACCTTTACTTGGCCAAAGAGCTAATGAATTATCTCGGAAACGCTCTGATTCTTTCACCTTTTGCAACCCATCCATTGGATGCAGGACAGCGAAAGCGGGCATTTCAAACCACTTCTCTACTAAGGAAGTGGGGCTTCTCGATTACATTTCTGCACTTCGCTTTCGAAACGCGCTGGTATTGGGGCCACAATAGCGAAGACGATGCGGTGATCAGGAAACAGTGGGAGGGAGATGTTCTTCATTTCTATGCTAGCAAGGCTGTAGGCCTTCCACCAGCAAACGGTGAATCTCATCATTTAGATGAGTGGTGGGACGAAGCTTTGGGTAGCTATATCAGCAATATCTTTAGCAAGCGTCAGTATGATTTATTTGTCTGTCATAATGTCTGGCTTAGCAAGGCATTCGATTATGTACCTAATCGCTGCCTCAAGGCACTTGAGATGCATGATCTCTTCAGTCAAAGAGCAAAAGAATATGAGGCTACAGGAGTGAAGCCTGAATTCTTTTTCTGTAGCGAGAAAGATGAGATATTTGGCTTGAGACGTGCTGACTTGCTTCTAGCTATTAAACAGGAAGATGCAGACTGGTGTATAGCCAGGGGATTCTCTGACATCATCACTATCCCTTACGTTGAGGAGCCCGATCTAGATGTGACAGCCATTAGTCCAATGGCTAATTTGCAGCCACTCCATCCCGGGAAAGTGGTATTCGGAATGATTGGATCCGATATTCACTTCAACCGTCAATCCGTTCATGCCTTGATCAAAGAGTTAGAGGCAGTGGTGCGAGATACTTATGCACCAATTGAATTTGTCCTGGCGGGATCTATCTGCCGATCTGTCGGTGAATGCCCGAGCTTTGTCAAAAAGCTTGGGTTTGTTGATCATGTTTCTACATTCTACTCAGCTGTGGACGTGGTAACGGTGCCAATGTTGCATGGGACTGGCGTCAAGATCAAGTCGGTTGAAGCTCTCGCCTACAGCAAGCCTGTTCTGTTTACAGTTCATAGTGCTGAAGGGACTGGTTTTCATGGACGCATCTGTCAGAGCTTGAGAGAGATGGCATTATGGGCAGCACAAATCTCACTGGATGGAAAGGTTCCTGCTGATCTTGTTAAGGAATGCAATGAAAGCTCTACTCGAGCTTCTGGCTGGATTCAAGGTGCAAAGGACAGACTTATCTTTTGGTACAACTTGGGAAGACCCTCTTTTTTCCAGCTTCTTGGAACTAGGTCTGCTTCTCTATCCAGGGTTATAGTTGAGTCATTTGCAGGACTTGCGCTCTACAAAGAACTTGTCAGCGCCTTTCGACCGCAAGGCATTGCTGTTCAGCCAGAAATGGAGCAATTTATTGCGTCAGTCCCATCAGACCAAATACCTAAGATTCAATCACTGTCCGCGGCTATTGATTCTTGGTCAAGCTCGACGTTTGCAGTCTTTTCATTCGGACAGTATCAGCTGCTAGACATCTTTCTTTCTAATCCTGGTCCTCGGTTGATTCTGCTTGATTGCAGATTCTGCTCCGTTGAAGAGTTAAACTCACTATCTTCGTTGAGCGCTGCAACTATGCACGCAATGATATACTTGCTCACCCCATTGCAAGCATCGCTGATTAACGCGTCTTCCGGGATGAGGGTGGTTGTCTACCCTATCCTCTCTGATCGCTCAACATGGGATCCCCATCTCCATCCTCTGTATGCTGAGATCGCATTGCATGCATCCCACATGTCTAGTGATCCCTATCTAGAAGTTCGCCTAGAAGTAGATGCTTCTGGTCTAGAGAGTGATGATGTTGGCGATAGTCATTTCTTCCCTCTTTCCCCCAGCATGATTATTCGAGAGGCGATTGGGGACATTGACAAGCTTTGCAGGGATACCATGGATAGCAAATAAGCAGACGCAGAGTTTACGGCCGAGTCGTTGGATACTCTCTTGGCCTGAAGAGATCCTGGGAAACCAGTACGGTCCAAGCGAGAATGGTCTCGTGATTACAGACCAGGTCTGCGCTGATGGGCGGCAAGCAGCTCGGCTTCTCGGCTTATGAGCTGACCACAGCCAAGAAGCAGACCAAACGCGAGAAGTTCCTCTCGGAGATAGAGGCCGTCGTGCCCTGGGAGGCGCTGATCGCCCTGATCGAACCCCACTACCCTAAGACGAGCAAGAAGGGGGGCCGGCCTCCGTATCCACTGGCCACCATGCTGAGGATCCACCCAGGACTGATTCAAAGTCTGGCACAGCAATCCTTGCCGTGGCTGCGACCATGGGCTGAGGTCAGCGGGATCGCTCCGTCTCCGTGCCTCAGATCGCCTCTGCCGCAACTGATCTCGACCTGATCAGCTACCTACAGGCGATTCCTGATGCCCGCATGCGACGGGGCGTTCGCATCCCGGCTTGGTATCTGCTCCTGGTGGCGGTTCTCGGAATCCTGAGCCGGTGCGAGAGCCTGCGGGATCTGGAGCGCTTTGCCCGGCGCTGACGTGGACCCTGGAAATCGGTCCAGGGTGAATGAGAGTCCTCAACCGGCCAGACTGGGCCGGGGACTTCACCATGAAACGAATCCGCCACACACCCGAGCAGATCATCCGCAAGCTCAAGACCGCAGAGCAGCTGATCGCCCAGGGCAAGACCGTCAACGAGGTCTGCCGCGTGATCGAGGTGACACAGCCGACCTACCACCGCTGGCGGCAGCAGTTTGGAGGGATGCAGGCCGAGGAGGCCAAGCGCCTGACCCAGCTGGAGAAGGAGAACGCCCGACTCAAGAAGCTGCTGGCCGAGGCCGAGCTGGAGAAGGCAATGCTGAAAGACCTTGCCGAGGGAAACTTCTGAGCCCGGAACGCAGGCGCAGGGCGGTCCTCGTCCTGCAGCAGCGTTACCGGGCATCTGAGCGGTTCGCCTGCCGGCTGGTGGGTCAGCACCGCAGCACCCAACGCCATGGCGGGACGGTCCCTGGGGCCGAGGAGGCCAAGCTCAGGCGCCGGCTGAGGGAGATCGCCGCTGAGCACATCCGCTGGGGCCGGCGGATGGCCCACCGCGTGCTGCGGCGGGAGGGCTGGGCTGTGAATCACAAGTGGGTGCAACGGATCTGGCGGGAGGAAGGTCTGCAGCGGCCCACTCCCCGAAAGCAGAAACGGGCACGGCCCGCGGACGGGTCGGTGCGCCGCCATCAGGCCGAGTATCCCCATCAGATCCCGGTTCGATGGTCGCGGTGGTGGTTCCGCTGCCCTGGCACCAGCGCCGCAGCGCGTGGGCGATGAATTCGGGGCCGTTGTCGCACCGGATGAACGCCGGCGCCGGGTAGAGGCTGGTGAGCTCCTCCAGCACGGCCACCACGTCCCTGGCCTTGCAGCGCCTGCCCACCCGGATGGCCAGGCAGAGGCGGCTGTGCTCATCGATCACGTTCAGGAACTTGAGCCGCCGGCCATCGGCCGTGGCATCGAACTGAAAGTCCATCGCCCACACTGAGGTGGGTGCCTTTTATTGGACAGCCTTGGCCCCTGACATCGTTAACCCCGGACGGGAGGAACAGGGTTGGGTCTCATTGTAGACCTGATTGGGAGTTCTGCCTCCCAGGGCACTGTGGGGTCTCACATGGCCGTACCTCCACAGGAAGCGGGCCAGGCTGACTTCTGCTTCCCAACCATCGCTGTAGGCATGCAGGTAGACCTCCTCATACTTGAGCGTCCTCCAGAGTCGCTCGACAAGGATGTTGTCGTAGCAACGCTTCCTGCCGGACCAGCTGATCCTGATTCCCTCCTTCTGCAGCCTGCCGACGAACTCAGCAGAGGTGAACTGGCAGCCCTGATCGGAATGGAAGATCTCTGGCCTGCGGCCAGTGGATAAGGCCATCTCCAGGGCATCCAGGCAGAACTCCGTGTCAAGGCTGTTGGAGAGCCTCCAACTGAGGACGTGCCTTGAGTGGAGATCCATGATCGCCACCAGATAGAGAAAGCCCTTTTGCAGCGGGATGTAGGTGATATCGGTGGCCCAGACCTGGTCCACGGTGTGGATCTCATCGATGTCCACCAGGCAGGGGAATCGCTCCGATGGCTCGCCTGGAATCGTGGTCCGGGGTTTCTGGTAGATCGCCCGTAAACCCATGCGGCGCATGAGGTTTCGCACGCGGTCACGGCTGATCGGGATCCCTTCCCTGGCCAGGTAGGCCACGATTCGTCGGCTGCCGCTGCAGGGATCCTCCAGGTAGAGGGCATCAATCCTGGCCATGATCCGTAGCGTCGACGAACGGACCGGAGCAGGTCGGTAGTAGAGCGTGGATCGCGGGAGCCCCAGGAGGGCACACTGCCGGCTGATGCTGAGCTGGCTGTGGTCGTGATCGACCAGGCTGCGGAGTTCATGAGCCTCACAGGAGCTGAGACTTTTTTTTGAGCCACTCCAGCTCCATCTGCAGGCGGCCGATCTGCTGGAACAGCTCCGCCTCCCTGGCCTGACCGTCCTCCTTGTCCTTGCTCTTCCTGCCTCTGGTGAACAGATCGCTCGCCCCGTCCAGGAGCTGTTTCTTCCACTGGCTCACCTGGATCGGGTGAATCGCGTGGTCAGCGGCGATCTCCTGGATCGTCTTGCGGCCGCTGATCGCCTCCATGGCGACTTTGGCCTTGAACTCAGGGCTGTGGGTTCGGCGCTTGCTCATTGGTGGGAGCCCCTTCTCAGGGGCGGTGCCCCGCCTCAAAGGTTAACGATGGGACCTGTCCAGAAAAACCAGACCACCTCAATCTCCGTGGCAGAACGGCTTTGCCGAGTCGTTCAACGGACGGTTCAGGGATGAATTCCTCAACACTGAGCTATTCACCACAGCCCCAGAGGCTCAGATCCTGGCCGATCGTTGGCGCTGGGAGTACAACTCACTCAGGCCGCATTCGGCTCTCCAGGGGCGTACGCCCCTGGAGGCAGTTCAACAGGGAGCTGCCGCATGACCATGACCACCCACTCTCATAAGGATTGGACCGATAAAGGGGGTCACGTCAGCGCCATCACGCTGTTCTCACCGAGGCGCTGGGGATCGAACTGCGGCGCCCACCGTCGGATTCCGCCTTCCGCTACTTCTTCCTGCAGGTGGATGTCACGGCCGTCTGCGATGCCATTCGCGACTGGACGATCGCTCAGATCCCTGATGGTGCGGCCGATCCGGTAACTGCCAGGAAAGATGGCGCTCCTGACGCCCATCAGGCGGTCATGGCCAAGGTAGCCGCAGTGATGCCGTTTTCCGGTGGCGGTGGATTGATCCAGACCACCTCCGGCTGCCGCCAGCAGCGGGTGCTGCGACTCCAGCGGCGTGGGTGACGCTGACGAGCCTGCTCGTAGACCCGGGCACGCTGCTGGCAGATGGCGTTCGCCTGTCCGCTGTGGCGTTGGACGGGCGTGACGAACCGGATACCGCTGTGGCGGTGCTGGTGGTTGTACCAGCTCACGAATGACGCCACCCAGTCGCAGGCCTCTGTCCCGCTCTGGAACGGGCGCCGCGGGTAGTCCGGCCGGTATTTCGCGGTGCGGAACAGCGATTCGGAGTAGGGATTGTCGTTGCTGACCCTCGGCCTGGAAAAGGATCTGAGCACCCCCAGTTCCTCCAGCCGGACCTCGAGGGTGGCGGCCCTCATGGCATTGCCGTTGTCGGCATGGAGGATCAACGGTTGGCGGCGGCCCCTACCGATCCGCTCCCTGAGGCAGGCCCTGCTCACGAGATCAGCGGCGATCTGAGCGTCTTCCCGCTCAGCGACATCCCAGGCCACCACCTTGCGGCTCCAGACATCGATCACCAGGTAGAGGTAGAGCCACACCCCCCGCACTCTTGTGGGCAGGTAGGTGATGTCCCAGCTCCAGAGCTGATTCGGACCCCTGGCTTGCAGGCGGGGCACCGGCCGGGGCCCTTGGGGCGGACGGGCACGACCACGCCGATGAGCCTGGCCGTGGGCATGGAGCACCCGATAGAAACTGCGCTCCGAGCCGATATACAGCCCACGGTCGGCCAGGACCGGCACGATCTGGCCCGGCGGCAAGGCCGCGAACTCCGGCTGGTTGCAGGTGAGCAGGATCCGCTGGCGCTCCTCGGCGGTGAGGCGGTGAGAAACGTGACGGGAGCTGCCTTTACGGCGATCCAGTCCGTCCCCATCACCGGCGAACTGACGCCGCCAGCGCTGCAGGGTGCGGAGCCCCATGCCGAGGAGAGCGGCCACCTCACGGGCCCGTGCCCCGGCGGCCACGGCGGCATCAAGGATCTCGAGGGCCTTGCGGCGATCACCGGGAGAGGTCAATCCCCCGCGTCCTCGCCCCAGTAGGCCTGGATCTTTTTTGAGGCGATCAGCAGTGCCGCCGCCTCCGCCAGGGCCTTGTCCTTGCGGCGCAGTTCCTGCTGGAGGCGTTTGATCTCTCGCTGATCGGCCTGGTGGCGCTTCTCCAGGTCCTTCTGCTCGGCCATCGTCAGCCGCTGCTGGGCATTGGCATCCTGGGCTGCCTGTCGCCAGCGGTCCACCTGCTCGGGGAACAGGCCCCGCTCGCGGCAGTAGGCGCCGAGTTCGGTGGCGTTCATTCCCGCGCTCTCCAGCACCACCGTGAACTTGTCGGAAGCAGTCCAGCCCTCAGGATCCTTCTGGGTGGCCGGCACCACCTCCCCCTGCAGCCGCCAGACCTTGCGCCACTTGTAGAGGGTGATCACGTGAATGCCCAGCTCCTGGGAGATGTCAGCCACGCTCTGGCGATTGGGCGGGCTCATCCGACGGCGGACGTCAGCCTTGACGGCCTCGCTGTAACGGTGACTGCCAGGAAAGATGACGCCCATGCCGCCCATCAGGCAGCCCTGGCCAAGGTAGCCGCAGTGACGCCGCTCTCCGGTGGCGGCGGATTGATCCAGACCCAGGGCTGATTCAAAGTTCGGCACAGCAATCCTTGCCACGGCTGCCAGCATGGGCTGAGGTCAGCGGGATCGCTCCGTCTCCGTGCCCCAGATCGCCTCTGCCGCAACTGATCTCGACCTGATCACCTACCTCCGGGCTATTCCTGATGCCCGCATGCGCCGGGGCGTTCGCATCCCGGCCTGGTACCTGCTCCTGGTTGCGGTTCTCGGAATCCTGAGCCGTTGCGAGAGCCTCCGGGATCTGGAGCGCTTTGCCCGGCGCCATCACGCTGTTCTCATCGAGGCGCTTGGGATCGAACTGCGGCGCCCACCGTCTGATTCCGCCTTCCGCTACTTCTTCCTGCAGGTGGATGTCACGGCCGTCTGCGATGCCATTCGCGACTGGACGATCGCTCAGATCCCTGATGATGCGGCCGATCTCGATCAGCTGGTGTGTGACGGCAAGACGTTGCGGGGCTCGGCAGAGCCCACCGCTGGCGGTGGCTCGGCCTTCATTGCCCAGGTGACGCTCTACTCCGCGGCCCTGGGCGTGGCGATTGCTCAGACCTGCACCGCCACAGGCGAGGACCACGAGCGGGCTGTCCTCAGGAGGCTGCTTGGAGAGCTCGACCTCGGCGGTGTGCTGGTTCAGGCCGACGCACTCCACACGCAGAAACCGTTTTTCGGCAGCTCCAGGAGCAGGGAGCCGACTTCCTGCTGACGGTCAAAGCCAACCAGCGGACGCTGCATCGTCAGATCCGCAGCCAATTCCAGGGGAAGCGCCGGATCCCTTTCACCGCAACGGATCACGAGCTTGGCCATGGCCGTGACATCACCTGGAGCATCCGGGCGAAAGAGGCACCCGCTCACATCAAGGAGAACTGGCCCGGCAGTGCCTGGATCGTGGAGGTGAGCGCCACCGGCTCCCGCCAGGGCAAGCCGTTTCAGGCCACCCACCGGTTCATCACCAGTCTGCGCACCCCTCCAAAAGCCCTGCTGCAACTGGTCCGTGACCGCTGGAGCCTGGAAAGCTGGCACTGGATCCGGGACACCCAGCTCAGAGAAGACAACCACCGCTACGGCGGCAATGGCGCCGGAGTGATGGCCACGCTGCGCACCGCCGCTCTCAACCTCCTGCGACTGGCTGGATTCCGCTCCGTCCGCGAGGGACTCCAGGTCGTGATGCACGACATCACCACGCTGCTGGCGATGGTCAGGAGGCCACCAGGGGGAACGATGGCGTAGAACTTTGAATCAGCCCTGGATCCAGACCACCTCCGGCTGCTGCCAGCAGCGCGTGCTGCGACTCCAATGGCGTGGGTGACGCTGACGGGCTTGCTCGTAGACCCGGGCACGCCGCTGGCAGATGGCGTTCGCCTGTCCGCTGTGTCGTTGGACGGGCGTGACGAACCGGATGCCGCTGTGGCGATGCCGGTGGTTGTACCAGCTCACGAACGTCGCCACCCAGTCGCAGGCCTCCTCCACGCTGTGGAACGGACGCCGCGGGTAGTTCGGCCGGTATTTCGCGGTGCGGAACAGCGACTCGGAGTAGGGGTTGTCGTTGCTGACCCTCGGCCTGGAAAAGGATCTGAGCACCCCCAGCTCCTCCAGCCGGGCCTCAAGGGTGGCGGCCCTCATGGCATTGCCGTTGTCGGCATGGAGGATCAACGGTTGACGGTGACCTTTGCCGATCCGCTCCCTGAGGCAGGCCCTGCTCACGAGATCAGCGGCGATTTGGGACTCTTCCCGGTCGGCCACATCCCAGGCCACCACCTTGCGGCTCCAGACATCGATCACCAGATAGAGATAGAGCCACACCCCCCGCACTCTTGTGGGCAGGTAGGTGATGTCCCAGCTCCAGAGCTGATTCGGTCCCCTGGCTTGCAGGCAGGGCACCGGCCGGGGACCTTGGGACGGACGGGCACGACCACGCCGATGGGTCTGGCCGTGGGCATGGAGCACCCGATAGAAGCTGCGCTCGGAGTCGATATAGAGCCCCCGATCGGCCAGGACCGGCACGATCTGGCCCGGCGGCGACGCTGCGAACTCCGGCTGGTTGCAGGTGAGCGGAATCCGCTGGCGCTCCTCGGCGGTGAGGCGGTGAGAAACGAGACGGGAGCTGCCTTTGCGGCGATCCCGTCCGTCCCCAGGGCTGCTTTAAAGTCTCACGAGATCGTCGTTGGCGCTGGTCAGGAAGTCAATAGGGGGGTTCTGTAGAACTTTGAATCAACCCTGCCGGGCCAGTCTCGCCGGTTGAGGACTCTCATACACTCTGGACCAATCATCGGAACCAGGCCAGCAACACCCCGAGCGGTTCGCGATCGACTTGACCCTAAAGCTCAGGCCATTGGAGCCCTTGGGTGTCGTGTTGCAGACCGATCTCGTTGAGCAACCCCTGCAGTTCACCAACCTCAAGCTGGCCAAGGGCCCCTCGGAGAGCAACCTCGCCAGCGCCATTCTCCCTGGCCTGCAGCAGCGCCAGGGCGATCTGCTGATCCTGCACTCCACCCTGGAAGCCCGCCCCGGCCGGCTCCTCGCACAAGGCGGCCGCATATCGCAACCAGGCCTCAGGGTTGTTTTGGTCCTCCCGCTCCGGATAGTGGGGGTGCTGGAGCTCGCTCATCCAGGCAAGGTGTAGAAGGCCAGGAGCTCCTCCTCCCCCGCGCCTGTTGCCGGCGCCCAGCCGTCCTCCGGGGTCGGATCTGCGGGCGACCTGGCAGGCAGATGCACCTGCTGCAACAGCTCTCTCAGGCTCTCCTGGCAGGCCACCTGCCCCCAGCCCCGCTCCAGGTGCGTCTGGGCCGCATCGGCCAGGCCCTGCCAGATGTCGTCGTGCTGGTAGCTGTGCTGCACAGCGGCGGCGAAGGCCTCGGCGTCGGCCGCGATGCGGGCCTGCACCCCATCCCGCAGCCCCAGGCCTTCAGCGGCCACCGGGGTCAGCACCATCGGCAGGCCGCAGGCCATCGCCAGGAGCACCTTGCCTTTCACACCGGCGCCGTAGCGCAGCGGCAGCACCGCCAACCGCATCCGGCTGAGCAGGGCTTCCAGATCGGCCACGTAGCCGTGCACCACCACATCCTCGCCTTCAAGCGTGAGTAGCTCCGGCGGTGGCTTGGAGCCCACCACATGCAGGCGCGGGCAGCAGCCACGCTCCCGCAGCCGCGGCATCACCGCTTCGATGTAGAAGCGCACCGCATCCAGATTCGGCGGGTGCCCGAAGCCGCCCACGAACACCACATCACTCCGCTCTGCGAACGGCACGGTGGAGCGCGTGGCCGAAACCCGTGGCGGCAGCACCGCCAGTACGCAGCTGGGCTGCAGCCGCTCCTCGGCCGCCTGGCGCTCCGCCTCGCTCAGCAGCACCGCCACATCCACCGCGTGCAGGATGCGCCGCTCCAGGGCGTCCATCCGCTGCAGCTCCAGCTCACTCACCTGATCCGGGGCCAGCTGCCGCTGCCGCTCCATCCGCAGGCCATGCAGATCGTGGCTGTAGTACAGCAGCGGCACATAGGGCGCTGCTTCCCGCAGCAGATCCAGGCAGCGCTCCGCCACCTGCGGCCGGCACAGCAACACGGCATCGAAGCTGGCGGCCTGCTCCTGCAGATAGGCCTCCACGTTGCTGATCCAGGGGTGGTGGATCACCTCCACCCCCATCGCCCGCAGCGGATCGCCGTAATCGGGCCGGTCGAGCAAGTTGTCCACCGGCACGTAGGTGAGGTGGTAGCCGAGGGCCCGCAGATCCACCATCAGGTTGTGGATGTAGAGCGAGCCGGCGTCCTGATCGGGGGTGGGCAGGGTCACCTCGAGGATGAGGATCCGGCCCACACAGCGATTCGAGGCTTGCAGCACCTTCGTGGCGTTGGCCTGGTGCTGCTCCAGCACGGAGCTCCACTTGCCGCGGAAGAGCTGCTGGTTGCGGAGCTGGTAGCGCTTCACGCCGCTCTGGGGATCGCGGCCGCTGGAGGCCCCCTCGCAGTGGATCACCTGCGAGAGCGGCTGCACGTACACCCGCAGGCCCAGGGCCCGCACCTGCATGGCCAGGTCGGTGTCTTCGTAATAAGCGGGGGCGTAGCGCGGATCGAAGCCGCCGCTGCGCTCCAGCACGGCCCGGCTGATCATCAGGCAGGCGCCGGAGATGTAATCCACCTCCCGCAGGAAGCGGTAAGCCGGATCGTTGCGTTCCCCGTCGCGCCCGTAGTTCCAGGCCGAACCATCGGCCCACACGATCCCGCCCGCCTCCTGCAGTCGGCCATTGGGATAGAGCAGCTGCGGCCCCACCAGTCCCGCTGCCGGAAAGCGGCGGAAGGTGGCCAGCAGCGGCGGCAACCAGCCGCTGCACACCAGCGTGTCGTTGTTGAGCAGCACGATCCAGGCTCCGCTGGCGCGTGCGGCACCCGCGTTGCAGCTGCGCAGGTAGCCCAGGTTGCTGGCGTTGCGCAGCAGCCTCAGCTGGTGCCGGTGCGGTTCGGCTTCGAGAGCCTGAAACACCTCCGGCGGTGGCTCCGGCGAGCAGTCGTCCATCAGGATCAGCTCCAGGGCCGGGCCTGAAGCCGTGGCCGCATCCAGCAGCAGGCTCCAGAGGCACTGCAGCGTCTGCTGCCAGTTGCCGTAGGAGGGAATCACGATCGACACCCGCTCCCCTGGCTCCGAGGGCGCCGGGCACGTTGCCAGTTGCCGCCAGAGCTGCTGCACCTGCCGCTCCAGCGGCCCCAGAGCTTCGGGCGCCGGCGGTTCGGTGGCGCTCTCCAGCAGCGGCTTCAGCTCAAGCCAGTCGGCCGAGGCGAGGGGCGCCTGCCGCTCGCGCAGGTGGCGGGCGTAGATCGGCTGCAGCAGCGCCAGTCGCTCCGGCAGCGGCAGATGCTCCAGGTCGCCGCGCAGCTCAGCGGGTGAGGTGTAGAGCGTGGCCGGATCATCGGCGCAGAGCTGCCGACTGATGCCCAGGTAGGCCCGCATCGGGCTGATGGACCGGCACTCCAGCGAGGCCGTCAGCTCGGGATCGGAGAGGCAGGTGAGGCCAGGGGCCACCCCTGCTGGCTCAGCGGATGAACCATCGGCGTCGAAATAAACCGTGCTGGTGGGCCAGTGGTTGCTGGCCCGGATCAGCACCGACTCGGAGGTGCCGGGGAGGCTGAGCCGGAACAGGTGGCTGATGGCCGAGCTGGAGGGCACACGGAGCGTGAGTTCCAGCCAAGCCAAGCGTCAGCCCTGGGTGAGGAGGATATCCAGAATGGATCAGACCACGAACTGGATGTCGTCTTCCGACCAGATGTGGCCGTTGGTGGCCGTGAGGGTGATCGTTTCGCCCGCCGTGTTGGTGATGACAAGGGTGTCGGTGCCCAGGCCGCCCACAGGCGACTGAATGTCGGAGGCCAGGAAGGCGATCTGGTCTTCGCCGGCGGTGAAGTCGGTGATGGTGTCGGCATCGCCGGTCACCACCTGGTCGGTGGTGAAGTACAGCGTGTCTTCACCTTCTCCGAGGGACACCTGGTCGCTGCCGGAACCGCCCCGAACCAGGTCGGCGCCGCCGCCGGCCACCACTGTGTCGTCGCCGCCGCCGGCGCGGATCAGATCGTTGTTGCCGGAGTAGGTGATGGTGTCGTTGCCGGCACCGGTGTGGACGTAGTTGTTGATCTCCACGTCATCGGCCAGGCCGCCGGTCACCTGGCTGATGGTGGGCGCAGGGGTGCCCTCGGGAGCGCCGGGCTCGGGAGCGAGTTCCGTGTCCTGACTGATGGCCGGGGGGTCCTCGATCTCCACAGCGGTGATGATCTTGTCGCCGCTCACTTCCTGAGTGGTGGGCAGCGATTCGATGATCGCCCCACCGCTCTCCACAACGATGTTGACGCTGCCGGTGCCGAGGCCAATGGTGGCGTCGTCTGAATTGACGACCACCGTCTGGGTCTCGGAGCCGGTCGGAGTGCCCTCAACGAAAATGGGAGCCTGCTCGCCGGTCTCCTCATCCACAGGAACCTGGGACGTGTCGAAAACAGTCTCGTCTGGCGGGACGACGAAAGACATGACCCAGTCTTATTAGTTGTTGCAACCTACTGATTGGGGTTCAGGGCTGTCAATCGCTGCTGTGTGGGTCTCCTGACGCGACGGATGAGATGCGGCCGCTGCGCAGGTTGTAACCGTTCACGCTGAACACGTCGGCCTGGGAATCGGCGCCGATGGTGCTGCGGTGGCAGAAGGAATAGCTGGCCCGGTTCAACAACTGGCCCAGGGCGTGATGCACGGCCTGGTGTTTGTGTCTGCACACCACCAGGGCAAAGGGATCCGGCAGGGAGCCGGCCAGCGCCTCCAGCGGCTGCTCCGGGGCGGCCTCCAGCCCCAGCGCCTGCAGGCCCTGCTCCACCCCCAGCGGATCCCGGCTGGCGCTGGGGTGGATCACCGTGCCCGTCTCGATCAGACCTTCCGCCAGCAGCCAGTGCAGCGCCTGGAGCGTGCGGCCATGCACGAGCACCAGATGACGTGCCGGGCGGCAGCGTCGGTGCAGGGCCAGCCGCTGCTCGAGGCCGGCGCCGGGCCAGGGCGCGGCGGCCGGAGCGGTGAGTGGCCAGCGCTGCAGCCGGGCGCGCTGGGCCAGCACCGGCTTGCGGTGGGCCGGTTCCCGCGGCAGCAGGTCCTGCTGCTCGATCCAGGCCAGGGTGCGGCAGCCGCCGCTCTCGAGGGCGCAGCGGCTCAGCAGCTGGCGCGGCCACTCCAGCTCCCGGTTCAGCTGAACCGCCTGCGCCGCCGCCAGCCAGGCCTCATCCCACACCCCCTGCCGCAGCCGCAGCCGGCTGAGATGGCACAACACCCCCACCTGCTGCGGCTGCTTGCTGAGGCTGGTGAGAAACCAGCGCTCCGCCAGCCAGAGATCGCCCAGCTGCTCCTGCAGCGAGCCGATCGCGTTGCACACCGCCACCGGCAGATCCTGATCCCGTGCCACCCGCAGATAGGTGGCCAGCGCGGCCCGGGCTTCGCCCGCCTTGGCCAGCCGGTAGGCCCACTGCAGCAGCTGGTGGGGGCCCGGGAAGCGGGCCCGCCCCCGCTCTGCCGCACCCAGCCGCTGCAGGATCGCCTCGGCGGAGAGTGCGTCGGCTCCTGGGCTGGAGCCGGTGGTGTGGCCGGGTCCCTCGGTGGCATCGGTTTCGCTCAGGCGCTGCAGCAACGCCTCCAGGCCGGCCATCAGCGCGGCTGGCTCCGGCGTCAGCAGCGCCCAGCCGCGCCAGCGCGCCGATGCGGAGCCCTCCCCCAGCAGCAGCCACCAGTTGGCGGCTTCCTGGCAGAAGGCGCTGAAGGCCTCCTCCCCCGTCAGGCCGCTGGGGCTGCGGCCCTCCCGCAGGTCGCTGAGGGCCTGCTGCGCCTGGGTCGGGAAATCCATCGTCATGACGTCAGAGCGAGGCCCAGAGATCCAGGGCCTCGGCCAGCACGCCGGCCCGCAGCTCCCGGGCCAGATCGATCGGCAGGGGCTCCGCCGGGGTGCTGGAGGGGTTGTACACGGGGAAGCGGGGCGGCTCCGCGGCATCCGCGGGCAGCTGCAGGAAGTGAACCACCCGGTCCATCACGGCCTCCGGCTGATCGCGCAGGTCTTCAAAGCGCAGCAGCAGCAGGGTGTCCTCCCCGAAGCAGCGCCGCCAGGCCTGCAGGTGCCGCCCGTAGAGGCTCCCCTCCAGGGCTCGCACCGGCGGATGGGCCGCACCACTACCCCCCGCCAGCGCCTCGGCCTCCTCTCGCAGCAGGGCGGCATCGCTCCGGGGCAACGGCGTGAACTGACGCATGTGCCGCAGCCAGCTATGGGCCCGCTCCAGCGGCTCCCGCAGCAGGGCGATCAGCTTCACCCGCCCCAGCGTGCGCTGCACCCGCGCCGGCACGGCCCCATCGAGCAGGTAGCTGGGCGTGGCCTCGGCGCAGAGCATCCCCAGCCCCTCCTCGAACCGGGGAAAGCGCTGGCGGTACCAGCTCGCCCCCAGCGGCCAGCGCTGATCGAAGAAATGCAGCTCCTTGATCGGGTGCATCCACACCTCGCGGTGCCGGGCCAGATAGGCCGCCAGGGATGTGGTGCCCGATTTCGGTGCGCCGATGATCAGCAGCCCCGGCCCCGCCGAGGCTGGCTCGGCCGTGGCCGGGGCTTCCGGCAGCAGGCGCTCGGCCGGCACGGTTCGCTCCCACAGGCAGCGCCGCAGCGCCGCATCCAGCCCCTCCTGCTCCAGCTCGCTGGCCCAGAGCGCCAGCAGGGCCAGCAGCATCGGGGTGATGGCGGGGCTGCTGAGAGCCCGCTGCCGCTGGGCCGCGCTCAGGCTCTGTTCCAGCCGGCCCAGGCCGGCCAGCTCCGCCAGCGCATCCAGCGCCAGGCGTTTCTCCGCCGCCGCCAGGGGCAGGTAGTAGAGGTGCGCCAGGGCGCCCCGGTCGCCCGGACGCTGCTGCAGCTGCTGCAGGCAGCGGCCGGCGGTGCTGGAAAGAGCCATCGCCATTCAGGCTGCCAGGGCCTCCATGGCGGCGCCGATCCGCTCGGGATCCAGCACGATCGGCTCGGTGACCGCACTCTCGAACAGCAGGCTCCTCAGGGCCCGCGGCGCCCGTTCCGGCTGCAGGCAGCGCGCCAGATCCAGCCCCCCCCGGCGGCTGAGCAACAGCGAAAACGGTGGCGTGTAGCCCGGTTGCAGCAGCTCCAGCACCGTGCTGCCGGGCGCGGCGAACACCAGATTGGCCAGCGCGGCGCCATGGGGGATGCAGAGCCGCCGCGCACCGGCCAGCCGCCGGGCCTGCTCCTCCAGCGGCAGACCATCCGGCCGCAGCGCCTCGATCTCCAGCCCCCGGGCGGCGAGGGCGGCCAGGCAGGCCGGTTCGTTCCAGATCGGCCGCCGCCAGGAGGGGGCCCGGCTGAGCCAGAGCCAGCGGCCCGCTCCATCGGCGGCCTGGCCGGGCGGATCCGGCAGCAATGTGCGCCGCAGCCAGCGCCGCCCCGCCGCCGACGGCTGGCCGTAGGGGCCGCAGAAGCCCGGCACGATCAGCTCCTCGGCCCGGATCCAGGGGTACTCGGCGGCGTGGATCTGCCGCTCCGGGCCGAGCCCCAGGCAGCGCTCCAGCAGGGCGCTCAGCTCCGAGCCGCGGCCGCCGTTGTGCCACACCCGCACGGTGTGCCGCTCGGAGCCCAGCGCCTCCAGCGCCAGCCCCAGGCGCGGCAGCCATTCCAGCAGCCGGTGGTAGTGGGTTTCGGCCGAGAGATCGGCCACCGCCAGCACCGGCCCCCGCAGCGGCTGCAGCGCCACCGCCGGCGGCGGCTCCAGCTCGCTGGCCGGCGCCCTGCAGCCCGGCCAGCCGAGCGGGTAGCGGCGCGAGAGCTCCGGCCGGCGCTGCCCGCCGGCCTCCATCACGGCCACGGCATGGGTGTGGCCCCAGGGATTCCAGGCCGGCGGGCGCAGCCAGATGTGCCCGCCGGCCAGCCGCGTCAGCGGCAGCGGGCCCTCGGAGGCCGGCTCGCCCTCCGGCTCTCCTCGGGCGTGCCAGCGCTCCAGCACCGGGGAGCCGCCGGCGCCGCCGGCGACAGCCAGCGGTTGCCGCCGCCAGGCCTGCTCCAGCTCGCCTACGCAGGGCGGGCACCAGGGGCCCTGGCAGCGGATCGGTTCGGCTCTGTCGGGGCTGGAGGGCAGCGGGTCCGCCTGCCGGCAGGGCGCCAGTGCCGAGGCAAGGCCCGGCTCTTCCGGCAGCCGCGCGGCCAGGGCCGCCAGCGCCGCCGCGCCGCCCGGGTAGCGCCGCTCCTGCAGCCGGGCCAGCAGGCCGGCCAGCTCCCGGCACGGGATCAGTTCGAAGGCATCGGCCAGGCGGGCCACGCACGAGGCGGTGTCATGCCGGCTGAAGGCCCCGGCCCAGCCGATCAGGAGCTCCCCCAGCCGGCGGCCCTCGCGGGTCGGCTCCAGCGTGGTGGCCGCCAGGGCGGCCTGCAGCCAGCTGATCACCGCCTGGCGCAGGCCATCGAGCCGGTCCAGATCGCCCGACGCTCTGGCGGCCCAGGCCGCCAGAGCGTCGGGTTGCCACAGCTCTGAACCCGCCGCCAGATCGCGCCGGAGGCCATCCCGCAGCCCGCGCAGGCGCTGGCGGGCACGGGCCGGCCGCTGCAGCTCCTGCGCCACCGTGGCCTCCAGCGCCTGCCAGGGCGCACTGCCCAGCAGGGCGGCCGCGCCGCCTGCGGCGCCCACCCGCCGGTCGCTGCGGGCGGCGTTCTCCGCCAGATGCAGCACCGTGCTGGCCGCGCCGTAGGGGCTCAGGCCCCAGGCCGTGCGCCAGAGGTTGAAGGCCAGCTCGGGCTGCTGCTTCCGCCAGGCCAGCCAGGCCGTCCAGGCCCGGCTGCCGTGCTGGATGCCCCGCTTCTCGCGGGCCGGCAGCCGCCGATCGGGAACGGCCTGCAGCTGCCGGTTCACCACGAAGAGCAGGCTTTCGCACTGCCCGGCTACATCCCGGCTGGCCCCCTCCCCGTGCACCCGGTAGTCGCAGACGCTGGCGCGCAGCCATCGGCCGGCGTGACCGGCCCGGGCCAGCCGCAGCAGCAGGTCCACGTCCTCGGCATGGGCCAGCGCCGGATCGAATCCACCCAGGGCCTCCAGCACGCTGCGCCGGAGCATCCAGGCGCTCGGCAGCACCGCCTTGTGCTGGAAGCTGCCGCGCAGGCTGAAATCCGCCCCCTCCTCCCAGGGCGCCACCCGGGCCAGCGGCCGGCCGCCGGCATCCACCCGCTGCCAGCCGCCCATCACATGGGCCAGGCCGGGCTCCGCCTCCAGAAGGCCCGCCTGCTGCTCCAGCCGCTGCGGCCCCATCCGGTCATCGGCATCGAGGAACGCCACCAGCGGCGCCGCGGCCTGCTGCCAGCCCCGGTTGCGCGCGGCCGACACCCCCGCCCCACCGCCATTGATCAGGCGCACCGGCTGCCGCTGCCGCCGGCTCCAGGCCTCCACCAGCCGGCGCGATTCGTCGTCACTGGCGTCGTCCACCGCCAGCAGTTCCCACTCCGGCAGCGTCTGGCGGGCGAGAGAGGCCAGCGCCTCGCTCAGCCAGCGGGCCGCGTTGCGGAAGGGCATCACAACGGAGACGCGTGGCATCATTGCCGCCATTCCCGGCCGGAACCATGCAACCTCACAGCGATGAGCTGTCGGCGCATGACCGGGCCGTGCTCCGCCGGGTGCGCGCCCGCCGCAGCGGACCCTGCCGCTTCCTGCGGCGCTTTCTGCTGCGGCTCCTCGGCGGTGGCGAGCCCCTCTCCGGCGGAGGGTCGCGTCGCGCCCGCGGCCTGGAGCCTCCCCAGCCGCCGCCAGCCGCGCCCGCCGAACGGGCCCTGGCACCGGCCCTGCCGCAGCTGACGCCGGCCCCCTCCCAGCCTTCTCCGCTGCCGCCCAGCCCCGCGAGTGCGCCGGCCGCCCAGGCCGACCATGCCCGTCTGCAGGCGGAGCGCCTCTTTCTCCAGGGCGATCAGCTCAACAACCAGGGTCAGCCCGAGCTCGCCTCGCTCTTCTTCCGGCAGGCCTTCATCTCGCTCCAGCTCACCGGCGGGGCCGGGGTGCCGCAGGCGGCCTCAGCCGAGCAGCCCCCCTTCCCCGCGCTGACTCAGACCGGCGCACCGCCCCCGCCACCTCCGCCCCCGCCGCCCCTGGCGCCGCCGGCCCCCCGGTGCAACCCACCCCCGCACCGGCCGAACGGCAGCTGAGCTCCGTGTCGCCGCAACGCCTCGCCACCGAGCGGATCGAGAGCCGCATCCGCCCCCTGCGCGAGCGCCTCACCCCCCGCACCGCAGCGCAGGTGGAGGTGGAGGCCCGCCGGCTGCCAGCCGAGCTGGCGTCCCATGAGGAGGGCCTCTGCCTGTTGGCCATGACCCTGCTGCTGCAGAACCGCCCCGGCGAAGCGGAGCCCCTGCTGCGCCAGGCCCTCAGCCGCAACCCCAACCACGCCCGCTCGCTGGTGAACCTCGGCGGCCTCGAGCTCAAGCGGGGCGATGCCCAGGCGGCCAGCGCCACCCTCACCCGTGCCGTGCGTCAGGTGCCCGAGGGCTCCGCCTCCTCCCTGGCCGCCCTCACCAACCTGGCCCTGGCCCTGCTCACCCTCGGCCGCGAGATGGACGCCGCCAAGGTGGTGCTGCGCATCTACCGGGCCAGGCGCGATCACCTCGAACCGGCCAAGCTCGTGCAGGCCGCCACCACCCTCGAGGCCATGGGCAACGACGGCGAGGCGATCGAGATCCTGCTCGGCGTGTACCGCAGCGTGGGCAACATCAGCCTCACCCGGCATCTGGCGGAGCTGCTCGAACGCCGGGGTGACTTCCAGCGGGCCGCCGTGGTGTTCCGCGACCTGTTCGCCGCCGAAGCGAAGGCCGGCGCCGGCTCGGGCGGCCGCTGATGGCCGTGGCCGCCGGACCCGGGGATCTCTGGCAGCAGGTGCCCCTGCCGGAGCCGGCCCTGCTGGGCCCGCTGCTCGAGGCCGAGCTGCTCCAGCCCTGGGCCCGGCGCCAGCTCCAGAACGCCCTGATCCGCCACACCGGCGTGGCGCGCTCCCTGGCCGCCGCGCAGGAGCCGGAGCAGCTGGCGACCCGGCTGCGGGCCTGGGGCCTGCGCTACGGCCTGCGCGATCTCGAGGCGATCGAGCGCGCCTCGGCCGGGCTGGGTCTGCCCCCCACCAGCCTCGATCAGCTGGCCTGCTTCCCCGATCAGCTGGCCGCTGCCGTGCGCCAGGTGTGGGAACCGGAGGTGGCCGGCCACTACATCGAGCGCCGCAACGACCTGGAGAGCGTGAGCTTCAGCCTGCTGCGCCTCCGCGATGCCGATCTGGCCACCGAGTTCTATTTCCAGTTGCAGGAGGGCAGCGTGACCCTGCAGGAGCTGGCCCTGCGCCATGGCGAGCCGGCCGACCGGGCCCGGCGGGGCTTCGTGGGGCCGCTGCCCATCAGCCAGCTCCACCCCCTCATCGCCCGCATCCTGCGCCGCCATGAGCCCGGCACCCTCGTGCCCCCGGTGGACATCGACGGCACCGTGCATCTGATCCGGGTGGAGGAGCGCAGCCCGGCCCGCCTCGATGCGGCCCTGCGCCAGCGCCTGCTCAACGAGCTGCGCGACCGCTGGCTCAACGACCAGTGGCGCGCCTGGTGCGAGGCCCACCTCCAGGTGCCGGCCCCATGAGCAGCCTCGTCACCCTGGTGGCCCGCTCCGGCCTGGGAGCGGGTCTGCCCCAGCCCCTGATCGAGGCCATCGCCGCCGAGGCCGCGATCCTGCGCCTCGATCCCGGCAAGCCCCTGCAGCGGCCCGGCCAGCTGGCTGCCCAGGCCGCCCTGGTGGTGGAGGGGCGGCTGCGGCGTCTGCTGCTGCTTCCCGGCGGCGGGCCCCAGAGCCTGGGCCTGATCGAGCCGGGCGCCTGGGTGGGCTGGACCTCCATCTGGCGCGGTGAGGGGGAGATCGGCGTGGTGGCCTCCCAGCCCACGGTGCTGCTGGCGGTGCCGGCCTCCCCCGCCCTGGCCCTGCTCCAGCAGCACGACGAGCTGCGGCAGGCCTTCATGAGCCATCCCAGCCCGGAGGAATGCGCCGAGCTGGTGGCCGGCCACTGGCGGCGCAGCGGTCAGCGCCGCACGCTCGATCCCCAGGCCCTGGTGAGCCTGGTGGAGGCCTCCCAGGTGTGGCCCGGCGGCGCAGCGGCCAGCGCCGATCCCCTCCTGATCTTCAGCGGGCCGCGCACGCCCGATGGCCTCAGGCCCGGCGCCGTGCTCACGCCCGAGGCGGTGCAGCAGCTGCCGGCCCGGGTGAACCGGCTGCCCACCCGTGTGCTGGCCCTGCCCCGCGCTCTGCTGGGCGACGAGGCGGCCGCCGCGGCAGAGCCCCCCGGCCCGCTGGTGCCGCTGCGGCGGGAGGAGGCCCTCAGTGCCGAGGCGCCCGATCCGGTGGCCCTGGGATTCGAGCCCGACCAGGCCGGTCCGCTGCCCGGAGGCGGCCGCCGCCGGGAAGTGGCCGGCGACCGGGTGGGTCAGGCGTTCTTCTGCATCCGCCAGCTCTGCGAAGCCAAGGGGCTCACCATCGCCGCCCGTCGCATCCGCGAGAGCCTCCAGCTCACCGAGCAGCGCTCCGGCTCGCTGCATCTCACCCACATCGGCCTGATGCTCGAAGCCCTCGGCTTCGACACCCGGCCGCTGCGTGCCCGGGCCTGGGAGCTCACCCGGCTCGAGCCGCCCGCCGTGCTCGAACTGGAGGACACCTTCGTGATGGTGCTGCTGGCCACCCGCGGCGGCGGTCTGCTGCTGGCCCATCCGGAGGAGGGCCAGATCCGCCTCTCCATCAGCCAGCTGGAGCAGCGCTTCCCCGATGGCCTCGATCTGCTGGTGGTGCGGGAGGGTGCCGCCTCCCGCAGCCAGGGCGAGCCCCTCAGCGTGGGCTGGCTTCTGGGCGAGCTGCGCCGCCATCCCGGCGCCACCACGATGATCCTGATCACCGGCTTCGTGGGTCAGCTGCTCGACACGGCCCTGCCGATCTCACTGCTGATCGTGATCGATGTGGTGATCGGCAACAACAACCCCTCGCTGCTGTTTCCAATCATCCTGGTGCTGCTGGCGGCCAATCTGGTGAGCGGTGTGCTCGGTGCCACCCGGGCCCTGGTGACCGCCGATCTCTCCGATCGGGTGGATGTGCGGCTCGGCTCCTCCGTGGTGGAGCAGCTGCTGCGCCTGCCGCTGCCCTACTTCGAATCCCGGCAGGTGGGCACGATTCTCTACAACGTGAGTCAGCTCTACAGCCTGCGCCGCTTCCTAATCGAGCAGCTGCTGGGGGCGGGCCTGAACCTCGTGTTCGCCCTGGTGATTCTGGTGATCCTGCTGCTGATCTCCCCCACCCTCACCCTGATCATCCTGGCCTTCATTCCCGTGGTGCTGGTGCTCAACATCACAGCCAGCCCGATCATTCAGAAGCAGCTGCAACTGAGCAACCGCTACCGCGCCTCCGCCAGCTCCTATCTGGTGGAGGTGCTGAGCGGCATTCGCACCGTGAAGAGCCAGAACTTCGAGGTGGAGGCCCGCTGGCGCTGGCTCGATCGCTACCGCCGCTTCACGGCGGCCAACTTCCGCCTCACCCGCCTCAGCACCCTGCTCAACCAGCTGGCGAAGACGCTCTCCGGCTTCGCCGATGTGGCCCTGATCGGCACTGCCGCTGTGCTGGTGCTCTCCAATCAGCTCAGCATCGGCGCCATCTTCGCCGTGCGGATCCTGTCCGGTCGCTTCGTGCAGCCCCTGATCGGCATCCTCGGCCTCTGGCAGGGGGTGCAGGAGATGCGCCTCTCGCTCGACTGCCTCGATCAGGTGATGCGCGCCATGCCCGAGGCGGGCCCCAGCGAGCAGGACCTGCCCGATCTGCATGCGATCCGCGGCGAGGTGCGCTTCGAGAACATCTGCTTCCGCTACAGCTCCCGCACGCCCCTGCTGCTCGACGGCTTCGACTGCACCATCGAGGCCGGCTCCTTCGTGGGCATCACCGGCCTCAGCGGCAGCGGCAAGAGCACCCTCGTCCAGATGATCGACCGGCTCTACCTGCCGGAATCGGGGCACGTGTACATCGACAACAACGATGTGAGCAAGGTGCGCCTCAGCAGCCTGCGCCAGCTGGTGGGTTACGTGCCGCAGGACAGCCTTCTCTTCGAAGGCACCATCCTCGACAACATCCGCCTCAACAACCCTGAAGCCGATTTCGATTCGGTGATCCGCGCCGCCCGCATCGCCTGCGCCCACGAGTTCATCCAGGCCCTGGAGAACGGCTATGCCACTCAGCTCGGCGAGCGTGGCGCCGGGGTGAGCGGCGGCCAGCGCCAGCGCCTCTGCCTGGCCCGCATGATCCTGCAGAACCCCGAACTGCTGATCCTCGATGAAGCCACCTCGGCGCTCGATGCCGCCACCGAGCTGCGGGTGTTCAGCAACCTGCGCCAGGAATTCGCCGGCAAGACGGTGCTCTTCATCACCCACCGCCTCGCCACGCTGCGCGATGCCGATCGCGTGCTGCTGATGAACCGCGGCCGCATCGATGAGGACGGCCGCCACGAGGCGCTGCTGGCCGCCGACGGCGCCTACGCCACCCTCTTCCGCCAGCAGCAGGGCGATCTCTCCTGAGCGCCGGGAGGCCGCCCGGCTGACCGGATCAGGCCGTGCTGCTTAGGCTCCAGCGCAATCAACCGGCCCTGAGCCCCGCTGCGACGCCTGCCGAGGAACCCACACCATGCCCTTAGGACTCCACAGGCTGAACAAGCTGCGCTTCGGAGGCTCGGCGGCCTCCACCGGCCGGGCGAAGGCCGCCGAGCCCATCCCGGCCCAGCCCCTGCGCGGCTCCGGCGGTTCGAACCCGCGGGCCTTCGCCGAGGATCTGCGGGTGGAGAGCCGTGGGGCGCCCTGGATTCCGCTCGCCGTGGGCGGCAGCCTCTCCTTTCTGGTGCTGGTGCTGGTGGGCGCCGCCGCCCTGATCCGCGTGGACCGGGTGGTGCCGGTGGCCGGGCGCCTGCAGCCGCAGCGCTCCACCCAGGAGATCGCACCGCCCGAACAGGGCGTGGTGCGGCGGGTGCTGGTGGGAGAAGGCGACACCGTGGAGGAGGGCCAGGTGCTGGTGGTGCTCGACACGCGCGTGCTGCAGGCCCGTCAGAGCTCCCTGCTCCAGCAGGCCGAGGATCTGGTGCGCAACTCCCGCGCCGAGGTGGACCGGGTGGCGGCCTCCCTGCAGGAGGAGCGCTCCAAGCTGGTGGGCGACCGCCAGCAGCTGGCGCTCACCGAGGAGCAGCTCGCCCAGCTGCGCCCCCTCGCCGAGGAGGGTGGCTACGGTCAGCTGGCCGTGCTCGACACCGAGAAGAGCCGCGCCCAGCTGCTGGCCCGGATCAGCGAAACCCAGGCCCGCATCACCCGTCTCGAGGCGGAATCCGCGCAGCGCCAGGCCGAACTCTCCGCCGCCATGGCCGGCAACTCGGCCGAGCAGGTGGCCACCGATCAGCGTCTGCGCGAGATCGTGCTGCGGGCCCCGGTGGAGGGCACCATCCTTGACCTGGAGGCCAAGACCGGCCTGCTGGCCCCGGCCACCGAGCCCCTGCTCAAGCTGGTGCCCACCGACAACCTTCAGGCCACGGTCTACGTGCCCGATCAGGACCTGGCCTTCGTGCGGCCCGGCCAGGATGCCGAGCTGGAGTTCCCCGCCTACCGGCGCGACACCTACGGCTGGCTGGAGGGCACCGTGACCACCATCGGCACCGATGCCCTCCCGCCCGATCAGGAATACCAGTACTCCCGCTTCCCGGTGAACCTGGCTCTCGCCCGCCAGTACCTGGAGGCCGATGACCAGCGCTACGAGCTGCAGGCCGGCATGGCCGTGGTGGCCAACCTCCGCCTCGACAAGGCCAGCCTGATGGAGCTCTGGTTCAGCCGCTTCACCGGTGGCGCCCGGGCGGTGCGCACGATCCGCTGAGTGATCCCCCTTGCGGGTTCTCCTGGTTCACCAGAACTTCCCCGCCCAGTTCCGCCATCTGCTGGCGGAACTTCTGCGCCGTGGCGACGAGGTGGCCGCTGTGGGCGCCCGGGCCCGGCCGGAGGCCACGCCCGGGCTGCGCTACCTCGCCACCGGCGGCCAGCCGGCCCTCGAGTTGCGGGCCAGCTTCGCGCGCGAGCCCCTGCAGGCCCAGCTGCGCCAGGCCCGCCGCGCCCGCCGCTGCTTCGCCGCGCTCGCCGCCGGCGGCTGGCAGCCCGATGTGGTGCTGGCTCACCCCTTCTGGGGCGATGTGCTGCTGCTTGATGATGTGTTCCCTGCGGTGCCTCTGCTGGCGGTGATGGAGCTCGATCTGGCCGGGCTCGCCCTCCGCGGCGGGGATCGGGCGAGCATCGGCTCCCGCCAGCTGCTGCAGTGGGCCGAGACCCTGGCCAGCCGCCGCATGGCCGCCGGCCTCACCGCCACCGCCTTTCAGCAGGCCACCTACCCGGCCTGGCTCCGGCCCCGGCTGCACGTGATCCACGAAGGGATCGACACCGACCGCTGCGCGCCCGATCCCTTCGCCGTTCTCACCCTGCCCGATGGTGGCCGCCTCAGTGCCGCGCAGCCCGTGCTCAGCTTCGCGGCCCGCAGCCTGGAGCACACCCGCGGCATCGATCGCTTCGTGGCGCTGCTGCCGGAGCTGATGGCCGCCTTCCCCGAGCTGCAGGTGGTGATCGCCGGCCGCGAGGAATCGCTCTACGGCTCCCCGCCCCCCGGCGGCGGCAGCTGGCTGCGCCACGCCCTGCAGGCCCTGCCCAGGCCCCTGCCCTGGCCGCGGCTGCACCTGGTGGGCCATCTGCCCCACGACCAGCTGCTCAACCTGTTCCGTATCAGCAGCGTGCACTGCTACCTCAGCCGGCCCTACGTGCTCAGCTGGAGCCTGCTGGAGGCGATGAGCTGCGGCGCCCTGGTGCTGGCCGGCCGCACCCCCGCCACCGAGGAGGTGATCGAGCACGGCCGCAACGGCCTGCTGGTGCCGGCCGGTGATCCAGGCGCCACCCTGGCGGCCATCAGCGGCGCCCTGCAGCAGCCCGCCCCGCTGCAGCCCCTGCGGCTGGCGGCCCGGCGCACGGTGGCCGCGCGCTACGGCGTGGCGGAGGCTGTGGAGCGTCAGCTCGCCCTGCTGCGGTCGTTGGCCGCGCCCAATCCCCATGGCTGAGGCGGACCGCTCCTGGCGTTCGGTGATCCTCGCCGCCCTCGAGGCCGGCGACTGGCCCGTGGCGGAAGGCGGCCTGCGGCGGCTGCTGCAGACGGCACCCGAGCGGCCCGAACTGCTCGATCTGCTCGGCTACGCCTGCTTCATGCAGGGCCGCTTCCGGGAGGCGGAAGCCACCCTCCGGCACGCCCTGGATGCGGGCTCCACCAGCTTCTGGACCTGGCACAAGCTCGGCGATGTGCGGCGCGCCCTGCACGATCCCACCGGGGCCCTGCAGGGGTACGAGGCCGCCCTCCGCCAAGGCAGCGACAGCCCGCTCACGGTGCGCAACGCGATGGAGGTGCTCTTCGATCGGCGGCCCGCCGAGGCGATCGAGCGCCTCCAGGCCCTCCTCGCCACCGCCACGGAGCCGGGCCGCCGGGCCCAGATCCTCAGCGGCGCCTGCCAGGCGGCCCTGCGGGTGCAGGGCTCCGAGCTGATCGACTGGCTGCTCCGCCAGGGGCTGGCGGATGCGGCCGTGCAGGCCGACGCCATGCATCACCTGGTGCTGGCGCTCGATCTGGACGAGGCGCTGCAGCACCTGCCCTCATGCGGGCCGTCCTGGGCCCGGGCCCTGCGCGAGCGGCTCCAGGGGCTGGTTGAGCCGGGCCAGGGGCTCCTCGGGCCGGAGCCGGGCCAGCAGCTCCCGCCGCCCGCCCCAGCGCAGCAGTGAGCCGATCTGCTCCCGCACCCGGGCGGCCACCGGTTCGCGACCCAGCACCTCCGCCACCGCCTGCCGCCCGGCCTCCCCGAGGCGCTGCCGGGCTGCCGGGTCGTTGCGGAGCCGTTGCAGGGCCAGGCCGGCGGCGGCCGCATCGGGCTCGGCCCAGTGCATGCCGGCCCGGTAATCGGCGTGGCTGCGGCTCAGCACCACCCGCCGGAAGGGCACCAGCGCCGCGGAACCCTCCGGCATGAACAGCAGGTTTCCGGAGTAGGCGGTGGCCACCACCGGCAGCTCGGCCGCCATCGCTTCGGCGAGCGTCAGCCCGAAGCCTTCGGCCCGGTGCAGGCTGATCAGCGCATCGGCGCCGCTGTAGAGGGCATCGAAGGCCGTCTCGCTCAGGTGCTCCGCCAGCACGGTGATGCGCGGATCGGCGGCGCTGCGCCGCTGCAGCGCCTCGGTTTCCGCCGGAAACTGGCCCGCACTGGTGAGCTTGAGCACGCAGCGCACCCCGGCGTCTCCCTCCTCCGGCGGGAAGGCGAGTTGGAAGGCATCGAGCGCGCCGTGCGGGTTCTTGCGGGCCTCGGTGCTCCAGAAATCGCAGCTGGCCAGCACCGTGAAGGGCCCGCTGCTGCCGGTGGGCTCCTGCCGGCGGCGCTCGAGCCGTGCCTGCCGGATCCGCTCCGCCCGCGGCCAGTCGATCAGGTGGGGCACCACCGCTACCGGCATCGGCAGCCGCCGGGAGAGGGCCGTGGCGGTGTGGGGGCTGGGGCACCAGATCTGGTCATAATCGGCGCAGTCGCGCTCCCAGCCGAAGGGGAAATCCTCCAGCTCCCAGGCCCAGTAGCCGATGCGCAGCGGCGCCCGGGCCCGCAGGGCCTGCTTCAGCCCCTGCGTCTGGCGCAGCACGTTGGGGTTGGTGTGGATCAGATCGATGGCGGCCGCTGCTTCCTCCGGGGCCCCGCCCGCTTCCGGGGAAGGGCCCCCGCCGGCCCCATGGTGGTTGTGGGTGGCCAGCGGCAGATCGCGGCGGATCACCCGCAGGCCGGCGGCCTCCAGCGCCCGGATCGTGCAGCGCGCTCCCTCACCGAGACCGAAGCCCCCCGCCAGATGACCCCAGACGGCGACCGTGAGTGGCGGCATGGTGCGTTGTGGTGTCCATCCGCTCCAGCGGGCAAGCTACGCGCGGCACCCTGGTGCAGCCCGTGGCGGACCCCGGCTCACTCTTCGCGGCAGGCCGGCGGGCCGATGAGGCGGGCGATGCCGCCGCGGCGGAAGCCCTGCTCTGGCGCTGCCTCTGCGAGGACCCCGCCCACGGAGCCGCGCTGCATCTGCTGGGCGTGATCCGGGCCCGGCAGGGCCGACCCGAGCAGGCGCTGGCCCTGCAGCGGGAGAGCCTGCGTGTGGATCCCTCGATCGGTTGGAACGCCTTCCGCTGCGGCGAGCTGCTCCAGGCCCGCGGCTCCTGGCGGGAGGCCGCCGGCGCCTACGCCCAGGCCCGCCGGCGCCTGCCGGCCGAGGCCTGGATCGGCCGCCTGCAGGCGGCCATGGAGGGCAAGGCGGCCCTCGGTGGTGAGGAGCTGCGCCACGGGCTCACCGACCGTTCCTACGCCTGGTGGATCGCCCGGCTCGAGCCCCCTCTGCCTGCGCCGCAGGGTCTGCAGCCCGAACGGCTGCGGCCCGGCTGGCTGTTGCTGCAGGCGCCCGATGCGGTGCTGCGGCCCGGGGCGATCGGCCTGATCAATGCCGCTCTGCAGCAGGCGGAGGCCGCGGCGCAGGCGGCGGGCAGCGAGCCGCCGCCCTGGCTCAGCTGCGACGAAGACCGGCTCTCCGCCCGGGGGCGTCGGCACGATCCCTGGTTCAAGCCCGGCTGGACGCCGGAAACCTTCTGGAGCCTTCCCTGGCTGGAGAGCTTCAGCGTCTGGCGGATCGACTGGCTGCGCCGCCACGACCTCTGGCCGCCACCGCCCGCCTCCGATGCCGCGGCCCGGCTGGCCTGGCTGCTGCGGGCCAGCAGCCGCTCACAGGGCGGCCTCAGCCTCTCGCGGGTGCTGGTGCATCGCCGCGGCCCTGCGCCTGAGCGCCGTGAGCGGGCCCGGGTGATCGGCGCGCACCTGCGCGGCCTGAACGAGCCGATCGCGGCGGTGCGTCCCAGCCCGATGCACCCCGAGGGATTTCAGCTCCAGTGGCGCCCGGCGCCGGGGCCCATCGGGGTGGTGGTTCCCACCCGGGATCGTCCGGATCTGCTGGCCCGCTGCCTCGACACGCTGCGCCGCTGCTGCGGACAGGCACCGCCGTTCGAGGTGCTGGTGATCGACAACGGCTCCCGGCTGCAGGCCACCGCGGCGCTGCTGGCCAGCTGGCGGGAGCGGCCGGGCTTCCGGCTCGCCGTGCATCGCCTGGATGCCCCCTTCAACTGGAGCCGCCTCAACAACACCGCCGCCCGCCGGCTCCGGGAGCCCCTGCTGCTCTTCCTCAACAACGACGTGCATCAGCCTCCCGCGGCGACCGGCCGGCTCCGCGCCGCACCGGCTGGAGCCTGGCTGCAGGAGATGGCGGGCCTGGCCGGCCGGCCCGCCATCGGTGCCGTGGGGGCGTTGCTGCTGCAGGCCTCGGGCCGGATCCAGCACAGCGGCATGCAGACGGGGCTCGCCAGCCCCCTGGCCGATCCGATCGCGCTGCATGCCTACCGCGATCTGCCCGTCGATCACGAGGTCCACCGGGGTCGCTCACGCCTGCTCACCACCTGGCCCGCCGTGACAGGCGCCTGCCTGATGACCCGCCGGGAGCTGTTCCTCAGCCTGGGTGGATTCGATGAATCCCTCCCCCTGGAGGGCAACGATGTGGCCTACGGCCTGGCCCTGCAGCGCCGCGGCTACCGGGTGGTGGTGACCCCACACGCCACCCTGCAGCACCGGGAGACGTCGAGCCGGGGTCCGGCCCGGCCCCGGGAGGTGCAGCAGGCCCTGGCGACGCTGCAGCGGCGCTTCCCCGCCGAACTGGCGCGTCGTCATCCCTGGTGGCCGGAAGCCTCAGGCCGTGGCTTCTGTGACGGGCGGCCGCGGGAGTTCAGCCACCCTCACTGGCTCTGAGCCCCCGGGTTCAGATCGGCGGGCGCGGCGGTGCGCTCGAGCATGAGCTGGAAGCGTTCCACGGCGATCTCGAGCTCCGTCAGCGAGGAGCGCGCCGCATCGAAGTCGGTCGGATCGCGATCCGGCCAGAGCCGCCGGCAGGCCGCGTGCCGCTCCTCCCGCTCGAGGCTGCTCCGGAGGTCGGCCAGGGCGCTCCGGAACAGCTCGGCCTGGGACCCTCCCCGGGCGGACTCCAGTTCGATGGCGGTGCGGAATGAGCCGGTGGCCTCACGGAAGCCCACATCGCGCGCCTGCAGCCGGCCCAGCTCGTACCAGCCCCAGGCGAAGTCGGGAGCCAGCTCCAGACAGCGCCGCTGGGCCTGCATCGCCTCCTCCATCTGCCCCAGAGCGGCCAGGCTGCGGCCGCGGATGTGGTGGGTGTAGGCGAAGTCCTCGCGGCTGCGCAGGGAACGGCTGCTCAGGGTCAGCGCCTGGCGGTGTTCCCCCGCTTCCAGACAGACCTTGGCCAGCAGATACGTTACGTACGCTTCGGCCAGCGAATGTCGGCTGACGCGCTTGAGATGGTCCTGGAAGATGCTGCGAATCTCATCCCAGTTGCCCTCGGCCTCCAGCGGCGAACCGAGACGCTGCAGCATGCTCACGTCATCCGGGAAGCGCCTGATCGCCTCCAGCAGCGTGTCCTTCCGCATGGGCGAACCCTAGCGATGCGGCCCCGTCGATCCCAGTCCGGGGGGGGCTGATGGAGTCTGCCCCCCCCCCGATCGGCCTCTACGGCCTGGCCGGATCCGGTCTGCCCTGGGATCGACCGGCCGGGCTTCCGGCCCTGCACGAGCTGCTGGAGCACGGTCCTGCCGCGCCGATCTGGATCCTCTATGCCCCACCCCAGCGGGCGATCGAGGTCCTCACGGCGCGGCGGGCCTCGATCGGGGGCTGGCTGGAGGATCTCCATCGGGCCGCGCGGCTGAAGTCCCTCTGGAGCGAGCGGGTGTCGCTGGTGAACGTGGCCCAGATCCCCTCCGGCCAGCAGGAGCGTCTCCATCGCGAGCTGCCCGAGTACCTGCCGATGCTCGCTCCGCCGGATGCTCCCTCCAGTCACCTGGTGGATCTGATCGCGGCCACCGCCCTGAGTCGATCCGATCTCGCCGAGGCCTGGGAGGCGCTGGAGGAGCTCCGCCGCCGGGAGCTGGATCTGCCGCCTGAGCCACCTGCTGCCCCCGGCCTCGCCGACTACGAGGCGATTCTCCGGGCGCAGCAGCAGCAGCAGCGGGCCGGCGTTGCCCGGGAGGAGGAGCTGGACAACCTCCGTGAGACCAGCGATCGGCTCCGCCTGGAACTGGAGTCGGTGCGCCGCTTGAATCGCCGCCTCGAGGAGGAGCTTGAGGTCTTCGCGGAAGAGCATGAGCGCTGTCTGGCCCTCTCCCGCCGCATTCCTCCCCTGCTGGATCACGCCCGTCGCCGTCTGGAGGGAGATGGCCGTCTCTGACCCCGGCGATCCGGCGGATCTGCTGGCGCTTCAGGCCCAGCTCGCCGCGATGCCGCTTCCCGCGTCGGCCCGTCGCGTCGCCCGCCTCTGGCTCACGGCCCGGGTGGCTGCGCTGCCCGAGGGTGCGGATCGCGAGGGCCTGCGCCACAGCCTGGACCTTGAGGCCCTGGCCGATCGGCGGTCGCTCTGCCGGCGTCGTGGCGCGGAGGGTCAGTGGAGGGATGCCGCCGGCGAGCACCGGGGCCTGCTGGCACACACACGCACGATCGAGCGGCGCCTGGGCTGCGCGCTGGTGGAGGAGCGGCAGCGGAACCAGGTGTTGGCGGCGTGGCTCAGCCGGCAGTACCTTACCTCCCTGGAGCCGCTCGATGGGCACGCGGGCGATGCCCTTCAGGCGGAGCAGGAGCGCCTCCGCTGGATGGTCGGACTCGTGTCGGCGGCCGATGCGGTGGCGGCCCATCAGATCTTGATCCGGCTCCTGGCGGTGACCCTGCGCCTGCCGACGGAGGCCCAGCCCGATCCCTTCTGGAGTCAGGCCCGGATTCTCTTCGCTGCGGCGCAGCAACTCGAGCGTCTGCGCGGGGGGGAGCCCTGGCGCCGGCACCTGGAGCGGTGTCCCGAGGCCGCAGCACTGCCCGCCTGGGTGATGCTGAGCCTGCGCCGGGAGCTGGCCACGGCCGTGCGCCGGCTCGGGCTGCTCCGCCAGTGCGGTGCCGCATCGTTTCCGTTCCTCGTGAGCGAGGTGCTGCAGTGGGCCTGGACCGTGCACGGGCTCGAGCACGGCTCAGAAGCCACCGCCACCGAACAGCGGCCCCGGCCCCGGGCCCGGGACCGCCTTGAGCAGCTCTGCCGCGCCCTCAACCTGAGCGTCACCCCAGGGGCGGTGGGCGGTCATCCGTTTGCGTGACTCCCGCTCTCCGCCTGCATCCGCATCCACTCCTCCTCGAGACTCATGTTGAAGGCCAGGAGCTGGTCCTCACCGAGCTGCTGGCGGCTCTGCCGGCCGAATCGCTCCTCCAGCCAGGCCCGGCCCTGCCGGGCTGACCAGCCCAGGCGTCCGAGCAGCTCGTCGCTCTGCCGGAGCAGCTCCCGCCGCTGCAGCGGCACTCCCGCACCGGAGGGATCCTCTCCGGTCTCCAGTCTCCGCAGGGCCTTGAGGTAGCCGCAGAGATCCGCGTAGCGGGTGATGCGGCTGCGACTGCTGCAGCCGAGGGCCCGCTCCAGGTAGGTGTTCTCCTGCTCCCGGCCCCACTCCAGACGCCTCAGCTCGAGATCGATGGCGGTCAGCTCCTCGCTCCAGTCCTCGGGGTCCGGATCGGGCTCGTGCTGCGCCGGAGCCGTTGGGGGTGCTGCTGGCGTCGGCGGTGCGGCAGGTGCCGCCAGTGCTGGCGGTTCGGGCGAGTTGGCGTGTGGGGTCGGGATGGGCTCAGGGACCTCCGGGTGGACGTCCGCAGCCGGGGCCAGCCTGTGCCCATCGGCGGTTCGGCCCCGGGACGGAGAGGGTTCCCTGAGGCGCTGTAGCAGACGGGCCACCGCCCGGTCCTCCGCCTCCTCCGCCTCGGGCGCCTCGCCCAGGGCACTGGCCAGGCATGCACCGTCCGTCCAGAGGCTGACCATCACGATCCGGCAGCCCTCGCTGCAGTGCACCAGCTCGCAGCGCAGCGGCCCGGGGCTGGCGTCCGCTTCGGCCATGGTTGGGATCCGGATCGGCGGGGCTGGCTTCAGCCTGCCAGTGTGAGGCGCCGCGCCGAGCCCGATGCCCACCCCCGTGGAACTGCGTCTGGCCGGCAGCGATGCCCTGCTGGATCGCCTGGTGCTCGAGGAGATCCCCCACCCCGGCCGCTGGTGGGAGCACCGGGGACGGCCCTACCTGATCCTGCAGCGGCGTCACCGCTACGGGCTGCGCCGGGGCCGCTACGTGCTCGCCAGCATCGCGCTGCAGGTGCGGCCCCAGAAGCAGCCGGCCGATGCGCAGTGGTGGCAGGGCCGCTGGGTGATCGGCGATCCCGCCTGCCGCTACAACGCACGCTCCCCCCTGCTGCGCTGCGCCGTACTGCCCGAGGGACCCTGCAGCAGCTGCGCCCACCACAGCGAGCGGGGAGCCCAGGCCGGGTGAGGGCGATCGGGCTGCCTAGGGTTCCGGCCAGTGACTCCCGGCCGGGCCGGACCGCAGCGTGGATCCACGACCATCCCGGCCGCTGAGGCCCTCATCCCTGTGGTGGGATTCGGCGCTCCATCGGCTGCGCTCCTGGAGCGTTCCGCTGTGCCTGGGGCTGCTGCTTCTGGGTGTTGTTATGCCGCTACCGCCCGGGAGGATCGCCTCGGCCGGGGCCTCTCTGCTGCACATCAGCGGCCCTGAGCCCGAGACGCTCGGACCCGTCCGGGGAGAGCTGCGCCCGTGCCCCGGCCCGGCCCACTGCGCCACGCGCCGCTGGCCGGTGGCCGATCCGGAGGCCGGCGTCCGGCAGCTGGCGGCCGTCGCTGCCGGCCTGCCCGGCACCATCGTTCGGGAGCAGCAGGATGGCTATGTGCATGCCACCAGCGAGAGCCGCCTCTTCGGGTTTGTGGATGATCTCGAGCTGCTGGCCCGTCCTGCCGAAGGCGTGATCGACGCCCGCTCGGAATCCCGCCTCGGCGACTCGGATCTGGGTGTGAACGCCCGTCGGCTGGAGGCTCTGGCGGCGGCTCTGCCCCTGCAGCCCGCGCCCGAGGGCTGAGCACACCGCTGCGGCGATCTCAGTCGCCGCCGAGCTGGTCTCCCGATGCCAGCTTCAGCTGCTGGATCAGGGTGGCGCCGGAGGCCGGCCGCTTCCCCTCCAGCTGGGCCTCCCGGAGCAGCACCCGTCCGGCGCCGGTGCGCACCACCGGGCCGAGTGCGGGCAGCAGCTGCTCCACGGTTCCGGGCACGCCGCCCAGCGCCGCTCCGGCCGGATCCCGCCCTGATGAGGAGGCGTCGTTCACCAGCGCGGCGGCCTCGGGGCTGAGGGCACCCAGCGCCTCCGGCAGCAGCGGCTCGCTCGCCAGCAGCTTCAGGCGTCGCCCACTGCAGAGGGTCCAGGCGCCGGGGTGCAGCGCCATCACGCGCCGATGCAGGACCAGTGCCGGCTCCTGCCAGTCGATGCGGGAATCCTCCTTCGTCAGCAACCGCGCCTTGGTGGCCAGGGCGTCGTCCTGATGGCGCACCCCAAGCCGGGCCCGCCGCTCCGCCTCGCTGCCGCTTCCGGCGGTGCTGATCAGAGGCATGGCCTCCACCATCAGCTCCGCCGTGAGCTGGCTGAGCCGCTCGCGCAGATGGCTGGCATTGTCCAGCAGGCCGATGGACAGACGCCGCTCCAGCAGCACCGGCCCCGTGTCGAGGCCGGGGTCCATGGCCATCACCCCCACGCCGGTTTCCTGGTCGCCGCTCAGCAGGCTCCACTGGATCGGGGCCGCCCCGCGCCAGCGGGGCAGCAGGGAGCCGTGGCCGTTCCAGCAGCCCAGGGGCGGCATCGCCAGCACCGACGGCGGCAGCAGCTGGCCGAAGGCGACCACCACGAAGGCTTCGGCGTTGAGCGCGGCCAGCTGCTGCTGACAGGCGGCGTCACGGGAGATGCGCTGCGGCGTGAACACCGGCAGGCCCCGCTCGAGGGCCGCCGTCTTCACCGGGGAGGCGGCCAGGGAGGAGCCGCGGCCGCGGCGGCGGTCGGGTTGACTCACCACGCCGACCACGGTGTGGCCGGCCGCCAGCAGCGCCTCCAGGGTGGGCACCGCATAGGCGGGAGTGCCCCAGAACAGGATGCGCATGGGCCGGGTGCCGCAGACCCTCAGGCTTCGCCGGTGATGGAGAGCCCCTCCACCCACACGTGCGGACAGCGGCCACCGGGCAGGATCTCGGGCTCGCCCTCCAGGGCCACGATCGCGTTGAGCACGCTGCGGATGTCACCGGCCACGGTCGCAGCCTCGATCGAGCGCCGCTCTCCTCCGCGGACGAGCCAGCCGTCGAAGGGGAGGGAGAAGGACCCCTGGCTGGCCTTCACGCCGGCGTGAAGGGCCGAGAGGGAGTCGATCCAGACGAAGGTGTCGCTCATGCCGCGGCTCAGTCCGGTGTCGCCGCGTCGCTCGGGCGAGGCGGGGAGCACCTCCAGCCAGTCGGCTCCAACGGACACCTTGGCGCCGAGCCCGGCATGGCCGGTGGGAGCCACCCCGAACTGGCGGGCGGTGGCCTCGGAGTGGAGCAGGTTGGTCAGCAGGCCGTCCTCCACCAGGGACAGGGCGCGGGTGGGGGTTCCCTCGCCATCGAAGGCGGAGGCGCCGACATGGGCGGGATGCAGGCCGTTGTCGCGGATCGTGAGGAAGGGCACCGCCAGGGGCTGGCCCAGGCTCTCGCGTCGCGTCAGGCTCACCCCGTCGAGAACGGCCCGGGCATTGAACAGGCTGCTGAAGGCCCCCATCAGATCGAGGAAGGCCTCCGGCCCGAAGCACACCAGATAGCGACCGGTGTCGATCGCGGCGTAATCCAGGTGGCTGATCGTGCGTTCCGCCGCTTCGGCGACGCAGCCGGCGTGGTCCAGATCGCCGGCGCCGTGGGCCAGGCGCACGGCGCCGGCACTGCGGGGCTTGCGTCCGGCCTCCTCGGCGCGGGCATAGAGGTAGAGGCTGGCGGTGGTGCTGCGCTGCTCGCGCACCGCCCCGTCGCTGTTGATGTAAAGGCGCTCGCTGCGGCTCTCGCCCAGGCCGTTGTACGGCACCGTCTCGATCGCCGGATGGCGCTGCAGCAGGTCGGCTTCGCTGGCCTTGAGGCTGTCGAGGAGGCGGCGGATGCCCAGGTGATCGGCCAGCGGCCGCTCGAGTTCCGGCAGCGGCGCCCGGCAGAGCGGCGAGAAGGCGGGGGTGTCGTCGGGATTGCCGAAGGCGCTGGCCTCCCGGGCGCCCTGAAGGGCCCGCTCCAGTCCGTCGTCGCTGAGATCGGAGCTGCTGGTCACGCCCACCAGCCCGTCGCTGTTCCACACCCGCAGGGTCATGGAGCTGCGCTGGGAGGCCTTGAGCTGCTTCGCTTCGCCGCGATCGACCTGAACGCTGCTGTCTTCGCTGCAGCCTGCACCGAGGTCCCAGCGCTGGATGCCCATGCCGGCGGCAAGGCGGCCGAGGGTGTCGGCCAGGCGATCGCCATTGAGGAGGGTGGACATGCTCAGCGGCCCCCCACGGTGATCGAGTCGACCTTGATGTGGGGCTGGCCCACGGTGACGAAGACGCTGCCGCTGACCGAGCCGCAGAAGCCGGCCGCCAGCTCCAGATCGTTGGCGCACATCGAGATCCGGGGCATCACCTCCTTGGCATCGCCGATCAGGGTGGCCCCCTTGACCGGCTTGCCGAGCCGGCCGTTCTCGATCAGATAACCCTCCTCGACTGAGAAGTTGAACTGGCCGGTGGGTCCGACGCTGCCGCCACCCATCGACTTGCAGTACAGACCATTGTCGACCGATCGGATCAGGTCGCCTGGGCTGTGGGGTCCGGCATCGATGTAGGTGTTGCGCATGCGGCTGGCGGCCGCGAAGTTGTGGCTCTGGCGGCGGCCGCTGCCGGTGCGGGGGTGACCGGTGCGGCGTTCACCGGCCCGGTCGCTGAGGAAGCGCTTGAGCACGCCGTTCTCGATCAGAACCGAGCGCTGCGGTTCCATGCCCTCGTCATCCATCGAGAGGCTGCCGAAGGCTTCGCCGGTGAGCCCTTCATCGATGGCGGTGACGGCCGGGTGAGCGATCGGCTCGCCCACCCTGTCGGCGAAGGGCGTGGTGCCCCGCTCCACCTGGGTGGTCTCCAGCAGGTGGCCGCAGGCCTCGTGGAAGATGACTCCGCCGAAGCGGTTGGCCAGCACCACCGGCATCTGACCGGCTTCCACGTAATCGGCGTAGAGCATGGCCCCGGCGCTCTCGCAGACCTCGGCGGCGCTCGCCTCGGCATCCCAGCGGATCAGGTCATCCGGCCGGTCGCTGCTGCCGTAGCGGCGACCGACGCTGGAGCGGTGCTCGCCATCGGCGGCCAGCACGCTCAGACCGCAGGACTGATGCAGGCGGATGTCGCGCGCCAGCGTGCCATCGCTGCAGGCCACCAGCACCTCCTGCCAGTCGCGGGCGTAGCTGCCCCGGCGCACCTGCAGGTGCTGCCCCACTCGCTCGAGGCAGTGGGTTCCCTCCAGCAGCCGGCCGGTGGAGGTGGCCAGGTCCGGGCAGCGCTCCAGCCAGTCGGCTTTGCGGGACCCGTGGTCCACCAGTTGGCGGAAGCCCGCGAAGCCTTCGCGGGAGGGGCGTGACAGCGACAGATCGAGACCGAGCATGTCCAGCGCGGTGGCCAGGGCCCGCCGGAGGCCATCGGGGCTCAGGTCGTTGGTGCTGACGAAGCCGTCCCGCTGTCCGAGGAAGACCCGGATGCCGGCACCGGCGCCGATGCCCGGCGACACGCTGGTGACTCGGTCCTGTTCCGCCAGGACTCCCACTCGGTCGGTGCGTTCGAGAAAGATCTCCACCAGATCGGCACCGGCCCGGCAACCGGAACCGATCAGATCCTCCAGGGAGGGGAGCCAGGCATCACCGAAGGGTTCGGAGAGGTGCCGGGCGGGTGCGCTGAGCAGGGTCAAGGGCGATGAGGGGCAGAGGGCGTTGGAACGCGGGGATGCTGCGTCGATCTGACGAATCCTGCTGACAGCTTGTCAGGAATCAGCGCACGGCGGGCTGGTAGGCCGAGCTGCGCAGCGGAGCCATCAGGAACAGGCGGGCCATCTGGAGGCCGTTGCCGATCCAGTGGGGCAGCTTGCGCAGCAGTTTCACCGGCGCAGGGGCTTCGGAGGCCACCACCTCGCTGAGGGCGGCGTTGTGCTCGACCAGCCGCTCCAGGCCGGCGAAGAAGCCGGGATGGTCGACGTTGAGCACGACGGGGAAGATGCGGGCCGAGGTCTCGTTGGTCTTGCGGATCACGAGCTTGTCGTAGTCGCGGGCGTCGAGACCAAGAGCCTCGTAGAACTCCTTGCGCGCCACATCGCGCACATACATGGTGGCGAAGACAGCCAGCAGGAAGAAGCGACACCAGAGGCTGGCGATCGGGCCGCGCACCGTATCGGGCTGGGCCTTCATCAGGGCGTCGAAGAAATCACCATGTCGATTCTCGTCCTGGCACCAGTTCTCGAAGAAATTGAAGATCGGGAAGATGCGGCTCTCGGGGTGCTGCTCGAGGTGGCGGAAAATGGTGATGTAGCGCCAGTAGCCGATCTTTTCAGACAGGTAGGTGGCGTAGAAGATGAACTTGGGCTTGAAGTAGGTGTAAGCCTTGTTGGCGGTGAGGAAGCCGAGATCCAGCTGCAGGCCGAAGTCGGCCATGGCTTTGTTGAGGAAGCCGGCATGGCGGGCCTCATCGCGGGCCATGTGGGCGAAGCATTCCGCCAGCAGGGGGTTCTTGGTCTTGATCCGGCGGCTCAGCTCCTTGTAGAGCAGGAAGCCGGAGAACTCGGAGGTGCAGCTCTGCTCGAGGAACTCGACGAAGACCCGCCGGGTCTCGGGGTCCATCGTGTCGGCCGCGCCATCGAAGCTGCTGTCGCGGACGAAGTGATGACGGTTGTAATCCTTGCGGAACTCCTCGCAGATGGCCTCCAGCTCCACCTCATTCGGCCGGAGATCCATCGCCGCCATGGCGTCGAAATCGGTCGTGTAGAAGCGCGGCGTCAGGATCGTGTCCTTGACCGGATCCTTGGTCAGCGGGGCGTCCGGAGTGCCGACCGCTTCGGCCGCCGTGGCAGTGGGAGGCACCATGGACGCTCATCTGTGGCAGTGGCCGAATCGTAAGGCCCGGTTCCCGGCGGCGACGCTGATGTGACGCTTCGCTGCAGTTCTGCGCCGGAGCGGCTGGCCTCAGTTCGGACCGAGCCATTTCTGGCCGTTCAGCCGCTGCGCCAGGCGCGAGACCAGCAGCGCCAGCGACATCCGCTTCTCGTCGATCAGGAAAGATTCCAGAAGCGTGGGCTCGGAGCCCGGCTCGGCGATCGCCACGGTCTTGGCCGAGTCGATGCTGGGCTCGGTGAAGCACAGCCAGAAGCGCCCCCCCGCCGCCAGAGCGCCCATCACCATCCAGCAGGAGCTGCCCACCACCGGCATCGGCCCTTCGCCGAACTCGAGGCTCAGGCCCTCGCCGCCGCCGCGCCGGTCGAGTTCCTGCCGGAGCGCCGGCAGATAGTCCTCAGTGATGAACCGCTCGAACGGCTTGTCCTCGGGCTTGGGCGGTTTGGGTTTGGCCTTCGGCTTGTCCGTCGCCGCGGGCTTGGTCGAAGGGGCGTCGCTCACAGGGCCGTCCGGTTGGGGTCGGTGGCAGAAACTGTATGCCTTGCGCCCGCCGCCCAGCAGCGCCGCTGGTGCCGGATCCGGCCGGGATCACCAGTCGTCGTCGCCGGCATCGGACCAGTCGTCGGCGCCGGATTCAGGCGACGCAGCGGGCCGTGGCGGCCGTGGGGCGGACTCAGTGGGGCGGTCCCACCCGCCGGCGCCGGAGGAGCGGGCCCTGTGCAGCACGCGGAAGGGCACCGCCACCGTGGGTGGCGGCTCTCCGGGAGCACTCGCCGGCCCCTGCCAGGCGCCCCCATCCTCCCGCTCGCGCTCCGGGGACGGGGGGCGGCTGGTGCGACGCTCCGGTTCGGGAGGGGGCGGCCAGTCGCCCTCGCCAGCGGCGCCAACCGGACGACGGACGCTGCGCCGGAATGCCGGTGCCGACGGCCCGGCCAGCAGCAGGCCGGCGGCCGCCAGAAGACTGCCGCCTCCGGAGGCCAGCACCACCCAGGCTCCCAGGGGCCAGGCGGGTGTCTGCCAGGTGAGCAACCGCAGGCGGGTGTTCGGTGAGGTGTTGAGGGCCCCGATCAGCAGCGCGGCCAGCAGGGGCAGCAGCGCGGGAATCAGCAGCAGCGAGCGCCAGCGGGCCATGGGTTCAGCGGCCGGGTCCCGCACGGCGGGGACCCTGCCAGCGCTCGAGCTGGCCGAGCTCCAGACCGAGGCTGTCGAAGATGCGGATCACGAGGAAATCCACCATGTCCTCAAGGCTGCGGGGTCGCTGGTACCAGGCGGGAATGGGTGGCGCGATCCGTGCTCCCGCCTCCGCCAGGGCGGTGAGATTGCGCAGATGAATCAGGTTCCAGGGCAGCTCCCGTGGCGCGATCACCAGGGGCCGGGCCTCCTTCAGGTGCACATCAGCGCAGCGCTCGATCAGATCGAGCGCCACACCCGAAGCGATCCGGCCCACCGTGCCCATGCTGGCCGGCAGGATCACCATGCCCCGGGTGCGGTAGCTGCCGCTGGCGATGGCCGCCGCCTGATCGTTCCAGCGATGGCAGCGCAGGGAGCCGGCCGCCGATCCGGTGCGCTCCCGCCAGAAGCGCTCCTGGCGCTCCGGCTCCACCGGCACCTGCACCCCCAGCTCCGCCTGCCAGACCTGCATGGCGCCCTTGCTGAGCACCAGATCCACCGTCAGATCCGCCTCCAGCAGCAGCTGCAGGGCTCGCTCCGCCAGGGGCTGGCCCGAGGCTCCGGAGACGGCGAGAACCAGGGGTTGCGGCTGGGAACGCACGGGGAAAGATGGGGAACCGGCGGTGGCTCAGGCGTCGGTCAGCGCCACGGGCAGTGGTGCCGACTCGCCATGCTCCGGCTCCAGATCCGCCGACTCCTCCTCCGGCAGTCCGGGCACGCTCAGGTCGATCTGGTTGCGGAGCACATCGACCTTCTCAACCGTCACCTCGACGGGATCGCCGAGCTTGTAGGTGCGTCGGTTCTTCCGCCCCACCAGGCGGCTCTGGCGTGAGCGGTACTCGTACCAGTCGTCCTTGAGGGAGCTGACGTGCACCAGCCCCTCGCACTGGCTGGGCGGGATCTCCACGAAGAATCCGTAGCTCTGGATGCCGCTGATGAAGCCCGGCTGGCTGGTTCCCACCATCGGCTCGGCCTGACGGGCCTGAGCCATCTGGATCAGGTCACGGCTCAGCTCGGCGCTCTGGCGGGTGCGGGCGTTCAGCCGCGGGATCAGCGAGGTCTGAACGGCCTGCTGGAGGGGAGTCAGCAGGCTGGGGGTGAGCACCGGCCAGTCGATCGCGGCGGGACTGCTGGACAGGCCCAGGTCCACGCGGGTCTTGTGGCGGACCGATGGGCGGTCCTTGCCGTCACTCAACAGGGTCGCCAGCACGTGCTGGTTGAAGAGGTCGGCGTAGTGCAGCCCAGCGGCGCACCAGGGGGCGTAGGCCTCGGCCTCGCCGGCCAGCCGGTGCTCACCGGGTGTGGCCGACAGCTGCACCGCCGGCAGGACCCCCGCCAGCTGCTGCTGGAGCACCCGGGCCCGGTCGCTCTGGCGGAAGATGGCGGCCAGGCTGGACACATCCGGGGCGTTGCCGTCGTCATCCAGCTCGACAGGGAGATCGAGGGCGATGGCCGCCTTCGCGACATCGTTGAGATCGTTGTCCTGCGGCGGGCCCTGAACGGCATAGAGGGCCGGCAGGCCGAGGTCTCTGAGATGGCGGCCCAGGGCGACATGGGCCGGCTGCACCAGCTCCGCCAGAACAGCCAGGGGGCCGCGCTGTCCATCGCCGGGCATCCAGCCCTGATGGCTTCCGTCGGGGAACGGGTGCCGCAGGTCGCCGAGGCTGTCGATGCCGGCGGCCGCCAGGCAGAGATCCACCGATCCGGCGGCGAGGCGGCGCTGCCGCAGGCGCTCACTGAGTGCCAGCAGCTCGAGCAGCAGATCGAGCTGGGCCTTGATCGGCTTGAGGGCGGCGGGCACGGCCCGGGAGCCGGGTTTCCGGGCCCGGAGCGTGTCCAGGATGGCGGGGGTCACCGCGGCGGCCGGGCGGATGAGGCTGCGGCAGAAGCGATGAGCGAGCAGATCGCCGTTCTCGTCGATCTCCAGGCACACCGACAGGGCCAGCTGGCTTTCGCCAGGAGTGAAGAGTGCTGCGCTCGCCATCGCGGCCGGGGCGAGGGTCTTCCATTGCTCCCCGAGGCAGAGGCTCTCCCCGAAGCGGCGCATCCACTGATCGAGGGCACCGCCGAAGCCGGTCCGCTCGGCCAGCGAGGGCGCATGCACCCAGAGTCGGGTCAGCTCGCCCTCCCGCTCCAGCCACACGGCGGGCAGGGCCGGAGCATCGGTCCCCTGCCACTCCTCCATCAGGAGGGGCGCCTGGTGGGTGAGGTCCTCCCGCTCCTTCTCCAGCGGGGTGCGCAGGCTGCTGCGGGGGGGATCCGGCCGTTGATGCAGGTTGTGCTTGGCCAGCAGCAGGGCGCTGTCTGCGGCGGAGCCCTCCTCCGGGTTCAGGCGGCGCACCACATGGCCGCGGGCCGGATGCTGGCCGATCGGATAGCGATCGACGCGGACCTCCAGGACCGCGCCATCTGCCGATCCGTCAGGGTCCGGCGCGGCCGGCACGCTGTCGTCCGAGCCGTCCAGGGCGATGGTGGTCAGCAGCCGGTCGTCGAGAGGGACGGCCACCGCGTCCTCGCCGCGCCGCTGGCCCTGGGCCAGCACGCTGCCGCACTGGCGCTCGAGAATGCACTGCACGATCCCCTCCGGCGAGCGGCGGCGCCCACCGTCCCTGTGGATCGTGACCAGCACCCGATCGCCGTTCCAGGCGTGATTGAGGTGCTGATCGCGGATGTAGATGTCATCGCCCTCGTCCTCCCTGAGGGCGAAGCAGAAGCCCTTGCTCGAACAGCGCAGCCTCGCCGGGATGAAGCGGTCGTCCTCCCGCTTTTCAACCTCCTTGCCCTCCTGAGCCACCAGTCCCAGTCGCTCCAGGGCCTGCAGGGCTGTCGCCAGCTGCTGCCGACCCGACTTGCTGGTGAGCCCCAGGGCTTTCTCCAGCTTGGTCAGGCTCAGTGACCCGGTCGCTGGAAGCTGGTCGAGGAGGTCGGCGACCGTGAATGTCATCGGGGCGTTCGAAGGGCCGGCGCGGTGGTGGGGATGGAGCGATCCACCGTCGCTGACCGGCAGGTGAGGTCAGTCCTCGACTGTAGGGAGTGGCGATGCCTCTCCCTCGGCAGGCCGGAGGAGCAGGTTGCCGCCGATGATCAGGAAACCGATGGCCGCGGCCAGCTGCAGCCAGTGGCCGGGCAGCATCGCCGCCAGGGAGCCTCCGGCGGCAGCCCCCAGCAGGCTGGCCAGGACCAGGGCCGTCGAGCTGCCGATGAACACGGCCACGGGGGCATGGGTCGTGCTGCTCAGGGCCACGGTGGCGAGCTGGGTCTTGTCGCCCAGCTCGGCCAGAAACACCGTGATGAAGGTGGAGGCGATCAGAGGGAGCTGCATCGGTGCGGTCGGGCGGGGGCGGGACAGGTTCAGCGGGGCCGGATCGATCAGGACGGCAGCTCCAGCAGGTTGCCGATCGCCTGCACCCCCAGCCAGAGGCCGAGACCGACCATCAGCACACCCGCCATCCGCTCCAGCCGCTCCGGAGGAAGCACAGTGGACAGCCATCGCCCGATCAGAACGCCCACCAGGCTGGAGCTGGTGAGGGCGAGGGCCGCGCCGGCAAAGACCCAGACCGGCCGGCCCGACTCCGCCGAGAGCAGCAGGGTGGCGAGCTGGGTCTTGTCCCCGAGCTCCGCCAGGAACACGGTGGTGAAGCTGGACAGCACCACGGCGCCGAAGGAGCCGGATCGGCCGCGATCGGCCGCGGCCTTCTCGGCCGAGGACTCCATGGACGGGGTGGTCATCGCTGGCGGAGCCGACGGATCGAGGTGTTGAACTGTCGCATCTCCAGGCTGCGGCCGCCGTAGCCCTGCCGGATCTGCTGGCGACAGCAGCTGCAGGCGAAGTCCGCAGCCTTTTCGGCCGGAACGGCGAAGAGGTCGGCGAGATTCTCGACGCGGCAGAAGAACGGCCGCTCGTCGTAGATGCGGCAGCGACGGGAGCCGGTGTCGAAATGGCGGCACCAGCCGTCGGGTCCCACCATCTCCAGGTAGCTGGCCCGGGCGTCCTCATCCAGTGCGGCCAGGGCCTCCTGGCGTTCACCGGGGTCCAGCCGGCAGCAGGCGCCGCAAGTCGGGCTGCAGCGCCAGCCCCGCAGGGAGGCGTCAACCGGCAGGCGCGAGCCGTCTCCGCCTGGATCACAGACTGCGACGGCTCCGGCCGGTTGTGTCCCCGAGGCCTGCGGGTGTGCTGAGATCATGGGCACGTTGTTGTCTGTCCGGCGCTCCATGGGCCTTGATTTCCAGCTGATCGCCAACTTCGTTGCCCTTGCCCTGATCACCCTGGCCGGGCCGGCTGTGATCTTCATCCTCTTCTACCGCCGCGGCGCCCTCTGAACCGGTTCTGCCGGCGTCACTCTCCGCCGCCGGTCCCGTCCCTGCGCGGCGGGTTGAGCCCGTGGCATTCGGCCAGGGCGTGATAGATCGGCTCGTCCTGGAGCAGCCGGGCGGTGTAGGCCGCCACCACGGCTGAGACCACCAGCCCCGGCACCAGCTGCTGGTCGGCTGCCAGCCGCATGCAGAAGATCACCGTCATCGCCGGCAGCTGGGTGGCCCCCGCCAGGCCGGCCGCCATGCCGAGGGCCAGTCCCAGGTGGGGATCCCCACCGAGAGCGGCCAGCCCGCCATGGCCGAGCACGCCGCCCAGGGTGAGGGATGGATCGATCAGGCCGCCGGGCACGCCTGACGCCAGGGGGATCAGGGGGCCGATCCAGCGGCAGAGCGTCACAGCGAGCGTGCTCAGGACCCCGGCAAGTCCCGCGCTCGAGGGATCCGGGCCACCGGCGATGAACGGGGTGTCGCCATCGAGGAAGGCGCTCATCAACCGTTCCCCGTCCCCGGCGCTCACGCCGCGGCTCAGCAGGGCCAGCCCGGCCAGCCCGAGGCCGAGAACGAGCCCGTAGCGGAGCGGCCGACGGCTCACACGCTTTCGCAGGGCCGTGGTGAGGCGAAGCAGCACCCAGCTGAAGGCCCCCCCCACCAGCCCCACCACGAGGCCCACAGGCACGGCCCAGAGCACCTGCTCCGTCTCCGGGCTGAGGGTGTTCAGCCGACCGAGCGCGAACATCGGCTGGCCGCCCAGATCGCTCATCAGGGCCGCCATGCCGCACACCAGCAGCGACGGCCAGACCAGGGTCATGCTGAAGCTGGAGGTGAGTTCCTCGGCCATGAACACCAGCCCCATCAGAGGGGTGTTGAAGCCTCCGGCCAGCCCCGCGCCGCCGCCGATCGCCAGCAGCTGGGAGGGCGACAGCCTCGGCAGCCAGGAGCCGAGGCGATGCCGCAGGCCATGGGCCACCGCCGCACCCACCTGGACCACCGGTCCCTCCCGTCCGAGCGGCATCAGGGCCAGGCTGGCCACGGTCCAGAGCACGGCCCGCTGCAGCGTGGGCGCGGCACCCATGTCCGCGTTCTCCTCCTGCCGGTCGGAGAGGCTGCGGATGCTCTGGGGAATGCCGGAGCCGGCCCCGTCCCGCCAGGCACCGGCCTGAAGCCGGAGCAGAACAGGCATGGCCAGCAGCGGGCTGAGGGCCAGCAGCACACCGGCGCTGCTCCAGGTGTCGCCCGAATAGGCGGGGAGCAGGCCCAGCAGCTCATCCTGGAGCCGGTCGATCACGTTCAGCGGCCAGCAGGCCAGTCCCACCAGCCCGCCCAGCAGCAGCAGCAGCAGGGTGTGGCGCAGAATCCGCGCCAGCCCGTCGCTCAGGTGCCCCAGGCGCCTCGGCAGGGACGATCCCATTCAGCTCACCAGACCGAGGGCCATGCAGGCATCCTGCAGCAACCCGGCCACATAGGGATGGTCCGGATGGTCCGGGTCGCTCGACGGGCCGCCGCCGGCGCTGAGCGTCCGCTCCAGCTCCTCGCCGCGGGTGTTGCGGATGTGCAGATGCCGCCCGTCGAAGCGGCACCAGTAGCGGCGGTTGCGGCGCTCGAGCACCACCCGGGCCTCGGCGCTGCTCGCGCGCACATCCACCAGTTCCAGCTGGAGCTGCTCCCTGTCGCGGAACCGATTGAGGCTGAGGTGAAAGGCCACATCCACCCACTCCGGCAGCACGGAATCGCCATCCCAGCGCCAGGCGATGCCGCGCTGCCGGCATCCGTCCTGCTCCAGGGTGAGCTGCAGATGGCCGCCCCGCACGCGCCGCTGCTCCACCACCCGGCAGCGGGGCGTCCAGAACAGAGGTCGCTCGTGGCCGATGCCGTGGGGTTCCAGACGCCGGCACCCCTGCCAGAACTCCATGGTCAGCTCCCGGAGGCTCAACCGCACCTCCGGTCGCACCGGTACCGCGGCGCCCGCCCCCTCCAGCCAGCGCGCGCCGGTCTCCAGGAGGCGCTCCCGCAGGGCTGCCACCCGATCGGCGCTGACGGTGAAGCCGCCGGCCGCCGGGTGACCGCCGTACCGCTCCAGCAGGTCGGCCGCCTGCCTCAGCGCCTCATCCACCGCGAAGCCTGCCGGGGCGCGCATCGAGGCCCGCAGGCGGCCGCCCCCCTCGGAGGAGAGGAGCGCCACCGGCCGGCCGTAGCGGTCCACCAGACGTGCGGCCACGATCCCGATCACCCCGTGGTGCCAGTGGGGCTGGGCGATGAACAGGAGCGGCGGCAGGGCCTCGCCATCGGCATCCACCAGGGCCAGGGCCTCGGCCTCGATCGCGTCACAGAGCTCGCGACGCTGGCGGTTCAGCTGATCGCAGTCCCGGGCGCAGGCCAGCGCTTCCTCGTCATCGCTGCTGGTGAGCAGGGTCACCACCCGCAGGGGATCGCCCAGTCGTCCCACCGCGTTGAGCCGCGGTGCGATCCGGAATCCCACCTCCTCGGCCCCGACCGCTTGATCCTCCACTCCGGCCACCTGCATCAGGGCCCGGAGACCCTTCAGGCGGGTTCCGCGCAGCTGCGGCAGGCCCTGGCGGAGCCAGTGGCGGTTGACGCCGGTCACCGGTGCCATGTCGGCCAGGGTCCCGATGCAGCAGAGATCGCGGGCGGGCCCGATCGCCTCCGGACGCCGCGCATGGCGGCAGAGGCTCTCCGCCAGCACATAGGCCAGTCCCACCCCGGCCAGGCCCCGGTAGGGGGACCCGGCCGGGGTCGTGGCGGGATGGAGCAGGGCCAGCACCTGCGGTGGCGGCTGCGGCAGCGTGTGGTGGTCGGTCAGCACCACATCGAGCCCACGCTCGCGGCAGCGCTCAAGGCCGGCCTCGGCGCTGACGCCGTTGTCCACGGTCACGATCAGGCTCACGCCGGCATCCGCGAGCCGGTCGACCATGGCGGCATTGAGGCCGTACCCCTCCTCGGAACGCGATGGAATCGCGGCCAGCGGGCTGGCGCCGAGGCTGGCCAGGGTGCCCACCAGCAGGGCCGTGCTGGTCATGCCGTCGGCGTCGTAGTCACCGCAGATGCCCACCTGTTCCCCCCGCCTGCAGGCGGACCACAACCGCTCGACAGCGCCGGGCAGGTCGGGGTAGTGCAGTTCCGGCGGCTCCGGCTCCGGAGGCTCGAGCAGGGACCTCACCGCCTCGGCGCTCTCGAAGCCCCGCCGGCGCAGCAGCGTGATCAGCGCGTCGGGTAGGGGCAGATCCCACGCCTGCTCCAGCGGAGCCAGGGCGCTGGGCAGCAGCCAGCATCGGGGGGGCCGGGCGGGCAGGGCGGACGCTGCGGATGGCCTCATTGTGCGGTGATCCCGTGCGGCCGGGAGAATGGGACCCTCCTCTTCGGTGCCGATGGCCCCGCCGCCGCAGCCGGCTGCCCTGCTCTGGGATGTGGACGGCACCCTTGCCGAAACGGAGCTGCAGGGGCACCGGGTCGCCTACAACCGGGCCTTCGCCGAGCAGGGGCTGCCTTGGCAGTGGGATGAGCCCCGCTACCTGCAGCTGCTGGAGACCAGCGGCGGCCGCGAGCGCCTTCAGCGCCATGCCCGGGAGGTGGACCACCGGGGCGACCTCGATCTGGACGCGTTGATCGCCGCCAAGCAGCGCCACTACGCGCGGATCGTGGATGGGGGTGAGCTGAGCCTTCGCCCCGGTGTGCGGGCCCTCATCGAGGAGGCGCACGCAGCCGGGGTAACGCAGGCCATTGTCACCACCAGTGCCGGGGCTTCCGTGGATGCCCTGCTGGCGCGGCTGGCGCCGGATCTGGCGCCGTGGTTCACGGTGCGGGTCTGCGGCGAGCAGGTGCGCCGCAAGAAGCCCGACCCGGAGGCGTACCGGCAGGCCCTGCAGGCTCTGCAGCTCCCGGCCGCGCTGTGTGTCGCCATCGAGGACTCCCTCGCCGGCCTCCGGTCCGCCGTGGCGGCCTCACTCCCCTGCGTCCTCGTGCGCAGCGCCCTGTCCCGTCCCGTGCCCTGCCGCGATCTGGCGGAGGCGGGGGCCGCGGCCGTGCTGCCCGAGTTCGATTCCGGCGGAACAGCCCTGACGCCGGAGCACGGCTCCCTGCCGCTGCTGAACGGCCGCCTGAGGCTCCGCGATCTGCAGAGCCTGCTGGCCGCAGCCCCGGATCCCCGCGACCCTGACGGGGCATGACACTTCAGCTCACCCGCTACGAACGGCTCCAGCAGCGCGGCCGCGACGTGCTCGCCGGCTGGCTCGGGGGCACCTGGCGACGACGCAGCTTCTCGATCCTGAGCCTTCTGGGAGGCTTCTACGCCGGCAGCAATCTCACCGTTTACTACCTGCAGAAGATCGGTCAGCGCCCCCTGGTGGTGCTGGTCCTGGTGCTGGTGCTTGAGGTGCTGGTGCGGATCCGCAGCCATCTGCGCCTCACGCCGTCGCCGCTCCCCTGGCTGATGGTCGACAACGCCCGCATCGGCGTGGTCTACGCGGTGGTGATCGAAGCCTTCAAGGTGGGATCGTGATGGCTGCCTGCCCCGGTCCCGGGCCGTTCCCGGCGGCGCCGTACCACCGCCTGCTGGCGTCCGTCGGTGTTCAGGACCCCTCCGGATGGATCGCCCACTGGCAGCGGGAGCCGGCACTGGCCGGTCTGCTCACGAGGCATCACGGCCGCGGCACGTCCCTGACCTGGGGGGTGGTGCTGCCGCTGCTGGAGGCGTTGCGCCGCTCGGCTGCAGCGGGGACCCGGCCGGTGGTCGGCCTGAGCGGTCTGCCGGGCTCGGGCAAGACCACCCTGACCACGCATCTGATCGAGCTGGCGGATGCGGTGGGTCTCCGTCTGGCGGTGGCCTCGATCGACGATCTCTACTTTCCGGGCGAGGAGCTGGAGCGGAGCATGGCGGGCAACCCGTGGCAGGCGCCGCGAGCCCTGCCCGGCAGCCACGACGTGGATCTGCTGCTGCAGCAGCTTGCGCGCTGGCGCTCCGGTGCGCCGCTCCGCCTGCCCCGATTCGACAAGTCGCTGCGCGAGGCGCGGGGTGATCGGACCGGCTGGTGGCAGCGGGAGGCGGATGTGCTGCTGCTGGAGGGGTGGTTCCTGGGCTGCCGCCCGCGGGGCGACACGGAGCTGCAGGAACTGCTGCGGGTTGGGTCCCTGAGCTCGGAGCACGGGCTCGATGCGCCCGAGTCGGCCTGGTTGCTGCGAACCGACCGGAAACTCACCGATTACCTGCCGCTCTGGCAGGAGTTCGAGTCGCTGTGGCTGCTGCGACCACTTCGGCCCGCCCTGACCCGGCGCTGGAAGGCCCAGCAGGAAGCCGGCATGCGCCGCGCCACGGGCCGCTGCCTCAGCGGTGAGGACCGTGAGCGGTTCGTGCGCATGATCCTCAATGGACTGCCCGATGCCCTGTATCACCGCCCGCTGCTGGATGACGGGGCGTCATCGGCCGATGCGGTAGCGATCCTGAGCGGGCGCCGCCGTTGCCTCTGGAGCGGGCTGCTGGCGGACCTTCCCGATGGTGGTTTGGCTGCCGGCGAGCCGGCCGCTGCTCAGCTCTCCTCCTCGGCGGACTCGTCGTCCATCGGATAGACGAAGCCCTGGGCCCGTCCACTGAGAACGGACTTGCCGATCGACAGGGCCCGCTGAGCGGCCACCGAGGCCTTGGCCTTCCAGTGGGCATGCCGCTGGTTGCGCTTGCCTTTGGATGTCTTCTTCTTCGGGACGGCCATGCCGCTCGTGCTGCCAAACCCCGATTGTCCGCTTCGTTCCTGACCTTCGTCAACTGGCTACGATTCCGACTCCGTGCCGGTTCGGGTGTGATTGCAGGTGCCAGCTCGTCGTTCACCGCCGCGCGCCTGCTGTTTCTGACGGCCGCGTCGACGGACGCTTCCGGCTCCAGAACCGCCAGCGCGGAAGCCACCCCCGAATCCTCCCCCGAATCCCCGGCACCGGCCGAGAACGACCGCGGCTTCGGCCTCAGGCGCCGGACCGAGCCACCGGTGCCGTCCTACTCGCAGCTCCTGGCCCAGATCAGTGACGGCGGCGTCAAGGAGCTGGTCCTGGTTCCGTCCCGCCGGGAGGTGATCGCCACCCTCAGCTCCGGCGAGCGGGTGACGGTGCCGGTCTTCGCCGACGACCAGCAGATTCTGCGCACCGCCGAAAGCGCCGGTGTGCCTCTCACCGTGCGCGACACCCGCCAGCAGGAGGCGATGGCCGGGCTGTTCACCAACGGAGCGCTGGTCCTGCTCCTGATCGTGGGCCTGAGCCTGCTGCTGCGCCGCTCCGCCCAGGTGGCCAACAAGGCGATGGGCTTCGCCCGCAGTCAGCCGCGTCTCCAGCCCGAGGGCGACGTGTCGATCCGCTTCGACGACGTGGCCGGCATCAACGAGGCCAAGGAGGAGCTGCAGGAGGTGGTCAGTTTCCTCAAGGAGCCCGATCGCTTCACCCGCGTCGGCGCCCGCATCCCCAAGGGAGTGCTGCTGGTGGGCCCGCCCGGCACGGGCAAGACCCTGCTGGCACGCGCCATCGCGGGCGAGGCCGGTGTGCCGTTCTTCTCCATGGCCGCCTCCGAGTTCGTCGAACTGTTCGTGGGCGTGGGGGCCAGCCGGGTGCGCGATCTCTTCCGCAAGGCGAAGGAGAAGGCGCCCTGCATCATTTTCATCGATGAGATCGATGCAGTGGGCCGGCAGAGGGGCGCGGGCATTGGCGGCGGCAACGACGAGCGCGAGCAGACCCTCAACCAGCTGCTCACCGAGATGGATGGGTTCGAGGAGAACTCCGGCGTGATCCTGCTGGCGGCCACCAACCGCCCGGATGTGCTCGACACCGCCCTGATGCGTCCCGGCCGCTTCGACCGGCAGATCGTGGTGGATCTGCCCGACCGCAGAGGCCGTGAGGCGATCCTCGCCGTTCATGCCCGCACCCGCCCGCTCGCCGATGAGGTGTCCCTGGCCCAGTGGGCCTCGCGCACCCCGGGCTTCTCCGGTGCCGACCTCTCGAACCTGCTCAATGAGGCGGCGATCCTCACGGCCCGGCGCCAGCAGCGCCAGATCGGCAACGACTGCCTGCATGACGCGCTGGAGCGGATCACGATGGGTCTGACGGCTGCCCCGCTCCAGGACAGCGCCAAGAAGCGCCTGATCGCCTACCACGAGGTGGGCCACGCCCTGATCACCACGCTGCTGCCCGATGCGGATCAGCTGGACAAGGTGACCCTGCTGCCCCGCAGCGGCGGGGTGGGAGGCTTCGCCCGCACCACGCCGGACGAGGACGTGCTCGATTCCGGTCTGATCAGCCGTGCCTATCTGAGGGCCCGCCTGGTGGTGGCGATGGGAGGACGGGCCGCTGAGCTGGTGGTCTTCGGCCCCAGCGAGGTGACCCAGGGGGCCAGCAGCGACCTCCAGCTGGTGAGCCGGATCTGCCGCGAGATGGTGACCCGCTATGGCTTCTCCAGCCTCGGCCCTCAGGCACTCGAGAGCGATGGTGGTGAGGTGTTCCTCGGACGCGATCTCGTTCACACCCGGCCCCACTACGCCGAGCGAACCGGTCGCCAGATCGACCTGCACATCCAGGGGCTGGCCCGTCAGGCCCTGCAGGAGGCCGTGGCGCTGCTGGAACCGCGCCAGGCGCTGATGGATCAGCTCGTCGACGCCCTGATCGAACAGGAGACCCTCGAGGGCGAGACCGTGCGCGCCATGGTGGCCGCGTTCGACCGGCAGGGGTCACCCGATCCCGATGCGGCAGGGGCCCCGGACCGAACGGCCGATCCTGTGGCGCTGCGGAGCTGAGGGCGCGCCCGCGCTGGTCCGCTCAGCGGAAGCGGATGTCCAGGCTGCGCAGGAAGGCGTGCAGTCCGGCGTCCTGGATCGGCAGCAGGTAGGCCGGCTCGCCCGCGTCGTTCACATGGCTGTGCCAGAGGCCCGGCGGTGTGATGAACACGCCTCCGGGCTCCCAGTCCACCCGCTGGGGATGGAGGATGCGGCCGTTCTCGTCCAGGTCACGGCCCACCAGGGTGTGGCAGCCCTCCGGTGCGGCGACGATCAGATCGAGCGCCACGGACTGATGCCTGTGGGGCGGCTGCACCGTTCCTCCGGCCACGACGCCGAACATGGCCCAGAGGGTGTGGCTGACCGTGCGGGTCCGGGGCAGGTCCCGGTTGGCCAGCAGGACGCTGACGCGGTTCTCGCTCCCGCTGCCCGGCCGTGCCGCGATCGCCCGCAGCTCCCGCAGGAGCCATTCGGCCGGGTAGTGGCAGGGCTCGAAGCGGGGTGTGGTGGCGGTGGCGCCCAGGTAGTGGAGCAATGGTGCGTCGTGCACCCAGTAGAGAACGGCCTCCTGCTCACCTTCAAGGACGGGAGTGGCTCCGGCAGGGAGCACGAACAGATCCCCCTGCCCCCACTCGATCTCCACCGGGGCGGAGCCGCCGCGCGCCGGGCGCCGGCAGCGCCCCGAGCCCTGCAGCACATAGAACAGGGATGAGGTGGCCTCCGCGGCGACCTCCAGACGGTCGCCGCCGAGCAGGCGGATGAAGCTGGCCGCCAGGGCCGGACTGGTGCAGGGGATCTGGGCTCCAAGTTCCTCGCTGAGGTCCAGATCGATGATCCGGCTCGGCCCGCTCGCGTGGAGCGATGCGCTCCACCGGCGCAGGGGCACCGGCTCGCAGAGGCCCGGACGGATGGGGTTGGCGGCCTGGCGGTAATCGAAGAGCTGTGCCGCAGCGCTGACGTCGGCAGGGGCGGAGGCCGGGGAGAGGGCCATGGCCGGGCACGCATCGAGTGGGCCGAACCCTAGGGAGTCCGTGCGTCCTGTTGGCCAGCTCCCCGGCCGCTGTCTACGGTCCGGTGCAGTTGCCGCGTCAGGGGGGTGAGGGAGAAGGCCCTGCGGCGCCGCCACCTCGTGCTGACGCTGCTGATTGCCCTGGCGGTGCTCGCCGGTGCTGCGGTGCTGGGCAGCCGGGTCTGGATCGAATGGGGCTGGTTCGCCCAGTTCCAGCTCACCGCCGTGCTCCGGCGTCGCTGGCTGTTCCAGCTCGCCGCCCTCGCCCTGGGGCTGGTCGTGGCGGTGGCCGCCGAGGTCTGGCTGTCCCGGTTCTGGCGGCTGAGGGATGCCTCCAGCTCCAGCCATCGTCTGCAGCGTCTGCGCGGCAGGGGCTACCTGGCCGGGCTCGGACTGGCCCTGGTCGCCATGCTGCTGCCCACCCAGCTGCTGGCCCGCATGGCCTGGCGGCTGCTGGAGAGCCCCTTCGATGCCCGCCGTCTGCATGGGCTCGTGCTGCTCGCCGATCAGCCCCTCCTGCCGCTGCTGCTGCTGGCCGGGGTGAGCGTGCTGCCGCTGTTGCGCTGGCCGCGCCTGGGGGGCCGGCTGCTGGTGGCGCTGAGCGGCGTGTTTGCCGCCACGGCCCTGGCTCGCAGCTGGGGGGTCTGGGTGCCGGCACTGGCCGCCGAGAGCGCCGGCCGCACCGATCCGGTGTTCGGAGCGGATCTGAGCTTCACGCTGCTGCGGTTCCCGGCCCTGGCGCTGTTGCTCACGGTCGGGCTGGCTCTTGTGGTGACCCTGCTGGGAAGCGCACTCTGGGGCGCGATGGCCACGCCCCCTCAGCTCAGCGACGGCCGCAGCCAGGGGTTCAGCCGCCGCAGCCTCGATGCGCTGCGGCCGCCGCTGGCCCTGTTCGCGGCTCTGGTGGCCCTGTCCTTCTGGCTGGCCCGCCACCAGCTGCTTCTGAGCACGAGCGGCAGTGTGCCGGGAGCCGGCTGGCTGGACCTCCATCTCTCCCTGCCGCTGCGCACCGCCGCCTCTCTGGTGGCAGGCGCCGCCGCGCTGCTGCTGCTCTGGCCGCTGCGGCAGGAGGGACGGCGGGGGCCGGCCGTGGTGGTTCTGGCGCTGCTGGTTCCCCTGTTCAGCGTGATCGAGTCGCTCCTCTTCCCCCTGCTCCAGGCCCTCTACCTGAGGCCGCGGGAACTGGTGCTGGAAACCCCCTACCTGGCCCGATCGATCGAGGCCACGCGACGGGCCTTTCAGCTCGATGCCATCCGCACCCGCTTCGTGACCCCAAGGGAGCGGCTGACGCGCCGGGATGTGGAGAGCAGCGAGGCGACGATCCGCAACATCCGCCTCTGGGACAGCCAGCCCCTGCTGGCCACCAACCGTCAGCTTCAGCAGCTGCGGGTCTACTACCGCTTCTCCGATCCGGTGGTGGACCGCTATCAGCTGAAGCCGCCCGGTCGTGCCGGCCGGCAGCAGGTGATCATGGTTCCGAGGGAGCTCGACCAGGCCGCACTGCCCGAGCGCTCCCGCACGTGGTTGAACCGGCACCTGGTGTTCACCCACGGCTACGGCTTCACCCTCTCGCCGGTGAACACGCGCGGGCCGGATGGGCTGCCCGAATTCTTCATCCAGGATCTCGGCGCCTCCACCCGCGTCAGCGGCTCGCCCCAGCTGGGCATCAGTGCGGAGCGGGTGGCGGAGACCATCCCGATCGGCCGGCCGGCGCTCTACTTCGGCGCGCTCCCCTCCCCCTACGCCCTGGCGCCGAGCGGTGTGGAGGAGTTCCACTACCCCCAGGGTGACGACAACGTCTACACCCATTACGACGGCCGGGCTGGGGTGCCGATCGGGCGCTGGTGGCAGCGGCTCGCCGCCGCCCTGTATCTGGGGGAACCCAAGCTGCTCACCCGCGGCTCTCTGCGGGAGGACACCCGACTGCTGCTGCGGCGGGAGGTGCGGGCCCGCCTGCGGGCGATGGCCCCCTTCATCCGTTTCGATGCCGAGCCCTATCTGATTTCGGTGTCGGTTCCGGGTGATCCGTTCTTCTCAGCAGAGCAGCATCAGTACTGGGTGGTGGACGGATTCACCACCAGTCGCAGCTACCCCTACAGCGCGCCGGTTCCCAGCGATCCGGACATCCGCTACCTGCGCAATGCCGTCAAGGCGGTGGTGGATGCGTACAACGGCAGCGTGCGGCTGTACGTGAATGAACCGGACGATCCCGTGATCCGCACCTGGCAGCGGATGTTCCCGGAGCTGTTCGCGCCTCTGCAGAGCATGCCGGCCGCCATTCAGGCCCATGTGATGTACCCCCGCTTCCAGTTCGAGCGTCAGACCGAGCAGCTGCTTCGCTATCACGTCACCGATCCGCGTGTGTTCTACAGCGGCGACGACGTGTGGCAGGTGCCGCAGGAGCTCTACGGTCGCCGCCAGGTGCCGGTGGAGCCTTACCACATCAGCGCCCAGCTGGACAGCTCACTCCCGCCCGAGTTCCTGCTGCTGCAACCGCTCACGCCTCTGGCGCGTCCCAACCTGGCGGGTTGGCTGGTGGCCCGCAGCGACGCGCCGAACTACGGCGAGCTGGTGCTGCTGCGCTTCCCCAGTCAGACCCCCATCTACGGTCCGGAGCAGATTCAGGCCCTGATCAACCAGAACCCGCTGATCAGTCAGCAGTTCGGGCTCTGGGACCGGGCGGGATCGGAGGTGATCCAGGGCAACCTGCTTGTGGTGCCCGTTGGCGAAGCACTGCTTTATGTGGAACCGGTGTATCTGCGGGCCCGCAACGGCGGCCTGCCCACCCTCACCAGGGTCGTGGTGAGCGATGGACGTCGCATCGCCATGAAGAACAGTCTGGAGGAGGGAATCGACGCGCTGCTCGATCCCGCGCAGTCCGTGCCGGCAACGGTTCCTCTCGATCAGCCCCCCGGAGCGACCGGCGGTGTTGCGGACAGCCCGGAACCCGGCGGTGGGACGACCGTCCCATGACCGCCCGGCTCTGCGGCGTGTTGCCGCTGTGGACGACCGGCGACCGGAGGGCCTGAGCCCGTGCCGGTCGCCGGCGGCTGCGGGGTTCAGCCGATGGCGGCGAAGAACTCCTTGCTGCCCTCCGGATCGGGCTTCATGGTCTTTTCGCCGGGGGTCCAGTTGGCCGGGCAGACCTCATCGGGGTTGGCCTGCACGTACTGGAAGGCCTGCAGCACGCGGAGGGTCTCCTCCACGTTGCGGCCCACGGGCAGGTTGTTGATGGTGGCGTGCATCACCACACCCTCGGGGTCGATGATGAACAGGCCGCGCAGGGCCACGCCGGCGTCGTCGAGGACGTTGTAGGCCGAAGCGATCTCCTTCTTGAGGTCGGAGACGAGGGGATAGGCGATGTCGCCGATGCCGCCCTCGTTGCGAGGGGTCTGAATCCAGGCCAGGTGGCTGAACTCACTGTCGACGGACACACCCAGCACCTCGGTGTTCTTGGAGGAGAAGGCGGCGTACTGGTCGCTGAAGGCGGTGATCTCCGTCGGGCAGACGAAGGTGAAGTCGAGCGGATAGAAGAACAGGACCACATACTTGCCGCGGTACTGGGAGAGGGTGATCTCCTTGAACTCCTGATCCACCACGGCGGTGGCCGTGAAGTCCGGGGCCTGTTGGCCAACGCGCAGGCAGCCGTTGCTGGTCATGTGACAAGACGGAGGGAGGAACGGTCAGCGGGTGCTCTTAAGCGAAGTCGTTCCGACTCCCGCTAACAGCGTCACAATCTATCACTCTTCTCTTGACGGGAGGGGTCGGTCCCTAGGTTGGTGCATTGGGATCGCTCATGGCCTGGGACCCCGCGCTGCTCAAGAAGTTCACCAGTGTCGGCCACTTCCGGCTTCTCAATCAGCTGCGCTCCGAGCTGAAGGACAACCCCCTGCCCAGGCGGGACGCCCGTTCGGGCCGCGGCCCCCAGGGACCGGCCGGCGGCACGGGGCGCTCGCGGCGCTCGCGTGGTTCCCGTCGCGCCGCCGCCGCACCGGAGCCCTCTCCCCAGAGCGAATCCCAGAGCTTCCGCGACCGACTCAACGCGATCGACATGCGCTGACGGCCATGGAGCCGTACCTCGACCTGAAGGCGGTGGAGGCCTACCTGGGAAGCCATCGCGTCTTCCGTGATCTGTCGCTGCAGCTGCATGCCGGCCAGCACACCGCCATCCTCGGCCCCAACGGGGCGGGCAAGAGCGCTCTGCTCAAGCTGCTGACCCGAGAGATCCATCCGGTCGTGCGCGCCGGTTCGCACCTGCGTCTGTTTGGGAGCGAGCGGGTCAACCTCTGGCAGCTGCGCTCACGCATCGGGCTCGTCTCGATGGATCTGCAGGCGACGACCCGGGGCCGGATCCGCGGCGCTGATGTGGTGCTCTCCGGCTTCTTCGGGTCCATGGGCATCGGTCCGTCCCAGCAGGTCACGCCGGAGCAGCGGCAGCGGGTGGGCCGGCTCATGGACGACCTCGGCCTGAGCGATCTGGCGGAGCGCCCCTACGGCCAGCTGTCCGACGGACAGCGCCGCCGGCTGCTGCTGGCCCGTGCCCTGGTGCACCAGCCGGAGGTGCTGGTTCTCGATGAGCCCTGCACTGCGCTCGATCTGCGGGCGCAGCATCAGTTTCTCGGCCTGTTGCGGCGGCTGGCCGCCAGAGGCACCACGCTGGTGATGGTCACCCACCGGGTGGATGCCCTGATCCCGGAGATCGAACGCTGCATCTTCCTGAAGGAGGGTGCGCTCATCGGGGATGGACCAACGGCGTCCATGCTGAGCAGCCGTGGCCTCAGCACTCTGTTCGGAACGCCGCTTCAGGTGTGTTCCGCCAATGGCTACTGGCAGGTGTTGCCGGCATGACGACCGACCACAATGGCTCGGGGGAGACTTGAACTCCCGACCTTGGGGTTATGAATCCCACGCTCTAACCAGCTGAGCTACCGAGCCGCGGTGAGTGGATCGTAGCGGAATGAGGGTCGCCCCCACCTGCAGGCCGCTCAGGCCCGCGACGGAAGCAGCTTGAGCGGATTGATGGCGCCGCGACCGGGGGGGATCACCTCAAAGTGCAGGTGGGGGCCGGTGCTGCGTCCGGTGCTGCCCATCAGTGAGATGCGCTGGCCCTGGGCCACGATCTGGCCCTTGCGCACCAGCATCTTGCTGTTGTGGGCGTACCGGGTGAGGGTGCCATCCGGGTGCCGCAGCTCCACCAGATAGCCGTAGCCCGAGGCCCAGCCGGCGTAATCCACCACTCCCTGCTGGGCGGCCACGATCGGGGTGCCGACGTTGTTGGCGATGTCGATGCCTTTGTGCATGCGGCCCCAGCGCCAGCCGTAGCCGGAGGTGAACACACCCTTGGTGGGCCAGATCCAGCTGGCCTGGAGCACCGGCTGGCTGGGCTTGGTCTGGAAGTCGGGAATCTCGGGCCAGCTGATGCCGCCGCTGGTGGTGGGCCGGATCGCCAGGGTCGTGCGGGCACGACCGAGGGCTCGGGCCTCAGGGGTCTGGACCCGGCCCAGAAGGGCACCCGCGGCGGCACCGGGATTGAGCACCGTGGCCGCCGCCGTCAGACGCTCGTCCTGCCTTGGGGCGGCGGGTTCCGGGGCGGTCCGTCGAAGCTGGGCCTCGTCGAGGGCGCCCACCTCGGCCACACGGTCCGCGCCCGAGGCCTCCAGTGCCACCCAGTCACCCGACTGGAAGCGATGGCTGAGGCTGACATCGTTCAGCTCCGAGAGCTGACTGGGCGAGGTGTCGAGGGCCGAGGCCAGGCCCGAGACGGTGATGGGGTCCACCACCCGGACCCAGATGCGGTTGTCGGGGTTCGGCAGGGCCGCCAGCAGGGTGGGCGCCGCGTCGGCTGCCTGCTCGGGGTCGGCCTGTCCGGGAGTGCCCGACCACAGCGCCAGCATCAGCAGCGGTGTGGCGCTGATGCTGGCCAGGAGCAGGTGAGGAGGCTGCATGCGGGCGGGAGAATGTGAAGAGATCCGAACAACCGTTCGAATCGCGCAGACCATAGCGATTGGTTCAACGTGATACAAGGCGTGGTGGACACTCGCCCCCGAGCTGGCACCGGGGGCTAGTCCAGTCGCCCATCCGTCTGCCGGAGAGCCTCGAACAGCCCGATCGCACAGGCCGAGGCCAGGTTGAAGCTGCGCACCCCGCCCCCCGCGTCGCATCCACCCGGCATGGGGATCGTCGTGCAGACATCCGCCTGCTGACGCACGGCCTCGGGCAGTCCGCGATCCTCCCGCCCGAAGAGCAGCCAGTCCCCGGCCTGAAAGCGCAGCCGGGTCAGGGGCACATCGCCATGGCGGCTGAAGGCCACTAACCGGCCGCCCAGCCTGGCGCGGATGGCTTCGAAGGCCTCCCAGTGTTCGTGCACGGTGAGGTCCACCCAGGGCCAGTAGTCGAGGCCGGCGCGGCGCAGATGGCGGTCCTCGAGGCTGAACCCCAACGGCTGCACCAGGTGCAGCGGCACCCGGAAGCCGGCGCAGCTGCGGGCCACGTTTCCGGTGTTGGGGGGGATCTGGGGTTCCAGCAGCACCACCCGTGGCCGAGCTCCCTCGGCCCTGTCTGCCGGCGTGCCGGCCCCGGCGGGCCACGGCACCCGCTCACCGATCCGGCTGAGGGGCAGCGCGCGCCCCCTCACCACCAGCCAGGACTCGTCCGCGATCTGCTCCAGCTGATCCTGGAGCCGGCCAAGGCGATCCCGGAACCGTCCGCCGATGGCCGTGGGTGGCACGACGCCCCACCCCACCTCCTCGCAGACGAGGATCACGGGCTGGGGTCGCCGCCGCAGCGCCTCCAGCAGTGCCCCGGCGCGCGCATTCCACTCGCTGTCCCCATCCTCCAGGTGATGGGCCAGCCAGGTTCCCAGGGAATCGATGAGCAGTGCCGGGCCGCTGTGGCAGAGCTCCAGGGCTCCCACCAGATCAGCGCCGGCCTCCACGCATGGCCAGGCTTCGGGGCGCCGGCGGCGATGCTCCTCCAGACGGGCCTGCCAGCCGGCATCTCCGGGACGCGGGTCCGATGTGGCCAGGTAGAGCACCGGCCGGCCGCTGCGGACGGCCAGCTCCTCGGCCCAGCGGCTCTTGCCGCTGCGGCTCGGGCCGCTGACCAGGCTGAGCACGCCTTAACCGCCTCCGTTCATGTTGCGCAGGGTGGCCACCGAGGAGGGGGAGACGCGGTTGAGGTAGCGGAAGATCCAGTACTTGAAGATGGTGGCCAGGATCACCGGGAAGGTGGCGATGAACAGGAGGATGAAGTTCTCCCGTGCCGGCAGCCCCAGATGGTGGGCGATCCCGTCGAGCAGAACCGTCCAGCCCTCGGGGCTGTGAAAGCCGACGAAGATGTCGGTGAACAGGATGATCGCGAAGGCCTTGGCGCTGTCGCTCAGGCCATAGACCGTCTCATCCAGAAAGCCCCGCAGGATGCGGATGTCCTCGCGTGAGACCAGACAGACGGCGATGAACGCCAGCAGGGCCGCTCCGTCGGCGAGCACGTTCTTGACGGCCTGGGTGCTCTGCCCGTCGGCCTCGTCCTTGAGTTCCGCCGCCTTCTCGGCCAGCTGAGCCTGCAGCACCTCCGCACTGGGAATCCCCTCACCCCGTAGCAGGGCGTCAAATTCGATTTCGGCCTTGAAGACCCGCAGCTTCTCCACCGCCTCCTCCTCGAGCTGCGGCTTGGTGTAGCTGAGGAAGGGCACCTCGGGCGCGAAGCGGTCGACCGCCGGCGCGATCACGTAGTTGCGGGTGACCTGCTGGGTGATCAGGGGCACGAGGATCAGCAGCAGCAGGACCCGCAGCGACACCAGCGTGGAATCCCGCCGGCGCCGGAACCCAGCCACCATGCTGGCCTCCGCATCGGGATCGAGCTGGCGCCGCAGCCGATCCACCACGCCCAGCAGGGAGCGGGGAAGGGGATCCGGTGCCCGCGTCATCGTCTGCGGCGCATTGCGCCGGCGTCCGTTGTAGCGGGAGGTCACCGCTTCGATCAGCTGCAGCTGTCGCAGCTCCTGGCCATCCAGCTGGCTGCGGCGGGATTCCAGGAAATCCAGGCAGTCGCGGGCGATCTTCAGGGCGGTGCGGAATTTGCGCAGCACCTGGTTCTGCACCGAGCGGGGCACGCTCAGCTCCAGATCCGGTCGCACCGGACGGTCGTTGTAGTACTCCAGCTCGATGCTCTGGATCAGAAGGGCCGCCTCGTAGCCCTTCTCCAGGTCGCTGCTGATCTCCAGGGAGTCGGCCTTGCCGAAAGCTCCCATCCAGTCCGTCAGTCCCATGGCTGGTGGCGGGTGCGGCTTCGCTGGTCAGCGGGAGAACACCCACCAGGTGGCCATCGGAACGATGGTTCCCACCACCAGCAGCACCACGACCCAGGTGAAGGCATTGCTCTCCTGCGTCTCCTCGCGGGTCGGGACGTTGGTCTTGACCAGCGTCTGCTCGACCACCTCCGGCGGGCCGGGGTCCTCACCACCACCCAGCACCGCACCCAGTCGCTCGATCGCCTCCACCGAAGCCTGCCGGTAGCGAGCGCCATCCCGCAGCGCCGGCGCCATGGTGTCGCGGGCCGTGCTGCGCAGGAGCGATGCCGGCAGCTGCCCGGCCAGATCGTCACTGACGGCCACGGCCGCCGACTTGTTCTGGCTGTCGATCAGCAGCAGCAGCAGGCCGGGCTGACCCAGACCGCCCGGTCCGGGCTCATCGGGCTGCCAGCGGTCGATCAGGTCGTTGGCAAGTCCCTTCGGGCTGAGCCCGTAATCCAGTCGCGGCACGGTCACCAGCCGGGCATCCACCCGGGCGCCGTCCGACAGCTCGCCAAGGGTGCGTTCCAGCTCCGAGGTGACCGCGCGGCTGAGCACGCCCGAGCTGTCGAGCACCCGCTCCTGGGGGAGCGAGGCGGGCAGATCGGCAGCGGAGAGCGCCCGGCCGGCGCCCGGGGCGGCCAACAGCATGAGCAGGCAGGCCCCGATCGTCAGCAGGGGGTGCCAGAAGGTTCGCGCCATCGCCCGATCCGCAGGGATGCCCGTCAGTCTGCCCCTCTCAGGCCAGGCTGTCGCGGTGCAGGGTGGCCACCACCTCACAGATGGTGCGCCCCTTCTCCTCCGGCAGGTCCACCAGGGCACACAGCCGCTCCAGGAACGCGGCCTCCTCGCTGGTGACCTCCCGGTCGCTGTGCACCAGCTCGGCGGCCACCGCCAGGGCCGTTTCCTGCTGATGGGGCTCCAGCACCGCCACGGCCTCACGGGCCAGGCTGTCGCAGTCGCTCTGGCGCAGCTTGCCGAGCAGCCCGTCGAAGAGGGCCACCATCGCCGTCTCGCTCTGGTCCTTGTAGGGGGTGCGGTGTTCGAGGGCGGTGCGCAGAGCATGGGCTTCCTCGCGTCCGAGGGCACCGTCGCAGGCCACGGCGGCCAGGGACAGCGCCGCGAACGCCTCGGCTTGATTCATGGGGGGATCGGGTCTCCTGGTCGTATTGCAGCAACGGCCCCGCGATCGCGCAGCATGGGCGGCGTTTGCCAGCCCTCCGGCGTGCCCTCTCCCGCCCGCATCTGTCTCGGCACGGGGGTGCTCGGCCTGCTGCTGGTGGTGGCCAATCAGTGGCAGGCCAGTGCCGCCAGTCCACCCCTCACCCGCGCCGGCACCCTGGCGGCCCTGATGGCGGTGGGGTTGATGCTGGTGGCCGTGCTCTGGACCCGCGCCGTGCCGCTCGCTGCGGAGCGTGCCGCTCTTCAGGGGCGCGAGGGGATCGACCTGGCCGAATCCCTGCCGGCAGCGCTGCGCCAGGAGCTGGGCTGGGGCAGCCAGATGCTTCTGACCGGGACCCCTGCTGCCGTGGTCCTGCTCTGGTGGGATGGACGGCCTCTGCTGCGGCGCGGACTGCTGGCCGAGACCGGCTTCGAGCCCGGGCCCATCTGCGAGCGCTGCCGTGACAGCGGCCGCCGGGTGTCGCTGGTGAATCTGGCCCTGTATCCCGGGCGCGGCGAGTTCGATGCCCTGCTGCCGGGAGTGCCGGCGGTGATGGTGGAGCCGATCGGTCAACGGGGCTGGCTCGTGCTCGGTGGCTGGTCCCCCCGCTGCTTCAGCCGCAGCGATGAGGTCTGGCTCCACGGCTGGGCCTGCAAGCTCAGAAGTCCACTGGAGGCGCTGAACGCGGCTGATCTCTCCCCCCGGGCTCCTCTCCCTCCGTCACCGTGAGCTCCGAGAGCACCCGGCCCCCCGGCGTGCTGAAGGTGGCCCGGCCGTCATCACCCATGCGCCCTTCGAGCCGCTGGGCGCGGGTCACCTGGTCGTTGGCATCGCGCCGGAGCTCCACGGCTCCCTCGGCGAGAAGCCGGTTCTTTTCCCAGTCCCAGCGGCAGCGCTCGGCCCGGAGGCGCTCGCCCGGCTGGCTCAGATCGCAGTCGCTCTCGACGATCACGAGGGTCTTGCTCTCCTCGATCCGGTAGCCCCGCCCCTGGATCGAGATGGCGCCGATCTGTGACCGGAAGGAGTTCGGACTGGTCAGCTCACGCTCGGTGAAGCGCCAGCGCGCCTGACCGCCATCCATCCAGGCCTCCTCCGCCGGGTCCTCCACCCGCACGGGTGCCATCAGATCAATGTAGCCCTCGCGGCTGTTGCCGGACAGGGCGCTGGCCACCAGCGTCTGGGGTTCCGTCTCCTCCTCCCGCCTGCGCTCACCGTTCACCGGCCCCTTGGCGGTGAGGGCACCGCTCTCGAGGTTCCACCGCACCTCTCCGGTGCGGATGTCGATCACCGCATCTCCGGTGTCCGCATCGATCGGGGGGGCCGACTCCTCGCGATCGGGCCAGTGCTCCAGGCGGGCCTCGCCGATGAGCTGGAGCATCTGCTCGTCGACCTGGAAGCGCGCCCGTGTCGCGCGCAGGCGCGATTGGCCGTCGATGGCCACCGGGTCCCGCTCGATCCGCATGCGCTCCTCTCCCGGTTCCCAGATCACTTCCGGGGCCAGGATCAGCAGGGGCTCATCCCCGAGCATCCGGATGCGCACGTCCCCGTTGAGGATCACTGTTTCGCCGTCGTTGATCACCGTGCCGCGCTGGGCGGAGATCCGGAAGCTGGGTCGGCCGTCGTTGTAGAGCGTGCCCTCCGGGTCCCGCGCCTCGGCCCGCCGCTCGTCGATCTCGTAGCGGGCTTCGGGGCTGCGCAGGTCCCAGGCGGGTCGGCCCTCCTCATCGTTCTGGCGCAGATCCAGCGACCGGAAGACGAAGGGCTCCGGCTCCGGAGCGGCCTCCGGTTCCATGCTGCAGCCGCCCATCAGCATGGCGCTGATGGCAGCCAGGGCCAGGGCCCGGCGCCGCCCCGAGGGGGCTCCGCTGCAGGTGGTACGTGTCACAGCGGGCTGTCCAGTTCGAGGCGTTGCATCACCGGCACGGGTTCCGGCAGGGGGCGAGCGGCCGGCAGCCTGCCCCAGTCGAGCTGATCCAGCCAGGTGCCGTGGCCGGCTTCGGCTTCCCCCAGCTGGGTCAGGATCCGGGCACTCAGCTCAGGCACGATCGGGTTCATCAGCAGCCCCGCCACACGCGTGGCCTCCAGAACGGCGTAGAGGTCCTCCCCCACCCGGTCGCGCTCCTGCTCCTGCTTGATCCGCTTCCACGGAGCTCTCTCATTGAGAAAGCCGTTGGCCTCGACCGCCAGCTCGACGATGGCCTCCGCGGCTGCCTTGAAGTCCGGCCGGTCGTAGGCCGCCAGGGTCTGCTCCCGGCAGCGGGCGGCCGCCCGGGCGAGGGGATGGGATGCGGCGAGGGCCTCGCCAGTCGGAGGTACGGAGGCCTCAAACCACTTGCGGGCCATGGACACGCTGCGGTTGAGCAGATTGCCGATCGTGTTCGCCAGGTCGTTGTTGATCAGGTCGGTGAAGCGCTGCTGCTGGAAGTCGCCGTCGTCGCCCAGGGCCACATCGCGGAGGAGGCCCCAGCGCACCGCGTCGCTGCCGCAGGCCTCGAGCAGCCGGTCCGGGTCCAGCACATTGCCCAGCGTCTTGCCCATCTTGCGGCCCTCCCGGGTGAGGAAGCCATGGCCGAACACCGATGCGGGGGGTTCCAGCCCCGCCGACAGCAGCATCGCCGGCCAGTAGACGGCGTGGAAGCGGAGGATGTCCTTCCCGATCACATGGAGCGAAGCCGGCCACCCCCTGGAGCAGGCCAGATCCAGATCCGCCGGATCGTCGGGCTCCAGCAGGGCCGTGATGTAGCCGAGCAGCGCATCGAACCAGACATAGAAGGTGTGCCCGTCGTGACCGGGCACGGGGATGCCCCAGGGCAGATGGATGCGCGAGATGGAGAAGTCCCTCAGGCCCTGGGCGACGAAGTTCTCCACCTCATGACGGCGAGCCGCCGGAGCGATGAAGCCGGGACGACGGATCAGCTCCTCGATCGCGCTCTGGTAGCGGGACAGACGAAAGAAGAGATTCTGTTCATCGCGCCATTCGAGCGAGCGGTGGTGGATGGGGCACTGCGGGTCCTCGGCCGCGTGCGCCACATCCTTGAACTCCTCGCAGGCGACGCAGTACCAGCCCTGCTGGCGGCCTTCCACCACATCGCCCGAGCGTTCGACCCGGCGGAAGAACTCCTGCACCACCTGCCGGTGGCGCGGATCCGTGGTGCGGATGAACCGGTCCAGCCCGATGTTCCAGTGCTGCCAGACCGAGCGGAAGCAGCCGCTGATCCGGTCGGTGTAGGCCTGGGGGCTCTCCCCGGCCGCCTCGGCGGTGCGCAGGATCTTCTGGCCGTGTTCGTCGCAGCCGCTGATGAAGATCACCTCCTCCCCCTTCAGCCGCCGGTAGCGGGCCAGCGCGTCGCAGATCAGGGTGGTGTAAACGCTGCCGAGATGGGGCCTGTCGTTGACGTAATAGAGGGGCGTCGTAAGGGTGTAGGTCATCGGCGGTGATCGTCTGGACGGCTGCGCCGCACATGCGAGCCCGCGCCGACGGCGGATCCTATCCGGCCGCTCCCGCTCCTCCTCCCCACCCCGCGCAGGCCATGTCCTCGCATTCCCCCGCTCTCTCCCAGGCCTGGCTCGGCTGCCTGCACGCTCTGGCCCTGGCCGATGGTGACTTCTCTCCGCAGGAACAGCAGCTGCTGGCGGACCAGCTGCGCGAGGAGCTCCCCGGGCTGAGCCTCGAGGATCTGGTGGCCCCGGACGATGCCGCCCTGAAGCAGGCCTTCGGCGGCGATGGCGAGGAGGCGGAGCAGTTCCTGCGCAGCGCCACGGTGGTGGCCCTCGCCGATGGGCACATCAGCGAACCGGAGCTGGCGCTGTTGCAGCATTGGTCCGAGGTGCTCGGTGTGGGCGGACACGTGCTCGACCATCTGGAGGCCTGTGGGCCGCACACCCATGCTCAGCCGCTGGATCGGCTGCGTCACTGGCTGGATGATTTCCAGCCGACCAATCCCCAGATGGCCCGCTTTCTGGTGAAGATGATTCCCTCCCAGTGTCCGTTCGAGCGGGACATCACCCTGTTCGGCCACAAGCTGGTGCACATCCCGCCGATGTGCAAGATCAACCCCCTCTATGACCAGCTGGTGGGCCTGCGCTTCCGTGCGCTCGAGCGGCTGGAGCAGGACGGCAGCGAGGGCAGCGGCGCCATGGACGCCCGGTGATGGCCATCGCCCAGGCCCATGTTCCCGTCGTGGTCTGGGGCGGCGGCACCGGTGGGGTGGCCGCCGCCCTTCAGGCCGCCCGGATGGGGGCCGCCACCTGCCTGCTCACACCGGGCTCCTGGCTCGGCGGCATGGTCAGTGCCGCGGGGGTCACCTGCCCCGACGGCAACGAACTGAGCTGCTGGCAGACCGGGCTCTGGGGCGCGTTCCTGCGGGCCCTGCGGCGGGCCGAACCCGAAGGACTCGACCACAACTGGGTCAGCTGCTTCGGCTACCGACCGGCCACCGCCGAGGCGATCCTCCGGCACTGGGTGCGGGCCGAGTCCAGGCTCGTCTGGATTCCGGGCTGCCGGCTCCTGGAGATCGGCCGCAGCGGCGACCGCCTCACCCGCCTCAGGGTGGCCACGCCGGAGGGGGAGCAGGGCCTCAGCTTCGACTGCCTCATCGATGGGAGCGACCGCGGTGACACCTTTCCCCTGGCCGGCGTGGCCCATCGCTGGGGCTGGGAACCGCACGAGGCGTGGCAGGAACCCAGCGCTCCTGCGGCGGCCGATCTGGCGCGGGATCCCTTTTTCGCCGCCCACCCGATCCAGTCGCCCACCTGGGTGGTGATGGGTCAGCTCACGGGCGTGGCCCCTCCCAGCGCGCCCCTGCTGCCGATGCCGGATCCCTTCGCCGGCAGCCTCGATCGCTTCGGGCTGGAACGCACCCTCACCTACGGCCGCCTGCCGGAGGGAATGGTGATGCTCAACTGGCCCCTGCAGGGCAACGACTGGGGCGACGGCCTGCAGCGGGCCTTTTCGGAGGATCCGGCGCAGGAGCAGGAGCTGGCCCTCGACATGCAGCGCCACAGCACCGCCTTCGCGGCAGCCCTCGAGGCCGCCTCGGGCGGCTGGGTGAGCCCCGCCGGCTGTTTCCCCGATCCCGAGCCCCGTCCGGGAGGTGTGCCGGAGGGTGTGCTGCACGGCCGCCACTGCCTGGCCCTGATGCCCTACTGGCGCGAAGGGCGCCGCCTGATCGGGCGCGAACTGCTCACCGAGCAGCAGCTGCTGCCGCAGGACGGTGGCTGTGCGATCGCTCCGCTGCCCCGCGACCGCGAGGGCCGCTGTTCGGCGGTGGCGGTGGGCAACTACGCCAACGACCACCACTACCCCGGTCGCGACTGGCCACTGGCCGCCAAGAGCTGCCGCTGGGGCGGGCGCTGGACCGGCACCCCCTTCACCGTTCCGCTCGGTGCACTCATCAGTGCAGAGGTGGGCAATCTGCTGGTGGCCGACAAGGCGATCAGCGTCTCTCACATCGCCAACGGTGCCACCCGCCTGCAGCCGCTGGTGATGAACATCGGCCAGGTGGCCGGTCTGGTGGCGGGCCTGTCGGTGAGCCTGGAGCAGGCGCCGGCCGACCTCGGTCCGGATCTGGTTCAGCGGGCGCTGATCGAGGATCCTCAGGCGCCGGCCGGCCCGTTCCCCCTGTGGCAGCTCTCCTGGCATGACCCACGCTGGCGGGAGTCCCAGCTGTCACTCATCGATCGGCCCGAGCGGCTGACCGAAGCCGGTCTGCTGGAGGACCTGCCCCAGGCCGATCCGGTGAAGGGAGAGTCCGAGCCGTTGGAGCGGCTGCTGCGCGGCCGGCTGCTGGGCTCGGTCTCCGAGGGCTATGCGCTGGAGACCAGCGATGGGCCCCTGCCGGTCATCACCCTGGAGCCGGGCCTGGACCACTGGTTGCGAGGCCTCGAGGCGCCGCGGCCTGTGGAACTGGTGGGCTGCCTCAATCCGGCGGGACCCTGGCTGCGGGCCTCGCGGCTGGTGGGGTGAGTCACAGCCCGCTGGCGGTGAGCTGCAGTCGGTCGGCGATGCTGTCGGCCTCGGCAACAGTCAGCACGAGTCGCTCACCCGGCTGGCAGGCGGCGGGGCAGCCGGCAGCCACCTCGAGGCACTCCTCCTCCAGGCGCACCAGTCCCAGGCCGTCCTGAGGCCTCAGCCAGCGCAGGAACACCGCGGACCAGCGGTCCCGGGCGTGCTGCTCGAACCAGACCTGCTGCCAGTGCCGCTGGTCCTCCCGGGCGATCTGGGAGGCCTGGCGCAGAGGGGGATCGAGGTCATCGAGCAGGGCTCTGAGCTCGGCCTCGTCCATGGCGGCAGCCCCGGCCAGCCCGGCCTGGAGCTGGCGGTGGCAGACCAGGTCGGTGTAGCGGCGGATGGGAGAGGTGGCCTGCACGTAGGCGGGCAGACCGAGGCTGAAATGGGCCTGTGGGGTGGCCGCCATCACGCCGCGGCTGAGGCAGCGCCGGATGGCGCAGTGGCGCACGGGCCCGGCCGGGAGGGCAAGCAGTTCCGTCTCGGGGGGCAGTTCGGCCGGCACCTGGCCGCGGAAGGGCAGGCAGAGCCGCTCCTCGATGGCGGCATGGGCCGCAGCCTCCCCCATCAGGATCATGGCCTCGGCCACCAGGCTGCGGGCGCGGCTGGGCTCAACGACCTCCACCAGGGCGCGTCCCTCTTCGCTGCGCAGGCGACCCTCGTTCTGCTCCATCAGCAGCGCGCCCCGCGTCACCCGGTGCTGGCGATGCCGGTCGAGCAGCCGCTCCAGCCGCAGCAGGTCGTCATCACCGGGTGGGGCCAGCTCCAGCAGCTCCTGACCCTCCTCGTAACTGAGCCTGTAGGTCGGCCGGATCCAGCTGCGCATCAGCTGCACCGACTGCAGGGCGCCCTCCGGACCCAGGCGGATGGCAGCGCTGAAGGCCGGGCAGCGGAGGCCCTGGCGCAGGCTGAAGGGACCCCGGGCAAGGGCCATCGGGAACATCGGGATCGTGCCCGAAGCCAGATAGAGGCTGGTGGCGCGTCGGCGGGCCTCCCGATCCAGCGGGCTCCCCGGCTCGATCAGGCGGGCCGGATCGGCGATGTGCACCCAGATCAGCTCCTCCCCCTCCGGCGTGGTGCTGATGCCGACGGCGTCGTCGATCTCCTCGGTGCCGGGATCATCGAGGGTGAAGCAGCGGAGCCCGCAGAGATCCCGGCGTTCGCGGTCTCCCGGCTGCTCCTCGCCTGCCGCCTCGCACAGCCGCTGCGCCTCGGCCTCCTGGGTCTCGCTGAAGCCATCGAGCCAGGCGCTGCCCTCCATGCAGCGCAGCGCGTGCCGGTCCCAGTGCCCGAGCTCCACCAACAGACGGCGGATCGCGACGGGGCTGATGGTGATGCCGGCAGCCAGGAGGGTGCGGCTGAGGTCCTCCGGCAGCTGCGGCGCCAGGGACGCTTCGGCGCTCGCCGCCCAGCTCTGGAGAAGGCGCAGGTCCTGTCCGGAGTGGGCCTCCGGTGCATGCAGAGCGTCGTTCAGGCGATCCGGATCGCGGCTGGACAGCGCGTCCAGCCATCGCTGCCGGGCGGCCAGGCTCAGGCGTTCCCGCCGGCGCTGGTGCCGCAGCCGGCGGATGTCGGCCATGCCGCGCACCTGCAGGCGGCCGTCGCGTCCCAGCCGGAAGAAGTCCTGGGCTCCGTGCAGGGCCAGCCAGAGCAGGCCGGCACCGGCCGGATCGGGTTCTGTGAGCAGCAGCTCGAGCAGATCCTCCAGCTGGATGGCGTCTTCGCCACCCTGAAGCAGCAGCCAGGCGGCAGCCAGTTCGCGGCGGCATGCCCAGGCCGGCAGTGTCGTGTCCGTGATCGCCCAGGGCCTGGAGGCGACGCTGCGTGCCGCGCCGAGAGGATCATGGCCGAGAAGGGTGAGATCGCGGCCGGGAAGGCTCCGCTCCCGCTGCTCACCCTGGAGCTGGATGGTGATGCGGCGGCCACTCTCCTGCCGGACCACCCCGAGACGGGGATGCCGGTCGATCACCACACCGACCAGATCACCGGTGCTGAAGGTCAGCGGGGCCGGCAAGGCATCAGCTGCGGCGTGGCATCGGGCTGACGATCAGCCCTCGGGATTGACGAACGGCAGCAGGGCCATGATGCGGGCCCGCTTCACAGCGTTGGTGAGATCTCTCTGCTGCCGGGCGGTGAGGCCGGTGAGACGGCGGGGGAGGATCTTGCCGCGTTCGGTGATGAACTTCTTCAGCAGATCGACATCCTTGTAGTCGATCGGATCACCGGGCTTGATCGGCGAGAGGCGCTTCTTGAAAAAGGAACTGGACATCAGTGGCAAGGTGCGGATCGCGAGGGAACGTGTCGTCTGGTGCTGGTGCATGCCGGTCGGCCCGCCGGGTCCCATCGCCGATGCAGGCGAGTGACCTCAACGGACCGGCTCAGCGGCTCACTTGATTTCCTTGTGGGCCGTGTGGCGATTGCAGTGGGTGCAGAACTTCTTGATCTCCAGACGTTCTGTCGTGTTGCGACGGTTCTTCTCGGTGGTGTAGCGGGACACCCCGGGCGACCGCTTGGCGGGATTGGACCGGCATTCCGTGCACTCGAGCGTGATCACGATCCGGACGCCCTTGTTCTTGGCCATGGAAGGACGTAGCGCCGCGTGAGCGAAGCGATTGACAATCGACCAGAGTAGCTCCCGGCCGGGGCCATCCCGGTCGTCGGCCGGTTGGATGCTGATCCTTAAGATCCTGCCTGCTTCCGGACCCCAGCATGCGCGTCTCCCTTCAGTGGCTGAGACAGCTGGTGGCGTTCGATCTCGAAGCCGAGGAGCTCGCGGATCGCCTGTCGGTGGCCGGATTCGAGGTGGAGGAGGTGGAGGACCTCGCCGCGCTGGCCCGGGGCGTGGTGGTGGGAGCCGTCACCGCCTGCGAGCGCCATCCGGATGCCGACAAGCTCAGCGTCTGCACGGTGGCCATCGGTGCCGGGGACCCGCTTCAGATCGTGTGCGGTGCATCGAACGTGCGGGCCGGCATCCATGTGCCGGTGGCCACCGTGGGAAGCCACCTCCCCGCCGTGGGGCTCACCATCAAGGCCAGCACCCTGAGGGGTGTGGCCAGCAGCGGCATGATCTGCTCTCTGGCGGAGCTCGGCCAGAGCGACAGCTCCAGTGGCATCGCCATCCTTGAGGAGCTGGTGGATGGTCCGCTGCGGCCCGGTGAACCGGTGGCACCGCTGCTCGGGCTCGACGATGTGGTGCTCGAGCTGGCCATCACGGCCAACCGACCCGACGGCCTCTCCATGCTCGGGATCGCCCGGGAGGTGGCTGCGCTGTGCGGCAGCGAGGCACAGCCGCCGCGGCCGGCCGAGCTGCCCGCTCCCCTCAGCCTGCCGGTCAGCGCCCAGGCAGCGGCGGCGATGGAGGAGGGAGGCCTCTACAGCCTCACCGAACTGACCGGCATCACGGTCGGTCCCTCACCCGCCTGGCTGCAGCGGGCCCTGCTGAGGGCCGGCCAGCGTCCGATCAACAACGTGGTCGACGTCACCAATTACGTGATGCTCGAGCAGGGCCAGCCCCTGCATGCCTTCGACCGGGAGCGCCTGGCGATGCTCGCGACAGGTTCCGCCGCCCCCGAGGCGGTGGGTCTGCGGATGGCGCGGGATGGCGAGCGGCTCACAGCTCTCGATGGTCAGACCCTCGAGCTCGGAGACCAGGCGCTCCTGGTCACGTTCGGGGATGTGCCCGTGGCCCTCGCCGGGGTGATCGGAGGCAGCGAGAGTTCTGTCCACGAGGGGACCACCTCCATCTGGCTGGAAGCCGCCGTGTTCGCCCCGCCGCGGGTGAGGCTCAGTTCCCGCCAGGCCGGGGTGCGCACCGAATCGAGCAGCCGCTTCGAGAAGGGGCTGCCGCTGGAGGTGGCCGAGCTGGCGGCAGGCCGTGCGGTTGCGCTGCTGCAGGACCTCTGCGGTGCCCGGGTGGGCCACCGCTGGCTGCATCGCCGGGCGGCCGAGCCGGTGGTCCCACTGCTGCTGCGCCGGCAGGCCCTGCATCGCCTGCTCGGCCCCCTGCTGACCCCTGAAGGTGAATCCCCGCTGGAGGACGCGACCATCGAGGCCACCCTCATGGCTCTGGGTTGCGGGCTGGAGCCCACGGAGGCCGGCTGGAGGGTGCAGGTGCCCCCTTCGCGTCGCATCGATCTCCAGCGCGAGGTGGATCTGATCGAGGAGGTGGCCCGGCTGGTCGGCTTTGATCGCTTCTCCAGCCATCTGCCGGCCCCTCTCACCCCGGGCGGGCTCACGGCCCGGCAGCAGGCGGAGCGACGGCTGAGGGTCGCCCTGGTCCAGGCCGGGCTGCAGGAAACAACCAGCGCCAGCCTGGTCAGCGGCACCGGCTCCGGTCGGGTGGCCATCGCCAACCCTCTTCTGGCTGAGGCGAGTCACCTCCGCGACGATCTCATCCCCGCCCTGCTGGCGGCCGCCGGCCGCAATCTCCAGGCCAGTCAGCCCGGCTTCTGGGCCTTCGAGATGGGGCACATCTTCCCTCCCGCCGCCGGCGACAGCGCTGCACTCGATCCCCGCGAACGGCAGGTGGCCCGTCTGGCCGGCGTGATCTGCGGTGAGCGTCGCCTGGAGCGCTGGAGCACCCATGGAAAACCCTCCCCGCCCAGGTACCACGCTGCCCGTGCTGTGCTCGGCCGCGCTCTGCTCGCCATGGGGCTGCCCATCCAGGACCGGCCGCTGACGAACCACCCCCGTCTTCATCCGGGCCGAGCCGCCGAGCTGGTGCTGGAGGGCCGGCCGCTGGGCTGGTTCGGAGCCCTGCACCCGCGCCTGGCCCGGAGCGAAGGTCTGCCGGAGGCGACTCATCTCTTCGATCTGGATCTGGATCGCCTGCTGACCGCCGCCACACGCGCCAACCGCTGGCAGCCCCGCTTCGCGCCGTTCCCCACGGTCCCCGTCGTCGAGCGGGATCTCGCGCTCGTCGTGCCCAGCCAGGTCGGTGCGGCCGAGTTGATTCAGGTTCTGCTGAAGGCGGGCCGGCCCCTGCTGGAGCAGGCGGAGCTGGTCGATCGCTTCGAGGCCGAGCAGCTGGGCGAGGGGGTCTGCAGCCAGGCCTTCCGCCTGCGCTTCCGCGATCGGTCCCGCACCCTCACCGACGGGGATGTGGCCCCCGTCATCGACGCGGTTCTGGCCGCTGCCGGAAAGCGCTTCAAGGCCCGTCTGCGCGAGTGAGCAGGGCCAGACACTCCACGTGGGTGGTCTGGGGGAAGAAATCGATGGGCTGCACGGAGCGGATCTGCAGATCGCTGCCGCTGCTGATGCGCTGCAGATCCCGGGCCAGGGTGGCGGGATTGCAGCTGATGTAGGCCAGCCGCCGTGGCGGATGGGCCGCGATCGCGCTGCACAGAGCAGCCTCGAGCCCGCGTCTCGGCGGATCCAGCACGAGGTCCACACTCCCGGGCGGGGCCCCCGCCAGCAGGTCGGGCAGTCGTTCCGCCACATCACAGGCCTCGAACCGGGCCGTGCCCTCCAGGCCATTGCGCAGGGCATTGGCATTGGCCTGGCCCACCGAACGCTCGCTCTGCTCGAGGCCCAGAACGCCGCCGGGGCACCGCTCCGGGCTGCGCGCCAGAGGCAGGGCGAAGGTGCCGATGCCGCAGTACGCGTCGATCAGCGTCGATGGAGGTCCGGCCGCCGGCCCGGGCACCGGCCCCAGAGCGTCCTCCAGCAGCCCCGCCACCCGCTCGGCCTGAACGGTGTTGACCTGGAAGAAGGTGTCCGCCCCGATCCGCAGGCTCAGTCCGGCGAAGTGCTCCTCCAGCCAGCTGCAACCTGAGATGGTGCGCGTCTCCGGGCCGAGGATCGCGTTGCTGGGTTCGGGCTGGAGATTGAGCAGCACGCCCACGATCTGGGGCCAGCGGGTTCTCCAGCGGTCTGCCAGCTGCTGCAGTTCCGGCAGGTTGTCGTGGCTGGAGATCAGAAGCACCAGCACCTGCCCGGTGCGGGTTCCGATCCGCAGTCCGAGATGGCGCAGACCACCGCCATGGCTCCGATCCACATCGGCAGGCCAGCCCTGGTCGTCGAGCTCCTGCTTCAGCAGGGGCAGCAACCGATCCAGCCGCGGATCGAGCACCGGGCAGCGATCCATGTCCACGATCGTGTGGCTTCCCCTCTGATAGAAGCCGGCCCTGAGACGGCCGTCGCCGGCGCGATCCAGCGGCACCAGGGCCTTGTTGCGGTACCCCAGGCCGGAGGCCGGAGCCAGCAGCGGCTCCACCGCGACGCGCAGCCCACCGATCCGCTCGAGGGCCTGCGCCACCTGGCTCCGCTTCCACTCCCTCTGGCGGCCGTCGTCGAGGTGCTGGAGGGTGCAGCCGCCGCAGCGTGAGGCCACGGTGCAGGGTGGAGTCCGGCGGTGGGGACTCCGGCTGACCCGTTCCAGCAGCTGAGCGCTCCAGTGACGCCGGTGGCGATGGTGCAGCCGCACGCGGCCGCGCTCGCCCGGCAGCAGGTCGGGGACAAAGACCACTTCGCCGCCGTGGCGTCCGATTCCCTCCCCGGCCAGGGTGAGATCCGTGACCTCAAGCTCCACCACCCGGCCCTGATGCGGGGACGCACTGTTCAAGGCGGAAGGGGCGGAGGTCCTCGATGCCATTCTCGCCGGCCCTCAGGAGCCAGCTCAACACTTGATTACGCCTGGCTCCGCCGACCCGTTCCAACGGGCTCCGGTGCCTAGGATCTGCTCCAGTCAGAACCCCGTGATGAGCGTCGTCCGCGATCTGATTCTCCAGGCTGATGACGATCTGCGTTATCCCAGCAGCGGCGAACTGCGTTCGATGGAGGCCTTCCTCGCCGGCGGCGAGAAGCGGCTCACCATCGTGAAGATCCTGACCGAGAACGAGAAGAAGATCGTTCAGCAATCCTCCACCCAGCTGTTCAAGCGCAAACCCGACTATGTCGCTCCGGGTGGCAACGCCTACGGCTCCAAGCAGCGGGCCCAGTGCCTGCGCGACTTCAGCTGGTACCTGCGTCTGGTCACCTACGGCGTGCTCGCCGGCAGCACCGAGCTGATCCAGTCGATCGGGCTGATCGGTGCCCGCGAGATGTACAACAGCCTCGGTGTGCCGATGCAGGGCATGGTGGAGTCCATGCGTTGCATGCGGGAGGCCTCCCTCGACCTCCTGTCCCAGGACGAGGCCGCCATGGCCGCTCCCTACTTCGATTTCCTGATTCAGGGGATGCAGACCAGCAGCTGATCCTCGCTGCCCGGGCGTCCGCCCTTACGACCCCCTCTGATCGTCTGGCGTTGTTGAGGCGACCCTGCCCTGCTGTGGCCTGAGCCGCACTGGGCAGGGTTTTGCTGTGTCTGAGGCTGACCGGCACTCACATCCCACCCGGCACTCACATCCCAGGCGCACGTCGATGTCGGCGCCGGTGCTCTGGTGTGGCGAGGCACCCCAGCCCAGGAGTCCAGGGCATCCCAGGTGGGATCGTCTGCGAGACCGAGGATGAGACCGGCTTGAGATGCCTGCGAGCGCTTCGGCCCGCTCCTGCTTGGTCTCTCGGCTCCTGTGTCCTGTGCTCTGTGCCTTGTCTCGCTGTGTATGGATGGGATCAGGGCTTGGACTCGGTCCGGGTCTCAGGCGAGCTGGCTGCGCCTTTTTCTGGCGCCGCGCTGAGGTGTCTTCCCCGCCTGAGCGCTTGGACTCCCCAGGCCTGTGATGCTCTCTCGGGGGCGCGAGCACGCAGGTCGGTCGTGGCCTGAATCGGTCGACGTTGTCGCGCACTGGTCTGGGTATGGGACCAGGACTGGGTCTCATCTGCGTGGGCTGGGATCGCTCTCCTCGCGGCTGTCGTGTTCTGCTGGCCGTTGTTGGGTTCTCCTGGTCTCTGTCGCGTCCTGCAGGCCACACTCTCCTCGGCCGTCCTGTTGGGTTGTCGCGCAGGCCCCTCTCTCTCCGGCTGCCGTGCTCTCTCACGCGCGCCGTCGCTCTCTTTCACTCTTTCGTCCCCTCAGGCGTTCTCCTTCAGTTCCTGTTGGTGTCTCCCTGAGTTGGTGTTTCTTTCTTTCTCTTCTGGCGTCTCTTTCGCGCGGATCGGGAGGGGGTCGGTTCGCTGTCGATGTCGTTGATTCGATCGGCCGGTGCCGTCAGAGCGCCGACTCGCTGCGTTGTGGTGACCGCGCCTGAGGCTTGCGTATCTGTGTCTTCGACAGTGACGCAGGGCTCTTCATCCCAGTTGTGGCAGGGGTTCTGGTCGGGTCCATCTGGTGTTGGACAGGACAGGGACAGGTTCGGGGCGACGTCATCCGGCGCGAGGCTCTGGCTTGGGCGTTGGTCGCGCCTCTTCGGGAATCAACCCCTGCCTGGACTGCCCAGAAGCGGGTCTCGACTGTCGCGACCTGGTCTCAGTTCTGGTCCAGGGCTGTGTCTCGGCTGATGTCTCTGCGACGTCTCGGTGGGCGGTTCAGCGGCGTGCCCGGTAGCACTCCTTGAGGAGCTGATAGGCCTCGTTGAGGCGGCGCATCTGTTCGGTGGAGCCACCGGAATCCGGGTGGTGGTCCATGGCCTGCTCACGAAACGCATCGCGGATGCGCTGCAGCGTCATCGCTTCACCGGGTGTGGTGGGGAGACCCAGCAGACGCAGAGCGCTGTGGATGCTCATCGTCTGCTCCAGCGCCTCGAAGGAGGTGCCGCGCCGCCGGCGGCGGAAGCGATGCACGAAGCGCCGGATCAGCGTGGGCACCCGCGCCCCCAGGCTGTCGCCACCGAAGGGGTCCTCCAGCATCCCGGCGGCCACGATCGCGCTGGCGAAGGTCGGGGCTCCGACCGGCCAGGACGGGCTGATCGTCACCATCACGCGGTCCAGCTGGTTCCAGGTGAAGGGCTGTCCCTCCGCCAGTTCGCTCTGACCCCAGATCTCCGCCTGGAGCCACTGCAGGGCGGCATCCAGCACCGGTTGTCCGGGAGGCTGGCCGTAGAGGCTCTGCCAGTGCTGGGTCACCTCCAGCAGCGCGGCCTCCAGCTGCTCCTGATTCAGGGCGACCAGGCCCGGATGTGCCTCCTCGAGGGCGTTGCCATTCCGTTCGGGCGGACGAAGACTGTTCCGCAGCCGGCTGGAGCGGGACCGCACGAATCCCGGCAGGTCGATGCCGAGGCCCCGGCCCCGATGGGAAGCTCCAGCCGGTTGCGGAGGCCGTGCTCCTGGCGTCGGCCCAGCGTCCGAAGCGCCGGTTCCCGCCGGCTCGTCGGCCCCAGGGGCGCCCTCGTCCTCCGGTCCGAGGCGTTCCAGATCGCCAGTCCGGAGCAGCACCAGCGCTCCCTGGGTATCGAGCTCGTCCTCGAGGCTGGAGGAGAGCCCATCGTCATCCGCTTCGGAATCGAGCGGCCTGTCTTCGAAGAGCTCCTCCAGCAGCCGGGTCAGGATGTCGCCGCGACTGCGCAGCCCCCATTGCTGCTTCAGCGCATCGATCTGCTCCAGCAGCGTGTCCGGAAGCGTGAGGGTGATGCGCCGGCGGGAAGGTTGTGAAGGCTGCGCCACCCGTCCGCGTTCCGCTCTGGGAGCCTACCGGGCCTGCAGTTCCCGCAACCAGGCCCGCTGGGCTTCGATGGCCTGCTGATAGCGCCGCTGCAGCTCCGCCCGCTCGCTTCGGATCGCCGTGGGAGTGGGTCGGGCGGCGGGGATCGGCGGAAGGGTGCGCACCGGTGGGGCCGCCGCCGCGGTGGGCACCGCGGGGGGGGTGGGCGCCGTCGGCGGTGTGGGACGGGCCGGCATCAGCGTTGTTCCCGTGGTCGTCGGCACGATCGGGGGCGCCGTCGCCGGTGCGGGCTGAGCGGGCGCAACGGCTGGCCGGGGCGTGACCGCCGCCGGGGGGGGCTCGTGTGCGGCGGCCGGCGCGGGCTGAGCCGTCACGCGCCGCTGCAGGAGGGCCAGCTGCTGCCGGGGCACCACGCTCAGAAGGTGGCCGGGCGTGGCATCCGCCGGGTAGACGAGGCTCACCGTGACCGGGTTGGTCACACCCGGCTTCAGATCCAGCGTGGTGAGAGGCAGGCTCTGGCCGGATCGCATGCCCACGTGTACTTCCCGATAGCCCTCACGCGTCTCGATCCCGATCGACCCCCGGAAGGCGGTGAACGCGGGTCGATCGGCGAGCACGGGGTGGCTGAGCACCAGTTCGTGCGGGCCTTCGCCCTGCAGGGCCAGATCCACATCGAAGCGGACTCCGTAGGTGCCGACGTTGTTCACCGACGAGTCGATCATGCGGCTGGCCAGCCGGTTCACCTGGATGTCGTTGGTCCCGAAGTGGGTGCGACGGGTGCTGGTGAGAGGGACGTGCAGCGGGCCCTGGCTGAGGTCGTGGTTGAGGCTGGCGTCGTACGCATCCCCGATGGCCACACCGGCCACGCGGGAGAAGACCGTTCCGTTGCTGATCTCTCCCAGGCGGGAGAGGTAGATGCGCCCGGGAGCCAGCCGGCGGCTGTTGAGCATCGCCAGGATCTCGGCCTCGCTGCTCCGCTCCTCGACCGCCACGACAGCCATGGTGAATGGGCCATCGCTGCGGCCCCGCACCAGGGCATTGACGATGCCGCGCGCTGGAAGGACCTTCTCCAGCAGCACCCTCTGGCTGCGGGGAGGGATGACGAAGGGCTCCCGCAGATCCCGGTCCAGCTTGCCGCGCAGCATCTGCACGGCGGTGGCGTCACCGGGACCCGTGTTCCATGGACGCGGCCCGAGCGGCTTCACCCCCATCAGGTTGTTGGAGAGGTAGGGCGCCTCGAAGCTGTTGCGCACCGCACCGCGATCGAACGTGAGGGTGACCGGAGCCGCCGAGGGATTGGTGACGACGGTGGCGATCGTCAGCAGTCCGCGCCGCCGCCGCCCTCCGAGGCGGCTGCTGTCGGATGGGTAGTACTTGTGGTGGACGTGCAGTCCGAAGTCGCCATTGAAGGTGTAGGTGGCGTTGCCGAGACGCTGGCCGGTCTCGGCTGCGATGGCGCTGCCGGCAGCCGTGTCCACCAGGATTCCGGGGCCATGAACTTCCTCCGGCTGGTTGGAGTGGAGCACCGGAACGCTGTTGAAGCGGCCGTTGAGTGGCCGGGCGGACTGGCCGGCCATCAGGGCCACCGAAGCCCCGGCTGCAGAGGGCAGCAGGCCGGGGGCCAGGCAGCCACCGATCAGCAGAACGACTCCAAACCGCATGGCCTCAGCCCGTGCACCTCTCTCCAACCTGACCAGCGCCCCGCGGGAGGACGCCGATTCTCGGAATTGTTTTGGCTGCCAGGCCCTTGACAGGCGTGGCGAGGGCGTCGAGTCCTCGCGTGCCACAAGCGGATCCGGCGTACTGCGGCGGACCATAAGTGGCCGGGACGCCCGGCCGACCCGGCCCGGCCACCCGGTGAGGCTCACACCCCCGGCCCCGGTGGCCGCAGGCCAGTCGCTAGAACCAGCCCGATTCACTCCTCGCTGGGAATGCTGCCTCCCTTCACCTGCTGCTCCGGGTCCGGCGACCACCTGGACGCCCGTCGCCGCCATCAGCAACGCAAGCTGTCGATGCTGCAGTTCTGGCGGGACGGTCTCGAGCGTCAGCTGGCGGCCCTCGACGGGGCCATCAGCGCCCTCCAGTCTCAGATCGACCGGGATGCGGCCGCACCCTCCGAGCAGGCTCCCCAGTCCTGAAGATCAGCCAGGCTGCGGGCCAGTTCCGCCAGGGCGCTCTTCAGCCGTCGCTGCACCGTCATCGGGCTGATCCCCAGCTCGGCCCCCACCTGCCTCAGGCTCCGGCCCTCCATCACCACGGCGGCAACGATCCGGCGCCTGCAGGGTTCCAGCTGATTCAGGGCACGCGCGACCCGGTCCCGTCGCTCCCTGTTCTCGGGCTCTTCCGAGGGGCTGACATCGGGCCGGTCGATCCCCTCCAGGCTCGTGATCCGGCTGAGCTGCCTGTTGCGCTCGAAGCGCTGCCACGCCGCTGCGTCCATGCCCAGCCGTGCGGCGATCTCCAGGGGCGTCAACGGTGCATCTGCCACGCCGTGAGCCCGGCCCTCCAAGCGCCGCACGCTCTTCTCGAGCTCCACCTGGCGGCGCGGCAGCCGGATGACCGGCGCCTGATCCCGCAGGTAGTGCAGGATCGCCCCCCGGATGTGGGATCGGGCGTAGGCCGGAAAGCAGTCCTGGCGACTGTCGTCGAAGCCCTCGGCGGCCCGCATCAGGCCCATCAGTCCCACCTGGATCAGATCCTCGAGCTCCTGGTTGCTGCAGCGGGCGTAGTGGACCGCCAATGGTCGGACCAGCTCCCTGTAGCGGGCGACCCGTCGGTTGCGCCGCGCCGGTTCCAGGGGGCGAATCGTGTCGGACGGCCGTTCCGGCAGGGGGCGGACGGTGGAGGGGCAGAGCATGGCCATGGCTGGCGGGGTGAGGGAACGGAGGAGCGGCGCTGATCGGCCTCTCCCTCCTTTCAGCCACCCAGAAACGCCCCGCCGCCGACAACCGTGGAACTACGGAACCGTGGCCACCACCTCCTGCAGCAGCCCATCACCCCCATGGCGGCGGAGCCAGTCCCGATCGGCCCGCTCGGTGGTGAGCAGGTAGCCGGCGAATCCGAGCGCGTTGACGCTGATACCGGCCTGCCGTTCACGGCGACGCCGAATGGTGAGAAACCAGTCCGGCGTGATGAGCAGGTTGTAGGGCGCTGCCGGACGGACCTGCTGCTCCGGGCTGCCGCAGTCCAGGACGCCCAGGTGATGCCGGTACAGGCCCGCCAGCTCGCCGGCGCGCCGCGCCGGGTCCCGCTCCCGCCTCGGGCTCACCATCGCCCACCAGGGATCCAGACGCTGATGGCCGCTGCCCCGCGCCGCCCGTTCGGCGCCGAGCCGGTAGCGCTGCTCCAGCGGGCAGGCCCGCTCGGAGCCACTGCGCGGCAGCAGCTGAAGGTGGCGATGGGGCTGGCTCGCTCCGGCCGCGCCGCAGCTGTTGAAGAACCAGAGCCCGCTTGTGTCGCTCTCCATCCGGGCCATGGCGGCCCAGTCCCTCGCGTTGAGCCAGCCGTCCTGAGGCTGCCAGTGGTCGGTGATCAGCAGCAGATGGCCGGGCTGCACGGGGAACTTGTTCAGCAGCACCACGTGACCCGTGTCGAAGCGCTCCACCTCCAGGCGCGAGTCCCAGGGCAGGAAGGGATTCGCTCTCGGACCCGGCTCCCGCAGATGCTTGGGGGTGCGGCTGAGCAGGTGGCGCACCTGGAACGGCTCCAGGGCCGGTTCCCGTTCCAGGCAGGTCTCCAGTGGGATCAGCGCTCCTGCCGACAGGGCGCTTCTGGAGCGCTGCAGCGCCCTCTCCAGCAGGTCCCTGGAGCCGGGCCAGGCTCCAGGCGGGACCGGCGGGAGGGAGGAGTCAGCTCTCACGGCCCGTCGACCGGTTCAGTCGCGCCAGCGACGCGCCCTGGTAGTAGCGCCCCAGAATCTGCACGTAAGTGAGTCCCCGCTCCGCCAGCGTCCGGGCGCCGTGCTGGCTCATGCTGGCGCCGAGGTGGCCATGGGCCTCCCGGCTGATGCCGTCGGTGGCGGCATAGAGGCTCTCCACGATGCCGCCCCGGAAACTGAGGATCATCCCCTCGGTGTCGGCCGCGGCCTGACGCGTGCGCGGATGGCGGCTGGCCAGACCCCGGTATGCCTGCCAGCGGGTGGTGTCGCCGAGGTGGAACAGGGTCGTCGCCGGTCTGGCCATGTGGGCCAGGGCATAGGAGCGTGCGGCCACGGCCTGGGCTCGGAGGGCGTGCTCGGGCCAGCTCGCCGGCATCTCGGCGCCCACCACCGAGGCGATGTAGTCCTCGAGCGGCAGGTTGTTGACGATCGTGGCGCCCCCATCGCCCGCGAACAGCTGCAGCTCACCGGCGTAGGCGGTGCCATTGACCGTGAGCGTTCCACCCGGGACCGACCGGCACAACGCCGAGCCACGGCCGGCGAGGATGGGGCCCAGGCCCCTGCTACCTCCCGCAGGCATCTGCAGCCGCCCGCCATCGGAGCGGGTGCACGTCCAGGCGGCCGTTCCGCCCAGGCTGGCCTGCCGGCCCTGGCTGACCAGCCCCACCCGGATCACCAGCCCCTCGCCGGGCACCGGGATCGGCGGGACGGCAGGAGCCGGCTCGGATTCCCGAGCGGAATCGATGGCGGTCCGCGCAGGGCCTTCGGGCCGCTCCAGCAGGGTGGCCAGCGCGACCTCCGCATCCGCGGAGGCCGCTTCCGGCGCCCATGGCCAGGAAAGAGCGACCCGACCGGCCGGGCCGCTGCGCAGTCGCTCGAGCCCGATGCCCCCGCCCAGGGCGAGCAGCAGGGCTCCGGCCACCGCGAATCCGCGGCTTGAGCCCCTCATGGTGCGCCGGCCCAGGCGACTCCCGTGACCATTGCGGATGGGACCTGGCCAGATCACCGGTGCCCGGACATCACTGCAGCGGCGATCATCGCCGATTCCAGAGCCGCGTGGAACAGACCTCTGCGCCATGGTGAGGCCGACGGCGGCATGGGCGGATGGACTGGGGCCGGTGGAGCGGGACGGCGTTGGTGGTGGGTGCCGGAGGTCTGGGCCATGCCCTCGTGGCGGCCCTGGCCTCCCGAGCACCGGGGCTGCGGGTGTGGGCCACCAGCCGCGATCCGGAGCGTGCGCTCGCGGCGGAGCGGGCCGGTGCGGTGAGGGTGCTGCCTCTCGATGTCCGTGACGGTGACAGCCTGGACCGGCTCGGTGAGGCCGTTCTGGCCGAGGCACAGCCGCTGAGGCTGGTCATCGTGGCTCTGGGGGTGCTGCATGGGGAGGGACTGAGCCCCGAAAAGCGGCTCGACCATGTGACGTTCCACTCGCTGGAGCGGGTCTTCGCTGTCAACGCCTTCGGCCCCCTGCTGCTGGCCCGGGCTCTGGCTCCGGCCATGCCCCGCGACCAGCCCTGTCAGTTCGCCAGCCTCTCGGCCCGTGTGGGCAGCATCGGGGACAACCGCAGCGGCGGCTGGTACAGCTACCGGGCGGCCAAGGCCGCCCAGAACCAGCTCCTCACCTGCCTGGCTCTGGAGTGGCGCCGCCGGCGCCCCCAGACCTGCGTCACCCTGCTCCATCCCGGCACGACGGACACGCCGCTCTCCAGACCGTTTCAGGCGTCCGTTCCCCAGGGCCGCCTGTTCACCCCGGAGCGGGCCGCCGGCCATCTGCTCGATGTGCTCCAGGCCCAGACGCCCGAGCGGAGCGGGGACTTCCTGGCCTGGGACGGTCAGGCCATCCCCTGGTAGGCCCTGGCCTTCAGGGTGGCGATCGGAATGACCTCCAGGGTGCTGATCTCGGTGGCGTCCAGCCGCACCGGTGGTGCCATGCCGTCGTCATGGGCCTGAAGCCAGCGGCTGGCGCAGACGCACCAGTGATCGCCCGGCCTGAGGCCGGGAAAGCCGAAGGCCGGCACTGGGGTGGAGAGGTCGTTGCCCTGAGCCTTGCTGTACGAGAGAAAGGCCTCGTTCATGACGCAGCAGACCGTGTGACGGCCGAGATCGGCGGCATCGGTGCGGCAGCTGCCATCCCGGAACCAGCCGGTCATCGGCTCACAGCTGCAGCGCTGCAGGGGTTGATCGAGAACATTGCGTGCGGTGTCCGGGGCGGATGCAGGCGCCGATTCCATCGATGCCGGATGTGAAGACCTGGGTTCGAGTCTGACGAATCAATGCCGCTGCCTGCCCACAGGCGGTTGACGACACCGGGGGGGCAGGCCTTAAAGGTTTTGAAACAACGCACGGAACGCGGCAGAGCAGCACATGCAGTGGGAGTTTCAGGAAGACGCGGCGTTCCTCGCCCTGTGCGATGCCTTCAAGGAGAGTGGTGAGAGCTCGGCCATCGAATTCCTCGCCCACGGGGAGGGGGCGTTCCATTTCCAGGAGCTCACCCAGAACGCAGCGGGTGAAGGGGTGGACCTGAGCGACTCCGATTCACTCGATGACTTCCAGCAGGAGGTCATCGACACCATGGAAGCCCTCTGCAGCTGAGGAGCCGGCTGGTCCCGACCCCCTCCGGGAGCCGATTCAGGCGCTGAAGTAGCGCGCCTGACTGTGAAGCGCCACAAGCGCGGTGGTGCTCTGTTCGGGATTGAGCTGGTCGCTCTCGTCCATGCTCAGACCGATGGATCCGGCGTCCAGCCACGCCAGCTGCTGGCGCGAGTCGGCCACATTCGGGCAGGCCGGGTAGCCGAAGGAGTATCGGCTGCCCCGGTAGTGCTGGGCGAGCACACCCCGCAGGCTGTCGGGCTCCTGGTCCCCGAAGCCGCATTCCCGGCGGATCCGGGCATGGACCCACTCCGCCAGGGCCTCGGCCATCTGCACCGCGAGGCCATGGAAATAGAGGTAATCGGCGTAGTTGTCGGCGCTGAAGAGGGCCTGAGCGAACCGACTCGCCTCCTCGCCCATGGTCACCGCTTGCATCGGCAGCACATCGCCGGGCCTGCCGTCCTGCAGATCCCTGTAGAAGTCGGCGATGCAGTACCGGTTGCCGCTGCGCTGGCGGGGCAGCTCGAAGCGGCCCAGTTCCGCTCCCCCTGCCGCTCCATCCGGTGCGTAGACCACCACGCTGTTCCCATCCCGGCCGCAGGGGAAATAGCCGTAGGCCACGGCCGGCTGCAGCAGGCCCTCCTCGCAGGCCCGTCCCAGCCAGTGGCTGAGCACCGGTTCGGCCTTCTCGGCCAGCATTGCCTCGTAGTCCTGGCGGCTCTGGCCCTTGGCCTTGCGCAGCTGCCACTGCCCGGCATAGAGGGCATTGCGATCGAGATAGGCCGCCACCTCCTCCAGGGGGATGGCATCGCCGTGCAGATGGCGGCAGCCGAGGAACGGAGGCTCAACCGCCCGCTCCTCCGGCACCGCCTCGGACCGATCGCGACGGATCGGCGCTGAGCCGGTTCCATCCCCCGAGGGACTGCCCTCCCCCGTGCTGCCGGAGTCATCGTCGGGGCCTGCGGCGTCACCGGCGCCGGCATCGCCACCCAGCTGGATACCCTCCGGTGTGCCGGAGAGGAAGCCGCGCCGGTGGTCCCAGACGCCATCGCGCAGGGCCTCGACGTAGGCATCCATGAAACGGAGGTCGGTGAACGCATCGCGCCCGTAGATCACCTTGCCGTCGTAGACCTCGGCGCAGTCGCGATTCACGAAGCGCGGAGTGAGCGCCGCGCCACCGAGCACCACGGGCACATGAATTCCCGCCTCGTTGAAGGCGCTGAGGTTGTCCTTCATGAACGCGGTGGACTTGACCAGCAGGCCGCTCATGGCGATGCAATCGGCCTGATGCTCCTGCTGGGCTTCGATGATGGCTCCCACCTCCTGCTTGATGCCAAGATTGATCACCTCGTAGCCATTGTTGGTGAGAATGATGTCGACGAGGTTCTTGCCGATGTCGTGCACATCGCCCTTCACCGTCGCGATCAGGAACTTCGCCTTGGCGGTGCTGCCCCCCTCGGTCTTCTCCATGTGCGGTTCGAGATGGGCCACCGCCGCCTTCATGGTCTGGGCGGATTGCAGCACGAAGGGCAGCTGCATCTGGCCGCTGCCGAAGAGTTCTCCCACCACTTTCATGCCATCCAGCAGGAAGGTGTTGACGATCTCCAGCGGTGGATGCTGGTTGAGCGCCTCATCGAGAGCCGCTTCCAGCCCGATCCGCTCGCCGTCGATGATGTGACGGGTGAGGCGCTCTTCGACCGGCAGATCCTGCAGGCTGGGACCCGACGCGCGGGCCTCCTTGGCGCTCACCCCCTCGAACAGGCTGGTGAGCTCGGTGAGCGGGTCGTAGATGCATGCGTCACCCTCGAAGCGGCGCCGGTCGTGGATCAGATCGCGGCAGATGCGCTGGTGCTCCTCTGACACCTTCATCAGGGGCAGGATCTTGGCCGGCGAGACGATGGCGGCGTCCATTCCGGCTGCGCAGCAGTCATGCAGGAAGACCGAATTCAGGGTGATGCGCGCGGCGGGTGACAGCCCGAAGCTGATGTTGGACACCCCCAGCAGCACATGCACACCGGGGAGATCGCGGCGGATGCGGCGGATGGCCTCGATCGTCTCCGCTCCGTTGCGCCGGTCGTCCTCGATGCCGGTGGAGACGGGCAGGGCCAGGGGGTCGTAGAAGAGCTCCCGGGCGGGAATGCCGAATTCGAGCGCATCCCTGTAGGCCCGCTGAGCGATGGCGAACTTGGCGTCCGCGGTGCGGGCCATGCCCTGTTCATCGATGGTGCCCACCACCACACCGGCGCCGTAATCCCGCGCCAGCCGCAGGACGCGGAAGAAGCGCTCCTCGCCGTCCTCGTAGTTGGTGGAATTGAGGATGCACTTGCCGCCGGCCACCTTGAGGCCGGCCTCCATTTTCTGCCACTCGGTGGAATCGAGCATCAGCGGCAGCGTCACGTTCGTGACCAGACGACTGACCAGCTCATGCATGTCCCGCTCACCGTCGCGGCCCACGTAATCCACGTTCACGTCCAGAACGTGGGCGTTCTCCTTCACCTGCCCGCGGGCGAGGGCCACCAGACCGTCCCAGTCCTCCACCGCCAGAAGATCGCGCACCTTGCGCGATCCGCTGGCATTGAGGCGCTCCCCGATGATCAGGAACGACTGATCCTGTTCGTAGGTGGTGGTTCCGTAGATCGATGCCGCTGAGGGCTCATAGCCCAGGCAGGGACGTCCGCTCTGATCCCGGGGGCCGCGGATCGCCCGGGTCTTCGGGCTCATCCCCTCCGCCATCTCCGCCAGAGCGCGGATGTGATCCGGGGTGGTGCCGCAGCAGCCACCGATCACCTGCACCCCCAGATCCTCCACGAAGTGGAGCAGCTGCATGCGCAGTTCGATCGGCCGGAGCCGGTAGTGGGCCACGCCGCCCACGTTCTCCGGCAGTCCGGCGTTGGGGATGCAGCTCAGCACGAAGGGGCTGTGGTCGCTCAGGTAGCGGATGTGCTCCTTCATCTGCTCCGGCCCGGTGGCGCAGTTCAGCCCGAGTACGTCGATGGGGAAGGGCTCCAGGATCGCCACCACGGCGGCGATGTCCGAGCCGACGAGCATGGTGCCCGTGGTCTCCATCGTCACCGACACCATCAGCGGCCGCCGGCCGCCCCAGGTCTCGAAGGCGGCCTCGATGCCCTGGAGGGCGGCCTTGATCTGCAGCACGTCCTGGCAGGTCTCGACCAGCAACAGATCCACCCCGCCTGCCAGAAGCCCCTCGGCCTGCTCCTGATAGGCGTTCCTCAGGGTGTCGAAGGGAATGTGGCCGAGGGTGGGCAGCTTGGTGGTGGGCCCCATCGATCCGGCCACGAAGCGCGGTTTCTCCGGCGTGGAGAAGGCCTGCGCCACCTCCTTCGCCAGTTCGGCCGCCCTCCGGTTCAGCTCGTGCGCCCGGTCCTCGAGGCCGTATTCCGCCAGCACCACCGAGGCGGCACCGAAGGTGTCGGTCTCGATCACATCGCAGCCGGCCTCGAGGAAGCGGCGGTGCACCTCCTGAACGGCGTCGGGCCGGGTGACCACCAGGTTCTCGTTGCAGCCCTCCAGCACCGGCCCGCCGAAGTCCTCGGCCGTCAGGTCCATGGTCTGGAGCGAGGTGCCCATCGCCCCGTCGAACACCAGCACAGGCCGGTTGCGGGCGTGCAACCGTTCGAGGAAGGCGCTGGAGCCCTCGGGCGCGGGTTCGGCGTGACGACCCGTCGCTTCAACGACAGGGGCTGGGTGCGTCTCCGCCTGGGCCATCAACTCGATCCGCTCCGCCTGGGCCGATGATCTTAGGAAGCCTGATCGAGGGCGATCCGGGTGACCCAGTGCTCATAGGCCGGTTCGCGCCCCTCGGTGATGGCCGTGAGCTTCTGCTTGAGCGCCGTCATCAGCGGGCGGGGTCCGCTGAGGTCGGTGGTCTCCACCCGGCGGATCGGGGTGATCTTGGCCGCCGTTCCGGTGAGGAAGACCTCGTCGGCCACCAGCAGCTCGGTCTTGTCCACCGCCCGCTCCACCACGTGAATGCCCATGTCGCGGGCCAGCTCGATCACGCTGGCGCGTGTGATGCCCTCGAGAATGTCCTGATCCACGCCGGGGGTGATCAGCACCCCGTCGCGGACGATGAAGAGGTTCATGCCGCTGGCCTCGCTCACCTTGCCGCGGCTGTTGAGCAGCAGGGCTTCATCGAAGCCGCTCTGCACCGCCTCGGTCTTGGCCAGTGAACTGGTGATGTAGGCGCCGCTGATCTTGCCCCGCAGCGGCAGGGAGCGGTCCTCCTGCCGGGTCCAGCTGCTGATGCGGCAGCTGACGCCGTCGGGTGAGAGGTAGTCGCCCAGCTCGATGCCATAGATGAGGAAATCGGTCTCGATGTCGTGCAGGCGCGGTGCGATGCCCAGATCGCTCGTGTACACGAAGGGCCTGAGATAGCTCGGCGTGCTCGGTCGGTTGGCGCGCAGCATGGCCGTCACCGCGTCGAGGACCGTTGCCTCCGCCAGGTCCGTGAGCAGCAGACGCGCGCTCTGGGCGAGACGCCGGGCGTGGCGATCGGCACGGAAGAGCAGGATCTCGGAGGGCTTCTCCGGGTTCGGCAGAGCCCGCATCCCCCCGAAGGCGCCGGTGCCGTAGTGCAGGGCGTGGGTGGCCACCGACACCGTGGCCTCCGCGAACGGCACGCAGCGCCCGCGGAACCAGGCATAGGGGAGGAACGACTGCATGGAGGCGGCGGGCCGGAGCGTGAGGGAGCGATCTTCTCACCGCCCCGGTGGGGCCGCTGCCATCGATGCGGCCGGGTGAGCAGCATGCTCTCCAGATGAGGCCCCACGGTCCGCATGCACCGCCTTGCCGCCGTCCCCGGGGCCTACGAGCCCGATGAACGACCGGCATTCGTCGAGCAGCCGGCGGCTCCACTGCTCGTGCTCAGCAGCGCCGACACCGACCTCTCCGCCCTGGCTTCTGCGCGGTCAGCCCATGCCGCCCGTGGTGGCGCCATAATGCGCGGGCTGAACCTGGCGGCCCTCAGCCATCCGGCGGTGATCGACCACTACGTGCGTCACAGCCTGCCTGCGGCCCGGGTCGTGCTGGTGCGGCTGCTCGGTGGTCGCGGGCACTGGAGTTACGGCCTCGAGTGCCTGCGGGACTGGCAGATGCAGGCGCCCGGTCGCCACCTGATCGTGCTGGCGGGAGCTCCGGAACTGGACGCCAGCCTGCATTACCTCGGCTCGCTGCCCCTGCCGCTGGCCGATGCGCTAGCCGCCAGCCTGCGCATCGGCGGGCCGGCGGTCTGGGGCGGGGCGCTGTCCCTGATGGACCGACTGGCCCGCTCGGAGGATCCGGGTCCGCCGCCGCCCCTGGAGCTGCCGCCGGATCCCGAGCCCTGGGACTGGCGGGATGATCCCGGCCCCCGGGTGGGGGTGGTGCTCTACCGGGCCTGGCTCCAGGCCGATGACCTCCGCTTCCCCCGGCTGCTGCTGCGCCAGCTGCGGGAGGCGGGCCTCTGTCCCCGCCTGCTCTGGGTGAGTGGCCTGCGCGATCCGGGCGTGCAGGAGGGGGTGCGCGACCTGCTCGGCCGGGAACGGGTGGATCTGGTGCTCTGCGGCACCTCCTTCGCGTCGGTGCGGTTCGAGGAGGCGGGCCTCGGGGCCCCCCTCTGGGAGGCCCTCGACGTGCCGGTGCTGCAGGTGCTCACGAGCACGCAGCCGCGCAGCGCCTGGCAGGGGCGCAGCACCGGTCTCGCTCCCCTGGATCTGACGATGCAGGTGGCCCTGCCGGAACTGGACGGCCGCATCACCACCCGGGTGGCCGCGTTCAAGGAGCCGATCGGCGTCGATGCTCACCTGGCCACGGCTCTCCAGGGGCTGGTGCCGGACCCGGAACGGCTCGACTTCATCGTGCGTCTGGCCCTGGCCTGGGTGCGCCTGCGCCGCTGCTCGCCGGCCGAGCGACGCATCGCCCTGGTGCTGGCCAACTACCCCAGCCGGGATGGGCGGCTGGCGAACGGGGTCGGTCTGGACACCCCCGACAGCGCCGCGGCCATCCTCCACTGGCTCGTCGAGGCGGGGTATCGCCTCGACGATGGGGATTCCTCCGCGCCCCTCCCCCGGGACGGCCGCGAGCTGATGGCCCGGGTGCTGGCCTGCCGCACCCACGATCCGGAAGCCGGGTCCCGGTCCGCCGGCGACTGCCTGCCGCTGGAGCTCTACCGGCGCTGGTGGGACCGGCTGCCCGAGGCCCTGCGCAGCGATGTGGAGCGCCGCTGGGGACCGCCCGATGCCGACCCGAGCCTGGTCGAGGGCGGCTTCCCGATCGCCATGGTGCGTTTCGGCCATGTCGTGCTGCTGGTGCAGCCGCCCCGCGGCTATGACCGCGATCCCGCCCTCAGCTACCACGCCCCGGATCTGCCCCCCACCCACGCCTATCTGGCCCATTACCTCTGGCTGCGGGAACGGCACCGGGCCCACGCCGTGGTGCACGTGGGCAAGCACGGCAACCTGGAGTGGCTGCCCGGCAAGGGGCTGGGTCTCTCGCCCGCCTGCCACCCCGAGCTCGCCCTGGGGCCCATGCCCCATCTGTACCCCTTCATCGTCAACGACCCGGGCGAGGGCACACAGGCCAAGCGACGGGCGCAGGCGGTGATCATCGATCACCTGACGCCGCCCCTCGATCGCGCCGGACTGCATGGTCCGCTGCAGCAGCTCGAGGCGCTGATGGATGAGTACTGGGACTGCGTCCAGCTCGGGGGCGAGCGGGCCGGCCTTCTCGCCGGGCGCATCGAGACCTCCCTGGAGGCCCTGGCCCTGCCGGAGCTCAGCGGAGAGGAGGAGCGGGAGGAGCGCTTCGCGGCCGCGGACGGCTATCTGTGCGAACTCAAGGAGGCCCAGATCCGTGTCGGCCTGCACCGCTTCGGGGTGCTGCCCGAGCGGGAGCGGCTGCTGGGGCTGCTGGCCTGCCTGTGCCGGCCGCCTCTGGCCGGTGAACCGGGACTGCCGCAGGCCCTCGCGCTGGACCTGGGTCTGGAGCTGGACCCCTGGAGCGCGCCGGAGGAGGCGCCACTGGCTGCCGGCGACCGGGAGCGCCTCGAACCGATCCGGCGTTGCCTGATGCAGGGACCGGCTGCCATCAGCGGACTGCCGCCGCTGCGTCTGACCGGGGATGCGGTGACGCTGCTGGAGGCCCTGGCGCGGCCGCTGCTGGAGGCTCTGCTCGATCGCGCCCGGCTGGAGCATGCGCCCGCTGTCCTCTCTGCGCCGGTCCCGGAGGCCGCCGCCGGAGCGACCACCGCGGCCTGCCTCGAGCGCCTGGCGGCCACGGTGCTGCCACCCCTGCTGATCAGCCCGGAGCGGGAGCGGCAGGGGCTGCTTCGCGGGCTGGCGGGCCGGCGGGTGGCGGCCGGTCCCTCGGGGGCTCCCACCCGGGGGCGTCCGGATGTGCTCCCCACCGGCCGCAACTTCTACAGCGTCGATCTGCGCGGCCTGCCCACCGAGGCGGCCTGGAGCCTGGGGGAGCGCAGCGCGGCCCAGCTGCTCGACCTCTACCTGCTTGAGGAGGGCGAGCCCCTGCGCAGCCTGGCTCTCTCGGTCTGGGGCACGGCCACCATGCGCAACGGCGGGGAGGACATCGCCCAGATGCTGGCTCTGATGGGGGTGCGCCCGGTCTGGGATGGCCCGACCCGGCGCCTGGTGGGCCTGGAGGTGATTCCCCTGAGCCTGCTCGGACGCCCGCGGGTGGATGTGACGCTGCGCATCTCCGGTCTGTTCCGCGATGCCTTCCCGCAGCTGGTGGGCTGGGTGAACCGGGCCACCGCCATGGTGGCCGCCCTCGAGGAGAGCGAGAGCGACAACCCCCTGGCGGCAGCCCTGAGGAACGAGGGTCAGGCGGCAAGGGTCTACGGCTCGGCCCCCGGCGCCTATGGAGCCGGCCTGCAGGGCCTGATCGAGAGCGGCGAGTGGGAGGACCGGACGGATCTGGGCCAGGCCTACCTCAACTGGAGCGGCTGGCGCTACGAGGGCGATGGCGAGCCGGTGGCCGATCGGGCGGGTCTGGAGCGCCGTCTGGCCGGACTGCAGGTGGTGATCCACAACCAGGACAACCGCGAGCACGACCTGCTCGATTCCGATGACTACTACCAGTTCCACGGCGGCCTGGCCGCTGCGATCGCTGCGGTGGGCGGCCGCAGAGCCCAGCTCTGGTTTGGCGACCATTCCCGCAGCGAACGGCCGCGTCTGCACCGCGTCAGCCGCGAGCTGGACAAGGTGATCCGCTCACGCCTGCTCAACCCCCGCTGGCTGGAGGCGATGCGCGGTCACGGCTACCGCGGCGGCTTCGAGATGGCCGCCAGCATCGATTACCTCTTCGCCTACGACGCCAGTTCAGGCGAGGTGCCGGCCTGGAGTTATGGCGCTCTCTGCGAGAGCTGGTTCACGGATCCGGAGATCCTGGCCTTCCTGCAGCGCGACAATCCCTGGGCCCTGCGTGACATGGCCGAGCGGTTGCTGGAGGCCCACCACCGTGGCCTCTGGACTCAGGCCGGTGATGCTCAGCTGGCGCTCTTGCGCCAGCTGGTGCTGGAGAGCGAGGCGACGATTGAACGGGGAAACTGAGGGCTGCTGGGCTCTCAGCTGTTCAGATCCCGGGCCATGTTGCGGAAGGGATCGATCGAGCCGGCAGGCTGCTGGGAGGGTGAGACCGGTGCGGCTGTCGCTTCGGAAGCGCTCTCACCAGCGGATGCCGCAGCGGCTTCCGGCGCCGGAGCGTTGGCCGGTTTCACCGCGGAACCCCGCAGCCGCTCCTGCAGCTGGGCCTGGCTCATGGGGGAGGCGAAGGTCTTCTTGACCTGCTTGGGCACGCCCGGTGTGGCGGTGCGGCGGGGCTTTGCAGCCGGCGCGGCCGGCTTGGCGACGGGCAGACCCTCGCTCACCTTGTCGGTGCGGGCCGCCATCGAATCGACCTCCTGCACCATCTCCTTGTTGCCGGGATTGTCGGCCGTGCCGGGGAAGGTGTGGCGGATGGTGTTCGAGCGCCGCATGTAGTTGACGTCGCCGAGGCTGGTGGAGGCGTCGGCGTCCAGAAAGAACTCCTTGGATCCGGAGCCTCCGTCAGAACCGGCACTCCCCTTCTTGTTCTTCCGGAACAGACCATCCAGCAGACCCATGTGTGTCACCAACCACTGACATACCTGTCCATTCTACCGGCCCCGCAGGGAATAACCGTGGCTGTCGGTTCCGCCGCTGCGCAGCAGTCCCAGCTCGCCGGCCAGGGCATCGATGGCCTCGCAGACCAGCGGGGTCGGCTGCCAGTGGGGCTGCATCTCGTAGTCGTACCAGGTCTCGGCACCGTCGAAGCCGAGGGACGCCGCTTCCTCCAGCAGGGGCTGGAAGGGGAGGCGGTAGCGGGCCGGGTGCGCCAGCACCACCAGCCCGCCCGCCTCATGCACCGCGTCGCGCACGGCGGCCGCCTGCAGCAGGGAGCCGCTGACGCTGTCGCCCTGGAGGTAGGGCCGGATCGAGGGGGCATCCGCCTGGAATCCCAGGGCCAGCACATGCACGAGGCAGCGGCGCAGCAGGCAGCTGATCTCCACGCCGGTCCAGAGGGTCGGGCGGGGCTGACCATCGGCCGACCCGGCGGCGAAGACCGCCTCCAGCCGGCTGTGGGCCGCCAGGCTGTGGTGATCGGTCACCGCCAGGTGCTCCAGGCCGATGCCGAGAGCCTGCCGGGCCAGCGCTTCCGGCTCGAGGCTGCCGTCGCTGCAGACCGTGTGGCAGTGGAAGTTCACCCGCTCCGGGCAGCAGTCCGGCCCCACCGCGGCCAGCACCCGGGCCAGGGGATGCCGGAGACGGGGAGGGCTCTGCAGGGTGGTCATCGGGGTCGGCTCGGCGGGACGGGATCGCGATCAGGCCTGGGCCTGGGCTTCCGCCCGCAGGCGCCGCCAGCGGGCATAGAACTGGATTGAGCCGGCCATGGCCACCACCAGGGCTGCGATGAACCAGGTGGCGGCGCCTGTGGGGAACTGACCCTTGAAGACCACCAGCATCACCACGAGCACCAGCAGCAGGGTCGGCAGTTCATTGAGGGCGCGCAGCTGCCTGCCGGTCCAGCCGCAGGTCCCGGATGCCAGCTGGCCCATCAGGCGATAACAGAACACGTGGTAGGCCAGCAGCGCAGCCACCAGGGCGAGCTTGGCGTGCATCCAGCCCTCCCTCAACCAGCCGGGCTGGCTGATCAGCAGCCCGATCGCCATGCTCACGGCCACCACCATCCCCGGGGTGGTGATGATGTTGGCCAGGCGTTTCTCCATCAGGGCGTACTGCTGACGGAAGGGCTCCCGCAGGGCCGGCTCCAGGGCTTCGGCCTCCACGTGATAGATGAACAGGCGAACGAGATAGAAGAGCCCGGCGAACCACACCACCACACCCACGATGTGGAGGGTCTTGAACCAGAGATAGGCCTCGGCCGGTAATGCCATCGGTGAGCCAGGGCAGGCCCGCTGACCTTAGGAAGCGCCGGTGCCCTGCAGATGCCGTGCTGCCGCTGCGCGAGTGGCCTCCAGTTCCCCGGCGGGGATCTTCTCGAGCTGCTTGTAGACCAGCGCCATGCGCGGATGGGCGCCGAAGCGGTCCCGATGCCGGGCCAGGAAGTCCCAGTAGAGGGAGGTGAAGGGGCAGGCCTCCTCGCCGCTGCGCTGCTTGGGCTTGAAGCGGCACTGGCGGCAGTAGTCGCTCATGCGGTTCACGTAGCTGCCGCTGGCGGCATAGGGCTTGCTGGCGAGCCGGCCACCGTCGGCGTGGAGCGCCATGCCGATCACGTTGGTTTCCATGACCCAGTCGGCCGAATCGATGAACAGCCGGCGGAACCAGCCGGTGAAGGCCTGGGGATCCAGGCCCGCCAGCAGCCCGTAGTTGCCCAGGATCATCAGCCGCTGGATGTGGTGGGCGTAGGCCGAGTCGCGGATCTCCCCCAGCACCGTGTCCATGCAGGCCATGCCGCTGCCCCCGAGGGCCTCGAGCCAGTCGGGGAGGGGGCGATGGGCGTCCAGGGCGTTGCTGCGGCCGTAGTCCTCCCCGAACCAGTGGTGCAGGCCATGGGTGTACTCCCGCCAGCCGAGGATCTGCCGGATCACCCCCTCGAGGGCGTTGAGGGGCACGTCGTCCTCCAGGCCGCGCTGCTCCAGCCGGCGGATCACCTCCAGCGGCTGCAGCAGGCCCAGGTTGAGCGAGGAGCTCAGCAGGGCGTGCCACATGGTGGGCTGGCCGCGCACCATGGCGTCCTGGTAGGTGCCGAAGTCCGCCAGGCGGGTGGCGATGAAATGCTCCAGGGCCTCGAGCGCCTGGGCCCGGGTCACGGGCCAGCCGAACCCGTCCACGCTGCCGGGCAGGTCAGGCAGGCTCGCCACATGCTCGATCACCTCCGCCGTGATCGCGTCGGGGGTCCAGCGCAGCGGTGGCGGCGGCGCCAGGCCCTTCCGAGGTGGGCGGCGGTTCTCCTTATCGAAGTTCCAGCGTCCCCCCATCGGTGTGGCGGCGGCTCCCTCTCCCTCCATCAGCACACCGAAGCGGCGCCTCCCGTCCCGGTAGAAGGACTCCATCCGCAGCTGCCGGTGCCGGCCGGCCCAGCCGGCAAAGGCCTCCCGGCTCCAGAGGAACGCGTTGGAGGGCACCCAGACCAGCTCGGGTGGATTCGGGATCGGCTCGAGCAGACCCATCACCAGGGAGCGGAATCCGCGGTCGGCCGGCTCCATCAGTCGCAGCTCCTGCACCCCGTGGGCCTCGATCCAGCGGCGCAGGCCGCGGCCGTAGCTCTCGGCGCTCACCGCATCCACCACCCACCCCGCGGCCCTCAGTTCGGCCGCGAAATGGCGCATCGCACTCCAGACCAGCACCAGCTTCTGGCGGTGGCAGCGGCGCCGGGCCGCCTGATCCAGGCTCTGGAGCAGCAGCACCCGACAGTCGCCGGGTCCGCTGGAGGCGAGGGCTGCCTGCCCGGCGTGGAGCTGATCCCCCAGCACCCAGATCCCCAGCCTGCGCTGGCTGGATGCCTCCCTTCGCCCGTCGCTCGCCCCGGCCATGGCGCTCCTCAGCTCTGACCCACCAGCCTGCAGGCCTTCCGGGCCACCGCCGCGCCGTAGCGGCGATCCACCACCCCCAGCTCCGGGCTCAGCCGCCCGTTGCGGCAGTCGACGGTGATCCGTTCGCGCTGGCCGCGCTGATCGGCCAGCCGCAGCCGCAGCTGCCAGTGATGCTTGGCGCTGCGGCTGATCTGATCGGCGCAGATCGGTCCGATGCACAGACCCGGATCGGCATGGGCCGGCAGCGCCGGTGCGGCGGCGAACCCGAGGATCGCCACCAGCAGCCAGCCGACGAGGCGCGTCAGTCCCCGGGGAGCCCCTTGTCGGTGAGGTGGGAGCCTCATGGCTGTGCAGCCGGCTCTGCCGGGATGCCGTCAGGCTCGCTCTCCGGGTCGCGCGGGTGGAAGTGCTCCCAGATCTGTCCGGCCAGGGCGGGCCCCACCCCCGGCGCCTGGCGCAGCTGCTCGGGTGTGGCCAGCTGGATGGCGTCAATGGAGCGGAAGTGAGCCAGCAGGTCCTTCTGCCGGCGCGGTCCGAGTCCCGGCACCTCCCCGAGCCGGGATCGGGTCATGCGCTGCCCGCGCTGCTGGCGATGAAAGCTGACCGCGAAGCGGTGCGCTTCGTCCCGCAGGCGCCGCAGCAGCATCACCCCGAGCTGGTCGGCCTCGCTCTCCAGGGGGGCACTGACGCCGGGCACGAACACCTCCTCCCGCTGCTTGGCCAGGGAGCAGACCACGAGATCCTCGTGCAGGTCGAGTTCCCGCAGGGCCTCCATCACCGCCGAGAGCTGGCCCTTGCCCCCGTCGATCATCACCACGTCGGGCCAGTCGTGAAAGCCGCCGTCGCCCAGCACCTCGGAGGCTTCGCGCCGCAGGCGGGCGAGATCGTGACCCTCGGCCTTGGCGGTGGCCCAGCGGCGGAAGCGCCGGCGCATCACCTCGGCCATGGCCATGAAGTCGTCGCTGTGGCCGCTGACGATGCTGCTGCTGCGCAGCCGGTACTTGCGGTAGTGCTGCTTGGCCGGCAGCCCGTCGATGAACACCACCTGGGAGGCCACCGCATCGCTGCCCTGGATGTGGCTGATGTCGTACCCCTCGATCCGCCTGGGCGGCTGCGGCAGCTCCAGCAGCTGGGCCAGGTCTTCGGTGGCGAGCTGATCCTGATCGGCCCGGCGTTCGGCCCGGGCCAGCTCGTAGGCGGCGTTCCGCTCCACCAGCTCGATCAGCTCCGCCTTGCGCTGACGCCGGGGCAGCTCCAGATGCACCCGGCGGCCACGCCGCTCCCCGAGCCAGCCCTCGATCAGCTCCTGTTGCGGCAGCCGGTGCTGCAGCAGCACGGTGGGGGGGATCTCCACCGGATCCACCTGGCTGTAGTGCTCCTCCATCACCCGCTGGAGGATGGTGCCCTGGCCGCCATCGCGCGCATCGGCCGTGAAGCCGAGGCGTCCCACCAGCTTGCCGGCCCGCATCTGAAAGAGCTGCACAGCCGCCACGCGCTCGTTGGCGGCCAGGGCAAGCACATCGTGGCTGACGCTGCTGTCGGCGATGCTCATCTTCTGCTCCCGGGTCAGGTCATCCAGGCCCCTGAGCTGATCGCGCAGGTGGGCTGCGGCCTCGAAGTCGAGACGCTCCGCATAGCGCTCCATCTGCTGTCGCAGCAGGGTCTGCAGCTCATCGCTGCGGCCCTGGAACACCATCGCCACCTTGCGGAGCGTGGTGCGGTAGGCCTCGGGCGTGACCCGCGACTGGCAGACCCCCGGGCAGCGGCCGATGTCGTAGTTGAGACAGGTGCGGTCGCGATAGAGGGGCTGGGGCCGCTGGCGGAGGGGAAACATCCGCTTGACGAGGAACAGGGTGCGCCGCAGCAGACCCACATCCACGTAGGGGCCGTAGAAGCGATCCTCCGGCTTGCGGAAGCGCCGGCGCCGCGTGATGAAGATGCGGGGATAGTCCTCGCTCCAAGTGATGCAGAGATAGGGGTATTTCTTGTCGTCCTTCAGCAGGATGTTGAAGTGGGGCTGGTGCTCCTTGATCAGGTTCGATTCCAGGGCCAGCGCTTCGGCTTCGCTGTCGGTGACGATGATCTCGATCTCGCACACCTGCCGCACCATCAGGCTGATGCGCGGACTCAGCTCCCGGGGTGAGCGGAAGTAGCTGCGCACGCGGCTGCGCAGGCTCTTCGATTTGCCGATGTACAGGATGCGGTCCCGCTCATCCCGCATCAGGTAGCAGCCGGGCTCGGTCGGCAGTTCGCCCAGCCGCTCGCTCAGCCGCCGCTCGTCGAGGATCAGCGGCCCGCGCTGCACGTCAGCCGCCGTAGGACCAGCCGGTGGAGGCCAGGTCGAGGGCCGCGACGTCCTGATGCAGGACGGCGGTTCTGACCTCACCGACGAAGACGCTGTGGTCGCCGTGCTTCACCTGGCCCACCACCACGCATTCGACGCCGCCGACGGCCTCCTCCAGAATCGGCAGGCCAAGCTCGCCGAGCTTGAACGGCGTCGCATCGAAGCGGCCACCGACGGCCGTCTGCGGCTTGAAGAACACGGCGGCCAGGTCCTTCTGATCGGCCCGCAGCACGTTCAGGGAGAAGCGACCGCTGCGCTCGATCATGCCGTGGGATGTGGAATCGGCCCGCACCGCCATCACCACCAGCGGTGGTTCGAAGGATCCCTGGGTCACCCAGCTGGCGGTGAAACCGTTGATGTGATCGGCCTCGGCGACGCCGCAGATGAACAGACCATGGGGGATCTTGCGCAGCAGGGTCTTCTTCGCGGCGACGTCCAGGCTCATGTCGTGTGGTGCGTTGCGGCGACTGTAGGAATGCGGCCGCGCTGCCAGGTGCTGCCTGGCCCACCTGCATAGGATCCGCCGGCCAGATCGCTCCAGGATGCAGGCCCTCTACCCGGGCAGTTTCGACCCCCTCACTCTCGGCCACCTCGATCTGATCCAGCGCAGCACGGGCCTCTTCGACCGCGTGGTGGTGGCGGTGCTGCGCAATCCCTCCAAGACGCCCCTGTTCAGCCTGGACGAGCGGCTGCGGCAGATCCGGCAGGCCACCGCCGGGCTGCCGGGGGTGGAGGTGGGCAGCTTCCAGGGCCTCACGGTCGATTACGCCCGCCGCTGCGGCGCCACCGTGATCCTGCGCGGCCTGCGGGCCCTGAGCGATTTCGAGTTCGAGCTGCAGATCGCCCACACCAACCGCAGTCTCGATGCGGGCATCGAGACCTTGTTCATGGCCACCTCCGCCCACCACAGCTTCCTGAGCAGCTCGGTGGTGAAGGAGGTGGCGCGCTTCGGAGGCGATGTGAGTCACATGGTGCCGGCAGCGGTGGCGCATGACCTGCGCGGCCTCTTTAATGCGCCCAGCCTGTCCCCATGAGATGACCGAGACCCGCCTCACCGTTCTGGATCAGCTCGATCAGCTGGAGGAGGTGATCCTCGATGGCAGTCGCATCCCCTTCAGCGGCGGACGGCTCGTGAATGAGCAGGAAGCGGAGGAGTTGCTCGACGCCGTGCGCGATGCCCTGCCGGTGCAGATCGGGCAGGCCGATGCCCTGCTCCGCCAGCGCGAGGAGTTCGTGGCCCAGGCCCGCAAGCAGGCCGACGAGATCCGCAGCCAGGCTCAGCAGCAGCGCGAGCAGCTGATCAGCTCCTCCTCCGTGCGTCAGGAGGCGGAGAAGCAGGTGGCCGAGCTGCGGGAGCAGACCCGTCAGCACTGTGAGCAGCTGCTGCAGACCACCCGCCAGAAGGCTGCACAGGCCGAGCAGGACCTGCAGAGCCGGCTGGCCCAGATGGAGCAGCAGATGGCCAGTCGCCGTCAGCAGCTCGAACAGGAGGCGGTGCAGCGTCGCCAGCAGCTTGAGGCCGAGCACGGCGAGACCAAGCGCCAGATCGGCGAGCAGCACGAACGGGCCCGTCAGCAGGCCCAGGCCGAGCTGGAGCAGATCCGTCAGGAGGGGCTGCGGCTGCAGAAGGAGGCCCAGGCCGAGGCCGAACGGCTCCGCAACGACGCCCTCCAGTTCCGCCAGCAGACCCAGCAGCAGTGCGAGAGCCTGATCCAGCGCACCCGCAAGGACGCCTCGGTGGTCCAGGAGGGTGCCGATCGCTATGCCGAGCAGACCCTCGGTGAGATCGAGCGCCGCCTCAAGGAGATGGCCCAGGTGGTGCTGGCCGGCCGGCGTGAGCTGGTCAAGCTGCAGGCCGTGGATCCGGCCGAGCTGCCCATGAGCCTGATCGAGGGCGGGCTGGACGGATCTGTGGAGGCCTCCGGAGGTGGTGACGGTGCCCTCTCCCTCGGTGTGGAGCGGCCTCGCCCGGTGCGTCAGCGAGGTGAGCGCAGGGGCGAGGCCGTGCCCATCAGCCGGGCACGGCGGGCGGCCGACCGGCTGCGGCAGGTGCGGGGCAGGGGCTGAGCGCCTGGGTCTGGCGCAGCAGCTGCCCGATCGTGGTGTTGGGCGTTGCTGCGCCGTTGGCGATCATGCTGATGTGGCGCGGCCCGGCGGCCGTCTCAAGGGTTCCCGAGATCGATCGCACCCCCCGCAACGTGCCCGTCTTGCCCCGGAAGCGACCGGCCAGGGCTGGGTCCCGGTAGAGCGAGCGCAGGGTGCCCCGCTGGCCCGCGATGGCCATCGAGGCCCGGTAGTAGGGGGCGTAGGGGTGATGGGCCATGCGCACCAGCAGGCCCGTCACGGCCCGACTGGTGAGGCGATTGCCCCGGTCGAGTCCTGAGCCGTCCGCCAGCCGCACGCCCTGGAGGGGGAGATTGAGATCGGCGAGCCAGGCCTGCTGCATCCGCAGGGCCTGAGGGAGGTTCCAGGTGCCCGCCGCCTGGCGGAGCAATACCTCCGAGGTGAAGTTGTGGCTTTCGGAGTTGGCCAGGCTGAGCAGGGCATGCATGGGGGCCGAGGGTTCCTCATGCAGCAGCACGGCCTCGCCGGACGCGGGGCTGCGATCGCTCGCCTGCACCAGTTCCAGCTGGGGCTGGCCGCCCTGGCGTGTGATCTCGCGGCTGAGCAATGTCCGCAGCCGTCCGGCGGGATTGGCGATCGCCTGGCCGAGCGCATTGCTGGTGAGGGCCAGACGGGTGATCGGGGCTCCGTAGGCGTACTGGCGGTCGGCGGGATGCCATCCGGCCGGCCACCACTGCGAGGCTGGCAGCTCGGCCAGCTTGAGGTGCACCGCGCCGGGGGCGGCGCCGGAGGACCCCCCCTGACCGAGGGCCAGCTTGGCGAGCCTCTGCAGCTGGGCGATTCCCAGGTCGGGGTCCCCTTCGCCCGTGAGCATCAGGGCTCCGCTGTCCAGCCGCCACAGCCGGGTGGTGAGTCGGTGATCCGGGCCGAGACGATCGAGGGCGAAGGCCGTGGAGAACAGCTTCTGGTTGGAGGCCGGCACCCTGGGCACCGTCCCGTTGATGTCCGCCAGCACCAGACCGGTGCCGTCGGCCACCGTCACGCTCCAGCGCGACTGCTCGCCGCCGAGCACCGCCCTCAGCCGGCTGTCCAGGGCGGGGCAGGCCCGGCCCCCGTGCAGCCGCGGCAGGCCGATGGGGGCCTGCGGCACAGCAGCGGGTTCGCTCGCGGGCGCCGCCGCCGGCACCGGTCGAGGCGGCACGCTCCAGCCATCGGCTTCGGCTCTGGCGGCCGGCGTCCCCAGCAGGCCACCGACGAGGGCCGCCAGGGTCAGGCGACCGGCGAGCCGGCGGGAGCGGGCGGGGATCGGCATGACGACGGAGCGGAGGACGGGACAGGGAGGAGGCGGCTGATCGAGCGGGCGACGGGGGCTCATCCGGCGCTGATGCCGCTCACGGTGCCGTTGATGCGGTAGGTGGGGCCCTCGAGTTCCACCGGGGACCCGATCTTCAGCTTCTGGTTGCCGAAGACCACACCGCCATCCACGAGGCGACCCTGCCCCTCCAGCAGGAAGCGGGCGTCCAGGCTGCCGCGGCGGGCGTTGTTGGGGTTGTCCGCACTCACCACGCTGCCGTCGGGCTGAACGGCCACGAGACGGCGCGTGGTGTCGACAACCTCCTGCACCGCCACCCGCCCGTGGGGCTGGTTGCGGATCACGATGCTGGTGCTGCCGGCCTCCACCGCGTCACGGATCAGGGCGGCGGGATCGGCCACCGGAATGCCGCGCACATCCACGCTCACCTGCACCGGCTTCACGGCCCCGCTCACCTGGGCCACCGCGCTGGTGAGCTTCGGGCTCCAGGCCACACCGGCCAGTGCCAGCAGAACGGCCGCGGCGGCACCCACGTCCACAACTGTCCATGAACGTTTGACAGGCATGGCCGCCCTCGAAGGCGAGCGAATCTTACGGGTGGTCTCCGGGGCTGGCCAGAGGTGTCACGCCGGGCTTCGCCTGGCCTCGGACGGGGCCGGCCCTCAGCTCTGCAGGGCCCCGAGAAAGCGGTCCACCGCCTTGAGTCCGGCGGCCAGGCCGCCACTGCCGCCGGGATCCAGCGCCGTGCCGATGGCCTCGGAGTCGGGGCGCTCCTGGGCGGTGGCCACCAGCCTGTAGCCGTCCGGATCCTGCCGGTAGATCTCCCAGTCGGCGGGAAGGCAGTGCTGCAGCGCGCCGCCGGCCAGGGGCTGCAGGGTGTAGGCCGAGGACCAGGTGCTGATGAAACCCTTGCGCCGCTCGCGCGCGACGCTGCCGATCCCCACCGCTGCATCCTCCAGCCGGCCGTTGAGCATCAGCACGCTCCCGGGGTGGGCTTCGCACACCTCCTGCATCAGCTCGTAGTCGGAGGGATCCGGCCCCACCGCGATCAGCAGGCCGTTGCAGGGCGACCCTCCCTTCTGACGCTCCCGCTCCTCGCGCAGGGTGGAGATGCGCGTGGCCAGATCCGGTGCATCGCGACGGGCCAGGGCGGCGGCGCCGGCATCCGGCAGCAGCAGCAGGCCGGGATCGGGCTCCTCCAGCCGCGTCTGCAGCCAGCGCAGGGCGAGGGGCAGCAGCTTGAGCCCCTCAAAGCGGAACTCGGCCGTCCAGCGCCCGTTCTCCTGCTGCGCCAGGGCCGCCTGAAGGGCCTGTTGAGCATCGCGTTCGGCGCTGCGCAGGTCGGCGGGGAGGGGCATCGGAGCGATTCGGGGCGGAGGCGGGACCCTAAGGCGCTGAAACCGGTTCAGCCGCCGCCACCTCCGTCATCGCGGCCTGCAGCAGGGATGGCACCGGATCCAGCAGGGGCTCGTCCAGCCAGGCTCCGAGGCTCAGCCGCAGCCCGCATCCGGCCTCACCGTCCTCCAGGCCCATCGCCCGCAGGATCGGGCTGCCGCCGCTGCCGCCGGAGCGGCAGGCGCTGCCGCTGCTGGCGGCCACCCCCCGCCGCCCCAGGGCCCGCACCACGGCCCGACCGTCCAGTGGCCGGCCGGCCGCATCGTGAAGGCCCAGGCAGAGGTGCTGAGGCAGCCGATGCACCGGGTCTCCCAGCAGGACGACTCCGGCGAGAGCCAGCAGCCGGTCCTGGAGTCTGTCGCGCGTCAGGGCGATGGGATCATGCCCCCCGTGGGCCGTCAGTCGGCTGGCGGCCTGCTCCAGGGCCACCGCCAGCCCGCAGGCCAGGGCCACCGGCACGGTGCCTGAACGCAGTCCTCCCTCCTGCCCCCCGCCACCGAGCAAGGGGGTCAGCGGGCGATCCAGCCGGTGCAGCAGCACCCCGATTCCCTTCGGGCCCCGGATCTTGTGGCCCGAGATCGTGAGCAGATCGAGGGGCAGGCTGCTCCAGTCGATTGGCAGGTGTCCGGCCACCTGGACCGCGTCGCTGTGGATCACGATGCCCCGGTTGCGACAGGCCTCGCCGATCCGCGCCACCGGCTGCAGGGTCCCCACCTCGCTCTGGCCCCAGATCACCGACACCAGCCGGGTGGGCGGTGCGAGCAGATCCTCGAGAGCCTCCAGGCGCAGGCGGCCGCTGCGGTCCACCGGCCAGACCGCCACGGTCCAGCCCTCGCTCTCCAGGGCCCGTGCAGCCGCCTGCACGGCCGGATGCTCCACGGCGGAGATCACGATCCGGCCCGGCACCAGCGATCGGGCGGCGCCGCGGATGGCCAGATGGGCCGCCTCAGTGCCGCCGGAGCAGAACACCACCTCATCGGCGCCGGCTCCGAGGGCCGCGGCCACGGTGAGGCGGCTGCGCTCCAGCACCTCGGCGGCCTTCAGGCCGATCGGGTGCAGGCTGGCGGGGTTGCCCCAGGCGCTGACCTCCACCGCCGCCATCGCCTGGCGGACCTCCGCCAGCGGTGGGGTGGTGGCCGCTCCATCGAGGTAGATGCAGGGCGTCTCCGCCGGCTGCCGGCGGGGCTCAGGCCTGGGGTTCGCCATCTCTGCGCTGGCGCGCCAGGGTCCGGGCGGGCAGGGAGTCGTTGGCGAGCCCGATCATCTCGTCGAGGGAATGGCCTTCCAGAAACCGGAGGGCTGCGGTCCCCGCGCCGTCCGCTTCTCCATCGGTCGGGCCCGCCGGAGCCTGTTCCGACATCGCCGGTTGCGGAGCCTCCACCGCAGGCCGCTCCACCACCGCCGGGCGGTCCTGAACCGCGTCAGCTGGCTCGGGCAGCGGCGGTGTGAGCTCTGGGGCGAGCACACCATCGAACACCGGTTCGGCGGGGCCACGCATCAGCACGGGTTCTTCCGGTCCCTGCCAGCGGATGAACAGTGGGCCTCCGGGGAGATCGACCCGGGCAGCAGCGGCGCACCGTCCCAGCAGGCGCAGGCCGACGAGGGTGGCGCAGGCGCCGGTGCCGCAGGCCAGGGTGGGACCGGCGCCCCGTTCCCAGACGCGCATGCGCAGATGATCCGGCGCCAGAACCTCCACCAGATGCACATTGGTTCGGGCGGGGAAGGCCGGGTGGACCTCCAGTGGTGGCCCCACCACATCAATGGCGTGGCTGTCCAGCGAGGCCACGGGCACCACCAGATGGGGATTGCCCATGCCGACGGCCACCGCCGGGTGGGGCACGCCGTTGAGGGTCACTTCGAGCTCGGGGCAGCCGCTGCCGCCGACGCGCGCCGTGGTGGGTACCTGATCCGGAACGAGCCTGGGTGCGCCCATCGACACCTCGATGCTGCCGTCCTCGAGCCAGCTCGGGGTCAGCACTCCGGCCCCGGTCTCGATCGACCAGGACCCCTCCGGTGGGATCCCCTCGCTGTCCACCAGGAAGCGGGCGAGGCAGCGGATGCCGTTGCCGCACATCTCCGCTTCGCTGCCATCGATGTTGAAGATGCGCATCCTCAGGTCGGCCTCACCCGAGGGCGGCAGGGCCAGGATCACACCATCGCCACCGACCCCGAAGCGACGGTCGCACACATCGCGCACCCAGTCGGGGTCCGGGCCCGTGACGGCGGGGGGCAGGCCGCCGCTCCTGGCGTCGACGATGATGAAGTCGTTGCCAAGCCCCTGATATTTGCTGAACTGAAGCATTGATGACCCGGCACCTCCTGCGGATCCTATGGAGACCTTGACCCTGGACCCCAGTCTGCCGGGAGTCCGTCAGCTGCAGCAGTGGATCCGGGAAAAACGCGCGGTGAGCATCGAGCTGCCGAACGGTCGCATGGTGGAAGGAACGATCCGCTGGCAGGACACCGAGTTCATCGCCCTGAGCATGAAGGCGGGCCGCGGGCCCCTGATGATCAATCGCCGCACCCTCTCCCTGATCCGGCCGCTCCCCTGAGCGCCGGTCCCCCGACCGCTGCTGCGGTTGTGCAACGATCGCGGCTCTTCATCGGTCCGTTGTGACAGACCGCAGCCCCGCCAGCCAGACCTCCCGCTACGAACCGGCCCGCATCGAGCCCCTCTGGCAGCAGCGCTGGCAGGAGCAGGGCCTGGATGCGACCCCCGATCCGGCCGGGCCGTCCGATGTGCAGGGCGAGCCGTTCTATGCCCTGTCGATGTTCCCCTACCCCTCGGGGAGCCTGCACATGGGCCATGTGCGGAACTACGTGATCACCGATGTGATCGCCCGCACCCGCCGGCTGCAGGGGCGCCGCGTGCTGCACCCGATGGGCTGGGACGCCTTCGGTCTGCCGGCGGAAAATGCGGCGATCGAGCGGGGCGTGGATCCGACCACCTGGACGGACACCAACATCGCCCAGATGCGCGGCCAGCTGCAGCGTCTCGGGCTCTCGATCGACTGGTCGCGCGAGGAAGCCACCTGCCGCCCCGACTACTACCGCTGGACCCAGTGGCTGTTTCTGCAGTTCCTCGATGCCGGCCTGGCCTACCGCCGCGAGGCGACCGTCAACTGGGACCCGGTGGATCAGACGGTGCTGGCCAACGAACAGGTGGACAGTGAGGGCCGCAGCTGGCGCTCCGGTGCCCTGGTGGAACAGCGCCAGCTGCGGCAGTGGTTTCTGCGCATCACCGACTACGCCGAGCCGCTGCTGCAGGACCTGGAACAGCTCTCCGGCTGGCCGGAACGGGTGCGCACCATGCAGGCCAACTGGATCGGCCGCTCCGTCGGCGCCGAGGTGTCCTTCCCCTGCCCGGCCGCCGCTCAGCCGATCACGGTGTTCACCACCCGGCCCGACACCCTCTTCGGCGCCACCTATCTGGTGCTCGCCCCGGACCATCCCCTCGTGGAGGGCCTTACCAGTCCCGATCGCCGGGACGCGGTGGCGGCCTTCGTGGCGGAGGTGGCCCGCGAGAGCGAACAGGAGCGCACGGCGGAGCATCGGCCCAAGCGGGGCGTGCCCCTCGGGGCCACGGCGCTCCACCCCCTGACCCGGGAGGCCCTGCCGGTCTGGATCGCGGATTACGTGCTGCGGGAGTACGGCACCGGAGCGGTGATGGGGGTGCCGGCCCATGACGAACGCGACCACGCCTTCGCCGGCCTGCACGGTCTGCCGGCCCCGGTGGTCATCCGTCCGCCCGAGTCGGACTCCTCAGCGGCCGGCGCCACCGGCCCGGCGGCCGAGGCCGGTCAGGCCTACACCCAGCCGGGCATCCTCTGCGGCTCCGGCCGCTTCGACGGGCTGGCCTCCGAGGAGGCCAAATCGGCGATCGTGGCGGCTCTGGAGGAGCGGGGTGCCGGCCGCCAGCGGATCACCTACCGGCTGCGCGACTGGCTCATCTCCAGGCAGCGCTACTGGGGCTGCCCGATCCCCGTGGTCCATTGCCCCTCCTGCGGTGTGGTGCCCGTTCCGGAGGATCAGTTGCCGGTGCTGCTTCCCAGCGGCGTGCCGCTGAGCGGCCGGGGCGGCTCGCCGCTCGCCCAGGACAGCGAATGGCTGGAGACCACCTGCCCCACCTGCGGTGGCCCGGCCCATCGGGAGACGGACACCATGGACACCTTCATGTGTTCCTCTTGGTATTTCCTCCGCTTCTGCGACGCCGGCAACGACCGCCGACCGTTCGATCGTGAGGCGGTCGACCGCTGGATGCCCGTCGATCAGTACGTCGGCGGCATCGAGCACGCCATCCTCCACCTTCTCTATGCCCGCTTCTTCACCAAGGTCCTGCGCGACCGCGGCCTGATTGGGGTCACCGAACCCTTCCGCAGGCTGCTGACGCAGGGCATGGTGCAGGGCCTCACCTACCGCAGTCCCAGCAGCGGCCGCTATGTGGCGAGTCCGAGTCAGGGCCCGGACGGCGAACCGCAGGACCCGGACACCGGCGAGACGCTGGAGGTGGTGTTCGAGAAGATGTCGAAATCCAAGGGCAACGGCGTGGACCCGGCCGGCGTGATCGACCGCTTCGGAGCCGACACCGCCCGCATGTTCATCCTGTTCAAGGCGCCGCCGGAGAAGGATCTCGAGTGGGATGACGCCGACGTGGAGGGGCAGCACCGCTTCCTGCTGCGGCTCTGGCGCCTGATCGCCCAGGCCGCTGAAGCCGGCCTGAGCCTGCCGGCCGGCCCCCTCCCCGCCGGCGAGGGGCTCAGCCCGGATGAGCGGGAGCTGCGCCGCGCGGTTCATGCCGCCATCGCGGCCATCAGTGAGGACCTCGGCGATCAGCTGCAGCTCAACACGGCCATCGCCGAGCTGATGAAGCTCAGCAATGCCCTGGCTCCGGCTCTCGAGCCACGCTCCGAGGCCCTCTCCCCGGCGGTGCTGGAGGAAGCCCTCGAGGCCCTGCTCCTGATGCTCTCCCCGTTCGCTCCCCATCTGGCCGAGGAGCTCTGGCAGCGGCTGGGCGGTGTGGGCAGCGTGCACCGCCAGCGCTGGCCGGTGCTCGATCCCACCGCCCTCACCCGCGACACGCTCGATCTGGTGATTCAGGTCAAGGGCAAGGTTCGCGGCAGCGTGCAGGTGCCGGCCGGTGCCGATCGCAGCGAGCTGGAACGCCTGGCCCTCGCCAGCGAGGTGGCCCGCCGCTGGCTGGGCGATGCCGCACCGCGGCGCGTCATCGTCGTTCCCGGCAAGCTGGTGAACCTTGTTCCCTGATCAGCGACCCTCACCGGCCGTGCTGCGCCCCTCCACTCCGCGTCTGGTTCCCGCCATTCCGGTGCTCATCACCGCGCTGCTGGCAGGCCTCTCCTGGCGCGTCCTGCAGCCGGAACCCCGGCCGTCCGCGGTCGTGCCCCCGCTCAACCCCGCGCTGTCCCTGGCCGAGGATCCGGCGGCTCTGAGCGTGGAGGGCCAGCGCCCGGATCCCGTCGATTTCACTCCCGAGGAGCTGCGCGAACTGCAGCGGCGTTTCGGTGTGCACGGTCCCCAGACCCGACTGGCCCAGCTGTTCACCGAAGGGCTCGATCAGCTGCAGCCGCTCCGGAGCCGCACCCTCTCCCGCCTCGAGGCGATGCGGCCGCTGATCCTGCAGCAGGCCCGGCGCCAGAGCGTGAACCCCATGCTCCTCACCGCGATCCTCTTCGATGAGATGCAGCACGGCAAGCCGGGAGAGAACCTGCCCTTCCTGGCCCACTCGGGACTCTTCCGAACCCTGGGGCCCGCCCAGCTCGGCGTGGGTGAGCTCCAGCACCAGGGGCTGCTGAGCGATTCCCCCAGCGACGCCGAACTCGCCGCCGCCCGGGAACGGCTGCTTGATCCAGCCAGCACCGTCGAGCTCCTCGCCGCCAAGATGGCGCGCCTGAAACGGGCACTCGATCTCCCGGCCGATCGCATGCTGCAGAGCAGTGTCAGTCCGCGGGACGCCAAGGGCCTGGCGACGTTGGCTTACCTCCACAACGGCAAGCTCGACTACCCGGCGCGGATTCTCTCCTACATGCACGATGCCGAGCTGCATGCCCTGATCTACTCCAGACGCCAGCCCATCCGACCGCCGCTGGTCTGACGCGACTGGTCAGCGGCCATGTGCCAGACCGTTCAGGTCGGGCAGAGGCGATCGAGGGCGGCGAGACGGGCCTGAAGGGCCGACCAGTCGAAGCTGCGGGGGTCGGATCGCTCTCCTCCCAGATCCACGGCCGCGTGGCTGGTGACCGCGAACGGCGTCAGTCCGTAGCGCTCCATCCAGTCGTCGAGCACCAGGGCCAGGGCGTCGTACTGGGATGGGGTGTAGCCGGAATGGCCGAGACCGTCGTCCGCACCGTCCCTTGGTGTCTCCAGGCTCACGTGCAGGGCGAAGTTGTTGACCGAACCCCGCAGCCCGGCGTTGGTGATCGCCCATTCGCCCTGAAAGGCGGAGTTGCCGGCCCCGAAGGCGCGACGGGCCGGGTCCACCAGCACCACGATCGTTCCGTCATCGCCGATCACGGTGTGATACGAGACCTGGTCCTCATCTCTGGGGTGAGTGGTGAGGAAGGTGTTGATCGCCGATTCCATGCTGAACACGGTCTCGTGCAGCACCACCACCCGGGGTGTGGGATCGAGGGGGTTCCCATAGGCATCCAGCCGGTGCCGGCGTCCGTAGTTGGTGGGATCGATCAGCACCCGCTGCGCCCGCTCCGGCAACTGCTCGCGGCCGCGGCTCAGCCGCTGGCGGAGGCCGGGATCGATCCCCTCGCACTGACGCCGAAGCGGCGAGCGCCAGGGTGGATGGGGAGGCGGATCCGGTGCCGGTTGCCGTTCGGGATCGGCCTCGGGTCGGGCCACCTGTTCCAGCAGTTCCAGCAGCGAGGCGCTGCGTGCATTGCCCTCGGAGCCGCCGCCCCCACCTCCGGCGAGCAGGAGCGCCAGGCCAGTCAGCAGGGTGATGCTCCCGATCAGGCCGGCACCGGCCAGGGTCTGGCGCTGGCGGGGGGTCATGGCACCAGCTGAAGCCAGCGCTCGCGGGCGCGGTGAGCGTCCGGCGGTGCCGCGTCGTTCAGCTCCAGGGTCCAGTGGCCGGTGCCGCTCTCGGCGCAGTGAAGGGGGAGGCTGTGCAAACGCCCGCGACGGCTGATCAGCAGCTCCTGCCGGCTGCCGGGCCGGAGCTGCTGATCGAGGTCCTCGGGGCGGCGCAGGCGCCAGCCATCGAGGGCCAGCAGTTCATCGCCGCTCAGGCAGCCGGCCCGGGCTGCGGCGCCGTCGCGCTCGACCCGCCGCGCCAGAAGGGGAGCACCGCCATCGGCGGAGACCCGGAGACCGGCGAGGGCCGCGCCGGCCGCGCTGTGGGGGCGGAGCGCAAGGCCCACGTCGGCGAGATATCCATCCAGATCCGGATCCTCGCAGTCATCCAGCCAGATCGGCAGCAGCAGGGCCAGATCGGCGGCCGTCGCGGCGAAGGCACTGATCAGATCCTCGCGGCTGTAGCCCCCTCCATGGCGCCCGAAGCGCTGCCAGAGCGAACGGAGCACGGTCAGGAGCGCCTGCCCGTGGCGCCGCAGGTGCAGGTCCAGGCAGAGGGCCACCACCGCCCCCTTGAGGTAGTAGCTCACCTGGCTGTCCGCGGCGTTGTCGTGGCGGCGGTAGAGCTTGACCCAGGCCTCCTGGCTGCTCAGGGAGAGCGACTGGTGGTGCCGTCCCGGGGTGAGCCGGTAGCGGGAGAGATCCCGGCCGAGATCGCTGAGGAGATCGGCTTCCCGGGCCTGCCCGATGTGCAGTGGCAGGAACAAATCCAGATAGCTCGTGATGCCCTCGGCGAACCAGAGGTCGGCGGTGATCACCGGCCCGCCGTAGTCGTAGGGCACCAGCGCCCGGGGCCGCAGACGACGCACGTTCCACTGGTGCAGGTACTCATGGGCCGCCAGCTGCAGCAGGTGGCGCAGCCCGTCTGCTTCGGCCAGGTCCCGCCAGCTGAACTGGAGCACAGAGCCCAGGTCGTGCTCCAGTCCGCCGTAGCCCTGCTCGAGCAGGTGAAGGATGAAGAGGTAACGCTCCGCCGCCGGCGCCGCCTCCCCCATGAGCTCGCAGCAGCGATCGCAGACGGCCTGCAGCAGCGCGATCCAGTCGGAGGGCAGGCCCGGTTCCGGCGCCTCGCTCCAGCAGACCCACCGGTGCGGCACCCCACGCACTTCGAAGGTTTGGCTGAGATGCGGCCCCAGTTCCAGCGGGGTGTCGACTAGGGCGTCGAAGTCGGCTGCCAGCCAGCCGCCCCCGTCCTCCGGTGCCCGTTCCGGAAGGGGCAGGAAGGCGTGCCAGTCCTCGGGAAGGTTGAGGCTGAGCTGGTGGGGGGTCCAGCGCTGCCCCTCCACTTCCATCACCACCGCCGCCAGGGCCAGGAAGCCGTGGCTCCGGTCGAGGTGGCAGGTGCGCACCGTCAGCTCACTGGCCTGGATGCGGTAGCGGAGTGTGAGCGGTTCGAGGTGGGGCAGGTCCACCTGCCAGCGGTTGACCGCGATGCGACGCACCGCCCGGGGGGCGTCGTTCTGGGAGAGCTGGAGATCCTCCAGCCACTGGACGTAATCGCGGATCAGATATGAGCCAGGAGTCCAGCTCGGCAGTTGCAGCACCTGTCGCCGGTGGTGGGGAGTCCAGCTGATGGAGACGCTGACCAGCTGGCGGCCCGGCTCCTCCAGGCTGAGTTCAACCGCGACCACGGGCTTGGGACGGGGGGTCAGGGGGATGTCGAGACGGGGGTCGCCGGCAGCTCGCCCCAGTCGACCCTGGCCTCGGGAAGATCGCTCAGGGCCCGGCCCATAGCCTCGCGCAGGGCGTAGCGACGGCCCAGATCGGAGAGCAGGCGCTCGAGACGGCTGTGAACCGCCAGACGCGCCAGGTCGGCCACCACCTCCAGATGCCCGTCGCTGCAGCGCCGCCAGCCGATGCAGGGGCCACCGGGAAGCTGCACCGCCAGCACCACCGGCACCGTCTGATCGCCGAAGCCGTGGAGGGTGTGGGCCGGCAGGGGGGTGAGTCCGAGGTCCGTCAGAGCCAGCTTCAGGATGTCCGCATCGCGGAGCACCGTGGGCAGGATGGAGAGGTGGGACATGAGAGGCGATGCCCGCTGCAGCAGACCCTAGCCATCACCTGGGGTCCGTCCAGTGGCCGTTGCCACTGCAGGACCCCACTGCCGGGGACCTTTCGGGACCTCCTCTGCGGCTGGGGGTGATGGCCTCCGGCCGCGGCTCCAACTTCGAGGCCCTGGTGCGGGCCTGCCGCCGTGGGGAGCTGCAGGCCGAGGTGGTGCAACTGGTGGTGAACGTGCCGGACTGTCCGGCCCGCGGCAGGGCTGAGCGGCTCGAGGTTCCATGCACCTGCCTCGACCATCGCCGATACAGCGATCGCACGTGCCTCGACGAGGATCTGATCGCCCTCTTCCGGCGTCGGTCGGTGCAGTTGGTGGTGATGGCCGGCTGGATGCGCATCGTCACGCCCCGGCTGGTGGAGGCCTTCGCCGGACGGCTGATCAACATTCACCCTTCGCTTCTCCCCGCCTTCCGCGGCATGGATGCCGTGGGCCAGGCCCTGCGCGCCGGTGTGCGGCTGAGCGGCTGCACCGTGCACCGGGTCACGGCGGAGGTGGATGCCGGGGAGATCCTGGTTCAGGCGGCGGTTCCTGTGCTGGACGGCGACAGTGCCGTGAGCCTCGCAGCCCGCATCCAGGAGCAGGAGCACCGGATCCTGCCGCTGGGTGTTCAGCTGGCCGGGGAGCGCCTGCCGCGGGATCCCGGTCCGGGGCCGATTCAGGGATAGAAGGGCGCCAGCGGCAGGCCGCACGGGCCGTCGAGCCCGGCCATCAGGTTGAGGCACTGCAGGCCCTGGCCGGCCTGGCCCTTGATCAGGTTGTCGATCGCCGAGATCACCACGAGCTGGCCCGTGCGCTGGTCCACCTGGACCGAGAGCTGGGCGAGGTTGGTCTGCCGCACCCATTTCGTGCTGGGGTAGGTGCCCACCGGCAGGATCGAGACGCAGGGCGAGTGCCGGTAGGCGGCGCTGAGCACGGTGGAGCAGTCCTCGGCCGTGAGGCCGGGATCCCTGAGCTGGCCGTAGACGGTGGCCAGCAGGCCCCGGACCATCGGCATGAGGTGGGGGGTGAACTGCAGCTGGACGGCATGGCCGCAGGCGAGGGAGGCCTGCTGTTCGATCTCGGAGGTGTGGCGGTGGCCGATCACGCCGTAGGGCGCCACCGCCTCGCCGGCCTCCGCCAGCAGCAGGTGCTCGCGGGCGGCGCGGCCCCCGCCGGAGCTCCCCGTCTTGGCATCGATGATGATCCCCTTGGTCTCGATCAGTCCCTGATTGAGAAAGGGGAGCAGGGCCAGCAGGCTGGCGGTGGGAAAGCAGCCCGGTGCCGCCACCAGGTCGGCCGCGGCGATGGCCTCCGGATTCCATTCCGGCAGGCCGTAGACCGCCTGGCTGCACAGGGCCACATCGTCCCTCGGGCTGGCGGAGGCTTCGGCGGCGTAGACCTCCTTCCAGCGGTCCAGTGACCGGTAGCGGTAGTCCGCCGAGAGATCCACCACGCGCACGCCCCGCGCCAGAAGATCCGGCACCAGGGTGCAGGCCACACCGTTGGGAAGGCTCAGCACGGCGAAGTCGGCCTGATCGGCGATGGCCTCGGCATCGGGAGGCTGCACCGTCAGGTCCTGCTCAAGGGGCAGGAACGGGACCAGGCTGCTCCAGGCCCGGCCGGCGCTGCGTTCGCCGCAGAGCATGCTCACCCGCAGCACCGGGTGATCCCGGAGCAGACGGATCATCTGAAGGCCGCCGTAGCCACTGGCGCCGATGACGGCCACGCGATGGGAAGCGCCGGGCTGGCTCATGGAGCGGAGATGGCGGAGGCGAGCGGGGATCGTACCGGCCGCTGCGGGGGCCCGATCGATAAGGTCGAAGCATGCCGCGAGCAGCTCATCTCCAGCAGCGACACCCCGGCCCCGATGCCGCTTTTCGACAGCATTGCCGACGCGCTCGCCGCGATCCGCAACGGCGAGTCGGTGGTGGTTGTCGACGACGAGAACCGGGAGAACGAGGGTGACCTGATCTGTGCGGCCCAGTTCGCCACGCCCGAACAGATCAATTTCATGGCCACCGAAGCGCGGGGCCTGATCTGTCTGGCGATGGAGGGTGAGCGCCTCGATGCCCTCGATCTCCCGCTGATGGTGGATCGCAACACCGACAGCAATCAGACGGCCTTCACCGTGAGCGTGGACGCCGGTCCGGAGCACGGCGTGGGCACCGGCATCTCAGCCGAGGATCGTGCCCGCACCATTCAGGTGGCGATCCATCCGTCCACCGCCCCCGCCGATCTGCGGCGACCCGGTCACATCTTTCCTCTCAGGGCCCGCCCGGGCGGTGTCCTGCGGCGGGCCGGCCACACGGAAGCCGCCGTCGATCTGGCCCGTCTGTCAGGCCTCTACCCGGCCGGGGTGATCTGCGAGATCCAGAACCCGGACGGTTCCATGGCCCGCCTCTCCGAGCTGAGCCTCTACGCCAGGCGCCACGGCCTGCGCCTGATCAGCATCGCTGACCTCATCCGCTACCGGCTGGAGACCGAGCGTTTCGTGCGCCGCCATGCCGAGACGGCACTGCCGAGCCGCTTCGGAACCTTCCGGGCCATCGGCTACCGCAACGACATGGATGGCACGGAGCACGTGGCCATCGTCAAGGGGCACCCCGAGCGCTCGGCCGATCCGGTGATGGTGCGGGTGCACTCCGAGTGCCTCACCGGTGATGCCTTCGGTTCCCTGCGCTGCGACTGCCGGCCTCAGCTGGAGCAGGCCCTGCGCATGATCGAGGCCGAGGGTGAGGGCGTGGTGGTCTACCTGCGCCAGGAGGGTCGCGGCATCGGGCTGATCAACAAGCTGCGGGCCTACAGCCTTCAGGACGGCGGCCTCGACACCGTCGAGGCCAACGAACGGCTCGGCTTCCCGGCCGACCTGCGCGACTACGGCGTCGGCGCTCAGATCCTCACCGATCTGGGCATCTCGCGCCTGCGGCTGATCACCAACAACCCACGCAAGATCGCGGGCCTCGATGGCTACGGCCTGCGGGTGGAGGGCCGGGTGCCCCTCGAGGTGGACCCCGGCCGCTTCAACCAGGCCTATCTCGAGACCAAGCGCCGCAAGCTTGGCCATCTCTTCTCGGATCCGTCCGTTCCAACGGCCGTTCTGGGCTGGCATGGGCCCACCTCCGATCCACTGCACTGGCTGCCCCGCTGGCAGGACCTCTGCGCCCTGGCCTCCGCCGCCGGGCTGGAACTGGTGCCGGAGCGGCGGCCGCGGGTGCTGGCCCTGCTGGGTCAGCCGGAACTGGCGGCCCGGGTGTCCTCGGATGATCTGGCCCCGCCGCAGGTGCTCTGCCGGATGCTGAACCTGATGGCGGGGTGGGATGAATCCGCGGCCGTGTCCCTGCTGCTGGACGATGGCGCGGTGCATGCCACACACCCCAGCGGGAGCCTGGACCCGGAGCGCCGCGACCTGGCGGAGCTCCGGGATGGCGAGACCCTGCAGCTGCCTCAGAGCGGGCTGCTGCGCTGGGGGGTCACGGCTGGATCGTCACCGTTTTGATGCGGGTGCCCTGGCGGATGGCCAGGACCACATCGAGATCTCCGGTCTGACCGAAGACCGTGTGCACCCCGTCGAGATGGGGCTGGGATTCATGGCAGAGGAAGAACTGACTGCCACCGGTGTCCCGGCCGGCATGGGCCATCGACAGGCTTCCGGCCATGTGCTTCCGGCTGTTGATCTCGCAGGGGATCGTGTAGCCCGGGCCGCCGGTGCCGGCCATGCCCGGTGCACCATCGCGGCTGTTGGGGCAGCCGCCCTGGGCCATGAAGCCGTCGATGACCCGGTGGAAGCTGAGGCCGTTGTAGAAGCCGTCCTCGGCCAGCTTCACGAAGTTGGCCACCGTGTTGGGCGCGTCCCCGTCGAACAGCTCCAGCGTCACGCTGCCGGCATCGGTCTCCATCACAGCCTTGGTCACGGCGCGTCTCGCAAACCGCAGACTGTATCGACAGGCAGGGAGAGGATGGGTGCGCCCGCCCGCTTCTCCCTGCCTTGAGCGCCCCGTCTTCCTCCGACGATCGACCCTCCCTTCCCGGCGGGCTGGACACCGCCCGGCTGGGGGTGATCGGTGGCAGCGGCCTCTATGCGATCGAGGGCCTGGAGGAGGTGAGCGAGCACACCGTCCGCACACCCTTCGGCGAGCCGTCCGATGCGCTGCGGCTCGGGTGCCTGGGCGGCATGGAGGTGGTCTTCCTGGCCCGCCATGGACGCCATCACCACCTGCTGCCGGGCGAGGTGCCCTACCGGGCCAACATCTGGGCGCTGCGGTCGATGGGCGTGCGCTGGCTGCTCTCCTTCTCCGCCGTGGGCTCGCTGCAGGAGGCCTGCCGGCCTCTGGACGTGGTGGTTCCGGATCAGTTCATCGACCGCACGCGCGACCGCCCGGCCAGCTTCTTCGGCCATGGGGCCGTCGCCCACGTGAGCCTGGCCGATCCGTTCTGTCCGGTGCTCTCCGGGCACCTGGCCGAGGCGGCGGCCGGCTGTGTGCCCGCCGGCCGGCAGCTGCATCGCGGCGGCACCTACCTCTGCATGGAGGGCCCGGCCTTCTCCACCCGGGCCGAATCGCAGCTGTACCGGAGCTGGAGCTGCACGGTGATCGGCATGACGAACCACACCGAGGCCCGACTGGCCCGGGAAGCGGAACTGGCCTACGCCTGTCTGGCCATGGTCACGGATTACGACTGCTGGCACGCCGGCCATGCCGATGTGAGCGTGGACCTCGTCATCGACAACCTGCGGGCCAACGCCTCCCTGGCCCAGCAGGTGGTGCAGGCCTGCGCCACGCGGCTGGCCGCGGCCCGTCCGGCCTGCCCCGCCCACGCGGCCCTGCGCGATGCCCTGATGACCCCACCTGCCCAGGTGCCGGCCGACACCCGCCGCCGGCTGGATCTGTTCACGACGCCGTACTGGGGCCCGTTCGCTGGGCCCGGCTGAGGCCCTCAGGCGATCGGGAGGCTGGCGCTCGCCGCTTCCAGCGCCACCCGCAGGGAGGGGCCGTGGCGGGCCAGATGCTCCGTGGCCGCTCCCCGGTCCAGTCCGCTGGCCAGCATCAGCAGCGCCAGCTTCACCGACCCACCGGCGGCCTCAAGCGCCACACCCGCCTCATCGCCGCTCACTCCGGCCAGGTCGCGCACGATCCGCCGCGCCCTGTCCAGCAGCTTGCTGTTGGTGGCGGCCACATCCACCATGCGGTTGCCGTGGACCTTGCCGAGGCGCACCATCACGCCCGTCGAGAGGATGTTCAGGGCCATCTTGGTGGCTGTGCCCGCCTTCAGCCGGGTCGATCCGGTGAGGAGTTCAGGGCCGGTCAGCAGGCGGATGTCGATGTCGCAGGGCATCGGGGCCTGCTCCCGCGGCACACAGGCGAGGGCCACCGTCAGGGCGCCCACGCTGCGGCCGTGCTCGAGGGCCCCCAGCACGAAGGGGGTGGTGCCGCCGGCCGCGATCCCCACCAACGCATCGGAGCTGGCAAGGCCGCGGCCGCGCAGCTCCTCTTCCCCCGCCTGCCGCTCATCCTCGAGGCCCTCCGAACTGCGCAGCAGGGCCGGGGGACCACCGGCCAGCACCCCCTGCACCTGATCCGGATCGCTGCAGAAGGTGGGAGGGCACTCCACCGCATCGAGAACCCCGAGCCGGCCGCTGGTGCCGGCACCGATGTAAAAGAGCCGCCCGCCGGCCTGGAGCCTGGCGGCCACCGCATCGATGGCCCGCGTCAGCTCGGCTGCGGCGGCCTGCACCGCCTCCTGGGGACGCCGATCCTCGCGGCAGAAGAGGGCCACGAGGTCCGCCGTGGCCATGGAGTCCAGGTCGCTGCTGGCTGCGTTGCTCTGTTCGGTGAGCAGATGACCCCGGTCTGCGCCCGGTCCGCTCACAGCAGGCCCTCCAGCTGGCGCCGGAGCGCATCGAGCGCCTCGGAGGAGGAGGCCCTGTCCTCCGTCGCCGCGCCGGCCGGATTCGACGCGTCCGCTTCCCGGGCCTCCTTCCAGTCGCTCACATCCCTGTTGGAGGGTGGCGGCGCCAGCATCAGGCGCTCCTCGTCGGTGCTGGGCCGGAAGGCTTGGGGCACCAGGCGACCCTCGTATCCCGACTGCTCGCAGAAGGCCTCCATTTCGCTGCGTTCCACCGCCTCCACCGTGGGGGTGGGGAAGTCCTGCGCCTCGAGAAGGCCGGCATAGCGCTCGGCGTCGTCGGCATCCTCGAACAGCAGCACCACCGTGCGCCCCTCGATCTCCAGGGAATGGATGCCCTCGCTGTCGGTGCCGGCATCGAAGAGCAGCACATGCACGCGCATCGGAGGATCCTGGTCTCGGGCCGAGTCTGGCACTGCCCTCAGGCCTCCTCGAGGGCCACCTCCTGCAGGCGGCGGTACAGAGCCTCCTCCGCATCGCTGATCGCATCGGGCACCACGATCCGGATCAGGACCCACTGGTCGCCCCGCTCGCCATCCTCCAGCTCCAGCCCCCGTCCCCTCAGCCGCAGCAGGCGGCCGCTGGAGGAGGACGGCGGAACCCTCAGCCGCACCGGCCCCGCCAAGGTGGGCACCTCGACCGTGCAGCCGAGTACCGCGTCAGCGGGCTGCAGCTCCAGGTCGTACTCGACCCGCAGCCCCTGGATGCGCAGTCCCTCCTCCGTGCGCACCCGCAGCTCCAGGAAGTGGTCGCTGCCGCCCGGCCCGACCCCCGCCAGACGCAGGCGCCAGCCATCGCCGGCGAGGGGCGGGGTCCACACCTCCACCACCGTGCCGTCGGGGAGCGTCAGCTCGACCCGGGCACCCTGCAGGGCGTCCTCCACGCTGAGGTCGACCTGGCTGACCAGATCGTCGGAGCGGGCCACCGGCGGGGGTGACGGCGGCGGCGGTGCCGTGACCTCGGAAGGCCGGCGGGCTCGTTCCTCCGCCGCCTGCCGCGGCGGCTCGCCCGGATCATCGGCCTCCGCCGGGTCGGCGCCGCGCTCGGAGCGGCGTGCGCGGCCGAGCACCACGGCGATGTAGTCCTCGAAGTGCGGGAAGCCCTCCGCAAACGGATCGCGGGGCCCCGCGCCCGCCCCACCGGGCGTCCCGGCCACTCCCCGCTCCTCCTCCCAGGCCCGTCGGCGGCGCGGGTCCGTGAGCACCGCATAGGCCTCGTTGACCCGCTTGAACTGTTCCTCGGCGACCGGGTCGTTGCCGTTGAGATCCGGATGCCAGCGGCGTGCCTGGGCCCGGAAGGCGCGCTTGAGCGCTTCGGCGGAGGCATCGGGGCTGAGCCCCAGCACCTGCCAGTGATCCGTTCCGCCCTGGGCACGGCCGCTCATCGGCGCCGGATCGGATCCTCATCCCAGCCGCCGCGGGAACCCGACACCTCCCAGGGGTCATCGCGGGACCAGCGGTCGCGTTCGACACGGCCCCGGCCATCCCCGTCCCAGTCGTCCCAGTCGTCGTCGGAGAAGAGCTCATCCTTGAGCGATCCAAGCGTGCTGCGGATGCCCTGCAGTGGTCCCGACTCGGCCCGCCGCTCGGCGGCCAGCATCCGGTTGAGGCCGAACAGGGCTTCCTGGAGCTGGCTGCTGGCCAGCTCCAGCTCCCTCAGGTCGGATCCGGAGAGCAGGTCCTGCACGTCGCGGATCGCGAGCTCCACGGCCCGCTGCTGGCGTTCGGCTCCGTAGGGGCCGAGCTCGAGTGCGGCGTCCCGCAGGCGACGCTCGGCCTGGGCCACCAGGGTCATGGCGCTGTTGCGCCGGTCCACCTGGGAGCGCCGCCGTCGATCCGCCGCCGCGTTCGCCTCGGCTTCGCTGAGGAGGGCCTGCAGCTCGTCCTCGCTCAGGGTGGAGGCGCCCTGAATCGAGACCGACTGGCGCCGGCCGGTGGTGCGATCGGTGGCCGAGACCTGCAGCAGTCCGTTGGCATCGATGTCGAAGGCCACCTGCACCTGGGGCACGCCCCGGGGTGCCGGCGGGATGCCGGCCAGCTTGAAGCGTCCGAGCGACTTGTTGCCATCGGCCATCTCCCGCTCGCCCTGGAGCACATGGATCTCCACCGACGACTGGTTCGCTTCGGAGGTGCTGAACACATCCGACTTGCGCACCGGGATCGAGCTGTTGCGCGGGATCAGCACCTTGGTCACGCCCCCCACCGTCTCCAGCCCCAGGGAGAGCGGTGTCACGTCGTTCAGCAGGAGATCACGCAGCTCGCCGGTGAGGATGCCGGCCTGCACCGCTGCGCCCACCGCCACCACCTCATCGGGATTGACCGACTGGCAGGGATCGCGTGGCACCAGGGTGCGCACGAGCTGCTGCACCATCGGCATGCGGGTGCTGCCGCCCACCAGCACGACGTCATCAATCGATTCCGGCGGGATTCCGGAATCGCGCAGGGCCTGCTGCACCGGGCGCAGCAGCCGGTCGAGCAGGTCCGGGCACAGATTCTCGAAGCGGCTCCGCTCCAGGCTGGTCTCGATGTGGAGCGGTCCGTCGCTGCCGGTGGCGATGAAGGGAAGGGAGATCTCCGTGCTCTGCACCCCGGAAAGTTCCTGCTTGGCCCGTTCGGCCGCTTCCGTGAGCCGCTGCAGGGCCTGGCGGTCGCGGCGCAGGTCGATGCCGTGCTCGGTTTCGAAGGTTTCCGCCAGCCAGTCGACGATGCGCCGGTCGAAGTCGTTGCCGCCGAGCTGGGTGTCACCGCAGGTGGCTTTCACATCGAAGACACCGTTCGCGATCCGAAGCAGCGACACATCAAAGGTGCCGCCGCCCAGATCGAAGACCAGCACCGTCTTCTCGGCGCTGCGATCGAAGCCGTAGGCCAGGGCTGCCGCCGTGGGTTCGTTGAGGATCCGCTCCACCCGCAGGCCGGCCAGCCGGCCGGCGTCGCGGGTGGCCTGCCGCTGAGCGTCATTGAAGTAGGCGGGCACGGTCACCACCGCCGCTTCGATGGTCTCCCCGAGGAAGGTGCCTGCGTCGTCGACCAGCTTGCGCAGGATGCTGGCCACCAGCTCCTCCGGCGCGTACTCCCGCTCGGTGGCCGGACACACCACCCGCACGTTGCCGCGGTCGTTGGCCCTCACCGTGTAGGGAACGCCGAGACTCACCTCGTCCAGTTCGTCCCAGCTGCGGCCGACGAAGCGCTTGAGGTTGGCGAAGCTGTTGCGCGGGTTGAGCACCAGCTGACGGCGGGCCAGCTGTCCCACGAGCAGTTCGCTGTCGCGGCTGAAGCCGACCACCGAGGGGGTGGTGCGGCTGCCCTCGGCGTTGGCGATCACCTGAGGCCTGCCTCCCTCCAGCACCGCGACCACGGAATTGGTCGTTCCCAGATCGATGCCGACGATGCGACCCATGGCCTCGCTACGGAAGACCCAAGGTAGCGAGCGGAGCCCGTGCAGCCCTGTCGCCAAGGGCGTCCTTGTGGCTCCTCGGTGGCCCGCTTAAGCGAACCTTAGTGCTGTTCTGCCCATCGCCGCATAGGTTCTGTTTGCCCGGGCTTGCGGGTCGTCGGCCTCGGTTTCCCCCCAGCCACAGTCCATGACCTCGGCCTCACCCCAGGACTCGTTCACCCTCCGGCGGCGGCCTGCCAGCGAGAAGCTGCTCGACATCGGCTTCCGCCAGCTCACCACCGCCCTGGCCTCGATGGTGGCCCTGATCCTGATCGGCATCCTGCTGGTGGTGCTCTTCGGCTCGTTCGAATCGATGCGGCGCTATGGGCTGGCGTTCATCACCACCTCCAGCTGGAATCCGGTGGAGGACGAATACGGCGCCTTCACGGCCATCTACGGAACCCTGGTCAGCTCGCTGCTGTCGCTGCTGATCGCCGTGCCGCTGGGCGTGGGAACAGCGATCTTCATCACCGAGAACATCATCCCTCTCAAGGTGCGTCAGGTGATCGGGGTGATGGTGGAGCTGCTCGCCGCCATTCCGTCGGTGGTGCTCGGCCTCTGGGCCATCTTCGTGATGGAACCGTTCCTGCGGCCGGCCTTTGTCTGGTTGCACAACAGCCTCGGCTTCATTCCCCTGTTCGGCACCATGCCCCTCGGGCCCGGTATGGCGCCGGCGGTGCTGATTCTGGTGGTGATGATTCTGCCGATCATCACGGCGATTTCGCGGGATTCCCTCAACCAGGTGCCGCCCGAGCTGCGGCAGGCGGCCTATGGGGTGGGCACCACCCGCTGGGGCGCGATTCTCAATGTGCTGCTGCCGGCAGCCGTGTCGGGCATCACCGGTGGCGTGATGCTGGCCCTGGGCCGTGCCATGGGCGAGACCATGGCCGTGACGATGATCATCGGCAACTCCAACACCTTCAGCTGGTCGCTGCTGGCTCCGGCCAACACCATCGCCTCCCTGCTGGCCAATCAGTTCGGTGAGGCCGATGGATCGCAGGTGTCATCCCTGATGTATGCCGCCTTCATCCTGATGGTGCTCACCCTGATCGTGAACATCTTTGCCCGCTGGCTGGTGAAGCGCCTGAGCCTTCGTTATTGACCCTGCCGCTGGCGCGGGTCCGCTCCGCCTCCCCCACCCCACGTCCGCCTTCGCGTCTCCACCAGTCCACAGCCCCATGTCCATCTCCGCCGCTCCCGCCCAGCGATCGCTGAACTACAAGCCGGGACTGCTGCGCAACCGCCTCAGCCGCCTGCTCACGATTCTGATGGGCCTCTTCGCGGGCATCTCGGTGCTGCCCCTGGTGCTGGTGCTGATCTATGTGCTGCTCAAGGGGGGGCGTTCCATCAGCCTCTCCCTGTTCACCCAGTTGCCGCCCCCTCCGGGGCTGGAGGGAGGCGGCATCGGCAACGCCATTCTCGGCACCTTTGTGGTCACCGCCATCGCTGCGGCGATCGCCGTTCCCGTGGGCGTGGGGGGTGGGGTTTATCTGGCGGAGTACGCCAAAGGGCGCGGCTTCTCCCAGTTCGTGCGGTTCGGCAACGATGTGCTGGCCGGCGTGCCGTCGATCATCGCCGGTGTCTTCATCTACGGGATCATCGTCGCGACACGGCTTCTCTTCGGTCAGTCCTACAGCGCCATCGCCGGAGGCATGGCCCTGGCCGTGCTGATGCTGCCAACGGTGATCAAGACCACGGATGAGGGCCTGAAGCTGGTGCCGGCCGAGCTGCGCTGGGGGGCCCTCGGCGTGGGGGCCTCGAAGTTCGTCACCGTCATCCGCATCACACTGCCCACGGCCTTTCCGCCGATTGCCACCGGGGTGGTGCTGGCGTTGGCGCGCGCCGCCGGGGAAACCGCTCCCCTGATCTTCACCGCCCTGTTCTCCCCGTTCTGGCCGGAGGGCATCCTCGCTCCGATCGCGACGATGTCGGTTCTGATCTACAACTTCGCGATCATGCCCTACGAGGCCCAGAACGAGCTGGCCTGGGCAGCCTCCTTCGTGCTGGTGCTACTGATCCTGGCGGCCAATCTCTTCGCCCGCTGGCTGGGGCGTTTCGCGAACCGCTGATGGGCCGACCGATGATCGTCCTCCAGACCGACGGCTCTCGATCCATGGGTTCCCTGCCACCCTGACGGCCCAGCACCCTGCACCCCGTCCTTCTTCCTCGATTCCTCGTTCGCCTCAACCGCCGGTCATGACCATCACCGCATCCAGCTCCGATCAGCAGGTCAGTCCGGACACCTGCCTCTCGATTCAGAACGCCACCATCTCCTACGGCAGCTTCGAGGCAGTGCGCAATGTGTTCTGCGACATTCCGCGATCGAAGGTCACGGCCTTCATCGGCCCCTCCGGTTGCGGCAAATCGACGGTGCTGCGGGCTCTGAACCGGATGAACGATCTGATCGAGGGCTGCACCCTCAAGGGGAGAGTCCTCTTCGACGGGCAGGACATCTACGCCCGCTCGGTGGACCCGGTGGAGGTGCGTCGCCGGATCGGCATGATCTTCCAGAAACCCAACCCCTTCCCGAAGAGCATCTACGAGAACATCGCCTTCGGTGCCCGGGTCAACGGCTACAAGGGCGACATGGATGAGCTGGTGGAGACATCCCTGCGCAAGGCGGCGATCTGGGATGAGACGAAGGACAAGCTCAATGAGAGTGGCTATGCCCTCTCCGGCGGTCAGCAGCAGCGACTCTGCATCGCACGCACGATCGCGATTCAGCCTGAGGTGATCCTCATGGATGAGCCCTGCTCGGCCCTCGATCCGATCTCAACGCTGAAGATCGAGGAGATGATGCATGAACTCAAGAAGAGCTTCACCATCGTCATCGTCACCCACAACATGCAGCAGGCCGTGCGGGTCTCCGACATGACCGCCTTCTACAACGCCGAGGCGGTGGATGGCGGCTCGGGCAAGGTGGGCTATCTGGTGGAGTTCAACGACACCACCGAGATCTTCAATGCTCCCCAGGAGCAGGCCACTCAGGACTACGTGTCCGGCCGGTTCGGCTGATCCCGCGCATAAAAAAGGCCGACCCTTCGGTCGGCCTGAAGCACGGAGAGGGAGGGATTCGAACCCTCGATAGAGTTGCCCCTATACAGCATTTCCAGTGCTGCGCCTTCGACCACTCGGCCACCTCTCCAGTGGCTCGGCCTGCCAATGTAGCAGCCGTTGTGTGGGCGCCCTTCAACCCCGATCCATGACCATCCGGCATCGCATCACGGTTCACTGGCGTCAGCAGGGACGCACCATCAGCCACGATGTGCCCGAGGGCGAGTACATCCTCCGCAGCTTCGAAGCCCAGGGGGATCCATTGCCCTTCAGCTGCAGAAATGGCTGCTGCACCACCTGTGCCGTCCGTGTGCTCGACGGCACGATGGATCGCCGTGAGGCCCTGGGGCTCTCCCGGGAACTGCGGGAGAAGGGCTACGGGCTGCTGTGCGTGGCCCGGGCCATTGCACCGCTCGAGGTGGAAACGCAGGACGAGGATGAGGTCTACAACCTGCAGTTCGGACGCTTCTTCGCACGCGGTCAGGTGCGCTTCGGCCTTCCTCTCGACGACGAGTGAAGCGCCCCATGGCCTCCCCGGAATCCCCCCAGCCCGGCCGCAGTGAGCTCCTCTGGTGGTCGCAGACCGCCCGAGAGGCTGCGGCCGCCGGTGCGGCCGTGCTGCAGCGCCACGTCGGCCAGCTGCGCTCGGTGCGGGAGAAGGGTCGCCCGGGTGATCTGGTGACCGAGGCGGACCTCGCGGCGGAGCAGGCCGTGCTCGCGGTGCTGCGCCGGTCCACCCCGGATCTGGCCATCCTCGCTGAGGAAAGCGGTGCCCAGCCCGGCTCGGCCGATCTGCTCTGGTGCGTGGATCCCCTGGACGGCACCACCAACTACGCCCACGGCTTTCCCCTCTTCGCCACCTCGGTCGGCCTGCTCCATCAGGGCGTGCCCCTGCTGGGAGCCGTGAGCGTTCCCGCCCTGAACGAGCTCTACTGGGCGGCGCCGGGCTGCGGTGCCTGGTGCAACGACCGCCCGATCACGGTGAGTGGTGCCGATCGACTGGATCAGGCCCTGCTCACCACCGGCTTCGCCTACGACCGCAGCCAGCATCTCGACACCAACTACGCCCAGTTCTGCTGGTTCACCCACCGCAGCCGCGGTGTGCGGCGTGGCGGGGCTGCGGCGGTGGACCTGGCCTTCGTGGCCTGCGGCCGACTCGACGGCTACTGGGAACGGGGTCTGGCGCCCTGGGATCTGGCCGCCGGAGCCGCTCTCGTGCGGGAGGCCGGCGGTGTGGTCAGCGCCTACGACGGCGGACCGTTCCAGATCGACAGCGGCCGGATCCTCGCCTGTGCCCCCGGCCTCCAGCAGCCCATGATCGAGGGTCTCGCCAGCGTGCAGCCCCTGCCTGGCCACAGCTTCGGCGCGCCCGAGCTCGATCAGGCGACCGGGATGGGATCCTGACCCGAGCGCCCTGATGGTGATGGCTCTGCAACCCGCTGCCGGCGTCCGCGACCTGAATCCCAGGCAGGTGGCGATCAACCATCGCCTCACGCGTGCCTTCGCATCGGTCTATCAGCGCTGGGGCTACGAGGAGGTCAGTCCACCCCGCGTCGAGAGGCTCGACACCCTGCTGGCCGGCGGCGCCATCCGCCAGGGCGATGTGGTGCAGCTGGTGGCCGATGAGCCGCTGGGGCTCAGGCCCGAGATGACGGCCTCGATCGCCCGTGCCGCCTGCTCCCGCCTCGCCGCCCGCCCGAGGCCTCTGAGACTCTGGAGTTCGGGCACCACCTTTCTGGGGCGTCGCGATGAGGCCGGCGGGCTGCGGCTGGAGGAGCGGCTTCAGAGCGGTGTGGAACTGATCGGTGAAGCCTCCACCACGGCGGACCGGGAACTGCTGCATCTGTTGCTGGATGCGTTGGCCAGCATTCCTCTGGAACCCGCCCACCGGCCCCAGCTGCTCCTGGGCCATCACGGCCTCGTGATGGCCGTGCTCGATCGGGTGGCCCCCGGGCAGCGCCGGGCCCTGCACGATGCGCTCACCGGCTTCGATCCTCTCGCCCTGGCCCGGCTGGATCTCGAGCCCGATCAGCGCGCCTGGATGCAGCAGCTGCTGCGCCTGCGCGGCGAGCCGGAGTCGGTGCTGCCCGAACTCACCCGTCTGCTCGGTCCCCATCGCTCGATCCGTGCGATCGAGGAGATCGCCGGCTCCGTCGTGCAACGGGCGGGAGACCTGGGCATGGCGGTGCAGATCGATCCCACCTTTCAGCCTCACTTCGAGCTCTATGACGGCATGGTGTTCCAGCTCGTCTGCCAGGGCCGGGCCGCGCCGGTGATGCTGGCCAGCGGCGGCCGCTACGACGGCGTGCTGCAGCGCTTCGGCGCCTCCGGACCGGAGGCGGCCGGCGTGGGCTTCTCGATCATGGTGGACGAGATCCGCGATCTGCTCGAACCCGGCAGCGTGGCGGCGGCCACACCGGAAGCCCCCCGGCTGGTGGTCTATGGCGCCGCCCAGTCGCTCGAGCAGGCCTTCGCCTGCATGCGTCGCCTTCACGCCAAGGGTCAGCGCGCTGAAGTGCATCTGCCGGTCTGCGCCGGGGAGCAGGAGGCGGCGGCGATCGCCGCGGCGCGGGGCTGCGCGGGTGTGAGCTGGGCCGGGTCCGCCTGAGCCTGCTGCCGCTTTCTAGGCTGCGTCAGCTCGCCTGAACCCGATGCCCCACACGATTGTCAGCGACCGTTGTGAGGGGGTGTCCGACTGCGTGGATGCCTGCCCGGTGGCCTGCATCCACCCCGGACGGGGCACCAACAGCCGCGGCAACCCCTTCTTCTGGATCGATCCGGACACCTGCATCGACTGCGGCATCTGTCTTCAGGTCTGCCCCGTCGAGGGTGCGGTCCTGGCCGAGGAGCGCCCGGAGCTGCAGAAGCGACCCTGACCTTGCTCCCGGAGGCACGCCTCTCGGTTCGGTCACCCCACCCGAAGAGCGCTTGAGCCCTGAGGCGCCGCCGTCTTGAATGGCTCGAGCCAGAAGTGGATGCATGACGGTTCTCGAGCAGGGCACGATCGAGATTCATACCGAGAACATCTTCCCGATCATCAAGAAGGCCGTCTATTCCGGCCATGAAGTCTTTCTGCGGGAGCTCGTCAGCAATGGCGTCGACGCCACCAGCAAGCGCCGGATGGTGGCGATGGCGGGGGAGTGCAGCGAAGCCGAGAATCCCGCCATCTCGATCCGCATCGATCGCGAGAACAAGACCCTCACGGTGAGCGATCAGGGCATCGGCATGACCGCCGATGAGGTGAAGCGCTACATCAACCAGGTGGCCTTCTCCAGCGCCGAGGAGTTTCTCGAGAAGTACAAGCAGGATTCCGAAGCCATCATCGGCAACTTCGGCCTCGGCTTCTATTCCAGCTTCATGGTGGCCCGCGAGGTCGAGCTGCAGACCCTCAGTGCCCGCGAGGGGGCGGAGCCAGTGCGCTGGACCTGCGATGGCTCGCCCCGCTTCACCCTGGAGGAGGGCAGCCGCAGCGAACCCGGCACCGATGTGATCCTGCACCTGATGGACGAGGAGCTCGAGTACCTCGAGCCCGCCCGCCTGAAGACACTCATCACCCGCTACTGCGACTTCCTCGCAGTGGATGTGCAGCTGGAGGGTGAAAGCGTCAACCGGCGCAATGCTCCCTGGAAGCGCAGCGCACGTGAGCTCAAGGATGAGGATTATGTGGAGCTCTACCGCTACCTCTACCCGTTCCAGGGCGACCCCCTGCTCTGGGTGCACCTGAACACGGATTATCCGTACAGCCTGCAGGGCATCCTCTTCTTCCCCAAGATCAGCGGCCGAGCCGACTGGGAATCAGGTGAGATCCGGCTCTACTGCAACAACGTCTTCGTCAGCGACAGCATCAAGGAGGTCGTTCCCCGCTATCTGCTGCCGCTGCGGGGTGTGCTCGATTCGCCCGATATCCCACTGAACGTGAGCCGCAGCGCGCTGCAGACCGACCGCCGTGTGCGCTCGATCGGTCAGTTTGTGGCTAAGAAGGTGGCCGACCGGCTGCGCCAGCTGCATCGCGATGAGCCGGAGCGCTACGCCCGCATCTGGGATTCCCTCGCCCCCTTCATCAAGATCGGTGCGATGGAGGATGAGAAATTCGCCGATCAGGTGGCTGATGTGGTGCTCTTCGCCAGCACCGCTGCCTGTTCGAAAGCTGATCCGGATGGGGAGTCCGCCGAGGCCGAGAGCGGGGCAGCGGCCGATTCGGAGTCCGATCCGATCGGGGTGGATGGCAAGACCTTCACCACCCTCGATGGCTACCTCCGGCGCAGCGCATCGGCGGGAGGCGATCAGGCCTCCAAGGTTCTGTACTGCACCGATGAGGCCGCCCAGGCCGGCGCCCTTGCCCTCTGGCGCGGTCAGGGCCGCGAGGTGCTCATGGCCGACACCCTCATCGACGCCCAGTTCATCCCCTGGCTCGAGGCCCTCCGCGAGGAGCTCAGCTTCCAGCGTGTGGATGCCGAGCTGGACGAGAGCCTGCAGGAGAAGGAGAGCGAACTGACCGACGCGGAGGGCGGCAATCCCAGCGAGGACCTGCGCAGCCTGTTCAAGACCGCGCTCGCCAACGACAAGATCACCGTCCAGGTGCAGACCCTCAAGGGAGAGGAGGCGCCGGCGGCCATGATTCTGCTGCCGGAGCAGATGCGACGCCTCAATGACATGGGCGCCCTGATGGACCAGCGCCTGCCGGGTCTGCCCGAGCATCACGTGCTCCTGGTGAACCGCCGCCACCCCCTGGTGGAGGGGCTGCTCAAGCTCTCCAAGGGGGCTCTGATCACCGGTTCCGGTGCCTCGCCCACCCAGCAGCTCTCGGAGGATCTCTCGCGCCACCTGTACGACATGGCCAGGCTTGGCATCGGTGGTCTGGAACCCAACGAGCTGGCCGGCTTCCAGTCCCGCAGCGCCACGCTGATGGGCCGCCTGCTGGAGAAGGGGCTCCTCTGAGGCGTCCCTCCGGGGCCCTCCTTTAGGATTGGCCACGATCTCAGGCGTTGTCGCTGCGGGCTGCAGCCCACGCCGTGCGAGTCCGGTCAGAACCTCCACCCGTTCCCTTCACCATGTCCCGCGTCTGTCAGCTCACCGGAAAGCGTGCCAACAACGGCATGGCGGTGAGCCATTCGCACATCCGCACCAAGAAACTGCAGCAGGTGAACCTGCAGCAGCGGCGCCTGTGGTGGGCTGAAGGTCAGCGCTGGGTGCGGCTGCGGGTGTCCACCAAGGCGCTGCGCACGATTCAGAAGAAGGGCCTGGCGGCCTTCGCCCGCGAACAGGGCATCAATCTGGCCTCGTTCTGACCGGCCTGATCCGAGGCCCCGCTTCCGCATCCCCACCCGTTCCATGGCACTCCTGACCCGCCGTGCTGTGCTGGGAGGTCTTCTGCTGGCCGGAGGTCTGGCCGCCCTGCCCAGGCCGGCGCGCGCCCTGGGGGGCACCCTCCCGACGCTTGATGCCCCGGCGCCGGACTTCGACCTGCCCGGCAGCAGCAGCGTGGAGCCGGATCGCACGCGCTGGCGGCTGGCCGACTTCGCCGGCAGCTGGCTGGTGCTCTACTTCTATCCGAAGGATTTCACCGGTGGCTGCACGCTCGAGGCCCGCGGCTTTCAGGCCAGCCTGGAGGGTTTCCACTCCCGCGGTGCCGAGGTGGTGGGCGTGAGTGCCGACTCAGCTGAACAGCATGAATCGTTCTGCAGCAGTGAGGCCCTGGCCTTTCCGCTCCTCTCCGACAGCAATGGTTCCGTCAGCCGCACCTACGGCTCCTGGATCGCACCGTTCTCCCAGCGCCACACGTTTCTGATCGACCCGGAAGGGCGTCTGCGCCGGATCTGGACCGCTGTTCGACCGACCGGCCACGCCGCGGAGGTGCTCGCCGTGCTCACGGAGATGCAGGCCTCAGGCAGCAGCGTCAGGACCGGAACCGTGTGAGTGGCGGTTAAGTTGGCCGCACCTCAAGACATGTGACGCCCGCCCCTCGGCCCGATCCCTCTGACCTGCTCGCTGCTTCCGCATGACGCTTGCTCCCGCCCAGATCAACCCCAACGACAACCAGCCGACACAGCAGTCAGACCGGGGCCGGAGCGATTTCATCCTGCTCTACCACCGCTCCCCCTACGACGAGGCCTGGACCGAGACCGGCGAACGGGAGTGGCGCGATCAGAAAAGCCCGAACGGCATCATCCCAACGCTCCGCAATCTGTTCCTCACCCGCACCAGCGGAACCTGGATCGCCTGGCGGCAGGTGGATTGCCTCGAGGGCAGTGAGGATGAATGCGTGGCCATGGACCGGCCGGCTCCCTTCACGCTGCGGCGCATTCCTCTGGTTTCGGAGCAGATCTCCAGCTTCTATCACGTGACATCGAAGGAATCGGTCTGGCCGATTCTTCACACGTTTCCGACGCACTTCAACATCAACAACGCCGACTGGGACACCTTCCAAGATGTGAACAGGCGCTTTGCCCTGGCGGCCTGCGCTGAGGCGGCTGAGGGCGCTGTGGTGTGGATTCATGACTACAACCTCTGGCTGGCTGCCGCCACGATCCGTGCCTCACGGCCCGATCTGAGAATCGCCTTCTTCCATCACACGCCCTTCCCCAGTGAAGACGTGTTCGCCATCCTCCCCTGGCGAGAGCAGATTCTCGACAGCCTGCTCTGCTGCGATCTGGTTGGCTTCCATATTCCCCGCTACCTGGAGAATTTCGCCCGCGCCGCCACCTCCCTGCTGGGAGCCGAGAAGGCCGGCAAACGAGCGGTGGATCCGATGTTCCGTCCCACCGGGAGCGCCCTGGCCGAGCCGTTGGTCACCCCCACCCTCCGCTACCGCGATCGCGAGGTGGGCCTGCTCGCCTCTCCAGTCGGCACCGCGCCCGATGTGATCCAGAACCTGCGCAGCAGCGATCACGTCCAGGCGATGAGCGCTCGGATCGATGCAGACACCAAGAAGAACCGCAAGCTGATCTTCTCCGCCAGTCGCGTCGATTACACCAAGGGCAACGAGGAGCTGCTGCTGGCCTTCGAACGGCTGATGGAGCGCCGTGAAGATCTGCACGGCGAAGTGGTGTTGATGCTGGCCTGCGTTGCTGCGGCCACCGGCATGAAGATCTACGAGGACACCCAGCGGTCCATTGAGGAGACAGCCGGTCGCATCAACGGGCGTTTCGGCCGTATGGACTGGGTGCCGGTGCGCCTCTCCACCCAGCGCATTCCCTACGAGGAGATGGTGGCCTGGTTCAGCCGCTCCGACATCTGCTGGATCACGCCCCTGCGTGACGGACTCAACCTCGTGGCCAAGGAATACGTGGCCAGCCGTCGCGACATGGATGGTGTGCTCGTGCTGTCGGAGTTCACCGGTGCCTCGGTGGTGCTCGACGGCGCCATCCTTACCAACCCGTACTCGCACCGCCGCATGGATGACGCCATCGAGCAGGCCCTGGCGATGCCCGCCGATGAACAGCGTCGCCGCATGGCGACCATGACCGCGGCGGTTGAATCCTTCACCGTCAGCCACTGGGCCGACCATCAACTCGCGGCGATCGCAGCCTGAGTCGGCCGTCATGGGCCGTGCCCTGAACCAGCGCCTGCGCCGCCCGGCCCTGCTGCTGCTGGCCGCCGTTCTGGCGGTGCTGACGCTGCTGGGGGGACGGGTCTGGTCGGCACGGCCCGACCCGGTCACGGTCAACGTGCTGATGGCGGCACCCTTCGCCGATGCCACCGCGGGGCTGGTGGACCGGTTCAACCGCAGCCACGACGACCTGCGCATCCGCGTCACCCGCGGCCCGATGGAAACCGAGTCCGTTTCCGATCTGGCGATCAGCAGCCTGCTCCTGGGCAACAGCCCCTACGACCTGCTGCTGATGGATGTGACCTGGACGGCCAAGTACGCCGCAGCGGGCTGGCTCACGCCCCTCGATCCCCTGCTGGGTGAGGACCCCCTTGCCGGTGTGGTGGCGGGAGCCCGGCTGGGCAACCGCATCGATGACCAGCTGTGGCGCGTGCCCCTGCTGGCCTCCATGGGCCTGCTCTACTGGCGCACCGACCTCATGGATCAGCCGCCTCGCACCCCAGCAGAGCTGGTGGCCATCTCGCGCCAGCTGCAGCGCGACGGCCGCGTGCCCTGGGGCTACCTCTGGCAGGGCCGCCAGTACGAGGGCCTCAGCTGCGTGTTCCTCGAGGTGCTGCAGGGCTTCGGAGGCTGGTGGTGGGAGCCCGGCGCCAGCCCATCGCTGGGACTGAACCAGGCGCCGTCCATCCGTGCCGCGGCCTGGCTGGGCTCGCTCATCGATGAGGGCGTCTCCCCGCGAGCGGTGGCCAATTTCGCCGAGCCGCAGGTGCTGCAGAGCTTCGAGAACGGCCAGGCCGCCTTCATGCGCAACTGGCCGTACGCCTGGAGCGAGCTGCAGAAGCAGGGCAGTGCGGTGGCGGGCAAGGTGGGCGTCACCACGATGGTGGCCGAGCCCGGTGAGCGCCCGGCAGCCACCCAGGGCAGCTGGGGCCTGTCGGTGGTCTCCCAGAGTGAACATCCCCGCGAAGCCGCCGCCGTGCTTCGCTACCTGACCGGGGCCGACAGCCAGAAGACCCTGGCGATCGACTGGGGTTATACCCCCACGCTGCGCAGTGTCTTCACCGATCCGGAGGTGATTGCCGCCAATCCCGTGATGCCCGAGCTGCAGCGAGCCCTGGATGACGCGGTGCTGCGGCCCGTCACCCCCCTCTACGCCCAGTTCAGCGACATCCTGCAGCGCCAGCTGAGCAGCGTGCTCACCGGATCGATCGATGCCGAGCGGGCGATGGGCCGAGCCGGCGGCGCCACCGAACGGTTGCTGGATGCGGCCGGCGCCGGCTCCCGATGATGGCGGGACCGATGCCGTTGCTGCTGCTGCCGGCCCTGCTGCTGCTGGCCGTGGTGTTCGGCTGGCCGATGCTCCGCTATGGCTGGCTGAGCTTCCACGCCGATTCGGTGCTCACCAACCTGGTGGCCGTGCCGAACGGACTGGGCAACTGGCGGCGATTGCTGGCCGATGGCCGCTTCTGGCAGGACGCCTTCCAGACGCTGCGCTTCGCTTCGGTTTCGGTGGGTCTGGAACTCCTGCTGGGCCTGGCGATCGCCCTGCTGCTGCATCAGAGCTGGCGCGGCCGTGGCGGTGTCCGGGCTCTGGTGCTGATGCCCTGGGCGCTGCCCACCACGGTGATGGCCCTGGGCTGGCGCTGGATCTTCAACGACCCCTTCGGACCCATCAATGCCCTGCTGGGCACCCTGGGACTGACACCGGTGCCCTTCCTGGCCACCCCCTCCATCACCTGGATGATGACGGTGCTCGCCGATGTCTGGAAGACCACCCCCTTCATGGCCCTGATCCTGCTGGCCGGGCTGCAGGCCATTCCCGCCGATCTCTACGAAGCCTTCGAACTCGATGGCGGAACCCCCCTGCAGGCTCTGCGGCGCATCACCCTGCCGCTGCTGCGGCCCTACATGATGCTGGCGGTGGTGTTCCGCCTGGCCCAGGCCCTCGGTGTGTTCGATCTGATCCAGGTGATGACCGGCGGCGGGCCGGCCAGCAGCACGGAAAGCCTGGCCCTCTACGCCTACCTCAACGCCATGCGCTTCCTCGATTTCGGCTACAGCGCCACGGTGATGCTGGGCACCTTCGCCCTGCTGCTGCTTCTGAGCCTGGCGGTGCTCTGGCTGTTCCGTTCCCGCGCCGGCGCGGAGGAGCCGGCGTGAAGACGCCCCAGCGCGCTCTGGTGGTGGCCGCCCTGCTGGCCTGGACGCTCGGACCGCTGCTCTGGCAGCTGTACACCTCGTTGCGCGATCCCTCGGCCCTCGTGGGCCAGGCCGCCGCGGATCTCGCCAGCGGCTGGACCCTGAGCAACTACAGCCAGGTGCTCTCGGGTCAGCCCCCGTTCTGGCGCTATCTGCTCAACAGCACGGTGGTGGCCTTCAGCGCCACCCTGCTCACCCTGGTGCTGGCGCTCCCCTGCGCCTATGCGATGAACCGCTGCCGCCGGCTGCTGCGCGCCGGCATCCGTCTCACCGTGCTGGCGGCGGCCGTGTTCCCCTACGTGCTCCTGTTCCTCGCCCTTCTGGAGCTGGCCCGCACCTTCTCCCTGGCCAACCATCTGCTGGCCCTGACGCTGCCCTATGCCGGGCTCTCCCTGCCCCTGGCGGTGCTGCTGCTGCAGTCGGCCTTCGCCGATCTGCCGCCCGAACTCGAGGAGGCCGCCCGGCTGGAGGGGATGGGCCTCTGGAGCCGGCTGCGCTGGGTTCTGATCCCCCTCATCGCTCCGGCCAGCGCCAGCACGGCGATCCTCGTGTTCCTGTTCTGCTGGAACGAGTACCCGATCGCCCTCACCTGGATCAGCCGGGCCGAGCTGCTCACCCTGCCGCCGGCGATGGCTCGGATTGCCGGGTCCTCGGTCTTCACCGTTCCCTATGGCGCCTTCGCGGCGGCCACGGTGCTCGGCAGCCTGCCCCTGCTGCTGATGGTGCTGCTGTTTCAGCGTCAGATCGTCTCCGGTCTCACCCAGGGGGCAATCAAGGGATGAGCGATCCGATGACCACCCTCGGCAACGGTCTGGCCCTGGAGGCGATCAGCCGCAGCGTGGGCGGTCGCACGATCATCGATCGGGTCTCCCTGCAGGTGGAGCCCGGGGAGTGCCTGGCCCTGCTGGGGCCGAGCGGGTGCGGCAAGAGCACCATCCTGCGCCTGATCGCCGGCCTCGATGCGCCCAGCTCCGGCGAGATCCGCCTGGCTGGAGAGGCCATCACCCACTGGCCTCCGGCCCGGCGCCGCGTGGGCATGGTGTTCCAGAGCTATGCGCTCTATCCCCACCTGGATGTGTGGCGCAATCTGACCCTCGGCCTGCAGGTGCGGGGAGTGCGTCCCACTCAGCAGCAGGAGGCGGTGGAGCGGGTGCTGAGCCTGCTCCAGCTGGAGGAGGTGCGCCACCGGCGTCCCTCGGCCCTCTCCGGAGGCCAGAGGCAGCGGGTGGCCCTGGCCCGGGCGCTGCTGCGCTCCCCCAGCCTCTACCTGCTGGATGAACCGATGAGCAACCTCGACGCCCAGCTGCGGGAGGACCTGCGGCCCCAGCTGCGGCGCTGGCTCTGCGGCGGTGAGCAGCCCGTGGTCTACGTCACCCACGATCAGCAGGAGGCGATGGGGCTGGCGGACCGCATCGCTGTGCTCCTGGGCGGCCGGCTCCAGCAGGTGGGAACCCCCCAGGAGCTCTACGAGCGACCGGCCTCCCTGGTGGTGGCCTGTTTCATCGGCCGGCCCCAGATCAACCTGTTCCCGGAACAGGGCGGCCGGGTCCTGGCCGTGCGTCCGGAACATCTCCATGCCTGCGATGACCCGGATGCAGGGCTTCCGGCCCGGGTGGTGTCGCGCGAGTGGCTGGGGGCCACCCAGCTGGTGAGCGTGGACACCCCGCGGGGAGCCCTGCGCTGGCTTGCCGATGGCAAGGTGGCTGTACCGGACAGCCTCAGGCTGGGCTGGCGGCCGGAGCGGGAACACTGGTTCGAGGCCGGCAGTGGGGCTCGGCTGCCGGTGCCGCCCAGCGCCTGAAACCATGGCTGCTGCCCCGCCCTCCGGACTGGTGCTGGTCTGCGGGCTCGGCTCCCTCGGGCAGACCTGCCTCCGGCGTCTTCTGGCGTTTGATGTGCCTCTCTCCTGTCTGGACTGGCAGCCGCCACGCTGGAGAGACGCGGAGCTGGAACGGCGCCTGGCGCCCAGTTTTGTGCTGGGAGACATGCGCCAGCCCAGGGATCTGCTGGCTGCGGGTGTCGATCAGGCCCGCAGCATCCTGCTGCTGAGTTCCGACAGCACGGTGAATCTGGAGGCGGCACTGCAGATCCGCCCGCTCAACCCCAGGGCCACCGTGGTCGTTCGCTCCTCCAGCCAGCGGGCCTCCCTCGGTGTGCTGCTTGAGCAGCGGCTGCCGGGAGTCGCCGTGGTGGACCCGATGCTGCTCACAGCATCGGTGTTCAGCCAGTCCCTGCGGCCGAGCCGGGAGGCCGCCACGATCCGGCTCGGTCGCCACCGCTTCGAGTTGCGTGAACGGCGTGAAGGGGAGGGGGTCAGCGGGGGCCGTCGCCTGGATGGATCCCCTCTCCAGGTGTGCCTGGCCACACCCGGGAGAATCCGCCGGCCACCGTGGCCGCAGGCTCTGCGCAACCAGCTGCAACGCCGCGCCGGTTCGCTTCGAGAGAGGCTCGAGTTCTGGAGCGGCAGCGCTCCGCTGGCGCGGCTTGCGGCGCTCGGGCGGCGTCGGATCTGGTGGTGGGTGGGCTTGCTTGCCGCCCTGGGACTGGTGCTGACGGGTGTGGCCCTGTTTCGCGCTGATCGGGGCTGGCTTCTGGGGTTGTTCGTGACCCTGGGCCTGCTCAATGGTGAGTACGTGGACCCGGCCTCCGTTGTGCTGGAGCGGGGTTCCCTCCTGCAGTCCGGGACTCCCTGGACCGTTGCCCAGCAGGGCCGGTTGCTGGCGCTGATGCTGGTCTATGCGCTGGCGGGCACCGTGCTCACCTCGGCGCTCACAGCACTCATTCTTGAACGGCTGCTCAGTGTGCGACTGGGGCTGAGGCGGGCGCGCTCGTTTCCCCGCGACACCCATGCCGCGCTCCTGGTTGAGGGTGGTTCCCTGGCTCCTCTGATCGCCGAGCAGCTGCAGGCCGACGGCATCGGGGTGGTCTGCCTTCGGGCCGGTCCCTCTGAGGGGGATTCCGGACCGATCGGATCGGTGCGAGGCCCGGTCGCCGATCCCTCAGGGACCCGTCCGGCTCATCGGATCCGCAGGCGCGATGTGCTGCAGCTGCCGGAGGCCTTCCGACTCCTGCGCCGCTCCCGCGTGGCTGGTGTGGCTCTCCTCTCGGACGATCTACTGATGAATCTCCAGCTCGCCCTGGATCTGGAGCGCCGCTGGCCCGAAGCCCGCCTGTCTCTCAAGGCCAAGGAACTGCCTGCGGCCGAAGTGCTCGGCGATCTCCTCGGCGGCCTGTCCCTGATCTCCTCGGTGGATCTCGCGGCGGATGCGCTGGTGGCAACGGCCTTCGGTGAAACCGTGGAGGAGGTGCACCGCGTCGAAGGCCGGAATCTGATGCTGGTGCGCTATCGCGTCGAGGCGGGGGACACCCTCGCCGGTCTGAGCATCGCCCGCGTGCAGGGGGGCTACGGGGTCACGGCTGTGGCCCTGAAAACCCGGACGCGTTCGGAGCTGGTGGCCCTCCCGGCCCTCGAGCGTGTGCTGCGCCCCGGGCAGGACCTGCTGGTGCTGGCGGATCTGGAGGGTCTGCGCCGGGTGGAGATCGGCGAGCAGCGCCCACCGGCCTGGCGGGTGCGCCTCCAGGCTCCTCTGGCGTCCGAGTGGATGTTCGAGACCCAGCAGTGTCTGGCGCGGCACCTCGGCGGTGCTCCCGGGACCATGGCCCCTTTCCTGGACGGCACCCCGCAGCTGACCCCCGCGCTGGATCAGGATCTGGCTGAGCAGCTGGGGCGTGAGCTGCGTCGGCGCGGCGTTCAGGCCGACCTGGTGCCTGAGCCGGTCGAGAGCGCTGATGAGTCGTCCGCCAGTGTCCAACCACCACTCCGGGAGTGATGTGATGTGGCCCACGTCGCTCCCAGGCGGGTTCCATCTTGAATGGCCGCCCCGGCACTTCAGGCATGGTGAGGCTGTTGTGGATGCGCCGGGCTGATGTGGTGAGTTGTCTGTTGATTCAGCTGTTGCTGATCGGTGGCGGGGAACTGCTCCGTCTCAGCCACTCGTCCCCATCCTCCGGCTTCGGGGATGGGTCCGTGAGCGCGCTGGTGGATGGGGCCTGATGACGGCGTCGCGACCGGTCGTGGACTCCTCGCGTGGTCGTGCTGAGCTGCTGCGTCATCAGAGTGAATCCGTCCACGATGCTCCCGGGACCAGAACGGGAGCATCGCAGGAATCAGGTCATGACAATCCTGGCGGTTGTTTCCAGTGTGTTCGCGCTATTGACATTCATTTCAGGCCGACAGGGAATGGACTGTGCAGCCATGCCTGAGCTGAGCAGGCGCGACGTCTGTCTCTACAGCCTGATGCTGATGGTTGCCGCCGCTCTGATCCAGGTCACGATCCTGTGGAGGCGGGCTGGTTTCAGGGGGGTGGCGGGATCGCTGATCAAAGCTGATCCAATGACCATAGGCTTCTGATAAATCCTGCTTAACCCTTTGTCTTCCCTCCGAAGAGAGGATGGTTCTGTCTCGGCTGAGGCCAATGACTCCGGATCTCGTTCACTCGATTCGACGGCAGTGTCCACGAGCCGGAGGCATCGTCGCAGTGATGGTGGCATTCTTGCTTCCCGTCGGCCTGCAGGCGAAGACCATCCGGATCTCCGGTTCCAGCACGGTCTACCCGATCACCAGGGACGCCATCGCGGCCTTCCGGCGCACCCCGCGAGGTCGTGCCGTGCGGTTTGATCTTCAGGAGACCGGCAGCAGTGCGGGACTCCGCGAGTTCTGCTCCGGTCGGATGCCGATGGTGAATGCCTCCCGGCCGATCAGCAGCTCGGAGCTCCAGCGCTGTGAGGCCAGTGGGGTTCGATTCATTGAGTTGCCGATCGCCTTCGATGCCATCTCGATTGTCGTCAATCCTGCCAACACCTGGGCAGAGCGGATCAGCACAGCTCAGTTGCGTCGTCTCTGGAGCAAACCGGCTCAGGGCCGGATCAACCAGTGGCAGCAGGTGAACAGCGCCTGGCCGGCCCGGCCGATTGCACTCTGCGGGCCTGGTAAGGACTCCGGTACATTCGATATCTTCAATAAGGCCATCAACGGCTCGAAAGCAAATTCGCGAACAGACTATCTCGCCAGCGAGGACGACAGTCAATTGGTTCGATGTGTAGCGAACAATGTGAATGCCCTTGGGTATTTCGGTTTTGGCTACTATCGATCCAATGCCAGGGATCTCAAGGCTCTGGCTGTTGTCGGTCCCGAGGGAGCCGTGCCCCCATCGGTTCAGAACGTGCAGAAGGAACGCTATCTGCCCCTGTCGCGGCCGCTGTTTCTCTACCTCAACGCCGAGGCCGTCAAGCAGGAGGCGTCTCTGCGACGCTTCGTAAGCTTCTACGTGCGTAACGGTCTCAAGATTGTGAAGGCTTCCAATTACGTTCCCCTGCCATCCAGCACCTATGCCCTGGTGGAGCAGAAGTTCTACAGACAGATTCTTGGAACATCCTTCGGCGGAGATCTGCCGGTGGGCCTCACCATCGGTGCCGCCCTGGATCGCAGTTTCGACCAGCACAAACGGCCGGGATTCTGAAAGGAGTTACTCCAGCCCCTGCAGCAGACAGCGCCGGTGCAGTTCCGCTGCCTGTCCCAGCCCCCGGATTCGTGCCGGGTCCGGCGGTGCATCCAGCTGGCGCTGCCAGCGCATCCAGAGATCCGGATCCCGGCTGCCCGATCCCACCTGCGCCAGGTCAAGCGAGGGGATCGCGGCGGCGGCCGCCGCCACCTGCACCTTCGGGTCGTAGCTGAAGGCCAGCACCGGCGCACCGCTCACCGCCGCCAGGATCAGCGCGTGCAGGCGCATCGCCAGCACGAGGCCCGCCCGCTGAAACAGATCCATGGCCTGCTCCGGGCTGTCGGCGCTGACGGAGCGGCTGCGCCGCTGCAGCCCCGCCGGGATCCCGACCGATGCCTCCAGCCGTTCCGCAAGCCCGCTGTCCTGATCGCGGTGGAACGGCAGCCAGAGCACGGCGCGATCGCTGGCCGCGGCCAGGGCATCCAGCTGATCGAGCAGCCAGCGCCAGCCGGCCCGGTCCAGGTGGGACGTGTCACGCCAGCAGATCACGATGTCCCCGCCGCGCCCGTTCCAGCTGCCGGCCGGGACACTCCACACCGGGTCCGGCGCCCAGCGGCTGGCCCCCGGCCGCCAGCGTTCGGCCGCCGCGGCGCTGGTGGCGTCCCTCCAGCTCACGGCGCTGACCTGCCCCAGCGCTCCGCCGACCAGCCTGCGGCTCAGGGGCCTGTGGAGCGGGCCGTAGCCCTGGGCCCAGAGGATCACCGGGATGCGTCGCAGGCGGGCCAGCGCCATCAGCATCAGGTAATAGAAAAGGCTCTGCAGGCTGCTGCTGTCCTGCAGCAGGCTGCCGCCTCCCAGCACCAGGGCGTCACAGCGCAGCAGAGCCCGGGCCATGGCCCGGGGATTCCGTCTCGGGCAGGTGGCCACACCGTGGCGCTGCCGCACCTCCCGGCCATCGTGCGCGCTCACCAAGGGGCGGGTGCCCGGCGGCAGCTGCTCCAGGAGCACCGCGAGGAGCGCGTCATCGCCCAGGTTGTGCTCGCCGTAGTAGCCGCAGAGCAAGGGTCGCAGCCGTGTTGCGCCGGCGCGTTCACGACCCCGGGATGCCCTCATAGCGGTCAGGCCACCACCGCGATCGCCGTACATTACTGGCCCTGATGGAACACGCCGGGCCGGTGCACGTGCTTTCACTCCCCACCTGGTGGATTCACATCACCTCCGTTCTGGAATGGATCACCGCCATCGTTCTGGTGACTCTGCTGGCCGAGCGTCGCGGTGAAGGGGAGTGGCGCTGGCTCGCCCTGGCCATGATTCCGGCCCTGGTGAGCGCCATGGCGGCCTGCACCTGGCATCTGTTCGACAATCCGGCCTCCCTCGAGTGGCTGGTGACGCTCCAGGCGGGCCTCACCCTGGTGGGCAACGGTTGCCTGGCGGCCGCGGCCTGGCGGCTGCTGCCGGCCCGCTGACGCTTTCAATCCATGTCCCTGCCCGATCCCGCCGATCTGCTCCGGATCGACCCGGCTCCCCTCTTCGCCCTCTCGCTGCTGCCCTACCTGCTCTTCCTGCGCTGGGCCGCGCGCAGCGGCAGGATGCCCCCCCTCGCTCTGCTGGGCTTCCGGCTCACCCTGCTGTTCGTGGCGGTGACCATTGCGGCCTCGATCTGGGCCGAGCTTGGCTTCGGGGCTTCGCTGGTTCAGGTGGATGCCCTGCACGGCGGAGCCGAAGCCTTCCTGACCCTGAGCAATCTGATGGTGGTCACCGGCTTCGCGCTGGCGCTGAAGGCCGCGGCGGATGGGACCGATGCCGGGACGGGCGACGCAGGCGGCGTGAATAAGTCTTAAGGCGCTGAACCAGGGCCAAGGCCAGGCCCGGAAGATGAGGCGTCTTCCGTGCCGACGATGCTCCCTTCCCTTCTGGCCATCGCCCCCGCCACCCTGAGCTGGACCCCGAAGGTCGCCCTGGTGATGATCATCTGCAACGTGGTGGCCATCGCCATCGGCAAGGCCACGATCAAGTATCAGAACGAGGGCGCCAAGCTGCCCAACGCCACCTTCTTCGGCGGCATGAGCCATGCCTGCCTGCTGGCCACCACCAGCCTGGGCCACGTGTTCGGTATCGGTGCCATTCAGGGCCTGGCCGCTCGCGGCGTTCTCTGATCCCCTCAACCCGACTCTGAGCCCCGCCAGCCGGCCCCTCACCGGCCGGCTGCCGGACCCCCCGCGCCGCGCCTGAAGCCAAGCCAATAGGGCAGAGCACGAAGGCCGTAGCGCTCGAAGCGGTAGTCGAACAGCAGTTCGGCCAGGTCGGACGCACTGGCCCGATCCTCCAGCTCATCCATCAGCCGCTGCAGCCTCCGGTCACCGCGATCGGAGTCGAGGCCGCACCAGGTGCGCACGGCCAGCCGTCCGCTCAGACCCCAGCGCCAGCCCAGTGCCTGGCGCAGGCGCTGGGGGTAGGCCCTGAGCCCGGCGCCATCCCCGACCCTGAGCGCCCGATCGAGCAGCTCGGCCAGGATCCGGCCACTGACCATGGCGTGCCGGATTCCTTCGCCGCCCAGGAGGTTGGCCGTGCTCACCGCATCGCCCACCGCGAGCAGTTGGCCGATCTGGTGAGGGTCCCCGCGGTGGACCCGGCTGCGGATCCGCCCGCCATGGCGGTCCACCACTGCCGCCTGCGCCAGACCGGTGTGCTGCAGCAGGGCCCTCAGATGGGCGGCGTAGGGAGCTGCATGGCTCTTCCGAAACGGGCCGCGGGCCGGCCCATCGACCTCCAGCCGGCAGAGCCCCAGCTTGAGCATCCCCTCCTGCATCGGGAAGATCCAGCCGTAGCCCCGCGGGATCCAGCGGCTGCCGAGAAAGAAGCTGAGCTGCCGCGACCAGCGCCGCCACTCGGCCCCGTCCACCCGCAGCAGCCATTCCACGCCGCTGCCCCGGATCAGCGGATCACCGCTGTCGGTTTGATCTGAGGTGGCGGCCTGGGCGCTGATCAGGGCGCGTCCCTGGCCGCTCGCATCCACCACGTAGCGGCTGCGAACCCTGCGCCGGCCGCGGCCGCGGCAATCCCGCAGCTCGGTCAGGGCGCCCTCGCGTCCGTTCCGGATCACGGCCTCGGCGCTCCAGCCGAGCAGCACCTGAGATCCCCAGCCGCGCACCTCCCCGGCCAGCCAGCCGCGCAGGGCGGCGAAGTCGAGCACGGCGCCAAGAGGGCGCCGCTGCTGCCAGAGCCGTTCGCGCCCATCGGGTCCCACCAGCCGCCAACCGTTCCAGCGGCTGGCCACACAGCCCGCCGGCAGGCCCAGATCCGCCACGGAGGCCAGCGGCAGGGCCGCGCTGCTGAAGGCGGCCTGGTCGAGGCCCGTCAGACGGTCGACCAGGCAGACGTGATGGCCGGCCAGGGCCAGCCGCCGGCTCAGCTCACCACCGGCCGGGCCGGCGCCCACCACCAGCACATCGCACTGGTCAGGAGGGTCCGCGCTGGGCAGGCCGGCGGTCAGACCCCGAGGGAGGCCTCCTCCGGGGCAGCCCTGCCGCTGGAGAAAGCGGAGCCGAAGTGATCGAGAATGCGGCGCTGCATCTGCGGGGGTGTGAGGCCCAGGCTCTCCTTGCTCTGCTGCGGGCTGGCATGGTCCACGAGCACATCGGGGATGCCGATTCGGAGGGCGGGCACGAGCACGCCGTTGTCCATCAGCGCTTCCACCACGGCGGAGCCGAAACCGCCCGCCAGGGCACCCTCCTCCATGGTGACCACCCGGCCGATCCGGCGGGCCATCGGCAGGATCAGGGCCTCATCGAGCGGACGCAGGAAGCGAGCATTGATCACCGCGGCGTGCACACCGTGCTCCTGGAGCAGGCCGGCGGTGGCCATGGCCGGGGCCACCATGGCGCCATAGGCCACGATCAGCAGGTCGTCGCCATCGGTGAGCAGTTCGCCGCGACCGACCGGAACCGGTTCCCATCCCTCCTCGGCCAGCGGAACCCCCTCGCCCTGGCCGCGGGGGATGCGGAGGGCGGCCGGGCCGTCCAGCTGCAGGCAGGTCACGAGCATGCGCTGGAGTTCCGCCTCGTCCTTCGGGGCCATGACCGTGAAGTTCGGCACGGCGCGCAAATAACTGATGTCGTACTGCCCCTGGTGGGTCGGGCCGTCGGCGCCGACGATGCCGGCCCGGTCGAGCACGAAGGTGACCGGGAGCTTCTGGATGCCCACGTCGTGGATGAGCTGGTCGTAGGCCCGCTGCAGGAAGGTGCTGTAGATCGCCACCACCGGCCGCAGCCCCTCGCAGGCCATCCCGGCCGAGAGGGTCACCGCATGCTGCTCGGCGATGCCCACGTCCACGTACTGGCCCGGCAGGGCCTTCTGGAGCAGATCCAGACCGGTGCCGGTGGCCATGGCGGCGGTGATGCCCACCACCTTCGGGTTCTGTTCGCAGATCTTGACCAGGGTCTGGCCGAAGACCTTGCTGTAGCTGGGTGGCTTGGGCTTGCTGGAGGGCGGGGCCTTGCCGGTGTCGAGATCGAAGGCCGACTGGGCGTGATAGCCCACCTGATCGGCCTCCGCATAGGGATACCCCTTGCCCTTGGTGGTGACCACGTGCACCAGCACAGGCCCCTCGCAGCGGTGAGCCGACTGGAACGTGCGGGTCATCTCGGCGATGTCGTGCCCGTTCACCGGACCCATGTAGGTGAAGCCCAGCTCCTCGAACACCGCGCCCACCTTGGGAACCGCGAGCCGGCGCATGCTCTCCTTGAGCCGTTCGAGTTCCGCCGGTAGCTCACCTCCCATGAAGGGGAGATGCTTCATCGCCTCCTCGGCGCTGTCGGACAGGAACTGGACGGGCGGGCTCAGCCGCATCCGGTTGAGGTAGGTCGAGAGCGCTCCCACGGGAGGGGAGATCGACATGTCGTTGTCGTTGAGCACCACCAGCAGGCGGGTGCTCGGCAGATGGCCGGCGTGGTTGATCGCCTCCAGCGCCATGCCCCCGGTGAGGGCCCCGTCGCCGATCACGGCGACCGTCTTGAAAGTCTCGCCCCGCACGTCGCGGGCCAGGGCCATGCCGAGGGCCGCGGAGATGCTCGTGGAGGCATGCCCGGCGCCGAAGTGGTCGAAGCGGCTTTCGGAGCGCTTCAGGTAGCCGGCCACCCCGTTCTGCTGACGCAGGGTGTCGAAGCGTTCGTAGCGCCCGGTGATCAGTTTGTGGGGATAGGCCTGGTGGCCCACATCCCAGATGACCCGGTCCTGGTCAAGGTCCAGGGTCTGGTACAGGGCCAGGGTCAGCTCCACCACGCCGAGGCCGGGACCCAGGTGCCCACCGCTGGTGGAGACCACCTCCAGGTGGCGCTCGCGGATCTGGGCGGCGATGGCCTCCAGTTCAGCCACGGAGCATCCGTGCAGCTGATTGGGGTGGCTCAACTCGCTGAGGTGCATGCACGACCTTGCCGTGATGTGCAATCTACGGGGTGTGGCCCGGGGCCAGCAGCGTGCGACCCACCCGTTCCGGGGTTGATTGCAACACTGGTGCGATCACGCAGACCCGATGCACGACCTCCTACAGCGCATCCTCAGGGCCCGGGTCTACGACGTGGCGATCGAATCCCCGCTCGACGCGGCGCCCTGCCTGTCGGCGCGGCTGGGTAACAGGGTCTGGCTCAAGCGGGAGGATCTGCAGCCGGTCTTCTCCTTCAAGCTGCGCGGGGCCTACAACCGCATGGCCCAGCTCTCGCCGGAGCAGCTGCAGCGGGGTGTGATCGCCGCCAGCGCCGGCAACCACGCCCAGGGGGTCGCCCTCGCCTCCCAGCGTCTCGGCTGCCGGGCCGTGATCGTGATGCCCCTCACCACGCCGCGGGTGAAGGTGGAGGCCGTGGCCGGCCGCGGCGCCGAGGTGGTGCTGCACGGCGAGACCTATGACGAGGCCTACGCCAGGGCGCGGGAGCAGGGGGTGCGGGACGGCCTCAGCTTCATCCACCCCTTCGATGATCCCGATGTGATCGCCGGGCAGGGAACGGTGGGTCTGGAGATCCTGCGTCAGAGCCGGCGGATTCCGGATGCCATCTACGTGGCCGTCGGCGGCGGCGGCCTCATCGCCGGGATCGGCACCTATGTGAAAAGCATCTGGCCGCAGGTCTCGATCATCGGGGTGGAGCCGGTGGATGCCGATGCCATGAGCCGCTCCCTGCACGAGGGTCGGCGGGTGCGTCTGGATCAGGTGGGCCTCTTCGCCGACGGGGTCGCCGTGCGGGAGGTCGGGGAGACCACCTTCGCCCTGGCGCGCCAGTGCGTCGACGCCATGATCACCGTGGACACCGATTCCATCTGCGCCGCCATCAAGGATGGCTTCGAGGACACCCGCTCGATCCTGGAGCCGGCCGGCGCCCTGGCCATCGCCGGCCTGAAGCAGGACGTGGAGCGGAGGGGGCTGCGGGACCGGGATCTGGTGGCGGTGGCCTGCGGGGCCAACATGAACTTCGACCGGCTTCGCTTCGTGGCCGAGCGGGCCGAGCTCGGTGAAGGGCGTGAGGCGATGCTCGCCGTGGCGATCCCGGAACGGGCCGGGAGCCTCAGGGGGCTCTGCCGGGTGCTGGGATCCCGCAGCCTCACGGAATTCAGCTATCGCATGGCCGACCCGGCCACGGCCCACATCTTCATGGGGGTGCAGATCAACGGCTCCTCCGACACCGCTGAATTGGTGTCGGAGCTCGATCGCGCCGGCTACCCCTGCCTGGATCTGAGTGCGGATGAACTGGCCAAGTCCCACCTGCGGCACATGGTGGGGGGGCGGCTGCCGGCCTCAGCGGCCGTTCACTGCGGTGATGACCGGCGCGAGCTGATCTACCGGTTCGAGTTCCCCGAACGTCCCGGGGCTCTGATGCGCTTCGTCAGCGCGCTCCAGGCCGACTGGAGCATCAGCATCTTTCATTACCGAAACCACGGCGCCGATGTCGGGCGCATCGTGGTCGGAGTGCTGGTCCGCGACCGGGAGCGTGAGGCCTGGCAGCAGGTGCTCGATGGCCTCGGCTACCGCTGCTGGGAGGAAACCCACAACCCGGCCTATGCCCTCTTCCTGGGAGGCGGTGATGGCGGGGTCTGACGCCGCGGCCCACCCGCCGCGCTCGGTCTCGCTGCCGGCCCGGCTGGAGGCCATCCTCTATCTCAAGGGCAGGCCGCTCACCCTCTCCGAACTGGCGGAACTGGCCGGCACCGATGCCGATGCGGTCGAGATGGCGCTGATCACGCTGATGGCCGATTACGCCCACCGCGACACCGCCCTGGAGATCCGCCACGAGGACCAGTGCTACGCCCTACAGCTCCGCGATGGGCTCGACAGCCTCGTGCAGGATCTGGTGCCGGTGAACCTCTCCACCGCGGCACTGCGGACCCTGGCCACAGTGGCGCTGCGGCGCCGCCTGCTCCAGTCCGAACTCGTGGAGCTGCGCGGGTCGGGCGCCTATGAGCACATCAAGGAGCTCCTGGCCCACGATTTCATCGAGCGGCGCCGCCAGAGCGATGGACGCTCCTTCTGGATCAGCCTCTCGGAGACCTTCCATCGCACCTTCAAGGTGCGGGACGGTCAGCTTGAGGCCGCTCAGGCCCGCTCCCAGGCCCAGCGGGCCGGGAAACCGGAATCCACCGGCGAGAGCGCTTCCTAAGCTCAGGCATCAACGCACTGCGGAGCTCCCCATGGATGTGGTGGCCACCCTTCTGGCCGTGCTGGCCAGAACGCTGAGCATCTACACGGTGATCCTTGTGGTGCGGGTGCTGCTCAGCTGGTTCCCCAACCTCGACTGGAGCAATCCGCTCCTGGCCACGGTGAGTTCCATCACCGATCCCTACCTCAATCTCTTCCGGGGCCTGATCCCACCTCTGGGCGGGCTCGATCTCTCAGCGATCCTGGCCTTCATCGCCCTCAACCTCGTGCAGACGTTGATGGCCCAGGCCAGCTTCGCTCTGGCCGGCAGCATGCTCTACGGCTGAGCAGCCCCGCCACGGATTCGGTTGCCGCTTGGATCAGCGGTTGTCGCCATCGCCTCCGAGGGTGCCGCGCTCGGCCCTTCCGGCCAGCTTGCTGAGATTGGCCTGGCCCACCTGCTCCAGGCTGAACCCCAGCTCGGAGGAGAGCTGGGCCACGTACCAGAGCACATCGCCGAGCTCCAGCAGCAGCTGATCGCGGCTGGCCTGATCGAACACGCCGCCTCGGTCGCGCATCACCTTCTTCACTTTCTCGGCCACCTCACCGGCCTCACCGCAGAGGCCGAGGGTGGGATAGATCGCATTGCGGCCCGCATCCGGGTACCGGGCCGTGTGTCGGGCAGCCGTCTGATACGTGTCGAGGTCCATGGCGACCGGCAGAGCGGCTCTGGCAGCCGGATGGTAGTTTCCGGCCTGAGCCGGTCCCGCGCATGGCCACGATCGATCTGTCGCGTCGCACCAAGATCGTTGCCACCATCGGCCCCTCCACCGAATCCCCCGAGGTGCTGCGTCGCCTGATCGAGGCCGGCGCCACCACCTTCCGTCTCAACTTCTCCCACGGCGATCACAGCGATCACGCCACGCGCATTGCCACGATCCGCCAGGTGGCCCACGAGCTGGGCACCCACATCGGCATCCTCCAGGATCTGCAGGGCCCCAAGATCCGCCTCGGCCGTTTCGAGGAGGGGCCGATCACCCTGCAGAACGGTGACGCGTTCGCCCTCACCTCCAGGGACGTGCGCTGCAATCAGAGCGTGGCCACGGTCACCTACGACCGGCTGGCGGAGGAGGTCAGTGCCGGCAGCCGCATCCTGCTCGATGACGGGCGCGTCGAGATGCAGGTGGTGCGGGTCGACAACGACGAGCACACCCTTCACTGCGTTGTGACCTGCGGCGGTGTGCTCTCCAACAACAAGGGGGTCAACTTCCCCGACGTGCAGCTCTCGGTGCGGGCCCTCACGCCCAAGGACCGGCGCGATCTGGCCTTCGGGCTGCAGCAGGGCGTGGACTGGGTGGCCCTGAGCTTCGTGCGCAATCCCTCCGACATGGAGGAGATCCGCGAGCTCATCCGGGAGCACGGCTACACCACGCCCGTGGTCGCCAAGATCGAGAAATTCGAAGCCATCGATCAGATCGACGCCATTCTCCCGCTCTGTGATGGCGTGATGGTGGCTCGCGGTGACCTGGGCGTGGAGATGCCCGCCGAAGAGGTGCCGCTGCTGCAGAAGGATCTGATCCGCAAGGCCAACAGCCTTGGAATCCCGATCATCACGGCCACCCAGATGCTCGATTCCATGGCCTCCAGCCCCCGCCCCACCCGGGCCGAGGTGAGCGATGTGGCCAATGCCATCCTCGATGGCACCGATGCGGTGATGCTCTCCAACGAGACCGCTGTGGGCGATTTCCCCGTGGAAGCGGTGGCCACCATGGCCCGCATCGCCCGCCGCATCGAGAAGGACTATCCCCAGCACGACGGTGAGAGCCACGTGGCCTGCACCATCCCCAACGCCATCAGCCAGGCGGTGAGCAACATCGCGCGTCAGCTGGATGCAGCCGCCATCCTGCCGCTCACCAAGTCGGGAGCCACAGCCCACAACGTGAGCAAGTTCCGGCCGTCCACGCCGATCCTGGCCATCACCAGCGAGGTGCCGGTGGCGCGCAAGCTGCAGCTGGTCTGGGGCGTGAACCCGCTGCTGATCTCCGAGCAGACCACCACCACCGGCACCTTCACCGTGGCGATGGGGGTGGCCCAGGACATGGGCCTCCTCAAGGATGGCGATCTGGTGGTGCAGACCGCCGGCACCCTGGCCGGGGTGAGCGGTTCCACCGATCTGGTGAAAGTGGGCATCGTCTCGGCCGTGCTGGGCCGCGGCCTGGGCATCGGCAGCGGCCAGGTCAGCGGACGGGTGCGACTGGCCCAGACCTCCGACGATGCCGCCCGTCTGGAACCGGGCGAGATCCTCGTGGTGCGCGAGACCAACGCCGCCTATCTCGAGGCCATCCGCCAGGCCTGCGGTGTGATCACCGAGGCCGAGGGCAGCGGCAGCCATGCCGCCGTGATCGCCCAGCGCCTCGGCATTCCCGTCATCGTGGGGGTGCGGGGCGCCACCATGGATCTCCGCCAGGGTGAAGTCATCACCATGCAGCTGCGCGAGGGACTGGTGCATCGCGGCACCTCCCATCCCTTCAGCAGCCGCTTCGACTCGGTGTTCTAGACCGCCCCGCCGCTGTTCTCCGCTTCCGCCACCGTGAGGTCTCCCGTGCATGCACCCAGGCGGCCGGTCGTGATGCGGGTGCTGCCATGACGATCGCCACCCGTCCACCGACCAGGGCCCGTTCCCCTCAGCGCACGCTGCAGGCCCGATCTCGTCTCCCCATCCGTGAAACGGTGTCGATGGCGCTGGCCACGCTGCGGGCCAACCGCATGCGCAGCCTGCTCACCATGCTCGGCATCGTGATCGGCAATGCGTCGGTGATCAGCCTGGTGGGCATCGGTCAGGGGGCTCAGAACCTGGCGGAGCGGGAGCTCGGCACCCTCGGGGCCAACGTGCTGTTCGTGGTTCCCGGCAACAACGACACCCGCCGTCAGGGCATCAACCGCCCCCGCACCCTCGTGCTCGAGGACGCCGTCGCCATCGCTGAGCAGGTCCCCAGCGTGCGGCGGGTCGCGCCTCAGATCGCCCTCACCGAGGTGGCCCAGGTCGGCGGTCGCAGCGCGAGCACCACGGTCACCGGAACCACGGCCGAGTTCCTCCCCGTGCGCCGCTTCGAGGTGGCCCGGGGCCGCTTCATCTCGACGGAGGACAACCGCTCGGCCCGCAATGTGGTCGTGCTCGGGCCCGACATCAAGGACACCCTCTTCGGTCCCGCCAGGGCGATCGGACAGCGGGTCCGGCTGCGCAACCAGTCGTTCGAGGTGATCGGGGTGCTGGCGGCCAAGGGAGCTGTGTTCGGCTCCAACCAGGACGAGAACGTCTACATCCCGATCAACACCATGGTGAACCGGCTCAGCGGCCGGGATCCCACCTACGGCGTCTCCCTCACCTTCATCAGCGTCGAAGCCCGCGATGAGGACAGCGTCGGCGCCGCGAAGTTCCAGATCACCAACCTGCTGCGCCAGCGGCACCGCATCCTGCGGGAGGACGACTTCGCCGTGCGATCCCAGCAGGATGCCCTCACGATCGTGGGCACGATCACCGGTGGCCTCACCCTGATGCTCGCGGCCATCGGAGGGGTCTCCCTTCTGGTGGGCGGCATCGGAATCATGAACATCATGCTGGTGTCGGTCAGCGAGCGCACCGAGGAGATCGGTCTGCGCAAGGCCCTCGGCGCCCGCAGCGGTGACGTGCTCGGCCAGTTCCTGGTGGAGTCGCTGGTGCTCGCCAGCCTCGGCGGTGTCGCGGGGGCCACGGTCGGCCTCGCCGTGGTGACCGGGGTCGGCCGGTTCAGCCCCCTGCCCGCCTCGATCGCTCCCACCACCGTTCTGGGCACCGTGCTGGTGTCGGGATCAATCGGCCTGTTCTTCGGCGTGATCCCGGCCCGACGAGCCGCCCGCCTTGATCCGATCGTGGCCCTGCGCAGCCTCTGACCCCGACTCCGGTTGCCCATGGCAGCCGGCTGGGCGACCGGTCTCGGTTTTTTCCCGATTCGTGTTCCTCCGTACAGATCCGAGCCGGATCGGGTGGCTGGATAGGGGTGGCGCATCTCCGTTCCCCTCCGCATGGTCGGCTGCTCATATCGGAACACCTCCGACCGGATCCTGATCATCAAGTGCTGCGGCGATCAGCACTTCTTCCTCGAACGTGTCGTCTTCCCCTTCGAGCTGCTCAGCTTTCAGGCACCGAAGCAGGCGCTGGTCGAGGTCTGGACCCATGGTCTGGGAGGCCCGGAGCTGATCGCCCGCCACGGAGCCGAGGAACTGAGCAGCGAGGAGGGCGTCGACGCGGTGTCCGGCGCGGGCTCACAGGCCCCGGAGTGAGGCACGATGGAGCCGGATGAGCGACGGCGCGGCGCCCGGAGCGCCTGAGCAGCGCTTTACAATTGTTCAAATTCCACGACAACGATGAACCGACGCTGGCGTGTCCTGGCCCTGTGGTTGCTGCCCCTGGGGATCGCTCTGTTCTTCGGATGGCAGGTGCTGAGCAACGCCGGTTCCGGCGGCATGACCGGCGGTGCCGGTGCCCGGAACACCGCTGTGGCCCGGATGAGCTATGGCCGCTTCCTCGATTACGTCGAAGCCGGCCGGGTCACTGCCGTTGACATCTACGACGGCGGCCGCAACGCGGTGGTGGAGGCCATCGATCCCGATCTCGACAACCGCGTCCAGAAGCTGCGGGTCGATCTGCCCGGCCTGGCCCCTGAACTGATCAACACCCTCAAGGAGCAGGGCATCAGCTTCGACCTGCACGCGCCGCGCACCACGCCGCCGGCGCTCGGTCTCCTGGGCAATCTGCTCTTCCCGCTGCTGCTGATCGGCTCGCTGATCTTTCTGGCCCGCCGCTCGTCGAGCATGCCCGGCGGCCCCGGCCAGGCGATGCAGTTCGGCAAGAGCAAGGCCCGCTTCCTGATGGAAGCCGAAACCGGCGTCAAATTCGACGATGTGGCGGGCGTCAAGGAGGCCAAACAGGATCTCGAGGAGGTGGTCACGTTCCTGAGAACCCCTGAGCGGTTCACCAGCATCGGGGCCAAGATTCCCAAGGGTGTGCTGCTGGTCGGCCCTCCCGGAACGGGCAAGACCCTGCTGGCCAAGGCCATCGCCGGAGAGGCCGGAGTGCCCTTCTTCTCGCTGTCCGGTTCCGAGTTCGTGGAGATGTTCGTCGGTGTCGGTGCCAGCCGTGTGCGCGATCTGTTCAAGCGGGCCAAGGAGAACAGCCCCTGTCTGATCTTCATCGACGAGATCGACGCCGTCGGTCGCCAGCGGGGTGCCGGTGTCGGTGGCGGCAACGATGAGCGCGAGCAGACCCTCAACCAGCTGCTCACCGAGATGGACGGCTTCGAGGGCAACAGCGGCATCATCATCATCGCGGCCACCAACCGGCCTGATGTGCTCGATTCGGCCCTGCTCCGTCCGGGCCGCTTCGATCGTCAGGTCACGGTCGATGCTCCCGACATCAAGGGTCGCCTCGACATCCTTCACGTTCACTCCCGCAACAAGAAGCTCGCCGAGGATGTCTCACTTGAGGCGATCGCCCGTCGCACACCCGGTTTCACCGGCGCGGATCTGGCCAACCTTCTGAACGAAGCGGCGATTCTCACCGCGCGGCGCCGGAAACCGGCCACAACGCTGGGCGAAATCGACGATGCCGTGGACCGCATCATCGCCGGCATGGAGGGCAAGCCCCTCACCGATGGCCGCAGCAAGCGCCTGATCGCGTACCACGAAGTCGGCCATGCGCTGATCGGCAGCCTGGTCAAGGATCACGACCCGGTCCAGAAGGTGACCCTGATTCCCCGCGGTCAGGCCCAGGGTCTCACCTGGTTCGCCCCCGATGAGGAACAGTCGCTGGTCAGCCGTGCCCAGCTCAAGGCCCGCATCATGGGCGCTCTGGGCGGACGCGCCGCCGAGGATGTGGTCTTCGGCCACGCCGAGGTGACCACCGGCGCTGGTGGAGACATCCAGCAGGTGGCCTCCATGGCCAGGCAGATGGTCACCCGCTTCGGCATGAGCGATCTCGGCCCGGTCTCGCTGGAGGCCGGCAATCAGGAGGTGTTTCTCGGTCGCGACCTGATGACCCGCAGCGACGCCTCCGATGCCATCACCCGCCGCATCGATGAACAGGTCCGTTCGATCGTTCAGGCCTGCTACCGCGACACAGTGGCCCTGCTGGCAGGCCAGAGGCCCTGCATGGACAGGCTGGTCGAACTGCTGATCGACAAGGAGACGCTGGACGGCGATGAGTTCCGCGCCATCGTCGCTGAGTTCACCGACCTGCCCGAGAAGGTCCGCTTCTCCCCGCTGCTCGATGCCCCTGTGTCGGAGGCGTCCGCCCCGTCGGCGTGAGGCGTCGCGGGCCTGCTCTGCCCGATCGCATCAGTGTCCCTAAGCTCGGCTCACGCAAGACACCGTGAGCCCCCGTCAACCGTTGGTCTGATGTTGTGCACTCACCATCAGACCCTGCTCCGTTCGATCCTTTGACCAACCGCCCTGTGGATGGAATCCGCTCTCCCCTTGAAGCGCACAGCGGCTACAGGGGATCTGACTGGACTCCAGAGCGTCTGATGTTTCATCAGAATCTGGAGCAGTTCGCCGAGCGGGTGGGCCTGATCGTCGGGCTGCAGGCGAACGGCAAGATCAGTCAGGAGCTGGCCTACGACCAGATCAAGTCGCTCTGGAAGGAACTCAAATCCAGCCGATCCAGTCTGCAGGATGAGTGATCATGCAGGTGGAGTGATCACTCCACCTGCCGTCGCTCAGGCGATGGAGTGCACCGGTCTCCGGTCGATCACCTTGTCGATGAGGCCGTAGGTCATCGCTTCCTCCGGTGACATGAAGAAGTCGCGATCGGTGTCCTGCTGAATGCGGTCCAGCGGCTGCCCGGTGCGGTCGGAGAGCTCGCGGTTGAGCCGGTCCTTCAGGAACAGGATTTCATCGGCCTGAATGCGGATGTCGCTGGCCTGACCCCTGGCCCCGCCGAGCGGCTGGTGGATCATGATCCGTGAATGGCCGAGGCTGCTGCGCTTGCCCTTGGCACCGGCGCAGAGGAGAAAGGCACCCATGCTGGCCGCCAGGCCCACGCACACCGTCTGCACATCGGGCTTGATGTGCTGCATGGTGTCGAAGATGCCGAGCCCGTCATACACCGAGCCACCGGGCGAATTGATGTAGAGGAAGATGTCCGAGTCGGGGTCTTCCGCTTCCAGGAAGAGCAGCTGGGCCACGATGCGGTTGGCTGACTCGGCCGTCACCTGTTCGCCGAGAAAGATGATGCGTTCCCGCAGCAGGCGCGAGTAGATGTCAAATGCCCTCTCGCCGCGGCCGGATTCCTCGATGACGATCGGGATCATGGAGCTGACTGTCAATCTCCGGACTCTACCGAGAGCATGCGGGCGCGTGGGCCCCCGCATCCCGCGGGGGCCCACGGCTGCGGCGCTAGGGTCGATTGAGACAGGTGATGAACGTTGTGAGCGTCTGCCCCACCGTTGCCGACAGCAAGCGGTCCTTCCACCAGGCGTTCCCCTTTGTGATTGCGCCTCTGTACCGGCGCATGGTCGATGAACTGCTGGTGGAACTGCATCTTCTCAGCCGGCACGAGGGCTTTCATGCCGATTCCCTCTTCGCCGTCGGCCTGACCCAGGTCTTCGACGCCTTCTCCAAGGGCTATCGACCCGACCATCACCGCCAGCCTCTGTTCAGTGCCCTCTGCCGCGCCAACGGCCTGGATCCCGATGGCCTCCGTCGCATGCGCGACGACGCCCTGCAGGTGGTCGGTCATCACCAGATCGAGGAAGTGAGCGGTTGGGTGGCCAACGCTGGCGATGGGGCACCCGATCTGCTGCGGGATGCCCTCCAGGCCGCCAGAGCCCCTGGATTCCACTATTCCCGCCTCATGGCCGTGGGTCTTCTCAGCCTCCTGGAGGGGGCCAGAGGAGCGGATGCGCTCGATCCCCAGGCTCTGCGCTCCCGCGCCCACGACATGGCCGAATCGATGGGTCTGATGCGTGACCGCGTGGACAAGGACCTGGCGCTGTACACCACGAACCTCGAGAAGATGGCCCAGGCCGTCGAACTGATGGAGGAAACGGTGGCCGCCGACCGCCGCCGCCGCGAGCGTCAGGAGCGCTCCGCCGGCCCTCAGGGGGATGCCGGCAGCGACGCTGGTTCAGGCACCGGCTCGGGCCCGGGCGCCGGTGATGGAGCCGCCACCGCAGGGTCGGCCGCCGCTGGTGGCACAACCAGCCAGCCGCTCAGCTCGTAGCTCGGAGCCGCCTCCGGCCCCTGGCCGAGTCCCACCCGCCCGCTGAAACCGGATGCCATCCGGATCGGCGGGGGCAGGCGCCTGGGCAGAAGGTTGAGCCGGGCCAGCTCGTCCGGCTTGGCGTCGATCAGGATCGCCGCCCCCTCCCCCTCCAGGCGGTCGACATCCACCGGCGCGGCGGTGAGTGCGGCCCCATTGAGGTCGGCAGCTCCGCCCTGGTCGGGCGAGCTCTCCATGCCCAGCTCCAGCGCCAGCCCCCAGGGCTGCCATCGCCACTGGGCCACGGGCTGCCCCTCGGGGTCCGTCAGCACCACGCTCTCTCCGCCGAGGTCGTCCATCCGGAACCCGTCCGCCTCCAGCAGCCGCGCCAGGGACCTGGAGCGCTGTTGCCAGCCCGCCTGATCGGCAGCGCTGAAGATCACGCCCAGCTCCAGCACCGCCTTGAACCGGTTCGCCTCACTGGCGCGGATCCGCAGACGGAAGGGTGCATCGCTGAGCTGGGAGAGTTCCGTTGCCGTGAGCCCGTAGCGGGACTCGAGCGGCGAACGGATCGCCCGCCGCTCCAGCAGGTCATCGAGGAGCCAGCCGAGCCGCTGCCCCTCCAGCTGCAGCAGAACGTCCGGTTCCAGGCCGGGTTGTGACCCGGCTCCCGCCGGCACCGTTGCCGGTCCGGCCGGGCCGTCTTCGAGGGTGGCCTGGGCCGTGGCCGAGAGGGCACTCGTGGTGCCCACGCCCTGCCAGTCCATGCGGCGCCCCTCGAAACTGAGGCTGAGGCAGCCCCGTCGGATCGGCTGCATCAGGGGTACGAGCGAACCGAGCATGCCTTCCAGGGCGCTGTTGCTCCACAGCACCGCCGGTCCGCTGAGCAGGCGTGAACGGCACAGCTCGACCCAGCCGCTGCCCATCGGACGCGGTGCCGCCGCAAGCTGACGGGCCAGTTGCTGGATCTGCAGCGCCTCCGCCGCCACCAGCAGCAGCTCTCCCTCAAGGCGGCTGTGGGGCGGGAAACCGCGTGCCTCGCTGGGCCACCAGCGTGCCGGGAACGCGAGCACGGGAGCAAAGTCACCGCTGCTGGGCCAGAACTGCCACCAGAGGCTGCGGCGCCCGGCCCGCTCCCACACGCGTTCGACCATCTCCTCGCCCAGGCGGTCACGCCAGAGTTCGGGCGGACTCCCCTCCGGACGGATCGGGAAGGCCTGCATCAGCTCCGCCACCTCCGGCAGGCGTCCCAGCGGGTCGCCTGAGCCCGGAGGGCTCAGTCTCAGGGCGATGAGCGGGGCGAAGGTCAGCAAAGCCGCCAGTGCCGCACTCGTGGGCAGGGGCCAGCGCGAGCGTTTGAGGGCCCGGGGAAGGGCCACCTTGCCGAAGTGGGACAGTCGCGCTGCGAGCCGCGGTTGGGTCGGTCGGGTCATGCTGCGGCGACCGGCTGGTACACGGTGCTGCGCTCCTGCGCGGGGCGGCCGACCCGATGGGCGGCCTGACGCAGCTGATCGACCGAGAGGCAGGTGCCGCCCTGAGCGCCGGCCATGGTGGTGATGTGTTCCTCCATCAGAGTGCCGCCCAGGTCGTCGCAGCCCCAGCTGAGGGCCTCCGCGGCCGTGGCGAGCCCGAGTTTCACCCAACTGGGCTGATGGTGACGGATCCAGCGGCCCAGCACCAGCCTGGCCTGTGCCGTGAGGGTGAGCATGTCCGTGGGGTCGGGCTGATCACGACCCACCCTGGAGCGCAGGGAGGCCGGAGCGAAGCGACCGACGAAGGGGAGCAGCACGAATTCGGTGAATCCGGTGGCACCGTGGCCGTGGGCCTGCTGTTGCAACCGCACCAGCGTCAACAGGTGTGCCGCCCGGTCCGCCGCCGCCTCGATGTGGCCCGCCATCAGGGTCGCCGTGGTGGGCAGCCCGCTGCGATGGGCCTCCAGAATCACCGCACACCAGGCCCGGGCCGACAGCTTCTCGGGGCAGAGCCTCCTGCGCACACGGCTGCTGAGCACCTCGGCGGCGGTGCCCGGCATCGATCCGAGGCCCGACTCGATCAGGGTCTCCAGCACCTGCTGCACCCCGATACCGTCCTGCCGGGCGATGAAGAGAACCTCCTGGGGGGAGAAGGCATGCAGGTGCACGTCCGGCCAGGCCCGGCGCAGCTCCCTCAGCATCCCGGCGTAGTAGCGCAGGGCGCTCCCCTCCGTTCTGGCCTCCGGGTGAAGACCCCCCTGGATGCAGAGCTCGCTCGCTCCGAGCCGGCGCGCCTCCTCGGCCTTGGCCAGGAGCGCATCGATGCTGTGCCAGTAGGCGCCGGCCTCGTGGCTGTCGCGGCGGAAGGCGCAGAAGCCGCAGTGCTGGTTGCAGATATTGGTGAAGTTGAGGTTGCGGTTCACCACGTAGGTCACCGTGTCTCCCACCAGGTGCCGTCTGAGATCGTCGGCGTGCCGTCGCAGAACCGCTCGCATCGGCGAATCCGATGGGGCCGCAAGCACCGCCATCACCGCAGCCGGGTCCGGCCCAGCGACCGCCGCGGTCCGTCCCGCCCGGGACAGCTCATGCAACGCCTGCTCAACGGCCGAGGCCTCTTCGGACTGAGGGGAGCGCGGTCCGGCTGGCGTGTCCAGGCCGGCCGGGTCCACCAGACAGTCTCCTGCCAGCCTCCAGGCCCAGTCAGCGAAGTGAGGGATTTCGCCGGACGGCTCCTGGATCGCGCCGGTGAGAGCGCCGCTGCGTCTCAACGGGAGGAGGACCGACTGGTTTCTCGATTCCGCCGGCGCCGGTCACGCCAGTCGATCAGGGACAGGTAGATCACCCCCGCCGTGACGAAGAGAAGCAGGGCGGCCGCCGTGGGAAACAGCAGGGCGCTCAGCGGAATGCCGGCGATGCTGAGGGGGGAGGCCTCCATGGCAGGGGTGCCGCCGGATCAGAACTTGAGCGTGCCGTCGCCGTTGCGGCCCCAGACCACCATGGCGATGGAGAAGCTGAACAGAGCCGCGAGTGAAGCCCAGCCGAAGGTGATCAGCATGCCGTTGGTTAACGCCGTCGGCGCAGTTTAACTACAGTTGCTCCACTGCTTCTGCCCGCCTGAGATCCTGCCGACTGCGGAGGCTCCGGCGGTTGACCGCTCCGCCTGCCGTGCCCGGATGGATCGCACTTTCCCCACCCTGACCGCCCATCCCATCTGCGGCTCCGCCCGCGGGGCGGTTCGTCTCGGACCCGGTCCCAGCCCCGTTCTGGACCGGGACGGCGCCACCGTGCTGCAGCGCTATCCCCATGCCCGCGTCATCGTCCTCGACGACGACGTCAACACCTTTCAGCACGTCGTCGATGTGCTGCGTCGCTACATCCCCGGCATGAGTGAGGAGAAGGCCTGGGCCCTGGCCAATCGCATCGACTCGCAGGGGTCGGCCGAGGTCTGGTCCGGTCCTCTCGAGCAGGCCGAGATGTACCACCAGCAGCTCGCGGCCGAAGGCCTGACCATGGCCCCGCTCGAGCGCAACTGAAAGCCGTGGGTCGCGTTGTCATCACCCACAGCACCTATGTGGAAGGGCTGATCCCGCTGCTGCGGCGTCTGGTGCGGCACGGGGGCATCGACACGGCCACACCCGCGGTGATCTCCCGCGTTCGTGGTCGCTCACCGCAGCTGAGCCTGCGCATCTCAACGCCCATCCGCGGTGGCCACAAGCTGGTGGCGCGCCGGGGCAGCCTGGTGCAGGAGGTGTTCGTCACCACAAGCTGCAGCCGTGAGGACCTTCAGGCCCTCCTCGACGAGCTGCTGCAACCGGGACGCAGCCGTCAGAAAGCCCGGAGCTGACACCCCGGGCCTGGATCGCTCGGAACAGGGTGGACCACAGTGCCGTCTTGCCCCAGTGTTTCGACCTGGTCGTGCCAGAAGGGGCGGAACAGTGGCGTTTCGTTTCCGGCTGCGAAGGCCGGTTTACGTCCCAACCACGACATCCTCCCCATGTCGAAAAGAGAGTCAGATCAGAAAACTGTGAAAGGCAGTCACCAACGCCGCAGTCCGCGACCAATTTAGGCGGAGGCGAGCCCGGGCAGTGGCCAGATCGCGCGGATCTGACCGAGATGCTCCATCGCCTCCCGCCGGCGTGAGCCGGCATCGAGCTCCTTCAGCGGCAGGGTGATGTGGCCGAGCTTCCGGCCCATGGCGCCGGATGGCTTGCCGTACCAGTGCAGCTCGGTTCCGGGCAGCCGGCGCAACTGGGCGCGCCGCGTCTCCATCTCCGCCTCGCTCAGATCGAGTCCGAGCAGGTTCACCATCAGGGCTCCGGGCACGGTCAGATCCGTGTCGAGGAGGGTCTCGCCGTTGACGATGCGCAGCTGCTGGTCGAACTGGCTGCTGCGGCAGGCCTCGATGCTGTAGTGACCGGAGTTGTGGGTTCTCGGTGCCAGCTCGTTCACGAGCAGGCCGCGGCGACCCCAGAAGAACTCGATGGCCAGGACCCCGACATAGTCGAGATCGGTGAGCAGCGAGGCCGCCACATTGCGCGCGTGGGCCTGAAGGGCCGGCGAGGCCTCGGCCGGCGCCAGCACCCAGTCGCAGACGTGACCGTGCTGATGCGTTTCCACCAGGGGGTAGACGGCCACGGTGCCGAAGCGATCGCGGCAGGCCACCAGGGCCAGTTCCCGCTCGAACGGGATGAACTCCTCCAGCAGCCAGTCATCGGGCGGCACCTCCTCCATCAGTCGCTGCAGAGCAGCGGCATCGGGAACCAGGCGGGTGCCCCGGCCGTCGTATCCACCCCGACTGGCCTTGGCCATCACGGGGAAGCTCCAGCCATCGGGCAGGCGCACGCGGGCAACGGCCCGCCTGGGCGGAGTCACCGTGGCGGTGGCGGTGCCAGCCTGCTGGTTCCCCGGGTCCGGGGACGCCAGCGGTTCAGCGCCGGGCTGCTCCCCGGTCGGGTCCGGTTGCAGGCGGCTCAACGGCAGCCAGCGCGGGCAGGGGATGGCCATCGCCTCCAGCAGCTCCCGCTGGTGCCGCTTCGAGATGAGCCGATCCAGCGCTGCCGGCGAGGGCACGAACCGGCAACCCTGCTGCTCCAGGTCGCTGAGAGCGGCCAGGTCGAGCCATTCGTGCTCGAAGGTCACCGCCCGGCAGCGATCGGCCAGCTCCCGCATCGCGCGCGCATCGCCGGCTGTGCCGAGCACGCTGCTGGTGGCGACGGCGGACGCCGGCTCCGCCTCGCGCGCCTGCAGCACGTGGCAGGGGATGCCGCGGCGCCGGGCCGCCTGGCCCAGCATCAACGCCAGCTGGCCTCCCCCCACCACACCGATGCCGCCCTTCATCACTCCCCGTCGCGCGTTGTGACTCTCCGTCACCTCCCATTCTCCCCGCTGGTCCGCCCCCGGCCGGTCAGATCAGCGGCCGTTCCGATCCCGTTCCCAGCCTGAAGGCCGTGAGCAGCATCACCAGCAGAAACAGGGCCAGCCCCACCGTGCAGGCGTAGCTGATCTCCAGCTCCGAGAAGGCCAGGTCGTACACGTAATACACCAGGGTCCGGGTCGAATCCGCCGGCCCGCCCTGGGTCATGAGAAACACCTCCTCGAACACCTTGGTGGCGGCGATGGCGGAGATCACGCCCACCAGAGTCAGGTAGGGACGCAGCAGCGGCAGGGTGATGTCCCAGTGACGCCGCCAGCCCGTGCTGCCATCCAGGGCCGCGGCTTCGTAGAGCTCGGCCGGGATCCCCTGCAGGCCGGCCAGGAAGATCACCATGTAATACCCCAGCCCCTTCCAGAGCGTGACCAGCATCACGGAGGGCAGGGCGAGGCGCGGATCGGTCAGAAACCCAAGCGCCGGGAGCCGTCCACCGGTCACGGCCACCAGCCAGCCGTTGAGCAGACCGTTCTCGGCATACAGCCAGCGGAAGGCGATCGCCGCCACCACGATCGACACCAGCACCGGGGTGTAGAAGGCAGCCCGGAAGCCGTGCATCCCCGGCAGGGCCCGGTTGACCAGCACCGCGAGGGCGAGGGAACCCAGCACGATCGGAGGCACCACCCCCACCAGGTACAGCAGCGTGGTGCCCAGCACCCTGTAGAAGATCGGATCCAGCAGCAGGCGGCGCAGATTCTCCAGACCGATGAAACGCAACGGCTCACTCACGTCGAGCCCCGTGCGGGTCATGCTCAGCAGCAGGGCCATCAGAGCCGGGATCAGCACCGAGAGGCTGAGCAGCACCAGCGCCGGCGTCAGGAAGGCCCAGGCCGTGAATGTGCCGCGCAGCCGCCGGGGCGAGGGCATGGAGGTGGAGGGTCAGACTGAGCCCAGCATCCCAGTCATGCCCCGCTCTGTGTCTGCCTCCCCTACCGCCGCAGCGATCGCGCCGCTCCAGACCGTCACGGTGGACCTGCCGGCGGGGGGCTATCCGATTCACATCGGCTCCGGTGCCCTCTCACGGCTCGGGCCGCTGCTCCGGGAGCGGGGCTGGACGGAGGGCCGCCGCGTTCTGGTGGTGAGCAATCCGGACGTGGCCGGCCCCTACGGAGCGGCTGTGCGCGCCTCGCTCGAGTCGGTGGGCCTGCTGGTGCATCAGCTGGTGCTGGAGGCGGGCGAGGAGCAGAAGACCCCGCGCAGCATCGGGCTGATCCATGACGCGGCCTTCGCGGCCAGGCTCGAACGCAGCTCCCTGATGCTGGCCCTCGGTGGCGGGGTGGTCGGGGACATGACCGGCTTCGCCGCTGCCACCTGGTTGCGGGGCCTGGCGGTGGTTCAGGTGCCCACCACCCTGCTGGCGATGGTGGATGCCGCGATCGGCGGCAAGACGGGTGTGAACCACCCGGGGGGGAAGAACCTCATCGGCGCCTTTCATCAGCCCGATGCGGTGGTGGTGGACCCCGACACCCTGGCCACCCTGCCCGTGCGGGAATTCCGGGCCGGGATGGCGGAGGTGATCAAGTACGGCGTCATCGGCGATCCCGCGCTGTTCGAGAACCTCGAGGCTTCGGAGGATCCCTCCAGCCGGGAGGGTCTCGGAGCGGAGCGGCTGCAGGAGGTGCTGCAGCGCTGTGCCGCTGCCAAGGCGGAGGTGGTCGCCGCCGATGAACGCGAGGCCGGGCGCCGGGCCGTTCTCAACTACGGCCACACCCTCGGCCATGTGGTGGAGACCCTGAGTGGGTACGGCCGGGTGTTGCACGGTGAGGCGGTGGCCATCGGCATGGTGGCCGCCGGTGCCCTCAGCGTGGAGCTGGGCCTGTGGTCCCCCGCGGACCAGGAGCGCCAGCGCCGGCTGATCGCGGCCTGCGGCCTGCCGGTGCGCTGGCCGGGCTTCGAGGCGGAGGCCGCGCTGCGCTGCCTGCGCAGCGACAAGAAGGTGCGCGACGGCCGGGTCCGTTTCGTGCTCCCCAGCGGGCTCGGGTCGGTGGTCATCCGGGATGACATCAGCGACGCCCGGGTGCTGCAGGTGTTGGAGCGACTGGTCTGAGCCCGCTCGTCAGGGTCCGGCCGGCTCCCGCAGAAACAGGGGCGGATCCGCGGCCTCGCCGGGGATCTCCGGCTGCCGTTGCTGGGGGCTGCGGGCGAACGCATGCCAGCGGAAGCCCCCGAGGGCATGGGGATCCACCAGCCGCAGCAGCTCCTCGCGTCGCCGCAGCCGTTCGGTCAGGTCTGGGCCGGAGGGCTGCTGCAGGGCGTGCAGCGCCTGGCTGAGCCCGAGGGCCAGCAGGGCTTCCCCCTGGCTGGTGCTGCCCAGGTCCTGGAAGCCGGCATCGGCGGCCGCCAGGCTGAGGCTGTCGCTGCAGAGGTGGGCCGTGAGGTCGCAGTGGCCCGGGTCCTGCAGGGGATCGCCGTGGGCCCGCTGCTGTCTGTAGGCCAGCAGCGTCCCCTCCCGGGCGAGTGGGGCGTAGTAGCGCGCGGCGTCTTTGGTGTAGTCGATGACCAGCAGCTGCCCCCGGCGCAGGGCCCTGCCGCAGGCCCCCAGCCAGGGCGTCAGCTCCACATGCACCTCGCTGCACCAGCCGTGCGGGCGCCCGGGGCCGGGAACCGCCAGCCCCAGGCGGGTCAGCAGCGCAAGCGCCGGATCGTCCGATGTCAGCTCCGCTCCCCGGGTCAGCTCCAATCGCGGTGCGGGCTGGCCGGTGAGCAGCACCTCCTGACGGCACCAGCGCTCGCCGCCGGAGACCACCCGCTCCACGGCCAGGGCATCGAGCACCTCGTGGGCCAGCACCACCCCCTGCACAGGAGAGGAGGCCAGATCGTCGAAGCGGCACCAGCGAACCGGTACCGGACAACCCTCCAGCCGCTGCCGCTGCCGCCGCTCCATGCCCGGATTGGGCTCGATCAGAACCAGCTCCAGCCGCTCCTGCCATCGGTCCGGCTGCCGCAGCAGCAGGGCCCGGACCAGCTGATCGGCCAGATCCCCTTCGCCCGGACCCGTCTCCACCAGGGACAACCGCTCCTCAGCGGCCACCTCGCCGGGGCCGGCTGGGTGTGCCTGCGGCTCCGCGCGATCCAGCTGCTCCAGCCAGCTGGCCACCTGAGCCGCCAGGAACTCCGCCATCGCTCCCCCCATGGAGGGCGCCGTGACGAAGTCGCCGGCCGGCCCGATCCGCAGCCGCCCGGCGCCGTAGGCCCCGTGCTCGGGATCGTGCAGCACCCATTGCATGTAGGTGCGGAAGGGCACACGCCCCCCCGCGGCCGTCAGGCGCTGCAGGAGCCAGTCGGGAACCGTCACGGGCGGCGGGGCGGCGAGGGGAGAATGGTCCCACTGCGCGCTGGCGGTTCATGGTGGTTGTTGCCCAGGCTCCCGGAGAACCGGCCCGGCCGGCCAGGTTCGGCTTCCTGCGGCCGCTTCAGGCCCTGATGCTCGTGCTGGCCGCGGTCGTGCTGGTGCTCACGGCAGCCGTGCCGACGGCTCTGGCCTACGACAACCCCGATCTCCTGCCGGATCACCCCACTCCGGTGATCGATCTGGCGCGTGCCCTCACCGACAACCAGCGCGAGGCCATGGAGCGGGAGCTGGAGGCGTTCGAGGAGCGCTCGGGCTGGAAGCTGCGGGTGCTGACCCAGTACGACCGCACGCCGGGTCTGGCCCTGCGCGAGTTCTGGGGGCTGGATGAGCGATCCCTGCTTGTGGTGGCCGATCCCCGCGGCGGCAACCTGCTCAATTTCAACGTGGGTGATGCCCTCTTCGCCCTGATGCCCCGCACCTACTGGGTGGAGCTGCAGACGCGCTACGGCAACCAGTACTACGTCCGTGATCACGGGGAGGACGGTGCGATCGAGGCCGCTCTCGGTGCGGTCACCACCTGCCTTGATCGGGGCGGGTGTCAGGTGGTGCCGGGTCTGCCGCGGGAACAGTGGTTGCTCACCCTCGGCACATCCATCTTTGGCGGCGTGGTGGCCGGAGTCGCGGCCTTCCCGCGCCGACCCGGACAGCGCATCGCCTGGGCGTGGCTGCTGCTGCTGTCTCCGCTCTGGCTGATGCTCTTCGGGGTGTTCGGTGTGGCCCCGGTCATCACACGTACATCCGATGTGCTGCCGCTGCTGCGCAACGCGCTCGGCTTCCTCGGTGCGGCGGTGGGCGCCTACCTGGTGGCCATGCAGACCATGGGTCTTCCGGTCAGCAGCGAGGGGGCATCCGGTTCAGAGGGTTCCTGAACCAGATCTGTCGAATCACTCCCTGATCCGGATGCGCTGATGGAACGCGTCAGCTGGCTTCGCTGAGGCGCAGCGGTGTGGCCTCTGATCAGAAGCAGAGAACAGTCGGCCCGGTGCAGACCGGTTGCTGAGGACCGCCAGCAGTCTGGTTGTCGCTCTGCTGGGCCAGCCGGTCGCGTTCACGCTCCACCCGCTCACGCACTTCGGTGAGGCTGTAGTTGTAGAAGCGCCGCAGGTCGGCGAACCGCTTGACCGGCTGCCCGTAGAAGCTGTGGCCGGAGAGCGTCGGGAACGAGGCCCATTCGGGCGCCAGCTTTGCGGCCAGGGTGGGGCTCATCTGGCCCCGGTCGGCCAGACCGAGGGCCTTGCGCCGCTGTACCAGAAAGAGGGCGCCCTGGTCCTGCTCGATCGGCCCGAAGCGGCGGAATCCCAGCTTCCGCTGAACCATGTTCCAGGTGAAGGGCATGAACTGATAAGCCCCGGCGGCGGCACTGGCGTAGCCGGGCGTGCGCATCACCCGATCCGGATGGCGCTCCAGCGACGGCATCAGGCTGCCGCCGAACATGACCTTGTAACCGAGGTCGTCGCCGTTGAGCCAGGTGCCTTCAGCGAAGCGGATCGTGTTGAGCAGAGCCCGACGTTCGGGCGTGATGATGTACGGCAGAGCGCTGATCGGAACGACTTCCTGATCGCTCGTCTTCAGGGCGCGGCTGGTGCTGGTGGACTCGGCGGCGGGATGGCGGAAGGCGGCCCGGCCCGGCTGGACGTCGAGTGCGGTGAAGGCGGTGGTGCTCAGCGCCAGAGCGCCCAGAAATCGTGTGGCGGAACGCAGCATCGTGCTCGAGGTTTCTCCAGAATTGGTGAGTGGCTCATCCGGCAGGAAACCTCCTCAGCCGGAACGGCCCGCCCTGAATGGATCGCGGACCGGACGGAACAGGACCGGCGGGTGAAGAACCCGTTGGAACTGACTCCGCCAAGCGGTGAACACGCGGCACGTTGTCGAAGCGGGGTCAGAGACCGAAGATGCCCTGTGCCGGATGGCCATGTGTCCATGCGGCCAGTCGGTCTGTTCCGGCCGCTGAGGGTTGGTCCCGGCAGGGATCTGGCCATTGATCAGCAACGCTCATGCCGTCAAGCCCAGTGGCGCGGCATGGCGCACTGGCACAGCCTTCGGGGCGAACTGTCACAAATCGGCATCATGGCCGTTCGGCGCAGCGCGCCAGGGCGGCGGCGGCCGCCAGAGCCCCATCCGCAGCCAGCGGCGCGGCGGATGGGGCCAGCAGTGGCTCATTCAGACGCCAGGAACCGCTGCGCAGCTCGTCGGGCTCCAGTTCCCGGTGCCAGGCATGGCGGCGCAGTCCTTTCTCCAGGGCGGCCACCTCGGCGAAGCGTCGCCGCTTCACCACCACCAGTCCAACCCCGCAGGCCATCGCCTCGCAGAAACTGCTGTAGCCGGGTTTGGTGATCAGGCGGCCCGCCAGCGGCATCACGTCCAGGGGCCTGAGATCCGCGGGCAGCCTGCACACATGGGCCGGATCGGCGTGGCCTCCGCCGCTGGCAGCAGGCCCGCCCGCCACCAGAAAACGATGCTCCGGCCAGCTGCGGAACAGGTCTCCCTCCAGGGGCAGGCCGATGCCGCCGAAGGCCACGATCACCAGCCGGTTCCGCTCCGGGGCCTCACTCCAGCCCAGCCGGGCCAGCACCTCGGCGGCCGGGCGGCGCGGCTGCGGCACCGTGAGTCCCACCGGCAGCTCCGGCACCTGCCACGGCATGGACAGGGAGAAGGGGCAGCGCACCAGCAGCTGCCCCTGGCGGTAGCGCTCCCGGCAGGCGGATGCGGCGCCGGCCAGAGCGGGCCCCATGTCGGCGTAGATCTCGTCCCAGCCGAAGTTGGCCACCCACGCCAGCGGTGCCCCCAGGCCCCGTGCCAGATCGGCGGCGGCGGGGGCCACATCTCCCACCACCAGGACCGGCTCGTTCTGCTGCTGCAGCCAGAGCTGCTCCTCTGCGAGCTGGCTGGGCAGGTGCTCTCCCAGATCCTGTATCGCTGACAGGGTGGCGCCGGGGTCGCTGTCGAGGGCGTCGGCCTGGATCACGCCCACATCCCAGCGGCAGCGGCGGCGTTCATGGGGAAGGCCGGCCAGCACCAGATCCAGAAAGGCGTCCGGCAGGTCGGTGGAGACCACCAGGCGCCAGTGGGGCCGCAACCCATGCAGGGCAGCGAGGATCGCCGCCTCCCGTGCTCCATGACCGAAGCCGTGAGCGCTGATGCAGACGTAGACCAGCATTCAGAGGTGGCGCGATCCGGTCGCCGGGGAGGCGGTCGTGCGGGCCCGGGGGGCGTCCGGCGGGCGGTTGAGCAGCGATTCCCGGTAGAGGAGGCGGCCGCTCCGGTCGTACCAGCGATGGGAGAGCTCGCTCAGGGCGCCGGACTCGAACCGCGCCCAGGAGAAGTGGTGCAGGCTGTTGCCGGCCGGGTCGCGCTGATGCCGGGGAACGCAGGCCGCGTTGATGTAGGCCGTGCCGGATCGGTCGACGTGCAGGCTGCGGCGGGTGCCGCCGCCGCGCCTGAGGCGATGGTGCATGTGCCCGAACACCACCAGATCCACCGGCCGCTGCCGGCGGATCGTGTGAATGGCGATGGAGAGGTCCTGATCGCCCCAGTCCCGGGCCGGCCGCTGCCAGTCGCGGCCGCAGGGATCGGCCGCTTCACTCCCCAGGCCACTGGGGCCGCAGTGGGCCAGCAGCACCAGGGGCTGGTCGAGCGGTGCCTCCAGCGCTGCGGCGATGATCCGGTCGGCGGAGCTCTGGCAGCTCATCGGCCCGTACACCGCCTCCACCGCCGGAGACACCCGGAATCCCCCGCCGGCTGAGCCGGCCCGCGCGCCCACCACGGCGAGGGCCGGCTCACTCCAGCCGCGGCTGCGCCAGGCGCAGTGCCGCTCCCCGAGCAGCGCGATCTGCCGTTCCAGGCGACCACCGCTGCGGTCCCAGCCGGTGTCGTGATTGCCCAGAACACAGGCCACCGGCAGGGTCAGGTCCGCCAGTTCGCGGGCATAGCGGCAGTCACCGTCGCTCAGATCGCCCACCACCAGCAGGGCATCGGCTGCGGCGGACTCCAGCACCAGGGCGTCGTGACGGTCCCACTGACCGTGCAGATCTCCGGCGATGGCGATGTTCAGGCTGACCAGCGCCGTCTGCCTAGGCTCTGCACATCCTGCACCATTCGGCCGCCTTGAGCGCTCGGCCCACACGATCCGTCGACGCCATCGCCCCGGCGGTCGCCCCCAGTCCCGTCCCGCCGCCCGCCGCCGAGCTCACCGCCGCGATCAACGCTCTTCGGCGCGAACGCAACGCGGTGATCCTGGCTCACTACTACCAGGAGCCGGAGATCCAGGACATCGCCGATGTGATCGGCGATTCTCTGGAGCTCGCCCGCCGTGCGGCCAGCACCGACGCGGAGGTGATCGTCTTCTGCGGCGTTCACTTCATGGCGGAGACCGCCAAGATCCTCAATCCCGACCGGATCGTGCTGCTGCCGGATGCCGATGCCGGCTGCTCCCTGGCGGATGACTGCCCCGCCGACGACTTCGCCGCCTTCCGCGCCCGCCACCCCGATCATCAGGTGGTGAGCTACATCAACTGCACGGCGGCGGTGAAGGCCCAGAGCGACCTGATCTGCACCAGCAGCAACGCTGTGGATCTGGTCCGCCAGCTGCCGGAGGATCGCCCGATCCTGTTCGCCCCGGACCGCAACCTGGGCCGCTGGGTCGAGCGGCAGAGCGGCCGATCCCTCACGCTCTGGCCCGGCCGCTGCGTGGTGCACGAGACCTTCAGCGAGGAGGCGCTGCTGCGGCTGATGGCCCGTCACCCCGATGCGGAGGTGATCGCCCATCCCGAGTGCGTCGAGCCGCTGCTGGACCACGCCGATTTCATCGGATCCACCAGCCGCCTTCTCAGCCATGCCGAGACGAGCCCGGCCAGCTGCTTCATCGTGCTGACCGAGCCCGGCATCCTGCATCAGATGGAACGGCGCCTGCCCCAGAAGTCCTTCCTGCCGGTGCCCGGCACCGACGGCTGCAGCTGCAATGCCTGCCCCTACATGCGCCTGAACACGCTCGAGAAGCTCTGGAGCTGCCTGGCCACACTCGAGCCCAGGATCGAACTCGATGAAACCATCCGTCAGCAGGCGCTGCGGCCGATCGAACGCATGCTCGCCATGAGCCGCTGAGTCCAGGCGGAGCGTGAGCGGTCCATGGCCCTGATCGAACGGACCCCTGAGGGCCTCTATTGCCCCGCGGCCCGGGCCTGGCTGGATCCCTGGCGTCCGGTGCCCAGAGCCCTGATCACTCATGCCCATTCCGATCACGCCAGGCCGGGTTGCGGCCACTACTGGGCCGAGGCCAGCGGTGAGGGCGTGCTCCGGCAGCGGCTGGGGCGCGACATCCGGCTGACCCCCGTGGCCTACGGCGAACCCTTCCGGCTGCATCAGGCCTGGGTGTCGTTTCATCCGGCCGGACATGTGCTGGGTTCCGCCCAGATCCGTCTGGAGGCCGATGGGGAGGTCTGGGTGCTGAGCGGCGACTACAAGCGCGATCCCGATCCCAGCTGCCAACCGTTCGAGGTGGTGTCCTGTGATGTGCTCATCAGCGAGGCCACCTTCGCGCTGCCGATCTACCGCTGGCGCAGCGGGCGGGAGCTGGCGGAGGAGATCGTCTCCTGGTGGCAGGGTGATCGATCACGCGCCTCGATTCTCTTCTGCTACGCCTTCGGCAAGGCCCAGCGCCTGCTGGCGGAGCTGAGGGCGCTGGGGCTGGAGGAGGAGGTGCTGCTGCATGGCGCCCCGGAGGCCATCTGCCGCAGCTATCGCGAGGCCGAGGTGCCCATGCTCCCCACCCGACCCGTGAGCGCCCTGCCGAGAGCCGAGTCGCTGGCGGGGCGCCTGGTGCTGGCCCCGCCCTCCGCCCACCGCTCGCCCTGGATGAAACGCTTCCGTTCGCCTCAGACCGCCTTCGCCTCCGGCTGGATGGCCGTGCGGGGTGCCCGGCGGCGGCGCGGTTATGAACGGGGCTTCGTCCTCAGCGACCATGCCGACTGGAACGGTCTGCTGCGCACGGTGAAGGAGTCGGGGGCGCAGCGGGTGTTCCTGACCCATGGCCAGAGCGATGTGCTGGCCCGCTACCTGCGGGAGCAGGAGGGCATTCGGGCCGAGCCGCTGGCCACCCTGTTCGAGGGAGACGCCGAGGCATGAGCAGCGTGGCGAGCCCGGCGTGGTGAGAGGGCGATGAGATCCTTCCGGACCCTGTTCGACGCGCTCGATGGCGTGACGGGCACCCGAGCCAAGGTGGAGGCGCTGGCTGCACATCTGGCGACCACCCCGGCCGCGGACGCCGCTTGGGCGGTGGCCCTGCTGCTGGGCCGACGCCGCCGGCGCCTGATCACCGGCCGGCGTCTGCGGGAGGTGCTGCGGGAGCGATCGGGGCTGCCGGCATGGCTCATCGACGACTGCCATGCCCATGTGGGCGATTCCGCCGAAACGATCGCCCTGCTCTGGCCGCAGGTGAGCGTCCCCCCGGGGCCGGAGCCTGGCGGGCGGGTGGCCGCCCTGCCGGATTGGCTCGTCTCCCCGGAGCCGGACGCCCTCGCCCGCCGGCCTCTGCACTGGTGGATGGAGGTGGCGCTGCCGCAGTTGGCCGCCCTCGAGGGAGAGGAGCAGGCCGATGCGCTGGTGGCCCTCTGGACGGCTCTGCCCCGGGGCGATCACTTTCTGATCAACAAGTTGCTCAGCGGTGGATTCCGGGTGGGGGTCTCCTCCGGGCTGGTGGCCCGGGCCATCGCCCGGGCCTTCTCCCTGGAGGAGACGCTCGTGCTGCAGCGACTGATGGGGGGCTTCGATCCCTCCGCCGGCCGCTTTGCGGCGCTGGTGGCCCCGGCCGGAGCCGGAGAGGAGGCCACCGGCGGCCGGCCGTACCCGTTCTTTCTGGCGAGTCCCCTCGATCCGGCTGCCCTGACGGACACGCCGCCGCAGCACTGGTGGCTCGAGTGGAAGTGGGATGGCATCCGGGGTCAGCTGGTGCGCCGGTCCGGGGCCATCTGCCTGTGGAGCCGCGGCGAGGAGTTGATCAACGAGGCCTTCCCGGAACTGGAGGCGATGGCGGAGGCCTTGCCGGCGGGCACCGTGCTCGACGGGGAGGTGATGGTCTGGGCCGCCGGCGAGGAGCGCCCCCGGGGCTTCGCCAGCCTGCAGCGCCGTCTGGGGCGCAAGCGGGTCGATGCCGCACTGCAGCGCGAGCTGCCCGCCTGCTTCGTCGCCTACGACCTGCTCGAGCAGGGCGGTGAGGACCGGCGCCAGCAGCCGCTGCAGCAGCGCCGGGAGGCGCTGAACGCCGTGGTGGAGGCCATCAGCCGGAACGAGCGCGATCGCTGCCTTCGCCGGTTGCGGCTGAGTCCCGGCTGGCCGCTGGAGGCCTGGGACCAGCTCGACACGCTCCGGGAGGCCGCGCGCGACCTCGGCGCGGAGGGGCTGATGCTGAAGCGGATCGATTCGCCCTATCTGGCCGGCCGCCGCCGCGGCCACTGGTGGAAGCACAAGCTCGAGCCGATGACCCTGGATGCGGTGCTGCTCTATGCACAGGCCGGCAGCGGCCGCCGCGCCAACCTCTTCACCGACTACACCTTCGCCCTGTGGGACCGGCCCGGGCACGAATCCGGAGATCGGCGCCTGGTGACCTTCGCCAAGGCCTACTCCGGTCTGGATCAGGCCGAGATCGAGCAGCTGGACCGCTGGATCCGCCGCCACACGATCGATCGCTTCGGTCCCGCCCGCTCGGTGAGTCCGGAGCTGGTCTTCGAGCTGGGCTTCGAGGGCATCCATCCCTCCAGCCGGCACAAGTGCGGTCTGGCCGTCCGCTTCCCCCGCATCCTGCGCTGGCGGCACGAGAAGCCGGCTGAGGAGGCCGATTGCCTCCAGGCCGCGCAGGCGCTGATGGGAACCTCCCACCCATGACGCAACCCGCTCCCGGAACCCTCCCGATGCGCGCCGACGCGGAGGCCGGCGCCGCGGATCCCAGGCTGGGCCCGATCGAGGCCTGGTTCGCCACCCGGGGATGGACGCCGATGCCGTTCCAGCGCCGCGCCTGGCAGGCGGAGCTGGCGGGCCGCGAGGGTCTGATTCAGGTGCCCACCGGCTCGGGCAAGACCTACGCCGCCGTGATGGGCCCGATCGCCAGCATGCTCGCGGACGACCCGGCCCGTCCCGGCCTGCGGCTGGTCTACCTCACTCCGCTGCGGGCCCTCAGCCGCGACCTGGCCCTGGCGATCCGGGAACCGATCGAGGCCATGGGCTGGCCGCTCCGCGTGGCCATCCGCAACGGCGACACGAGCAGCAGCCAGCGCAGCCGTCAGCTGAGCAGCCCGCCCCACATCCTCATCACCACGCCGGAGTCCCTCTCTCTGCTGCTGGCCAACCCCCGCGCCGAGCAGCTCTTCGCCGGTCTGGAGTCGGTGATCCTCGACGAATGGCATGAGCTGCTCGGCAGCAAACGCGGCATCCAGTGCGAGCTCTGCCTCAGCTGGCTCAGGCAGCAGCGTCCGCAACTGCGCACCTGGGCCATCAGCGCCACGATCGGCAACCTGGAGGAGGCGGCCCGGCACGCCCTGGGTCTGGGCTCGGAGCCCGTGTTGATCGGCGGCGCACCGGAGCGCGCCACCGAGATCCGCAGCCTGCTGCCGGAGAGCATCGACGGCTTTCCCTGGGCCGGTCATCTCGGGCTGCGCATGTACGAGGAGCTGGTGGGGGCGCTGCGGCCCGATGTGAGCACCCTGCTGTTCACCAACACCCGCAATCAATCGGAACGCTGGCAGCAGTGCCTGCGCTTCGCCTGCCCCGAGATGGAGGATCAGCTGGCGCTGCACCACAGCGCCATCGATCGCGGCGAGAGGGAGGCGATCGAGGCCGGAGTCAAGAACGGCTCGATCCGATGGGTGGTGTGCACCAGCTCCCTGGATCTGGGGGTCGATTTCCAGCCTGTTCAGCAGGTGGTGCAGATCGGCAGCCCCAAGAACCTGGCCCGCCTGCTGCAGCGGGCCGGCCGCTCGGCCCACACCCCCGGCGGAACCTCCCAGGTGCTGTTCATGCCCACCAACGCCCTGGAGCTGCTGGAGGTCAGTGCCGTGCGCCGCGGCCTGGCCGAGGGTCTGGTGGAGGAGCGCCGTCCGCCGCAGGCGCCTCTGGATGTGCTGCTGCAGCACCTCACCAGCCTGGCCTGCGGACCCGGGTTCGAGCCCGGTCCCGCCCTGGCGGCGGTGCGTCGCTCCTGGAGCTACCGCCATCTCAGCGATGCGGAGTGGGTCTGGGCCCTGGAGTTTCTCGAGAGTGGCGGCGCCTGCCTGGCGGCCTATCCCCGCTACCGGAAGCTGGAGCGCCAGCGCGATGGGGGCGGCGCTGAACGGCTGCGGGTCCGGGAGCAGGCCATCGCGCGCCTGCACCGCCTCAACATCGGCACGATCACCGCGGCCCCGGCGATCACCGTGCGTTTCGTGCGGGGGTCGGTGCTCGGCCATGTGGAGGAGACCTTCATCGGTCAGCTCAAACCCGGCGACGTCTTCTTCTTCGCCGGCCGGCAGCTGGAGTTCGTGCGGCTGCGCGACATGACGGCCCATGTGAAGAGCAGCACCCGACGCACCCGCACCGTGCCGGCCTGGGCCGGCGGTCAGATGGCGCTCTCATCCCTGCTGACCGAGCACCTGCGGCGTGAGGTGGACCGGGCCGCCCGCGGCGAGCTGGACACGCCGGAGCTGCAGGCCCTGGCGCCGCTGCTGGAGCGGCAGCAGGACCTCTCCCGTCTGCCGCGGCTCGGCGAGCTGCTGATCGAGACCTGCCGCACGCGGGAAGGGGTGCATCTCTACGCCTATCCGTTCGAGGGGCGCTTCGTGCACGAGGGACTCGGGTTCCTCTGGTCCGCCCGGCTGACGCGCCTGGAGCGGGGCACTCTCACCGTCTCGGTGAACGATTACGGCTTCGAGCTGCTCGCGCCCCGCGGCTACCCGATGGCCGAGCTGGTGGAGAGCGCCCTTGAGGACCTGCTGGATCCCGGCTCACTCGAATCCGATCTGGAGCAGGCCCTCAACCTCTCGGAACTCTGCCGGCGGCGCTTCCGGGCCATCGCCCAGATCGCCGGCCTGATCCAGAGCGGCTACCCGGGCCAGAACCGCAGTGCCGGTCAGCTCCAGATCAGCTCTGCCCTGCTGTTCGATGTGTTCCAGCGCCATGAACCCGGCAACCGGCTGCTGGCTCAGGCCAGGCGGGAGGTGCTGGAGGAGCAGCTGGAACTGCCCCGCCTGCGGGAGGCCCTCGGCCGCCTCGGCCGCTGCACGGTGAGGCACGAGCGCACGCCCCGGCCCGGCCCCCTGGCGTTCCCGCTGCTGGTGGAGCGGCTCAACAACCGCATGAGCAACGAGAGCGTTCTGGAGCGGGTGCAGCGCCTGATGGCCGAAGCCCAGCGGGCCGAGGCCTGAGGGAGCGGCTCCCTAGCCTCGCTGGCCTCCCATGCCCCACCCGGCAGCGCCCATGCCGAGCTCCTCCGAAGACCGTTCCGGCCCCGCTCCCAGCGGCCTCACGCTGCACGGGGCTCCCCGTTCACGGGCCTCGATGCCCCGCTGGTATCTGGAGGAGCGGGCCATCCCCTACCACTGGCATGAGCTGGATCTGAAGGCCGGCGAGCACAGGCAGCCGCCCTTCCTCGCGATCAATCCCTTCGCCAAGGTGCCCGCCCTCACCGACCACGGCTTCAGGGGGCCGGATGGCGGCCCCCTGCACCTGTTCGAGAACGGAGCGATCCTGCTGCATCTGGCCGAGAACCACGGCGGCGATTTCGCCGATCCGGTCGAGCGCAGCCTGGCAATCCAGTGGGTGCTCTTCGCCAACTCCACCCTCTCGATCGCCCTGTTCGTGCCCAGCAACCAGGAGCGGGAGTTCCCCGCCCTGATGACACGGCTCGATGCCCTGCTGGAGCCGGATCGCCCGCTCGTGGGCGATCGCTGGGGCGTGGCCGACTGCTCCGTGCTGTCGCACCTGGCCTATCTGCCGCTCTTCTTCCCGGACCTCGATCTCTCCCCCTACCCCTCGGTTCAGGCCTGCATCGCCGCCACCCGGGCGCGTCCCGCCCATCAGCGGGTCATGGGCGCCCGGTGAGCGCCCTGCCCCCGGGGATTGAGGGCCTCCGCTGGGACTGGCAGGGCCACGATCTGATGCTGCTGGGCGACCGGGCGCTCTGGGATCCCGCGCAGCGACTCCTGCTGGTGGCCGATCTTCACCTCGGCAAGGCCGAGACCTTCCAGGCCCACGGCATTCCCCTCCCCAGTGATGGCGATCGCACCACCCTGAACGCGCTGATCGCCCTCAGCCATGCACTGCAGCCCTCGGAGCTCATCGTGCTCGGCGATCTGTTCCACAGCCGTCTGGGCCTGACCCCGGAGCTCCGCCAGACCCTGGCGGCTCTGCCCGAGCTGCTCGGCTGCCCCCTCTGCTGGATCGAGGGCAACCACGACCGCCGCATCCATCTCGAAGGGCTGCGCTCGCAGCCGTCCCACGGGCGGGGACCCCTCTGGCTGAGCCATGAACCGCAGCCCCCGCAGCAGCGGCCCCCGCAGGCGGCCGCCGGGCTGGGGGTGTGCGGTCACCTGCATCCGGTGGTGCGACTGGGTGATCGCACCGACCGTCTGCGCCTGCCCTGCTTCGCCTTCGCCGAGGAGCTGGCAACACTGATCCTGCCGTCCTTCGGGGCCTTGACGGGCGGCCATCCCGCTCGCGACCGTTGGCGCACCTGGGTGGTGGCCGACGGCAGCGTGCTGCCCTGGCGCCCCCGCACTCCCTCAGGCCGCCGGTGACCTCAACCCTCCCGCGTCGCCGCAGGCGAACGGCCCCGCCACGGCCCTCGCCGTCGTCGCGAGCTCAGGCGTCGCCCCGCCCCGGCCGCGCCCGTGGTCAGGCCCGCCCCGCTGCGGCGTCAGCCCGCCGCCGCCGTGTGCGGCGCCCGTCCGCCCGTCGCAGGAGCGGCGGACTGGGACGGATCTGGGTCGTGCTCGCCCTCCCGCCCCTGGTCCTCGGCGGTCTGATGGCGCTGGCGCCCCCGCTCCCCAGGGCCGATGAGGCCGCGGCTCCGGCCAGTGTCCGCCCGGTGGCAGCTGTGGCGTCTGCCCTCCGCTATGCCCCCGACGACGAGGTCTATGCCCTGGACCTGGATCCGCGACGGGTTGCGGTGTCGCTCTTCGAGGGCTGGGACCGGGAGCCGGAGGCCTTTGCCGACACGGGCGCGCTGGCCTTCGTCTCCGGGCCGATGTACGAGAACCACATCCGCCCCGGCGGCGAGGAGTTCACTGTCCCCCTGGGCGATCTGAAGCTCGGCTCCCGCATCGTGCGCGGCCTCAACCGCAGCGCCGCCCGCCAGCGGGCCTACATCGCCATCCGGCCGGATGGGGCCCTGGTGTTCTCCTACGGCGAACTCACCCCGGAGCGGGCGAACCGCTACGACACCTTCATCGGCGGCCTCCACAGCCTCTACAACGATCTGGAGGCTCCGCCCGACACCTATCGCGGCGCCTACAGCGCCGGCATGGGCCAGCGGATCCGCTACCACCTGCCCCGCATCCGCATGGTGATGGGCCTGCGCGAGGACGGCCGGCTGGAGGTGCTGATGAGCCGCGAGGGCCTCACGCTCGATCAGACCCGTTCCCTGGCCAGACGACGGGGCTTCCTGGCGGCCTACATGCCCGACCACGCCTCCAAGAGCCGGCTGATCGTGCCCGGCCGCAAGGCCTTCACCGAGGCCGATGCCAACTGGATCAGCGGCGGCGCCACCAGCTTCGCCCACGTGCCCTATCTGCTCCGCCTGGAGGAGCGGCCCCGCCCGCTGCAGGGAACCCTGCTGGCGGCCCTGCGCCCACGCCTGCCCCGCCCCGCCACCTGCGGATCACCCGGCGACTGCCTGAGTGCCCTCGGTGTGGGCCTGCTGGACCGGAGCCTCGCCGGCCTGAACCGTGTGATGGAGCGCGGTGTGGAGCCGATCGCCCGGCGTCTGAACGCAACGGATGCGGTGCCCGCAGCGGCGGTGTCGGCGGCCCCGCCGCGGCCGGAACCGAGCGGCGCCGTCGCACCGCTGCCGCCTCCGCTCGAGGTCGCTGCCCGGTTCACCGATGCTGCTGCCGACACGTTGGCCCCATCAGCGCTGGCTCCATCGGAGCTGGAACCGGATCGGGCTCCGATGGTCACCGGGCCGCCCGCAGCGGCGGATGCGCCCGGCCCCGCCGGGCGCATCCAGAAGCCCGAGGCTCAGGCCGAAGCACCGCCTGCCCCCGAGATCTCCTTCCCCGATCCGGCCACCGGCTTTCTGCCGGCTGCCCAGGCCTCCGGTCCACCCGACGCGCCGCCGCGGCCGATTCCGGCACCCGTGCTGCACCCCGATGCCCCGCCCCCACCGGTGCTGCCGCCGCCGCCACTGCCCGCTGCGGCGGTTGAGGTCGACGGGGCCGGGGAGGCCGCCGAACCGGTCAGTCGGCTGCCTTCGCCAGCGCCCGCACCACATCCCCTCGGGTGATCACACCGATCGGTCGACGCTCGCCATCCACCACGAACAGCCTCTGGGTGCCGCTCTCATGCAGCAGCCGCGCCGCCTGGGGCAGGCCCAGATCCGGACTGCAGGAGTGGGGATGCTGGCCCATCAGGTCGCTCACGTGGGTCCCCAGCACCTGATGCACCTGCTTGTCCCAGGCCAGGGGATTGCGGAGGTAGATGACGCTGTCGAGCAGCATCACGTAGGGCCCGGCGTCGAAGCCGCTCTCGCGGATCATCAGGTCCTGTTCGCTCACCTCTCCCACCAGGCGCCCGTCGCCATCCACCACCGGCAGGCCGCTGATGTGGTGCTCGCTGATCAGACGCACGGCGTCCTGCAGGGCGGATTCGGGGGTCACACTCATCACCGGAGCGCTCATCACATCGGCGACCCGTTGCTCGACGGCCATGACCTCAGGACGGTTGGCGCCATTCTGAGCGTCAGCCGTGCCCCAGCCGATGCGAGCGCTCGCGGATGGCCTCACGCTCGCCCGGGCTCTGGCCGCCCTGCCCCTCCTGCTCTGCCTGACTCAGGGCCGCTGGGCGCTCGCCTGGTGGCTGCTGTTGCTGGGGGCGGCCACCGATGCCCTCGACGGCTGGCTGGCCCGCCGGGCCGGTGGCGGCACGGCCTGGGGAGCCCGCCTCGATCCCCTGGCCGACAAGCTTCTCGTCAGCGCACCGCTGCTCTGGCTGCTGCAGGCCCAGCGGCTGCCGGTGCTGCTCGTCTGGCTGCTGCTCAGCCGTGAACTGCTGGTCTCTGCCTGGAGGAGCACCTCCGCGACGGGTGCCCCGGCCGCCCTGGCGGGCAAGGTCAAGACCGCTCTTCAGCTGATCGCCCTGCTGCTGCTGCTCTGGCCGCCCGCGTGGGGACCGGCGGCTCTGGTGGCGCTGCTGCAGGCCGCCGGCTGGTGGCTGCTCTGGCCCATGCTCGCCCTCAGCCTGCTGTCGGCGTGGCAGTACCTCAGGCCCCCGGCGGCCCCCCTCAACTGAAGGCGAACAGGGCGTCGTCGCCGCTGAAGTCGGGAGCGGCCCCCTGCCTCAGGCTGTAATCCCGCTGGTGGCTGTCGCGCAGGCTGGCCGCCACGTCGTAGCGGGGAGACCAGGCCAGCTCGCTGCAGAGACGCTGCACATCGGTGAAGAAGTGGCTCATGCGCAGCGGGAAGGCCTTGCGCGCCTTCAGGTCCAGATCGCCGGGATCGAAGTGGCGCCGCTCCACCGACGACGGATCCCGCCCGCAGGCCGCCGCTGCGGCGTCGATCAGGGCGTTGAAGGTGATTCCCCTGCGGCCGGAGCAGTTGTAGATGCGGTTGGTGGACGCATCCACCTCCAGGCAGCGGGCCATCGCCTCGGCCAGATCCTCCACATGGCCCAGCTGGGTGATGGTCTCCCCCGTGCCCGGCACGGGCACCGGACGTCCGTGGCTGATGCGATCGAAGAACCAGCCCTCGATCGGGTTGTAGTTGCCGGGCCCGACGATGTAGGTGGGCCGGAAGCTGGTGAAGGGAATCGCCTCGCGCCGCAGCCAGACCTCCGTCTCCGCCTTGCCGGCATGGCGGCTGGCCGGATCGAGCGGGCTGGTCTCATCGAGGGGATGGATGCCGGTGTCGGCGTAGACCCCGGCCGAGCTGACGTAGACCAGCCGGTGGGCGGGCGGGCCCGTGCGGTCGATCACCGCCTCGGTCTCCTCCTGCCGCCGGCCGGAGCTGTCGATCACCACATCGAACCGCCGGCCCCGGAGCTGATCGAGATCGTCCGCCTGGCTCCGGTCTCCCTTCACGTGCTCCACGCCAGCCGGAACGGGCTGGCGGCCGCGGGTGAACACGGTGAGGCTGTGGCCCTGCTCCAGCAGCCTGGGGATCAGGGGAACCCCGATGAAGCGTGTGCCGCCCATGAGCAGGATCTGCATGCCGTTCTCATCGCCGGCGGGCATTCAAGGGCCGGGCCGGGGCTCCTGGCAAAGCGGACGGGGCGGGAGAATCCCGCCAGGCATTCCAGCGCCATGGAGATCATTCCCGCCATCGACCTGCTCGGCGGTCGCTGCGTCCGGTTGCGCCAGGGCGATTACGACCGGGTCACCGCCTTTTCGGATGACCCGGTCAGCCAGGCCCTCAGCTGGCAGCGACAGGGGGCCGGCCGTCTGCACCTGGTGGATCTGGATGCCGCCCGGGATGGGTCCGGCGGCAATGACGATGCGATCGCGGCCGTGGTCAGAGCGATCGGCATTCCGGTGCAGGTGGGCGGCGGCGTGCGCAGCGAGGCCCGGGCCCGGGAGCTGCTTGATCAGGGCGTGGACCGGGTGATCCTGGGCACCGCTGCCCTGGAGCAGCCCGAGATGGTGCTGGATCTGGCGGCCCGTCTTCCCGGTCGTCTGGTGGTGGGCATCGATGCCCGCGATGGCCGTGTGGCCACCCGCGGCTGGATCGAGGACAGCGCGGTGGCCGCGGAGGACCTGGCGACCCGCTTCGAGGGATCCGCCGTGGCGGCGATCGTCAGCACCGACATCGCGACCGACGGCATGCTGCAGGGCCCGAATCTGGAGGCGCTGCGCCGCATGGCCCTGGCCACCACCGTGCCGGTGCTGGCCTCCGGCGGCGTCAGCGATCTCACCGATGTGCTGTCACTCCTGGCTCTGGAACCTCTGGGAGTGAGCGGAGTGATCGTGGGCCGCGCCCTCTACGACGGCCGGCTCGATCTGGCGGAGGCGCTGCAGGCGGCCGGCGAGGGACGCCTGCAGGACCCCCTGCGCCCGTCCGGCGTCCAGCCGACCTAGGTTGAAGCGACTCCGGCTTTCAGGACGGCCGTTTCTCTCTTGACCGCCTCCACCCCCCCCACCGGCAGCCCCCCACGAGACCTGGATCAGGTGTTCGAGCGCTGCCGCGAACTGGGCATGCGCCTGAGCCGACAGCGACGGATGGTGCTTGAACTGCTCTGGCGGGAGCGCAGCCATCTCAGTGCCCGCGACATCTACGAGCATCTCAACGCCAGCGGCCGCAGCATCGGCCACACCTCCGTCTACCAGAACCTCGAGGCGCTGCAGTCGGCCGGGGTGATCGAATGCCTCGATCGGGCCAACGGCAGGCTCTACGGCTACCGCAGTGACCCCCACAGCCATCTCACCTGCCTGGACTCCGGCGGCATCCGCGACCTGGACATCGAGCTGCCCCCCGGCCTGCTGGCCCGGATCGAGGCGGAGACCGGGTACCGGATCGATTCCTACACCCTTCAGCTGAACGGCAGGCCCCTCCCGGGCCATCCCGCCCTGGAGAAGCCCTCTCCACCCCGGTAGCGTCGGGCGGATTTGATCGGGGTCCCGGTGAGCTCTCCAGCCGAACGACGCGATGGAGGCCGATCCGGTTCCCTTCTCATCCTGGTTCAGGCCCCCGGCTGGATGGATCTGGCCCTGCGCCAGCTGCTCACGGAGCGCTTCCCCGGCGCCGTGGTCTGCCGGGAGCCGGATGGCCTGCCGCGCCATCCCGATCTGGTGATCCTCTCGCTGGCCTCGGCCTCGGACAGCGACGGGTTGCGGGAGCAGCTCGAACGCCTGCAGGAGCGCTGGCGACCGGCGCCGCTTCTGCTGCATCTGGATGCGGCCGGGCGCATGGGCCGCGACGGGCTCCTGGCCCTGCCGGTGCAGGGGCTGCTGGTGGCCGCCGAGCCCGAGGCGCTCGTCGAGGCGGCCACAACCCTGCTCGCCGGTGGACGCGACGTCCGGCTGCCGGCGTCAGTCGGAGCCACGTCCCGTTCCACCGCACCCCGTCCACAGGGTTCCCGGCCCGCGTCGACGGGGCTGGCCCGCCGGCTTCTGGATTCGGCGCTGCAGCAGATCGAGACCGATCTCGCGCTGATCTCCCGTCTGCTGGACCCGCCTCCGTCCTCGCGCCTGCTCAGGCTGCTCCTTGAGGGGAGATGCCGCGAACTCCTGATGGCCCGCGACTGGGTTCGCTGGCTCTGGGCTCCGATGGCCATGGCCTGGGGTGCGGACGACCCGGATGCTGCCTCCACCGCCTCAGGTGCGGAGGTCACCGCGTTGGCGATCCGGCTGCCCGGCAGGGATGCGGGGTCGATCTGGCAGAGCCTCAGGCAGCGCCTTGAGGCCGCCAGCCGGGAGGAGCTGATCAACAACACCGGTCAGCTGCTGGCCCTGGAGGGTCTGCATCCCGGGCGGCGGATGGATCTGCTCGAGGCGCTGCTGGAGCAGCTGGATGGGGTGCTCACACGCCTTCGGGCGGATGGATTGCGCGGCGAGGAGCTGGAGCTGCGCTGGCAGGCGCTGCAGGGGGAGGTGCAGGATGCCGCCCTGCGCCGGGTGGCCGGGGCCTACGTGCGCTTGCCGCGCGAGGGAGCCCTGGAGCCCGTGGCACCCCGCCTGCTTCGCCCGGGGCGCCCGGTGCCCGACCTCTCACCCTGGTCTCCCTCGCTGCGCATGCTCGGGCCGCTGGTGCGCTCCGAGCCCCTGCTGGTGGATGGCCAGCTGCTGCCGCCGGACGATCCCAGGGCCCTGCTGCATCTCGAAAGTCTGGTGAGCGACTGGATGCTGCGCACGGCCGAGGGACTCAGTGGTGAGATTCTCGCGGCCTGCGGCGACTGGCCGGAGCTGCGCCGATACCTGCTGGCCCGTGAGCTGCTGGCCACCCGCTCCCTCGAACGCCTGCGCAACCGCCTCAACAACCGGGACCGCTGGTTCGGCTTGATCGAGCGCCCGCTCCAGCTCTACGAGAGCCGCCGCGACCTGCTCTGCCTGCAGGCCGGCGCGATCCAGCCGCTGCGCCTGACGGAGGCTCGCGATCAGGAGCTGCGCCAGCTGCGCGGCCTGCCGCTGCTGGTGACCCTGGCTCTGGAAGCCCGCGATGCGATCGCTCCACAGCTGCGCGCCCTGCTCCGCAGGGTGGGGGATGTGCTGGTGGTGCTCCTCACCCAGGTCATCGGTCGCGGCATCGGCCTGATCGGCCGCGGCATCCTCCAGGGCATGGGGCGGAGCCTCTCGCGCCCCTGACGGCGCCACAATGGCGCCGATCCGTTCGCGCCATGCTCTCCCGACCCGTTTCCAGGCCCGCCCCGTTCCGCCTGATCGGCCTTCTCACCGGCGTCGTCCTCAGCCTGGCCCTGGTGCTGCTGCCGGCGGGACCGGCCCAGGCCGGACGCGACACCGACAGCTACGACGGCAACGTCTTCGCCCTCTACGCCGGCAACGGCTCGCTCGTGCCTCCGGCCAATGATCTGGGGACGGCCCTGGCGGATCACAGGGTCACCCTGCTGGCCTTCTATCTCGACGACAGTGCGGCCAGCAAAGCCTTCGCCCCGGTGCTCTCGGAGCTGCAGCGGCTCTGGGGCCGCTCCGTCGAGCTGATCATCCTGCCGACGGATCCCCTCGGGTCGGCCTCCGCCGCTGATGCGGCCGATCCGGCCCGCTACTGGTCCGGTCTGGTGCCTCAGGTGGTGGTGTTCGACCGGACGGGAACCGTTCTGTTCGATCAGAGCGGCCGGGTGCCGCTCCAGGCCATCAACGCCGCCCTGGCGGAGGCGGTGGGAGATGCGCCCGACGGCGCTCTCCTCGCCCCTAGCACCAGCGCCAGCTTCAACGAGGTCAACAGCGACCTGATCACGGCCCCCTGAGCCGCGGCTCCGCCCCCAGCGGTCCCGTACGCTCCGCCAGCGCCGTCCGTTCCGGTTCATGCCGCTGTTGAAGACCCTGGCCGTGGCCCTGCTGGCCTACCTGGTGCTGCTTCTGTGGCTTGAACTGCGCCACCGGCTCCGGCCCCGCTCACCGCTCACCCTCACCCCCCGCGAGTGGGCGGTCACGGCCCGGGGCGACGATCGCCTCGTGATCGAGGGTCTGCTCGAGCTGCACAACCCGCACCGGCGCATGGAGGTGATGGTGCCGGAGCTCGAGGTGCGGCCGGTGCTGATCGGCCAGCAGGGCACACGCTCGCTGCGCCGCCGGGTGCGCGTGATCGCGGAGCATCCCGACAGCCCGGCCCGTCCCGATGGCTACTGGGTCGCCTACATCATCAAGGCCGGAGCGAGCACCCAGGCCAGGGTGCGGGTGACGCTTCAGGGCACGGACCGGGCGCCGGTCGAGGTGGCCGACACCCTCTGGCTGGAGGTCAACTGGGTGAACTACGGGCCCTTCGGTCGCCTGCCGCGCCGTGACGGCGTGCTCGTTCCGCTCCGGACTCCCGCCCCTCTCGGCGCCGATGAGGCCACCTGGCAGGAGGGAGACGGATTCCGGGTGCTGCCCCTGGGCACCCACCTGCTCGGACCTCTGGATGATCCGCTGGCGGTGCTGCAGCGCTACGCCGCGCCCCTGATCCGTCCCGGCGACATCCTCACGATCGGGGAGACGCCGCTGGCCGTGATGCAGGGTCGCTTCCACCACCCCGCCACGGTGCAGCCCGGCTGGCTGGCCCGTGCCCTCTGCCGCGTCTTCCACCCGACCAGCAGCCTGGCTACCGCCTGCGGCATCCAGAGCCTGATCGATCTGGTCGGCCCGGCTCGTGTGCTCAGCGCCTGGGTCCTGGGAAGCCTGCTGAAGCTGGTGGGCAGCCGGGGCGGCTTCTACCGGCTCGCCGGCGAGCAGGCCCGCCTGATCGATGACATCACCGGCACCACGCCTCCCTACGACCAGACCATCGTTCTGGGTCCCCTCGAGGCGGAGCGCTGCTGTCGCTCCCTGGCCGAGTCCCTCGGGGTGCACGTGGCTGTGGTGGATGTGAACGATCTGGGGCGGGTCAAGGTGCTCGCCTCCGATCCGGGTTGCGATCACCGCCTGCTCGCCGCGGCCCTGCGCCCCAATCCGGCGGGCAACGCCGATCAACGCACACCCCTGGTGCTGGTGCGTCCGGCCTGACGGCCCGCTCGCCCCGACCCATGGGGTCTGGATACAGTGTGGTGGTGTGCAGCGGGTGAGGTCGTGGGCAGTCCGAACAGCCCAGTCCTGCCGGAACCGATGGTGGTCGAGACGCTCGACCCCAGTCATCTCGCTCTGATCGCCGCCCAGCCCTCACCGGCGCTCCAGGAGACGGCCCCCCTGATCCCCCATCTGCGCCGCTGGCTGCTGGGGGCGTCGCTGCGTCCGATCCTCACCGCGCTGCTCCCCTTCGCCACCCATCAGGAGCTGATTCTCACGGCGCGCGAGGGCAACCGGGTTCTCGCTCTCTGCTGCTGTTCGCCGGCCAACCGCCGCCGCAGCTGCTGGCAGCTGGATGATCGACTGGTGCTGGCGGCCTCCGCCACGCTTCCCCGCCGCCAGGTGGAGCGCTCCCTGCTGCAGGAGGCCATGCACCGGGTTCAGGGTGCCGGCAGCTGGATGGCCCGGATCGATGCCGCCGACGGCGATGGACTGTCCCTCCTGCGCGAGCTCGGATACCAGTCCCTCCGGCACAGCTCGCTCTGGAGCCTTCCGGCCGTTGCCCCCCGGTCCACGCGGCCGCCGCTCCCACCGCTGCCGGATGGCCTGGAGCTGATGCCGATCGATCGCTCCCAGCTGAACCTGTTCCGCCAGCTGGAGCAGAGCGCCTGTCCGCCCGCCCTCAGGGAGCTCCTCGACCGGCGTCTGGAGGATCTGCTCGACCAGTGCGGCCGCGGCAGTCGTCTGCTGGTGGATCGTCGCCGGCAGACCGCTCTGGCCGCGCTGCGCCGCATCCCGGATCGCTGGCGTCCCGCGGGTCCGGCCACCCTGGAGCTGCTCTGCCACCGCGCCTGGGACTCCCGGCTCGACCAGGGACTCGCCTGGCTGCTGCAGGTCCGCCCCCGCGGTGCCTCCTCCGCCGTCGTCCGTGTGGATGATCCCTGTGGAGAGCTCCGGAGCTGGCTGACCCGGCACGACTGCGAGCCCGTCGGCGATGAGGTGCTGATGGCCCGCAGTGTCTGGCGCCGGCAGCAGCGGGCCCACGCCGTTCCCGCCACCCGCCGCCTCGAGGTGATGCTCGGCAAGCTCCAGCCCGGCCGCACGCCCCTGCCGACGCCCGCCACACCATTGCCTCCCTCTCCAGGAACGCTGCTGCGCTGAGGGATGGGCGCCCCTTACGAGTCCAGCGGCCGTTCAAGGGCCGCCCTGGCCCTGGACGTGGGGCGTCGGCGCATCGGCCTGGCCGGCTGCGATCCGCTCGGACTGGTGGTCACGCCCCTGCCCTGTCTGCAGCGATCCCGCTTCCCCGATGATCTGGTGATCTTCCGGACCTGGGTGGAGCGCCGCTCACCCCAGCAGCTGGTGGTGGGCCTCCCCCTTGATGCGGCCGGCCGGCCCACGGCCCAGGCGGGCCATTGCCAACGCTACGGAGAGCGGCTCTCGCGCCTTCTGGACCTTCCCGTGTTCTGGGTCAACGAGCACGCCAGCAGCTGGGCGGCCGCGGAAGCCCATGGACTGCATGGGGATCGCAGCGGCCGGCTGGACAGCGCCGCCGCGGCCCTGTTGCTGGAGCAGTGGCTGCGGGAACCACTCAGGACGGCGGCCATCCCCTCCGGACCCGGCCCGGGCTGTGCTGCATCCTGAGGGAATCGATGCGGCGTCCATGAGCAGCGAGTCTCCCTCCATCGGCGGTGATGTCCCCACCGTTCTCGTTCGGGACAGCCTCGGACGGGCCCTGCTCTGCTACCTGGAGGAGCTGATCCCGCTGGAGGGTCGGGACTACGGCCTGCTCACGCCGGTGGATACCCCGGTGAGCCTGTTCCGCCTGCCGGCGGAGGGTGAGCCGGAGCTGGTGGAGAGCCTCGAGGAGAGTGAACCGATCCTCTCCCAGGCCGATGTGGTGCTGCAGGAGTTCGACCTCACCCTGGTGCGATCCGCCGTGACCCTCACCGTCAGCGGTGAACTGGAGGACGGGGATCCGGAGGATCTCGAGGATGAGGAGGACCTGGTCGATGACGCGGAGACCTACGAACTGCTGAAGGAGTTTCAGTTCAGCGATCAGAACTACGGCCTCTACATCCCGCTCGATCCCTTCTTCGTCGTCGCCCGCATCCAGGGCGGCGCTGCCGAGCTGGTGGAGGGTGACGAGTTCGACCGCCTCCAGCCGCTGATCGAGCGCGAGCTTGAGGAACGGGATGCATCGGGTTGATGCTCGCTTCCCTGCTCACCCCTGACTGGGACACCCATGCGGTGCTCCCCGGCCTCTCGATCGATCGCCTCGATGAGCTCGGGATCCTGGCCCTGGTGCTCGATGTGGACCGCACGCTGCTGCCGCGCCGCAGCGACCGGCTCTCATCCGAGATGGAGCGCTGGCTGGGCCTGGCCAAGAGCCGCTTCCATCTCCACCTGCTCAGCAACAACCCCTCGCGGCGCCGCGTCGGGGGCCTCGCCGGAACCCTGGAGGTTCCCTTCACCGCCGCGGCGGCCAAGCCCCGCCGGGCCGCCCTTCGGCGCGTGCTCAACGACCTGGGCCACCCGGCCGAGCGGGTGGCGATGATTGGCGATCGCCTGTTCACCGATGTGCTGGCCGGCAACCGGCTCGGCATGTTCACCGTGCTGGTGCAGCCCGTGGCCGCCGATGGCTCCGCCTGCAGCCACGACTGGCTCCAGGCCACGGAACGCCGGCTCGCGGGCTGGCTGGGCATGAACCGGAGCGCGTGACGATCCGCCGTGTGATCAAGGTGGGCACCAGCCTGCTGCGGGGCACGACGGAGCGCCCAACGGCCGCTGTCGTGGCCGAACTGGCCGCCACGATCGCCGCCCAGCAGCAGCGGCGGCAGCCGGTGGTGCTGGTCACCAGCGGCGCGGTGGGCCTGGGCTGTTCGCGGCTCTTCCTGAAGCGCCGTCCCTCTGAGGCCAGGGCGCTTCAGGCGGCCGCGGCCGTGGGTCAGAGCCGCCTGATGCGTCTGTACGACGACGCCTTCGCGGCCCACGGGCAGCCGGTGGCCCAGGTGTTGCTGACGCGGGCCGATCTCGCCTCCCGGCGCCGCTATCTGAAAGCCAGTCGCACCCTGGAGCAGCTCCTGGACTGGGGTGTGGTGCCGATCGTCAACGAGAACGACACCGTGGCCATCGATGAGCTCCGCTTCGGGGACAACGACACCCTCTCGGCCCTCGTGGCCGTTGCCGTGGGCGCCACCGAGCTGATCCTGCTCACCGATGTGGACCGCCTTTACACGGGCGACCCGCGCCAGCAGAGCGATGCCCGGCCGATCGACGAGGTGCGCACCCGTGCAGAGCTCGATGCCCTCTGGACGGCGGCGGGAGCGCCCAGCCGCTGGGGCACCGGTGGCATGACCACGAAGCTGGCCGCCGCCCGGATCGCCACGGCCAGCGGCGTGAGGGTCCGGCTGGCGGATGGCCGCGACCCCGCCGTGCTCACGGCCCTGCTGCACGGCGAGCCCTCCGGCACCCTGTTCCATCCCTGCCCCCGTCCCTACGGCGATCGCAAGAGCTGGCTGGCCCATGCCCTGCACCCCGAGGGTGTGCTCGCCATCGATGCCGGGGCCGAACGGGCTCTGCGGGAACGGGGCGCCTCCCTGCTGGCGGTGGGGATCCGCTCGGTGCGCGGCGAGTTCCCCCGCCGCTCGGCGGTTCGCCTGGTCGGCGAAGCCGGGGAGGAGGTCGGCCGCGGCATCTCGGCCCTGAGCAGCCTCGAGATCCATCAGGCCATGGGACGCAGCAGCCCCCAGCTCGGACCCCTGCGCGATCCCCTGCTCAGCGATGCGGTCGTGCACCGCGATGAACTCGTGATCACCGCCTGAATCCGCTCCGCTCCGGGCCGGCCACCTACGATCGCGGCCGTCCGGAAGGGGTCATGCGCTTCAGCGAGCTGCTCTCCCGCCTGTCCATCCCGGTGTCCGAGGACTGGGTGCACCTGGGCTCCGACCCGGAGATCGAGCGCTGTGCAGCCCTGGATGCCGATGCTGCGCAGGCCCTCAGTTTCCTCGAACCGGGCAGCGGCCTCGATCAGGCCCTGGAGGCCACAGGCGCTGCGGCGGTGCTGCTGCCGCGGGAGGCCTCTCTGCTCGAGCTCGCCGGCCGGGGCGATCGGGCCTGGGCGGCCGTCGACCAGCCACGTCTGGTCTTCGCCCGGGCGCTGGCTCTGCTTCATCCCCTGCCCCGGCCCGAGCCGGGCGTCCACCCCACCGCCGTGGTGGATCCCTCCGCCCAGCTCGGGCAGGGCGTCTCGATCGGTGCGCGTGTGGTCATCGGTCCCGCCTGCCGGCTGGCGGACGGCTGCGTGGTTCACGCCGGTGCCGTGCTCTACGGCGATGTGGCGCTGGAGGCTGACTGTGAGATCCACGCCAACGCGGTGCTCGAGTGGGGCTGCCGTCTGGGCCGGGGCTGCGTGATCCAGGCCAATGCGGTGATCGGCGGCGAGGGATTCGGCTTCGTTCCCACCGCCGAGGGCTGGGTGAAGATGCCCCAGACCGGCCGTGTGGTGCTGGGAGACGGCGTGGAGGTGGGCAGCTGCTCCACCATCGACCGTCCGTCCGTCGGCGAGACCCTGGTGGGGCCCGGCACGAAGATCGACAACCTGGTGCACGTCGGCCACGGCGTGCGCATCGGCTCCGGCTGTGCCCTGGCGGCGCAGGTGGGCATCGCCGGCGGGGCGGAACTGGGCCATGGCGTGATCCTCGCCGGCCAGGTGGGCGTGGCCAACCGCTCCCGCATCGGCGACCGGGCCATCGCGTCTTCCAAATCCGGCATTCACGGCGAGATCGCCGCCGGCGAGGTGGTGAGCGGCTACCCGGCCATCCCCAACCGGCTCTGGCTGCGCTGTGCGGCGGCGTTCAACCGACTGCCCGAGATGGCTCGCACCCTCAAGCGTCTGCAGCGCTGACGGGGCGAGTCGTATGGTCCTGCGTTGGCCTCACCTGAACCACGGAGCCCCATGACCGCTTATCGCATCAGCCTTCTGGCTGGAGACGGCATCGGTCCTGAGATCACGGCGGTGAGCCGTCGTCTGCTCGAGGCCGTGGCGGCGCGTGAGGGCTTTGCGCTCCAGTTCGAGTCCTGGCCGATCGGAGGGGCGGGCATCGAGGCCTGTGGCCAGCCCCTGCCGCCCGAAACCCTGGCGGCCTGTCAAGCCAGCGACGCGGTGCTGCTGGCGGCGATCGGCAGTCCCCGCTACGACGCTCTTCCTCGCGAGCAGCGCCCGGAGAGCGGCCTGCTGGCGCTGAGGGCGGGCATGGATCTGTTCGCCAACCTCAGGCCCGTCACGATCCGGCCGGCGCTGATGGGTGCCAGCAGCCTCAGGCCGGAGGTGATCGAGGGCGTGGATCTGATGGTGGTACGCGAGCTCACCGGCGGCATCTACTTCGGCCGTCCCAAGGGACGGGTGGAGAGCGAGGGCGGCATCCGGGCCTTCAACACCATGACCTACAGCGATGCGGAAATCGACCGCATCGCCGCGGTCGCCTTTGATCTGGCCGGCAACCGGCGCCGCCGCCTCTGCTCGGTGGACAAGGCCAACGTGCTCGATGTCAGCCAGCTCTGGCGCGATCGGGTCAACGCCATGGCGGCCGACCACCCGGACGTGGAGGTCAGCCACATGTACGTCGACAATGCCGCCATGCAGCTGGTGCGTGCTCCGCGCAGCTTCGACGTGCTGCTGACCGGCAACCTCTTCGGCGACATCCTCAGCGACGAGGCGGCCATGCTCACCGGCAGCATCGGCATGCTGCCATCAGCGTCGCTGTCCGCCGAAGGTCCGGGGCTGTTCGAGCCGGTTCACGGCTCGGCCCCGGACATCGCCGGCCAGGACCGGGCCAACCCTCTGGCGATGGCCCTCTCCGCCGCCATGATGCTGCGCGTGGGCCTGAAGCAGGAGTCGGCGGCGGCCGCCATCGAAACCGCCGTGGACCGCGTGCTTGAACGGGGTTACCGCACGGTCGACCTGATGCAGGAGGGCTGCACGGAGGTGGGCTGTCAGGCCATGGGAGAGCACCTGCTCACGGCGCTCGCCGGTTGAGCCCGGGCTCCGGAGCGGCCCGCCCGGAGCCGGCCGACCTGCCGAATGCGACACTGCCTGCATTCTTCAGCCAGCGTCGATGTCGAAGCGTCACCCGGTCGTGGCCGTCACGGGCTCCTCAGGGGCCGGTACCAGCACCGTGAAGCGGGCCTTCGAGCACATCTTCGCCAGGGAAGGCATCGTCCCGGCCGTCGTGGAGGGCGACAGCTACCACCGCTTCGAGCGGATGGCCATGAAGCAGGCCATGGCGGATGCCCTCAGCCGGGGTGAGAACTTCTCCCACTTCGGGCCCGAGGCCAACCTCTTCGACAAGCTCGAGGAGCTCTTCCGCACCTACGGCGAGAGCGGTGGCGGCCAGAAGCGCTACTACCTGCACAGCCCGGAGGAGGCGGCGGAACACAATGCGCGCCTGGGCACCGACCTCGGCCCCGGCCAGTTCACACCCTGGGAGGACATCCCGAAGGACACCCATCTCCTCTTCTACGAGGGACTCCATGGCGGGGTGAAGGGCGAGGACTACGACGTGGCGGCGCTGGCCGATCTTCTGGTCGGGGTGGTGCCGATCACCAACCTGGAGTGGATTCAGAAGATCCATCGCGACAACGCCGAGCGGGGCTACTCGGCCGAGGCGATCGTGGACACGATCCTGCGCCGGATGCCGGATTACATCAACCACATCTGCCCGCAGTTCAGCCGCACCGACATCAACTTCCAGCGGGTGCCGACGGTGGACACCTCCAACCCATTCATCTGCCGCAACATCCCGACGCCGGATGAGAGCTTCGTGATCATCCACTTCCGCAAGGGTGCACGCGAGAAGTGGGGCATCGATTTCCCCTACCTGCTCAGCATGATCCACGACTCCTTCATGTCGAGCCCCACCAGCATCGTGGTGAACGGCGGCAAGATGGGCTTCGCGATGGAACTGATCCTCACGCCGATCATCCACCGCATGATCGAGGAGAAGCGCCACGCTCACTGACGGTTTGCTTCCCTGCCCGCAAACGGCTGCTGGCTGAGAGGTTCACAGCCGTTACGATGCCCGCTATCAGCGGCAGGCCTCATTTCCGCAGATCGCCCGTCACGACCCTCCCCATCGTTTGACATCGCCGGCCCGCGGTCCGCTGCTTCCTCCGGGCCGCGATGGGATCGGGTCAACAGCCGCGATCTCCTGGCCCGGGCCCGCTCGATCTATTTCGCGTTCCTCACCGCCCACCCCGGCAGTCCCGACCCGGTCGGGGTGGTCCTGACCGAGGCCGAGTCCTGCGGACGCGTCGTCTTCTCGGTTCCGGTGCTCCTGCCGGACGAGCAGTTCCTGGCATTGGACCTGATCCGTCCCCGTCCGGCCCGGCAGCGTCCGGTCCGGCCGATCGTGCGGCCGTGATCACCGCGCTGCCCATGGCCGCTCTGGCCTTCCCCACCGCTGTGCTCGGAGCCTGTGTGGGCAGTTTTCTCAATGTGGTGGCCTGGCGTCTCCCACGGGGCGAGTCCCTGCTGCATCCCGGCAGCCATTGCCCCCGCTGCGGCGCCGGCCTGACCTGGATCGAGAACCTCCCGGTGCTGGGCTGGCTGCGTCTCCGGGGACGCTGTGCCCACTGCAGCGCCCCGATCGCCGCGCGATACCCCGCCGTGGAGGTCCTCACGGCCGGTCTCTGGGTCAGTGTCCTGGCCGCCGGGCCGGGCAGCTGGAGCGAGCTGCTGGCGGGCTGGCTGCTGCTCAGCTGGCTGCTGGCTATGGCGCTGATCGACCTGGATCACCTCTGGCTGCCCGAGCCCCTCTGCCGCTGGGGAACCATCGCCGGAATCGTCGCCACCCTGCTCCTGGCTCCGGCCGGGTCCCTGCGGCCGCTGCTCCTGGCCCATCTGCTGGCGGCCGCCCTGGCCCTGCTGGCCCTGGAGTCGCTCAGCGCCCTGGCCGAGCGGGTGCTGGGCCAGCCGGCTCTGGGTCTGGGTGACGCCAAGCTGGCTGCCATGCTCGGGGCCTGGCTGGGACCGCTGGGCGTGGCCATCGCCCTGGCTCTGGCCGTGTTCAGCGGAGCGGTGTACGGCCTCACCGGCCGGTTGAGCGGGCTGCTGGCCCCCCGCCAGGCCTTTCCCTTCGGTCCCTTCCTTGCCCTCGGCGGCTGGCTGGTGTGGGTGCTGGGGCCCCAGTGGTGGCTCCGGCTCTGGCTGGAGTGGCCTCTTCTGATCCAGGGCTGAGGGCCGGCGGCGGCCCAATCCCCACCGGGCCTTTGAATGGGTCCATCTCAACAGTGCCTGTGTCCCTTTTCGACTGGTTCGCCGATCGGCGCAAGACGCAGCCCGCCGTGCGCGGGACCCAGGAGATCGACGACACCGATGCCCTGTGGAGCAAGTGCCCCGAATGCGGGCTGGTGGCCTACCGCAAGGACCTGATCGCCAATGCCAGCGTCTGCAGCGGCTGTGGTCATCACCTGCGCATCGACAGCGCCGCCCGGATCGCGGTGATCGCCGATGAGGGGTCGTTCGATGCCCTCGACAGCGATCTGAGCCCCACCGATCCACTCGGGTTCAAGGACCGGCGCAGCTACGCCGACCGGCTTCGCGACACCCAGCGCAACACCGGTCTCACCGATGCCGTGATCACGGGCCTCTGCCGGGTGGAGGGAATTCCCCTGGCCCTGGCCGTGATGGACTTCCGCTTCATGGGCGGTTCGATGGGATCGGTGGTGGGAGAGAAGATCACCCGCCTGATCGAGGAGGCCACGTCCCGCGGCATGGCCGTGATGGTGGTCTGCGCCTCCGGTGGCGCGCGCATGCAGGAGGGCATGCTCAGCCTGATGCAGATGGCGAAGGTGTCGGGTGCGCTGGAGCGGCACCGGGAGCGCGGCCTGCTCTACCTGCCGCTGCTGACCCATCCCACCACCGGCGGTGTCACCGCCAGCTTCGCCATGCTCGGGGACCTGATCCTGGCGGAGCCCAGAGCCATGATCGGCTTTGCCGGCCGGCGGGTGATCGAGCAGACCCTGCGCGAGAAGCTGCCGGACGACTTCCAGACCGCCGAATACCTGCAGGACCACGGCTTCGTGGACATGATCGTGCCCCGCACCCAGCTGCGCCGGACCCTCTCCGACCTGCTGCAGCTCCACGGCGCAGCCCCGGCCCATGCCGCCTGAGTTCCCCCACGCTGGCCCGGCCCGCATTCACCGCCGGCTTCGCTCCATGGGCGTGCTCCTCGGCAGCGCTCTGATGGTGCTGGCCCTCTGGCTGGTCACTCCGCCATCGCCCGCCCAGGCCGGCCCGGTGGACTGGGTGGAGCTGCCCCCCTCGAAGGACGGCCGCCAGTGGTGGGATCGCGGCAGCCTGCGTCCCACGCGCGATGGCCATCTCTCGGTGCTCAGCCGCTTCAGCCCGGCGGCGGGCGATTCCGAGACTCCTGAGCGGGGGTCGCTTTACGTGATGGAGGTCGATTGCGACCAGGCGCTGTACCGAGACGTGTCGGTGAATGGTCTGCCCCGCTGGCGTGCCTCCTGGCAGCTGGTGACCGGAGATCCCCTGCTGGAGCATCTGCTGGATGCGGTCTGCGCCGCAGACCGTGACCCGGCCGCTGCCGCCTGACGCTCTCCCCCCTTCCTCGCACCCGACATGACGACCGGTTCCCCCATCGGAGTGGCCATCGCCGGCCTCGGTTTCGGCCTCAAGGTGCACCTGCCGGCCTGCAGGGCCTCGGCCGAGGTCGAGCCGGTGGCCCTGTGGCACCCCCGGGCCGAACGGCTGGAGGAGGCCTGTCGTGGGGCGTCCCTTCCCGGTACCGACGACTTCAGTGCACTGCTCGCCATGCCCGGTGTGGAGGCGGTGATCATCGCCACACCCCCGGCTGCGCGCTTCGATCTGGCCCGCCGGGCCCTCGAGGCCGGCCGTCACGTGCTGCTGGAGAAGCCGGTGGGGCTCAACGCCGGGGAGGCCGAGAGCCTGCAGCGGTTGGCTCTGGAGCGGGGTCTGAGCGTGGCAGTGGATTTCGAGTACCGGGCCGTGCCCCTGTTCCAGCAGCTGGCGGCCCTGCTGGAACAGGGGGTGCTGGGCGACCCCTGGCTGATCAAGCTCGACTGGCTGATGAGCAGCCGTGCCGATCCGGCCAGGCCCTGGAACTGGTATTCCGATGCCGGGCAGGGCGGGGGTGTGATCGGTGCCCTCGCGACGCATGCCGTGGACATGCTGCACTGGCTCATCGGACCGACGGAGTCGATCAGCGGCCGCCTCGCCACCGCCATCGGCGAACGACCCGATCCGTCCCAGGGCGGGGTGCCCCGTGCGGTGAGCAGCGAGGACGTGGCTCTGGCCCAGCTGACCCTGCGCCCGCGTGAGGGGCTGACGGTGCCCGCTCAGGTGAGCCTTTCGGCCGTGGCCCGCCAGGGCAGGGGCTGCTGGCTCGAGTGCTACGGCAGTGAGGCCACCCTGGTCCTCGGCAGCGACAACCAGGCCGATTACGTCCATGGCTTCGGGCTGTGGATGGCCGCACCCGGCCAGCCCCTGCGCAGTGTGGCCGCCGATCCGGCCCTCGCCTTCCCCACCACCTGGAGTGACGGGCGCATCGCACCGGTGCTGCGGCTGCTGGACTGGTGGGCGGACAGCATCCGTTCCGGACGGCCGATGAGCCCCGGTCTCAGTGAAGGGGTGCTCAGTCAGCGGGTCTGCGACCTCTGGCGGAGCTCGGCCGAATCCGGAATGAGCCTGACGATCGGGGGCGGGGACTGAAGCCCGGACCGGAAGCCCGCGAGGGATCGTGACAATTGTTATGGCTGCCGACTACAGTCTCGCCCTGAAACGGTCTCGACGCTGAGACCGTGACATTCCGTCCTTCCGGAGACATCGATGGCCCTGGTTCCCCTGCGGTTGCTGCTTGACCACGCCGCTGAAAACGGCTACGGCATTCCAGCCTTCAACGTCAACAACCTGGAACAGGTCCAGGCCATCATGGAGGCCGCTGACGAGACCGACAGCCCGGTCATCCTCCAGGCCTCACGCGGTGCCCGCTCCTATGCCGGTGAGATCTTCCTGCGCCACCTGATCCTGGCGGCCACCGAGACCTACCCCCACATCCCGGTGGTGATGCACCAGGACCACGGCAACGAGCCGTCCACCTGCTACTCCGCCGCCATCAACGGGTTCACCTCCGTGATGATGGACGGCTCGCTCGAGGCTGACGCCAAGACCCCCGCCAGCTACGAGTACAACTGCAACGTCACCCGTCAGGTGGTGGACTTCGCCCACGCCGTCGGCGTGAGCGTGGAGGGTGAGCTGGGCTGCCTCGGCTCCCTGGAGACCGGCAAGGGCGAGGCCGAGGATGGCCACGGTTTCGAGGGTGAGCTGAGCAAGGACATGCTCCTCACCGATCCCCAGGAAGCCGCTGACTTCGTGGCGCGTACCAAGGTCGACGCCCTGGCCATCGCCATCGGCACCAGCCACGGCGCCTACAAGTTCACCCGCAAGCCCACCGGTGAGGTGCTCGCCATCTCCCGGATCGCCGAGATCCACAAGGCCATCCCCAACACCCACCTGGTGATGCACGGCTCCAGCTCCGTTCCCCAGGAATGGCTGGACATGATCAACAAGTTCGGCGGCAACATCCCCGAGACCTACGGCGTTCCGGTCGAGGAGATCCAGGAGGGCATCCGCAACGGCGTCCGCAAGGTGAACATCGACACCGACAACCGCCTGGCCTTCACCGCCGCCGTGCGGGAAGCCGCCGCGGCCGATCCGGCCAACTTCGACCCCCGCCACTTCAACAAGCCGGCCCGCAAGTACATGAAGCAGGTCTGCCTCGACCGCTACCAGCAGTTCTGGTGCGCCGGTCAGGCCAGCAAGATCCAGCAGGGCTCCATCAGCCACTACGCCGGCCTCTACGCCAAGGGTGCGCTCGACCCCAAGGTGGCCGTCGCCGCCTGAGCCTTCCCAGGCCCGTTTCCCTTCCGCGCAGCCTGCCGGCAGGCCCCTCGTTCTCCCTCAGCGCCTCACGGCCGCTGGGGGAGTTTTTTTGGCCCGCCCTCAGCTGGATCCGGTCTGGCGGATCAGGCTGAGGCGGCCCTGGCTGCCATCAAGCCGCGCCGGCACGCCCAGGGGCAGGGCCTGGTTCGGCAGGCCATGACCGAGCGGAAGATCCAGCACCAGCGGCACGCCCAGATCGCCCAGGCGCTCCTCGAGGATTTCGCTCATGCTGAAGTCGCCGGGCTCCGCCTCTCCCGTCCAGCTGAACCGGCCGCAGGCCACGCCGGCCACCCCGTCCAGCAGCCCGCTCGTGCGCCACTGGGTCAGCATCCGGTCCACGCGGTAGGGGGCCTCCTCCACGTCCTCCAGCACCAGGATCGTGTGGCGCAGGGAGGGCAGCCAGGGCGTGCCGATCAGATGGGTCGCCACGGTGAGATTGGTCACCAGCAACGCGCCCTCCGCCCATCCGGGGCGAACGCCGCGGCCCTTCAGATCAGCGACCGCCCGACCGGCCAGCAGATCGGCCGTGCGGCGCCACTGCTGCTCAGGCCCGCCGCTGGAGCCATGGATCGCTCCCCCGAGGCCAGCGGCGCACTGGGCCAGCAGCAGAGCGCTGCAGTCGGAGAAGCCCAGGGCCCAGCGGGGGCGCTTCGGAAAGCGGAAACCGGCCTCCAGCACCCGGGCGCTGCCCCAGCCGGCTCCCACATAGAGCACCGCCTCCACGGCGGGATCCGTCCAGGCCTCCTCCATCTGCCGGCGACGGGTGCTGTCGGTGCCGGAGAAGTAGCGCCACTGGCCCAGCACCCCATCGAGCCCCTCAAGCCTCCACCCTTCCGCCGCGCAGCGTTGCTGCAGGGCCATGAAGGTCAGATCCTTCGGCAGCCAGGTGCCCGGGTTCACCGCCAGGATGCGGGAGCCCGGTCGCAACGGCGCCGGCTGGGGCAGCCCGTTCCGTGCCATCGGCCTCCCCTGCGGGGCTCTTCCGGCCGCTCGCCCCGCACTCGCAGCGAGGCCGGTGCCCAGTCCCGCTGCCAGCGCGCTGAGCAGAGGACGCCGCTTCATCCCAGAAGGGAGTCCAGCAGCCGCCTTCCGTCCAGTCCGCCTGTCTGGGGATCGCAGGCCCGTTCCGGGTGGGGCATCAGGCCCAGCACGGTGCCGGCGGCGTTGGTGATCCCCGCCACATCGCCGACGGAGCCGTTCAGGGGCTGGCGGTAGCGCAGGGCGATCCCGTCGCTGTCCTCCAGACGGCGGAGGGTGTCGGCGTCGCACTGATAGCGCCCCTCGCCGTGGGCCACCGGCAGGGTGAGGGTCTGGCCGCTGCGGCAGCCCCCCAGCCAGGCGGAGCGGTGGCTCACCACCTCCAGCTCCACGTCCTGGCAGATGAAGTGAAGGCTGCGGTTGCGGGTCAGGGCTCCCGGAAGCAGGCCCATCTCGGTGAGCACCTGGAAGCCGTTGCAGATGCCGAGCACCCGTCCGCCACGCTCCACGAAGGGTCCCACCTCCTCGAGCACCGGAGCAAAGCGGGCGATGGCACCGCAGCGCAGGTAATCGCCATAGCTGAAGCCGCCGGGAAGCACCAGTGCATCCAGGCCACTCAGGTCCCGCTCCTCATGCCAGAGGTATCGGCACGGCAGCCCCAGGCAGCCACTGAGGGCCCAGTGCACGTCCCGATCGCAGTTGGACCCCGGGAAGACGACGATGCCGATGCTCATGCCGGACGGTCCTCCGCTGCGGAGGCCAGTTCCAGATGCCAGTCCTCGATCACGGGGTTGGCCAGCAGCCGGTCACTGAGCAGCTCCAGCTGGGCGCGGGCATCCGATTCGTTGTCGGCCTCCAGATCCACCTCCACCGCCCTGCCGATCCTCAGCCGCGAGATGCCGGTCACGCCGAGCCGGTCGGCGGCCGCCCGGGTCGCTTCCCCGGCCGGGTCCAGGACGGATGGGCGCAGCGACACCAGCACTCGGGCGCGGTAGAGCGGCACGGGACCTCGCTCGGGACAATCGTTAAATCTTGGCAGCCCGCTCCACCGCGCCCCTCTGCGCGAGCCACGGTGGAAAGAGCGGTCGAGGGATGCCCCACAGGTCATGAGCGGAAGGCTGCAGGCGGATGGTCTCGCTGCGGCGCTGGCTGTGGCCGGCGGGCTTCTCAGCGTGACCGTGCCGCTCAGAGCGATGGAGGAGGTGCCGCTTCAGTGCCGGCTCGAGAAAGGGGCCTGGCAGCCCTGCCGCATGGGCGTGGAGGACGTGGGGCGGCGCTGGTGGCTCCAGCTCGATTCCCGCCGCTGGCAGTTCCAGCACGACGGCAGCGGTCGGGTCCGGATGCAGGCACCCGATGCCGGCTGGCGCAGCGTCGAGCCGCGCTGGGAGTCGATCACCGCCGTCGAGCCGGCGTCCCACGCCTTGTGCTGGGATGGGGTCTGCGCCCTCGGGCCCATCCCGCTGGACTGAGGCCGCGCCCACTCGCTGCGGTGGTCCGGTCGTCAGCGGCAGGCGAGGCTGTCGCGGGTGCTCACACCGGTGCGGGAGTTGACCCCGCTGGCCCGCTGGCAGAGCGCTTTCTGCTGAGGCAGGTCCAGCACCGCGTCGCTGAAATCGGCGCCGTCGATGCGGGCCTCACTGAAGCGGCTCTGCATCAGCATCGCGTTGCGGAACACGGCGTCGCGCAGATCGGCGCCATCGAAGCGGCTGGCGAAGGCCACCACGTCCTCGAGGTCGGCCCCGCGCAGATCGGCGTCACGCAGCTGGGTGGTGTTGAACACCGCTCCGCGCAGATCGCTGCCCTGCAGGTTGAAGCCGCTGAGGTCGGCCTTGATGAACTCCTGCTGCTGCAGGTCGCTGCCCGGCATCTCCGGCTGGAGATCCTGGAGCGCCCGCTGGCCGCGCAGTTCCGGCGCCGTGATCGCCATCGCCGGGGCCAGGGGCTGGAGCATCAGCAGAACACCGACCAGAAAGGTCAACAACCGGCGCCACACCGTCGTTCCGATCCGTCCCGTCACTCCCTGCAGTCCTCAACGTCACACTTGGTGACACGTTACGCAGCCCGCGGGGGGGCGATGGCCATGAGCAAGGCGATGCGCGTGGTGGTGCCTCCCCATCCCCTGATCGCCCACTGGCTCACCGTGCTGAGGGACCGGGCGACGCCCGCTCCGCTGCTGCTCACCGCCCTTGAGGAACTCGGCCACTGGCTCTGCTACGAGGCGCTGCGCGACTGGCTTCCCCACCGCCCGGCCTCGGTGGAGACCCCCCTTGGCACGGCCCGGGGCCAGGTGATCGATGCCGGCGTTCCCCTGATGGCGATTCAGGTGGTGCAGGGGGGGCAGGAACTGTGGAACGGAGCCCGCCGGGTGCTGCCCATGAGCCGCCTGGTCCATGTGATGGCCGGATCGGCCCCGGCCGGTGAGGCCGGCGACCCGGAGCGGCAGGCATGGGCCCGGATGGTCGCCGCACAGCTGCCCGGGCGGATCGATGCGCGCGAGGGGGTGATGCTGCTGCTGCCGGTGATCGGCAGCGGAGCCCTGGCGCAGGCGCTGCTGCAGGGTCTGGCGGAACGGGGCTGCAGCGGCCGCCGGGTGCGGCTGCTCACCGCCATCGCCTGCCAGCCGGGGTTGCAGGCCCTGGCCGAACTCTGGCCCGATCTCACCATCCACACGGCCTGCATCGATCCCGACTGCGACGAGGCGGACCGGCCTCTGCCGGGCGTCGGCGATCTGCCGCAACGGCTCTATGGCCTGCCGGCCCGCTCTTCCTAGGGTGAATGGATTGTCTCAGCGTGCTCGAGAGGATGGGATCGGCAGGACGCACAACCGGTTCCTCAGCGGCGGGCACCATCGCCATCAGCCTTGCGGCCGGTGTGGTGCTGGGGGCTGCCGGCCTGGCGGGCTGGCTCTGGCGCCGGGCCGAGCGCCGCGGCCGTGCCCGCCGTCATGAGGCGATGCTCTTCTCCTCCCGCCTGCAGGATGGCTCCGAGGCGGCCGGGCCTCTGTCCCGGACCGGCGCCGATGCCGGAGGTGTCCGCCGCGAGCTTCAGGAACGGGTTGAGGAGCTGAACCTCGCCATCGATGATGTGCGCCGTCAGCTCGAGGCCCTCACCACCGGTGGCTGAACGGAGGAGCCGCAGCGAGCCGTAGGTTCTGAACAGCGACCTCCGCTGCGGCCACGCCCATGCTTCGATCCGCTGCCATCACACAGGGTGTTCAGCGCTCACCCAACCGCGCCATGCTCCGGGCGGTCGGCTTCGGTGACGACGACTTCGGCAAGCCGATCATCGGCATCGCCAACGGCTACAGCACGATCACGCCCTGCAACGTGGGTCTCAACGATCTGGCCCGCTGCGCCGAGGAGGCCGCCCATCGCGCCGGGGGCATGCCTCAGATGTTCGGCACGATCACGGTGAGTGATGGCATCTCCATGGGCACCGAGGGGATGAAGTACTCGCTGGTGTCGCGGGAGGTGATCGCCGATTCGATCGAAACGGCCTGCAACGCCCAGAGCATGGACGGCGTGCTCGCCATCGGTGGCTGTGACAAGAACATGCCCGCGGCGATCATCGCCATGGCCCGCATGAACATCCCCGCCGTCTTTGTGTACGGCGGCACGATCAAACCCGGCCGGCTGGAGGAGGAGGACCTCACCGTTGTCAGCGCCTTCGAGGCGGTGGGAGCCTTCACCAGCGGCCGCATCGATCAGACCCGGCTGGATCAGGTGGAACGCCACGCCTGTCCGGGTGCCGGCAGCTGTGGCGGCATGTTCACGGCCAACACCATGTCCTCGGCGATCGAGGCGATGGGCCTGAGCCTGCCCTACAGCTCCACGATGGCCGCGGAGGATGGGGAGAAGGCCGAGAGTGCCGCACGCTCGGCCGAGGTGCTGGTGGAGGCGATCAAAGCCGACATCCGCCCGCTGGATCTGCTGACCCGCGAGGCCTTTGAGAATGCCATCAGCGTGATCATGGCGGTGGGCGGATCGACCAATTCCGTGCTGCATCTCCTGGCGATCGCCCGCACTGCCGGTGTTCCCCTGAGCCTCTCGGACTTCGAGGCCATCCGTCAGCGCGTGCCGGTGTTCTGCGATCTCAAGCCCAGCGGCCGCTTCGTCACGGTCGACCTGCACCGGGCCGGCGGCATCCCCCAGGTGATGAAGCTGCTGCTCGATGCCGGTCTGCTGCACGGTGAGTGCCGCACCATCGAGGGCCGCACCCTGAAGGAACAGCTAGCGGATGTGCCCTCCCAGCCCCCGGCCGGGCAGCAGGTGATCCGTCCGCTGAGTGACCCCGTCTATCGCAAAGGGCATCTGGCCGTGCTGCGGGGCAACCTCGCGCCGGAGGGCAGCGTCGCCAAGATCAGCGGCGTGAAGACGCCGGTGCTCACCGGCCCGGCGCGCGTGTTCGAGAGCGAGGAGGACTGCCTCAAGGCGATCCTGGCCGGGGCCATCGCCGCGGGCGACGTGGTGGTGGTGCGCAACGAGGGCCCGGTTGGTGGCCCGGGGATGCGGGAGATGCTCGCTCCCACCTCCGCCATCGTGGGCCAGGGGTTGGGTGAGGCGGTGGCCCTGATCACCGACGGCCGCTTCAGCGGCGGCACCTACGGCCTCGTGGTCGGCCACGTGGCGCCGGAGGCGGCGGTGGGCGGGCCGATCGGCCTGGTGCAGGAGGGTGATTCCATCACCGTGGATGCGGATCAGCAGTTGCTGCAGCTCAACGTGAGCGATGCGGAGCTCACCGCCCGCCGCGAGCGCTGGCAGCCCGCCCCGCCGCGCTACCGCCATGGCGTTCTGGGCAAGTACGCCAAGTTGGTGGCGAGTGCCAGCGAGGGGGCGACCACCGATCGCTGATCGCCTTTCGCTCGCCTGCTCCAGTGACTGTGAGGCACGCAGGCCAGTGCGTGGCTGATCCCTCCTGCCCCTGGGTCGTCAGCCCAGGGGCTTTCGTTCCTGCGGTTCAACGCACGTCATCCTGCACAACAGCCGCCTCTCTCTCAGAAGCAGACAGGTCTGTGATCAACCTCCGTTGCATTCCTCCACGGCTTCAGCTCTGGCCTCCCGTGTTTGGGCCTTTCGCTCCTCCGCTGGTGTTGCCTCGTTGACTCCGATCTCCTTGAGCCGGCTTTCCACTTCAAAGGCCAAGCACTGATGCCATCGGATCGACTGCAGCGCTGACGGCACCTGTGTGATGGCCAACAGCAGCACACCTGCGGCAACGAGAATCTGCATGTCAGGGAGGTGAATCATCCACTCTGCCTGCGTTGCCCAGGCCACGCCACTGGGCGGCACGCTGCTCCAATCCATCGCTCCCAAACGCGATCAAGGATGGCAAGCACTGCAGGACCCAGTTGCGTGAATCCAGCCGGAGCGATGCACTGCCATCGATGGCTGGGATGATCCAACCCATCCCGACCAGGGATGGTCTTCGTGAACGATCAGCCCACTAGCATGGATCCCTGCAGCGCCGACAAGTGTTGCGATTCAACAGTCTGTCTCAAGCATGTCGCCGCGATCTCGCTTCCTGATGCGCCGAGCGCTGCTGTTGCTGCGAATGTTGATCTGGATCGTGGCATTGACCTACCTGGCCATTGAGATCCGGGAGGTCATGGAGGTGCGCCAGGTTGTGCATGCCACGATCTTTGCTCTCTTCTTCCTGATCGCTGCGTTTCAACTCGGATCGGCTCGCTTCCTGCTCGGCTTGCACAAGCCCGTGATGGCACGCTGTGCCTTCCGTGCCGCCATCTGCATGTTTGCTGCTTCCCTGTTCGATGCGATCGACACGGCGCTGGATTCGGCCGTTGGTGAAGCCATGGGCGAGATCGTGCCTGGCTTGCTGGGGTACGCCTACTTCGGCGGGAGTGCTCTAGTTGTTGTTGCGGCGATTGCCTTCGCCGTGTATTCGATGGAGTTGTACAGGAGGATTCTCAATCCTGTCCTGCTTGGTGGCTATGTCCCCAGAGCACTCTGATCCGGTTCAGCCCACAAACTCCCGCCGTGGCGATGACACTCCTGACGGGCTCACCCCTTTCAGGTAGGCCAGCATGGTGTCAGCATCGGACACTTCGAACGGATCGGCCGGGCAGTTGTCGGCGAAGCCGGGCTCGATGAAGGCCTTCTCAATCTGCCTGTCGTTCACCAGCATCGAATACCGCCAGGACCTCTGACCGAAGCCGAGATTGGCCTTGTCGACGAGCATGCCCATCTTGCGTGTGAACTCGCCGTTGCCATCGGGAAGCAGGAACACATGGTTGGCGCCCACTTGCTTCCCCACTGGAACATCACAAAAGCATCATTCACCGACACGCAGATGATCTGATCGACGCCCAGCGAACGGAACTGCTCGTAGAGCTCTTCGTAGCGGGGCAGATGGTTGGATGAGCATGTCGGCGTGAAGGCGCCGTGGAGGGAAAAGAGAACGGTCTTCTTTCCGGCAAAGATGTCGGCGCTGTTCACATCCTGCCAACGGAAGGGATTCGGGCCGGCGACGGATTCATCCCGCACCCTCGTCTTGAACACCACATCCGTCAGCCTTCACATTATCCCGCTGCTCACAGGCCTGATTCTCCCTGGCCGTGCTCCCGGATTTCACGACAGCCCTGCCTCTTGCCCCTGGCTTCGAGCAGGGCCTGATGGATCCCGTTCCACAGCGCCAACCGTGCCCCCAGGGCCTGCTGCTCTGCCGCCTCGCTCAGACTGGCCTCGTTTGCTGATCCCCGGCGAAGCGACTGCACGAGGGCAAGGGATTGAGGCCCGTGGGTGTCGCCGTCCACGGCGATGTGCCGTCTGAAGTACCAATGCAGACCCGGCGCCTGTTGGGCTGGAATCAGGCTGCGGTCGAGGATCGCCTGGAACAGCTGGGGCACCAGCAGCTCCCGACCATGCGCAAAGGCAGCGGCCATCACACTGGCTCGGCCCGTGTGGATCATCGCGAAGGTGTTGGTCAGGAACCTCAGCGACGGCTGTGGAATCGGCAGCCTTTCCAGCCGCCTCAGGGCGTCTTCGCTGGTGAGGCTCCCCACCTCGGCGGCCTCCAGCCGCTCCATCAGCCGCTGGATCGGACCTGTGTCGGCCCCCACTTCGTTCATGGCCTGCAGGTAGATCTCCAGGTGACTGACCCGGGACGCACCGGAAGGATTGTCAGGAGCCTCATCTGCTTCCTCTTCTGCAACGATCCGGTTGATCGCTGCCAACCCGCTCCCATCAACGGCAGGGTCACCCGAGTGATGGGCATCAGCGAGGCTGGCCTGGAGCGCCTTGAGCAGGGCCAGGAAATCCCAAACGGCGAAGACATGGTGCTCCATGAAGAGCCTCAGACTCGCTCGATCCCGGATCTCCTCGGCCAGGGGATGGTTCTTCAGGCTCGCTGGCGACGCGGTCACAGCCCCAGGTCTGTGAGCCCGGGGTGATCCGCCGGTCTGGGACCCTGAGGCCAGTGGAACAGGCGGTCGCTCTCACGAATCGGCACGTCGTTGATGCTGGCTTCACGCCGGCGCATCAGTCCCTGTGGGTCGAACTCCCAGTTCTCATTGCCGTGGGCCCGAAACCAGTTTCCCGAATCGTCGTGCCACTCGTACTGAAAACGCACGGCGATTCTGTTCTCGTGCCAGGCCCACACCTCCTTGATCAGGCGGTAGTCCAGCTCACGGGCCCACTTGCGCTTCAGGAAGGCCTCAATCTCGGCCCGTCCCCGGATGAACTCGGCTCGATTCCGCCAGATGCTGTCCTCGCTGTAGGCCAGGCTCACCCTGCCTGGATCCCTGGAATTCCAGGCATCCTCAGCCATCCGCGCTTTCTGGATGGCGGTGGTGCGATCAAACGGGGGTAGAGGTGGCTTCATGGCTGGCCTGAGGCTCCGAGTCGGGATGGTGCCGATCGCGGCAGGCAGTCCTTCGGCCCGTCTGATGGCTGATGCCGCTGCCGCCGTGTGCACGTTCCACTGCTAGCCATGCCAGGAGATCTGTCAGCCACCGTTGCCGCCTGGCCCCATCGCAGCGTGGCCGTGTCGGAGGGCTCTCGCTAGGACAGGGGTTGAGCGGTGAGCCGGTATGAGCGAGGAGGAGCTCCTGGCATCGGAGATCCCCGAGATCAGGGAGGTGTACCAGGTCGGCAACCGCGTGTTTGCCAACAAGAGCGAGGCCGTTGACTACGTGAAGTGGGATCAGGCCGAACGCCACGTGCGCGATCTCATTCATCAGGCTGTTCAGGAGACCGCCACAAGCGTCGAAAGCAAAAGCCCGGCTCCTGTGTTCCGCGATTACGACCTCGGTGCGATCGAAGGCAAGGCGGCTGCCATCGCCAGGTTGCTGATCCGCCATCCCGCCTTCTGCAAGGAGATTGCCGCCGTGGCCGCCAGCCTTCATGAGCCCAGTAGCGGGGTTCCGGGCGCCGGCTCCGCTCGCCCCCTGAAGCGTGGCCGCGCTGCGGAGGAATCCCCAAGGGATCTCTGGTCTCGCTGACCCGACGCCGTGCAGGCAATGTTACGGAGTGTTAAGGTTGGGGAAGTTGGTTCTTCCCCATGGACAACGCGCCTTCCCGCTTCGGGTTCGTTGGCTTCGCCGAAACCTGGAACGGTCGCCTCGCCATGCTCGGCTTCGTGATCGGTCTGGCCACCGAGCTCCTTACCGGTCAGAGCATCCTCGGTCAGATCGGACTCGGTTGAAGCCATGGAATCCGATTACAGCGCCGCCATTGCAGGACTGATCATCGTCGTCGTCGCACTGACGTCCATGGTGGTCTTCGTTCTCTCCCGTCCCAGCGATCTGGCCCCCAGTTCCAGGGAAGCCTGATCTGTCCCGATGGACCGCCTCCGGTTGCGCCATTCCCGGAGGTGGTCGTGCCATTCCTCGTTCATCGCCCCAGATCGACACAGGCGCTGATCGCTGCGAGTCTTGCGCACGATGACTCCGTTCCAGACCCTGAATCGATCAGCCAGCCCTCCGCTGCTCGCTTCTCGCGCTCTGCTGCGGGCCCTGAACACCTCGGTGTCGATCGAGCATGCCGATCGTGTGCCGGAATCCAGTCGTGTTGTGGTGGTGAGCAATCACCGCAGCCTGCTCGATGTGCCCCTGGTGATGGCTCTGCTCAACCGTTCCGTGCGGTTTGCAGCCCATGCCTACATGGGCAACGTGCCGGCTCTCAGGGAGTTCGTCACGGCCATGGGCGCCTACCCCTTCACCGCAGGTGGCAACAGGAACGCCGACTATTTCCGGCAGACCAGCGACCTGCTTCTGGCCCGCCAGACCGTCGGCATCTTCCCGGAGGGACCGCAGCCGATGACCCAGGCCGGCAGCCCGCCGGCAAGTCTCAGCCCGTTTCACCGGGGCTTCGCCCACCTGGCCTACAGGGCTCCGGTGGATCGGTTGATGGTGCTGCCCGTGGCCATCGCCTCACGGGATGAGCATGCGTTCGGCCTGGCGCCGTTCCGTCTGTTCCAGTGGATGGACCCCAGCGAACCGTTGTTCGCGCAGCAGGGATGGCACCACGCCACGGTCTACCGGCAGGTGCACCTGACGGTGGGACATCCCGTTCTGATCGATGAACCGGCTCGCCGCCGCTATCGGGGCCGCCGGGGCGCTCTGCTGGCCCGGGAGCTCACCCGGCACTGCCGGGACGACATCGCCGCCATGCTCCGCCGTGCCTGTGTCTGACGCCCTGCCTCCTGCCGTGATCCTGACGTGACATGAGCCTCCGTCTGAGCACTCTGTGGCCGCGGGCACCTCGTGACGCCGGTTCAGGGCGGCCACAGCTCGTCTATCTGCCGGGCATGGACGGCACAGGCGATCTGATTCGTCCCCAGCTGTCCGGCCTGACGGCCAGGGTCGACGTCCAGGCCGTGTCCATTCCCCCGGATGATTGCTCGAGCTGGGACAGCCTTCGCGCACAGATGGTCGACCTGCTGACTGCGGGGAACCGCTTCGCGCGCCGCGCACCCCGGATTCTCTGCGGCGAATCCTTCGGAGCCTGCCTGGCTCTGCAGGTGGCGGCGAGCCATCCTGAACTGATCGATGCCCTGATCCTGATCAACCCCGCCTCCTCGGCCATGGGGCAGCCATGGATTCGCTGGGGAGCGGACCTCGTGTCCTCGCTGCCGCGCGCCATCTACGGCCTGTCGGCTGCGGCCCTGCTGCCCTTCCTGATTGCGCAGCATCGCGTGTCCCCGGCCAATCAGAGGGCCCTGCTCCAGGCGATGCGCTCGGTGCAGCCCCGCAGTGCCGCCTGGCGCCTCTCCCTGCTGGCGGACTTTTCAGCCCGGCAGCTGCCGCTGGAGCGGATTGAGCAGCCGGTGCTGCTGCTGGCGTCGGGGGCTGATCGTCTGTTGCCATCGGTGGCCGAAGCCGCAGCCCTCAGCCAGCGTTTCCGCAGGGCTTCCACCGTTCAGCTGCCCGGCAGCGGTCACGCCTGCCTGCTCGAACGCAAGATTCGCCTCGGTGCCCTGGTGAACGAGCACGCCGTTGCGTTGGCCTGATCCATCCATACCGCAATGCGTGATCCGCTGATCTGGGACGGGCTGCTGCGTCGCTACGTCGATTCGGCCGGCCGGGTGGATTACGAGAACTGGCAGCGGCACGATCGCGACACCCTGCAGTCGTGGCTGGAGGGCCAGTCACGTCACACGTCTGATCGTGCGGACCATCTGGCGCACTGGATCAACCTCTACAACGCCTTCACGATTCAGGCCGTTCTGCGGGCCTATCCGATCGCCTCCATCCGTCCCACCCTGCTGGGGCTGCCCAACTGGCCCGCTCTGCTGGCCTTCTTCAACCGGCGGCTGCATCGGCTGGATGGAGCGTCCATCAGCCTGGCCTGGATCGAGAACGTGATGCTGCGGCGTCTGGGGGATCCGCGCATTCACTTCGCCATCGTCTGCGCCTCGCGGGGCTGTCCGCTGCTGCGAAACCATGCCTATGAGCCCGGACGCATCGATCGCCAGCTCGATGAGGACCGCAACCGGTTCATCCGCAATTCCGAGAAGGTTCACCTCGAGGGGGATCGGGGCCTTCTCTTCTGCAGCCGCATCTTCCAGTGGTACCGCTCCGATTTCCTGGCCTCCGCCAGCTCGGTGGCGGAGTACATCCTTCCCCACCTGGACGATGCCGCTGCGGTCTCTCCAGCGGCGCTTCGCCTGGTGCATCTCCCCTACGACTGGGGCCTGAATCAGCGCACGTCCTCGTAGAAGCGGCGCATGCGCTCCGGGGCCACCCCGAGGCCCCAGAGAATCCCGATCGACAGATAGGTCGTGATGGCCCTGAATGAACCCCAGGCCCGCACCCGTCGCCCGGAACTCTCCACCAGACGGGGGATCAGTGTCAGCCGGCCCTGGTTCACGATCCTCAGGCAGAGGTCGCCGTCCTCCAGAAGGGTCAGGCGTTCGTCAAAGCCACCGTCGGCCCAGAAGGTCTCGCGCCGCAGGACCATGACCTGATCGCCGAACAGCAGCCGCAGTCCCCTGCAGAAGGCGAGCGGGCGGAACAGCAGGGGTGCCAGATGGGTCTTCAGCAGGTTCATGGCGGTGACCACCCAGCAGACCCGGCCTCCCGTGCGCATGACCGAGATGAAGCCGGCGCAGGCGATCGAGTGGTCCGAGAGCGTCCGGGCGGCGAGCCGGGTCAGATCCGGCGGAATCAATGTGTCGGCATGGAGGAAGCACAGCAGGGTGCCGCTGGCGGCGCGGGCGCCGGCATTCATCTGAACCCCCCGGCCGGCTCTGGCACACCGCAGCACCGTCGCCCCCGCCGCCTCGGCGATCCGGATGGTGCCATCGCGGCTGCCTCCATCCACCACCAGCACCTCCCATGCGGGCGGGTCCAGCGCCTGCACACTCCTGAGGGTGCGGGCCAGGCAGTCCTCCTCATCGAGGGTGGGGATGATCACCGACATCCGCTCTGGTGCATCGGCGCTCATGCGGGCGTCGGCATGCCGAAGCACTGGCCTGCCCTGCCGAGCCGCGGCAGCAGCCCGCCGATCACGGCCGCGCAGACCAGAAGGGAGACGCCGGCGATCAGCAGAACCCTGGAGGCCAGCGGCAGAGGCAGGGGCACAACGACCCAGCCCACAGCCACCAGCACCGGTTGGTGCAGCAGGTACAGCGGCATGCCGGCCCAGGCACCGGTGTGGAGCGGTGTGCCCGGCGCGGCCAGAAAGCGGCGTGCCAGGGCCAGCAGGGCCAGCACCACGTACCACGTGTTGGCGCCGCGGAAGGCCTGAAACAGACGGGCCGGCCAGGAGCTGTCCAGAGCGGGCGCTGCTCCGCTCAGCTCGAGTGCCGCAAACACCCCCATCGTGAGACCAGCCAGCAGAACCAGCGGCCAGCGGAACCGATCGAGCGACTGCCAGGGCCAGGCCAGGTGGCAGAAGAGAAAGCCGCCGAGGAAGTAGAGGCCATACAGGCTCACGTTGGCCCAGTCGTCCACCAGGTTCTGGAAGCCTGGCCAGCGCGGGCGCAGCAGCGCTTCGGAGAGCATCAGGGGCAGGGCCGGCAGCAGCAGGGCGACCCACGCGGGGCACCCAGCGGTGGGCCATCCGGGTGCTCCGCGACCGGGCCTGGTGAGCCACTGCATCAACGGCAGGAACGCCAGCGTGATCGCCAGCAGATAGGCGAGAAACCAGAGGTGGCCCCACTCGAAGTGGCCGGCCGGTCTGACGCCATCGAAGAAGTGGGGATAGAAGCGAAGAAAGCCACCGACCGGCTCCCCGCTCTGCACGGCGTGCACGTACACCTGTGGCGGCACCAGCAGCAGCGTTCCGACCACCAGGGGCAGCAGAAGCCGCTGCAGGCGCTGCCGCAGGAAGGACACTGCGGTTCGCTGCTGCAGGGAGTGCCAGCTGGCGGCTCCGGCGAGCAGAAAGAACAGGGGCATGTGCCACTGATGCACCAGCAGCACGAAGGCGCTCAGCACGGCACTGCTGGACGGGGCTGTCAGGTAGAAGCTGCCGAGATCGCCGCGGTAAAAGATCGCGGCGGTGTGAAAGGGAATCAGCAGCAGCACCGCCAGGAAGCGGGTCGCATCAAGCGCCTCACAGCGATCCGGAGCCATCGAGAGCGGCGTGCCCGCCGATGCGTCACCCTGCAAGTCTGCATCGGAGAGCGTTGCCGCCATGGGAGCCCTGCGCCTGCTGCCGCTGCTGGCCGGCGGGCTGGCGGCCTATGCCGCAGTCGCGCTCTGGGTTCGTGTGCAGCAGCGGCGCCTCATTTATCACCCCAGACCCGCGGCCGACCCATCCGGACGGCTCGCCCTGATGGTGAATGGCACCCGGGTGATGGTGTCCCATCGCCCCCATCCGGGACCCTGTGCCCTGATCTACTTCGGCGGCAATGCGGAGGATGTGTCCGTCACCCGCGCCGAGCTGGCCGCCCTGCTGCCCGACACCGCTCTTTATCTGCTCCATTACAGGGGCTACGGCGGCAGCGACGGATCGCCGAACGAGCGATCCCTGCGAGCGGATGCTGAGGCGCTTCACGCTCTCGTGGCGCGGCGCCACCCCAGCGTGATCGTGGTGGGTCGCAGCCTCGGCACCGGGCCTGCCGTGCATGTGGCCGCCAGCCGGCCTGTGGTGCAGCTGGTGCTTCTGGTGCCGTTCGACAGCCTGCTCGCCGTGGCCCGCCGGGCTCTGGCCTGGTTGCCGGTGGATCTGCTGCTGCAGGACCGCTGGGATGCGGCCGCCGAGGCCCCGCAGGTCAGGGCGCCCACCCGCATCGTCGCTGCCGAGCGGGATGCCGTGGTGCCCCCGGAGCATGCGGTGGCACTGCATCGGGCGTTCCGGGAGGGCCTGGCAGAGATGGTTGTGGACCCGGAGATCGCTCACACCACCCCGATCTCCCTGTCCCGGTCGATGCGCGAGGCTCTGCTCAGGGCTGCCAGCTCGGCCTGTCCTGCCAGTCCTCGAACTCAGCCGCGGTGAGCGGCTTGGAGATGAAGTAACCCTGCAGCAGATCAACACCGGTGTTCACGGCGATGTCGTAATCGGCGCGGGTTTCGAGGTTCTGAACAATGGAGAGTTTGTTCGCCTTGCGCACACCGGCCACGAACCGTTCCGTGCTGTGGGAGAGCCGGTCACCACGGGTGCTGGGATGCGCCAGACGGAAATCGATGCGGAATTCATCGAACAGGCTGTAGCCCAGTCTGGAGAGGGTGAAATCCGTCATCAGCAGCGGGCAGAGCGCTGAAAGACGGAAGCCGCTGTCGTGCAGTTTGCCGAGCGTGGTCTGCTGGGCCGGGATCAGGCTGAGATCCGCCGGCAGCGACTCGATGTGGAAGACGATGTGGCTCGGTTTGACCGACGACTGAAGCACCTGCTCGGCGATGGCGTCGACCACGGCGGGGGCGATGAGCACAGGACCCGGCAACTTGATGCCGATGCAGACCGGCAGGTCCTTCTGCAGCCACGACCGCAGCTTCTTCAGCGTCCGCGCCATGATCGCCTTGGTCACCGACGGCCACAGCCGGTCCTTCTCCACGGCTTCCATGACGGCGCTCGGTGGGAGCGTCACCCCGGAGGCGTCCTGCCAGCGCAGAAACGCTTCGGCCCCACGCACGCCGCCACCCTGGCTGAACACCTGAGGCTGAAACACGACCCGGATCGCATCCGAAGCGAGGCCGTCGCGGATCTCGAAGCCCGACAGCCGTGGCTCCGGCCTGACCCTCGCTGTCGGCATCGACGGGGGCGGTGGCAGTGGCGGTCTGTTGTCCTGTTCCGGCATGGGTGGTTCAGTGATCCCGGTCGGGAGGACCTGGCCGCTGCGGATGCTGACCGTGGGCCGACCCTAGACCCGTCGCTGCAGTGGCCCCAGTCGGCGTCGCGCCGGCGAGGCGGGTCATTGCTGTCACCCCGAGGGATTCAGCAGAGCCCGCAGCCGGCGGGCCAGGGCTTCCAGGGCATCGCTCTCCCCACCCGGGCTGCTGCAGCGCTGGCCGGACTGGGGGTCCATCCAGACCGGATGGCGTCCCTGCCAGAGCATCGGTGCCTCGGGCTCGGACGGCCAGCTGAGCATCAGGTGCAGATCCCGGCCGCTGCGGTAGAGCTCCAGTTCCAGGTCCCGGCCGGGCTGACGCGAGCCGTCGCCGTCGCGGCATTCGAGCCTCAGGCAGAGCTCATCGGGCAGGGCGCTGTCATCGAGCACCACCACGCCGTGACGCCAGGGCCGCAGGCAGAGATCCGCCGCCGTGGCGATGACGGAGGGATCAGGGAACGGCATGGATCGCCTCCAGCAGCAGGCGGATCGGACCGGCCCGGAAGCCCGGGTTGTCGTCGCCACGGGTGCCGAAACGGGAGTGGAGCAGCTGCAGCCGGGTCAGGCCCGCCTGATCGAAGCGGGGCGAGAAGCCCACGGGCCTGGCCCGGATCGACGGTGTGAGCGCGGCGAAGGGCACTTCCACCACGGTGCGGCCCTCGGCCTGAGTGGGCACCTCCGCGACCCAGCGCAGCCCGCTCGGGATCAGCTCGGTGAGCCCCAGGGCCCCGTCCCGGGTGGCCACCGCCAGCTTGTAGGTGCGGCCATCGCCCCGCAGCTGCAGCCGCAGGGCGCGGTAGGCCGACAGATCCAGCGGCGGCGAGAACAGCGGTGAGCGGCAGCTGACGAAACCGCCACCCGCCTCGATGACCTCCCCGGCCAGCAGCAGACCCTCCGGGGTGAGGCTGCAGGCCGCACTGCTGCGACCGCCCATCACGGTGTCGTTCAGGGCGAGCCAGCCGCTGAAGGCCGCCCCCGTGGCGATCTCGAGGGCCCCGGCCGGCAGGGGCGGCGGCACGGCGGGGGGAGGCGTCACGCGGACCCCGCAGCGGCCTCGTCCGCCAGGATCAGCACACCGCGGGCCGGTTGCACCAGCCGGGCCGGTGTGCGCTCAGCCGGTTCGGCAGGGTCCTGCAGCCGCTGCAGCGCCTGCTGTTTGCCCGCTCCGGCCACGAGCATGATCACCTGACCGGCTGCCGACAGCACAGGAGCGGTGAGGGTGATGCGAGGCAGGCCCTTGCCCTCCCCGATCGTGACCCAGCGGTCGCGCACCGTGGTTGCCGCCGTACCGGGGAAGAGGGAGGCGGTGTGACCGTCCTCCCCGAGTCCCAGCAGCATCAGATCGAAGATCGGCGGCGCACCGCGGCAGGCGCGCTGGATGGCCTCCTCGTAGAGCCTGGCCCCGTCCTCGGGACTGGCGCTCGAGGTGGGAACCGGATGGAAGCTGGCGCTGGCGCCAGGCCCCTCCGCCAGCAGGGTCTGGCGCAGAAGCCGTGCATTGCTGGCGGGATCCTCGCTGTCCACCCAGCGTTCATCGCCGAGGAACACATCCACCCGGTCCCACGGAAGGCGCTCCTGAGCCAGGTGCCGGTAGGTGGCGGCCGGCGTGCCGCCACCGCAGAGCGCGATCTGGGCCCGGTCCCGCTGATCGAGGGCCAGATCGATGTGGCTGGCGATGGTCTCGGCGGCACGTCGCGCCAGATCCTCGGAGGAGCTGGCGCGGACCACCCGGTAGCCGCTGGAGCTTGGTGCCGTCATGGCTGAGGTGCGAGCTGCACCGTGGGCTCAGTCGAGCCACTCGGTGTGGAAGGTTCCCTCCTTGTCTACCCGCTGGTAGGTGTGAGCGCCAAAGCAGTCCCTCATGGCCTGAACGAGGTTCTGGGGCAGCCGCGCCGTGCGGTAGCTGTTGATGTAGTCGAGGCTGCTGCTCAGGCAGGGCACGGGGATGCCGCTGCGACTGGCCGCCGCCACCACCGCGGCCAGGGAGGGCAGGCGCCGGTTCACCTGGTCGGCGAACCAGGGATCGATGAGCAGATTGGCGAGGGAGGGATCGGTGTTGTAGGCGTCCTGGATGCGTTTCAGCAGCCTGGCGCGGATGATGCAGCCGCCTTTCCAGATCTGAGCGATCGAGGGCATGTGCAGGTTGTAGCTGTGCAGGCTCGAGGCCTCCTGCATCAGGGCCATGCCCTGGGCGTAGCTGGCCATGCAGGCCAGCACACAGGCATCCATCAGGGGCGCCATGCCAGCGGCCGGATCTCCCAGGACGGACGCCTCCACGGGGCCGGGGCCCTGCAGAATGCCCTCGGCGATTTGCCGCTGGGGCCTCAGTGAGCTCATCACCCTGGCGTTGAGGGCGGCATAGATCGTCGGCACGGGCACGCCCATCTCCAGGGAGCTGATCACGGTCCACAGACCGGTGCCCTTCTGGCCGGCCTGATCGACGATCGCCTCCACCAGATCCGTGCCGTCGTCGTCCCGGCGGCGCAGACAGACCTCGGTGATCTCCACCAGATAGGAGGCCAGCTCCTCGGTGCTGTTCCAGTGGGCGAACACATCGGCCATGGCGCTGCCGCTGAGGCCGCCGATGCGCTTCATCAGGTCATAGGCCTCGGCCAGCACCTGTTCGATCCCGTACTCGATGCCGTTGTGGACCGTCTTGACGAAATGGCCGGCACCGCCGGGTCCGATGTAGGTCACACAGGGGCCGTCCTCCACCTGGGCCGCCATCGTGGTCACCAGGCTTTCGATGGCGTCGTAGGAGGCCTTCGTTCCGCCCGGCATCATGCTCGGACCCTCCAGAGCGCCCTTGGCTCCACCGGAAACGCCCATGCCGATGTAGCCGAAACTGCGGCTCTCCAGGCGGGCGACGCGGCGTTCGGTGTCGGTGTACAGCGAGTTGCCGCCATCGATCAGCAGGTCGCCCTCCTCCAGGAGCGGATCGAGCTGGTCGATCACCGCATCGATGGCCGGACCGGCCTTGATCATCATCAGAATCCGCCGTGGCCGTTCCAGGCTGGCCACGAACTCCTCCAGGGTCGCCGCACCAACGATCTGCTTGCCGGCACCACGTCCGGCGAGGAACTCATCGGTCTTGGACGTGGTGCGGTTGTAGACCACGCTGGAGAACCCATTCCGTTCGGCGTTGAGGACGAGGTTCTCGCCCATCACGCCCAACCCGATCAGGCCGAAGTGTGCCTTTGCCATGCAGGAAATGCCGGACCTGTCGCCAGTGTGACCATTCCGGGCCGCCCCGACCGCCCGTCGGCACGACTGTCAGCGATGGGTCACAGCCTTCTGCCCGGCTGCCGCGATGGGTGCCGGGTCAGATCACCGTGCCGTCGGCGACGCTGCCGTTCTTGACGATCACCACGATTCCGTTGCGGATGTAGAACCCGAGCTCCGGCCGGTCGGCTTCCTCAATGCGGTCCTTGTTGACGATGGTGACGTTGTTGCCGATGCGGACGTTCTTGTCGAGAATCGCTCCCTTCACGGTGGTGCCCGAGCCGACGCCCACAGGGATGCCACCCCTCGCACGCAGGGCGGCCCGTTCTTCAGCGGACTCGAAGAAATCAGCGCCCATCATCAGGGAGTCCTGCAGCACGCATTCGCTCTCCACGCGGGAGCGCACACCCAGCACGCAGCGGTGCACACTGCAGGCCTTGAGCATCGACCCTTCGCCGATGATCGACTCCGTGACCTGCGTGTCGAGCAGTTTGCTGGGAGGCAGGTAGCGGGGCCGGGTGTAGATGGGGAATTCCTCGTTGTAGAACGAGAACGGCGGATCGGGTTGCTGGGTGAGAGCCAGATTGGCTTCGTAGAAGGCCCCGATCGTGCCGATGTCCTCCCAGTAATCGTTGAAGACATAGCTCTGCAGCTTGTCGCCCCGCTTGAGGGCCTCGGGGATGATCTCCTTGCCGAAGTCCTTGTGGCCCGGGTTGCTGTTGATCAGATCGAACAGGGTCTCGCGGCTGAACACATAGATGCCCATCGATGCCAGATAGGGGCGCTTCGCGGCGTCCTCGCCAGAGAGGCCGAAGCGGGATGTGTCCACGGCCATGGCATGCAGCGCCTCTCCCTTGGGCTTCTCGCTGAATTCGAGAATCGAGCCTTCCACATCGGTGCGCATCAGCCCGAAGGCCTGAGCCTGGGCCTCATCCACCGGCAGCGCCGCGACGCTGAGATCGGCCCCGGTCTCGATGTGATGCTTGACGAAGAGGCTGTAGTCCATCCGGTACAGCTGGTCGCCGGAGAGGATCAGGTACTGATCCACGTCCCATTCCTGGAACAGCCACTGGTATTTGCGCACGGCATCCGCCGTGCCCCCGAACCAGCTCGGACTCTCCGGTGTCTGCTGGGCGGCGAGGACTTCAACAAAACCCTGGCCGAAACCGGCGGAAAGGTTGTAACTCTGGGTGAGGTGCCGATTGAGCGAGGCGCTGTTGAACTGCGTCAGCACGTACATCTTGTTGATGCCGGAGTTGATGCAGTTGCTGATGGGGATATCAATCAGTCGATACTTGCCGGCCAGAGGCACCGCCGGTTTGGCGCGCATCTTGGTGAGCGGGTACAGGCGGGTTCCCGCGCCACCTCCCAGGATGATCGACAGAACTCGCTTCATGGCATTCCCCTCGGGCTGCAGGCCAGGCCTGCCGAACTTAACGGATCATGGTGGGCGGAGCTGGCATCGCTGCTCACCTCAGCGACTGCCCCTGCCGTGAACTTCAGGCCTCCGGCGGCTGCTCCAGTGCGAACAGTTCCTCCACCACCCGCAGGGCCTGGTGCCGCTGCGGCCTGGGCTGGGCGGCACGGAGGTTGGTCACCGGTGTGTGCAGGATCTTGTTGATGATGCCCTTGCTCAGGGCTTCAACCACCTTGCGTTCACGGGCGGAGAAATCCGGCCCCATGCGGCTGAAGGCCTTCTGGAGTTCCTGTTCACGAATCGCCTCGAGATGGGTGCGCAGGCGGTTGATGGTGGGAACCGCCTCCAGGCCATCCCACCACTCGAGAAACAGGCGCGATTCCTCGGCCAGCAGACCCTCGGCCTCTTCCGCGATCTGGCGTCGTGACTCCTGGTTGCGGTTGACCACTTCCTGAAGATCATCCACATCGAACGCGTCGACGCCCTCGATCTGCTCCACATCGGCGCTGATGTTGCGCGGTACCCCGATGTCGATCAGCCGAAGCGACGCGCGGCGATTGAGGGGCTGCAGCCGCGCCGCATCGATCAGGGGCTCATCGGCGGCCGTGCTGGTGAAGATCAGCGAGCAGGTGCTGAGGCACTGGTCGAGATCCGACAGTGGCCGCACCTGCACGGGCAGATCGGGGAAGTCCGCGGCCAGCCGCCGGGCGGTTTCGATCGTCCGGTTCAGCAGCACCACACCGGCGCAGCCCTTGGCCTTCAGGTGCTGGATCAGCAGCCGGCTCATCCGACCGGCGCCCACCACGGCCACCTGCTCCTGATCCAGGCTGACCAGCGCATCGAGACCACGGGCCTGGCCCACCTTGAGCTGGGCCAGCTCCACGGCGGCCGAGCTGATGGACACGGCGCCCGTGCCCAGATTGGTTTCGCTGCGGACCCGCTTGCCGGTGCTCACGGCCTGGGTGAGCAGTCGGTTCAGGATCGGCCCGATCGACCGGTGCTCCTGTCCGAGCCGCACCATGCGCTTCACCTGGGACAGGATCTGACCCTCCCCGAGCACCAGGCTGTCGAGCCCGGCCGCCACCCGCAGCAGGTGGTTCACGGCATCCCGGTGGTGGTACGTGAACAGGTGCGGGGTCAGCTCATCAATGCCCAGGCCCGAGTGCCGGCTGAGGAATTCCCCCACCGCATCCAGTCCCTGGTCGGGATGGCGCAGCAGGGCGTAGATCTCCAGCCGGTTGCAGGTGCTCAGGATCGAGGCTTCGATCACCTCGTCGTCGCCCTTGAGGGCGTTGAGCGAGGACTCGATCGTCTGCTCGGGGATGCTGAGGCGCTCCCGAACCTCGACCGGAGCCGTGCGATGGCTCAGTCCAACAACGGCGATGTGCATGGCAGGTGACGCGGTGCCTCGGGGAACCGATCGGTGTCAGCGCAGAGCCACTTTCTGGGCGCCGGGCTTGATGTGGATGGTGTCGGTGAAGCGGGCCGTGCTGTCCAGCGAACTGATGATCAGCGAGCTGGTGCGGAGGCAGTCCCGTTCGAAGCGGACGCCCTTGAACAGCAGGCCGTCGGTGATGCCGCTGGCCGCGAAGACCACGTGCTCGCCGCAGGCCAGTTCACTGGCTTCATACACCTTGTCGGGGTCGGTGATGCCCATCTCGCTCAGCCGGGCCAGGTTGCCCTCCCGGGTCAGGCCTTCCCATTCCTTGGTCTGGGCCACAGCCGGGTCGTAGACGAGCTGACCCTGGAAGTGGGCACCGAGGCAGCGCAGTGCCGCAGCGGAGATGACGCCCTCGGGTGCGGCGCCGATGCCCATCAGGGCATGGGTGCCGGTCCCCTCGAACCCGCAGGCGATCGCCGCGCTCACATCGCCGTCGCTGATGGGCTTCACCCGGGCGCCGGTCCCGCGGATCTCGGCGATCAGGCCCTTGTGGCGCGCCCGGTCCATGCAGACGATCACCAGCTCGCTCATGGCCAGGCCGAGGCAGTCGGCCAGGATCTTGAGGTTCTCGGTGGCGCTGTTGCGGATGTCCACCTTGCCCTTGGCGGCCGGGGGTGCCGCCAGCTTGTTCATGTAGAAGTCGGGTGCGTTGAAGAGTCCGCCCCGCTCACTGGCCGCGAGAACGGCCATCGAGCCGTCCTGGGCGTTGGCGCAGAGGTTGGTTCCCTCACAGGGGTCCACGGCGAAATCGACCCCGGGGCCCGTGCCGCTGCCCACTTCCTCACCGATGTAGAGCATCGGCGCCTCGTCGCGCTCGCCCTCGCCGATCACGATCCGGCCCTGCATGGCGATCTGACCCATGCGCTGGCGCATGGCCTCGACCGCGGCCTCATCGGCTTCGTTCTTGAGGCCCTGCCCGGTGAGCTTGGCGGAGGCGATGGCGGCCTGCTCAACGACTTCGAGCAGTTCCTGGATGAGGGTGCGATCCACGACGGGGGGGAGAAGGGCAGAAGGGGTTGGGGCTCAGGACGGAACCCATGCGACCCCGGCCGGACTCCCGGGTGACGGCATCCCTGAGGGAATGTCGCCGGTGTGTCGGGTGTGGACGCAGCGGCGGCCGCAAGGCACCTCTCGGACCTGGCCAGGAGGAAATGGTATCAGCGACGGCAGTGGGATTTCTGGCGGCGGGAGCTTCTTACAATCGCCCGGTCCGAGCGTCCCCGTCCGATGAGCAGCAAGTCACTGGTGGTTTCACCCTCCATTCTCTCCGCCGATTTCGCTCGCCTCGGTGAAGAGGTCCGGGCCGTGGACGCCGCCGGTGCCGACTGGATCCACGTCGATGTGATGGATGGGCGTTTCGTGCCCAACATCACGATCGGTCCCCTCATCGTTGAGGCGCTGCGTCCGGTGACGAGCAAGCCGCTTGATGTGCACCTGATGATCGTGGAGCCGGAGAAGTACGTGGCCGACTTCGCCAAGGCGGGCGCCGACATCATCAGCGTGCAGGTGGAGGCCTGCCCCCACCTGCACCGCAACCTGTCCCAGATCCGCGACCTCGGCAAGAAGGCCGGAGCGGTGCTCAACCCCAGCACGCCGCTCGACACGCTGGATTACTGCCTGGAGCTCTGCGACCTGGTGCTGATCATGAGCGTGAACCCCGGATTCGGTGGCCAGAGCTTCATCCCCTCCCAGGTGGAGAAGATCCGCGAGCTGCGTCGCCGCTGTGATGAGCGCGGCCTCGATCCCTGGATCGAAGTGGATGGCGGCATCAAGGGGGCCAACGCCTGGCAGGTGATCGAGGCTGGGGCCAACGCGATCGTGTCGGGGTCGGGCGTGTTCAACCAGCCCGATTACGCCGAGGCCATCCGTGGCATCCGCGCCAGCCGGCGCCCTGAGGCTGTGCTCGTCTGAGCCGGCTCTCGGATCAGGCCTGCAGGAACCAGCCGTAGCTGTGCAGTCCGATGCCCAGCAGGTTGACGCCGATGTAGCAGACCAGGATCACCACCAGCCCCGCCACGGCCACGATGGCGGGGCGTCTGCCCTGCCAGCCCCGGCTGAGCCGCATGTGGAGATAGGCCGCGTAGACGAGCCAGCACATCAGGGCCCATGTCTCCTTCGGGTCCCAGCTCCACCAGCTGCCCCATGCCTCGTTGGCCCAGACCGCACCGCTGATGATGCCCACCGTCAGCAGCAGGAAGCCGACCGTGATGGTGCGGTAGCTGAGGCTGTCGAGCTGCTCGCTGCGGCCGATGGCCACCGGTCGCAGGTCCAGGGGCCCGTCGGTGGCCTGCAGCAGCGCCTGACGGAAACCGCCGCTGCCGATCGAGCTGCTCCTCAGCTCCAGCGCCTGACCGGGCTCCAGGCAGAGCACCGCCAGGGAGAGCAGCGAACCGACAGCCAGGGCGGCGTAACTGACCATGATCACGCTCACGTGCATGACCAGCCAGCTGGAGCGGAGGGCCGGCACCAGGGGCGCGGCATCCTGCAGTGTTCCCGGCAGAACGAAACTGGCGAAGGCCACGCAGCCCAGGGCCATCGGCGTGGTGGAGGCGGCCACCAGAGGTGAGGGCCACTGGCGCTCCACCAGCAGCTGGGTGAGGCTGCAGGCCCAGGCGAGAAAGCAGAGCGATTCGTAGAGATTGGAGATCGGGAAATGACCCGATTCCCACCAGCGCAGCACCAGCTGAGCTGTGAGGGTGAGATTGGCACTGGCCACCAGCACCCGCACGGCGGCCATCGGCTTCTGGCCGCCGCTGGCCCAGAAGGCCAGAGGCAGGGCCAGCAGCAGCAGAGAGAAGCCGAGAAGGCCCAAGGCGATGACCGGGTCGCTCACCAGGCGGGATCACTATCACTGGGGCCAGTCTGCCGGGTCCGGGGGCGATCCCGCCGCAGCACGCGGCCCGGTGCGGTTCCAGAAGGCTGATCGCTGATCAGCGGCTCGCGAGGCGGAGCAGAACGGCACCGAAGCCGAGGCTGATCGCCACGGGCGACCAGGCGGCCAGCATCGGGGAGAGGGTGCCCTTCACCCCGAGGGAGCTGAAGCTGAAGCTGAGGATGTAATAGATGAGGATCAGAACCACGCTGATGCCGAAGCCCTGGCTGCGGCTGGTGCGGGCGTTCGGCCTGGCTCCCAGGCTGCTTCCGATCAGGCCGAACACCAGGCAGGCCATGGGCAGGGTGAATTTCTCCTGGATCCGCACCCGCAGGCGACGCGCCTCCTTCTGATCTCCGGCCTCCAGCAGCAGGCGTTCCGCGCTCCTGGCCTGAGCCAGCGTCATGTGAGCCGCGTCGTCGGGCAGTTGGGCCACCTCGATCGGTCCGCGGCTGAGGGGGTAGAAATAGCGATCGAAGTTGGCGGAGGTGGCGGCACCCTCCTCACCGGTGAGGGTCACCACACGTCCGTCGCGGAACTCCCAGAGAGCCCGCTCCTCGTTCCAGACCCCCCGCTCGGCCATCAGCATCTGGGTGGTGTCGGCACGGGAGAAGTCCAGCACCGTCACCCCCTGCATCTCACCGTCATCGAACCGGCGGGCGTAGAAGAGCTGCACCAGGCCGCGTGCGGATTCACCGTCCTCGGCATTCACGATCCTGCCGAAGCGGGAATAGACCACGTTCTTGCCCTGCTCCGTGGCGATCGCCTTGCCGAGTGCCCGGCGCAGATTCACCTCCGCCATCGTGTTGGTGCGGGGAACGATCACGTCGTTGAAGACGAAGGTCAGTCCCGTCATCAGCAGAGCCACCGCCAGCGCGGGCGCCACGATCCGGCTGGTGCTCAGCCCGACACTGCGCAGGGCGGTGAGCTCGCTGTTGCCCGACAGCCGGCTGTAGGCCAGAAGGGTGGCCATCAGGGTGGCCATGGGAAACGACAGCACGAGAAAGCCCGGCAGCCTCAGGCCGAGGATTTCCACCGCCACGGTTACCGGCAGGCCGGACTCCACGACCCGGCGCACCAGTTCGAACATCACCCCCACCGAGAGCGACACCACGGTGAAGGCCGCGATGGCGAAGAGCAGGGGGCCAACCAGCTCGCCCACCAGCCATCGGTCCATGATCGTGGGCCGCAGCCAGCGGGGCGGCTTCAGAGTGGCGCGTCCCATCACAGCTGGAAGGCCTCTCCGAGATAGTGACGCCGCACGAGCGGATCATGGGCCACCTGATCGGATGCACCGGAGGCCAGGATCATCCCCTCGGTGAGGATGTAGGCCCGGTGGGTGATGGCGAGCGTCTCCCGCACGTTGTGGTCGGTGATCAGAAGTCCCATCCCCCGCCGCTGCAGGCCGCTGATCAGATCCTGAAGGTCAGCCACCGCCAGGGGGTCCACGCCGGCGAAGGGTTCATCCAGCAGCAGGAAGCGTGGCCCCTCTCCGCCCATGGCCAGAGCTCTGGCCACCTCGCAACGGCGCCGTTCGCCGCCGGAGAGCTGGTAGCCGCGGCGGGAGACGAAGGCCGTCAGGTGAAAGTCCTCGATCAGCTGGTCGAGCCGGTCCCGCCGCCGTCGCGGTGCGACGCCGCTCTGCTCAAGAACCAGCAGCAGGTTGTCGCGCACGCTGAGCTGGCGGAAGACGCTGGCTTCCTGGGGCAGATAGCCGATGCCCAGCCGGGCCCGTTCCGGCATGGAGAGATGCTCCACCGGCTGTCCGTCGAGGGTGACGCGGCCCCGGTCGGGACGGAGCAGCCCGGTGATCAGGTTGAAGGTGGTGGTCTTGCCGGCACCATTGGGTCCCAGCAGGCCCACCACCTCTCCCGGGTCGAGCTCCAGGGACACATCGCGCACCAGGGGGCGGCCCGACAGGGTCAGGGCCACGTCGCTGAGGGCCAGCGTCATGGGGTGAGCGGTTCCGGAGCGGCGGTGTCCGCAGCGGGGGGGGGAATGAAGAGGGTGCTGAACACCTGCTCACCGGGCAGGGGGTCGGCAATGGCCCGCTCCTCATCCACGAGGTAGGTGACCCGCTCGGCCCGCAGACTGTTGCCGTCCTTCTCGATCACGTCCACATCCCCGCTGAGGACGATCCGGTTCTCGCGGGTGAAGAACTGGGCCTGCCTGGAGGTGGCCACCACGCCCCGGTCGGGGTAGATGATCCGCACGTTGCCGATGGCGGTGATCACACCGGTGGTGTTGTCGGCCGTCTGCACGTCCGACTCGATCGTCACCAGACCGGTCTCCGGCTCGGGATCGGGCACCACCTCGCCGGGAGCGGCCACGGTGGGGGTGGGTGCGGCTGGCACAGGCAGTTCCTGTGAGATGACCGGCGGAGATGTGGCGAATCCTGCCAGAGCCGCAAGGAGAGACAGTCCAGCGATCTGGCGCCGCTGCTGCCATGCCTGGTGACCGATCAAGCGCAGCACAGTCAATCTCGCGAATGTACCGGAGCCACCAGCTCCGGCAAGGGCAGGGCCGTTGGGTCTGCGCCGTTCTGCAGGGCCGTGAGCCGGTCCTGCACCGTCTCCCGCAGCCTGGTCAGATCGATCCCACAGGCCTCGTCGCCGCTGCCCCGGAGCCGCCCGAGACCTTCGCCCATCAGCATCGTGGCCCCGCGGCTGTTGCCCCGTTCCAGATGGAGGTGGGCGACCGCGATCTGCAGCAGGCCCTGCAGGAGGACCCGCTGCGGTCCGCTGGTCTCGAACCACAGAGCCTCGAAGGCGTCGTGACAGGGGTACCAGTCGTGCCGGTTGAACAGCTCCACGCCCTCGCGAAAGCGTGGATCGCTGCGGATCGGGTCTTGGCTGGGGGAGGGATCGACCTCCATGGGCTGGATCGGACGAGAGCGGGGATTGGAGTGCGGCTGAGGCGGGATGGGCGCAGTGGCCGAGGGTCAGCCCTTGCTCTTGGCCATCCGGCGCATCGGCAGCTTGCGGAGGCGGATCGATTCGGGTGTGACCTCGAGCATCTCATTGGAGCCGATGTATTCCAGGGCCCGCTCCAGCGTCATCTGCATGGGCGACTGGAGGGTGTCGAGTTCCTCAGCGCCGGCGGAGCGCATGTTGGTGAGCTGCTTGGTCTTGCAGACGTTGATCTCCAGATCCTGGGGGCGATTGTTCTCGCCGATGATCATGCCTTTGTAGACCTTGGTCCCCGGCGAGATGAAGAACTGCCCCCTGTCTTCGGCGTTCTTGAGTGCGTAGAAGGTGGCCGTGCCCTCTTCGAAGGCGATGAGCACGCCGTTGCGCCGGGTTTCGAAGTCGCCCTGCATCGGGCGGTATTCAAAGAAGGAGTGGCTCATGATTCCCTCGCCACGGGTTGCGCGCACGAATTCGCCGCGGAAGCCGATCAGGCCGCGCGAGGGCACGATGAACTCGAGCTGGGTGCGGCCGTCACTGCCGGTCTCCATGTTCTGCATCTCGGCCTTGCGGGTGCCGAGGCGCTCGATGCAGGTGCCGACGGACGCCTCGGGCACGTCCATCACCAGGGTTTCGACGGGCTCGCAGGGGGTTCCGTCGATGGTGCGGAAGATCACCTGGGGCTGGCTGACCTGGAACTCGTAACCCTCACGCCGCATGGTCTCGATCAGGATCCCCAGATGCAGCTCACCGCGGCCACTCACGGCGAACCGGTCGGGCGAGTCGGTGTCCTCGACGCGCAGGGCCACGTTCGTGAGCAGTTCCCGCTGGAGACGGTCGCGCAGCTGGCGGCTGGTGACGAACTTGCCCTCCTTGCCGGCGAAGGGTGAGTCATTGACCACGAAGGTCATCTGCAGGGTGGGTTCGTCGACCCGGATCAGGGGCAGGGCCTGGGGCTCATCGGGACAGGAGATGGTTTCGCCGATGTTGACCTCGTCGAAGCCGGCCACGGCCACCAGTTCGCCCGCGCCCGCCTGGTCGATCTCAACCCGCTGCAGGCCCTCGAAGCCGAGCAGCTTGCTCACCCGGCCCCGCTTGATGCTGCCGTCGTCCTTGATCAGCGCGGCCGACTGGCCGTTGCGGATGGTGCCGTTGTGCACGCGTCCGATGACGATTCGGCCGAGGAAATCGGAGTAGTCGAGCGTGGTGACCTGGAGCTGCAGCGGCTTCTGAGGGTCTCCGACCGGTGGCGGCACATGGCGGAGGATCGCGTCGAACAGGGGACGCATGGTCTCGCTCTCGTCGCCCATCTCGCTCTTGGCGAAGCCGCCGAGGCCGCTGCCGAAGAGGTAGGGGAAATCGCACTGATCGTCGTCAGCGCCCAGCTCGAGGAACAGGTCGAGCACCTTGTCGACTGCGGTTTCCGGCTCGACGCGGGCACGGTCGATCTTGTTGACGAACACGATCGGCCGGAGCCCCTGCTCCAGGGCCTTCTTGAGCACGAAGCGCGTCTGCGGCATCGGGCCTTCATTGGCATCCACCACAAGCAGGCAGCCGTCCACCATCCCGAGCACGCGCTCCACCTCGCCGCCGAAATCGGCGTGGCCCGGCGTGTCGACGATGTTGATCCTCGTGCCTTCGTAGGTGACGGCCGTGTTCTTGGAGAGGATGGTGATGCCCCGTTCCCGCTCCAGATCGTTGGAGTCCATCACACAGGTCGGGACCGCCTCGTTGTTCCGGAAGATCCCCGACTGGCTCAGAAGTGCGTCAACCAGAGTGGTCTTGCCATGGTCGACGTGGGCGATGATCGCGATGTTGCGAATCGGTGCGCAACGGGCCTCAGGGGTCATATGGAAACGGCTGGCGTCCTGAATGTGACGTTCGGCAACACTATCCCAGTCCAGGCCGGACCAACTGCCTAACGCGCCGGCAGATCGGGATCAGGGCTCCAGCTTCTGGGCGGCCTGGAACAGGTGCAGCGCCGCCACACTGCCCTCGTAACGCCAGTGCCAGGGTTCGTAGCTGACGCCCTGGGGGTTGTCCGGCGGGAAGGAGAGGGTGAAGCGGTGGCGCGGAGCGTGGTGCTCCATCCAGCGGAAGGCAGCCGTGTTCTCGAAGGAGACCGAGAAGTCGGCCTCCGGCTCCAGCCCGTCGCCCACATCCACGGCGAAACCGGTTCCGTGTTCCGAGTAGCCGGGCGGGGCACTCACCAGGGCCCGCTCCCGGGCGTTCTGGTTGCGTTGCTCCATGACATCGAAAAAGATCGACTCCTGCAGCGACACCGACCGGAAGGCGCTGAGCAGGCGCAGGTCCACGCCGTCGGCCGCTGCGGCGTCCTGCATGGCCAGAAAGGCTTCGGCCGCATCGCGGTGAAGCCTGTGGCTGGCATCCACCTGCACCAGATCCGCAGCCGAGGCTTCCGGGTAGGGCAGATGGCCGAAGAGGCGCCCCTCCTGATCGGGAGGCCCGAGCCGGGCGATCCGGTCCTCGGCCACCGGAGCCTGCGGGGCGAGACGAGGCCGCCCTCGCAACACGAGCAGGGCGGACGCGGCGCACACGGCCAGGCTGGTCAGCAGGATCAGACGGGAGCCTCGCCGCCTGCGCCGCTGCTGGGGGGCAATCCTCCTGGCGACCGGGATCTCATCCTGAACGGCGGCCCTGGGCACCGGAACATGAACAGGTTGTTTCAATCGTACGGATCCATGCCAGCCCGGGCCGTCCGGCACCGAACAGCGGTGATAGCTTCCGGGCACTCCGATCGGATCAGGCAGCAGGCTGATGACATTGCGCGTCGCGGTTGTGGGCGGAGGCCCCAGTGGATCCTGTGCAGCCGAGGTGCTGGCCCGGGCCGGGATTCAGACCTGGCTGTTCGAGCGCAAGCTCGACAACGCCAAGCCCTGCGGTGGTGCCATTCCTCTCTGCATGGTCGATGAATTCGATCTGCCTGAGACGATCATCGATCGCAAGGTGCGCAACATGCGCATGATCTCGCCTTCGAATCGCGAGGTTGATATTCACCTCGACAACCCGGATGAATACATCGGCATGTGCCGGCGTGAGGTGCTCGACTCCTTCCTCCGCAACCGTGCCGCCGATCTGGGGGCCCATCTGATCAACGGCCTTGTGCAGCGCATCGACACCGGCGCGGGCCGCCAGGGCCCGTACACCCTTCATTACGCCGATTACGGCGGTGGCGGCCCGACCGGAGTGGCCAGCACCCTTGAGGTGGATCTGATCGTCGGTGCTGACGGGGCCAACAGCCGTGTGGCCAAGGCCATGGACGCGGGCGATTACAACGTGGCCATCGCCTTCCAGGAGCGGATCCGCCTTCCGGATGAGGAGATGGCCTATTACGAAGATCTGGCCGAGATGTACGTGGGATCGGATGTCTCCCCGGACTTCTACGCCTGGGTCTTCCCCAAGTACGACCATGTGGCGGTGGGCACCGGCACCATGCAGGACAACCAGTCACTGATCAAGAGCCTGCAGAGGGGGATTCGGGACCGGGCCAGCGAGCGACTTCTCGGCGGCGAGGTGATCAAGGTGGAGGCCCATCCCATTCCCGAGCATCCCCGTCCTCGCCGTGTGGTGGGGCGGATGGCGCTCGTCGGCGATGCCGCCGGTTACGTGACCAAGAGCTCCGGTGAGGGCATCTACTTCGCCGCCAAGAGCGGCCGCATGGCCGCTGAGCAGATCGTCGCCACCAGCAAGGGCGGCCAGCGAATCCCCTCCGAGCGTGATCTCAAGGGCTACCTGCGCCAGTGGGACCGCCGCTACGGGGCGACCTACAAGGTGCTGGAACTGCTTCAGGCGATCTTCTATCGCAACGATGCGGCTCGTGAGGCCTTCGTGGAGATGTGCGATGACAGCGACGTTCAGAAGCTGACCTTCGACAGCTATCTGTACAAGCGGGTCGTGATGATGAACCCCTGGCAGCAGATCAAGCTCACGTTGCGCACCCTCGGGGCCGTGCTGCGCGGCAACGCCCTGGCTCCCGCCAGCTATCACCCCGTTGCCAGCGCCGTTCGCGATCCCGATGAGATGGCCTCGCGGCTCCGTGAGATCGAGGCCGCCATCCTTGAGGCCCATGCCGAGGCCCGGGCCTCCCGCATGGCCGCCCAGCGCCGGGATTCCACCGAGGAGCCCGTTCTCGCCTCCCGCTCCTGAGCCGGGCTGAGGGACGGGCCCACCCCGTCCTCAGCACACCCATCGGTGAGCTGCCCCTCCGAGGAGCGGCTCACAGGTGGGCCAACCGATGTCAGGTTCGCTCCGTGCTGTCGGCCTGGAGCGCTGTGAAGTCGCCGAGTCGTGCAGCCTGATTGCGCAGCACCGACAGCAGGTGCAGCCGGTTGCGCCGACGGGTCGCGTCGTCGCACATCACCATCACGCTGTTCTCCCCATCGAAGAAGGACGCCAGCACTGGGGCGCTGCTGATCAGACCGCTCGCCAGTCGTGCGTAGGACGTGACCCCCTCGGCCTGCGCCAGGGGCGCCAGACGCTGAAGGGTGGTCAGCATCTCCGACTCGGCCACGGATTCGAACAGACCCGGGTCCACCAGGCCCTCCGGCTGAATCGCGTCGCTGCCGGGTTCGGCGCGGGCGGCGAGGTTGGCCGCCCGCTGCACCACGGCCTGGACGGCGGCCAGCTGGCCCTGACGCCTGAGATCCTGCAGCAACTGGGCCCGGGCCCGGGCATCGCCCACATCCTTCAGCGGTCTGGCCAGGGTCGGGTCGGACCCGTCGTCGCCGGCCCGTCCTGCCACCGCCTGCACGATGTCACCGTCGAGGCCGCCGTCCTCCAGCAGGGTGCCGACCCGCTGCAGCAGGTCTTCGGCGATGGCGCGCGCCAGGGGCGACCCCAGGAGGGGCAGCCCGGGCAGCAGGCTCTGCCAGTGGCGGCTCATCCGTTCCAGCGCCGCGCCGAGATCCAGGCGCCAACCCATCGACCAGAGGATCTGAACCACGCCGTTGCCGGCTCGGCGCAGGGCATAGGGGTCCGACGAGCCCCGCGGTCTCTCCCCCTTGGCGTAGACGCTCAGCAGCAGCTCCAGTCGTTCGGCAACGGCGAGCACCGCTCCGGCAGGGGTTCCGGGCAGCGCATCGCCGGCACCCCGGGGCCGGTAGTGCTCCAGCACCGCCAGAGCCACCGGTCGTGATTCTCCTTCCGCCAGCAGGTACTTGGCTCCGATCACTCCCTGCAGCTCCGGGAACTCGCCCACCATCTGGCTCACCAGGTCGTGTTTGCAGAGGTGGGCGGCGCGCCTCGCCGCCACGGCGTCCTCGGGCGTCAGCGGCAGCAGCTCGATCAGCACGTCCGTGATCCACTCGAGCCGTTCCACCCGATCCAGCAGCGATCCCAGACCGGCGGCGAAGGTCACCCGCGCCAGCTGATCGCGGCGATCGATGCTGGGAACGGCCTGATCCGCCGCGAGGAAGAAGGCGGCATCCGCCAGGCGCGCGGTCAGCACCCGCTCGTTGCCACGCCGGATTCCGTCGGCAGCGCCCGGCAGGCCGCTGGCCACGAACAGAAACCTCTCCGAGACGCAGTCGCCGGCGGCGAGAGCGAGCGGGTCACGCTGACCGCCGGCCAGGAAGAGGGGCACGTAGCGCTGATGCGAGCGCATCACGGTGGTGAGCAATTCCGGTGGCAGCTCCAGGAACCGGCTCGGGATGGAGCCCTCGAGCACCATCGGATCCTCCACGAGGTCCACCAGTTCGTCGTTGAGTGCCGCCGGAAGATCCGGCGTGAGGCCCGCGGCCTCGGTCGATTGCGCCAGAGCCTCATGGATGCGCCGCTCCCGCTCCGCCCGGTCCACCACCACCCCCGCGGCGGCGAGCGTGCTGCGGTAGGCCGCTGGTTCGGCGATCGCCACGGCCTTCGGGTGCAGCCGGTGGCCCCGGCTGAGCCGGCCGCTCTCCACCGGCGGATCACTGCCCTCGAGCTGAACGGGGATCACATCACCATCGAGGAGGGCCACCAGCCAGCGGATCGGGCGACTGAAGCGCAGGTCGCCGGCACCCCAGCGCATGAAGCGGCGGCCCTGCAGGCCCGCGATCCAGGCGGGAATCAGGCTCGCCAGCAGCTCCGAGGTCGGCCGCCCGGGCTCCTTCACCCGCGCGAAGACGAACTCGCCCTTGTCGGTCGGCCGGATCTCCAGCTCCGCCGGCGTCAGGCCGCAGCGCCGGGCGAAGCCCTCCGCCGCCCGCGTGGGCTGCCCGTCCCGGAAGGCGGCCCCGGCGGGCGGTCCCTTCCGCTCCTCCTCGAGGTCGGGCTGCCGGTCGGGCAGGCCCTCCACCAGCAGGGCCAGCCGCCTGGGCGTTCCCAGGGCTTCGATCCCCGCGTGAGCGAGGCGCGCCTCCTGCAGGTCCCGTTCCGCCAGGTGCTGCAGCTGCGGCAGGGCGAGGCGGGCGAAGTCGGCGGGGAGCTCCTCGGTCCCGATTTCGAGCAGAAAGGTGGCCAATCCCTGCGCACAGCAACAGCTGACTGTAATGAAGCCTTTCGTTCGCTACGGTCGATTTTCGTTTCGTCCCATCCGCCGTGACCCTGACCTCGGAGGCAAGCCTCGCGCCAGCCGCTGACGCGAAGCCGGCACCGAAGGCAGGCCTCAGCCGCCTGGAGACCCTGAAGACCGAGAGCGGCTATCTGCGCGAGCCGTTGTTGACGGAGCTGGCGAATGAGGAGCCCTGCTTCAGCGAAGCCGCGGTGCAGATCCTCAAGTTTCACGGCAGCTATCAGCAGGACGATCGCGACAACCGGCGCAAGGGGGAAAGCAAGGACTGGCAGATGATGCTGCGGCTGCGCAACCCCGGCGGACGGGTGCCTGCGGCCCTGTTCGTCGCGCTCGACGACCTCTCGGAGCGCTACGGCAACGGCACCCTGCGGCTCACCACGCGTCAGGCCTTCCAGATGCACGGCGTGGCCAAGGCCGACCTGCGTGAGGTGATCGGCACGATCGTGCGTCACCTGGGCTCGACCCTCTCCGCCTGCGGCGATGTGAACCGCAATGTGATGGCCCCCGCCGCCCCGTACGACAAGGGCGCCTACCCGGCGGCGCGGCGGCTGGCGGCCGACATCGCCGACCTGCTGGCCCCCCGCCGGGCCGAGGACACCTACCTGGATCTCTGGGTGGATGGCGAGCCGGCCTACCGCATCCAGCCGAGCGAGCCCGTGGAGGCCGCGCGGGCGATGCAGCGCTCCGGCGCGGTGTACAGCGGTGATGCGAATGAGCCCCTGTACGGCACCACCTACCTGCCCCGCAAATTCAAGGTGGCCGTCACCGTGCCGGGGGACAACTCGATCGATCTTCTCACCCAGGACATCGGCCTGGTGGCGTTCTGCGACCCGAACGGTGAGCTGCGCGGCTGCAACGTGCATGTGGGTGGCGGCATGGGCCGCACCCACAACAACGAGAGCACCTTCGCCCGCACGGCCGATCCGCTGGGCTACGTGGCCGCCGAGCACGTGCTCGAACTGCTGCAGGCGATCCTGGCGCTGCAGCGCGATCACGGCGACCGCCGCATCCGCCGGCATGCACGCATGAAATACGTGCTGCAGGATCGCGGCATCGACTGGTTCCGGGAGGAGCTGACGCGCTACTTCCCCCATCCGCTCCTGCCCCTGCAGCGGGAGCCCCGGGCTCGCCTGGAGGATTACCTGGGCTGGCATCGTCAGGCCCGCGGACTCTGGTTCGTGGGTGTGCCCCTGCTGTGCGGCCGCCTCAGCGGCGAGACGCGCCGCGCCCTGCGCCGCATCGTGGAGACCTACCAGCTGGAACTGCGGCTGACGCCCAACCAGGATCTGCTGCTCTGCAACATCGGCACCGCTCAGCGCTCCAGCGTCCGGCGCGATCTTGAAGCGATGGGCATCAGCGAGCCCGAGGCTCCGGCGCGTCTCGCCCGCCATGCCATCGCCTGCCCCGCCCTGCCGACCTGCGGTCTGGCGATCACCGAGTCCGAGCGGGTCCTGCCCGAGGTGCTCGAGCGTCTCGAGGCCCTGCTGCAGCGGCTGGGGATCAGCCAGTCGATCCTGGTGCGCATGACCGGCTGCCCCAACGGTTGCGCCCGGCCCTACATGGCTGAACTGGGCCTGGTGGGCAGCGGTCCCGCTCAGTACCAGCTCTGGCTGGGCGGCACACCCAACCTGTCCTGCCTGGCCCGGCCCTACCTCCAGCGTCTACACCTCAACGATCTGGAACGGGCGCTCGAGCCCCTGCTGAGCGACTGGCAGGCGTCCGGAGTGCGCCGCAGCTTCGGGGCCCACATCGGTCGGATCGGCCCGGAGAAGGTGCAGGCGCTGCTGGAGGGGGCCCTTCAGCCCGCCTGATCCGCGCCCCGAACGGCAGCCTCCATGCCGCCGTAGCGGGCCGTGGCCGCGCCGGCCCGCCAGGCCCAGAGCTGGTCTCCCCAGCTGAAGTGCCACCACTCGTTGGGATGCTGCCGGAAGCCGGCGGTCTCCATTGCGGCGCGCAGCAGGCAGCGGCGTCCGTGCCAGAGGGCGGCGTCCCCGCCGGGGTCCAGGGTCGCGGCCGCGGCGTGATGGTCCGGTTCGGAGATGGCACCGATCGCGTCGATGGCTCCTCCCATCGCCAGAAGGGTGCCGTCATCGCCCGCCAGGGTGAGGTCCACGGCCGCTCCGGTGCTGTGGGGCGGCGGGGTCCCCGGGTCCCGGCTGGGTGCGGCCCAGAACCGGTCCACCCGCTCATGCACCTCCTGCCGCTCGGGGCTGTCCCGATCCGGGTCGATGCCGCAGCGGAGGCATTCCTCCCGCCTGGCGTGCCGCACCATGAAGGCCTGCACCGCCACCGGGCGCCAGGCATCGAAGATGGCCAGACGGCAGCTGGGCACCCGCCGCTGCAGATGGTCCTGGGCCTGAAGCAGCCGCTCCACCACGCCGCGCCGCAGCCGGAACGGATCCGCCCCGTTGCCGTAGGGCGCCCCGAGTCGGGCGTAGGGATGGGGCAGCAGCCGCTGCAGCGAACCGGGCAGAGGCGTCAGGGGTTCGCCGCAGTCCTCGATCGGAATCGGGTGCCAGGGCCTGGCCGGCAGCGTCTCCTCTGGCGGAATCATGGTGGGGCCCCCCGGATCGGCGCGCCAGTCTGGCCGCGGGGCGGGACAGGTCGGTTCCGATCAGGGCCGGATCAGTTGAGGATCGGCGAGCCGGCGCCTCCGTCCGGACCGGCCAGGGCCTGGCGCAGCAGGGGCGCGGACTCCAGATCCGGGTCGTTCTCGATCAGGGTCTGGGCCATCTCGCGGGCCTCCTCCAGCACCGAGCCGTCGTCACTGAGGCTCGCCAGGGCCAGATCGGGCAGGCCCGACTGGCGGGTGCCGAGCACCTGGCCCGGACCCCGCAGGCGCAGATCCATGTCGGCCAGCTCGAAGCCGTCGTTCGAGCGCACCATCACCTCGAGTCGCTGCCGCGCCTGGGGCTGCCGGCTGTCGTTGATCAGGATGCAATGGGACGGGCGTTCGCCCCGGCCGACGCGGCCGCGAAGCTGGTGCAGCTGGGCCAGTCCGAAGCGGTCGGCATGCTCGATCACCATCACGCTCGCCTCCGGCACATCCACCCCCACCTCCACCACGGTGGTGGAGACGAGCACCTGAGCGTCGCCGGCGGCGAAGGCCTCGATCGCCGCCTGCTTGTCCTGGCTGTTCAGCCGTCCATGCAGCAGCCCCACGCCCAGATCGGGGAACACCTCGGCGCTGAGATGCTGATGCACCTCCACCGCGGAGCGCAGATCCAGCGTCTCCGACTCCTCCACGAGGGGGAGGATCACGTAGGCCCGCCCGCCGGCCTCCACCTCGCGCCGGATCAGGCCGTAGGCCTCGTCGCGCCGGCTCGCGGCCAGCAGCGATGTGGCGATCGGGCGACGCCCGGGGGGGCGTTCATCGATCTGACTCACATCCAGGTCGCCGTGCAGGGCCAGTGCCAGGGTGCGGGGGATCGGGGTGGCCGTCATGGTGAGCAGGTGGGGCTGAAGTCCCTTCCCCAGCAGCCGGTCCCGCTGCCGCACGCCGAAGCGGTGCTGTTCGTCCACCACCACGAGCCCCAGCCGCGCGAAGGACACCGGGTCCTCCAGCAGCGCGTGGGTTCCCACCAGCACCCGCAGCATGCCGTTCTCCAGGTCCTGCAGCAGCTCCCGGCGCTGCGGCCGCGGCGTGGAGCCCGTCAGCAGGCCGACGCTCACGTGCAGCTGGGGCAGCCAGCGGGCGAGGGAGCGCATGTGCTGCACGGCCAGCACCTCGGTGGGGGCCATCAGCACGCCCTGGCAGCCCGCGTCCACGGCGATCAGCAGGGCCGCCACCGCCACCACGGTCTTGCCGCTGCCCACATCGCCCTGCACCAGGCGCGCCATCGGGTCCGCCCGGCCCATGTCGGCCTGGATCTCAGCCAGTACCCGCCGCTGGGCTCCTGTCAGGCTGAAGGGGAGCCGCCGCAGGAAGCGTCCCAGCAGCCCGCCGCCGTCGTGGGGCACCGCCAGCGGCGGTGAGTGACGTTGGCGCAGGCGCTGGCGCCGCTGCAGCAGGCGCAGCTGCAGCAGCAGGAACTCATCGAAGACCAGCCGATGGCGCGCGGCCTCCAGGCTGGCCCTGTCCTCCGGCTCATGCATCTGAACCAGGGCCTCACCGCGCTCCATCAGCCCGGCCGCCTGGCGGGTGGCCTGCCCGAGCGGGTCGGGCCAGCGGCGCATGCTCGGCAGCAGGCCGGCGATGGCCCGCCGCAGCCGCTCCGCCGTGAGCCCCTCGGTGAGGCCGTAGACCGGCTGAAGCCGGCCGATCACCGACGAGCGCACCGCCGCTCCCGGATGGTCCAGCCGCTCGATCAGGGGATCCTGGAGGCGGGGCCCCTGCCGGCTGTCCTTCACCAGGCCGCTGAGCACCAGCAGGCTGCCCGGCGGGTAGAGCCGCTCCTGACTCTTCAGCCATCCGCCCTTGCCGTAGCGCCGTCCCGTGAAGAAGCGGGTGACCCGCAGGCTGCCGCTGACATCCCGCAGCAGGATCTCCAGCACCGACAGGCTCGGGTTGCGGCTGCTGGTGAAGCTGTGGCAGCGCCGCACGGTGGCCACCACGGTGGCTGTGGTGCCCGGCTCCAGATCGGCGATCCGCACCCTGTTGGAGTAGTCGAGATAGTCGCGCGGGTAGTGGCGCGCCAGGTCGCCGGCCGTCACCAGGCCGAGCCCGATCAACCGGGTCGCTGTGGCGGCACCGATCCCGGGGCATTGCGCCAGGGGCGTGCCCGCCGGCACCACAGCCTCCCGGGCTGCGGCGCCGGCGGGCGTCCGAGCGTCGGATCGACCGAGATTCAGGCGCGGCGGTGCGGCGCTCCGGTCGGGTGAGGCCGGCCGCAGGCTCTGCAGGAGCTGCTGGGTGCGGACCACCAGATGCCGCCGGGCCGGCTCCTCCATGCCGCCGTAGCCCGAGAAGCTGGTCGCGAGATCCCGCAGACGGCCGCGGTCCCCCTCCGCGAGCCGGGGATGCGGACTGGCCAGGCTCCGGGCCAGGAAGGCGCTGAAGCGCTCCCGGCGTCCCATCAGATCGGGCCAGCCCCGCTCGGCCTCCAGGCGCAGGGCCCTGAACAGGAGACGGATCCACTCCTCCAGCCCCGCTGCGGCCTCAGGGCCCGCGGCCGTCAGGGACGCGGCCGGCTGGTCTGTGCCACGTCCCTGGCCCACGCCTGCTCCACCTCCATGGTCCGGGCCCGTCCGCTCCAGTAGCGATGCTGGCGTGCCATGCGCCTGAGCTGGCGGCGCCGCTCCTCCAGCCGCTGCCGGCACTGCCGCAGCCGCGGCAGCGTCTCCTCCAGATCCGCCGGTCGCAGCAGCAGGGCCTGGGTCTCCAGCAGCGTCCCGCCCTGGGGCGACGGCACGGGCACCGAGAGGGTCAGCAGATTGGCCCGGGCGGCCTGGGGTTCCACCTGCCCGTCCAGCACGGCCTGCAGCAGCGACAGCGGCAGCAGGCTGGTGCTGAAGCGACTGCGCATCAGTTCGGTGTTCACCGCATGGGACAGATTGCGCAGCCTGCGGCTGAGGGCCTGCTCCAGCCGCTCCCACCACGCCAGCAGATGCTGCGGCTGCCGCGGCAGCAGATGACCGGTCTCGACGAGCAGGCTGAAGCTCGCGTCGTTGATCTCCCCTGAACCGCCCGGGTGCTGCTCGCTGTCCTCCGGTTCGGCCGGCTCGCCGCCGGATGAGGCGCCAGCCGGCCGCTCCGATGGCTGGGCGGCCAGCTGCAGAAAGGCATCGAGCATGGGCAGATCTCCCCGGGCCGGCATCGGCACCACGGCTGCGGTCTCCTCACCTGGCTGGGATGAAGAGGACCCGGGGTCGGTGAATCCCGACGCGATCCAGGGACTGTCCAGCGGCGGCTGCATCGACAGCTCCACCGAGCCGTTCTGGACCGGGGCCGGCGGCCGCACCTCAGTCGCTTCGACAACGACCCGCCTGGCCTGCCTGAGCCACTCAGCCCTCTGCTCCGCCTCCACCACGCTGGCGAGGGCCAGGAGCTGCTCCACGGTCAGGAGGCTGCCGCAGCGCTGGATCGCCCGCTCCAGGAAGCGGTGGAAGGAGCGCCGGCCGGCATCCGAGCGCTCCAGGTAGGCGGACGGCGCCTGGTGGACCAGCAGCTGCAGCACGGCATTGCGGGTGGCCGGGAGCAGCTCCTGCCGCAGCACCTGGAGGTAGAGCGCCAGGTCGCGATACAGAACGGGTGCCAGACGGCTGGTCTGCATGTGGAGCAGATCCAGCTGCTGGCCGGGGTCTCTCACCGTGTGGTGAGTGCTCAGGCACCCATGGCCGCCACTTCGGCGGCGAAGTCGCTGCCGGCCACCTCGATGCCCTCCCCGAGCGTATAGCGCGTGAAACGGCGCACCTGGATGTTCTCGCCGATCTGACCGGCCACCTGCTTGACCATCTCCGACACGCTCATGGTGCTGTCCTTGATGTAGGGCTGCTCCAGCAGAGCGAGCTCCTTCAGGCGCTTGCCGATGCGGCCGGACACGATCTTCTCCTTGATCGCCTCGGGCTTGCCCGCGAGATCGTCGCGACCCATCTCGATCGCCTTCTCGCGCTCGCTCACCGCTTCGGGGATCTCCTCGGTGCTGACGTACTCCACGTTGGGGCAGGCCGCCACCTGCATGGCCACGTTGCGGATGAGCTCCTGGAAGAGATCACCGCGGGCGACGAAGTCGGTTTCGCAGTTCACTTCCACCAGCACACCGACACGGGCGCCGGTGTGGATGTAGCTGCCGATCGCCCCTTCGGCGGCGGTGCGGCCCGCCTTCTTCTCGGCGCTGGCGATTCCCTTCTGACGCAGCCATTCCACGGCCTTGGTCATGTCGCCGTCGTTCTCGGCGAGGGCCTTCTTGCAATCCATCATTCCTGCGCCGGTCTTGTCGCGCAGGTCCTTCACGAGCTTGGCGGAGACGGCCATCGAGATGCAGGTCGGGGGAGAGTCGGGGTTGGAGAGGGTTCGGGCCCCCTGAGGCAGGGGACCCGGGTTGGGGCTGGGGGCTGGAGAGAACCCCTGCGGCAGCGGTGATCAGTCCTCGATGCCGCGCTGGTCCTGGGAGCCGTGGCGGCCTTCGTTGATCGCGTCCGCGAGCCGGCTGAGCACAAGCTGCACCGAACGCACGGCGTCGTCGTTGCAGGGGATGGGCACGTCGGCGAGGTCGGGATCGCAGTTGGTGTCGAGCATCGACACCAGAGGGATGTCGAGCTTGCGGCACTCGAGCACCGCGTTCGATTCACGGCGCTGGTCCACGAGCACCACCACGTCGGGCAGGCGGCGCATGTTCTTGAGGCCACCGAGATACTTCTGGAGTCGCTCCAGCTCACGGCGCAGAACCGAGCCCTCCTTCTTCGGGCGCATGGCGATGGCGCCGGAGGCCTCCATCCGCTCGAGGTCCTTGAGGCGGTCGATGCGGGCCCGCATCGTGGTCCAGTTGGTGAGCATGCCGCCCAGCCAGCGCTGGTTGACATAGGAGGCGCCGCAGCGGGCCGCCTCCTGGGCGATCACTTCGGAGGCCTGCTTCTTGGTGCCGACGAAGAGGAAGCGCTTGCCGCTGCGGGCGGCACCGCGCACCCACTTGTAGGCGCTGTTCATGCAGACGGCGGTCTGCACGAGATCGATGATGTGGACACCGTTGCGCGCGCAATAGATGTAGCGCGACATCTTCGGGTTCCAACGACGGGTCTGGTGCCCGAAGTGGGCACCCGCCTCCATCATCTCGGCGAGTGTGACAACAGCCATGGGGTTCGGTTGTGGGTTTCGGGTTCGCCTCCACCTGTCAGGGACCGCGACGCGGTCACCCGAAACGGACAGATGTGCGGTTTGAGTGAACCCCCGAACGGTAACAAAGCGTTGGTGGCGGCCCGGGCCTCAGCGCACCCCTGCCAGCCGCGCCTCCCGCTGCAGGCTGCGCACACCGACCAGGTTGAGGCTGACGCGGAGAACCTCCAGGGCCAGGGCCGGCCGCCCCTGACGGATCAGCCAGGCCAGCAGGGGCCGCAGTGAGCGTTCGTTGAGCAGACCTCCGAGGGTCAGCAGTTCCCAGAGCAGGCGATGCAGCCAGGTGAACTGGATGATCATCCGAACCCGGCCGGTGGGATGCTTCCGGTAGAAGACCAGCCCCATGCGGGCCCGCTGGCGCTCCACCTCCAGCAGGCGGGGGATCTGGTCCAGGCTGAAGGCCGGATGCCAGTGGTAGCCAACGGCCTCCGGGCAGCGGATCAGGGACACACCCATCTGCCTGAGGCGCTCGCCCAGCTCCAGATCCTCCCAGCCGTAGAGGCGGAAGCTGGTGTCGAACAGGCCGGACTGCTCGAGAACCGCTCGGTCGATTCCCACGTTGCCGGTGGCGAAGTAGGCCCAGGAGAGATCCGAGAGCTTGTGGGGCTCGGAGCAGGGATCATCGAAGCGGCTGGTGTTGATCACGGCTCCGTAGGTGAAACAGAGCCGATCGCCCCGCCGCGACCAGGCCGCCTCCAGAGCCCGGGCGTGGGCGCCGAGGAAGGAGGGCGTCACCACCAGATCGCTGTCGATGAAGACGATCACATCGCCGCGGGCGTGGGCCACGCCGCGGTTGCGGCCTTCGGCCGGGCCACCGTGCTCCTGCTGGATCAGGCGGACATGAGGCAGCTCCGCTGCCGCGGCCCTCAGCCAGCCGACGGTGTCGTCGGTGGAGCCGTCATCGACCACCACAACCTCATAGTCCCCCACCAGCGGCGAGGCGTCCTGTCGTTCCAGAGCCCGAAGGGACTTCTGAAGGATGGGGAGGCGGTTGTAAGTGGGGATGACGACACTGATCTGCATCAACCCGTCCTCCCCTCCAGTGCGTCCGGCTGAACCCGGGCTCAGTCGGCGGCTCCGCCATTGTTGGCCGTGCCGGTCACGCCGTTGCCGGCGCCTTCACCGCGGCCGTCATTGCGGAGTTTGCGCTTCTTGAACCGGCGGGCGTAGGCCCTGTTGCGCTCCTGTTTCTCCTTCTTGAGGTTGCGGCGTTTGGCCATGCAGCGGAAATCTGTGGACGTTCAATGTAACGGTTCACTCCACATGGCCCCGGCTGTTCAGCCGGGGCCGGACAGGGCAAAGGTTCCCGCTCCATTGCCGACAGCCATGTCGGGGGCTTCCGTCTCCCGCAGCCGGCCGTCCTCCATCTCGAGCAGGCGATCGGCCACATCGAGGATGCGTGGATCGTGGGTCACCATCAGCACGGCGCACCCCTGGTCCCGCGCCAGCCGGCGGAGCAGCTCCACCACCTCCCGGCCGGTCCGGCTGTCGAGGGCGGCGGTGGGTTCATCCGCCAGCAGCAGACGCGGCCGGGCGGCCAGGGCCCTGGCGATGGCCACCCTCTGCTTCTGACCGCCGGAGAGATCGTGGGGGAGCTTGCGGCGTTCGTCCGCCAGGCCCACCGCCTCCAGCCAGTGCTGTGCCTGGCGACGCCGTTCGCGGTAGGGCAGGCCCGGCAGCAGGTCGGAGCCCATCTGCACGTTCTGCTCCGCACTCAGGCAGCGCAGCAGGTTGTGGCCCTGGAAGATCATGCCGATGCGGCGCCTGACCCGTTGACGCAGCGCCCGGCCGGAGCCCTGCAGTTCCTCGCCCAGCACACGCACCGACCCCTGCTGCACCTGCCTCAGGCCGCCCACCAGGGTGAGCAGGGTGGTCTTGCCGCAGCCGGAGGGACCGGTGAGCAGCACCACCTCGCCGGGGGCGATCGCGAAGCCCACCTCCTGCAGCACCCGCCGCCGGGTCTCACCGCGGCCGTACCAGTGGCTGAGCCCCTCGACCGACACGGCCGCCATGGCGGCGCCGGCGGGCTGCAGGGTCACTGGGGAAGGGCTGGAGGGGAGCATGGCTTCAGAAGATCTCCGCCGGATCGGCATCCGCCAGACGGCGCATGGCCATGGCGGCGGAGCCCATGCACATCACCAGGATCATGGTGAACACGAGGCTGGATCGCGCTCCGGTCATGCTCACGGGCAGACGGGTCGAGCTGCGCACCAGGGCGTACAGGACCTGACCGGCGGCGTAGGCGGGCAGATAGCCGAGCACAGCCAGCAACAGGCCTTCGCGGGCGACCACCCCCAGGAGGGTTTTGAGCCGGTAGCCCATCGCCATCAGCGTGGCGTACTCGGGCAGGTGATCACTCACGTCGCTGTGGAGGATCTGATACACGATCACGCAGCCCACCACGAAGCCCATGGCGGCCCCGAGGGAGAAGATGAATCCGATCGCCGTGCTGGTGCGCCAGTAGTTCTTCTCGAACTCGATGAAGTCCTGCTTGGTCTTCACGGCCACATCGTCCGGCAGCAGGGCCTCCAGGCGCGCTGCCACATCTGCAGGGTCGGCATCCGGCCGGAGCCGCACCAGACCCAGCTCGATGCTCCCGGGCGGATTGTCCGGCGTGAGCCTCAGGAAGGTCTCGCGGCTCGTCAGCAGGTTCCCGTCGGCGCCGAAGGAGGGGCCGAGGGTCACCAGACCGGAGACCCGCACCCGCTTGCCGGCCACCTCGGTCTCCACGGTGCGGCCCTCGCGGAACCACTCGGCCACCGGACCGAACTCCTCCCGCGAGCGCTCGTCGAAGAGCACCCGACCGCGGTTCACCAGGGTTTCCCCCTGGCCGTCGAGACCAGGCTCCACGAACAGGGGATCGCCGGGCTCGAAACCCAGGGCGAGGATCGAGCGGGTGCGCCGGGTCTCGGGGTTGCGCCAGAGCAGGAAGTTCCAGTGCACCGGCGTGATTCCCGTCACCTCCGGTGCCGCCATGGCCTGCACCAGCCGTCGCTCGGGAAAGCCGGCCATGCTGATGGAGCTCATCGAGCGGGGACTCAGCAGCACGAGGTCGGCGTCGAAACGCTCGTGCACGGTGACGCTGGCATCGAACAGGCCGTCGCGGAAACCGAGCTGCATGAACATCAGGATTCCGGCGAAGCTGATGCCCGCCAGAGCCACCAGAAGGCGCATCGGCTGCCGGGTCAGCAGCAGCCAGGCCAGGGGAATGCTGCGCCGCTCCCAGAACCGGATCATTGCGGTTCGAAGCGGGCGATCAGCTTCAGACCCGCCAGACGGGAGACCCGGGCCGCATCCTCGGGATCGAGGCTGGCCCGCACCTCCACGATGCGTGCGTCCACATCACCGGTGGGGTCGGTGGCCAGCACCTGCCGCTGCCGCACCTGGGGGCTGATGCGCAGCACGCGCCCGCGCAGCTCCCCCTCGAAGCCACCGCTCTCGCTGGTCAGGCGCACCGGCTGACCGACCGCGACGCGATCGATGTCGGTCTCGTAAACCTCGATCACCGCCTGCATCCGGTCGCTGGCACCAAGCTCCAGCACCCCGTCGCTGCCGGGTCGCTCACCGGCGCGGGCATGGAGCCGCAGCACGGTGCCGGCGAAGGGTGCCCGCAGCTCCGTGTCCTTCAGGTCCGTGTCCAGTTCCCTGAGTTCGGCGCGAGCCTGATCGAGCCGGCCCTGGATCTGCACCAGCTCCAGCTCCCGCTGGTCGAGGTCATCCGAGGAGGTGGCACCGGCTTCCGCGAGGCGCCGGTACCGGGCGGTCTCGCGCTGCTGCAGCTCCAGCTCGGTGCTCAGGCTGCGCAGGCGGGTGGTGATCACAGCCCGCTCCGCCAGCAGATTGGCCCGGTTGTCGAAGGTGGCCAGCAGTTCACCAGTGCCGACCCGGTCGCCCTCCCGCACGTGCAGGGTCTCGATCCTCGGCGTGCCGCCGAAGCCGGAGACGGGAGCGGCCAGATTCCGGATGTCCCCTTCGGGTTCCAGACGACCCAGGGCGGCCACCGATCTGGGTGGAGCCGGGGGGCGCTCAGCCGTCTCCGGCCCGGCTGCGGTTGGAGCGGTGACCCGTTGCTGGAGCAGCACCGCGCCGCCGCCGATGATCAGGGCGGCGGGGATGAGCAGCAGCAGAGGCCGTCTCAGGCCGGCCGCGGCGGGTCGTCGAACAGGAGCGTCTCGATGTAGCGGTCCGCCCATGAGGGATTGAACGCCTTCTCCAGGGCTCGTCGTGTCTTGTCGTTGCGCTTCTGCTGAAGGCAATACGAAAGTTGCATCTCGTAACGATGCACCGTAGCCGGGTCGTCGGACGCCTGGGGCCGGCTGGAGGCCACGGCATCCGCGATCAGATCGAGAAACAGGCGCACATCATCGAGAAACCAGCCCTCCTCCTCGGGCCCCACCGGCCGGACGAAGCGGACGAAGGGGGAGAAGATGTCGCCCCAGGCCGGAAGCTCCCTGGGCTGGCTGTAGGGGGGCTCCGGGCGCTGGCGAAGGGCGCTGCTCAGAGCGGCCGGCAGCTCCGCTGCAACGGGCGAGAGGTCGGCGATGGCGGCCGAGACCCCGGCCCGGCTGGCCACCACGTCCGCCCCGAACAGGGGCAGATCGTGGCGTGGATCGGGGAAGAACACGCAGTGCAGGATCTGAAGGCCGGCCCCGAGGCGGGCGGTCTCCAGGTGCATCTTCCGGTAGCCGCGGGCGCGCCGCAGGCTGTTGCGGATGAAGAGGTCGTCGCCATCGAGGGACCCGCTGATGGCCTCCAGCTCCGGATCGATCGGCAGCGGCTCCAGATCCGGCAGACGGCTCCAGCTCTCCGTGATCAGGTCCGCCAGGGCATCCGCCAGCGGATTCAGGCGGGTGTCGGTCGAGGCGTCCGAACCGGTGGCGATGGGCATCACGCGGTCTGGGGGGTGTGGCACAGCACAATGATCGTCCCACGCACAGCCACTGCCGTTGCCCGGCCAGCAGCACAGTCCCGATCTGGAGGTGCACCAGCTCGGCAACGGCGCCTCCTGGGTGGCGGCCTCCATGCCGGAAGCACCGCTGACCTGCCTCGATTTCTGGTGCCGGGCCGGCAGCGTCAGCGAAACCCCCGCCCAGCGGGGCATGGCCCACTTCCTCGAGCACATGGTGTTCAAGGGCAGCCCGGATCTCCCGGCGGGAGCCTTTGACCGGGCGATCGAGCAGCTCGGCGGCAGCAGCAATGCGGCCACCGGCTACGACGATGTGCACTACCACGTGCTGGTGCCTCCCGAGCAGGTGCCGCGGGCTCTCGAGCTGCTGCTGGACCTGGTGCTCCACCCGAGCCTGGAGGCGGAGGACTTCTCCATGGAGCGCCGGGTGGTGCTCGAGGAGATCGCCCAGTCGAACGACCAGCCCGAGGAGCGGGTGATTCAGAGCCTGCTGACCCTCTGCTGCCCGGACCATCCCTACGGCCGGCCGATCCTCGGGGATCCGGAGGTCCTGCTGGCCATGACCCCGGAGGCCATGGGCGCGTTCCATGCCGACCGCTACCGGGCCGGCAACTGCTGTCTGGCCGTTGCCGGCAGCCTGCCGGCCGGCCTGGCCGGCACCATTGCCGGCAGCGCCCTGGCCGATCTCCCCTGCGGCGGCGCAGCGCCACCCACCGCTTCGATCCGCTCGCTTCCCCGGCGCAGCACCCTGCCCGTTCCCCGCCTGGAATCGGGCCGCCTGCTGATGGCCTGGCACCAGCCCGCCGCTGCCGATCTCGACGGCGTGGTGGGCGGTGATCTGATCACCAGCCTGCTCGGCGAGGGCCGGGGCAGCGTGCTGGTGCATCGCCTGCGCGAGGAGCTGCGGCTGGCCGAGAGCGTGGATCTGGATCTCAATGTGATGGAGGCGGGCAGCCTCGCCCTGCTCGAGGTGGCCGCCCCGGCCGGGCAGCTCGATGCGGTGGAAGCCGCCGTCGGCGAGGCCTGGCAGGAGCAGATGGATCGGGGCTGCGATTCCGGGGCTCTGGCCCGGGCCGGGCGCATGGTGGCCAACGGGTTGCGGTTCGCCCTGGAAACCCCCACCTCGGTGGCAGCCATGGCGGGAAGCGGCCTGCTCTGGGGTCGCCGCCAGGCACTCGATCACCCTCTTTCCCTGATCGACGGCTGGACGCCGGATCGCCTCCGCAGCACCCTGCTGCCCGCCCTGGATCCCGCGGCGGCCACGGTGCTGCGGGCGGTGCCGGCGTGAGCCCGTTCCGACCGGCGGCGCGCGACGGGGTGTGGCTGCACAGCCATCAGGGCCCGGCCATCCTGGCGGCGCGGCTCTGGCTGGAGGGAGGCAGTGGTGGTGATCCCCTCGGCGCCAGGGGCGCCCATCAGCTGCTGGCGGCCTGCCTCACCCGGGGCTGCGGAGACCGCGATGCCCGGGCCATGGCCGAGCTGGTGGAGGGCCTGGGTGCCGCGCTGCGCTGCGACGCCCACGAGGACGCCCTGGTGCTCAGCCTCAAGTGCGCTAGTGATGACGCCTCGACCCTGCTGCCGCTGCTGGAGGCCATGGTGCGGCGGCCCCGGCTGGATCCGGACCAGGTGGATCTGGAGCGCGATCTGACCCTGCAGATGCTGCGCCGGAACAGGGAGGATCCGTTCCAGCTCGCGCTTGAGCAGCTCCGGCCTCTGCTCTATGAGTCCGGCCCCTACGGCCACGACCCCCTGGGTACGGAGCCGGGTGTGGCGGCCAGTGACGACGCCCTGCTGGCCGGGCTGGCCCACTCCCTGCCGGACCGGCCGGCGGTGCTCGTGATCGACGGTGTGGTGGACCCCGGCCTCGAATCCCGCCTCACTGAACTGGTGTCGCTTCCCGACCGGCCCCTGCCCGCGGCCTCGGACGGGCCGCCCCCGATCCCGGGCGACGAGCTTGCAGGCAGCGGCTGCAGCGTGGCCATCGCCCCGGCTGACACCGAGCAGCTCGTGCTGATGCTCGGCCGGGCCAGCGTCCCTCTGGGCCATCCGGACGACCTGGCCCTGCGACTGCTCGACTGCCACCTGGGCGCAGGCATGTCGTCGCGTCTGTTCCAGGTGATGCGGGAAGAGCGGGGTCTGGCCTACGACGTGGGCGTGCAGCACGCCCCCCGCCGGGGTGCCTCCCCGTTCGTGATGAGCCTCTCGACCGGGGTGGAGCGGGGCGAGGAGGCCTGCGCCTGTCTGCTGGAGGAGTGGGATCGGATGGGCAGCGTTCCCCTGTCCGCGCGCGAGCTGGACCTGGCGGTGGCCAAGTTCCGCGGGCAGCTGGCCCACGCCAGGCAGACCTGCAGCCAGAGAGCCGATCGAACGGCCCTGCTGCTGACCCATGGCCTGCCGCTGGACTTTGACGATCAGCAGCTGGAGGCCGCCGCCCACCTGACTCCGGAGGCGGTGATGGCCTCCGCCCGGCGCTGGCTCAGCCGGCCGATGCTCAGCATCTGTGGCCCGCAGCCTGAGGCCGAGGCTCTGCTCAGCTCCCTTCCTCCCGGCTGGAACGCAGCCAGCCCTGCTCCATGAGAAAGGTGCCGCGGCGGAAGCGCACAGCCAGTGTTCCGGTCGCCCTGAGTTCCAGCACCTGCCCCTCCTCATCGAGGCTCACCAGGTCGGAGGGCCGGAGCATGGGCATGGGGTCCGCCGTCTTCAGATAGGGCAGAACGGCGCTGAGCCGCACCCGATCGCCCGGGGAGAGCTGCTTGGTCTCGTCCACCTGCCTCTTTTCAGGCTCTTCCTCCTACAGCAGGATGGCCCCATCCGTCGGAGCTGGATGCGAGCCCTGGTGACCTGGAGTGGAGCCCTCTGCGGGGTGCTGCTGATCCTCCTTGGCAGCATGGTGCCCGCGGCACTGGCCTTCCCTGATCGCACCGGTCAGCTGCAGCTGCTCGAGCTGCCCACCACCCTCCAGGTGCCCGCCCTGCTGCTCACCGCGCTGCTGTGCGGTCCGAGAGGGGCCTTTCTGGCCGCGGTGGCCTATCTGACGGTGGGCCTGTGGCAGCTGCCGGTCTTCACCGGTGGCGGCAGCGGCAGCTACCTGCTCAATCCCGAGTTCGGCTTTCTGGCCGGCTTCCTGCCCGCGGCCTGGGTCACCGGGCGCCTCGCCCGCCAGCCCGGCATGGAGGACCCCCTCGCTCTGACGGGCGCCGCCGTGGTCGGCCTCTTGGTGATGCAGCTGTGCGGGGCGCTGAACCTGGTGCTGGGCCATCTGCTGGGTCGCTGGAATGAGCCCCTCGGCGCCATGCTCTACACCTACGCCCTCGGCCCCCTCTGGGGTCAGCTGCTGGTGTGCTGCGCCATCGGCGTGGTGGCTCTGCCGCTGCGGCGTCTGCTGCTGGTGGACACGTGAACCGGCGCCCCGACCGCTGGCTGCTCCTGCTGGTCGCGGCCGGGATCGTGGGCCTTGATCAGCTGAGCAAGCACTGGGCCTCCACCGAGCTGCTGACGGGCGGCCCCAGGCCCTGGATTCCCGGCCTTCTCGGTCTCCGTTACGCCACCAACACCGGAGCGGCCTTCAGCCTCTTCACCGATCTGACGCACCTGCTGGCGCTGCTGAGCCTGGCGGTGGCCCTCGGGGCCGTGGTCTGGATCCTGCAGGGCCGGGCCCGACGCCCCTGGCAGGGTCTGGCCGTGGCCTTCCTGCTGGGCGGCAGCCTGGGGAACGGCCTCGACAGGCTGCGGCTGGGCTACGTCGTGGACTACCTGGAGTTTCTGCCTGTCTCCTTCCCGATCTTCAATGCGGCGGATGTGGCCATCAATCTGGCCGTGGCCTGCTTCGCCGTGGATCTGCTGGTGAATCGTGGGCAGCGCTCCTCCTGAGTCCCGGCCCACCGCTGCCGCGGCCTGGATCACCGGCACCGGTTTCGCAGGCGAGGATCCCCGCTGGGATCTGCACGGGCATCACTACCGCATCGGTCGTGAGAGCGGACTGGAGATCCGGCTCGACCACCCATCGGTCAGCCGTCGCCATGCCGTTCTGCAGCGGCTTGGGCGGGCCTGGCTGCTTCAGGATGCGGGGTCCACCAACGGTCTCTGGTGGCGCGGGCGACGGGTGCGCGAGCTGTGGCTGCGGGACGGGGATCGGGTGGCGTTCGCCCCGGCCGAGGACCCGTCGGCGCCGGTTCTGGTGTTCCATCAGGCGCCCTCTCCGTTCCGCCGCCTGCCGGGGGCGGTCTCAGGCGCCCTCCTGGCCATTGCACTGGCCGGCGTTTCGGCCCTGACGGCCGGCCTGCTCACCACGCCGGTGTCGCGGCAGCTGGCGGGGGCCCGCGGCCCCCTGCTGCTGTTCGATCGCACCGATCAGCCGCTGGCCTCGCCGGAATCCGAAGGCGGCGGCGATCAGCGCCGCCTCGAGGACGGGTCCGAACGGCTCGTGCGCGCTCTTCTGGCCAGTGAGGACGACCGCTTCTGGTGGCATCCGGGTCTCGATCCGATCGGCACCACCCGTGCCCTGCTCACCAACATCAGCGGCGGACGGGTGCTCGAGGGCGGCAGCACCCTCACCCAGCAGCTCGCCCGCAGCCTCTACCCGGAGCAGGTGGGACGCAGCGACACCCTCTCCCGCAAGTGGCGCGAACTGCTGGTGGCACTGCAGCTGGAAGCGCGCTTCAGCAAGGAGACCCTGCTGCTCGCTTACCTCAACCGGGTGTATCTGGGAGTGGGCTGGGGCTTCGATCAGGCCGCGCAGCATTACTTCGGCCGCCCGAGTGCAGCGCTCTCGCTCGAGCAGGCGGCCCTGCTGGTGGGGCTGCTGCCATCGCCCAACGGCCACGACCCCTGCCGCCATCCCGAGCGGGCCCTGGAGGCGCGCAACCGCGTGCTGCAGAAGATGGCCGACAGCGGCCGGCTCTCCCACGAGGCCGCCCGCCAGGCCAGGCGTCGCCCGGTGGAGCTGGATGCCGGCGCCTGCAGGCCCCGGCAGGGCCTGCGCCAGGCGCCCTTCTACACCGATCAGGTCCGGCGCGACCTGGCCGACCTGCTCGGGCCGGCCGTGGCCGATGAGGGCAATTTCCTGATCGAGACCCATCTCGATCCGTCCGTTCAGTCGGCGGTGGAGCAGCAGCTGGAGCGCCTGCTGGCTCGCGCTGAAGGGCTCGGGGTGAGCGAGGGCGCCGTTGTGGTGCTCGACTACCGCAACGGCGGCATCCTTGCTCTGGCGGGCGGGCGTGACTACCGCCTCAGTCAGTTCAACCGGGCCACCATGGCCCTGCGCCAGCCCGGCAGCACCTTCAAGCTGATGCCGTATCTGGTGGCTCTGGGCGAGGGCCTCTCGCCCGCCGATGGCGTCGACTGTTCGCCCCTGACCTGGGCCGGCCAGACCTTCGGGAGCTCCTGCAGCGGCCGGCTCAGCCTGCGCGCCGCCTTCGCGGTCAGCAGCAACACCGCGGCCCTGAGGCTGGCCCGGCAGGTGGGGCTCGATCAGGTGCTGCGCCAGGCCAGGGACCTGGGCATCAGCACGCCTCTGAGCCCGGTGCCCGGCCTGGTGCTCGGTCAGAGCGAAGTGACCCTGCTCGAGCTCACGGCGGCCTATGCCGCCGTGGCCAACGATGGTGTGTGGCATCAGCCCACCACCATCCGCCGCCTGCTGGATGTGGAAGCCTGCCCCGCCGGGACCGTGGCCTCCTGCCGTGAGTCTCCCGAGCGAGCGTCCCTCTCCCTGGCGGCCCCGCGACCGGTGCTCCGTCCGGATGTGGCGCGGCGGATGCAGGAGCTGCTGCGCGGCGTGGTGCGCACCGGCACCGGCCGCGCGGCCTCCCTGGGAGGCCAGGAGGGGGGGAAGACCGGCACCACCAACGACAGCCGCGATCTTCTGTTCGTCGGCTATGACCCGGCGCGGCACTGGGCCATGGGCATCTGGCTGGGCAACGACGACAACAGCCCCACCCGCAGCTCCAGCGCCCTGGCGGCATCGCTCTGGGCCTCGATCATGCGGGAGGCCGGCCGCCCCGGTGCCGCGGCGGACTGATCGATGAAGCGTCCCGGCCTCTGGTGGATCGCGGCGGGCGCCCTGCTGGCCCTTGTGGTGCTGACGCTGGTGCTCCAGGCGGTCAACAGCCTGATCTGGAACCTGCAGCTGCTGCTGCCCGCCTGGATGGTGGGTCCCCTGCTGCTGCTGGTGGTCGGGGGCTGCGGCCTGCTGCTGGCCCGATGGTTCTGGCCACGCCGGAATCGGCTTCCCTGGCGGGCCTCACCTTCGCGGACGAGCGCCGCTGACACGCCCCCCGGCGAGCCGTTGCGCTCCCGCCGCGAGGCGGCCGGCCGGCAGCTGGAGGGCATCGACCGGGTTCTGGATCGGGTGCGTGATGCCTCGGAGGCCGAGCGCCTGCGCCGCGAGGCCCGGCGCGTGGCCAGGGACCTGGAGCGGGGTGATCTGGAACTGGTGGTGTTCGGCAGCGGCTCCAGCGGCAAGACCTCCCTGATCCGGGCCCTGCTGCAGGAGGTGGTGGGCGAGGTGGGCGCGGCGATGGGGTCCACCGATGCCTGCAGCCGCTATCGGCTGCGCCTGCAGGGGCTGGACCGGGGCCTGGTGCTGGTCGACACGCCGGGCATTCTCGAGGCCGGAGCGGAGGGCCTCGACCGGGAGCAGCGGGCCCGCCACCAGGCCAGTCGTGCCGATCTGCTGCTGGTGGTGGTGGATGCGGACCTGCGCGCCTCCGAGATGGCGGCCCTGCGCAGCCTCGCGGCCCTCGGCAAGCGTCTGCTGCTCGTGCTCAACAAGTGCGATCTGCGAGGCGAGGCGGAGGAGCGCCGGCTCCGGCAACGTCTGGCGCAGCGCTGCGGCACGCTTCTGGAGCCGGCCGATCTGGTGGCCGTGAGCGCCGCACCGCGGCCGGTTCCCCGCCCGGGACAGCGGCCCGTTCAGCCTGAGCCGGAACTGGAGGAGTTGCTGAACCGCATCGCTGAACTGCTTCACCGTGACGGTGAGGAGCTCATCGCCGACAACCTGCTGCTGCAGTGCCGCCACCTGGGCCGGGCCAGCCGGATGCTGCTGGCCCGGCAGCGACAGGAGGATGCCGAGGACGTGGTGGACCGTCAGGCCTGGATCAGCGGTGGCGTGCTGGCGCTCACGCCCCTGCCCGGCGTCGACCTGCTCGGCACGGTGGCCGTGCAGGTGCAGATGGTGATGGAGATCGCCCGGATCCACGGGGTGGAGCTCTCGCGTGACCGCGCCACCGAGCTGGCCCTGACGCTGGGGCGGGCCCTGGCGGCACTCGGGGTGCTGAAGGGCGGGGTGGCACTGATCGGGTCGGCCCTCACCCTCTCGGTGCCGACCCTTCTGCTGGGGCGCGCCGTCCAGGGGGTGGCCGGCGCCTGGCTCACCCGGGTGGCGGGCCGGAGTCTGATCGTCTACTTCCAGCAGGATCAGTCCTGGGGCGACGGCGGCATCCAGGACGTGGTTCAGCGCCAGTACGACCTGAACCGTCGCAGCGAGGCTCTGGCGGCCTTCCTGGACACCGCCCTGCGCCGGGTGGTGGAGCCCCTCAGGCGACGGGAGCGCCAGCTGCCGCCGCAGGGGAGGGAGCGCCAGTGGCCAGAGCCCCCAGGAGAGCCTCCGGCGGCGGCGGACGGAGCGGACCCCGGGCGTCGAGCACGCTGATCATCAGCAGATAGAGCACCCCGATCAGGATCGACACGGCGCCGGTGATGATCGCTGTCCAGCGCCCCCGGCCCGGCCCGGAGCTCATGACGACAGTGCCGAGCGGTTGAGCAGCTCGGCCAGCTCGGTCAGAAGCCCCGCATCGGTGTAGGGATTGCCCAGGACGGCCTTCAGCCAGGAGCGCCCACGGTAGTGAGGCCGGGAGAGCATCAGATGGCGCTCCAGCAGGACGCGCCGGGTCTGCTCGGCCCATCGCTCCGCCCCTTCGGGGGGGAGGTGGCGGGGGGTCACGGCCAGCAGGTGCAGCGGTCCCCCCGCGATCTGCAGGCTCGTGGCATCGAGCTGACGCTCCAGGGTGCGCCTGCGCTCCAGGGCCCCTCTGAGCACGGCTTCGATGCCGTCGAGCCCGAGCTGCCGCAGCCCCAGCCAGAGCTTCAGCACCTCAGCCGGCCGGCTCCCCTGGAGTCCGCATTCACCGCCGTGGCCGCCACCCCAGCTCGGTTCCATGTAAGGCAGGCCGGTCTGGAAGGCCTCCCTCAGCCAGGCCGGATCGCGCAGGAGCAGAAGGGAGGAGGTCTTGCTGATCCCCAGCAGCTTCTGGGGGTTCACCGTGAGGGAGTCGGCCATGGCCAGCCCCGGGACCCGTGTGCGCTCCCGCCGGCTCAGACCGAAGACGGCCCCGATGGCCCCATCGATGTGGAACCAGAGCTGCCGCTCCCGGCAGAGGCCGGCGATGGCCCCGAGCGGGTCCACCGCTCCACGGACGGTGGTCCCGGCGGTGGCCACCACCGCGATCACCGGCCGGCGGGTCTGCTCCAGGGCCGCCAGTTGCCCGGACAGGGCATCGACGCAGAGGCGGCCCTCACCGTCGGTGGGCACGCTCACCAGGCCATCGGCGGCGAGGCCCATCACCGCGGCGGCCTTGGCCAGGGAGACGTGGGCCTCCTCGCTGGCGACGATGACCGCGTCCGCTCGGCTCTGCAGGCCCTGCCGGCGCCGGGCGCAGACCAGGGCGTTCAGGGTGCTGAGGGTGCCGCCACTCGCGGCCACACCGCCGGAGCCTTCTGGAAAGCCCAGTCGCCGTGCCATCCAGGTGCACACGCCGCGTTCCAGGCGGCTGAGGCTGGGCGCCAGTTCCTCCGCCAGCAGGTTGTTGTTGAGACCGGCGGCGATCAGTTCCGCGGCCAGAGACGAGGTGAGAGGGGGCGGATCGAGGTGGGCCAGAGCGCCAGGGTGGTGGGGCTGGTAGGCCCCCTCCATGGCTGTGCGCAGGTCGGCGAGGAGGCCGTCGGCATCCCTCCCGATCGGTTCCGGTGCCGCATCGAGAAGAACGCTCAGCCTGGGCAACGGGCCGTGGTCGCTCTTGGCGGCGATCCACTCGCACAGCATCTGGCTGCTGCTGGCCAGGAAGGTCGTGAGCGCCCGGTCCAGCTGACCGCTCCCGGCGAAGGGGGAGAGCCCTTCGATCGGAGGAGCGGCGGAGTCCAGCTGCACAGGCGAGCGCACGTCATGCTTCATTCTCCCCTCCTGGCCTCGCACCGATGCCATCCCCCTGCGATCTCCGCGGGAGCCGCGACCCCGAGCCGCTCAGGGCGTCGGACGCCACCGCGGTGTTCTGGATGACCCGTCTGCTGCGGCAGGCCCGCCGCTGCGGCATGGGCGGAGAGATTCCCGTCGCTGCGGCGGTGCTCGATGCCCGGGGCCGCTGCCTGGGCTGGGGCAGCAACCGGCGTGAGCAGGACCAGGACCCCCTGGGCCATGCGGAGCTGGTCGCCCTCCGGCAGGCGGCACGCCTGCGCCGGGACTGGCGATTCAATGACTGCACGCTGCTGGTGACCCTGGAGCCCTGCCCGATGTGCGCGGGGGCCCTGGTTCAGGCCCGTCTCGGCGCCGTGCTCTACGGCAGTGCCGATCCCAAGCGCGGCGGCCTGGGCGGCACGCTCGATCTGAGCCGCCACCCGAGCGCCCATCACCACATGCGGGTTGAAGGCGGTGTGGAGGCGGAGGCGTCGCGCCAGCTGCTGCAGAGCTGGTTCAGGCGACGGCGGCAGCAACGGGAGTCGAGGACCGAAACGCCGGGAGCTCCTGCTCGAACAGGTTGAGCAGACGGTCGACATTCTCCTGGCGGCTGTTGTAGCCCATCAGCCCGATGCGCCAGATCCGGCCGGCGAGCTCGCCCAGTCCGCCGCCCACTTCGATGCCATGGCTGTTGAGCAGGTGCTGGCTGAAGGCCTTGCCGTCCACCCCCTGGGGGATGCGGACGGTGGTGAGGCTGGGCAGACGCAGCGGTTCGGCCACGTGCAGCTCGAGACCGAGTCGCTCCAGGCCGCTCCAGAGGCGCTCGGCATTGGCGCGATGCCGCTGCCAGGCCTGCTCGAGTCCTTCGTCGGCGAGCAGCCGCAGCGCCTCGCGGATGCCGAAGTTCATGTTCACCGGCGCCGTGTGGTGGTAGACGCGGTCGCTGCCCCAGTACTGGTTGAGCAACGACACATCGAGATACCAGTTGGGCACCTTGCCGCCGCGGGAGGCGAGCTTGGCCTCGGCCCTCGGCCCCATCGTGAAGGGTCCCAGGCCCGGGGGGCAGCTCAGGCCTTTCTGACTGCAGCTGTAGGCCATGTCGACGCCCCAGGCATCCAGGTGGACCGGCACCGCGCCCAGGGATGTGACGGTGTCGAGCAGGAGCAGGGTGCCGTGGCGGCGGCAGAGGTCGCCGATGCCCTCCATCGGCTGGCAGACCCCGGTGGAGGTTTCGGCGTGAACGATGGCCAGGATGGCGGGCCGGTGCTCATCAAGGGCCGCCTCGAGCGCCTCCAGGCTGAAGGCCTCTCCCCAGGGGCAACTGATGGTGACGACGTGGGCCCCGTAGCGGCTGGCCATGTCGGCCAGGCGGAGGCCGAAATAGCCCTTCACGGCCACCAGCACCGTGTCACCCCGCTCGACCGTGTTGGCCAGGGTGGCTTCCATGGCCGCGCTGCCCGTTCCGCTCATGGGCAGGGTGAGGCGGTTGTCGGTCTGCCAGGCGTAGCGCAGCAGCTCCTGGACCTCACCCATCAGCGCCACGTAGGCCGGGTCCAGGTGGCCGATGGGTGGTCGGGCCAGCGCATCGAGCACCACCGGATCGGCGTTGGAGGGGCCTGGACCCAGCAGCAGGCGCTCAGGCAGGGCGAGAGGGGCGAGCCTGGAGCGATGGCTGCTGTTGACCGGATGGGCAATGGGAGGAACTGACAAGTCCGGAGCCGCTGGACGGGGATGAAGGACGAGAAACGCGGTTCAGCGTAGGGATGGGGGTCGCGCTCAGCGGGCCCTGAGGTTGCACTGAGCCAGGCCCCGGGCCATGTGATCGAAGGGCTCGCGCACGATGGAGAGATCTTCGGAGGGCACGCCCTCATCCAGGAGCAGCTCGCAGAGCACATCCGCCATCAGCACCATGCTGCGCACCGTGGGTCCCGTGGGCACCCCCAGGCTCTTATAGGTGTCGTCGAGGCCGTTCAGCACCCGCTCGTTGAGGATGGTGGGGTCGCCGGCGATCAGCGCGTAGCTGCCATAGCGCAGGAAATAGTCCATGTCCCGCAGACACGCCGCCAGCCGGCGGGTGGTGTAGGCGTTGCCGCCGGGGAGAAGCAGTTCGGGATCCTCAAGGAACAGGCGCTGACTGGCCTCCCGAACGATTTCGGCCGCCTCGCGGTTGATGCACTCTACGGCTTTGAGCCGGGTGGTGGCCTGGTTGTAGTAGCCGCGGACGGATGCGATGGCCTCGTTGTCGAGGTGGCGGCCCTGAAGGTCGTAGCGACCGATCAGACCAGTGACGGCATCACGCATGAGCCCGGGCTTGCTTCAGCCGGAACGTAGCACCCACGCCTGTGCAAAAGCCGCTCCAGAGCAAGGTTTCTGGCGATCTGACAGAAACGGTTACGCCCCGTTCCGGCGCCGCGGCGATCTCTGCTGATCACGGCCGGTTGGAGCCGTTCCCGGGTTGGGGTCGTGCTGAAGCGCGGACGTGGCCCGGCAAATGGTCACTGCGGATACAAAAGCTCCTCAGGGGCCATCACTACGGTCCGCCCCATGTCAGTGCCGGTGCGCGTGGTTCCGGCTTCCCCACCCATGGCTTCCAGCCCCCAGGACGTTCTCCGCACCATCAAGGATGAGGGGATTGAACTGATCGATCTCAAGTTCACCGATCTCCATGGCAAGTGGCAGCACCTGACGGTGTGCACCGACCTGCTCGATGAGGCGGCCTTCAGCGAGGGGGTGGCCTTCGACGGCTCCTCCATCCGGGGTTGGAAAGCGATCAATGAGTCGGACATGGCGATGGTGCCCGACCCCAGCACGGCCTGGATCGATCCCTTCTACAGCCACAAGACCCTCAGCCTGATCTGTTCCATCAGCGATCCACGCACCGGTGATCCCTACGGCCGCTGTCCGCGTTCCCTGGCGGCCAAGGCCCTCTCCTATCTGGAGAAGACCGGAATCGCCGATACGGCCTTCTTCGGCCCGGAGCCGGAGTTCTTCGTCTTCGACGACGTTCGCTATGAGTCGGGCTACGGCAGCAGCTCCTACAGCGTCGATTCGATCGAGTCGCCCTGGAACACCGGTCGCATGGAGGAGGGCGGCAATCTGGCCAACAAGATTCAGCTGAAGGAGGGCTATTTCCCGGTCTCTCCCAATGACACCGTGCAGGACATGCGCAGTGACATGCTCCTCACCATGGGATCCCTGGGGGTTCCCATCGAGAAGCACCATCACGAAGTGGCCAGCGCCCAGCACGAGCTCGGCATGAAGTTCGCCCAGCTCATCGGCGCTGCGGACAACGTGATGATCTACAAATACGTTGTTCGCAACATTGCCAAGAAGTACGGCAAGACCGCCACGTTCATGCCCAAGCCCGTGTTCGCCGACAACGGCACCGGCATGCACGTGCACCAGAGTCTCTGGAAAGCGGGCCAGCCACTCTTCTTCGGCGAGGGAACGTACGCCAACCTGTCGCAGACGGCACGCTGGTACATCGGCGGCCTGCTGCGCCACGCCCCCTCCTTCCTTGCCTTCACCAATCCCACCACCAACAGCTACAAGCGACTGGTCCCAGGGTTCGAAGCACCGGTGAATCTGGTGTATTCCCAGGGCAACCGCTCCGCTGCCGTTCGCATTCCCCTCACCGGCCCGAATCCCAAGGCCAAGCGGCTTGAGTTCCGCTCCGGTGATGCCCTGGCCAACCCCTATCTGGCCTTCAGCGCCATGATGATGGCCGGCATCGATGGTGTGAAGAATCAGATCGATCCCGGTGACGGAACTGATGTGGATCTGTTCGAGCTTCCGGCCGAGGAACTGGCGAAGATCTCCACGGTGCCAGCCTCACTCAATGGGGCGCTGGAGGCTCTCGACGCCGACAAGCACTATCTGATGGAAGGCGGCGTGTTCAGCGAGGATTTCATCAGCAACTGGATCGACCTCAAATACGAGGAGGTGCAGCAACTGCGCCAGCGGCCCCACCCGCACGAGTTCACGATGTACTACGACGCCTGATCCTCAGACCACCGCGCTGCGCTGAGCTCTGAGATGGGTCAGCGCACTGCGGTGGAGCCTGTTCGTCCGGGTCCTCCGCTTCGCCCAGGCCCTGGTCTGGGCAATTGCGTTCTGCTCCTCCATCAGGTCGGGGTGGGTCGTGATCTGGGCCAGACCGGCATCGTGCAGCCGCGTCTCCCGGCCGTGCTCCTCAGCCCAGGTGAGGAATTCCCGGGCCGCATGACGACGACTCTTGGCGATCCCCCTGTCGTAGTGGAGAACTCTGGAGCTCTCCACCGGCTTCACCAGCGGCGTGACGGCCTGGCGCGGGGTTGTGATCGTGGTCATGGCAGCCTCCGGACTCCCGCCGTTCGGCAGGCAGGGAGCTCTTTTCCTGTGTTCATTCTGTAGCAACGGCTACCAGTTCTGAACTGTGGCAATCATTTGTGATTGGCCAGCGGGGACACGGGCCCGGTGCCCCTCACGCTCTCCGGTTCCCATTCGCTGAAATGGCCCCAAAGCCGCAACGGGGCATGCCCGCCACCCTTCCTTATCTCGCCTACCAGCTCCTGCAGGACGGCAAGAGCGTGCTCGGCCTCACCCACAAAACCGTGGTCAGCCGGGTGATGACCCTGATGGCTCCGGAGGGAGCTGCCGAGGCCCAGCCCCTCTCCATGGAAGCCCTCCAGGCGATTCAGGCCTCCTCGCGGGAGCTGCTCCGACGCGACTGGCAGGACATGGAGTCGGGTCAGTACCCCGAGTCACTGCTGTTCGATGACCCCTGGGGCACCTGGCTGAGTCGCTACCCCCTGCTCTGTCTGGACATCCCGGCCTTCTGGGATCGCCGCCGTCGCGGTGACACGCGTGACCTCCCGGCTCGTCCGGCGGGAGCGTCGCTGCCGGCCTACTACCTGCAGAACTTCCACCACCAGACCGACGGCTACCTCAGCGACCACTCCGCCAGGCTCTACGACCTGCAGGTCGAGATCCTCTTCAACGGGCTGGCCGGCGCGATGCGCCGGCGGGTGATCGCTCCGGTGCGGCGCGGCCTCGAGGCCTTCGCAGACCGGCCCGCCGGGGCCTGCCGCATCCTCGATGTGGCCACCGGCACCGGAGCCACGCTCCGGCAGCTGATGGGGGCCTTCCCCGAGGCGCAGCTCCTCGGCCTCGATCTGTCGCGCGCCTACCTGCGCGAAGCCAGCCGGCGGCTGGGCGAGGTGCCCGGCGCTCTGCCTCAGGTGCTGGAGGGCAATGCCGAGGCCATGCCCTACGCCTCAGGCAGCATGCAGGCCGTCACCAACGTGTTCCTGCTGCACGAGCTGCCCGGACCGGTGCGCCAGAAGGTGCTCGCCGAGTGCTTCCGGGTTCTCGAACCGGGCGGTGTCCTGGTGCTGGCCGATTCGGTTCAGCAGGCCGATGCCGCGGCCTTCCAGCCGGCCCTGGAGAACTTCTCCCGTGCCTTCCACGAGCCCTTCTACAACGATTACGTCCGCGACGACATCCCCGCCCGACTGGCCCAGGCCGGGTTCACCGACATCGAGGCCGAGTCCCACTTCATGACACGGGTCTGGTCAGCGCGCCGGCCCCTGAGCGAGGCGTGAGCCCAGCCGCAGTCGCTGGTGGGGCACGACGGGTGCCATGGGCTCGGATCCCAGTGCCGGGCCAGTGACTCCGGCAGGATTCCAGCCTCTGCAGCCCAACATTGAGAGTCGCCCTCGCCCTCCTGGTCATCGCCCTGGGCGCGGGTGCCTGCACTCCTGGGCAGCACAAGCCGAGTCTCTCGGAAGCTGAAGGCCAGGAGCTGCGAACCCGGCTGACCCGGAACTTTGAGACGGTGCGGGCCTACCACTCCGTCATGATCCAGGGCCAGGATCCCTGCCCGTTCGCTGAGGGCGTGATCGAGTTGGCACCCGGTCTTGTTGAGGATCTGAGGGAAACCAAGCTCCTTGTCCAGCCCTTTCTCGACGACCCGAAGGAAGCTCCGTCCGTCGCCTCCGGCCTCAAGATGCTTGATGCCTGGGAAGCGGAGGTGAGGGATTCCCGTGATCTGGCTTTCGAGGTGCTGCAGGAGCAGTGCGAACGAAAGCCGGTGCGCTGAACACCGGCTCGCTGCCAAAGGAGTGATCGCGGATGACCCTGCCTGATGTGAAGCCAGAGGGCTGGTTGATGCTGATCCGTGTGGATTGTGCCGCTGTGCTGGAGCACCGCTCAGACAACAGCGGGGTGCTCATTCAGATCACACTTGCCCTGGTCAAGCTGCTGTTTGGCCTGCAGGGCGGCCACACGGCGCAGCTGGGAGGGAACAGTCGCGCCACGCTGCTCAAGCCAGGCAACGAGTTGGACACGATCGCGGTGCATTGAGGTGTCTCAGAGACCTCTCCATTCAACTGCCAGAGGTCACCCCAAGACATCCGATCCACCTGCAGAAGTGTTTGCAGGTGCGACTGTGCAGCGGTGGGATCGGGCAGCAACTCGTTCCCACGTTGAGTTCCCCGATCGACCCATGACAGAACCATGGTTCGATGAGCCTGGTGACGACGATCTCTGCCGACGCAGTGCTGGCGGTGGTCGATCGCGGCCCTGGCGCCTTTGCCGGCAGGGCCTGCCCTCAGCGGACCGATCCGAGCCAGGCGCCGAGCGCCAGGGCCGGCCCCCCCCAGCGCAGCGCCTTCCAGAACGGATGGTCCTGACGTGGGGGAATCAGTCCGGCCCACTCCGTGGCCTGCAGCAGGTCCTTCAGGGTGCGCTCCCGTTGGCGGGCGCGACGCGTCCCGCTCGATGCAGTCGCAGCAACCGTGCCGTGCCGGCTCCGCAGCCGATGCACCCGGTGGACGGTCATCAGACGACCGATGGCATGCAGCCAGCGCACCGGTCTCATGCTCCCCGAGCCTCAGACCGGACCCCAGGGGGCGACCGCCTCGCCCCGGTCCGGCCAGGATGGCGGCTGCGAGTGTCTGCTTCCCCGTGTCTCCATCCACCGCCTGGCCTGCCGGAAGCCTCGACCGGGCGCGTTCGCTGCACGACCTGCTGAGGCTGTCTGATCGCGACTGGCATGCCCTCAAGTCCGATCGCCGTCGCCGTGGGGCGGAGCTTCTGGCCGCGGCTCTGACCCAGCTTCTCTCCGGTGGCGATCCACAGGACGTCACAGCCCTGGTGGATCAGGCCGGTGGCTGGCTCAGGGGTGAGCTGAAGGACCCTGGCTGCCCCGATCACGGTGTCAGGCGGAACGGCGCCGCGCGCCGAGCTGAAGCCGGTTCCCCCGCGGGCTCCAGCGCACATCATCAAAGCAGTGATGGATGAGAAACAGGCCCCGTCCACAGGTGGCCTCCGGCTGCTCCGGCAGCAGCGCATCGCGGGATCCGGACGGCACACCGCCCCCCTCGTCCTGGATCTGCCAGACCATCCAGTTGGGTGTCATCACCCGGCGGATGCGCACCACCTTGCGGGGGTCGCAGCCGTTGCCATGGCGCACGGCATTGACCAGGGCCTCCTGAAGTCCCAGCTGCAGTTCGGCTGTGTGCTCCTTGCAGGGAACCGGCTCCAGAAGCACCTCCAGCAAGGGAGAGAGCTGAAGGGTGGAGGGGAGGATGAAATCGGCCCAGCGGAAACTCAGGCGGGAGAGGAGGGAGGCCAGCGGCAGGCGGACCGTTCGAGAAGCCATCGGTGCTCAACGCGCCGCGAAAAACCTAAGACCCTCAAAGCCCCGCGTCACGCCACGCGTGCCGCCAGTGCCGGGTGGTTGAGCAGGGCGTCCATCAGGCGCACACCCCGCAGCTGGTTCACCAGGGGCATGTGCCCCTCGGGTGCCTCAAGCGTCCAGGTGAAGGATCCGGGATAGCGGGTCCAGACACCGTCGGCCTTCCAGCCGATGCGCGGCCAGAGCCGATCCCAGCGACCTCCCGCCGCCTTGAGCAGCCGGCCCTGAACACTGAACCCGAAACGCCCCTGCGAATAGGTGAGCCAGAGGCGGTCCAGCGTCTGCAGATCCAGGGCCGGCATCGGGGCGACCTCGCTGTAATACACGTACCCCCGCCGGATGGCGCCATCCCCGGCCAGGGCGCGCAGCGTCTCGCTGGTGATGCGGTCGGCCTGCTCGAAGTCGCAACGGAGCAGGGCCAGCTGCAGGGGAGCGTGATCGATACCGGCCGCCGAATCCGCCCTGAGCCAGCCCTCGGGCCAGCGGGCCAGCGGTGCATCGCTTCCGTCGGGATTCTCCCTCTGGGCCAGCTGCAGGAGCCAGCCTGCGGCCCAGTCATCACCCTCCGGATTGAAGCCGCTCAGCAGCTCACCCAGCCGGCCGGCGATCGCACCGGCCTGACTCTCGATGGTGGTGGCCAGGGTGCGTCGCTGCCTCGCCGAGCCTGTCAGGAAGGCCTCGAGCTGGTCATCGGAACGGAGGGAGCGGGAGGTGGATGGACCGCTGAGCATGAAGACAGGCCGACCGCGCAGCCGATCCGGCGCTGGCCCACTATGTCAGGCGTGGTGATGGGGAGCGGCCGTTCCGGCTGGTCATGGCGCAGTGTCAGGAGGTGAGCGCATTCCTCGCCGGCAGCGGTGCTCTCCTGGATGTGCGCAGCCCGTCCGAGCACGCGCAGGGACGGCTGCCGGGCAGCCGCAATCTGCCCCTCTTCGATGACGCGGAGCGGGCCGCCGTCGGCACCGCATACAAGCAGCAGGGCCGGCAGCAGGCCATCCAGCTTGGCCTTGAGCTGGTGGGACCGCGGCTGGGGGCCCTGGCGGAGGAGCTTCGCGATGAGGACGCGTCCCAGCCTCTGCGTCTGTACTGCTGGCGCGGCGGCATGCGCTCGGCGAGTGTGGCCTGGCTGGCCGAGACCGTCGGCCGGGAGGTGCGATTGCTGGAGGGCGGCTATAAGCGGTTCCGCCGCTGGGTGCTCGACGCGTTCGCTCGGGAGTGGCCGCTGCGGGTGCTGGCCGGTCGCACCGGCACCGGAAAGACGGCCCTGCTGCAGGCCCTTGCCGCCCGTGGTGTGGCGGTGGTGGACCTGGAGGGACTGGCGCAGCACCGCGGCAGCAGCTTCGGGGGCCTGGGTCTGCCCCCTCAGCCCAGCAGCGAGCAGTTCGAGAACCGGCTCGCCCTGGCGCTGCACGCCCATCGCGATGCCCCGGAGATCTGGCTGGAGGCGGAAAGTGCCCAGATCGGCCGCTGCCGCCTGCCGCTGAGCCTGTTCCGGTCCATGGGGCAGGCGCCCACCCTCGAGATCCTCCGCCCGCGCGCCTGGCGACTCGATCAGCTGGTGAGCGATTACGGCCACCATCCGCCCGATCAGCTGCGGGAGGCGACTCTGCGCATTCAACGGCGCCTGGGTCCCCAGCGCACGGCGATGGCTCTGACCGCTATCGATTCCGGCTGCTGGGCGGAGGCGGCTGAGCCGATGCTCGCCTACTACGACCGCTGCTACGACCACGAACTGCAGCGCCGGCCGAAGCCCGACAGCATCGATCTGGAGGGGCTCCCTGCCGCGGCGGCGGCGGAGCTTCTGATCCGCCGAGGCCATTGCCACAGCGGCAGCGGGAGCACGGAAAAGGCCCCTTAAGCTGACGTTTTGGCGGGGTGCCGGATGGCGGCGATTCAGTTCTTCCGGGGTGTGGACGAACCCGTGGTGCCCGACATCCGGCTCACCAAATCCCGTGACGGCATCACCGGCCAGGCGATTTTCGTGTTCGAGGAGCCGCAGGCTCTGGCCCCGGAAACCATGGGCGACATCACCGGCATGTTCATGGTGGATGAGGAAGGCGAACTCGTCACCCGCGAGGTGAAGGCCCGCTTCGTCAACGGCAAGCCCTTCGCACTCGAGGCCACCTACACCTGGAAATCCGCCGCTGACGGGGATCGGTTGCTGCGGTTCGCCCACCGCTACGCCGAATCCGCCGGCCTGGGCTACACCGGCAAGGACGGTGAAGCTGGCTGACTGGATCGGACTGCTGGGGCTGATCACGGCCCTGCTTCTGCTCTGGAGCCTGCGCGATGTCCTGATCCTGCTGTTTGCGGCCATCGTGATCGCGATGGCCATCTGCACTCTTGTGGGCGTCCTGCAGCAGCGCACCAGCTGCAGCCGCCCCCTGGCGCTCCTGCTCGCCCTCCTCTCCCTGGTGCTGGTGGGCATCACGGTGGCCACGGTGGTGATCCCGCCGTTCATCAGTCAGTTCCAGCAGTTGCTCGAGCAGTTGCCCGAGGCGGCGCGGACCCTGGTGGGGTTGATCCGCGAGTGGCAGAGCTGGGCCACCCAGGCGGTCTACGGCCGGGGGGGCAGCGGCGCCATCTGGCTGCAGCAGCTGTTCCCCGAGGGCTGGCCGGGCAGTTCGGCCCTCAGCGACGGACTCAGCAGTGGACTGGGCGGCGGCGTGCGCGGCCTTCTCGGTCTGGCGGGCAACCTGGGCAACGGCCTGCTGCGGCTGCTGTTCGTGCTGGCCGTCAGCCTGATGATCGCGGTGCAGCCCGGGGCGTACCGGCAGGTGTTCGTGCTGCTGGTGCCCTCCTTCTACCGCCGGCGCTTCCGCGCGATTCTCACTCTCTGCGGTGAGGCTCTGAGCAGCTGGATGGTGGGGCTGCTGATCAGTTCTCTGTTCGTGGCGATCCTCGCCGGCCTCGGTCTGCTCATGCTCGGGGTGAAGCTGGTGGTGGCCAATGCGTTGCTGGCCGGACTGCTCAATGTGATCCCGAACGTGGGGCCCACCCTGAGCACGGTCTTCCCGATGGCGGTCGCCCTGCTGGAGAACCCCTGGAAGGCTCTCGCCGTTCTGGTGCTCTACGTGCTGGTGCAGAACGTGGAGAGCTATCTGATCACCCCGTCGGTGATGCAGCACCAGGTCCAGTTGCTGCCGGGACTCACCCTCAGCGCCCAGTTCGTCTTCACCGTGCTGTTCGGGCCGCTGGGCCTGCTGATGGCCCTTCCGCTGGCCGTGGTTCTCCAGGTGTTCATCCGGGAGATTCTCATCCACGACATCCTCGATCCCTGGCGGCAGCGCCGTCGTCTCGCCTGATCGCCTGCCGGGGCAGCGGGGCCCGACCGGGCGCGGGACCGAATCCGAAGCGCCTCAGCAGCGAGACGGACGAGAGCAGCACCATCACCGCCAGCGGGTGATCGCGGCTGGCGAACCAGACGGCGGACCAGGTGAAACCGTCGCGCAGCAGGGCGAATTCACCCCTGAGATCGCGCAACGCCAGAAGAATCAACAGGACCGGCAGGGCCGCCGCCGGCCTCATGAACGCTTCTGCAGCAGTGCCAGCAGGGTCGGTGCGATCGCGATGCTGGACCAGCTGCCCACCACCACGCCGCTGGCCAGGGCAACCCCGAACCAGACCAGGGTGCTGCCTCCGAACAGGATCAGGGCCAGGAGGGGCAGCAGGGTGGTGGTGGAGGTGTAGATGGTGCGGGTGAAAGTGGCCGACACGGCGGTGTCGATCGACTGCACCAGGCTCGGTTCGCCCGGACCGGTTGCGTTGGGCTCGCCATCGGCTGTCTGGACCGCACCGCTCTGGCGCTGCTCCCGGATCCGGTCGAAGACCACCACGGTGTCGTTCACCGAATATCCGGCGATCGTCAGCAGGGACACGGCGAAGAGGCTGTCCACCTCGATGCCGGCCAGCAGGCCGAGCCAGGCGAACAGCCCGCAGATGATCAGCACATCGTGGCCCAGGCAGAACAGGGCCAGGCCCGCATAGAGGCGGTCGTAGCGGACGCTGATGAAGACCGCGATGCCGGCGAAGCTGACCAGCAGGGAGATCAGGCTGCTGCGCAGCAGCTGGGCCCCCAGCGTCGGCCCGATGGTGTCCACGGCGGTGGCGCCCTCCTCCAGCGGGCCGGTCACCTCGCTCAGGGCGGTGATCACCGCCTGGCTCTGGGATGGGGCCAGGGCGGGCAGGCGCAAAACGAGCGTGCGGCCCTGATCCACGATCTGGATCCGGGCGCGCGAGGGGTCGGGGGTCGGGCGATCCGGCGACTCCGGCAGCGTGATGGCAGCGAGCCGCTCCTGCACGACACGGCTCTCCAGCGGGTCACAGGCGGGATCGCAGACGCGCTCCAGCTGGATCTGGGTCCCGCCGGTGAAATCGAGGCCCGGCCGGAGTGGAGCGCCGATGGAGGGCCGACTCCAGCTGATGGCCATCGCCATCAGGCTCAGGCCGCAGGCCAGCAGCGAGATGGTCCAGACCAGGCGCCGATGCCGGTTGATGCGGAAGCGCAGCATCCGGCGGGCGGGAACCTGGGGGACAACCGGGGTGGACGGGGTGGTGGCCATCGGTGGCTCAGGTGCTGGCGGGATGGACCGGTGCGGCCGGCAGCTGGGAGCTGGAGAGGAAGAGCTCGGGGCGGCGCAGCGACTTGTAGCTCATCAGCAGACGCAGCAGGGTGCGGGTGCAGGTGAGTGCGGTGAACAGGCTGAGGATCACCCCGATGCCCAGGGTCAGGGCGAAGCCCTTGACCAGGCCGATGCCGAGGGAGAAGAGGGCCACGCAGCTGATCAACGTTGTGAGATGGCCGTCGAGGATGGAGGAGAACGCCAGCGAGAAGCCGGCATCGATCGAACGGATCAGGGTGTTACCCCCGCGCAGTTCCTCCTTCACCCGCTCGAAGATGAGCACGTTGGCATCAACCGCCATGCCCACGCTCAGGATGAAACCGGCCATGCCGGGCAGCGTCAGAGTGACCGGCACCAGCGCGTACATCGCCAGGTTGAAGAGCGCATAGAGCGCGAGGGCCACCACCGCCACGACGCCCGAGAGCCGGTAGATCAGCACCATGAACACGGCCACCAGGGCCAGGCCTCCCAGGGTCGCCACCAGCGAGCGGCGGATGTTGGCGGCGCCGAGGGTCGGGCCGATCGTGCGTACCTCCTGGATGAGAATGGGAAGCGGCAGCGCGCCGCCGCGGAGCTGAACCTCGAGGTCCCGGGCCTCCTCGGCGGTGAAGCGCCCCGTGATCGAGGCGCCGCCGCCGGTGATGCCCGCGGCCTGGAACTGCGGTCCCACGCTCGCTTCACTGATCGAGCGTCCATCCAGAACGATGCCGAGCAACCTGCCAGTGCCGGCGATGCGGCGGGTGAGTTCGGCGAAGGCCTCACCCCCCTCGCGGTTGAAGGTGAGGGTGACTTCCCAGGCCTGGGAGTTCTGCTCCTGCTGCCGTCCAGCCGTCACCAGGTCCTTGCCGGTGAGTTCCGCCGGTTCGTAGAGGGCCACGATCTCCTCGTTGACCCGCTGCAGGATTGCCCGCAGCTGATCCCGCTCGCTCAGCTGGCCGTCGTTGTCCAGGGAGATGGCGCTGCTCAGCTCGGCGATCACCTCGGGATCGAGCGTGGTGGGCTCGTCGGCATCGGCACCACCAGACCCGCCCTCCTCCAGCACCTGAAGCACGGCGCGGGCCTGGGCCCTGAGGCCGAGCAGGGAGCGCATCGATTCCTCGGTTCCCTCCCTCTGGGCCCGGAACTCGAGCAGGGCGGTGGAGCCCAGCACCCGGGCGGCCCGGGTCGGGTCCTGTTCGCCGGGCAGCTCAAGAACCAGCTGGTCGTCACCGACCGTGCGCAGGGTGGATTCGGCAACCCCGAGCCCATTGATGCGGCGTTCGAGCACCAGCTGCACGGCCTCCAGTTCCTCGGGCCCGACGCGGCTGACCGAACCCGCGGGCAGCGCCTTCAGCGTCAGTTGACTGCCGCCGCGGAGGTCGAGCCCCAGTTGGAGTGGAAAGGTGGTCAGCACCGAGGCCGCCGCAATGGCGAGGGCCAGAATCAGGGCGAACCAACCCTGTTGCCGGGCCATCTGTCAGACCTCGCCCGCCATCAGCTGACGCGCGGCATCGACGATCTGGTGGGGCTGGATGATGGTGTGGTTCTCCAGGGTCCCGTTGTAGGGCGTCGGGATGTCCTGGCTGGACAGCCGGATCGGGCGCGCATCGAGATCGTCGAAGCAGTGATCGGTGATCGTTGCGATCAGCTCGGCGCCGATACCACCGGTCTTCATGCATTCCTCCACCACGATCACCCGGTGGGTTTTCCGGATCGAACGGCAGATGGTCTCCAGATCGAAGGGCTTGAGGCTGATCAGATCGATGAGCTCCACGTCCACACCCTCCTGCTCGAGCTGGCTCACGGCCTTGAGGCAGTGATGGCGCATGCGCGAGTAGGTCAGGATCGTCAGATCTCTGCCCTCACGCACCAGATCGGCCTGATCCAGGGCGCAGGTGTAGTCGCCGCTGGGAATGGTTTCGCTGAGGTTGTAGAGCAGAACGTGCTCGAAGAAGAGCACGGGATTGTCATCGCGGATTGCAGCCTTCAGCAGCCCCTTGGCGTTGGTCGGCGTGCTCACCGCCACGATCTTGATGCCGGGAACAGCGTGGAAATAGGCCTCGAGGCGCTGGCTGTGCTCAGCTCCCAGCTGGCGGCCGACGCCACCCGGGCCCCGCACAACCGTGGGGATGGTGTAGTTGCCGCCGCTGGTGTAGCGCAGCATCCCCATGTTGTTGGAAATCTGGTTGAAGGCCAGGAGCAGAAAGCCCATGTTCATGCCTTCCACGATCGGCCGCAGACCGGTCATCGCAGCACCGACAGCCATGCCGGTGAAACTGTTCTCGGCGATGGGGGTGTCGAGCACCCTGAGGGCGCCGTATTTCTCGTAGAGATCCTTGGTGACTTTGTAGGAACCGCCGTAATGACCGACGTCCTCACCCATGACACAGACATGGGGATCGCGGGCCATCTCCTCGTCGATGGCTTCGCGCAGGGCGTTGAAGAGAAGTGTCTCCGCCACGTGGTGATCCCGGTATTCCGGCTCAGCCGGTGAGGGGCCAACCTATCTCAGCCGCCGGCGGCGAAGGTGAACAGCAGCAGCACGGAAAGCAGCAGTCCTGGCATCAGCAGCAGCGCGAGCTGGCCGAGGTCGTGAGGGGTCATCGATGGGGCTGGGGCCCGCTGCCGGGTTGGTGCAGTCGGGATCGCTGGAACCCTAGGCGGCTTCTCCGCTGCTGCCCGTGATCAGTCGGCGACCCAGCACGAGCAGCAGGCCAAGGCCGATGAAGGCGAAGCTGAAGGTGGCCAGGAACGCCATCCCCACCAGCAGCGTGCGCAGCCCCGAGGCGATGCTCTCGCCGATCGCGGAGCCCTGATAGCCCCCGTGCAGGGCGAAGTAGTGCACGAGTCCGCCGCTGAGCCTGAGGCTGATCCAGGCCAGCATGCCGCTGGTGAGTGCCCCCAGCAGCAGGCTCAGGCTGCTTTTGGGCTGTTCGGTCGGCTCCGCATCCGTTCCTGAGGGGCTTGATGGGGGTTGATCGCTCATGGCTCCAGGCTGATGCCTCGATCGCGCAGGCTGCAGCACCAACTCTGAAGCCCGGCGGCGTCGATGGCGCTGGCGAGCTGCTGCTGCGCCGTCAGAGCGCTGTCGGGGTCCGGAAACAGTGCGAAGCAGCTCGGTCCGGATCCGCTCATGGCGGCGCCGAGGTTGCCGGACGCCCGTGTCAGCAGCTCGAGTGCGGTGCGGACCGTGGGAGTCGCCTCCGCCACCAGCGCCTGCAGGTCATTGCGCAGGGGCGGCGGCTCGTTGCTGGCCGCGCTCCGGAGCCAGGTGGCTGTGCGCAGCGCCCGGCGGCGGCCGTCCCGCTCGGCTTCTTCGCTCAGGTAGCGATCGGAGTTGGAGTCCCGGTAGCGCCCGTAGGCCCAGGGGGTGGAGACGCTCACCCCGGGATGCTTCAGAAGCAGCAGGGCCAGAGGGCTCTCCGGGACCGGCACCGGTTCCAGCCATTCGCCGCGACCGAAGCAGAGCTGCCGCCCGCCCCGCAGGCAGAAGGGCACATCGGAGCCGAGTGCGGCCGCCAGCTCATGCAGTTCCACCGGCGTGAGCTGCAGCTGCCAGAGACGGTTCAGTCCCATCAGGGCCGCGGCCCCGTTCGAGGAGCCCCCCGCCAGCCCGGCGCCGATGGGAATGCGCTTGCGCAGGTGCATGCGCGCGCCCAGATCGGGCCGGGCCACGTGGCGCCGCAGCAGCTCGGCGGCTCGCAGGATCAGGTTGTCGGGCCCGCAGGAGAGAGCGCTGATGTCACTGCTGAGCTCCAGCGCGCCATCCGCTGCCCGCTGCAGCTCGAGTGTGTCGGCCAGGTCGATGCTCTGCATCACCATCGCCAGCTCGTGGAAGCCGTCGGGCCGCAGGCCGAGCACCTCCAGGTGCAGGTTCACCTTGGCCGGTGCCGTGACGATCAGCTCAGCCATCGACGTGCTGGGGGGTGGACGGGCCGGAGTCCAGCACAGCCTGGGCGAGAGCGAGCCATCGCTCTGGTGCCAGGTCCTGGGGACGCTGAGACAGGTCCACGGATGCCTCCGAAGCGCAGCGGAGGAGTGCGTCGTCTGGAACCGCGGCCGGCAGGGTGTTGCGGAGCATCTTGCGCCGGGAGGCGAAGGCGGCGCGCAGCAGACGCTCGGCGGCACCGGCCAGGGGCGCTGCCGGTCGCTCCTCAGGCGGCCTGGGTTCCAGCAGGACCACCTGGGAATGCACGCGCGGAGGTGGCCGGAAGCAGCGCGGGGGCACGTTGCAGACCGATCTGCATCGCATCAGCAGCTGCATGCGCACACTCAGCCCGCTGTAGGCCGGGCTGCCGGGGGCGGCATGCAGGCGTTCCGCCACCTCCCGCTGCAGCAGCAGCACCAGCCGCTGGAACGGTGGCTCAAGCGGCCGGTTGAGCGGTCCCACCAGACGCTCGAGCAGGGGGCCGGTGATGTTGTAGGGGATGTTGGCCACCACCTTGGTCGCGGCCTCCTCGCCCTCCGGTCTGAGGGGGACGCGAAGCACATCCCCTTCGATCAGCCGGAAGCGGGGCTCATCGCGGTAGCGCTGCCGCAGGCCCGCCGCCAGATCCCGATCCAGCTCGATCGCCCGCACCTCCGCCACACCGGCTTCCAGCAGCCGATCGGTGAGGGCTCCCCGTCCGGGGCCGATCTCCAGCACCCGATCGGCCCGCCCCAGATCGCCTGCCGTCACGATCGATCGCAGCACACCGGCATCGGTGAGCCAGTGCTGGCCGAAACGCTTGCGGGCCCGGTGCCCCGAGAAGCTCATGGAACGGAAGGCCGGCAGCTCACTGTCACAGAGCCTGCATCCTCAGCCAGCGCACCGGCAGCCGGGAGGGCGGCAGCGGCACCAGGGCCACCACCAGTTCCACCGTCGCCCCACTCCAGTGCGGGTGGTCCTGGAGCCAGCAGCCGTAGGCGCGCTCCAGCGGGCGCCGCTGCCCGCGCCGGAACCGGGCCAGGCCCCACTGGTCCGGGCCCTGACGCCGCCGGCCCTTCACCTCCACCAGCAGCAGCCGGTCCCCCTTGCTCATCAGCAGGTCCATCTCGCCCCAGCGACAGCGCCAGTTGCGCGCCTGCAGGGTCCAGCCCCGCGCCAGGAGCAGGCGCAGAGCGCGGCCTTCGGCCAGGCGTCCGCTGCGGAGGGCGTTCACGGGTGAAGGGGGTGTCGTGCGCCCACGGGATTCCCCGCGTCCGACCTCGTCGGTGACCAGATCCATGCCGGTGCGTGACACCTTCACGGCCGAGGAGTTCGCCAGCGCGGTGGAGCTGCGCTGGAAATCGTGCGCCCAGGGCGTCTCTTTCCTCTACGGATTCCGCTTCGTCAAGCCCCAGTCCTTCAAGGACAGTCACCTGGCCGTCATCATGAAGCGGCACTGGGCTGAATGAGGCCTTCTTCATGACGCGCGTTCGCAGGTTGGATCAGGACTTCCGGCTCCTCTGGAGCCGTGTTGGCTCCGGGATGGTTCTCGCGGTTCTCGCGGTGCTGCTGATCAGCGGCCTTCCCACTCCCGCTTCGGCGGCGATGGACTACGCCAAGCAGGTGCTGATCGAGGCGGATTTCTCCGATCGTGATCTGCGCGGGGTCACCTTCAACCTCACCAATCTGCGCGAGGCCAACCTCTCCGGCTCTGATCTGCGCGGTGCCAGCCTGTTCGGCGCCAAGCTCCAGGACGCTGATCTGAGCGGCACGGACCTGCGGGAGGCCACGCTCGATTCAGCCGTCTTCAATGGAACCGATCTCAGCGGCGCGGTGCTGGAGGACGCCTTTGCCTTCAACACCCGCTTCGAGGACGTGCGGATCGAGGGGGCCGACTTCACCAACGTTCCCCTCCGCGGTGACGTGCGCAAACGGCTGTGTGCCACGGCCAGTGGCACCAATCCGATCACCGGACGCGACACGCGCGACACCCTGGAGTGCGCCTGAGGGCCCGATGGCCACGCCTGAATCCGCCGAGTCATGAGCTTTGATTCCCGCAGCCTCGAGCGTCTCCGGGCTCTCGGCCGCCAGTTGCCGAAGGCGCTGCCCCAGCCGGAGACCCGCATGGACACCGAACCAGCGGATGGCACTCGCTCCTCCGGGAGCAGGAGAGCGCGCCATGCCGTGGAGACCGAGCAGGATCCCGAGGTGCTCTTCCGGGAACTGATGAAGGCCAGCCCCGACGGACGGGTGCCGCCTCATCTGCTCAGCCGGCTGCGCGAGGCCGAGATGCGCCGCCTCACCCCTCCGCCCGGGTCTCAACCGGCAGAGCCTGCGCTGGATCGCTCCTCCCGGTCCAGCCGCTCCAAGAGATCGACAACCGAGGCGGCGGAGGCCGATGAGCAGGCCCGGCTCTACACCGCCTTCCAGCAGTTGCTGCTGGAAAACGACGAGGACTGAGCGAATCAGCCCTCAGCTGCGCCCCGCTCCTCAGAGCCTGATCCTCAGGCTGTCCCGCCGATGAAAATCGGCCTCCTCGCCGCAGTGGGCCGTGGCCCAGTGGCTGATGTGATCGGCGTCTCCGGCATCGGCACACTCCAGCACGAGGCAGACCGACAGATCGAGCGCGGACGCTCGCTGGAGTTCGTCCGGCAGCCTCCAGCGCAGGCTGCCGGACATGACGCAGTCCTGGTCGGGTGAAGCGAGCGGCGCCCCGCCGCGGGCCAGGACGGCGTCCGGATCGGCGATCGCCTCCGGGCTCTCCCGCCCGCTGCGGTAGCCGCTGAAGCGGTAGACGGCCCAGTCGCCGTTCGGAGCACCGTTGATCTCCCAGTAGGCCCCGCTTCCAGGCAGAGCCACGAAGGCCTCCAGGCAGGTGTGCTGCCACAGGCCGTCCCGCCGCTGCGGCGGGGCCTGCCGCAGCCCGGGGCTCCCCAGCTCCGGCCGCAGCGCTCCCTCCATCCACAGGCTTACCACGAGGCAGCCCTCGCGGCGGGTTGCCTGTCCCCGGATCGCGGGCCGGGTCAGGCCGGAGGACCAGCGGAAGGGGTGAAGCCGGAATGGCTGGGGCGTCGCTGCTGATGCCGTCATGAGCGGGTCTGAACCGTGTCCGCCAGGCGATCGATCCTGGCTCTGATGTCCTGCTCCTGGGCCTCAATGCTGGCCGTGAGCTGAAACTGCACGCAGGCGCGGCGCAGATTGTGGCCGCGGAAGCGGGTGCGGAAGTAGGTGTCGCCGCGCAGGTGATCCGTGAGGAAGCGCAGCCCCAGTTCGAAGCTGATCAGACGGGCCGCACCATGGAGATGCTCCTGCTCGGCGGCACTCAGGGCGCCGCCCATTCCGCGCAGGTAGCCCTCCAGCACCGCTTCGCAGAGATCGGCATCGAAATGCACCGCATCCGGCACGTCGGTCTCCTCGCCGAGGCGGTTGCAGGCCGAGCGCAGACAGTCGCCGATGTCGGTGTGGGGCAGGCCCGGCTTGACCGTGTCCAGGTCGATCAGGGCCACGGCCTTCCCGGTTGCGGCATCGAGCAGCACGTTGTTGACCTTCGGGTCCCCATGGACGGGCCGCAGCGTGAGTGCACCGCGTGAGCGGGCCTCCTCCAGCAGCGGTGCCAGATCACGCCTCATGCGAACGAAGGCGTGGCAGAAGCGCTCCTCCGCCCCATCCGTCGCCCCGCAGGTCTCCATGGCCTCGTCGTACGCCATCAGTGCCAATGGAGTGACGTGGAAGCCCGGCAGGGTGTCGTGCAGATGCTCCGGTGGCAGATCGCCGATCAGGTTGTGGAACAGCCCCAGGCCGAACCCCAGCTCCCGGGCCCGGCCGGGATCGTCCACGGCCTGAACCACGCGGCTGCCCTCCACGAACCGCTGCGCCCGCCACAGCGCCCCGTCCTGCTCCACGAGCGAGCCGCCGTCGCGGGAGGGGATCAGGGAGGGCACCTCCCAGCGCTGATCATCGAGGGCCTGCGGCGGGCTGGAGCGCAGCCGCTCCTCCAGGTGGAGGCAGCAGCGCTCCATGTTCTCGATCACCAGCTCCGGGCGCGGGAACACCTCGGTGTTCAGCCGTTGCAGCACCACCCGGTTCACGGGCCCGCCGCCCATGGCGACGCAATAGGTGGTGTGCACATTGCCCTCGCCGAGGGGTTTAACGGCCTGGGCCTGCTCGCAGCCCTGGAAGCGCCGGGCCAGCTCCAGCAGATCGGCTGGTGTGCCGGGCCGGGAAGGGGAGATCCCGTCCATCGATGGGGGCTGGCGTCAGCCGGGACCGTAGGCAATCAGCGATCGCCGCTCTCGCCGGCCAGGGTCCGGGCCAGGGAATCCGCCAGGGAGGTGAGCGCGCGCCGGACCCCGTCCAGCGGGTAGGGATCGTCCGGATGGGGAGGCTGGCCGTCGCGATCGAAGAAGGGCGGTTCATCGAACTGCCGACCCCAGGCGGCATCCACCTCCCGCACCAGCTCCTTGAGACGGCTGGCGGAGTCCAGGATCCGCCGGATGTCGCTCTCCAGGGCGACAAGGGGCTGCTCCGGCATGCGCATCAGCTCGCGGCTGTCGGCAACCCGGCGGCGCAACAGGGTCAGCAGCACCCCCTCGGGGTCATCGAGGTGATCCTTCAGAGCCTCCTCGGCGGCAGCGATGGCCTGCCGGTGCCGGCTGATCGGGGAACCGCCGCGCATCATTCCCGGACCGGCGCTGCGTCCGATCGCCTCGGCCATGGTGAAGCGCCGCCCCTGCAGGATCGAGCCCTCCAGGTCGCTGGGGCCCTCGCTGGCCTCATCCGCTGCGCCGGGCTTGAACTCCATCGCGCGATGCTGCAATCACAGGCCTTCATGTCACAGGATGACAGCGGCCTTGACTCACTGCATCCGCCATGGTCCAGCTCACGGCAGGCGCCTGGCGCCTCCGATGGCCGCGGCTGCGGGCCCCGGCGTTCTGGCTGCTGCTGGCCGCGGGCATCGGCCTGATGCTGGCCATCAGCCTTGCCGTGCGGTCCGGGCGCGCTGAGCTGCTCGCCGCTCTGCTGGCGGGCTGGATGGCTGTTGACACCGCCGTTCAGGCGGCCCTGATGGCCATCGCCTCGCGGCGGACCCTGGCACCCGGCAGGCCCGGAGCCCTGAGCCGCGCGGCTGCCGAGCCCGGTGCGGACGCGGCGATCACTGCGATCGTTCCGGCCTGGAACGCGGGTGAGGCGCTCCTCACCACCGTGGCCAGCCTGCTGGCGCAGGAGGACGGCCCCGATCTGATTCTCGTGGCCGACGACGGGTCGACCGACGGCAGCATCGGCCGCCTCGCCTCGCACCACGGACTGGATGACGCCGGCCGGCCGGCTGACCCGCTCAACCGATCCCGGGCCCAGTCCCGGCTGCAGCTGCTGCGCACCGGTCACAGCGGCAAGGCCGACACCCTCAATCAGGCCCTGGCGGCGGTGCGGACGCCCTGGCTGATGGTTGTGGATGCCGACACCCGGCCGCTGCCGGGTGCCTGCCGCTCCCTGCGCGAGCGTCTCAGGCGTGATCCGGGCTGCGATGCGGTCGGAGGGGTGCTGGTGCCCGTCTGCGGTCCCGGCCGGCTCGCGCGGTTGTTCTCCTTCTTCCAGCGGCGCGAGTACGTGGGAGGCCAGGCCTTCCGCCTCGCCTGGAGTGCCCTGGATGCCACCCTGCTGATCGCCGGCGCCTGCAGCGCCTTCCGCACCAGCGCGCTCCGACGGGTGGGCGGATTCAGCGTGTCCAGCTGGACCGAGGACTACGAGGTGATGTTCCGCCTCCACGGCGCGGCCCGTCGCCTCGGCCGGCCCCTGAAGGTGGCCGTGGAACCCGGCTTCCTCGCCCGCACCGATGCCCCCGGTGCTCCGCTGCCCTTCCTGCGGCAGCGCCGTCGCTGGGCCGGCGGACTGCTGGAGACCCTGCTCGAGCACCGCACGATGGTGGGCAACCGCCGCTTCGGCGCCCTCGGACTGCTGTCGCTGGCGCGCACCAGCTTCACTCTGCTGCAGCCCCTGCTGCTGCTGCAGCTCCTCACGGTGACGCTGATCACCGCCGGCTCACCCTTCAGCGACCGGCTCTTCTCCCTGCTGCTGCCCGTGCTGCTGCTGCGGCTGCTCTGGAGCGTGATCGCCTCCCTCTGGTCACTGGGGCTCTACCGCGGCTCCGGCTCCGGTCGCGGGAGTTCGGCCGCGGCCATGGTGCTGCACGCGCTGCTGCAGCCCCTCCTCTACGCGCCGCTGCAGCTGCTGGCGGTGGTCTGGGGTCACATCAGCGTGCTGAGGCGCGAGCGCAGCTGGTGATCCGCACGCCAGCGCTGCAGCCGGCTCCCGTTGCGGTCGGTGAGGGAGGGCGGCAGGCCATTGAGCCCAATCACCCGGCCGGTGCTCAGATCGATCGTGGTGGGAAGGGGACGCCCGTCCACCAGGTCGATCACGGTCAGGGTGTGGCGCCCGGCGGCGGAGGTTCCCAGCAGCCGCCTCGGTCCGTTGCCTGCCGCTCCCAGATGCAGGAGATCAAGGCCTCCGGCCCGGGCGGGGTACCAGGCGTGGTGGTGGCCGCTGATGTAGGCCTGCGCGCCTGAGCTCTCGAGCATCGCCAGCAGCGAAGGGCCGCCGTGGAGCACCTCTCCGTCTCTGTCCCGACCCCGGGCCACGGCGTGCAGGGGCAGATGCCCCATCACCAGCCGCGTCCTGGCGCTTCGGGCTTCACCGCGCGTCAGCATCCGGTTGGCCCAGGCGGCCTGCCCATCGGGCAGCCCGGCGCTGGAGGCATCCCAGACGAGCACGGCCAGATCCCCGTGGCGCACGCCATAGGCAAAGGGGAAGGTGCTGCTCTCGAGATAGGTGAGCCCCAGAGCATCGCGGCGGGCGCTCCAGAACCGGAGCGCTTCGGCCCGGTCATCGGGGAAGAGCCAGCCGCCACCGGAGCGAAGCGAGGAGGCATCGTGGTTCCCCATCGCCGGCAGGAAGGGCAGCCCGCGTCGCCGCAGCGGCGACAGCACATCCCGCTCGAAACCGGCCCACATCGCGGCCACTCGGGTGCGGCCCAGCCCCCGCTTCTGCCCCGCCACCATGTCCCCTGCGCAGAGCACCAGATCCACGTCCAGCTCAGGGATCATCGCCACGGCCCGGTGCACGGTGGGGATGTAGCCGGTTGTTCCGTAGGGACCGTTCAGATCGCTGATGCAGGCCAGCCGCAGGCCCCGCTTGCGCGGCAGGGTCGGGAGCGATCGGGCGGTGGTCCGTGCCGGGGCGGCCGCGCGGGTGGGCAGGGCACGGCCCAGGCTCAGGGCGGCAGCGGTGCCGCCCAGCAGCGCCAGGCTGTGGCGCCGGCTCAGAGCGGCGGTCCCTCCGCGCGGCTCCCGCTGCGGCGAGGCGGCTGTTTCGCTCGGCTCCGAATCCATGCCAGCGGCCGGTGGTTGGGGGCATGCTGACGTGCAGCGATGGCGGTCGGCTCGGTGATGGGTGCGGTGCTGGAACGGTTCACGCTCCTGTTCCCCCTCTGGACCGCCCTGGCTCTGGTGCTGTCCCTCTTGGATCCAGGCCTGTTCACGTGGCTGAAGGGCCCGCTCATCACCGCCGCCCTGGGTCTGATCATGCTCGGCATGGGCCTGGGCCTCGAGCTGCGCGATTTCCGCGAGGTGTTCCGCCGGCCCCGGGCGATGGTGATCGGGGTGGCGGCTCAGTTTCTGGTGATGCCCTCCCTGGCCGCTCTGATCGCGTGGGCTCTGCGGCTTCCCGCGCCCCTGGCGGTGGGCCTGGTGCTGGTGGGCTGCAGCCCGGGAGGAACCGCCAGCAACGTGGTGGCCCTCATCGCCCGGGCCGATGTGGCGCTCTCGGTGGTGATGACCACCATGAGCACCGTGCTGGCCGTGGCCCTCACACCCCTGCTCAGCAGCGCACTCGCGGGCCGCTACGTGCCGGTGAATGGCTGGACCCTGCTGCTGAGCGTGGTCCAGGTGGTGCTGCTGCCGCTGGCCGTGGGCCTCTCTCTGAAGGTGTTCTGGCCGCGCACCAGCGAACGGGTGGAGGCGGTGATGCCGCCGCTGGCCGTCATTGCCATCGCCTTGATCGTGGGCAGCATCGTCGGCAGCCAGCGGGAGGCCCTGGCCTCCCGGCTGCTGCCGCTGCTGCTGGCCGGCCTGCTGCTGCATGTGGGCGGCTTTCTGCTCGGCTACCTGATTCCCGCACTGCTGGGCGAGCGCCTGCGGGTGCGCCGCACCGTGAGCATCGAGGTGGGCATGCAGAACTCGGGGCTGGCCGTGGTGCTGGCGCGGGCGGCCTTCCCCGATCCCCTCACCGCGCTGCCGGGGGCCATCTCGGCGGTGATCCATGCCCTGCTGGGTGCCTGTCTGGCCGCGATCTGGCGCGGTGGCTGGTCGCTGCGCGGCTTCCGCCTGCGCTCCTCCCAGGCCCGTTGAGCACGGGACGGCCCCCTCAGGCCCGGTGGTACGGCCCCCCCTCGGCGATGGTCCGGGCTCTGTAGATCTGTTCGATCAGCACCAGCCTGGCCAGATCGTGCGGCAGGGTCATGGCCGAGAGGCTCAGGCAGCAGCTCGCCCGGCTAATCACGGACTCGATCAGGCCATCGGCCCCGCCGATGGCGAAGGCGACCCGATCGCAACCCCAGCGGCTCAGCTGCCGGGAGAAGGCTTCCGAATCCAGGCTCCGGCCGGTTTCACTCAGGGCCACCAGCCGCTCACCGTCGCTCAGCCGGGCCAGAATCTCCCGGCCCTCGCGTTGGGGGGTGCTGTCGCGGATCTCCACCAGCTCCAGGCCAGGCAGACGCCGGTGGTACTGGGCGACGCCGTCAGCCAGCCAGGAGCGCCTGAGGCGGCCCACCGCCAGAATCCGCACTCTCGAGGGCTGGAACACCATCGCTATGGCTGGTTCACCGGTGCTGTGCTCCTCTCAGCCTGCTTGCCCGGGAGGGGGCAGTGATGTTTGCTTAGGCCGTCGGAACGTCGCACAGTTCACAGGGTCGGGATGGAGCAACGGTCAGCCGTGGACGATCGCCTCTTTCCTGCCGCCCTCGATCTGGCCCGGCAGAAGGGGCTGATCAACAGCGACCGCATGCCCGATGCGGAGCACTCCTACAGCACGAAATCGAGCTTTGTGCTGCGCGACGACGACAGCGAGATGATCGCCCGTGTGCCCCTGCGGGCCGTGAGGCGCCTGGCCGATCAGCGCCAGACATTGCTGGTCTCGATCCTCACAGAGATGGAGGACAACCTCGGCCCCTCGCCCAGCAAGGATGCGCAGCGCAGCTACCTGCGCAAGCAGAGCAAGGAGAAACGGGCTGTCGTCTGGGCGATCAGCAGTGGCCGGCGCCTACCGCAGGGCGAACCCTTCACTCGCCGCAAGCTGCTGATCACCCTGCTGCTCTTGCTGCTCGGGGTGATCCCCGGGCTGGTCTACGGCGTGTTCCAGCTCTACCGGGCGAACATGTATGCCCAGAACTTCACGGGCCTGGTGGCGCGCTGGCGGCGGGCCGGCTCGCCGCTGCCCTTTGAGGATCTTTTTGCACTCACCCGCTCCTGAAGGCGCTCCAGCCCGGACTCCGTGGCTACCGCGGCAGGACTGCCTCCCTGATTAGAACGCTCGCAGTGGAGGCTCCCCGGCCCGTCCGGCACGGCAGAGCGCCACGGCTATCCCAATCAGTGGGCAGAGCGATGGATGAGCAGCAACCGACGGAGCGTCGCGGACCGGTGCTACTGAGCCGGGAGCAACTGCGTGATCTCAATGCCGGCTCCGATGGGCCGGCCGCAGTCCGCTGCATCGCTCACCTGCTGGTGATCGGCGCCGGCGGCTGGCTCTGGCGCCAGCCTGATCTGCCCTGGTTGATCCGGCTGCCGGCGCTGCTCTTGAGCGGCATCGCTCTGGCCACCTGCTTCGCCCCGATGCATGAGTGCGGTCACCGCACGGCCTTCCGCAGCCAGATCCTCAACGACAGCGTGGCGTGGGTCTGCGGTCTGCTCAGCTTTTACAACGCCGACTTCTACCGCCGCTACCACCAGTGGCACCACCGCTTCACCCATCAGCCCGGCCGCGATCCGGAGCTTGATGATGTCGTTCCCACCAGCCTGGCGGCCTATCTGCTGCAGCTCAGCGGCTTGCCCTGGTGGGCCGGCAAGGTGCAGACCCACCTGAGCCTGCTGCTGGGCCGCAGCGCAGGCATGCCCTATCTGCCGCCGGAGGCCCTCGGCCCCGTGCGCCGCTCCGTGGCGCTGCAGCTCAGCCTCTATGGCCTGATCGGCGCTGCGTCCTGGTGGAGCCACACCGGACTGCTCTGGTGGAACTGGCTGCTGCCCCTGGCCCTCGGCCAGCCGTTTCTGCGCTTTGTGCTCCTGGCCGAGCACACCGGCTGCGCTTACAACAACGACCCGCTGGCCAACACCCGCACCACCCTCACCCTGGCGCCGCTGCGCTGGCTGATGTGGGAGATGCCCTTCCACGCCGAACACCACCTCTATCCCTCGGTGCCGTTTCATGCGCTGCACCGTCTCCACGCTCTGGTGGCACCGCGTCTGGAGCACTGCGCGCCCGGCTATCTCGCCGTGCACAGAGGGCTGCTGGCCCGGCTCGATCAGCTCGCTCCTCCGGCCGCCGCAGCGGCGGATCCCGTTGCTCCCGCCCTGTCCCGCTCGTGACGGCGGCGGCCGGGACCGGCGACAGGCTTCACTCCCTCGGCCGCTTCCGCTTCGCCTGCGGCCGGGAGCTGGAGCGGGCCGAGCTCCGCTACCGCTGCATCGGCCGGCTGCGCGACGACGGCTCCAATCTCGTGCTGGTGCCCAGCTACTACGGCGGCAGCGCGGCCGACCTGGAGTGGCTGGTGGGGCCGCTGCTCGATCCGCAGCGCCACTGCGTGCTGCTGGTGAACAGCTTCGGCAACGGCCGCAGCAGCAGCCCCGGCAACAGCGCCATGGGCCTGCAGGAGCAGGGCTGGCGGATCCACCACAGCGACAACGTGCGCGCCCAGAGGCGTCTGCTGCAGGAGGTGTTCGGCCTCGAGCGGGTGCCGCTGATCCTGGGCTGGTCGATGGGGGCGCAGCAGGCCTACCAGTGGGCGGTGCAGCAGCCCGAGCGGGTGGAACGGCTGCTCTGCATCGGCGGCACGGCGCGCACCAGCCCCCACAACCGCCTGTTTCTGCTCAGCCTGCGCCAGGCCCTCACCACCGACCCCCACTGGACCGGTGAGGGGTTCACAGCGGAACCGCTGGCGGGGCTGCGCCAGTTCGCCACGATCTACGCCAGCTGGGCGGCCAGCCAGGCCTTCTACCGCGCCGGCGGTCACCTGCAGGCCGGTTGCGACTCCGTGGAGGAGTACGTGGAGCGCTTCTGGCTGCCGCTGTACCGGCGCCACGATCCGCGCAACCTGATCGCCATGCTCGACACCTGGCTCGCCCATGACGTGTCGCAGTGGCGGCATGGCGGGGACCTGGCGGCCGCACTGGCGGGCATCCGCGCCCGGGTGATGGTGGTGGGGTGTGAGCAGGATCTCTACTTTCCGCCCGAGGATCTGGCCGCCGAGGCGGAGCGCATCCCGGGCGCCCGCTACCGCAGTTTCGCCTCGGTTCTGGGGCATCGCGCCGGCAATCCCCGCGAGGCGCCCGAGGAGCAGGGGCAGCTGCGAGAGGCCCTCGAGGTGTTGCTGGCGGGTTGGTGACGTCTGCGCCGTCCGCTGGAACGCCAACCGCTGGACCAGTGACCGCAGCAATGACGACCGCAGCCTGAGCCGGCCGAGGAGAGGCTGGCCGATGCCTCCGTCCGCTGCCCCTTGAGCCGCCTCGAAGCCCTGGCCGACCGCCATGGCATCCGCTTCTTCCTGATCTCCTTCGCCGATGGCTTCGGCGTGCAGCGGGCCAAGCTGGTGCCCCGCAGTGCCATCGCCGCGATGGAGCGGGAGGGCGCCGGCTTTGCGGGCTTCGCCGCCTGGCTGGACATGACGCCCGCCGACCCGGATGTGCTGGCTATCCCGGATCCCGACAGCGCCATGGTGCTGCCCTGGCAGCCGGAGGTGGCCTGGGTGGCGGCCGATCTCCGGGTGGGCGGTGAGACGGTGGACGAGGCGCCGCGGGCGGTGCTGCTGCGGCAGCGGCAGGCGGCGGCGGAGCGAGGCCTGCAGCTGCGCAGCGGGGTGGAGGCGGAATTCTTCCTGCTGGATCCCGAAACGCCCACCGTCGCCGACCGGCGCGACATCCAGGAGAAGCCCTGCTACGACCAGCTGGCCCTGATGCGCCGCTACCCGCTGATCAGCAGCCTGATCGACGGCATGGAGCAGCTGGGCTGGGGCCCCTACCAGGCGGATCACGAGGATGGCAACGGCCAGTTCGAGATCAACTGGAGCTATGCCGACGCCCTGGTCACGGCTGATCGGCATGCCTTCTTCAAGGTGATGGCCAAGACCCTGGCGGAGCAGCAGGGTCTGCGGGCCTGCTTCATGGCCAAACCCGTGGCCGGGCTCACCGGCAACGGCTGTCACTGCCATGTGTCCCTCTGGACCCCTGAGGGCCGCAACCTGTTCCACGACCCCGATGGCGAGCTGGGCCTCTCCCCGCTGGCCTACCGCTTCCTGGCCGGTGTGCTGCACCACACCCCGGCCCTCTGCGCCCTCACCAATCCCTCGGTGAACAGCTACCGGCGCCTGGCCGCTCCCCCCACGCTCTCGGGGGCCACCTGGTCGCCGGGGGGCATCAGCTACAGCGGCAACAACCGCACCCACATGGTGCGCATCCCCGATGACCAGCGCTTCGAGCTGCGTCTGCCCGACGGCTCCGCCAATCCCTATCTGCTCCAGGCCGGGATCCTGGCCGCAGGTCTCGATGGCATCGAGCGGGAGCTGGATCCCGGGTCGCGTCTCGACACCAACAGCTACGTGGACCCCACACCGGTGGGCAGCCAGGTGGCGCCCCTGCCCGGCAGCCTCGGGGAAGCGCTCGAGGCCTTCGGCCGCGATGCGGTGCTGCGGAAGCGGCTGGGTGAGGGGTTCTGCCGCTCCTACGAACGGCTGCGGCGGCGCCAGTGGGAGCGCTCCCAGACCGGTGTGAGCACCTGGGAGCTGGAGCAGGGGCTGGAAGCCTGAGGTCCCCTGAGGTCGTTCAGGGCTCCCGCCGGCTCACCAGCACCCGCAGGCCGTCCCGGGGGGTGGGGCTGGGAATCACCTCCAGGCTCAGGTCCTGATCGGGGGCGAGGGAGAAGCGCAGGCGACGCAGCACGCCCACGGCAAGCAGCCGGATCTCCAGCTCCGCCAGAGCCTTGCCGAGGCAGACCCGCTCGCCGCCGCCGAAGGGCAGCAGCGTCACACCGCTGCCTCCCGGCTCCAGATGGCGCTGGGGCCGGAAGCGATCCAGGTCGATGATGCCGCTGCGTTCCTGGTCGCCGTCGCCGTCCGCCAGCTGATTCGTGGCCGCCAGGCTCACCTGGATCACCTGCCCGGCCGGCACCGCCACCCCCGCCAGGGCGATGGGCTCCTGGCTGCGGCGGAAGAAGCCGCCCACCGGAGGTGTCAGCCGCATGACCTCCCGCACCACCGCGTCCAGCCGCGGTGCCCGGCTGGCGTCGTAGGCGGTCAGGGCCCGCTCCGGCTGCGGAGGCCAGCTCAGGCCCTCGAGCTCCTCGTCCAGCCAGGCCGCGGCCTCAGGCTGCTGCAGCAGCGCCAGCATCAGGCAGCTGAGGGTGGAGGCGGTGGTTTCGTACCCGGCGAAGAGCAGCAGCAGAAGCTGCTCCACCACGTCGTCATCGGTGAGCGACAGGCCGGCCTCATCCAGGCCGCCGCTGAGCAGATCGAGCCCCCCACTCACGGGAGGGCCTCCGGCTGCCACAGCCCGCCGCGCCTGCTCGAGGATCGACTGCAGGCGGCTCAGCAGGCGCACCCGGGCGGCCTGGGCCCGTCGGAACCGGCCGCCGGGCAGGTTCACCGGCGGTGCGAACAGACCGCGCGTCCAGATCTGGAAGTCGGCGAACAGGGCGTCGCGGTCCTCCGGCCCGAGCCCGAGCACCGTGGTGGCGATCACCTGGAAGGCGAAGCGGCGCATCAGAGGGGCCAGGGCCACCGGCTCCCGGCTGCCGGCCTCAGCCGGATCGGCGTTGCGGCTGAGCTCCTCCGCCAGGCCGTCCACCAGCGCGATCAGGGACGGGCTGTAGCGCCGCAGCGCCGCTGTGGTGAAGAGCTGCCCCACCACCCGGCGCCGCGCCCGGTGGGCGTCACCGGTGCGGTTGGCGAGGGACAGGGGGCCGAGCAGCTGGCGAACGCTGCCCGGCCACCAACCGCTCAGGCGATCGCTCTGGGCGAAGAGGTCCTCGATCGCGCGGCCGCCGCGCACGAACACCATCGACTCCCCGAAGAGCACCGTGCGGAACACATCGCCATGTTCCGCGAAGCGGCGATCGGCGAAGCCCGGGTCCCTCAGGAAGGCCAGGCCCTCCAGCAGGCCGCTGCGGGCCGCGGTGGCGGGCAGAGGCTTCAGCGGCACGGCACTGCTCTGGCTCACGATCGCTTGGCGGGACTGGCCGGACATCCTCGTGCGGGCGGGGGCGGAGGCGCGGAATGCCGCCGATAGGATCACGTCAGGGATCAGGCATAACAGGCGCGATGGAGCTGGATCCCCACGCCGAGACCTTCATGGCCCGCAGCGATCTGTTCCGCGTGCTGCTCCGGGATGTGAACCTGCTCTGCTGTCTCTATCCCAGGCTCTTCGCCGTCACCTCGGCCCGGCTGGTGAGCATGGTGCCTTGCACGCGCCGGGTGGAGATCTGCACCAGTGCCGCCGAGGCGCTGGCCTACATCGAGGAGCAGCGCGAGCCGCACGTGGCCGTGGTGAGTGAACACCTGGAGGACGGCAGCGGGCTCGAGCTGATCCGCGCGCTCAAGCGCCACGATCCACCGCTGCGCTGCATGCTGCTGCTCACCCACAACCACCGGGTGATCGTGGATGAGGCCGTGGATTGTGGTGCGGATTGTGTGTTTCTCGAGAGCAGTCTGGGCACGGGCGTTGTCAACCATGCCGTGGAGGCGATGCTCTGCGGCGAGCGCTATCTCGATGAGAATCTGATCCGCCGCTCGCGGCGGGCCTCCTCCGATCCGGAGCCTGCCGGTGGGCGGATGGAGCTCAGCCGAAGGGAGGTGGACGTGCTCAGTCATGTGGGGGAAGGCCTCACCAATCTCGAGATTGCTGAGCGGATGCATCTGGCCCCTTCCACCGTGAGGGATTATCTGCAGTCGTCGATGCGCAAGCTCGGCACGCGCGATCGGGCCTCCTCCGCGGTGGCCGCTTTGCGGGAGGGTTACCTGAACTGAGGCTGTTGCGCCGCCCAGAACCCGACAGATGCACGGTGTTCACGCCCGGCCCATCTGCCGTATGGCTGTCGGAGACGCGATGACAGTCCCATGTCCACGGCATCAGCAACGGCGGTCCAGCTGTTGGCGAATGGTCGGCACAGCACAGACCTGGAGCTTGCGCTGGCCGGTTCCATCTGGTGGGGAGGCTTCACGGCCGAACTCACGCTGATCAATCGCGGTGATGTCCCGATCAACGACTGGACGATCCGCTTCGTGACGCCGCATCGGCTTGAGGGCGATCCCTGGGGAGCGACAGCGCAGGTTGAGCCCGGCGTCGACGGTCTGAACCGGATCCGCCTGAGCGGCAGCGACTGGGCGGCCTCCATCCCCGCCGGCGGGTCGATCCGCATCGGCTTCAACGGCCGGCAGGGGGTCGATCTCGGCGCGGGGGGGAGCCTGAGCCTGAGTGATCTGGTGGCGTCCGGCGTTCCGGAGAATCCCCCTGAGCCTGACCCCATCGAGCCGCAGCCCGGTCCGCCTGCGGATGCCCCACCCGCAGATGCTCCACCGGCAGATGGACCGGCGGCCGCGGCGGATCTGGCCGTGACGGTGGGCGGAACGCGCTGGTGGGATGGCTTCACCGCCGAGCTCACGATCGAGAATCGTTCCGGCCGCGATCTCTCCGGCTGGAGCCTCAGCTTCGACAGCGTTCATTTCATCAGCGACACCCCCTGGGGGGCCTCGCTGCGGTCTGAGGATCTGGGCAACGGCGTGACCCGCTACCACCTGAGCGGCGATGGCTGGGGTGCGGTGCTCCCCGCCGGTCAGGCGGTGACGGTGGGCTTCAACGGTCAACAGGGCCGCTCCATCGGCAACAGCGGTGCTCTGGAGGAGGCCATGCTCTGGTGCCGTGTGGATGGCGCTGCGGCCATCCCCGGTGTGGATCCGTCCCCCCCTCAGGATTCACCTGCTCCGATGGATCCGCCTGCACCGGCAGAACCCCAACCGGTTCCCGATTCACCCTCCGCAGAGCCGCCACCCCCGGGGACTGGCGAGCCTCCTTCAACCGGTGCACCCATCAACGCCGCCGAGGCGCTCCAGCTGTCGCTGCTCTTCTACGAGGCCAACCGCTCCGGCGATCTGGATGAGACGAGCAACCGCATCGACTGGCGCGGCGATTCGGGCCTCACCGATGGCCGCGACGGGGTGTACTTCGGGGGGATGCAGTCTGAGAACCTGCAGCCGGGCCTCAGCCTCGATCTCAGCGGCGGCTATCACGACGCCGGTGATCACGGCAAATTCGGTCTGCCGCTGGCCTCCAGCCTGATGACCCTGGCCTGGGGCGGCCTGGAGTACGCCGACGGCTTCGCTCTGGCCGGCGAGACGGATGCCCTGCTCGAGACGGTCCGCTGGGGCACGGACTATCTGCTGCGGGCCCATGAGCAGAACCCGGACGGCAGCACCCGCTTCCTCGTCGCCCAGGTGGGGGATGTGGCGGCTGATCACGCCCTCTGGAGCGCTCCGGAGACCCAGACCATCCTCCGGCCCGCCCTGGCGATCACCCCCGATCAACCCGGATCGGACCTGGCCGGCATCACCTCGGCGGCTCTCTCCTCCGCCTCGGTGCTGTTCCGGCAGGCCGGTGAGAGCGCCTATGCCGACACCCTCCTCGAGGAGGCCGAAGCCCTCCACGACTTCGCCCACAGCCACCGGGGCCGCTACTCCGATTCCATCCCCGAGGTTCAGGCCTACTACAACTCCTTCAGCGGTGATGAGGACGAGCTCACCCTCTCCTCGGCCTGGCTGGCGCGGGCCCTCGAAGCTGATGGGCAGCCCGGTCATGAGGCCCTGCGGCAGCAGGCCCTGCAGCGCTTTGAGAGCGGGATCGGCGGCCTCAGCGCCGGCTGGACCCACAACTGGGACGACAGCTCCTACGCCGCGGCGGTGCTTCTGGCGCAGGACAGCGAGGATCCGGCCCTGCGCGCCTCGATCGAGACCTGGCTCGACAGCTGGCAGGAGGGCGGCAACGGCGTGCAGCTCACCGAGGGTGGCCTGCGGTTCATCAGCCCCTGGGGTTCGCTGCGCTACATGGCCAACACCGCCCTGCTGGCGGGCATCTATACCGACACGGTGACCGGGGCTAGCACGGGCTACGACCTGCTGGTGAACGACTCGGTTGCCTACATCCTCGGGGACAATCCCCTCGCGATGAGCTACGTGGTCGGCTACGGCGATCGCTTTCCGCTCCAGCCCCATCACCGCGCTGCCTCCGGCGTGGGCTGGGAGGACTTCGAGTCCGATCAGCCCAATCGTCATGTGCTGCATGGTGCCCTGGTGGGCGGTCCCAGTGCCGCCTCCGACACCGTCTATGTGGATCGGCGCAGCGACTACATCAGCAACGAGGTGGCTCTCGATTACAACGCCGGCCTGGTGGGGGCTCTGGCCCGCTCCGTGCAGACCCTCGGCGGCACGCCCCTGAGCGATCAGCAGCTGGATGCCCTGCCTGGGGTGAGCGTGCCTGGGCTGGGAGGAGATGCCTCCTCCGATGGGGTGCTGCTGCCTCTCTGACGCTCCTGTGGGGCCGGTGGGCGGCACCGATTCCGCCCACCGGTGCACCCGGATCAGACGCCCCAGATCACGAGGGAGCCGCCATCGAGCGCAGAGGCGTTCACGCCGGGCAGGCTGATGGTCTGCTGATTGAAGGGCAGATCCACCATCGCCCCGTCCGGCGTCTGCAGCACCCGGGCCTGCTGGCCCTCGGCCCAGAAGCCGGTCAGATCCAGCACGTCCTCTCCGGGCAGGAAGCCCTCGATCACCAGATCGCGGCCCCAGGCGTAGGAGGGGCGGAAGCGTTCGGCCACTCCGGCCTGGGCGGTGAGCCGCAGGCTGGCTCCACCGATCTCCACCAGCTGCTCGCCACCGCCACCCGGATTGGTGACGGGGTCCGCCGGATCAGCGGGCCCGCCGCCGGTGCCCGGATCGCCCCCGGGGGTGTCGCCGCCGCCCCCGCTGATCACCGGATCGATGCCGTAGTCCTCCCAGATGGCGGCAAAGCTGCCAGCGGCGGCGTCCTGGCCGGAGTGCACCGGGCTCACCTGGCCGATCGGTCCGGGGGTGTCGCGGGCCATCGACCACATCGAGAGCATGCCGAGGCCCTGCTGCCGGGCGAAGTCCTCCACCAGCTGGGCATCGGCCGGCGTGAAGATGTGGCTGGTCACATCGTTGACGCCGATCATCGGGGTCACCCCCATCTGATCCCAGCCGAAGCTCTGCCCATAGCGGCCGAACAGCTCCGACATCTGGGCGAAGGTGCTCTCGGCGGCATCGATGGCGTACTCGCCCTGGCTCTGAAGTCCGGGGGGCGCCACGATGTCGCCGTAGTTCATGGCCATCACGTTCACCCCGTCCAGGCGCACCCCCGCCTGAAGGGCGGCCTCCACCACGTTGAGCCCATCGAGGGTCAGCCCCTGCGGCAGCACCGGCAGGGTGTACCAGGTGGCCACGTCGGGCCGGGCCGCCTGCATCAGGGCCAGGGCCTCGCTGTTGAGGGCGTTGGCCACAGGGTCGGCCACCGCAGCGCCTTCGATGTCGAAATCGATGGCCTTCAGCCCCAGCGCGTCCACGATGGCCACGTAGGTGTCGGCCAGCTCGGCAGCGCTGCGGCCCGATGCCGCGGCCGACTGGGAGAGGCTGATGCCGGAGGCACCGCCCAGGGACACCATCACATCGCCGCCGGCGGCACGCAGCTGCTCGATCTCCCGGCGGATGGCGATGGCCTGCTCGTTGCTGCTGTCGAGCGAGAGGGCCGGCAGGCCTGCCCAGGCCGGCGTTCCGTCCTGTGTGGCCTGGAGAAAGCCGAGGGTGAACATGCCCACGCCGTTGGCCCGGGCCAGGCCGTCGAGATCCGGCACGGGATACAGGGTCATGTCCACGTAGGGCGCATAGAAGGAGCCCGACCAGAGGCCGCTGTCACCGCTGCCGCTGGTGGGCGGCAAGGGGTCGACAGGAGTGGGGTCGACCGGTGCGGGATCCACGGGTGCGGGATCCACTGGATCCGGATCCGCCGGTGCCGGATCCACTGGTGCCGGATCCACGGGGCCTGGCTCCACCGGCGGCGTGCCGCTGCCGTCGCTGCTCAGCAGGCTGGCGGTCTCCGCGAGATCTGGGAGCAGTCCGCCACCGGGAATCAGACCCTGCGCGTAGGAGCTGGAGCTGGACCCCGGCGCCAGGGCCCCCCCCCAGTTGGGAGGGGTGAGGGTGATTCGCCAGCTGCCATCGGCCTGTTGCTGCTGGTTGAGAGTGAAGTCAGAAACGGAGCGCAATTCGAAGGGACTGCTGAAGACCAGCGACCAGTCATTCAGCGTTGTGCTGCCGGTGTTGGTGATTTGAAGCGTGCCTTCAAACACCCCAGACCACTGGGATGTGGGGGAGAAGGAGAGAGACAGTTGAGCCACGATGAGGACCTCTCGGGACGGGCTCACTCTCCCGGCGAGGGTCGGGCCGCGTCACCCTTCATCTGAAGGGTTTTGCGTGCGCTGGTGGACGCCATGACGGGCGCCCACCGTCAGAGAGCCGGTCTTCTGGCTGTCCCCCTGGGGAGAGTCACATCCCAGTCACATTCGTTGTGAGTTTGCAGCGCAGGGATCGTCGTCAGGTGTTGGTCCAGTGCAGATAGCCCTGTCTTACGCCGGCAAGAACAGCAGCAGTGCGGTTGTCAACACCAAGTTTGCGCAGGATCTTCTGCACATGATCTCGCGCGGTGACATCCGCGATCACCAGCTGCTGGGCGATCTCCTTGTTGGAAAGGCCTTCGGCCACCAGTTGGAGAATCTCCACCTCCCGCACGGACAGCTCGTCACTGGCCGTGCTCTGATCCGCCAGGGCGGCGCGGCAGTCGCCGTCGATGTATCGATCGCCTTGCTCCATGGCTTGGAGGGCCTGCAGCAGGGCACCCTGCCCGATGTTGGCCTGCACCGCCACGGCGTTGGCGCCGGCCTCGAGCACCGACTGCACGGTGGTGCGGTGCGCTGAATCCATGACCACCAACACATCGGTGGGAGTGGGGCGCTGAGCGAGTTCCCGCAGCCAGTCATGCACCGGTCCATCGCTGAGGGACACGGTGGTGATGACCAGGAGGCGACCGGTCACCCGCCCGATCAGGGAGCGTCCCTCGTCGCTGGAGTGGGCCACACCCAGCAGTTGCTGCGCCGGTCCCTGACGGGTCAGCGCACTGAGCTGAGTGATCAGCAGATGCCCGAAGGTTCGGTTGGGATTGCAGACCAGCACCTGGTAGTGGCTGAGGCGCTCAAGCACCTCGCGTGTGCGTTCCAGAAGACCGATGTGCTCCGACGCATCGCTCAGGCCCTGGAGCATGGACAGCATGCCGGAGTCCGGCTGCTTCTCGGCCTGCGTGCTCATGGGCTGACGCGCAGCCGGAACCGCGGGGGCAGGGCGGCCACAGGGCCGGTGCAGTTGTTGTCGTGCAACAGCGCTGCAGTGTCTGAGAGCACTCTAGTTGTTCTGCAGTCGCAGGCCGGCCGAAAGGCTGCCCGAGTGCGTTGAGCGGCCGGCGCTGGATCGTTGGACTCCGTGACCATGGCCATCCATGATCCGATCGGGAGATGGTTGATGCCTTCACTGGACAGATCAAGGTGCCGCTATTGGTGTGAGATCCAGTGCTGGATGGATGGCGACTCTATGGCTCTCCCATGGCAACCCATTGATCAACAATGGGACGATCGCGATGAATACTCCCTGCATCGACCATGGTCGACTCATCCTGCTGTTCAGGATCTCCATGTGGACCTGAGGCAAAGGCCGTTGTGAACTCAGAGCTGCTGTTCGATTCGTTCGTTCATTCGATCCATGTGCTCTTTCGACCTGGCGGTTGAGAGCTTCCTCATTTCGAGTGCTCATGAGACCCCCCCCCCGGAGTGAGAGCCGAGGGGGGGAGTGAACCTCTGACCTCACCTGAGGTCTCGGTGGATCAGACGATCACCACTGACTGCTCGGCGACCAGTTGATCGGCCGTGACCCCGAGGAAGGTGGTGGTGCCGACGTCGGTGACCAGCTGGGCGTCGGAGCCGGACTGGACGATGGCGTAGCTGGTGTCGGCGGTGATGTGGAACAGGTCGCCGTGCTCAAAGGAGAAGCCCTTGACCAGGTCGTTGCCTGCGGACCAGTGGAAGGTGTCCGCCGCATCAGTGCCCATGAGGATGTCGTTGCCATCGGTGCCGGTGATGGGATCGCCGGGCAGCGGATCGGTGCCGGGGAGTTCGGGATCGATCGGCGGATCGACGGGCACATCAAAGGTGAGGTCGGCATCGAGGCTGTTGCCATCGGCATCGATGATGCGGATGCTGGTGATCGGATCGAAGCCGCTGCCCTCCTGGTCGTTGAGCGTGGCCACCAGATCACCGCCACTGGAGGTGATGGTGCGGTCGCCGTTGCGATCGATCTCGGAGATGAGGAAGGCTGGCTGGCTGCCGGAGAAGCTGTAGGCGTCGGCGAGGATCTCGACGCTGTCCTCCCCGCTGGCGTCCTCGATGGTGTTGCTGCCGCCGCTGAGCACGAAGGTGTCGGCACCACCGCGGCCGGCGAGGATGTCGTCTCCCTCGCCGCTGGTGAGGATGTTGTCGTTGTCATCACCGCGGATCACATCATCGAACATGCTGCCGGTGATGTTCTCGATGTCGAACAGCTGGTCGGTGAAGGCCTGGGCATTGGTGATGTCGGCCACGGTGCCGTGGTCGACGGTGAAGTAGGTGCCCGAGTTGCCGTTGCCCCAGCTGACGGTGGTGGTGTCGGCCATGTCGACCGTGATCCCGAAGGCGCGGCGGTTGCCGGCGAGGTCGGTGTTGTAGAAGGCGGTGTCGTTGCCGTCACCGCCGTGGAGCTGGTTGTTGCCGCCCCCGCCCATGAGGATGTCGTCCCCTCCGAAGCCATAGAGGCTCACGTCGTGATTGAGGGGTGATTCCGGCCGCCAGGACTCGGTGGAGAAGCCGGCAATCAGCTCGGCGCCGTTGGTGCCGGTGAGGTGATTGATGTTGACCAGCCCGCCCATCTCCAGCAGGGGAGCCCCCACCGCCCCAAAGGACGCCATCTGGTTGTGGCCGAGCCAGCCCAGGTCGGTGGAGACGGCATTGTCCAGCTGGGCGCCGGTGGCCACCGAATCGTTGGCGCCATCGAGGTAGAGGTAGCTGCGCTGGATGGAGTTGAGCAGGGCCTCGCTCAGGTCACGGTCGCTGAGGGAGCCGTAGGCATTGCCGAGCTGCTCCTTGACCTCATCGAGGTTGAGGGTCACATCGAGCAGGGGTGTGGCCATGTTGACTTGGTGGATGTGGAATCCGAAGCCCTGCTGGGGGTCCTTGGCCTTAAAGGTGAGGCGTGTGTCGTTCTCGGGCACCAGATCAACGATCAGCACATCCTCGAGGGGATTGAAGTCGGTGATGATCTGCGACTTCTCCGGTGCGGGGATGTCCATGGTGAGGGAGGGAGGCGTCCAGTCGAACTGCTTGTAGGTGGGACTGGTGTAGCCGCCGATGACGCGGCTGACCTCGCCGACAACATCGATGAAATCGCCGATGACGGGCGTCTTGGAGCCGATCTTGATCCCGATATCACGGGTATCGTCCGTCCAACTGTTCTGGTTGCTGAATTCCCGGAAGGAGCCTGGGTCAAATTCGTAGCTCAGCATCTGCTGGGCAAAGGTGCTGACGATGAAGGTGTCGGAACCCTCGCCACCGGTGAGTGTGTTCTGATCGAAGTGCCAGGTGTTCGGATCGTAGCCACCGATTGAATCATCAAACTCAGGGGTGTATTTCCCCATCCCATCCACCCAGATGACATCATTGCCGGAGCCACCGTCGACGAGGTCGCTGCCGTAGCCGGTAACGATGAAGTCGTCACCAGCACCACCATTCATGATGTCGGAGGTGTAGCCAACACCATCGAAGACCGTGCGGTCACGCTCAATGTCAAAGATGGTCGAGGCATCGGCAGCCAGCCAGTCGGCATGACTCATCCCTGTCCAGTTGGCGATGAAATCCGATCCGCCACCCCCTTCCAGAACCATCGGATTGGAGCTGTATCCCCCGAGGGGGATGTCGGCGATGATGATCGCGTCCTGGTTACCCTGAATCTCGACACGAGCCGCACCTGTTGCGCGGATGAGCGTTGGCTCCTCGTTGCCAGGGCTATCGATGACCTGCAACCATTGATGGTGTGTGCTGTATTTCTGTCCAGCTGAGGCAACGACCGGAGCATCGAAGTCGGGAACACGATTGAAGATGTCGTTTCGATCGCCCAACATGCTGATGGATGCTGGCTCAGAATCTGGTGCAACCGGTGCATGCAGCTGTGGTTGATCCGGAACTGGTGCTGTCGGTGATCCTGGCGAAGTGTCTTGATCAGTCGGGACGTCTTCCGTCTCGATGATCCCTGCTGCGCCGGTCAAGGGGTCGATGACGACCGGTCCAACACCCAGAAATGAGTTGTTGGTCTCTAATGCGTGCTCGCTGCTGTACTGCGTGATGGGGTCAATGAATGTGTCGGCCATGGTTGTGCTCCAGAAATGATGGTGCTGATGAACCAGGGCCGGAACGAAGCAGGCCTGCCGTGTTGAGCGTCGGGTCTTCTGCTCCTGTCCTGTGATCTCATGCTCTCCCTGCGCGATGAGTCCTCCATCCTTCATCTGAAGGATCGGCTGGAAGAATCCTTCATCTGTAGGGGGGCGGTGGCACTTTCTTCTCTGCGATGGCGCATCCCAAGCGCCGCATCGCCCCAGGATGTGTCACCCTTGCGACATCAAAGCAGCGATTCACCGTTCAGTCACACTCTCTCGCCGTGTCAGTCACAGCGTCCTGGCCCTGATGCTGGTCCCGCTCTTTCAGGATCGATCGATCTTCCGGTCATCGCCTGGGATGGGCTGATCATTCCATGGGCGCCTGTCTTTCCTGACAGATCCCTCTGGATGAGCTGCGTCATCCAGGAGCCCAGTGGCGGGCTGGCGGGATCACTGGGCCCTGATGGTCCTGAGCCGGGCTCTGATCTCCCCCCTGAGGTTGGCGGCACGATCGCGAAGGCGGTCGATCTGCTGAACGGTTGAGCGGGCACCCACCTCGCCATACCAGAAGAAGTGGTTGCCCGGTACCCGGGCGTTGAGCAGCCCTGACGTGGCGCTGTCCATCATGTCCATCAGGGCCTGCCAGTCGCGCGGATCAATGGACTCGGACTGGCTCAGGACGGGCAGAACAAGGCTGCGGTACAGATGCTGAATCTGGTAAAAACCCCAGTTGCCACGGTCGGTGAGCGCATGGTCGTTGTCCAACACCCTGTCACCTGAAATCGTCACAGCGAAGGGGAAATCCCTGTACTTCAGGGCACCGGTGTCGTTGATGGCCCATTCCAGGTCCTGGACGAAAGTGCCGTTGCTGTAGCGCGAGGCAATCATGATGGCATTGAGCGCCACCGGGATGTCTCCCAGAACGTCCCGTTCAAACCGATCCCAGGGGATGATGGTGTGACCATTCATGGCGTCCTGGGCCCGCACGTAGCGCCGGAAGAGGCTGTAGAACTGCGGCGCTGATGACAAGCCATTCTCCTCCCTGGAAATCGCTCCTGGCGCAGAGAGCAGCAGTGGGACGGGTGGTGTGGAGGCCAATGAGACGTAGAGACTCATCCTCAGCCCCGCTTGCTGGCAGGCCTCGTAAACGGATTGGGCAATCTGACCGCCCGCACTCCAGCCCAGAACGATCACCTCGCCCGACAGCCCGTTGCGGTCGACGTAGTGCCTGGCGACTGCCGCAACCTGCCGGCCCCAGTCGCGGATGGAAAAGTCGGGGTAGACCCTCGAATAGACCGCGTTGCCCGTGGGATAGGACGTGCCGAGGAACGAGTAGCCACGCTTGCCCAGCCAGTGGGCCAGGAAGTCGCTGTCGTTGGCCCCAGGCACGCCATAGGCCACCCGCGCCAGATGGAAACCTCCTGGCACGAAGATCACCAGTGGCCGGTCCGGATCCCCCCGCCGGAAGTAGTTCAGTGATTCGATGCCGTTGGTGGCGAGCATCTCCTCGCCCGGAAACAACGCGGCGCTCGCAGCAAGCCGCTCCACCGGCCAGCTCCCGGTGGCCAGCACCGATCGGCCCGAGTCCAGCTCGGCCTGCGGCCTGACCCGCTCACTCGCTCGCGCAGCCGTCGCGACCTCAGGTCCGGCCGATGCGAGCAGGAGCACGAGGGCCAGCACGTTGGTCCACTTCATCGCACCACTGTGGTGAGATGAGCATTCTCATCCGGCTCATCCTGGCGCAGGCGGGCCGGACCACCCGCCAACCTTGGGCTGAGCGCCGCTGTTCGCCGGCGCCAGCCTGGCATCAGGCGATGGATGCTGCTCAGGGAGCTTCAGATCACCTCGATCGCCGCTGGATTGGCCTGCTGCAGGGCGATCAGGTCGGTGTTGAGCAACCGTGTGACCCCGAATCCATCGCGGCTGATCAACAGGTCGCCACCGTCCTGAGAGAAGGTGAGCGGTTGTCCTGCCAGCACAACCAGCCGGTCCCCCTGGGCGAGATCGAAATCCGTGATCAGATCGTTGCCGCGGTTGAGCAGGAACCGATCGGCCCCAAGGCCCCCGGTCATCGTGTCGGAGCCCTGGTTGCCGTTCAGCACGTCGTCTCCATCGCCGCCCAGCAGCACGTCCGAGCCCAGCCCGCCCGACAGCAGATCATCGCCCTGGCCTCCGTTGAGGCGGTCCCTTCCCTTCCCACCGCGGAGCGCATCGGATCCCGACCCACCGATCAGCACATCTGAGCCGTCGTTGCCGCGCAGATCGTCATTGCCGCGTTCTCCACTGAGCACATCATCGGCTCCGCGCCCGGCCAGAAAGTCGCCGGCGCCTGTGCCGTTGATGGCATTGGCGGTGTCGCTACCGATGGCGATGGTCCGCAAGCCAGGAGCTGCTGTTCGAGGCAGCAGCCCACGGTTGCCTGGATCGAGCAGTTCTGGAGCCGGGGATGGCGATGGTGTTGGAGTGGGGGATGGAGGAGGAGTCGGAGTTGGCGCTGGGGAGGGAGCGGGCGCCGGGGAGGGCGGCGGTGTGGCTGCGGAGCGGTAGTCGGGGAAAAAGCTGGTGCTCCCTCCCTCGAACCCTCCGATCTGGAATTCCGCGAACAGGGGATACAGGCTGCTCACCGAGGCTGAGGCCGCATCGGTACGGATGAAGGCATCCGCCGCTGAGGTGGCCTGTGGGTTGAACTGCAGCAGCTGCACCTCGCTCTGCTGCTCCGGGCTCAGGTCTCGTCGCTCGAGATTGAAGGGAACGTTGTAGCCGTCGCGGAAGCGGTCGCTCAGGCCGAAGCCATACACATTCGGTGCGTAGGCATTCACCTGGGATGCCCAGGTGTTGAAGTAGGGGCCCTGGGATGCGGAGCTGCTGTCATCCCACACCGATGCACCGAAGAGCCCAGCGGCCACAGGACCGGCTTCCTTGTCGAACCAGGGCGAGACGGTGACCGTTCCGTTGCTGACGGTGTAGCTGGGATCCAACTGAGCCAGCTGGCCCACCGGCAGAGTGTTGCCGTCGTAGGTGAACGACCGCGGTGCGCCCAGCAGGCCGGCATTGACCAGGGAGACAAAATCCCCGACGATCGTGCCCAGCACATCGTTGGTGAGATCAGGCTGGAGGGTGAAACCGCCACTTCCGTTCTCCTGGTAGAGATACCCCGCTGCTGCACCGAGGATGCCCACCGTCGTGGCGAGATAGTTCACCGCTTCGTTGTTGATCAGCTGATTGGCCTTGAGCGGATCCTTGAGGTTGAGAGTGATGGCCTCACCAGTGGCTCCATTCGGCCTGAGTTCGAACCGATCGATGGGTGTGTTGGCCTGGGGATCATTGGTGATGAACTGGAGCTGCTCCAGATCGCTCACCCCGGTGGGTGCCTGCGTGATGCTGACGCTGGCCGTGATTTCGCCCGGGAGCTGCCCGCCGCCCGGCAGTTCGAAGATGCTCCCGGAACCGATGCCGTTCCACTGCGGCCCGCTGCCCCGCATCGCCCACTCCTGGCTGTCTGCGTCGTACGAGACCTGCAGGGAATAGGTGCTGTCGTCGCTCCAGGGGAGCGCGGTCCAGTCGATGGAGGCCGCGGGTGTGCCGCTCACGCTGAGGCTGAAGGGCTGCCCGGCTGTGTTGGGCTGCAGGGGGAGTTCTGTCGTCAGCCAGTCGAGTAGGCCAGGGCTGCCGCTGAAACCGGCCAGCTCCTCATAAAACTGGTAATAACCACCCAGGGAATAGCTGCCGCTGAGGAGGGGGACCGATGTGTTGCCCTGTTGGGCCTGCAGCGTGCTGGTCTGGGGTGTGAGCGCCACCGTGCTCGTGAACGTTGACGGCGCCTGCAGGGACCAGCCACCGGTGGGCTGACTGGTGAGGGTCGCGTCATTGAGGATCCGGTAGCGATTGGCCGCAGGTGCCGGATTGGATGGATCCACGCCTCCCACTCCGCTGAGATCGGGCAGGCCGTACCAGGGAAGGATCAGCGTGACGCTGTCGGTGAGACCGTTCTCTGAGGGAGGCTGACCATTGCTGTAGGCCCCGGTGCGCGCCTCGATGCGCACATAGGCCTGCTGATCAAAGAGATCGGGGAAGGGAGTGGTGACGTCCCCGAATCCCTCGAAGGTCACATTGCTGATCCGGTAGGCCGTCTCCTGGTTGAACTGACCGGACCAGCGGATCGGCCACTGACCCGATGGGAGGCTGCTGAGTGTGTGGAAAGCGTCGTAGAAGTCGCCGAACTCCGGCGCCACAATGCTGTTGGTGGCGCCGCGGTAGGTGTTCTTGGGGCTGATGTAGAGCGTGCCGTCCTGCTTCGGGTTCAGCAGGCTGGAACGCAGCGGGTCAAACTCGGGTTGCACCAGCTCGGCCGCGAAGGCGGAGCCGTTGTTCACCGCTGTGAGATCACCGCTCAGATAACTGCCTGTGCCCGGCACGCTCAGTGCAGCCGCATTCTCGTCGGTGACGCCTCGATACAGGTTGCCGCGGCCATCCCCGTACCAGATGTTGAAGCTGGCGGGGATGCCGAATTGCTCGATGTAGGTGATGTCGCCGTTGTTGGTGTTGACCCCGGCCGTCACCGGGCTCTGGCCCACATAGAACTCCGAGAGGATGTAGTTCGCTTGCGAGACGGACGGATCCGGGGCGCCGGCATCACTGTTGATGAAGCCGTTGTCTGTGCTGCCTTCGAACACCGCGCTCGGGCTCTCGGTGGCGAAGAGCAGCTGACCGTTCTGGATGTCGCGCAGCCAGAAGACAGGGAAATCCTCCTGCAGTGACAGAAGGTCCTGATTGCTGGCCCTCGGATCCAGGACTTGACCGATGGCAGCCTGGCTGGCGGCGTAAGCCTGGACGTAATCCGGGTTCCCGGATGGGTCGTTCAGAGCCGGAAGCAGACCACCGGAGCGCTTGAGCGCCTCACTCAGGTGGGTCTGGCTGAGTGTGACGCCAGTGCTGCCTCCCTGAAGATCCTGGAAATCGGTGCCCGTGGGGCTGCCGACGGTGTTGCCGGCCCCCAGATTGAAATTGCCCCGGGCTGCATCTCCGAGCAGCTGGACGGTCCAGGTGTCGAAGATGCTGTCCTGGGTTCCGTTGAGCCGATCACTGTCGATGGTGTGACTCAGGGTCAGCACCATCGGGATGGCGCCCAGCGTGTTGGCTGTGCGGCTGGCCGGTTCCGTCATCGCTGCCCTGCCGGTGCTGTCACCAGGCCTGCCATCGCATCGGTTCCCGCTTGGCGATCGTCAGGGTCCAGCCGCGCGGGCAGATGCGGCGGAGGCCCTCCAGCAGTGCGGCTGTCTCACCGCTGCGGATCCATTTGGCTTTCAGAGCGGGCAGATCCTCAGGCAGACGTTCCATCGGCACCTCCAGGATCAGGAGGCTGTCGTTGCCGCTGGTCCGCTGCAGCGGTCCATCGTCGCTTCGCTGCCAGATCCGCAGCAGCAGTTCGAGCGCCAGGGTGCGAGCGGCTTCCGGTGGCTCAGCCATGGTGGATTCGGAGGTGGCCTTCGCCTCCTCGCTCAGTGGTGCCTGCGACTGGCCGGCCAGGGGCATGGCCCGCCGTTCCCCCTGGCCAACGAGGGCCAGAGCGACCAGGTAGGGACGATCCGTCATGTTGAGTCTTCCTTGTGGTCAAGCCAGAGGATGAGGGCGGCCTGTTCGCTCTGATTCAGGCGCAGATAGCTGGTCAGCAGTGAGGCGATAGCGGCATCCTCTTCCCAGAACGCGTCGGCCAGCTCACGTTGCACGGCCACTGGCAGACGTGTGAAGGCTCGGATCAGAAACTCGTCGCGAAAGGGCTCACTGACCCCATTCGCTCGCATCAGCTGAATGGCACCTTTGAGAAAGCCGTGCAGCTCACTGGCGCCTTCCTCTCTCGATTCCAGATCCACCTCCAGGGCCTCGTAGTGCTCCAGCTCGCGTTCTCGACTCGCTTGGCCAGCCAGCTCCATCAGCGTTTCGATCTGGCTGACATCAGCGCGCTGGTCATCGCTGAGGAGTCCCGCGAGTGTGGTTTCGAACACATCCCTGTTGGGTGCGGGCATCACCGGAACCTGTTGCTCAACGGTGAGCTTACGAGTTGCACCGTCGTTGGCCGGGCCAGTCACAATCCAGTGCAGAGCTGTTGCCTGATCCCGTGCCGACCTCCGCTGCTGTGCTCAAACTCCAGGCCGGAGCGCCCTTTCCGGTGCTGCCCGTGCTCTCGGAGCAGGGTGAGCGCGTCGACATCGGTCAGGCGATGGCCCCGGCCAGCTGGCGGATCCTGGTGGTGTACCGGGGGCGCCATTGCCCGCTCTGCACCCGCTACCTCAATCAGCTGGAGGCATTCGTCGGTCGTCTGCAGGCCATTGCCACCGACCTGGTGGCCGTGTCGGCCGATTCTTTGGAGCAGCTGCAGGAGCACCGCCAGCGGCTTCAGCTGACCTTCCCGCTGTTTCACGGGCTCAGCGATCGCCACATGGTGGAGCTGGGTCTCTACATCTCCAATCCGCGCTCCGAGAAGGAAACGGATCACCGCTTCGCGGAACCAGGTCTGTTCGTGATCAACGAGCAGCGCCGTATCCAGGTGGTGGATCTGTCCAACAACCCGTTTGTGCGGCCGGACCCGGAAACGCTGGTCTCCGGCCTGGAGTGGATCCGCAATCCCGAGAACCACTATCCGATCCGCGGCACATGGTGGCCTGAGGCCGCGCAGTGACGACCCGGCCGCCACACATGACACCGGACTCCACGTCAGCCGAACCGACTGAGCCTGACTACACCCGCCTGGATCAGGAGCTGTTTGCCGCTGTGGCCGGGCAGGCCCACCGCTCGCCCCGACGGCGCATGAATCACAACCTGCATGAGCCGCACGATGTGGTGCAGCGCTTTCTCAACGTCTTGCAGCCCGGCACATACGTGCGGCCCCACCGCCATCTGCGCGGGCAGCCCGGCACGGGGTTCGAATGTGTGGTCGTGCTCCAGGGGGCGATCGGGCTGATCCTGATGGATGGCAACGGCACAGTGATCGCTCAGGAGCGCCTGGAGGCGGATGGACCGCTCCGCGGTGTGGAGCTTCGCCAGGGCCAGAGCCATACCCTTGTGGCCCTGAGCCCTGATTCGGTGCTGTTTGAGCTGAAGCAGGGACCCTATGACCCGAGAACCGACAAGGCCTTTCTTCCTGGATTCCCCGCTGAGTGCACACCGGAGGCCGCCGAGCAGGAACGGATCTGGCGAGCACTGTTTCGCGATTGATTCCCCCCTTTGAGGCCTGGCGGAACTGGAGTCAGTGGACGCTGCTGTGGTCCGATCAGACGACGACCAACGCTTGCTCGGCGACAAGCTGATCGACAGTCATGCCGGTGAAGGTGGTGGTGCCGACGTCTGTCACCAACTGGGCGTCGGTCCCCGACTGCAGGAGTGTGTAGCTGGTGTCGGCTGTGATCTGGAACAGATCGCCATGCTCGACGCTGAAGCCTGAGACGACATCGTTTCCAGCGGACCAGTGGAAGGTGTCGGCTACTTGCGTGCCGACCAGCACATCCTCGCCGCTGGTCCCGGTGATCGGATCCATTGACGTGACCCCCTTTATCGGTCCAGGCCTTATGAGAGTGGTTGGTCATGGTCATGCAGCAGCTCCTTGTTGAGCTGCCTCCAGGGGCGTACGCCCCTGGAGGGCCGAATGCGGCCTGAGGGAGTTGTACTCCCAGCGCCAGCGGTCGGCCAGGATCTGAGCTTCTGGGGCTGTGGTGAACAGCTCGGTGTTGAGGAACTCATCCCTGAATCTCCCGTTGAACGACTCGGCAAAGCCGTTCTGCCACGGGGAACCTGGCTCGATCGTGGCCGTTGTCGTGCCGCTGGTCCTGCACCAACGCCGTAAGGCGTGGGCGATGAATTCAGGGCCGTTGTCGCACCGGATGAACGCCGGTGCCGGGTAGAGGCTGGTGAGTTCCTCCAGCACGGCCACCACGTCCCTGGCCTTGCAACGCCTGCCCACTCGGATGGCCAGGCAGAGGCGGCTGTGCTCATCGATCACGTTCAGAAACTTGAGCCGCCGGCCATCGGCCGTGGCGTCGAACTGAAAGTCCATGGCCCACACCTGGTGGGGATGCTCGGCCCTGTGGCGCCGCACTGAGCCGTCCGCTGGCCGTGCCCGCTTCTGCTTTCGGGGGTAGGCCGCTGGAGACCCTCCTCCCGCCAGATCCGTTGCACCCGTTTGTGATTCACGCTCCAGCCCTCGCGTCTGAGCACGCGGTGGGCCATTCGCCGGCCCCAGCGGATGTGGTCGGCAGCGATCTCCCTCAGCCGGCGCCGCAGCTTGGTCTCCTCGGCCCCAGGGACCGTGCCGTGATGGCGTTGGGTGCTGCGGTTCTGACCCACAACCCGGCAGGTGAACCGCTCCGATGCCCGGTAACGCTGCTGCAGGACGAGTACCGCCCTGCGCCGGCGTTCCGGGCTCAAAAGTTTCCCTCGGCGAGATCCTTGAGCATCGCCTTCTCCAGCTCGGCTTCCGCCAGCAGCTTCTTGAGTCGGGCGTTCTCCTTCTCCAACTGGGTCAGCCGTTTGGCCTCCTCGGCCTGCATCCCCCCGAACTGCTGCCGCCAGCGGTGGTAGGTCGGCTGCGTCACCTCGATCACTCGGCAGACCTCGTTGACGGTCTTGCCCTGGGCGATCAGCTGCTCTGCAGTCTTGAGCTTGCGGATGATCTGCTCGGGCGTGTGTCGGATTCGTTTCATGGTGAAGTCCCCGGCCCAGTCTGGCCGGTTGAGGACTCTCATTCACCCTGGACCGGTTTCCAGGGTCCACGTCACCATCGGGCCTGAATCCTCATGCGGGGGGATGGGAGCGCTGGGATTCAGTTCGTCGTTCTCAGCCAGAGAATCATCAAAGGCAGCGCTGTTGGTGCGGAAATCAAAGTCCCTGAGGACCTTGCCATCAGAGTCAATGAGTTGAATCCAATGAGGGTTGTCACTGATGACGCCTTCCAGCTTGGCGACAATCTTGATCTGACCGTCGCCTGTCGTGAAACGGACATCCATGGTCCCGCTGTCCCGGCCGTTGGTTCGATACCAATCAGCGATATTGGTGTTGCTATATGCGTCGACGTTGATCTGGACGACGTCGCCCTCAGCTGCCGAGTAGTCCTCGATGACGTTGAGACCCCCATTGAGAATGAAGGTGTCGCTTCCTCCTCGTCCGGCAAGGACGTCGTCCCCAGTGCCACTGATGAAGATGTTGTCGTTCTCGTCACCTCGAATCACGTCGTCAAGGCGACTTCCTTGGATGTTTTCGATGCTATGCACTGTGTCTCGGTCTGCATTCGGATCGCTGAGGTCTGGACTGCCTTCAATCCGGATGCCGTTGTGAATGGTGCCAGTCGCGAGATCGGCCTTGATGCCTTGGGTTGATGCATTGATCTCATAATCATATGAGATCCAGTCAGATTCATCGCCGCCATAGATGAAGTTTCTTCCTCCCCCCGTCATGAACAGATCGTCGCCGCCAAATCCCCAGACTTCAACGCCACCCATGTCTGGATTTTTCGCATTGGCCTGGTTGTAGGCATGGAAGACATCGTGCAGGGCAGTGCCGGTGAGTTGACTCTCTCTGGCAGTGGTCCTGGCGATGGATGAGCTTCCGTACGCGCCGAAGAGCAGAATCCCGTTGTTGCCAAGCTGCCCGGCTCCATCCACGTTGCCTGAGACCGACGAGCCCAGTGTGACCGAGCCTTCCTGTCCGTTGACGCCCAGCATGCTGTTCTTCAGCGTCCTGTAGGAGAGATCGAGGAGATCTCTCTCGCTCATCTGTTCCATTCCCGTCTCGGAGAGATAAGCCCTCATCTCGCTGACGTTAAATGTCACATCCGCCAGCGTCGACCAGAGCCCGTTGACTTCCTGTCGCACGAGGAAGCCATCACCTGCAGGTATCTTTTGAATCACATCGAGGTTCGTCCTGCTGGGATCGAAGTTGAGGATCAGCGAGTCGGTGAATGGATTGAAGTCGCTGATGGAATCCGGATTGGGCCAGTTCAGGTTCAGGCTCGGCGGCTGATTGCTGGTGGGATTCAGCAATGTCGCCAGCCCTCCAACGGCTTTGGCGGCGCTACCCAATGGCGACATGCTCCTGGAGAGGCTCAGCAGAGAGCCAAGGACGCTGAGTCCCCCTGAGACTTCATTGCCAAATCCCTCGGGACCATACGAACCTGGATTCAGATCAACCCAGTTCTCCCCGTTCATCGGAGCGAGCACGAAGGTGTCAAATCCAGTCCCGCCCTGCAGCTGGTTGCGGTCGCTGTCGCGACGTTGATCAACAATCAGCCAGTCATTACCCTCTCCCCCATCCAGGCTGTCGCTGTCGCGTCCGGCAATCAGAACATCATTGCCAGTTCCCCCGCGCAAGGTGTTGTTTCCCTCATAGCCATAGATGGTGTCATTCCCCGCTCCCCCGGTGATCGTGTCTCCCATTGCCCAATACCAGTTGCTGTTATACGTGCCCACAAACTGCCATCTCCCCGATCCATGCAATGTGTTGTCCAGATCGTTGCCAACCGCACCCACATAGACGGAATAATCCCATGTCGTGTGCCAATTCTTTGGGCCTCCCGGTCGCCATTCCCAGCCTGGGTCCCGCGCTTCGAAGTCCTTCTCGCCTTCTGCCAAGACACGAATTCCACGAGAGTAAAGGGTGTGCAGAGAGTGATGGGGTGGGAATGATCCTGGATGCTTGTATTTCAGCTGAGTGATTCTGCCTGATGCAGAGCCCCTGACCAGCACCTCGGTGGATTGGTCCATCATCTCCTCGCTCGTGTTCACTGTCGGCGGGATTTCATCGTTGACTCCTGCCTCGTCGTTGATCTCGTGGCCTGAGAGTGCATCTTGCCTCGTGATCGATGCGAGACCAGGGGATGCTGGCTCCTGCAGGCCAGCGGTGTGAGAACCAGCTGCTGACGCTGACGGCGTGATCGCCTCTAGCGCATGCTCGCTGCTGGTGCCGGTCACTGGGTCGATGGCTGTGAAGGTCATGATCATCACTTGGCGATGGAGTAAAGGAGTCGTGATGTCTGACTTGCCCAGACGATCTCTGTTGCAGGTCGCTTTCCTTGGCTCCTGATCTCATGCTCCCCCTGTCAGCCGAATCTGACGTGGACCCCGGAAACCGGTCCAGGGTGAATGAGAGTCCTCAACCGGCCAGACTGGGCCGGGGACTTCACCATGAAACGAATCCGACACACGCCCGAGCAGATCATCCGCAAGCTCAAGACTGCAGAGCAGCTGATCGCCCAGGGCAAGACCGTCAACGAGGTCTGCCGAGTGATCGAGGTGACGCAGCCGACCTACCACCGCTGGCGGCAGCAGTTCGGGGGGATGCAGGCCGAGGAGGCCAAACGGCTGACCCAGTTGGAGAAGGAGAACGCCCGACTCAAGAAGCTGCTGGCGGAAGCCGAGCTGGAGAAGGCGATGCTCAAAGATCTTGCCGAGGGAAACTTTTGAGCCCGGAACGCAGGCGCAGGGCGGTGGTCGTCCTGCAGCAGCGTTACCGGGCATCGGAGCGGTTCACCTGCCGGGTTGTGGGTCAGAACCGCAGCACCCAACGCCATCACGGCACGGTCCCTGGGGCCGAGGAGACCAAGCTGCGGCGCCGGCTGAGGGAGATCGCTGCCGACCACATCCGCTGGGGCCGGCGAATGGCCCACCGCGTGCTCAGACGCGAGGGCTGGAGCGTGAATCACAAACGGGTGCAACGGATCTGGCGGGAGGAGGGTCTGCAGCGGCCCACCCCCAGAAAGCAGAAGCGGGCACGGCCAGCGGACGGCTCAGTGCGGCGCCACAGGGCCGAGCATCCCCACCAGGTGTGGGCCATGGACTTCCAGTTCGATGCCACGGCCGATGGCCGGCGGCTCAAGTTTCTGAACGTGATCGATGAGCACAGCCGCCTCTGCCTGGCCATCCGGGTGGGCAGGCGCTGCAAGGCCAGGGACGTGGTGGCCGTGCTGGAGGAACTCACCAGCCTCTACCCGGCACCGGCGTTCATCCGGTGCGACAACGGCCCTGAATTCATCGCCCACGCCTTACGGCGTTGGTGCAGGACCAGCGGCACGACAACGGCCACGATCGAGCCAGGTTCCCCGTGGCAGAACGGCTTTGCCGAGTCGTTCAACGGGAGATTCAGGGATGAGTTCCTCAACACCGAGCTGTTCACCACAGCCCCAGAAGCTCAGATCCTGGCCGACCGCTGGCGCTGGGAGTACAACTCCCTCAGGCCGCATTCGGCCCTCCAGGGGCGTACGCCCCTGGAGGCAGCTCAACAAGGAGCTGCTGCATGACCATGACCAACCACTCTCATAAGGCCTGGACCGATAAAGGGGGTCACGTCAAATCCTTCATCCTTCATCTGAAGGATCCGAGGACCGAACCCTACAGATGAAGGGGTGTGATGCTCATCAGCCCTGAGCAGGCTCGCTTTTGTGATGTCCCTGATCCGTGATCTGGCCTTTCTGATGCCTCAGGCATGCGGCGATTCATCACTGAGTCGTACATACGCATGCTCTGTCACACATCAGTCACAATCCGTTGGCGCCTCGCGGCGGACCGGTTCAGGTTCAGTCGCGCAGCGCAGCGAGCGAAGACGTCCCTCCTCCTTCCCCCTTGGATCACCACGATGGCGCCGCTGGCCTCCAGCTGCTCGGGGCTGATGCCGAGGATGGTGCTCACCCCCAGCTCCCGGATCAGCTGGGTGTTCCCGTCCGCGGTGGCGTTCAGGCTGAAGCCCTGGCCACCGCTCACCAGCAGCCGGTCGCCCACCAGCACGCTGAAGTCATTGATTGCATCGTTGCCGCGCGAGAGCAGAAACAGGTCAGCTCCCTCGCCGCCGATCAGAACGTCGTTGCCGCCGTTGCCGTTGATCCGATCGTTGCCGGCACCGCCCCGGATCACGTCATCCCCGTCCCGGCCGGAGAGCACGTCGTTGGCGCTGGCGCCGCTGAGGGTGTCCGCGCCGCCTGAGCCCACGACCGGTGCCGGTCCGAGCAGGGCTTCGCCGGGCCGGCTTTCGGCGAGTCGGTTCCGTGCAGCCTCCGCATCCAGTTGCACGATGCTGCCGTCCGGATCGCGGAACAGCCACTCCTGCTCCGCCTCCAGCCCCCAGCGTGCGGCCAGGGCTGCGAGATCCAGCGGTGTGAACGTGGTGCTGTATGCCCCCTCCGGAGGCACGTAGGACATGAGCGTGATCGATGCATCCGGTTCATCGCTGCTGATGTCGCCGTCTTCGGCATCAAAGGTGTGCTCCAGCCCGAGCGTGTGGGCGAATTCGTGCAGGATCGTGGCTCGGCGTTCGTCTTCTCCGTCGAGCGGCGCTTCATTGATGATGATGTCAGCGCTGTAGCTCAGCCAGCGGCCGTCACGGCTCAAGTCGCCGCTGGAAGCCGCCAGAAGCCGCCAGGCCAAGCAGCGTGCCCGGCTCACGTGAGAAGAACGAACCGTCGTCGAGATAGAGGCGAATCGCGGCGTCGCTTGCATTCCCCACCACCTCGAAATCCAGGGCGAGGATGTTGTCCAGCCAGGCCAGCTCCTGCAGCCACCAGGTCTGCTGAGATTCCGTGAACGGCAGTGTCGCCAGGATCTGCAGCCGGCCCTCGCTGTTGCGGATCAGGGCGGGACCGCCGGCGGTCTGGGCGTACACCCGAAGCAGGGTCTGATCCGGAGCGGTGGCGAAATCCGGGAAGGTGCCGTCGATCAGCTCCCGGGCGCTGGTGGCCGTCATCGCTGCCAACCGCTTGTCATCCCCACCGTGGCCAGTCCTGGTCTACCCCGTCATCGATCGACCCAGCATCCAGTCCCACAGCGGTGTCGGCATCAGGTTGCGGGCCAGGACCGTGCCGGAGAGATGGCCGCTGAGGTAGCGATCCTGTGGGTTGGTGGCAGTGAGTGCCGTCTCGATCGTGCGGGCCACCACCGACGGATCTGAGGCGCCACGGAAGATCGCCGTCCAGGTGGCGTTCACCCGCTCCATCATCCGGCCGTATTCCTGCGACTGCCCTGCCGCCGCTCTGGAGGGCGCGACCCGGTCGGCGAATTCGGTCTGGATCAGCCCCGGTTCCACCAGCACCACCTGGATGCCCAAGGGCCGCAGCTCCAGCCGCAGGGCATCGCTCAGGCCCTCCAGGGCGAATTTGCTGGCGCCGTACCAGCCGGAACCGGGCGTCACGTAGCGCCCGGCGATCGAGGAGAGGTTGACGATGCGGCCCCGCCCTCGCCGTCGCATGGATGGCAGGAGCAGCTGGGTCAGGCCCATCAGGCCGAACACGTTCACCTCGAACAGGGCCCGGGCCTGCTCCAGGCTCATGGTCTCGAGCGGACCCACCGCGCCGAAGCCGGCGTTGTTGACCAGCCCATCGAGCTGAGGATGCTGCTGCTCCACGGCCTCCACCAGGGCCCGGCGGGACTCGGCATCGCTGATGTCGAGTGGCAGCACCGTGGCTCCCAGCCGCTGCAGCTCCTGCATCGCCTCCAGCCGGCGCGCTGCGGCGATCACGGTCCAGCCCCGCTGCAGCAGGTGCCGCGCTGTGGCGGCTCCGATGCCGGAGGAGGCACCGGTGATCAGAACCGTGCCGCGGGAGGTAGAGGCCATCAGATCGATGCACGAGCGCGGATCCTGGCAACCGCGACCCTCTCTCCTGGCAGTACGCCCGTACCATTGCCGTCGATCCCCGTCCCGGCCATGACTCCCAGCGACCTGCCGCCCGAGTCCGTTGCGGCGTCGCCCCCGCAGCCGCTGCGGTTGCGGCGCCGGCGGCTGCTGCTGCCCCTGCCGGAGGAGTCCGTGGCGGCGGGCTTTCCCTCGCCGGCGGACGACTACATCGATGTGGGCATCGATCTGAACGAGCAGCTGATCCGCCATCCGGCCAGCACCTTCTTCCTGCGCGTCAGCGGTGAGTCGATGACCGGGGCCGGCATCCACCACGGTGACCTGCTGGTGGTGGACCGCAGTCTCGACCCCCGGCCCGGTCGGGTGGTGGTGGCCGTGCTCGACGGCGCCTTCACCCTCAAGCGCCTGGTCCGCCGCGGCGGCGTGCTGCAGCTGGAGGCGGCCCATCCCGATTACCCGCCCCTGGATCTGCGCCGCAGCGGCGATGTGCAGCTCTGGGGCGTGGCGATCTACGCCATCCATCAGCTGCGCTGATGGATGCCATGAGCAGAGCGGATGGCCGCCGTTGCGGGCGCCGTCGTGAAAGCCCGCAATATTCCGTTACTATCGTTACACCGGTTCATCCCCGGTCATTCATCCCGTCTCCCGCGGCGGTTCTTTCGTCACGCGAGACACCTCCAACGACCTCATGACCACCACCATTCAGCAGCGCTCCGGCGCTTCGGTGTGGGACCAGTTCTGTGCATGGGTCACCTCCACCAACAACCGTCTGTATGTCGGTTGGTTCGGTGTGCTGATGATCCCCACGCTGCTGGCCGCCACCATCTGCTACATCGTCGCCTTCATCGCGGCACCCCCCGTCGACATCGACGGCATCCGTGAGCCGGTTGCCGGCTCGCTGCTTTACGGCAACAACATCATCTCCGGTGCTGTTGTGCCTTCGAGCAACGCCATCGGCCTGCACTTCTACCCCATCTGGGAAGCCGCTTCTCTGGATGAGTGGCTGTACAACGGCGGTCCTTACCAGCTGGTTGTCTTCCACTTCCTGATCGGCGTCTTCTGCTACATGGGCCGTGAGTGGGAACTCTCCTACCGCCTGGGCATGCGCCCCTGGATCTGCGTCGCCTACAGCGCCCCCGTGGCTGCTGCCAGCGCCGTGTTCCTGGTGTACCCCTTCGGTCAGGGCTCCTTCTCCGACGGCATGCCCCTCGGCATCAGCGGCACCTTCAACTTCATGCTGGTGTTCCAGGCTGAGCACAACATCCTGATGCACCCCTTCCACATGCTGGGTGTGGCGGGTGTGTTCGGCGGCAGCCTGTTCTCCGCCATGCACGGTTCGCTGGTGACCTCCTCGCTGGTTCGTGAGACCACCGAGAGCGAGAGCCAGAACTATGGCTACAAGTTCGGACAGGAAGAGGAGACCTACAACATCGTGGCTGCCCACGGTTACTTCGGTCGCCTGATCTTCCAATACGCCAGCTTCAACAACAGCCGCAGCCTGCACTTCTTCCTGGCTGCCTGGCCTGTGATCGGCATCTGGTTCACCGCCCTTGGCGTGAGCACGATGGCGTTCAACCTGAACGGCTTCAACTTCAACCAGTCCATCCTTGATGGACAGGGCCGTGTGCTGAACACCTGGGCTGACGTGCTGAACCGCGCCAACCTGGGCATGGAAGTGATGCACGAGCGCAACGCTCACAACTTCCCGCTGGACCTGGCTGCTGCCGAGTCCACGCCTGTGGCCCTGACCGCTCCGGCGATCGGCTGATCCACCCCCACTGCCAGGGCCGGATCACCCGGCTGCCTGTAGACCGGCCCCCGCACACGCGGGGGCCTTTTTCATGGCGAGCGCAGCCGCTGCAGCGTTCCCATGCCGGCGCCATCGAGCGCATCGATGCTGACGCGGCTGGCCTGCCCGTCGGCTCCGATCGTGAAGCGCACGGCACTGGGCCCGCCGGCGTTCTCGCCCCAGGGCTGGTACGAGAAGCGATGGCCGCCATGGGCGGTGAGCGGTGCGGGGCGGCCCTTCGGCCCCAGCCGCAGCTGCAGGCCGGCCGGCCCCCGTTCCACCACGGCGTCACCGACATAGCTGTTGCGGTAGGTGCCCGTGTACCGCTCGAGCGGCAGCTCGGCGGTGGCGGCTGGCTCGCGCACCGGCTCGTAGTCGGGCTCGAGCGAGGCGGCGAAGGCGGGCGCCATCGCGGCGGCGTAATCCCGGCGGATGGTGCCGTGCAGCACCAGGTCGAGAAACGAGGCGATCACCGACTCGGGCACCCCCATGGGCGTGCCGTTGCTGAGCACCGCGATGCCGAGCCCGCGGGCAGGGATCAGGGTCACGGCGGTGGCCGCCCCCAGGGCGAACGCACCGGAGTGGCTGAGGCGCACCGGGGCGACGCCGTCATGCGTCACGTTCCAGCCCAGGCCGTAGAGGCCGGCCCGATCGCGGCCGGAGTCCAGTGGCGGCCGGCTGATCGCCTGGGGCCGGTGGCTTTCCGCCAGGGCGGCCTCCGCCACGATCCGCCGGCCGTCCAGCGTGCCGCCATTGAGATGGAGCCGCATCCAGCGGGCCAGATCGCGGGCCGAGGCGCTGACGCCGCCGGCCGGTGACTGGGCATCCGGCTGACGACCTTCGCTCACCTGCCAGCGGCCATCGAGTCGCTGATGCAGGGAGGCGCGGTTGGGCTCGGCGACGAAGGCCGCATGGCGGGAGCTGGTGCGCTGCAGCCCCAGGGGTTGGTACAGGCGCTCCTCGGAGAGCTCCTCCCAGCTCATGCCGGCGGCTCGGGCAGCCGCTTCTCCGGCGGCCGCGAAGCCGAAGTTGGTGTAGGCGTAGGCCGCGCGGAAGCGGTTGCCGGTGTCCAGCGCGGCCAGGCGCTGCAGGATCGTGTCGCGCGGGAAGCCGAGATCCTCCAGGTCGTCGCCGGCGTGATCCGGCAGGCCGCTCCGGTGCGAGAGCAGGTCCCGCAGGGTCACCCGGGATGCCACGTCCGCTGACCCGATCCTGAGCTCCGGCAGCCACCGCATCACGGGCTCATCCCAGTCGATCAGTCCGTCGCCCACCGCCGCGGCGATCACCGTGCTCGCCACCGGCTTGGAGAGCGAGGCCAGCTGGAACACCGTGTCGGCATCCACCGGTTCGCCGCTGCCCAGCCGGCGAGTCCCGTAGCCCTGCAGGAGAACGGCCTCATCGTTGTGCACCACCACCACGGCCAGGCCCGGCAGCCCGGTGCGCTCCATCGCCGTGCTGATCAGACCGGGCAGCGCTGCCAGCGCCCGATTCAGCGCCTGGGTGTCGGCGGCCGGACTCACTGCGGTGGGGGAGGGCGTGGCCGCCCGGGCGGGTGAGCCTGGGGCGGCCAGCAGCAGGCCGCCGATCAGAGCCAGCGCCGGCGTGGCCTGGCGGAGGGAGAGGTTGGCCATGGAGTCGCCGCGGAGGGAGGGCTGGAGCAGAGCTCAGTGGCGCAGGTCGATTCGGTCGACCCCCTGAGCCTGGCTTCACCGTCACTTTCCACCCGTCGCTGCTGCCGCGCACGGCTGCACCGATCAGGGGCTCAGTGGCCAATGAGGGAACCCTTCCCGACATAAGCCACTCCCTGACTGCGTACCAGGCGCCGTGCCCCGTGCCTGCATCGTCACGGGTGGGTGAAGAGCATGCAAGGCGGACTCGTCCATTGCTTCCGCACCGTCATCCTGTCGCGGATGCTGATTCTCAACGCTTTCTTGTCGCCAGGCTGAGTGCGGCGCTCACTCCTGAGACAGCGGTCAGCGTATAGGCCATCGGGATGAGGACGAAGGGTTCGCGAAGGATGCCATCGTCATCAACTTCTGAGCCGATGAGTGTGTAAGCACCGCCGCTGATCACAGCGCCGCCCAGGGCAATGACAGCGACGATTGTTGGCAATCTCAAGGTCAGCACTGGTTTCTATTTATGGTGAGGAGAATACAGTCACCAACTCACTCTTTGAGCAACTCCGCTGCTCCTGCACTCAGCCTGCTGCTTCTCGCTGCTTCCATCGCTCTCCCGGCCAGCTCCGCTCCACTGTCGGCTGAGCAGCTGGGCCGGCTGCGGATCAGCCAGAGGCCCTGTTCGCTCAACAAGACGAGACAGACCTGCGTGATCACCGTCCCGGAGGGCAGCGAGGTGATGCGGATTGACTTCTCGGCTGGGGATCAACCCTTCTGGGTGTTCACTCCCACCGGTGCCCCCACCACTGATCGGCGCCCTTACCGCGATGCCCAGGGCCGCACCTGGCTGTTCTCCGGACACCGTTCCTTCCAGCTGGTGGAGCAGGGGCCGTTCCGCAATGTGATCGAGGTGGAGTCTCCCTGACCCTCGCAGCGGAGAACGACCGCTTGTGGGTGGGTGCATCGCAATGCACAGCGCTCAGTGGCGCAGGTCGAACACGTACAGCCTGGCTTCACTGTCACTCACCACATACAGACGCTGCCGCTGCGGGTCGACGGCCACGCCTTCGGCTTTGTCGATGCAGTGCAGTTCGCCGCGGCGTCCATAGGCCAGCAGGGCGCTCTGGATCACGGCATCGTTCTGCCAGTCGTAGAGAAACAGCCGGCTCGCCCGGTCGCTGATGATCCAGAACCGGTCTCCGCCCGGCTGGTGGCAGAGCCCGGAGAGATCCAGTTCGGCATCGGAGATCACGCTGTCGACGAAGCCCTGGCCCGGGCCGAGCCGCCGCACGTGGCGGATGGCGCTCAGGTCGGGAGCGATCTCCAGCATCAGTCGCGGCTGGCCCTCCTTGAGGGCGAACAGGGCGCCGCTGCCGCTGTGGACGCTGAGCCCTTCCAGCCCCTTGTTGGCCGGACCCTGCTCGAACAGCTCCGCAACGGCGGCGTAGCCCTCCATCGCCGCCAGCGGCTGCCGCTGCACCACCCGCTGATCCTCCAGATCAAGGCTCAGAAGGGTGGTGGTGTCTTCCTGCACGGCGTGGAGGATGCGTCCGGCAGGGTCCAGCGCCAGGGCTTCCAGCCCCTCTTCGCCGGTGCGGAAGCTCCGACCGGGGATGGGTTGTCCCTCCGGATCGATCAGCACGAGATGGCGGCTGTCGTCGCTGACCGTCCACAGGGCCGATCCGTCGGGGCAGAGGGCCAGACCGGAGGGCTCCCTCAGCGCGTCGCCCTCACCCCGCAGTTTGTGGCGATCGAGGTAGGTGAGCGAGAACCAGGGAACGGCGGAAGCGGCCATAGCGGAAGCTGTCGTCAATGTGGGGGAGGGATGGGGCGCACGGCGTCCACCGCCGTCAGCGGCAGGGGGCCGTAGATGTGCGGGAAGCATTCCGGCTCTCTACCGGCAGCCATGGCCTCGTCGATGGCTGATCCCGCTGACGGCGGCTCCTCACGCACCGGGCAGGAGAGCCGAGCCGGGTCGATCACCAGCTCCAGCAGGGGTCCGGCATCGCTGTAGAAGCGGCAGCGGGTGGCGGTGAGCTGGTGCTCGCGGCAGGCATGGATGAAGCCCACCTGCTCGAGGGTGCGGCCGCGGGTGGAGATGCGGTACTCCCCGTTGGCTTGAGCCCGCTCCCAGTCGTCCGGCAGGGCCAGGTGATGTAGCCGCTCGCCGGGGGCCAGCCGCAGTTGACGGCTCCCGGCAGGGAAGGCCGGTCCCGGCTCCGGGGGCTGCCAGGGCGCGTGTTTGGTCATCACGGCTGCCAGCTCCGGGCTGGCCAGAAAACGCCCCAGCCACTGCTGCAGGGGAGCCAGATCGGCCAGTGCGTCGAAGTCGGTGGGATCGGCGATGCGGAACTGGCGCACGAAGGGCAGCAGCGCCCAGTCGGCCAGGCAGGGCCGATCCCCCAGCAGCCAGCCGCCCGGCGCCAGGCGTGCGTTCCACTCGCGCAGCACGGTCAGCGCCGCCCGGTGGTGCTCCTCCCGCTGATCAGCGCCATCCGGATAGCGGCTGGCGTACTTGAAGCGGTCGAGGTGAGGCTTGAAGCGATCGTCGTTGCTGGCGATCAGGCTGGCCATGGCCTGCTGCGCGGCGGAATCGCCCCGGCGGCACCAGTCGTGCGGATCGCCCTGGTGGAGCGCCCAGCCCATCACCTCCAGGCTCTCTTCGATCACCTGCCCGTCCGGCAGCAGCAGAACCGGCACGGTTCCTTTCGGAGACGCCTTGAGCAGTGCCTCGGGTTTGGCCTTCAGCGCCACCTCGCGCAGCTCCACCACCACCCCCGCCGCCAGCAGCGCCAGGCGGGCGCGCAGCGCGTAGGGGCAGCGGCGGAAGCTGTAGAGCACCGGCAGCTCCGCCACTCGCTTCAGCCCTCCTGCGGGAAGACCCGGCCGATGTGGGGCTCACCCCGGGCTGCGGCCAGCACCATCTGCTGCTGGCGCTCCCCGAAGCGGCGGCGGTCGGCGGCGCTGCGCTGATCGATGCAGTGGCGGCAGCTCAACCCTTCCACATAGCTCTGCAGCTGCCGGTCGGCGGGGCTCAACGGCATGCGACAGGCATGGCAGAGGCTGTGCTCGCCCGGCTCCAGCTGGTGGTTCAGGGCCACCCGCTGATCAAACACGAAGCACTCACCCCGCCAGCGGCTGCCCTGCTCGGGCCGCTCCTCCAGATAGCGGAGGATGCCGCCCTGCAGATGATGCACCTCGCTGAACCCCTGCTCAACCAGGTGACTGGTGGCCTTCTCGCAGCGGATGCCGCCGGTGCAGAAGAGGGCCAGACGCTGCGGCCGTTGCCGCGCCACCAGCGGCCGCAACTCGCGCTCCACCCAGCTAGGGAAGTCGTGGAAGCTGGCGGTGTGGGGATCCACCGCACCCTCGAAACTGCCCACCGCCACCTCGTAGGCGTTGCGGGTGTCGATCACGAGGGTGCCGGGATCCGCGATCAGAGCATCCCAGTCGTGGGGGCTCACGTAATGGCCCACCCGGATGCGGGGGTCCAGCGCGGGCGCGCCCATGCTCACGATCTCCCGCTTGAGGCGCACCTTGAAGCGATGAAAGGGTGCCGTGTCCGCCCGGCTGAAGCGCACCGGCAGATCGGCAAACCCCGGTCGGGCCTGAAGCGTCTTCAGCAGTTCGCCCACGCCGCTCTCCGGCCCGGCCACGGTGCCGTTGATCCCTTCCGCGGCCAGCAGCAGGGTGCCCTTCAGGCCCTGCCGCCGGCCCAGCTCCTCCAACTCCTGCTTCCAGGCCCGGCGACCAGTCCCCAGCGGTGCAAAGCGGTAGAAGGCGGCGATCAACACCGGGGGCATGCCGTCGGTCATCAGGCCGCGCGTCGGCTTCCGATGCTGGCATCGCCCGCGGCTCCAGAGCCGCTCAGACCCTGGCCCGAAGCCCACCGCTCCGGCACAACGCCCATCTGCAGAGAGGCCATCGCTGCCCTGGCGGTTGCGTCGTTGGGATGGAGCGTGAGAGCGCGCGCCAGCCAATCCATGGCCTGCTGACAATCCGACCCGGCGGCTGCATCCATGGCCAGATCCGTCCAGACCTCACACTCCAGACCGGGCCAGAAGTAGTGCCGCAGGTGGCGGTTGCGGAAGCCTTGATCGCTGCAGGCCAAGGGTCGGATCGTGCCCTGGGTGTGATGCTTCCGGATCACCCGATCCGCATGCTCCAGCCACATCCGTGCAGAGGCGTGTCTGCCGAGTTGCCGGAGCGTGAGCGTGAGCAGCCTGCAGGAGGGCAGATGATCCGGATCATGAGTCAGTCCTTCGAGCAGGGCTGTCATGGCGGCGCTGAGATCGCCGCTGTGAAAGAGGTGATGGGCTTCAACGAACAGCCGCGCCACGCTGTAGTCCGTGCTCTCCGGTGGTCGCAGAGAGGGGAGCACGTGAGGCAGAGCCTGCACCAGCGGCAGGCCCGCCTGTGGGTCCAGCTGGCGGGCCTGTTGCAGTAGGGCCTCATCCACCATCGGTAGCCAGGGCCGATAGCGCTCGAAGAACAGCGCCATCTGCCTGTTTCTCTCGCAGGGGGTCAGGCCGATGGCGCTGAGGTGCTCATCCAGGGCCGCCTTCTCGTGTTCCAGTCGGCTCAGCCCTCCGTTCAGTGCCGCTGGCCCGTAGTCGGCCGAGAGCTGTTCACAGACCAGCTCGAACGTGGTGTCGTCGTAGAGGATGTAGCCGCAGCGCAGGCTGTTCATCAGCATCCGTTCCGCGGAATTCACCGCTGCGGCTGGCTGCGCGGCTGTCCCGCGGGCCGTGGTCTTGTAGGGATGCCAGACCTGCAGCTGCTGATAACTCCGGACCCGGAAGCCCCGATAGTGGGCGACGGTGCTCAGGAACCGGTCTTCGTGCCCCCAGCCCTCGATGAAGTCAGGAAATCCCTGCAGCGCGTCGTAGCAGGCTCTTCGAATCGCGAAGAAGCCGCCATTCACAAACGGAACACTCACGCCCTCCAGCGGGCCATCCGCTGCCCTCAGCCAGGCCATGGCCTGGTGGCAGATGTGCTGGCTGGTGTAGATGAATCCCGCAGTGCTGATGCCTGAGCTGCTGTCGGCGCAGTCAATGCCCAGAAGGTCGCAGTCACCGCTGGTCAGCACTCTGTGAACGTTGTTCAGCAGGTCTGGCTGGGGGAAGCTGAGATGGGCATCCATGAACACCAGCGTGTCGCCACAACTCCTGCTGGCACCGAGGCGTCTGGAGCGTGAGATGCCCTGCGTCGTCTCATGTCGGAGATGAGTGATTCGCGTGCCATTGGCTGAATCAGTCCAACCCCTTGTCTTCAGGAAGGCGAAGCTGGCGTCGCTCGAACCATCGTCCACCAGGATGATCTCGAGTCCTCCGTCGGGTTGGCTGAGCGTAGCAGCGATCGAACGGTGTTCTCAAGCTGAACCCCTTCGTTCAGGCTTGAGATGACGATGCTCATCATCGCTTGTCTTGCTGCCCCTGATGCATTGTCCAGTCTGCAGTGATCGGCACCCTCGTGGTGTCGGTTCTCACGCTCATTCATCACCATGACAAGTCCGGACTGTTGCCCTGTTGCGGATCGGCAGCGTCATTACGCTTTGAGATGCGCCTCCTCCGGATTCCACAGCGCCGCTGCCGCCCATGTCTTCCGACGCTGACAACAGCCTGCTGGGACGCATCAGACGCCGTCTGGACCGGTTGTCCAACCTTCATGCGGGCGACCGGGAGCAGTACGACCCCGCCACCAGCTCGGTGGATGAGGGGGCCGTCAGCCAGGAGCCGGACGTTCCTCCCAGCGCATCACCAGCGGGCTGGGACGGCGGCGACGACGTGGACCTGGTGCGGGACCACGTGGGCACCGAGCCGTTGCCCCAGCTTCGCGAGCCTGAGCTGACCAGGGACCCCGGAGCTGCACCCAACGATCAGCCGCAGGCTTTCCCGGACTCTCCAGAGCTGGTTGGGCTCCATGGAGCTGGCCTGGCTGCGGCGACGGAGGCCGCCGCTCTCGGTGGTTTTCAGATTCCGCATGCCACGGCGGCACCGGCCGATGCTCAGACCTCCGGACTGACCGGCTCGCCAGAGGCCGACCCCCAACCCTCGCCGGGCACGCCTGAGCAGGCGACGCCCGGGCTGGTTCCGCAGCCGACGCCGGGGATGGTGCCTGAGCTGACGCCTGGCATGACGCCGGGCCTGGTGCCGGAGATGACGCCTGGGATGACACCCGGGCTGGTTCCCCAGCCGACGCCGGGGATGGTGCCGGAGCTGACACCTGGCATGACGCCTGGCCTGGTGCCGGAGATGACGCCTGGGATGACACCCGGGCTGGTTCCCCAGCCGACGCCGGGGATGGTGCCGGAGCTGACGCCTGGCATGACGCCTGGCCTGGTGCCGGACATGACGCCTGGGATGACACCCGGGCTGGTTCCGCAGCCGACGCCGGGGATGGTGCCGGAGCTGACACCTGGCATGACGCCTGGTCTGGTGCCGGACATGACCCCGGGGATGACACCCGGGCTGGTTCCGCAGCCGACGCCGGGGATGGTGCCGGAGCTGACACCGGGCATGACGCCTGGCCTGGTGCCGGACATGAGGCCTGGGATGACACCCGGGCTGGTTCCGCAGCCGACGCCGGGGATGGTGCCTGAGCTGACGCCTGGCATGACGCCGGGCCTGGTGCCGGACATGACGCCTGGGATGACACCCGGGCTGGTTCCGCAGCCGACGCCGGGGATGGTGCCGGAGCTGACACCGGGCATGACGCCGGGCCTGGTGCCGGACATGAGGCCCGGGATGACACCCGGGCTGGTTCCGCAGCCGACGCCGGGGATGGTGCCGGAGCTGACACCTGGCATGACGCCTGGCCTGGTGCCGGACATGACCCCGGGGATGACACCCGGGCTGGTTCCGCAGCCGACGCCGGGGATGGTGCCTGAGCTGACACCGGGCATGACGCCTGGCCTGGTGCCGGACATGACGCCCGGGATGACACCCGGGCTGGTTCCGCAGCCGACGCCGGGGATGGTGCCTGAGCTGACACCGGGCATGACGCCTGGCCTGGTGCCGGACATGACGCCTGGGATGACACCCGGGCTGGTTCCGCAGCCGACGCCGGGGATGGTGCCGGAGCTGACACCGGGCATGACGCCGGGTCTGGTGCCGGACATGACGCCCGGGATGACACCCGGGCTGGTTCCGCAGCCGACGCCGGGGATGGTGCCGGAGCTGACACCTGGCATGACGCCGGGTCTGGTGCCGGACATGACGCCTGGGATGACACCCGGGCTGGTTCCGCAGCCGACGCCGGGGATGGTGCCGGAGCTGACACCGGGCATGACGCCGGGTCTGGTGCCGGACATGACGCCCGGGATGACACCCGGGCTGGTTCCGCAGCCGACGCCGGGGATGGTGCCTGAGCTGACGCCTGGCATGACGCCTGGCCTGGTGCCGGACATGACGCCCGGGATGACACCCGGGCTGGTTCCGCAGCCGACGCCGGGGATGGTGCCTGAGCTGACGCCTGGCATGACGCCGGGTCTGGTGCCGGACATGACGCCCGGGATGACGCCCGGGCTGGTTCCGCAGCCGACGCCGGGGATGGTGCCTGAGCTGACGCCTGGCATGACGCCTGGCCTGGTGCCGGACATGACGCCTGGGATGACACCCGGGCTGGTTCCGCAGCCGACGCCGGGGATGGTGCCTGAGCTGACGCCTGGCATGACGCCGGGCCTGGTGCCGGACATGACGCCTGGGATGACACCCGGGCTGGTTCCGCAGCCGACGCCGGGGATGGTGCCGGAGCTGACACCGGGCATGACGCCGGGCCTGGTGCCGGACATGACGCCGGGGATGACACCCGGGCTGGTTCCGCAGCCGACGCCGGGGATGGTGCCGGAGCTGACGCCTGGCATGACGCCGGGTCTGGTGCCGGACATGACGCCCGGGATGACACCCGGGCTGGTTCCGCAGCCGACGCCGGGGATGGTGCCGGAGCTGACACCGGGCATGACGCCTGGCCTGGTGCCGGACATGACGCCGGGGATGACACCCGGGCTGGTTCCGCAGCCGACGCCGGGGATGGTGCCGGAGCTGACGCCTGGCATGACGCCGGGCCTGGTGCCGGACATGACGCCCGGGATGACACCCGGGCTGGTTCCGCAGCCGACGCCGGGGATGGTGCCTGAGCTGACGCCTGGCATGACGCCGGGCCTGGTGCCGGACATGACGCCGGGGATGACACCCGGGCTGGTTCCGCAGCCGACGCCGGGGATGGTGCCTGAGCTGACACCTGGCATGACGCCTGGTCTGGTGCCGGACATGACGCCTGGGATGACACCCGGGCTGGTTCCGCAGCCGACGCCGGGGATGGTGCCTGAGCTGACGCCTGGCATGACGCCGGGCCTGGTGCCGGACATGACGCCTGGGATGACACCCGGGCTGGTTCCGCAGCCGACGCCGGGGATGGTGCCGGAGCTGACGCCTGGCATGACGCCGGGCCTGGTGCCGGACATGACGCCTGGGATGACACCCGGGCTGGTTCCGCAGCCGACGCCGGGGATGGTGCCGGAGCTGACACCGGGCATGACGCCGGGCCTGGTGCCGGACATGACGCCGGGGATGACACCCGGGCTGGTTCCGCAGCCGACGCCGGGGATGGTGCCGGAGCTGACACCGGGCATGACGCCTGGCCTGGTGCCGGACATGACGCCGGGGATGACACCCGGGCTGGTTCCGCAGCCGACGCCGGGGATGGTGCCTGAGCTGACGCCTGGCATGACGCCTGGCCTGGTGCCGGACATGACGCCGGGGATGACACCCGGGCTGGTTCCGCAGCCGACGCCGGGGATGGTGCCGGAGCTGACGCCTGGCATGACGCCTGGCCTGGTGCCGGACATGACGCCGGGGATGACACCCGGGCTGGTTCCGCAGCCGACACCGGGGATGGTGCCGCAGGCGACGCCTGGGCTGGTGCCGGACCTGGTCGAGGCAATGACCTCCCTGTCGACGACCCTTCAGACCGATGACTCCGAAACCCGCGGGGGGTCTCAGGCGACGCCTTCTGGGCAGTCCACCGACGTGGATCAAGCGGGCGCCTGGCGAGGTGCTCTGACGCAGGTCGCCGCTGGTCAGTTGGCCCCACAGCTGGGTGGCGGGTCAGCCCTCTCGCTGACTCGGCTCTCGTTTGCCGTGAATGGTGCCCAGCCCGGACAGGGTGTGGTGTCAGGCATGACGAGCAATGGTCAGACGATCTATCTGCACCAGCAATCCCCTTCCGTCGTTGTTGGTTCGCTTCAGGCCGCAGGGCCAGGCACTTCTCCTGTTTTCGTCCTCGATGTTGATGCTGCTGGTCATCCCCGTCTGACGCAGCTCCAGGAGATCGATCATCCGGATACAAGCAATGTCGACGAAGTGGTCAGCCTCCCCAGCGGAAAGATTGCGTTGGTGGGTGAATTCACAGGCTCCCATGCCGACCAGTCTCCCTACTCAGGCTCGGTTCGTGCCGACCTCGGTGGCCATGTGTCGTTCCGGGATGATGGTCCATCGGTGATCGATCAGACGATCCAGCTGCAGACGCAGTTGGAGACGGACGATACGGAAACGGCTGGAGGCCAGGTTTCGGTCGCCACCGATCCGACGGGTGCGATTGCGCAGGAGTTTGCGCGTGCGGCGGGAGCAGGGATTGGGCTTGGAGCGGATGCTGGCGCTGGAGCTGTGGCGGCGAGCGTCAGCGGCTATGGGCTGTCGGTGAAGGGCTATGACCCCAGTGCTGGTCAGGGCGTGGATTCGGGTCTGACGCAGAACGGTCAGACGATTTATCTCCACGAGGTCTCCGGCGGTGTTGTTGGCTCCACGGAACAGGGAACCAACGCCTTAGCAGGGGCGAACACCGTGTTTGCTGTCCGGATGGATGGACAGGGTCGGCCCAGCCTGATCCAGGTGCACCAGATCGATCATCCCGATACTGGATCAACGGATGAAGCGATCCCTCTTGGCTCGGGCCTGGTGGAGATGACGGCTCAGGTGAGCGGTCAGGACGCCGATGGCGATCCGTTGAGCGGCACGATCCGTGCGGATCTGGGATCGCATCTGTCGTTCCGGGATGATGGTCCATCGGTGATCGATCAGACGATCCAGCTCCACACGACGCTGGAGACCGATGACACCGACATCGCCGCTGGCGGCATGACCACCGCAACCGATCCAACGGGTGCCATCGCTCAGGAGTTTGCCCGTGCAGCGCAGACCGGCTTCTCTCTTGGTGCGGATGATGGCGCCCCAGCGGTGGCACCAACCATCAGTGGGTTTGGTCTGACGGTCAAGGGCTATGACGTTCGCACCATGCAGGGCGTGGATTCGGGTCTGACGCAGAACGGTCAGACGATTTATCTCCACGAGGTCTCCGGCGGTGTTGTTGGCTCCACGGAACAGGGAACCAACGCCTTAGCAGGGGCGAACACCGTGTTTGCTGTCCGGATGGATGGACAGGGTCGGCCCAGCCTGATCCAGGTGCACCAGATCGATCATCCCGATACTGGATCAACGGATGAAGCGATCCCTCTTGGCTCGGGCCTGGTGGAGATGACGGCTCAGGTGAGCGGTCAGGATGCCGATGGCGATCCGTTGAGCGGCACGATCCGTGCGGATCTGGGATCGCATCTGTCGTTCCGGGATGATGGACCGTCGGTGATCGATCAGACGATCCAGCTCCACACGACGCTGGAGACCGATGACACCGACATCGCCGCTGGCGGCATGACCACCGCAACCGATCCAACGGGTGCCATCGCTCAGGAGTTTGCCCGTGCAGCGCAGACCGGCTTCTCTCTTGGTGCGGATGATGGCGCCCCAGCGGTGGCACCAACCATCAGTGGGTTTGGTCTGACGGTGAAGGGCTATGACATTCACACCATGCAGGGCGTGGATTCGGGTCTGACGCAGAACGGTCAGGCCATTTATCTGCACAAGGTCTCCGGCGGTGTTGTTGGCTCCACGGAACAGGGAACCAACGCCATTGCAGGGGCGAACACAGTGTTTGCTGTCCGGATGGATGGGCAGGGTCGGCCCAGCCTGATCCAGGTGCACCAGATCGATCATCCCAATACTGGATCGATCGATGAAGCGATCAGTCTGGGTTCGGGCCTGGTGGAGATGACGGCCCAGGTGAGCGGTCAGGATGCCGATGGCGATCCAGTGAGCGGCACGATCCGAGCGGATCTGGGAACGCATCTGTCGTTCCGGGATGATGGCCCGTCGGTGATCGATCAGACCATCCAGCTGCGAACGCAGTTGGAGACCGATGACAGCGATGTTGCCGGTGGCGGCTTGTCGACGGCCACGGATCATTCCGGGTTGATGGCCCAGCAGTTCGCCCAGGCCGCCCAGCAGGGCGTCTCACTCGGTGCCGATGATGGATCGGGGGCGGTTGTACCGACCGTCAGTGGGTTTGGCCTGGCGGTGAAGGGCTACGATCCCAGTGCGGGGCAGGGGGTGGATTCGGGCCTGACGCAGAACGGTCAGACCATCTATCTGCACCACAGGGCTGGTTTTGTCTTCGCGTCGACGGCGCAGGCCACGAGTGGTCTGACCACCGAGAACACGGTGTTCAACGTGCGCATGGATGGACAGGGCAGGCCCACATTGATTCAGACGCATCAGATCGACCACCCCAACACCGCATCGACGGATGAACCCATCAGCCTTCGCGATGGCCTGGTGGAGATGACGGCCCAGGTGAGCGGTCAGGACGCGGATGGCGATCCCCTGAGCGGCACGATCCGCGCCGATCTCGGTAGCCACCTCTCCTTCCGCGACGACGGGCCGGAGATCACACAACCCACGCTGGTGCATGTGGAGGGAGGTGTGTCCGTTCCTGGAACGGTGGCCACAACCACGGGACAGGGAACGCCTCCCTCCCATGCGGTGACGACCCATGACTATGGACCGCACCAGAACATCGGTCTGGTGCTCGACTACAGCGGGTCCATGTGGGAGACCGTGGATGGATCACGAAAGGCTGACTATGCCTCACACCATGCGCCGGGAGAACAATGGGGCTCTCATAGCCATCACCATGAGATCGATGACAGTTATCGCATCAGCCAGCAGCTGGAATCCACCGCGTCAACCATCAAACAGGCATTGACGAACGCCGGCTACAAGGTGACCACAGGCCAGGACGTGACCGACATGAGGCATTGGCACATCGAAACTCCGGGTCCCGACGCAACACCTGGCAATGTGCACATCGCTGTGGCCCGTTTCGGTACTTCAGGCGTTGCTCCCCACTATGTTGACATCACCCCGGCGATGGTGGATTCAACTGGCGGTCAGCATGGCCAGCCTGCCTATGCGCAACTCCTCGGTGGGCTCGAGAGCTATCTCCGCCACAAGTCTGACGGAAGCACCAACCATGCTGAGGCCTGGGACCTGGCCCATCAGATGGCGCAACACTGGCGAGGTGATGCCTCGGATCCGCTTCATCCCCAGGGTGCAGGCTCCGGTGTCACGATCGGTACGGACACCAATCTGCTGTTCATGACGGATGGTCAGACCACCACTGGCGATGATGTGATCCCCGGGCAATCAGTCGTGCTTGCTCATGATCGTGACGGACGCCTGCACGACAAGTTGACGGACGGCAGTCGTTTTGATAGCGATGACAAGGAAGATGTCTTCAATCTCATTGGCGATCGGATTCCAGGCTGGAGCCGTGTCAACTACGACCACAGCAGCTCACAGCGCAACCACAGGATTGATGTTCAGTTCACAAGGGGCGGATCCACTGAGCATGTTTCCGTCACTGCTGCTGACCTTCGCAATGCGCTTCACAATGATGATCTGACTCGTGGCTCGAGGCATGGCAATGCTGAAGGAATGGCTGTTCGTGATGGTCAGAATGAGATCGTTGGCTGGCTCACGCTGCCGCAGATGCACCACGGCTCAGGCAGCGACGGCAGCAACCCCCTCGTGTTTGTTCCCAACCAGGTCGGTGGAGTGCAGGTCACGGGTCTGACCATTGACGGTCACGCCCACGCCGTTGATACCATCCATGACCTCATCGCCAGGGGCCAGTACAACAGCGAGGGCGTCGCCGGCTCCGAGCAGCTCCAGAGTGCCCTTGATGCACTGAACCAGGAGCCAGGCCATCGGGACCCCTTGCTGCTGGCCATGGGTCTCACCGGCTCCAAGGATGAGCTGGCGGCCCAACTGGAGCAGTTGTTCAGTGGCAGCCTTCCCAAGGGCAGTGTGGTGGAAACGGTCACCGATGCCGGTGGCGTGGCGCAGCAGATCCAGCATGTGGTGGCCCAGCACGTGGCACCGAAGCCGGACCCCTTTGAGGCTTCGTGGGCCTTCACCTACGACATGGGTGCCGATGATGGGTCTCATGCCGCGTCAGCGAGCGGCGCTCCTGCCGCATCGGGGCACGCCCCCGGATTCCAGCTGGCCCTCGAGCATGTGGTGCTTGCGACCCAGGGAGCCACAGCGGTTCGCCCCTTCACGGCGAGCTTCGATGCCTCGGGACAGAGCTCCAATGTGCAGGACCATGGCAATGGTCAGTTCGAGATCACGGTTCCCGGCCTTGGCAGCTTCGATGTGAGGCTCGGATCCGATTTCACCCAGGCCGGCTCACGCCAGGGCGCGATCAGTTTCCATCCGCTCCCTGGCGTGCACCTGCCCAACGGGTTGCAGGATCTCAAGCTCACCATCAGCGATGGCGACCAGGACCGGGGCAGCACCCAGTTCTCCGTTCCCGCCTTCGACAATCGCGGCGTCGCGGACAGCGCACCCGCCCAGGCGGACAGCCCTGCGGACGATGCCGCCTCGCTCGAGGCCATGGCCGCCTCCTACGGCTTTCAACTGTCGCTCGGACAGCAGGCTGACGACGCCCAGCTTCTGGCCACTGTTGCGCCTGATCTTCTCGAGGATCTGGGAGGCCGGACCATCAGCGGCGTTCACATGGAACAGGGTGCGGACGGCCAACAGCACCTGGTGGTGGAGACCGAGCAAGGCGCGCTGATGGTCACCGCCTCTGCGGATGACCAGGCCAGCTGGCAACCGGCTGATGACGCGGCAGCCGGTCCTGACCAGGACTCAGGCGACCCGCTGGACTGGTTGCTGGGTTCCGCCGATCAGCCCAACACCGACGATCCGGCAGCCTCGGTGGTGCTGGAGCAGGAGAGCGCCCCTGTGGGAGGGGGGTCCTCGGAGCCGGAGTCCCCGGATTCCGGTAACGCTGTGGCCTCTCAGCCGGAACCCGCCGCGGGCACCAGCGAAGGACTGGGCGCAGATCTGCTGGCCAGCAGCCAGGCTCTCATCGCTGATCCGGACCCCTCATCCGAGGCCGGCCCGGCTGTGCTCCAGCCGGGTGCGGATGAGCTGCAGACCCCCGATTCGGCGCCGGAAGGGGATGCCGTGCTGCAGGCCGTCTCCGAGCTTCTCTCGGCAGAGAGTGCTGCTCCGGATCCCCTGAGTGAGGACCCTTCGGTTGACGACGATGCCGCTTCTCTGCTGGAGACGCCCACCGACCCCTTGTCGCTTGATGCCGCTCAGCCCGAGCCGCCTCCTGAAACCGGTGACCCCCTCGTGGACGGCATGGGGCTCGATGATTCACAGGATATGGATGTTGCCTCCATGGAGCCTGAACCACCGCTGATGGAGGAACCGAGACAGGCTCTGGACGAGCAGCTCGGCGATATGGGCTCCTGAGCACGATTTCACACCCGCTCCTACGATCACGTGGGAGCTTCGCCATTCACCGATGCGATGACCACTCACTCCGCTCACGATTCCTCCGCGACGCCCCGTTCGTCCAACGGTTCCAATGACCGCTCCACCACATCGTGGCGCCTCACGAAGAGTGAGTCGGAGGGATTCAGTCAACCGGATGAGTTGATCGCTGCCGATCAGCTCGGCCGCACAACAGGTGAAACGAAAGCCAGGCGCTGGTTGCTGACCACCACCTACGGCCTGGGCGGGGCTCTGGTGTTGTCGTGGCTGATTCCGATTCAGAACTATGTGATCGCCTCCGGGGAGATCGAGCCTCTGGCTGAGCTCCAGGATGTGGCCCATCTCAATGGCGGCATCGTCAAGCGAATCCGCGCTCCGGAAGGCACCTCGGTGCGCCAGGGCGATCCGATCCTGGAACTCGATGAGGTGGCCACCAGCGGTCAGCGGCAGCAGACGCAGACGCGCATCACCAATCTCCTGCTCGAACAGCGCGAGCTCAGGAATGCGATCGGTGAGGAGGCCCCCTTTGCGGAGACCACCCCCAGCGTGCCATCGGCCTCTGTGGCGAAGGCCTTTCGTGATCTGACCGACGCGCGGGCGGAGTTTCTGCAGCAGCAGCAGGAGGTGCAACGCCAGCGGGTTCAAACCCTCGAGGACCAGCGTGATGAATACCTCGACGAGATCGCTCTGCTGAAGGAGCAGCTGAGCGGCTATTCGATGCTGGAGGCGGAGGGGGCCATCTCCCACAACGACTTCCTTGAGGCGCAGCGGCGCATCGCCAGCACGGAGACTCAGCTGGCTGAACTGAACGGCCACCTGGCCGAGCAGAAGCTGTCCCTTCTTGAGCTGGGCCGCAAGCAGATCCTGGATGATTACAGCCGCCTGGTTCAGGTGGCCAGTGAAAAGGCTGAACTCGATAGTGTTCTCGGCCGCAACCTCTCCGATGAGGATCGGCTCACGGTTCGCTCACCTGTGGATGGCATTGTCAACCGTCTGCCGGTCCGAACCATCGGCGGGGTCATCGCCCCCGGGTCGGTTGTGGCCCAGGTGGTTCCGACGGGCAGTGAGATGATCGCCCTGACCCGCGTGCGACCGGCGGACGTGGGCAATGTGCAGGTCGGTCAGACCGCCTCCCTCAAGGTGGAGGCCTACGACTACACCCGCTATGGCACCGTCGATGGACGTGTGAAGCGCGTGTCTCCTTCCACCTTCACGGATGAGAGCACCGGTCAGCCCTACTTTCAGGTGGTGATTGAACTCGACCGGACCTCATCGCAGCTTGCGGACACCTCCTATCCGCTCACAGCCGGCATGACTGTGACCGCTGACATCCTGACCGACCGAACCAATCTGTTCCTCTTCCTGTTGGCACCGCTGCGCCGCAGCGTCGACGACGCCTTCGCTCAGGGTGGTTAGGGGGTGCAGCCCATGATAGGCCGTGTTGACCCATCGCGATCCGGAGCTCAGCCGTTCTGGTCGGATCCGGATTGCCGCAGTGTGGTGTTGTCCACGATTGCGATCAATCTTCTGGCGCTCGCGGTGCCCCTGTACATCAACACCATTTATGTCGCCGTCATCCCGCGCCGTTCCACCGAGGCCCTCATCGTTCTCTCCGCCCTGCTGCTGCTCGCGTTCGGCGCCAGCCTGTTCTTTCTCTTTCTGAAGTCAAGAGTTCTGTCGTGGTACACGGCATCGCGCGAGCACCAGCAGCGCGTGGATCTGCTCAAGGGTTGGCTGGGATCGGCCTACGTACACCTCAATGACACCAGCAGGGGGCTGCGCTTCCGCCAGCTGAATTCCGGATCCGTTCTGGCTCGCACCTTTGAGCAAAAGTGGATTGTCGAACGCATTGACCTCCCCTTCGCGGGTCTCTACCTGATCGTTCTCCTGCTCATCGGCCACTGGCTGGTGCTCATTCCCCTGGCTGTGGCTCTTCCTGCCTCGTTTTGCTCCTGGACCCTGGCCAGGCAACTGGCCCGTCTCGAGCGCGACAAGGTGCTGGCGGAGGTTCACTGCCAGGACGTGATGGCCTCCTCTCTGGTCGGGGCCGGACCCCTCAAAGATCTCAACCTCGAGGCCTTCACCTGCCGGCAGATCGAGTCGAACGAGCTGGCCGAATCCAGGCGCAGGCGCCTGGCTTACGCCTCCACCCAGGCGGCGCTGCAATCCAGTTCGTCGATCGTGTCGCAGTGGACCCAGATCATCATCGTGACGGTGGGCGGCCTGTTCGTGATCAACGGCCGCCTCACGGTGGGTGCGCTGGCGGCCTGCACCCTTCTGTCGGGGCAGGTCACAGGACCGGTGGTGCGTTGGATCGGATCGCTGGCCTACGCCAACTCCGCCCGCATCGCGGCCGATCTCAGCGATGCCGTGCTCGGTTTGCCTGAGGATCCGGCGATCGTGCATGACGAGCGTCCTGACGTGCCGGCTTCCGGTGAGCTATCCGCCCGCAATCTGAGCTTCAAGCTGCTGGATCAGGACCAAAGCCTCAGTGTTTCCGATCTCGCCGTCCCGGTGGGCGCGCGCATGTTGATCCGTGGCGGCCATCCCGGACACAACCGCCTTCTCTTCCTCACCCTGATCGGCCTCCATCCGATCCAGTCCGGTTCCCTCACCTATGCCTCACGGCCCACCTCGGCCTACGACGGGCCCACGCTCCGCCAGAGAATGCCGCTCCTGGCGCCGGAGTATCGCCTGCCGGGCGGCACCATCCTGGAGTGGATCACCACCGGCCGAGTCGAGCGCCTCGGCAAACCCGCGGTTCAGCTCTGCGATGACCTGGGCCTCAGTTCAGCCATCGGCCTGCTGCCGTCCGGTTACGACACGGTGGTGGGTCCTCAGCAAACCGTTCATCTTCCCCGTCTGCTGCTGTTCCAGTTGCGGGTGGTTTCTGCCCTCCTGAATGGCGCCGCCATCCTGCTGGCGGATTTCAGTGAGGTGTACATGAGCAGTGAGGCGATCAACTGGCTTCTGGCCCTGCCGCCGCCGTGTTCGATCGTCATCGCCCATCGCAACCCCCGCCTTCCGGTGCCGCCAATGGTGAGTCAGGTTCATGACTGGCAAGAGGGCCGCCTCATGGCCGCCCGCAGCGCGATCGCCCAGTGACCATGCCCAACGGAGCCAACGGAACCGGGCCATCGCAGCCCGATGCAGCGGCTGCACATGCCGGGGCCGAAGCCTCACCGGTGAGCGCTGTGCTCGGCAGGTTCCCCGACCGCAACAGCCGCATCCTCTCCCGTCTCCTCAGCGAGCTGGGTTGGCAGGGCGAGGCGATTCAGTTGCGCAACGCTCTGAACGGCAGCGACAGCGCACGCTCCCTGGCCGACATCCTCGCCACGCTGGACACACTCGGCTACGACGCCCAGCCGCATCCGATGGCGGACAGCGTTGGCACGGTCACGGGCACGGCACCGTCCATCCGCCAGTCGGTGCGCCTGTTCGTGGCGCAAGACGGGCAGCTTTTTCTGCCGACTGACGCCAGCCCACTGGATTCCGACCTGACCACCCCTCAGGGAACGGCACTGACGACGGTGCTGGCGTTCCGAAAGCGTCCCTCCGCTGCGCGAACCCGCTCGAAGAACTGGTTGCTGAAGCAGGTGGTGCTTGATCGCCACCTGTTCACCAGGCTCCTGCTGGCCTCGCTGGGCATCAACCTGCTTGCGCTGGTTCTTCCCTTCTACATTCGAGCCGTCTACAACATCGAGATTGCCGGCGACAGTGCCCGCAATCTCCTGGCCCTGTTTCCGATCCCTCTGCTGGCCACCTGGCTGCAGGTCTGGATCGAACGTCGCCGGCGGATCAGCCTGGATCAGGCCTCAGCCCGGCTTCAGTTCAAAGCCTCCAGTGGTGTGCTCGAGAAGCTGTTGCGGTCGCGCCTGGGCACAGTCAACCGCGTGTCTGCCCTCAGCCTGAACCGGCGCCTGCAGACCTACGACCAGCTCTCCACCTACATCTACGGCCCCCTGGCCCTGTCACTGCTGGATCTGCCCTACGTGCCGATCTACCTGCTGGCGATTGCCAGCATGAGCATCCCGCTGATGTTCATCACCGTTGCGGCGATCGCCATCTGTTTCGGTGGCATCCTCGCCTTCGCCGGCATCACCCAGACCCTGTTCTCGGTGTCCCAGCAGGCCTCGCATGCCAATTACGAAACGCTGCTGATGGATGCGATTGAGCAGTATCCCACCATCAAGAAGACCGGTCAGGAACGCATCTGGTTCAATCGCCTCAAGCTGGCCTCAGCCCAGTCCCTCGCCGATGGTCTGCCCAACCGGCGCCTCCAGGCCCGGCTCGGGGCGCTCACGGTTCAGTTTTCCCAGATCGCCGGCGCCCTGGTGCTGGCCGTGGGGGCCGCGGTGTCGATCTCCTCGGCCGAACCCGTGGCGAGCACGGTGATTCCGCTGGGCAGCCTGATCGCGGCCATGTTCTTTGTCTGGCGCATCTTCCGTCCGATTCAGAGCCTGTATCAGGCCATCAGTCAGTGGTCTCGCATGCGGCCGGTGGCCCTGCAGCTCAACCAGTTCATGGAGGCCCCGGCAGAAGAGAGCACGCCACTCACCACGCAATGGGTGTTGCCGATGCCGCGCCAGTCGCTGGAGTTCCGCTCGGTGAGCCTCCGCCTCAATGCCCTGCAGGGTTATCAGCTGAGCAACCTGAGCTTCAAGGTGCAGCGCGGTGAGATTCTCGCCCTCACCGGCAAGGAGGACAGCGGCCGCCACAACCTGCTTGACCTGCTCTGCGGCCATGTGGATCCCAGCTCCGGTGAGATCCTGCTCGACAGCATCAGCCACCGCCAATATCCGTTGACCCAGCTGCGTGAGGCGGTTGGCCTGGTCACCCGCGATCACCACCTCATCCCGGGCACGGTGCGCTCCAACTTCCTGGTGAGCAATCCGAACCTCTCCGATCAGGCCATCCTCGATCTGGCGGCCCGCCTGCGCATTCCGGGTCTCACCTCTGCGGCCGACCTCGATCAGGCGGTGGATCCCACCCGTCCGGCCAGCTTCTCCTTCGCAACCGCAGCCGGCATTTCCCTGGCTCGCTGCCTCCTGAGTGAGCCAACCATCGCCATCCTCGATCACCCCTTCAACTCCTACACCGCGGATCAGGTGCAGGCTGCGCTGCGCTATCTGCAGGAGAGCAAGCAGTGCCGCATCACCCTGATCTCCAGCGAACTGCCGGAGGTGCTGGAACTGGCTGACACCATTCTGGTGATGGATCGCGGGACGGCACGCTTTGTCGGCACGCCGGCCGAGCTTCTTTCCGCTCGTCAGTCCACGCCGGTGACGCGCTGATCCGGCCTGGTGACACTCTGAATCCGGTTCGCATGAGCTCAGCTGCACCGAGTCCGGACCCAGCGCGCCTTCATGACCCGCTGCCCATGCGATCGACCGGACGGCTGCTTTCCAGACAGATCGGACGGTCTGCCCCGCTGGCCCTGATCTGCGGGGCCTGCATCGGAGCGGCCATCGTCTACGGGCAGTCTTCCATCCTGGGCGTGAGCACGAATCAGAGCCTCAAGTTGCTGACGCTGTTCACGCTGCAGTTTGTGACCCCCTTCGGCGTCAGCCTGATCTGGGCTCTGCGCTGCGCCCCTCTGCATCTCCATTCCAGGCGACCGACTGGCCCGGCCAGTTCCGTCCGGGGCCATGACGTGCTGGCCTGGCCCGGATGGGTTGCAACCGCCGTGCTGGCCTCGCTGCTTCTGCTGCCCTGGTTTCAGGGTGGGGCGATCCTCGGCGGTCTGCTGATGGCCCCTCGATCCGGCCAGGGCCTTCAGAGTGAGCTCTACGAGATCATTCGTTTGTCCAGGCCTGGTCTTGTGCTCCAGTGCTTCGGTCAGGCCGCCGTGTTCACCGCCACCTGTTATCTCATCCTGCAACGCAAGCTTGCGGCGATCACACGCTCGGCTGGTCACGTCGCTCTGCAGCTGGCTGATGCTCTGACGGAATGTCTCATGGCGCTTCTCATTCTCCAGGCCATCCTTCTGCTCGTCCTGCCTCCCTTCTCAGGATCCCGCGCATGACGAACCCCATGGATTCAGGCCGCGACCGGCGGATCACGGTCAGCGATCGATTGGGCGCGTTTTTCCTGCTGGCGTCCATCGGCCTCTCCCTCTGGGTGGCTGCGTCGCTAACGCAACGGTCTCTGAAGTGGCGAGACAGCACAGTGGTGCGATTCCGCACGGATGATGCCACCGGCCTCTGGCCAGGCAACAACGTCACCCTGTCGGGCTTTCGGATTGGCAAGGTGTCCGAGGTGTCGATGGCCAGCGATGGCCTGGTCGATGTCACCCTGTTGATCCTGCCGCGTTACCGCAGACTGATCGGCCCTGCCAGCCATGCGAGCAGTGCTCAGGAGGGGCTGGTGGGAGACACCGTTGTGATCCTCACGCCGGACATCACGCCAGCCGGTGAGAGTGCTCCGGTTGTTGATCTGCGTCTGCCCTTCCAGCCGGCCAGCCGCCCTGCCGACCTTCTCAAGGATCTGGCCGAAACGCGCCTGCAGCTCGACACCACACTCCAGGCGATTGCCTCTGTGGTGGAGGAGGATCTGCCCGATGCCGTCGATCAGGTGGATGGCACCCTCACGGACGTCAGACGGCTCGCCCGGACCGCCGAGTCCGAGACGGTTCGGACGGCGTCGGTGACACGCGAGACGCTGCGTCTGTACCAACAGACGGGCGAACAGATCGGTTCCGCTTCCGACGAAGCCAGCACGGCTCTGCAGGAGACGTCTCCGGCTCTTTCAGAGACTTTGAGAGAGATCAAACAACTCTCCGCCAATGCCAATCGCATCCTCCAGCAGCTGGCGGGCACGTTTCTCTTCCCGCCGGACGAACCTCAATCCGTTTCGCCAGACGAACCCCCTGTTCTGCCGGTCACCGAGCCGCTCTCGGACCAGGAGTCAGCCCCCAACAAGGACTGAGCCTGATCCCGTTCTGATGGCGGTTCCGGCTCGCGCTGTCAGCCTCCGATCACCAGCGCATCGGGAATCCGGTAGCGCTCCGGGCCATAGCGAATCTCGTTCCAGTCGTCCTCACGTTCCACCGTGAAGTCCCAGCCGGCAGAGCCGTCGGCCTCCGCACTGTCCGCTCCGTAGGGAGTCACCCCCTGGAAGTAAATCGCTCGGGCTCGACCATCCGGCTTCTGGATCTCCACCAGCGTGGTGCCGTCACTGCCCCAACGCCGTTTCACGCCGGCGGAACAGCGATCGGTCGGCTCCGCACCCGCAAAACCGCAGAAGACGTCTGCTGTGGCGTTGTAGCCCGTTTCCGGGTCCGGTGGGTCAGGCCACTCCTCCACCACCGCGGCGCCACTCTGAGGGATCGACACGAGGGTGATCCCGTCGATCACGGCGATGGTGCGGCCCTCCAGAGCTCCGGCTGCGGCGGGATCGGGGCAGCCGACCAGGGTGGTCTCATGGTCGAGGAACGGCCGCGTGGTGTCGCTCTCACCCAGGCGCCTGCAGGGATCTCCCGCTCCGGGATAGCCCTCTCCGAAGGGCGCGAACGTCTTGGGAATGGCGACGGTGGAGGGCTCGTCCCCCTGCGGCTCGGCTGGCCCGACCTCCGGACCCGTGCCACATCCTGCGAACACCAGGGCCAGCGGCAGCCAACCCATCAGCTCCAGAGCTCTCCACCGCCTGAGCTTGGATCGCATCGCCGGACTCACCCCACCCAGACGAAGGTTATGGGAGGACCACCGGAGCAACCGTGATCGCTGATCGGCGCTGGTTGGCAGGGTCTGCTTGACCAGCCCTCGCCCCGTTCTGCAGGCTGGCCCGGGCGCAATCGGATCCCGTGCTGACGCAGGACAAGGAACGCAAGGGTATGTCGGCCTCGCCGCAGCCGCCCCGCAATGAGGACGAGCAGCGCCTGTTTGATTCGCTGGATCTCAATCACGACGGCCGGGTGTCGCTGCGCACGCTGCAGCATGTGTTGCGTCTGGCAGGAATCGATCCGAACCGATCACAGCTGGCGTCCTCCTTTGCCCGAATCGCGGCGCTGACGCCGGAGCAGCAATCCGGCATGGATGCCACAACCCTGCTGGAGTGCATCCGCTCCAACATCTCCCTGTTCACGCGTGTGGTGCAGGGTCGCGTCACCATTCCGGACTTTCATCTGTTCTCCAACCAGATCCGCCAGCTCTACAGCGAGTGTCTGGCCAACAGCGGCGGTGCCAATGCGGCTTACATCCCCGAGCTTCGAGATGCGGATCCCGATCGCTTCGCGGTGGCGGTGGTCACGGTGGACGGCCAGCAGCTCCTGCTCGGTGACTGTGAAGCGCGCTTCAGTGCCCAGAGCACCTGCAAGACCATCAACTACTGCCTGGCGGTGGAGCAGAACGGCCTGGCCAGGGTGCACGCCCACGTGGGCCGCGAGCCGTCCGGCCGGGTGTTCAACGAGCTGACCCTCAACGGCGCCGGTCTGCCACACAATCCGATGATCAATGCGGGCGCGATGATGGTGTGCTCGCTGGTCGAGCGTGGGCTGCCCGTGGATCAGCGTCTCGAGGCCGTGCGCGCCGCCTGGCAGCGGCTGTGCGGCGGCGAACCGGTGGGCTTCGATGCGTCGGTCTGGCGTTCGGAGTCGGGCACGGCGCACCGGAACTGGGCTCTGGCCCACTACATGATGGAAAAGGGCGCGTTTCCGGACGAGACGGATCTGAATGCCACGCTCGATTTGTACTTCCGCACCTGCTCGCTGCAGGTCAACAGCCTCCAGATGGCCACACTGGCCAGCACCCTGGCCAAGGGAGGCACCAATCCCATCACCAACGACCGCCTCTTCACGCCCCTCACCGTGCAGGCCTGCCTGTCGTTGATGAGCAGCTGCGGCATGTACGACTACAGCGGTGAATGGGCCTTCCGCGTGGGGCTGCCGGCCAAATCAGGCGTGTCCGGCGCTGTGATGGTGGTGGTTCCCAACGTGATGGGGATCTGCATCTTCTCGCCCCGCCTGGATGGCTGCGGCAACAGCGTGCGTGGCGTGCAGTTCGCCAAGGCTCTGGTGGATCGCTTCAGCCTGCATGCCTTCGATTCGATTGATCTGCGCAGCACCAAGCTCAACCCCTTGGTGAGTTACATCCAGATCGAATCCCAGGAGAAGGCCACCTTCATCGAAGCCGCCAGCCACGGCGACATCATGGCGGTGGAGCATCTGCTCTCCATGGGTGCCGATCCTTCCGCACCCGATTACGACGGCCGCACGGCTCTGCATTTGGCTGCCGCTGAGGGGCACTGCGATGTGGTGCACCTGCTGCTGGATCAGGGTGCCGACGCGCTGGCGCTCGATCGCTGGGGCAACACCCCCCTGGATGATGCGCTCCAGTTCGGCCAGAGCGAGGTGATGGCGCTGCTGCAAGCCCGCTCACGCCCTGGCCGGCACGACGGGGCCATGCGGTCGCAGCAGCGCTTCCGGGTGCAGAACCAGGTCACGACCGACCTGATCGCCTTCATCTGGGCCGCCAGCCTGGGTGATCTGACCAGCATGCGCCGGTTTTTCGCCCGCGGCGTGAACCCCAACCACTCCGACTACGACGGCCGCACGGCCCTGCACCTCGCGGCATCGGAAGGGCACGGAGGCGTGGTGCGTTTCCTGCTGGGCTACGGCGCCAGCCGCACGGCCCGCGACCGCTGGGGCAACACGCCGCTGGACGATGCAGTGCGGGAAGGCCGCAGCAGCACCGCCCGCCTGCTGCGGCCGACTCCTTAATCGCAGCTGCTGCGATCGGCGTAGACGATCTTCTGGTAGCGGCCATCGGACGTCTCAATGCCGACGCAGTTGCCGGTGCCGGGTTGCTCCCAGAAGGAGAACTTGCTGGAGATGCCGGTGCTGCCGCCGCGATAGATGTAGCCCCGGCGCACAAGGTTGGGCTCAGCCTGGCCGCCCTTGCGACCAACGAGATCCTGCAGCTCACCCACCGGAGCCCCGACGCTGGCGCTCTCACGGGAGCGGCTCGTGCTGGTGCTGCTGTCGCCGCCGCCGATGAGGTTGCCGATCAGGGCGCCCACGGCTGCACCCACCAGGGCTCCTGTTGAGGCCTGCTGGGGCTCATCCTCGAACGTCACATCCGGGTTCTGGACGTGGTCCAGCCGCACCGACAGGCGTCGGCGTTCACCCTCATCGTCCCAGATGAACACGTCGTGATCACGCTCCGCTTTGTGCCGCACATTGCGGATGCCGCTGTAGGTCTGTACCGAAAGGGCCTGGGTGTTGGGCCCGCGGAAGACGAAGTTCGACCCGTCGTCCAGCCGCACCACGAACACATCGCTGCCACCGGCGGCCTTGTGCTTGAACAGGCAGTGGCCGTTGTAATCCTTCAGCCCGCCGCTCACCAGCTTGCAGCGGCCCTGGGCGCGCACCAGCACCTCGGCCCGGCTCGGTGGGGCGATGGCGGCTCCGATGCTGCTCAGCAGCAACGCGGAACTGAACAGGGACGCAACGCGACGTCGGGCAGTGCGCATGACGGATGGTGTGGATGAGCCGGAGTGCTCGGAGTGCAGTGACCCGAAGCCCCGATTGGAACGTATCACCGTGTCCCAGCCGCAAGTCCTCTGACCCGGTGCTGGCCCTCTGACCTGGTGCTGGCGACAGTGGGGCGGCTGGTGTGACCCGCCCCCCTTCTCCATGGGCTGTTCCCCTGACTGCATGGACTCCTGGCCTGATCGTGCCGCCCTCCTGCTGGTGGACCTGCAGCACGGCACCTGCGGTCTCGATCAGCCGCCCCGGGATGGGGCCTTCCGGCAACGCTTCACGGAGCAGACCCTGCCGAGGCTCCAGCAGGCCCTCGCCCTCTCTCGCCGGCACGGCCTGGAGGTGATTCACACCGTGATCGCCAACCTCACGGCCGACGGACGGGACCGGAGTGCGGATTACAAACGCTGCGGCATGGGCTTCGCGCCGGGGTCCCGTGCGGCCCGGGTGATCCAGCCGCTCCGGCCGCTGGCCGATGAACTGGTGCTGCCGAAGAGTTCCTCCTCGCCCTTCTCCTCCACGACCCTGGATTACCTGCTGCGCAACATCGGCATCGAGGTGCTGATCGTGGCCGGCCTGCTCACGGACCAGTGCATCGATCACACCGTGAAGGATGCCGCCGATCGCGGCTATCGAGTGATCTGCCTGCACGATGCCTGCATGGCGGAGAGCCTCCAGCGCCATCAGGCGGCCCTGTCCTGCTTCAAGGGGTATGCCGATCTGATCAGCGTTGCCCAGCTGGCGGAGCGTCTTGCTGACTCGGGCGCGAGCGGATGATTGGGCCGAGCAGGAGCTGGCTGATGGCCGGACTGCGCGACCCTGTTGGTAGCAACCGATACGAATCGTGTGCATCAGGGCGGGTCTCTGGCAGGGGCTCACCCGCTGTTCCTAGACCCGCAACAGCCGTTCAGTACTGGAGGAACCATGGCGCGTGCAGCTGCCTGCTATCCGATGGCGTTCGAGGGAAGCTTTTCGGAGTTCAAGGAACGGCAGCTGGTGTTTCAGCTGGCCCGTCAGCTGGTGGAGGCCCAGTTCATCCGTGCCGATCGGCACCGCACCGAGCGGCTCTGGCAGGAAGTGGCCGCCGAGGGCATGGACACCGATCGCGTGATCGCCTTGCTGTACGGGGTTTCGGACCACGACGACGATGCGGCGATGGAGGCGGTGGATCGGCCCTACCGGGACCAGTGCCGCCGCCGGGCCCGCCGTCAGCATTCGCCGCTGGCCCGGCTGGCCACGTTCGTGCGTCGCTCCGCTGCTCCCGCCCGCCATTCCGCCGGAGCGCCACTGGCCGCGATCTGAGCTACAGGACGGGGAGGAGCGCTCCTCGCCATGACTGGTTGCGGCATCCCGTGTCTGCAGCAGGGACTGACCCGGCGTCGATTCCGGACCGTGGCTGCCGCACTCGCGGTGTCCCTCGCTTTGCCGCTGCCCGCTCATGCCGACACCCCCTCCTCGGCGGTGGTGCAGGAGGTGCTCGATGGCGATGAGCTGTTCATCGATGCCCGCCGTGCGGCCGTGCCCGACCGCGCCATCACGCCCCAGGCGGTGCGCACCGGCGAGAGCCGCGCCCAGCTCGGGTTCGACACCGGCGCGTCCGGCCGTCTGAACCGCTTCTCCACCATCCGGCTCGGCAGCGCCTGCTTCCTGCTGCGGCAGGGCCAGATCCTCGTGTCCGGCCGCCAGAACGGTTGCGTCCGCTCGGCCCGGCTGAGTGTGCGCGGCACCAACTACGTGATGGGTCAGGCTGACGGCGCCGCCGCGGCTGACGGCGCCGAGGAGACCGAGGTGCTCGTGCTCGAAGGCAGCGTGGAGGTGCAACCTCTGCGCGATGGCCAGCCGGATGGAACCCCCGGCACCGTGCTGGCGGAGGGGACCCGCTCACGGCTGGCTCCTCACGGTGCCGTGATCGCCAGCCGCCGCCTCACCGCTGCCGAGATTCAGGAGGTGCTCGATGGCCCCCTGTTCGACGACTTCACCACGCCTCTGGCGGATGAGGACGAGCTCCGGCGCTCGATCGAGCGCAACTGGCCGGAACTGCCGCCACCCTCCTCCGGTGTTCCCGCCGAGGCGCTGCAGCCGTCACGGGATCCCCTGGTGGCCAGCATCAACCGGGTCCGGGCCGACAACGGCCGACCGGCGCTGCTGCCCCTGCCCGCTGCGCTGGCGCAGACCAACATCACCTATCTCCAGCCCGTGCTCGTGGGCATCCTGCGCAGCAACCGCTGCGACCACGACGAGGCGCGCTGGACGGCCGTGCAGCAGTTCTCCGCCAGCCGGTACGAACTCATGCCCACCAGTGAGGTGATCGCCTGCCCCCACCCCACCGGCCAGTGGAACACCGATCGGATCGTGGAGACCTGGCTCCCCTCACCCCTTCACCGCAGCATCCTTCTGGATCGACCGAATGCGACCCACATCGGTTGCCTGCGGGCGGACATCGGCCGTCGCTCGGCGGCGATGTGCACGTTCTGGTCGGCCAGACCACGTTGACCTTGATCCAGATCACACCTGCGCCTGTCCGCAATCACATGGACCTGTGATTCTTTTCTGACGGGTTAATTCGCGGCTCGATCAGCAACAGGCTGTGGAGGAGATGAGACATGACCCTCTCGTCTCTGATCCACCGCTTGCATGACCCATGACAACTCCAAGCCCGATCGCCAACCAATTCATCGTTGACGCCGATGGCGTCGTCAACTTTTCCGATCTCACCGACACGATTGATGTCGATGCCGGTTATGAGACCATTCGAGGCCAGTGGTTCCGTCTTTTCAACGGCAACGACAGCTTCACCGGCACCAGCTTTGACTCTCCCGGCTGGGACAACCAGGGGAATGGCAACAAAGGCTCTGACACCATGTTCGGCAAAGGCAACAGCCGCGACTACTTCATCGGCGGGATGGAGGCCGATTCCCTCTACGGTGATGTCGGCGGTGCCGACTGGCTGAACGGCAACAAGGGCAACGACACTGTGGTCGGCTCCAACAACGGTAAATCGATCCTCAGGGGAGGGCAGGACAACGATGACCTCATCGGTGGGACCAACCGTGACATCCTCATTGGCGACCTCGGCAGTGATGAGCTCTGGGGGAACGGAGGCAGCGACTTCTTCGTGATGCGTACGGATGCCACAGCGGCTGGTGCCAATCTCACGCCCAACCTCGCCGAGGCGGATGTCATCAAGGACTACGACGTCACCAGTGACTATCTGGTGCTCCCGGGAGTCAGTTCGCTTGCCGATCTGGTGGTCGTCGCCAACGGCGCCAACACCGTTCTGGGCGTGAACGATGGTGGCCTGCAGATCGCTGCTCTGGTGGAGGGAGTGGCCCCCGGGGCCATCGACCCTGGCCGCCTGATCGTGGGCACGCTCGCGGATCAGATCCTTGCTAGTGCCAATCCCGGCAGCTTCGCCGGCGCCCCCGACCTCATCGACAGCTTTGGGTTGGTCTGACCCTCGGCACCGGCAGGCCACCCGGCTTTCGGTGCCGGGGACCCGGAGGCCTGCCCACTCGATTCCGTGGTGACGCAGCCCGAGGCCTACGGCAGTGTGAAGCCCGAGTTCATGTGCTTCACATCAAGCATCACCACGGTGATCCAGATCAGGAAGGCCGCAATGCCTGAGCCGGCTGCAATCTTCGCCAGCGATCGCAGCACCATTTCCAGCAGGCTCACCTCTTTCATGGCTTGGATCGTTTCACTCATCGCATTCTGCTGCAGCGGGGGGCCTGGCCGCCCCGCTGCTTTGTGCCAGGTGTTTCAGCCCTGGCCTCGGCGCGTCAGGGCCGGACCCACTCCCTCCGGTCCAGGCTGGGCGGACGGGCTTCCCAGTCGTAGCCGGTGCGGGCTGCGTTGTAGGCGAAGTCATAGAGCTCCTGCATGGCGCCGGTGTCGAAGCGCAGGGCATCGAAACCCGGGAAGGCCCCGTCGGGAATCGCTGCCAGATGGAAGTCCAGATCGCGGCGCTCGGCGAGCATGTAGGCGCGGAACAGGCTGGCATCGTTGCTCAGTTCCACCAGCTGATCGATCGTGGCCGATGCGATGGCGATCGATGAAGGCTCCACCACATCCCGCACGATCGCCTCATTGATCCACCCGTTGCGGATCAGGTACACCGACCATTCCGATGGCGCATCGCGGCGCTCCCGTTCGATTCCGTCGATGATGTCGAGCATGAATCCCCGCAGAAACAGCTGCGCCTGGATGCCGCCATCCACATGCATCTCGTGATACGTGCGCCCGTCGATCTGCACCGGGAAGTACACCGGCGGGAACAGCACCGGAATCGAGGCGGAGGCCAGCAGCACCTGCCGGTAGCGCTCCAGCCGGTCGGGCCGCCCGCTGCTGGCGATCGCCCCCATGTCCCAGATGGTGAAGGCATCGGTGTCCATGTTCGCGGTGCCCACGAACAGGCGATGGCCGCGGGCGTGCCGGGCCGCCACCGCATCGAGCAGCTCGCTCGTGATGTGGCGCTCCAGCAGGCGCTGCAGCGGCGCCGTGTCCCACATCGATTCCCGCAGCAGGGCGCTCAGCAGATCGCGCTCGGTGTAGATGTCCTCGGTGCTGGTGCGCGTGTAGAGCGCGGCCAGATCGGCGTCGTGCTCCGGGCCGAGAAAGGCGAAGGTCGCCTGCAGGGAGCCGGTGCTGATGCCGGTCACGATCTTGAAGTCCGGCCGGTCACCGGCCTCGCTCCAGCCCGCCAGCACCCCCGCTCCGAAGGCGCCGGTGTCGGGCCTGAGATCCCAGTTGTGTCCTGAGTTGTTCTCCGGATGCCCGGGAAAGGTGTGCAGATCGTGTGTAGCTCCCCTGTTTGGGGCCCTCAGCCCCCCTCCTGCTCGGCCAGGGCGTGCGTCCGGGCTGACTGGCCGGCGATGGTGGTGGGTGCAGAGGACACGGCGACTTGTTGCAGGAATTGTGCCGGACCGTAGGACTAGTCGCGCGACTAGTCGTAGTCGTATACCGTGTAATTGAAGGTCTGCCCACTCAGGCGCTTCACAGACTTCGGGAGCGCGGGAGCCTTGGCCGCTAGGTCGGCTATTTCCCGACACATCGATGGGGACTTAATGAAGAGTTCTACCAGTTCCGAGATGGAGAGACGTTGTCTCCACGCATCGTTATCATCAAGATCCACGCGCCAAGAACCGTCGTCATCACTGTCTGAACTATTGGCTGCAATTAATAGTACGGCTATCTGCCTTGCGATTTGCATCCACTCTGCGCAGGCTATGGCATCCTCCTCCTTCTTGATATCAGGGAAACCATGTACTTGGTAGACCTTTCTGATGCGTGGTTTATCCGGCATCGGTGGGATGGCCCACACGGCTTGTTCCTGACTCGGCTTGTCCGGCATGGACTGCATGGCTTGTTTCTGGCTCGGCCCCATCGATAGCTCTTGATATCCCCCTCTGCCAGGACCATGCCAATGCCGTTGACTGGATCAGAGCCGCTTGCCGGGGGCACCCTCCTCGATTTCTGGCGCTGGAGCGGCGGAAACCTTCTGGACAACACCCAGCGAGGCCTCCTCGCCGAGTTCCTCGTCACCAAAGCCCTGGGGGGCGCTCATAGCGCCCGCGAAGAGTGGGCCGCTGTTGATGTGGTCTGCCCTGACGGCACGAAGGTGGAGGTTAAGAGCAGCGCCTTCCTGCAGAGCTGGCCCCAGCGCCAACCCAGTCGCCCGTCGTTCGGGATCGCACCGACCCGCGCCTGGGACAGTGCGACTGGGAAGTACGAGGCCGTGACCAAACGTCAGGCGGACGTCTACGTCTTCGCCCTGCTCGCACACAAGACTTTCGCCACGGTGGTCCCCACCGACCTCAGCCAGTGGGAGTTCTACGTGGTGCGCACCGGTGACCTGCCGCAACAGAAGACCATCGGGCTGAGGCCGCTTCAGGCCATTGCTGGGGCCCCTGTGGCCTACGAGAACCTGGCCGAAGCTGTGCGGAAAGCGGCAATGCGAGCCGACCCTGAAGGATCCACAGACCCCTTGCCTTCCGACCGATGAACCGATCCCTCGTCGCCCTGGCCGCAGCCCTGCTGGTGGCGCCCACGGCCGCGGCCGATGGATACGGCTACGGCCACCGACGGCCTGCCATCCGCGACCGCCACGTTCTGCCGAACACGACCTACAGCCGCCAGCGAGTCGGCGCCGTCACGGTGGAGAGCTGGCGTCCCGCCCGAGGCGGCGGCAAAGGCCGCACCTGCACCAGCCAGACCGTGGGCGGGCAGTTCTTCCGCAACTGCTTCTGAGCCGGAAACAAATCAGCGTGCACCGCCCCATACACCTCAGACCACCGGTGACCTCCGCAGCTGAACCCCTCCGCCAAGCCGACCCGACCGCCTTCCTCCGGGTGAAGGTGAGAGACACGGTGCTGGTGGAGGATCCTGTTCTGACCGGGGAAGCTGCCTCGAGCTGGATAGGGCTACTTATCCCCTCCTCAGTCCGGCAAAGTTCTACTTACATGACATCCTCAGCGGTACTAGTCTGCTGTGATGTCTTGCTGCCGTCATGGTGGTTAAGGTTGCTTGTCACTCGACAGGCTCCGGGATCGACGTCCCCTCAGATTGAGCAGGAGCTTGATCACAGCAATACCCGCAGTATTGCGTGTCACCTGCAGGCCGAGTCTCTTGTCCCTCATAGGTCCTCAGCTGATGGCTAGACGACCGAGAGCTAGATGGCTTGGCGATGACCGAGGTGGACTGATAAAAACAGTCCCAAGCATCAAGGATCCCGACAAGATCGACATATATACTGTCTTCTGGCGCGACCTCGACAACAAAGAGAAAGGAACGATCTGGATCTACCATTCAGCCTCGCTCATGAAAGAAGGTGGCTTCCAGGCTGATGAAGACATCCCCTGGAGACTGAAGGGCCAAAGCCCATCGATCATCAGAGCCAAGGGCAAGAAGTGGGAGGCGATTTACTCAAGCGGTGAGCGATACAAGTTTTTGTCCAGTCCGATGGCGACCAAAGCCATCATGGCTGATATAGCAAAGCGGTGGAAGAACCCACCTCATATGCTGAAACCCGAGAGTGGCTCTGCTTTCGCTGTTAAGACCTTAGACGAGGATACCTCTAGCTATGTATACCTTGTGCAGTTGATGACGTTTGATATGACCATCAGCGGAAGAAGCTACTACAAGATAGGCAAGGCCAGATCAATTCCTAAGAGGATAAAACAGTTTGGCCCTTGTCGCTTGCTTGCGTCGCTGAGGCTCCAGGACGAGGAGTCCAGCTTGAGAGCAGAAGCAAGGCTGCACAAAGAGTTCGCCAGCCTAAGGCGGCCCGACACAGAAATCTTTTGCATGAACGATCAAGAGCTACAGAGGGTGGTTGCAGAGTTCGATCTTTACGACGCTACAACCCAGGCATTCGAGCGGTGCTCCTCAAGCCGCGATGATGTGACAATGTGATGCTTCTTCTGATGCCAACTGTGGCCTTTGTATAGCGAATCTATCGGAATCAGGACATGGAACCTGAGCAGGCTAAATCGATGAGGATTGAAGCGGCTGACTGCGTCTTGGTGGAGGTGGAACGGAAGATCCGATATGCCAATCCTGCCTTAACACATGTCCTCAAGCGTGATGAATTCTGCCTCTGTGCCACGCCAGGTCGGACCGTAGCTGACGTTCTGCTGTTCTTCGGCAGTCCGCTCGCACACCGAGCCCGCTGAGTCCATCGGGGCTGCTGCAGCGCTCAGTGCTGCCTCCCACGCTCAGGGGTAGGTATCTGCTGCGTACGAGCCATCACCACTGCTGACAGCGACGCCACACCACCGGCTGCGCGGCCCTGTGCCAGGCGACAGAAAGGTCGGGCCACCCAACAAGTGACCCAACCCAGTGCCGTGTGACCCGGATTCCCGGGCACTAGTAGTGATACCGGCTGCTGGTTGTCTTGGGTGCCGAGCGCCCTGCGCTCTCGCGGCAGGATGCAACTACACGTGACCCGCTGGTGCCGTCTCCCACCGATGCGCTCAGACAGGCTGATCCGACCGCCTTCCTTCGGGTGCAGGTGGGCGACACGGTGCTGGTGGAGGATCCCGTTCTGCCCGGAGAGACAGCCTCGACCTGGGTGGGGCTGGTGATCCACGCCGAAGGCGGCGCCCGAGGGCCGGAGCACTCCTACTTCCAGATCGCAGACGTGGACACCGGCCTCGTGAAGACTCTCTCCGCCGATGCGGTGGTGGCGGTGGTGCAGGCCGTCGGGCAGCAGCAGTAAGCAGAGGGAGACTCAATCAGCCCTGCTCCAGGGCTGCATTACCCACAGCCTCGGCCAGACCCTCGTAGGCCACAGGCTCTCCAGATATGGCCTGAAGCGGCCGCAGCCCGATCGTGTCCTGCTTTGGCAGAGCACTAGCTCGAGCCACATAGAACTGCCAATGGCTCAGATCTCGCGGGTTCACCGTGGCACGGTCCCGATGGGCGAGCAGGGCGAAGACGTAGACATCTGCTTGGCGCTTCACGGTGACCTCGTATGTGCCGGTTGTCTTGTCCCAGCCACAGGTCGGGGCGATTCGGAACGATGGGCGGCTGAGTTTCTTCTGGTGCCAACCCTGCACATAAGCGCTGGATTTGACTTCCACTGTGGTCCCGTCAGGGCAGACCACATCGACGGCCGCCCACTCCTCTCGAACGCCGTCCGCAGCTCCCAGAGCCTTCGCGACCAGGTACTCAGCCAGGAGCCCCCTCTGTGTGTTGCTGAGTAGGTCGCTGCCAACCCAGTGCCAGTAGTCGCGCAGGGTGCCGCCAGCCAGTGGTTCAGACCCTTCCTAGGGCCTGACTGGTCGATGAGGATTGATACACTTCCCAAGCATCTGTTTATGCATTCAATGGACAGTGCATTTCTCAAAGTCAAGAGGGCCGAAACTCATCTCGCTGAGCTTCGTGCAGCATTCAAGACACATCAGCCTTTCAGCTATTGGCTAAGAACAGACTACGCACGTCACGAGAGATCTACGTTCGCCAAGAGAGATGAGCTAGCGATCGAGCAGATCGCGGTCATTGCTGGAGATGTTGTTCACAACCTTAGAGCCGCGCTTGATCACGCATACTGGAAGTGCACTCAAGCCCATGCCAGGTCTGATAAGGAGAGAAAACGCATACAGTTTCCAATCTTTTCTTCTGAGCAAGCTTTAAAAAGCTATCTGCCTGGCCTGCCTGCTCGAGTCTCGCAGGCCTTTGCAAACGCCCTGACGACTCTGAAGCCCTATAGAGAGGGGGGGAGCATCCATCTGTGCTCTATTCACGATCTGGATATCAAGGATAAGCACAAGCTGCTTATCCCGGTTGGAAACTATACAGTGATTAACAGCTCAAGCATGCAACGTCTCGTGCCAGACTTTCCATCTGGGCTGGCAAACTGTGGCTTTGGGGGATCATCTCGTGATGTTGTGTGGAGAATACCCCAATTGAATAGGTCACAACGAAGGGCGATGAAGCTCCCTGCTTCGGGCATTCTGGAAGAGAAGTTGAACCTCCCAATCGATTCTGTTCTTTCAGAGGTCGATCCTACATTGTCTATCGATAGAACTCTCAAGCTGATGCTTGACTGCACTGAGGGAGCGATCAGAGTGCTCTATGCTGCCTGCTCTTTGGTCCCTATGGTCCCGAGTAGGTAGTACTTATCACATGTTTCTCGATTGATAGAAAGGCGTGGCTGGATGGTCAACGCAGCATCAAGTGCTCACTGCCTGTATTGACTGGGTCCGGAGACCTCGCTAGTTCAGGTCTGCGCCAACGCGAAGCATGCGAGCCTCAACACCATGAAGTGAAGAACTGCAATAAATACTTGTCATCAATTGGTAGAGCAAGGCTATTGTGAACCCATTCTTCAGTGTTTAACCTGTCATCAATGCAAGAGAATTTACAGACTCAGGGCGCTGCAAGTCCGAAATACAGCGCTGATCCCTTGATCCATGCAGATAACTCCGCAGTCTATGTATTGGAAGATCCTAGCAACTTCCAAGAAAGCTCTATATTGCAAGTAGCTGATCTAGATTCTGCCGAGCTAGAAGGTCTGAACTTTCGTGTTGATAACAAGGCCGAGCTTTCGGCCACAAGCGGACCAAGGATCGTCGGTCGCGACGTCTTTGACCATAGCCCGATGAGGTATACGGATATAGTGCTGATATTGCGCCATGATGGTACTTGGACATATAGCCATACAGCAGCAAACCGCTCACGCCATAGCGACTGGGATGTATGGATCAATCCCATCTGGTTTGAAGATGATAGAGGGAATTCTGCAGGAGAACTGCATGATGATGATCGCAGAATCTGCTACAAAGATATTGATAGCGGCGAAAGATTTAATCTCCGAGCGACTGGAAATAGCAGCTTCTTGCGAGCCAATTGGCGATTCATACGAAGTGACGCTGAACGCAGATGGAAGGTCAATGTGGTTTTCCGCAAGAGAAGAGATAATTAGTATGCTTAATGACTATGAGCTATCGAGAAATCTGTGCAGTTATCGCGATTGTGGGCGTCCCTGAAGTGATCGCGAGCCCAGCTGCTCTGTCCCGCTTAAGGAGGTAACCCTGAAACCCATTGCAGTTCAGTCCATAAGGCTCCCACACGGAGATCGGCAGCGAACTCTCTCGAGCTTCTCCTGACTAGACTCTTCCTAACGGTTGCGGTCGAGTTGAGCTGAACTACAAACAAGCAGGCAGTCACCTACTCGAACTGCTCCTTCCTTCCAATCCGCTCCCTTCGAAAAAGATCGGCCGAGGTGCTCATGTGGGCACCTCGGCACAGTGGCCGGCCTGCTCCTCCACCTGGGCCTGGAGCAGCCCAAGGGTGGCCTTCAGCTCCACCAGCTCCTCAGCCTGGAGCCGCTGCTCCTTGTAGGCGGTGTGGAGGGCGAAGATTCTGGTAGCGGCCCCGAGGCGCACCCCGTCCTGATCGGAGTCGAGCAGGGCCACCAGGGTCTCCATGGCCTTGCTCAGGTTGGTTCGCATGGAGTCCTCGGCCTCGCGCTCCATTCGCCGGAGGGCCCGCTCCAGTGCCAGGGAGAACTCGGGCACGTTGTCCCGCCAATGGCGGATCGTGTCGGGCCCTGAGTTGATCTCACGCCCAGTTCCCCGGATCGTGTGGCCCTGGGCCAGCAGCACGATGGCCTTACGTTGCTTGGCTGTCAGACCCTGGGGGCCTTCCGCCACTGATCGTCCTGCTCTGTCACGGCTCATCAGACGACACCCTTGCCGAGACCTGTGGCATCCAACTGAGCCTTCACGGCAGCGGTGGCCTGACCCCAGTTCTTCGTCAGCAGTGAGCCGGCGATCACCCGATCGAGGACCGCCAGCCTGGAGGCCAGGTACTCGGGGCGCTCTGTTGTCCCCATGTCGGCGGCCAGCTCGGCGTGGCCCCGGCTCACCAGCGCCCGAGCGTCATCACGGTTCAGGCCCCATGTCTCGCACGCCCCATCGATCACATCCCGCGGAGGGGTGCCGGTGGCAAGCTGCCGCGCCACACGATCCAGGCGGGAGCGAAGATGCTTGGCGCTGGTGCGTCGGCTCATGACCCCGATTCTGCCCCGATTGCACACGGTTCTGCACATTCTCGGCCCGGATCCGGGTAGTAAGGGTGCACCAGGGCTGGGATCTTGCCCTCTCCAGCCCTTGCTCCGGAAGCAAAAGCAGGGGGGGTCAGTCCACCAGCTCCTCTTCGCCCGGAGCCTGCCAGTTCTCTGCGTCGGCGTGGAACACCAGCAGCCGGAGATCAAGCCAGACCCCCACCAGGACGGCGGCCATCGCCCGCGGGCCGTCAGGATCCCCCGCACGGGCCAGCGCGATCGACGCTTCGGCGGCGGCGGGCAGCACATTCGCCAGGCAGTCGTCCACGCTCATGGCCGGGCCCTCCGTGCGGCCCGCTCCAGGGCCTGCTCACGCTGCCTAGTGGCAACGGCGATCAATCGCTGGAACGTCACCGGATCGAGCTGCTGCTTGGCCTGGCGCACCACGTAGCTCTCCAGCGGCTCCACAGCATCAAGGGGCGTCGGGGGAGCCTCGGCTTGGCCCTGTCGCTTCAGCACAGCGAGGGCCTGACAGTGCTCCTGGATCCGAGCGCCGATGCTGCGGATCCGATCGGTCAGCAGGGTGGCCTGGCCGCGGCCATAGGCGCCAGCGGGCAGGGCAGCCTTCTCGGCCTTGAGGCCGGCCAGCTCGTCCTGCAGGGCGCGGATCTCCTCCAGGTGCTGCCGCATGGCCGGGGTCTGGACCACGAGCTTGGGGGTGGTGGTCATCAGTGCACCTCCCCCCAGGAGGGGCCGATGGAGGCATCTGCCTCCAGGGGAATGTCGCCTAGATACTTGATCTTCAGTCGGGCGCTGGTCATCACCTCCAAAGCGAGCCGCTTCACATCCTCGGAGCAATGTTCGGGGCAGTGGAGGAGAATCTCATCGTGGATCAGGCCGACAACCCTCACCCCGGGGAAGGCGTCGAGCCGTTGCCACAGCTCGCCTACGGCATCGGCCAGCAAGTCCTTACCGCTGGCCTGGATCGGGAAGTTGATCCCGTTGGGGCGGGATAGGGGGAAGGTCCGCAGCTTCCCGGTGGCCGGGTCAACGGCGCGGGATTGGAGCCGGACCCGACGGCCGGAGACCGATCGCTCCTCGAACACATTCGAGGAGCCATAGCGGTCCATCCGGGCGCTGATCTCGGGGTGGAAGTTGTGCCAGGCGGCATAAACCCGTTGGGCCTCCCGGGCGTTCACCTTTCGCCCTTGGGCCGCGGCCAGCTGGGCCCGGAGGCTCCGGACCCCGCACCCGTAACTGAGGCTGAAGTTGCTGACTTTTCCGATGGACGCGCGTTCCGGGTCGGCCTTGGTGATCTCCCTGCCGCACACTTGGCTGGCGATCACGCAATGGGGGTCGAGGCCCTCAAACAGGATCCGCCGCTGGCCCGAGTCCCGATACAGGCGCTGGCTCGCCTGGAGCCGCACCTCGATGGAGGACCAGTCCAGGTCGATTAGCTCGTGGCCCGGGTCGGCCACCAGGGCCGCCTTGCTGCGGCCCGTGAGTCCCTGGAAGTTGAAGCCGAGCTGGGGGAGCTTGACCGGCTTGGGCTGGCCCGCTTTCTGGGCGGTGGGGCCGAAACGTTGGTTGTCACTGGGGACCGAACGGAGCTTGCTGCTGGATCCCAGCTGGGCCGAGGTGGTGGTCCTGCCGGTCGTGGCGCCGAGGATCCGGTAGCTGGGGCGGGTGCGGCCCCCGCAGTGCGCCGCGTCCCGCCGGAGCCAGGCGGTCTCCTTGAGGGTCTGGTCCAGGTCGCGCAGCTCCAGGAGGAGGGCCACGGCCGGGAGGGCGGCAAAGGGGCGCAGGGTGTCGCTGCTGGTGGAGGGCTTGTCCACCCGCTCGCCGCTGGCCTTGTCCACCTTCCACTCCACCAGCGGGGCGCCGCAGGCCGCCTCCAGAGCCGGGTGGAGCTGGGGGGCCGAGCGGTAGTTGGAGATCCCGAGCAGGGCGTGCAGCTCGGCCGCCTTGGCGGTGTGGGAAGTGAGGGCCGCGGCCTCCACCTGGGCCAGGGCCTCGGTGTCGATCGCCAGGCCCGCCTCCTGGCCGTCCGCGCAGGCGCTGACCATGCCGCACTCCAGGCGGTGGGCCTCCCGCTGCCCGGTGCGGTCCAGGGCGCCGCACAGGGCATGGAAGAGGGGGCGCAGGATCTGGGCGTCCCGTGCGGCGTAGGCCACCTGCTCGGGGGTTAGGGCGCCGCCCCACTGGCTCGCCTGCTCGGTCTTGTCCAGGGGGCGCTCCAGGTAGTTGGACGCCACCGCCTCCAGGGAGTGGCTGGGAAGGTCACCGATCAGCTGGGAGGCCAGCATCGTGTCCCACCACTTGCAGAGCGGGCGGATGCCGGCAGCGATCAGGTGGGTGGCGTCGAAGAGGAGGTTGTGACCGATCAGGGTCCGGTGGGGGTTCCTGGCCAGGGCGCGGAGCCACTCGATGGCAGGGGCGCCGATCACGGCCACATCCACCACGTAGGTCTCGCGGCCGGGCAGGGCCAGCTGGGCGGTGCGGATCCGGCCGCCGAGGAACGGGAACAACGCTCCAACGTGGCGCCACAGGTCGGTGCGGGCGGAGAAGCTCTCCAGATCGAAAGCGAGGATTCGGGGCAGGAGGTCGGGGTCGGGGAGAGCCTCCGCGGTGGACACGTAGACCACGCCCTCGGGAAGAGGCCCCTCGTAAGGGGCCGGGGTGGGCGCCTCGATGTCCGGGGCCGTGTGGAAGTCGAGGTAACCCGGGTCGTCGGCCTTGGGCTCTGCGGAGCGGCGGGGCTTGGGAGGCGACGGGCTGTCGGTGGTGGCGCTCGGGCGGAACCGCTGGGGCTCGGCCTCCTCCAGATGGCCCCAGCTGGTCAGGCGCTCCAGCGCGGGGAGGGGGTCGGGGAGGCCGGCCTCGGTTGCGTCCGCGGGGGAGGTCAGCTGGCCGGCTTGCCACCGCTGGCGGACCAGGGAGAGGAGGCGGTCGTGGGTGGCTTGGGGGCGGGGCTCAAGCGCGCTGGGCGGCGGGTTCCATCCGGTGGTGGCGGGAGCTGTCTGGGGTGTCCTCTCCCCTGCAACGTGTGTCCTCGGGGGTGCGGGGGTGTCCTCTCCCCCAACCCCCTCGCCTCGCGCGCGGGGAAATACATAAAACCTGTCCTTAGTGTCCCCTCCCTGTTCCCACGGTGAGGAGAGGACACTTGTTGCAGGGGTGGGGGACACCCCGGCCTGGGGGGTGTCCTCTCCGGAAGTTGCACCCGGGGGGACAGGAAGGACAGGGTTTGGGAGTAATACCCCGGCCTCTGCGGTTTTGGGGCCCTGTTCGGGCTCCGAGGGGGTGGGCTCGGGTTCCTCGGAGGGGGTCGCTGGGGTGGCGTTGGACGGCCAGAACTCCTCCTCCTTTGTCTTGCTCGTGGCCACCACCTGGCTCTCCAGGAGCCCCCGCCGCGAGAGCTGCTGGAGGTTCCGCCAGAGGACGTTGCGGGCGGCCTTGTTCGTGAGCCCCAGATCCGCCACGGCTTGCTTGGCGGTGGTCCTCTGCCCGTGGTCCTCCCACCTCCGGCGCACCGCGCCCAGCAGGAGGACCTGGCGGTCGGTGGGGGGTGCCGGGTCAGGGGCAGGCCCCTCGCTCTCCTCGGGCTGGGAGGGCTCCTCTGCGGGCGCAGCAGGCTCGCCAGAGGAGCCCTGTGGGGTGGCGCCAACCGGCCAGAACTCACGCTCCTGGGAGTCGTCAGTCGGGACCACCCGGCTCTCCAGGAAGCCCTTCCGCTCCAGCTGCTCCAGGTTCCGCCGGATGGACCGGAGGGCGTTGGCCCCAGGAAGCCCCAGCGCCTCGGCAGCCTGCTTGGCCGCTGTCCTCTGGCCGTGGTGCTCCCACCGCTGGCGGACCACCGACAGGGCGTCCTGCTGGCGGTCGTTGAGCTTGCCCTCCTGATCCTTGAGTCGCTGCTCTCGCTGCACCCCCTCGGCGGACCCATGGGAGACCCACACCCCGTCCCGGCGCTCCATCACCAGCTGGACCGGCTCCCCGCCACGGCCGTCTGAGGAGAGGATCCGGCGACGGTCGTCGGCCCAGTTGTCCCCCTTGGCCACGCCCGTGATCTTGAGGAGCTGGGAGGCCAGGGCCGGCAGGGCGGTGGTCCCTCGGCTGGCCTCGGAGGCGGCGCCCCCGGACAAAGCCTTGCCCATGTGATGCAGCAGCACCAGGGTGGCGCCAAGAGGGAGCACCTCCTCGAGGAGGTCGGAGGCGGGCTCGGCAAAGTCGGCGTCCTTCTCTTCGACCCCGAGGCCCCGGGTCAGCTCGGCATAGGAGTCCCCGATGATCCAGAGGCCGGGGTGCTGCTCGGCATAGCTGGCGATCCGCTCCACGCCCTCGGGGTCCAGGGTCAGCGGTCGGCCCTTGTGGAACAGACCCACGATCGGCTCCCGAAGAACGTTGTCGGGGCCGATCAGATCCACCTGCCGCAGGAGGCGCCGCCAGTCGGCCTCTGGCATGTCCACGCCCACCACCAGCACCGGCGGGCAGGGGCCGATCAGGGGCAGGCCCAGGAACTCGGTCTCGCCCCGGTGCCAGCGGGCGAGCAGATCCATCACCAGTGAGGTCTTGCCCGACTTGGGCAGGCCGAGAAGCAGGTTGAGGCAGCCACGGAGGAGCAGCCCCTCCCAGCCCCACTCGGCGTCCTGGCCGGCCACCACCTCCCCGGGGGCCATGGCGTCAAAGGCCCCGCGGGCGGCGCGGCGAGCGGCCCAGATCGCCCGCTGCAGCTCCCCATCGGTGAGGCGGAGATGCAGCTCCTGAGAGCGGGCCCGAAGCAGCGGGATCCGGTCGGTGGAAACCACGGAGCGGTCGGCCTGCAGCTCGGCCGCCTCGTCGTGGACAAGGTCCAGGCGCTGCTTGGCCGGGAGACTGTCGGGGTCCAGCTCCTCGGCCCCGGGCACCTCCTCCCGGGCCGCCTCGATCAGGCGCACGATCTCCGCGCCGCGCTCGCTGGGGGCCAGGGCGGCCAGGTGGTCATCCAGCCCGGTGTTCTCGCCCTCCTCGGCCGGGATGGAGACCACGGCCACCCGGGCGGCGCCGCGCTTCCGCAGGGCCGCCTGGAGCCCGGAGATTCCCTTGTGGACTCCGGCCTTGTGGGCCACGTCGCCATCGGGGATGACCACCACTTGGCGGCCCTCAAAGGGGATCTGATCCAGGCAGTCGATCTCGCCGCCGCCCTTGGCTTTGCCGATCTTCCAGCCCCAGCAGCCGGCCAGGCGCACGGCGACGGCTTCGCCGGCCAGGGGGCTGCGGGCCAGGGCAGAGGCCCCCGCCAGGCTCTGCTTTGTGCCCTCGATGATGACCAGCAGCTTGGCGGGATCCGCCACCAGGGGGCGCTGGCTCGGGAGGATCCCCAGCCCCATCTGGATCTGGAACGGGAAGCGGTAACCGCCCCGACCCTTCTCCGGGTGGGCCTCATCCTTGAGGAGCTTTGTCGAGCGCAGCTGGGCGAACGCCCGGCCGCCAAAGGTCTTCCAGACAAACCCCAGGGCCGGCAGCTGGTGCACGTATCGCCCGAGGGTGGCAGGGAGGTCCCCAGGCCCTTGGATGGACCACACCTGCCCCTCAGTCACCCACGGGTCAATCCCGGCCTCCAGCAGATAGGCGCGGTCCTCGGGGGTGAGCCAACCGCTGGTGTCCACGTCGGGCGGGGGCCCGTGGCCGTTGCGCGTTTGCTCCCCAGGCGGAGCCGCCCCGTTCGAGAAGGCAGGCCCGGGCTGGACCCCGATGGCGGAGGGGCCGCCTGCCTGTGCAGATCCGTGTGCAGAGGCCGGAATGTGGGATTGGGATGGCATGGTCTGAGGCAGATGCGGGAGCCCCTCCGGGGGCACTCAGCGAGGGGCCCGGTTCACGCCGGGCCTTTCGTGTGTCTGGGGTCAGATCAGGCGCCAGGGCTCAGCCACAAGCAGGGGCGCCGGGCGGTCCATCAGGTCCAGCAGCAAGCCCTCGGGTCCCTCCCTCAGCTCGTCGAGGGCGTCCTTGGGGCGAATGTCCGCGCGGAGGGGCCAGAGGTTGAGGTCCCCCGGCTCCTCGCCCTCCTCCTGGGTAAGGACCAGCAGCAGGGCCGCGGTCACCGCTCGGGCGTAGGGCTCCAGGTCGCGGTCGGCCAGCCGGTCGGCCAAGGCGGGGCCGATCAGGGCGGCGAGGGTGGTGGTGGTGGTCATCGGTCCGAAAAGCAGGTGAACGGGTCCACCCCGCGCCAACAGGGGCGCGGAGCAGGAAGGACAGAGGGGAAGGCGGCAAGGGCTGAGCGGCGGGGCTCAGCCATCGGTCGGCTCCTCGCGCCAGTGGGCCGCCTCCAGGGCGGAGACCAGCTGGGCTCGGCGGGCATGGGAGACCGGCTGGCTGCCGATCCGGCGGATGCCTCGGGAGCGAGCCAGGGAGCGCAGCTGGTGGACCGTGCGGGCCGCCAGAGCGGGGTCCGACCACGGCGCTGGGGTCAGTTCCACCGGCATGGGCTCAGGGGCCGCAGCCAGCAAAAGGCGAGGGCCGGGGAGGGCCAGGGTCGGGGGCAGCAGCAGGGCGTCGAGCAGGCGGAGCAGGGCCACCCCGAGCCCGACGGCGATCGCCGCAGCGGTGGCCGCGGTGAGGGCGAGCGGCTTATGGCGCCGCTTGGGAGCGGGGCCGAATCCGATGGGGCGGCTCATGACGCCACCTCCCGGAGAGCCCGATCGGGGGCCGAGCGGGCCAGGAGCGTCCTGTGGATTGCTTCCACCTCCCAGGACCAGGAGGCTTTCGGGGCCCATCCCCGGCGGTAGTGCTTGCCCTCACTGAGGATCCCGCGCTGGGCCATCGCCCTCAGCGAGGAGCGGGCAACGCCTAGGGCCTCCGCAGCCCGGCCGGTTGGAAGCCAGCGGGGCTCTGGGGTTCGTGTTCTGGCCATAGCTCAAGCTCCGACCAGAACGCCATCGAACGCCCCGGCAAGCCGGCGCGCCCTCTCCTCGACAAGCTCCTGCTCCAGCTCGGCTATCTGGTGCTCCACCTCGGGGTCGGGATCGCCCAACAGGGCCTTGGACAGGGGACCCAGGGAGGGGTGCGGGGAGCGGTGCCCCTCGACCAGCGTTTGCAGGCAGAACAGGCTGGAGGCCGCAGAGAGCAACTCCTCGAAGTGCAACTCGGGCAGTGGCTCGCCCTCGATCGCAGAGAGAATCTCGCCGCGGCGTTGGAGGTCTCTAAGACGCGCTTCTCGGCCGCGATGTTCCTCGAACACAGGTCGGAAGCGTGGATCCCGCAGGATCGGAGGCAAATGGGTCTGGAGGACTCGGCGCTGCTTGCCGTTTTGCAGTAGCAGCTCAAGCCCCCAGACCTTGGCAGTGCAAGGCATGGATGTAGATGCGGGTTTGAGCCTCTCCCCGTGTTGCGGGGCAGCAGTGCTACTGGGCTATAGAGCCTGACCCACCGAGGAGGCGGGAGTCCTTCTGCTGAGCGCAGCTTAAGCACACTGCCCGGGGCCGGTCAACACGGGAGGGGCGGAATCGTGATCCGGAGGCTTATGCCAGGTCCGGTACTTCCGTGCTGGAAAGCCTTTTGCGGGCCCGGGCGATTGCGTCAGCCACAGTGGAATCATCCACCCACCGGCCATACACGCTCAGGTGTGTTGCTGGGGAGTGGCCCATCAACGAGGCCGCAACCCTGGGCGATAACTCATACAGCTGGTGGGCTCGTAATGCGAACCCGTGGCGCGCTCCGTATGGCTTCAGGGCATTGCCCTCAGCCACGTATCGCTCCCGGATGGCGCACCACAACGGCTCACGATTGAGCAGGTGACGGGTGGTCTGGGAAGGATTGTTGGGGTCGGTGACCCTGGGCAAACCCTCGGCCCCGCGCTCACGGAGCTGAGCCAGGAGATCGGCGCTCATGCCCTCGGCCAGGTGTGGATCCAGGCCGGTGATGAGCCGGGTGGGGGTGTAGCCGCGGCTGTTCCGCTTGCCCTTCAGCACCTCCAGCCGGCCGTCGCTGGTGGGCCGGCAGCAGTACACCTCCCAAGGCCGGAGCCCGAAGCAACCTTGGAGGCCCAGCCATAGGCGCAGCTTGGGGTCGCTCAGGCCCCGAACCAGGGAGACCAGATCGCCGTCGGCGAGGGGCACGGTCAGGGCCGGCGGTGTCTGGCTTTGGCCAACGATCTTGGCCAGGGAGGCCGGCGGCGCCCAGACCCCGGGGAGGCCTTCCTCCTCCACTGCCCAGCGCAACAGGGCGGCCGCGGTCTGGATCGCCTGCTGCCGGCCTCTGGATCCAGGCGCCCCACCGTGGAGCCGGGCGACGCGCTCCAACAGAGCCTTCCCCGTGGCGGGCTTCGGCCGGCCGGCAGCGGCCTGGCACAGCAGCGCCATGGGGGCCCGGTAGATGTTGGCCCAGGTTCTCTCGGCCACCTGGCCGGTGCCGACCTTGTGGCTGTGGAAGCCCTCCACCAGAGCCGCCCAGTCGATGCCACTGGGTCGGACGGGAGTGGCGGCGCCGGTGGCGGGCAGATCGGCCCGGGCCAGGGCGTCCTTCAGATCGAGGCCCTGGTGGATCCCTTCATGGAGCTGGCCCACCAGCTGGAGGATCGTGGAGGCATTGGCCGGGCTCCAGGCGATGGGGGCCATCACGGTGGAGCGGGATCCGTCGGGCCAGGTGAGCGTGATCCGGCAGCGGCCCCGGAGCTGGGCAACGCCCCAGCAGTCGGCCACCTCGGCTCGGACCATGGAGCGGAGACTTTTCTCCCACGCGGGAGCTGCCCGGCGCCTGCCGGGGGATGATGAGGTCATCGGTCGCGGTTTGGTCGTGACTGGTCATGGGCTCGGGGTGTTGTCAGCACCGCCGGGCCCCACCCAACACCTCGGGGAGGTGTGTGGGAGGTGCGCAGGCCGGGTATGGGCTGCGCGCTATGTGCACAGTACGCCATGCGGGCCGTGTGCGGCCAGCGAGGGCAGATCCGGGATCTCAAACTGGGCCTGTGATCTCAGACCTGCCCGCGTTTGCTCCGAAGGCGCCGGCCGAGCCGCCGCCCGAGAGCACCAGCACCGCGTAATCGTTGTCGCCGTCTCCGTCCTGATCAAAGCGGCCCTTCGCTTCGCTCTGGAACGATTCGCGGATGCTGCGCTCCAGGTCGGACTCCGGCTCGTCGTTGTCCGTGTCCAGGTTCATCGCCCCCCACGGGTAGACGATCGGACTCCCCTCCGGCGGTGGCGGCGGCCGTCTGCCCCGCACCGAGGCCAGAGCCCACCAGCCTCCGGCCAGCAGCGCTCCGGCCAGCAGCGGAGCCAGCAGCCAGCCTCGCTTCATCGGCCCCGCCGCGCCATGCCCCCATGCTGCTCACGCCTGCACAGGCTCGCCCCGGCCCCGCCGCGCGGCAGCATCTTCGCGCTGGTTCAGACGTACTAGCCTGAGCGAGTCCGCGCTTTCCGGCCGGGCCGCCCTGTTCCGGTCGCTGCTCCCCCATGCCGCAGGCCATCGCTCTGATCGACGGCAACAACTTCTATGCGGCCTGTGAGAAGAGCCTGGAGCCGGCCCTGATCGGCCGCCCCCTGGTGGTGCTCTCCAACAACGATGGCTGCATCGTCGCCCGCAGCGCCGAGGCCCGCGCTCTCGGCATCGCCATGGGCACCCCCTACTTCAAGGCCCGCCCGGAGCTGGAGCGCCACGGCGTCGTGGTGCGCAGCTCCAACTACGCCCTCTACGGCGACATGAGCCAGCGGCTGATGAGCCTGCTCGAGCTCCACTGCGACGAGCTGGAGATCTATTCGATCGATGAGGCCTTCGCCCGCATCACCCGGCCGGCCGACGGCGACCTGCGGGGCTGGGCCTCCGGCCTGCGGGCCCTGGTGCGCCGCGATCTCGGCCTGCCGATCGCCATCGGCATCGGTGCCAGCAAGGCCCAGGCCAAGCTGGCCAACCGCCTGGCCAAATCCAGCCCCGCCCACGCGGGGATGTTCGATCTCGGCCGCTGCGACGATCCCGACCTCTGGCTGGAGCGGATCGCCATCGAGGACGTGTGGGGCATCGGCCGCCGGCTGTCCCGCTGGTGCCGCCTGCGCGGCATCCGCACCGCCCGCCAGCTGCGCGACATGCCCAGCGGCGAGCTCAGGGCCCGCTGCGGTGTGGTGGGGCTGCGCCTGCAGCGGGAACTGCACGGCCACGCCTGCCTGCCGATGGATCTGGCGCCCTCGCCGAAGCGGGAAACCTGCGTGAGCCGCAGCTTCAGTCGGCCGATCACCCGGGCCGCCGAGCTGCGGGAGGCGGTGGCCACCTATGTGAGCCGTGCCGCCGAGAAGCTGCGCCGGCAGCGGCAGCGGGCCGGAGCCCTCACCGTGTTCGCCCGCACCAGCCCCTTCGCGCCGGGCTTCTACAGCAATGCCGCCAGCGCCCGGCTCGATCTGCCCAGCAACGACACCGCCGTGCTGCTGGCCGCCGCCCTGCCCCTGGCCGACCGCCTCTTCCGTCCCCACCGCCGGCTGGCCAAGGCGGGGGTGCTGATGCAGCAGCTGCAGGGCAGCGATCAGCTCCAGCAGCACCTGTTCGCGTCGCTGCCGCCGGCCGAGCAGCAACGGCGCGAACGCCTGATGGCCACGATCGATCGCCTCAACCACCGCTACGGCCGGGGCACGGTGGCATGGGCCGCCTGCGGCCTGCAGCCCGGTTGGGCCATGCGCCGCCAGTGCCTCAGCCGCGCCGCCACCACCCGCCTGGCGGATGTGCCCCTGGTGCGGGCCTGACCCGCTCAGCCGGTGCTCAGCCCGTGTTCAGCCGGCGCGCCGCGGCGGCAGCAGCAGGGCCATGCAGAGCACGCCGATCAGGGGTCCGGGCGGCCAGTTGAGCGCCAGGGCCAGCAGGAAACCGCCGCCGCTGAGCAGGGCCCCCAGCACCGAGGCCCGCAGCATGGCCCGCTGCAGGCTCACGGCGCCGGAGAGGCCCACCAGTGCGGGGGCGCACATCAGGCCGATCACCAGGATCACCCCCACCGCCGTCATCGCGGTGGTGACCACCAGCGCGGTGCAGAGCGCCAGCAGCAGCCGCAGCCGCCCCACCGGCACGCCGCAGGCCTCGGCCCCCTGGGGGTCCACCCCGAGGAACACCAGCTCCCGCCGCCAGCGCAGCACCACCCCCAGCAGCAGCAGCAGGGCCAGCAGCGCCCAGAGCAGGTCGTTTGGCCCGCTGAGCAGCAGATCGCCGAAGAGGAGCGCCTCCAGATCCACCCGCACCTGCAGCAACGGGATCAGCAGCACCCCGAGCCCGAGGAAGCCCGCCAGCACCGTGTTGGTCACCGCATCGCGCTCGCGCCCGGCGGGTGCGGCGAACAGGCGTTCGGAGAGCAGCACCGCCAGCAGGCCGCTCAGGGCACCGCCCAGCAGGGGCGAGAGCTTCAGGGCCACCGCCACCGCCAGCCCCGGCAGCACCGCGTGGGAGATCAGGTTGCCCAGGAGCACCCGGCGCTGCACCAGCAGCAGGGTGCCGCTCAGGGGCGCCAGCAGCCCGGTGAGCAGAGCCATCAGCAGCGGCGTCAGCCACCAGGTCATCCGCGGATCCGGAGTTCGGCTAGAAGGGAGAGACGCCCATGCAGCAGATGGCGATCAGCGTCAAACAGGACCGCATCCTCGAGGCGCTGGAGCGCAGTGAGGATGAGGTGAGCGGCCAGGCTCTGCACCGCGCTCTGGCCGATGCGGGCCACGGCATGGGGCTCGCCACCGTCTACCGGCACCTGAGAGCGCTGCAGCAACAGGGCCGCATCCGCTGCCGGGTACTGCCCAACGGTGAGGCGCTCTATGCCCCGGTGGACAGGGATCGCCACCACATCACCTGCGTGGACTGCGGCCGCAGCGAACCCCTGGCGGGTTGTCCGATCGAGGAGGTGCATCTGCCACATGCGGAGCACCAGGGGTACCGGATGCTGTTTCACACGCTGGAGTTCTACGGCCTCTGCGAGCCCTGCCGGCGCCGGCAGGAGCAGGGTGGGGGCGGTTCAGCGGGCTGACGGCGGCGGGGTTCGCTCATCCGCAGCGGTGGTTGCCCATCGACACCGCCCCGAGGGTCCGGCGGATCGTGTCCGGTGGACCGTCCGCCAGTACCGAGCCATCGAGCACCACCACCCGGTCGTAGGCATCGAGGGCCGTGCCCCAGTCGTGGCCGCTCACCAGCAGGGTGAGGCCGGCCCGGCACACCTCACGCATCACCCGCAGCAGCTGCTCGCGTGAGGGGGGATCAATCGCGGCGGTGGGTTCATCGAGCAGCAGCACATCGGCTGGCTGCACCAGGGTGCGGGCCAGCAGGGTGCGCTGCTGCTGGCCGCCGGAGAGCTGATCGAGCCGCTGGCCGGCCAGCTCCGTGAGGCCCACCCGCTGCAGGGCGGCCGCCACATCGCAGCAGCCATGCCGCTTCCCGCTGCGGTGGCCCAGCTCCACCATCCCCGCCACGGTGATCGGGAAGTGCCAGTCGATCTCGCCCCGCTGGGGCATCAGCGCCACCCGGCTCCGCTGGCCCCGGATCGGGGCTCCGTCCAGCTCCACGCTGCCGCGATCGGGGGCGAGTTGCCCCTGCAGCACCTGGAGCAGGGTGGTTTTGCCGGCGCCGTTGGGCCCCACCAGGGCGGTGAGGCTGCCGGGCTCCAGGGTCAGGGATACATCGCGCAGAGCCTGGCGCGTTCCCCGGCTGAGATGCACGCCCTTGGCCTGCAGCATGCATCTGGGTGACATCGATGGGGAGCTTAGGTGTGGCCTGGCGGGGTGATCGGGCCTCAGAAGCTGAAGGTCACACCCGTGCCCACGTGATGCTGCCAGCCCTCGCCCCAGCCGGGGCCATCCTGGGAGCTGTAGGCCGGTTTCCAGTGGGCGAACAGCACCACACTCTCGGCCACGGGAACGGCCACCTGCACCTCGCCGGCGAAGTCGGTGCGCTGCTCCAGGCCTGAGTAGCTGCCGGGGGTGTAGAAGCGCGGGCCGGCATCGATGCGGATCGACACCAGATCGATGTTGAAGCCGAAGCCGAACCGGGGATCGGTGTAGTTGCCGATCCAGGTGCCATCCGATTCCCAGCCCTGCCGGTGATCGACTGACAGGTAGATCCCATCGATCACATCCTGCAGGCCATCACCGAGAGCGAAGTTCACATCACCATCGCCGAGGGCCCACACCACTTTGGCTCCGATCTCGTTCTTCAGGCCGCGGATGTCCTCGTCCTGATCGCGGGTTACGTAATAGGGCTTGTATTCCAGTGACAGGCTGAGCCGATCATTCGGGGCGTAGCGCACCTGCAGATAGCCCTTGATGTCTGTGCGCTTGAACGTGGTGTCGTGACCATGGGCGTGGCCGCCGTGACCATGACCGCCATGATCGTCATGGCCGTGATCATCGTGACCATGGTCGTCGTGATCATCGTGATGGGCGTGCTCATCGTGGTGATCGTCATGCCCATGATCGTCATGGTCGTGATCATCATGATCATCGTGGTCGGCATGATCGTCGTCATGCCCGTGATCATCGTGGTCGTCATGATCATCGTGGTCGTCGTGATCGGCATGGTCATCGTCATGCCCGTGATCATCGTGATCGTCATGGTCATCGTGATCGCCGTGGTCGTCGCGATGCACGCGTCCGTAGAAGTGCTCGGCCTCGCCCCACACCAGGGCCGGGCCCACCGCCGCCTCGATCGTGAGGCTGCTGCCGTTGCCCAGGCCCCACTCCATCACCGCGCCGAACATGCCGTCGATGGCGTAGTGCTCGGGCCGGCCTTCCAGGTTCAGCTCATAGCCGCCATGGCCCTCGATCGTGATCACCGGCGTGGCCCGGAACTCGCCGCCCTCCAGGGGCTCGCCTCCGGCTCCCCCGTGGGTTCCGTGGGCCCGGCCGGTGGGGGCCAGCGCGCTCTCAACGGCCAGGGGGCTGAGCAACAGGGCCAGCAGCAGGGCGTGGCGGGGCTGCAGAAAACGGGCAAGCATCAGAACAGCGGAGCGAGGGAGCAGATGGGGAGGGGGTTGGTTGAAGCGGTCTGATCAGCGGATTGCGTCCCACTGCGACTCCAGGGCATCGGCCTTGGTCTGATCGCACTGGCCGCCCTGGCCCTTCACCACGGTGCAGATGTTCCAGGTCGCGGTGGACACCGTGGAGCGATCCGGGCCGAGTCCTTCCGGATAGAGCGGCGTGTCGTTGACCGGTATGCCGGTGCTGCGGCTGATGCGGCGCAGGGTCTTGTTGGCCGGCAGCGATTCCGGAAACAGCGTTTTGGCGCCGGAGGCCTTCACCGCCGAGGTGATCGCCCTCAGGCTGGAGGGCCGCAACACACCCTTGCTGGTGAAGCTGTCCAGCATGGTGATCTGGGTGATGTCGTAGCGATCGGCCAGGTGGCTGTAGGCCTGGTGCTCACTCACCAGCACGCGCTGGGGCTGCGCCAGGGTGCCGAACTGGCTGCCGCCCCAGCTGCCCAGTTGAGAGAGCACCGCGTTCGCCTTGCGGCCTCGCGCCTGGAGACCCGCGTGTTCCGAAGCCGGCAGCACGCTCTGCAGGCGTGCGGTCACCACCTCGGCCATGGCGGCGGTGTTGGCCGGATCGTGCCAGACGTGCGGATCGGCGCCGTCGTAGTTGGGCATCGCCAGCTCCGCCACGGCCACGACCTTCGGGTTGCCCTCGAGCTTCATCGCGGCCGGCGAGAGCTTGAAGCCGTTGTGCAGCACCAGATCGGCCCTGGACAGGGCCCGGCGATCGCTGCCGCGGAAGCGGAAGGTGTGGGGGTCGGCGCCGGCCGGGATCAGGCAGATCACCGAGGCGGAGGAGCCGGCCAGGGTGCGGGTGAGGTCGCAGAGCACCCCGTCCACGGCCACCACGGTGGGTTTGCCGGCCTGGGCCTGCACCCCGGCAGGGGCCAGGACGAGGGGTGCCGCTGCAAGACCAGCGGCGCACAGCGCAAGGACGGATCGGAACGGGAGCCGCAGCACAGGCCATGAAAGAGAATCGTTCTCATTGTTGGGAGCTCCCCGGATTTGTCTTCGCTTGGCTCCACGCCAGTCACAATCCGTGACCACTCCCGTTGCCACACCGCCATGAATCCGGATCGGGCCACCGCGTTCGGAGTGGTGGGATGACAGCGGTGGATGCCGAGATCTGGTGGCTGACGCCGCTGCTGATGGTGGTGCTGGTGGGCCTGGTCTGCCCCGCCACCGGGGCGTTGCTGGTGACGCAACGGCGTGTGCTCCAGGCCAACCTGATGGCTCACGCTGTGCTGCCCGGCCTGGTGCTCGCCCTGGCTCTGGGCCTGGATCCGATCCTGGGCGGGCTCATCAGCGGTCTGCTGGGCTCCCTCTTGGCCGAGGTCCTCAGCCACCGCTGCTCCGGCCGTGAGGAGAGCGTGCTCAACACCGTGTTGGCGGGTTTTCTGGCCCTCGGAGTGCTGTTGGCCCCCCTGCTGCAGCTGCGGATCGACCTGGAGGCCCTGCTCTTCGGGGATCTTCTCGCGGTGGGCCCGGCCGATCTGGTGCGGATGCTGGTCGCCGCCGCGGTCCTCGCGGTGCTGGTGCTGAGCTCCTACCGCAATCTGGTCTTCGTGGGGGTGGATGCGGCCGGGGCCGAGGCCGCCCGCCTGCCGGTGCGGCGCCTCAAGCTCGTGCTCACCTTCACCACGGGCCTGGTGGTGATCAGCTCGATGGCGGCGGTGGGGGTGGTGCTGGTGATCGCCCTGCTCTGTGCGCCTGTGCTGATGCACATCGAGGCCAGCCGCAGCCTGCAGCGGCTGATGCTGCGGGCCGCCGCCACCGGCCTGCTGCTCGGTGTGGGCGGCCTGCTGGCGGCCGTTCTGGTGGATGCGCCGCCGGGCGCCCTGATCGGTGTGCTCTGCCTGGGTTTGCTTGTCTTCAAGCGGCCGCTGCCGACGACCTCATGAGGCGGCCGCGGCCGGCTCCTGCGCCGGCACAGGCTCGCCCCCGCCCGGCAGCCGGCTGAAGCCGGCGCAGCGCTGCCGGTCGAGATGGCCGATGTGGCGCCGCTCGCTGTAATACAGCTCCTGGAACGAGAGCACGTCCTGATTGAGGTCGCGGAACAGGTGCTCCACCTGGTCCTCCATGGCGCCGTCTGATCGGGCGGACGGATCCTGCTGCTCGAGCAGCTGGGCGAGGCAGGTCTCCAGGGTCTGCAGCCGCCGGCTGCTCCAGGCCTCGAGCAGGTGGCGGCAGCGGCGCAGGCTGCGCTGCCGCTCCAGCGAGGCGGTGGCCCCCTGCAGGCTCAGCAGCGGTTCGGCCAGCGCCAGCCGATCCAGATCCGAGGGCAGCAGCAGCCCCTGCAGCCGATCCAGCAGGGCCGGATCGTCGCTGAGCAGCTGGTCGCTCAGGGCAGCGGCGAGATCGAACTCCGCCAGGAGGTCGTCGCTGCCCTGTCCCCGGCTGATCGCCTGCAGGGCCTCCACCCCGAGCCGCTCCTCCTCCAGTTCGCTCAGCGACGCCCAGAGGCGGCGGTGGTGCTGCAGGGCGAAATTCTCCAGATCGCGCTGGTGCAGCTCGTGGCGGATCGTGCCCCGCAGCCGCGGGTGGTGCAGGTAGAGCCGCAGGATCAGGGCTTCGGCCCGCTCGCGCTGCCCGGCCTCGCCGGGCTGATCGAAGCGCTGGGAGCGCCCGTGCCAGCGCTGGCCCTTCACCTGCTGGCGCAGGTCCTGCTCCAGCTGCAGGGCCAGGCGGGCCTGGCCGCCGCTGAGCCGTTCGGCCACCTGCTGCAGGTAGTGGCTGCGCACGGCGCTGGCCGGCAGGCGGCCGAGCAGGGTCACCAGGTCGGCCACCGCCTGCTGGAACTGATCGGCCCGCCGCAGGTCCTTGCCCTCCAGGATCGTCTCGATCTGCCAGTCGAGCCAGAGGGGTGCCTGATCAAGCAGGGCCCTGTAGGCCTCGGGCGTGCGCTCCTTCAGGAACTCATCGGGGTCCTTGCCGGAGGGCAGGTGCAGCACACGCAGCTGCAGCTGCCCCTGCAGGGCCAGCTGCTCCACCTCGCCGATGGCCCGCTGGGCCGCGCGCACGCCGGCGCCGTCGGCATCGAAGTTGAGCACGATCCGCTTGCTCTCGCAGCAGCGGCAGAGCTGGGTGATCTGTCCGGCGTTCAGGGCCGTGCCGAGAGCGGCCACGGCGTTCTCGATGCCGGCGGCGTGCAGGGCGATCACATCGAAGTAACCCTCCACCACCACGGCCCGGTCCGCCTTGCGGATCGCCGACGCCGCCAGGTCGAGCCCGAACAGATGGCGGCCCTTCTCGAACAGTTCGGTTTCGGGCGAGTTGAGGTATTTGGGTTCGCCGCCATCGAGGCTGCGGCCGCCGAAGGCGATCACCCGGCCCTGACGGTTGCGGATCGGCACCATCACCCGATGGCGGAAGCGGTCGTAGAAGCCGTTGCCTCCCTTGCGGGCCACCACCAGCCCGGCCGCCTCCAGCAGCTCGGGGCGGATCCGCTCCACCCGCTGCAGATGGTCGAGCAGGCCATCCCAGCGCTCGGGCGCATAGCCGAGCTGGAAGCGCTCGATCGTGGCCGCGCTCAGGCCGCGCGTGTCGCGCAGATAGCCCAGGGCGCCGCGCCCGGCCTCGCTCTGGAGCTGCTGCCGGAACCAGCCGCTGGCCAGATCGAGCACCCGGTGCAGTTGCTCGCGGCGGGAGAGCTGCTGCCGCAGCCGCTCCTGCTGGGGCCCCTCCACCGTCTCCACCGGCACCTGGTAGCGCCGCGCCAGATCGAGCACCACCTCGGAGAAGTTCTGGCGCTGGAACTCCATCAGGAACTTGATGGCGTTGCCGCCGGCACCGCAGGAGAAGCAGTAGTAGAACTGCTTGGCGGGAGACACCGTCATCGACGGTTTGCTGTCGTCGTGGAAGGGGCAGATCCCCACGAACTCCCGGCCCTTCTTCTGCAGCACCACGTGGTCGCCCACCACATCCACGATGTCGGCCCGGTCCTTGACCGCCTCGATCGTGCGCGGGTGGAGGCGGGGCTGGCCCATGGACGACGCGGCGGCCGGCTGCGGTCTTCACACTACATCTGGTGTCGAGATGCCTGCCTCACGCTTTCCCTGCTGGTCTCGCTGCTGCTGCCGGGCCGCAGCCTGCCGGCGGCGGCGGCCGAGTCCGGCCCGGCCAGCCCGCTGCCGGCAGCCGACGGAGCCGCCTCGCCCGAGCAGCTGGACGCGGCTGCGGTGGCCGCCTTCCGGCTTGGAACGGCCGCCGGCTGGCGGCAGGCGATCACCCTCTGGCAGGCCCTGCTCCAGCGCCTGGGGCCCGAGGCGGATCCCAGCCGGCTGGGCCTGATCCACACCCTGATGGGCAATGCCCACTCCCTGCTCGGGGAGAAACCCCGGGCCGGCGAGCGCTACCGCCGGGCGCTGGAGCTGCATCGCGCCGCCGGCGATCGCCCGGGGGAGGCCGTGGTGCTCAGCAACCTGGGCCAGCTGGCGTCCGAACTGGGGGAGATGGAGCAGGCCCTGGAGCTGCTGGAGCAGTCGCGCAGCCTGCACCGGCAGTTGCAGAACCGGGCGGGCGAGGCCACCAGCCTCAACAACATGGCGGTGGTGCTCGAGGGCATGGGCGAGCGGCGCCGGGCCCTGGCGCTGCACCGAAGGGTTCTGGCGATCCGTCAGCAGTCGGCGGATGCGGCCGGTGAAGCCCTGAGCTGGAACAACATCGGCGCCATCCTCGATGACCTGGGGGATGGGGCCGCGGCGCGCTCCGCCTACGGCCGCAGTCTTGAGCTGCGGCGGCAACGGGGCGATCCCCTCGGCGAGGCCACCGTCCTCAGCAATCTGGCCCTGCTGGAGAAACGGCTCGGACGGTTGGCGGAGGCCCAGGCCCTGCTGGAGCGGGCCCTGGTGATCCAGCGCCAGGCCGGTGCCCCAGAGGGCCTGGCGGTGAGCCTGGCCAACCTGGCCGCCTTGCATGACGATCTCGGCCAGCCTGCCCAGGCCCGGGCGCTTCTGGAGGACTCGCTGGCGATCCGCCGCCGCATCGGCGATCGCCGCGGCGAGGCGGTGCTGCTCTCCAACCTCGGCCTGCTGCAGCTGCAGCAGGGCCGCCCCCGGCAGGCCCGCTCCAGCTTCGAGCGGGCCCTGGCGATCGCGCGGGACACGGCCCACCCGGCGGCGGAGGCTGCCGCGCTGATCAACCGGGCCTCGCTCGAGGAGACGGTGGGCGAGTTTCAGGCCGCTCTGGAGTCGCTGCGGGCGGCCGTCGCCATCCTGCGCCGCATCGGCGATCCCCTCGGCGAGGCGGTGGTGAGCGGCAATCTCGGCGCCGTGTACGAGAGCGTGGGGGAGGGCGAGCAGGCGGAGTTGCAGCTGCGCCGGGCCCTGGCCGCCTACAGGGAGCTCGACTCCCCGTCCGGCATCGCGGTGAGCCGGAACAATCTCGGCAGCCTGCTCAACCGGCGGGGCCGGCCGGAGCAGGCCCTGGTCCCTCTGCGGGCCGCCGAGGCCATGCACCGCGCCAGCGGCGATCGCGACGGCCTGGCCCGTGCCCTCAACAACATCGGGGCGGCCCACGTGCTCGCCGGCCGCCCCGAGCCGGCTCGACGCGCCTATCGCCAGGCCCTGGCGATCAAGCGGCAGCTGGGCGACCGGCGCGGTGAGGCCGTGACGCTCAACAACCTGGGCAATCTGGAGGCGGTGGGCTCCACACCCCGCCGGGGCCTCGAACCGCTCGATGCCGCCCTCGCCCTGCAGCGCGGCGTCGACGATGCCGAGGGGATGGCCACCACGCTGCTGAACCGCGGCCGGCTGCACCGCCGCCTGGGGGATCACCAGGCCGCTCTGAGCGATCTGGCCGAGTCGGTGCGCCTGATCGATGGCCTGCGCAGCCGCCTGGCCGACGACGATCTGCGGGCCTCCTTCCTGGCCTCGGCCCATGAGCACATCGATGCCCTGATCGATCTGCTGATGGAGCTGCACCGGCTGGAGCCCGGCGCCGGCCATGCCCTGCGGGCCTATGCCGTGCAGGAGCAGTCCCGCGCCCGGGGCCTGCGCGATGGCCTCGCCCGCCAGGGCGACCGCCCCGGCCGCGAACAGCGCCAGCGGCGCCGCGCCATCGAACGGGAGCTGAGGGCCCTGGGGCCGCCGTCCGAGGTCAGCGCCGCCAGGCGCCAGGCGCTAATGGATGCCGATCTGGTGCTGCAGCAGGAGCTGCACGGACTGGCGGGCGCGGCCGTGCCGGTTCCCGGCAGCCCCGTGCCCAGCCTCGAGCAGGCCCGCCGCCTGATCGAGCGGCTGCGCCGCGAGTTGCTGCAGGAGGGCGACGTGCTGCTGCAATACAACCTCGGCCCCGAGCGCAGCACGCTCTGGGTGGTGGACCGCGACGGCCTGGCGGTCCATGCGCTGCCGCCGGGCCCCGAGATCAGCGAGCAGGTGCAGGCCCTGCGCCGATCCCTGCTCGGGCTCCCCGATGCCGCCCTGCTCAGCCGGCTGCACGCGCTGCTGATCGGCCCGGCCGATCTGCCGGCGGACACCCGCCGCCTGATCCTGGTGCCCGACGGTGCGCTGCAGGTGCTGCCCTTCGCTGCGCTGGAGGATCCGGCCAGCGGCGAGCCGTTGCTGGCCCGCTTCTCCCTCGCTCACCTTCCCTCGGTGCAGGCGGTGCTGGATCGCCCGGCCTCAGCCCCGCCGGATGCCGGCGGCGATGGCCGGCTGCCGATGCTGATCGTGGCCGATCCGGATCTGGGGGCGGGGCGCCCCCACGGTGAGCTCAGGGCCGGCCCGAGCCGGCGCAATTGCAGCCTGGCGTGGCAGCCCCTGCCGGGTACCGGCCGGGAGCTGGAGGCCATCGCTCAGGTGGTGAGCGAGGCCGATCGGGTGGTGGCCCGCGGCGCCGAGGCCACCGCCGCTCGTCTGCTGGCCCTCGATCCGGCCCGCTTCCCGGTGCTCCACTTCGCCACCCACGCCTGCGTGAATGCCCGCCGGCCCGACTTCTCCGGCATCGTGCTCGCCGCCGAGCGCAGCCCGGCCGGAGTGGCCGACCCGGCGGTGGATTTCCTCTACCTGCAGGAGATCCTGGATCTGGAGCTCGACTCCGAGCTGGTGGTGCTCAGCGCCTGCGACACCGCCCTGGGCCGCCAGCTGGAGGGGGAGGGGCCCCTCAGCCTCAGCCGGGCCTTCATGCTGGCGGGGGCCCGCACCGTGCTCTCGAGCCTGTGGAGCGTCGACGACCGCAGCACCGCCGCCCTGATGGCGGCCTTCTACCGCCACTGGATCGATGCTGGCCTGCCACTGGATGCCGCCCTGCGCCAGGCCCAGCTCGAGTTGATGCGCACCCCGCGCTGGCGGGCGCCCTACCACTGGGCGGCCTTCCATCTGCACGGCCGATGGCGCTGAGGTCGTGAAGGGCATCCTCGGACCGGCCGCCCTGGCCGGCGGCTCGAAGCGCTTCGTGGTGGCCTCGGCCCTCAGCTTCAGCCTGATGACCGTGTGCGTGAAGCAGCTGGCCGGCCGGATTCCGGTGGCCGAGGTACTGCTGGCCCGCTCCCTGATCACCTTGGCGATCACGGCCGTGCTATTGCGACGTGAAGGCGTTTGGCCCTGGGGCCACCGGCGCGGCTGGCTGGTGCTGCGCGGGCTGGTGGGCACCGGCGCCCTGCTCTGCGTCTTCGCCGCGATCACGCGCCTGCCGCTCGCCACCGCCACGGTGCTCCAGTACACCTATCCCACCTTCACGGCGGTGATGGGCTGGCTGCTGCTGAAGGAGCAGGTGGCCCGCCGGCTGGCCGTGGCCGTGCTGCTGGGCTGGACGGGCGTGCTGCTGGTGGTGGAGCCCTCCTGGCTGAGCGGCGCGGCGGCGCGGGGTCTCGATCCCCTCTCCGTGGCGATCGCCCTCGGCGGCGCCCTGATGACCAGCCTGGCCTATGTGTGCGTGCGCCATCTGGGCCGCAGCGAGCACCCGCTGGTGATCGTGTTCTATTTCCCGCTGGTGTCGGTGCCGATCGTGCTGCCGGCGGTGCTGGGCAACTTCGTGATGCCGATCGGCAGCGACTGGCTCTGGCTGCTGGGGGTTGGTGTGTTCACCCAGCTGGGCCAGGTGTGGATCACCCGGGGGTTAACGCTGCTGCCGGCGGCCCGGGCCACCGCCATCAGTTATGTGCAGGTGGTGTTCGCCAGCCTCTGGGGCGTGTGGCTGTTCGCCGAACCGATCGATGGCTGGATGGTGAGCGGTGCGGCGGTGGTGCTGCTGGCGACCGTCCTCAGTGCCAGCGCCAGGTCGCGTAACATTTGATACGGGCCCTGCGTGGGCCAGCATGCGGAACTGTTAAGGAGGCTTGAACACGATGACCACCACAACCACCGCTCAGGTGCTCAGCGATCTGCCCCAGCGCAGCGTGGCCGAGCCGATGGACGCCGGCATCCTTGAGCAGCTGCAGCAGCACCTCCATCTGGAGACCCAGGCCTCCTATCACTACTGGGAGCTCTCCGGCCGTTTCGCCTCGCGTGAGCTGCGTGGTTTCGCCAGTTTCCTTCAGAACGAATCCGATTCCGAGCGCGAGCACGCCGGCCGCTTCATCGATTATCTGAACGACCGCGGCGCCAGCTTCCGCCTCGGCAGCCAGACCCCCTTCCAGGGCGATGCCTCCAGCGTGGTGGCGGTGTTCGAGGCCGTGTTCGGCATGGAGCGCGACGTGACCAGCTCCCTCCAGCAGATCCACCGCCTGGCCGAGGAAGCCGGTGACACCCGCACCGCGGTGTTCCTTGAGCCCCTGATCGAGGACCAGATCACTTCGGAAGGCAATGCCGCCCACCTGCTGGGCCGCCTCCGTATCGCCGCCGGCAATCCCGCCGCCCTGCTGCTGATCGATCAGGAACTGGGCGAAGGCCACGATGCGCCGCATCGCCTGGCCGGCGATTCCGACAGCTGAATTCGGTAGAGCTTCCCCTGGCCTGGTTCCGGTCGGCTGCTCAGTCCGGCCGGAGCGTCCGCAGAGGCTCCTCTGCGCAGCGGCGCAGCAGTTCACTCAGCAGTGCCGCACTGCTCCAGCTGTTCCGGCTGACTCCATTCCGAGAGGTGTTGAAGAGGCATCGGAGTCCGGCAACGCGGCTCTGAATCTCGGACTGCTCCCAGATCAGCCGGCTCCGCAGCTGCGGGCAGCAGTTGCTCTCCAGCTGTTGGGAGATGCGGCGTTGACGGCCCAGGAGCCGATGACCGTGGCGAATGAGATCGCCCATCAGCACCGGGCCTGTGGAGGGTGAGGAAGCGGAGCGGGTCTCCATCGTGTGGCGTCAGCGGGCGTCAGCGGGCGTCAGCGAGCGTGAGGGGTAAGCGGTGGTGTCACTCGCGCCCGCAGCGGCAGGAGCTGCCCTTCCACTTGGAGCACTTGCTCTTCTTGCAGCCCTTCTTCTTGCTGGGCTGGGGCAGGGACTCGTTGCGGCTCATGACGGGAACAAGGGGTGAGGAACGGAGGAGCGGGGGACTCAGAAGGTCAGCGGACAGGCGGCGATCCAGTCGGGACAGAGGGTGAGCCCCTCCCGGCTGCCGCTGCCCTGCTGGAACACGCCGCGCTCGCGCAGCTTCGAGGCGATGCGGCTAGTGGTGACCCGGGTGGCACCGATCAGCTCACCCAGGCGCTCATGGGTCAGGCGGAAGGGGAGCTGACAGCCGGCGCGGGTGCGCCGGCCGATGCGGTGCACCAGCAGCGAGAGCAGCGCCTGCAGCCGCTGCTCGGCACTCACCAGGTGGCGGATCCTGAGCAGCTGCAGCGTCCACTCATTCACCGGGTCGCTCAGCCCGGCTTCACTGCGTTCCAGGCGTCGGAAGGAGAGATCGGTGAGGGCCTCCAGGCAGACGCCATCGCTGCAGAGGCGGTCGAACTGGAGCGTGTCTCCCTTCTGCAGGAAGGCCAGACTCATGCCATCGGTTTCCGGGCAGGCGCAGAACACACGGGCGATGCCGTCGTGCACCTGCAGCAGGGTGTCGCTCGCCTGGGAGGCCGGATCGAGCAACAGGGTTCGGCCCTCGGCCAGATGGATCACCGGGGTGGTGTCCGGATCGACGGGGCTGGTTGTGGTCCGCAGCGGGACCACAGTGCGCGTTGGGGGCTTTGAGGGAGCGAGGGTCAACGGGTGGGCTCCTGGGTGAGGGCAGGGCGACAGGGGTGTGCCGGAGGCAGGCTTCACCTGCACTTGAAAACCAATCGCAACTTACAGAGCCTCCCCGCCCTCTTGCAAGCGATTCGCAATAGCAGCTGTTGCTGCAACTGGATCTGTTCGCGGACCCTGATCCACGCAGCCACCGCGGCCTGAACAGTCCAGTGACGGCGTTCGCCCTGCGGCGCTTCAGGATGGGGCTGACAACGCACCCCTGGCATGAGTCACGCCCCCAGTTCCACCGGCCGCCTTCCGGTCACGGTGGTCACGGGTTTCCTCGGAGCTGGCAAGACCACCCTGCTGCGCCATCTGCTGGTGGAGAGCGGCCAGCGCCTGGCGGTGCTGGTGAACGAGTTCGGTGAGGTGGGCCTCGATGGCGAGCTGATCGCCTCCTGCGGCTTCTGCCCCGAGGAGGAGATCGAGGGGCGCCTGGTGGAGCTCACCAACGGCTGTCTCTGCTGCACCGTGCAGGACGACTTCCTGCCCACAATGGAGCGCCTGCTGGAGCGCCGCGAGCAACTGGATGGAATCGTGGTGGAAACCAGTGGCCTGGCCCTGCCCGAGCCGCTGGTGGATGCGTTCAACTGGCCCGAGATCCGCAGCCGCACCAGGGTGAACGGTGTGGTGACCGTGGTGGACGGCGAATCCCTGGCGGCCGGCTCCGTGGTGGCCGATCCCGCCGCTCTCGAGCAGCAGCGCCTGAATGATCCGAGCCTCGATCACGCCACCGCCATCGACGAGCTCTTCCGCGATCAGCTCCGGGCCGCCGACATGGTGCTGGTGAGCCGTTCCGATCGGATCGAAGCCGCCGCGCTCGACGGTGTGCGTCAGCAGCTGGCCCCATCGCTGCGCCAGGGCGTGCCCGTGCTCGGCATGGCCCGCGGCGAGGTGGACCCCGAGCTGGTGCTGGGCCTCAGTCCCCTGCCGCAGCACACCCATGCCGAGCACGACCACTCAGTGCACGACCACAGCCATGACGGCGGGGACCACGGCCATCACCATCACGATGACGACCACCACGAGCATCACGACCACACCCATGTGGCCATGCAGTCCCACATCGTATCAATTGATTGGGCCGTGCAGCGGCCTGAGTTGGAAGCGTTGGTTCGGCAGCTGATCGCCGATCAGGCCGTCGTGCGCCTCAAGGGGCGAGCACGGCTGCCGGGAAAACCTCACCCCCTGCATCTGTCCGCCGTGGGTCCCCGCCTCGACACCTGGTTCGAGCCCGCTCACGGCCTGCAGGAGGAGGCCCGTGACGGCGTGGAGTTGGTTCTGCTGGGACTGCAGCTGGATCGCGCCGCCATCGACGCTGCTCTGGAGGGCCTGCGGCGTCCGGCTGTCGCTCTTGGCTGAGCCCTCTCGAGTCGCCCGGATGAGGTCACATCGCTTCGGTGGGGCGACCGGGGGTCCTCAGAACTTGCGGTCGACCCACTGGGTGAACACGTACACGCCGATGAACATCGGCAGATAAGCGATCCACATGGACGGCAACTGCAGGCCGCTGTTGTTAATCAGCACCAGCCCCCCGTAACTCACCACCGCGTAGATCGATGCCCGCCGGATGGCGCCCACAGCCGGTTTCATTGCTGGACGGCCTTCAGAGCCTGCAGAGCCATCATCAGGTGGGCCCGGCACGCGCCCAGAGCCATCACCTGCTGCGGAGTCCGGCCTTCGGCCACCCGATCTGATCCGGCAGACACCTCTTGCATCAGCGTCGTCAGAGCGGCGGCCCACTCGGCGGGTGTCTCAGCCACGCTTGGTTTGTCGCTGTTGGCTTGATCGGCCACAGCGTCCTTCAGCAGACCCTGAAGACTCCTGTGGCTGATGGCGTCGGGAATGCTGGCCTCCATCCGTTGAATCCGAAGACAGGTTGACAAGCTATGCCGGTTGGCTCTGATGCTCCAGTTCGGTTGATGGCGCGGAAACCGACCATTGGCGTGACCCTGCTTGGCAATCACTGGTCTGACAGGTGACACCAGCTCCTCACGGTTCCGGGCCAGATCCTGCCAATGAGGAGCCCCACCATCAGCGGGGCACGAGCAGCGAGTCGCGCCCCTGATCCCCTTGAACAAACGCCTGCTTCGTGACCACCCTCCGAAGCTGGGGTGGAACGTTGGCTCCCCGGCTTTCAAGCCAGGCCACCAGCTGTGCACGGTTCCGGGGAATCGGCTGCTGTATCAAGGTCGTGATGTCTTGTTGTATCCATCGATACCATCAGCTCGCTGGAGCGCTCAAGTGCGGATCTCACATAAGACGTGAGGCATAGAGCTCACCCCTCAGGCTGTTGTGGCTCCGTGTTCAATGCGCTCTGCGCTTCCTCCAGGGCATGGCGGGTCTGCCGTTGCTGGGGCGTCGACGCCGGATGGCTGAAGCAAGCTCCAGCTGGCGCCAGCTGGAGCCCTTTGTGTTGTCTTCGCCGCATTGATGGCTACCAGTCGGAGGTCAAGCCAGAGAGATGAGTACAACGGCTCATCCCGCCGGGGCATCGGCAGGGCTAAATCTAAAGAGAACCTAAAGAGGCTCGAGCCGATGGGGATCTCTCGCAACCGCCACACGCTCATCGTCTATATCGATCGGCAGCCCTTCGCCTGCTGTCATGACCGTGGCGAGGCCCTCAGGGTCACCTCGGGCCTGCTGGGCACCCATCATCCCAAGCGCATCGCGGTTCTGCATGCCTGAAGGCCAGCTGGCACCTGGCCTGTGTCGTTCGATCGACGCCAAGGGCCAGGTGCCTGATGCTGTGGAATCAGGCCTCGCTCACCGTCGCTGCGCCTTGACCCATCAGCTTCTCCCTGTTGAACATGAACAGGCCGAAGGAGAAAGCGAAGGAGATGGCAAAAGTTGCCGGAATGTACAGATACCAGCGCTTCATCCCGATCCGCATGCCCTCCACGGCATAGAAGAGGAATGAGGCGATCAGAACCAGGGTCAGATCGGCGGCGATGAAGCCGGCTGATGCATTGGCCCAGACGCCGGCGGAAAACAGGTTCACGATCTCAATCGGATCGGTGAGGCCCAGGGCTTCGGTTTCCTTGATGAACTGAACAATGCACCACCACGGCCAGCCGATGCCGGCAAGTGTGACCAGTCCGTAGACAGCGAGCCGCAGCTTCTGCATGGGTCTCTTTAAGTTTCGTAAATCATCTCATGGCAAGAGTCGACGCTTTGTCTCATGCGGCACAGAAGGATGCTCCGTCCGGTTCCAGCACCCGAAGAGATGAGTCAGGCGATGGCCGGTGTCTGACGGTTGACGTCCGTCGATGGCGTCCGTGGATTGAGACTCTGCGCGGATTCAGAACTGGCCGATTCAGAGCTGCCCCAGACCGCGTTCACAGCTGGCTGAGATCGAGTCGCACCGGCCGGTAGGTCAGCAGGAAGTCCTCGCCCGGGATGCGCAGAGCGTGGATGCAATCGTCCTGGGTCATCCACATCCAGTCCTGGGAGCCATCCTCGTGGCTGGTGCTGACCGGGGCGCCATAGCGGGCCCGCAGGGCGGCGAGCACCTCGGAGCTGTCCTGCGGGGGAAGGGCCACAACCAGCCGCTGCAGTCCGGTTTCCGGTGCGATCAGCGCCCGCAGCCGGTGCACTGGCAATGCGCCCAGGTGCAGGTCCTCGCCGGTGTACACCACGCCCTCATCGCTGTGCTCGTGGATTTCCAGATCACAGTCGAGCTGCTGGCGCACGTCCACCACACCGCTGCCCCAGGCGAGGCCCATGGCGGCACTCCAGGCCGGCTGGGGGATCGCCAGTGTCATCACCACGGCCAGCAGGCAGGCCACCAGCGCTGGCTGGGGCCAGGCCAGGAACCACGGCCGACGCCAGCGGCCGGGGCTGGGGAGGGCGTTCATCGAATGGGCGCCGGAATGCTTCCCATGCTGGCCGCTGTCAGCCGTTCCGGCCCGGTCCTGTCAGGTTTCGCCGGGCAGGGGCAGGGGATACGTGCGCCAGGCCCGCTCGCCCTGGCCCGCCGGCGGCATCGGCAGGGGCCGGGCCAGCCGCCAGCTCTGGCGTTTCTCGCCCCGGGTCAGCACCAGATCGAAGGGGCTGTTGACCCGAACGGCATCGCCGGGGAGACGCCAGTCGAACTGACCGCTCAGATGCAGGGCTGCCGCGCCATCGATGCGCATCACCTCCTGGTCGCTGAGCCGCACCCGGCTCACCACTGGGGCGCCTTCCGCATCCAGCCGCAACGCGTCGGCGATCGAGGTCTGGGTCAGCTCGATCTGGAGGGCCAGCGCCTGCAGCACCACCGCGCGCGGCGGGTCCCCAGGCCCACCACAGGCGGTGAGCAGCAGGCTCAGCCCGATGGCGCTGGCCCAGCGGAGCAGCTGGCGGACGGGTCGGCTGGACGGACCGGGCAGCATGGGTGCGCAGGGGGGACACCACCATGATCGGCTGGCTGCGGGGCACGGTGCTGGAACGCTGGCAGGAGGGCACCCGGCTGGGGCTGCTGCTGGAGTGCGGCGGGGTGGGCTACGAACTGCAGGTGTGCCGCCGGGTCTGGGGTGCCCTGCCCGCGCCCGGACAGGACCTCTCGATGCATGTGCACACCCTGGCGCGCGACGAGGGCTGGCAGCTGATCGGCTTCGCCCGCCGCGCCGAGCGGGACCTGTTCCGTGATCTGATCGCCGTGAGCGGCATCGGTCCCCAGGCGGCCATGGCCTTGCAGGGGGAACTGGAGATGGAGGCCCTGACCGAGGCGATCGTGGTGGGCGACATCAAGGCCCTGACGCGCGCACCCGGCGTGGGCAAGCGCACGGCCGAACGCCTCTGCGTGGAGCTGCGCGAGCGTCTCTCCCGCCGCTTCGCGCTCGAGGCCCCCGGCGACAGCGGGCCGGTTCCTCTGCCGACCGCGGCCTCGGTGCACCTGGAGGTGCGCGAGACGCTCGAGGCCCTCGGCTACGACAGCCTGGAGATCCAGCGGGCCCTGCATGCAGTGGCCGGCCTGCCGGGTCTTCAGAACGAGAGCGATGGCGACGTGTGGGTGCGCGAGGCACTGAGAGCCCTCAGCCGGGCTGCGGCCTGATCCGGACTGGGAAGTTGGCGCGATACAGTGGTCAGCTGTGTTCAGCACCGCGTTCACTCACCGATCACCGCATGACGCTTGATACCGCCGCCAAGCAGGAGCTCATCAACACCCACCAGGTGCACAGCACCGACACGGGCTCTCCGGAGGTTCAGGTGGCGATGCTGAGTGAGCGCATCTCCCGCCTCAGCAGCCATCTGCAGAAGAACAAGCACGACTACTCCTCCCGCCAGGGCCTGCTGAAGATGATCGGCCAGCGCAAGCGTCTGCTCGGCTATGTGCGTGCCCACAGCGAGGAGCGCTACAGCACCCTGATCGGCAAGCTCGGCATCCGCGGCTGATCCGCGATCGCATCCATGGGCAAAGGCAAGGGCCGGGCCAGGCCGAAGGGCGGGGCGAACAAGCGACAGACCGCCCCGAAGCGCAGCCAGGCCGATCGGCCCCAGCCCGGCGGTGAGCCGTTCGCCGCCAGGGCCACTCCTCCCCAGAAGCCGGCCAGGCCGGCTCCCGCGCGCCGGAGCAGCCCCATTCCGGCTCAGGTGAGCGGACGGATGGCACGGCGGGTCGCCGTGTTCACCGGGGTGCCCTCCCTGCTCGCCATGGGCGTGTTCGTGGGCAGCTACCTGCTGGTGAGCCGCGGCGGCATGGAGATCCCTCCGGCGCTCACCCTGCTGGTGTCCGGAGCCTTCTTCCTACTCGGCCTGGTGGGACTCAGCTACGGCGTGCTCTCCGCCAGCTGGGACACGAACGCCCCCGGCAGCCTGCTCGGCTTCGAGCAACTGGGCGTGAACCTGGCCCTGCTGCGGGCCTCGATCCGGGTGCGGCAGGCCCCGGCCGCCTCAGGCGATCAGGGGGTCGCTGAGGCGCGCGCGAAATGACTCCCGCTCCAGGGTGGTGAGAGCCGCCTGGGGATCGGCCACGCAGAACTGGTGCCCCAGCCGCACGTACTGCGCCCCCCCGCCCACACGCACTTCGGCCACCACCGGCACCCGCACCCCGGCCTGATCCTGCTCCGGCCGGTGGCGCTGCAGGCACTCCCGCAGGCGGTGCTGAATCGCGATGTCGCCGGCCTGATCGCCTTCCAGCTGCACCAGCAGCAGACGCAGGTCATCGATGCTGCGGCAGTCCTCCACGATCAGCTGCACCCGGTCATCGCGGCGATCGACGTTGGCCCAGATCAGCAGCCGCGCATCCACCATCACGTGATCGGCCAGACGGGCGTAGGCCTTGGGGAAGAGCACCGCCTCACAGCTACCGCTCAGGTCCTCCAGCTGCAGCACAGCCATGCGGTCGCCCTTGCGGGTCGTGACCTGCCGCAGCTCCGGCACCATCGCCACCACACTGACGCGGGCCCGATCGGCCTGCTCCTCCAGGCTGCCCAGGCCGATGGGCGCCAGCAGCCGGGCCGGTGCACCCAGCTGACGCAGGGGGTGGTTGGAGAGGTAGAAGCCCACCAGCTCCTTCTCCAGCCGCAGCTTCTCGGTGGGCGGATAGTCCGGCACCGGGGCGGCCTTCGGGGCGGTGCTCTGGTCCATGCCGCTGGCCGCGGGGCCGGAATCCGTAGCGCCGCCGCCCATCAGGTCGAACAGGTTGCCCTGGCCGCTGGCCCGGTCGCGGGCGCGCGAGGCGGCCCAGTCGATCACCAGATCCAGATCCGCCATCAGCTGGGCCCGGTTGGCGGCCGGCTCGAGTGCATCGAGGGCGCCGCAGTGAATCAGGGCCTCCAGGCTGCGGCGGTTGAGCACGGTGGAGGGCAGCCGATCGCAGAGATCGGCGAGGGAGCGGAACGGCCCCTCCCGCTCCCGCTCCTGCAGCAGGGTGCGGATCGCGCCGTCGCCGAGATTGCGCACGGCGGAGAGGCCGAAGAGGATCCGATCGCCGGTGGGGGTGAAGTCGATGCCGGAACCGTTCACATCCGGCGGCATCACCTCGATCCCCATGGCCAGGCAGTTGGCGATGTAGCGCTGCACCTTGTCGGTGGAGCCGGCATTCACCGTCAGCAGGGCGGCCATGTAGGCCACCGGGTAGTGGGCCTTGAGGTAGGCCGTCTGATACGTCACCGCGCCGTAGGCGGTGGAGTGGCTCTTGTTGAAGCAGTACTCCGCGAACAGCACCATCTGATCGAAGAGGGCGTCGGCCACCGCTTCGTCCACACCGCGTGATGTGGCTCCCTCCACGAAGATGCCGCGGTGTTTCTGCATCTCGGCCACCTTCTTCTTGCCCATGGCGCGGCGCAGCAGGTCGGCCTCACCGAGGGAGTAGCCGGCCAGATCCTGGGCGATCCGCATGATCTGCTCCTGGTAGACCATGATTCCGTAGGTCTCACGCAGGATCGGCTCGAGCGCCTGGTGCGCCACCTCGATCACCTCGCGCCCGTGCTTGCGGTTGATGAACTTGGGGATCAGCCCGGCATCGAGCGGCCCCGGGCGGTAGAGCGCCAGGATCGAGGAGATGTCCTCCAGGGAGGAGGGCCGCAGATCGCGCACGATCTGGCGCATCCCGCTCGACTCCAGCTGGAAGATGCCCTCCAGATCACCCCGGGCCAGCAGGGAGAAGGTCTCCTCGTCCTCGAGGGGCAGATGCTCCGGATCGAGCCGTTCGCCGGTGCTCTGCTGCACCAGCGTCACGGTCTTGTCGATCATGGTGAGGTTCTTGAGGCCGAGGAAGTCCATCTTCAGGAGTCCCATCGACTCCACGTCCTCCATGAAGTACTGGGTGATCACCTGGCCGTCGTTGTTGCGCTGCAGCGGCACCAGTTCATCCAGAGGCTCCGCGGCGATCACCACCCCCGCGGCGTGCACCCCGAAGGTCTTGTTCGTGCCCTCGATGCGCCGGGCCATGTCGACCCAGTGGCGCACCGCCTCATCCTGCTCGTACTTCTCGCGGAACTCCGGACTCGGTGATTCCGGCCCGATCATCTCCGCCAGCTTGGCCGGCTTGCCCCGCACCACAGGGATCAGCTTGGCCAGGCGATCCGCATCGCCGTAGGGGATATCGAGCACCCGGGCCACATCCTTGAGCACCGCCTTGGAGGTCATGCGGTTGAAGGTGATGATCTGGGCCACCTTGTCCTCGCCGTAGCGGCGGGTCACATAGTCGATCACCTCGCCGCGGCGTTCGATGCAGAAGTCGGTGTCGATGTCAGGCATCGAGCGGCGTTCCGGGTTGAGGAAGCGCTCGAACAGCAGCCCGTTCCGCACCGGATCGATGGTGGTGATCCCGAGGGCGTAGGCCACCAGCGATCCGGCCGCCGATCCCCGGCCGGGTCCCACCGGGATGCCCTGTTCACGGGCGAAACGGATGTAGTCCCACACCACCAGGAAGTAGGTGGGGAAGCCCATCTGTTCCATCACCTCCAGCTCGTAGGTAAGGCGGGTCTGATAGCTCTCCTCGATCGGCGCATCGGGTTGCAGCTGCAGCTGCTCTCTCAGGCCGTTGTGAGCCACCTCGCTGAGATAGCTGAGGGGGGTGTACCCCTCGGGCACCGGGAAGCGAGGCATCTGCTGCCGGCCCAGGATGTCGTACGCCTCCACCTTGTCCGCCACGGCCACGGTGTTCGCCAGGGCCCGCTCCACCACGGCCGGATCGAGGTGGTCGGCGAAGAGCTGCCGCATCTCCGCCTCACTCTTGATGAACTCCGTGCCCGTGTAGCGCAGCCGCTTCGGTTCACTCAGCAGCTTGCCGGTGAGCACGCAGAGCAGGGCGTCGTGGGCCTCCACATCCGCCTTGCTGAGGTAGTGCGCATCGTTGGTGGCGACGATCTCGATGCCCAGCTCCCGGCCCAGGCGCACGATGCCGGTGTTGACGATGCGGTCCTCCGGCGAGCCGTGATCCTGGATCTCCAGATAGAAGTCGTCGCCGAAGACGCTCTGATACCAGAGGGCCACCTCGCGGGCCACCTCCGGCCGGCCCCGCAGAATCGCCTGGGGGATCTCACCGCCGAGGCAGGCGGTGGCCACGATCAGGCCCTCGCTGTGGGCCTTGAGGGTCTCCTTGTCGATGCAGGCCCTGGAGAAGATGCCACGCCCGCGCATGCCCTGCAGGTGGCTGATGCTCGTGAGCTTCACGAGGTTGCGGTAGCCCTGGGTGGTCTTGGCCAGCACCACGAGGTGATAGCGGCGCTCCCGCTTCTGCTGGGGGTCCTGCAGAGAGCCGTTGATCACGTACATCTCGTTGCCGATGATCGGCTTGATCCCGGCCGCCGTGCAGCGCTTCAGCAGCTCGATCGCGCCATACATCACGCCGTGATCCGTCAGGGCCAGCGCCGGCAGGTTGAGCTCCTTCGCCCGCTCCACCATCTGGGGCAGCTGGGAGGCGCCGTCGAGAAGGCTGTAGTCGCTGTGGTTGTGGAGGGGAACGAACGCCAAGGCCACCCGATCACAGGCGCACCCACCTTAGGGGCCGTCGCCACCGGTGGTGCCCGGCAGGGCGCTGGTTCTCCGGGTGCCCCAGATGTGGTGCCCTGATCGGCGCTCAGGCGAGCAGGGGGGCCTCCGGGATGCGGGCGCCCGCCGGAGCCGTGGCGCTCACCGCCGCGGCGCTCTCGTACTGATGGGCCAGCTGCAGCAGGCGGGGCTCATCGAGCACATTGCCGATGAGCTGCAGGCCGATCGGCAGCCCGGCGCCATCGAAGCCGCAGGGCAGGCTGATGGCGGGCAGGCCCGCCAGGTTGGCCGGGATGGTGAGCAGGTCCGCCAGGTACATGGCCAGCGGGTCATCCGCATGGCTGCCGGCGCTGAAGGCGGTGGTGGGTGAGGTGGGTGTGAGCAGCACATCCACCTGCTCGAAGGCGGTGTCGAAATCGCGCCGGATCAGGGTGCGGAGCCGCTGCGCTTTCTTGTAGAAGGCATCCACATAGCCCGCCGAGAGGGCATAGGTGCCGATCAGGATGCGGCGCTGCACCTCCTCGCCGAACCCCTCGGCCCGGCTGCGGGCGGTCATGGCGGCGAGGTTGTCGCAGTCGGCGGCGCGGTAGCCGTACTTCACGCCGTCGTAGCGGGCCAGGTTGGCGGAGGCCTCCGATGGGGCGATCACGTAATAGGTGGCGATGCCGGCGGTGAAGCGCGGGCAGCTCACCTCCACCAGCTCGCAGCCGAGACGCTCCAGCTGGGCGGCGGCGGCCCGCACCGAGTCGGCCACCTCGGGGCTGAGGCCCTCCTGCTCGAAGCACTCCCGGATCAGCCCCACCCGGAGCCCTTTCACGGGGGCCTCGAGACCGGAGCGGTAGTCGGGCACCGGCACATCGAGGCTGGTGGCATCGCGCGGGTCATGGCCGGCGATCACCTGCAGCACCTCGGCGGTGTCCGCCACCGAGGTGGTCATCGGGCCCACCTGATCCAGGGAGCTGGCGAAGGCCACCAGTCCCCAGCGGCTGACGCGGCCGTAGGTGGGCTTGAGCCCCACCACACCGCAGAACGCCGCCGGCTGACGGATCGAGCCGCCGGTGTCCGAACCGAGGGCCGCGACGCAGCTGCCGGCCGCCACGGCGGCGGCGCTGCCGCCCGAGCTGCCGCCGGGCACCCGGCCCAGGTCCCAGGGGTTGGAGCTGGCGCCGAAGGCGGAGGTCTCGGTGGAGCTGCCCATGGCGAACTCATCGAGATTGGTCTTGCCGATCAGCACCGCACCGGCATCCCAGAGCCGCTGGGTCACCGTCGATTCGTAGGGGGGAACGAAGTGCTCGAGCATGCGGCTGGAGCAGGTGGTGCGGATGCCGCGGGTGCAGAGGTTGTCCTTGATCGCGATCGGCAGTCCCGCCAGCGGCGGCAGGCTCTCGCCCCGGGCCCGGGCGGCATCCACGCGATCGGCATCCGCCAGGGCCCGCTCGCTCGTCACCTCCAGGTAGGCGTGCACATCGCCGTCCACGGCACGAATCCTGGCCAGTGCCCGCTCGGTCAGATCACGGGCGGACACCTCGCCACGCTCCAGGCGTGAGCGCCACTCGGCGATCCCCATTCTTCCGCTGCCTGCTGGTTTTGGCCGACGCTATCAGCCGGGCTCGGCCTCGATCGTGAGGGGTTCGCCGCGCCGGGTGCGCAGGATGGCGTGATCCATCGAGCCGGGAGCCTCCTCCTTCAGATCCGCCAGAAAGCCCGCCAGAGCCTTCTCCAGCCCGGAGCGACGCAGGAAGGGGCCGAACCAGTAGGTCACATCGGGAGAGCGCGTCTCCACCCGCGCCCACCAGGCCACCCCAAGTCCGTTGGCGATGGCGCGGAGAGGCCGGATCAGCAGTGCCGTCATGGCTGGGGAGGGGGGAAGGAGGGCTCTGGCGGAGCCAACGGGCTCATTCTGGTGCCCGGCCCTCCGACGGCCTGTGCTCCAGGCAGCCGGAAGCGGGGGGACAGAGAGCGGGCATCGGAGTCCGGGCGTCAGAGGCTGATGTCGTCGAGGAAGGGGCCGGTGGATCCGGACTCCGCTGCTGCTGGGGGCCAGAGCGGCTCCGGTTGGTCTGCAGCCGGTTGGTCTGCAACCGGTTGCTCCGCGACCGCCGGCTGCGCGGATGGGTTCTCCGGCTCCGGGTTGTCCGGCTGGGCAGGTGCTGCGCCGGACAGCGGTGGTTGGTCCGTCTCCGGGGTGGTGGTGGCCTCCGGTTGGTCAGAAGGCTCAACACGCTCAGAAGGTTCAGCAGCCACCGAGTCAGCGGGCTCAGCAGGCTCAGCGACCACCGAGTCACCGGTCGCCACCGGGTCCTCGGAAGCCACCGGGTCTGGGGCATCCACAACGTCCGCGGGGGCCACCGGCTCGGGCACCTCAACTGTGTCCACGGTGCCCCCCTCCGCGTCCCAGGCGTCATCCGCTCTTGGGGCGCCCTCCATGGATGGCTCTCCAGGGGCCTGTGCCGCTTCCTCCGCAAGGACCGCCGCAGAAGCTGGCGTCGCTGCTGCGTCCGCTCCAGGAGACCCGTCCGCCAGCTCGCTCAGCGTTGTGGCGGTTGCAACAGCCGGGACCGCGTCGACGCCGGGTCCCGGCTCCGGCGGCGCGGGCGGGTTGGGGGCCGCCACCTTGGGACGGTTGATGCGGGGGGCGCGGGCCTGTCCGCTCAGACCGCGCATCCAGCCGCGCCGCGCCACCTCGTACACCACGATCGCCGTGGCGACCGAGGCGTTGAGGCTCGGTGTCACACCGCGCAGCGGGATGCGCACCAGCTGGTCGCAGTGGCGCCGCGTGAGAAGTGACAGGCCGCTCTCCTCCGAGCCGGTCACCACCACCAGGGGGCCGTCGAGATCGGCTTCCGCCAGCGTCAGCTGGCCCTCCTCCGCCAGCCCGATCACGCGGTAGCCGGCCTGCTTCAGCGATTCGAGCGACCGGTTCAGATTCACCACCCGCGCCACCGGCAGGTGCTCCAGGGCCCCGGCGGCCACCTTGGCCACCGAGCCGGTGAGCCCGGCGGCGCGGCGCTGGGGCAGCACCATGCCGTGGGCCCCGAAGGCCTCGGCGCTGCGCATGATGGCTCCGAGATTGTGGGGATCGGTCAGGCCGTCCACCGCCATCAGCAGCGGCGGCTCGCCCAGCTCGCCGCAGGCCTCGATCAGGGTGGGCAGGTCCAGGCACTCGGCGGCTGCGGTCTGCAGGGCGATGCCCTGGTGCACCGCACCGGAGGTGATCTGACCGAGCCGGGCCCAGCTCACCTCCTCCACCAGCACGCCCGAGCTCTTGGCGTCGCGCAGAAGCTGCAGGAACCGGCCCGAGGAGCGGATGTCGCCGGTGCACCAGATGCGGTGGATCGGCCGGCCGCTCTCCAGGGCCGCCTGCACCGCATGGCGGCCCCAGAGGATGTCGTCGGCCCGGGTGGCCTCGGCGCTGAAGCGTTCCGCCTCCCCGGTCGGTGCCGGCAGGTTGCGCTCAGGGGTGCGGTCCGCACCGGGCCGGCGGATCAGCGAGGCCCGTGCCTGGCTGTGGCGGGTGTCCGGGCGCCGGCCGTCGAAACGGCGGCTGTCCGGCCGGCGTCCCTCGAAGCGCCGGCTCTCGAAGCGTCGGCCCTCGGGGCCACTGCGCGGCGTGCGAGGCCGGTCGCTGCGGAAACGATCCCCCCTCGGACGATCGGAGCCGAAGCGATCGGAACCGAACCGATCGCTGCCCCCGGCGCGCTCACCCGACCCGCCCCGGTCGCGGCGGTAGCGCTCGCCGCCCCCGCCCCCGCCCCCACGACTGCGGTCCGCCCGGCCGTCCCGACCCTCCCTGGGCGGGCCCTCCCTCGGCGGACCCTGACGAGGCCCGTCCCAGCGCGAGGGTTTGCGGCGACGGTCAGGATGGGCGCTCATTGGAGGCGAGGGAGGGTTCGGGATCGGGCACGCTCTCCTCCAGCTGCTCCAGCAGCTGCGCCAGACGGCAGGGATTGACGAGAAAGAGCCAGCCGATCATTGTCTCAAACCCCGTCGCCTGCGCATAGGTGGCCGGTGGGATCGAGCGGGGTCCCCGCCCGGCCCGGTTCCTGCCCCGGCGAGCCATCTCCCTCTCCTGGTCGTTCAGCCATGGATCGAGGCGCTGCAGCTGCTGCGCCTGGGTGCCGGCCCGCACGCTCTCCACCGTGGCCGCATGGAGGGCACCGGCCCGGGCGGCCTGGAAACAGCGGCGTCGCCGCTGGTGCAGCTCCCAGACCGCATCGCCCAGCCAGGCCAGCTGAAGCGGGCCCAGGTCGGAGGCATCGCCCCGACGTGCGGCTCCCGTCAGCCAGTCGGTGCTGCTTGGTGCCTCAGGCCGCAAGATCCTGCAGAGCCGAGGCCAGGTCGTCCTTGAGGTGCAGGAACGACTCCAGCCGCACCAGCTTCACGGTCTGGACCACCCGGGCGTTGCCCACCACCAGGAAGCGAACCCCTGCCTCGCTGCACTGGCGGGCCACCTGAACGAGGGAGCCCAGGCCCGAGGAATCGATGAAATCGATCTTGCTCAGATCGACGATCACCGGGGAGGACTCGCCCTCGAGCCCCTCGCGCACGAAATCCAGGAACTGCTTCTCGGAGTAGGCGTCGAGCTGTCCGGTGAAGTGGAAGACGTGACAACCCTCCCTGGACTCCATGCCGCCTCGCAGAGAGACGGTCAAGCGCTGAAGGTCGCTAATGGCTCCTGGCCCCTGGCGAGACTTGCGCAGGAGTGTAGTGATGCGGACCGCTCCGCGCCCGAAGCCACAACAGGGCGTTTCATCCCGCCCGCCCCAGGAGCGGGCGGGCGGCTAACGGCGGCTGGCCATCAGGGCCACGAAGCGGCCGAAGTGATGGTCCGCATCATGCGGGCCGGGACTGGCTTCCGGGTGGTACTGCACCCCGATGATCGGCTTGTGCCGGTGCGCCAGCGCCGCCACGGTGCGGTCGTTCAGGTTGAGATGTGTGATCTCCAGCTCCGAGGCATCGAGGGAATCCGGATCGAGCGCGAAGCCGTGGTTCTGGCTGGTGATCTCCACCACGCCGGGGCGACCGCAGGGGTGGTTGAGGCCGCGGTGGCCGTAGCCCAGTTTGAAGGTGGTGCCGCCGAGGGCCAGGCCGAGGATCTGATGGCCCATGCAGATGCCGAACAGAGGCAGGTCGTCCTGAGCGATCAGGCCTTTGGCCAGCTCGATGCCGCGCTTGACCGCCGACGGGTCTCCGGGGCCGTTGGAGAGAAACACCCCCTCCGGCCGGTGCGAAAGGATTGCCTCCACGGTGCTGGAGGAGGGCACCACGGTGACCTCACAGCCGTGGGCCACCAGTCGATCGAGGATGGCCCGCTTGATGCCGAAGTCCACCGCCACCACGCGATGGGGCTCGCCGCCGGAGGCCTTCAGGCGCTGGTCGAAGCGGGCTTCACAGGGGCGGCTCCAGGTGTAGGGCTCGGCGGTGCTCACCGTGTCCGCCAGGTTGAGGCCGCTCATCTGGGGCGCGCTGCGCACCTGCTCCAGTAGCTCCGCCGGTGCGGTGCCGTCGCTGCTGATGGCGCCGTTCATGGCACCGGTCTCCCGCAGGTGACGCACCAGCCGGCGGGTGTCGAGGCCCGAGATGCCCACCACCCGGTGCTCCTCCAGCCAGTCCGCCAGGGTCTGGCTGGAGCGCCAGCTGCTCGGCACCGGCGCGAGCTCGCGGGCGATCACCCCCCGCACCTGCGGCCGGCTGGCCTCCATGTCCTCCTCATTGACGCCGGTGTTGCCCAGCTCCGGGTAGGTGAAGGTGACCAGCTGGCCCGAGTAGCTGGGATCGGTCATCACCTCCTGGTAGCCGGTCATGCCGGTGTTGAAGACCACCTCACCGAGGCTGGTGCCGCAGGCGCCGAAGGCCTGACCGCGGAACACCAGCCCGTCGGCCAGCACCAGAACCGCCTCCCGCGGTGCACCGCCGGTTCCGGTGCTCGCAGGGGCTGCGGAAGCGGTTGCCGTCATCAGGACGCTGCCAGTGAATGGATCATGCCCCGTCCCCGGTGCTCAGAACGTTCCTGAGGGACACAAGCCGCTGCCAGGGCTCCCCGGCCGCCAGGCTGCCCCGGGCCCGCGCCAGTCCCTCGCTCCAGGATCCGGCCGTTCCCGCCGCCCAGAGCACCAGGGCGGTGTTGAGGGCCACCACATCGGCCTGGGGCCGGGTTCCCTCTCCCCTGAGCACGGCCTCCAGGATCGCCGCGTTCCGCTGACGATCCCCCCCCGCCAGTGCCGCCAGCGGAGCGGTCTCCAGTCCGAGGCTGTCCGGGTCGAGCCGGTCCGTCCGCACGGCACCGTGCTCCACCAGGCGCAGGTCGCTGGGGCCGGAGAGCGACGCCTCGTCCAGGCCGCCGGCTCCGTGCACCACCACGGCCCGCTGCATGCCCATCCGTGCCAGGGCCTCGGCCATCGGGTCGAGCAGGTCCGCCCGGGCCACACCCAGCACCTGAGCATCCGGGCGCAGCGGGTTCACCAGCGGTCCCAGCAGGTTGAAGACGGTGCGGATGCCCAGTTCCCGCCGCAGGGGAGCCAGGGAGGCCAGGGCCGGATGCCACGACGGCGCGAAGAGAAAGGTCAGCCCGGCCGCATCGATGGCGCCCACCACCTGTGCCTGGCCCGCGCTCAGGTTCAGGCCGAGATCCTCGAGCACATCGGCTGATCCCACCCGACCGCTGGCGCTGCGGTTGCCGTGCTTCGCGATGCGCACCCCGCAGGCGCTCGCCGTGAAGGCCACTGCGGTGGAGATGTTGAAGCTGTCGGCTCCGTCACCGCCCGTGCCGCAGGTGTCCACCAGGGCACCGGCCGGCCGGGGCACCTCCAGGGCACTGGCGGCCTGCAGCACCCGGGCCATGGCGGCCAGCTCGCCGCCGCTCAGGCCCTTGGCGCGCAGGGCGGTGAGCAGCGCTGCCCCGAGGACGGGGCTGAGGGCGCCGGCGAGCCAGGCCCGCATCAGGGCCTCCGCCTGTGCCTCCTCCAGATCGGTTCCGGCCAGAAGCTGCTCCAGCAGGGCGGGCCAGGAGGCGATGGTCTCGGTCATGGGGCTGGGTGGAGGCAGAAAAAAACCCGGGTGCAGGGCACGCCGGGCCGGGTGATGGGGACGATCTCATGATCCCCCATTCCTGCATCGGCGAGGCCGACGTCACGACATGGCGACGGCCGTTCAGGGGCCGGTCTGATCGGCCGTGTCGAAGCCGGACCCCACGGCCTCCTGCTGGCCGGAGCCCGGCCGGTGGCCGCTCTCCCACAGGGCGCGGGCCCTGCCGTTGAGCTCCTGCCGGCTCAGGCCCCAGAGCCGCAGCGCCTTGCTGAGGTCATCCCGGATGTCGGCGGCGCCCGGAAACCCGTCGTAGCGGATCAGCAGCCGGGCCAGATCGACCACATCGTCGCTGCCGGGCTCGGCCGCCGCCAGGAGACGGTCGGTGATGGCCCGGTCCTGTTCATAGAGAGGATGGTTCTGCTCGTCGCTCATGGCGGGTCGTGGGTTCGGTGGAGACGGTCACTGCTGCACGGTCACTGCGGCAGGGTCACTGCGGCAGGGTCACCCTGCGTAGGTTGACCGGATGCCTCAGCGCTCCATGCCCGCCATCCGGCTCGATCTGATCGCCCGCTATCTGCGGCCCCACAGGAGGGCCGTGATCAAAGGTGGTGTGGCGCTGGTGGCGGTGAACCTGCTGGGAGTGCTGATCCCCCTCCGGGTGCGCACGGCCATCGACGATCTGCAGGACGGCTTTCAGCTGGACGACATCCTCGTTCAGGCGGCGATCATCGTGGCCCTGGCCACCGTGATGGGCGGGGTGCGGCTCTGGTCGCGGATGCTGGTGTTCGGAGCCGGCCGCGATGTGGAGGTGGGTCTGCGCCAGCGGATCTTTTCCCACATGCTGCGCCAGGACCCCGGCTGGGTGCAGCGCACCGGCAGCGGTGAGGTGATCAGCCGGGCCACCAGCGACGTGGAGAACGTGCGCCGGCTGCTGGGCTTCGCTGTGCTCAGCCTCACCAACACCCTGCTGGCCTACGCCTTCACCCTGCCGGCGATGCTGGCGATCGACCCCTGGCTCAGCCTGGCGGCGGTGGCGGTCTACCCGGTGATGCTGATCACCGTGGGGCGCTTCGGTGGCCGGATGATGCGCCAGCAGCGCCAGCAGCAGGAAACCCTCGCCGGCCTCAGCAGCCTGATTCAGGAGGACCTCTCCGGCATCGGCGCGATCAAGATCTACGGCCAGGAGCCCACCGAGCAGGAGGCGTTCTCCTCACGCAACCGTCGCTATCGCGATGCCGCCCTCTCCCTGGCCCGCACGCGCAGCATCCTCTTCCCGCTGCTCGAAGGTCTCTCCTCCGTGAGCCTGCTGCTGCTGCTGGCCCTCGGCAGCGGCCAGCTGGAGAGCGGCCGGCTCAGCATCGGCGCGCTCGTGGCGCTGATCCTCTTCGTGGAGCGGCTGGTGTTCCCCACCGCTCTGCTGGGCTTCACCCTCAGCACCTTCCAGACCGGCCAGGTCAGCCTCGAGCGGGTGGAGCAACTGCTCTCCCGCGAGCCGGCGATCCGCTCCAGCGAGCGTCCTCTTTCTCCCCCGGTGGATGGACCCGGGCGGCTTCAGGCCCGCAACCTCACCGTCCGCTACGACGAGCAGAGCGACCCGGCCCTGAGCGGTCTCAGCTTCGATCTGCAGCCCGGCGAGCTCGTGGCGGTGGTGGGTCCGGTCGGATGCGGCAAGACCACCCTGGCCCGCGCCCTCGGCCGCATGGTTCCGGTGGCCTCCGGCCAGCTCTTCCTCGATGGTGTGGATGTGACGGCCATGGAGCTCGGCGATCTGCGCCGGCACGTGGCGATGGTGCCCCAGGAGGGCTACCTGTTCACCGCCAGCCTGGCCGACAACATCCGCTACGGCGAGCCGCACGCCGCCCGGGAGCGCGTCGAGACGGTGGCGGAGCAGGCCCGTCTGGCCGGCGACATCCGCGGCTTCCCCGATGGCTTCGAGACCCTGGTGGGGGAGCGCGGCATCACCCTCAGTGGCGGACAGCGCCAGCGCACCGCCCTGAGCCGGGCCCTGATCATGGATGCGCCGATCCTTGTGCTCGACGACGCCCTGGCCAGCGTCGACAACGCCACAGCGGCCGCGATCCTCGAGGAGCTGCGCCATCAGCGCCAGCGCACCATCCTGCTGATCTCCCACCAGCTCTCGGCTGCCGCCGGCTGCGATCGGATCCTGGTGATGGAGGACGGACGCATCGTCCAGGAAGGGGAGCACCGCACCCTGCTGGCCCGCAGCGGCACCTACCAGCGGCTCTGGGACCGGGAACAGGCGGAGGAGCGGCTGCGAACTGTTGTGAGGGCCTGATGCAGCAGGCCCTCAACCGGCTTCACTGGAGCTCTCTGCCCGGCCCGCGATGGAGTCCACCAAGGCCTTCAACCCCTCCGCGTTCAACGTCCGCTGCACCCTGACCTTCGGGGACATCTACGGCCAGATCATGCTCTGGATGCTGGTGATCTTCGCCAGCCTCGCCGCCGGTCTGGCCCTGATGGGCTCGAGCCGTCCCCTGTTCGCTCTGGTGGGGGTGGGCCTGATCCTGGTGCTCTCGCTGCCCTTCCTCCTCTTCGCCTTCACGACCACGCTCCTGAACCACATCGCCCTGGAGGCGAGGGAGGGAGAGCCGTCCTGACGCGGTTCCGGCGCCATTCCTAGGGTCAGACCCCATCTTCCGGAGCCGGTTTCATGTTTGCCCGTTTCCTGGGCCAGCCCCCCGCGGGTCGCGCCACGGCCATCCCCACCGCCGAGCGCCATGCCGTTCTGGGCACACCGATCCAGGCGCCTCCGGGGCCCGGGCAGGAGGAGGTGCTCTTCGGCTGCGGCTGCTTCTGGGGGGCGGAGAAGGGCTTCTGGCGCCTTCCGGGCGTGGTGAGCACCGCCGTGGGTTACGCCGGCGGTCAGGTTCCCAATCCCACCTACGACGAGGTCTGCAGCGGCCTCACCGGCCATTCGGAGGTGGTCCGCGTGGTGTGGACCAGTGATGCGCTGGATTTCAGCGATCTGCTGAAGCTCTTCTGGGAGTGCCACGACCCCACCCAGGGGGACCGTCAGGGCAACGACCGCGGCAGCCAGTACCGATCGGCGATCTTCACCTTCAGCCCGCGCCAGCAGGAGCTGGCCCTGGCCAGCCGGGACGCTTATCAGGCCGCCCTCGGCGCGAAGGGCTACCCGGCGATCACCACCGAGATCGCGGCCGACAGGACCTTCTACTTCGCCGAGGCCTATCACCAGCAGTACCTGGCCAAGCCGGGCAGCCGGCCCTACTGCTCGGCGCAGCCCAGCGGCCAGCCGCTCGGGTCCTTCCCCGGTTCCGACTACCGCCTGCCGGCCTCCGTCTGGGATCACTTCGACTGGTCCGTTCAGCACTGCGTGCTGCGCGGTGACAATGCCCCGATCAGCGTCTGAGGCTTCCGCCCGTGTTCACCGTCGCCCTGCCCCTGGCGCTGGCCTTCATCATGGCCACCCTGGGCCTCGGTCTCACGGGCGCTGACTTCCGTTTCGCCCTGCGTCGGCCGCGTCCCCTCCTGGCCGGTGTGCTGTCTCAGGTGGTGCTGCTGCCGCTGGTGGCCCTGGCCCTGATCCAGCTCAGCGGCCTGCGCGGTGAGCTGGCCGTGGGGGTGCTGATCCTGGCCTGCTGCCCCGGCGGCATCACCTCCAACGTGATGACGAAGCTGGCGCGCGGAGACGTGGCCCTCTCGATCTCCTTCACCGCCCTGGCCAGCCTGATCACCAGCGTGAGCCTGCCTCTGATCCTTCAGACCACCGCACCGCTCCTGACCGACGGCGGCCTGCCGCAGGTCTCGGTGGCGGGGCTCAGCCTGCGCATGTTCGCCATGACCACCATTCCCGTGGTCCTGGGGGTGGCGCTGCACCGCATGCGGCCGTCGCTGGCCCTGGGGCTGGAACGCCGTTTTACGCCCGTGGCCAACGGCCTGTTCGCCCTGATCCTGCTGATCACGATCATCAGCCAGTGGTCCACGCTGATGGCGCAGCTCGGCCGGCTGGCTCCCCTGCTGCTGCTGCTCAACCTGGTGATGCTCGCCATCGGCACCCTGGTGGCCGGCGCCATGGCCCTGCCGGTGCCGCAGGTGAGCACGGTGGCCATCGAGAGCGGCTTCCAGAACGGCACCGTCGGAATCGCAGTGGGCGCTGTGCTGGCGACAGCCACCGCAGCGGCCACGGGGGCCGGCACCGGTCCGGCAGCGGCACTCAGCCCCTACAGCCTTCCCTCAGCGGTCTACGGGGTGGTGATGATGCTCACGATCGGCCCCTACGTGCTCTGGCGGCGTTCGCTCAGCCACGCGGTCACCGCGTCCAGGCTGGCGGACGCCGATTCCCAGGGCAGTACGTTGCGCCCCGGCAGCAGCCGTGAGACCGCTCCAGGCAGCCGCTCCTCGTAGAACGCGGCCTTCTCCTCCAGGCTCTCCCGCCGGCCCCTGCGGCTGATGGCCGAGGCCTCCTCGCCGAAGAGGGCCAGCACCGGCGTGTTCAGTGAGGTCATCTGGGGCACATAGTCACCTCGCCAGAAGCCGGCCAGGAAGGCGAACACGGCCCAGCGGGTCTCCATGTCGGCCGCACCCTGCTCGAGCATGGCCAGCCAGGCGTCGTCCACATCGTCGGGACGGGCGAAGAGCTGGCGTTCCGAGAAGGAGCTCAGGAAGGCCCGGCGTCGGGCCCAGCGGTAGAAGAGGGCGCCGAGCGGCCCGCTGAACCAGCCGTTCCAGAGAAGCCGCGCCAGCCGCTCCGGCATCGGCTGACTCATCACCCGCCAGGCCGGCGGACCGAACAGCACCAGGCCCGACACCAGCTCCGGTTCCAGTCGCTGCAGCTCCAGGGCGATCGGCAGGGACGCGCCCTGAACGAGCAGGAGCGAGGGGCGCTGCAGGTCGCCGCGCAGATGCAGGGCCAGGGGTTCGGCCCACTGGCGTGGTGTGAGCGGCAGGCGCGGGCAGCTGGAGGCTCCGCAGCCGAGCAGATCCGGCAGCAGCACGGCGCCCGGCCAGTTCCGGCGGCTGCCGGCCTCGAGGAAGCGGTCCCAGAAGGCCGAGGAGAGCCCCACCCCGATGGGATGGATCGCCAGCCAGGGGTCCGGCCCTTGGGTCGGATCGCCCACCAGCCGGGCCTGGCTGAGCCCCAGATCCGTCTTTCGGGACAGGGTGGTGGCCTGCATGGCCGTGGGGTCGCGAAACGGTGATGTGGATGCAAGCATGGCGCCGAGGGATCGCACCGCATGACTCCCCTGCCGGATCGGATCGTGTTGCTTCTGCTGGCGGGAACCGTGGGTGTGTGTTTTCTGCTGGCCGCACTGGTGGCCCGGCAGGGCGGTGAGCCACCTCTGCCGATGCTCTGGAAGGACGGTGGAGCGGATGCCCCGCCCCTGACCCGGCTCCACTCCCGCCCGACCGCGGTGTGACCCCGCCGGACGGCCACCGATGACGGATCGCCAGCTGCCGGCCGCCCCAGGCGGGTCGCGCCGGTTTCACCCCCTGCCGCGCGGCCTGGTCCAGCTCTACGGCCTGGTGGCGGTGCTGATGGTGCTGATTCCTGAATGGATGGCCGGCGGCACGCTGCAGGGTTTCCGGGATTGCCGCGTCGGCTCGGCCCTGCCGGTCACAGCGGCGGCCTGGGGCCGGATCCCGGAACTGAGGCTGGCGGCCATGAGCCTGGCCGAACTGCGGCAGCTGGCGCGGCGTCTGCGGGTGGGGGGGTATGCCTCCATGGGGCGCGAGGCGCTGCAGCAGCGACTGCTGCGGCCGCTGACCCGTCTGAGTCGTCCACCGGGGCCTCTCAGACGCCTGGCGGCCATGGGTCAGGCCCGCTCCCGGCAGCGCAGATCGCTGTGATAGCTTCCCCTCATCGGGGCGTAGCGCAGCTTGGTAGCGCACCACTTTGGGGTAGTGGGGGTCGTGGGTTCAAATCCCGCCGCTCCGATTGATTTCTTCCGGTCGCCTCAGCCGGTCAACCGCAGGCTCCCCAGGCAGCGGTCGGGCATATCCAGGCCCCGCTGACTACGATCAGCCCAGACGTCGGCTCCGCAATGACCGCCAGCGGTGCGCAGGGTTCCGAATCCGCCGCGGATGTGGCACGGGTGCTGGCCGATCCCGGCCTCGGCCTCGGAGACAGCGACACCCTAAGCACGTTGGCCGAGGAGGCCATCTCCGGCGGAGCGTCCACGATCGAGCTCGACTGCGGGGCGATCAGCTTCATGGACAGCCGTGGTTTCGGATCCCTGATCCAGTTCCGCAATGCCCTCTGCGAGAAGGGCACGGTTCTGAAGCTGATCAACATCCCCAGGCAGATGGAGATGCTGCTGGAGATCACCGGCACCGCCGACCTGCTCAAAGCAGGCGGCTGATCGATCAGCGCACCGGCCGGCAGAGCAGCCCGGCCATCAGGGCCCGCATCCCCGGCTCCCCGCCCTCGGCTGCAGCCGGGGACCCCAGCTCCGCTGTGGTGCAGCCGGTCTCCAGCAGGCTCAGCCCATCCCCGGCCTCGGCACCACTCAGGCGACGGCAGAGCCGAGTCAGCAGCGCTTCGGCCTCATTGCGGCTGAATCGGGGCAGCAGCACCCCGACAGTGCACAGATCGAGGCGGCCGATCAGGGCCTCCGGGCCCAGTTCTTCCGAGAGGGGCTTCAGAGTTGCCTCCAGCGCTCCCGGCACCGACGGACCATCGGCGGCCTCCTGCTTCAGGGCCGTGCCCGGAGCGAAGCGGAGCATGAGCAGCGACAGCGCGTCGCCACGCCTGCGGGACAGGTGCAGCAGATGCTCTCCCAGGCCGAGGAACAGGCCGCGGGGCAGCAGGAGGGAGCCGGGCTCCACCCCCGCATCCTGCTCCCGTTCGAGCGTGAGTCCGCGCAGCTCCCACTCCAGCCGCTCGAGCCGGTCATGCGCCTGGCGCAGTTCGCGTGTCTTGCTCTCCACCAGGGTCGCCAGCAGATGGCTGTCCTCCGAGGCCGCCGCCATCCGGGCGGCATGGGCGGTCGCCATGTCGAGAACGATGAAGGCGTAGAGAAACAGCGACACCACCAGGGTCAGGGTGCCGAGCAGCGGTTCGCTGTCGGTCAGCATCCAGTTGCCCGGCAGGCTCCCCGCCGGTAGCGCCGCCAGGAGCACAAGCAGCAGGCCCACGAGGGTGAATTCGCAGCAGAGGCTGTAGAGGGAGGCCCGGAAGGCCAGAAACAGGGCCAGCACCGGCAGCAGCAGCACCAGGGGCGTGCGCAGGGCCTCGTTCTGCACCACGGCCACCACCACGCCGAACACCAGCAGGGCCGAGGCGCTCAGCCTGGGCAGGTCCGCCACCAGAACCCGCCGGTCGGAAGCGCGCATCAGGAACAGTGGCGCCAGCAGATAGATGGCCGTGAGGCGGATGATGAACAGCTGGCCGTAGGCCACGCTGCCGGCCGCCGCCCCGAGCTGCAGGCTGAGGGCCAGCCAGCCGACGGCCGCTCCGGCCAGGCCGGCCAGCGGTCCGGAGCGCAGCACCAGCGAGCGGATGTCGAGCGGGGCGGCGTCCGGGGAACCGTCGCGCCCCGGCCTGCGCAGCGTGAAGCGTTGACTCAGCAGCGACTCGAGCACGCAGGCTGCGGTCACCAGGCTGGCGGCCGCGAGGCTGAGGGGCGAACGGGTCCAGCTGTCGGCGCGGCTGGCCATCGAGAGCACCGTGCCCACCCAGATGCCGGGCAGGGTGTGGACCCAGGCGGGTCGGCCCTTCGCCAGATGGAGACCGACGCAGATGCCGCTGACCGGCCAGGCCAGGGGCAGCAGCACATCCCCGGTGAGTCCCATCGCCACCACGACGCCGGCCAGCAGCAGGTTCAGCCCGAGGACGGCCCGCAGGTTGGCTGTCATGCCGGTCCGGCCCCCGCGGGCGATGGCTTGCGCAACCGGATCAGCCGTGTGCCGGGATCCGGCAGGCAGGATTCGATCGACCAGCCGCGCTGGTCCACGAGATTGGCCAGGATTCGAAGGCCCCAGTGGCGCTCATGCTCCAGCGGCGAGTAATCGCTGGAGCGCATCAGCCGCCGCCGCTCCTCCAGCTCCTCGCTGACGTCGAAGCGAACGTCATGGGAGTGGGCCTCGATCAGCAGAGCCGCCTCGCTCCAGGTCACCGCGATCGCGATCGGCGTGTCCGGCGGCAGGTGGGCGTGGCCGTGGCGGGCGATGTTGGAGAAGATCTCGGTCACGGCGATCTCCGCCTCGAGGACGAGGGCGCCGCTCAGCCGCGATCTGAGGCCCTCACTCAGCCACTCCATCACCGCGGGCAGGGCGGCGATGTCGCTGGGGAAGCTGCGGCGCAGCACCCAGCCGGAACCCTCGGGTGGCGGGGCCATCACATGGCACCCGATTGCTTGGAGAGCAGCACCCGGAAGGTGCGGACGATCAGGCGCAGGTCGTAACTGAAACTCCAGCGGCGCTGATAGCGCAGATCGAGTTCGATGATGTCCTCGAAACTGGTGACTTTGGAGCGCCCGTACACCTGCCACTCACCGGAGAGGCCGGGCCGCACATCAAACCGCCGCCATTCGGGCACGTTGTAGATCTCCACCTCATCGGGTGTGGGCGGCCGGGTCCCGATCAGGCTCATGTCGCCGATGAAGACATTCCAGAACTGGGGCAGCTCATCGAGGCTGGTGCGGCGCAGAAACCGCCCGACCCGGGTGATGCGGGGATCGTTCTCGTTCTTGAAGATCGCGCCGCTGGCCTGATTGGTCACCGTGTGCTTCAGCGCCTCGGCATCGGTGACCATCGAGCGGAACTTCCACAGCCGGAAGCGGCGCCCCATCAGCCCGCAGCGGGTCTGGCTGAACAGGATCGGGCCCTTGCCCTCGGAGCGGATGGCGATGGCGATCGGAATGAACAGCAGAGCCGTGATCACCAGGCCGATGCCCGACCCCACCACGTCGATCACCCGTTTGGGCCAGCAGCGAACCGAGGGGTGGGTGAGCGAGCCCCGCTCCGGCACCGCGTCCAGCGTGCTCTGAGTGATGGCATCGGAGCCGTCCACCAGGGTCAGCATCTGGTCCAGCCCGGCCAGGGAGAGTGCCAGCTTCAGCTGGTCATTCACGCTCCAGAGCTCCATGGCGAGGCCGGCCTGATTGCATCGCCGCAGCAGCATCACCAGGGAGCCGACGCCGCTGCTGTCGATCATGCGGGTCTGGGCGCAATCCAGGATCAGGCGTTTCAGCCCCTCCGCGCCGTTCAGTCGTTCCTCCAGGAAGGAGCGGAAGGCATCGGCCTCATTGACGGTGAGCAGCTGAGGCACGGTGATGATGAGGCTGCCGCCGGCCTCGCTCACCAGGTAGGGATGGTCGGGGATCAGGCTCATCGTTCGATCCGGCCGGCGTACTGCTCGAGGCTGCGGCACAGGAAGGCGGAGGACCGGCTGGGCAGATCCTCGAGGGCGGAGCGCCTGGGCTCGCTCAGGAAGCGCAGCAGGTCGGTGGGGCTCCAGGCCACCGGCACCCCGAGCTCCTGCAGGGCGCGGCCCAGCTCCACCTGGTGGTCGTCCACCTGCTCGCCGTAGCGGGCCGCGCGGGGCACCAGCACGAAGGGCATGCTCCGCTGCTCCAGCAGGCCGAGCACATCCTCGCCGCAGTGACTGATCACCAGCTCCGCCTCCTCCAGCAGGCGGTCGAAGTGGTAACTGTCCACGTCCCGGTAGATGCGGGCTCCCTCGGGAATCACGCCGCAGCGGCCGATCTGGATCACCACCTCACTGCCGAACAGCTGACGCTGGATGATCAGGCCGACCCACTCCATCAGCCGATCGAAGGGATAGGGGTCGTTGCCCGCCGCCACGAGAATCATCGGACCGTCGCCTCCGGTTGTGCAGTGCCGTTCATGGGCCGGTTCACCTCAGTGTTCGATCAGGATGCTGCGGGGGTGCAGCGCCTGCAGCTGGGGCCAGTGCACGTAGAGCCTGGAGAGAAAGGGCAGGCAGAGGCGTGCCGAGAGCGAGAGCGACCGGGTGCGGGTGATCGATTCGATGAACACCGTGCGGCTGCCCAGCACGCGGGCCAGGCCGATGAACGGCACCGCCACTGCCGTTCCGGTGCTGATCACCAGATCGGGGCGCTCCCGTAGCAGCACCTTGAAGGCCAGGCCGAGGTTCCGCAGCAGGTTGGGGATGTTGCGGTGCGTGGGGCCGTGGGCCCACACCACCGTTTCGCCGTCGAGCTGATGGCGGGTCACGTCCGTCGGCAGCGTCACCCAGACCCGCTCGTGCTGCGACCAGAAGTCGGTCAGCTGATGCAGCGCCCGGAACTGTCCTCCCGCCGAGCAGACCAGCAGCAGCTTCATGGCTGATCCGGGCAGAGGCGTTTTGAGGGTCCGCAGGCCCCTTCGGTGGCCCTATCGCTGCGGTTCAAGGATGCTCTCCTCTCCTCTGGCCGCAGGCTACGAACGGAGTCTGGGGCCGGCAACGCCGCGCCTCAGGCGTGTCAGCCGCTCGCGCAGGCTCACCAGCAGGGCCGCCGCGATCGTGAGCAGGGTGCGGCGGGGCTCCTGCAGCGGCAGCCAGGGGCTGCAGCGCAGGCTGCGGGAGAGAAAGCCCCAGACGCGCCGGGCCGGCTGCTGCAGCCGGATCGCGCGTCGGGCGAGGTAGCGCAGATGCACCGCTTCGGCGTGAGCTCCGTGGCGGGCCACCACATCGGGCGCGATCGTGCGGGCCCGATCCATCAGGGCCTGCCAGCCGTCCTCCATCCGCTCCAGATCAGCGGAGAGGCCCCCCTCCTGGGTGCGGTAGCCGGTGAGGGGGGCCTTCAGACCCTCGATCTCCCAGCCGGGCTGGAGGCTGGCGCGGAAGAGCCACTCGAGATCCTCGCTGTACTGCATGCCCACGGTGAAGCCGCCGACGCTGTTGAACACGCAGCGCCGCACCACCCAGCTCGAGGTGGTGCAGGTGGGGTTCTCCTCAAGGAAGTGCTGCGGACGCAGCCGGTGCAGCCGGGCGCTGGAGATCACGCCCGTGGGCTGGCCATCGGCCCTGAGAAAGGCGACCCGGCTGAAGGCCACTCCGAGCTGGGTGTGAGCCGCGAACTGAGCCACGTGGGCGGCCAGCTTGGCGGGTCTCCACAGATCGTCCGCGTCGAGAAACGCGATCAGCGGGGCTGAGGTGGCGGCCACGCCGGTGTTGCGGGCCCGCGAGACGCCACCGTTGGAACACTGCAGCAGCTGAATGCGCGGATCCCTGTCGCTCCAGCCGCGCACCAGCTCGGCCGTCCCATCGATGGAGCCGTCGTCCACCACCACCAGTTCCCAGTCCGTCAGGGTCTGGTCGCGCACGCTGGCCAGGGTCCCCTCGAGCGTGGCGGCCGCGTTGTAGGCCGGGATCACCACCGCGACCTGGGCCATGGGCGTGCTCCCACTCCGCCTGCAGGATGGCGGTATCGCTCCTGCGCCGCCACGGCGGCTCCTCCGGCTGTGTTGTTGGGCCGCGTTCCCGCCTGGATGGGCAACAGCGTTGACCTGCGCTGTGCCTTTCATTATTCGGGTTCCCTCGGTGGCGGCGATTTCGCCGAGGTGGTTCCCCTCTCACCGCACCTGCTCGCCTTCTACCTGGTGGACGTCACCGGCCACGGCGACGCGGTGCAGGGGTTCTGCCCCCTGATCCGGGCCTACATGCGGGCCGTGCTCTGCACGGGGGTCTCACCCCTTCCGCCCGAGGCGCTGCTGCAGTGCATGAACCAGGACCTCTGCTCCCGCGGCCATGGCCTGAGCACCTTCGCCATCTGGTTCGCCGTGTTCGACAGCGAACGCCGCATCCTGCGCTACTCCAGCGCCGGCCATCCCCCCGCCTACCTGATGGAGCCGGTGCGCCGCAGCGTGGGGTTGCGCTTCTGGGAACGCTCCCGCCCGGCCCGCGAGAGCCTGACGGCCCGCGCCCTGAGCTGCCGCACCCCGGCCATCGGCATGGTGCCGGACCTGCGCTTCCGCGGCGCCGATGTGGCCGTTCATCACGGCAGCCGGTTGTACCTGTTCAGTGACGGGCTCTATGAGTGCGCGGATGCGCCTGACGACTGGAACCTCACCGCCCTGGTGGATCTGCTGCGCGAGCGCGACGGTGAGGCGGCCCGCGGCGGCAGGCCGGCCGACCCATCAGCCCTGATGCAGGAGGTGGAGGGGCGGATGGGCCGGGCGGGATTCGACGACGACGTCTCCCTGCTGACCCTGCATTTCCCCTGAGCTCAGCGGGCGCGCCGCTGGGGCTGGAGCACGATCAGGTGACGCTCGTTGTCGAAGGCGATCACGTTCTGGTCCCTGAGGATCCCGATCACCCGGGTCACGGTCACCCGGGTGGTGGAGAGGGCGCCGGCGATGTCCTGGTGGGTGAGCCGCATCGTGAGCCTCAGCCCTCCCTGGCAGGGCGTGCCGTAATCCCGCGCCAGCAACTGCAGAAAGCCCCGCACCCGTTCCTCCACCCGCCTCAGGCCGAGCAGGGCCAGCAGCGCTTCCGACTGCCGGTAACGGGCGGATGTGGCCTTCCAGAGGGCGAGCGCCAGATGGGGGCTGTTCTCGATGTCCGCGCAGGGAAGGCAGAGCAGATCGCTGTCGGTCAGCGCCACCGCCTCGTAGGCCTCCACGGTGCTCAGGGGTTCCCCGAAGGGTTCGTTCGGACCGGCCAGACCGAGCAGCAGTTCGTCTCCGTGCACGGACAGGGCAGCCAGTTTCACCATGCCGCGCACCACCAGCCAGAGGCTGTCCTTCAGGAGGGGCACGGCATTGCCCGCACCCACATGCACCAGGGAGCGCTGCCGGTAGTTGCGTTCGAGCAGGTCAAGGACGGCCTGCTGGCGAGCGTTGTGGCGGTAGGGAACGGAGACCATGAGCCTGCAGCGCTGGATACGGGTTCAATGTATGAAGCGCCACATCGTTGTCCAACCAAGACAAGATCAGAAGCTGATTAAGGCTGCTCTAAGAGATCCTCAAGACTGCAAAAAGGGAGAAAGGCATCGCCTTTCTCCCTCGTCGTTTCCAGTTGAGGGCATGGAATGCCCAGCTTCAGGTGTCAGACCAACGTCAGCACCTGAACGAGAGCGCCCTCATGCCCGCCTCGCGTCAGCGGAGGATCACTTGATCTGGTTCACCGCGGCCTTGGCCTTGGCCAGGATCGATCCCTTCAGCGGCACGTAGCCGAGATTGTCCGCCAGATCCTGAGCTGCGGGGCTCAGCATGTAGTTGAGGGTTTCCCGGATCGTCTTGGCCTTGTCGCCGTTACCGGTCTTGTAGGCCAGCACCCAGGTGAGGGTGGCGATGGGATAGCTGCCTGCTCCGGCGGGGTTGGGGTCGGAGCCGGCGAGGTTGCTGTCGAGCTTCACATTGTTGAGTGCCGCAGCACCACTCGTGAAGCTGGGCTTGACGTACTTGCCGGCCTTGTTCTGCACGGCAGCGGCCTTGATCACCCCCTTGACGAAGGCCTGGTTGACGTAACCGAGGGAGCCGGGCTTGCTCTTGATCACACCAGCCACCCCCTCGTTGCCCTTGCCGCCGACGCCGACGGGCCACTTGAGCGACTTGCCTGTGCCCACCTTGCTCTTCCATTCGGGAGAGAAGGCCGACAGAGACTGGGAGAAGGCCTTGGTGGTGCCGGAGCCGTCCGAGCGGTGCACCACGGTGATCTTGCCGCTGCCGCAGCCGAGGCTCTTCCAGTCGCTGATCTTGCCGAGGAAGATGTCGGCCACCTGCTTCTGGGTCAGCCTGAGGTTGCAGCCGGGTTTGTTGTAGGCGATGGCAATGGTTCCTCCCACCATCGGGATCTGCACCACGCCGCGCTTGACCTTGGCCATGTCGGCCGACTTCATCGGATCATCGCTGGCGCCGAAGTTCACGGTGCCGGCGATGAACTGCCGGCGACCGGATCCGGACCCCACGGACTGATAGTTGACCTGAGGACCACCTTTTCTGGCCAGATCGGCGAACCAGCGCTGGTAGATCGGAGCGGGGAAGGAGGCGCCGGCTCCGTTGATGCGGGGAGCTGCGGTCGCTGTGACGCCGCCCGCGAGGGCGACGATGGAGCCGAGGGCGAGGGCCGTCCTGGCGAGAGTCATGTCCGGACACAAAGTGTGACCATCCGTTGATACCCGCGTGCCGGGGGTGCTGACGTTAGATGTCAGTTAAGGTCTGGTCATCATTGCTTCAACCCGCCCCTTTCGGCTTCGAGATCATCCAGCAGCTGCAGCCAGGTCTCCACATAGGTCGGCCAGGCCAGCCCCGCCTGGCGGCGCGCTGATGCTCAGCCGCGTCCAAGCCCCTGGTTTTCATCACCAGGGCCCTGACCCAGCGCCCTGAGCGCCCAGACCCTCCGAACGTGCCCCAAGCCCAGACCGTGCAACTCCGTCGCAGCCGCGGTCCCTGGCCGTTCATCACGTGGAGGGTCTTCCAGGGTCTGGATCAGGACCTCATCGTCTGGCGCTCTCGGCATCACCGCAAGCGCCTGCCGATCCGCCCCCGGGGTGTGAGTGCACGGCCGCCGATCAACCTGCTCCGTTGCCTGTGGATGCCAGCCGAACTGAACTGGTGGATCGGTGTGGTGTTCGCCCTTGGTTCCCTCTGCTTTCTGATCGGCAGCCTGCTCAGCCTCTCCCCGCCCGTGTCGATGCGCTTCGGGCTGGCAACTGCCGATCTCAATGCCATCTTCTTCATCGGCTCCATCCCTTTCACCACCGCCGCCTATCTGCAACTGCTGCAGGCGGCCAACAGCGGCAGCATCGAGTCACTGCGACAGCGTCCTCGTGAGCGCCTCCCCGCAGGTCGACTCCGCGCTGAACCAGCACGCTTCCATTGGTTCGGCTGGAAACCAGCCGACATCGGCTGGTTGAGTTGTGCTCTGCAGTTCCCCGGCACCCTGCTGTTCAACATCAACACCTTCAACGGCATGCGCGCAGGACTCGGCTGGACCCAGCAGGAGGTGCTGATCTGGATTCCCGATGTCCTGGGCTCGGTTCTGTTTCTCCTCTCGGGAGCCCTGGCCTTCATGGAAGCGGGCCACGCCTACTGGTCCTGGAAGCCCGGCCATCTCTCCTGGTGGGTCACACTGATCAACCTGATCGGTTGCATCGGCTTCATGCTTGCGGCGATCAATGGCACCATCCTGCCGTCCACCCATGCACAGGCCGATGCCAGCCTCTCCCTCGTCTACACCGCAGTGGGGGCGATGGGATTTCTGATCGGTTCGCTGTTGATGTTGCCGGAGTCGCTGATTCCCTCCTGATGGATCCCCTAGCTGTTGTCCAGAGTCTCCCGGGCCATCACTGCTTCATCCCGCTCCTCCCGGCTTCGAGATCATCCAGCAGCTGCAGCCAGGTCTCCACATAGGTCGGCCAGGCCAGCCCCGCCTGGCGGCGCCCCTCCTCGCCCCAGGCCCGTCGCTGCTCGGGCCCGCAGCGGATCAGCTGGGCGATGGCGCCGGCGAGCTCTCCGGGCCCGGCCGTGGCGATCAGTCCGCAGCCTGAGGCCTGTTCCGTCAGGCCATCCACCTGGGTGACCAGCACCGGCCGGCCGCTGGCCTTCGCCTCCAGGGCGACATTGCCGAAGGGCTCCCAGCGCGATGGGACCACCAGTGCATCGATTCCGGCGAAGAAGGCGGGCAGATCGGTGATGACTCCGCTGAAGCTCACATGGGGCAGGTCGGCGGCCGCCCGGCGCAGGGCCTCCTCCTCATCGCCACCGCCACCGAGGCGCAGCTGCACCTGGGCCGGATCGAGCCGGCGCATGGCCTCCAGCAGCAGGTCAAACCCCTTCTGCTCGCTGAAGCGTCCCAGGGCACCGAGCACCAGTGGGCCTGCATGGGGTTCGGGCAGGGCCAGGGCTTCGAACTCGTGCACCTCGCGCGACGTGCACACCGTCGCCAGCCGTTCGGCCTTCACCAGGCTGCGCCGTCGCATCCACTCGGCCTGGCCCCGGCTCACGGCCACCACGCGGTCGAAACTCCGGTAGCTCAGCCGCAGCATCCATTCCAGTCGGGCCAGCGGCTTGCCGTATCGGTGCTGCATGTGGAGGGCAAAGCCCTCGCAGTAGTGGTGCTCCACCAGCAGCCGGATCGGCGCCTTCAGCCGCCGGAAACTCAGCAGTGATCGCCAGGAGGACGGCGCGTTCACCACCAGCACATCGGGCTTGAGCTGCGGCAGCCGCTCGGCCAGCTGATCGTGCCGGCAGACCTCCAGCCGGTGACGCTGCGGCGGGGTGGCGGCGATCAGGGCATCGATCGTCCAGCGGATGCCGCTGGCCCAGGCCTCCTTCTGGGTGTTGTCGGCGAAGAGAACGGTGAGGGCCATCGCGGAACCGGGCGAAGGATCAGGCGGGCTGCGACAAGGGGCGGCTGGGCGGCGTCATGACGCCGGTGCCGCCAGCAGGCGCCGGCTGGCCCAGAGGTAGTAGATCCCCTGCACCAGCCAGTGGGCCGCGCAGACCGCGGCGGCGACGCCGAGGATGCCGTAACGCGCTCCAGCCAGCACCCCGATCACCAGCACCACGGTGAGCACCACCTGGTACTGGAGATCCAGGCGGGGCCGGTCGATCGCGCGCACCAGGGAGGTGACGGCCACGGCGAAGGGACGGGAGAGGGCGGAGAGGCAGATCAGCTGCAGCACCGGCACCGCCCCATCCTCGACCCAGCGCTGACCGAACAGGATCGGCACGTACAGCGGTGCCACCACCACCTGCAGCAGCACGAAGGGGATGAAGATCTTCATCACGATGCGGAGATTGCGGCGGAACACATGGGCCATGTCCTGCCCTCCCTGACGCGCTTCACAGAGGTCGGTGTAGAACGCCGGCATCAGGGTGCTGATCAGGGCCAGTGAGAAGCCGAGACCGGCGTTGAAGGCGAAGTAATAGAGGCCCAGCTGGGCGGTGGAGAGCAGCAGCCCGATGAGCAGGTAATCCAGATTCGACTGGAAGGTGGTGAGCAGCTCGCTGCCGAGAATCTTGCTGCTGAATCCGATCAGAATGCGGGAATTGGTGAAGGACAACCGCTTTGGAATCGGCCAGGGGCGGAAGCGATAGAGCATCAACGGCCAGATCGGCGTGATCAGAATCTTCGGCAGCACGATGGCCCACAGCCCGAATCCCTGATACGCCAACAGCGCGCTGAGCATGTTGTCCGTGCCGATGCTCACCAGCACCGTGAGGCTGAGGGGCTTGAGCTGGTTGTCGATCATGATCAGCGAGGTGGGCACCACGCTGAAGGGAATGAACAGGTAGCCCACGCTGATGCAGACGATCGGCCAGAACAGGGCCTCCTGCTGATAGACGCGCACCATCACCGCTGCCGCCACCACGCTGCCGAGGCAGAGCAGCAGCGACAGCACCAGACTGAGGGAGAAGGCTGTGGGGATCAGCTCATCCACCTGGCGGGGATTGCGCAGCTGCACGAGGCGATCCACAATGCCGTTGCGCGTGAACACCACCAGCAGCTCATTGACCGACAGCACCAGAGCCGCCAGGCCGTAGTCATTTTCGGTGAGGAAGCGTGCCAGCACGGCCGTGGCGAAGAGGCGGGTGACGCGCACGCCGATCTCGGCCGCTCCGGTCCAGCTGATGTTTCGCAGATAATTGCGCTGCATGTCGTGTCCGGTCCCGGCTCTGCCACACTGCCCGGATTCTGCCGGATTCCGCCAGCCCTTCAAGCGATCTGAGGCCTGGCCGATGCCCGAGTTCCCATGACGCCGATCTTCTTCCTGAAAGGCTGCAAGGACATCGCGCCCGAGAATCTGGCCGAACGCCTGATCTGGTGGTCGATTGTTCTCACCTACCCGATCTACATCATCGGTGGGTTGTACATCGTCGGCTCGGTGCTCTCCTGGCTGCTGCTGCTGATCCTGCTGATCAAGATCCTCGGCACCGAGAATGCCCAGGAGCGTCCCAGCATCCACTGGAGTCTGTGGGTGTGGATCGTGGCCATGCTGGTGATGGAAGTGGCCCTGCTGGTGGGGCACACCAACTTCAACTTCGGCACCGCTCAGATCATCAAGAGCAGCATCGGCTGGGCCAAGGGCTGGGCGGCTCTTGCCCTCTATCCCCTCGCCGGTTGTCTGCGCATCCGGCCGCAGCTGCTCTACCGAGCCGGTTGCATCTTCGCGATGCATTCGATCTTCTGGTTCGTGCTCTGCACGGTGGCCTTCGCTCTCAAGATCCCCCCACCCTCCGGTGGCGAGGGTCTTGTGTATGTGTCGCCCCTCAAGGCGCTCGGTGGCAGTGGTGAGAGCTTCTTCCAGCTCACCATGTATGAGATCGATCCGGAAAGCGGTGCCTCCCGCTTCCGCTTCTTCGCGCCCTGGGCTCCGGCCGGCGGCATGGTGGCCAACACCTATCTGGTGATGGCGATCCGGGAACGCAAGCTGTCCTGGAAGCTGCTCGGTCTGCTGGGGACCTTCCTGATCGCGGTCGGCACCAAGAGCCGCCTGGGCCAGCTCGGCTATCTTGTGATCCCTCCGATCACCTTCTTCCTCAGCCGCGCCAGCCGCCCCTGGATGCTGTTCGGCCTGAGCGGCGTGAGTTATGTGATGGGGTTCGTGTTCCCCACGCTCAAGACCGCCCTCGAGAACTTCTACCGCGATTTCAAGGGCCAGAGGGCGGGCAGTTCAGCGGTGCGTGCAGCCCTGAAGGAGATCGCCTTCTACCGCTGGTACAAGGAGGCGCCGATCTGGGGCCACGGCACCGTGGAGCGTGGGCCCAAGCTGGTGGAGCACATGCCGATCGGCTCCCATCACACCTGGGCCGGCCTGCTGTTCGCCAAGGGAATCGTGGGCTTTCTGGCCTTCCTCGTGCCGGTGATCGTGACGCTGGGCGTGCTGCTGCAGAAGGCCTGGGATCAGCGCCATGAGCATGCCTCCGCCGGCATCGGAATCATGGTGATGGTGCTGCTCTACACCTTTGCCGAGAACATGGAGACGCTGATCTATCTCTACTGGCCCGGCGCCATCCTGCTGGGCATCGCCCTCAACGAGCCGGCTCAGCCCAGGGCGTCCCCGCCGCAACCCCCCGGGCCCGGGCTGCTGGAGCCGGCCGCCGGTCGTCCTGCCGCAGCCTGAGGGCGTCAGGTGTCCACCCACCGGGACAGGCTGCGCAACCAGGGCTTGCGCGACCAGAGCAGCCAGAGGGCGACCGAGCTGAGGATGGTGGCCATCATCGAGCCGGCCAGCACCAGGGCGGGCTTGGGAGAGGCGGCCTTGCGCGGCAGGTTGGGCGGCTCGATCACCTGAACGATCGGATAGGCGGCGAAGCGTTCGGCCTGACCCAGGTCGATCTTGGCGAGGGTGGAGGCGAAGATCGCCTCGGCGATTTCCACATCCCGCTGCAGCACCTCCAGTTCCGCCAGGGTTTCGGCTCCATCGGTGAGGCGGCCTTCCAGCTCGCTGATGCGCTCCTCCAGGGTGGTGTACTCCTGCAGGCGTGAGCGGGCCTCCGCCGATTGCTGCACCAGGGTCTCCAGCAGATTGCCGCGTCCGGTGGGGCCTTCACGCACCGAGAGACGACTGAGGCTCACGCCATCGAGGCGCTGCCCGATGAGTGCCTCCGCTCTCGTGCTGGCCTTGTTGAAGGCGCCCTGCTGGCGAGCGAAAGCGGCCTTCACCTTCGGATGGTTCGGGCCGAGGGTCTCCTGAAGCGTTCCCAGCTCGGCCGAGGCGGCCCCGTACTCCTTGAAGGCGGCCTGGAACACCGTGTCGTTCTGGAGTTCGAACGCTTCGGCGGCCTGGCCGGGGGAGAGACCGAAATAGGAGCCCAGGGCAGCCGCCTCCTCGGCCGAACGCTGGGAGGCGGCCTGCACGCTCACCGCCTGCTGCCGCAGTTTCTCGATGTTGAGGTTCAGCTCCTGCAGCATGTCGGGATAGGTGAGACCGGCCTCCTTCTTGAAGCGCGCCACGTCCGACTGGGCCCGCTGCAGCTTCAACTGGGCCGAATCGGCGATCGAGCGGTTGGGACGCTCCTTGGCTTCCACCTCACCATCGCGCAGCTGGTTGAGACGGCGGTTGAACGATTGCTGCACGGCTTTCGCCAGCAGCTGGGCGGTTTTGGCATCGTTGGCCGACACCGAGAGTTCCATCGCGGTGGTGTTCTCCACCAGGGTGATGATCGGTTTCTCCACCGCATCCGGTTCCCAATCCATCAGTGCAGCCGCGCCTTCCAGCACCGTGGGGGTGAAGTAGATCAGTTTGAAGTTCTCGCGCGGGTCGTAGGTGCTCGTCGCGGCTGCAGCGGCGTAGCTGGTGTCCGCGATGCCGATGTCCGGCAGGGACACCTTGGATGCGCTCTTGCCCACGGGCAGGTTGATGATCCACTCCGACACATAGGTGCGCGGTGCGTGCCGGATCACGGCGATGCTGGTGATCCAGATGAAGCTGTTGATTCCGATCGCGAGGATGGCGTAGCGATTCCAGCGCAGGCGCGCCAGGGGCAGATTGCGGAGGCGGAAGAGCACCGGCCCGAGGGCGCGGCGCGGAACGATCACCGTGGTGCGCAGCAGCCGTTTCAGGGCCACCCCCGCAGGACCGAGCGCTGCGGGCGACCAGGTGGATCCGGTGGCTCCCTCGGGCGTGGTCTGCTCCGGCGACCCGGGCGCAGCCGGCGTCTCGGGGGGCTGCGGCGGCGGAGGTGGGGTCTTCGGCGCGGCTGCTGATGCGCCCTTCTCCGGCGCGGCTGCAGACACGACCTCCGCCGGCGGCGCTGCCAGGAGCTGTTCGCTCAGTGCATCAACGAAGGCACTGTTCAGGGGCCGGCTGAGGGTTCCCAGGCAGCGCAGGCCGCAGCGTCGGGCGTCCGCGACGCGCTCACCCGTTCCGGGGGTTTCCTCCCCATCGACCAGCAGCAGCACGGCCGGAGCGAGCGGCAGGCGGCCCATCTGGCGGCCCAGTTCCGCCAGCTCCAACCCCGGCAGCTGTTCATCGAGCAGGATCAGATCCCAGCCCTTGGCGAGCTTGGCGATCAGGCGTTCGGCGCTGGCGGCGAAGCCATAGCGCGACACGCGGCGCTCCCCGGCCAGGACGCGTGCCGCCAGGGCGGAATGGTCCTCATCCCGGTCGGCAACAAGAACCCGGAGGCTCATTGCTGAAAGCGCGGCCAGAAGAAGGAGCCCCGCATCAGATTCACCGGTGAGAGAATCAGGCTCACGGCGCGGCCCACCTCACGCAGGCTGATGAAGCGGCTGTCGTAACAGGCCACCACATCGTTGTTCATCAGCAGCGGGTTGTTGGTCTCCCCATTCGCCGCCGTGGTGCCCTTCAGCACATCCTCGATCGGTCGGCGCATCCAGTACACCTCCCCCGTGGCGCGGTTGGCCCGGCCGTGCACCACGAAGCGGTCCTTGTTCACATTCGAGCCCCCCACGCAGGCGGCACTGGTGATGGCCTGCACCAGCCGGGATCCGTAGGAGAAACCGGTGGCTTCCTTGGATCCGGACAGAGCATTGCTCTGAGTGGGTTCGGTGAGGTTGGACAGGTACACCTTCACCCCCGGCGGAGAGATCTGGGAGGTGCGCATGATGTCGGGATTGGGGTTGGCCGACACCGGAACGATGACCTGGTCCCCTGCCAGCAGGGGCACATCCCGGAACGGTTCACCCGAGAACACACCGCTCACGTCATGCAGGGAGCGGCGACCGCTGCGGATCAGCTCCACCGCCGTCAGGTCCGCGTCCGGCCGCACCCCACCGGCGTTTCGGATCGCCGTGGTCAGAAAGCGGCCCGGGGCTGAATCGCCGCTGCGCTGGGGCACGTCGCTGAACTGCTGTTCCGGGTCGATGGCATTGATCGTGACCCGGCCGGGGTCGAACACCTGGCCCTTGACGAACACATCCACCGGCGCCCACAGCTGCACCTCCAGCCCCACATCCGCATAGGCGGGCTGCACGAATCCCTGATCCACGAGGGCCCGTTCGATGGCGGCCTCCGCTTCGTGGGGCTCGAGGCCCTCCAGCTGAATCGGCCTGAGGTGGGGGATCGGCAGGGAGCCGTTGAGATCGATCTGGTAGGTGCCGGTGAACTGCTCGTCGCCGTCGAGCACGTCCAGCCGCACCCGGTCGCCGCGGGACAGGGGCAGGGCGGAGCTCTCCACCGGCAGTGCCACCAGCAGGGCCAGACCGGCCGCAGCGCGGGCCAGCCAACCGATGCGCCGCACTCCGGTTGCTGTGGGCTGCGGGCGGCGGAGCTCCTCCATCGGTGTGGGATCAGGCGCGCGACAACCCTGCCAAAGCAACCGTGATGTTGGCGGCCCCCCCTGGCCTGTCAAGCGGGGGCGTCGCCTGTGGCGCAGGCCGATTCAGGCGCGGCCGCCGCGCCCGGCCCACCATTCCTGCAGGATCACGCCCAGAAAGCGCAGATCGCCCAGGTAGCGCCGCCAGAGTCGACCGGGCTCCTGCAGCAGCCTCCAGATCCACTCCGCACCCGCCTGCTGGACCCAGCGCGGCGCGCGGCGCACCGATCCCGCCGCGAAGCCGATCGCCATGCCGCAGGCCAGATAAGCCGCCACCGGCAGCTCCGCTCTGTGGGCCAGCAACCAGTCCTCCTGCTTGGGGCTGCCCACCCCCAGGAACACCACGCTGGCTCCGGAGCTGCGGATCGCTTCGAGCAGGGCGTCGCTCATGGCGGGATCCCGCTCGAAGCCGTACTCCGGGTAGTGGCCGAACACAGCAAGCGTTGGGTGAGTGCTCCGCAGGGCTTCGCAGGCCGCCTCCAGCACCGCCGGTGTGTCGCCGCCGGCCAGAAGCACCGCCTCGCCCCGCCGTTCCGCCTCCGCGCAGAGGGCCGGCAGGAGATCCGCCCCGGTCACCCGTTCGGGCAGAGGGGAGCCCATCAGCCGGGAGGCCAGCACGATGGGCATGCCATCGGCGTAGAGCAGATCGAAACGTTGCAGGGCCTGCAGATAGGCCGGCGTCCGGCGGGCCCGCATCACGTGGTTCACGTTCGGCGTCGCCACCAGGGTCCGGTGGCCGGCGTCCAGGCGTGCCGCGATCTGTTTCACGGCACCGGACTGGCTGGTGCGCTGATACCGCAGCCCAGAGAACAGGAAGCCGCCACCGCGATCCCCGGATTCCGGCGTGGGGGAGGGTTCGGTCGGGCGGTCGGCCATGGTGCGGAGGGGCACTGCTTCATTGTGCCCATCCGCCCGAGGCTGCCAAGCTGACGCCAGAACAGGCTGCAGCCGTGGCGGAGACCCCTCTGGTTTCAGTTGTGATTCCGGTGTACAACAGCGCGCCGTTTGTGGCGGCGACACTGGAATCCGTGCTCGCTCAGACGTACCGGAATCTCGAGATTCTGATCGTGGATGACGGCAGTCAGGACAAGAGCATCGCCATCTGCCGGGGATTCGATGATGCGCGGATCCGGATCCTGCATCAGAGCAATCGCGGACTGGCCGGTGCACGCAACACTGGCATCCGCCATTCCCGAGGCTGTTTCGTCGCCCTGCTCGACAGCGACGACATCTGGCGTGAGACCAAGGTGGAACGGCACGTGGCTCACCTTGAAGCTCGCGAGAGTGTGGGGGTGAGTTTCTCCAACTCCGAATTCATCGATGAATCGGGCCGCAGCCTCGGCCTTTACCAGATGGGCAAGCTCGAGGGGATCACGGCCCGCGACATCTTCCTGCGCAATCCCGTCGGCAACGGCTCCAGCATCGTGCTGCGCAAGCGCATGCTCGACGAGATCGCCACCGTGGCCACCCTTTATGAGGAACCGGAAGCCTTCTACTTCGATGAGAGCTTCCGCCAGTCGGAGGATGTGGAGTGCTGGCTCCGCATCGCCCTCACCACCTCCTGGCAGTTCGAAGGTCTGCCCGAACCCCTCACCCTCTACCGGGTCAATGCCGGCGGCCTCTCGGCCAACCTGATCAAGCAGTACAGCTCCTGGGAGCGGTATGTGGAGAAGACCGCCACCTACGCCCCCGATTTCATCCGCACCCACATCCGCAGGGCCCGCGGCTACTACCTGCGCTACCTGGCCCGACGCGCCACCTCCCAGGGCAATCGCCGCACGGCCCTGCACTTCCTCGTTCAGGCCCTGCGCACCTCGCCCCTGATCCTGCTGCAGGATCCCCTCCGCACCCTGGTGACCGCCGGAGCGGTGCTCTCCCTGCTGGTGCTGCCCCGCGCCCTCTATCGGCGCCTGGAGGCCACGGCGATGGCGTTCACCGGCCGCAGCCAGCGCCGCCGCATGGCGCGGGAATGCGCCGCCGCGGCATGAGCCGGGAGGGACCTCCGCCGGCAACCGCCCTCAGGCCCGCTGGTCGATTGCCGCTCCCGAGAGCTCGAAGCGTGTGGAGGCGCTGTAGCCCGCGAGCCAGCGGTTCACCCGCCACCGCATCGCCGGCGGCACCTCCTGCAGCAGCTGGGCCAGTTCGAGGGCGCCGATGCGGCGCAGGTCGCGCACATCCACATGCCAGAGGGCTTCCGCCTCACGGATCAGCCGGGCCCAGGTGCGGGCCTGCTGCCAGCGGCTGAGTTGTCCGTGCAGAGGAGCCATGGGCACAGCCTGTTGCGCCCCGCCTGCTGCTCAGGTCAACCCCCCATCTCCCTTCGCTTTGCTGAAACAAAGCTTGCGTTCTCATCCACCGCGACGACGGGAAAGCTCAGGCCCTGCCGCTGCCGCTCGGACAGGCGCCGGCTCCAGGCCCCGGGCACCGCATCGTTCCAGCGGAATCCGGCCTGGCGCGCCAGCTGGCGGTCCTCGTAGCTGATGCAGGCGCGGTACAGATGCCGGGGCTCGAGGCCCTCGCGCACGAGCTGATCGAGGTTGTCGCAGCGCTCGAACACCTGGGCCAGGTAGGTGCAGTCGGTCAGGGCCCGGTGGGCGGCCCAGACCGGTATCCCGTGAGCCAGCGCCAGGTCCCGCACCGATGGGCGCGGCTTCAGACCGAGAGTCCCCGGCCAGCTGATGTCCTCCATGGTGCAGAGCCAGCGGTGCGGAACCGCCGGCAGCGGCGGACGCCCGAACCAGCGGCGATCGAAGGCCGCGTTGTGGGCCACCACCAGCTGGGCGCTGTCCAGCAGGGCGGCGAAGGCCTGCAGCCCCTCCCGCCAGGGCATGGGCAGCCGGCTCACGGCCGCCGGGATGCCGTTCACCGGCTCCGCCGGATTCTCGGGGCAGGGCAGAAGGGTGGAGAGCTGGGCCAGCACGGCCCGGGCGGGCAGGTGGAAGAGGATCGCCCCGAGCTCGATGCAGCGCCCCTCGTCGGGGTCGAGGTGGGTGGTCTCGGTGTCGATGATCAGCAGCCGCTCCGGCAGGCTCCCGGCCGCGGTGCATTCAGCCCCTGCCGCGGAGCGGGAGTCGCGGGGTGCGGGTCCGGGGGCCGAAGCGGGCTCCGGCGGCGCTCCTGAGGGAGGGGCGCCGGCCTCCAGCTCCAGCAGGCTGGGCTGGCTCCAGGCCGCGGGGTCCTCGTTCACCACCGCTGCACCTCCGCCGGCCGGCACCGTCTCGATAGCGTGTCGGCCCTGACTCCGCCCTGCACGTGGCTGCCTCGCTCGCTCCCGGTGACCATGCTCCCCTGATCGCCCTCACCGATCAGAACGGGGTCGAACGCCGCAGCGATCAGCTGGAGGGTCGCCCGCTCGTGCTCTTCTTCTACCCCAAGGACGACACCCCGGGCTGCACGATGGAGGTCTGCGCCTTCCGTGACAACCACGCCAGCCTGACGGACCTGGGCGCCGAGGTCTGGGGCGTGAGCGGAGACGATGCCGCCAGCCACCGGCGCTTCAGCGATCGCCACAGCCTTCCCTTTCCCCTCCTGGCGGACAGGGGCAACCAGCTGCGCCGTGCCTTTGGCGTTCCCAATGCCCTGTTCGTGCTGCCGGGTCGCGTCACCTATGTGATCGATGGCTCGGGGGTGATCCGTCATGTCTTCGAGAACCTGCTCGATGCGGCCGCCCACGTGCGCGAAGCCCGCACCGCCCTGGAGGCTCTGACCTCCGCCTCGCCCGGATGAGCGCCCCGGACTGGCGACAGCGCGGCACGCTCTGGTGCCTCACCCCGAACCGCGCCGTCGGCGTGGTGGAGATGATCGGTGGCAGCTACCTGGCCGCCACGCCCCATCTGAGCTACCGGCGCCTGCTGGAGGCGCTGGCTGAGCAGGACTGGGCCGTGCGGGCCTGGAGCTACGTGCCGGGCTTCGATCATCAGGCCCAGGCCACCGATGCCTGGCGCAGTTTCCGGCGCCAGCGGGCCCAGGACCGGGATCGCGGCCGGCTGCCGGCCGATCTGCCCGTGCTCCGGCTGGGCCACAGCCTCGGCTGCAAGCTGCATCTGCTCGCCCCGGACGGTGGCCGGGCCTGCTGTGGTGTGGTGGCCATGAGCTTCAACAACTTCTCCGCCGATCGCTCCATCCCCCTGCTCGGTGAGCTGGCTCCGCGCCTGCAGTTCACAACCGAGTTCAGCCCCGGCCCGCAGGAGACGCTGCGCCTGATCCGTCAGAGCCACCTCTGTCCCCGCAACCTGCTGATCCGCTTCGGCGAGGACGCCCTCGATCAGAGCCCGGCCCTGCTCGATTGTCTGCAGGACAGGCCCGACGACGCCAGCCGGCTGCTGCAACTGCCGGGCGACCATCTCTCTCCGGCCAGTGCCGGCTTCAGGCGGCAGGTGCTCGGGGCCTGGGCGGATGATCCGGCCCGGGGCCGCAGCCTGCGCCAGCTGGCCGCCACCATCTCGCAGACGGCGCTGGCCTGGATCGGCCGGCCCCAGCCCAGCACCGTCGGCTGAGCGGCTCAGCCGCGCAGCCGCTCCAGCACGCTCCGGTCCTCCAGGGTGCTGGTGTCGCCCTGCACCTCCTGACCCGCCGCCAGGGCCCGCAGGATGCGGCGCATGATCTTGCCGCTGCGGGTCTTGGGAAGGCCGTCGCTGAAGCGCACCTCGTCGGGCCGGGCGATGGGGCCGATCTCCTCACCCACGTGGCCGCGCAGCTCGCGGGCCAGGGCATCGCTGCCCTCGCGGCCGGCCTCCAGCATCACGAAGGCCACCACCGCCTCACCCTTGAGGTCGTCCGGACGGCCCACCACGGCCGCCTCGGCCACCGCCGGATGGCTGACCAGGGCCGATTCGATCTCCATCGTGCCCAGCCGGTGCCCGGAGACGTTGATCACGTCATCCACCCGGCCCATCACCCAGAAGTAGCCGTCGCCGTCGCGGCGGGCGCCATCGCCGGCGAAATAGATGTGGCTGCCGTCCTCGGGACGGATGTGTTCCCAGTAGCTCTCCCGGAACCGCTTCTCGTTGCCGTGCACCGTGCGCATCATCCCCGGCCAGGGGCGGCGCACCACCAGGAAGCCCCCCTCGTCGGTGCCGGCCCGGTGACCATCGAGATCCACCACGTCCGCGTCGATGCCGGGCAGGGGCAGGGTGGCCGATCCCGGTTTGGTGGGTGTGGCGCCCGGCAGCGGGCTGATCATCACTCCACCCGTCTCCGTCTGCCACCAGGTGTCGATCACCGGGCAGCGGTCGCCCCCGATCACCTCCCGATACCACATCCAGGCCTCGGGATTGATCGGCTCACCCACCGTTCCCAGCAGACGCAGGCTGGAGAGATCCGATTGATCGGGCACCTCGCGGCCGCTCTTCATGAAGGCCCGGATCGCCGTGGGCGCGGTGTAGAAGATGGTGATCCGGTGCTTCTCGATCAGCTCCCAGAAGGCACCCGGCTTCGACGGTCTCGGCGCGCCCTCGTACATCACCGTGGTGGCTCCGTTCGAGAGGGGGCCGTAGACGATGTAGCTGTGGCCGGTGATCCAGCCCACGTCGGCCGTGCACCAGTAGATGTCGTCCTCGCGGATGTCGAAGATCCACTGGAAGGTGAGATGGGCCCAGAGGTTGTAGCCGGCGGTGGTGTGCACCACCCCTTTCGGCTTGCCGGTCGAGCCGGAGGTGTAGAGCACGAAGAGCCGGTCCTCGCTCTCCATCGGCTCGGCCGCGCAGGTGTCGCCCGCCCCGGGCACCCGGTCGTGCCACCAGAGGTCACGCCCCTCCTGCATGGCCACGGGCTCCTTGGTGCGCTGCACCACCAGCACGTGCTCCACCGAGGGACAGGCACCATCGGCCAGGGCCGCGTCCACGGCCGGCTTGAGGGCCACGGCCTTGTCCTTGCGGAAGCCGCCATCGGCGGTGATCACAGCCCTGGCCTGGCCATCGACGAGCCGGTCCCGCAGGGCTTCAGCCGAGAAGCCACCGAAGACGACGGAGTGGGGCGCGCCGATGCGGGCGCAGGCCAGCATCGCGATGGCGGCCTCCGGAATCATCGGCATGTAGAGGGCCACCAGGTCGCCCTTTCCGATGCCCAGGCCGCGCAGCGCGTTGGCGGCACGGCAGACCTCGGTGTGCAGCTCCCGGTAGGTGAAGCGGCGCACATCACCCGGCTCCCCCTCCCAGATCAGGGCGCACTTGTCGGCGCGGGGTCCTTTGAGGTGGCGATCGAGGCAGTTGGTGGAGAGGTTGGTGCGACCTCCCTCGAACCAGCGGGCCGTGGGCGGCGCACTCCAGTCGAGAACGGTGTGGAAGGGCTCGAACCAGTGCAGTTCGCGGCGCGCCGCCTCGCCCCAGAACCGCTCCGGGTCCTCGAGGGCCTCCCGGGCCATGGCCTGATAGGCCTCCATGCTGCCGATCCGGGCCGAGGCCGCCAGATCGGCCGGAGGGGAGAACACACGCTGCTCATGCAGCACCGATTCGATCGTCACGTCTGCGGGAGTAGAAGAAGGCTCACGCCGCATTGCATTCAAGCCATGGGCAGCCACGGCGGTCGGGCCGGTGACACGGTTGTTCAACAGCCGCCCGCGGCCTGTCTGTTCGATCTCGATGGCCTGCTGCTGGACACCGAGCCCCTGCATGGCCGGGCCTGGCGCGAGGCGGCCCGACACTTCGGGGTGGAGCTCAGCGAGGCCCGGCTGCTGCAGCTGCGGGGCCGCCGCCGTCTCGACTGCGCGGCCGCGGTGCGCGGCTGGCTGCAACGCGATGCCGGACTCACCGTCTCCGATGAGGCCCTGCTGGCGGTGCAGCAGCCCGTCGTGCGCGCCCTGCTGCCGGCGGCCCGGCCGATCCCCGGGGCCCGCCGGCTGCTGGAGCACTGCCGCGACCTGGGCCTTCCGGCCGCCATGGTCACCAGCAGCACCGCGGCGGCGGCGGCCCTGAAGCTGTCGCCGCACCCGTGGCTGGAGGCCCTGCTTCCCGTTCGGGTCCATGGCGATGACCCCGATCTGCGGGCGGGCAAGCCCGAGCCCGACCCCTACCTCCTGGGTGCTCTGAGGCTCGGTGTGCCGCCCGATCGCTGCTGGGCGTTCGAGGACTCGCTGGCCGGTGCCCGTTCGGCGGCAGCCGCCGGCTGCACGGTGATCGTGCTGGTGGCTGAGGCGGTGGAGCCGGATGGTTTTCCACCCGGCTGCCGCCGGGTGCGCCACCTGGAGGAGGTGCTGGCCGACTGGCCCGCCCCGTGCGATCCCTCTGCCGCCCTCAGGACAGGCGGCTGAGCACCACGTCCGGCAGGGCCAGCAGAGCTGAGGTGGAGGCGCAGGGCCGCAGCCAGGCGATGGCCCGGCGGGCATCGGAGGCGAAGCCCTCGGCCAGGGCCCGGGACCGGGCGATAGCGTCGGACCCGCGCACCAGCTCGAGGGCCTGCTCGAGATCGTGCTCCTCGGAGAACTCACGCTCGATCAGGCCGCCGAGCGCCGGCCGCTCCTCCAGGGCGTAGAGGGCGGGTGCCGTGAGGTAGCCCGAGGCCAGGTCGCTGGCGGCCGGTTTGCCGAGCTGCTGGTCGCTGCCGGTGAAATCGAGGATGTCGTCCACCACCTGGAAGGCCAGGCCGAGCTGACGGCCGAAGGTTGTGAGGGCCTCGAGCCGCTCCTCGGGAAGGCCACTGAGCACACCGGCGGCGCGGGCGCTGTTGGCGATCAGCGAGGCGGTCTTGCAGTAGCTCTTCTCCAGGTAGGTCTCGAAGGTCTGGCCGGTGTCGTAGCGGAACAGGCCCTGGCGCACCTCGCCGTCGGCGAGATCCATGATCACGCGCGAGAGCAGCTTCACCACCACCAGATCGTCGAGATTGGCGAGGTGCCAGCTGGCCTGGGCGAAGAGGAAATCGCCGGCGAGCACCGCCACCCGGTGGTTGAAGCGACTGTGCACCGTGGCCACGCCACGGCGGGTGGCTGCTTCATCAACCACATCGTCATGGACGAGGGAGGCGGTGTGGATCATCTCGGTGATCTCCGCCAGCCGCCGATGGCGGGGGCTGAGTTCACCGTCCTGCGCGAGCGAGCGTGCCAGAAGCAGCACGATTCCCGGGCGGATGCGTTTGCCTCCGGCCGTGAACAGGTGTTCGGCCGCCGCCTGAAGAATCGGGTGACCGGCGCCGATCAGGCTGCGCAGATCGCTGAGAAGAGTCTCAAGATCGTCTTCAACGGGTTGGAGCAGCTCCGCAACCGTTTCCATGACTCCTCTCCTCAGAGGCGATCCTAGGAGGCGCGGGCCTCGGCCCGCAGGGTGACCGACTCCACCATCGGCCGGGTTCCCAGCCAGGGTTCGGCCGCCCGGGCGAAGGCCTCCGGCGATCCGGTGACGCAGAACCGGCAGCCGCTGAGATCCAGGGGACGCGGCCGGGTGGAGAGATGCAGGGGCACCTCCGGCCGGCCGAGCAGGGAGTCGAGCCGTTCGGTGAGGGCCTGGGCGGGATCCACCAGAGCCACCGAGTCCGGCAGCAGCTCGCACAGCAGCGGTTCCAGCAGGGGGTAGTGGGTGCAACCGAGCAGCACGGCCTCCACCCGCGAGGCCAGCAGGGGAGAGAGATAGCGCTGGGCCTCCCGCCGCAGCATCGGGTCCTCGAGCCGACCCGCTTCGATCATCGGCACGAACTGGGGGCAGCCCTGCTCGTGCACCTGGGCGTGGGGCCGGTAGCGACGGATCTGGTCGGCGTAGGCACCGCTGCGGGCCGTGGCGGCGGTGGCCAGCACACCGACGCGCTGCCAGCGGATCGTCCGGGCCACGCTGTCGATCAGCCCGTAGACCGGAACATTGGCCACGCTTGTGGCTACGTCGTAGGCGAGGGCGTTGGTGGTGTTGCAGGCCATCACCACCGCATCGATCCGCTGCTCGATCAGCCAGCTGATCACCTCTGCCGCGATGCTGCGGATCTGCAGCGGGCTGCGGCCGCCGTAGGGCACCCGGGCGCTGTCGGCCAGATAAAGGCAGGGCTGTCCGGGGTGGCGCTCCAGCAGACGCCGCAGCACGGTGAGCCCACCCACGCCGCTGTCAAACAGGCCGATGCGGAGCCCGTTCATGAGCCGCCGCGGAGGTAGTTGAGGATGCCCGTGGCGATGGCGTACGAAAGCCGCTGCCGGTGGGCCGGCGTGGCCAGCCGGCGCGAGTCGAGGTTGCCGGTCACAAAGCCGGTCTCCACGAGCACCGAAGGCATGCGGGTGCGGCGGATCACGTAGAAGCGCCCGCGTTTGACACCCCGGTTGGGACTGCCGGGCGACACGTTGAGCACCTGTCTCTGAATCGCTGTGGCCAGGCGTGCGGAACGTGGATCACTGAAATAGAAGGTCTCGATCCCGTTCACATCCGGCCTGGACATACTGATCGCATTGGCGTGAATGCTCACGAAGGCAGTGGCACCCACGCGATTGGCCAGGCTGACCCGGGGGGGAAGATCCACATCCACCTCCGATGTTCGGGTCATGGTGACCTGCACGCCCCGGGCCTGAAGCAGCCTCGCCACCTGCAGGCTCACATCGAGAACGATGTCGGTCTCCCTGAGGCCGCCGATGCCCACCGCGCCGGGATCGGGACCGCCGTGCCCGGGGTCGATCACCACCCGGTAGCGCCCGCGGGGCACCGTCGGCAGCCCTTCCGGGGAGACCGGGGTCGTGGTGGGCCGGAAGGTTGTCGGTGGACGCCAGGCGACCGAGGGGCGGTTGAGATCACCCTCCCCGATGGCCCTCAGGCCCCGGGTGGAGAGGCCCTTGAACTCCATCTTCCAGCGGTTGCTGGCCGTGCCCACGAGCCTGAGGTCCGCCGGGTCGAGTTCCACGCCGGGGTCGAACTCCACCACCAGGCGGGTGTTGCCGGGGGTGGGCTTGCCCAGCCGGATCTCACGGATGGGTCCCGATCCCGGCAGCGTTCGGGGGCGGCTCAGTTCACCGGGGAAGTCGATCCAGACCCTCGGGCCCCGCCCCGCCTCGCCGTCCTCGAAGAAGGCGCCGAGCCGAGCACCGGCGGAGGTGCGCAGCAGCAGTTCGCCCTGGCTGCTGATGCGCCATGCCGCCAGGGCACTGGCCGCCCGGGCGGGGAGCACGAGCACACCCTGGAGCAGCAGCGCCAGAAGGGGGCCAAGCAGCGGCAGGGAACGGCGGAGAGTCACCGGCGTCAACGCGGAAGGCCCCCTCAGAAGAGAGCGGGCTGCTGGTGGCGCAGGCTGGGCATCTGGTCGCGCACCCGCTCCAGGTGGCCGATGGCGATGGGGGCGATCGCCGCCCCGGGCACCAGGCCTGCATCGGAGAGCACCGTGCCCCAGGGGTCGATCACCAGGGCGTGGCCGTGGGTCTGGCGCCGGTCGTAGTGCAGGCCGGTCTGAGCGGGGGCCACCACATAGGCGGTGTTCTCGATCGCGCGGGCCTGGAGCAGCACCTGCCAGTGGTCCTTGCCGGTGAAGGCGGTGAAGGCGGCGGGGATCATGAGCAGCTCGGCGCCGGCGCCGACAAGGTGGCGGTAGAGCTCAGGGAAGCGCACGTCGTAGCAGATGGACAGTCCCACGCGGCAGAGCCCTGGCACATCCACCACCGGAGGTGGCTCCTGCCCCCGCCGCACGCTCTCGGATTCCCGGTAGGTGATGCCGTCGGGCAGGTCCACATCGAAGAGGTGGATCTTGTCGTAGCGGGCCAGGATCTGGCCGTCGCGGCCCACCAGCTCCGAGCGGTTGAAGGTCTGCCCTTCCCCGGCCGGCACCGGGAAGCCGCCACCGAGCAGCACCACCTGGTAGCGGCGGGCCATGGTGACCAGGAAGCGGGAGCAGCGTTCCCCCAGCTCGGGGGCCAGGGCCAGCCGCTGGCTGTCCTCACCCATGAAGGCGAAGTTCTCGGGCAGTCCCACCAGTTCGGCCCCGCGGCGTGCGGCCAGCTCGATCTGCTCCTCGGCCGCGCGGAGATTAGCTTCCGGATCCGGGGTGCTGGTGAGCTGCAGAGCCGCCGCCAGAAAGCTGGACACGGGCGCGATCGAAGGGCTGGCGAACTGTAGTGGTGCTCGGTGTCAGGCCAGGCCCAGCACCCCGGGTTCGGTCTGGACCGGCACCACATCCAATCCGTCCACCTGGCTGCAGCAGCGGAAATCGGCATCGTGATCGCCGAGGCGCTGCAGACGGCGGCCGTGGCTGGCCTGCCGCAGAGCCTCCTCCGGCCGCTCACGCCACTGCTGCCAGAGCGCCAGCGCCGCTAGCGCCTCATCATTGCCCCACTCGAGCGAGCCTGCCGGTGCACCGGCCAGCAGCCCCTCGATCACCGCTCCGGCCGCCAGGGTGTCCTCCAGCGAAAAGGCGCCCTCCCAGCCGCTGCCCAGCAGCCAGAGCCGGTCCGGGTTCGCCTGCAGCAGGCGCTTCACCACGGCGGCCCGGTTCGGCAGGCAGGCGGTGAGGAGAAGCGGCACCGCCTGCAGCCGGTTCAGGGCGCGGGTGCCGTTGGTGGTGCTCATGAACAGCCGCTTGCCGGCCACCACGTCGGCGCTCACGGCCAGGGGTGAATTGCCCAGGTCGAAGCCCTCCAGGCGCTGGCCGCCCCGCTCTCCCAGCCGCAGGCGCCGGTCCTCGGGCCAGGCGCTCCAGGCCTCCGCCAGGCTGCCGAGATCGGCGAACGCCGCCACGCTGCCGGCGCCGTTGTGGAGCGCCCAGGCGATGGTGGTGGTGGCCCGGAGCACGTCGATCACCACCCCCGCATCGGCCTGGGGAGCCTGCGGATCGCCGGGCACATCGCCGGCCGCGTGGAAGACGAACAACTGCATCCCGATCACCTCTGCATGGATCCGGGCTAGGGCCTCAACCCCGGGGGCGCGATCGCCCGGTTGGGTGCGTCACAGTACACATCACCACCCTTGACACCAGCGATGCCCGCCGCCATGACCCGAGCCGCCGTACGGGATCTGCGCGGTTTTCTCACCCTGCTCGAGGACCGGGGGCAGCTGCACCGGATCAGCGCTCCGGTGGACCCGGATCTGGAGCTGGCGGCCATCGCCGACCGCGTTCTGGCCCGTGGGGGGCCGGCGCTTCTGTTCGAGAACGTGATCGGCTCCTCGATGCCCGTGGCGGTGAACGTGCTCGGCACCGTCGAGCGGGTGGTCTGGAGCATGGGGCTGGAGCGGGCCGAGCAGCTGGAGGATCTCGGCAGTCGCCTGGCCCTGCTGCAGCAGCCCCGACCGCCCAAGGGCCTGCAGGAGGCCCGGCGCTTCGCGTCGGTGGCCTGGGACCTGATCAAGGCCCGCACCGATCTCGATCTCTTCCCGCCCTGCCAGCAGGAGGTGATCCGCGGTGATGCGGTGAATCTCGATGCCCTGCCGCTGCTGCGGCCCTGGCCGGGCGATGCCGGCGGCGTGATCACCCTCGGCCTGGTCATCACCAAGGACCCGGAGACCGGCACACCCAACGTTGGGGTGTACCGGCTGCAGCGCCAGTCCGCCACCTCCATGACGGTGCACTGGCTCAGCGTGCGCGGCGGTGCCCGCCATCTGCGCAAGGCGGCGGCCATGGGCCGCAAGCTGGAGGTGGCCGTGGCCATCGGGGTGCACCCCCTGCTGGTGATGGCGGCCGCCACGCCGATTCCGGTGCAGCTGAGCGAGTGGCTGTTCGCCGGGCTCTATGCGGGCGAGGGCGTGCGCCTGGCCCGCTGCAAGACCGTGGATCTGGAGGTGCCCTCCCACAGCGAGGTGGTTCTGGAGGGAACGATCACTCCCGGCGAGACCCTCACCGACGGCCCCTTCGGCGACCACATGGGCTTCTACGGCGTGGCCGAGCCCTCGCCCCTGGTGCGCTTCCACTGCCTGACCCAGCGACGCGATCCCACCTTCCTCACCACCTTCAGCGGCCGTCCCCCGAAGGAGGAGGCGATGCTCGCGATCGCCCTCAACCGCATCTACACCCCGATCCTGCGCCAGCAGGTGAGCGAGATCGTGGATTTCTTCCTGCCGATGGAGGCGCTCAGCTACAAGCTGGCCGTGATCAGCATCGACAAGGCCTACCCGGGCCAGGCCAAGCGGGCTGCGATGGCGTTCTGGAGCGCGCTGCCCCAGTTCACCTACACCAAGTTCGTGGTGGTGGTGGATGCCGCGATCAATGTGCGCGACCCGCGCCAGGTGGTGTGGGCGATCGCCGCTCAGGTGGATCCCCAGCGCGATCTGTTCGTTCTGGAGGACACCCCCTTCGACAGCCTCGATTTCGCCAGTGAGCGGCTCGGCCTCGGCGGCCGCCTCGCCATCGACGCCACCACCAAGCTGGGACCGGAGAAGCGCCACGACTGGGGCGAGTCCCTCAGCCGCCCGGCTGATCTGGAGGCCAGGGTCAGCGACCGCTGGGAGGAGCTCGGTCTGGCCGGCCTCGAGGATCGCCCGGCCGACCCCACCCTCTTCGGCTATGCCATCGAGCAGGTGCTCGATCGGCTCAGGGGCAGCAAGGCGGCTCCATAGGATCCGGTTCCGCCCCACGCCCTGAGACCGTGACCGCCAGCGCCGCCGTGACCTCGCGACCGCTGAGCAGCGGCGGCCGCCTCCGGGGCCGGGTGCGGGTGCCCGGCGACAAGTCCATTTCCCACCGGGCGCTGCTGCTGGGCGCCATCGCCGAGGGCACCACCACCATCGAGGGACTGCTGCCGGCGGAGGATCCTCTCAGCACCGCCGCCTGCCTGCGGGCCATGGGGGTGACCGTCAGCCCGATCGAGGTCGGGCTGACGGTGCGGGTCGAGGGGGTCGGTCTGGATGGTCTGCAGGAGCCGAACAACGTGCTCGACTGCGGCAACTCCGGCACCACCATGCGCCTGATGCTGGGCCTGCTGGCCGGGAGGGTCGGGCGGCATTTCGTGCTCACCGGCGATGCCTCCCTGCGGGGCCGGCCCATGCGCCGGGTCGGGCAGCCGCTCGAGACGATGGGCGCCTGCATCGGCGGGCGCGACCGGGCCAATCTCGCGCCGCTGGCCATCGAGGGACGCCCCCTGCGGGGCGGGGTGATCGGCACACCGGTCGCCTCGGCCCAGGTCAAGTCGGCGATCCTGCTGGCCGGCCTCACCGCCGAGGGCACCACCACGGTGATCGAGCCCTCCCGCTCCCGCGACCACAGCGAGCGCATGCTGCGCGCCTTCGGCGCCGACCTGGAGGTGCGGGGCGAACTGGGGCGCCACGTGCACCTCAGCCCCGGGCCGGCCCTGCGGGGGCAGGAGGTGGTGGTGCCCGGCGACATCAGCTCGGCGGCGTTCTGGCTGGTGGCCGGCTCGGTCCTGCCGGGATCGGAACTGGTGGTGGAGAACGTGGGCCTCAATCCCACCCGCATGGGCGTGTTGCAGGTGCTGCGCGCCATGGGTGCCGACATCACCGTTCAGAGGGAGCGGCTGGTGGCCGGCGAGCCGGTGGCGGATCTGCTGGTGCGCCATGCGCCCCTGGAGGCCTGCCGCATCGGCTCCGATCTGATCCCGAGCCTGGTGGATGAGATCCCCGTACTGGCCGTGGCCGCCTGCTGCGCCCGCGGTCAGAGCCGCATTGAGGGGGCCGCGGAGCTGCGGGTGAAGGAGACCGACCGGCTGGCGGTCATGAGCCGGCAGCTGGAGCGCCTCGGCGCGCGGGTGGAGGAGCGTCCCGATGGCCTGCTGATCGAGGGCGGAGTTCCCCTCCGGGGCGCCGGCCTCGACAGTGAGACCGACCACCGCGTGGCCATGAGCCTGGCCGTGGCGGCGCTGGTGGCCAGCGGCGAGAGCCGGTTGGAGCGCAGCGAGGCAGCGGCGGTGTCGTACCCCGGCTTCTGGACCGACCTTGATCGCCTGCTCTGCTGACGCGCCGGGCGATGGGCCGGGGCCCGGCGAGCTGCACCGCCGGCTCACGGCGGACGGCAGCCCCACCCTGATCAGCGGCAGCGCCGGCGAGCCGTTCCACAGCCTCTGCGGCGCCATGGCGGAGGCCCGATGGAAATACGTGGCCCCGGCCGGGCTGAGCCGGCTGGCCCCCGGCACCCCCCTGCGGGTGCTCGATGTCTGTGTGGGGCTCGGCTACAACAGCGCCTGCCTGATGGACAGTCCGGCGGCGGCGGAGCTGCCGCTGCACTGGCGCGGCCTGGAGAACGATCCCCGGCCCCTGGACCTGGCGCTGGCGGATCCCTCCTTCCGCGCCTGCTGGTCGCCGCGCACGCTGCGGCGCCTGGAGGCGTTGCGCCGGAGCGGTGGCTGGCGCGAGGGTGGCAGCGACGGCGCCCTGCTCTGGGGCGATGCCCGGCGCGAAGTGCAACGGCTGGGCTGCGATGACGCATCGCCGGACACCGCGCAGGGTTTCGATCTGATCCTGCTGGACCCCTTTTCGCCGCGCCGCTGCCCCCAGCTCTGGAGTGCCGAGTTCCTCGGCCGGCTGGCGCGGCTGCTGCGGCCGGGGGGACGTCTGCTCACCTACAGCCGGGCGGCCGCGGTGCGGGCGGTGCTGCGGGATGCGGGCCTGCAGCTCCACTCGCTCCGGCCCGCTCCGGGGCAGCGCGCCGACTGGAGCGGCGGCACGATGGCGGTGAAGCCGGCCGGTGGCGCGGGGGCCACGCTGCCGGAGCCACCGACCAGCACCGACCACTGGAGCCCGCTGAGTCCGATGGAGGAGGAGCACCTGCGCTGCCGGGCGGCCATTCCCTACCGCGATCCGGAGGGCACCGGCACGGCCGCCGAGCTGATCCGGCGGCGGCAGCAGGACCAGGCCCGCAGCGCCCTGGAGAGCACCGGTGCCTGGCAGCGGCGCTGGCCGAGGGAGCGCTGGGGCGGCAACAAGGACCCCACGTAGATTCCGCGCCAGCCGCCCTGCCGTCGATGCTCGCCGTCGCCATCCTCGCCGCCGGGAAGGGCACCCGCATGCGCAGCGACCTGCCGAAGGTGCTGCAACCGATCGCCGGAGCCACCCTGGTGGAACGGGTGCTGGCCAGCTGCGGTCCCCTCGCGCCGGAGCGCACGCTGCTGATCGTGGGCCACCAGGCCGAGCGGGTGAGGGGCCAGCTCAGCCATCGCTCCGACCTCGACTTCGTGCTGCAGCAACCCCAGAACGGCACGGGTCATGCCGTGCAGCAGCTGCTGCCGGCCCTGGAGGGTTTCGAGGGGGATCTGCTGGTGCTCAACGGGGATGTGCCGCTCCTGCGCAGCGAGACGCTGGAGGCTCTGGTGGCCGAACACCGCAGCGGCGGTTCAGCGGTGACCCTGCTCACGGCCGAACTGGCCGATCCCACCGGCTACGGCCGGGTGTTCGTCGATGCCGACGGTGTGGTGCAGGCGATCGTGGAGCACCGCGACTGCACCGATGCCCAGCGCAGCAACCCCCTGATCAATGCCGGCATCTACTGCTTCCACTGGCCCCGGCTCGCCTCCGTTCTGCCGCTGCTCTCCAGCGACAACGACCAGGGGGAGCTCTACCTGACCGACACGGTCGCCCAGCTGAACCCGGCGCGTCACATCGTGGTGGCGGATGCCGATGAGATCGCCGGCATCAACGATCGCCGTCAGCTGGCCGCCTGTGAGGCCACCCTGCAGGAGCGGCTGCGCAGCCACTGGATGACCCAGGGCGTCAGCTTCATCGACCCGGCCAGCTGCACCCTCAGCGATGGCTGCCAGCTGGGTCGGGATGTGGTGATCGAACCCCAGACCCATCTGCGAGGCGCCTGCCGCATCGGCGACGGCTGCCGCCTGGGGCCGGGAACGCTGCTGGAGAACGCCCAGCTGGAGCGCGATGTGCGGGTGCTGCACTCGGTGGTGCGCGACTGCCACCTGGCGGCGGGGGTGGAGGTGGGGCCCTTCGCCCACATCCGCCCGGGCTCCGAGCTGGGTGAGGGCTGCCGGGTCGGCAATTTCGTGGAGGTGAAGAACAGCCGCGTCGAGCCCGGCTGCAAGATCAATCACCTCAGCTACATCGGCGACAGCGACCTGGGCGCGCGCGTCAACGTGGGGGCCGGCACGATCACGGCCAACTACGACGGACAGCGCAAGCACCGCACCGTGATCGGCAGCGCCTGCAAGACGGGCGCCAACTCCACCCTGGTGGCCCCGATCCGACTGGGCGACGGCGTCACCGTGGCGGCCGGATCCACCCTCACCGAGGACGTCCCCGCCGGATCGCTCGCCCTGGGTCGGGCCCGTCAGATCAACAAGGCGGACTGGCCGGGTCCCAGCTCGGCAGCAGCGGAATGAGGCGCTCGAGCGCCACACCCCGGCTGGCCTTGAGCAGCACCGTGTCGCCCGGCTGAAGCCAGTCCGTCAGCACCGCGGCGGCGCCCTCCAGCTCCGGCGCCCGCTGCAGGCGGGCCAGGGGGGCCGCCGCCTCGAGCATCGCGTCACCCTCCGGGCCTCCGTCCAGCACCAGCAGGCCATCGAGACGCAGCTCCGCGGCGCGGGCGGCCACGCGCCGGTGCAGTTCCACACTGCGATCGCCCAGTTCGAGCATGGTGCCGAGCACGGCGAAGCGCCGTCCCGGCTCGCTGGCCAGCTGCTCCAGCGAGGCGATCACCGCCTCGGGCGAGGCGTTGTAGGTCTGATCGAGCAGGGTCAGGCCCCCCTGCACGCGGCGCTGGCTGCGCCCGTCCGGCAGGTCCAGCCGGCTGAGATCGAGGCGGCTGTCGGGCAGGCCCAGCTCGCGGGCCACGGCCACGGCCAGCAGCAGATTGCGGGCGTTGTGACGCCCGTCCAGCGGCAGCGGCAGGCTCACCCCCTCCAGCTCCAGGCTCGGGCCCTGCTCATTGCGGCCGAGGGCAGCGATGCAGTCCGCGGCCGGTCCGCCCCGGTGCTCATCGCCCTCGAGGGCCACCCGCCGCACCCGCCCGTTCCAGACGCGGCCCAGGGCCTCCTCCAGCAGGGGATCCCCGGCCGGGATCACCACCAGCCCAGCAGGGCGCAGGGCCGCCGTGATCTCGCACTTCGCCGTGGCGATCGCTTCGCGGCTGCCGAGCCGCCCGATGTGGGCGGTGCCGATGTTGGTGATCACCGCCACATCGGGCTCGCTGCAGTTGGAGAGCCGCTCGATCTCGTGCAGTCCCCGCATGCCCATCTCCACCACCAGCGCCGCCTCCGCCTCACCGGCCCGCAGCAGGGTCCGGGGCACACCGATGTCGTTGTTCTCGTTGCCGACGCTGGCCACCACGGGTCCGAGGGCGGAGAGCAGGGTCCGGATCAGCTCGCGGGTCGTGGTCTTGCCGGCCGACCCGGTCACGGCCACCACCGGGGCCGCCAGGCTGCGGCGATGCAGCAGGGCGAGGGTCTGGTAGCCCGCCAGGGTGTCGTCCACGGCCCAGCCCGGCAGACCCGGCGGCAGCCGCCGCTGCTGAGTGCGGGAGATGAGGGCCAGCTGAGCTCCCCGCTCCCGGGCCTGCTCCAGGAAGGCGTGGCCATCGAAGCGTTCGCCCTCCAGAGCCACGAACACATCACCCGCCTGCAGCTGCCGGCTGTCGGTGACGAGCGGGCCGAGACGGGTTCCCGGTGGCGGCGCTCCCTCCCCGAGCGGCTCTCCCCAGAGGCGCCGGAGATCGTCGCTGCTGAGGGCCATCCCTGCCTCGCTCACAGATTCCCCAGGATCATGCCGTCCCCGATCAAGGCCTGACGGCCGATCAGGCGGCCGTCGACGAGGCGCAGCTCGAGCCCATCGATGCCCTGCTCCCGCGCGCTGTTCAGCCACGCCTCGGCCTCCTCCGCCTGCGGTCTCGCCCGCAGCTGCAGCAGCAGGGCCTGCGAAGCGTCGCTGAAGCAGACCGCCTCGATCAGCCCGCGCCGGTCGCTCAGGGAGACGGCGTCCGGCTCCAGTGGCTCCGGGCAGAGGCTCGAGCCGACCGGCGGCACCGGAGCACTCGGAGGCACGGCCAGCGGTGATTGGGCCTTGGCCTGGGTCTGGGCCCGGGTCGCCGCACCGGTCGACGCGGTCGGCTCCGGTGCCGCCGGGCGGATGGGCTCCGGTGCAACGGCGGTCGGTTCCTCGGCCTCCCGGTCGGCGATGGATGGCGTCAGGGGCGATGTCGGCTCAGGAACCGTCGCCGGGAGGTCGATGCGGCCCGCCACCTCCGGATCGACCTGACGGGGTTCGGATGCATCCGGCACGGCTGTCACGGTCGACCCGGGCCCGGTGGCTGTCCCGTCCGCTGTCGGCTCGCTCCCGCGCCAGAGGACGCTCCCGAGAAGTGCCAGCAGGCTCAGCACGCCCACCAGCAGCAGCGGCCAGAACAGGCTGCTCAGGCTCTCCGGCCAGCCGCGTGGATGCGGCAGCTGGCCCTCCCGGTTCAGGCGCCAGAGGCGCCGCAGCCGCAGGGCGATGTCGGCTCCGACGGCCTGGAGGTCTCCGGCCAGCCGGTTCCAGGGGCTGCGGTACGGAGCCGGCAGCTCGTTCCGCACCCGGTCCTCCGTCCGCCCCTGGTCCTTCAGCCCCTGGTCCGCCGACGCAGCAGGGAGAGCGGTCCGCGCCGGTTGCCGTTGCCGCCGTTGGTTCCCGGTGCCGCCGGAGGGCTGGCCGCAGCGGCAGCAGCGTCATCGGTCGACTGGCCTGCGGCATCCCGGTCCTGGGCCTGCTGCCGCTCGGCCCGGTGGCCGGCCATCTGGGGCGAGCTGGCCAGCAGCTCCTCCACGGCGGCGGCATCCGGAGCCGGCTCCTTGCTGCCGCACACCTCCCGGTACATGGCGTCGTAGGCCAGAGCGGAGCGGGTCCAGCTGAAGTCCTGGGCCATGGCCCGGCGCTGCAGGGCCTGCCAGCTGTCGCGATGGCGGTATGCCTCCCAGGAGCGCACCAGGGAGGTGTAGAAGTCGATCGGCTCGTAGCGGTCGAAGCAGAAGCCCGTGCCCGACCCCGCGGCGGGATCGTGGGGTGGCACGGTGTCCACCAGCCCACCCACCTTGCGCACCACGGGAATGCAGCCGTAGCGCATGGCCAGCATCTGGCTGATGCCGCAGGGCTCGAAGCGGCTGGGCATCAGGAAGGCGTCGCAGCCGCCGTAGATCAGGCGGGAGAGAGCGTCGTCGTAGGTGAGGAACACCGCGAAGCGGCCGGGATGGCGGGCCGCCATCTGCCAGAGGCCCGACTCCAGACCCCGCTCACCGGTTCCCAGCACCACGATCTGGCTGTCGGTGAAGGCCAGCAGCCGGTCGGCCACCTGAAGGAGCAGGTCCACACCCTTCTGATCCACCAGGCGGCTCACCATCCCCATCAGATAAGTGGACGGGGAGGGGGTGAGGCCCATCCGCTCCTGCAGGGCCTGCTTGTTGATCGCCCGGCCGGAGAGGTCCTCGGCGCTGAACCGGGCCGGGAGGCTGGGATCGCTCGACGGGTCCCAGCTGCTGACATCGATGCCGTTGAGGATGCCGCGCAGCTTGCCCTGAATGAAGCTGAGCAGCCCCTCGAGGCGTTCTCCGTACTCACTCGTGCAGATCTCCCGTGCATAGGTGGGCGAGACCGCATTCACCCGGTCCGCATACAGGAGCGCCGCCGCCATGGTGTGGTCCCCCTGCATGTACCAGGGGCACCAGGTCATGCGGTCGAGCTTCCAGCGCCAGGGGCCCTGATAGCGGAGGTTGTGGATGGTGAAGACCGTGCTGATCTCCGGGTCCTGGTGCATCCAGACCGGGATCATGCCGGTGTGCCAGTCGTGGCAATGGAGCACCTGCGGCTTCCACACGTTCCAGGCGAATTCCGCCGCTGCGCTGGCGAAGAAGGTGAAGCGCCAGTCCTCATCCTCGCCGCCGTAGATCCGCTCCGGATCGAACACGGGATGGCCCACCAGATAGAGGGTCAGTCCGTTTCTGGGGTGACGGGTCTCGTACACCGCGAAGCCGGTGCCCATCGTGTCGGCACGCCAGATCGGCTCCTCCGGCACATCGAGCTGGCTCCAGAGCTTGCCGTAGCCCGGAAGGATGACCCGCACATCGTGTCCGAGGCGGGCGAGGGCGGGAGGGAGGGACCCCACCACATCACCCATGCCACCCACCTTGATCATGGGGGCACATTCGGCAGCGGCGAACAGCACCCGCATCGGGACCCCGTCAAAGGGCTCCGACTTTACGGGTGTTGTTTTCCCGTCCTCGGCGCCGCTCAGGGCAGCACGGTGACCGGCATGCCCATCTCGACGATGTCGTAGAGGGCTCTCACATCCTCGTCGTAGAGGCGCACGCAGCCATGGGAGACGGCGCGGCCCACGGTCCAGCGGTGCGGAGTGCCATGGAAGCCGGCCGAGACGCAGCCATCGATCGAGAGCACACGCTCGCCGTTGTGGGCCTCCCGGCCGAGGCAGTCCTGATGGAAGCCGATCCAGCGGCTGCCGAGCGGGTTGGCGGGGCCGGCGGGCACGCGCCGGCCGGTCTCCGGGTGCTCCCAGATCGGGTGCGGCGTCATCTCGATCACCTCGAAGCGACCGGTGGGCGTCTCCCAGCCGGGCATCCCCACCGCCACCGGGAAGAGCCGCAGCAGGCTGCCGCTCTCGAGCACGTACAGGCGCCGCCGCTGCCGGTCGAGCACGAGATGACGGCCGTTCCTCTGCCGCAGATCCGTCGGCAGCAGGGCCAGGGCGCGGGTTCCGCCGGGTTCCGCCGCGTCACCGGCGGGTGCCGGCGCTGTGGTGGACGGTTCCGGCTCGCCGGCGGGTCCGGCGGCCGCGCGGCCGGCCGCCGGTGCCAGCAGAACCGATGCGCCCGCCAGAGCGGCCAGCAGGGGACGGAAGGCGGGTCGCATGACCGGGCGGAGGCTGAATCGGGCGGAGCCAGTCTGTCGGGGCCGGCCGTTGCCAGCCGGGGTCACGGCAGCCAGTCGGCGTCAGAAAAGTCAGGCTCCCGCTTCTCGAGGAAGGCATTGCGCCCCTCCTGGCCCTCGGCGGTCCGGTAGAAGAGGTGGGTGGCCTGACCGGCCAGTTCCTGCAGGCCCGCCAGACCGTCGGTCTCGGCGTTGAAGGCCGCCTTGAGGCAACGGATCGCCGTAGGGCTGTGGCGCATCACCTCGCGGGCCCAGCGCACCCCTTCGCTCTCCAGCTGCTCCAGGGGCACCACCGCATTCACCAGGCCCATCCCGAGCGCTTGGCGGGCGTCGTAGCGGCGGCAGAGAAACCAGATCTCACGGGCCTTGCGCTGCCCCACCACCCGGGCCAGGTAGCCGGCCCCGAAGCCGCCGTCGAAGCTGCCCACCCGCGGTCCGGTCTGGCCGAACACCGCGTTCTCCGCCGCCAGGCTGAGATCACAGAGCAGATGCAGCACTTGTCCGCCGCCGATGGCGTAGCCGGCCACCAGGGCGATCACCACCTTGGGCAGGCTGCGGATCTGCCGCTGCAGATCGAGCACGTTCAGCCGCGGCAGACCGTTCTCGCTCAGGTACCCACCGTCTCCCCGAACGCTCTGGTCGCCGCCGGCGCAGAAGGCGTAGCCGCCGTCGGCTGCCGGGCCCACCCCGGTGAACAGCACCACACCCAGAGCCGGATCGTCGCGTACGCGGGCGAAGGCATCGCAGAGTTCCTGCACCGTTTCCGGCCGGAAGGCATTGCGCCGCCGGGGCCGGTTGATGGCGATGCGGGCGAAGCCCTCGTCGCAGCGATCGAGGCGGATGTCGCTGTACTGACCCCACGGTTGCCAGTCGGCGCTCACCGGTCCCGGCAGCACCGCGGCGGCGGCTACAGGGCTTGCCGGCAGGGGCGCGGAGACGCCGTCGATGTCGCTCATGGGCCGGGCTGTTGTGCCGCGCTCTGGGCCTTCATCCTGACGCTCACCGTCTGCGCAAGGCTGCGGCGCCGGGCGGCATCGGCCCGGCGGTGGGTGGGCAGATGCAGCAGAGCCAGGGGCTGCGCCAGGCTCCACTCCAGTGCCGCTGGCAGATCCTCCAGGCGCTGCAGCACCCGGGAGGGCACCCCATGGGCGGCCGCCAGGGTGCGTGGGTTCACGCTCTGCGGCATCGCGAACAGCCGCTCGAACCGTTCGTCCTCGCCGGTGTCCTGCTCCAGACGGATCGGCAGCTGCTCGAAGATGCCACCACCCCCATTGTCGATCAGCAGAACGGTCAGCGCGGCGCCGAGCTCCCGGCCCCAGAGCCAGCCGTTGCTGTCGTGCAGCAGGGCCAGATCGCCGCAGACCAGCACCAGTCGCCCGAGGCTGCGGGCCAGCCCCATCGCCAGCGAGAGGGTCCCATCGATGCCCGAGGCCCCGCGGAAGCCGTCGATCCAGCGCTGCGGGGCATCCCCCGGGCCGTAGCGCAGCCAGTCGCGCACCGGGCTGCTGCTGGCCAGCATCACCGGCCAGGCCTCCGGCAGAAGCCGCGGCAGCCAGCGGGCCAGCGCCGGTTCGCTGATCGGGCCCTGCAGGGGCAGAGCCGCTTCGAGCACAGCCTGGGCGGCCGCCTCGGCCGCCAGCCAGTCCTGGCTGTGCCGTTGGTTGCCGGCCATCGGCTCCGGTGGCGCGCCGGCTTCCCTGTCGCGCCACCAGGAGAGCAGTCCATCGCTGCGCTGCAGGGCGCGTCGCAGCGGATCGTGCGGGCGCGCGTCACCTTCCATCAGCAGCAGCTGGGCGGTCTGGAGGCTGCTCAGCCACCTCTGGAGGGGGCGGCTGGCGGGCATCGGTCCGAGCCGCAGCACCTGGCTGGCGGCCGTGAAGGCCGGTGGCTCGGCCAGCACCAACTCGTGGCTGAGCACGGTGTCGATGCCCGGAGCACCCCGCACGCCGCTGAGGGGATCGGCCAGCACCGGCCAGGCCAGCCGCCGGCTGATCCGGCCCAGCTGCTCCAGCCAGGCGGGGTGGTCCTGCGGCCGGCCCCGCCAGGGGCCGGCCACGATCACGCCCGGCTCGCTCAGATCGAGGGGATCGGCCGGCGGGGCGGTTCCGGTTGGGGCCGGTCGGTCCACGTCCCCGACCGACAGCGGCCGTTCAGCCGGGTCCGCCGCTGCGGCATCCAGATCCTGGAGGGCCTCGGCGCCGGGGTGCAGGGGTTCCTCGAAGGGCAGATTGCCGTGCACCGGGCCGGCGGGCCGGCCGTGGGCGTGCTGCCAGAGGCGGCCGGCCATCGCGGTGAGATCCGCCGGCGACGCCATGGCCAGTCCGGCCTCCGGGCCCGGCTCCAGCCAGCGGCAGCAGGGCTCGAGGAAGCGCTCCTGGTCCACCGTCTGATTGGCGCCGCAGTGCTTCAGGCGGCGGGGCCGGTCGGCCGTGAGCAGCAGCAGGGGCAGGCCGCTGTGGTGGGCCTCCACGGCGGCCGGCAGCAGGTTGGCCACGGCGGTGCCCGAGGTGGTGATCACGGCGGTGGCCCGGCCGGCGCCGCGGGCCATGCCCAGGGCGTGAAAGGCCGCCGATCGCTCATCGATGCAGGGGTGAAGTCGCAGCTGCCCGCGCTGCTCCAGTTGGTGGGCGGCACTGGTGAGGGGGCCGGAGCGGCTGCCCGGGCAGATCACCGCATCCCGCAGGCCGCGGGTCACCAGCGCCGCCAGCAGCCCGCGGGCGCTGCGCAGGTTGTCCGTGGCCAGCGACACAGGCCCGCGGGGTGGCTGCCACGATCCTGAGGCACAGCTGCGAGGGGTGATGGCCGGGCCGGACGGAGAGGCGACGCCGGAGGAGGACGGTCGCCCGGGCGTGCTGGCCTGGCTCAGGTCCCTGCTGCTCTGGCTCGGCCTGGCGCTGCTGCTGCGCTGGCAGGTGCTGGAGCCGCGCTGGATTCCCTCCGGCTCGATGCTGCCGAGCCTGAACCTGCAGGACCGGGTGCTGGTGGAGAAGCTGAGCCCGCACCGCTCACGTCCCCCGCCCCCCGGCAGCGTGGTGGTGTTCCGGCCACCGGATGCCCTGGTGGACGCGGGCTACGACCCGACGAGCGCCCTGATCAAGCGTGTGGTGGCGGTGGCCGGCGACGAGGTGGCGGTGAGGGACGGGGCCCTGGTGCGCAACGGCACGATCTGCGCTGAAGCCTGGCTGCAGGAACCGATGCGCTACGAGCTGGCTCCCGTGATCATTCCGGAGGGCAACATCCTGGTGCTCGGTGACAACCGCAACGCCAGCCTCGATTCCCACCTCTGGGGGCCTCTGCCGAGCCAGCGGATCATCGGCCGGGCCATCTGGCGCTACTGGCCACTCCGTCGGTTCGGGCCTGTCGCCGTGCGGGACGGTTGCCCTGCGGCGTCCTGAAGAGGCCTGCGAAAGAAAACGTGTTGTAGGGTTTGGCCAGTAACACAGAGCACACGGGCATGTTCAACCCGGAGTTCCTGACCACTGATCAGGACCCCAACTCCCGGAATGCTCTGATTCAGTACCTGCAGGGCCAGTCGCCCGATGTGCTCCAGAGGGTCGCCAGGAGCGCCAGCGGCGACATTCAGGACATCATCCGCCACAACGTCCAGGGGTTGCTCGGCATGCTGCCGGGCGAACAGTTCGAGGTGAAGATCCAGACCTCCCGCGATCATCTGGCCGGCCTGCTCGCCTCGGCGATGATGACCGGCTATTTCCTGCGCCAGATGGAGCAGCGCATGGAGATGGAGGCCACTCTGATGGCCGACGAGGAAATGGCCGTGAACCCCGACGAGCTCACGCTCTGACTGTGGTTCCGCCGGCAGCTGTTCAGCCCGCCGGCTCCGGATCCTTCGGCACCAGGCCGAGATTGAGCAGGCCCTGATCCAGGCCAGCGAGGAACGCCCAGGAGCCGTCGCTCGGCGCCCAGGTGCGGCCCTCCAGTCGCTGCCGGAATCCGGCGAGCATCTCGCTGCTGCAGGCGATCGGCGCGCTGTAGTGGGCGGGCACCAGCCAGCGCAGCCCGGGCAGCCGTTCGAGCTCCTCCAGCCAGCGCAGATAGGTGCGCCGGGCCCGCGGGAACACGAGCCGCTCCAGCACCGGAGCCACCTGCAGCCTCGGCGCGTCGCCACCCATCAGGGCCTCGGCCTCGATCTGCCATCCCTCCTGCCAGGCGAAGGGATAGAGGCCGAAGTGGGCCTCGGCACGCCGCACCCCCCTGCGGAAGCTGCCGGCCAGCACGCCCGCCGCACCCCGCACGTCCAGCGGGGCGGGGCGGAGGTAATTGGCGAACAGCACCAGCCGTGCCCAGCCGCGGCGCCGCTGCTCGACTCCGTCCTGCAGGGGCTGCTCACCCCGTTCGCGGGCATGGAACAGCAGCGGTGTGGGGTCGAGATCGAACAGCTGCGGCGGTGTGGCCTCCAGACCCACCAGCCCATCCACCAGCAGCAGGGCGCCGCTGTCCCGGTGCAGGCAGCTGCACTCATGAAAGCGGCCCAGCCCCAGCTGCAGGGGCCCCAGATCGCACCAGGTCAGTTCGTCCGGATGGGGCCATCCCTCCTCCCCGAGCACCCGGGTCCGCTGGCGCGGAATCCCCTGCCAGGCCTCGGGCAGCGGCAGCGGGAAACTCCATTGCCCCGGGCTGATCCACACCTCGGCCTCCGGGAAGGCGCGGGCCAGGGGCGGCAGCGGCAGCTTGTGCTCCAGCCCGGAGGTGGTGGGAAGCACGATCGTGCGCACCGGACCGTGCTCCCGCTCGAGCTCGGCGATGGCCTGTCGCACCTCCCGGGTGGGGGCCACCGGTGCATAGAGCATCAGCCCGTGGCGGATTCGCACCACGCTCATGCGGATCGGCACGGCCACGTAGTACACCCCCTGCAGCTGCTCCACCGACCAGATCTGTCCGGGGATCAGGCAGCGCACCAGGCTGCGGCGCCTGCCGTAGGGATAGAGGGGCAGCAACGGCCACCAGGGCCACTGCTGCTCGGCAGCCGGGACGCTGTTCGCGGCGCTGAGATCGCTGGCCATGGCTCCAGTATCCCCACAGCGTTGACTGGGGGTGACTGCTCCACCGGAGGGCCGGCCCGTGCGGATGCACCCACCCCTGCCCCTGCCTGAGCGCTGATGGGGATCCGGCTGCTGGCCGTGAGCGGCTACCGCTCCCTGCAGGATGTGGTTCTTCCGCTGGATCAGCTGACGCTCGTGAGCGGCGTCAACGGCAGCGGCAAGTCGAACCTGTACCGGGCGCTGCGCCTGATCCTCGCTGCCGCCCGCGGTGACCTGGTGGGGGTTCTGGCCCGCGAGGGCGGGCTGCCGGCGGTGATGTGGGCGGGGCCGGAGCGGCTGAGCCGCGAGATGCGGCAGGGCGAGCGGCCGGTTCAGGGCGGCCCCCGCCAACAGCCGGTCCGCCTGCGGCTGGGCCTGGCGGCCGATCCCTTCTCCTATGCGATCGAGCTGGGCTACACGCAGGATCCGCAGTCGGCCTTCGCGCTCGATCCGGCCCTGAAGGGGGAATGGATCTGGGCGGGCGGCCGCTTCCATCCCCGGGCTGTGCTCAGTCAGTCGCGCGGGCAGTGCGATCCCGACCGGAGCCTGTTCCAGAGCGGCGCCGACCCCCAGCAGCAGCCCGAGGTGCATGCGCTGCGGGAGGAGATCCTGGCCTGGCGCTTCTACGACAGCTTCCGCACCGACAGCGCCGCCCCGGCACGCCAGCCCCGGGTAGGCACACGCTGCTTCGCCCTGGCGGGTGACGGCGGCGACCTGCCGGCGGCCGTGCAGACGATCCTCGAGAGCGGCGACGGCAAGGGCCTGCAGGAGGCGATCGCCGACGCCTTCCCCGGCTGCCGCCTGAGCGTGAGCACGGACGCGGGAGTGTTCCGGTTAAACCTCCATCAGCCCGGCCTGCTCAGGCCGCTGGAGGCGTCGGAACTCTCCGACGGCACGCTGCGCTACGTGCTGCTGACGGTGGCGCTGTTCAGCCCGCGGCTGCCGCCCCTGCTGGTGCTCAACGAGCCGGAGAGCAGCCTGCATCCGGATCTGCTGCCGCCCCTGGCCCGTCTGATCGGTTCAGCCGCCGATCGCACCCAGGTGTGGGTGATCGCCCATGCCCCGGCGTTGATCGATGCGCTCGCCGGGCTTGCCATCTGCCGCCACGTGCAACTGGAGCGCGAGCTGGGGGCGACCCGTGTTCACGGCCAGACCACCCTGGAGCGCGGCGCCTGGCGCTGGCCGTGAGGGTTGCATCACCACAGCGTCCGACAGGGAAAGCCGGAGAGCTGAGGATCGGCGGTGATCAGCAGCAGCTGTTCCAGTTCGGCCTGTGCAGCCAGCATCCTGTCGAACGGATCTCTGTGCGCCTGCCTGTAGGCGCCGGCATGCAACCCATGCTCGATCGAGATCGGCAGAGAGCTGAAACCGTCAGCCTGCAGCAGCTGCGCCAGATCTCCGATCGCGCCGGTCAGTTCGGGGAGCTTGCCCTGGTGGTGCTTGAGGCTGAGTTCCCACACCGTTGCGGCACTGACATGCACGGGGGTTCCGGGATCGCTCATCCGGGCCATCGCCCCAGTGGACAGGCGCTGGGGTTCAAACCACCACCACAGCAATACGTGGCTATCGAGCAGGACGGCTCCAGGGGTGGTGTTCACGGCCCAGACCTCTCAGGTTCCACAGCAGCGCCGTCCCAAAGGGCCCGTTCGCTGTCGGTCATCGGCTCCAGCAGAGCGTCGGGCTTGCTCAGGGGGCCCAGGTCGCGGAGGCGGCCAGGAACGCGGCGAGGCTGTGCAGGCTCCAGCGGCATCAGTCGGGCCCAGGGTTTGCCGGCCTTGGCAAGCAGGATCGTGCTGCCGGCATGGGCCTCATCGATCAGGCGGGAGAGGTGGGTCTTGGCTTCATGGACGTTGACCATCCGCATGACAGGGGCCACAGGTCGATTTAGTTAGCTTAGTCCATGACTAAGTCCATGCCGAGCCTGCGCTCTGGCGCATCAGGACTCGGGCAGCTCGTGCAGCAGCGCCGCCGGCTCCGCTCCCAGCAGCAGCGAAGCCATCGGCTCATCGCTTCCGGACGCCGGAGCCAGACGCGCCTGGAGAGGCAGGAAGCCTGCCGGTCTGGGTTCCAGTTCGCCCAGATCGAACTGCGCGGACTGCGGCGGAAGCACCGTCTCCCCCTGCGGCACCAGCTCGCTGCTGACGTTCGCCAGGGACCAGCGCCGGGTCGGGCTCTCCCGGATCTCCAGGGGGAGGCTGTGGGAGACCGCGGCCTGCGGATCAAGGTTGGTGAGCCGCAACCGCCAGCCGCCGGCATGGTCAGGATCCGGCTGGCGGAAGATGCGCAGCTGGTAGCTGCTGCCATGGCTGTCCTGAACCGAGAAGGGACCCGAATCCGCCTCAGCAACAGCCGCTGCCGGTCCAGCGACCAACCAGAGCGCCGCGATCAGTCCGACCAGCCAGCACCTGAGCTCGCAGAGCCAGTGCCGGGCCCAGACGAGCGAAGGGAGGGAGCAGCGCATTGGACCGGGCCAGCAATAACGACATCACGCTACCGTGTTGCCTGATGGGCCGGCCGGCTGAGGCGCGGCCTTCGCCTTCTGTTCGCTCAGTCCACGGTGATGTTCCTTTCGCGTTCTGTGTTGGATTCCGGTCTCCGGAGGACCTGCCGGGTCGGTACCAGTCGGGCCCTGCCGAACACGCCTGAGCTTCTGCCAAGCCAGTCCTGGCGACAAGTGCTGGCAGCCATCGGTCTGTTGGTGCTCCTCGCGCTCTGGCCCCAGCCGGCCTCGGCCGCTGGTTCTGAGGCGCCGGTGGACCCAGCTGTTCTGGCCCGTGCCGTGAGCGAGATGGAGCAGGTCGACCGAATGCGTGCCAGTCGGGTCACGATGCTTGAAGGCCTGGCTGAGGAACCCACGCTGGAGACGATGCGGGAGGTCTGCATGCCCGTCGGCCAGCGGATCATCGCGATTGGAAGGGAGAACGGCTGGACCGTGCGTCAGGTGGCCACGCAGTACCGGAACCCGAACCATGCGCCCGCCGACTCCCAGGAGGAAGACGTGCTCGATCTGTTGGCCAGGCACCCGGAGGTCACCGGCCTCTGGGAGTCCTCCAGGCCCGACCAGGCCAAGGGGCTCCGCTACTACCGGCGGATCGATGTGCAGCCGGGCTGCCTGGCCTGTCATGGCAGCAAGGACAACCGCCCTGCGTTTGTAAGAGAGCGCTACCCGGATGACAGAGCCTTCGACTTCAAGTCCGGTGATCTCCGTGGGATGTACGCCGTGTTCATCCCCGAGGTGCTGGAGGTGATGGAGAGCACCTCCCATGGCTGAGGCTCATGCCACGGTGCTGATCGCCGGTGGTGGAACAGGCGGCATCACCCTGGCCAGCTGGCTCCGGCGTCTGCGGCCCGATCTCGACGTGGCCGTGATCGAGCCCTCAGAAGCCCACGACTACCAGTCCGGATGGGTCCTGGTGGCTGGGGGCTTCATCGAGCTCAGCAGCACCCGCCGTTCGGAAGCGAGCGTGATGCCGGCCGGAGTGCGCTGGATCCGAGCCGCTGTGGATCGGTTCGACCCGTTCGGCAACCGGGTGCAGCTGAGTGACGGCGACTGGATCGGTTACGACGTCCTCGTTGTGGCCCTGGGCCTGCAGCTCAGGTGGGAGTCGGTGAAGGGTCTGCCTGAGAGTCTTGGGCGCCATGGCATCACCAGCATCTACCGGCGTGAGTTGGCCATGTACACACGAGACTGTCTGAGTCAGTTTCGGGGGGGCACAGCGATCTTCACCCACCCGAAAACGGCGATTAAGTGTGGTGGTGCTCCACAGAAGATCATGCACCTCGCGCAACAGCAGTTCCAGTCACGCAGCGGTGTGGGCGTGCGCTCCAGGCTGCTGTTCTGCACCGCTCAGCCAGCACTTTTCCCAGTGGCGGCCTACAGCGACAAGATGGTTCTCATTGCGGATGAACGGGGCGAAGACGTTCGCTACCATCGGGATCTGGTGGGCGTGAATGGGCCGGAGCGATTGGCCACGTTCCGAGTTGACGAACCCGGCTCGCGACCGCGTGAGGAGATCATTCCCTTTGACATGCTTCACGTCGTGCCACCGATGACGGCTCCATCGGTGGTGGCGCGAAGCCCATTGGTTGATGCCCCTGATCCGGGATGGGTGGCTGTGGATCCGAACACTGCGCAGCATCGGCACTTTGCCAACGTGTTCGCCATTGGTGATGTGGGCTCCTTCCCAACAGCGAAAACCGCAGCCGCAGTGCGCCTGCAGGCTCCTGTTGTGGCGGACCATGTGATCGCCGTGTTGGACAAGAATCCCCTGCTGCAGTGGTATCAGGGGTACAGCGCCTGTCCACTGATCACCAGTGATCATTCCGTGATGCTGCTGGAGTTCGACTACACCCATCAACCAGTCAGCAGCTTCCTGGTGAATCCAGTGAAGGAACGCTGGTTGGGCTGGCTGCTGGAGCGTTTTGCCTTCCCCTGGATCTACTGGAACCGCATGCTGCGAGGCTTGCCGCATGAGGGCGGGCTGCTGGAGCCGTTTCAGGGCCTCGCCCGTCGCCTCGGCCTGATGCGGTGGCAGAGGCCTTCCTCTGGAGACTGAGGATCGACTCCAGCGCCGGGATCCCGATCCCCTGCCGCAGCCTCAGCTTTGGCCAGGCGGCGGATAGAGATGCCGCTCCACTTTGCGGCCCTCCACCATGTGGGATTGAACAATCTCCCTGGCCACCTCCGGGGTGACGCGGGTGTACCAGGTGCGGTCGCCGGAATGGAACACCACCGGACCCAGCTTGCACACCTCCAGACATCCCGCGGTGCGCACGGTGATGTCCAGGCCGGCTTCGGTAACCGCCTCCTGCAACGCCTGATGAATCGGCTGCCAGTTGCGGCAGGGATAGCAGCGACTCGAACGGCAGATAGAGATGTAGGGGCGTTTCAGAGGGTTGTCGTCATACGGAATCGGGCGCTTCCCGAGCACATCGATGCGGCGCAGCTCCTCGTACAGGCCCAGCTTTGCCAGCCTTCGGTCACAACGGTGAGGTAGCCGTCGTAGAGGAGGCAGATTGTCGGGGCCTGCCTGAACTCCAGCTCCAGCACATTGCCTTGCAACACGTGGCCGATGACATCGATCATGCCCCCTCAGGCCAGCCTGCGGGCCATCTGCAGGCGCATCAGCAGGCCATGCCCGAGTGCCATCCCCCCGGCCCAGACCGCCTGCTTGCGGAACACGCTGGCCACCACGTCCAGTCCCATGAAATGGCCGTCCAGGATCACGGGGTAAGCCAGCGAGATCAGTCCCTGATACAGCACGAAGCCGCCCACCAGCGCGATCACGCACCAGAGGGCGTGACCGGTCATGGAGGACCGGCTGAAGGGAGGGCGAATGCTGGCCAGGCTCACCACCAGCAGTGTTCCCACTCCCATCAGGCTGCCCCAGGTGAAGGCCATGCCGCTCAGGGGGTAGCCACGGATTCCGAAGCCGATCGCCTGGTTCACCAACCAGATCAGCAGGGCCACCACCACAGCCCGGCGCGGCTTCAGCATCACGCCGCTCATAGCGGCGAAGGCCACCAGGGGCGCGTGGGCATGCACCGCACTGCTGCAGGTTCCCAGGCCCAGCAGCAGCAGGGGCAGCCAACGGCTCGCCGCCAGCGCCTGCCACGCCTCCGGAACGTCCGACACGCGATCCGAGGGGAGTGAGAGGGGTGCCAATGCGCGTCTCCCGATGCAGGTCTGGAAGGATCCGGATCGTACGGGGGCCATCCCGTCGCCATCGGGGCCGGGACCGAGTCCGCTTCGGTGGCCTCAAGACCCAGCTTTCGCTCAAGGCAGGGAATGGTCTGCCGCTCGCCGAGCGAAGTGATGGCTCTCCACGATCGCCACGATGACTCAATCTGACGGCATCGTGATGAGCCCATAAGAAAGGTCACGACTGGTCGGCGGCCTCCGGGCATTCCCGTGAGAATCGATCTCAGATCCTTCCCCCGCTGTGCGCCTCGTCCTTTCCCTCGCCCTGGCAGCTCTGATCGGTCTGCTCGCACCCTCTGTGGCCAGCGCTGCGGACGTGGCCCATGGCGAACAGGTGTTCTCTTCCAACTGTGCGGCCTGTCACATGGGCGGCGGCAACGTCGTGAACGCCCAGCGGACCCTGAAGCAGGAGGATCTCCAGGCGTACCTGGCCAACTACGGCGACGGCCACGAGGAGGCGATTGCCTACCAGGTGACCAACGGCAAGAACGGCATGGCGGCTTTCGGCACAAGGCTCAGCGCGGACGAGATCGCCGATGTCGCCGCCTACGTGGAGGCTCAGGCGGCCAGGGGCTGGGCCTGACGAGGCCCAACTGCCGGTCCTGCTCCAAGGGCTTCGCGTGGTCAGGCGCCGTCCCTTGGCCAACTCCATACTGAAGAGGAGAGCTGAAGGCGCCGCGATCCCGTCGCTGGCGACCGCTCCGGGGACTTATGTCGCATCGCTTCATCCGCCTGCTCGCGTTGACGCTGCTGGCCACGGCGGCGATCGGACCGGTGGCGCAGGCCCGCCCGCAGGGGGGCATCGACGTGCTGGTGGTGACCGATCGCGCCGAAGCGCGGATGCAGCCGGAGATCTTCCATGCCTTCCGCACCGCCGCGCGCACCGTTCCGGCCCTGACCCGCCCCCGGCTCCGGTTCAGCGTCTTCAATCCCCACATCCCCGATGAGAAGCCCGCTTCACCGATGGGCCTCTCGAACCAGGTGATCCGGAGCCAGCTGCCGCTGGTGGTGGGTGTGGTGTCCGATCTCAGGCAGCGTCTGCCGGCCGGTCAGTCGCTGGTGGACGCGGTGATGGATCATTCCCGCCGGCATCCCCGTTCCTCGCTGGCGGCGCTGCAGCGTTCACTGGCCGAGGTGATGGCTCGACACGATGGCCTGATTGTGGAATCCACCGGTGAGACGGTGATTCACCCGATCTTCTACAACCCGGCGGTGCGGGAGCTCGAGGTGGGTTATGCGTCGATCGACGACGTGAAGGACACCCTCTATGGCCTGTTTCTTCTCGATGCCGCGCTGGAGCAGGGCAAGCCGATCTTCGGCACCTGCCATGGCGCCCAGCTCGGCTGGATGCTGCTTGGCGGCGGGCTCACCCGCCTGTTCCCGTACACGGAGGAGGAGCCCAGCGGGGCCTATGTGGCGCGACGCAATCCCCACACCGGAGCGACCGAGTTCTGGTGGATGGACCGGATGCTCAATTCCCGCGACCCGCTGGATCCACGCGTCTACGGCGATGTGGCCTACCCACTCACCGAACCCTTCGCTCAGGGACGGGACGGCCGCCTGGTGAACAAGGACTTCAATCACACGCTGGCGATGACCACACCGATTCCCTCCGGCGTGGAGGTGCTCTCGTATCACCCGCTCAGTCAGCACGCGCAATCCACAGCCGGGGAGGAGATCACAACCCCGATCGAGGGCTACCCGATGGTCACCGATGCATCGCGCGCCCGCTTCTGGGCCCTGCTCAGGGACATCGTGATCGTGGACGCCTTCGTGCACCGGACCCTGTTCGGGTTCCAGTTCCACCCGCAGTACACGGTGGAGGATCGCTCCACGCTGGCCATCTTCGAGGTTCTGCTGCAGCGAGCCGTTGAGCGCTCAGCGATTCCCGATGCTCCTGCACCGGGGCCAACAGCCGATCCCTGAGTGCAGGTCGGGGTGGCCTCAGAGCTGCTGCGCTTCGCGGCTGGCGGATTCCGCTTTCCAGAGGCGCCAGCGCACCTGCAGCCCCTCGGGCGCGTACACCACGATCGGCAGGCTGGGGTTGTAGCGGAGCAGGGTCGGTTCACCGGCCAGCGGCACGAAAGCCGTGCGCTTCGGTTGATCCGGCGGGCAGGCCATGAGGGTGGAGATGGCCTGTGTCCCGCCGCTCACCCGGTAGATGCTGTAGCCCCAGCCGGGCACGCTCTCCCGCTCGATCCGTCCCTGCAGCATCTGCCGGTTGCAGTCCACCTCCATCTCGCGTCCCACGATCAGCTGCACCCGCCAGTCGGCCGGATCGCCGGAGATGGCCGGGTCCTCACTGGGTTCCAGCAGGCCGGACAGCTGGATCACCCAACGCGATTCTCCGGACGCGGCCGCCGGATAGGGCTTCAGGTCGAGCCGGGGAATCGCTCCGACGGGGCCAGCGGCTGCAGCCATCAGCAGCGGCAGGCCCAGGGCCAGGGATGCCGCGCGGCGGCTGCGGTGGATCGGGCGCCGGACCATGGCGTCGTTTGCTTGGCTGCGGCCATCCTCACAGGGTGGTGGGTTTCGGCATCCGCGGATCAGTCGAGCTCGCCGGCTTCCACCTTCTCGCGGATGCGCCTCAGGAGTGATCGGATCGGCTCCTCCTCGAAGCCCCAGCCGCCGGAGTGGTGATCACGCCGGTATTCGAAGGACAGGGCGCAGCGCAGTTCCGTCAGCGTGCTGGCGGTGCCCATGTTGGCCAGATCGCCGCAGGCTTCGAAGGATCCGGCCACCTCGTAGCCGTTGATGGTGGCGGCAAACTCGATCCAGTCGTGCAGGTCGCCCTCCGGATCGGGAATCAGGGCGGGGTTGAGTTGATCGTTGCTGAGGTTCTTTGTCATTCGGCCCCGGTGTGCGCGCCTTCCACCATTTTGCGGCGCAGACGATCACTAGGGCCGGGAGCTCTGCTGTCTTGCCAGGGCCAGCGATCACTGGGCATCAAGCCAGAGGATCACACCAGCACAACTGGATGATTCAGCTCTCCGGTGACATGGCTCAGGGGTGCCTGTCGATCTTCGGGCTCAAGAGCAAGACGATTACTGAGGATCTGTTCGGGGGTGAGACCAGACGCATACAGATCCAGGCCATCGTTCACGCGGTTCCCCGCATCCCTCGGATGGAGAGCTTGCCGGCGCACTGGCCTGGGTTGTGAGTGATGCGGGCATCAGCCATGCCGACAAGTTGGCTGCTGCAGCGGATCTCACACTGCCAAGGACATTGCCGGTAGCCATGCGGCTGGGATCTCACGTTCGAGCCGCCAGCGGATCGCCATGGGCCGCTCGCCTTCGTGGGTTTCATATCTGGCGAACCCAAGGCAGCGGAACGGCTGCGTGACACCCCCCGCCCGGCCATCAAGCTTGCGGTGCTCTCGAACAAACAACAGCACGCGACTGCCGCGCTCGGCGTGATGGATGTAACGCTGGCCTGTCGGTGAAGACTTGGTTGTGGTGCTCTGGCTCTCCCAATGGAACTGTGAGGGACCGATGGCCAGGTCTCGGTATCGAGTGGTGGGAGAGAAGAGCGACTCACTCTTCTTGAGGGTCACGAAGAGCAGATCACACTGGCTGGCTTCGTGCCAGAGCACGCCTTCGCGGTGTATCCAAGGGGCTTCGTCGTGAAGGATCCCAAAGGCTGCCTCGATCTCGGCACGGCTGTAGTGCCCGTGGACCCTCAGGGGGATGGGCTGTGCCCATGGCAATGAGTAGAGACGGTGGTCAGCGCGATCGGCCAGCAGCTCCAGCAGCTTCTGAAGTTCGTCGCGCCAGGCAGCGGCTTGCCAGAGCACGTCCAATGCCTCGCGCAGGGACCGCCAGCGGCGGCCGGTCCCGAAGAGCTGCACGGTGAGCATTAACCACTGACGCTGCTCGCGTTCGCCAAGGGCCTCCAGCTTTGGCGGGTAGGGAGCACTCAGGCCGGTGGCGAGGAGGCGGAGCCGGTCGGGGTCGTCGCCGTGGAGTAGGCCAGCAGCGATGGCGCGGGTAAGGCGGTCTTCCTCCGGGTGGGGCCCATCGCTGAGCCAGCCCAGCTGGCGCCGAAGGGCGGTGAAGGAAGCGCCACGGATTCCGTAGAAGTCGGCCGGCTCCATGGCCAGAGCTTCCAGCCAGTTGGCCAGGCCGCTATCCGCTGTGAGCACGGATTCGGCAGCCAAAACCCTCAACTCATCCAGCAACTGGGGCCCGCGGCTGGGCAGGCATTGGCGCAGGTTTGTAAGCACCCGCTCCCTCGCCACCCGGTCGAGCACCAGTCGGCACCCCGGCGGCAGGAATGGGAAGCCCTGCTCAAGCTGTATCTGCAACTGGCGGTGACTACAGCCAAGAAGGGTGCGGTAGCGCAGATCAAAGCGAAAGTGGCGGTGCTGCTGGCCGATGAAATCGAGAACGGTCAGGCAGCTCTTCCCGGTTTCGGGGGAGAGGCGCAGACCTCGACCCAGCTGCTGCAGAAACACCACGGCGCTCTCGGTGGGCCGAAGCAGCAGCACGGTGTCGATGGCAGGGATGTCGAGCCCCTCGTTGAACAGGTCAACCGCGAAGAGGATCTGCAGCTCTCCGGCCTGGAGGCGGCGCAGGGCATCTCGGCGCTCTTCGGAGGGGGTAGAGGCATCGAGCGCCTCAGCCGCGAAGCCGGTCGCGCGGAAGCGCTCCGCCATGAAACGGGCGTGCTCCACGCTCACGCAGAAGCCCAGGGCGCGCATCCGCAGCGGCTCGGCTACGGCCTTCTGCAGCTCACTCAGGATCAGATCCACACGTCGGTGGTCACCGGTGTAGAGCTTGCTGAGCTCGGCCGGCACATAGCCGCCTCGACGCCATTCCAAGGCGGAGAGATCGGTGTCGTCTGCAACGGCGAAATAGTGGAAGGGGCAGAGCAAGCCCTGGTCGAGGGCAGACCAGAGGCGCAGCTCCGCAGCGATGCGGCCGCCGAACCATTGGAGGATGTCGAGCCCATCGGCCCGCTCAGGGGTGGCTGTCAGACCAAGTAGCAACTTGGGACGAAGGTGATCAAGCCAGCGGCGGTAGCTGCTGGCAGCCGCGTGGTGAAACTCGTCAATGATCACGACCTCGAAGCGATCGGCGGGTATTTCACCCAGATCGCGCTGGGCGAGAGACTGCACCGAGGCGAACACGTGGCGCCATTGGTTGGGGACCTCGCCATCCACGTAGAGCTCGCCGAAGGAGGGATCGCGCAGCACCTGACGGAAGGTGGCCACTGCCTGTTGCAGGATCTCCTTGCGATGGGCGATCAGCAGAAGGGACGGCGGATCTGGTGAGGTGAAGTGTTCGTGGAAGTCTGCGTGCAAGCGAGCCAGATCGAAGGCGGCGAGCACGGTTTTGCCGGTACCGGTGGCGGCAACCACCAGGTTGTTCCAGTTGTGGTGGAGGGAGCGCTCGGTGGCAAGCTGATCGAGCATCTCCCGCTGATACGCATAAGGCCGTAGATCGAACCAAACGGGCAGGGCGGTGTCGACAGTGCTGGCCGCATCGCCACGAGCCAGAGCGAGCTGGTGATCAAGTCGGGCCTGCTGATCCTTGGTGGCGTCGTAGGGCTCAAACTCGCCTTCCTCCCAGTAGGCATCGAAGGTGGCTTGGAACTTGGCCAGCATCGCCGGAGTTTCCAGAGCCGCTATGCGCACGTTCCATTCCAGACCATCCACCAGTGCCGCATGAGACAGGTTTGACGAGCCGATGTAGGCCGTGCTGGTGCCACTGGCACGGTGAAAGAGCCAGGCCTTGGCGTGGAGGCGGGTACGGCGGGTGTCGGTACTGACGCGCAGCTGGGCGCCTCGCTCAACCAGCCAATCGAGGGCCTTGCGATCAGTGGCTCCCATGTAGACGGTGGTCAGCACGCGAAGGGGCCGGCCGGCGTTGAGGTGGGCGCTCAGCTGCTCCTGGAGCAGGCGCAGACCGCTCCACTTGATGAAGGCACAGAGCAGGTCGATGCGATCGGCCGATGGACACTCCGCTTCCAGGGCCTGCCCGATGCTGGGCTCGCTGGGAGCGTTGATCAGGAGGGTGCCATCGGCGAGGGGGATCAGGGGACGGGTTAGTGGGCTTTGGTTCGGTAGTAGCGGCGCAGCACGCCATTCCTGCAGCAGCCGGGCACTGGGGTGCAGCTGGTCTGCGCGGCTGATGGCATTGGGTGCTTCCTTCTGAAGCAAAGCCACGATCTGATTCACCAGCGCCAGTTGCTTCTGCTGACGTTGGTTCTCTGGCAAGGCGGCCAAGGCGATCTCGCTGAGCTGACGCAGATAGCGGGCCAAACGTGCGGGAGCTTCAGCCGGGTCGAGATGAGGAGGCTCCTCCTGCAACCCTGCTGGCTGCTCAGCAAGAGCTTCGTGCCATGACTCACTCAGTAGGTGGTCATAGAGGCCAGGGGTGAGATCCTGCGGGCGCATGGGTTGGGGCCGATACAGGAACCGTTCCAGTCGTAGCAACACCGAGGGGGCGTGGCAGTCGTCCGCAAGGATGGTGACTACCAACGAACAATGGTTGAGGCGTTCTCTGGTTCTACTGCATGTGGGACTGCGGCCCCAGGATGAAGGATGTTGCGTGCAGTTGACTGGATCCGACCTCCCTGTTGCTCACCCCTGGTTGTAGATCGTCGTACGGTTGCGTCCCAGCGACTTGGAGCGAGCGAGAGCCTGATCGGCATGTGAAATCAGTTGCTCGGCGGTGCAGTGATAGTTGGCGAAGGTGGCGACGCCCAGACTGGCTGTGATGGTCAGGAGCTGTCCGCCCGTGCTGATCTTCGTCTCCTCGATTCTGCATCGGATCCGTTCGGCAAGGCTGTTGGCGTCCTTGATGGCGGTGTCCGGCAGGGCGGTGATCAGCTCTTCCCCGCCGTAGCGGCCGGACAGATCCGAGTCCCTCGTCTCAGCCAGAAGCACCGCGGCAATCGCCCTGAGCACGTCATCACCGGCGTGATGGCCGTGGCGGTCATTGAGTCGTCTGAACTGATCGAGATCCAGCAGGATCAGCGACAGCTCATGTCCGTACCTGAGCGCGCGACTGTGTTCCCTGGCGTAGCGGCGCTCGAATTCGCGACGCGTGAGCAGAGATGTGAGCGAGTCATGGGTGGCTGTGCGTTTCAGTTCAAGCTCCAGCTCCTTCCTGCGTGTGATGTCGTGAATCATGCCTTCCAGCGCAAGGCTCTCGTTCTCACTGACCGCACGACTGCTGGAGATCTCCGCGTAGCGTGTCTGCCCGCCGGGATGAACGAACGCGTACTCGCCGTGGCAATGATCGGCGTCTCCGCACAGAAGCGCATGCGAGTCCTGCCCGAGGCGCAGCCTGCTCTCGTCTGTCCACTCAACAATGTCCTCCAATCGCCTGGAGAGAGCCTGGGACGCCTCGACGCCGAAGATCGCCTCGAAGCCGTGACTCAGGAATTGCAGGGTTCCTTCCTCGTTGCTTCGGCTGAACACGGCATGCCTCTCGCCCAGGTTGTCGATGAGCTGCTGCAGCCTGTCTTTGGAGGCCTGAATCTGCTGAGTCTTCTGATCCAGCTCGTCTGTGACATCGCCCACCACATCGCAGACTTCCTTCAGCACTGTTCTCAGCAGAGCGGCGTCGTTGTTCATCCAGTCCTGCGGGGCTGGCTGGCTCTGCAATCGATCCAGGCGGAGGACGTCAACCATCACCGTGCTGGTCTCTGCCTGGGCCTCCCTCTGAGGCTGGATCATCCAGTTCTCTGCCGTGTCGCCGAATCGGTTGCAGAGTCCTCTGACGATCCCGAGATCCTGATCAGGCGGATGGGGTGTGGTGCATGTGAGTGAGTATCGGGACTCCGACAGACGCTCGGCGGTGTAACAGCCGATGTCGCCATCGCCGCGATGATGGTGATGGTAGACGTCGTTCAGCGATTCAAGGGCGGCCCACACACTGTTGATCTCTTCGGGCCAGCGCGCCTCGCTGGCGATCCCGCAGCCAAGACAGAAGACCGTTGCATCGCCGAAACGGTCGCGGATCTCCCAGATCGCATCGAGATAGCTCTGAAACGAGAACCAGTCGTCGCTGCTGTTGAGATCAATGCCGCTGGCGATCAGGGCCTGGTGGAAGACACGGCCCAGGCCCGGCCGATCCCTGTCAACACCGACGCCATCGCGGGCGATCTGCATCCCGGGCCCATAGGGCCCGAACGTTCTCTGCCGCTCCATGCTCTGGACACAGCGTTCTCAGTACTTCAACAGTACGAACTGCTGCAGAGGCAGCGTCGCCTCTCTTCTCTGATCGCAATGGTGGCGGCTCAGCCGAACACCCGGCTGAGAATCCCGTGCCGTGGCGCGAGCAGGAAGGCCAGCAGGAACAGAAGGGTCTGCACCACCACGATGCAGCCGGCGGTGGAGCTGTCGGTCCAGTAGCTGATGTACACGCCCAGCAGGCTGGAGAGGATCGCGCTGGCCACCGCCAGCCAGGTCATCCGGTCGAAGCGGTCGGTCAGCAGGTAAGCCGTGGCACCGGGGGTCACCAGCATCGCTACCACCAGGATGATCCCCACCGTCTGCAGCCCGGCCACCGCCGCCAGCGACAGCACCGAGAGCAGCAGGTAATGCAGCACGCCGGTGTTGATGCCGATCGAGCGGGCGTGGGTGGGATCGAAGCAGAACAGCATGAAATCGCGCCGCAGCACCAGCAGCACCGCCAGCACCAGGCCGCTGATCAGCAGGGTCTGCTGGATGTCCTGTGGCGAGATGCCCAGCACATTGCCGAAGAGAATGTGGGTGAGGTCGATGTTGCTGCGCACCTTCGACACCAGCACCAGCCCGAAGGCGAAGAAGCCGGTGAAGACCAGGCCGATCACCGTGTCCTCCTTCACGCGCGACATCTGCTTCACGTAGCCGATCAGCGCCACCGATCCCACACCGAACACGAACGCGCCCAGCGCGAACGGCAGCCCCAGCGCATAGGCCACCACCACGCCCGGCATCACCGCGTGCGACACCGCATCCCCCATCAGGGCCCAGCCCTTCAGGGTCATGTAGCAGGAGAGCAGGCCGCACACGCCCCCCACCAGGGCGCTCACCAGCAGGGCCCGCACCATGAAGGCATGGCTCAGGGGGTCCAGCAGCAGCTCGCTCACGGCCGCCCCTCCGGGCTCGGTGCAGGCCCCTGCAGCAGATCGGGCGGCAGCCCGCCGAAGGTGAGGGCCAGGTTCTCCGGCGTGAACACCTCGGAGGTTTCGCCGTAGGCCAGAACGGTCTTGTTGATCAGCACCACCCGGTCGCAGAAGCTGCGCACGTGGCTCAGATCGTGGGTGGAGATCAGCATCGAGCGCCCCTCGGCCCGGAACTGCTCGAACAGCCCCGCCATCAGCTTCTCGGTGCGCACATCCACGCCGTTGAAGGGTTCATCCAGCAGCAGCACCGAGGCGCCCTGGGCGATCGCCCGGGCCAGAAAGGCCCGCTTGCGCTGGCCGCCGGAGAGGGCCGCGATCGGCCGCTGCCGCAGCTCCGCCAGATCCACCCTCTGCAGGGCCTCCTGCACTGCCAGCCGGTCGGAACGCCGCGGGATCCGCAGCAGATTCATGGCGCCGTAGCGGCCCATCATCACCAGATCCCAGACGTTGATCGGGAAGTCGGTGTCGATGCCCTCGTTCTGGGGCACATAGGCCACGGCCTGCTCCCGCTGGGCCCGGCGCAAGTCGAGTCCGTTGATGCGGATCCGGCCGCTGCTGGGCCGCAGGAACCCCATCAGCGCCTTGAACAGGGTCGTCTTGCCGGCGCCGTTCATGCCCACCAGGCCGCAGATGCAGCCGGGCTCCAGCCGCAGCGAGGCATCGTGCAACGCCACCGTGCCGTGGTACTCCACGCACACCTGATCGGCCTCGATGCGGAAGCGGGCCTCACCCCGGGGGGGCGGTGCGATGGGCATCACGAGTCCTGAGCGGCTCCGGGCATCAGTCCCTGCTGGATCAGACGCACGTTGTGGCGTTGCAAGTCGAGCAGTGTGGGGGCGGGGCCATCGGACTCCGAAAGAGAATCGACATAAAACGTTCCCGCGAAACGGGACCCGCTGGCCCGGGCCACCTCCTCCTGGGCCTCGGAGCTCACCGTGCTCTCGCAGAACACCGCCGGCAGCTGCCGCTCCCGCACCAGATCGATCAGCCGGGCCATCCGTTGCGGCGTGACCTGGCTCTCGGCGTTCACCGGCCAGAGGTAGGCCTCCTCCATTCCGTAGTCGGTGGTGAGGTAGGTGAAGGCCCCCTCGCAGCTCACCAGCACCCGCCGGGATTCCGGCAGCTGCGCCAGCGATTCGCGCAGTTCATCGTCCAGGTCCTGCAGCTGCTTCTTGTAGGTCGCGCCGTTGGCGGCGAAGGCCTCGGCACCGGCCGGATCGAGCTCCGAGAAGGCCTCCACCATCCGGTCCACATAGGCCATCGCCCGGCGCGGCGACATCCAGGCGTGGGGGTTGGGCTTGCCGGCGTAGGCGTCATCGGCGATGAGTAGCGGCTCCATGCCCTCGCTCAGGGTCACGGTGGGCACATCGCCGGCGGCCGCGGTGAACTTCCGCGCCCACAGCTCCAGACCCAGGCCGTTCTCCAGGATCAGATCGGCTCCGCTGGCCTGCTCCACGTCGCTGGGGGTGGGCTGATAGCCGTGAATCTCCGCTCCCTGCTTCGTGATCGAGCGCACCTCGAGCTGGTCACCGGCCACGTTGCGGGCCATGTCGGCCAGCACGGTGAAGGTGGTGAGCACCAGGGGGCGCTCCTCCTGCGGTGCCGCTGCGGGGGCCTCGCTGCTCGGGTCCGGCGACGGCCGGCTGCAGGCGCTGCTGAGGCTGAGGGCGGCGAGGCCGAGGGCGAGCCCCAGGCCGGGTCCAACGCGCAAGACCATTGCGGTGATTGGGTCTCAGCGTAGGCAGGGGCTCAGCGGTGGGACACCGCCACCAGCTGGGCCAGCACCGTCACGGCGGCCGCCGGCAGCAGCTGGGCGCCCGTGAGAGGAGCGCAGCCCAGGGCCCGGCTGGTAGCCGGCACCTGCACCAGGCCCAGCAGGGCCAGCACCGAGCCCGCCGCTGCGGCCAGCGTGGCGGCGTCACCGCCGCTGCGGCCGGCCATCTGGCTCAGCTGGCTGGCCACCAGGGTCAACAGCCCCACCGTGTCGGCCTGATCGGGCCGGGCGCCGGATCGCACCAGCTGCCGCGCCACCAGGGCCGCTGCAGCCGAAATCACGCCGGTGCGCAGGATGTCGCGATCGAGGGCGCGGCCGAGGCTGGCGCTGGGCCCCTCATCGGCCAGAGCGGCCGGATCGCCCTCGGCCGGTGGCCGCACGGCCAGGGTGAGGGCCGGGGCCACATCGGTGAGCAGGTTCACCAGCAGCAGCTGGCGCGTGTTCAGAGCCGAGCGACCCTCCATCAGCGCCGTGGCGGCGGTGAAGCCGATCTCACCGAGGTTGCCCCCCACCAGCAGCGACACCGCATCCCGCACCGAGCGCCACAGGGCCCGGCCCTCGATCACCGCCCGGCCGATGGTCTCGATGCGGCCGTCGGTCACCACCAGATCGGCCGCCCGCCGCGCCGCCTCCGTGGCCCCCTCGCCGAGGGCGATCCCCACCTCGGCCAGGCGGATCGCCGGAGCGTCGTTGGCGCCATCCCCCGTCATCGCCACCACCCGGCCGTCCGCCTGCAGCGCCCGCACCAGGGTCACCTTCTGCTGGGAGGTGACCCGCGCGAACACCGAGCTCCGCCGCACGGCCTTCCGCAACGCCTCCGGATCGAGCCGCTCCAGCTCCGGCCCGGTCAGCAGGGGCCCGGCCTGGGGCAGCTTCAGCTCCGTCGCCACCGCCGCCGCCGTGGCGGGATGGTCGCCGGTGATCACCTTCACCGCCATGCCGGCGGCACGCAGATCCTGCACCGCCTGCCGCGCCGTGGTGCGGATCGGGTCGGCCAGCAGCACGAACCCCAGCAGTTCCAGCCCCCCGATGGCGCTCTCGGCCAGCGGCATGGGCTCGCCAGCGTCTGAGGCCAGCGACCGCTGGGCCACCGCCAGCACCCGCAGGCCCCGCGCCGCGCCCTCCCGCGCCAGGGCCTCCACCCGCGCCCGCTCGCCGGCATCGAGCGGCACGGTGGACCCTCCCGGCCGCCGGCAGCGGTCGCAGGCCGCCAGCAGCACCTCCGGTGAGCCCTTCACGCACAGCTGCCGGCCCCCGGCCCCGGTCTGCCCCAGGCCGGCGTGATAGCCGCGCTCGGGATCGAAGGGCAGACTGTCGATCAGCTGCCACGCCCCCGCCGGCAGGCTCAGCCCCCCGGCGCCCTCCCACAGCGCCCGGTCGGTGGGGTGGGCCAGGGCCTTGCCGGGTTCGGGCACCGGTGTGGCCCGCAGGGCGGTGGCCAGCACCGCCAGACTGCCCGCTCCCAGGCGGCCCAGGGGCTCCAGCCGCTCCAGATCGCACACCTCGCTCAGGGCGATGCGGCCCTCGGTGAGGGTGCCGGTCTTGTCGAGGCAGAGCACATCGGCCCGGCCCAGGGCCTCGATCGCCCGCGGCTGGCGCACCAGCACGTTGTGATCGGCCAGGCGCCGGGCCGCCGCCCCCTGGGCCAGGCCGGCGATCAGGGGCAGCCCCTCGGGCACCGCCGCCACCGTGAGGGCCACCGCATCGGCCAGGGCGCCGCGGGCGTCCTGCCCCCGGGCCACCGCCGCCACCAGCAGGGCCACGCCCGCGGCGGCCGCCACCGGAATCGTGGTGTCGGTGAGGCCGCTGAGGCGCGCCTCCACCCCGGCCGAGAGGCCGGCCTCACCGATCAGCGCCGCCGCCCGCTGTGCCTGGGTGGCCTCCCCCACCGACACCACCAGGGCGCTCGCCTCGCCCGACACCACCGTGGTGCCGGCATGCAGCATCGAGCGGCGATCCGCCAGGGCGGATGCCGGGCAGGCCTCGCTGGCCTTGGTCACCGGGAAGGATTCGCCCGTCAGTGCGGATTCATCCACCTGCAGCCCTTCGGCGCTCAGCAGGCGGCAGTCGGCCGGCACCACCTCGCCGCTGGCCACCAGGATCACCTCCCCCACCCGCAGGCTCTCGGCCTCGCGCCGCTCCAGGCCGGCCGCCCCGCGGACCCACACCGGCGCGGCATGGCGGTCCTGCAGCTGGTTGAGGGCCTGCTCCACCCGCAGGCGCTGGGTACCGCCCACCACCGCATTGAGCCCGAGCACCCCCAGGATCAGCCCCGCATCCAGGGGGGCGCCCACCAGCCCGGAGAGCACGGCGCCGGTGCCGAGGATCGGGGTGAGCGGCGTGTCGAGTTCCGCCAGGATCAGAGAGCTCAGCGATGCGGGCCGGTCCGGGTCCTCGCGGGGGCGGTTCCCGTCCAGCAGCGGTGTGGCGCTCTCCCGTTCCGCCGCGGCGTCCATGGCCTCCAGGGCCTCCTCCACACTCAGCTCGTGCCAGGCGATCGGATCGCTGGCCGGCAGCGGCGCCCGGTCGCCCACCGAGCGGGCCAGCCGGAGGCCGTTGGCCACCGCCACCAGGCTCAGCAGATTGGTGGCCTGGTTCACGCCGGCGCTGGTGGGGGCACTGAGGCCGTCCAGGCAGAGGGTGAGCCCCACCACGGCATCGAGGGCGGCGGTGGTGACCCCCTGGGCAGCGCACTCCCGCGCGGTGGCACAGGCTGGCACCAGCAGCCAGCTCACCAGGGCGCCGCTGGGGGCCAGCAGGTGGGCGTGCCACGGCGGCGGGCTGCCGGGGCGGTGGATGCCCACCGCCAGATCGGCGGCGGCGAGGGCGGGCAGGCTGCCGTCCGCCAGCACCATCACGGTGTGCCCCTCAGCCTGCAGGCCGCGCAGGGCCTCGAGCGAGCCGGGGCCCTGGGGCACCTGCCGCAGGCCGTTGGCCCCAGCCCCCTCGCCCGGATCGTTGGCGCCATCCCGCGCCACCACCGCCTCCAGCCCCGCCTGGCGGATCGCCGCCAGCAGCGCCTCGCCCCAGACCGACTCCAGCAGCGGCGCATCCAGCAGCACCAGATCGATCCGGTCGAGCCGCTCCAGCGCCTCGGGATCCAGCAGCAGGGTGCCGCTGTCCTCCAGCCGGCGGCCCAGCTCCAGGCAGAAGGCGCTGCGGCTGAGCAGGGCGGGCCGGGGCAGGCCCGCCAGCAGGGCCGCCGCCGGGCCCTCCACGTTGCCGAGCGAGGCCAGGCCGAGCCCGAAGGCCCCGAAGGAGAGCAGGGCGGATTTCTCCAGGTGGCGCTCGATCGGCCCCGGCGGAATCGGCCGGGCCCGCTCCGGCAGCTCCGGGATCGCGTGGCGGTGGTCGTCGGGCCGGCCGTTCCAGTGGGCTTCGATCAGCTGCCAGCGCCGGCGCCGTAGCAGCAGGCCCCGCAGGCGCAGCCCCTCCTCCAGCAGGCTCACCAGGGCGCCGGAGAGGCCCCGCAGCAGGGCGAAATCGGCCGCGTTCGCCAGCTTCAGCAGCAGATCGGCGGCGCCGGGGCCGAGGCGCCGCTCCAGGCTGGCCTTCACTGGCGGCAGCGACTCCACCACCCGCAGCACCACCGCCAGGTCGATGCCCAGGCGGGTGGCCACGGGGGTGCTGCGCAGGGCCAGGGCCGCCCCGGTGCCCACCAGCTCCACCGCGATCTCCGAGAGGGAGCGCAGGATCGGCTCCACGTCGGCCGGGTGGTCCCTGTGCCTGGGTCCCGGCCCGTCGCCGCCGCCGTCGTCTCCCCGCGCGGCGGTCGCCGCCCGATCGGCCAGGGCGCGCTCCAGCCGGGCGATGCGGCTCAGAACGTCCTGGGGGTCCCGCTCCACATCCGGCCCGTGCACCACCACGCGTGCGGTGTCGGCGTTCCAGCGGGCCCAGTCCACGCCGCTGCGGCCCTCAAGCTCGTCCCGCAGGGACTGGGCGAAGGCCGTGTGAGCCGCCGCCGGCGGCCTGGCTTCCGCATGCAGCCGGGAGCCGCTCCGCCAGACCCGCCGGCCGTCGCTGCGGGCGGCCAGCAGCAGCTGGGCGGCGAGATCGGCGAGATCGGCGAGATCCGGAACCATGGCCTCCGCCTCCATGGCGTCACGATGACAACGCCGCTCATCAGCGGCATCCCGACAGGGCTGGTTGTCATCTGCGCCGGGCCCTCACCGGAGCGCTGCGACGCTTTGTGACCGGCCCGAGGACAGCCGGGCAGCCGATTTCTAGCGTCGGGCCATCGGCCGGAGCAGCCTCTGGCGGCCAGGCCGGCGATGACCCATGGAGCGGCTGATGGGATCCGACCACAACGAGGCGCCCATGGACGACAAGGATCTGCTGCAGGCGGCCCTGAGGGTGCTGCTGGGCGCGAGCGGAGCCCAGGCGGCTGGCCCTGCCACCAACGGCGCCGCTCCCCAGACCCCCTACGCCAGCAACGGCTGGCAGCCCGCCAACGGCACGGGCAGCTGGCAGGCGGCCAATGGCAACGGCAGCTCGGCCGGCTGGGCCGACCCGCCCAGGCAGGCCCCACCAGCTGCGCCCCAGCCCACCTCCACGATGCAGCAGGCCCTGATCTGGCTGGCGATCGGGGCCGCCATCGCCTACATCCTCAGCGACCGGGAGATCCGCGACAAGCTGCTCCGCCAGATGATGAAGCTCTACTCCGATGTGGTGGTGGGCTTCGAGGAGATGAAGGCCACCGTGTCCGATATGAAGGCCGAGGTCGATGCCGGTCACGCCAGCAGCAACAGCAGCGCCTCCTGAGCGCCTCGCCGGCGCCGGCTTCTCCGGGCTGACGCTGCTGCACGCCCTGCCCGGTCGGCTGCGCTGGCGCTACGACCTGCCCCTTAGCGGCGACGGGCAGGAGCTCGATGCCGCCCGCCTGCGGCGCCGGCTGCTGGAGCAGCCCGGCATCCACGAGGTGACCCTCAGCCCGGCGATCCATTCCCTCGGCATCCGCTTCGACCCCGCCGCGCTGGATCGCGAGCGCCTCGAACGACTGCTGCTGGAGGAGCCCCTGCCCCTGCGGCCCCGCCTCGCTGCCCCCCGAGCGACGGCAGCGACCGCGCCGCGGCGCTGGGGGGGCTGAACCTGCTGCTCAATCCGCTGCTGCCGCAGAAGCTGCAGACGCCGGCGGCCGCCCTCACCGCCCTGCCCGTCTGGGGCCAGGCCTGGCAGGAGCTGGGCCGGCTGCATCTCGGCTCCCACCTGCTGGAGGCCTCAGCGGTGCTGGTGTCGCTGCTGCGCGGCGACCGCGGTGCCGCCAACACCACCACGGCCCTGCTGCTGCTGGGCGAACACCTGGAGGCCGGCATCCGGCGTCGCTCCGATGCCCTGCTGCTCGCCCTGCTGCGCCCGCTGGACGATCACGTGGACCTGCTGGTCGATGGCCATCAGCAGCGCTGCCCGCTCGAGGCACTCCGCGGCGGCGAGAGCGTGGTGGTGGAGCATGGCAGCGTGATTCCGGTCGATGGCACCGTGCTCAGCGGTGAGGCCAGCGTCGATGAAGCCGCCATGACCGGCGAGAGCCTGCCGGTGACCCGCCGGCGGGGCGACCGGGTCATGTCCGGCACCGCGGTGCTCGAGGGGCGGCTGATCATCTACGCCGAGCGGGTCGGCGCCCAGACGGCGGCCTCCCGCATCGGCGCCCTGGTGGAGACGGCGCTCACTTCCAAGGGGGAGGTGCAGCTGCAGGCCTCCGCCCTGGCCGACCGCCTGGTGCCGGCGGTGTTCGGCCTGGCGCTGCTCACCCAGCTGGCCAGCGGTGACTGGACGCGCACCGCCGCCGTGCTCCAGGCCGACTACTGCTGCGCCCTCAAGCTGGCGATCCCCGTGGCCTTCAAGGCGGCCATGGCCCGGGCCGGCCGGCGCGGCTGCCTGATCAAGGGAGCCGCCGCGCTGGAACGCCTCGCCGCCGTGGACACGGTGGTGTTCGACAAGACCGGAACCCTCACCACCGGTCGTCTCGCGGTGACCGACAGCCTCTCCTTCGACGGCGGCACCAGCGCCGACGACCTGCTCAGCCTGGCGGCCTCGATCGAGGAGCACAGCGTCCACCCGCTGGCCCTGGCTGTGGTGGAGGCGGCCTGCGGCCGGGGCTACCACCACTTCCGCCACAGCGAGGTGGAGTTCATCGTGGCCCACGGTGTGGCCGCCACCATCCAGGGGGAGCGGGTCGTGGTGGGCTCGCGCCACTTCGTGGTGGAGGACGAGGGGGTGGACGACACCCCCCATCGCGCCGCGATCGAGGCGCTGTGGCGCCAGGGCAAGAGCCTCCTCTACATCGGCCGTGGCCGCCGTCTGATCGGAGTGCTCGCCCTGGAGGACCAGGTGCGGGCCGGCAGCGCCGCCACGGTGGCGCGGCTCCGCTCCCTCGGCGTGAAGGAGGTGCTGATGCTCAGCGGCGATCAGCGCGATGTGGCCGAGCGGATCGCGGCCCACTGCGGCCTCGACCGGAGCCTGGCCGAGCTGCTTCCCGAACAGAAGGCCGAGATCGTGCGGGCGCTCTGCCGCGACGGCCGGACCGTGCTGTTCGTGGGCGATGGCATCAACGACGCCCCCGCCCTGGCGGCCGCCGATGTGGGGCTGGCGATGCAGCGCGGCGCCGACATCGCCCAGCTCTCGGCCGACATCACCCTCCTGGAGGACGACATCGGCTGTGTGGCCGAGGCGATGGAGCTGGCCGGCTGTGCCATGGGCCGTGTGCAGCGCAACGCGGAAGCCACGGTGGTGGTCAACACCGGCCTGCTCATCAGTGCGGCCCTGGGCGGTCTCACGCCGGTGCAGGCCTCGCTCCTCCACAACGGCAGCACCCTGCTGGTGCTGCTCAGTGCCCTGCTGGCGGGCAGCGCCACTTCGGAGACGGGACCGGCGACCGGACAGCAGCCGCACTGAACCGTTGCTGCACAAATGATGCGCGGCTGCGTATCAGCTGCGCGGTGCCGATGTGCTGTTCCGAACCGGCTGAGTTTGTCGTCTCATTAGTTTGTGGCGGGACGAATTCGTGGGCCGGTGTGATGCACTGGCCCCGTTTTTCTGCCGTCCCGTTTCTGCCCTCCCGGATGGCCGGAGTCAGACCTGCCCGGCGGCCGTGATGCCACCTTTCACATGCGTGAGGGCCGTGCCTTCGAGGAACTGCTGGTCGAGCAGCAGCAGGGCAGCGGTGTTGTCCCCGGCGAGGCGCAGACGCTTGCGCACGAAGCGGGCTTCCGCCTCCTCCTGGATCTGCTCGTTGACGAACCAGTCGAGCATGGCGGTGGCGCTGCGCTCCATGCCGCTCTCGGCCAGGCTGTAGAGATCGTTGATCGAGGCGGTGACCCCCTTCTCCATCTCGAACACCTGGTCGAAGAGCTGCTGCACCGATGGCCAGGAGCGCTCGGGCGAGTGAATCGTGGGCAGCTCCACCTGTTCGTCGCAGTCCACCAGGTAGGCGATCATCCGCGCGGCATGCTGCCGCTCCTCGTGGCTCTTCTGCAGCATGTACTGGGAGAAGCCGGCCAGGTCCTTCTCCCGCAGCCAGATCGACATGGCCAGATAGGCATGGCTGGCCTGGAATTCCGATGCCAGATGGCTGTTGATCGCTCGGGTGAGCTCCTTCATCGCGGCCTGTGTTGTGGGCTGGAGAGGTCATCTCCTTGCTAGCAACAGCCATGAAAAAAGCCCCCGCAGACGCGGGGGCTCCTGTGCAGGCAGCAGGGTGAACCGGGCCTGAATCAGTCGAAGGATCAGCCGATCGACGGAGCGGTCAGCGCCACGGGCACCGAGCTGGTGGCGGCCAGATCGAGCGGGAAGTTGTGCGCGTTGCGCTCGTGCATCACTTCCATGCCCAGGTTGGCGCGGTTCAGCACGTCAGCCCAGGTGTTCACCACCTTGCCCTGGGTGTCCAGGATGGACTGGTTGAAGTTGAAGCCGTTCAGGTTGAAGGCCATGGTGCTGATGCCCATGGAGGTGAACCAGATGCCCACCACCGGCCAGGCAGCCAGGAAGAAGTGCAGGCTGCGGCTGTTGTTGAAGCTGGCGTATTGGAAGATCAGGCGACCGAAGTAACCGTGGGCAGCCACGATGTTGTAGGTCTCCTCTTCCTGGCCGAACTTGTAGCCATAGTTCTGGCTCTCGCTCTCGGTGGTCTCACGCACCAGCGAGGAGGTCACCAGCGAACCGTGCATGGCGGAGAACAGGCTGCCGCCGAACACACCGGCCACACCCAGCATGTGGAAGGGGTGCATCAGGATGTTGTGCTCAGCCTGGAACACCAGCATGAAGTTGAAGGTGCCGCTGATGCCGAGGGGCATGCCGTCGGAGAAGGAGCCCTGACCGAAGGGATAGATCAGGAACACCGCGAAGGCGGCCGACAGCGGTGCGCTGTAGGCGACGCAGATCCAGGGGCGCATGCCCAGGCGGTAGGAGAGCTCCCACTGGCGTCCCATGTAGGCGGAGATGCCGATCAGGAAGTGGAAGACAACCAGCTGGTAGGGACCGCCGTTGTACAGCCACTCATCCAGGGAAGCGGCTTCCCAGATGGGGTAGAAGTGCAGGCCGATGGCGTTGCTCGAAGGCACAACAGCACCGGAGATGATGTTGTTGCCGTAGATCAGCGAGCCGGCAACGGGCTCACGGATGCCGTCGATGTCCACCGCCGGGGCGGCGATGAAGGCGACGATGTAGCAGATGGTGGCGGTCAGCAGCGTCGGGATCATCAGCACACCGAACCAACCGACGTAGAGACGGTTGTTGGTGGAGGTGACCCAGGAGCAGAAGGAGCTCCAGGCACTGGACCGGCCGCTGCGAATTGCGGTGGCCATGAAGTCAGATGAGGACGGTTAGGGATGTCCTGTGTCCAGGGACCACAGCAGGCACCACGCACACAGAACCTGCTTGACGCTATTCAGACCCCGCTGCCTTGCCTGCCCTGGCGCCACAAAGCAACGCACGACTTCATCTGGCTTCATGTGAATCTGAGTCAACGCAACATTCCGTTGCATTCGCTCGTTACATCCCGTTGGCTGTAGCGGTCTGTCCGGTCGACCAGCGCCTGGCCTGCTCGAGGAAGCCGGCCCAGTCGAGTCGTTCGCTGTCCGCGGCCCGAGCCACCAGCAGCGGCGCCTCGCGCCTGAGCCGCTCCAGGTCATCTCCCGACAGCCCCTGGGACCGTGCGAGGAGGTCGGCCATCGACCGTCCCACCACCCGTGTGAGGTAGGCGGCGCTCAGACCCTGCATCGCTCCGGCCACCAGCCAGCTCGTTCCGTCCAGCTTGGCCAGCCCCAGCAGGGCCTCGCTGCTCCACTCCACCACTCCCAGCGCCAGGGCGGCCTTGCCCAGCTCGGCGGCGGCCTCCTTCAGCTGATCCAGGCTCCAGCTGCACTGCCAGAGCGTGGCCATCTCCTTCAGCATCAGTCCGTTGGCCACCGTGGCGGCCAGCAGGTCCACGGCCGGAACCGGCGAGGCGACCACCGCAGCGGCCACGGCCCACTGGGTCGTCTGCACCAGATCCCGGCAGCGCTCGCGCCGCAGCCGTTCCAGCTCGCACTGCCACTGGTGATCGAGATGGCGCAGCAGGCGGCCCTCGGTGCGGCGGATCCGCTGCCGCGGCTGCTCCATCAGGCTGGCGCGCACCTCAGCCAGCGCCGGGCCGGTTCCCCCGGCATCCGCTCCGCCGCCGGTCCAGACATCCAGCAAGGTCCAGGAGCGCCCCTGGGGCAGCTGGGCCTGCACCTCCTCGGCGCCTCCCTCGCGGCTCAGGGCGCTGCGGGTGGCGGCTAGATCGCTGCGCAGCAGCAGCCACACCGGCATCTCCTCCGGCAGGGCCTGCAGCCAGCAGCGATCGGCGGCCGTCAGCGGCAGGGTGATCGCGTACAGCAATCCGTCACAGCGGATCAGGTCGGCCGGCCAGCGATGGCTCGGATCCCGGCTGGTCAGGGGCCGGGCCCGGTGCAGGGTCAGGCCCACCGCTCCCGAGAGCTGCGTCTGCAGCCGGGCGAGCCCGTCGGCGGGAAAGTCCTGCGTGCCCACCACCGCCAGCTCGAGGCCGGCCCGCCCGTGCCGCCCCAGCAGCTGCTCCAGGGCATCGCGCCGCTGGCGGGTCTGCGCCGGTTGCCCATCAGCCCGGACCGGGGCGCCGCCCAGTTCCTGCTCGAGGGTCTCCAGCTGGCTCAGGGAGGCCCGGCAGCGTTCCGTGAGGGGTTCGAGTCCGTCGCCGGCGCGGCCGGGACGACCGGCGGCCGGCTTCGGTCGCCGCCACAGCCAGACCCCACCGGCCAGGGCCACCAGGCTCAGGCCTCCGCCGGAGGCAGGCAGCAGCTGCTGCAGCAGCCAGTCACCGATCAGGAGGCCGCCACCGGCCAGCGCCAGGGGCTGCCAGTGGCGGACACAGAGGTCCAAGAGCAGCTGGGATCCGGAGCGGGAGGGATCTGTGGAGCGGGGCAGTGGAGGGGATTCCACGTCCGATGGACCGACGGGCGACACCCATCAGGCAAGCAGATCGGCGGCGAATCGGCGCACCCGGCGCCTGCAGCGGCTCACAGCGGCCAGGATGGTCCGGACCGGTGCCACCAGTGAACGATGCCTCTGCTGCCCGAGTGCAGCGACGCGCAGACGGCCGCCAGCCTGGGTCCTCAGCTGCTGGAGCGGATGCAGGAGTCCCTCTCGCTGCTCCGCAGCAGCCCCGGCTGGCATGGCGGCCTTCCCGTGGGCGTGCTGGATCGCTGCTGGCGGTCGCTGCGGCTGACCAGCCTCGACGACCTGCCGGCCGAGCTGCCTCCGGATGCCAGCGGGGAGGCGCCGGAACTGGTCCGCTACCGCGACTGCCTCGAACGGGGGCTGAGCCGATGGCGGGCGGAGCTGGTCTGCAGGGAGGAGTTCGGCGACGAGCCCTGGCGCTGGGCCCTGCGCCGCTACTGGACGGCCCTCGATGAGACCCGGGGGCGCTGGACGCTGGCCTCCTACCTCGCTCTGCGCCATCGCTACCGGGAGCGGTTCGGGTCAGGGCCGGCGGATCGCTGCTGCCCCGTGCTGATCCTCGCCAGACCCGGGTCCGGAGACAGCCACCAACTGGGCTGGCTGCCTGTCCGCCACCGAGCCATAGGGCACACTTGCCCTCACTGATTTCTGCCCCCGATGGTGGACCACAACGCCTCCTCCTCCGAGAGCTCACCCCAGTCCCAGGAGGGTCGTTCCCGAGGCGGCCGCGGTCCCGGCAACCGTGAGGGGGGCGGCGGGTTCCGCATCCGCCTGAGCGACAACGAGATGCGTGCGGCGCGGGCGGTGCAGGAGGCCTTCGGGCTCCGCTCCACCGTGGCGGTGCTGGGCTTCTCGATCCGCACCATGGGTCAGATGCTCGAGGACGGCCGGCTCGATGAGCTGGTGGCCGAGACGCGCAACCAGGGGGGTCCCCGCCGGGGCCGGGGCGAAGGCGGTGGACGCCGGGGCGAGGGCGGTCGTGACGGCCGCGACCGTGACGGCGGTGGACGCGGCTGGCGCGGAGGCCCCCGCCCGGACCCCTTCGCCCGGCCGCCCCGGCCCGGCCAGGCGGCTCCGGCTCAGGAGGAGAGCCCGGCCGAGCCGGTGGATGCCCCCGCTGCTGATGCCCCCGCCGCTGCTGCGGCTGACGCCGGCGAGAGCACCCCTGCACCCGCAGAAGAGACCGCAGTGGCGGCCGTGGCGGACACGCCCGCGCAACCAGCCGCTGACGAGACGACCGGCAGCTGAAGCCGATGAGCAGACCACGGGTGCTCTCCGGTGTGCAGCCCACCGGCGCCCTGCACCTCGGCAACTGGCTCGGCGCCATCCGCAACTGGGTGGATCTGCAGCACAGCCATGACACCTACGTGTGTGTGGTGGATCTGCACGCCATCACGGTGCCCCACGATCCGGCCCGCCTCGCGGCCGACACCCGCAGCACGGCCGGGCTCTATCTGGCCTGCGGCATGGACCCCGACCTCTGCACGGTGTTCGTGCAGAGCCACGTGAGGGCCCACAGCGAACTCTGCTGGCTGCTGAACTGCATCACCCCCCTCAACTGGCTGGAGCGGATGATCCAGTTCAGGGAGAAGGCCGTGAAGCAGGGCGACAACGTGTCGGTGGGGCTGCTCGACTACCCCGTGCTGATGGCCGCGGACATCCTTCTCTATGACGCCGATCTGGTGCCGGTGGGCGAGGACCAGAAGCAGCACCTCGAGCTCGCCCGCGACATCGCCCAGCAGCGCATCAACAGCGGCTTCGGCAGCGAGGACCATCCGATCCTCAAGGTGCCCGAACCGCTGATCCTCAAACAGGGTGCCCGGGTGATGAGCCTCACCGATGCCCGGCAGAAGATGAGCAAGAGCGACCCGAATGAGGGGAGCCGCATCAACCTGCTCGATCCGCCGGATCTGGTGCGGCGCAAGATCAAACGGGCCAAGACCGATCCGGTCATGGGGCTGGAAGCCGGCAATCCGGAGCGCCCGGAGGCCAGCAACCTGCTCGGCCTCTACGCCTCCCTCACGGCGCAGACCACCGCTGAGGCGGAGCAGGCCTGCGAGGGGATGGGGTGGGGGCGCTTCAAGCCCCTGCTGGCCGATGCCGCCGTGGCCGCCCTTGAGCCGATCCAGAAGCGGCATGCCGAACTGATGCAGGATCCCGCCTACCTCGATGGTGTGCTGGCGGCGGGCGCCGAACAGGCCTCCCGCGTGGCGGACGCCACCCTCGCCCGGGTTCAGACCGCCCTCGGGCTGCTCGGAACAGCTGCCTCGCGCTGATCAGCGTCTGTTCCACCGATCACCCCAGCTGATCGGTTCGTCGTCGGATCGGCCTGTCCATTCCGCCGCAGCGGTGTCACCAGGCCGCTGACCCGCAGCCTCCGCCCCCGATGCGATGTCCGCCCAGGTCAGTGGTGACGCGACCTCCGGCGGGCGAAGCCCGTAACGCGAGCGAAGAAATCCTGATTTGCTTAACGCTCTCGGCGTCCCTGTCAAGAGCAGTTGTGCCGCACTCGCTCGTGATCTGTGCCGGACGCCACACTCAGGCGTCTTGATTTGTCACAGCGCATTGCCCTCACCCCGCACTGGTCCCCTGCTCTGTGCCCTGCAGCGGCGCCTGCCCACCGGCCTCGCCCTGCGCGGCATGGGTGTGGCCACGGGTGTGGCGATGCTCGCCGGCATGGGCTCCACCGGTGAGGCCGAGCGGCTGGGGGAGCGTCTGTCCAACACCGCCCGGCTCGAGCGCATGCTCCTCGCTGCGCCCAACCCCGAACCCGAGCCGCAGCCCCTCAGTCGGGCCGCTCTGGTCGACAACGGTGATGCTGCCGATGGCGTGTACCGCATCACCCCGGAGCGCCGGGCCCTGCTGAACACGATCCGTTACGCGGAGGGCACCTGGCTGGAGGGCAGCGATCGCGGCTACCGGATCCTCTACGGCGGTGGTGAGTTCCAGGATCTGGCCCGCCATCCCGAGCGGGTGGTGGTGCGCCGCTACAGCAGCGCCGCCGCCGGCGCGTATCAGTTCCTTCCTGCCACCTGGAGCGCCGCGGCTCAGAAGCTCAGCCTGCGCAGCTTTGAACCGCAGGCCCAGGATCAGGCGGCCCTCTATCTGGTGGAGAAGCGCGGCGCCCTGGCCGAGCTCGACCGGGACGGCCTCACCGATGGGGTGATGGCCCGTCTGGCACCCGAGTGGGCCTCCTTCCCGACCCGTGCCGGCGTCAGCGCCTACGGCCAGCCGGTGAAGGGCCACCGTGAACTGGCCGCCTTCTACGACAGCAACCTGCAGGAGCTGCGCCGCAACCGACTGGCAGCCCTGGCGTCCCAGGAGAGCCCGCTGCCCTCCTCACGCCGACGGATCCGGCGCAGCTGAACCACATACACTTCCACTCCGATTCCGCCCCGCCGTTGAAGACCGCTGTGGACGCCATCCCCTCCGCCCCCGAGGCGGCGCGTGAGACCGCAGCGGTGAAGCTTCCGAAGACCAGCGAGAGCGACCGGTTGCTGCGCATCCGCCACTCCATGAGCCATGTGATGGCCATGGCGGTGCAGGCCCTGTTCCCGAAGGCCCAGGTCACGATCGGCCCCTGGACGGAGAACGGCTTCTATTACGACTTCGATAATCCCGAGCCCTTCACGGAAGCGGATCTCAAGGCCATCAGGAAACAGATGGTGCGGATCATCAAGCGCCGTCTGCCGCTCGAGCGGATCGAGGTGAGCCGGGAGGAGGCGCGGCGGCGGATCGAGGCCCAGAACGAGCCCTACAAGCTCGAGATCCTCGAGGGGCTGCAGGAGCCCATCACGCTCTACACCCTGGGCGAGCAGTGGTGGGATCTCTGCGCCGGCCCCCATGTGGCCGACACCGGTGAACTCAACCCGGCCGCCTTCGAGCTGGAGAGTGTGGCCGGGGCCTACTGGCGCGGCGATGAGACCAGGGCTCAGCTCCAGCGCATCTACGGCACCGCCTGGGAAACGCCCGAGCAGCTGGCGGAGCACCAGCGCCGGCGTCAGGAGGCCCTGCGCCGCGATCACCGGCGGCTGGGCACCGGTCTCGATCTGTTCTCGATCGAGGAGGAGGCCGGGGCCGGCCTGGTGTTCTGGCACCCCCGCGGCGCCCGCATGCGGCTGCTGATCGAGGAGTTCTGGCGCCAGGCTCACTTCGAGGCGGGCTACGAGCTGCTCTACACGCCCCATGTGGCCGATCTGGGTCTCTGGAAGACCTCGGGCCACCTCGATTTCTATGCCGAGAGCATGTTTGGCCCGATGGCGGTGGATGAGCGGCAGTACCAGCTCAAGCCGATGAACTGCCCCTTCCACGTGCTCACCTACTCCAGCCGGCTGCGCAGCTATCGGGAGCTGCCGATCCGCTGGGCCGAGCTGGGCACCGTGTATCGCTACGAGCGACCGGGCGTCATGCACGGCCTGATGCGGGTGCGGGGCTTCACGCAGGACGACGCCCACGTGTTCTGCCTGCACGATCAGATCAGCGATGAGATTCTCGCCGTGCTCGATCTGACCGAGCGCATCCTGTCCCAGTTCGACTTCCGCAACTACATCGTCAAGCTCTCCACCCGACCGGAGAAGGCCATCGGTGAGGACGCCGTCTGGGATCTGGCCACGAAGGGACTGATCGAGGCCCTCGAGCGCAAGGGCTGGGCGTACACGGTGGATGAGGGGGGCGGCGCCTTCTACGGGCCGAAGATCGATCTCAAGATCGAGGACGCCATCGGCCGCGAGTGGCAGTGCTCCACCATCCAGCTCGATTTCAACCTGCCCGAACGGTTCAACCTCGAGTACGTGGCGGCGGACGGCAGCCGGCAGCGGCCGATCATGATCCACCGGGCCATCTTCGGCTCCCTGGAACGGTTCTTCGGGATCATGACCGAGAACTACGCCGGCGATTTCCCCTTCTGGCTGGCGGCTGAGCAGATCCGACTGCTGCCGGTCACCGACGAGGTGCGGCCCTATGCCGAGGACGTGCAGCGTCAGCTTCGGCAGGCGGGGGTCCGGGCCGCGGTCGACCTCAGCGGCGACCGCCTCGGCAAGCAGATCCGCAACGGCGAGAAGCTGCGCATCCCGGCCCTGGGGGTCATCGGTGCCAAGGAGGCGGAAGCCGGTAGCGTCAGCGTGCGCAGCCGGCACGGTGGTGAGCACGGGGCCGTGCCGCTCAACCGGCTGATCGAGGCCGCCGGCGCCGCCAATGCCGCCCGGGCCACTGCCCTGGCGCTGTGAGCACCGTTCTGGCAGGGGATCTCGGCGGCACCAAGACGCTGCTGGGTCTCTACCGCGCCGAGAACGGTCGCCTGCGCCAGCTGGTGCGCCGGCGCTACGCCTCGGCTGAATGGAGCTCCCTCGGCCCGATGCTGGCCGACTTCCTGGCCGGTCTGCCCTCCGGCAGCGAAACCCCCTCCGCAGCCTGTCTGGCCGTGGCCGGCCCGGTGCAGCGGGGCGAGGCCCGCATCACCAACCTGCCCTGGACCCTGGAGCGGGAGGCCCTGGCCAGCCAGGCCGGCGTCGCAGCGCTGGAGCTGGTCAACGACTTCGCTGTGCTCGTCCACGGCCTGCCCCATCTGGAGCCCCATCAGCAGGTCACCCTGCAGCCGCCCGGAGAGGCCGCCGATCCGGCCGGTCCTGTGGCGATCATCGGAGCCGGGACGGGTCTGGGGGTGGCCCGCGGGCTGCCCGGCCCCGATGGCCTGGAGGCCCTGGCCAGCGAAGGCGGCCACCGGGAGTTCGCCCCCCGCAACGAGGAGGAGTGGCAGCTGAGCCGCTGGCTGCTGCGGCAGCTGGATCTCGATCGCCTCTCCACCGAACGCATCGCCAGCGGCACCGGACTGGGCTGGATCGCCCTCTGGCTGCTCGACACCTCCCCCGCCGAGCACCCCCTGCGGGATGCCGCCCTGGCCTGGCGGGCGGGCATCGGAGCCGATGGCGATCGCCCCGACCTGCCGGCCCTGGTGTCGCAGGCCGCCGACGCCGGTGACCCGCTGGCCGGCCGGGCGCTCGAGCTCTGGCTCGGGGCCTACGGCTCGGCCGCCGGCGATCTGGCCCTGCACGAACTGGCCACCGGCGGCCTCTGGATCGCCGGCGGCACGGCCGCCAAGCAGCTGGACCGGCTCCGCAGCCCGGCCTTCCTCGCACCGCTGCGGACGAAGGGCCGGTTCCGCCCCCTGCTGGAGCAGATTCCGGTGCGGGTGCTGCTGGAACCGGATGCCGGACTGTTCAGCGCAGCCTGCCGTGCCCTCCGGGTGGGACACTGACCCAGCGACACCCCATCCCGATGGCGCGCCCACGCATCGGCCAGAGCGTGGTGGCCGACGTTCCGGCCACCACGGCCAACCTGGGACCAGGCTTTGACTGCCTGGGTGCGGCGCTGGATCTCAACAACCGCTTCGAACTGCGCTGCATCGAAGGCGGGGCCGAGCGGTTCGAGCTGATCATCGAGGGCAGCGAAGGCAGCCACCTCCGCGGTGGTCCCGACAACCTCGTCTACCGGGCCGCCCAGCGGGTCTGGAGGGAGGCGGGCCTGGAGCCGGTGGCCCTGGAGGCCCGGGTGCGGCTGGCCGTGCCCCCCGCCCGCGGCCTCGGCAGCAGCGCCACGGCGATCGTGGCGGGGCTGATGGGAGCCAACGCCCTGGCCGGCGAGCCCCTGAGCCTGGAGAAGCTGCTGGAGTTGGCCATCGACATCGAGGGCCACCCGGACAACGTGGTGCCCTCCCTGCTCGGGGGCCTCTGCCTCACCGCCAAGGCGGCCTCGCGCCGCTGGCGCGTGGTGCGCTGCGAATGGTCCGACAAGGTCGGGCTGGTGGTGGCGATTCCGGCGATGCGCCTGTCCACCTCCGAGGCCCGACGGGCCCTGCCCCGCTCGGTGTCGGTGAAGGATGCGGTGGTCAACCTGGGCTCCCTCACCCTGCTGCTGCAGGGGCTGCGCACCGGCAACGGCAACCTGATCGCGGATGGCATGCACGATCGCCTGCACGAGCCCTACCGCTGGGGGCTGATCCGTGGCGGTCGGGACGTGCAGGCGGCCTGCGTCGAGGCCGGAGCCTGGGGCTGCGCCATCAGCGGCGCCGGCCCCAGCCTGCTGGCCCTGTGCCCGCCGGAACTGGCCGGCCGGGTCAGCCGGGCCATGGTGCAGGCCTGGGAGTCGGCCGGGGTGGCCAGCCGCGCGCCGGTGCTCTCGATCCAGAGCCGGGGCAGCCAGTGGCAGGAGACCGTGGCCTGATTCGCCGGCCCGGCGGTGGGTTGATCACTCCCATCAGCAGAACCGAAGACACCAATGGGTAGAAGTACCCAGAACCCCGAGCCACACTGTTACATTGTCGCTGCTTCAACACATCCCCGCTGCGAAAAGGGTGTGATGGAGCCCAAAACCGTTGTCTCCCGGCCCTGATCGCGATGGACGCCAATCTGCCCGTCTTGGCCGCGTCCAGCCTCGCGAGTCCCTTCCCCTGGCTGAGTCTGATCGCTCTGCTGCCGGCCGCCGGGGCCCTGCTGCTGCCGATCCTGCCCGGCGATGGCGCCGATCCGAGGCCAGCACGGGCGGTGGCGCTCACCGTGCTGCTGATCGACCTCGTGCTGATGCTGGTGGTCTTCAGCCAGGTGTTCCAGCCCGACCACAGCGGCCTGCAGCTGGTGGAGCGGGTCAGCTGGCTGCCGATCATCGGCCTGGAGTGGTCGCTCGGGGCGGATGGCCTCTCGGCTCCCCTGGTGGTGCTCAGCGGGCTGGTCACCTTTCTCTCCGTTGCCGCCAGCTGGTCGGTCACCAACAAGCCCCGGCTCTACTTCGGTCTGCTGCTGCTGCAGGCTTCCGCCCAGTCGCTGGTGTTTCTCTCCCAGGATTTCCTGCTCTTCTTCCTGGCCTGGGAACTGGAGCTGGTGCCGGTGTACCTGCTGATCGCGATCTGGGGCGGCAAGGCGCGTCAGTACGCCGCCACCAAGTTCATCCTCTACACCGCTCTTGCCTCCCTCCTGATTCTGATCAGCGGTCTGGCCCTCGCCCTCTCCGGTGACAGCTTCACCCTGAACATGAGCGAGATGGCGGCCCGTTCGCCCGGAGGCACCTTCGGCGTGCTCTGCTACCTCGGTTTCCTGGTGGGTTTCGGGGTCAAACTGCCGATGTTCCCGCTGCACACCTGGCTGCCCGATGCCCACGGCGAAGCGAATGCTCCTGTGTCGATGCTGCTGGCCGGAGTGTTGCTGAAGATGGGCGGCTACGCCCTGCTGCGCTTCAACGTGGAGATGCTGCCGGAGGTGCACCTGCGTCTGGCCCCGGCCCTGATGGTGCTCGGCATCGTCAACATCATCTACGGCGCCCTCAATGCCTTCGCCCAGGACAACGTCAAGCGCCGCATCGCCTGCAGCTCCGTCAGCCACATGGGCTTCGTGCTGCTGGGCATCGCCGCGGTGAACAGCCTCGGCATCAGTGGCGCCATGCTTCAGATGATCAGCCACGGCCTGATCGCGGCGGCCCTGTTCTTCGTGACCGGCGTGTTCTACGGCCGCACCAAGACGCTCTCGATTCCCAACATGGGCGGACTGGCGAAGGTGATGCCGATCACCTTCGCCTTCTTCCTGGCCAGCTGCCTTGCCTCTCTCGCCCTGCCCGGCATGAGCGGCTTCATCAGCGAGATCACCGTGTTCCTGGGCATCACCAGCCAGGAGGCCTTCACGGTGCCCTTCCGCGTGATCGCCATCGTCCTGGCCGCCATCGGCCTGGTGCTGACGCCCATCTACCTGCTCTCGATGTGCCGCCGCGTCTTCTTCGGCCCCAGGATTCCGGCCCTGGCTGTGGTGGGCGACATGTCACCGCGCGAGCTCACCATCGGACTCACCCTGTTGGTGCCCACCCTGGTGATCGGGTTCTGGCCGCGGGTGGCGATCGACTTCTACGAAACCAGCACCACGGCCCTGGCCGACCTGCTCGCCTCGCAGCCCCTGGTGGCCATCAGTTCCGCTCTGCCCCTGGGCTGAGTTCCGCTCCGCCCACCCCTCCGGCGACGGTTATCCACTCCCCGCAGCGCCCCGGGTCGGTGCCCCGATCGCTGGAATGGGAGCCGGTGATTTGCTTTCAGCTCGTCCCATGCCTCCCGTGACCGTGGCCTCCGCTCCCGCCGCCGCCTCTCCCCTGCTCCGGGGCTCCGGCCTGCCGGACTTCGAGGCCATCACCCCGGAGATGGTCAGCCGTGACATTCCGCTCCTGCTCGAACAGCTCGATCGGCGCCTGGCGGACCATGAAGTGCGGCTGAAGGGCGCCCTGGAGTCCGATGCAGCGCTCGGCTGGGACGAGGTGATGGAACCGCTGGAGCGGATCGGTGAGCATCTCCGCTGGAGCTGGGGTGTGGTCGGCCATCTGATGGGGGTGCGCAACAGCCCCGAGCTGCGGGAGGCCCACCGTTCCCAGCAGGCCGACGTGGTGCAGTTCAGCAACCGCATGGCCCAGAGCCGGGCTCTCTACGACGCGATCTGCCGCCTCGACTCCCAGGACCGATCGGCATCGGAGGGCAGCCCGCAGCAGCTCGATGCCACCCAGCGCCGCATCCTGGCGGCGGAACGGCGTGACATGGAGCAGCGCGGTGTGGGCCTCGATGGGGCTGAGCGGGAGGCCTTCAACAGCGCCAGTCAGGAGCTGGCGGCCCTCTCCACCCGCTTCAGCAACAACGTGCTCGATGCCACCGATGGCTGGAGCCTCACCCTGCGCCGGCGCGAGGAGGTGGACGGCCTGCCCGACAGCCTGCTGGCCCTGCTGGCCGATGCGGCCCAGCGGGCCGGTGAGCGGGCCGAGGACGGGTCCGATCCCTCAGCGGAGCATGGCCCCTGGCGGCTGGGTCTGGACATGCCGCGCTACGTGCCCTTCCTCACCTACAGCCGGCGCCGCGACCTGCGCGAAGCGGCCTACCGGGCCTATGTGAGCCGGGCCAGCTCCGGCGAACAGGACAACAGTCCCCTGATCGAGCAGATCCTGAGCCTGCGCGGGCAGCAGGCCCGCCGGCTGGGCACGGCCAACTGGGCCGACCTCAGCCTCACCAGCAAGATGGCCGGCGGCGTCAATGAAGTGGAGGGCCTGCTGGAGGACCTGCGGCGTGCCGCCCACCCCGTGGCCCTGGAGGAGCTCGACGACCTGCGGGCCTGTGCTGGACGCCACGGCGCCGATGAGGCCGGCGATCTGCAGCCCTGGGATGTGGCCTTCTGGGCGGAGGCGCTCCGCCGAGAGCGCTTCGATCTCGATCGCGAGGCCCTGCGTCCCTGGTTTCCCCTGCCCCGGGTGCTCGATGGCCTCTTCGCCCTGAGCGAACGGCTGTTCTCGATCCGCCTGGTGGCCGCCGATGGGCAGGCCCCCGTCTGGCATCCCGATGTGCGCTTCTTCCACGTGCTCGACCGGGCCAGCGGTGAGCGGCTGGCGGCCTTCTACCTCGACCCGTACAGCAGGCCGGGGCAGAAGCGGGGCGGGGCCTGGATGGACGACTGCCTGGGCCGCAGCCTGACGCCGGCCGGGGAGCCGGTGCTGCCGGTGGCCTACCTGATCTGCAACCAGACGCCGCCACTTGGCGATACCCCGAGCCTGATGACCTTCGAGGAAGTGGAGACCCTCTTCCACGAGTTCGGTCACGGCCTGCAGCACATGCTCACCACGGTGGAGCGGCCGCAGGCCGCCGGCATCAACAACGTGGAGTGGGATGCGGTGGAACTGCCCAGCCAGTTCATGGAGAACTGGTGCTACGACCGGCCCACCCTCTCCGGCATGGCCCGCCACTGGCAGACCGGGGCACCCCTGGCCGAGGCGGACATGGACAAGCTGCTGGCCGCCCGCACCTTCATGGCGGGCAACGCCACCCTGCGCCAGGTGCACTTCGCCCTCACCGATCTGCGGCTGCACAGGCAGTGGAGCCCCGACCTGGGGATCAGTCCGGATGAGCTGCGGCGCCGGGTGGCCGAGACCACCACGGTGCTGGGCCCGATCCCGGAAGACCGCTTCCTCTGCAGCTTCGGGCACATCTTCGCCGGTGGCTACTCCGCCGGCTACTACGCCTACAAATGGGCCGAAGTGCTCAGCGCCGACGCCTTCGCCGCGTTCGAAGAGGTGGGTCTGGAGAACGAAGAGGAGTTGCAGCAGATCGGGCGGCGCTTCCGCGACACGGTGCTGAGCCTCGGCGGCAGCCGCTCACCCTCCGAGGTGTTCTGCCGCTTCCGGGGCCGGGAACCCCGGGCGGATGCTCTGATCCGCCACTCGGGTCTGGTCAGGAGCTGAGGCCGACCCTGCTGCCGGGCTGCCCATCCGTCATCGCGACGGTGCCCAAGGCACCGGGGTCGGCGCAGACCCGGTTCCGGCCGCTGCGCTTGGCCCGGTAGAGGCAGCGGTCGGCACCCTCGATCAGACCGGCCAGCGGCGTTCCGAGGGCCGGTGTGCAGGTGGCCACCCCGATGCTCACGGTCACGGCGTCGAGGAGCTGGGAGCCCATCGGCTGAGCGTTCAGCTCAGCCAGCCGCTGCCGGATGGCCTCGGCGATGTGCAGCGCCCCCCGCTGATCGGTGTCGGACAGGACGCAGGCGAACTCCTCACCGCCGTAGCGGGCCACCAGATCCGTGGGGCGCTGCACCACCTCAGCGATCAGGCGGGCGATGGTCACCAGGCAGGCATCCCCGGCGGGATGGCCGTGGCGGTCGTTGTAGGCCTTGAAGTGGTCCACATCGATCATCAGCAGCGAGAGCGGGCGGCGGCTGCGGGCCAGCCGGCGCCACTCGCTCTCGAGGAATCCATCCAGTGCCCGCCGATTGGCCACCAGGGTCAGGCCATCGATCCGGGCCTGTCGGGCCAGGTCGTTCCGGGCGTTCTCCAGCTGGACGGTGCGCTCCTTCAGCTCCCGCGTCCGCTGCTGCACCTGCTCCTCCAGGTGGCGGCGATGGGCCTGCTCAGCTTCCAGGGCATTGAACTGCTCCACAGCCAGCGCCGTGATCAGCCGCGCGAATCCCACCAGGAAGCCCATGATGCTCGGCACCAGGGCCTGTTGCACAACGGGGACTTCACTCAGGGCCTCCAGATAGGCCCGTTCATCGAAGCCGAAGCCGGCGGCCTGCTGCCGGAACTGGTCACGATCGGCCTCCTCGAGCAGGAACTGACCGATGAAGAGATTGGCCACATGCTCACCCTCGATGATGATCGGCGAGGCGCAGTCGGTCAGTCCGTTGCGGCAGCGGTACATGGTGAAGTCGCTGCCCGCCTCAAGCTGATTGGCGAGCTGGGTGTCGCTCTCCGTGCAGCGCCGGCAGCTCTCGGCATGCTCCCGGTGGAAGTCGCGGCAGATGCGCTGCCAGCGCGACGAGGCGAGCACATTGCCGGCCAGATCGACGATGGCGGCTGGGACGCCGACCATGTGGAAGAAATCCTCGAACAGGTTGTTCAGGCGGCCCTTGCGGCAGAGGTCGCGCAGCAGCAGGTAGACGGTCCGGAACCGGGGAGTTGCCGCCTGCACATAGAGGGGGATATCGGTGAGGGCATCCACCTCACCCCTGGCGATCCGGATGTCTCCCTTCATCGATCGGGGGCCGTGGAATGGCCGCGAATGAGTAGATGTGCTGAATGCCGAGGTGGACGACGATTCGTCCCGTTGACAAGCGTTCTCACTGAAACGTAGCCAGAGGGCCGTTGCATCACAGTGGGATTTCGCTGGAAGATTGTTGGAACATCTGCGGCCCGGCGGGTGTCATCCGATCTCGTCCAGCCGTGATCAGGGAGGCTCCTGGAGCAGGTCCCGCACCAATCGTTCAAGGGCCGCCGGTGCAGCGATCATCCGGTGGTGCAGCAGCACCGGCAGACGGGAGCGCGATCCCAGCGGCAGCACCGCCTGCCAGCCCGGCATCACCATCAGGTCCCACGTGCAGCTGTAACTGCGGCAGTCCACCCCCACCAGCTGCTCTGAGCCCGCCGCCAGCTGCCGCAGCAGGGGGCTGCCGGGCTTCATGTCGGCCAGTCCGGCGAAGAGGGCCGCGGGCATCGGCAGGGCCGTGAGCGTGCCCGTCTGTGGGCTGGCCACGCTGAGGAAGCGGCGGGTGCGGCGGGCGCCACCCCACTGCTGCAGCCAGGTGCGGGCCACCACCCCGCCCATGGAGAAGCCCAGCAGGTCGAGCGGTTCCTCCTCGCCGAAGGCGGTGCGGATGTGTCCGTTCAGCGCGGCGGCCAGGCTGGTGAGGGAGCGCCGGCCCAGCTGGTGGGGCAGGTGGGGGGCCAGCAGCCGGGGCCTGCGCCCGGCCAGGGCCCGCAACAGGGGGTGGAACACCCGGGGCGTGTCCCAGAGACCATGCACCAGCACCAGCGGCGTGGTGTCCGGCCGATCCGGCTCCAGGCCGGTGGGGGGCTCGCTCACCAGCGCCGTGCCCGCTCCACCGACACCAGCCCATCGAATCCCGGAACCGGCGCCCGGCACTTGCTCAGTTCGAGCCACATCGGAAGAGGTCCGAAGCAGTCCTCGAGGCAGTCGAGGGCCCTCTCGGAGAAGTGCTCGATCGTGCGGCAGCGCAGGCCGGCGGCCAGCGCCTGCAGGGCGGCGATGCCGCGGGCGTAGTCGCTGCTGGCCTCCAGGTCGTCGGCCCGGCCCGCGGCGCTCAGGTCGCGGCGCAGGCTGAAGCTGAGCTCGAACCACTGGCCATGGGTCCGTTCCTGCTCAAGCACCCCCACGTGGGCCCAGAGCCGCAGACCCCGCACATGGATGGCATCCACGGGCTTCGGTGGTGGCGTCCCGTCGCTGCTCACAGGGGCAGGCTCCGGTGCAGGAACCGCTTCTCACCGCTGGCGTAGGGCGCCACGGTGTGGCCCCGGCCCCGCAGGCGGTACTGATAGGTCACCAGGCCGTCGAGACCCACCGGACCGCGGGGCGGCAGGGTCTGGGTGCTGATGCCCACCTCGGCACCGAAGCCGTAGCGGAAGCCGTCGGCGAAGCGGGTGGAGCAGTTGTGGAACACGCCCGCACTGTCGACCGACAGCAGGAACCGGTCCACGGTGTCCTGATCGCTGCTCACGATCGCGTCGGTGTGGCGCGAGCCATGCCGGCGGATGTGCTCCAGGGCCTCCTCCAGGCTGGCCACCTGCTTCACCGCCAGGATCAGGGCCAGGTATTCCGTGTCCCAGTCCTCCTCGCTGGCGGTTCCCGGAACCCCGAGCGCCCGGCAGGCCGCGTCACCGCGCAGCTCCACCCCGGCTGCGGCGAAGGCCCGGCAGGCCTCCGGCAGAAAGCTGGGTGCCACCGCTTCATGCACGAGCAGGGTCTCGATCGCGTTGCAGGCGGCCGGGTACTGGGTCTTGCTGTCCAGGGCGATCGCCAGGGCCTGCTCCGGATCGGCCGCCCGGTCCACATAGAGGTGGCAGATGCCATCGGCGTGGCCCAGCACCGGGATGCGGGTGTTGTTCTGGATGAACCGCACCAGGGCATTGCTGCCCCGGGGAATGATCAGATCCACCAGCCCCTCCAGACGCAGCATGGCCATGCTCTCCTCGCGGCTGGTGAGCAGCTCGAGGGCCTCGGCCTCCAGAGGCGAAGCGGCCAGGCCCTCCCGCAGGGCGCGGTGAATGGCCTCGTTGGTGCGGCCGGCCTCCCGGCCCCCCTTGAGCAGGGCGCCGTTGCCGGAACGGATCGCCAGGGCCGAGATCTGCACCACGGCGTCCGGCCGGGCCTCGAAGATCACCCCCACCACGCCCAGGGGCACGGTGAGGCGCTCGAGCACCAGACCGTCGTCGAGTTCGCTGTGGAGCTGACGCCGGTGCAGGGGATCGGGCAGCGCGGCGACGCCGCGCACCCCCTCGATCGCCTGGGTCAGCTTGCGCTCCCCCAGCTGCAGGCGGGCCAGCAGCGCGTCGGCGAGCCCCTCCCTTTCCGCCTGCTCCAGATCGGCCGCATTGGCCTCCAGGATCGCGCTCCGGTGCCGTTCCAGTGCATGGGCCATGGCCTTGAGCGCCTCGCGGCGATCCGCATCGCTGCTGCCCGCCATCGAGGTGGCGGCCCGCTTCACGGCGGCAGCCCGGAGCATCAGATCGTCTCTGGCTTCCGGTACCGCACTGAAGGTCATCGGCAGGGTTGGGCTGAAAGGGGCATCATCCCAATCCGCCGCCTCAGGGGGTGCCCCTGAGGAAGCGTTCCCGGGCCACCCAGGCGGCGCCCAGCCGGCCGGCGCCGTTTCCGAGAGCGCAGCGGCGGATGCTCAGACCCTGCCGGCTCACCGCCAGCACGCGGGTCTCAAGCTCCTGCTGCAGGGACGGCAGGAAGTGCTCGATGGCGCCGCTCAGGCCACCGCCCAGCAGCACGGTGGAGGGGGTCAGCACATACACCAGCGAACTGAGGCCGATGCCGAGGCGGCGGCCGTACTCCCGCCAGGCGGCCAGAGCGGCGCTGTCGCCGCCGGCGGCATCCGCCGCCAGCCGGTCCGGGCTCCGGTCGCAGAGACGCCGCAGCCCGCCGATGCTGCAGAACTGCTCCAGGGATCCGCGGTTGCCGCTGTTGCAGGCGGGACCCTCCGGATCGATGCAGATCAGTCCCGGTTCCGCCGCGGCTCCATGGGCTCCCAGGAACAGACGCCCATCGAGCATCACCGCTCCCCCCACGCCCGTTCCCAGGGTGAGGAGCAGCACATCGCGGCAGCCCCGCGCCGCCCCCAGCCAGCTCTCGCCCATCAGGGCACAGCTGGCGTCATTCATCAGGGTCACCGGCCTGTTGAGGCGCGGCTCGAGCCAGTCGACCAGCGGAACGTCCTCCCAGCCCGGCAGGTTGATGGCGATGCGGGCCACCCGCGAGCGGGCATCCGTGGGTCCGGGCACCCCGATGCCCACCACGCCGGCGCGTCCATCGGGGTCCAGCTGCCGCACCGCCTCCTCGATGGCCATGGTCACGGCCCCGGGCACCGAGGGTTGCGGCGTGGGCACGCTGGCGGCCTCCAGCAGGGTGCCGTCCTCCAGGAACCGACCGAGCTTGATGGCGCTGCCGCCGATGTCCACCCCGAGGATCTCGGCCATGCTCAGAAGCGCAGGAACACCTGCAGCTGGCTCTGCCAGCTGCCCTGGGTGTCCACCGATCCCTCCACCGAGAGATTGGGCGACACCTTGTAGGTCACGGTGCCCTGGGGGGGGATGTCGTTGCGGTTGGGGGCGGCGAGCACCGAGAAATTGAACCGGTCGGTCACGTCCAGCCCCACCTCGGTGCCGAGCACCAGCTGGGGCGGCACCCGGCGGCTGTTGGTCTCCTCCTGATCGGCCACGAACGGGGTGGCGTAGGTGGGATAGAGGGCGAAGCTCAGGCGCTGGTTGAACGCCTCGCTGAGGGTTCCGAGCACGGGGGAGAGCAGCGACTGGCCGAGCACGGCGGCCAGGGCGGCGCCCGCATTGCCTCCGCTCAGGCCGGCGAGGGAGTTGCCGCCGATCAGGGCCAGCAGCTGGCTCGGCGGCAGGGGTGGTGAGCTGCGCAGCTGGATCGTGTCCGCCAACTGGTCGGCCGGGCCATGGGCTTCCAGCACCACCTTCACGAGCTGCAGCTGGCCGCCCGCCCAGCCCAGTCCGCCCGTGCCGTTGCGCTCGAAGATGTCGCTCGAGAGGCCGTTGCCCACGTTCAGCGACTCCGACACCCGGCTGGTCAGCACCACATCCACGTAGGGCATCAGGCCGAGGCCACGGGTGAACACCGCCACGTTGGCTGCCGTTGGATCGAGGTTGAAGGTGGTGGTGAAGAGGCTGATGCGGCCCCGGGTCAGGCGGATCAGGCCCTGGGCCACCAGGGTCTCGTCCAGCTGGCCGTTGAGGGTGAGCAGCCCGCTGGTCTTGAACTCGGCCACCGGTGTCACAGCCACGCTGAGCTCCGGCCCGATGCGCACCCGCAGGTCGTCGAAACCGATGAAGGAGAGCCTGGGCACCCGGTCCCGCAGCTCCAGCCCGCGCTGGCTCTCCACCTCGGGGCCCATCAGCACCAGCGGCTCGCTGAAGTCCCAGTTCTCCTCCCGGAAGGCGTCGGTCCGGATCTCACTGGTGCCGGCCGCTGGCCGCGCTGAGACGGAGATCCCATCTCCGTCGCTCTCATCCCCGTCGATCCGGGCCGACATCAGAGCGGCGCGGGCGGGGGTGATCGCACCCCGCGCCAGATCCAGCTCACCGCTCAGGCGCATGGCCGGCAGAGCGCCCGCCACGGTCAGTTGGGCATCGGCCTCCACATCGGCGATGGGGAACACGAAGCGCGCGCGCTCGCTGGTCACCTCGAGCAGGTCGGGCCGGTTCACCGGTCGGAGCAGGCCGATGGCCCCCTTGGCGCTGATCGTGCCCTCCGGCCCCATCCGGGCCGTGAAGCTCTGCACGTCGAGCGTGTCGAAGTCGAACAGCACGGTGGAGTCGATCGCTTCCATCGTCTGGCCGGCCAGATCCAGCTGTCCCTCCCGGATGCGGAGGAAGCCGTTGGCCTGGGGTTCGCTCAGGGCGCCCTGCACGATCAGGCGCACGTCAGCGGTGCCCTGCTGCCAGTCCACCTGATCCCCGGCCAATGCGGTGAGGAAGCTGAGGGAATCCCCCCGTCCCACCAGGCGCAGCTCCAGGCCCTCCGATCCGGCCTGAAGCGGAACCGTTCCCGCCAGCGTCACCGGCTCCTCGGCACCCTCCGCCCGCAGGGCCAGATCCAGCTCCAGCCCGTCCTCGTTGAGGGCCACCCCACCCTTCTCCAGCGTCAGCGCCCGCTCTCCCAGGCGAGCCTCATCGAACCGCAGCTCCGTCGACAGCCGCGGAACAGCCCCCCCCAGGCTGTAGCGCCCCGCCAGCCCCAGCCCGCCCCTGAGGGCCGGCGGCACGGGAGCGAACAGGGCCAGCAGCGAGAAGGGGAGATGGGCCAGGGAGAACTCCCCATCGCCGGATTGCACCGGTCCGCTCCAGCGCGCCTCGAAGGGCTGCAGGGCCAGGGCCTGATCGCGGTCCTGTCCCTCGGCCCAGAGGTGACCGCTGGCACTGGCCTCCAGATCGAGCCGTGAGGGATCGGGACCCCTCAGCACAAGATCGGCATCGACCACACCACGCAGATCATCCGGATCGAAGGGCCGCGTGCCGCTCCGGCGGGCCTCGCGCCAGGCCTGCACCTGCCGGCGGGCCGCCTTCAGGGCGCTGAGCTGATCATCGATCGTTCCATCGATGGCGCCGATCACCAGGTCCGCCAGATCCGCGGCCCGGCCGGTCCCAGGCGTCCGGCCCCGCCGCAGACCCGGGAGGTCGGTGGCCACCCGCGCCAGCCAGCGGGCGGAGAGGCCCCGGGCCGTGGCCTCGGCCTCCAGCGCTCCCCCCAGGCGCGCATCCGCAGTCAGGTCGATGCTGCCGCTGGTGGGGGGGGTGATCGTGCCCTCGAGGTTGAGGCGCTGGTCCGCCAGCTGTCCGCTGAGGGCGATCTCGCGCACCTGAAGCCCGGCCACGCCCGGCCGTTCCAGGTTCACCGTGCCCTCCATCGCCAGGGGCTGGAGATCGAGGGTTCCTTCTCCGCTGAGGAGACCCTGCAGCCCGAGGAACGCCGCATCGGCGGAGGGCGCCACCTCCAGGCCCTGCAGCGGCATCCGGCTCGCCTGCCAGCGGTAGCGGCTGGGATCGCCACTGAGGCTGAGGCTGCCGCGCTGCCGGGTCAGGGTCACGCTGGTCGGCATCCAGCTGCGGTTGAGGTCGGCGCTCAGGCTGCCGGGCAGCGACGCGATTCCCGAGCGAAGCCGCAGCTGTCCGCCGCCGCCGGCGGACCCGCTCAGGCTGCCGGTCCAGACCTCGAGCAGCCGCACGGGCCCGGCCAGGGGGTCCTCCAGCCGCATGGTCAGTTCCGGCTCCACGGCGTTCCAGGCGCCATGCAGGCTGCCGCTGGCGCTGAACCGACCATCCAGCGGGGTTCCCAGCAGCCCACCGAGTCGCTCGAGCGGGAAGGACTCCAGGGCCAGCGAGGCGTCCAGCGGCCCGGTCTCGGGGCCTGCGGCGGCCAGGGCCAGCGGCATCCGGCCCGTCAGCGTCAGCTCGGGCGATCGGAACTCCTCCAGCCGCAGCACGGCCTGATCCCATGTGGCCTGCAGGGCCCAGCGCTCCAGGATCAGATTGGTCGCCTGAGCCAGGTTGAGGCTGACCACGGCGTCATCGGGCTCCCCCTCGAGCCGGAGAACGCCGTTCAGCGGCGCCTCCTGCCCCAGCAACTGGCCGGCCGCGGGCGAGAACCCCCAGAGCCCCGGGTTCAGCTCGAGTCGGCTGCTGCGCACCGAGAGGGCCGGCAGCAGGGGCCCCGCGGCATCCAGCGCGAAGGACGGCCCCCTCAGGCTGGCCTCATCGAGACTCAGGGCCAGCCCATCACGCCGGTCGCTGCTCACCCGGGCGCGAAGCGTGAGCGGGCCCTTCACCGGCAGCTCGGAGCCCGGCTCCCAGCTGCCGCTGGCCTCCAGCACCGGCTGCAGCCAGGGCCCCTCCAGACGGGTCTCGACCCGCTGGGCCCGGGCGGGGTTCTCCGCCGCCAGCGTCAGATCGAAGGAGCGCAGCAGGGCCACCTCCCCGGCGAGGGAGGCCCCCCAGTCGCCCATCCGCCACCGGGACGGCTCGAGGGTGATCCGCTCATCGCTGCAGCGCAGGGACCAGCGGCCGGTCGAGAGGGGTGCCGGCAGGGCCTTTGCGTCGACCCTGAGGCCGCGGATTCCGATGCCCCCCCGGCAACGCGCGGCTCCCTTCTGCCAGCCCAGATCCAGCCGCCCCGAGAGTTCGCCGTCGAGATCCAGCGGCAGCTCCCCGGGGGCCAGGCCCTCCAGCCCGGCGAGCATCACATCGTCCAGCCGCAGCTGAGCCCGCGCTGTGGCCGTGCCCCAGGAGCCGGCACCCCGCAGATCGATCCGCCCCGCTTCACCGAGGCTGAGCCGCGCCCGCCCCCTCAGGCGCTCCTGCTGAAGCTGGGCCTCGCCGTCCAGAGCCAGGCTCAGCAGCAGGCCGGCGGGCTCGATGGCGATGGCCACCGGCTGGCGGGTCCGCAGCCGCAGATCGAGCGGCGGCGGGCTGGCGGGCGCGCGGTCCGGCAGCACCCAGTAGGCGCCGTCCGGATTGCGGCGCAGGTCCACCCGGGTGGCGCCGATGGCCAGATCCACCACCGCCCGGCGGCGGCCGATGGACGCGAGTGGGGCGAGGGCCACGCGAACCCCCTCGATCGAGACGGTGGAGGCGTCCTCGGGACCCTCGGCCACCGATGAGGCCCCAACGGCCAGACCCCAGGGGCGCAGACCTCCATAGGGGCCGAGGCTCACTGGATGACCGAGGCTGCCGCTCAGCTGCTTCTCCAGGCCGGCACGCACCCGCCCGTAGACGGTCCGTGCCGCGCGGTCCACACCCCAGAACCCTGCCGGAAGCACGAGTCCGACCCCCAGGGCGACCAGGCCCAGGCGGCGGACAGCAGGTGTGAGCAGGGGATGGAAACGCCGGCTCGGGCCCATCGGCAGCACGCATCACCGATGACGGCCGGCGCAATATAAGGAGCGTGTTCGCCGCTCACCAGCCCCATGCCACCGGTCTCTCTCCTCCTGCAGGCCGGCCTCTGGCTGGGGGTGGCTGGCGCCGCGCTCACCGTGCTCACCGTGGTGGCCTTCCTGGCCCGCTGGGGTCCCCGCTTCCGCCTCGTGGGCATCAGCAGCTTCACCGTGCTGCTGGCGATCTTCTGCTGGGCCTTCGCCATCAGCTACGTGCCGCGCCAGAGCGTCGAGGGCGCCCTCACCGTGCCGATCGTCTTCGACAACGGCTCGAATCTGGTGGTGGCCGCCTATCCGGCCGATGCCCCATCCGAGGCGGTGCTGCCCACCCTCCAGCAGCTGGCCCTCAATCTCCGGCCCCAGGGGCGAACCAGTGAGGACGGCGTGATTCACATCCGCCTGCGACGGCTGGACGCCGCCGCCGATGGGGCCTCCCGGCCGGTGGTGCTGGCGGAGGCGACCCGTGATCTCACCAGCGGCGAGCTGCAGCTCGAGCCCTGAACCTTGAGCCCTGAACGCCGCTCCGATCAGGCGGATGGCCTGCCCCGGCTGCCGCCCACCTACCGCCACGAACAGGAGGTGCTGGAGGCCGCCGGAATCCGCAGCTGGAGCCGGCTGGCCGCCCTCGCCGATCGGGACCTGGACCGACTCAGCGCTGCGGGCCTGGCCACGGCCGCTCGGCTGCGTCGCCTGCGCGGCCAGGCCCGGATGATGGCGGAGACCGGACTGCCCCATGAGGTGGCGGCGCTGCTCCTCCATGCCGGCATCCCGGACGCGGCCAGCCTGGCGGCTGCCAGACCCCAGGACCTGGTCACCCAGGTGGGCCGGCTGCGGCGCCGGCTCTTCCGCGGCGCCGGAGGAACTCCCGATCTGCAGCAGGCCCGGTCCTGGATCGCCGCCGCGCACTCAGGACGCATCCGGTCACAGAGTCGGCCGCCGAACTGACCCAGCCATGGGAACATCTCGCCGCCGCTGGATCTGGAATGGAGGGGACCCAGGAGGAGGTGCCATGCCCACCACAACCCTCCGGACCCCACCGGCCCGGCCATTCCGTTTCCGCCGAGGCCGTGCCGTCGCTCTCGGCCTGGTCTGCCTCGGCCTCGCCGGTCTGAGCGGCCTCCCCGCCCTGCGCGCCGCCTCGCCCATCCTCGAGGAGGTGAAAAGCAACCCCGGCAAGGCCCGCGCCCTCTGCTCCCAGTTCAAGGCCCTCAACAACTCCGGCCAGCAGGCCACGTCCCAGGCCGCCATCGCCCAGGTGGCCCGCCAGGAGAACCTCTCGCCGATGGACGCCGAGATCCTGATCACCTACGTCATCGGGCTCCACTGCCCCGATGTCCGCTGAGCTCGTCACCCGGGAGCATCGGATTCCCTGCCCGGATGGCGTGCAGCTGGCCGCACGCTCCTGGAGAGCCGCCGGCACCATCCCCCTGCCCACCCTGCTGATGCGTCAGCCCTACGGGCGGGCGATCGCAGGCACCATCACCTACGCCCACCCCAGCTGGTACGCCGCCCATGGCTACTGGGTGATCGTGCAGGACGTGCGCGGCCAGGGCGATTCGGATGGCCGGTTCGGCGGCTTCGCCCAGGAGGCCGGGGATCTGCACGCCACCCTGGCCTGGCTCCGGCGCCAGCCGCTCGGGAACGGCCGGATCGGCCTCTACGGCTTCTCCTACCAGGGGCTGACCCAGCTGCTGGCCCGGCCGGACACCCCCCCGCCCAGCTGCATGGCCCCGGCCATGTGCGGTCCGGATGAGCGCAGCCACTGGGCCAGCGAGGGAGAGGCCCACTGGTGGGGGCTCGGACTCGCCTGGGCCCTGCAGCTGGCCGCACTGCAATGCCGGCGAGGCGGCCGGAACGATGACTGGTGGCGCATCCGCACCAGCCTGGAGAGCGGCGCCTTTCTCAGGGAGGGGCCGGCGCTGCTCGAGCAGATCGACCCGGATGGCATGGGCTGGCGCTGGCTGCGGCAGAACCCGGCGGACCCATCGGCCTGGGTTCGCCATCCGATCCCGGCCGCCTGGCTGCGGCGGCCGCTGCTCCTCATCGGCGGCTGGTTCGATCCCCACCTGCGGGGCACGCTCGACCTCTGGCGGCGAAGCGTGGCCGCCGGGGGGAGCCCGGAACTGCTGATCGGCGCCTGGTCCCATCTGCAGTGGGACCGGCGCTGCGGCAGCCTCGATCTGGGCCCGGGGGCCGCCGGAGGGGTGGACCGGCAGCAGCTGGCCTTCTTCGAGCGCCACCTGCGCGGCGACGAGGCGTCCGATCAGCCCGCCGGCCGTGCCTTCGACCTGGGTTCCAGCCGCTGGCGTGATCTGACGCGGGGCTCTGCCGGCGGCACTCCGCCGGCCTGGGAGCTGGCGGGGAACGGCCTGGCGGCCTCCAGCACCGATGGTGGCCTGCTGGTGCCCCGGGGCGAGATGTCCCTGCCGCCGGCCGCCGTCCCAGCGCCGGAGCCCCCTGCGCCGCCGGTTCTCTCCCTGGTGCACGACCCCTGGCGGCCGGCGCCCGGTCGGGGCGGCCATCTGGGCCTGGATGCCGGACCGGTGGATCGCGCCGATCTCGATTCGCGCACCGACGTGATGGTCTTCACCGCCTCCCCTGAGGCCGCGCCCCGCACCCTGTTCGGTCAGCCGCTGCTGCAGCTGGAGGGCTGGAGTGATCAGGAGGGATTCGATCTCTGCTGCACCCTCTCGCTGCTGGAGGCCGATGGCCGCCGCTCGCTGCAGATCAGCAGCGGCGTGGCCCGCTTCCTGGGCGAGGACTGCCGCAGCCCGCGCCGGCGCGAGGTGAGGCTCCAGCCGCTGCTGGTCACCCTGCAGGCCGGGCAGGCTCTGCGCCTCTCCATCGCCCTGGCGGCCTGGCCGCAGATCGCCGTGAACCCGGGCAGCGGAGCCATGCCCTGGGGCCCGGCGGGCCCGGATCATCGCGTGATCACGTTGTCGCTGCGGCCGGCCGGCAGCGCCCTGATCCTCGAGCCCATGCCATCGGTCACACTGGCCCCAGCTGACTGAACCGGCCCGTGATGCTGCGCGCCCTTCTGGCAACGGCTGTGCTCGGCCTGCCGCCGCTGCTGACCGCTCCGCTGGCCGAGGCGGCGCCGATCACCGAGCTGAGCACCTCGCCCCAGCAGGTGCTGGCGGCGGCGAGCACCCTGCTCAAGGCCGTCCAGATCGGGGACGCCCAGGCGGTCTACGACGCCCTTGCCCCCTCCGTGCAGCAGGGCACCAGCCCGGAGCGGGTGCAGGCCCGCCTGGGCGAGCGGGGCGCGATCCGCTCCACCCGCATCACCCACCTGCACAGCGGCGTGGACGACAGCACCGTGGAAGCGGTGCTGGTGGATGAGAACGGCAGCCACCCCCTGACGATGGTTCTCGACGGTGGCGGCAAGCTGCTGGCCTGGGAATGGCACGGCGAGGAGAGTTCGCTCGAGCGGAGCGCCATCGGCTTCGTCGAGGATGTGTCCGCCGGGCGCTGGCTGAGGGCGCGGGAGCGCATGGTCCTGTCGCTGCAGGAGGATCTGCCGCCCGAATCGATGCAGGAGCAGTGGAACGGCCTGCAGGAGAGCACCGGTCCGTTCGAGGGGGTGCGGGGCGCCGTGGTGGCGAGCGAGGGCGGCGATCAGCAACTGGTGCTGGTCACCACGGACTTCGGACGCCTCACCGACAACATCTTCGTGATCTTTGATCGCCAGGGCCGCATCAGCGGCGTGGATTTCCCGGTTGTGGAACCCTGAGCCCGGTGGGGGTTGCGCCTTAAGCTCCCGCTCACCCGCTGCCTCTCCATGACCGCCACTGCACCGCTGGAGTGGATGGTCGACGACGGACAGCGGCTGGCGGAATGCCGCCACGACCATCCCTATGCGGTGCTCGGCCCGCAGCGCACCAGTGAGGGCTGGGTGGTGCGGGTGTGGATGCCCGAGGCCGACTCGGTGCTGCTGCTGACCAACGGGCAGGAGCAGCCGATGGACTGCCCCCATCACCCCTGGGTCTTCGAGGCCCGCCTCGCGAGCGACCCCGGTGCCGCCTACCGGGTGCGTGTGCAGCGCGGCGGCATCGAACATGAGCAGCACGATCCCTGGGCCTTCAGGGATGAGTGGATGGGCGAGCTCGACCGCCACCTGTTCGCGCAGGGCAACCATCACCACGTCTGGACCCGCATGGGGGCCCATCCCGGTGAGCGACACGGGGTCGCCGGCGTGCAGTTCTGCCTCTGGGCTCCCAATGCCCGCAGCGTGGCGGTGCTGGGCGACTTCAACTCCTGGGATGGCCGCCATCACCCGATGCAGCAGCGGCTCGGCGGAATCTGGGAGCTGTTCATTCCCGGCCTGGCGGAAGGCCAGATCTACAAATATGAGGTGCGCGCCCCGAACGGGGACTGCTACCAGAAGGCCGATCCCTACGGCTTCCAGCACGAGGTGCGGCCCAACCACGGGTCCGTGGTCTGCGGCCGTGGGCGCTACCAGTGGGACGACGAGGCCTGGATGGCCCGCCGCGACAGCCGCGATCCACTGGATCAGCCGATCTCGGTCTACGAGGTGCATCTCGGCAGCTGGATCCATGCCGCCGCCGACCAGCCGTTTCTCGAGCCCGATGGCCAGCCACGCCCTCCGGTCCCGGCGGCGGATCTGAAGCCCGGCGCACGGCTGCTCACCTACAGCGAGCTGGCGGACCGGCTGATCCCCTATGTGAAGAAGCACGGCTTCACCCACATCGAGCTGATGCCCATCTCGGAGCACCCGTTCGATGGCTCCTGGGGCTACCAGGTCACCGGCTGGTATGCGCCCACCAGCCGCTTCGGCAGACCCGACGAATTCCGGGCCTTCGTCGATCGGGCCCATGCCGAGGGCATCGGCGTGATTCTCGACTGGGTGCCCGGCCACTTCCCGAAGGACAGCCACGGGCTCGCCTTCTTCGATGGCGACCATCTCTACGAACACGCCGATCCCCGCATCGGTGAGCACAAGGAGTGGGGAACGCTGATCTTCAATTACAGCCGCAATGAAGTGCGCAACTTCCTTGTGGCCAACCTGGTCTTCTGGTTCGAGGAGTTTCACATCGATGGCATCCGTGTCGATGCGGTGGCGTCGATGCTCTACCGCGACTACCTCAGACCCGATGGGGAGTGGATCGCCAACGACGAAGGGGGCAGGGAGAACACGGAGGCAGTGCATTTCCTCCAGCAGGCCAATCATGTGCTGTTTCAGCACTTCCCCGGTGCCCTGTCCATCGCCGAGGAATCCACCACCTGGCCGATGGTGACCAAACCCACGCACATGGGCGGGCTCGGCTTCAACCTGAAGTGGAACATGGGCTGGATGCACGACATGCTCGATTACTTCGAGCTCGATCCCTGGTTCCGGCAGTTCCATCAGAACAACATCACGTTCTCGATCTGGTATCACTACACCGAAAACTTCATGCTCGCCCTCAGCCACGACGAGGTCGTGCATGGCAAGAGCAACCTGCTTCACAAGATGCCCGGCGACGACTGGCAGAAGTTCGCCAATGTCAGAGCGCTGCTCACCTACATGTGGACCCACCCGGGGAAGAAGACGATCTTCATGGGCATGGAGTTCGGTCAGCGGGCCGAATGGAATGTCTGGGGTGATCTGCAATGGTCCCTGCTCGACTACGAGCCGCACCGTGGCCTTCAGGCTCTGGTCTGTGATCTCAATGCGCTCTACACCTCGGAACCGGCGCTCTGGCACGACGACTTCGATGAATACGGGTTCCAGTGGATCGACTGCCGTGACAATCGCCACTCCGTGATCAGCTTCATGCGCCGGGCCAGCGGTGACCGAGGCTGGCTGGTGGTGGTGGCCAACTTCACGCCGCAGAGCCATGCCCACTACCGCGTCGGAGTGCCCCTGCCGGGCTTCTATGAAGAGGTCTTCAACAGCGACAGTGAGCGCTACGGCGGCAGCAACCTCGGCAATCTCGGTGGTGTGGCCAGCGATGCCTGGCGCATCCACGACTACGAGGATTCCATCGATCTCTGCCTGCCGCCGCTGAGCGTGCTGATCTTCCGTCTCGATCCGAGCCGGCCAGCGAGTGGCAACGGTGAAGGACGCTCAGTGGCGGCCACCGCCGCCGACGGCTCGAGCAAAGCGCTCAGCTAGGTTTTTCGCACCCTGTCTCCGTTCATGGCCGAGTCCCTCCCTCTGCTGCTTCGCGCTGCCCGCGGTGAAACGGTGGAGCGTCCGCCGGTCTGGATGATGCGGCAGGCGGGGCGCTACATGAAGGTGTATCGCGACCTGAGAGATCGCCACCCGGGCTTCCGGGAGCGCTCGGAGAATCCCGATCTCTCCTACGCCATCTCGATGCAGCCCTTCGAGGCCTTCCAGCCCGATGGTGTGATTCTGTTCTCCGACATCCTCACTCCCCTGCCCGGAATGGGCATCGATTTCGACATCGTCGAAAGCAAAGGTCCCCTGATCGAGCCGGCCATCCGCACGGCCGAACAGGTGGACAATCTCCGGCCCCTGGAACCGGCCGAAGCGCTCCCCTTCGTCGGTGAGGTGCTGACGCGGCTGAGGCAGTCGGTGGGCAACCGTGCGGCGGTGCTCGGTTTCGCCGGGGCCCCCTGGACCCTGGCCGCCTATGCCGTCGAGGGTCGCAGCAGCAAGAACTACGCCGTGATCAAGGCCATGGCCTTCCAGGAGCCCGAGCTGCTCCACCGTTTGCTGAGCCATCTGGCCGACGCCATCGCCACCTACATCGGCTACCAGATCGACAGCGGTGCCCAGGTGGTGCAGCTGTTCGATTCCTGGGCCGGCCAGCTCAGCCCCATCGATTACGACACCTTCGCCGCTCCGTATCAGAAGCGCGTGTTCGATGCGGTCCGGGCCAGCCACCCGGACACTCCCCTGATTCTCTACATCTCAGGCAGTGCGGGTGTGCTGGAACGGATGGCCGCCACCGGTGTGGATTTCGTCTCACTCGACTGGACCGTGGACATGGCCGATGGCTGCGCCCGCCTGCCCGAATCCGTGGGTGTGCAGGGGAACGTGGATCCAGGTCTGCTCTTCGGCACCCCGGAGGCGATCCGTGAACGCATCTGCGACACCGTGAGAAAGGCGCGGGGCCGCCGCCACATTCTCAATCTGGGTCACGGGATCCTTCCCGGCACTCCCGAAGAGAACGCCCGCGTCTTCTTCGAGGCCGGCAAATCGGTGAACGACCTCCTGGGTGCCACCGCTTGAGGATCCTGATCACAGGCGCCAGCGGCTGCGTCGGTCAGCACGTGGCCGCACGCCTGCTGGAGCAGAGCGATGCCGAGCTGATCCTCTGGCTGCGGGATCCGTCGCGACTGACCGCCGTGTCCGCGGATCACCCCAGGGTCCGGCTGCTGGTCGGTGATCTGCGCGAGCCCGAACCCCATGCCGAGGTGCTGGCCACGGTGAACCGGGTGATCCACACCGCCACGGCCTGGGGCGATCCGGAGCTGGCCCTGGCGGTGAACGTGGTGGCGGTGAAACAGCTGCTCGATCACCTCGATCCGTCGTGTCTCGAGCAGATCCTCTACTTCTCCACGGCGAGCATCCTCGATCGGCAGCTCAAGGTTTTGCCCCAGGCGCTGCGCGACGGCACCGAATACATCCAGACCAAGGCCCAGTGCCTGGAGCAGCTGGAGTCCCATCCCCTGGCCGATCGGATCATCGCCCTCTTCCCCACCCTCGTCTTCGGTGGCCGGGTCGATGGCAGCGGCCCCTTTCCGCGCAGCTATCTCACCGCCGGTCTGGTCGAAGCCTGCCGCTGGCTCTGGCTGGCCCGCTGGCTGCGGGCCGATGCCAGTTTTCACTACATCCACGCCGAGGACATCGCCCGGGTCTGCGCCCACCTGGCTCTGCACCCGCACGAACCGAACCGGGAGCCTGGCCAGGGGGCACTGCGGCGGATCGTTCTCGGCCAACCCGCGGTGAGCGTCAACCAGACCGTGGCGGCCCTCTGTCGCTGGCGCCGCACCTGGCGGCCGCCCGGCATTCCCCTCAAGGGCTGGCTGATCGAGGGCCTGATCCGCATCCTCCCGATCGAGATGACGCCCTGGGACCGCTTCAGCATCGGCTATCGCCATTTCCTGCATGAGCCGGTCAGTCCTCCGGAGCGTTTCGGACTGAGCAGCCATGCCGCCAGCCTCGAGGCGGTCTTCGAGGATGCGGGCCTGAAACGCAGCGGACGCGCCTTATAATTTCGCCAAACTTCAATCCTGCTTCAGCATGGTCAGGTTTGCATCCAGGGTCATGCGTCAGCTGCTCACAGCGGCCGTCGCCCTGGTTCTTTTTGCCGGTCTCGGTCTGCAGTCCGTTCAGGCTGCCACCTCTGAGGTGAAGCTCGGCGCCGACAGCGGCATGCTCGTCTTCGAACCGGCCAACGTCACCATCAAGAAGGGTGACACCATCCGCTTCGTCAACAACAAGCTGGCCCCTCACAATGTCGTGTTCGACGGTCACGATGAGCTGAGCCACCAGGAGCTGGCCTTCAGCCCCGGCGAATCCTGGGAGACCACCTTCAACGAGGCCGGCAGCTTCGAGTACTACTGCGAGCCTCACCGCGGCGCCGGCATGGTCGGCACCATCACTGTTGAGTGAGGTCTGAGTCTGGGCGCTCCCCGCACCGTCCCAACCTTCACAAGCGGCTGTCAGCAGCCGCTTTTTTCATGCCCGGACGCACCGATTGTGTCGATCGGCCTCCGGCGGCTGGTCGGCACTGCGCGCGATTCATAGCTTGAACGCAGCGCTGGAGATCGATCCATGCCATCCCTCCGACGGTGGCTTGCCCCAACCCGGCTCCTCCGTGCCGGGGTGCTGCTCCTGCTGGTGGCACTGCTCACGCTGGGGCCCAGCAGCGCGCAGGCCAGTGAGCCCGGCCAGGGCGCCCGGGTGTTCTCCGCCAACTGCGCCGCCTGCCACATGGGGGGCGGCAACGTGGTTCATGCCAGGCGGACGCTGAAGCAGGAGGCCCTGGCCCGCTATGTGGAGAACTACAGCAGCGACCACCGCGCGGCGATCGCTGAACGCATCCGCAACGGCCACAACGCCATGCCCGCCTTCGCCGGCAGGCTGAGCGAGCCGGAGATTCAGGCGGCCGCCTCCTATGTGGACCGGATGGCCCTGCAGGGCTGGGGGCGCTGGCCCCGTCCCGAGGAGGGGTCGCGCCATGCCTGAGCCCACTCCGTCCTGGACCCCGTCACCCGAGCCACGCCCCCGCCGCGTCAGCCGCCCCGCTTCTCCACAGCCCCCGGCTCCGGCAGCAGATCGGGATCAGCAGCGCCGGCTGGAGCCGCTCAGGCGGTTCATGGCCTCCAGCCGCATCGCCCCGATCCGGCGGCTCAGCTGAGCCGGCTCAGCTGCCGCGCCGACGCTCGAGCACGGCGAGATAGAGCTCTTCCGGCACCTCGCGGATGTCGTATTCGCTGGGCAGCACCCCATGCACATGGCGATGCACAGCCATCCAGCAGTTGCGCTCGGGATCGGCCCCGGTTCCATCAAATTCGCGAGAGGCCGCAACAAGGGAGTCGATCAGGGCGTCATCCATCGGCACAGCAGGCGAGGGGGCACCATCCTGACCCGCGGCGGCCTGCGGTGGGGATCCCCACCGGAGCGGATCGGCCAACCCGACTGGGCATGGCCGGACACCAGCCATACGGTCGTTTCACCAGCGTTGTCAGGAGAGCGTCCCGATGAATCCCACCGCCGAGCAGTTCACCGAAAAGGCCTGGGCGTCCATCGTGGCGTCGCAGCAACTGGCGCAACAGAGGCGTCACCAGCAGATGGAAACCGAGCATCTGCTGCTGGCTCTGCTCGAGCAACAGGGCCTGGCGGGGCGCATCCTCGACAAGGCCGGAGCCTCCGTTGCCACGCTGCAGGAGCAACTGGATCAGCACCTTCGGCAGCAGCCATCACTGGCCACACCACCGGAGAGCGTCTATCTCGGCAGTGCCCTCAGCAGCACTCTGGATCGTGCCGATGCGCTCAAGCAGCGCTACGAGGACCACTACATCTCCATCGAGCACCTGCTGCTGGCCCTGGCGGAGGACGATCGCTGCGGCCGGCGTCTTCTCAGCCAGAGCGGTGCGGATGTGGCTGGGCTCCGGCGGGCGATCGAGGCGGTGCGCGGCAGCCAGAAGGTGACCGACCAGAACCCGGAAGGCACCTACGAGTCGCTGGAGAAATACGGCCGGGATCTCACGGCCGCCGCCCGTGATGGGAAACTCGACCCCGTGATCGGCCGGGATGAGGAGATCCGGCGCACGATTCAGATCCTCTCCCGCCGCACGAAGAACAATCCCGTGCTGATCGGTGAACCCGGCGTCGGCAAGACCGCGATCGTGGAGGGTCTGGCGCAGCGGATCGTCAACGGCGATGTGCCCCAGGCGCTGCAGAACCGTCAGCTGATCGCCCTCGACATGGGGGCCCTGATCGCTGGAGCCAAGTACCGAGGTGAATTCGAGGAACGCCTCAAGGCGGTGCTCAAGGAGGTCACCGCCAGCGACGGTCAGATCGTTCTATTCATCGATGAGATCCACACCGTGGTGGGCGCCGGTGCCACCGGCGGTGCCATGGACGCCAGCAATCTGCTCAAGCCGATGCTGGCCCGCGGCGAGCTGCGCTGCATCGGTGCCACCACCCTCGATGAGCACCGCCAGCACATCGAAAAGGACCCGGCTCTCGAGCGGCGCTTTCAGCAGGTCTTCGTCGATCAGCCCAGCGTGGAGGACACGATCTCGATCCTGCGCGGCCTCAAGGAGCGCTATGAGGTGCACCACGGCGTGCGCATCGCCGACAACGCCCTGGTGGCGGCGGCGATGCTCAGCAACCGCTACATCGCGGATCGCTTCCTGCCCGACAAGGCCATCGATCTGGTCGACGAATCGGCCGCCCGGCTGAAGATGGAGATCACCTCCAAGCCGGAGGAGATCGATGAGATCGACCGCAAGATTCTGCAGCTGGAGATGGAGAAGCTCTCCCTCGGCCGTGAATCGGACTCCGCCAGCCGCGAACGGCTCGAACGGCTCGAACGGGAGCTGGCTGAGCTCTCCGAGCAGCAGAGCGCCCTCAATGCCCAGTGGCAACAGGAACGGGGGGCCATCGATGAGCTCTCCACCCTCAAGGAGGAGATCGAGCGGGTCCAGCTGCAGGTGGAGCAGGCCAAGCGGAGCTACGACCTCAACAAGGCCGCCGAGCTCGAATACGGCACGCTGGCCGGCCTGCAGAAGCAGCTGGCCGACAAGGAAGCGGCGCTCTCGGCCGCCGAGGGGGGTGAGAAATCCCTGCTGCGGGAGGAGGTCACCGAAGAGGACATCGCCGAGGTGATCGCCAAGTGGACCGGCATCCCGGTGGCACGACTCGTTCAGTCGGAGATGGAGAAGCTGCTCCAGCTGGAGGACCAGCTGCACGAGCGCGTCATTGGCCAGGAGGAGGCCGTGCGCTCGGTCAGCGATGCGATCCAGCGCTCACGGGCCGGCCTGTCCGACCCCAATCGTCCGATCGCCTCCTTCCTGTTCCTCGGTCCCACGGGGGTGGGCAAGACCGAGCTCAGCAAGGCCCTGGCGGCCCAGCTGTTCGACAGTGACGACGCCCTCGTGCGCTTCGACATGAGCGAATACATGGAGAAGCACGCTGTCAGCCGGCTGATCGGTGCGCCTCCGGGCTACGTGGGGTATGAGGCCGGCGGTCAGCTCACGGAAGCGATCCGGCGCAGGCCCTATGCCGTGATCCTCTTCGACGAGGTGGAGAAGGCCCACGCGGATGTGTTCAACGTGATGCTCCAGATCCTCGACGATGGTCGGGTGACCGACGGGCAGGGACGCACGGTGGATTTCACCAACACCGTTCTGATCCTCACCAGCAACATCGGTAGCCAGTCGATCCTCGATCTGGCCGGCGATGACAACCGCCACGGTGAGATGGAGCGGCGCGTGAATGATGCGCTGCGCAGCCACTTCCGACCGGAATTCCTCAACCGCCTGGATGAGAAGATCATCTTCCACAGCCTGCGCGGCAACGAACTGCGCCAGATCGTGGAGTTGCAGGTGGAACGGCTGCGTCGCCGGCTCGAGCAGCGCCATCTCGGCCTGGAGCTCAACGGAGAGGCGCTCGACTGGCTGGCCTCAGCCGGCTACGACCCGGTCTATGGCGCCCGGCCGCTCAAGCGGGCGATCCAGCGCGAACTGGAGACCCCGATCGCCAAGGCGATCCTCGCGGGCAGCGTCAGCGAGGGCGGCTTCGTCTCCGCCAGGGTCGACAACGAACGCCTCGCCATCAGCAGCGGACAGGCGGTGTCGGCGCCGGACGGGGTGTGAGTTCAGGCCATAGGGTTTGTCTTCGTGATCCGGTTGCCCCAGCGGCCGCACCCCCCTGACCCGCCTGCACCCTCACCAGCGCTCCACGCTGATCCGGGCCGTGGCCACCACGGCCGCCCTGCTGGCCGGCGCTGCCGCCGGCCTTCCGACTCCTGTCTTCAGCGGCGAGGGCCATCGGAACGGCAAGCCGATGCAGGCCCTGTTCGATCGCCGTGAGGATGCGGAGCGAGCGGCACCGTCCTTCGGCTGCACCGGTGCCCACCGCATGGGCAACCAGTGGATGCCCTGTGCTGCCCACTCCGAGCACACGGGGATGGAATGAGCAGCACCGTGCCGACCGATCAGCCTGAACAAACCGCGGAACCCTCCACCGCCGGCCACTGCGGCAGTTCCCCGAGGCGTGTGGCGATCGGGATCGCTCCCCTGGGCTTCATCTCGATCGGCATCGTGCCGATGGGGGTGATCACCATCGGCGTGGTGCCGATGGGGGTCGTGTCCGTGGGGGTGGTGGCCATGGGTGTGATCAATGCCGCCGTGGTGGGCATGGGCGTGCTCGCCGCCGGCTGGACCACCATGGGCGTCTGGACCTGGAGCCCGGCGGGTGCCGGTCACGGGGCCCACCACCACGGCGGCCATGGCGCAGCGCAAGGAGGGGCGACCAGCGACGGCGGATCGGCCAACACCCTCGCCTACCCGACCCGGGCGGAAGCGGAGCAGCGGGCCCTCGAGATCGGATGCGAGGGGGTGCACCGGATGGGCAACTTCTGGATGCCCTGCAGCGAGCACCCGGAGTGAGCCCCTCAGGGCAGCAGGGCGTTGATGCGCTCAGCCAGTTCCCGATCGAGTGACGACAGCCCGCCGCAGTCGTGGGTGGTGAGATCGATCACCACCCGGTTGTAGACGTTGCTCCATTCGGGATGGTGGCCCAGGCTCTCGGCCAGCAGGGCCACCTGGGCCATGAACCCGAAGGCGGTTACGAAGGAGGAGAAGCGCAGCTCCCGGTGCAGCTTGCCCTCCTTGAGCTCCCATCCCGGCAGGGCCTGGGGCAGGGCGGCAATCGCATCGGCGGTGAGGGGCTCGGCAGCCATGAATGCGTCAAGATGCGGACTGACCCAGTCTCCCAGCCGGAGATCAGGCTCAGTCCTCTCCCAGCCAGTGCAGGGTCAGCCGGCGCCTCAGGCCGCTCTGGTCACGGTGTTCCCAGAGGTAGACCGCCTGCCAGGTGCCCAGCAGCAGCCGCCCCTCCCGGAAGGAGAGCCCGAGGCTGGTCGCGGTAAGGGCAGTCCGCAGGTGGGCCGGCATGTCGTCCGGGCCCTCGTCGGCATGGGAATAGGGCCTGAGGGCGCCCTCGCCACTGATCGGGCGGGAACCCGCCTCGGGCACGAGGGCCCGGAAGTGGGCCTCGAGATCGGCCCGCACGCGGGGATCGGCGTTCTCGTTGACCGTGAGTGAGCAGCTGGTGTGCAGGCAGCTGATCTGCACCAGCCCCTCCCGCAGTCCGCTAGCGGCCAGATGCCGCCGCAGGGTGGGCGTCAGGTCGTGGAAGCCCCTGGCTCCCGTTGCGATCGTCAGGTCCTCGAACAGTTGCCGCATGGGTGGGTGCCCTCCGGTGCCGTGTCACGCCAGCGCCAGAATGGCGGCGATCCGATCACGGGAGCATGGCCCGGCTCATCCCAGCCCCTCCGCTCCTGCTGGCTGTTGTGGGCCTGACCCTGGCGCAGCCAGCCCTGGCTCAGCGCGTGGTGCCCAAGCTCAAGCAGGCCTGCCCCATGGGCTACGTGGACACGGCCAACGGCAAGTGCAGCACCCTCGGGGTCATGACCTACACCGTCGCCCCGCGCCAGGGCCACGGTTGCCCCCAGGGATGGATGAACGTGGGGGGTGGATACTGCCGCCGGAAGTGATCAGCCCACCATCCCAGCCCGACCTCACACTGCTTTTCGATGGAGGCTGCCCGCTCTGCCTGAGGGAGGTGCGCTGGCTGGAACGCCGCGACGGCGGCCGGGGGCGCCTGTGCTTCGTCGACATCGCCGCACCGTCCTACCGGCCTGAGGACCATGCCGGCATCACCTACCGCCAGGCGATGGCCACCATCCACGGGATCGGTGCCGATGGGGAGGTGCTCTCCGGGCTGGCCGTCTTCCGGCGGGCCTATCAGCTGGTGGAGCGCGGCTGGATCTACGCGCCCAGCACCTGGCCCCTGCTGCGGGGCCTCTGCGATCGGCTCTACAGCCTCTGGGCCGGCTGGCGTCTGCGTCTGACGGGCCGGCCCAGCCTTGATCAGCTCTGCGACGAGCGCTGCCGGATTCCGTCATGAGCGCCGAGAGCTCCGCCTTCAGCGAGCTTCGCGGCCACCTGCATCGCACCCGTCTGCTCCGCTCGATCAGCAACACCCTCAGCTACGACCAGCAGACGGCGATGCCGCCTGCCGGCAGCGACTGGCGTGGCGAACAGCTGGCCCTGCTGGCCGAGCAGCTCCATCAACGCCAGAGCAGTGAGGGCTACGGCGACCTGCTCGCCGCTGCCGAATCGGAGCTGGCCGAGCAGGCTGGGGCCTCTCCGGACCTGGGACGCACCCTGCTGCTGCTGCGGCGGGAGTACGAAAGGCAGCGGGCTCAGGATCCAGCGCTGGTGGTGCGGATCGCCGAGGCCAGGGTCCGGGGGTCGTCGATCTGGCAGGAGGCCCGGCGGCGCAACAGCTTCCGGCTCTTCGCGCCCGCCCTCACCACTCTGATCGAGCTGAGGCGGGAGCAGGCCCGACAGCTCGCCTCCGCCGAGCCCGGGGCGAACGGCTGCTGGGAGATCCTTGCCCAGCCCTTCGAGCCCGATGTGCGGGCACCGCGGCTGGAGCAGCTGTTCACGCCTCTGCTGGATCAGCTGCCGGCGCTGCTGGAGCGGGCCCGGTCCCGGGCGGCGGAGACCGCCGCTCCGGCGCTGCCGGCCGACCTGCAGGAGCGGCTCTGCCGCGATCTGCTCCGGGGCTGGGGCTATGACCCCTCCCGTTGCAGCCGGGCCCTCTCAGCCCACCCGTTCTCCAGCACCCTCGGCCCGGCGGACTTCCGGATCACCACCCGGATCGTCCCCGATCAGCCCATGGCCTCACTGCTGGCCACCGCGCACGAATGGGGCCATTCCCTCTACGAGCAGGGTCTGCCCCACAGCGACGAGCAGGACGCGCCCTGGCCCCTGGGTCAGGCCACGTCGATGGGCGTGCACGAATCCCAGGCCCTGTTCTGGGAGTGCCGCGTCGCCCGCAGCGAGGCGTTCGCACGCCGCTGGCACCGGCCTCTCGTGGAGGGTCTGGGGGCGGACCCGTGGGAGAGCCCGGGCGGGCTGTGGCGCAGCCTCAATCCGCTCCATCCCGGCCTGATCCGGGTGGAGAGCGGCGAGCTCGGCTACTGCCTGCACATCGTGCTCCGCTTCGAACTGGAACGCGCTCTGCTCGAGCAGGATCTGCCGGTGGAGGAGCTGCCCGAGCGCTGGAACCGGCGCAGCAGCGAGCTGCTGGGGATCACGCCGCCATCGGATGCCCAGGGCTGCCTGCAGGACATCCACTGGGCCGAGGGCCTGTTCGGCTACTTCCCCTCCTACGCCCTCGGTCATCTGATCAGCGCTCAGCTGAGCGAGGCGATGGAAGCGGAGCTCGGTGCCGGCACCGAAGCCCTGATCGAACGGGGAGAAGACGCGCGCATCCTCTCCTGGTTGCGCCACCACGTGCACCCGCTCGGACGACGGGTCAATGGGGAGCAACTGGTGCAGCAGGTCAGCGGCAGACCCCTGGAGGCCACAGCGTTTCTCCGTCACCTGAGCGGGAAGCTGGAGCGGCTGCTGAGCAGCGACCGCTGAGGTGGCCGACGGTTGAGCGCGGCTGGCCGCAGACGGAGGCGGACAGCCCTGCCCCGTAGGATTCCGGCCCGAAATGGTTGTCATCACCCCCCATGGCCAACGTCGACAGGGCTCCGAGCCGCAGCATGCCCAACCTGCTGCATGTGCTTCCCGCCTTTGCCGATGAGGGCGAGCTGAGGTTGAACACAATCGTTGAACTCAACTCCGGAACGATCAACAAGTACGAGCTGATCACCGAGACCGGCCATCTCAAGCTCGACCGCGTGGGCTACGCCTCGCTGGCCTACCCCTTCGCCTACGGCTGCATTCCCGGAACGTGGGATGAGGATGGCGATCCGCTCGACATCGAAATCGTCGGCGTGAGTGAACCGCTGGTGCCCGGCTCCGTGGTTGAGGCCCGCATCATCGGGGTGATGACCTTCGATGACGGGGGTGAGGTGGACGACAAGGTGATCGCCGTGCTGGCCGATGACAAACGCATGGATCACATCAGCAGTTATGAAGAGCTGGGTGCCCACTGGCTCAAGGAGACCCAGTACTACTGGGAGCACTACAAGGACCTCAAGAAGCCCGGCACCTGCACCGTGAACGGTTTCTTCGGCGTCGAGAAGGCCATCAGCATCATCAAGGCCTGCGAGGCGCGCTACGCCGAGACCATCGCCCCCACCGTGGTCGACTGAGCCGCTCGTCCGGCGGCTCTGCCGCTGCAGTGCCCTTAGAATCCCGCCGCAATTCCAAGGCGACGCTGTGATCAGGCTGCTTCAGGCATGCACCGTTCTTGCCGCCGGTTCCCTCCTGGCCGGGGTGGTGCCGGCCATGGCGGCCTCACCGGGCGGCAGTGCCGCTGATGAGGCCGGCGCTCCCCAGGCGCTCCCCGCAGAAGGCGCCGGCGACACGGACACGGCCCTTCAGACCTCCCCCTCAACCCTGACGGAGGGCAGCGGCTCGGAAGCGGTTCAGGAGGAGCCGGTGCCTGCGGTCAGCATCCTGCTCGATCTGAGCGACCGTCAGATCGCGGTGCTCCGCGATGGTGTGAAGCAGGGCTCATGGCCCGTCGCCATCGGTGATCCCAGAACGCCCACCCCCACCGGCACCTTCCGGATCGAGAACAAGGTGGTGAATCCGCAGTACCAGAGCACCAGTTCGGGCAAGGTCAACCCCACCATCGGCCCCTCCAGCCCACTGGGAGACCGCTGGCTCGGCTTCCTGCAGAGCGGCCCGAACCAGTTCGGCATCCACGGCACACCCTGGCCCCACTGGGTCAACACCCGCGCCGCCGTCACCAACGGCTGCGTTCGCATGAAGCACGACCACGTGCGCCGTCTGTTCGACCTGGTCGACATCGGCACGCCGATCGTGATTCAGCCCTGAGGGGTCAGGCGCGGGCTTCGGCGAAGATCTCGGCCAGGATCTCGCCGGCGCCCTGCTGCCTCAGGCGAGTCGCCAGCTCGATGCCCACCGCCTCGGGATCCGTGGTGGGGCCACTGACCTCATCCCGCAACAGCCGGGTGCCATCCACGCTGGCCACCATCCCCGTGAGGGTCACATCCGCTCCATCGATGCGGCTGTTCACGCCGATCGGCACCTGACAGCCCCCTTCCAGCGCTCTCAGAAAGCTGCGCTCAGCCAGGCAGCGCTGGCTGGTGGGTTCGTGCTGAAGCAGGCGGATGGTCTCCAGGATGCTGTCATCGCCGGAGCGGCACTCGATGCCGAGGGCTCCCTGGCCCACGGCGTGGAGGCTGATGGAGGGATCGATGGTTTCGTGGATCCGCTCGGCCAGGCCAAGCCTGGTCAGCCCCGCCGCCGCGAGGATCAGGGCATCGAACTCGCCGCTGTCGAGCTTCTCCAGGCGTGTGATCACATTGCCGCGCACATCCTTGAAGCGGAAGTGCGGGAACCGATGGCGCAGCTGAGCCAGGCGGCGCAGGGAACTGGTTCCGATCACCGCTCCGTCCGGCAGGCTGGTGAGGGTCTGATCCCTGTGCTTCTCGTGCACCACCAGGGCATCGGCCGGATCCTCCCGTTCCGTGATGCAACCCAGCATCAGGCCGTCAGGCAGCTGTGTGGGGAGATCCTTGAGGCTGTGAACGGCGATGTCGGCGCGGTTCACCAGCATCTGGGCTTCCAGTTCCTTTGTGAACAGCCCCTTGTCACCGATTTTGGCCAGCGCCACATCCAGGATCTTGTCACCCTGGGTGGCCATCGCTTCGATCGTGATCGTCAGATCCGGGCGGGCGGCCTGAAGCGTGTCGCGCACCCATTCGGCCTGGACCATGGCCAGACGACTACGACGGGACGCGATGCGCAGGGTTGCGGGGGCCATCGGATCGGCGCTGCAGCCTGAGGCTGACCGGAACGGAGCTCACAATACGCAGCCGCTGACCCCGAAGTTCAGCGCCGATCCGAAACAGGAGCTTATTTGATGTACTCCTTCAGAACCCCGTTGCGGTTGGGATGCCGCAGTTTGCGAAGAGCTTTGGCCTCGATCTGACGAATGCGCTCACGGGTCACATCAAAGATCTGCCCGATCTCCTCAAGGGTCTTCATGCGACCGTCATCCAGGCCGTAACGGAGCCGGAGAACATCGCGTTCACGGGGGCTGAGGGTGGCGAGAACGCCCTCAAGATCCTCGCGCAGGAGGTTCTTGGCCACATCCTGCTCGGGGTTCTCAATGTCGGCTTCGATGAAGTCGCCGAGGCGTGAATCCTCCTCCTTGCCGATGGGCGTTTCCAGAGAGATGGGAAGTTGCGCGCTCTTGGCGATGAAACGCAGCTTCTCGATCGTCATCTCCATGCTTTCAGCGATCTCCTCTTCTGTCGGTTTGCGGCCGAACTCCTGGCTGAGGACCTTCGTGGTCTTCTTGATGCGGGAGATGGTTTCGTAGAGGTGAACAGGAAGCCGGATTGTGCGGCTCTGGTCTGCGATCGCACGGGTGATGGCCTGCCGAATCCACCAGGTGGCGTAGGTGGAGAACTTGTACCCTTTTTCGTGATCGAATTTCTCAGCGGCACGGATCAGCCCGAGGCTGCCTTCCTGGATCAGGTCCTGGAAGGACAGACCACGATTCATGTATTTCTTGGCAATCGAGACAACCAATCGCAGGTTGGATTGCACCATCTTCTCCTTGGCCCGGCGACCGAGCATCAGCCGCCGACGGAACTTGATCAGTGGCATGTCCACGAGCGCCGCCCATTCCTTGTTGGAGGGAAGGTGGTCGTGGTCGCTTTCAAACTGGGCGGCCAGTTCCTCCAGATGGAGGAGATCGGCGATCTTGCGCGCCAGTTCGATCTCCTCATCCGGGCGCAGCAGGCGGATGCGACCGATTTCCTGCAGATAGACCCGGATGGAATCCTCGGTGTAGACCCCCTTCGGCCCCACCTTGATGCTTGCCAGGGCTTTGCTGGCCTTGTCCTCAGCTGTGGCGGCCGGACGCGCCGCGGCGCTCGCGGCAGGAGCCTTGCCTCCGCCGGCCTTCGCTGATGGTGCCGTGGTCGCCGCTGTCTCGGCTGCACCCTTGGTCGCGGCCGCTTTGGCTGTCGTCCGCTTGGAGGTGGCACGTTTGCCGGAGGCGGCCCCGGTCGAGCCGGATCCCGCGGCCTTGGCCTTGCTGCCGCCGGAGGCAGCGCGGCTCCGGGTCCCCGACGCGGCAGGGGTCTTGGCGGCTGTGCTCTTGGCAGCAGCAGTCTTGGACGCGGACCCCTCGGCCGACTTGGCGGTGCTCTTGCGCGTCCGACTGCCGCCGGTCGTCTTGGTGGTGCTTGCCGCGGCGGCCGCCTTGGCCGGCACTTCGGTGGGCTCTCCTCCTTGTGGCGCGAGCATCACGATCTCGGGCTTGGACTTCGCGGCGGCAGGGCTCATGGACGCAGTCGTTGAGGAAGCGGGTGGAGCGATTGGGCGTGCTGTCATGTCCGAAACCGTGCCCCCGGGCTCCTTCCACACCTTCTGTAGCCATGGCCTCCGGGAACGACCACGTTCCGGAATCGGAGCCAGGGCGGATGACAAGCAGGCGGAGCTGAACCGACAATCGGGTCAGCGGAAGGTGCAGGAGATCGATTGATCTCTCGCGGAGGGCGACGGGAGGTACAGGCAGCTGTCCGGGGTGTTCGCAGACCGGAGAGAGAAGGGCGCCTGGCCGTCTCGTCGTCTCGTGTCTTCCCGCTGGACTGAGCTGAACTGGTGCTCCTGACGGATCCAAGAATGTCCCAACCACAAAATTTTAATCATTCGCTTTGTCAGCTGCAAGTTCGCCCGTCCTGGACGTCTGGCTGCATGCCGGGCGCGACGGCCGGGTGTTCAGTTACCGCAACCACCCCGACACACCCGCCCGGCGTGGAGACCTGGTGCGCGTGCAGCTGCGGGGCGCCAGCCACAGTGGGCTGGTGGTGGCCGAACGCCCCGCAGGATCCGGGCAGGAGATCGCCCGGCTCAGGACCATTGATGCCCTGCAGGAAGTCGGGGTGCTGCAGGAGGACTGGTGGCGCTGGCTGCAGGATGTGGCCCGGTTGTGTCACTGCAGCCTGTTCCGCACCCTGAGGGCGGCCCTCCCGCCTGGTTGGCTCGGCCGCGCCCGGCCGGCGGCCGGCGGAAGCGATGGTCGGCCGCGTCAGCCGCTGATGGTCCGTCTCTCCCCGGGCGGTCGGCAGCTGGCGGAGGGGGTTGGGCACCACGCGCTCACGGTCCGGCAGGGGCAGCTGGTCGCCCAGCTGTGGCGACACGGTGGTGGGCGCCCCCTGCGCCAGATCACAGCGGGCGACGGCTTCAGCCGTTCGGTCGTGCAGGCGCTCGAGCGGCGGGAGCTGGTGACGGTCCGTCCGCAAGACACCGCATCGGCCAGTGCAGCAGCGGCGGAGCAAGAGGCGGTGGACGCGGGAGCGTCCCTGCCGGAACTGACCGATGAGCAGCAGCGGGCGATGGAGAGCGTTCACGCCCTGGCCCCCGGAGAGGGCCTGCTGGTCTGGGGGGTGACGGGCTCAGGCAAGACCGAGCTCTACCTCCGCGCTGCGGCGGCGGTTCTGGCCCGTGGCGAGTCGGTGCTGATGCTCGCCCCCGAGATCGGCCTGGTGCCGCAGCTGCTCGATCGCTGCCGCCAGCGCTTCGGTTATCGGGTTCTCGAGTACCACAGCGGCTGCAGTCCCGCTCAGCGGGTGCGCACCTGGCAGCGCTGCCGCCGGCAGGTGCCGGACCGGCCCCTGCTGGTGGTCGGCACCCGCTCGGCCATCTTTCTGCCGCTGCCCCGTCCCGGCCTCATCGTGCTGGATGAGGAGCACGATCGCTCCTACAAGCAGGAGGCTCCGATGCCCTGCTACCACTGCCGGGAGCTGGCCCGCCTGCGCTGCCGCCGGAGCGGTGCCCGGCTGATCCTCGGCAGCGCGACACCGTCGCTGGAGAGCTGGCGGGACTGCCGCAGCGGCCGGGGTCTGCGGCTGGCGCGGCTGCGGCGGCGGGTGCACAGCCGGCCCCTGCCTCCCGTGCGCGTGGTGGACATGCGTCTCGAGCTCGCCGCCGGTCATCGGCGCCTGGTGAGCCGCGCCCTGAAGCAACGGCTGGAGCGCCTCCGGGAGGCGGGGAATCAGGCGGTGATCCTCGTGCCCAGACGGGGCTTCAGCAGTTTCGTGAGCTGCCGCAGCTGCGGAACGGCGGTGCAGTGTCCCCACTGCGATGTGAGCCTGACGGTCCATCGCCGCGCGGACGGTGCGGCCTGGCTGAGCTGCCACTGGTGCGGCCATCGCGAGCCCTGCCCCACCGCCTGCAGGGCCTGCGGGTCACGGGCGTTCAAGCCCTTCGGAGCCGGAACGCAGCGGGTGGTGCAGGAGCTCGGTGAGGACATCGAGGGACTGCGGCTGATGCGGTTCGATCGCGACACCACACGGGGCCGCGACGGCCACCGCCGCCTGCTCACCGCCTTTGCCTCCGGCGCAGCCGATGTGCTGGTCGGAACGCAGATGCTGGCCAAGGGCATGGATCTGCCCCGGGTGACGCTGGCCGTGGTCCTGGCGGCCGACGGACTGCTGCATCGGCCCGACCTCCGCTCGGGGGAGGAGTGTCTGCAGCTGCTGCTGCAGCTGGCGGGCCGGGCCGGCCGGGGTGAGCGTCCCGGTGAGGTGATCGTTCAGACCTACAGCCCCGACCATCCCGTGCTGCGGCACTTCGTCGAGGGGGCCTATGAGCCCTTTCTGGAGGAGGAGCTGAGCCATCGCCGCGCCGCCGGCCTGGTGCCCTTCGCCCGTGCCTGCCTGCTGCAGGTTCATGGCCTGGGTGCCACCGCCACGGCCACCGCTGCCACGGCCCTGGCGGAGGGGCTGGAGCCCTACTGGCGTGAGCGCGGCTGGCTGGCGATCGGTCCGGCCCCGGCCCCCGTTGCCCGCGTGGCGGGCCGCAGTCGCTGGCAGCTGCTGCTGCACGGGCCGGAAGCCGACCCCCTGCCGCTGCCGGCCGAGAGCGTGATGCGGGGGCTGATCGGATCGGGCATCGGGCTGACGATCAACCCGGACCCCCAGGAGCTCTGACCCCGGAGCGCCGGATTCAGGCGGGGAGACCCGGATAGCCCCCTCCGGCACGCAGCTGCAGCCGGCGCAGAGCCAGGCTGATTCCAAGAAGCGCGGCGATCACCAGACTGCCCAGCCCCAGTGGGCTCCAGCGCCAGCAGCGCCATTCGAGGGCGTTGATCTGGCCCAGCCGCAGCGGCCAGATCAACGCTGGGCCGTCCCAGGTGGGTGGATCTCCCTGCACCTGCCGGAGAGCGCGGAGCGGGAGCGGCTCCAGTCGTACGGAGGCATTGAAGCCGGGGAGCGGTCCGAGGGGTTCGAGGTCCAGCCGGATCCGCCCTCTCTGCACCACTCCGATCCACCAGTTGCGCTCCTCGATGGAAACCTCGGGCGGCGCCAGGACGACACCCAGGCGTTGGGCCGTCTGCTCCAGACTCCGCATCACCAGGGCCGTGGCCTCGGGCAGAGGCAGCACCGCCGAGTCCAGGCTCACGGACGTGCCACCGCCCCTCGCCCGATCCACGCTCGACCGGTGCGGCCGGCCTCCCCGCTCACTCCAGGCCTCCTGAACCGCTCGCTGCCAGGGAACCGTGGTCGGGGACGGAGCGATCAGCGTTTCCTGCACCCGCAGCCGACCCGGGCCCCCGAACTCGAGCGCCAGTTCCACTTCCGCGCAGCCGGAGAGCAGAACGGTCAGGGCCAGCAGCAGGGCCGCCACCAGTACGGCGAAGCCCACCGGCAGCCGCGTGGCTCCCACCGGTGGTGGCGGCGGCGGCGGTGGTGCGGGACGCCGCCGCCGCCGCACCGCACCGCCGCTGCCCTCGAGGCTGCCCACACCGGCCAGGTCCGGCAGCGACATCGACCAGGCCGCCGGGCGCTCCAGCGTCGGTGCCTCGAGGATCGCGACCAGCTCCCGCGCCCGCGCCCGCAGCCGTCGATCGCCGCAGCGGGCGATGAGCCGGACCTGCGCCAGCGCCTCGGCATTGCGCCCGAGACCCATCAGGGCCGTGCTCATCAGAAGCCGCACCTGGGTGCCCTCCATCCCGCTGACGGGGTGCCCGTCCGCCAGGACCTCCAGCGCACGCAGTGCCTGGCCGTAATCCCCGCGCTCGATCGCCTGCCGCGGCGGCGTCAGCTCCGGTATGGCCATGCCCGTGGATTCAGCTCGGAATGCGACGCCCCAGCAGCATCGTGCCGATCCCGGCGTCGGTGAACACCTCCAGCAGCAGGGCGTGAGGGACGCGCCCATCGATGATGTGAGCCGCGGCCACACCCTGGGCCAGAGCCCGGATGCAGCAGTGGGTCTTCGGGGTCATGCCCCCGCAGACCACCCCGGTGCTGATCAGATCCCGGGCACCCGCCAGATCGACCTGCCGGATCAGGGATGCCGGGTCGTCGCGATCCCGCAGGATGCCGGCGGTGTCGGTGAGGAGGATCAGCTTCTCCGCCTGCAGCGCCGCTGCCAGTTCGCCGGCGGCCGTGTCGGCATTGATGTTGTGGGCCCGCCCGTCCCGATCGGCCGCCACGCTGGAGATGACGGGGATGTAACCCCGCTCCAGCAGGGGCGCCAGCAGGTCGGGGTTCACCGCCGCCACATCGCCCACCAGCCCGTGGCTGCCCTCGTCGTAGGAACGGGCCTCGATCAGGGAGCCGTCGCTGCCGCAGAGGCCCACCGCCCGTCCGCCGAGGCGATTCAATCCGTTGACGATCTGCTTGTTGACACGGCCGACCAGCACCATCTCGACCACATCCATGGTGTCCGGCCCCGTCACACGCAGTCCGTTTCGGAACTCCGGTTCGATCTGGAGTCGGTTGAGCCAGTGGTTGATCTCCGGGCCGCCGCCGTGCACCACCACCACCCCGACGCCGACCGAGGCCAGCAGGACCACATCGCGGAACACCGCATCCCTCAGTTCGGCCCGGGCCATGGCCGCACCGCCGTACTTCACCACCACCCGCTTACCGGCGAAGCGCTGGATGTAGGGGAGCGCCTCGCTGAGAACGGAGACCCTCAGTGCCTCCGGGTCGGCGGCCTGGAGCGCCGCGCCGCGAGGGGATGGGACCACCATCAGGAGGGTGCCGTCTCCGGCTGCGGTTCAGCGGCGGCTGCGGTCGCAGGCACGAGATCGAGTTCCATCCGACTGCCGCCCAGCTCGCGCAGATCGGCCCGCAGACCCTTGCCGAAGAAGCGGCCCAGTCGCTCCTGTCGCTCGACCCAGCGGCTGTAGGGCACAGCGCCGAGGCGGAAGCGCAGCCTGAGTCCGTAGCCACCGTGGTCGATCTCCTCCACGCTTTCGAGCTGGGGGGGGTCGTCGTCATCCCACAGCTTGAGGGCCTCCAGGGACGACTCGAGATGGGCTTTCTGGCCATAGCGCCAGCGGGTCACATCGCCGAGCAGCTTCGGCAGTGCATCGGCCGGCTGGGTCTGCCGGAGAGCCTTCAGCGCCCCCGGGGGCGTGAGGCGGCGGGCCGGGGGCAGTTCGGATGACTTCAGGGCCAGCCCCCCGAGCAGCACCGGCACCCCGTAGAACACGCCGGCGAGGCTGAGGTTGGGGCTGTCGGTGGCGTAGGCGATCGAGCCGACCACGGTGAGGCTGGCACCGAGTACGGTCACCAGACTCCCTGGCGAGAACAGGGCATTCATGGGCCCATTCTCCGCCATGGGGGTGCCCCGTGTGTCCTCTCTGTACTCCCATCCGGCATCCCGTGACCTCTGCTCCCTCCCCAGACGTCGAGCCCGGAGTTGAGCCCGCCAGCGGGAACGCCCCCGCGGAGCTCAGCAACGCCGAGCTGCTGCGTCGTCTCTCCGACGACCGGTTGTGGCTGCTGCAGCAGATCGACCAGGGACGCTGGCCATCGCTGCGGCTCGACCTGGCGGCTCTGGAGCGGGAGCTGGGCCACCTGCTGGAACGCGCTGCCGACCGTCTGGACTGATCCGCAGCAACCTGCGCTTCAAAAGGGAATCTCGTCCTCGTCAGGCAGGGGGTCGTCCGGCACCAGGGGCGCGGCATTCCAGGTGGGGGCCGCCTCGGCTGGGGCGGGTGCCGGTGGACGCTGGCCGGGCCGCCCTGACGCCCCGGCGGCGGCTGGGGCCATCGGGGCCGGGGCGGACCCTCCGGCGCCGCGGCCGCTCAGGGGATGCAGCCGGGAGAGCGTCAGCTCGGCCCGTTTCTCACGCATGCCATCGCTGCGGGTGAGGGTGGACATCCGCAGCCGCCCCTCCACCAGCAGACGCTGCCCCACCTGCACCCTGTTCTGCAGATCCTGGGCCAGGTTGCCCCAGCCGACCACCTTGAGACGGCCGGGGGGATCGTCCGGCCTGAGACCGTCGAAGGAGACCGTCATCTCCCCGATCGGGGTCTGATTGTCCTGGGTGAAACGCACCTGGGGTGCCTCCAGCACCGTCACCTCCAGCAGGGTGTGGTTCAAGCGGAGCGGCAGCGATTGCCTCCATCCTGGGGCACGGATCGACACCGCTGATGGGCAGGCTGTGGATGCTGGCGGGCACCGGCGACGGCCCTCCCCTGGCCGCTGCACTGCTGGCCCGGGGCTGGCGCATTCAGCTCAGCGTGGTCAGTGCCAGCGCCGCGGAGGCCTACCCCCGCATGAGGCGCTGGCGCTGCGGGTGGGCCCGCTGAAAGGAGCCGGGGCCGTGGTCCGGGAGCTGCGGCAGGCCCGGGCAACCGGCGATCCGTTCAGCTGGGTCATCGACGCCACCCATCCCTTCGCCACCACCGTGAGGGGGCAGCTGCTGGAGGCCTGCAGCGCGGAGGCCCAGCCCCTGATCCGTCTGCTTCGCCGCGACGGCGGCATGGCGGTCGCCTCCGGGACCGAATCGGCCGCGCCCATGCTGCGCCTGAAGCAGATGCAGGATCTGGTCGAGGTGGATCTGCGCCGCCGCCGGCTGCTCCTGGCCATCGGCAGCCGGCACCTGGCCGCACTGGTTCCGCTGCTTCCCGGTGCCGTCCTTCATGCCCGGGTGCTGCCGGAGCCGCGTGCCATCCGGCTGGCCCTCGCCGCGGGGATCCGGGCCGGGCGGCTGGCCTGTCTGCGCCCCGGGCCCCTCGCCACGGGCGGCCTCCCCGGGGCGGTGGAGGCCGGACTGTGCCGCCGCTGGGGCATCGAGGCTGTGCTGTTCCGCGCCTCCGGGGGAGCCAATGAAGAGAGCTGGCACCGCATCGCCCGGGCGGGCGGGCTCACCCGGCTGATTCTCGAAGCGCCTGCTGCTCCCCCCGTGCCCCGCGGGCTCACCCATCACCGGCTCACCGCACCGGCCCTGCTGCAATGGCTGGGCAGGCCCGGTGACCGCTGACGATGTCCTCCGCCCCCCAGACACCTCCGGCGAGTCCTGAAGCCAATGCTCTGCCGGAGCCAGGAGAGGCACCGCTCGCCGTGGCCCTGGTGCTCGCCACCGAGCGCGACGCCCCCTCCGCGCGCCGCCTGGCCGAGGCTCTGCTGGAGCGGAATCTGGTGGGCTGCGTCAGCTGGAGCCCGGTCACGTCGCTCTACCGCTGGCAGAGCTCACTCGAGCTCGGTGAAGAGGTGCAGTTGCTCCTCAAGACCTCTCCCCGGCAGCTCCCGGCCCTTGCCCGGGCCCTGGATGAACTGCACAGCTACGAGACACCGGAGTGGATTCACTGGATCGGCTCCAGCGGCGGTGCCTATGGCCAGTGGCTGATGGAGGGACTCAGAAGCCGAGGTGCTGACGCACCAGCTCCCGCAGGGGACGCTGGCAGCGGGGGCCCAGCTGGGTGACCACCTGCCCGGCGCAGAGGGATCCCACATGGCCGCAGCGCTCCAGCGGCTCATCGCGGCAGTAGGCCCAGAGAAAGCCGCCGGCGTAGAGATCCCCGGCGCCGGTGGTGTCCACCAGGGGACCGAGGCTGTAGGCCGGGATCGAGACCACCGCATCGGCCGTGGCCACCAGAGACCCCTGATCGCTGCGGGTCAGAGCCGCGATGCGGCAGCGGCCGCGCACCTGGTCGAGGGCATCCTCGAACCGGTCGCAGCGGTAGAGGGCGGTGATCTCGGATTCGTTGGCGAAGAGCAGATCCACATGGCCGTCCACCAGCTCGAGGAAGCTGTCGCGATGCCGCTCCACACAGAATCCGTCCGAGAGGGAGAGGGCCACCTCACCCCCCTGCTGACGCATCACCTCGGCCGCGGTGATGAAGGCCCGCTTGGCCTCCGGGCTGTCCCACAGATACCCCTCCAGGTAGAGCACCCGCGCCCGACGCAGCAGCGCCAGATTCAGATCGTCCGGATCCAGCTGCACGGAGGCCCCGAGATAGGTGGCCATGGTGCGCTGGGCATCGGGCGTGACCAGGATCAGGCAGCGGGCGGTCGGCGGGCCGGAGGCTGCCGGGGGTGTCTCGAAGCGGGCCCCGGTGGCGCGGATGTCATGGCTGAAGATGCGCCCGAGCTGGTCATCGCGCACCCGTCCGATGAAACCGGCCCGGCCGCCGAGCTGGGCCAGTCCGGCGAGGGTGTTGGCCGCGGAACCGCCGGAGGTCTCGAGGCCGGGGCCGCTGGCGCCGTAGAGGCGCTCGGCCTGCTCAAGGTCCACCAGCGTCATGGCTCCCTTGCTGAGGCCCTGCTGCTCGAGGAAGCCGTCCTCGGCCTGAACGAGCACATCGACGATGGCATTGCCGATGCCCACCACGTCGAGAGTGTCGCCGGCCGCAGAGGCTGCGGGGGCTGTGGTGGATCCGGTCATCGAGGCAGGGTTGGCTGGTGGATCAGAGACTGAGCAGGGCCCGCTTGGGTCCGTGGATGGGATCCTCCACCACGATGGTCTGATCCCGGTTCGCCCCGAGTGAGACGATTGCGATCGGAACCTCCATCAGCTCAGCCAGGAAGCGGAGGTAGGCCATCGCGGTGTCGGGCAGCTCCTCCAGCCGTCGGCAGTCGGCTGTGGAGCACTGCCATCCGGGCAGCGTCTCGAACACGGGCCGGCATCGGGCGAAGTCGTCGGCACTGCCGGGAAAGGATTCGATCCGGCGCCCATCCAGCTCGTAGGCCACGCAGACCTGGATCTCGCTGAGCTCGTCGAGAACGTCCAGCTTGGTGATCGCCAGGCAGTCCAGACCATTCACCTCGACCGCGTAGCGGCCGATCACGCCATCGAACCAGCCGCAGCGGCGTCGCCGGCCCGTCGTGGTGCCGAATTCGCCGCCGCGGTCGCAGAGATGGTCATTGAGACTTCCCTGAAGCTCGGTCGGGAAGGGGCCTTCCCCGACCCGTGTCGTGTAGGCCTTGGCCACACCGATCACCCGGTCGATGAGGGTGGGCCCGACACCGGCACCCACACAGGCCCCCCCCGAGACGGGGTTGGAGGACGTGACGTAGGGATAGGTGCCGTGGTCGAGGTCGAGCAGGGTTCCCTGAGCACCCTCGAAGAGAATGTTCTTGCGGTTGCGGGCGGCGTCATGAACGGCCCGGGTTCCGTCCACCACGTGGGGAGCTAGACGGCGCCCGTAGCCGGCGTATTCCTCCACAACCGCCTCGAGGTCGAGCGGCTCGAGGCCGAAGACCGATGTGAGCAGATCGTTCTTCTCGGCGAGGGGGTCCTGGAGCCGGTCCCGCAGCCGATCCGGATCCATCAGGTCGATGACCCGGATGCCGCTGCGCTGGGATTTGTCGGCATAGGTGGGCCCGATCCCACGTCCGGTGGTTCCGATGCGTCGCTCGCCCCGACGCTCCTCCATCGCCCGGTCGAGCAGGCGGTGGTAAGGCATGGTCACGTGCGCCGTCGAGGCCACCTGCAGCCCGGAGATATCAATCCCGTTCTCGAGCAGCATGTCGAGCTCCCGCAGCATCACACCGGGATCGATCACCGTGCCGGCTCCGATCAGGCAGATGGTGTCGGGATAGAGAATCCCGGACGGGATCAGGTGCAGCTTGAGCACCTTGTCGTCCACGACAATGGTGTGGCCGGCGTTCACACCGCCCTGATAGCGGACGACCACATCGGCCGAACGACTCAGCAGATCGGTGATCTTTCCCTTGCCTTCGTCACCCCACTGAGCGCCGATGACCACAACATTGGCCAATGAGTCCGCGGCTCTCAGCCGCCAGTCGCACAATCCACCATCTTCTTCCAGGCGCCTGCCAGCTGTCAAGCAATCAGGCAGGAATGATGCCCTCAGCTCAGCTCGCCGCTGCAACGAATGCAGCGGCGCCGCATCACTCAGGCACCGCGCGTCGCCGAGGTCTCGGCCTTCTTGAGCTCACGCTCCAGGCGAGTGCGCAGCGTGTCGGGCAGTGGACGGTTCGCGTAGGAGGCGTAGTGGCCGGCGAGGGAGTTCAGGGCCGTCTGCATCGTGGTGAAGGAGCTCCGTCCGTTGATCGATGGCTGGGGCCGATAGCGCGAGATGTAATCGTTGATCAGAGCCTTGGCTTCGGTCTCCGCCGCGCCCCGGGCGGGATCATCCTGATCGAGGGCGATGGTGGCCATCAGCTGATCGGCCACAGCGATCGTGTCATCCACGTAGGAGCCGCTCAGCAGTGAGCTCGTGGAACAGGCGCCCAGCGCGAGGGTCAGGCAGAGGCACAGCGTCAGCGCAAGGGCGCGGCAACGATGCAGCAGCGAGGACATGGACCCTGAACGGTTGGGCCGGACTCTACGGGTCGCCGGCTGGGCAGCGACCCAGGCGAACACGATCCACAAGCAGAGCAATCGCCTCGGAGGAGTCGAGCTCCCGGCTCTCGCGGGTGCGTCGTTCCACCAGTTCGACCCTGTCCTGCGCTGCACCGCGCCCCACGACCACGCGCCATGGAATGCCGATCAGATCCGCATCCTTGAACTTGACGCCGGCGCGTTCGCGGCGATCGTCCAGCAGAGCATCGATGCCGGCCTCGCGAAGCCTGGCGTACATCGCCTCCGCCAGGGCCAGCTGAGTCTCATCCGCGGCATTGGCGATCACCACAATGGCCTCGTAGGGGGCGATGGGCAGAGGCCAGCAGATGCCCTGGTCATCGTGGTGCTGCTCCACGGCCGCCTGGGCCAGACGCGACACTCCGATGCCGTAGCAGCCCATCCAGAGGGACTCCTCCGCTCCGGTCTCGCTGCTGAAGCGGGCGGCGAGAGCATCGGAGTACTTGCGACCCAGCTGGAAGATGTGACCCACCTCGATGCCGCGGCTGGCCTGCAGCAGCATGGCCGGGTCGTGGCAGCAGCGGTCTCCGGGCAGAGCCGAGCGCAGGTCCACAGCCGTGCCCATGCCCGGCAGCCGCTCCCAGCTCACACCGCTGCGGTGCCGATCCTCGAGATTCGCCCCGCAAATGAAGCTGGGCAGATCGGCTGCCGTGGCATCGAGCAGGCGTTCAAAGCGTGGCTGCCAGGTCCGGGCCCCCCCAAGCACGTCGTCGGGCAGGTCGGGTCCCAGGAAGCCCCAGGCCATCGCGCCCAGTCCCTGCGCCGACCAGCCGGCGGCGTCGATCGGGCTCACATCGAGCACGGAGCCTGCCGCCGCGGGCAGACGTTCACTCAGCACATTGGAGAGCTTGGCCATGTTCAGCTGCTGATCGCCCCGGATCGCCACCAGGACGGGTTGCGGGGCGGCGTCGGACAGGCGGGCAACCAGCAGCAGCACCTTCACGATCTGACTGGGATGCAGACCGTGGGCCGCGCACAAGTCGTCGATGCTGGACTGCCCGGGGGTCGCCATCAGCTCAGGGGCCTCACCCGAGCCCGAGGCAGGCGCGGGCAGTGGCACCGCGGCGGCCGCCAGGGACACGGCCCGCTCCTGGTTGGCGGCGTAGCGGCCGTCGGCGCTGGTGAGGATCAGGTCCTCGCCTGCCTCGGCCGTGACCATGAATTCGCGCGAGGCGGCGCCACCGATGGCGCCGCTATCGGCCTCGACGCCGAGAACATCGAGACCACAGCGCCGGAAGATGCGGCGGTAGGCGCCATCCATCCGGTCGTACATCTCAGCCAGATCGGTTGAATCGGCGTGGAAGGAATAGGCATCCTTCATGATGAATTCCCTCGACCGCATCAAGCCGAAGCGCGGTCTGATCTCGTCTCTGAATTTCGTCTGGATCTGATAGATCGAAACCGGTAGCTGGCGGTAGGAGCGCAGCAGTTCTGCCGCCAGGGTGGTCACCACCTCCTCGTGGGTGGGACCGAGACCGAAACAGCGGTCCTGTCTGTCGCGCAGGTGAAACATGATGCCTTCACCGTCGGTGTAGGCCGACCAGCGCCCGCTCCTCTGCCAGATCTCGGCGGGCTGAAGCTGCGGCAGCAGGGTCTCAAGGGCCCCCAGGGCCTCCATCTCCTCGCGGATCACCGCCGAGATCCTGTTGAGCACGCGCCAGAGCAGGGGCAGGTAGGCGTACACACCCGACGCGAGGCGGCGCATGTAGCCGGCCCGGAGCAGGAGGCGGTGGGAGGTGAGTTCCGCCTCGGCAGGCACATCCCGCAGCGTCACCAGCATCAGGCGGGAGACGCGCATTGCAGAAGCTTCTCAAAAGCGGACGTTATCACCGGCGCGACCGGCTTCAGAGAGTGGATCGATCCGGTGGACGCGCCGCCTTTGATGGACGATCAGGCAAGTTTCACAGCCATCCGCCTCAGAGCTGGCGAGGCCATTTCTGACTGCTACTGTCGGCCAATCGCAAGCGTCTCAGGCTCGGTCTCATGCCTCCATCCTCCACCCCCTCCGGCACGGTGGTCGCCTGGTCCGCAGCAAAGAGTGACCAGCCCGGTGACCCGATGGCCGCGGTGGAGGCAGCAGGCCAGGCCCCTGCTGATGCCATCGCGGCAGAGCCCTGCCTGGTCGGAATCGAGGACGTGCAGAAGTGCCTGAACCGTTCCAGGGCCTCGGTCTACCGTTACACCAACACTGACACCCGATCACTCAATCCACCCTTCAATCCCCGCAAGCTCAATCCCGAGTTTCGCAGCGATCAGAAGGATCCGCTCCTGTTTCATCCCAACGAAGTGGCCCGTTTCGCCAGGGATGTGCTCCGGATCAAGGAAGTCACTGTTGAGGTGCTGAATTCACCCTCCACCGCCACGCAACAGATCCTCTCATCGATTCTCGACGAGCTTCGCCTGATCCGCTCTCAGCTTGAGGGTGGTCCGAGCGAGCTGGCGCTGCGGCGCGAGCACCAGCAACACGGCCAGAGTCGGCCGGCCGCCTGAGCCGTTCGCCCCTAGGCTTCATCCACACCTGAATCCAGCCACGACGCTGGCTGTGGACGTCTGTCCATCTCCATGACAACCGAGTCGCGCCCGGGCCCCGGGAGTGTCCTCACACCATTCGCCGGCCCGAGCCCCATCTCTCCGGGCCCACAACCGAGGGATGTCCCCAGTGGCCCGCTCGTGCGCCTCGTGGGCTGGAGCATCGCCCTCCTCGCTCTGGCCCTCCCCCTGGGCGGAATCCTCAGCAACCGCGAGCCGGGCCGGGCCGTGACAGCCGACGCTCTGGATCGTCCAATGGCGGCATCCGTAGGATCGCAGGATGGATCTCAGGCATCTGGAACCGTCGCCGGCGCCCGGTCTGCTCAATCTCATCGTTGAGATTCCGGCCGGTAGCCGCAACAAGTACGAGTACAGCGAATCCGCGGGCGTGATGGCCCTCGACCGGGTGCTGCATTCCGCGGTCCGATACCCCTTCGACTACGGCTTCGTGCCGAACACCCTGGCCGAGGACGGCTCGCCCCTCGACGCGATGGTGATGATGGAGGAGCCGACCTTCGCCGGCTGTCTGATCCGGGCCAGACCGATCGGCGTGCTCGACATGATCGACTGCGGCGCGTATGACGGCAAGCTGCTCTGCGTTCCCGAGGCGGACCCGAGGCAGCGGAACATCCGCAGCATCCAGCAGCTGGCACCCAACCAGCTGGAGGACGTGGCCGAATTCTTCCGCACCTACAAAAGCCTCGGGGGCCGGGTGACCACCATCAACGGCTGGCGCGACGCAGCGGCCGTTCCGGGCCTGCTGGAGCGTTGCGTGGCCGCTTACCGCAACCGATGCGGGACGGCGGACCGGCGCGACCCGGCGGCCGAGCCGTCACCGGTGTGATCTCTGATCCGGATGCAGGGAGGAATACCCGGCACAGCTTGTAGCGTGGGGCCGCTGCGTCAGTCGTCCGCCACCCCATGCCCACCATCCGCTTTGAAAACGAAGGCCAGCAGGTCGGCTGCATCGAAGGGGCCAATCTGCGCCGGGCCACCATGGATGCCGGCCTCAATCCCTACAGGGGTCTGAACAACTTCAACAATTGCGGTGGACTGGGCCAGTGCGGCAGCTGCGTGATGGAGATCAGTGAGGGGGCTCAGAACCTCTCACCCCGCACCGACATCGAGAAGATCTATCTGGCTGACCGGCCCGCCAACTACCGCCTCTCCTGCCAGGCCAGCGTCACCGGTGATGTGACCGTGCGCACGCGCCCCAGCAACGCGGTCGGGACAGGCTCCAACAGCGTCGTCGGCGCCATCAAGTCCGTCTTCGGGATCTCCTGAAGCGACACCCGACCTCTCTCAGCCCAGCGGTGCCATGGAGTTCTACGGCTACACCCGTTGCTCCACCTGCCGGAAAGCGCTCGCCTGGCTGAGGGAGCGGGGGCTGGAGCCGCGTCAGCACGACATCACCGTCACGCCTCCCTCCGCCGAACGGATCAGCGGGGTTCTCGCAGCCTCAGGGGGTAAACGCACCGGTCTGCTCAACATCAGCGGCATGAGCTACCGGGCGCTTGGAGCCGATGCCGTGAAAGCGATGACGGATGACCAGCTGATCGCTGCTCTGCTGGCCGACGGACGGCTTCTGCGGCGGCCGTTCCTGGTGCTGGACGACGGACGGGTGCTGACGGGCTTCCGGCCGGATCAGTGGCAGGCGGCGCTGGAGGGCGTTCAGCCGGCCGACTCCTGATCGCGCGGACCAGGCTCGGTGAAGCTGAGGTCGTCGAGCTCGGCCATGAGGTTGTCGATGCCGGACCGGCTCATCTGAGCGATGTAGGTCAGTTTCAACTCCTCCAGGAAGGAGCCGAGCAGATCCTGGCTTCGCTCCAGCACCGGCCCCTGCTCCAGGGCCGAGGCGAGCTCCTCCCAGAAGCGATCGCCGAACTGCTGCAGCAGATCCTCCTGCTTCCGGTCGAGGAGGCGCATCTGATCCGCCGCGGAACGGCCCAGATCCAACAGGCTCTCCACGATCCCTTCAGCCAGCCGGCGGCTCAGGCTGCTCTCGACCCGCAGCAACGGAGCCACATCCCGCAGCCCTGGCGGGACGACGCTGCCGCTGAAACTCCGCTGCAACGCATAGCCCACCACAGCCTCCATCTCCGGCGCCAGCCGCGGACCGACCCTGGTGAGGATCAGCGGCGTCCAGAGGCGCAGCAGCTCCACGAGTTCCTGCTCCTCATTGATGGCCACCGTCTGGTGACTGCACATGCGGCGGATCCGCTGGGGCCAGATCGGCGATCGCACCAGCTGCTGCACCCCATCCAGCAACTGCAGGGCGAGCACTTCGAACAGCTCGAGTGCCAGCAGGGCCACCACAGCACGGCTGACGGCAGCCCGCAGCGGCTCGAGGTTGACCATGCGGCTGGAACTGAGGCGCTCCAGGACCGGAACGACCCGAAGCAGCCTCCAGGCCGGCAGGAAGAGAGGCAGATCAATCCAGCGGCGCAGCAGGGCATCCCGCCAGGACAGTCCCGGCAGCTGGCGCCTCAGCCGCCAGGCCCGCAGCAGGACATCGAGAAGGAACACCGACTGGAACAGCAGCAGATCGATGGCCCAGAAGCGATCCGTGGGTTGGCCGCTCTCATCGATCGAGCGCCAGTAGTTGATCGCCACCAGAGGGATCAGCTCGTCGTTCCAGAAGCGGCGTTCCTCCTGCCAGCCCTGTCCCTCCAGGCGCCCATCGGCAAGGAGTGCTGCGGCCGAGTCCTTGGCGGAATCCAGGCCGGCGCGATCGCGTAGCCGGTTCTTGAATTTCTCCAGGGTGCCGGCGTTGCCGGAGACGAGGAACGGGTTCTCGTCGATCATGCGATCGGTCAGCTGCAGCTGCCGATCGCGGAGTCGGCGGGCGCGCTCCGTGCTGATCCCCTCCTCGAGCAACGACCGATCCATCTCCTCGAAGGCGGCGATGTAGGCCGTGGTGTCCCGATGGGGCTCGATCCCCTTGACCGGGTCGTACCAGGGCGTCACATCCGGGAGAAACGGCATCGGAATGGACAGAGGCACCGATGGCAGCGGGTACAGATTCCGTTGCAGCCAGAACGCGCGCAGGGGCACGTAACTGAGATCGAACAGCACCAGAGCGAAGTTCAGCGCGGCCCAGCTGGCCACAGCCCTGTCCCACCAGAACCAGCGGCGCATACTGCGCGGCCTGAGGGACTGCCAGCGGGGACGAACCATCCGGGACGCCTGCGGACACTGCAGGCCAAGGGCGCCCCTATGGTGAAGCCCCGATTGCTGGGCTGCACCACCCTTGAGCCGACAGGCCCCGAGCGACGCACCTCATCCCTCGGATCCACCACCAGCGAGCCGCCGCAATGCCCTGCTGGACTTCTGGGGTCCGGTGCTGGTCACACTCGCCCTTTACATGGGCATCCGACAGTTTCTCGCTGAGGCCCGCTTCATTCCCTCGGGCTCCATGCTGCCCGGCCTTCAGGTTCAGGACCGCCTGCTGGTGGAGAAGCTCAGCCTGAGGGGGCGTGCGCCGAAGCGCGGGGAAATCGTGGTGTTCCACTCCCCCTATTCCTTCGATCCCGCTCTGCGGAGCGAACCCGAACCGGGCCGGCTTCGCTGCCTGCTGGCCAACCTGCCTCTGATCAGCTCCGTGCCGGGGCTGCACCACCCCGCCTGCGATGCCTACATCAAACGGGTGGTGGCCGTGTCCGGCGATCGGGTGAGTGTCGACCCCAGAGGTGAGGTGCGCATCAATGGTGAGCGGCTCGAGGAGCCCTACGTCTCCAACTTCTGTCCGGTGACAGCGGAGGGGGTCGGTCCCTGCCGCACGCTGGAGGCCGTCGTTCCCGACGAGCACGTTCTCACGCTAGGGGACAACCGTGGCAACAGCTGGGACGGACGCTTCTGGCCCGGCGGTGCCTTTCTTCCCAACGATCAGATCATCGGGCGGGCCGTGTGGCGGTTCTGGCCGCTCAACAGGGCCGGCTCGCTGCTGATCAGGGATCCCCTGCCCCAAGGCGCTCAGGCACAACCCTGAGGCCTCCGGCCAGCCCGCAGCCCACCACGCGGCCCAGCAGGGGCTGATCCAGCAGGGGCTGGTTCGCCGCCAGACAGCTGTCCGGGTCCTGCTGCCGCGGAATCCAGCGGTGGGCCGGGTCGAACAGCAGCCAGCGATTGCTGCCCTCCAGCAGCTGCTCCGGTTCACGCCCGATCAGGGCGGAAGGTCCCCAGCTGAGGGCCTGCCAGAGCTCGCTCACGCTCCAGCCGCGCTGCCGCACCAGCGCCTCCCAGAGCATGGGCAGAACGAAGCGATGGCCCGCCAGCCCGGGACGCCTCTGATCGGGGGGCAGGCCCTGCTCCTCGGCATCGAGCGGTTCATGGCTGACGGCCACGGCTGTGATGACCCCCCGGCGCAGCGCATCGATCAGGGCCTGCCGGTCCCCGGGACCGCCGAGGGAGGGAACGAGCGTCCAGCCTTCATCCGCCGGGGCCAGCAGGGAGGTGTCCCGCACCAGGGACCACCAGTGCGCCGTGGCCGCGCGGCAGTGGCCGGCCTCGACGGCGGGGGCCAGCAGGGTGACGCCGGCCTGAGTGGAGAGGTGCATCGGCACCAGCCGGCGGGACGGATGCACCTCCGCCAGGGTGAGCAGGGTCCGGAGCGGCAGCAGCTCGCTCACGGCGGGGTCGGTGGGCCAGCCGGCCCGGATCGACTCGATCCCCTCACGCACGAAACCGCCGGCGGAGAGAGAGGGATCGCGGGGGGCGAGCAACAGCGGTGCCTCACCCATCTCGCCCAGCAGGAGCCCCCGGTCGAGCAGGGCCGGATCCGGCAGAACGAGATCGTCCGCCAGACCCACCACACCGGCGCCGAGCAGGTCCCGGTGCGGCGCCAGATCCCTGCCGGCGCCATCGAGGGAGAACCCCCCCCAGCAGTGGAGCCGCACCGGGTGCTCGTGGTGCTGCAGCAAGCGATCGGGACGATCCCGCCAGGACGCCGCCCGCGGCAGCAGCCCCACCTGGCCGTACCCCGCCGCTGCGGCGGACCGGAGCAGCGAATCGAGGGTCTCCTCCACGCCATCGCGCGGACGCTCGAGCACGCTGTGGGGGTCGACAAGACAGGGGGCCAGCAGACAACCCGCCGCAGGGCGAGGCGCCAGACCCATGCGCCGGCCCTGCTCTGCAGCCCCTTCGCCCAGGGCCACGAGGCGTTCACCCTCCAGCAGCACATCCTCCGGCTCCGGCGAGCGGTGAGGATCGCGGAGCACGCTGACTCCGCGCAGCAGCACGCTCTCCGGCACGCCGGCGTCAGAGCGCACCGGCAGCGGTGCGATCGAGCACCCCGCCGAGGTGGGCGGTGATGTTCAGAGCCGTGACCACGCCCACCCCCTCGGAACCCTGTGGGTAGTCGATCACGCTGACGCCACCGTTGCCCTGCTTGATCGACCAGATGGCCGCGGGCGTCATGCCCAGGAGCTCGCAGAGGATGGTCTTGTTCACCGCGTCGTGAGCCACCACAAGCACGGTCTCGCCGGGCACCAGGGCCGCCACGATCTCTCTCCAGCAGGCCACGGCCCGGTCGGACACCTGCTGAATCGTTTCCCCTTCCGGCATCGTTACTGTCTCCGGCGCCCGCTTCCAGGCATCGAGCAGATCGGGCCAGTCCGCCCGGATCTCCTCCTCCAGTCGCCCCTCCCACAGACCATGGCCGATCTCCCGCAGGCCATCGGTGAGGCTCAGGTGCACGGCAGGGTGGTTTCTGAGAATGATCTCAGCGGTCTCGCGTGGCCGCGACATGCGGCTGCTCCAGGCACGCTGCAGGGACACCCCCTCCAGGCAGGAGCGGGCGGCGTCGGCCTGCTCACGGCCCCGGTCGTTCAGCGGGATGTCGATCTGCCCCTGGAACCGGCCCTCCCGGTTCCAGTCGGTCTCGCCGTGACGCACGAGGAGAAGGCGGAGCCCCTCGGGCGGACGCTCCAGCCAGCCGTCACCCAGGTGGGTCGTGCCATTCACCGATTCGAGCTGCACACTGTGGCGCTCGCAGAAGCGGAGAGCCGCAGCGGGTGCAGCGCCGGAATCCGGACCGGCCAGCGCGGCCACGTTCACCACGGAGATGGAGGCGTTGTCGAGGCGGAGGCTGCGGAGGCTGGAGAGGTCTCGCCCCAGCATCGCCAGCAGCATCACCTTGAGAATCATGTTGTGGGCCACCACCACCACGGTGCGGTCCGCGCCGCGGGCAGGGTGACGGGCCACGAGGGCGGCCAGAGCCCGCTCCGCCTGCGCCATCAGCTCCTGCAGCGGGAAGTAGGGCGTGCCATCGGCCCGTTCCAGCTGCAGCACCGAGGGATCGCGCCGCCAGGTGGCCCACGCCTCGGGATGGTTCTCCTGCAGGTCGGCCGCCGTGGAGCCGCTCCACGGACCGAGGTCCACCTCCAGCAGATCGTCCGACCAGGTGATCCCCTCCTCAATCCCGGCCAGGGAGGCGGCGACCGACCGGGCGGTCTCCGCCGCGCGTTTGAGAGGAGAGGCCCAGAGCGCCTCAACGCTCAGCCCCTCAAGGGCCTGCCCGGCCCGGCGGGCCTGCCCCCGCCCCTCGTCGGTGAGGGTGGAGAGATCGTCCCGTCCCTGGATGCGCCGTTCGACGTTGAAGGTGCTGAGGCCGTGTCGGATCAGGATCAGACGCAGAGTCAAGGGGCCGGCGGAGGGGGTCGTCATCGTATGGGGGACCCCGCGGCCAGAATCAGCGCCGACGACCCGCCCGGGGCCACCGCCATCACCAGTCCCACCACCGCGTCGGAGCGCGACGCCACCTGGAAGCAGGTGCTCGCCCTGCTCAGCCTCAGCCTCAGCCTCCTGCTCTGGACGAACGGCCTGCTGGACAGCCTGCAGCGGCCATCGGTCAGCCCTGCCCTCGATCGGCGCCAGCTGGAACTGGCCGTGCTCGCCGCTCCGGCCCTGGAGGGGTCGGTCGGTTCGGCCGTGGTGGGTTCCGATCCGCAAGAGAGGCTGCTGGAGGCCCTCCTGGACGACCCGGCCAGTCTTCAGAGCGGGCGTGAGCGGGTGCTTCTGGAGCTTCTGGCGCGACGCACCGGCCGCTCTCTGCCTCCGTCCCTGCCCGAGCTTCCCAGCGGTGACCCGGGCCCGGCCGGTGCCCTGGCCCGGGCCCTGAGCGACCCGACTCCCGACGCGGCATCGCTTCCGGACGGGTCCGGCGCGGAGGACCCCCTGCTCGCCCGCCTCAGCTGCCAGGTGCTGGGGGCAGCTGCCCCGGAGGACTGCGTCGCTGCCGGTGAGGCGCGGGCGGCTGCCGTGAAGCTGGCGATGGTCAGCGTGCTGCCCCTGCTGCTGCTGCTGGGCGGGCTGGGGCTGATCGCCAGGCTGGCCTGGTGCCGGTGGCGTAGGTCACTCCCCCCGGAGCCGCCTCTGCGGGGCCCGGACCTGACGCTTGTGGACGTGACCCTTCTGATCGCCGGAGGATTCGTCGTTCTGGGTGAGACCGTGGTGCCGCTGCTGGCGCTGCCGCTGGCTCAGGCGGTCACCACGGCTCTCGGCCTGGAGCCTCCCCGCTCGGAGGCCCTGGGGGTGGTGCTCCTCTACAGCAGCCTGATGGCCCTGCCCCTGATGATCCTGGCGCTCATGCTGCGGGGACGGCCCCCGATCGAGGGGGGCCTGCTGCAGTGGCGCTGGAGACCGCTGGGCTCGGGGCTGCGACTGGCCGGCGGCGGCGTGCTGATGGTGCTTCCCCTGGTGAGCCTGGCCGGCTGGCTGGCCCAGCGCTGGTTCGGCGAGGGTGGGGGCAGCAACCCTCTGCTTGAGGTCGTGCTCGGGAGTCGGGACGGGCTCTCGCTGTTCTGCCTCGCCTTCACGGCCACCGTGCTGGCGCCGTGGTTCGAGGAACTGCTGTTCCGCGGCGTGCTGCTTCCGGTTCTCGTCCGCCGCCAGAGCCGACTGCTGGGGCTCGTGGGGAGTGCGCTGGTGTTCGCAGCAGCCCACCTCAGCCTGGGGGAGCTGCTGCCGCTACTGGTGCTCGGCTTCGCTCTGGGCTGGCTGCGGCTCTCCAGCGGACGCCTGGCCCCCTGCGTGTTGATGCACGCCCTCTGGAACGGCTTCACCTTCGCCAATCTGATCGTGCTGGGTGGCTGACCGGACCGGCCCCTGCGCACCCGATCGCCCTTGAAGCGGACCGATGCACATGGTTCACTTGCGCAGCGAGGCAGGACCATGGCCGCGAGTCGTCAGTTCCGGGAGGACCCCGGCCATCGCAGCGCCAGCAGCGGCACCCGTGCTCTCGCCCTGATTCAGGGCTCCCTCTCCGGTGCCCGGGTCGATCGCCGTTCACCCTGGCTGGCCGGCCTGCACCGGCTGGTGGACGGCAGCCTCATCGGCGTGGGAGCGGCCGTGCTGATCCTGGCCGGCCTGACCCTGCACTGGCAGCACCGCTGGAGCCGCGGTTTCGAGGCTCTGGAAACCGCCCAGCTGCTGGAGCATCGCCTCAGGGAGGCCACCGCCACCCTGGAGCGGGCCTACACCGGCCCCACCAGCCGACCGCCGCAGATGGTGGCCACCAGCACCGCCAACCTGATGTATCTGCCCCGGCCGGCGGAACAGGCGCCCGAGCCCGAGCCCGGCTTCGCCATGGCGGAGATGCCCGATCTGGGCGCTCTCGCCCAGCGACCCGTCCGTTCCGGCTACTGAGCCGTCCGAGCCCCGCATGACGGTCGGTCTGTCCCGAGCTCAGCGTCCCCGGTCCGGCGGTCGCGTTCTGCAGCTGAAACCCGTGCCGGGCGGGCGCCTGATCGCGGTGTACACCCTGATGGCTCTCGGGCTGGTCGGCCTGGGTGTGCGACTGGCCTGGCTCCAGCTCCGGCAGGCCGACAGCCTCGAGGAACGGGCCCGTTCCATCCAGACGCAGACCACCGAGCCCCTCGGCCAGCGGCGCTCCATCGTCGATCGCAGCGGCCGACTGGTGGCGCTCGACGAGCAGCGCTACACCCTCTGGGCTCACCCCTACTACTTCAGCTTCGCCGGCGATGACCCGGGGGGACGGCGCAGCACTGAGGAGGTGGCCGCACGGCTGGCCGAGGTTCTCGCAGAGCCGGCCGAGGCGCTGATCGCGGAAATGGGAGAGCAGCCCACCGGCATCCGGCTCGCCACCGATCTCACGCCGGAACGGGCCGACGCCATCCGCCGCCTCGGCATCAGCGGGCTCGACCTGGAGGCCTACGCCCAGCGCGTCTATCCCCAGGGGCCGCTGTTCGCCAATGTGGTTGGCTTCCTCAATCTCAACCGGGATCCCCAGGCCGGTCTCGAACAGAGCCGGGATGGGGATCTCAGGCGCCACGAGCTGACCCGCCGGGTGCGGCGCGGCGCGGATGGCACGCCCCTGCCCGCCGCCATGGCCCCCGGCACCCTCTGGAGCGACGATCTTCAGCTTCAACTCACCCTGGACGCGCGCCTGCAGGAGCTCACTGCCAAGGCCCTGGCGGCCCAGGTGAGCAAGTGGAAGGCCAAGCGCGGCGCGGCGATGGTGATGGATGTGAACAGCGGCGCGCTGCTGGCCCTCACCTCCACGCCCACCTACGACCCGAACCGGTTCTGGGAGTTCGAGACGGCCCTGTTCCGGGAATGGTCGGTGCAGGACCTCTACGAACCCGGCTCCACCTTCAAGCCGATCAACCTCGCCATCGCGCTGCAGGAGCAAGCGATCGATCCGAACGGGACGGTCAACGACACCGGTCTGCTCCAGATCGGCGGATGGCCCATCTACAACCACGACCGGCAGGGCAACGGCGTGATCGACTACCCGACCGTGCTTCAGGTCTCCAGCAACGTGGCGATGGTGAAGGCCATGAACCGGATGGAGCCGGCCCTCTTCTGGAGCTGGCTCGACCGTCTCGGCATCGATGAGCGGCCCGACACCGACCTGCCGGGCGCCGCCGCGGGCTGGCTCAAGACCCGCACCCAGTTCGTGGATCAGCCGATCGAACCGGCGACCGCGGCCTTCGGCCAGGGCCTGTCCATGACCCCGCTCAAGCTGGCCCAGCTCCACGCCATGCTGGCCAACGGCGGTCGTCTGGTGAGCCCCCACATCACCCGGGGGCTGCGCGCCGGTGATGGGCTGGCTCCCAGCGATGCCCCCGACGGTGTTCAGGTGCTGGATCCCTCCGTGACGGCGACGGTGATGGACTGGCTGGAGACGGTGGTGGACAAGGGCAGCGGCAAGGGCGTGAAGATCCCCGGCTACCGCATCGGTGGCAAGACCGGCACCGCCCAGAAGGCAGAGAACGGCCGCTACATCCCCGGTGCCCGCATCACCAGCTTCGTGGCCCACCTGCCCATCGATGATCCCCGCTACGTGGTGCTGGTGGTGGTGGACGAACCCCAGGGCGGCAATGCCTACGGGTCCACCGTGGCGGTGCCTGTGGCCCGCAGCATCATCGAGGCCCTGCTGGTGCTCGAGAAGATCCCCCCGAGCTCGGGGGCTCCGGCCAGCCCGGCCGGCTGAAGCGAGCATTTGCGCGGCCACGCACAGAGCGGCGGTCAGCGCAGCCGCGATGGCTACGTTACGGAGACACCTGGGTGCCGCTCACGATGGCCAGCCTGCTTGACCAACTCTCCGCCATGACTGTGGTCGTGGCTGACACAGGCGATATCGATGCGATCGCCCGTTTCACCCCGCGGGATGCCACCACCAACCCGTCGCTGATTCTGGCTGCGACACAGATTCCCACCTACCAGAACCTGATCGATGAAGCCCTGCGGGCGTCGCGAGCCCTCATCGGCTCCGATGCTCCGGCGGAGGAGGTGGTGCATGAAGCCCTCGATGAGATCTGTGTGATCTTCGGCAAGGAGATTCTCAAGATCGTTCCCGGCCGCGTCTCCACCGAAGTGGATGCCCGGCTCAGTTACGACACACAGGCCACCATCGAGAAGGCGCGCAAACTGATCCGTCTGTACAACGACGCCGGCATCAGCAACGAGCGGGTGCTGATCAAGATCGCCTCCACCTGGGAGGGCATCAAGGCAGCCGAAGTGCTCGAGAAGGAGGGCATTCACTGCAACCTCACCCTTCTCTTCGGCTTCGGTCAGGCGGTGGCCTGTGCCGAGGCCGGTGTCACCCTGATCTCCCCCTTCGTCGGTCGCATCCTCGACTGGTACAAGGCCAGCACCGGACGCGACTCCTACCCGGGCCCCGAGGACCCCGGCGTGCTCTCGGTCACGCGCATCTTCAACTACTACAAATGCCATGGCTACGGCACCGAGGTGATGGGCGCCAGCTTCCGCAACATCGACGAGATCATCGAACTGGCCGGCAACGATCTGCTCACGATCTCGCCCAAGCTGCTGGAGCAACTGCGCAGCAGCGAGGGTGTGCTCGAGCGTCGGCTCGACCCCTCAGCGCCCGCCCAGCGCGAGGAGCGGATTCATGTCGACGAACCCACCTATCGCTCGATGCTCGCCGAAGACCGCATGGCCAGCGACAAGCTCGATGAAGGCATCCGCGGCTTCAGCAAGGCCATCGAAACCCTCGAAGCCCAGCTGGCCCACCGGCTGGCCGTCCTCGAGGGTGGCGCCGCCTTCACCCACGCCGTGCAGGAAATCTTCCTTCTCAACGACCTCGACGGCGATGGCTGCATCACCCGGGAGGAGTGGCTCGGCAGCGATGCGGTCTTCGATGCCCTTGATGGCGACCATGATGGCCGACTGCAGCAGGAGGATGTGCGCTCCGGACTCGGCGCCGCCCTCGCCGTTGCCGGCACCTGAGGGCCATTGCCTGATCTTCACCTGCGGGGGCGAGGATCAGGCCCAGTGACGGCGGTCCGGCATGCACGCTCTTGAGACGATGAAGGCGCTCGCCGCTTCCGGCGACACGATCCATCTCTCCGCCGGCGCGTCCATCTTCCGCGCCGGTGACGCGGGCAGCACGATGTACGGCATCCTTGAGGGCACCGTCCGGCTCAGCTGGGATGGCGACCGCGCCCACGAGGACCTGACGGCCGGTGATGTGTTCGGTGCCGGAGCGCTCGTTGTGGACGATCACACCCGCTTCGGCACCGCCATCGCCAGCAGCGACTGCGGCCTAATCGTCATGAACCGGGAGAAGTTCCTCTTCGCGGTGCAGGAGACGCCGATGTTCGCCATTCAGCTTCTCGCCTCGATCGATGAGCGCCTGCGTTCTCTGAAGCGCGCGGCGGTCGCGGCCTGACCTCGTCAGGATCGCTGCAGCAGCAGGCGTCGGATCACCCGCTGGGCGATGTCGCCGTATCCCATCGAACCGGACAGGATCTGGGCGATCCGTTGCGGCGCCGTGGGTCGTTTGATGCCGAGCTGATAGCCCACTCCCGGGAAGCGATAGAAGACCTGGGCGATGCGTCTGCCCCAGGCCATGGAGTCGCCCCAGTCGCGGCGGATGCGGGCGCTGTAGTGCTGCAGCGATTCCGCATCCCCCGCCAGCCATCCATCCAGGGCTTCCGCCGCCAGGGTCCCGCTGAGCAGGGCCGGACGGATGCCCTCGGCCAGAAAGGGATCACAGAGCGACGCGGCATCCCCCACCGCCACGATTCCCTCCCGATGCAGGCGATGGTGACCGTTCCAGATCCGCAGATTGAGCAGGCGTCGCTCCCCCTGATCGGCGCCGCAGCCGAGGGCGGGCAGCAGCCGGCCCAGCACCGCCTGAAAATCGACACCGTCACGACCCTGATCCAGAAAGGTGCCCACGCCGATGCTGTGGCCCCGCCGCCGCGGGAAGACCCAGCTGAAGCCGTGATGCACCAGACCGAACTCAAACCAGGCCGTGGCCTCCGGCGGCTCCGCCGTGGCGCTCGCTCCATCGGACGCCGGGTCCACCGCAGCGGCCATGGCCGTGGCGAACCGCGGTCGCGACGGCCCCAGGCCCAGGGCGGCCGGCAGCGGTGAGCTGGACCCGCTGGCGAGCACAACGGCAGGGGCCCGCAGTGGCTTCCCTGTGGCCGTGCTGGCGCACCAGAGCGATCCCTCCCGCTGCAGGCTGGTGACCGAGGCGCCCTCCTGGACCGTGGCCCCGTGCTCCACCGCTCTGGCCAGGAGGAGACGGTCGAGAGCGGGCCGATCGACGATCCAGAACGGTGCCTCGCCGGGCAGATCCGCCACCACCGGATCGGCCAGGTTCCAGGTGAACCGCACCCGCCGGATGACCTGCTCCACGGCCGGAGCCAGATCGAAGGGGAACCAGCGCTGCACCGAAGCGGCCATGCCGCCGCCGCAGCCGGGAGCCGGAGCTCCGCACTGCTGCGTGAGGACGTGAACGGCACGGCCCCGCAGGGCCAGATGCACGGCAGCGGCGGCACCGGCGGCACCGCCCCCGACAACGATCACCTCGGCATCGGCGCTCACCGGGGCCGCTCAGACCTTGAGGATGTCGGCCTCCTTGTCGGCGAGATGTCGCTCGATCTCGGCGATGAAGCGATCGGTCAGCTTCTGGACCTCGCTCTGACGGTCATGGCTCTGGTCCTCGGAGAGTTCTCCCTCCTTCTCCTGCTTCTTGACCTTGTCGATCGCATCGCGGCGGATGTTGCGCAGCGCCACCTTGCCCTCCTCGGCGTAGCGGGCCGCCAGCTTGCAGAGCTCCTTGCGCCGGTCCTCGGTCAGGGGAGGGATGTTGATGCGGATCAGGCGGCCGTCGTTGTTGGGGGTGAGACCGAGATCGCTCATGGCGATCGCCTTCTCGATCAGGCCGATCGAACCGGCGTCGAAGGGCTGGATGCTGATGGTCTGGGCATCGGGGGTGGAGAGGGTCGCCAGGGACTTGAGTGGTGTCTCGGCGCCGTAGTACTCGACCTGGATTTTGTCGAGCAGCGAGGGATTCGCGCGGCCGGTGCGGATCGTGTTGAAGGTGCGCTGGGTCGACTCGACCGACTTGCGCATACTCGCTTCGATGTCCTTGCTGGCCATGGAGGGATCCGGTGGTTGGTGTGGGCGGTGGACGGCGGTGGCGCCCGGTTCAGAACGGTCTGGCTCAGACGGTCTGAGCGATGCGGGTTCCGATCGATTCACCCGAGACGGCCCTGGCGATGTTGCCGGGGCCGAAGAGATCGAAGACGACGATCGGGATGGCGTTGTCCTTGCACAGCGCGATGGCGGTGCTGTCCATCACCGCCAGCTCACCGCTGAGCACCTGCTGGTAGGTGAGATGGTCGAAGCGCACCGCGTTGGCATGCAGCACGGGGTCACGGTCGTAGACGCCATCGACCTTGGTGGCCTTGAAGATCACGTCGGCGTTGATCTCAGCGGCCCGCAGGGCGGCGGTGGTGTCGGTGGTGAAGAAGGGATTGCCGCAGCCGGCACCGAAGACGACCACCCGGCCCTTCTCCAGATGACGGATCGCCCGCCGGCGGATGTAGGGCTCAGCCACCTCCTGCATGGCGATGGCCGTCTGGACCCGGGTGGGGACTCCGGCCCGCTCCAGCGCGTCCTGCAGGGTGATGGCATTCATCACCGTGGCGAGCATGCCCACATAGTCGGCGGTGGCCCGCTCCATGCCGGCGGCCGAGCCCTTGAGGCCTCGGAAGATGTTGCCGCCGCCCACCACAATCGCCAGCTGGGTGCCGGACTGGACCACGGCCGCCACATCGGAGGCGATGGCCTGGACGATCGAGGGGTCGATCCCGAAACCCATCTCGCCCATCAGCGCTTCGCCGCTGAGCTTGAGAAGCGCTCGCCTGTAGGCCATGAGTCTCCCTGTCGGCCGAACAGTAGCAACCACGCACGGCGACGGACCGGGGACGCGGCCGGCCCGCGCCATCAGCAGGGGCTCAGAATTCGACGCCGGCCTGAGCCTTGACGCCCTGCTCGCGGAAGGGGTGGCGGCGCAGCGTCATCTCGGTGACCAGATCCGCCCGTTCGATCAGCCCCTCAGGAGCGCCACGGCCGGTCAGCGCCACGTGGGTCAGAGGGGGCCGCAGCGCCAGACCCTCGAGCACCTGATCCAGCTCCAGGTAGCCCAGCTTGAGCGCCACGTTGACCTCGTCGAGCACGACGAGCCGCAATCCGGGATCCGCCAGGCAGCCGCGGGCGCGGGTCCAGGCCGCCTGAACCAGTTCACGGTCGCGCTCCCGGTCCTGGGTCTCCCAGGTGAATCCCTCCCCGAGCGCATGCCAGGTCACCGCATCCCCGAAGGCCTGCAGCGCCCGGGCCTCACCCGGCTGCCAGCCTCCCTTGATGAACTGGATCACCGCCACCCGCTCGCCATGGCCGACCGTGCGCAGCACCATCCCCAGGGCGGCGGTGGTCTTTCCCTTGCCGTGGCCGGTGAACACGATCACCAGACCCTTCTCCACGTTGCGGGAAGCGACGCGCTGCTGCTGCACCTCCCGGCGACGGGCCATGCGCCGGCGGTAGGCCTGGGCATCGCTCTCCGGCGCCAGGGTGCCGCCCATCCCCAGCTCACCGGCGAGCGCATCCAGGTCAGGCTGAGGCGTGTCGGTCGCCTCCCCCGGGGCTGCATCCGGGGCCGCATCCGGCCCTCCGCCGCGGGGTCGCTGGGCCAGGATCCGCTGAAGGCTGCCGCCGGCCAGAAGCTGACGCTCGAGATGGACGAAGCCGATCCGCTGCAACAGATCCATCGGGTCCGAATCGAGGAAGTCGCGGGCGGTCTCGGTCTCGAACAGATGGCAGAACAGCTGCTGGGGAGCCTGCAGCAACGGCGGGGCCGGGTGCAGATCCACCACCACCAGCCAGCCTCCGGGGGCCAGCAGCCTCAGGCAGCTGGCAAGCACCCGTTCCCGCTCGGCTCCGCTGAACTCATGCAGCGCCAGGCTGATCTGAATGCCCTGGAAACTCCCGTCCGGCAGCGGCGGTTGCTCGGCCGTGCCCTCCACCGCCGTGAGCCCCGGGCAGCGGCGCACCGCTTCCTCAAGGGCGCGGGCCGACACATCCAGCCCGCTGACCACCAGGCCCCGGCTCTCCAGGGGGATGGCGGCATCACCGGCCCCGCAGCAGAGATCCAGGACCGGCGCCCCGGTCGGCAGGCGGGAGGCGAGCGCGTCGGCCCCCAGACGCCTGAGGCGGTCGGGGCCGCCCACCGAGAGGGAAGCGGCGGCGGTGACGCCGTCGTAGACCCAGCGATGGCGGTAGGCCAGGGTTCGCAGCAGAGGAGTCAAGGGGCGGTGTCCGGGCCGAGCAATCCTCGCTGCAGCACCGCTCAGGCCGTCAGGCCCTGGCTGCGGGCCAGCGCCGCATCCACGGCCTGCTGCTGATCCCGACGCGTGATCCAGTGGTGGTAGGTGCGCGTGTGGATCGCCACCGAGTGGCCCATCATCCGCGCCGCCACCGTGTCCGGCAGGCCGATGTGAATCGTCCGCACGGCCCAGGCATGCCGCAGGTCGTACGGAGTGTGAGAGAGCCCGTAGCGGCGGAACTGCTCGCCGACCCGTCGTCCCACCTGCTGCAGGGTGGTGCGGTTCAAGTCCAGGCACACCGCCGGCAATGCAGCGGGCTCGGCCGCCAGGCGCTCGAGGCCGAACCGATCCACCCAGCGCGGCGGGAAGGGCCACACCTGATGTTCTCCGGTCTTGCTGGTCGGCAGCACCCGCAGGACCCGGTCTCCCCCCGGAGCCAGGGCGGAGAGGTCACAGAAGAAGATCTCGTGATTCCTCAGGCCGTAGGTGGCCATGAGGCCGTAGGCCAGAGCCCAGGCCGGATTCGGGATGCGGGCGATGGTGGCCTCGATCCGTTCATCGCTCGGCAGCTGGCGGAAGCGGGCGCGATGCAGCCCGTAGCCACCGGCCAGGCTCTGCCAGTCCGCCGGCAGCTCGAGCCCCAGATGGCGGGCCAGAGCGGCGAGGGCCGTGCCGCACTGGGCCCGGCTGCGACTGGCCTGGGGGTAGCTCTCCAGCACTTGAAGCAGCAGGCCGGGCTCCAGAGGGCGCCCCGGCGCGGCCATGGCCTGGAGCCGGCGCAGGTAGGGCCTGTAGGCCGTGGCCCACGTGGAGCGTGTGCCGGCCGGGTTGTACCTGCGCCGCGGTTCGGCGAGAAACGCCGCCTGAAACCGCAGGATCAGCTCCGCGGTGGAGACCTGCACGGACGCCGGCGCACCCCCCGCCGTGCGCCGACCGCCCCAGTCGTCCCATGCGAACCGGCCCTGCTGCAGCTGCCGCTGCACCTGGAGCACTCGGCTCCGGGCCTCCTCCATGCCGCTCGTCGACGCCTTCAGGCCCAGGCTCAGACGCTGGGTCCGGTAGGGGCCGGAACCATGGCGGGGCGGAAGAGGCCCCCGGATCGCGAGGGAGGCGCCACGCTGCTCCAGGCGCAGGGCGATGCCGCGATCCTGAAGGGCGCTGTTGGCCTGTGCCAGCTGCGGACCCAGATCCGGTGGGGGGCCATGCATGGGCTGCGGCAGGCCGGGAGGGACGGACGGTAACGACCCGATCGCCCGACGACCAGGCCTGCCGGCCAGACCCCGTGACCATCCCGGCAGCGTTACGCTCACCCGCACTGATGTATGGCTCGGCGACCACGAAGGAATGGCAAGTGTCGGCGTGGTGCTGCTCAATCTCGGCGGTCCGGAGCGCATCCAGGACGTCGGGCCGTTCCTCTACAACCTCTTCTCCGATCCGGAGATCATCCGCCTGCCGATCCCCTCGCTGCAGAAGCCTCTGGCCTGGCTGATCAGCAGCCTGCGCAGCGGCAAGTCACAGCAGGCCTACGCCTCCATCGGCGGCGGCTCTCCGCTGCGACGCATCACCGAGCAGCAGGCCCGGGAGCTCCAGAGCCTGCTGCGGCAGCGGGGCATCGAGGCCACCACCTATGTGGCCATGCGCTACTGGCACCCCTTCACCGAGTCCGCCGTCGCCGACATCAAGGCCGATGCGATCGATGAAGTGGTGGTGCTGCCCCTCTACCCCCACTTCTCGATCAGCACCAGTGGCTCCAGCTTCCGCGAGCTGCAACGGCTGCGCCAGGCCGATCCCGCCTTCTCCAGGCTCCCGATCCGCTGCATCCGCAGCTGGCATGACCATCCGGGCTACATCGATGCCATGGCCCAGCTGATCGCCCGGGAGATCCGCTCCTGCCCCCAGCCCGACGCGGCGCACGTGTTCTTCAGTGCCCACGGCGTGCCCCGCAGCTACGTCGAGGAGGCCGGCGATCCCTATCAGAAGGAGATCGAATCCTGCAGCGCCCTGATCATGCGCCGCCTCGCCGAGATCCTCGGCCACGACAACCCCCACACCCTCGCCTACCAGAGCCGGGTCGGTCCGGTCGAATGGCTGCGGCCCTACACCGATGACGCCCTGCGGGAGCTGGGGGAAGCGGGCGTCGACGATCTGGTCGTGGTGCCGATCAGCTTCGTGAGCGAACACATCGAGACGCTCGAGGAGATCGACATCGAATACCGCGAGATCGCCACCGAGGCCGGCATCGCCCGCTTCCACCGCGTTCCCGCCCTCGACACCTACGCCCCCTTCATCAGCGGCCTGGCCGATCTGGTGCAGACCGCCCTCGACGGTCCGGAGGTGAACCTGGATCAGGCCGCCGCCCTGCCGCGCCGGATCAAGCTCTATCCCCAGGACAAATGGGCCTGGGGCTGGAACAACAGCTCTGAGATCTGGAACGGCCGGCTGGCCATGATCGGCTTCTCCGCTTTTCTGGTGGAGCTGCTCAGCGGCCATGGCCCTCTCCATGCCCTCGGACTGCTCTGACCCGGCGGCGAGCCGAACCCCCTCGCCTGGGCACGCCGGACGTTGGAGCGTGGCCGCCGCCCTGGCACTGATCGTCGGCGGGGGGGCCTCCCCGGTCTTCGCGCTGGACCAGGTGTGGGCGCGCGGCGTGTTCCCCATCCGGGACTTCCACGGCTTCACCAGCCATTACGGCCCGCGCCGGCTGAACGGCGTGCCGGGGATGCACCGCGGCATCGACATCGCTGCCCCCAGCGGTGCCACCGTGCAGAGCTGGTGGTCGGGCGTGGTGGTGGACGTGATCGACGACGGTCTCTGCGGCATCGGTCTGGTGATCCGGTCCGGTGCCTATCAGCACATCTACTGCCACCTCCAGGGCCAGACGGCGAGCGGGGTCTACCGCTTCGCCGGAGGTGCCGTACGCCGCGGGCAGCGGCTGCGGCGAGGCCAGTGGATCGGCAGGGTGGGGCTCACCGGCCGAACGACCGGCCCTCATCTGCACTGGGGCATCCGTCACAACGGGCAGTGGCTCGATCCCGCACGCATCCTCAGGGCCATGGCCAGGGGGCGCCGGCAGGGCCATGCCCGGGTTCAGCCCCTAGGCTGACTGGATCATCGACACGGTCCCCTTCCGCCGTGACACTCACCAGCAGCCCCATCGCGTCAACCGGCGCCGCCAGCGGCGATCCCGTCACCATGACCGGGGCCGATGCCCTGATGGACGCGCTGCACCGCCACGGTGTGGAGTGCATCTTCGGCTACCCCGGCGGGGCGATCCTGCCCGTCTACGACGCTCTGCACCGGGCGGAATCTCGAGGGCTGCTGAAACACGTGCTCGTGCGGCATGAGCAGGGCGGCACCCATGCCGCCGATGCCTACGCCCGGGCCACCGGCCGCGTCGGGGTGTGCTTCGGGACGTCAGGACCCGGTGCCACCAATCTGGTCACGGGGATCGCCACGGCCCAGATGGATTCCGTGCCCATGGTGGTGATCACCGGTCAGGTGCCCCGATCGGCCATCGGCACCGACGCCTTCCAGGAGACCGACATCTTCGGCATCACGATGCCGATCGTGAAGCACTCCTGGGTGGTGCGCGACCCGGCCGACATCGCCCGGATCGTGGCGGAGGCCTTCCTGATCGCCGCCACGGGCCGTCCCGGCCCCGTGCTGATCGACATGCCCAAGGACGTGGGCCAGGAGAGCTTCGCCTACGTGCCTGTGGAGCCGGGCACGGTGCGGCCGGCCGGCTTCCGTGTCCCGGCCAGCCCCGGCTCCCGGGAGGTGACCGAGGCGCTGGAGCTGATCCGCTCCGCCCGCCGCCCTCTGCTCTACGTGGGTGGCGGTGCTGTGTCAGCCGGCGCCCATGATCCGCTCAAGGCCCTGGCCGAGCGCTTCCAGATTCCCGTCACCACCACGTTGATGGGCAAGGGCGCGTTCGACGAGAACCATCCCCTCGCCCTGGGCATGCTCGGCATGCATGGCACGGCCTATGCCAACTTCGCCGTGACCGAATGCGATCTGCTGATCGCCACCGGCGCCCGCTTCGATGACCGGGTCACCGGTCGCCTCGACACCTTCGCCCCCAGAGCCCGGGTGGTGCATCTTGAGATCGATCCCGCCGAAGTGGGCAAGAACCGCCGGCCCGACGTGGCCGTGATGGGCGACGTGCACCAGAGCCTGGCCCTGCTGGTCGAAGCGAGCCTGATGGCGGATGTGGAGGTGCGCACCGGGGCCTGGCTCGAGCGGATCGCCGAGTGGAAGCGTCGCTACCCCCTCACCACACCTCCGGAGGAAGGCACCATCTATCCCCAGGAGGTGCTGCTCGCGCTCCGGCAGCTGGCCCCCGGAGCCTTCGTCACCACGGACGTGGGTCAGCACCAGATGTGGGCAGCCCAGTACCTGAACTGCGGGCCGCGTCAGTGGGTCAGCAGTGCCGGTCTGGGCACCATGGGATTCGGGATGCCGGCAGCCCTGGGAGTCAAGACGGCACTGCCCGGCGAACAGGTGATCTGTGTGGCCGGTGATGCCAGCATCCTGATGAACATCCAGGAGCTGGGCACCCTGGCTCAGTACAACATCGCCGCCAAGGTGGTGATCATCAACAACCACTGGCAGGGGATGGTGCGGCAGTGGCAGGAACGCTTCTACGAGGAGCGGTACTCCGCGTCGGACATGTTGCCGGGGATGCCCGACTTCGTCGCCCTGGCTGAATCCTTCGGGGTGCGCGGACTGCTGATCCAGGAGCGATCCGAACTCAGAAGTGGCCTGACGGCGGCACTGAACCATCCCGGTCCCGTGCTGGTGGATGTGCACGTGCGGCGCAACGAGAACTGCTATCCGATGGTGCCGCCCGGTCGCAGCAACGCACAGATGGTGGGGTTGCCGAGCCACCCTGAACTGGCCCTGGACACCACGCGGGAATGCCACGAATGCGGCGCCACCACACTGGACGAACACCTCTACTGCCCCAACTGCGGCGCCAAGCTCTGACGATCCGCCTGCGCCGGCTGAGCTGCGCCGCCGTCGCCCTGGTCGCGGCGCTGGCGCTGCAGGTCATCGCGTTGCCGGTCGCGGCTGTGGCTGCCGCCGAGGTGCTGCAGGTCCGTGGGCCCGGCCTGCTCCAGGTCGGTGACCGCAACCGCAGCATGCCGGTGGCCATCTCCTGCCTCGACGTGGAGGCCGAGGCCGCCCCGGAGGCCACCGAGTGGCTCAGGCAGGAGCTGCCGCGGGGGACACGGGTCAACCTCAGGCCGCGCGGCAGCAGCGACGGCGTTCTTCTGGCCGATGTCACACGTCTGGACGACGGCAGCGACATGGCGGAGGCGATGGAGCTGGCCGGACTGGCCCGCCGACCCTGCACGGAGCCCGCATGAGCCTGAACCGCACCGCCAAGGGCATCGTGCTCGTGCCGAGTCTGCTGCTGGGAGCGGCCTTCCTCGCGGCGGCCGCCTGGGGAGGCGGGCCGGAGTCGGCCAACCGATCCCTCGCCCTCGGGCTGGGGCTGAGCCTGATGGCGACCGGACTGCTCACCCAGCTCTTCCCCGACCGTCCCGAGCGCTCCGACGACGACACCCCGGCTCCAGGCCCGGGGCAACCGGACACAGCCTCCGGTGACTCCTAGGCTCTGCCCGATCGCTGGTCCGACCCCTGGCCCGCACGTCCCGACCCACCCCTGAGCGGATGGCCGACGACACGGCCCGGCCCGTCATGCGCGCCACCGGTGTTCTCTGTGCCGTGGTCGCCGTGCAGGGGCTGGTGTCCCTGCAGCCGCTCCGGCCATCGGTTCTGATCATTCACGGCTCGGACCGCCAGGGATCGAGCCTGGCGGCACCGTTTCAACGGGGCTTCGAGGTCGCTCTCGAGGAAGCCGCTGATTGCGGCCATGCCTCGGAGCCGGTGGGAATCACCGCGCTCCCGGCCCTCGCCGATCCGGAAGCGGCCCTGGCTCAGGACCCGCGTGCCGGAGCCCAGCTGACCCTGGTGGTGGCCCCGCCCGGAGCGGACCCGCTCGCCTACGGCCGCTGGGCCCGCCGGCGGTCCGTGCCCGTGCTGCTGCCCCTGACCCGGGGGCCGGCGCTGGACGCCCTGCCCACGGCGAGCGATCGGGACCACCTCTGGCTGCTCTCACCGGCACGCAGCGAGGGGCTCGCCAGCCTGGCCGAATCCGCCCTGGATCTCAACTGGAGGCGGATCATGCTGGTGGAGGAGAGCGGCAGCAGCGACAGCCGCCGGGACAGCGCCGTGTTCCTGGATCGCTACGAGGCAGCCGGCGGTCTCGTGGTCAGTGCCGGAGGAGGACCGGTGCAATCCGTCGGATCGGGGGATGGCGAGGGGCTGGATCGGCTGGTCGCCGACGTGGACTGGCTCCAGCCCGATGCCGTGGCGGTGATCGCCTCATCGACTTCGCCGCTGCTGACGGAGCTGAGCGAGCGCCTGAGCGGTCAGAGCCGCTGGTGGAGCCTGGGCACCATCAGCGGCGCCCCGGCGGTGCCTGGAACCCTCGCCCCGTCTCTGGCGCTGGATGCGGGGAGCCGCGGACCGGGCTGGACCGACTTCGCGGAGCGCTTCATGACGCGCTGGGTGGAGCTGCCGGGTCCTGTGGAAGCCGCCGGCTACGACGCCGGCGTGATGACCGTGCTGGCGATGGCCGATCCGGGCTCGCTCGATCCCTCCGACTGGCTGGATCCGGAGGCCACACCGGTGCCTCTCTGCGAAGGGCTGAGGCTGCGGGCGGAACAGCAGCGCATCCGGCCCAACGGCGCCTCGAGTGAGATGAACATGCGGCCGGGTCGGCCTCCCGATGGACGCTTCGATGTGAGCTACCAGGCGCTCTGAGGCCCTCAGGCCGTCGCGGGAAGCGCCTCTCTGGCGATGCTGTAGGCGTGACCGGGTTCCGGGTCGATGAACCGGCAGCCCGGGGCCTGCTCAGCGATCAGGGCTTCGGCCTCGCTCAGGGATCCCTTCGCCCAGAACAGCCGGCTGATCAGCCCGCTGAACGCCACGTTGCCGCCTGTGGTGCTGGCCATCACGACGCGGGGCCGGAGGGTGCTGAGCAGGCGCGGCAGCAGCTGACGCCCCTCGATGAAGGCGCCGGCCAGCGGCAGGCCCAGATCGAGCACGGGGGTGATGGCGAGATCCACCGCCCCCCCCGCCACGGCGGCCGGCATGAAGCCGTGGGGTTCCAGGTAGACGCGGCCCGCCTCATGGCTGAGCACATAGCCGTTTTCGCGGTTGGGCACGGCCGCACCCTCGGTGGCATCGATGCGGAGCGGCCCCTGCTCCAGAGCCTCGCCGGGACTGAGGGCATGGACCTGCTCGAACCCAAGAGCCCGGCAGCGCGCAGCGGCGCCGGCGGAACCCACCACCGGGCAGGTGCGCGGCAGACGATCCAGGGTGGGCTCATGGCAGTGATCCGGCAGTCCCTGGGTGAGCAGCAGCAGATCCAGATCGGCGGGAATGGGCCAGTCCCGGGGCAGGCGACCCTCCAGCAGCCAGGGTCCCGGGGGGAAGCGGAGAGATCCGACCAGCCAGGGATCCACCAGCACCCGCATCGGGCCGAACTGCAGCAGCCAGCCGTTGGCCCCGAAGTAGGTGGCCTGGAGAGAGGCGGACATCGCTGCGCTGCACGGTGGGCGCACACTGTGGCGCACTCAGAGGGCGAACAGGTCCAGCTGTCCGGGTGCGGGGGCCCTGCGCGACGAGCGCCGTGCCGGACGCGCCGGAGGACGCCGCCTGGACACCCGGTTGCGGTTGCCCGGAAACCAGCTGAGCAGGGCCCGCTCCTCCTCAGGCGTCAGTCCATCCAACGGCAGAGCCGGAGGGTGCAGCGCCTGGCCCGGGGCCTCACTCCAGTCGACCACCGCGTGCGGGAAGCGCTCGGCGGCGAATGGCCGCAGGGACTGCGGCAACCTGGCGAGCTGGCCCACGCCGTGACCGGGGATGCCGGCGCGACGTTCGAGCAGCCATTGCTCCCGGCGCTCACGGCACTGCTCATAGCGGACGATCGGCGCGGGATAGCCATCCAGCGGTGGCGGCTCTCCCAGCTGATCATTGGTCAGGTGGGCCACCTCGGGCACCCAGCGCCGGATGAACAGACCGTGGGGATCGCACCGGGTCACTGCCGTCTGGCCGGGGTGATAGATCCTTGACCAGCCGCCCGGACGGCCGTCGGTGACCCCCGCCTGCATCGCCCACTGGTAGTGATCGATCGCGCAGTCTCCGTCGATCAGATGGCGCATGTAGTGCAGCGCTCCATAGCGCCAGTCGATGCCGCAGAGGTTGGAGAGGAAGCTGGAGTGGATCGCCCTGGCCCGGAAGTTGAGCGAACGCCAGCCGCCTTCGGCCAGCAGGCAGCGCGCGGCGGCATCCACGATCGGGTATCCGGTTCGCCCCTCTCTCCAGGCGGCGTAGAGGGCCTCATCCAGCGGCGCTTCGAGCTCGCTGGGGTCTCCGCCGGCATCGAAGACGCTCCAGAGCGAGCACAGTTCAAGCTGCGGCAGATAGCGGAAGCGCTGGTGCATGCTTGCGGCCCATCGCAGGCGGCTGAGCAGCTGCCCCACCGACCGGCGGGCCCGTGGACCCGTGTGGGCATGGGCCGAGCCGCGCAGCCGCTGCACGACCTCCCGCGGACTGATGACACCGAACTTGAGGTAGGGGCTCAGGCCGGAGCTCACCCGGGCGGCGGGTTCGCTGAGCTGCCAGTAGTAGGTCTCGCTGGCACCATCCTCGAGGAAGCTGCGCAGCCGCTCCCTGGCCGCGTCGGTGCCCGCCTCGGGCTGGGGCACGTCCGAGGGCGGCAGGCCCAGGGCGCTGAGGCTGGGGATCCTGGTGGCGCCTTGGGGGGACTGTGGCGGCGGCGGGAGCCGGGCCGGCGCCTCGAGGATCGGCATGGCCATGGAGGCGATCCAGAGCCGGCGCCAGTGGGAGTGGGAGAGCAGGTCCGGCGTGCTGCCGGGCGGATCGAACCAGCGCAGGCGCACCCCGAGCGGCCCGAGCCGCTCCGCCACGCGTGCATCGCGCACGCGACCGACCAGGCGTTCGCAATCGCTGTGGACCATCACGGTGCTCGCACCGATCTCCCGCACCAGCTCGGCGAGCACGGCCGACGGCTCGCCGATTCGCACAGTCAGGCCCGAGCCCCGCGTCTTCAGATCATGGTCCAGGGCACGGAGAGACCGGAGCAGAAAATCGACCCTGGCGGGACCGGTCTCCGGGTGATGGAGCAGGGCCGGGTCCAGGATGAACAGAGGCAGCACCGGGCCGTGAGCGGCCGCCTCCCGCAGCGGCGCGTGATCGTGCACGCGCAGGTCACGGCGGAACCAGACCACGGTGGGAGCAACCATCGGATCATGCTGGCGGCCGCGGGTGCCCGGCGCGGCCTCAGGCCTGCGAGACGATGCCGCTCCACTGAACGGCCCGGACGCCGTCGCGGCGCCAGGAATGAAACAGCTCGGTTTCCCGGGCCGTGCAGAGCGGGCAGTGGCTGATCCGCTCCTCCGGAATCCCGCAATCGAGCAACTGAAGCGCGGCCACCCGACGGATGTCCAGTCGGTCCCGTCCCGGTTCGGCATCCTCCAGCACCGCACCGGCGTCGAGGAGGCGCTGAAGGGGATCCGCTGGCTGTGCCGTCGGCCGATCACTCAGAGAGGCCGCCACGGCGAGCGTCACGGTTCGCTCCACCTGGTAGCGACGGCCGTCGATGGCCGGCCCGAGGGCCACCAGCAGATCCGAGGGATCACAGCCGACATCGCGGAGGCGGGCCACGGCCTCGATCAGGATGCCGCCGGCGACACCACGCCAGCCGGCATGGCAGGCGGCCACGCGCCCACTGCGGGGGTCGGCCAGAAGAACCGGGGTGCAGTCGGCACCGCAGACCCAGAGGCTCTGGGCTCCGCCATCACTCACCAGCCCATCGGCCTCGGGCCAGGGATGGCGCACCGTTGAGGCCGCGAGGACCAGGGGACCGTGCACCTGCCTGACGCGGTGCACGCTGACGCCGGCCGAGATCATCCCGGCCAGCTCATCCGGCTCGCGTCCGTGCCAGAGCCGGGTGAAGAAACCGTGCTCGAACGCCGCCAGCTGGTCGCACTGCAGGAAGCTGCCGCCGTAGGTGCTCACCCAGGTCCATCCGGCCAGGGTGTTGAACCGGCTGTCAGGGCGATCAAACGGGCCCCGCTGGGGCGCGATGGGCTCCCGATTGCTCATCGGCCTCTACAGATCGGGTCGGTCCTGCAGCATCCAGAAGCCCGCCATCCGTTCCGAGTCCGCACGGCTCTGGACGGCGATGAACTGCAGCCCGGCCACCTCGGCCCGCGACTGCTCCAGGGCAGCCCGGGCCGCACCGGCCTCCTCAGGCGAGAGCCCGGAGAGACGCCAGCGGTCCTCCAGGCCAGCCTCGAGCACGAGCTGGTCGTCATCGATCACCAGCCGCAGGGGTTCAAGGCCGGACAGCCAGCCGGCGATCGCCAGGGCCCGGCCCGGGTCGAGGATCTGGATGCCGGGAACGCTGAGGCCTGATTCGAGGCCCGACGGCACGGGCAGCAGAGCCGGGAAATCCACCTCCCAGTCCGCCGCGTCACGCAGCAGCTCGAGCGGAAGCCTCACCCACTGCCAGCGCTGCCCCCGTGCCGCTTCCGGCAGCGGCAGAGGAGCCGGACGCACCGGCTCTGGCGGCGGAGCCAGGGGACCGGCCAGGTAGCCCTCCTCACCCGGATAGACCTCCTCCTCCCGCTGCCGCAGCCAGTCGCTCAGGGCAAAGCAGCGGCGGCTCGGGACCAGCTCGAGACCGAGGGCCTGTGCGGAGCGCTGGACCATGGTGCGCATGGACCCGCGCCAGCTGCGGATGCGCCTTGGCCGGCCGAAGCCGGCCGCCTCGGCCGCGGTGAGAGCTTCAGCCAGGGCGGCCTCCAGCCAGATCGAATTGACGCTGTCGGCAGGACAGGGCTTGACGTGGCGAAAGCCCGATTGCTGGTCAGAGGAGGGGGTCGAGCAGATCAGGAGCTCCCAGCGCTTGCGCCCCTCGGAGTCCTGGACCGGCCTGGAATAGAAGTCGAGCTCCCAGTCCGGGGACACGAGCGCGGCAGATGGGGTGGCATCAGGGCTCATCCGGCCTCCTGCTCCTGCTGCCGGAGGATGCTCTGGGCGCGCTTGGCCCGGTCCTCCGCCTCGGCCATCACGCGATCCCGATCGGTGAGCAGTTCGCCGGGCTGACCCTCCAGCAGAGCGGTGTTGAGGGCGATGCGGCCCCGGCCAGGATCCAGCTCCGTGATCAGGGCCCGCACCGGATCCCCCTGGGAGAAGGCGTCCCTGAGGTGGCGCAGGTGTCCGCCGGTCACGCAGGACTGGTGCAGCAGACCACTCACACCGCCGAGATCGATGAAGAACCCATAGGGCTTGACCGAGGCCACATGCCCCTCCACCAGCTGGCCCACCTCCAGCTCGCTGAACCGGGCCGCACTGCTGGCCTTCTTCTCGGAGAGCACCAGCTTGCGGGTCTCGGGGTTGACCTCCAAAAAGGTCACGCCCAGGGTTTCCCCGACCAGGGATTCGTGCTGTTCGCCCCGGAGCAGCTGGGAGCGGGGCACGAACCCCCGCAGTCCCTCCAGATCACAGGTGATGCCGCCGCGGTTGAAGCCGTTCACCTTGACCTGGACCACGGCGCCGGCCTCGGCCAGGCGACGCACCTTCTCCCAGCTCTGACGCAGGGCCAGGGCCCGACAGCTGACGGTGACCATTCCGTCCGCGTTCTGCTCGCGGGTGACGAGAACCTCCACAGGCAGCCCCTGGGGGAAGCGCGAGCGGAGATCGGTCATCACGCCGAGGCCGCACTCCTTCTTCGGCATGAAGGCGGGCGCCTTGCCGCCGATGTCGACATAGACGCCGTCGCCGTCCTGGTTGATCACCGTGCCGGTCACCACCTCCCCGGTCGTGCCCACCGGTTCGTTCTCATCGAGGGCGGCCAGGAAGGCGGCCTCATCGAAATCGAACTCATCGACGGTGCGGGGGCCGGCCGGTGAGGACCGCCTCCGGCCGGCTGCGGCCGCAGGGCCATCGGGACCCAGCAGATCCGCCATGGTGAGACCCTCGAGCCCGTCGCTGTCGGGGTCGACCCGGGCTGCCGGGGAAGCATCGGGCGGGCTGACCGGTGCAGTGGCCATCGCCGGAGCGTCGGCTTCCACAGGGGCCTGGAGGTCGGCCGGTGACTCCTCCTGCTGATCGCGGCGGCTGATGTGCATCACCAGCGGCGGCTTGCGGCTTCGGCTCGGTGGTGTGGGCTGAGGGCCCCGAGGCCTCGGGGTGCCTGAACCGGCCATCAGAGAAGAGGATCGCAGCACCACACTCTAGGGAGAGAGCCCTTGAGCGTTCCGATGTCCCCATCCGCACCACCGGAGCGAGAGCGCGCGGCATCGATGGCGTCCGCGTCCTGGACGGACCTGGCGGCTCTGGCAAACCGGGCCGGTTCCACAGCCGTCTGGCCGATGGGAGCGCTGGAGCAGCACGGCCCCCATCTCCCCCTGGCGACCGATGCGATCTTCGCCGAGCGGGTCTGCACCGCCGTTGTGAGCCGGCTGGACCCCGACCTGCCGGTGACGCAGCTTCCGACCCAGGTGCTCGGCTTCTCGCCGGAGCACGCGAGCTTTCCGGGCACGCTGACGCTGCCGGCTGAACTGCTGATCGGGATCGTGGTGGAAGTGGGCCGGCAGCTCGCTTCCATGGGATTCCGCCGGCTGGTGCTGCTCAATGCCCACGGCGGCCAGATCGCTCTGCTGCAGGTGGCCGCCCGGCAGCTGCGCCTGAAGGCGACCGGCCTGGGGGTGCTGCCGTGTTTTCTCTGGAGCGGTCCCGAGTCGATCGCGGGGCTGATTCGGGAACCGGAACGCAGCCAGGGCCTGCATGCCGGTCTTGCGGAGACGAGCCTGATGCTGCATCTGGCCCCGGACCTCGTGGGAGAGGAGCGGCCGGTGGATGGGCTGCTTCAGCCCCCCCACGCCGTGGGGCCGCCACCGGGCTGGCAGCTGGAGGGAGCCGTGCCCTCGGCCTGGCTCACCGAGGACCTCAGCCGCTCTGGTGTGATCGGCGACAGCAGGGGGGCTGGCGCTGATCTGGGAGCCTCCCTGTTTGAGGCTCTGGTGGATGGCTGGCATCGCCGGTTCGATGGACTGCTGCGAAGCGACTGGCCACCGCTCCCTACCGACTCCGAGGCGAGACCGGGCGGGCCATCCAGCCAACCGAGGTGAGGGTTCGGGCAGAACCGGCAGGGTGCCGGGATCTGATTGGTAAGCTGAGCGGCGATTATTCCTCGAAAGAAGCAGTGGAGGGGCTGGGGACATCGGTTGCAGAGTGCCGGCCCGGTCATCTCCATGCCGCAGGGGTTGTCGATGATGAGGGCATTCGTGCAGGCCAGCTGACGCAGGTGCACACCGATTCGGGTCCTGTTCAGTCACAGGACGGTCATTGCCCCTGATGCCGCACGCTTCGACATTCGTAGAGCTGCTGCAACACCGCGCAGGCCTTCATCCCGAACGCATCGCCTTCAGGTTTCTCAGAGACGAGAGCACCAGTTCGGGAGAACTCAGCTACGGCGAGCTCGATCGTCGTGCACGGGCGATTGCGGCCCGTCTGCAGCAGGCGGGCATGGTGGGCGAGCGGGCCCTGCTGCTCTTCAATCCGGGGCTGGACTTCATCAGCAGCTTTTTCGGCTGCCTCTATGCCGGCGTCACGGCTGTGCCGGCCTACCCACCCGGATCGAAGCAGCTGCTGCATCGGCTCGGTGCGATTCTCAAGGACTGCAAAGCCAAAGTGGCTCTCACGGCCTCAGGTTCTGCCGAGACCATCGCCGAACGACTGAGTGGTCTCGGCGACAGCCTCACAGGCCATCTGATCAGTTCCGACCGGATCGACGACGCTGAGGCAACGGCATGGCGGCCACCCGATCTCAGTGGAGACGAACTGGCCTTCCTGCAGTACACCTCGGGATCCACCGGCAATCCGAAGGGAGTGATGGTGAGCCACAGCAATCTGGTTCACAACTCGGGGCTGATCAACCGATGCTTTCGTGACACCGAAGACTCCGTCATGGTGTCGTGGTTGCCACTCTTCCACGACATGGGACTGGTCGGCGGTATCCTCCAGCCGCTGTATGTGGGCTGCACGATGGTGCTGATGGCCCCGGCCACCTTTCTGCAACGCCCCCTGCGTTGGCTCAAGGTCATCTCCAAGTACCGGGCGACGACGAGTGGAGCACCGAATTTTGCCTACGACCTCTGCGCCAACAGGATAAGCAAGTCTTTTGAAGACAACATTGACCTGAGTTGTTGGGATCTTGCTTTCTCAGGGGCAGAGCCAGTCCGACCTGAAACAATTGACCGTTTCACCACGCTGTTCGAGCCCTACGGCTTCAAGCGACAGGCTTTTCTTCCTTGCTACGGTTTGGCTGAGTCAACACTGCTTGTCAGTGGCATTGGCCGCAATCAGCCGCCGCTGGTCAAGCAGTTTGATGCTGAGGCGTTGGCGACCAATCAGGCCGTAGAAACCCAGCAAGGCGCCCCTGCAGATGGCCGCGCGCTGGCGGGGTGTGGAGCTGCCATCAGCGACGTCCGCTTTCGAGTCGTTTCTCAGGACACGCAACAGGTCCTCAGCCCGGGCCTCATCGGAGAGGTGTGGGTCTCCAGCCCCAGTGTGGCGAAGGGCTACTGGGGCCAGGACGATCTCAGCTCCGCCACGTTCGGCAGAGAACTTCCCGGCGAAACCGGCATCTTTCTCCGCACAGGCGATCTCGGATTCCTCTGGCAAGACAAGAACGGCGATGAGCAGCTCTTCATCACGGGACGAAGCAAGGATGTCATCATCATCAGAGGTAGGAATCTTTACCCGCAGGACATTGAGGTCACGGTTCAGGACGCTCACCCAGCCCTCCGAGCCGGCTGTGGCGCTGCATTTTCGACCGATATTGACGGCGAAGAAAAGCTGATCATCGTCCAGGAAATTGAGCGTTCTGCTTTTCGACGTCTTGATGTGAAAGCCATCACGGACGCTGTTGCCAGTGCTGTATCTGAAGCCCATGAGCTGCAGCCCTGGGAAATTCTGCTCCTGAAACCGGCGTCGATTCCCAAGACATCCAGCGGGAAGATTCAGAGGCACGCGTGCAGGAACGCTTATCTCAGCAACGGTCTCGCTTCCGTCGGTTCTTGGCAGCGTCCGCTGCCCAGAACTGAATTCAACACGCTCTCGCTGTTGAGGTCGTCGGACCATCGGGAGTCGCATCGCTCCTCACGGAATCCGGTTGATTCAGATCATGGGGCTTCCCTGGGATCCCCCGGTCATGGAGGCCGGAGCAGACAGCAGTCCGACTTCAAGCTGAGAGTGATGCTCTGGCTGCGTGACAGCGTGAGTGCACAGGTGGGGTTGCCAGCGCAGCAGATCGACGCCGATAGACCCCTGTCGCAGTTCGGCCTTGAGTCCGTCGCGGCCGTTCAGCTGACGGCGGCTCTGGAGGACTGGATCGCGGACACCTTTCCGGCTCTGCCTCACCTGGCTATCCCGCCCACCCTGGCGTACGACTATCCCACCATCGAATCGATCGCCTCCCACCTCAGTGGGCTGATCGAACCGGACGACTCCGCAGTCGAAGGCGGGCACCGTGAGGCTCCGCGGAGCACGGCAGTTGACGAGGCGGGACGCTCGACCGATCGCTGTGCCGTTGCCGTGGTCGGGATGAGCTGCCGCTTCCCCGGCGCGGCCGGTCCGGAGGCTTTCTGGCGACTGCTCTGCAACGGAGACGAGGCGATCGAACGCGATCTGTCACGCCGAGAGAATCACGACCGGGGATTCGGCCGGGCTCCGGCTGAGGCAGCCGGCCTGCTGAGTGATGTTCAAGCCTTCGATGCCGAGTTCTTCGGCCTCAACCCGAGGGAGGCCGAGCAGATGGATCCCCAGCAGAGGCTCCTGATGGAGCTGAGCTGGGAAGCGTTCGAACAGGCCGGCATCCAGCCCAGGGATTGGGCCGGCAGCACCACAGGGGTGTTCACAGGTGTGAGCAGCAACGATTACGCCCACATCAACGCCGAGCCCTCATCGCCCGGCGTCTACTGGGGCACAGGCAATGCCCACAGCGTCAGTGCCAACCGCCTCTCCTACTTCTACGACCTCCGCGGGCCGTCGATGGCCGTCGACACGGCCTGCTCATCGTCTCTGGTTGCGGTACATCTGGCCGTGCAATCGATTCAGTCGGGTGAGAGTGACGCGGCCATCGCCGCCGGCGTCAACCTGCTGCTGTCCCCCGTTCTGACGGACACATTCCGCCAGGCCGGCATGCTGGCTGGTGACGGGACATGCAAAGTTTTTGATGCCGACGCCGACGGATATGTGAGAGGCGAAGGGGCCGGAGTCCTCATCCTCAGACCGCTTGATCAGGCGTTGCGGGACAACAACACCATCCTCGGTGTGATCAGCGGAACCGCCATCAATCAGGATGGCCGCAGCAATGGGCTGACGGCGCCGAACGGGCTGGCCCAGCAGGCTGTGGTCCGAACGGCCCTGGCACGAGCGGGCCTGGATCCCAGTGAGATCAGCTACCTGGAAGCCCACGGCACGGGCACGAGCCTGGGCGATCCGATCGAGGTGAATGCCCTCGGCGCTGTGTTTCAGGCCAGGCCTGAGGAGAGCGCCCCGATCCGGCTGGGTTCAGTCAAGGCCAACCTCGGACATCTGGAGGCGGCAGCGGGCATCGCCGGCCTGATCAAGGTGTTGCTGGCCATGCAGCATCAGGCGATTCCACCTCAGATCAACCTCCGGCAGCTGAATCCATTGATTCAGCCTGCGATCGGAGTCTTCACGATTCCAACGGAGCTGACGCCCTGGCCCGGGACCTCCCGGCACGCGGGCATCAGTTCCTTCGGCTTCGGCGGAACCAACGCCCACGTCATCGTCACGGCACCGGAGCCGGCTCCGGAACCACCCGTCGCTGCCACGGATCGCGCTGATGACGGGCAGTCCCTCCCACAGCACATCCTCAAGCTCTCGGCCCGGAGCCATGGCTCGCTGGAATCCCTGAAGCAGAGGCTGATTCAGCAACTCGAGGCGGCCCGCGGCAAGGCCACGCCCGACCACGAGGTTGCTTCCATCTGTTATTCCGCCAACACGACGCGGCAGGACCACAGCCTCCGGCTCGCCGCCAGCGGCTCAGGCCTGGATGGCCTGATCACGGCCCTGGAGCGATCCGAGCCGGCTTCCGTGCCCGCAGGATCAGGCATCGAACTGGCGTTTCTCTTTTCCGGCCAGGGCTCCCAGTTCCCCGGCATGGGCCATGAGCTCCTGCGCTGCCAGCCCGTGTTCCAGGAGGTGATCGACGCGTGCGACGCCGCTCTGGCCGAGCTGGAAGCGGAGCTGGCAGCGTTGACCGGGCCGGGCTCGGAACCCGGTGCAGCGACCCTCGCACCGGCCGTGCTCGCGACGGTGATCGGCGATCCCGAGGGGGCCGGCATCGACAGCCCCTGGCTGACCCAGCCGGCGCTGTTCGCCTACGAGGTCGCACTGGCACGGCTCTGGCAGCACTGGGGCCTTCAGCCCGACTGCCTGCTCGGCCACAGCGTCGGTGAGTACGCCGCAGCCTGCATCGCGGGCGTGTTCAGCCTCAAGGACGGCATCAGGCTCGTCGCCTCCCGCGCACGACTGATGGCTGGTCTGCCGTCCAGCGGCTCGATGCTGGCCGTGCTGGACACCAGAGAGCGACTGGAGTCAGTACTGACCCGCTGCGGGGCCAACCTCGCCGTAGCGGTGGAGAACGGCCCGCAGAACACGGTCCTGTCCGGGACCACCGCCGAGATCGAGCGGTTCCAGCGTGCCGCTGGCGAGGCGGGGCTTGAGACGCGGCAACTCAATGTCTCCCATGGGTTCCATTCCCCCCTGATGCAGCCGATGGTCGATCGCTTCCGCGCCGTCGCGGAACGCGTCCGCTTCAGCCATCCCCAGCTGCCGATCGTTTCTTCGGTGAGCGGCGAGCGGATCGGAGCGGAGATCGCCACTCCCGAGCACTGGTGCCGCCACATCCTGGAGCCCGTCAGATTCTCCGCCGGCGTCAGCACGCTGAATCAGCGCGGTGTGTCCGCCTATCTCGAGATCGGCCCGAGAGCCACGCTGATCAAGCTGGGCCAGAGCAGTCTGGGCAGGGACGACATCACCTGGTTGGCCAGCTCGAGGCCGGGCACCCCGGGCATGGCCCAGATGTTCGAGAGCCTGGCCGCGCTGTACAGGCTCGGCGTCGATGTGGACTGGCCGCAGCTCTACGGATCGGCGCCTCCGGAACGGGTGGCCCTCCCCACCTATCCATGGCGGAAGACGCATCACTGGATCGCCGCGCCAGCCCAGCAGGTGTCGGACGCCGCTGATGCGGTCGCCGACCTTCTCTACCGGGTGGATTGGCAGGCTGCCCCCCTGAACCCCGGCTTGGATTCCGCGGAACCCAACCCGCCGGGGACATGGCTGCTGCTCGCCGATGAAGCAGTGCACGAGGCGTTTGTCTCCACCCTTCCGGATGGACAGAGCTGCATTCGCCTGGTTCATGCTCCCACCTGCGAGCGCGTCTCCCGGCAGCACTGGCGTCTCAACACCGGAGAGGTGCGCGACTGGGAACGCCTGCTGGGCGAGACCGGACGCAGCGGGCCCGTTCTCGGGCTGCTTCAGGCCCCCGCACCGGCTGCGGACGAGCACATCCCATCCTCAGGCCATGAGGCCTTCCGCGTCATGCAGATGGCTCGGGCTGTCCTGCAACAGCGCGAGATGCAGCCTCCCCCGAGGCTCTGGCTCATCAGCAACACAGCGGCCGTGCGGGCCGCCGGCCGTTCCCCCCGCTTTCAGGACGCCCTGCTCTCGGGGGCCTGGCGAACGCTGGCGCTGGAGCAGCCGCGTCTGTGGGGTGGGTGCATCACCCTCCCGGACCTCGCCTCACCCGAGAGCCACCAGCTCCTGCAGCGGGAGTTGCAGCACGCAGGCACGCGCGGGGCCTCCGAGGTGCACATCCGCCACACGGATGGCCGGCGCCTGGTGCCCAGGCTCACGGCAGCGGCAGCCCACGCCCAGGGGCCCTCAACCCCCTCCTCCCGGTCCCGGATGGAGAGCCAGCCCAGGCTGGACGGTCATGTCCTGATCTCAGGCGGTCTGGGCCACCTTGGCCTGGAGACCGCCGCCTGGCTCATCGACGAGGGCGTGCGGGCCCTGATCCTGATCGGCCGCGGAGACCCCGGAGAGGCCGTGGCGCGGAGGCTGAGCGCCTGGCGGGACCAGGGCATCCAGATCAATCTGGTCAGGGGTGACATCGCCGAGCGTGAAACCTCGAGCGCCGTTGAGTCGGTTCTCGCCGAATCCGGCCTGCCCCTCAGGGGCATTGTTCACGCCGCCGGTGTGCTCGAAGACAGCCTCATTGCCGACCTGACGGAAGACAGCTGGACCTCCGTCATCCGGCCGAAGGCCATCGGCGCCTGGCGGTTGCATGAGCTGAGCCTGGACCACCCGGTCGATCAGTTCCTTCTCTTCTCCTCGATCACCAGCGTGATCGGATCGCCCGGCCAGGTGGCCTATTCCGCTGCCAATGCGGCTCTCGATGCGCTGGCTGAGTACCGCCACAGCCAGGGGCTGCCCGCCGTGAGCCTGAGCTGGGGACCATGGCAAGGCGGCGGCTTCGCGGATCCCTCGCGTCATGCCTCTGCCCGGCTGCCGGAGCAGCGTGGAATCCGGGCACTTCCGGCTCAGCGGTACCGGGAGGTGCTCAGCCATCTGTTCCACCGGGAAGCGTCCGACGGCTGGCATCTCGCGGTCTGCGCCATTGAGATGGAGACCCTCCGGCGCGTGGTCCAACGCACCGCCCAGGAGGCCCTGCTCTCGGATCCTGCAGTGGGCCCCGCACGCTCCAGGCAAGGCGCGGCACAGCTCAGCGATGCCCCGGCTCCGGCCACCGCATCCGGCACCCCGGGTCGTGACAGCACCTCACCCAGGGACCAGCTGCTGCAGCTGGAGCCGCAGGACCGTCCTGATGCGATCAGGGTCTACCTCAGAGGTGTCATCGCTGCGGGCCTCACCATCCCGCCGGAGCAGGTGGGCGATCACGAGAGCCTGGAGAGCATCGGAGCGGACTCGTTGATGGTCATGGACATCATTTCGCAACTTCAGCGCGATCTGGATCTGATGATCTATCCGCGCGAGTTCTATGAACACCCGGATCTCGACTCACTCTCCACTCACCTCGCCAGGGAGCTGGATCGCCTGCACGGCACCAGCCCAGCGGCGGCGGCCGGTGCAATCGCGTTGTCCACGTCGACCGGCGGGACCGCATCGCTCCTGCCCCCGCTCTCCCTGGGGGACACACGCACCTCACGGAGAGCGGCACGGAGTGCGGCACCATCACCAACGCTGGCGCCGATCATCTTCATCCTCTCCTCCCCGAGGGCGGGATCCACGTTGCTGCGGGTGATGCTGGCCGGGCATTCGTCGCTCTACTCACCACCTGAACTGCATCTGCTCCCATTCGCCACCATGGGCGAACGGGCACGCAAGCTCAGCCAGACCGGCATGGGTGAAGGCCTGGTCAGGGCCCTGATGGACCTGGAGGGTCTCAGTGCGGAGGACACGACGCGCCTCGTGGCGTCCTGGGAAGAGCAGGACATGCCGATTGAACAGGTGTACGCCCGGCTTCAGTCCTCCCTCGGGACCCGCACCCTGGTCGACAAATCACCGACCTATGCGCTCGAGCGAAGCACCCTCAGCCGGGTCGGTGAGCTTTTCACTGACGCCCACGTCATCCACCTGGTGCGCCATCCCTACGCCGTGATCCAGTCCTTCGTGGATCTGCGCATGCAGCATCTGTTCGCGGTGGGTGATGTCGATCCCTACGCCCTGGCCGAATCGGTCTGGACACGATCCAACCTCAACGTCACCAGCCTGCAGTCCGCGCCAGGCACTCCGGAACGCGTGCATCGGGTCCGGTACGAAACCCTGGTGCGTGACCCCGGCTCCGAGCTGCGTTCCATCTGTTCCTTCCTGGGTTTTCCCTTCGAGGCGAGCCTGCTCTCCCCCTATGACTCCGGTCGCCTGACCGATGGTGTGCACGGCACGTCGATGTCCATCGGCGATCCCAATTTCAGGAAGCGTCAGTCGATCGACCCGGCTCTCGCCGACAGGTGGAAGCAGGTCCGGCTGCCCCGGCCTCTGGAGTCCGCAACGGCCGAACTCGCCATCAGCCTCGGCTACAGCCTCCCCAACGACCCCACTAGCCGGCAGGAGCCTGCCGCATCGGAACCGGCCAGGGAGTCGACCCTCGATGTCCAGGGGATCCGTCTGGGAGTCTGCGAATGGGGGCCTGAGGATGGCCCCCCCGTTCTCTGCATCCACGGCATTCTCGATCAGGCGCTGGTGTGGGAACCGATTGCGGGGCCTCTGGCGGAGGCAGGGTTCCACGTGATCGCTGTCGATCTGAGGGGCCACGGGCGGTCCGACCACGCCGGACCCGGCGGCACTTACCAGCTGACCGACTTCATCCGCGATGCCGTGGGTGTTGTCGACACCCTCGCCCTCCGCGACCTCACCGTGATCGGTCACTCGCTCGGATCGGTCGTGGCCAGCACCCTGACGCGGCTCCGCTCCTCCGTGGTCCGTCGCCTGATCCTGGTGGAGCCGGTACTGCCCGGAGAGCCAACGGAGCGCGATGTGGTCCAGAGCGTGAGCAGCCTGGTCAGCAGCTCCCTCACACCGCCTCAGCATGAGGTGATGCCGGATCAGGACCACGCCAGGCAACGGCTGCGAACGGCTCTCCCCTCCCTCGCTCCCCAGCACGCCGAAAGACTCGTCGCCCGCGGCACGGTCAGCTGCCAGGGCGGCTGCATCTGGAGCTGGGATCCGGTGCTGAGGCTCCGCACCACGCTCAACCTTCAGGGAGGCCCCCTGCAGCGCGAGGCTTATCTGGATCTTCTCTCCGGGTTGGAGGCCAGCACCCTCGCCATCCACGGGTCCGACAGCAGCTTCAACCGGCCCGAAGACCTGCAGGCCGAACAACAGGCCCTGCGCCATGCCGAGCATGTGACCCTCAAGGGCGGCCACACCCTGATGATCGACGCGCCGGCTGCCCTGAGCGACTGCATCCTCAGCTCGCTGCGCTCGGACGCCAATGCACCCCCCCGGATTGAGGAACCCCAACCTTGGCGCTGAACCCGCAGATCAGATCCGTCTCGCTCGATCTGCTCTGGCAACTCCCGGTCGCGATCGTCTCCTGGCTGAGCTTTCACATCAGCAAGTCGATCATCTCATCGCTCTACAAACGCCATATCTCCAGGGATCCACTCAGGCGCACCTCGTGGCAGCTGTTGTCGCAACAGACCTTCGAGCGGGCCATGAGCCTGCCGGTGCTGATGACCCGCGGTCCACGCTGGAACACCCATGCCACCATCGGCACACTCGGACCCGTCAGCATCCGCAGGCAGCTGAGTGTTGACACGCACGAAGCACGGAACAGCGCTGACACCTGGACAGTCGCCGTCTATGCCTTCCCATCCTTCCGAACCGTCGCTCATCTTCAGTCTCTCGACCCGGAATCGAGTGACCAGTGGAGCACCATCGACCTTGCGGCCGGCGACTACATCCTCGGCATCCGCTACTACGACCTCGCGCCATCGGCTCGCATGCCCGCCGTGCTGGCCGATTCCGAGCCGGTGGCCTCACCACTGGCCGTGGATCATGGCACGAATGCCGTCTACAACGACCTGGCTCGCCACACGACACTGTTCTATCGACTGATTCACTTCTACGTTCATCCGATGCTGCGTCTGCGCGGCATCCTGCCGGATCGCTTCATCGAGTCCGAATACCTCCCGGCCGGTGATCCATGCACCCTGTTCCGCTACGACTGGTTCCCTGCAGACTGCTCGCTCGAGATCGAAGCCTCCTCCGCCCTGCTGGCCTCGTTCGAGATCTACGTCACTGTGTACAACCGCGCCAGCCTTCCCATCCACTCCTGCCGGCTGATGGCCAGCCCAGTCAGGGCTGATGCATCAGTGACTGCCGGCGATGCAGGTTCCGCCGCTCCGTTGTCTGCGATCACGACCCCGGTCTTGTCCTGTGCAGGGTTCTATCTGATCCGACTGCGGCCGCATACGGAGAGCTTCGAGCCATCTCTTGCTGATGATCTGGTCATCCGCAGACGCGTCACTGCATCGCCTGCGAACCACGTCTCTGCCTGACACGGAGTGCTTCTGCAGCCTGATTTACGATCGGACTTCAGCGCTTCATCGAAGGCCTGAACCGATCAGTCGCCGCTGACGCCCCGACGTCATCACCGCACAGCGCCGTCTCATCCCCGACCATTGCGATCGCCATGCCCGCCCGACGCCCTCTGCTCGAGTTCGAGAAGCCCCTCGTGGAGCTTGAGCAGCAGATCGAGCAGATCCGGCAGCTGGCCCGGGATTCGGAAGTGGATGTGAGCCAGCAGTTGCTGCAACTCGAGAGCCTGGCCGCCAGGCGGCGCGAGGAGATCTTCAGCGGCCTGACGCCGGCCCAGAAGATTCAGGTCGCCCGCCATCCGCAGCGCCCCAGCACGCTCGACTACATCCAGCTGATCACCGATGGTTTCCATGAGCTGCATGGGGATCGCCGCGGCAGCGATGACCGCGCCCTGGTGGGCGGCATCGGCCGGCTGAACGGACGGGCGGTGCTGCTGCTCGGGCATCAGAAAGGCCGGGACACCAAGGAGAACGTGGCCCGGAACTTCGGCATGGCCTCACCCTCCGGATACCGCAAGGCGCTTCGGCTGATGCGCCACGCCCACCGCTTCCGGCTGCCGATCCTCTGCTTCATCGACACGCCCGGCGCCTATGCCGGACTCCGGGCCGAGGAGGAGGGCCAGGGGGAGGCGATCGCAGCCAATCTCCGGGAGATGTTCGGCCTCTCGGTGCCCGTCATCGCCACGGTCATCGGCGAGGGGGGCTCCGGCGGCGCCCTCGGGATCGGTGTGGCCGACAGGCTGCTGATGTTCGAGCACAGCGTCTACACCGTGGCGAGTCCGGAGGCCTGCGCCTCCATTCTCTGGCGGGACGCCGCCAAGTCGGCGGAAGCGGCTCAGGCCCTGCGCATCACAGCCCAGGACCTCACCAGGCTCGGCATCGTCGATGAGATCCTCGACGAGCCCTGCGGCGGCAACCACTGGGCCCCGACCGAGGCCGCCGAGACGCTGAAGAGCGCCCTCTCCCGTCACCTCACGGAGCTCCTCGGACTGAGCCCCGAAGCCCTCAAGGAGCAGCGCTACGGCAAGTACCGGCGCATCGGTCAGTTCAGCCACGACGGACTGGCCAGCCCGGAATCCATTCCGAGCGTTTAAGATTTGCTTCAGGACGCCCGAAGGGCTTGACCACGTGCCCACTGCCCTGATCACCGGTGCCTCAAGCGGCATCGGATCGGCATCCTGCAAGGCTTTCGCGCAGGCCGGCTGGGATCTTCTGATCACCGGCCGCAATGCCGAGCGCCTTGCCGGGCTGGCGGAGTCCCTTCGTGGGACCGGCCGGCGGATTCACTCGGAATCCTTCGATCTGGCCGATCCGACCGCGATCTTCCCGGCCATCACGGCCCTGCTGGACCGCGGCGGCACACCCGATGCCGTCGTGAACAACGCGGGTCTTGCCGCAACCGGGCCACTGCTGACCATGGCTCCGGAGACCTGGGACACCCTGATCCGGGTGAACCTGACCGGCGTGATGCAGCTCTGCCAGGCGGTGCTGCCGGCGATGATCCGTGCCGGCGGCGGTCTGGTGATCAACGTGAGCAGCCACGCCGCCCGCACCGCCTTCCCCGGCTGGGGCGGCTACTGCGTCAGCAAGGCCGCTCTGGACATGTTCAGCCGCTGTCTGCGGGAGGAACACCGGGGTGACGGGATCCGGGTGAGCACGCTCACTCTCGGCGCTGTCGACAGTCCCCTCTGGGACAGCGATAACGTGGCGGCGGATTTCGATCGCGGCTCCATGCTGGGCGTGGACCAAGCCGCAGCCGCTCTGCTTCATCTCGCCCAGCAACCGTCCAGCCAGGTGATTGAAGACCTGACACTGATGCCCGCCGCGGGCGCTCTCTGACCTCCCCCATGACCTCCACATTGCCCAACGCCCTCAATGGGCTCGCGATCACCCCTGAGGTGACACCCAAGCCCGTGAGCGTCCGTCTGCGGGAGCGCCTCAGGGATGCCGGCGTCTCGTTCCTGGCCAACGACAACATCTCCGAGCACATCCAGCCGGGTGAACTCGAACAGCTCGAGATTGAAGTGACCGGCAAGGTGCGGGATCTGCTGCGCAGCCTCGTCGTCGATATCGACAACGATCACAACACCGAGGAGACCGCCGAGCGTGTCGCCCGCATGTACCTGCATGAAGTGTTCAAGGGTCGCTACCACGAGCAGCCCAAGGTGGCCAGTTTCCCCAACGTCAAGAAGCTGGACGAGATCTACACGGTCGGTCCGATCACCGTCCGCTCCGCCTGCTCCCATCACCTGGTGCCGATCCTGGGCAACTGCTGGATCGGCATCAAGCCCGGTGAGCGCGTGATCGGCCTCTCCAAGTTCGCCCGTGTGGCCGACTGGGTCTTTTCCCGCCCCCACATCCAGGAGGAAGCGGTGATGATCCTCGCCGATGAGATCGAGAAACTCTGCGAGCCGCAGGGTCTCGGCATCATCGTCAAGGCCCAGCACTACTGCATGAAGTGGCGCGGTGTGAAGGAGCCCCAGACCAGCATGGTCAACTCCGTGGTGCGGGGTGATTTCCGTCACGATCCAAGCCTCAAGCAGGAGTTCTTTGAACTCGTTCGTCAGCAGGAGGCCCTCCTGAGCACCTGAGGCCCGGCCTCAACCGGATCCCGCTCCGGGCGGTCGGTCGAAGGCTTGCACGGCATCGACCAACCGCCGAACGCGATCCAGATCCTTGATCCCCGGGCTCCGCTCGAGGCGACTGGAGGCATCCAGACCGCTCGGGCGGACCCTGCTCAGCATCTGCGGGAGCGCTTCTTCGCACACGCCGCCGGCGAGCCACCAGCGCCCCAGACTCCCGGCATCCGCCAGCCAGTCCAGCGGCAGCCGGGTTCCGGTTCCTCCCAGCTGCTGCGGGTGCCAGGCATCCAGAAGCAGGGCCTGCACGTTGTGGCGGTAGGTCAGCAGCAGTTCAATCTCCTCCGGTGCCCTGAGCCGCCAGGCCTTCCAGAGCGTCAGGTCGGGCAGCAGCCGGCTGATCGCGGCACAGCGTTCCGGTGTCTCCCCGCCATGCAGCTGCAGCACTGTGGCCCGGGTACGGCCAGCGGAAGCCACACTCTCCAGCTCGGCATCGCTCGGATCGGCCAGCACGAGCACCCGCTCGCAGTCCGGAGCCACGCTGGCGACGGCATCGAAGACCCGATCGCGCTGCTCGGAATCAAGGCAGCGGGGGGATCCCGCCACGCCGATCACGCCGATGGCCTCCACCCCCATGGCCGCCACCGCGGCGGCCTGCTCCGGCTGGGTCAGGCCGCAGATCTTCAGCTGCAGGGCATCCGGCACGGGCGGCTCTGGGGAAGTTTCTAGGATTGAACAACCATTGGTCGGCCCTCAGGCAGGAGCGCACGCGCGGTGAAGGAGAGCTGGCAGCTGATGACGATTCGCGGCATCCCGCTGCTGGTGCATCCGAGCTGGTTTCTGATCCTGGCCCTGGCCACTCTGGCCTTCCAGGAGCAGTACCGCAGCCTGGGCGACGGAGCCGGAGCACTCAGCTGGGCTCTGGGCTTCACCACCGCCCTGCTGCTGTTCGTCTCCGTTCTCCTGCATGAGCTGGGCCATTCCCTGGTGGCGCTCCGCCAGGGGGTGAAGGTGCGCAGCATCACGCTGTTCCTGCTCGGCGGGGTCGCGCGGGTGGAGCGGGAGTGCTCCACGGCACTGGGATCGCTGATGGTGGCAGCGGCCGGGCCGCTGGTGAGTCTGGTGCTGGCGGGCCTGCTGCTGGCCAGCGTGCACCCCGCCGACCATGTCAGTCCGCTGCTCGGCCGGATGGTGGCCCAACTGGGGTCACTGAACCTGGTGCTGGCCCTGTTCAACCTGCTGCCCGGCCTTCCCCTCGACGGCGGGCTGATTCTCAAGGCCCTGGTCTGGCACTGGACCGGCAGCCAGCGGCAGGGCACCCGAGTGGCCGCCACCAGCGGCCGTGTTCTCGCTCTGCTGGCCATCGGGCTGGGAAGCCTGCTCTTCCTGCGGGGTGGCGGGATCGGTGGCCTCTGGCTGGTGCTCCTCGGCTGGTTCGGCCTGGGCGCCTCCCGGCAGCAGAGCCAGATGCTGGCGCTGCAGAAAGCCCTCACGGATCTGCGGGTTCACGAGGCCGCCAGTCGTCGCTTCCGCGTGCTCGAACAGGACCGCCCCCTGCGGGACCTCAGCCGCCTCCGGCTGCACGAGAGCGAGGGGCCCAGCGACTGGGTGCTGGTCTGCAGCCAGGGCCGCTGGAAGGGGTACGTGGACGACGCTCCGCTGCGGGACCTGCCCGTTCAGCGATGGGACAGCGATCGCGTGGCCGACCACCTGCGTCCCCTCTCGGACCTGTCCTCCATCAGCGCCCAGGCGCCGCTCTGGCAGGCCGCTCTGGCCCTTGAGCAGGCGGCCGGCGGCAGGCTGCTGGTGCTTGGCCCGGCCGGGCTGCCGGAGGGAACGCTGGAACGCTTCGAGCTCAGCGAGCGGGTGCTTCGGCAGATCGGCCTCAAGCTGCCGCCGCCGTTGATCAAGGCGGCGCGGCAGCAGAACACCTATCCGCTGGGGCTCTCGCTGGCTCAGGTCGCCCAGGGGATGGTCACCAGCGGACTGGTGTCACCCCAGGCCGATCCCCAGGGTGCGCCCTCCTGATCGGGCCATCCCTGCGGCAACAGGCGATCGGACCAGAGCCGACCCTGAGCCAGGGTCACGAGGCGATGCTCCAGCGCCTCCACAGGCACCGGCAACGGCCGCAGTTCCGGTGCAGGCGAGCCGAACAGGGCCTGCCAGAGATCGCCCGGAGGCTCCAGCAGGATCTCCCCGTGCTGCAGCAGGTCGGCCCCGTGCCAGCGCTGGGCACTGCCGATGCGCTTGACGCCACCGGCTTCCACCAGATCGGCCGGGGTGGCCGTGCCGAAACAGTGGCTCGGCTGGTGACGCTGCCAACCACCGCCAGGTTCCAGTGGGATCCCGAGAGATGCGAAGGCGTCCATCAGCCAGAGGCTGATGGCGCGGTAGGCCTCGGCCGCCGGACGGGGAGCCCGTGGCCAGACGACGGCGTACGTGAGTCCACCGGCATGAAGAACGGCCCTTCCCCCCGATGGACGCCGCACCACCGGCAGATCCAGCTCCTCGGCGAGAGAGGGCCAGTGGGCGGGCCAGTGCCGTTGATGGCGCCCCAGGGACAGGGTCGGTGCGCTCCAGTGGTACAGCCGCAGCATCGGCCGGTCGGCCCGCCTCAGCAGCCAGGCATCAATGGCCATCTGACGCCGACCATGGTCCCGCAGGGTCGGCAGCAGGACCGCTGAGGCAGCCGTGGGGTCAGAAGCGGGCACGGCAGGTGCTGGACTGGACTGCGTGATGACGGGGGCCGCATCGATGGCAGACCTGCTGCCATTGCTGCCCCTCGGGATCATGGCGGGGCTGCTCTCCGGGCTGGTGGGAATCGGCGGTGGACTGGTCTTCTCCCCTCTGCTGCTGGCGCTCGGCCTGGATCCCCATCAGGCCCTGGCCACCAGCACGATGGCCATCGTTCCCACCACGCTCGGCGGCACGACCGCGCACCTGCGCTCCCGCAGCCTGCCGTTGAAGGGGTCGATCGGCATCGGCGCCGCGGCTCTGCTGGCGGCCCTGCTGTTCAGCCGCATGGGCCGGCTGATGGAGGGCTGGCATCTGCTCTCCCTCCAGGCGCTGATGTACGTGCTGCTGGCCCTGAGCATCCGCTCCGCCGATGGTGAGCGCGGCGAGATCCCGGGCCCGGGCATGGCCCAGCCGATCCTCGGACTGGCCGGTGTGGGAGCGGTGGCGGGCTTCGCCGGCGGCCTGCTCGGACTGGGGGGAGGGCTGGTGATGGTGCCGCTGATGGTGCGGGGCCTCACCCTGCCGATTCACCTGGCCATCCGCTTCAGCACCCTGGCGGTGGCCTGCTCCGCCAGCGGCGCGTCCCTTCAGTTCCTCTCCCAGGGCCGGGGTCTGCCGGCGACGGCCCTGATCCTCGGTGGGACCGCCGCGCTGGCGGCCCAGTGGTCGGCCTCCAGGATGGATCGGGTCAGCGGGCCGCGACTGGCGGGGATCCTCCGAGGCCTGGCCGTGCTGCTGGCTCTCGACAGTGGCCGGCGGGCGCTGAGCCTGCTGCTCTCGGGCGCCTGAGGCTCAGCTGCCGGGTCGGGCCGCCAGGTCCCAGAAGCTCTCCTCGAGGGCGAAGCCGAGCACACCGGCCATCTGGGCCAGGTTCTGGCGCACCACCAGCCCCTCACGCGTGGCGAGGTGGTCGAGCAGGAAGAGGCGGTGCGTGATCCAGAGCTCGAGACTCTCCGGTGCGAAGCGCAGACCCTCGCTGCGGCTGAAGGAGTGGGGCAGCAGCATGGCCACGTGCCGGGCCAGCTGACCGCTGCCGCGCTCCAGCACCAGCGGCAGCCAGGGATGCAGGGCATCGAGGTGAAGCGACCAGAGCCGCGGCTCCGGGCATTCGGAGAGTTCGCGCGGATCCTCTGCACTTCTGGGCCAGTCGATGGTGAGCTCCAGAACGGGTCCGGCGGCGAGCCGCTCGGCCAGCCCCGCCGAGAGCCAGGGCGCCAGGGGGGAGACATCCAGGCTGCGGACGGCGTCGCTGGAGACGCGGATGGCATCGGGAAGGGACACGTCAGGCGGCATCAAGAGCTGTGACAGGAGGCCAGGGCCAGCGAGGACGGTGGGCCGGCAGCCAGGACAATGATCGCGATCCTGCCCTCCCGAACATCATGGTGAGCTCCCTGACCCAGGCCGAGATCTACATCGCTCTGGTGGTCGCCGCCCATGCCGCGGTGCTCGCCGTGCGTCTCTGCGTGAGCCTGTACCGGGCCTGAGCCCCGGTTGACAGCGGGGGTACAACCAGGAGGTTCCCGAGGTCCAGATGGGCCATCCATCCCCCGCTCCCCTGCCGGCCGGAACTGCGCAGCGACGCCCCGGTCGGTCGCGTCCGAGTCGCTCCGAGCAGCGTCGTGCCCGACGACGCCATCGCCCCGTCGGTGAGCTCGGCTCCGTTCCGATGCCCTCCCAGGCTTCGTCGGCTGCATCGGCGGCTGAACGGGCCGCTGCGCTGCAGCTGCAGCAGGACCGGCGTGAGCTGCTCTGCAGCAGCATCGGCCTGGGCGTGAAGATCGGGCTCCTGCTGGTCAGTGGCGTCAGCGTCGTCCGTCTCGCCGGCGCCTACCAGGAGCGGTTGGACCGCCATCACGAGCTCACCGCCATCCTCCAGGTGCAGGACGGCCGCCTTCAGCGGGCCCAGGAGCGCTTCGACTCCCTCTTCAGCATCGGTGGCGAGCGCGTGGTGATGCAGGAGCAGGATCAATGGATCCACCCGAACCGGCTGCGGGTGCTGTGGACCGGAAACGATGCGACTCCCTAGGTTGACCTTCCCCTGACTGCACTGTGAGCGTGAGCGCGACGCCCGGGACCGTTCTGATCACCGGCACCACATCCGGGGTGGGCCTGCACGCCACCAAGGCCTTCGTGGACCGTGGCTGGACGGTGGTGACCCTCAACCGGGATCCCGTCCGCGCCGCGGAGGCCGCCGCCACCCTCTCGATCCCACCGCAGCAGCTGCATCACCTGCGGGTCGATCTGGGCGATCTGGAAAGCGTCCGCAGCGGCGTGGAGACGCTGGTGGATTCGCTGCCCATGCCGATCGACGCCATGGTGATCAACGCCGCGGTCTACAAGCCGAGGCTCAAGCAGCCGGAGCGCTCGCCCCAGGGCTACGAGATCTCGATGGCCACGAATCATCTGGGCCATTTCCTGCTGATTCAGCTGATGCTCGAGACCCTCGGGCGTTCCACGCACCCCTCCCGGCGCCTGGTGATCCTCGGCACCGTCACCGCCAATTCCAAGGAACTGGGCGGCAAGATCCCCATTCCGGCCCCGGCGAATCTCGGCGATCTGTCCGGATTCGAAGCCGGCTTCCTGGCCCCGGTGAGCATGGCCGACGGCAAACCCTTCAAGCCCGGCAAGGCCTACAAGGACAGCAAGCTCTGCAACATGATCACCACCCAGGAGCTGCACCGGCGCCTGCATGGGAGCAGCGGCATCGTCTTCACCTCCCTCTATCCGGGCTGCGTCGCGGACACACCCCTGTTCCGCAACACCCCGAAGCTGTTCCAGCGCATCTTCCCCTGGTTCCAGAAGACGATCACCGGCGGCTACGTCAGCCAGTCCCTGGCCGGCGAGCGGGTGGCGCAGGTGGTGATCGATCCGGAGTTCGCCGTCTCCGGTGTGCACTGGAGCTGGGGGAACCGCCAGAGCCGCAACGGACGGCAGTTCAGCCAGGAGCTCTCCGATCAGGCCACCGATCCCCGCACGGCCGAACGGGTCTGGGATCTGTCGATGCGCCTGGTGGGCCTGGACGCCGGCGCCTGAGGATCGCCCGGTGGGACGCGTCAGCGAGGATCTGGTCGTTCATGAGCCGGGCAGCGAGCCCGAAGGCCGCGCGGTCGAACTGCCGCCGGGAACGCCCGGCTGGCTGGACACCATCGACTTCATCCGCGACCCCGATCGCTTCTGCCTGGAGCGGGCCGGCCGGCACGGACCGATCTTCCGCACGGGGGTCTTCGGCGGCACCACGGTGTTCGTGGGCTCACCGCGCGCGGTGGAGATGGTGCTCAACGGCGACAACCAGTACACGGAGATCGGCCTGCCCGCCACCACGCTGGCGATGTTCGGTGAGTACAGCCTCTTCCAGCGCCCGGATCTGCACCGCCAGCGCAAGAGCGCCCTCCAGCCTGCCTTTGCCGGCGTAATGCTGGAGTCGTACATCCCGCGTCTGCACAGGGTGGTGCGGCGACACCTGGACTCCTGGCGGGGGCAGGCGGCGTTGCCGGTGCTCGACAGCGTTGAGGCCCTCTCCTTCGATCTGCTGGCGCCGCTGCTGCTGGGCGTGAGCCTGCGGGAGGAGCAGGGCGCCGGCGACGACGGCATGGCCGGGCTGCACGGGCTGCCCATCACCAGCGCCAGAGAGCTCAAGAGCCTCTACCGGCGCTTCTTCGATGGCTTCTTCGGCCTGGTGCCCTTCGACGTGCCCGTGACGGCCTTCGGGCGGGGCATGGCGGCGCGCAGGCGGCTGATCCGGTTCATGGAGGCGGTGATCGAGAGGCGCCGCACGGAGGAGGCGCCGCCGCCGCGTGACTTCCTCGGGATGATGCTGCACGAGCGGGCCCTCAATCCCGACGGCGTGTTCAGCGATCCCCTGATGGCCAACCAGTGCCTGCTGCAGCTCTGGGGAGCCCACTACGAGGTGACCGGCCTGCTCGCCTCCTGGATGGTCCAGGTGGCCGGCCATGACGATGTTCTGGAGCGGCTGCGTGAGGAAGCATCGGCCCACAGCGCCGTCCTCGGCAGCGAGCAGGGACTGGCCATGGACGCGATCAGGGCCACCCCCGTGCTGGGGGCCACCATCAGCGAGACCCTGAGGTTGCAGCCACCCTCCTCCACCGCGACACGGCGACTGACCCGCACGGTCGAGCTCGATGGCCTGACCTACCGCAGGGGCTGGGGGCTGATCGCTGAGCCTCGACTCGCCCACGCCCTCGCCAGCAACTTCCCGGAACCCGATCGCTTCAATCCCGACCGCTTTCTGGGAGACGCACCGGTCGACCGGCGGTACAGCTTCATCCCATTCGGTGGTGGCGTGCATGCCTGCCTCGGGGCTCAGCTGGCCGTGACGATCGCCAAGGTGTTCGCGCTCGAACTGATGGCCCGCACCCGCTGGCACCGTCTGGATGAGCCCAGCTACGTCAAGTTTCCGCTCCGCCTGCTGCAGCGCCGCTGCAGGGTCCGCCTCGAACCCTGCAGCTGATCGGCGCGCGGGTGGCGGCTCCGCCGGAGCCGCTCAGTCGAAGCCCAGCAGGTCAAAGATCTCCCGGTCCTTGAGGGAAACCGCCTCCAGCGGCTGGACGCTCTCCACCATCGCCCGGGCCAGGCGCAGGTATTCGTTCTGCACCGCCTCCACCTCCGGCGTGGGCTCCATCTCGAAGATCGTGCACTTCTTCAACCGGGAACGACGGATGGCGTCCAGGTCCGGGAAATGGGCCATGGTCTTCATGCCCACCCGCTCATTGAACCGGTCGATCTGATCAGTGTCGCGACTGCGGTTGGCCACCACGCCGCCGAGCCGCACCTTGTAGTTCTTCGCCTTGGCCTGGATGGCCGCGATGATGCGATTCATCGCGAAGATCGAGTCGAAGTCGTTGGCGGTGACGATCAGGCAGTAATGGGCGTGCTGCAGTGGCGCGGCGAAACCGCCGCAGACGACATCGCCCAGCACGTCAAAGATCACCACATCGGTATCCTCCAGCAGGTGATGCTCCTTGAGCAGCTTCACCGTCTGACCCGTGACATAGCCGCCGCAACCGGTCCCTGCCGGCGGCCCGCCGGATTCCACACACTGGACGCCACCGAAGCCCTCGAAGACGAAGTCCTCGGGCCTGAGTTCCTCGCTGTGAAAATCCACCTCCTCGAGAATATCGATGACCGTGGGCACCATCTGCTTGGTCAGCGTGAAGGTGGAGTCGTGCTTCGGATCACAGCCGATCTGCAGCACCCGCTTGCCGAGGCGTGAAAAGGCGGCTGAGAGATTGGAGGAAGTGGTGGATTTGCCGATGCCTCCCTTGCCGTAGACCGCGATGACAAGGGCCCCCTCCTCGATGCGCAGGGAGGGATCCTGATGCACCTGCAGGCTGCCTTCCCCGTCCTCACCCCGGGAGGGGGTGACCGCCGGCGGTTTGAGCGTGCTGGTCATGCTGAAGACCCCGAGTCGATGTCACTGATTCCATGCAAGGTCAGCGGCCTGCCCGAAGGCCATGCTTCATGCAAACCGATACGAATCGATCTGAGCATCCACTCACAGCCTCACGCCACAATCGGAACACAATGCGGTGTATGCCTCATCCAGAGCCTGACTGTGGGCAAGCGGCGCACCGGATCAGCGGCTGAAGTGGGCCTTGGCGTCGTACAGCGTTTCGGCGTCGATCGCCACCAGGCCCCGATCCCGGGCGAAGGATTCGGTGTTGCGGCGGACCTTGCCCCGCACGAAGAAGGGAATGCGGTTCAGCTCCGCCTCGCCGTCCGCCGTCCACTCGGGAGCACCGCCCGCCGGCGCGAACGCCTCGGCCACGGCCACCGTCGTGGCCAGGGCCTCAGCCGCATCGGCAGGGGAGAGATCCTGCAGCGGGGTGGAGAAGGTCTGTGCAGGCGGAGTTGCCGCAGCTGGCGTGCCCGGCGAAGCGGTTCCTTCGCCGAGGTGACTGCGGTGACCGTCGACGAACTCGAAATCGTGCCGGAACATGCCGATCAGATGCTCCTCCAGACCCATCATCAACGGGTGGACCCAGGCATCGAAGATCACATTCGCCCCTTCCCAGCCCATCTGGGGTGAGTGGTGGGCCGGCACATCCTGAACGTGCAGGGGTGCACTGATCACGGCGCAGGGAAGTCCCAGCCGCTTGGCGCTGTGCCGTTCCATCTGGGTGCCCAGCACCAGCTCCGGGGCGGCCTCCGCCATCGCGGCCTCCACGGCGAGATAGTCATCGGTGATCAGGGCGTTGAGCCCGAACTCCCTGGCGGCCGCGCGGACCTCCCGGGCCCGTTCCCGGCTGTAGCTGCCCAGGCCCACCACCTCGAAGCCCAGCTCGTGGCGGGCGATGCGGGCGGCAGCGATGGCATGGCTGGCGTCGCCGAAGATGAACACCCGCTTGCCCGTGAGATAGGTGGAATCCACCGAGCGGGAGTACCAGGGAAGCTGTGAGCGCCGCTCGGCCTCACAGGCGCCGCCGGCATCAGGAACCAGCTCCGGCGGCAGCTCCAGCTCGAGCAGGCCATGGATCTCCCGCAGGAAATCGGCTGTGGCACGGATGCCGATCGGCACCGTGCGCACCCAGGGCATGCCGAAGCTGCGCTCCAGCCAGCTGCAGGCCGTGCCCGCCACCTCGGGCGTCAGACAGACGTTGACATCGGCATCGGGCAGGCGCTCCAGATCGGCCGGTCGGGCACCCAGCGGCGCGGTCACGCTCACATCGATGCCATGGCTGGCCAGCAGACGGGTGATCTCGCGCACGTCATCCCGACAGCGGAAGCCCAGCAGGCTCGGCCCCAGCAGGTTCACCCGCGGCCGGCGGCCCTCCCGGCGCCAGCGGCCGGGATCGGGCCGGGGCTGGCCGGGCGGGGGCATCTGGGGTCTGAGCAGCGCCCGGACCAGCTGGTAGAAGGTTTCGGCAGCCCCCCAGTTCTCCTTCTTGGAATAGGCCGGCAGCTCGAGGCTGACCACCGGCACCCCGCCCAGGTCCATGCCGGCGGCCAGCGCTCCGGGTTGGTCCTGGATGAGCTCCGCCGTGCAGCTCTCGCCCACCAGCAGGGCTTCCGGAGCAAACCGCTGCACCGCATCGGCGATCGTGCGCGTCACCAGGTCGGCGGTGTCGCCTCCCAGGTCTCTGGCCTGGAACGTGGTGTAAGTGACCGGCGGCCGGCAACCGCGTCGCTCGATCATCGTGAACAGCAGGTCGGCGTAGGTGTCCCCCTGGGGGGCATGGAGCACGTAGTGCACGCCCTCCATCGAAGCGGCGATGCGCATCGCGCCCACATGGGGTGGGCCCTCGTAGGTCCAGAGCGTGAGTTCCATCGGGGGCGGGAGTGAACGGGGAGACAGTGGGTGTGGAGGGGGTGGAGATGAGCGCCGGAGTCAGGCGACCTGCAGCCGCTCACGCCGTCGGAGCGGGCGGGCGAACAGCTCGGCCAGGTCCGCCGCCTGATCGCAGCCGTGGATCGGACTGAACACGAGTTCGATCGACCACTTGGTGGCGATGCCCTCCGCCTCGAGCGGATTGGCCAGACCCAGCCCGCAGAGCACCAGGTCCGGTCGGGCCGCGCGCAGGCGTTCCAGCTGACGGTCCACGTCCTGCCCCTCGCTCAGGCGGGTTGCGGGCGGCAGCCGGGACAGGTCGGCCTCCATCAGCCGCCGGTCGAGATAGGGCGTTCCCACCTCCACCAGCTCCATGCCGCATTCCCGGTGAAGGAAGCGGGCCAGTGGGATCTCCAGCTGGGAATCGGGCATCAGGAACAGGCGCTTGCCGGCCAGCACCTCCCGGTGCGGGGCCAGAGCCTCTCGGCCCCGCTTCACCAGCGGGTCGAGCACCTCGCGCACACGAGACTCGGGGATGGCGAAGGCCGCAGCGGCGGCCTCCATCCAGGCGGCACTGCCCTCCACCCCCAGAGGGAACGGTGCCGACACCAGCTCGGCACCCCGATCGAGAAGGGCCCGGGCCGTGCCGGACAGGAACGGCTGGGCCAGCAGGACCCGGGTGCCCGGTCCCACGGCGGGCAGCTCGGTGGAGCGCCGGGGCGGCAGGCTGCGCACCCGCTCGATCCCCATGCGGCGGAACAGGCCGGTGAGGCGCTCCTCCACCGCATCGGCCAGGGTTCCGACAATCAGCAGCTGATCCGCAGAATCACCAGACGCTGCAGCGTCCGGGAGCAGGGGCAGCATCGCCTGCAGGGCGGCATCCTCCCCCTGGGTGAAGGTGGTCTCGATGCCACTGCCGCTGTAGCTCAGCACCATCACCCGTCCGGAGTGGGCATGGTTGAGGCGTTCGGCCGCCTTGGCCAGATCCAGCTTGATCACCTCGCTCGGGCAGGACCCCACCAGAAAGAGCGTGCGGATCTCCGGGCGCCGCTCCAGGAGCCGGGCCACCAGGCGGTCGAGCTCCTCGTTGGCATCGGCGAGCCCCGCAAGATCCCGCTCCCCCAGGATCGCGGTGCCGAAGCGGGGTTCGGCGAAGATCATCACGCCGGCGGCACTCTGGATCAGGTGGGCGCAGGTGCGGGAGCCCACCACCAGAAAGAAGGCATCCGGCATGCGCCGGTGCAGCCACACGATCGAGGTGAGGCCGCAGAACACCTCGCGCTGACCGCGCTCGCGCACGATCTCGTGACCCTCCGGGGCTGGAGGTGTGCTCAGGGAGGTCGGGATGGATGGTGCGCTGACGCTCATGCGGGGTCGCTGCGGCCACGCCCCACCGTGGAGCGCGGGATGAGGCGCGACAAGCAGCCCACCACAAGTCTTCGGGATCAGGCGACCACGGGCGTTGTCCGGGACGCGTCAGATCCCCTGATCCGATCTACGGTCGAGCAGACGCTGCACCCGAATCGCCTCCATGGCTTCTCCCTCCGGACCGGCCTGCCTGCTGCTGAGCGGTGTGGCGCTGATGATGCTGACCACCGCCTGCCGCAGCCCCGAGCAGAGGGCCGAATCCGACGAGCAGGCCGTGATCGCCGATGTGGCTGCGGTCTGTGCGGCGCGCGCCGCGGTGGAGGAGGCCGTGGCCGGCGTGGAAGGCCTGACGCCGGAATCGACGGTGGAGGACGCCGAAACGGCCGGCACGAAGCTCGATCAGGCGATGGCGAGCCTGAGGGACGCCAACACTGAGCTGGAGAAGGCCGAGGTGAAGGAGTTCAGGGACCAGGTGGAGCTGTTCCGGCAGGCCGTGGCTGAGGTGCGGCGGCAGAAGGACATGACCCTGGCCGATGCCAGCGTGGCGCTCCAGCTGGAGGCGGCCTCCGTGCTCGCGGCCCGGGCCCAGCTGGATTCGGTGGTGATCTGTGCCGAGCCCGAGGCAAGCGAACCCGCCGCTTCCGCGAATGAGGACGCGGATGACAGCGCACCGGACGGGGCCTCTGGCGACAACGGTGCTGCCGGCGAGAACGGGGACGCCGGCAGCAGCGAATGAGCCGCTGAACGGAGTTCGATTCGGGTCTCGATTCAGAGGCGGCGGCGACGGCCCGCCGCTTCGCTGAAGCCGGCGTTCATCCGGCCGCCATCGACCTCACGCCCGGAGGACTCGACCCGGCTGAGACGCCAGACATTGCGGCTCAGACGCTCGGCCTGAACATCGCCCCGCCGCGCCCGGTCGGAGCCGGGCCGGGCACCGAGGAGCTGGCTCACCTCCTGGGTGGTGAGCGGAGCGCCGGTGTTGATCGCCAGGGCGATCGTCTCGAGGCGACGACGCAGGCCATCCAGCCGAGCTTCCGTTCCATCCTCCGGTTGAATCCAGGACCATTCGGATTCACTGGAGGAGCCGGTCATCCGCCCGACCAGGCCTATGCCGATCAGGGCGAGAGCCCGTTCCGGCGTGGCTTCTCCCTCCATCATTTCCTTCATCCAGGCCCGCATCGCGGAGGGTTCGCCGGCGCTGGGCCTGGCGGCGGAGGCGGGTGTGCTCACCATCGACGTGCCGGAGTCAGATCTGGTGCGAATGTATCGGCTGAGTCCAGGTCCGCAAGTCACGGCTGCAGGTCGGCCGGTAGGATCGCGCGCCATGCAGGGCAGGGCCACGTTCCAGCAACCGATGGGACGACGTCCTTCCGGCTCGGTCAGGGTGACCGGGACCCAGAGCCGGCCGGAGGCCGCCGGCGGTCCCAGCTGCGTGATCACCACCGACGGCGAAACCACCCGCCAGGTGCGCCAGTCGAGTCAGGTGCAGTCGATCGAGCTGCGCACCTACGTGTTTCTCGACTCGCTGCAACCCCAGCTGGCGGCCTACATGGGCACCGTCTCGCAGGGGTTTCTGCCGATCCCCGGTGATGCCTGTCTCTGGCTGGAGGTGTCTCCCGGCATGGCGGTCCACCGGGTCACCGACATCGCCCTCAAGGCCAGCACCGTTCGCCTCGGCCAGATGGTGGTGGAGCGGGCCTTCGGCTCTCTGGCGATCTATCACCGCGACCAGAGCAATGTGCTCCACTCCGGCGATGTGATTCTCGATGCCATCGGCAGCAGCGTGGAGCGACGCAGCCGCTGCGATGTGAGCTGGACCGAGATCATCCGGGCGATCACGCCCGATCACGCGGTTCTCATCAACCGGCAGAACCGCCGCGGCTCGATGATCCAGGCCGGCATGAGCATGTTCATCCTCGAGACCGAGCCGGCCGGCTATGTGCTGATCGCAGCCAATGAAGCCGAGAAGGCCTCGAACATCACCGTTGTCGATGTCAAGGCCGTCGGAGCCTTCGGCCGCCTGACCCTGGCGGGCCGGGAGGGTGATGTGGAGGAGGCCGCCGCGGCGGCCATGCATGCGATCCAGCTGATCAACCGCTGATCAGGGCCCGCAGCCGCTCGGCCATCTCACGGGCGGCCCGGCCGCGGCTGCCCAGCTTGAAGCGCAGGTGCTGGGGCAGCTCGGCGTAGGTCATCGCCGCCTCCCGCAGCCAGAAGAGTGCGGCATAGCCCTCGCAGGGACCGATCGGCCGGGTCAGGATCGAGCCTCGGCAGGCTCCTTCCGCCTCGAGGACCACTGCTCCTGACGGGTCGGCCAGGGCCATGGCGCTGACGAACGCGGCGGACCGGTAGGGCACCGATCCCAGCTCCTGCAGCAGGCGGGCGTTGCGTTCAGCCGCTGTCGGGGCGTAGCGGGCCGACAGCACACCCGGCGCTCCACCGAGAGCATCCACCTCCAGGCCCGAGTCATCGGCCAGGGACCAGTGACCGGTCACGCGGGCGACACCGCTGGCCTTGAGGCGGGCGTTCTCCGCATAGGTGCTGCCGGTCTCCTCGATCTCGAGCCCTTCCGGCAGGGGAAGAATGCCCAGCCCGAGGGGCTGCAGCATGGTGGTGAGATCCTCCACCTTGATCGGATTGCTGCTGGCGATCACCAGCTCCTGCAGGGGAGAAGGGCCCGGCACGGCGGCAGAAGAAGGTCCGCTCATGGGGCGATTGTGAGGGACGGAGGGTCCGTCTTCCGCTTCCGCAGAGGCGTTCGGAGGCCGGATCAGCCGGCACGCAACGTTCCACAACGAATTAATCAGTTCTGCTTATTCCGTTCACAACGGACCATCATTGCCGGAACACCCCGGATCGCTTGACGGAGGGGATGGCCGACAAGCATTGTCATTCGCGAACAAATCAACCCCTTTCCGGCAGGCAATGGCTAACGAAACCATGGGCATCGCCCTCGGCATGATCGAGACCCGCGGTCTCGTCCCGGCCATCGAGGCGGCTGACGCCATGACCAAAGCCGCGGAAGTGCGCCTGATCGGACGCGAGTTCGTCGGCGGCGGTTACGTGACCGTTCTCGTCCGCGGTGAGACCGGTGCTGTGAACGCTGCCGTCCGCGCCGGAGCCGATGCCTGCGAGCGGGTCGGTGACGGTCTGGTGGCCGCCCACATCATCGCCCGCCCGCACCGTGAGGTGGAGCCTGCGCTCGGCAACGGCAACTTCTCTGGTCAGAAGGACTGAACGGACTGAATCGCCAGGCACGGCCCAGGCGGCCTTCCCGTCATTTCCCACGACCACAACGGAGTTAACCCATGAGCAAGAAGTACGACGCAGGGGTCAAGGAGTACAGAGACACCTACTGGACTCCCGACTACGTTCCCCTCGACACCGACCTGCTGGCCTGCTTCAAGTGCACCGGCCAGGAAGGGGTGCCCCGCGAGGAAGTCGGTGCCGCCGTGGCGGCCGAGTCCTCGACCGGCACCTGGTCCACGGTCTGGTCCGAGCTGCTGACCGACCTGGATTTCTACAAGGGCCGCTGCTACCGGATCGAGGATGTCCCCGGCGACAAGGAGTCCTTCTACGCCTTCATCGCCTATCCCCTCGATCTGTTCGAGGAAGGGTCCGTCACCAACGTGCTCACCTCCCTGGTGGGCAACGTCTTCGGCTTCAAGGCCCTGCGTCACCTGCGGCTTGAGGACATCCGCTTCCCGCTGGCCTTCATCAAGACCTGCATGGGTCCGCCGAACGGCATCGTTGTCGAGCGCGACCGCATGAACAAGTACGGCCGTCCGCTACTTGGCTGCACGATCAAGCCGAAGCTCGGCCTCTCCGGCAAGAACTACGGCCGGGTGGTCTACGAGTGCCTGCGGGGCGGTCTCGACTTCACCAAGGACGACGAGAACATCAACTCCCAGCCGTTCCAGCGCTGGCAGAACCGCTTCGAGTTCGTTGCCGAAGCTGTGAAGTCGGCCGAGATGGAGACCGGTGAGAAGAAGGGGCACTACCTCAACTGCACCGCCGCAACTCCCGAGGAGATGTACGAGCGGGCCGAGTTCGCCAAGGAGCTCGGGCAGCCGATCATCATGCACGACTACATCACCGGTGGCTTCACCGCCAACACCGGTCTGGCTAAGTGGTGCCGCAAGAACGGCATGCTGCTCCACATCCACCGCGCCATGCACGCGGTGATCGACCGTCATCCCAAGCACGGCATCCACTTCCGCGTGCTGGCCAAGTGCCTGCGCCTCTCCGGTGGCGACCAGCTGCACACCGGCACCGTGGTGGGCAAGCTCGAAGGCGACCGTCAGACGACGCTGGGCTTCATCGACCAGCTGCGTGAATCCTTCATCCCCGAAGATCGCACCCGCGGCAACTTCTTCGACCAGGACTGGGGTTCCATGGGCGGGGTCTTCGCCGTGGCCTCCGGTGGTATCCACGTGTGGCACATGCCGGCCCTCGTCACCATCTTCGGCGACGATTCCGTGCTCCAGTTCGGTGGTGGCACCCACGGTCACCCCTGGGGATCGGCCGCCGGCGCCGCCGCCAACCGTGTGGCTCTGGAAGCCTGTGTCAAGGCCCGCAACGCCGGCCGTGAGCTGGAGAAGGAAAGCCGCGACATCCTGATGGAGGCCGCCAAGCACAGCCCCGAACTGGCGATCGCCCTGGAGACCTGGAAGGAGATCAAATTCGAGTTCGACACCGTCGACAAGCTCGACGTCAACTGACCTGACCCGGCCGATGACGGCGGATTCCGATTGTGAATCCGCCGTCGCGGTCACTTCGCCTCAACACCACCACCCTCAGCAAGGACTCCCATGCCGTTCCAGAGCACCGTGGGTGACTATCAGACAGTCGCCACCCTGGAAACCTTCGGCTTTCTGCCGCCGATGACCCAGGACGAGATCTACGACCAGATCGCCTACATCATCGCCCAGGGCTGGACGCCCCTCGTGGAGCACATCCACCCCAGTCGTTCCATGGCGACCTACTGGTCGTACTGGAAACTGCCCTTCTTCGGTGAGAAGGACCTCGGCGTGATCGTCAGTGAACTCGAGGCCTGCCACCGCGCTTATCCCGATCACCACGTGCGCATGGTCGGCTACGACGCCTACACCCAGAGCCAGGGTGCAGCCTTCGTGGTCTTCGAGGCCCGCTGAACGCCGCTTCGGCAATCGGGGATCTCCGGGCTCACTGACGGAGGTCTCCCGCTGTCCCGAGCGGGATGGCAACACGCGTTGGATCACTGCACACATCACCCGGGGACATGGCACGCACGTCGAGTCGCGAGGCGGCACTGGAGAGGCGCAAGGCTCTCACCACAGCCGGCAAGAAAGCCGCCGGCCGCTACACCTCGAGCCCCGAGCGCGTGCGCGGTGCCGCCGATGCCCGGCCCAGCCGCACCAAGGCCGCAGCGGTGACTCCGCGGGAGACCCGTCCGAGCACGCCCAGGACCCGCGCTGCTGCTCCCGCTCCGGCGCCGGTGTCCCTGCCGCGGCAGGAGAGCACCAGCAGAACCCTGCAGCGCATCCCCAATCCCAGCCGGGACCTGGTGCTGGCCCGCCGGGAAGCCCTCTCCAGGCGTGGCAAGCGCGCCGATGGCAGCCGCGACCGCACCCGTGTGGACGTGCATCAGGCCAGCCGTCAGGCCGCCGCTCAGGCGCCCGCCCCCACTCCGGCCGCTGCCCCTGCGACTCCGGCCCGACCGGCCGCCTCCGCCCGCTCTCTGCAGCCCGCCGACATCCAGCGCCGCAACGTCAAGCGCCGCGCCATCGAGAATCCCAGCCGCTCCCTGGTGCTGGCCCGCCGGCAGGCTCTCTCCAAGCACGGCAAATCCGCCAGCCAGTCGAGCCCGACACCGGCGTCCATGGCCCGGCAGGCCAATCCCGACCTCACCAGCCGTGAGCTCGCCCAGCGGGTCCGCGAGCTGCGCAGCCGCTCCGGCGCCTGCGGCAGCCAGCGCAGCGGCGGCACCCGACCCACAGGACCCCGCCGGGGCATCAATCGCCCCACCGAAGCCGCCGACGCCCACTGGAAGGTGGGAGCCAGTGAGACCAGCACCGGCCAGACCGTGACCGGCACCCAGGCCAACCGCTCGCCCCGCACCACCGGCAACGAGGCCAGCACCTGCCGCACCATCACCGGAACCCAGTACATGGGAGCCGAGATCTTCCGCGACTTCTGCCAGGCCGAGCCCGAACCCAGCCAACCCCTGAAGGTGCAGGTCACCAGCACCAGCCATGGCAACCGTGTGACCGGCAACGAAGTGGGCAGATCCCACAAGGTCACCGGCGATGAGCCCGGCACCTGCAAGAACGTGACCGGCACCGAGTACATCGGCGCCGATCAGATGACCAGCTGGTGCGGTGGGTCGATCCCCTCCAACCCCAAGGTGGGTCTGAGCCGCACCGAAGCCGGGCGGCCGGTGACCGGGGTGATGGTGGGTCGTTCCGAGAGGGTCACCGGTGATGAAGCCGGCTCGGCCCGGACCCTCACGGGTGATCAGTACCTCGGCCGGGACCCTCTCCCCGGCGGCCGACCGGCCGAGAAGGTGGGCAACCTCCAGACGCTTCGCGGTGCCGGCGTGACCGGCACCATGGTGGGGCGCTCCCCCCATGTGACCGGCAACGAGCCCGGCAGCTGCAAGCGGGTCACCGGAGACGAATACGTCGGACCGCAGCAGTACGAGGCCTTCTGCGGAGCGCGTCCGCAGCCCGAGGCCGCGAAGGTGGGCTTCAGCGTCACCAACCGCTCCCAGGTGGTGAGCGGCACCCAGACCGGCCGATCCGGCCGTGTCACCGGCGATGAACCGGGCACCTGCAAAGCCGTGACCGGCACGCCCTACGCCGGCCTCGAGCAGGCCGGAGCCTGGTGTGGCAAAGAGCAGGTGGAGTCGATCCGGCAGCGCACCCCCGTGGGTGCCGGCACGCCGGGTCCCGGTCTGACCGGATTGCAGCCCGGGCTCGGTGGCGTGATGACCGGAGCCGATCGCGGCGCCTGTGAGCCGATCTCCGGCACGCCCTATGTGGGCCCCGAGCACATCGGCGAGGCCTGCGGTGCTTCCACCGACAACGCCGCTGATTTCCCTCAGCCCCTGGCCGACGCCCCCTGGCAGCGGTTCAGCGTCCAGTCGCCGGCGCGGGCAGCCCAGGTGGAGCGGCAGCGGAGCCGCGCCGTCACGGGCAACCGCTACGAACAGGGCTCCCGCATCACCGGACCCTTTGACATGGCCCCGGACAAGGTCACGGGAACCGAGCAGTTCCGGTTCGACCGCCCGGGCCGTCAACCCCGGGCCCTCCCCGCCCGGCCCGAGCCGGCCGGCGCCGGCCCCGCACTGGCCGGACAGCACGATGTGGGTGCGGTCCGCACCAGCCCCAAGGTGACCGGTGAGGGCTCCTCCACAGCCCACCGCATCACCGGCGATGACTGGGACCGCGGCCAGCATGTGACCGGCACCGAGGGCGCCTCGGCCCGTCGCCGCAACCCCAGTCGCCCAGGCCCGATGACCGCGATGCCGGCCTTCGAGCCGAAGCGCAACCGGGACCGCGATCAGCCCGTCAGCCCGATCACCGGCTCCAGCGGCAACACCGAGAAGGGATCCCTCGTCACCCTGTCGGGCGGAGCCCGGGGCTGAGGTGTCCATGCGCGGAGCCCGCACCCTCCCCCAGCGACCACTGGCCCCCACGGCACCGTCCCGCCGGCAGCTGCAGCGGCCCGGCGGGGCCGGTGGCTCCGGCTCCAGGCCCCATCGGGCTCACCCCCTGACCGATCAGCGGGAGAACGCTCTGCTGATCGACTACGAAGAGCGGATCAAGGGCTGCTTCGATCGGATCGTGCCTTTGCTGCAGCAGCTGGCCAGCCTGCAGCGCGAGCCCGACTTCAGCGCCCGCGCCCAGGAGCTGGCCCGGGCCCAGCTGGGCTTCAGCCTGCCCCAGTTCGTGCTCGACCAGACCTGGGTGGAGGGGCTCGACATGAAGCGCCTCTACGCCTGGTGCGTCTTCCGCGCCTACGAGGCCATGAGCCGTGATTTCTTCGGCCATGACCCGCTGCGGGGAGCCCGCTCGCACGAGCGCACGGCGGCCATGGGCAACACCCTGCTCGAGCAGGGATTCCACCTGCTCGACATCAGCCCCTGCGCCGACGGGCGCCTGGCCCACACGGTCAGCTCCGTGCTGCGCCTGCCCTACGGCCTGGTGCGACGCCGCTCCCATGCCGGCGCGATGTTCGACGTGAGCCGCAGCGTCAAGCGCTGGGTGGGCACCGAGCACCGCCGCTTCCGTGAATCAGTGCCCAACGCCGCCACGGAACCGACCAGCTATCTGAAGGTGGTGGTGTACCACTTCAGCTCGCGCGATCCCTCCCACCAGGGCTGCGCCGCCCATGGCAGCGATGACGCCGCCGCTGCTGCCGCGGGCCTGCAGAGGCTTCAGGACTTCCGCCAGGCGATTGAGAACGGCTTCTGCTGCGGCGCGTCGGTTGATCTGCTCCTGATCGGGATGGACACCGACACCGATGCCATCCGCGTGCATGTGCCGGCCGCGGATCACGTGATCGACCTGCTCCACTGGGTCGATGGCCTGGCCCTCTACGAGGACAGCAGCAGCCTCAGCCCCCAGCAGGGCCGCGAGCTGATCGCCCAGCGCGTCGCCGAAGCGTGCCCGGGTCAGTGCGATGAGGGCATGCAGCGGTTCATCGCCCTGCTGTTGGAGCACAACATCTCCCAGATCGACCTGGTGCGCAGCCACTTCGGCGGCGCCTACAGCGATGCCGGCCACGCCGAACGCTTCATCGGCGTGGGCATCGGCTTCAAGGAGGTCCATCTGCGCAACCTCACCTATTTCGCCCATCTCGAGACGGTCGAGGAAGCCGCCTCCGACCTGGACGTGGGCATCAAGATCTTCCGCGGCCTCAACGTGTCCCGCGGTCTGCCGATCCCCGTGGTGATCCGATTCGACTACAGCGGCAGCATCCCCGGGGCCCGTGAACGCGCCATCGCCGACTGCGAGCGGGTGCGTGAGGCCATGCACGTGCGCTACGGGGATCTGTGCGATCGCGGTCTGCTGCACACCCTGCTCTCGATCCGCGACCGGGATCGGGGCGAACCGGCGGAAACCATCGCCATGTCCATCCCGCTCGCGCCCGAGGCCGCTCACTGAACGATGCTGATCTGCAAGGTGGTGAAACCCCTGGTGGCGACGAATCGGATTCCCGATTTCGAGCACAAGCACCTCCAGGTGGTGCTGGATGGCAGCACCAAGAAGGTGGCGGTGGATGCCGTGGGGGCCAAGCCCGGCGACTGGGTGATCTGTGTCAGCAGCTCGGCGGCCCGCGAAGCGGCCGGCAGCAAGTCGTATCCCAGCGACCTGACGATCGTGGGGATCATCGACCACTGGGAACCCGACCCACCCAAGGCCCCCAGCGGCTCGACCGGCAGCCCGAGCTCCGGAGCACCGGCAGCCGGCTCCCCGGCCACAGGTGCACCGGCCACAGGGACACCGTCCAGCGGAGGCGCGCGACGCTGATGGAGATCATGCAGGTGACCGGTTCCCTGGTGTGCACCGAGCGCGTGGCCGGCATCGGCCACATGCATCTGCGCCTGCTGCGCAACAACAAGGGCAAGCAGATGGTGGCGGTGGATCCGGTGGGCGCCCGCCCCGGCAACTGGGTCTTCACCGCCAGTGGCTCGGCGGCTCGCTTCGCCTGCCCGGACCCGGCCACCATCACCGATCTGACCATCGGCGGGATCATCGACCACTGGTGTCCGGACGGATGAGGCCCAGGGCCAGGCCGCCGCAGGCGCCGCCCCGGCCTCACGCTCCGCTCCCCACCACCCTTCACCGACCCATGGCCACCGCAAGCACCCCCGCCAGCCCCGATCCCAAGAGCGCCGCACCCGCACCGGCTCCGGCGGCCCTCCCGGCAGCGGCAACGCCGGCGGCCACCGGCCGCAGCACCACCAGCCGCGCGGCCAGCCCGGCCCGGACCACCACCCGCCGCAGCGCTCCGCCCGCCCGCTCCACACCCGCCAGGCGCGGCGGCAGTGCCGCCCGCGGCACCCCGCCCCGATCCAGCGGCGGAGCGGCGGCCGGCCCGGCTCCGGAGCCCCGCCCATACGGCATCGCCCTGGGCATGATCGAGACCCGCGGCCTGGTTCCCGCCATCGAGGCCGCCGACGCCATGACCAAGGCCGCCGAGGTGCGCCTGATCGTGCGCGAGTTCGTCGGTGGTGGCTACGTCACCGTGATGGTCCGCGGCGAGACGGGGGCCGTGAATGCGGCTGTCCGCGCGGGCGCCGATGCCTGCGAGCGGGTGGGTGACGGTCTCGTCGCCGCTCACATCATCGCCAGACCGCACGCCGAGGTCGAATCGGCTCTGGTGCCCACCCACGCGACCCGCTACTGAGCGCCGATCCGCCCATGACCGTGACCCCCTCTGTCCACCCGCGCGTTCTCGGCCTGCTCGGACGCGCCCTCAGCCTGGAGCTGACCGCGGTGCAGCAGTACATGACCCAGGCCAGCCTGCTGGACCTCTGGGGCGACAGCGAGTCCGCCGAACGCTTCCGCAAGGAGACGGTGGAGGAAATGCAGCACGCCGAGTCGATCGTGCAGCGCATGTTGCAGCTCGGTGCCGCCCCCGCCGCCTCCCAGCTGCGCCCCGTGAGTGTTGCCGCCGATCTGCTCGGCCTGCTGGAGGGCAACATCCGGCTGGAGGACGATCTCATCCACCATTACGCCGAGAGCCACCGCCACTGCACCCTGATCGGCGATGGCGAGAACGCCGCCTTCTTCGAGACCCTGCTCAACGAGGAGCGGGCCCACGGGCGCGATCTGGAGGAGTGGCTCAAGGCCCTGGGTGGCTCGGTCGGCCGCGGTCGGGGTTACGCCGCGTACCAACGCGCGCGCTTCTGAGGGGAACGGGCCGCTTGCCGACCTAAATTCCGGCCCGCCCCCTGCCCCAGCCCCTGAGCTCTGACCTCGCCCTGCCGACCCAGCTGAGCTGGTGCATCCCGCTCTACGGCTTCGCGGGCATGCTGCTGTCCCTGCCCTGGGCCACGGGCTGGCCGTCGCGCAACGCCTCCCGTCCGCCGGCCTACGGCAACGTGCTCCTCAGCCTGCTGGGCGTGCTGCACGGGGCGATCGTGCTGAGGGATGTGGCGAGCAACGGCGCCCGCCATCTGCAGTGGTCCTGGCTGCAGGTGGGAGATCTCGACCTGGTGATCAGCTTCGATCTCTCGACGGCGTCCCTGGGCGCGCTGGAACTGATCACGGTGCTGAGCCTGCTCTCGCAGGTGTACGCGCTCGGCTACCTCGACAAGGAATGGGCCCTGGCACGCTTCTTTGCCCTGGCGGGGTTCTTCGAGGGAGCCATGGTGGGCGTGGTGCTGAGCGACTCCCTGTTCCAGTGCTACTTCCTGCTGGAGATGCTCACCCTCTCCACCTATCTGCTGGTGGGGTTCTGGTACGCCCAGCCGCTGGTGGTCACCGCCGCCCGCGACGCCTTCCTCACCAAGCGCGTGGGAGACATCGCCCTGCTGATGGGTGTGGTGGCCCTCTCGGCCAGCTCGGGAGTGATGAGTTTCGAGGAGCTTTACAGCTGGGCGGCCGGCTCGCCGCTGCCGCCCCTGGCCATGACCCTGATCAGCCTCGCCCTGATCGCGGGACCGACCGGGAAATGCGCCCAGTTCCCGATGCACCTCTGGCTGGATGAGGCCATGGAGGGCCCAAACCCCGCCTCGATTCTGCGGAATTCGGTGGTGGTCACCTGCGGCGCACTGGTGCTGCTGCGCCTGATGCCGATCCTGCAGCAGGCACCGGTCAGCCTGGTGGTGCTCGAGCTGATCGGCACGGTGAGCGCCCTGGGGGGATCCCTGGTGGCGCTGGCCCAGGTGGACATCAAGCGGACGCTCTCGTACTCCACCACCGCTTATCTGGGGCTGGTGTTCCTCTGCATCGCCCAGCGCCTGCCGGCGGTGGCCCTGCTGCTGCTGCTCTCCCATGCCCTGGCGAAGGCACTGCTCTCGATGAGCACCGGCGCCGTGATCGCCGTGAGCAACGCCCAGGACATCACCGAACTCGGTGGCCTCGCGCCCCGCATGCCCGCCACCACGACGGCCTTCCTGGTGGGCAGCGCCGGTCTCACGGCCCTGCTGCCCCTGGGCGGCTTCTGGAGCAGCGGACTGGCCCTCGACCTGCTGACCCCGGCAGGCCTGAGCCTGGCCCTGGTGCTGCTGCTCACCAACCTGCTCAGCGTCTGGAACCTCACGCGGGTCTACCGGCAGGTGTTCCTCGGCCCGGCCCGGCCCAAGACCCGCCGCACGCCCGAGGTGAACTGGCAGATGGCCCTGCCGATGGTGACGCTCACCGTGATCGTGCTGCTCACGCCTCCGCTCATGGCCCGCCTCGATCCGGTGCCGGGCATCGCGTCGTTCTCCCCCACCACCGCCCTGCTGCTGATCGGCAGCGGCCTGGCCGGCCTGCTGGCCGGCGCGCTGCAGCCGCTGAGGAGTTCGCAGCAGCCCTGGCCCCAGCCGGCCCTGCGCTCCCTGCGGGATCTGCTCGCCTTCGACTTCCACACCGAGCGCTTCTACCGGCTCACGATCGTGAACCTGGTGGCCTTCCTCTCCCGATCGGTCAGCTGGTTCGATCGCACCGTGGTGGACGGAGCGGCGCACCAGCTGGCAAGGATCTCCCTCGGCAGCGCCGAGGCCCTGCGGCTCAGCATCAGCGGCCAGAGCCAGGCCTACGTGCTCACGGCTGTGGCCGCGATCGTGATGCTTCTGGCCGGCCTGGCCTGGGTCCTGCCCGCCACCACCTCGTTCTGACCTCCCATGCTCAGCGCCCTGCTGCTGATTCCCCTGCTCGGAGCCCTCGCCCTGGTCCTCTGGCCGGGTGAGCGGAGCCCCGAGCGGCTGCAGCGCACCGCGGCGGCGCTGCTGATGCTCCAACTGCTGTGGAGCGTGCGGGTTCTGCTCCAGTTCGATCCCCTCGATGGCGGGATGCAGATGGTCGAATCGGTGGTCTGGATCGAACGGCTGGGGCTGCTCTACCGGCTCGGGGTCGACGGACTGTCCCTGCCGCTGCTGCTGATCAATGCCCTGCTCTGCCTGGTGGCGGTGGTCTGCACCGGGCCGATCCAGAACCGCCCTCGCCTGTATTACGCCCTCCTGCTGCTGATCAGCGGTGCGGTGAACGGCGCCTTCCTGGCCCAGAACCTGCTGCTGTTCTTCCTCTTCTACGAGCTGGAGCTGATCCCGCTCTGGCTGTTGATCGCCATCTGGGGTGGAGAGCGCCGGGCCTACGCCGCCACCAAGTTCCTGCTGTTCACGGCCGTCTCCGGCGGGCTGATCCTGGCCGCCTTTCTCGGCCTGGCCCTCACCACCGGCTCGGTGGACTTCGGCGTGCATCCCCAGCTGGCCGCCCTGCTCAGCCCCGGGACCCAGCGGCTGCTGATGCTGGCGCTGCTGCTGGGCTTCGCCATCAAGATCCCGCTGGTGCCCTTCCACACCTGGTTGCCGGATGCCCACACCGAGGCCAGCACGCCGGTGTCGGTGCTGCTGGCAGGGGTACTGCTGAAACTGGGAACCTACGGCCTGCTGCGCTTCTGCCTCGGCCTGTTCCCAGAAGCCTGGAGCGATCTGGGGCCGGTGCTGGCCGGCTGGGCGGCGGTCTCGGTGCTGTTCGGGTCGCTGGCCGCCATCGTGCAGACCGACATGAAGCGGATGGTGGCCTACAGCTCGGTCGGTCACATGGGCACGGTGATGCTGGCCGCCGCCGCCGCCACACCCGTGAGCCTGAGCGGGTCCCTGTTTCAGATGCTCAGCCACGGCCTGATCTCGGCCCTGCTGTTTCTGCTCGTCGGCGTGGTCTACCGGGTCACCGGCAGCCGGGATCTCACCGTGTTGCGCGGCCTGCTCAATCCCCAGCGCGGCCTGCCCCTGACGGGGTCCCTGATGGTGATCGGGGTGATGGCCAGCATGGGCATCCCCGGGATGTCGGGCTTCATCTCCGAGTTCCTCATCTTCCGCGGCAGCCTGGCCCGCTTCCCCATCCCGACCCTGGTCTGCATGGTGGGCTGCGGCCTCACGGCGGTGTACTTCCTGCTGCTGGTGAACCGGGCCTTCTTCGGCCGGCTCACGCCGGAGCTGGTCAGTCCCACGCGCACCCTGCCGGTGGTGGCCCTCTCCAGCCAGGTGCCGGCCCTGGTGCTCACCTCCGCCATCGTGATCCTGGGCCTTCTGCCCCAGCCCCTGGCCCGCCTGATCGAAGCCAGCAGCCAGGCCCAGAGCCAGCTGCCCCGGATGCTGCAGCAGGCCAGCGGAGGCCTGCTGTGAGCGCGGCGATCGCCGCGCGGCTGCAGGAGCAGCTGCTGGCCGGCCGGACCCTGGTGGATGACACCGCCGATCACCTGCTCCAGGTGGTGGGGGTGCTCGACAGCTACGGCGTGGTGCTCGATGCCTACAGCCGCAATCTGATCGATCAGGCCCAGCGCCAGTTCCTCAATCCGCTGCCGGCCCTGCGCTTCTTCAACGGCCAGCTCACGGCGGCGGGGTTGCTGCGCCACCTCAACGGAGACCGCATCAACTTCGAGTACGCCGAATACTGCCAGAAGGCGATGCTCTGGCACGGCACCGGCGGCCTGGACGCCTATCTCGACTCGCCGGCCTTCCAGGAGACCTGCCGGGCGATCGTGGCCCATCGCCGCCGGCGGGATCCGCTGGTGCGGCTGCTGGATCCCCTCTTCCCCGGCTTCCTGCCGGAATACATCCGCTCCTCGGCCACCACCCACGCCCTCGGCCTGTTCTGGCGCGTGATGAGCGATCTGTTCGCCAGCCTGGCCGATCGGCATCGCCGGGGCCGGGTCCGCTCGGTGGACGCGGCGGTGGACACGATCCGCGACGGGCTGGTGGCGGCTGCGGCCGACCCGATCCGCTACAGCGTTCATCTGGACGGGGTCTGCTTCGAGGTGCTGCCCGCCGAGGCGGACCTGCGCTTCCTGGCGGACGTGGCCGTTCCCTATGTGGAAGCCGTGTTCCTGCGGGGGATGCCCTTCCTCGGCACGGTCTCCTTCAACGCCCAGGCGGGGCAGATTCCCAGCGAGCAGGCCGAGTTCCGCTACGGGGCGCTCTACGCCGATCCACTGCCGACCATGGGGGCCGGCATTCCCCCGAGCCTGCTGATGCAGGACATGTACCGCCACCTGCCACCGGCGCTGGACCAGTGGTATCTCAGCCATGGCCGCGGTGCGGCCGACGCCAAGGTTCAGATCTGCGTGAGCTTTCAGAAGGCGATGTTCTGTGTCACCAACGCCGCGATCCGGGGCACGTTCCCCCACCCCCTCACCAGTGAGGCGCCGGACGCCAGGCAGGCCAACCGGGCCCATGCCGCAGCCTGGGCCACCCGCCTGAGCGACAGCCGGCTCGATGCCCTCACCGACCCTGACCGACCCGGGTTGTTTGCCGATCTGGCGCAGGGCGTAGGTTGATTGCTGCAGTGTGAACGGGGGCATCCGGCGGGTGGAACAGCCATGGACCCAGCGATCGCGACCGGAACGCCTGGAGCGGCGTCTGGAATTCGAGAGCTACGAGGCCACGCGCGACTTCCTCGATCGGCTCGGCAGCCTCTGCGAGGAGCACAAGCGCTTCCCCGACATCAGCTTCGGGCGCACCTATGTGAATCTCACCCTCAGGCCCGAGTCGGATGACGCACCCCTTGGAGACGGCGACCAATCCTTCGCCGGAGCCATCGACACCCTCACCGCCTGACAGCACCATCACCCTGTCGGAGTCATACAACGCCTCCGGCATTCAGGAGGTGCTCGACCAGCTCGACCGCGAGCTGGTGGGCCTGAGGCCGGTGAAGACCCGGATCCGTGAGATCGCCGCCCTGCTGGTGGTGGCCCGAGCCCGCACGGAGATGGGACTGCCGTCGGCATCGCCGAGCCTTCACATGTCCTTCACCGGCCGGCCCGGCACCGGCAAGACGACGGTGGCGGGGCGGATGTCGCAGATCCTCCACCGCCTCGGCTACGTGAGGAAAGGTCACGTCGTCACCGCCACGCGCGATGACCTGGTGGGGCAGTACATCGGCCACACCGCCCCGAAGACCCGCGAGATCCTGAAGAAGGCGATGGGCGGCGTGCTGTTCATCGATGAGGCTTACTACCTGTACCGACCGGAGAACGAGCGCGACTACGGCGCCGAGGCGATCGAGATCCTGCTGCAGGTGATGGAGGAGAAGCGGGATGACCTGGTGGTGATCTTCGCCGGCTACAAGGAGCGGATGGATGTGTTCTATCAATCCAATCCCGGGCTCTCTTCCCGGGTGGCCAATCACATCGACTTTCCCGACTATCAGCCCGGCGAACTGCTGGCCATCGCCCGGCTGATCCTGGCTTCGGAGCACTACCGCTTCAGCGAGGCCGCCTGCGATGCCTTCCAGGCCTACATTCTGCGGCGCATGCAGTTGCCCTTCTTCGCCAATGCCCGGTCGATACGCAATGCGATCGACCGGGCCCGCATGCGTCAGGCGCGACGGCTGTTCGAGCGGATGGGCGCCCCACTGAGCCGCACCGACCTGATGACCATCGAAGCCGAGGACATCACCGCCAGCAGGGTCTTCCAGGGAGAGTTGGAGGGACTGGATCCGGCCCGGCCCCTCAGCTGACGGGCGGCCGGGGCCGATCAGGCCAGGGCGGTGAGATCGCGCCGCATCAGCACGATCAGGTAGGTGGGGCACTTGTAGCGACCGGGCAGGCAGCGGTGGAGCAGCGCCAGACGCTCCCAGCAGACCGTGCGCGCAATCTGGTCATCGCTGCGGCCGTCGCGCAGGAGTCGCCGCAATGCCTTGCAGTAGAGCGGGTATCCCGCTTCCAGCTGACCGATCGTGAGTCCGGAGGTGCCGGTGGCATTCGGGGAATCCTGAGCCTTGACCACGGCAACCTCATCAGGTGATGTCCAACCCTATGAAGGGATCGGGCCAATCCCATGTCTCGGCTGAGACAGCACGGGGCGGCGCAACGGAATGTCACAAAACAATGCAACGCTGAACTGGAAGACCAGACCATCAGCTGCCTGGACCCAACCCAGCCATGTGCAGGACCACCTGGGCCCCTGAAGCCAGAGCCACCTCCTCGATCTGCCGGATGGGCCCCTGCAGCCAGCGCGCCACATCGACCATGTCGCTGAGGCGAAGCGGTTGGCCCATCGCAGCCGGGAGGGCCCCTTCGCAGGCTTCCAGCCACAGGTCCCAGTCGGTGCTGTCGCCCGCCAGGGGCAGTTGAAGGGTCAGCTGCAGCCGTTCACTCGGATCGAGCAGTGTCACGCTGATCCGCTCACTGGTGCTGATGGCATACAACCGGCTCCACCCCTGGCTGATGAACGGGGCCGCCGCCATGTCCCTCAGCTGCAGAACAGAGACCACATCCCCCCGCTTCGAGGAGGGGAGGCTGCGGGCAGGTGAGGTGGCGGCCATGGGGCGAAGCCGGACGGACTGGATCGACGATTGAAGCGTGATGCAGCGATGCAGCTCGAGGCGTTGCGGGGGACACAATGTCCGTACGTGCTCAAGCGGTTGGGGGAGCCGATCTCAACCCTGCTCGCTGCCCAGCCAGGCCACGCAGTCGATCTCCACTGCCGCCCCCTTGGGCAGGGCCGCCACCTGCACGCAGGCGCGGGCGGGGGGGACCGGTCCCTGGAACACCTCGGCATAGATCGCATTGACCCGGGCGAAGTCCGCCAGGTCCACCAGGAAGACGGTGGTGCGCACCACCTGGTCGGGGCTGGCCCCCGCCGCCGCCAGCACAGCGGTGAGATTGCTCAGCACCTGGCGCGTCTGAGCCTCCACGTCCCCCTCGCCGACCATGGCACCGCTGGCCGGATCCAGGGGGATCTGCCCGGAGCAGTGCAGCCAGCCACCGGCCCGCACCGCCTGGCTGTAGGGGCCGACGGGAGCGGGTGCCCTCTCGGTCTGCACGGACACCGGAGCGAAGGAGGAGGCCATCAGAACGCCACTAGGCTGCCGCAGTGTCGCAGGAGGGGAGAGGGTGCAGTCCCCAGCACAGCAGGTCTCCACCATCGAACCAGGCTCCGTCATTGAGCCGGCCGTGACGGTGCAGGACCTGTGGCATCGCTACACGAGCGGGGGCGACTGGACCATCGCCGGCCTCAGCCTGGACCTGGCTCCCGGCGAACTCGTGGGCCTGCTCGGGCCCTCAGGCTGCGGCAAGACCACACTCCTGCGCCTGATCGCCGGATTCGAGTGCCCCAGCCGGGGAACGGTCCGGATGGCCGGGCGGGATGTGGCCGGTGCCGGACGCTGGCTGCCGCCGGAGCGGCGCCGGGTGGGGATGGTCTTTCAGGACTACGCCCTCTTCCCCCACCTGGATGCCTGGGCCAACGCCTGCTTCGGGCTGCGGGCGGGTGCAGATCGCGATCGGGTCCGCTGGCTGCTGGAGCTGCTCGGGCTGGAGGGCCTGGCCCGTCGCTACCCCCACGAACTCTCCGGCGGTCAGCGCCAGCGGCTGGCCCTGGTGCGGGCCCTGGCGCCCAGGCCGGCGGTGCTCCTGTTGGATGAACCCTTCTCCAACCTGGATGTGGAGGTGCGGCTGCGGCTGCGCAGTGAGCTGCAGGGGGTGCTGCGGGAATGCGGCACCAGTGGCCTGCTGGTCACCCACGACCCCGAGGAGGCCCTGGCCGTCTGTGACCGTGTCGCGGTGCTGGAGAAGGGTGTGCTGCAGCAGTGCGCCACGCCGCACGAGCTGGTCGCCCGGCCGGCCACCCCCTTCGTGGGGCGCTTCGTGCTCCAGGGCAATCTGCTGCCGGCCGGGCGAGACGGCGGAGGGATCAGCACGCCGCTGGGCCCGATGCAGTGGCTGGAGCCGCCGGCCGTCGGCGCCGGCCCCGCCGCCGGCTCCAGCGAGGTGCTCATCGCCCAGGCGGATGTGGCCTTCACCCCGAGCCGGGAGGGCCGGGCGGAGGTGATGGGCCGGGAATTCCTCGGTCAGGACTGGCGCTACCAGGTGCGCTGCGACGCGCTGCGGCTGCGGCTGCGGCTCCCCCTCTCCGAGGATCTGCCGCGGGGCTGCCGCGGGGATCTGAGCCTGCGCCAGGGCGCCCGGGGCCAGCTGTTCTGCGGCGGTGAGCCGCTGCCGGTGATGGCCGTTGCCGCCGCCGATCCCAGCCCGGACTGAGGCGTTCGATCGCTCGGGTCCGGGGCGGCTCAGCCCTGCCAGCGATCCTTGGAGGCCCGCAGGGCGCCGAGTTCCTCGGGCGTGCGGCTGGTGAGGAAAAGGTTGCTGCGCCGCTCCTCCGCCAGCAGGCCCGGCACGGTGGGTCGTCCCGCGGCAGCACAGGCCATGGCCCAGGCCAGCCGCTCGCGCACGGCCGCGTGATCGGGCCGCTCGCTGGCGGCCCAGCGGTAGTTGCTGAGGGTGTATTCGTGGGCGCACCAGATCCGTGTGCGCGCATCGAGCGCCGCCAGCTGCTGCAGGGAGGCGTGCATCTGGGCGGGCGTGCCCTCGAACAGACGGCCGCAGCCACCGAGGAAGAGGGTGTCGCCGCAGAAGAGCTCGCCGCCACCGGCATCGACATCGCCATCCCCGCAGGCGCTGACGGGCGCGACGTGATACGCGAGGTGGCAGCGGGTGTGACCGGGCACCGCCATCACCCGGATGCGGCGGCCGAGCAGCTCCAGAACCTCGCCGCCGCGCAGGGATCGGTCCTGGAAGGGGATGCGCTCGCGATCCGCTTCCGCGGCCCACACCGTGGCGCCGGGCCAGCGGCGCTTGAGCTCAAGGCTGCCGCCGATGTGATCGCGGTGGTGATGGGTCTGCAGGATCCCCGCCAGCTCCAGGCCACGCTGCTCAAGCCAGCGGCGCACCGGGCCCGCCTCGCCGGGGTCCACCACCAGCGCCGAAGGACCGTGGCAGGGTCCGGCGGGATGCAGGACAAAGGCGTAATTGCCCGAGAGGATCGAGATCGCCGTCACCTGCGTGGCGATGGCGGAACCGTCGGCCTGCCGGACAGAGCGGCTCGGGGTTCCCATTGGTGATGGTCTGAATCGTTACAGTCCCCACACGAACACATGGCGTCACAAGGGCCACGCCACGGAGGTGCGAATGATCACCGTAGCCCTCGCCAAGGGAGCGCTGCTGGCCGATTCGGTGAGTCGCTTCGCCGCGGCGGGACTGGATTTCTCCGCCCTTCTGGACGGTCAGAACCGGCAGCTCATGGTGCCCAGCCGCTGCGGCAGGGCCCGGGCCCTGCTGGTGCGGAACGCTGATGTGCCCGTCTACGTGGCCTACGGACGGGCCCAGCTCGGCGTCGTCGGCGACGACGTGCTGCGGGAACACCAGCTGCCCGTCTCCCAGCTGGTGGATCTGGGGTTCGGTGGCTGCCGCATGGCAGTGGCGGTGAAGCAGAAGAGCGGGTACCGCAGCAGTGCCGACCTGCCGGCCCACTGCCGCATCGCCAGCAAGTTCATCCGCTGCGCCACCGCCCACTTCAGCGCCATGGATCTGCCGGTGGAGGTGATTCATCTCACCGGATCGGTGGAGCTCGGGCCGATCACCGGCATCTCCGAAGCGATCGTGGACCTGGTCGCCACCGGACGCACCCTCCGGGAAAACGGCCTTGTGGCGATCGAAGACCTCTTCCACAGCACGGCCCGCCTCATCGGTCATCCCCTGTCCATGCGTCTGGACCGGGGCGAGCTGCAGGACATCGCCGACCGCATCACCGCCGCCACCCCCGCCACCGTCTGATGGCCCGCAACGACCTCCACCACCTGGGCCGTCTGGTGCCCTACCTGCGTCGGGACCGTCGCCGGCTGCTGTTCACCCTGATGCTGCTGATCCCCGTCGCCCTCTCGGCGGCGCTGCAGCCCTGGCTCATCGGCGAGGCGATCTCGGTGCTGCGGGGTGAATCGGGCGTGAGCTGGCTCAGCGACCGGCCGGTCGGTGCAGCGCTGCGTCTGCTGGTGCTGATGCTCTCGGGCACCGTTCTGGTGCGCCTCGCCCTGCTCGGGCTCCAGAGCTACAGCGTGCAGTCGGTGGGACAGCGCCTCACCGCCCGCATCCGCGAGGACCTGTTCCGCCACGCCCTCAGCCTGTCGCTCCGCTTCCACGACCGCACGCCCGTCGGCAAGACCCTGACTCGCCTCACCAGCGATGTGGATGCCCTGGCCGAGGTGTTCGGCAGTGGTGCGGTGGGGATCCTCGCCGATCTGGTGACGCTGCTGGTCATCGCCATCACCATGCTCTCGATCGAGCTGAGGCTCGGGGCCCTGCTGCTGGCCACCCAGATTCCCGTCACCGTCGCCGTGATCTGGCTTCAGCACCGCTACCGCCTGGCCAATTACCGGGTGCGGGAGGAGCTGGGCCAGCTCAACGCCGATTTCCAGGAGAACCTCCAGGGCCTGGAGGTCGTTCAGATGTTCCGGCGCGAACCGTTCAACAGCGAGCGCTTCGCCGGCACGGGCGGGCGGTACCGCAGCGCAGTGAACCGCACCATCTTCTTCGACAGCAGCATCTCGGCCCTGATCGAGTGGGTGGCCCTGGCCGCCGTGGCGATGGTGCTCTCCCTCGGCGGCTGGATGGTCACCAGCGGCGCCATGGGCCTGGGCACCCTCACCACTTTCATCCTCTACTCCCAGCGTCTGTTCAACCCCCTCCGGCAGATGGCGGAGCGCTTCACCCAGATCCAGGGCGGCCTGACCGCCGTGGAACGGATCGGTGAACTGATGGAGGAACCGATCGAGATCATGGATCGCCCCACGGCCCATGCCGCCCTCGATCCGAGGCCCATGGCGACAGCGGGCGAGGTGGTGTTCGAGGACGTGAGCTTTGCCTATCGGCCGGATGAGCCGATCCTGCAGAACCTCAGCTTCCGGATCGCCCCCGGCGAGCACGTGGCCCTGGTGGGGCCCACCGGGTCTGGCAAGAGCACCGTGATCCGGCTGCTCTGCCGCCTGTATGAACCCCAGCAGGGCCGCATCCTGCTCGATGGCACCGACATCCGGGATCTGCCCCAGCACGCCTTGCGCGAGCGGCTCGGGGTGGTGCTGCAGGACACGTTCCTGTTCAGCGGCAGCGTGGCGGACAATCTGCGTCTCAGCAGCCCCCTCAGCGATGGCGAGCTGGAGCACCTCTGCCGGGAGCTGGGCCTCGATCCGCTCGTGCAGCGCCTTCCCCAGGGGCTGGCCACCGAGCTCCGGGAGCGGGGGGCCAATCTCTCCTCGGGCGAGCGACAGCTGCTGGCGGTGGCCCGGGTCGCCGTGCGCCGGCCGTCGGTGCTGGTGATGGACGAGGCCACAGCCTTCATGGACCCCTCGACCGAGGCCACCCTGCAGCGCGACCTGGACCGGCTGCTGGAGCGTCGCACCGCGATCGTGATCGCCCACCGGCTGGCGACCGTTGAGGCGGCCGATCGGATCCTGGTGCTGCAGTGCGGCCGGCTGGTGGAATCCGGCACCCACCGGGAGCTGCGCCGCAACCAGGGCCTCTACGCGGAGCTGGCCCACCTGCAGGAGCGCGGCCTGGTCTCCCTCTGAGGCCGGCTCAGAGCCCGAGACCCGCCAGCCAGTCCTGGATCACCGCCACCAGCTCCGGGCCGGAGCGGCGCAGGGGAAGATGCCCCGCACCCTCCAGCACATGCAGGGCATGCCCGGGTGCATAGCCGGCCAGATGCCGCACGTAGCGGGGGTCCATCACCCGGTCGCGGCTGCCGCAGATCCAGAGGCTCGGCACCGTGAGCGCACCCACCAGCTCAGGAAGCTGCCGCACCGCCCGCTCCGTGGTGCTGCTGAGCAGCAGACCCATCGCCGTGCGCCGCTCGGTGGCCAGCGGACCGGCCACGCCATCGAGGGCCGGCCAGCGACCGAGGGAGGTGGGACGAACCAGCACCGCCCAGCGCCCCGCCCGGCGCAGGATGCGGAAGGGTCTCGGCTGGTAGACGCCGCCGCCTGCCGCCAGCTGAACCATCCCCGCCAGCTGGGGGCCGAGGTCGCGGGCGGCGTGGAGCGCGATGCTGCCGCCGAGGGAATGGCCCATCAGCACGATCGGTGCACCGGCCGCCCGCCGCCGGGACTCCGCCGCCAGCCAGTGGCCGTAGGCCGCCAGGGTCGGTTGCAGACCGGCCGGGCGGGGCGCGGTGCCGCAGCCCGGCAGATCGGGCGCCCAGACGCGCCGGTGGCGGCTGAGGGGCTCGATCACGGGCTGCCACAGCCTGCCGCTGAGGAGCCAGCCGTGCACCAGCACCAGCAGGGTGTCCCCGCCGGCCTCCCCCGGACCGGCGGCAACGGATGGCTGCAGGGTGGAGGCGGTGGACAGGGATCGGCCGTCGCCGGGCCCGTTCATGCTGGCCGACGGTCCGCCGCGACCGCCCGCTCCCGGCGACGATCCGCCAGGATCGTGATCCGGTGTTGCCCAGGCCAGGCCCTTGACCGCCCTTGTGGCTCCCTTCGACAGCGATCTGCAGCAGGCCTACGGGCCTTCGGCCTGCCTGTGCCCCTGCCGGAACGAGACCCTGACGCTGGTGCTGAGCCAGGACCGGACCATCGACCTCTACGAGCTCGAGCGGCTGCTGGAGTCGGTGGGCTGGAGCCGCCGGCCGCTGCGGCGGGTGCGGCGGGCCCTGGAGCACAGCGTGATGGTGGTGGGCCTGTGGCGGCACGATCCCCGCATGCCCCGGCTGATCGGGTTCGCCCGCTGCACCGGCGACGGTGTGATCGAGGCCACGATCTGGGATGTGGCCATTCATCCCAGCTACCAGGGGGCAGGCCTCGGGCGAGCCCTGATGGACTATGTGCTGGCTGAGCTGCGGCGGCGGGAGGTGGAGCGGGTCAGCCTGTTCGCCGATCCTGGCGTGGTGGACTTCTACGCGCGCCAGGGCTGGGATCTGGAACCGCTGCAGCGGCGCTGCGCCTTCTGGTACGCGACCTGAGCCGAGCCGGCGCTCCGTAGTACAGGCCGGCCAGCTGATCCGGCGGCAGACCCCGCCGCCAGCGGCGCCGCAGGCGGTGGTTGAGCCAGGCCGCACGCCAGACTCCGTGCCGCCGCCAGCGACGGCCATCGCAGAGCAGGGGCAGACCCAGGCTGGCGATCCGGCCGCTCCGGCCCAGGCGCTGCACCAGATCGAGGTCCTCCATCAGGGGCCAGGGGCGGAAGCCACCCACCTCCTCATAGAAGGCCCGCGGCAGCAGCAGACCCTGATCGCCGTAGGGCCGATGCAGCAGCCGGGTGCGCAGGCCCACCGCCAGCTCCAGCAGCCTCAGCGACCAGCCGGCACCCTCCACGGCCAGATCGAAACACCAGGCGCGGTGTTGCGCCGCATCCCCATGCAGGCAGGCAGCCACCGCCGGCGCCCAGCCCGGCGGCAGGCGGCAGTCGGCATGGAGAAACCAGAGCCAGTCGCCGCGGCTGCGGCGGGCGCCGAGATCCAGCTGAAGTCCCCGACCGGGGGCGGAGGCGAGAACGGTGGCACCCGCCAGCCGGGCGATCGAGGGCGTGGCATCCCGGCTGCCCCCATCCACCACGATCACCTCGCTGTCCGTGCCGGGCAGAGGTGCCGCCGCCAGATCCGCCAGCAGCAGCGGCAGGCGCGGCGCCTCATCGAGCGCCGGAATGATCACGCTCAGCCGCGCCACGAGGCCAGATCGCTCTTTCGGTCGAGATCATTGCGGGCCATCAGCAGGCCCGCACGCCAGCCATGGGCGGCGGCCCGCTCCAGCGTGGCGGCCTGCACGCCGGGACCACCCCAGGGGATGCCGGAGAACAGCCAGGCCGGTGCGCTGCGCAGACCGAGCAACCAGTAACCACCATCGTCCGAGGGACCGAGCACGATCGGGTGCTGCTCCAGCAGCCGGCCGGCCCGCTCCAGGTCCTGGCACTGCAGCTGCGGCAGGTCCGTGCCGATCAGCAGCACCCCGCGCCGCCCGTCGGTCAGGGCCGCCAGCGCCTGGCGCCTGAGCCTCACACCCAGGCTTCCACGGCCCTGATCACAGGCGGCGGGCAGGCCGAGCTGCGTGCGCCAGCGGCGACGGGCATGGGGTCCGGCGCCGGAGACCGCCAGCAGCACCTCCATCCCGAGCTGCCGCTGGGCCTCACGCAGCACCGCGGCGGTGTGACCGGTCAGACGCCGCTGGATGGCCGCCGCCCGCCGTGGACCCAGATCCGCCGCCAGACGCCGCTTGCAGCGCAGCGGCGCCGGCCAGCGGGCCATGGCCACCAGGCGCAGCCCCCTCACCCGCGGCGGGGCAGTTCCTGGGGCTCCACGGTCAGGGTCTGCCGTTCGCCCTGCCGCTCCACCACCAGGGTCATGGCCTCGCCGACCCGGCCGCGATCCACCGCCACCTGCACCTCGGAGGGATCGGTCACCGCCTCGCCGGCCACCTCCACGATCAGATCGCAGGTCTCGACGCCGCCGCGGGAGGCCGGGCTGCCGCCGACCACCTCCACCACCAGCACACCGACTCTCTCGGGCACCGTGCATTCGGCCTCGGTGGCGTTGATCTCCCGCGCCAGCTGCGGGGTCAGCGCCTGCAGGCGCACCCCGATGTAGGGATGGGAGGCCTCCCCCTTCTCCAGGATCTGGGCCGCGATGCGGCTGGCGAGGTTGATCGGCACCGCGAAGCTCAGGCCCGCACCCGGCGCGTTGCGGATGGCGGTGTTGATGCCGATCACCTCACCGCGACCGTTGATCAGGGGCCCGCCGCTGTTGCCGGGATTCACCGCGGCGTCGGTCTGGATGAACGGGACCCGCAGGCCGTCGGCCACGGCGTTGGTGCGCTCCACGGCGCTGATGATGCCGGAGGTCACGGTGTTGTTCAGCCCCAGCGGGTTGCCGATGGCGATGGCGGTCTCACCCGGCCTCAGCTGGGAGGAATCGCCCAGGGGGGCGACCGGCAGATCGGTGGCCACCACCTTGACCAGCGCCACATCGGTGAGGGGATCGCTGCCGAGCACGCGGCCATCGAAGCTGCGGCCGTCGGGCAGGGTCACACCCACCTCATTGGCCCCCTCCACCACGTGGGCGTTGGTGAGGATCAGGCCATCGCTGTGGCTGATGAAGCCGGAGCCCTGACCGGCCTGCTGCTGGATCGACGGCCTGCCGCCGAAGAGGCCCCCCAGGGGATTCACCACCCGCTTGACCGTGTCCAGCCGCACCACGGAGGGGCCGACCCGCTCCACGGCGGTGACGATGGCGTTCTCGCCGCTGGGCAGGGGCTGGGGCCGGGGAGCGTTGCTGATGCTGGGCTCCACGCGGACCGGCTCCGGGCGCTCGCTCAGCCCGGGCAGCTCCCGGATCGAGTTCAGGGGCAGCCCGCAGCCGCTCAGCACCATCAGTCCGACGGCCGCCGCAGCACAGTTCAGGGGGCGCCGGGCGGCGCTGGGGACCGGCCATGGGAGTGGTGTGGGGCGCATCAAGAGCGTCCGGAGGATCTGCGTATATTCGAGCCTCCCGGGTGAGGGTGTGCGTGCCGCAGGCAGAGGAGCTCTGGCAGAACGTGCAGCACGCTCTGCAGGCGAACCTCAGCAAGCCAACCTTCGAAACCTGGATCCGGCCGGCCCGCTGCGACGGACTGCGCGGTGGCGTGCTGCACCTGGTGGCCCCCAACAACTTCGCCTGCGGCTGGGTGCGCAAGAACTACCTGAGCACGATCTGCAGCGTCGCCAGCGAGATCGCCGGGGAACCGATCAGCGTCTCGGTGAGCAGCGAGCAGGGCGAGAGTAGCGAGCCGGTGCCGGCCGAGAACGGGGCCGGCCCGGCGGCGCCGTCGGTCAACGGGCAGGAGCGGGTGCCGGCACCGGAGCGGCGCACGCCGCGGCGCATCCTGCCCAACCTCAACCGCCGCTACGTCTTCAACCGCTTCGTGGTCGGTCCCAACAGCCGCATGGCCCATGCGGCGGCCCTGGCGGTGGCCGAAGCCCCGGGGCGGGAGTTCAACCCCCTGTTCATCTGCGGCGGCGTCGGCCTGGGCAAGACCCACCTGATGCAGGCCATCGGCCACTACCGGCTGGAGATCGATCCGCAGGCCCATGTCTGGTACGTCTCCACCGAACAGTTCACCAACGACCTGATCCAGGCGATCCGCAAGGACGGCATGCAGGCCTTCCGCGACCGCTACCGCGCCGCGGATCTGATTCTGGTCGACGACATTCAGTTCATCGAGGGCAAGGAATACACCCAGGAGGAGTTCTTCCACACCTTCAACGCCCTGCACGAGGCCGGCCGCCAGATCGTGCTGGCCAGTGATCGTCCCCCCAGCCAGATTCCGCGCCTGCAGGAGCGCCTGATCTCCCGCTTCTCCATGGGGCTGATCGCCGACATCCAGACCCCGGACCTGGAGACCCGCATGGCCATCCTCCACAAGAAGGCCGAACAGGATCGGGTGGTGCTGCCTCGCGACCTGATCCAGTACATCGCCGCCCGCTTCACCTCCAACATCCGCGAACTGGAGGGAGCCCTGACCCGGGCGGTGGCCTTCGCCTCGATCACCGGCATGCCCATGACCGTGGAATCGGTGGCGCCGATGCTCGACCCGGGCGGCTCGGGGATCGAGGTCACCCCCCAGCAGGTGATGGACAAGGTGGCCGAGGTGTTTCAGGTGAGTGTGGAGGAGATGTGCAGCAGCAGCCGCAAGCGTGCCGTGAGCCAGGCCCGGCAGGTGGGCATGTATCTGATGCGCCAGGGCACCGATCTGAGCCTGCCCCGCATCGGCGACACCTTCGGCGGCAAGGACCACACGACCGTGATCTATGCGGTGGAGCAGGTGGAGCGGAAGCTGGCCAGCGATCCGAAGCTGGCGGCCCAGGTGCAGAAGGTGCGCGATCTGCTCCAGATCGACTGCCGCAACCGGGTCTGAGTCAGCCCTGGGACTCCCCCTTCCAGCCGGGAAGGTGGGATGCCGCCGCCGAGCGGGTCAGGGCCCGGGCCGCGGGCAGCGCCGGTTCGAGCCGGGCCGAGCTGAAGGGCGGCAGGCAACGGCTGCGCAGCCAGGCACCCCAGCGGAACTCGTGATATGGGATGTGGGGCTGGGGCTGGATGCGACTCTCCTGCTTCAGCTTCCAGACCAGGCTGCGGTAGGGGTCGTCCTGCAGATCGGTGAGGCTGCGGGGCAGCACATCCGCCAGAAGGGGACCCTGGCCGCGTCCGTCGTACAGGTAGAGCCAGCCGCGCTGATCGAGCAGCCGCAGGCACGCCAGCCTGTCGCTCTCCTTCAGGTTGTGGGCGATGTAGGCGAAGACCAGGCCGTCGCCGTCCAGCTCGATCAGGGCCCTGAGGCGGTGGTGGCGATCGAGCATCCAGAGATCGCCTGCGGCGTTGCGCACCAGGGGAACCGGCTTGCGCCGCAGGTACTGGCGCCGCTGCTCAGCGGGCTCGAGGGCGAAGTCCCTCTGGCGGCTGTGCACCTCCGCCAGGCCCACGCAGAGCTGGGTCGGCTGCAGCGCGCTGATCGGCACCTCCAGCAGGTCGCTCTGGCGCCCCGGTGGCGGAATCGTCTGATACGGGCTTAACCGCAGGGCCACGCGACCGTGACGTTCAAACCACCATCATCGTGAATCCGGCCCGCCGCCGCGTCCATTCCGGATTGTGTGCATTGCCTGAACGCTGCAGACCGGCCCAGGCAGCAGGGCTATGACGGAAATCCCGACGCAGCGCCACGCCGTCGGTCCGAGCGACGCCACGACCCGCTCCGGAAACGCCCCCGGCCCCCGGGGGCGTTTCTGTTTGGTCACCAGGGTGTGAACACCGACATCCGCACGACGCCCACCGGCTGCGAGACCGGCCCCGGACCGGCCGGAAGGGCCGCGACGGTGAACATGTAGAGATCGGCGGCCGGGTTGATGCCGATCGGGAAGGCCACCGTCACCTGGGTTCCAGGGGGCACCGGCTCCGGAAAGCGCACCGCCACGAGGCGGGCGTCCTCACTCGCCTCGACCGAAACGGGGAGCTCGGCGCCGCGGGCCCGGGGTCGCCCGATGAAGGCATGGGCCCTGCGGATGCCCCCTTCGAGGGCAGCCTCCACGCCCCGGATCTGCTGCACGGTCAGGCCCCCCAGAGACACACCCGCTCCGGTGGGGAGATCGAGGGTGATGAACACCTCGGCGCCACCCGCCCCTCGCTGCCAGCGGTAGTTGCGCAGGCGCACCTTGGTGGGCGGTTCCAGGAAGAAGGTCTGCCCCCGCAGTTCGATGGCCCGGGCCGGCGGCGCGACGGGTGGGGGCGCCAGGAGCGACAGCACGGGCACGGTGCCGATGCTGAGCAGGGCCGCCAGGTGGCTCAGCAGCAGGGTGCGGCCACACGCCATGGACCGCCTCATCGCCCCGTCACCGCATCCGACATCGCATCGGCAACGGCCGTGGCGGCCGCCGCGAAGGCAGCCGGATCCTGATCAAGGCGATGCTCCTGGGGCAGGGGCGGCGCAGCGTCCGGTCCGTCGAGGGCAGCGGTGGCCTCCAGGGAGGCCCGCAGCAACCGGGCCGCCGGCAGGCTCATGTCCCGGGGAACGCTGATGCGGTCACGCAGGGCGCGCAGGGCCGGTGCCGTGCCGGTCGGCGGCACGATCGCCTGCCCGGTGGCCAGGTGCGTCAGGGCGCAGCGGTAGGCACCATCCACCACCTCGAGCGCGTCCGAGCTGCCGCCGCTGCGCTGAGCCGAAAGCAGCATCAGGGCGCCGTGATGCCGGGTCAGGCGCCGGATCGCTTCGGAGCGAGCCTCGGCATCGACGCGGCGGCTCGATTCCAGACCCCCGAGATCGCCCAGCTCGCCGCGGTCGATGGCCGCCGCCAGCCGCTGCTGATCGGGCCGGCCGTTGCTGGCGCAGCAGCCCATCTGGGGGGGCAGGTCGTGGGCGTGGGTGTGCCAGTCGCCCTGGGTGCCGCGGTAGGCCGCCGTGCCCTCGAGGGCCGTGAGCCAGCGGTGCAGCAGGGGATGCTCCCGGCGCAGCAGATAGCCCTTGTAGTAGGCCAGGCTCGCCGCCATCCGCTCCACGAACGGCAGGGCCACCGCATCGCGGGCCCCGAGGGTGTCGGGTTCAGTGTCACCGGGGCTGCGGTGCAGGGCCTGCTCGAGGGCCGAGGCCTCCCGCCGGAAGCGCTCCATGGCCCGGCGATCGGCCCGCTGATCGCCGCCGGTGCGGCAGAGCCAGTCGCACCAGGCCCCGAAGAGGCGCCGCTCCTGCTGCCGCCAGGCCTGCATCGCTGGATCGCCCAGCGAGGCGCCGAGGGGGCCGAAGCTGCGTTCGAGCTCCTCGAGGATCCGGTCGCTCTCGGTGATCAGGCGCTCGTCGATCTTCAGGGCCGGCAGCATGCCGGAGGGCACCAGGGCCCGGTACCACGGCTCCTTGCGGCCGTAGCAGTGCATGCTGACCTTGCGAACCCGGTAGGGCAGCCGTTTGCCCTCCAGCCAGAGCCACACCTTCTGGCAGTAGGGGCACCAGGCGTGGTGGTCGCGGTAGAGGGTCACGCGCACGGCGCTCTCCGGCTGACCGAAGAGGCGCAGGCCGGCCTGGGCGTTGCAGGCACCGTTCACCCGGTCCGGCGCCGTCCCGCCGAGGGCCTCCAGTTCGGCCCAGTCGAAGGGGGCGGAGGGGCTGCTGACCGGTACTGCGGACTGGCTCATGGCCGGGTGGTGAGGGGGTGTCGCTGGATGGAGAGATCCTGGCGGGGAATGCCCAGGGGAATGCCGGCCGCATCGAGGGCCTGCTTGACCCGCAGCCGGAACTCCCGGCCCACCAGCCACTGGGCCAGGGGCGCGGTCTTGATCCAGACCCGGATCAGGCAGCCGGAATGGTGCAGCCGGTCCACCCCCAGCACCTCGGGCACCTCCAGGATCCGCTCCTGCCAGAGCGGGTCCCGGCTCAGGGCCTCGGCCACCCCGCCGATCACCGCCAGGGCCCGGGGCAGGTCGGTGCCGCTGGAGACCTCCACCTCGAAGTTGACGCGCGACCAGTCCTTGGTGAGGTTCTCCACCACCTTGATCTGGCCGTTGGGAAGGGTGGTGAGCTGACCATCCAGACCCCGCAGATGGGTCATGTAGAGGTTCATGTGCTCCACGAAGCCGCCCTGGCTGCCGATGGTCACGACATCACCGATGGCGAACCGGTCCGTGCTGAGGATGAGGACACCGTTGATCATGTCCTCCAGCAGTCCGCGCGACAGGAAGCCCACGGCCACGGCCACCACGCCGGCTCCCGCCAGGATCGTGCGGTCGACCTGGAGCGCCACCAGGGTGAAGTAGACGCCGAGAGCCAGGCAGATGGGCCGCACCGCACCGGTGAGCACCCGCCCGTAGGTCTGGGCGCGCATGGCATAGCGGCTGGACTCCGGATCGCGCAGGCGGGCCTCCGCCAGCCAGCGGGCGAGCTGACGCTCGATGCCCAGCTGCAGCAGCACCTGGGCCACCACCACGGCGACCCACACCACGGGCACCAGCAGCCACTGGCGCACCACCACCAGGGCCAGAGTGCGGGCCTCGGGCAGCACCAGCAGCGCCAGGATCACGGCGGCCACCATCAGGCTGATGCGCAGGAAGGTGAGCAGCTGCAGCGCGAGATCGAGCAGGTTGCTCACGCGCCGCAGCAGCACGAGCCGGGGCCGATCACCCTTCAGGAAGCGCCGGAGGCGGACGCGGCGCGACGCGGACCGGACCGGGCCGCCACCGGCCGCATGATCCGCCGCGTTCACCTCGATGGCTTCGCTCGCCTCGCGGGCCTCACCCACCTGGAGCCGATCGAGCGCCTGCTCCCGGGCCGTGCGATCGAGGCTGCGGCGCAGCTGCTGCACCCGGCCGCGCAGCTGGCGCAGCCGTGAGGCGAGCAGCCCCAGCAGCAGCACCCCTCCCAGCCCCAGCAGCAGCGGCAGCGCCATCACCAGCAGGCGGCCGGCGGGAAAACGTGCATCGAAGCTGAGGCCCCAGAGGGCTTCGCTGAGGTTCACCTCCAACCGCTCGCGCCAGCGCTCGGCGAGTTGATCCAGGGGCAGGCCGGCATGGGTGGCATCCGGCGCCGTGACGGTGACCAGGGTGCGGGAGGCCAGCCCGAGGTCGGGATCGGCCACCACGAACACCACGGTGCTGTCGTTCTTCACCCCCACCGCCAGCCTCGGCGTGAGCGGATGGAGGGGGTTCGGCCTGCGGTACCACCAGAAGCGCAGGCCGGTGGAGGAGCGGCCGGCGGCGGTGTCTGCCTCCTCGGCGGCAGCGAGCAGCTGCGGCTGGGGCCAGCGCCGCAGCTGCTCCACCACGGCCTCGAAGGTGAAGCGCACCGTGTCGGAGCGGCGCTCGGCCGCCCGGGCCAGATCGGACTGGGAGTCCTGCAGGGTGCCTTCCACCGCCACCACGATCGAGTCGGCGTGCGGGCCCCGCAGCACGTAGGGGAGCACCACGCTGCTGCACCAGAGCCGGCCGCAGCGGTGCGCCTTGCCCGGATCCCACCAGGGCCGGACCTCGGCGCCGGCCCCGCCGCCGGCATCCGCCATGGGCAGGGGCAGCGACTGGGCCACGGCACCCGCCCGGTCAAGGGCGACGGCGGAGGCAGCGGCCAGCAGCAGCCCGCACAGCAGCAGAGCCAGCCGCCGGAGCTGGAAGCGGTCCGGGCCGCGTGCCACAGGGGAACGTCGCAGGGGAAGCCCCACGCTGGCAGTCGGTGCGGCGGGCATGCTGGGCGGAACGTCCATCCCCCCGATGAGCAGCTGTTACGACCTGGTGGTGATCGGCGCCGGCTCCGGTGGCCTGGCCGCCGCCAAACGGGCGGCCTCCCACGGCGCCCGCGTCGCGATCGTGGAGGGCGATCGGGTGGGCGGCACCTGCGTGATCCGGGGCTGCGTACCCAAGAAGCTGCTGGTCTACGGATCGCTGGTGCACGAGCAGATGCGCGATGCCGGCAGCTACGGCTGGCCGGTGCAGGAGGTCGCCTGCGACCAGGCCCGCTTGCTGAGCAGCGTGCGGGCGGAGGTGGACCGCCTCAACGCCCGTCACATCGAACTGCTGGCGACCGCCGGCGTGGAGCTGATCCGGGGCTGGGCCCGCTTCAGCGGCCCGAACACGGTGCAGGTCACACCCTGCCACGGTGACGACAGCGGCCGGGAGCTGGTGCTGGAGGGCCGCCGCCTGCTGATCGCCGCGGGCGGCAGGCCGCACCGACCCGCCATCCCCGGGGCCGACCTGGCCTGGATGAGCGACGACATGTTCCTGCAGCAGCGCTTCCCCGAGAAGGTGGTGGTCGTGGGAGCGGGTTTCATCGCCTGCGAGTTCGCCGGCATCCTCACCGGGCTGGGGGTGCGTGTGACCCAGCTCGTGCGCGGCGACCACCTGCTGCGGGGATTCGACCGGGAGGCCTCGGCCATGGTGCTCGAGGGCATGCGGGACCATGGTGTGGACGTGCGCCTCACCCACAGCCCGGCGGCGATCGAGGGCAGCCCCGGCGCCCTGACGGTGCTCAGCCAGAGCGGCGAGCGGCTCGACTGCGGCGGCGTGCTGCTGGCCACGGGCAGGAGGCCGGCGCTGGCGGGGCTCAATCTGGAAGCGGCGGGCGTGGCGGTGGAGGGACACCGCATCCCGGTGGATGCCGATCAGACCACCAACGTGCCCCACATTCATGCGGTGGGCGATGTGACCGACCGGGTCAACCTCACCCCCGTGGCGATCGATGAAGGCCGCGCCTTCGCCGACACGGTGTTCGGCAACCGGCCCCGACGCGTGAACCACGATCTGGTGGCCAGCGCCGTGTTCAGCCAGCCGGAGCTGGCCGGTGTGGGCCTCAGCGAGGAGCAGGCCGTGCAGCGCCACGGCGAGGCCGGTGTCAAGGTGGCCCGTGCCCGCTTCCGCTCCATGGCCAGGGCCCTGCCCAAGACCGGCAGCCGCTGCCTGCTGAAGCTGGTGCTGCGCGCCGACGATGAGCGGGTGCTGGGCTGCCACATGGTGGGCGAGCACGCCGCCGAGATCATTCAGATGGCGGCGATCGCCGTGGGCATGGGTGCGACCAAGGCCGATTTCGATCGCACGATGGCGCTGCATCCGACCGTGTCGGAGGAGTTCGTGACCATGGGTTGAGCGCTGGCCGGCACTCTGAGATTCACGCTTCGGAAGCAATCGGAATCATTCGTAATCCGAGGCCGATCTTCAGGGTTCCACTGGGCGGATCCGGATGAAGACACCATGGAACCGGCCTGATCGCATTGAGCGGTTGTTGATGACCTGCCTAGGCATGAATACGTTGCGGGTGAGGCCCATTCTCAGCGCCGGTCATGGCCCAGCAGCTCAGCCAGCATCCCGCCACCGCCGCACACCGTGATGCCGAGTCCGACCTGACCGGGGCGCGGCGGGAGGCCCCGCGGGACCGGCTGGAGATGAGCACCGAGCATCTCGAGCGACCCGATGCCATCCAGGCGGGCGTGTACGTGCTGGTGCTGGAGCGTGACGGCCGCCTGCTCGCCTGGTCGGCCAACTGCAACGAGCTGGCGGCGGGCCAGGCGTCCGCCGGCGCCTGGGCTCTGGCGGATCTGCTCGATCGACCCTCCCGCCGCCGCGTGGAGGAGGCCCTGATGCTGGAGGACGCCAATCTCGGCTTTCACTGCCAGGCCAGCAGCGGCATCAGCCTCTGGGTGAGCGGCTTCGCCACCGATCGCGGCCTCGGGCTGCTGCTTGAGCCCACCGGAACCGGCGACGTGGTGGAGGGCGCCGGGGAACGGGGCGGCGAGGAGCGCCTGCCGCAGCGCAGCACCGACAACGAGCGCCTGCTGTTCAAGGTGATGGAGCGGATCAAGGTGCTCCAGAACTCGATCCATCCGCTCGATCAAGCGATCGATGCCTTCGCCACCGGCGTGGTCGACATCCTCCACACCATCGCCGGCTACAGCCGCACGATGATCTACCGCTTCGATGACGACTGGAACGGCACGGTCATCGCCGAGGCCCGGCAGCCGCAGGTCAGCACCTCCTATCTCGGCCTCAGCTTTCCCTCCACCGACATCGGCCCGAAGGCGCGGGCGGTGTTTCAGCGCATCGGCGTGCGGCCGGTGAATGACATCGAGGCTCCCGGCGTGGAGCTGATCTACCGCGAGCGCGAGGGCAGTGCCCATTCCCTCAGCCTGGCGGACTGCTATTTCCGCGATGTGGCCCAGTGCCACCGCCAGTACTTCCGCAACATGGGAGTGCGCTCCTCGCTGATCATCGCCCTCGTGGCCAACGGCCGCATGTGGGGCCTGATCGCCTGCCACAACGAGGGTGAACCCCGCCAGATCGGCCCGATCAAGCGGGCCGTGCTCAACGGCGTGGCCGACATCATCTCGATCGCTCTGAGCCGGGTGATCGATCGCCACGAAAGTGCCACCGTCCAGAAGCTGCAGAGCACCCTCAACAGCCTCCTCAGCGACAAGGTGGAGGGCATCGGTTCCATCAACACCTTCGGCCAGGCGCTCAACGCGATCATGGGCCTCTGCCGCGAGCTGCTCTGCTGCACCGGTCTGGCCTGGGTGGATGGCGATGAGGTCACCGTGCGCGCCAACGCCCCCAGCGAGGCGGGCGTGCTCACAATCGCCGCCTTCGTGCGCAGCTGGTGCGCGGAGCACGGCCGTGAGAACCTCAGCACCGGCGCCCTCACCGCCTACGGCCTCGAGCTCGATGCCGAGGACGCCACCCGGGCCGCCGGGGTGGTGAGCAGCGGTGGCAGGGGCAGCAACCCGATGCTGCTGCTGTTCAAGGCGGCGGCCCGGTTCGATGTCACCTGGGCCGGGGATCCCGATCAGCGGGTCAAGGCTCCTGACGGCTGCACCTGGCTGCATCCCCGGCTGTCGTTCGAGCAGTACGTCTCGGAGCACCGCAATCAGTCGCTGCCCTGGGATGCCATGAGCGGGATCCTCAGCCGCACCGCCTACACCTCCCTCAGTCAGCTGCACTGGCTCAAGCGCAGCGAGGCGGATTCACGGGCGATCGAGAAGGCGCGGGTGGAAGCGTTGCTGGCCAAGGAGGAGATGGCCCATGCCGCCATGCACGACGCCCTGACCGGGCTGGGCAACCGCCGCCTGCTCGACAGCCGCATCAACAAGCTGCAACTGCTCGGCCGCCGCTACTGCGCCCGGGTGGGGGTGCTGCTGCTCGATCTGGATCGGTTCAAGGCCGTGAACGACACCAAGGGCCACGATGTGGGCGATCTGCTGCTCAAGCGGGTGGCGGCGATTCTCAACGATTCGGTGCGCGGCCACGATCTGGTCTGCCGGCTGGGCGGCGATGAATTCGTCGTGCTGGTGGGTGGCTTCAAGGAGGAGGAGCGGCTGCATCCGGTGCTGGAGAGACTCTCCGATCGCATCATCGCCAACATCTCTGAACCCCAGCACATTGATGAGCACATTTGCCATGTGGGCACGAGCATCGGCGTCTCGGTGAAGGAGATCGAAGCGGTGAATCTGGTCGACATGCTGCGTGAGGCCGACATCGCCCTCTACGAGAGCAAGCACCAGGGGGGCAGCTGCTGCACCTTCCACACCAGCCAGCTCGATTCCACCATCACCCAGGCGGTGCAACTGGTCGACGAGCTGCGCCGGAGCATGGCCGAAGAGCAGCTGGAGATGCACTACCAGCCCCAGTTCGATGTGGCCAGCGGCCGCATCGTGGGCGCCGAATGCCTGATGCGCTGGCGGCACCCGAGCCATGGTCTGCTGCGCCCCGATTCCTTCCTGGCGATCGCCCAGAAGAACGGCCTGATGCGGGAGCTCGACATCATGGGCATCCGGTCGGTGGAGCGGCAGTACCTGCGCTGGTGCGAATCAGGCCTCAGCATCGAGCGTCTCAGCGTGAACATCTCAGCCGAACTGATCGGTCATCCCTCCCTGCTGGCCCTGCTGGCCGAGCTGCGCATTCCGCGCGAGGTGCTGCGGCTGGAGCTGCTGGAAACCATCTATCTCGATGGCCTCAACGACACGATCAAATCGACCCTCACGGCCCTGCGTGAGATGGGCATCCTGGTGGAGCTCGATGACTTCGGCACCGGCCGCTCCTCGATCCTCAGCCTGGTGGCCACCCGGCCCGCCGCCCTCAAGATCGACAAGGATCTGGTGATCCCGGCGCTCTCCTCCGATGAAGCGCGGCAGCTGCTGCAGCTGGTGGTGCTGATGGGTCAGAGCAGCAACGTGGAGGTGACCCTGGAGGGTGTGGAGAACGAGGGCCACATCGCCCTCGCCCGGGAGCTCGGCTGCGACACCATGCAGGGCTACGCCCTCAGCCATCCGCTCAAGGCCGGGGCCTTCGAGGCCCTGCTGAAGGAGCAGCAGTCCCGGTCTGAAGGCTGAGGGCTCAGCCGGCCATCTGGTCGAGCTGGGACTGCAGCCGATCCCGCAGCCGCCCCTGCACGAGGTTGCAGAGATCCTCGATCAGGGGATCGTCGGCCCGGTAGAGGAAGCGGTTGCCATCGCGCTGCACGCTCACCAGACCGGCCTTCTGCAGCTGGCCCAGCTGCCGGCTCAGGTGCGACTGACTGAAGCCTGTGCGCTCGATCAGGCTCGACACATCGAGCGCTTCCTCCCGCAGCGCGCAGAGCAATGCCAGCCGCGCCGGTTCACTGAGCAGCCGGAAGAACTGACTCAATTCCTCCAGCAATCTGGGATTGGGTGCGAGACCGGCCATGGTCGACGAGGCGTGTCGCAGCAACGCCCGCGGGCATCAGAAAACCATTGAACACCAGCACTACGCCTAGGTATTTCGGCGTTGCTGCATGCCCACAGCCACCAGCACCGGCGCCGTGATTCAGGGCAGCGCCACAAGCCAGCGGCCCCACAGCGCCGCCAGCAGAACCAGGCCTGCCCCCGCCAGCTGGAGCGGCCGCCGTCCGGGGAGCATCCGCCGCAGCATCAGCAGCGAGGCGAGCGCCGCCGCCAGCACAACGCCGCTCTGACAGAAGGCGATCACAGCCGGTTCCGCCTGCCAGGCCGGCAGCCGCGCCAGCGCCCCCTCCGGCAGCCAGGGCGAGAGGCTCACCGGCAGCAGCCGGCCCGCCTCCGCCATGCCCATCGGCAGATGGTCGGCCAGCATCAGACCCCACACCAGCGGCAGCAGGGCGAACAGGGCGAGCCGCACCGATCCCGGAGCCGCCCAGCGGGCCGGCAGCCCCACCCCGCCGATCCAGGCGCCCAGCAGCAGCGGCAGCCCGAGCGACAGGAGAACCCCCGCGCCGGAGGCGTGGGCCAGGGGCACGCTGCCGGCCAGCACCAGCAAGAGCATGCTGTCGCCGGGCGGAGCCTCCATCGCCGGCTGCAGATCGGCCGCCGGCGGGCGCAGGCGCAGCTGCACGGAGCGGTGCGGGCAGGCCTGGGCGCAGGTGAGGCAGAGCACGCAGTTGCGGTTGTCGCGCAGGTGGGCCGGATGGGTGCCGAGCGGGCAGCCGGCGGTGGCCAGGCCCTCACCATCGGCCGGTCCGCCCTTGAAGCAGGCGTAGCTGCTGCAGGTGCCGCTGCAGGTGCCGGCCTGGGCCCGCAGCTCCAGGATCGAGAGCCGGGCGAAGAGACCGTTCATCCCGCCGATCGGGCAGAGGTGGCGGCACCACCAGCGCTTCTCCAGCAGCAGCGAACAGAGCACGGCGCCGGCGGTGATCAGCAGCAGCAGCAGGCTGCTCAGGCGCGCCACCTCGGGCAGGGCGGCCTGGTGTTCCCACAGCAGGATGGCGGCAAAGCCCGTGGCCAGGGCCGGAGCCGCCCAGGCGTCCTGGTTGCCCCGCGGCCAGGCGGCCGGCCGCCAGCCGAGGCGCCGCACCAGCCACTGGCTGATCTCACCCCAGACCATGAACGGGCAGAAGGAGCACCACAGCCGGCCCACCAGGGGATAGCCGAGCAGGATCAGCGGCCACCACCAGGCCCAGAACAGATTGAGGGCACCGTTGTGGGCCCGGTCCTGCGGACCGAACCAGAGCCAGAGGTTCACCAGCACGAACACCCAGCTCACCAGCCCGAAGAGCAGGCCGCGCCAGAGGCGCGGATCCCGCATCACCCCCCGCAGGGCCGGCCGCCAGCGCCAGAGATCGAAGCGGAGCCCGTCCCGTCGCTGCGGCAGCCAGAACACCTCCTCCGGCAGGCAGGGCCGCGTCGCCGCCGCGGACGTGCGGGGCAGACCCTGGTCCTCCGCCTGGCGCAGGGCCCGGCTGAGCATCAGCTCCAGCTCGCGCAGGTTGCCGGGGAAATCGTGGCCCTGCAGCAGCCGCAGCACGGCTGGCGCCACATCCGGAGCCTGGGGCCACCCCTGCAGACGGGCCTGCTGCCGCAGGCCGTAGCGGACCCAGTCGCCCAGGTCGCGCCGCCGCACCCGCAGGGGCGGCACCCGGATCAGCTGAACGCAGCCATCGAACTCCGGCAGCGTCCGCTCGGCAGTGAGCAGCAGGCGTGGGCCGCTGACACTTGCGCAGCTGCTGCCGTTGGCATGGCCACTGCCCTGCTCCAACAGCTCCCGCAGCTCGGCGCGCACGGGTTCGGAGGCCCGGTCCACCCCGCAGATCAGCAGGCTGCCGCCCGGGCAGGCCGCCAGCGCCTGCCGCAGGTCCTCACCACCGGGCCGCAGAAGGGCACCCTGCGCACTCACCATGCAGGCCTGGCGGCGCGACGAGCCGAAGTGGATCAGAGCAGCGAGGTTGTCCTTCTCCAGACCCGGTTCGCCGCTGATCAGGACCGGGCGCTGACCGGGATCGGCGGCGGCCTGGCGGATCTCGGCCCGCAGCCGCACGGCGAAGCGGCTGCCGCCCACCACGCCGCGCCGGGCGCGGCCGACCGGCTGGGTCCGCTCACTCATGGCCGGGGCCCACGCCCGGTGCGGCGACGGGAAGCGCGGCGGCGTGCCGCCAAAGGCGGCCGCGGGAGCGGAAGAACCACGTGGAGCGACACCGGGGCGAACCAGCGGGGAGCACCTCCCCGGACGCGGCCGATGGAGGTGCGAATCACTTCCACACTCGCAGAGCGGTCCGGCGATGCAGGCCAGCACAGGAGTGTGATGTCGCCCTAGAGGCGAATGGTTGCCGGCTTCTGCCTGGGCTCCTTCTCCGGCAGAGGCTCAAACCCGGCCTCTGGCTCAGGCTCGGTTTCGGGCGCGACCGGCTGAACCGCCCGCTCGATCAGCTCCGGTACGACCTGGGGCACGTGGCTCAGCTGATCGAGCAAGTGGCAGGCTTGCTGCCGGGCCTCCAGGAAGGCTCGCCGGGCTTCGGGATTGAAGTCCGGATGGCGCACCATCTCCCGCTCCACCACCAGCAGCTGGTTCAGAAGGGTGTTGATGATGTGCTCGGCCGCCCACACCGTGGCCCGGTACACCTCGTAGGTGCGCGAGAGGGCCGCGATCTGGGCATCCTCCAGAGCCCTCTCTCTTGTGATGTCCTGCGTTGCGCCGTAGAGGGTGAGGGGGCGTCCCTCCGCATCGCTGAACAGCGCGCCATGGGCGCGGATGGTGCGCACGCTGCCGTCGTCCAGAACGATGCGGTAGTCGAACGGGTCGAACGGACCGCCCATCAGCCACTGGGAGGTGAGGGCGTGGTGACGCTCCACATCATCCGGATGCAGGCGCGCCACGATCCGCTCGTAGGTGACGGGCGAGCCGATCTCGAAGCCGTAGTTCCGGTACACCTGATCGCTCCAGGTGACCGCATTGGTGACCACATCCCAGCGCCAGAACCCGATGGACGCCAGGCGCGCCGCCTGATCGAGGTACAGCTGGGCCTCCCTGGCCTGTTCGAAGGCCTCAGCCGGGCTGCCCCGGGCTCCGGCTCGCTCACTCGGCAGCTGGGGGTGGGTTACACCCGCCGGATCAGGCCGCACAACGCCCTCCTCGCCGGAGGCCTCCGGTTCAGGGCGCTCTGGAGCCAGGAGGGACATGCGTGCCTCACCCCACCGGTTTCACCCTAAGAAGGGTGAGATCGATGGCGCCATGGGTGAATCCACCCAGGCGGCAGGGGGGCTGCGGAGCTCAGGTCGGGATGGCCGGCGGCAGGCGGGCCCCGTCGAAGCGGGCGCCCTCGAGCCGGGCCCCCTCCAGGCAGGTGTCGCGCAGGTCACAGCCGCTCAGGTCGGCGCCGCTGAGATCCGCACGCCGCAGGCTGGCGCCGTAGAGGCAGGCCTCCCGGAAGTCAGTCCGGGGCAGCCGGGCACCATCGAGGCGGGCGAAGCTCAGGTCCGCGCCGCGGAAGCTGGCCATGCCCAGGTCGGTGAGCTGGTCGAGGCCGGAGCGGAAATCGGCCTCCACCAGACGTGCCCCCTGCCAGTGGCTGCCGGGCGCCACCACCCCGCGGAGGCAGCAGCGGTGCAGGATCGCCCCCTGCAGATCCGCTCCCTGCATGCGCGATCCGGAGAGATCGGCGTCGTGCCACTGGGACCCCCGCCCCTTGAGCTCGGAGAGATCGCTGCCCCAGAACAGGGCCTGCTGAAAGCACACCCCCTCCACATCGGCACCCTGCAGGCAGGCGTGACCGAAGCGACCCTCCTTGAAGCAGCCGCCGCTGAACACGCAGGCCGCCAGGTTGAGATCGCCCGCGTCCGGCGCCTGCAGCGACAGGCCCTCGAAATGCCGGGACCCCGCGGCGACGGCCCGGCGCAGATCCTCGATCGAGCGCGGCAGGTCTGAGGACTCGTGGGCGGGAGCGGTCAAGAGGAGATCGGCAAAGGGGGGGCCGGCGCCGGCCCGCCGACGCCGAACAGCAGCTTCAGAGGCTGGCCGCCAGGGCATCGAGCTGCTGACGGCGGGCGGTGGTGAGCAGCTCCTCGGCCCTGGCCAGCAGATCGAACACCTGGCGGTTGATCACCTCGTAGAACACCAGGCTTCCCTCGGGCCGGCGCGACACGACGCCGGCCACGGTGAGGATCTTGAGGTGCTTGGAGACCAGGGCCTGACTGAGCCCAGTGCTCTCCACCACCGCGGTGACGTTGCGGGGCCCATCGCGCAGGGAATCGAGCACTGCCAGGCGGTTGGGCTCGGAGAAGGTCTTGAAGTACTCCGCGAGGGTCTCCATGGGAGGAAGGGGGGAGGGCCTGCGGCCGCAGCATACACACTTCTGCAGAAGCACGGGCTTGCGCAGCCGCGCAACGCTTATATCGTGACACCGTGTTGCCGTGATCAGACCATGGTCTCCGCCGTTCTCTCCCCCGCCCCAGCGCCCCAGGCGTTCAGCGGCCTCGATCTCCCGCAGGTGTACATCGGCTACGACCCCCGCGAGACGGCGGCCGTGCATGTGCTGGCGGAGTCGATTCAGGCCCGGGCCTCAGTGCCGGTGCGGATCGCCCAGGTGCGCCTGAGCCAGCTGAAGGCCGTGTTCCGGCGTCCCCACAACCCGCTGCAGAGCACGGCCTTCTCCTTCAGCCGCTTCCTGGTGCCCTGGCTCAACGGCTACAGCGGCTGGGCCCTGTTCATCGATGCCGACATGCTCTGCCTGGCGGACATCGCCGAGCTCTGGGCCCTGCGGGACGAGCGGGCGGCGGTGCAGGTGGTGAAGCATGATCACACCTGCACCGCCGGCCAGAAATTTCAGGGAATGCCCCAGACCCCCTACCCCCGCAAGAACTGGTCCTCGGTGATGCTGTTCAACTGCGCCCGCTGCCGTCAGCTCACGCCGGAGCTGGTCAGCACCGCCTCGGGTCTGCACCTGCACCAGTTCCAGTGGCTGGAGGACGGCGAGATCGGCTCCCTGCCGCCGGAGTGGAACGTGCTGGTGGGGGTGCAGCCGATCCCGGAGCGGCCGCGGATCCTGCACTACACCCTCGGCGGCCCCTGGTTCGACGACTGCCGCACCATGCCTGAATCCGAGCAGTGGTGGCTGGGCCTCGATGCGCTCATGGCCCCGCTGTCAGCAGGGCACGCCAGAACATGAAGAAAGGATGAGAAGGCCCGGGCGGCCGAGGACTGCCGCGGAGATCGACGTAAACCGGTTAAGGCTCGGTTAACCACCGCGTTCCATCCACCGGCCCCGACGGCGATGCTCCTGAGCCTGCCTGCAGCAGTTCTGGCCTCCATGCCCACTGCCGCACTGCTGGTCACGGCCAGCCTGAGCGGCCTTCAGGTCCGGGGCACGGACGCGTTCTGCCGGGAGCACCGCAGCACCGGCGGCACCTTCGAGAGCGACCGGCAGGAGGTGGTGCTGTGCGAAGACAACCTGGATCGCCTCGCGATCAACCGCAGCGAGGTGGTGCGGCATGAACTGCTCCACGCTCTCCAGCACCGGCTGAAGGGGGGAGAGAACCTGCTGCCCATGGGCGTGCTCGAGCCCCTGATCCGGCATCTGCTGCCTGATGAGGAGACGATGGCCGTTCTGATGCTCTACCCCGACGTCGAGAAGGACAGCGAGCTGGAGGCTCGCCTGCTCAGCCGCATGCTGCCGAACGGGGCCATCGCTGCTCTTCTGCTGGCCACCGGGTCATCGGTGTCGGGCACGTCCGGCGCTGACGGGAGCGATCAGACCGTCGCCACGCCCGGCACGGACGGACCTTCGAGGCGATCCCTGAGCAGGTGATCCGCCAGCCTGAGGCTGTTGGCGATGACGGTGAGCGCCGGTCCCACGGCCGGGCAGCTGGGGAAGACGCTGGCATCGGCGACGTAGAGGTTGTCGAGCTCGTGGCTGCGGCCGTTGCCATCGACCACCGAACTGGTGGGATCGCTGCCCATGCGGCAGGTGCCGCAGGCGTAGCCCACCACGCTGATCGGGGCCTCGCCGCGGGGGTGCACCGGTGCCGAGCGCACCACGCGGGTCTCGGGGTCCTTCTCCACCGCCTTGAGGGTATCGATCCAGCGGTAGACCAACCGGTCGTGAGCCTCCCGGTTGTTGGCCAGGTAGTTGATGTGGATCTGATCCCCCCGCACCCAGACCTTGTTGTGGGGATCGGGGTGCACCTCACTCATGGCCCACCAGGCCACCGAACGGGAGGCGAGCCGCTCCAGGCCCACATCCGGCATGAGCCGGCTCACCAGCGAGAGCACCGGCGGGGATTCGGCGAACAGAGCGTCCTGCAGAACCCCGCCGGCGCTCTGCACGTGGCCCAGGGGATAGGACACGTTGCGATCGCCCCAGTAGAAGTCGTTGATGCCGAAGCTGCGGGCGAAGCGGCCGCTGTTGGGATCGCGGGCCAGCTGCAGGATGGAGGTGAGCTGGAGCTGCATCAGATTGCGGCCCACCTGATCGGAGCCATTGCCCAGGCCGCGCGGATGCAGCGATGAGGCCGAGCGCAGCAGGATCGCCGGGGTGTTGATCGCTCCGGCGGCCAGCACCACCAGATCCGCCCGGAACAGCCAGATCTCTCCCTTCACCATCGCTTCCACGCCCCGCACCTCGCGGCCGCTGGGGTTCACGTGCAGGCGCAGCACGCGGGCATCGCTGCACACCCTGGCCGAGCCGGCGGCCCGGGCCGCCTTGATGCCGTAGAGCTCCGCATCACCGGTGGGATCCTCCGGGTCGTCGCTCCAGCTCAGGGGCAGCCGATAGGGGCGGCAACCGTGGCGCTGCAGCGCCTGGCCGAGCTGCTCCAGGAACGGCTCCAGAGCGCGTGGCTCCTGCGGATAGGCCGAGGCGCGCGTCGGCTCGGTGGGGTCATCACCGGAGCGGCCATGGACCCGGTACAGCTGCTCGGCGCGCTCGTAGTACGGGGCCAGCTCGCCGTAGTCCCAGGGCCAGGGCTGGGAGGGAGCCTCCTGCAGGGGGTGGGAGCGGAAGTCGTCCTCGCGCATGCGCTGCAGCACGGCCCCCCAGATCTTGCTGTTGCCACCCAGGGCGTAGGTCGTCTGGGGCGGGAAGGGGTCGCCGTCGGGTCCGAACCAGCGCTCGTCGGGGTGGTAGCGGTCCTTGCGAAACAGGTCGGCATCCGCCACGTTCTGATCGGCCAGGGGCAGAGCGCCGCCCCGCTCCAGCAGCAGCACCCGGCGGCCGGCCGCCGCCAGGGTGCCGGCCAGGGTGCCGCCTCCGGCGCCGCTGCCCACGATGAGCACGTCGTAGTGGGTGTCGTCGAGAATCATCGCGATCCGGGAGAAGGGGGCTGGGTCCGAGTCGAGCGGAAGCTGATCAGTTCGGCTGCCAGACGTAGATGAGCAGGAACAGCACGATCCAGATCACATCCACGAAGTGCCAGAAGAGCGACACGGAGACCACACCGCTGTCGCCTCGCTCGTAGTTCCCAGGCACGAAGGAGCGCGCCAGCATCAACAGCATCAGCACGATGCCGGTGATCACATGCAGGCCGTGAAAGCCGGTGAGCAGATAGAAGGTGCCGCCGAACACCCCGCTGCCCAGGCCGAAGTTGAGGCCCTGCCACTCGATCGCCTGACCGACCACGAAGACACTGCCCATCGCGATCGTGAGCAGCCAGAACAGACGGAACCGCAGCAGCTGACCCCGCGCCAGCGCCCGCTCCGCCAGCCAGATCACACCGCTGGAGCTCACGAGCACCACGGTGTTGATCAGGGGGAACATCACCTCCAGTCCCTCCACCCCGGCGGGCAGCCACTGGGGTGTGGTGGTCTTCAGCACCGCGTAGCCGGCGAAGAAGGCCAGAAAGATCACGCTCTCCGAGCAGAGAAAGATCACGAACCCCGTCAGGGTGTGATCGGCGTGGCCGCCATGGGCGGAAGGATCGGCTGAAGCGGTGGCCGCATCGCCCTCCGTGGGGGCGGGGCCGCTGGAGAGGCTGGTCATGCGGGGTCGGAGGTGGGGCTGGCGGCGGGCTGGGCGGCGCGGGCGATGAAGCTCTCCTCGTGCTCGACGAGGGGGCGGCCAAGGCCGTAGCCGTAGGGACCGGAGATCACGGTGGGCACGTTCTCCTCGAAGTTCTCGGCCGGTGGCGGTGAGGGAAGAAGCCACTCCAGGCCGATGGCCTGCCAGGGATTGGCGGGGGCGCGTCGCCCGCGCGACCAGGAGCTGACCATGTTGAGCAGGAAGGGAATCGTGGCCACCCCGAGCAGGAAGGCGCCCAGGGAGGCGAGCACGTTGGCGAAGGCGAACTCGGGGTCGTAGGAGGCCACACGCCGGGGCATGCCCATCAGGCCGGCCCAGTGCATGGGCAGGAAGTTGAGGGTGCTGCCGATGAAGGTGAGCCAGAAATGAAGCAGACCGAGGCCCTCATAGGGCATGCGTCCGGTGAACTTGGGGAACCAGTGGTAGATGCCCGCGAACACACCGAAGGTGATGGTGGAGAAGATCACGTAGTGGAAGTGCCCCACCACGAAGTAGGTGTTGCCCACGTGGATGTCCACCGGAACGGTGGCGAGCATGATGCCGGTGATGCCGGCGAAGATGAAGTTGAACACCCCGCCCAGGCAGAACAGCATCGGCGTTGTGAGGCGCAGCCGACCCCGCCAGAGCGTGCCCAGCCAGGCGAACACCTTGATGCCGGTGGGCACGGCGATCAGCATCGTGGTGTACATGAACAGGTTGCGCATCCACATCGGTGTGCCGCTGTAGAACATGTGGTGCACCCACACGATCAGACTGAGCCCGGTGATCGCGAACGAGGCGATCGCCACCACCGGATAGCCGAACAGCGGTTTGCGGGCATAGACGGGAAAGATCTCCGAGAAGATGCCGAACACCGGCAGCACCATCACGTACACCGCCGGATGCGAATAGAACCAGAAGAAGTGCTGGTAGAGCACCGGATCACCGCCCCCCTCGGGGCGGAAGAAGGTGGTGCCGAGGCAGAGATCGAACAGCAGCATGATCGCGCCACCGGTCAGAGCCGGCAGCCCCACCAGCTGGATGGTCTGGGCTGCGGCGGCGGTCCAGCAGAAGATGGGCATGCGGAAGAAGCCCATGCCCGGTGCCCGCATGCGCAGGATCGTGGTGGTGAAGTTCACCGCACCCATGATCGAGGAGATGCCGGAGAGGGCCACCGCCAGGATCCAGAGCGACTCCCCATTGATCAGATGCCCCACCGGGTTCTGCAGGCTGGCGGGGGGGTAGGACCACCAGCCCGTGCTGGCAGGCCCACCCGGCACGAAGAAGCTGGCCATCAGGATCACGCCGAACAGGGGCACCAGCCAGAACGCCGCCGCATTGAGCCGGGGGAAGGCCATGTCCGGCGCCCCGATCATCGGAGGGATCAACAGGTTGTTGAAACCATTGAGGATGGGAAAGAGAAACAGGAACAGCATCACTGTTCCATGCATCGTGTAAAGACCGTTGTAGACCGTGGGGTCCACCAGATCCGATGGCGGCGTGATCAGCTCACCGCGCATGATCATCGCCAGCACACCACCCACCAGCAGGAAGAAGAGCGAGGTGGCGATGTACTGGATGCCGATCACCTTGGCATCGGTGTTGAAACTGAAGAACCGCTTCCAGTTGTCGGGAGCACCCGGAACGGGATGGGGAGCCTTGAGCACCCGCGGGTCGAAGGAGGCCGTGGAGGAGGTCATGGTGCGGGAGATGAAGGCTCAGGCGTCGTGGGGCCGGGAGGGGTCCTGGGAGGCATTCACCAGCGGTGGCGGCGCCGGCGGCACCGTGGCCCAGCCCCGATCGCCCTTGCGCAGCCGCAGCTGATGCAGCTCATCGGCCGGGTTGTAGCTGGGCCGCAGCGGCTGACGGGCCGAGTCGGCGAGCCAGCCGTCGAAGGCCTCGCGCGACTCGACCACCACATCGGTCTGGTTGGCGGCGAAGTAGCCGCCGCTGAACTGGGAATCCCGCAGCCGGTACACCCCTTCGATGGTGGGGGTGAGGCTGTAGCTGATCACGCTGCCGGGCACGAGATCCTGCTTGAGCCGGAAGGCGGGAATGAAGAAGCCATGGATCACATCCTCCGATTGCAGGCGGAAATGGGTGCGTTCATCGAGGGGCAGATGCAGTTCACTGCTGCGCACACCATTGGGGTAGATGAACTCCCAGGACCACTGACGGGCGATCACGTCGACCGGACCGTATTCCCCCTCGGCGGTGAGCAGCTGCGGCGCCTCACCCGGCATCAGCTTCACCTTGGGTCCAAGGGTGGCAAGAATGTCATTGACCCGGAAGGAATAGGTGGCGATCGCCATCACGATCACCAGGGGAATCACGGTCCAGATGATCTCCAGCCTGAGGTTGCCCTCGATCGGAGCTCCGTCATCCATGTCGTACTTGTCGGCACGGTGGAAGAGCAGGCTCCAGGCCATCGCCGTGCAGCAGCCGAGGAAAATGAAACAGCCGATGCCCACCTCGAGGGCGAACACCCCATCCACGTAGGGCGCCGCCGTGGAGGCCTGCGGCGGCAGGAGCTTCAGGCTGAGCTCGGCGGCCTTCACGCTCAGGATCGTGTCGATCCCGGCGGCGAGGCTCACAAGCCCCACCGCCTTCAGGTCGGGGCCGGGCCGTGGTGCCAGCGACGGGGAGGAGGGCGACATCGGGCTGGAGCGGGGGATCAGGGAGAGGTGAGGCAGGCCGACGCCGCTCGCTCAGCGGCGCGGGGTTGACGTTCAGGGCAGCTCAGCGAGGGGACTGAGGCCCTGATCCAGCAGCTGATCGGCGGTGACATGAACACCGAACTCGGCCCCCAGCTCGGCGCCGAGGGTTCCGTGCAGCCCCATCACACCCAGGAGCAGCACGCCCGCGATCAGGTAACTCCAGTCGACCTGACGGCCGTAATCCCGGCGCCAGACGAAGCGCTGATAGCCGCGCCAGACGGTCATCGCCACGATCAGCAGCAGCAGCACCACACCACCGACGCCATGCCAGAGCATCGTGCTCATGGCCCCGAGGCCGAGGGGACTGGTGACCCCCTGAATCGGCACGGCCAGCATGATTTCGTAGAAGCCGGCGCCCACGGTGAAGAAGCTCACCGCGCTGCAGGCCAGCAGGTTGTACCAGCCCACATCGTGGAAGCCCACCCGCGTCACGGGCAGAGCCAGGAAGCGGAACACCCGCTTCTCGAGCGGATAGAGGGCCCCCACCACATCGAAAGCGATGCCGATGGCGAAGAGTCCGATGGTGAGGTGGACCAGATTCGGGTGAACCGGCATCGAATAGGGCAGACCGTTGGGCCCGAGGCCCTCGGCCAGCTCCTGGATCGGTGAGAGCAGTGCGGCCGGCACGGCCGTGGCAATCGGCGGGATCACGAGATCAGGCCCTCCCGCACGGCGCGAACCACGGGAACGGTGTGAAGGCCGTAGATCCAGATCAGCATGTTCCCCAGATAGATCTGAACCAGCACCAGGGTGGCCAGGCCCGCGTCCAGGGCCAGGAAACCTCGCGGCAGCACCAGGGGATCTCTCTGGCGCACCACGTAGCGCCAGCCGGTGACCAGCGCCAGCACCCCGGCGAGGGTCCAGCCGAGCGTGCTGTGGAGATTCAGCACATCCCTGGCACCGCCATAGGGAGAGGCGAGACCCGCCTCGATCTGGCCGAAGATGATGGCGATGAAGATGGCCACCGTGGCCACGATCAGGTTCCAGAAGCTGACTTCGAAGAGGTTGGGGCGTCTGGCCACCACCCCCACCAGATCAAAGACCACGCTGATCAGCGCCATGGCGATCACGAAGTGGACGACGATCGGATGGATCGTGTCCATCCAGGGCAGGTTGTGCTCGTTGAGGGGAGGCAGCAGCTCCAGCATCGGCGCCTCGGAGAATCCAGGCCGGCCCCATCAGATTGCTGAGCACGCGCGCGGACGTCACACGATCGTCATGAAGATGACATCGTTTCCGGGGCCACTTCGGCTGGGGCACCCGCGCGCCGTCAAGCCTGCTCCCGCTTCCTGCGCCGCTGTTGCCAGTAGATGATGGCCTGCACCAGGATCAGCACCAGCACCGCAGGCAGCACCAGACAGAGCACCACCAGCCGGAACTCGTCCCGCCAGGTGGGCAGGGTGTGGGGCAGCACCTGATCGCAGAGGTACAGCACATAGAGGGTGAGCAGCACGCCCCCCTCCAGGCGGCTGATGCGCCCCCGGGTCCAGAAGATGGGCAGGCAGGCGAAGGTGGCCAGCAGCATCACGGGCATGTCGCGGTTGATCAGCACCGGGTCCACCTGCAGGCCCGCCCCGCCCGACACCAGGCCGCAGGAGCCGAGGATCAGCAGCTGATTGAGCAGGTTGCTGCCGATCACGTTGCCGATGGCCAGATCGGTGGCCCCCCGCAGGGCCGCCACCACCGAGGCCACCAGCTCGGGCATGGAGGTGCCGGCCGAAACAATCGTCAGGCCGATCACGGTCTCGCTCACGCCGAGGGTGAGGGCGGCGCCGCTGGCCCCGATCACCAGAATCCGCGAGCCGATCACCAGCAGCGCCATGCCGCCCGCCAGACGCAGCGCCGCCGGCGCCCAGCCACCGCTGGCCGCCTCCTCGGAGACCTCCGGCTCCGCCTCTCCCGATCCCTCGGGGTCCTCCCGGGCGGTGCGCACCTCCCAGATCGTGTTGATCACCAGGGCGGTGACGAGGGCCAGGCCCGCCTGCCAGGTGACCACGCCGGCCGAGGCCATGCCCCAGACCGCCATCGACACAGCGATGAGGATGGGAACATCGCGCCGCACCAGGCGGCTCTCCACCTTCAACGGCAGGATCGCAGCGCTGCAGCCCAGCACCACCATCACATTGAAGATGTTGCTGCCCACCACGTTGCTGGTGGCCAGATCAGCTGACCCCTTCGCGATCGATCCCAGGCTCACGAACAGTTCCGGGGCGCTGGTTCCCAGAGACACCACCGTCAGGCCGATCACCAGCTGGGGTACCCCGAGGATCAGGGCGATGGCCACCGACCCCTGAACGAACAGTTCACCGCCGAAGAAGAGCAGCAGGATGCCCACCAGCACCTGCACAACATCGATCAGGAAATCGGTCACGCCCGCCCTGCTTGAGCGACCCACTCTGCTCCCGGGCCGTGCAGGCGAGCGGGGTGCCGGAACGGCGCCGGAGTGACGCGGGAGGCGGCAGCGACGTCGATACGACCCGTCATGCCCTTAATCTCCCCCCATCAAAGGGGTGCACGCGTGCAGATTCTGAACCGGATCAACGCCAACAACCTGCGCGGCGATCTGTTCGGAGGTATCACCGCCGCGGTGATCGCCCTGCCCATGGCCCTCGCCTTCGGCGTGGCTTCGGGTGCCGGGGCCGCCGCCGGTCTCTGGGGCGCGGTGATCATCGGCCTTGTGGCCGCCCTCTTCGGCGGCACCCCCACCCTGATCTCAGAGCCCACCGGTCCGATGACCGTGGTGTTCACCGCCGTGATCGCCAGCCTCACGACCAACGCTCCGGATGCGGCCACGGGCATGGCGATGGCCTTCACCGTGGTGATGCTGGCGGGCTGCTTCCAGCTGCTCTTCGGCTTCTTCCGGCTGGGGCGCTACATCACGATGATGCCCTACACGGTGGTGTCGGGCTTCATGTCCGGCATCGGCATCATTCTGATGGTGCTGCAGCTGGCCCCGTTCCTCGGCCAGTCCAGTCCCAAGGGGGGCGTTGTGGGCTCCCTCCTGGCCCTGCCTGAACTGCTTGCCGGTATCCAGCCGATGGAGACCGCCCTGGCCCTGCTGGCCCTGGCCATCCTCTGGTTCACCCCAAGGAGCATCAAGAAGGTCTGCCCGCCCCAGCTTCTGGCGCTGGTGGTGGGAACCATCGTCTCGATCACCCTGCTCGGCGATGCCGACATCCGCCGCATCGGTGAGATCCCCTCGGGCTTCCCCGCCCTGAGCATGCCGACCCTGGGGCTGGGTCAGCTGCAGCTGATGGTGGTGGATGGCCTGGTGCTGGGAATGCTGGGCTGCATCGATGCTCTGCTCACCTCGATGGTGGCCGACAGCCTCACCCGCACCGAACACAACTCGAACAAGGAACTGATCGGCCAGGGCCTGGCCAACCTGGCCTCCGGACTCTTCGGAGGCCTGCCCGGGGCCGGCGCCACCATGGGCACGGTGGTCAACATCCAGAGCGGTGGACGCACCGCCCTCTCCGGCGTGAGCCGGGCGGTGATCCTGATGCTGGTGATCCTGCTGGCGGCCCCCCTCGCCGCTCAGATCCCCCTGGCGGTGCTCGCCGGCATCGCCTTCAAGGTGGGCATTAACATCATCGACTGGAGCTTCCTCAAGCGGGCCCATCACCTGTCGGTGAAGGGGGCCCTGATCATGTATGGCGTGATCGTGCTGACGGTCTTCGTCGATCTGATCTGGGCCGTGGGCATCGGCGTGTTCGTGGCCAACATCCTCACGATCGATCGCATGAGCGCCCTGCAGTCGAAGTCCGTGAAGACCATCAGCACCGCCGACGATGACGTGGAGCTCAGCGACGAGGAGCAGGCCCTCATCGATCGCGGCCAGGGTCGGGTGCTGCTGTTCCAGCTGGCCGGCCCGATGATCTTCGGCGTGGCCAAATCGATCTCCCGCGAACACAACGCCATCAGCGGCTGCGACGCCGTGGTGTTCGACATGCGCGAGGTGTCCCACCTGGGCGTCACCGCCTCCCTCGCCCTGGAGAACGCCGTGACCGAGGCCATGGAGGCCGGCCGCCGGGTGTTCCTGGTGGGGGCCAGCGGCAGCACCCTCAAGCGCCTGGAGAAGCTGGGCCTGGTGGATCTGCTGCCCGACGGTCACCTCACTGCCGATCTGATCAGCAGCCTGCGGCTGGCCGTCGACGGGCTGCCCGCCGCCGGGCCCGAACTGCAGGTGGCGGCCCGCTGAGGCACCGGCTCCGGGCGACTCGGTCAGCACCGTGATGGCGATGATGGCGAAGGGGGACTGAACCGCCCTTCCGCTGACCCGCCGCCCACCATGCCGAACCGTCCGGTTGAACGCTCCGTCACGGAACTGACCATCCGTCAGCCCGACGACTGGCACATCCACCTGCGGGACGGCGAGATGCTCGAGGCGGTGCTGCCCCCCACCGCGGCCGTGTTCGCCCGGGCGATCGTGATGCCGAACCTGCGGCCACCGGTCTGCACCGTCGCCGCCGGGCGGGCCTACCGCGAGCGCATCCTGGCGGCTCTGCCGAAGGGCAGCGGTTTCACCCCGCTGATGACGGCCTACCTGACCGACGACCTCGATCCCAGCGAACTGGAGCGGGGCCACGCCGAGGGGGTCTTCACCGCCGCCAAGCTCTACCCGGCCAATGCCACCACCAACTCCGCCTCAGGGGTGAGCGATCTCTCCCTGATCGAAGCGGTGCTGGAGGCGATGGAGCGCATCGGTATGCCGCTGCTGATCCACGGCGAGGTCACCGATCGGGATGTGGACATCTTCGATCGCGAGGCGGTGTTCATCGAACGGCACCTGAAACCGCTGCTGGATCGTCACCCCGATCTCAAGGTGGTGTTCGAGCACATCACCACCGAGCAGGCGGTGGACTTCGTGCTGGCTGCCGATGCCAATCTCGCCGCCACGATCACGCCTCACCACCTGCACATCAACCGCAACGCCATGTTCATGGGCGGCCTGCGCAGCGACTTCTACTGCCTGCCGGTGGCCAAGCGGGAACGGCACCGTCTGGCCCTGCGCCGGGCCGCCACCAGCGGCGATCCCCGCTTCTTCCTCGGCACCGACTCCGCACCCCACCCCCGCAGCGGCAAGGAGACCGACTGCGGCTGCGCCGGCATCTTCAATGCTCCGAACGCGCTCGAGAGCTACGCCCAGGTGTTCGAGGAGGAGAACGCCCTGCAGCATCTGGAAGGCTTCGCCAGCGAACACGGCCCCCGCTTCTACGGCCTGCCGCTCAATGAGGGCCGGCTGCGGCTACGCCGGCAGCCCACTGCGGTGCCCAGGCGCTTGGAGCTGCCCACCGCCAGCGGCTCAGCGGTGCCGCTGGTGCCGTTTCATGCCGGTGAGAGCCTGTCCTGGTGCGTCAGCAGGGAGGCCTGATCGGCGCTGAGCCGCCCCGCCGCCTGCAGCACGCCGGCGAGATGCGGCAGCGACGACACCACATGAACCCGGTAGCCCGCCGCCTCCACCCGCTGGCGACCGCCGCTGCCGTGGTCGAGGAACACCACCACGTCCTCCACCTCGAGGCCGGAACTCTCCAGCTTGGCGATGCCGTCGAGCAGGCTGCCGCCGCTGATCAGGATGTCGTCCACCAGCAGCACCCGGTCCCCCTCCTGGAAGTCGCCCTCGATCAGCCGGCGGGCGCCGTGGGCCTTCACCTCCTTGCGGGGGTAGATCAACGGTGTGTGGAGCTGCAGCGACAGGCCCGTGGCCGTGGGCAGGGAGCCGTAGGGGATGCCGGCGACCCGATCGAAGCGCAGACCCTGCATCGCATGGGCGTAGGCATGCAGCACGCGATGGAACAGGTTGGGATCGGAGATGATCTGGCGCAGGTCGATGTAGTGGCTGAACACGGCACCGGAGGCCTGCACGTGATCCCCGAAGAGCAGGCAACCGATGTCATGCAGATCCACCAGCAGGGCATCGAGCCCCTCGGGCTCCTCCCGCTCCCGCGGCAGCCACAGATCGCACTGGGCCGAAGGGGGCTGATGGCCTTCGCGCATGGCCCCGATCTCGGCCTTGAGGGCGGCGGCCCGCTCCCCCAGGTGCTCCTCCACCAGCAGGTTCTGGGGCAGTGGCAGCAACAGGCCGTCGCCGGCATCGCTGAGCCCGGCCTCCACCATCTCCCGCAGCCGCTCCTCCACGGCCCACAGGCTGCGCAGCACCATCACCCGGCTCGGAGCCTCGCGGCGCACCGTGGCCAGCAGTGCCGGATCGGTGGTGCCCACCTCGAGCATCAGCTGCTCGGGGGTGGCCCAGAGCTGGCTCTCCCGCACGATCCGCAGATACAGCGGCTGACTGTCGTCGGGATGGTGCTGCAGCACGCGGGCGCCGGGGTTGGAGCTGTGGCAGCTCATCACCACCGCCTTGCCGGGGTAGAGCAGGAAGGGAGCGGCGATGTCCTGCCCGGCCAGGGGGGTGAGGGTCACCGCGTCCACCAGCAGGTCCTCGAACCAGTGGCGGGCCAGCGCCGAACTGCTGTTGAGGTCGCCGTGCTTGGCATCGAGGATCAGGGGGATCTCGAGCGGCACGAGCTCCCGCACCTCCCGCAGCAGATCCAGCCCGATCGGACCCAGCGCCTGATAGAAGCCGAGGGTGGGTTTGTAGGCGCAGACGTGATCGGCCGTGGCCTCGATCACCGACTTGATCCAGCGCCGTGCCACCGCCAGGAACGAGGCCGAGGCCACTCCCTCGCGCCGGCTCCAGCTGCCGAGCATCTCCGGATTCGGATCGAGGCCGGCCACGAGCAGCGAGCCGCGGTCCGCGATCGCCTCGGTGAGTTTCACAAAACAGGACGGGCCCGTCATCGCGGCAACCTCCCCGGGGTTCGGCTCCCCCCTCCTGCACCGAACCCTCGCACACCGGCGCCGCCGGCCGGCCGCCCATGAGCCACATCGCCATCATCGGAGCCGGTGTGGCCGGCTGCAGCGCCGCCGCCAGCCTGCGTCGGCATGGCTTCAGCGGGCGGCTCTCGCTGGTGGAGATGGGCCGCGGTCCGGGCGGACGCTGTGCCAGCCGCCGCTCCCGGCATCGACCTGAGGAGACCGTGAACCACGGCACGCCCTGGTTCACGGTCTCCAGCCCCGAGGCACGCCGGCTGCTGCAGCCGCTGCTGGCGGGCGGCTGGCTGGAGGAGCGGCCGCTGCGCCTGGCGCGGGCCAGCAGCAGCCAGCCGCCCCGGCGCTCCGCCGAGGCAGCACCGGCCGAGGCCGTGCTGATGGGCCGCCCCGGCATGGACGGTCTCTGCCGGGGCCTGCTGGCGGATCCGATCGCGCCGCTGGAGACCCGCTATGGAACGCTGGTGCACCGGCTCCGGCCGCAGCGATCGGGCGGCTGGAGGCTGCTCGGTGCGGAAGGAGAACCTCTGCTCGATCCCTGCGATGGGCTGGTGATCTGCGGGTCGCTGCTGGCCCATCCCCGCGGCGCCGCGAGCTTCGGCTGGTCGTCGCCGCCCCTGCGCCAGGCCCTGCGCGAGCTGGAGACCCAGGCCGCCGCGGAGGACGCAGCGTCCTGCCGGAGGCTGGATCAGGCGCTCGACCTGCTGGCCCGGCAGGGGACGGAGGCGCGCCTGGTGGCGGTGCTGCGCTTCGAGGGAGCGGATGCAGAGCCCTGGCGGGCCCTCGGCCTTGATGCGATTGAGCCGGCGGAGGGAGACGGGTCCATCGATCGCCTGCGGCTTCAGCCTCAGCCCGATGGATCGATGGCGCTGCTGCTGGAGGCCAGCGCCGCCTTCACCGCCGCCACCGGGCCACTCACGCCGCGTGGCTCCGCCAGTGCCCGTCAGCGGGCGGCGCTCGGCCTCGAAGACCGAGGGCCGGATGCAGGCGCAACGGAGGCGAGCGTTCTCAGCCAGCTCCAGCAGGCGCTGCTGCAGCTCAGTCGGGCCTGGTGGCCCGGCGGCGGCCCATCGCCCCACCCCAGCGAAGCCTGGCTGATGCGCTGGGGAGCCGCCCGTCCCCGCGGTGCGGGGCTCAGCCCCGCGCTGAGCCTGCACCCCCGCTTCCGGCTCGCATTCTGCGGCGATTGCATCGCCGGTGCGGGATTCGGGCAGGTGGAGGGGGCCCTGCTCTCGGGTGAGCGGGTCGGCCGCTGCTGGCGGGAGTGGCTCGTCGCCTGAGGCGTCCTCCCCGGAAGGGGGTAGTCGCCTGCGGCGCAGGGGATCTAGAGAGGTGGATGGGCCGTTGAAGCCGGCACCGCCCCGTGCGGGAAGCGGGCGTCATCGGCCCGCGCCACGGCCATCGGCCGGCCCGGGGACACTCCTCACGTCGGGAGCACCCTCACGACCTCCTGACCCTCTGATGAACGAAGCGGAACGCCTGAATGCCCTGCGGCGCCTGTGTGTGCTCGATACCCCGCTCGAGGAGCGCTACGAACGGATCACGCGCATGGTCTGCCAGGCTCTCCGGGTGCCGATCTCGGCCATCTCGATGGTGGATGCCTCGCGGCAGTGGTTCAAATCGATTCAGGGGCTCGATGCAGCCGAAACGCCCAGAGAGGTGGCGTTCTGCTCCCATGCCATCAAGAAGCCGGAACCGATGGTGGTGGCGGACGCCCAGCGCGACCACCGCTTCCGCGCCAATCCGCTGGTGACCGGCCCACCCAACATCCGCTCCTACGCCGCCGTGCCCCTCGCGCTGGAGAGGGATCTGAGGGTGGGAACGCTCTGCGCGATCGACCGGGTGCCGCGGGCGTTCAGCAGCACGGAGCAGGCGATTCTCAAAGACCTGGGTGAGGTGGTGCTCTCCGAGCTCCGCTCACTGGCTCTCACCGAGGTCAACGCCCAGCTGGCCACCGATCTGGATGAAGCCCGCCGCCAGGCGCTCATCGATCCGCTGACGCGGATCTGGAACCGGGCCGGCATCGAACTGGCGCTGCAGCGGGCCTGGGACGAGGCACGCCGCCATCAGGACGTGCTCTCGATCGTGATGGTGGACTGCGACGGCTTCAAGCAGATCAATGACCTGCATGGCCACCCATGCGGTGATGCCGTGCTCAGAACCATCACCAGAACCCTGCTGCGGGAGCTGCGCCGAATGGACGTCCTGGGGCGATGGGGCGGCGATGAGTTTCTGATCGTTCTGCCGCGCTCCGCCCTGCATGAAACCGAGCGGATCATGGCGCGCATGCAGAACGCCATCTGCGGCCAATCGATCGATGGCTCCGCTGGACCGATTCACTGCTCCGTCACCATGGGAGCGGTGACCATGGTGCCCGGCGATGACGACAGCCTCAGCGAAGCATTGCGGCAGGCCGATGACACCCTGATTCGCCTGAAGCATGCGATCAAGGGCAGCAACGCCGTCCGCTCGCTGCAACGGCCAGAAGTGGCATGAGTGATCTCTCCGGGCAGGAGATGCAGGAGCAGCAGCGCCTGGCCCATCTCTACAACCTCTCCATTCTGGATTCAGAACCCGATCCGAAATTCAGCCGCATCGTGCGACTGGTGAAACGGGTTCTGGATGTTCCGATCGCCGCCATCAGCCTGATCGATCAACGGCGGCAGTGGTGCCTGGAGCTTCAGGGAGCGGATTTCGTTGAGATTCCCAGGCATGACTCGTTCTGTCAGCACACCATCCAGCAAGGCTCGACGCTGGTGATTCCGGATGCCCGGGCCGATGCCCGTGTGGCCGGCTCGCCACTGGTCAGCGGTGACGCAGGCATCCGTTTCTATGCTGGGCATCCACTGACGTTGTGTCCGGACATCCGCCTTGGAGCCCTGTGCGTTTTCGACACCAAGCCCCGCAGCATGGGCGAGGAGGATATCCAGTTTCTCGCTGATCTGGCCGAGACCGTGGTGAATGAACTCAAGGCCAGCATGTTGATCAATATCATGGCTCAGCGTTGAGCCGGGATTCCGAATGAAAGCACCCCTCCCCGCCAATGAATCGGATCGGCTCAATGCTCTGCGCCGGCTGAAGATTCTCGATACGCCCCTGGATGAGCGTTTTGAACGCATCACCCGCATGGTGTGTCGCTCACTGCAGGTGCCGGTGGCTGCGGTGTCCCTGGTGGATGAGCAGCGGCAATGGTTCAAGTCGATTCAGGGCCTTCCCGTTGCAGAGACCAGCCGGGATGTCGCGTTCTGCGCCCACGCCATCCTCGGCGATTCGATGATGGTGGTTCCCGATGCCCGCAAGGATCCGCGCTTTGCCGACAATCCCCTTGTGACGGGGGAACCGGGCATCCGCTTCTACGCCGGCTACCCGCTGAAACTCTCGGACACCATCAAGCTGGGAACCCTCTGCGCCATCGGTTGGGAACCCCGCGAGATGCCGGACTGCGACCGGCAACTGCTAGAGGATCTCGGCAAAACCGTGGAGTCCGAACTGCAGGCCCTGGCCTTGTCCCACCAGCAGTCGGAGGTGATCGATGAGCTGAACGAGCTGGCCCGCCAGGCCCTGGTGGACCCCCTCACACGGCTGTGGAACCGGGAAGGGTTGAACCGGATGCTGCACAAGGAGTGGGATTACGCCATCCGCAAGCAGAACAGCCTGGCCCTGGCCATGATCGACTGCGACGGCTTCAAGCAGATCAACGACAGGCATGGCCATCTCATCGGCGACGCCTACCTGCGTCAGCTGGCCGGCATTCTCCTGAGTCGGCTCCGCCCCTACGACACGATCGGTCGCTGGGGGGGCGATGAGTTCATGGTGATCATGCCCGCCACAACGGCGGACGAAGGGCTGAGCGTGATGCAGAGGCTGCTGGCGACCATCGCCGATCGCACCATCGACACCGAGGCCGGCCCGATCCAGCCGCGCGTCACCATCGGTGCGGCAGCAGCGATCCCCGACCCCGGGTCGTCGGCACAGGCGTTGCTGGGAACGGCTGATGATGTGCTCATCGCCCTCAAGCAGCGCGCCAAGGGAACGGCCGCCGTGCATCGGGTCTGATTCAGAGGTTCACCATGCCGCAGCGCATGCCCTTGAGCACCGCCTGCACCCGATTGCTCACCTCGAGAGTGCGCAGCAGCCGCTTGCTGTAGGTGCGCGCGGTTTCCTCACTCACACCGATCTGAGTGGCAATCTCCTTGTTGGTGAGCCCATTGGCCACCAGGTCGAGCACCTCATACTCCCGTGGCGTCAGCCTCGGACAGCTGAGATAGGGAAGCGATCCACTCCGCAGTGAGCTGCTGCGGTAGGAGCGACCTCCCATCACCGCCAGCACCGCGGCTTCCAGAGGCTTGTGATCCTCGATCACATCCGCTTCGGCCACCACAGCCTGCAACCAGGGCGCATCGGCATATTCCATCGGGATCACATCCTTCAGGGCCATCACCACCACATTCAGGCCCGGCTGGAGCGTCTTGGCCCGGCGGGCGAGATCGAAGCCGTTGCCGGACTCCAGCGTATCCGTGCACAACAGCAGCGTGTAGGGATCGCGCTCCAGATGGACCAGGCAGGAGTCAACATCGGTCACTGCACAGCCGATGTCCCCCTGCCTGCCGAGGCTCTCGCAGAAGCAACGCAGCAGCAAGCGTCCTTTCATCGCCAGAGCGACACGGCCATCAACAGCGACCGACAACAGGCCCGCCTGCTGATCCTCGTCGACGAGCTGATGAAGGTAGGGAGTGAAATCCATGCACAAACGTTGTGCCAGACGAAGCAGATCCTGCTCATCCAGGCCTGCGTCAATCCTTGCCAACCAGTGGCGTCACCGCGAGCGGCGTAACGCAGTCAAAGCATCTCTCAACACAACTTCAACCGGCAGGGACGAAGCGCAGTTCCGGCTTCAGAACCAGCCGAAGCCAGCGCATCAGGCCTCATGCAGCACCAACGGCGGGGTCGACTGGATCAGACCCCCTTGATGCAACCAGCTCGCTCTGGGCGGCCAGAACAAGCACATCGGGTGCGGGGAATGTGGATGGAGCCAGACCGTGGAGGGCGACCAACCAGCGCCAGCAGCTGCTGAGCTTCAGATCAGGAATGGTGGTGCCCTCCTGCACGGCAATCCGGAGGTCAGTGACAAAGTACCGGTGATACATCTTGAGTTCACTGGCCACACATTCGCGTCTGACGTTGTGATCGGAAGCCCGCTCGCCTGCGTCGCCCATGCATCCCCTGGTTCAGTCCCACTGTCATCGCGCCGCTGCATCGATGGCTACCCCCGAAAGGGAAGGGGGTGAGCGACAACACGCTTGCCGCAGCACCCTGCCCGCCAGAGCCCAAGGACAAGCGCTGATACGTTGATCGCGACCGTCGGCCTTGCTGCATGGACACGCTCAACGCGATTCACTCCCGCCGAGCCGTCAAGCATTTCGATCCCGACCACCGGCTCACGGCAGAGGACGAAGACACCCTCCTGCGGGCCACGATCCAGGCCCCGACCAGCTTCAACATCCAGCACTGGCGCTTCGTGATCCTCAGGGATCCGGCCCTGCGCCAGACCATCCGCAAGGAGCACGGCTTCGATCAGGCCCAGATCACCGACGCCTCCCTGCTCATCCTGTTCACGGCCGACACGAAGGCCTGGCAGAAGAACCCCGGCCGCTACTGGGCCAATGCGCCGAAGGAGGTGGCCGATCTCCTGGTGGGCTGGATGGGCCCCTTCCACGAAGGCCGTGAGTGGCTGCAGCGCGATGAGGCCCAGCGGTCGATCGGCATGGCCATGCAGACCCTGATGCTGGCCGCCCAGGACCTGGGGCTCGACAGCTGCCCGATGATCGGCTTCGACATCGACAAGGTGGCGGAACTGGTGAATCTCCCGCCCGACCATGTGATGGGCCCGCTGGTGGCCGTGGGTCGCAGCATCAAGGATCCCTGGCCCAAGCCCGGTCAGGTGCCCCTGAGCGAACTGGTGGTGGAGAACGCCTTCAGCGCGCCGGGTGGCTGATCGACTGTCCGGCTTTCCCCACCTTGGAGGTGGAGTCCTCCCTCTGGGCGTGAGCGATCGGCCGCGACAGGCTGGACTGACCTAAGAGTGTGGGAGGAGCGAAACATGCGTTCAGAGCGACCCATGGCCTCTGCCGTCACCCACCGCCGCTCAACCACCGCCAGGTTGAGCCTCTGGCGGCGGGTCCGGCGGCGGCTCAGCGGCCTGCTGCTGCACCTCGCCGAACGGTTGGATGTGCGCCTGCCGGCCTCAGGGCCGGCCCCCCGATCGCTCCCCTCCCCCAAGCTGGTGGCGACCGCCGCTGAGCTGGAAGCCACTGCCTGTCCGGCCCTGCGGCCACCCCTCTCGGCCGAAGATGCGGTGCTGGGGAGGGATCTGTCCGTGCTCAGGCGGGAAGCCGCCGATGCCCTGGCGGCCTTCGGTGCCGCCCACGCCCTGATCTCCTCAGCCCGGCTGGCCCAGCTCCAGGCGGTCCAGAACCAGATAGAGCGTCAGCGGGGCGAAGGGGGGCCACCCGAGGAGCTGGTTCACGCCGCCCGCGACTATCAGGGCTGGCAGAGCGATCAGGTGCGTCTGTTCGACGCCCTCAACCTGGTGATCCAGATGCGCATCCCGGCCGGGCGTGCCCTCGAACAGGTGCCCGACGAGCTGCAGAGCCAGGCGCGCCAGCATCTCCAGTCCCTCTCCACCGAATACCAGCGCGGCCTGCTGGTGCGCCAGATGGCCGCCGACGAGCAGGAGAGCAGCGGCAGCGACGACGCATCCGCCACCGATGATGCGCCCGCCGACGAGCGCGACTGAGTGAGCGCGGCCTCAGCGGCAGCGCTGCTCCATGGCCCGCAGCAGGATCGGCACGGCATCGGGCTGGCCCTGCAGATGGAACGCTTCCCGCTCCACGGCCCTGTTGCCGCTGTGCCGGTAGCTCTTGAGCAGGATGGCGCTGATCTCCCGCTCCACCACGGGGTTCAGGCTCACGGTCACGCCGATCGGGGAGAGCCGGCCTGAGGGGCAGCTCTGCACCGCGTGGGTCGCCTCGTGGATCAGGGTCTGGCGGGCGATGCCGAGCGGGATCGTGACCGGCGCCACCCACAGACGGCGGCTTCCGGATTCGTAGAGGCCGTAGACCCCGCGGCGGGGCGGCGGAGCGAAGCGCACCTCGAAGCCGTGGCCCTCCAGGGCGCGCACCAGACGGCTCAGATCCTCGGGCAACCCGGTGGGCAGGGTGGCCAGCACCGCGCCCAGAAGCGGCAGCAGCATCGGGAAACGCTCTCCGGCGGTGCTGCCTAATGTGCCAGCTGAGGCCGGGGGTGGTGGCACTGATCGAGGCCAGGGGCCTGCGCAAGACCTACCGGGTGGCCGAGAAGCAGCCGGGCTGGCGCGGCACGCTGCGGCACCTGGTGGCCCGGCGCAGCCGCGATGTGAACGCGGTTCAGGATGTGAGCTTCCGCATCGCCCCCGGCGAGATGGTGGGCTTCCTGGGGCCGAACGGCGCCGGCAAGACCACCACCCTCAAGATGCTCTGCGGGCTGATCCATCCGAGCGGCGGCGACGTGCGGGTGGCGGGTCATCAGCCCTGGCGACGCCAGTCCGCCTTTCTGCGTCAGATCACCCTGGTGATGGGGCAGAAGCAGCAGCTCCTCTGGGATCTGCCACCGCTCGATTCCCTGCGGGTCAACGCCGCGGTTTACGGCCTCAGCGATGGCGAGGCCCGTCGCCGCATCGACGAACTGGCCGACATGCTCGAGCTGGGGGAGGAACTCACCCGTCCGGTGCGCAAGCTCTCCCTCGGGCAGCGGATGAAGGCCGAACTGCTGGCCGCCCTGCTGCATCGTCCGGCGGTGCTGTTTCTCGATGAACCCACCCTCGGACTCGACGTGAATGCCCAGGTGCGGGTGCGGGACTTTCTGGCCCGCTACAACCGCCGCCACGGGGCCACCATGCTGCTCACGAGCCATTACATGGCCGACATCACGGCTCTCTGCCCGCGCGTGCTGCTCATTCACCGGGGCCGGCTGATGCATGACGGTGCCCTCGACGCGCTCACCGAGCGGCTGGCCCCCTGCCGTTCGGTGCGCCTGGAGCTGCGCCAGCCCCAGCCAGCGGAGGTGTTCGCCGCCTACGGGGAGATCGAGGAGCACGACGGCACCCTGGTGCGCCTGCGCATCCCGCGCGATCAGCTCACCGAGGCGGTGGCGCAGCTGCTGCAGCGCTTCGAGCTGGAGGATCTCGAGGTGAGCGATCCGCCTGTGGAGGAGCTGATCGGGGACCTGTTCCGCCGGGGGGCGGCATGAGGCTCTGGCGGCTGGCGCGGGTGCTGCTCGGCAGCCAGTACGCGGTGATGCTCGAGTACCGGGCCGAGATCGCCCTGTGGGCGCTCGCGGGTGTGCTGCCCCTGATCATGCTGGGCCTCTGGAGCGATGCGGGCGCCGCGGCGGCCGCCGGGCTGAGCGGCTCCCAGCTGAGCCGTTACTTCCTCTCGGTGTTCGTGGTGCGGCAGTTCACCATCGTCTGGGTGATGTTCTCCTTCGAGGAGGACTCGCTGGAGGGTCGGCTCTCCCCGTACCTGCTCCAGCCGCTGCCCCCCTTCTGGCGCTACGTGAGCGCCCACCTCTCCGAACAGCTCACCCGGCTGCCGTTCGTGGCCCTGATGCTGGCGGGGGTGGTGATGGTCCATCCCGCCAGCTTCTGGCGACCCAGCCCCGTCGGGGCCCTGCTGGCGCTGCTGGCCACCATGGCCGCCTTCTGGGTGCGCTTCCTGCTGCACTGGATCTTCGCCATGCTCTGCTTCTGGAGCGAGCGCGCCAGCGCCGTGGACCGGCTGCTGCTGATTCCCTATCTGTTCCTCTCCGGCCTGGTGGCCCCGCTGGAGACCTTCCCAGAGAACGTGCGCCGGTTGGCGATGGCCACGCCCTTCCCCTACTTCCTCGCCTTCCCGGCGCGGCTGCTGGCGGGGGAACCGGTGGATGTGGCCGCGGGTTTTCTGGCTCTCGCGGGCTGGGGCCTGCTGCTGCTCCCGATCAGCATCGCCGCCTGGCGGCTGGGCGTGCGCCGTTATTCGGCCATGGGCGCCTGATGGAACCGGTGCGGAAGGCCAGGCTGGCGACGCTGCTGGGCCGCTTCTGGAGCAGCAGCCTGGCGAGCGAGCTGGAGTACCCGCTCAACGTGGCGGTGGAGGTGCTGGCGGTGGCCGGCAATCTGGCGGGCAGCCTGTTCGTGCTCTCGCTCTTCTTCGGCGAGGGCCGCAGCCTCGGTGGCTGGAGCTGGCCGGCCTCGCTGGTGGTTCTGGGCTGCTACACCCTGCTCGAGGGCTTCACGGTGATGCTGCTCCAGCCCAACCTGAGCCGCATCGTGTCCCATGTGCAGAACGGCACCCTCGATTTCGTGCTGCTCAAGCCGCTCGACAGCCAGCTCTGGGTGTCGCTGCGGCTGATCTCACCCTGGGGGCTCCCCTCGATCCTGGCGGGGGCCTCCCTGATCGGAGTGGGACTGGCCCGCAGCGGAGGCGGCGGCTCGCTGGCCACAGCGGCCGCCTCTCTGCTGATGCTGCTCTGCAGCACCTTGATCCTGTACAGCCTCTGGTTCCTGCTGGCCACCACCAGCATCTGGTTCGTGAAGGTGTGGAACGCCACGGAAGTGCTGCGGGCCTTACTGATGGCGGGCCGGTATCCGATCTCGGCCTTTCCCAGCGGCCTGCGGCTGGTGTTCACGTTCCTGCTGCCGGTGGCGTTCCTCACCACCGTTCCGGCGGAGGCGCTGCTCGGGCGGGCCAGCCTGTCCTGGCTGAGCGGCGCCCTGGCCATGGCGGCGGCCCTGCTGCTGATCAGCCGCCTGTTCTGGCGCTTCGCCCTGCGCTTCTACACCTCAGCCTCCAGCTGAAGCCCGCCTCAGCCGCTGATCAGCCCATGGTGATGCGGTTGCGCCCGTCGGCCTTGCTCCGGTAGAGGAGATCGTCGGCACGCTTCACGAGCGAGTCCTGATCATCGTCCGGAAGCACGAGGGTGGCGCCCACGGAGATGGTCACCTTGAGCTTGGTGCGCTCGTGGCTGAGGTAGGAGTGTTCGATCAGCATGCGCATGCGATCACCGGTGGCCCGCAGATCGTGCGGCGTCACATTGCGGATCACGGCAAGGAACTCCTCGCCACCCCAGCGACCGAAGAGATCGAAGGGCCTGGCATTGGTGGTGAAGGTGTTGGCCACCAGCTGCAGCACCTGATCACCCACGTCGTGGCCGTAGGTGTCGTTGAACCGCTTGAAGTGATCGATGTCCATGAACAGCACACCGAAGGGAACGCCATAGCGCTCGTGCTCCTGGAAGCGTGCGGTCAGTTCCTGGGTGATGTAGTTCCGGTTCGCCAGCCGCGTCAGCGGGTCCAGGTAGGCCATGCGCTCGAGCTCCTTGACCCGCAGCTCGTTGGCAGCCTGATTGCTGATGTCGTTGAACAGCTCAATGCCACCGGTGATGCGGCCCTGGTCATCGGTCATCGGGCTGACGCGCACCGCCACCGGAATGCGATGCCCATCCTTGTGGTGCATGTACACATCCGCTTCGCGCGGGCTGCCATCGTCCATCGTGGCCGCGAGCGGACACAGACCCAGGCAGAGCTGATTGCCGTCCGCATCCACATGGGTGAGGATGTTGTCAGAACAGGATCGGCCCACAACCTCCTCTGCCTTGTAACCGGAGATGCGTTCAGCCGCGTGATTCCAGAAGGTGATCACACGATTGCGATCAACGAAGTACAGACCATCGTGCAGATGCTCGATGATGTCCTGGTAGGAATCCAGAGTCGCTTTCATGCCTTCATCCCAGGCACACTCATCACCCTAGACACGGCCGTCTCCAGGGCACCACATCGGCCGCGAAGGGTCATGCAGACCCAACCGCACTGAAGGGTCTGCGCTCCACGATCCGGAACAGTCGCCTCGAGCGCTCCTCCGCCCAGGTGTAGAGCGCCAGCTCCTCGAAGCGCACCGGATGATCGGGAACCGGGGCGGTCCGCAGCCAGCGGTCCATCGCGGGCTTCAGGGCAGCAGCGCGGCGCCGGGGCGGACGGGTGAGGGTGATGTGGGCCAGCGGCGGGCGGCGGTCCCGGGGCAACCCGGCGGCCTCCAGCGCCGGTTCCCGCCACCGGCCGATCAGCCTCTCAAGGGTGCCCCGGCCCATCCCCGGCACCAGCGCGTAAGCGGACGGACGCTCGGGGGATCCCATCGCCCGCCAGCCGGCCGCGGTCGCCTCGATCGGGGGATGCCGCTGCTCCGCCAGGGCGCGCCAGGCCGCCAGGGCGCGGGCCTCACCGCAGGCGCCGAGAAAGGCCACTGTGGCGTGGAGGTCCTCAGCAGCCAGCAGCCGCATGCCCGGAGGAAGCCCCTGGCAGCACGATGGCCAGCCCGCGCTCCCGGGCAACGCCAGTGCGATGAACCAGTTGGCCATGGCAGGACAATGCCCCCGAATCGCGTCCGCGCCCATGGTTGCCCGGCCCATTCCCGCGCTGGAGTTGGGAGCCCGCACGCAGACGCTGCAGGTGGTGCTCGATCCGATCGGGTATTACCGGCGCTGCTTCCAGGCCCACGACGGGGCGGTGCGGGTGCGGATGTCGCCGACGCTGCCGCCCCAGCAGGTGCTGATCAACGACCCGGCAATCCTGCAGGAGCTGATGGGCCGCGACGCGGGCCGTGGGATCACAGCTCCCGGTCGGCTCAGCGGACTGCTCGCGCAGGTGGTGGGCGAGCAGTCGATTCTGCTGCTGGAACCCCGGCCCCACCGGGCCCGGCGCAAGCTGCTGACGCCACCGTTTCACGGCGAGCGGCTGCGCGCCTACGGCCAGACAGTGATCGGCCTGACCCGCGCCGCCATGGCCGACCTGAGCCCCGGCATGCGCTTCGATGCGCGCGAGCGGATGCAGACGATCACCATGGGCGTGATCCTCTCGGCCGTGTTCGGCCTGAGCGAGGGGCAGCGCCACCAGCGGCTGCGCCGGCTGCTGGGCACCAGCATCGAGATGCGGGCCGGGCGGATCGGTTCCCTGCTGCTGTTCTTTCCTCTCCTGCGACGGGACGTCGGCCCCTGGAGTCCGGGCGGCCGCCTGCGCCGGATCAGCGCCGAGATCGAACAGCTGCTGCTCCGGGAGATCGCCGAGAGGCGAAAGGAGCTGGAGGGCACGGGCCAGGCGGAGCCGCGATCCGATGTGCTCAGCCTGCTGCTGGCCTGCCGCGATGAGCAGGGGGAGGGCCTCAGCGACGCCGAACTGCACGACGAACTGCTGACGCTGCTGTTCGCGGGTCACGAAACCACCGCCACGGCACTCACCTGGGCGCTCTACTGGCTGCATCGCCAGCCGGAGGTGACGGCCACGCTCAGAGCCGAGCTGGCCGACAACCCGGGGCTGGACCCCGACACCCTCAGCCGGCTGCCCTATCTCGCGGCTGTGGTGAACGAAGTGCTGCGCATCCATCCGGTGGCGATGCTGATGCTGCCGAGGCTGGTGGAGGAACCGTTGAGCCTGGCCGGCCATGCCTTCGAGGCGGGGGATGTGCTGATCGGCTGCATCCAGTCGGTGCACGAGCGCAGCGACCTCTATCCCGAGCCACTCCGCTTCAATCCGGATCGCTTCCTCGGGCGCAGCGTCGAACCGGGGGGATTCCTGCCCTTCGGCGGCGGCGTGCGCCGCTGCATCGGGGCCTCCCTGGCGCTCTACGAGATGAAGCTGGTTCTGGCGACGATCCTGAGCGAGCACAGCCTGCAGCTGGCGCCGGAGAGCGATCGTGCGATCGCGCCACGGCGGCGCGGCTTCACCCTCGGCCCGGCCCGGCCCGTGCGGCTCGTGGCGACATGACCCGAGCGGATCCACCCCGCACCGGCCGTCGCGATTACGCCCTGGTGCTCTGGCAGCTGCTCTGGCGCATGCGCCTGGACCTGTTGCTCTTCGCGCTGCTCTACGGGGCGGTCGCCGTGAGCGGATCGACCCTGCAGAGCCTGTACCTCACCGGCACCGGACTGTCGGTCCTGGGCATCGCCGTCTCGATCTTCATCGCTTTCCGCAATACGCAGGCCATCGGTCGCTGGTGGGAAGCACGTCAGCTCTGGGGCGCCATGGTGAACAGCAGCCGTCAGTGGCGCGACACACTCACAGCCCACATCCCCCGCAACAGGCGCGATGGCCCGAGGCTCCGCCAACTGCTGCAACTGCAGGTGATCCAGGTCTGGTTGCTGAACTTCGAGTTGCGCAATTTCTGGCGCCCCGAGTTGCGGCAGGCCGTGGACCAGCACCTGGATGCGTTGCTGCTGAAGCGCAGCCTGTCCCTGCAGCAGCTCTGCCGTCTCCGGGCTGAGGCCATCGGCGAGCTTCACGACGACGGCTGGATTGATGCCTTCGGGCGCCAGCAGCTGGTTGGAGTGGCCAATGCCAGCCTGGAGGCCATCGGCGGTCTGCAGCGCATCCGCAACACCCCGATTCCTGCCAGCTATGATGTCTTCGTGCGGCTGATCACCTGGGTCTACGGACTCGAGCTGCTGCTCGAGTTTCACCGGGGCGCCTCCCAGCTGATCGGGGGGGTGCTCTGTCTGGGCTTCCTGGTGGCCGAGCGCATCGGGTCGTACGTGGAGGGCCCCTTCGACCGCGACGGCAGCAGCTTCTCGCTGCCGCTGAACACCATCTGCGACACGGTCACCGCCGATCTGCTGGACCATCCGCTCCTGCCGGGTGGGCTGCCGAGCGGCAGTGATCCGGTTCGCTGGGACTGAATGGCCCTCCCAGCCGTCACGACCATGACGCCAGCGCCGCCAGGCTGAGGTCGGCTAGCTCGGGCCACTGAAGATCGAGGGTGAGCACGTGGCCGCTGCGGTCCAGCCAGTGCAGCCGGCTGATGGTCGGATCGAGCCGCTGGGCCAGCCATTCCAACCCGGTGGCGCTCACCACCGGATCGCGGCGGCTGCCCACGAGCAGCGTCGGCAGGGGCAGCACCGGCCGTGCCAGGGCGCGACACTGCCGGCGCACCTCACCCATCAGGCGCAGCAACTCCATGCTGCAGGCCGCGGGAAAGCGGTCGTAGGACCACATGCCGGCAGCGGCGTCGGGATCGGCGAACCAGTCGGTCTGCTTGGGCAGGGTGGTCACCAGCCGCACCAGCAGCGGGGCCAGGAAACGGCGTGGATCGCGCACCCCGATCGGCGGAGCGAACAACAGCAGGCCGCGCAAACGACCGGAGGGGCCTCCCTGGCGCAACCCCTCCTGCAGGGCCAGCAATGCCCCGAGCGACAGCCCACCCAGCACCAGCGGCCCCCGCTTGCCGAGCTGTTCGCACCACTGCGCCACCTGGGCCGTCCAGTCGGAGCGCCGCACCGGCATCAGATCCTCCAGGCGGGTGCCGTGGCCCGCCAGCAACGGCGCTTCCACCCCATAACCCCGCGCATGCAACTGGTCGGCCACCGGCCTCAGGCTGGAGGGGGAACCGGTGAAGCCATGCAGCAGCAGCACGGTGAGGGGAGCGTCACGCCAAGGCACCCGACCATCCGGGCCGAGCCAGCCATCGGGATGTGCCGGCAGGGAGATGGGTCCCGGATCCGCCGTCGTCACCCCCATCAGCCCCAGGAGATCGGTTCCTGCGGCTCATGACTCTCCGGTTGCAGCTGCACCACCACCTGGCGGCGGCGGGGCCCATCGAGCTCCACCAGGATCACGTCCTGGTAGGTGCCCAGAGCCAGCTCACCCTCGATCAGGGGCAGGTGCACCTGGTTTCCCAGCAACAGGGCCTGGAGATGGGCGTGGGCGTTGCAGGGTTCATCGGCAGGGATGTCGGGTCGCAGCTCGAGATCGTTGTGCTTCCAGGGCTCTGCCGCCGGGGCCAGCCGCGCCAGCCACTGCTCCAGGTCCATCAGCAGGCGCGGTTCCATCTCGTTCACCACCAGAGCCATGGTGGTGTGCAGACCGCAGGCCACCAGCAGGCCGTCGCGGATGCCACTGTCGGCCACGAACCGGCGCAACCGGTCGGTGACGGGGTGGCAGGAGACGGGACCGGATGTATCGATGCTGAGGCGCAGGCTCGGCATGGCGGAACGCTCCGGCACTCACCCCACTTTCGCTGCGGGCGGAAGCGCTGCAACAGCCGCAGAGACCGTCAGAGTGGGGCGGCTGGATCGAAGTGGCGTCATGGCACGGTTATGGGTCCTGCAGCACCTGGCGCGGGAGGGCCCCGGGCTCTTCGCGTCCATGGCGAAGGCCCACCGCCTTGAGGTGGAGGTCCGGCGACTGGATCGTGGTGATCCACTGCCGGAGCCGGGGGGCGGAGACGGCCTGCTCGTGCTGGGAGGACCCATGGGTGTGGGCGATCTGGAGAACCCGGCCTACCCCTGGCTGAAAGCCGAGTCCGACCTGATCCGCCACTCGCTGGAGAAGGGCACACCCGTGATCGGGGTGTGCCTGGGGGCACAGCTTCTCGCCCACGCCGCCGGCGGCAACGTGGAGCCGCTGCTGGGAGGGCGTCCGCCCAGGCCCCAGCCGGAGGTGGGCTGGGGAGCGATCGAGCTGATGGCGGAGGAACGCACCGATCCGATGCTGGCGGGGCTGCCGAAGCGGCTGGATGTGCTGCACTGGCACGGAGACCGCATCCTGCTGCCGGCGAGCGCCCGCCTGCTCGCCCGCAGCGAGCGCTGCCTGGAGCAGCTGTTCCGGATCGGGGAGACAGCCTGCGGCCTCCAGTTCCATGTGGAGGTGGAGCGGGAGGGAGTGGAGCAGTGGATCGAGGAGGACGGCGCCTTCATCCGCAGCGCCCTCGGCGATGGCGCCGCCATGCTGCTGCGCAGCCAGCAGGAGCGACACGGCGCAGCCACCGGGGGAGCACGACGGCAGCTACTGGAGAATCTCTTCAACGTGTTGTGGTGAACAAGAATCACGCTGAGTGAAGAGCCATGTCGGCCTGGTCAGACCCCCTTGCTTCCCTGCACAGATCGGGGTGAAAGTGTTGGCAACGGGATTCAGGAGGCGCCAGCACATGGATGACACCCCGCCGCAGCAGATGTCAGGAGTGAGCTGACGTTTCGGACCCTGCTCCAACACTCTCAACCGATTCCTGGCCTCCCTGGCGTGTTGCTCAGTCGCCGTCCATTGCACCGTCCCAGGTGCCCCGGACCCAACGGGAGTCCCCACTGGTTACCTGGCCCCAGGGCCAGCGCCAGCAGCTCCGACCCCTCTGAAAACTGAACAGTTTTGATCGATCCTTTCACAGATCGACGCAGCCACCTTTGAGCGGTGGATGATTCCAGGGCCCGGGGCGTTTGCTCCGGGCTTCGGTCATGAATGGGCCTGTTGATGGATGATCAGGCCGCCCCGATCAGCAGGCCGATGGGGCATGTCGTCGCCTTCTGTGTTCCGACGCCCGGAGTGGCTCAGTTCAGACGAAACGGCTCCGGCATCAGGTCGCTGACGCGGAACACGCCCACACCATCCACATGCACGCGGCTCTCGGGCGGCATCAGTTCGGCCATCACCTGCCGGCAGGCCCCGCACGGCATGCGGGATCCCGCCGGCGCGTCGGCACCAGCCGAGGCGCAGCAGACCGCCAGCTCCACCGGTTCCCGTCCAGCCGCCACTGCGGCGGACAGCGCCACCCGCTCGGCGCAGAGGCAGAGCCCGTAACTCGCATTCTCCACATTGCAGCCAGGCAGCACCGTCCCGTCGCGGCAGCGCACCGCCGCCCCAACGGCGAAGTGGGAATAGGGGCAATGGGCACGGCGGGCTGCGGCCCGCGCCGCCTCGATCAGGGGGTCGACCATGGCGCTGCTGGGCCTGGATTCATGATGCTGGGCCAAGGTTCAGAGGTCAGGCATGCCGTCACCAACCCAGGCTGACTTCTTCCCGGATCGATTGGATGGCATCCCGGAGGTCAGCCTCGATGACCATGGGGTGCCACTGGTGTTTCGTCGACACTGCGCCCGCTGGGAGGGCACGGCCCGCCGCATCTCACGGGAGGGGCAGTGCATCGATACCGACAGGGTGCGGGTGGAAATCAGCATCGATGGGGCCCGTTACGTGCAGACGAACACGGTTCGCATCGGAAGCGAGTCGGAGCGGGTCAGCAGCTACCACGGCCACTTCATCGAGGGGAAGCTGGTGTTTCCCCTCACCGATGAGGTGTACACACTGGCCGGGGAAAAGGCCAGGGCATTCTCCGGTGTGGCCTGGGCGGTGAGCGACAGCCTGATTCTCTACAACGGCAATCGCACGCTGAACGGTGTGGCGACGCACTACAACGAAGTCATCACGCTGATCAGCGAGCGTGAGCGGGTCCGCACCACCCAGTTGTTCGAAAACGGCATCTACCGCCACGTGACCATGATCGACGAGGAGGCCCTCCTTCGTTAATTGGCTGGTGCCGTCCCCGCCGGGCGCCGACGCCCCACCTTGCTGCTGACCTCCCGGCTCCGCTGCTGGTAGCGGTGCACCACGGGGAGTCGCTCCTGCTCGTAGCGGTGCAACGCGAAGGCAAGACCTCCGCTGCCGGTGCCGATGCAGTGGGCCAGACAGACGGCATCCTCCAGGCCCGCCGTCATGCCGCGCGCCTGGGAGGAGCTCATGGCATGGGCCGCATCGCCGATCAGAGCCACGGGTCCACGGCTGAGGCACGGCAGCGGCTCGATGTCGAAGGACCAGTTGGCCACCACCTGATCCGCTGGTGTGGAGGTGATCAGGGCCGCCGCATCGGCACTGAGCTTGGCGATCGCCTCCTCGGGGATCGGCTGCGTGAGCTTCTCACGCTGGCTGGCTCGATCGGGCGGCAGCCGCTCCTCATTGAAGAAGCCCCAGTGGGTGCGAAGAACACCGCCGGGTCCATGGCCCAGGTGGAAGAAGTTGGCGTAGATGCCCCGCCCGCGGGCATACACATAGAAATCGCCTTCGCCGCAGAAGCCCTCCGGGTCGTCCACCACCCCCCGCCAGACCCGATCGCCGAGGTAATGCAACTCGCGATCGGCCGTCACGGCTGGGGCCACCCGGGAGAACAGGCCGTCGGCTCCGATCAGGCCGTCGCCCCGCCAGGTGGAGCCATCCTCCAGCTGCACCTCCACGCCATCCGCCACCGTCCGGCACCCGGTCACCGCCGAGCCGCAGTGCAGGCCGACCGGATCGATGCGGCTCAGGAGCGCTCGCATAATCGCCCCGCGGTGAATGAGCAGGCTGGGGGGGAGCTCCGGGTCGTGGTCCGCATCGGCCACGTTGATCACATCCCCGCGCAGGTTGCGCACATGGAAGCGCTGCACCGGAGCGCCGCAGGCCAGAAGGGCATCCAGCAACCCCGGCTCACCCGCCTCGGCCACGGCCTGCAGACCCCGGCTCACCAGCAGGATGCCGCAGCCATCGGTACGGGGAGCCGGGGCCCGCTCGAACAGGGCCACGTCGTGACCGGCCCGTTGCAGCATCAGCGCCAGCAGGAGACCGGAGCTGCCGGCTCCGGCGATGGCGATGCGAAGAGCCATGGGCCTGCGGAACGGCGCGGCTCGACCGTACTCAGACCATGCCGCCGGCCACCAGGATGGAGGCCACCGTTCCGAGCGCCATGGTGGTGACCGTGCTCAGCGACGCCCAGCGCCGCAAGCTCGACGACAGCGATGACAGCCTCTTCTACGCCGAACCCCGCTTCGTGCAGCACCTGGACGGAGGCTTCCGCCAGCGGCTGACCGAGCTCTACAGGGAGCGGCTGCCACCCTGCGCCACCGTGCTCGATCTGATGAGCAGCTGGGTGAGCCACCTGCCCGACGACATTCGCTACGACCGGGTGATCGGCCATGGCCTCAACGAGCAGGAGCTGGCCGCCAACCCCCGGCTCGACCAGCGCTGGGTGCAGAACCTCAACCGGGATCAGACCCTGCCGCTGGACGATGGCAGCGTCGATGCAGCGCTGATCGTTGCCGGCTGGCAGTACCTGCAGCAACCTGAGGCCGTGGCCGCGGAACTGCTGCGGGTGGTGCGACCCCACGGCCAGCTGATCGTGGCCTTCAGCAACCGCATGTTCTTCACCAAGGCACCGCAGGTGTGGACCGATGGCGGCGACAGGGACCACCTGCTCACCATCAGCAGCGTCCTGATGGCCCAGGGCTGGCCCCGCCCACAGCTGCTGGCGGAGGACACCCGCGCTCCCGGACCGCTCGGCTGGATCGGCGGCAAGGGCGATCCCTTCTTCGCGGTGATCGCCGAGAGGCCTCAGTGAACCCGATCCGCCGATCCGCCCGCGCCGTTCTGCTGGCGTTGCTGGGACTGCTTCTCGCCGCAGCGCCCGCCGGGCTGGTCCCATCCATCACCACCCTGCCGCCGGCCAGGGGCGAGCCCTCAACGCAGACGCAGGGCACGCCGCAGGCTCCGCTCGCCAGCAGCAGCGACGCCCTCATCCGTCGCTCTCCCTGGAGCAGGCCGGAGGCTTATCCGATCGACCTCGAGCCTGCGGACGGTCTCTACCGGCCGCACGCAGCCTGGATGGGGCGACTGATCCTGCCTTCCGCCGGCGATGGCGGTGACTGGGTCTGGATTGAGCTGGAGCAGGCACCGGAACCCCACCGGGAGCTGGTGGGACAGACACTCAGGTTGGGCTGGGCGGACCAACCCGAGCTGGACCGCCTGGTGCGGGCCGTCACCACCGACATCCGCTTCGGCGAGAGCGCACGGCAGGCCCGGGAGGACCACAACGTGGTCCCCGATCGGCTCAATGGCCGGAGCGCCATCGGCCCGCTGCAGTCGCTGGCCGGAGCCCGCCCCGACGACGATGTGACTGTGGCCCTCGAGGGGGTGAGCGTCACCGCTGAAGGCCTTTCAATCGCGCTTCCGCCGGTGCAGATCACCGGCCGATGGGAGGGGCTGGTGCAGGTGCTCGAGCCCCTGCCGGCCGCGGGCGATGGCGACCTGTTCCGGGTCCGGCACTTCGAGGCAGGCAGCGGCGACTTCAGCGGACCCGAGGAGACCATCCGGATTCCGCAGTTGCCGCGCGATCGCTTCGGGCGACGGGTGATCGATCCCCTGGGCCTGGCCGCCTCACCGCTGAACCGGGAGGGCTGGTGGATCAACGGGGCACCAGCCGCCGATGGGATCTTCACCGTGCAGGCGATCGACCCCCGCGCTGTGACACTGGTGGAGGCCGGCCGGACGATCGAGGGGAAGGGCGCTGCGCTGCGTTACATCCACCGCGACAACTGGGATCCCCGACGCCGCCAGCGGGGTCGGGCCGACAGCACGGAGCTGCATCCAGGCCACCGACCCGACTGGAAAGAGGGCGACCGGGGCCTGCTGATGCACAGCTTCGGTGGAATCGGCGGCGTCGATGGGGAACGATCGCCGGCCTGGACCGTGAGCGGGCATTTCGCCTTCGGCGAGGCAGAAGTGGTCCGCGATCCCCTCAGTCGGGATCTGCGCTTTCAGATCACCTACCACCAGATCTATGCCAACAACCCCAACGGCATCGTCTCCGGCAGCCAGGACCGGTCGACCTACGCCGGAGATCTCCGGCGCGGCTGGGTGGGATTGCGGCCCATCTCGGATGCGCTCGTCCCGCTTCCGGACCAGGCCCTGGATGCCCTGGCTCTGCAGACCGAGCTGATCAGTGCCCGCTACCGCAGCGGTGACGGCGGCGGGGTGGCCCTGGTGACCCCGGCCACCTCCTGCGTTCAGGACTCGAGCCAGGCTCTCTGGATCGCCCTGAACAGTGCCGACGGACCGGTCGGCTCCCTGGGAGAGGCCCTCAATGACCTGCTGACGCCCTTCGGCACCGCCCGCAGCGACTGGCGCCGCAACGCCGATGTCACGCGGCTGGCCAGAACGGGCGAGCCAGGGTCTGTGGCGGAATCCGGCCTTGGCCTCAGTGCCGGCACAGGACGCTGGCAGGGGGAGGCGGACACCGGCTGGAGTGCGGGCTTCCAGAGCAGCCAGCGGCTGCTCGACGCCCTGCTCAGCCTGCGCTCGATGCTGCCGCGCCGGGCCTTCGATGCCTACGCCGCCACCTTCCTTCAGCACGGTCTGCCGCTGCGGCTTCTCAACACCGACCAGATCCCGGGCCGGGATCCCCGCCTGGACCCGGTGCCGGCCACGGGAGTGCTGGGCGGCCTGCGGCCGGTCGGCGAAGCGCTGCGACGGCTCTCCGATGCCCTGATCCCGCCGCTGCGGCGTGGCTCGATCGGGCCGTCGCTGCTGGTGCTCGGCTTCTATGCCGCCGTGGCGATCCCGATCGGCCGCACCAGCGGCTTCCTGATCCCCCCTCAGCCGGGAGCCAGCGGTGAGGCGCGCTCGCGGAGCCGTCTCCTGCTGCCACTCCGGGCGCTGCAGCTGCTGATCACACCCGCTCTGCTGGAGGAGGTGCTGTTCCGCGGGCTGCTCCTGCCCCATCCCCTGGAGGGGTTGAGTCCCTGGCGGATGGCGGCCTGGATCGCTCTGAGCACGGGCCTGTTCGTGCTCTACCACCCGCTGGCCGGCCGGCTCTGGTACCGGCCGGGCCGCACGCTCTTCCGCGATCCCCGCTTCCTGACCCAGGCCACGCTGCTGGGGCTGGCCTGCTCGCTGGCCTACGGGCTCAGCGGCTCCCTGCTGCCCGCGGTGCTGATCCACTGGCTGGCGGTGCTGATCTGGCTCGAGGCTCTCGGTGGCGCGGCGAGGCTGCATCCGCAGTCACCGCTCCCGGAGCGCAGGGCCGCGCCGTGACCGGCGGGGATCGAACGCCAGAATCGTTCCCCATCGCGCCGGTTCCGATGCTCCTTCCCGTGCCCCTGCCGCTACCGCTGCCCTGCCCGATCAGCGCGGCGACCATCGCCGGCCTCAAAGCCACGGTGCTGCTGCTGCTCACCCTGCTGATCAAGGCGCAGGTGCAGATCAAGGTGGCCTCGGCGATCGGCCTGCTGCTGCTGGCGCTCCAGACCCTGCTCTTCCTGGCGGCAGCCGGCACCCTCACCCTGGCGGCCGCAGGAGGCGTGGCCTACGGCGTCAGCCGCCAGCAGAGCGCCACGGCCTGATCGGTCGTGCACTCCGCTGCCGGCCTCAGGGGCCCCGCTCAGCCGAAGGTGCTGCCGTTCCAGCCCCAGAGATGCCCCTGAGCCGGAGTGAAGGCGATGTAGGTGCGGTCGGCCGGAACGCCCAGATGCTGCTCCACCAGAGCGCAGAAGGCGGCACTGATCCGGCTCGTCTGCTCCGGCTTCAGCTGGCCCACGCTCGCCACTTCCATGTAGCACGTGGGCTGGCTGGCATCACCGCCGAAGCCCATGGTGAGGCCCGTCTCCAGCAGGGTCATCACGTAGCGCTCAGGCTTGCCGAGCAGGCTGGCCGCGCTGGAGGAAAGAGCCCCCTGGAGGGCAGCGAGCACATCCGTCGTGGGGGCGGGGGCGGAGGTGTGGAGACGAACCAGGGGCATCAGTCGGCCGCCGTGAGCAGCTCAGCGCCGGTGATGCGCAGCAGGTCGAGATTTGCCTGGGGATCCCACTGCATCAGGCGCAACACCACGCTGCGATAGTCGCTGTCGTCGAGCTGGCCATTGGCTTCCCAGCTCAGACACTGAACCGAAACCATCGGCAACGTTTCAGAGAGCATGGGTGGGCAGGTCGTGACGTCGGTCGCGTCAGTGTGCAACCGTGCACCCCTGGATTCGGTGTGCTCACTCACACTTTTGGTTAAGAGATTCTGAAGCGCCCTGGCATCTGCTCCACGAGGCGGTATCCACCCAGGCTGGTGAGCCACGAGGGCTCAGAGGGGGATGTCCTCCAGGCTGGTGTGCAGCACATCCATCACTTCGATGATCGCCCGGGTCTGCTGGGTCTCCAGGCCGAGCAACTGGGAGAGCCGGCCCAGGATGCGCTCTTCCTCCTCCTCCAGGCTGCCGTCCGAGCGCATGATCTCCGCCGCCGTGGCGAAGGCGGTCTGCCGGAGGTGAGCGGGCAGCTCACGCGAGGCCTCCGCCATCAGGGCCTCGGGTCCCATCTCCCGCAGGGAGACGAGGAGCCCATCCATGAGTGACACCATCCGGCCATCGCTCCAGGAGGAGTAAGGCTGGCGGTAGTCGAGAACGTGGCGCAGGGAGCGCGAGCCCGCCTTGGTGAGCCGGCCGTCCCAGGAGACGGCCGCCAGGGCGATGGCCGCGAAAGCTGTTGGACGATCCATCCACTCGGGCATGAAGGGCATCCTTCTCGCCCGCGGCCCGCACCGTGCGCTGTGCGCGTCGCCACCAAGCGGGCAGGATGAGCCCAGTGCCGGCGGCCCGCATGAGCGCTCCCTCACAGGATCAGCCTTCTGCCGCCCCTGCCGGCACCGGATCGGGGACCGATGGCGGCTTCTGGAGCCACAAGCCCTGGTGGTGCCAGCCCTGGACCCTCCTGCTCACCGGCTCCGCGATGATCGCGGGGTCCTGGCTGCTGCTGCACCGGATCTGGCTCTCCAGCCTGGTGGGTCTGGCCGTGCTGGGCTGGTGGACCCTCTTTCTCGTGCTGGCTCCCATCGTGCACGAGCAGGGAACCCTGCGTGGGCCGGACGCGTGATCCTGGAAGCCCGCAATCTCAGCTGCCGGCTGGCGGGAGCCTGGCTGTGGCATGGGCTGAACCTGGATCTTCGCGCGGGTGAGCGGGTCGGGCTGATCGGTCCCTCCGGCAGCGGCAAGACGCTGCTGCTGCGTCAGGTGGCCCGTCTCGAGCGGCTGCAGAGCGGCACGCTCCAGCTGGCGCAACGGTCGCCGGAGCAGTGGGGCCTGCAGGAGTGGCGCTCCCGCGTGAGCTACGTGCCCCAGCAACCGGTGGCACTGGGCGGCACGGTGGCCGATGACCTGCGCCAGCCCTTCCGCTATGCCGTGCACCGCCACCGCGGCTGGCCGCAGCGACGCCTGGAGCAGTGGCTGCGGCACCTGGGGCGCCCCGAGTCCTTCCTGGAGCGCCGCACGGAGCATCTCTCCGGCGGTGAACGTCAGCTGCTCGGCCTACTGCGGGCGCTGCAGCTCGATCCGGCCGTGCTTCTGCTGGATGAACCCTCGGCCTCCCTGGATCAGGCCACCTGTCACCGTCTGGAGCAGTTGCTGCTGGCCTGGCAGACGGGCGGCGAGCGCGCGCTGCTGATCGTGAGCCACGACCCGCGTCAGATCCGCCGGCTGTGCGGGCGGGTGCAGCCACTGCCCGCCGCGTCGTCGGCGGCCGCGATGACGCGATGAGCGGTTGGCTCCTGGGCACAGCCGCCGCAGGCGGCTCCGGAGCGATCCCGATCGGCCCCCTACAGCTGGTTGGAGCCGCCAGCCTGATCCTGGTGAACGTGGGCCTCTCGGCCCTGCTGCAACTCGGGCTGGCCAGGGGGCTGGTCACCGCCTCCCTGCGCATGGTGGTGCAGCTGCTACTCACCGGAACCGCCCTGGGCTGGGTGTTCCGGCAGGACAGCCCCGGCGTGATTCTGCTGCTGGCGCTGCTGATGGGCAGCGTGGCGGGCCACTCGGCCGTGAGCCGCACCCGCCAGCGCTTCCCGGGCATTCACCTGAGCAGCATGGTGTCGGTGCTCACGAGCGCCGCACTGGTCACGGGCGTGGCCGTGGGCGGCATCCTCCGTCCGGCCCCCTGGTACGACCCCCAGTACCTGATTCCTCTGCTGGGCATGGTGCTGGGCAACACCCTCAACGGCATCTCCCTGGGGCTCGACACCCTCATGGGAGGCCTGCAGGAGGGGCGGCATCGCATCGAGCAGGCTCTGGCGGTGGGGGCCGGTCGCTGGGAGGCCTCCGCGTCGGTGGTGCGGGAGGCCGTGCGGGTGGCCATGGTGCCCACGATCAACGCCATGACCGTGATGGGGGTGGTGAGCCTGCCGGGAATGATGACCGGCCAGATCCTGGAGGGAGCCCTGCCCGCCGCAGCGGTGCGCTACCAGATCGTGATCATGTTCATGATCGCGGCAGCCACAGCGCTGGGCGTCGTGGCCGTGGTGGTGCTGGGATTTCTGCAGCTCAGCCACGCCGACGGCCGCCTTCGCCTGGAGCGGCTGCAGCCGGCGGATCGGCCAGGACGAAGGGCCACCACTGGCTGAGGCGCTCGGGCGAGCCATACCAGTGATCGCCGAACAGGCGCCCATGGGCCGTGTCCTCGAGCACCAGCTGGCGGGAGTCCGCCAGCAGAGCCGAGGCGACCGGAACCAGGCCATCCCCCTCCATCCCGTCGGCAGCGTCGCCGGCAATGGTGCGGTACGAGCGCCGCGCCCCCCGGCGGGAAAGTGCGCTCGCGGAGCTCCCCTCCAGATTCAGACGACCGGCGACGGAGACGTAATCCACCTGATCGGCAAAGGGACATCCCGGATAGCGACGGTCCACCAGGGCGCGCAGGGGGGTGGCTCGCACCGCCTGATGGGGCCCGCCCAGCATCACCAGTCGGTTGCAGCGGCGGCGGCCGTCGTAGACCCGGCCGGCGAAGGGCTCCGGCCCCAGGAACAACCGCAGCATCACCGCCCCGGAGCTGTGGCCGATCAGGGTGATGCGGCCACTGGGGGAGCGGGCCTGCAACCGGCGAACGGCGTCATCGACCCGATCAAGCAGCCGGCGCCATCCGATGGCCCACACCGTGAGCAGCCAGTCCGCCCGGCTCACGGGCACCACCTCCACCTCCACCCCCTGGCGATCGCGCAGCCCATCGGCCATCGGCCCGTAGGCCTCCGACGCGATCAGAAACCCACCCAGGATCAGCACCGGCTGAGCGGCAGTGGGCTGGGTCATGGCTCGCCGGAGGGTGCCTCCGCGCAATCTATGGAGCAGCCGACATCCGGGCCGCCGTTTCGCCGGTAGTGAATCAGCAGAGCAACCTCAGGCGATTCAGCCATGCCCAACGCCAGCACGAGCACAGCCCGCGGCGCGATCAACCGGCTGCGCAGCCAGCGGAACGCGCTGGCCGGCACGCTCAACAGCGCCCTGCGGGGCCTCGACGACGCCGAGCGGATCTGCCCCAGGGACTGCCGGGCCGAGCTGGAGCACGAAAAGGCTCTGGTCCTGGAGGCCTACCGCACCCTGCTGCAGCCGGGACTGCCCAGCCTGTCGCTCCAGCGCCGCGACCGGGATCATCAGGCACTCGAGCAGGCCCTGGCCGGCGGCTGACAGGCTCCGCCATCACGCCGACCATGGGAGGAGGCCGCATCTGGAGGTCGCATGCCGCTGCACCTGTCGTTCCTCGTGACCGGACTGATCAGCGTGGTGATGCTGGCAGCGTCATCAGCCGGCGCCGGGAGCCACCGCTACGGTCTGCCGCCGGGCTACCGGATGCAGCAGCAGCAGATCCAGCACCAGGAGCTGCAGCTGCGCCGGCTGCAGCGCCAGCAGCGGCTGCAGCGCCACCAGCGCCGGTTCTCGCCCGATGCTCTGCACAATCCACGGCCATGAGCCGACGGCTGACGGCTGCGGCTGATCAGCCGACCCGCCGCAGCACGGCATGGCTGGAGTGGAGCCATTCGCCACGGTCGTTGTAGGTGCGGATCAACCGCTGCAGCACACCCGGCTCACTAAGCCAACCGACCGACAGGCTGAAGCCATCGCGGTGGCTCACCTGCCCGGGCACATCGCTGAGGCCGCCATCGGCCATCAGATGCCAGGCGCTGGGCCGCTCGCCCTCGAACGCCACGCCATGGCTGGTCACCCTCCCCTGGCGGCATCGCCGCTGGCCGTCCTCCTCCTCAACGACCGTGATGCCGTCAGAGCCCTCCCGGCGCACCTGAAGGCTGCAGGATTGCGTCTCCGGCTCCGGCCAGTCGGCCGCGATGCGTTCCCGCTCCCCCTGCCAGTCACCGACCAGCGCCTCCAGCTTGAGCGGGGGCCGCTCCTGTCCGTCGCTGCCGGCAAGAACCTCACGGATCAGCACATGGCGGTCGAACCGGCCCGCCTCGTCGAACAGCTGCACCAGACGCAGGCGACGGTCTGATGTGAGGAACCCGTATTCGGCGCCGAAGGGCGTGATGGGCGCCACCTGTTCATTGCCCTTGCAGAAGCAGCCACTGGAGAAGAACACCACCTGGCGACCCAGGGCGCGGTAGTCCTGCCGGTTATCGCTGACGACCGGCGAGTCGAACGTGTCGTCGGCGTGGCGCACCAGTCGGAAGTGCACCAGGTCACGATCGGGGTTGGCCTCGAGCGTCAGCACCGAGGCCGTTTTCGACACCGGCTCGCCCTCGCCATTCAGGGTGGTGAAGGACCCCCTCCACTCACCCAGATTGCGGAGGAAGTTCTCCCATTTGCTGCCCACGGTGCGCCCTTTCAACAAGCCGTCGCGAAGCTAGGAAGCCGTAACGATCGGCACGGGCGGGAAGCCGCCACGCAGGAGGGTGTCAGACCCGACTCGGGGGGGTGGCGGCGTAACCCTGCGCCATCTGAGGTGCCGCTTCGACCGGCGGCAGGCTTTTGAACTGGAACAGAGACTGGGCGCTGATCAACAGACCCGTGGCTCCTGCAAGCGCCACGACAAGACGAAGAGGAGCACTGGCAGTCATCGACGCGGGGCGGCGGTGCCGGATCGGAACGTGGCGAGACGTTAGGCGGATTTCCGGCAGACGGCCCTGCTGGGCGGGGCTGCGGAGTCGTTGCCGCTGGCCATGTGATCCCGCAGCCGGTTGAGCGCGCGCCGTTTGGTGGCAGACACCGCGGCTGAGGAACAGCCCAGCTCGCGCGCCATCTCCCGCAGCGGACGGTCCTCGAAGACCACTCCCCGGATCACCTGCCGCTCCCGGACAGTGAGGGGCTTGAGGGCCAGTTCGGTGATGGTGGGGTCCAGGCCCGGTTCCCGCCGGGCATCGGGCTGCAGCTCCAGCAGGGTGCTGCCTTCACCGCCGTGGAGCCGCACATCGCCACTGGTGGTGCGCAGGGCGGCGGCCCCGAGCACGCCCCGCAGGCGATCCGGGCTGAGGGCCATCGCCTCCGCCAGTTCACTGCGGCTGGGGAGGCGCCCCCGTTCCTGAAGGCTGCTGCGGCGGATCGCCGACGCCTTCTGAATCAGCTGGGACACCTGCAGCGGCAGACGGATCAGACGGCCCTGCTCGGCCAGGCACCGGCCCATCGCCTCGCGAATCCACCAGGTGGCGTAGGTGGAGAAGCGGTAGCCCTTCTCCGGATCGAAACGGTCGGCAGCGCGGGCCAGACCGATGTTCCCTTCCTGGATCAGATCCGAGAAGCTCAACCCCAGCCGTGCAGCTCCGTCGCGGTAGGAGCGGGCGAGGGCCACCACCAACCGCAGGTTGGCCGTGATCATCCGATCGCGGGCCCGGCGGCCGCGGCGCCGGCAGGGCCCATCCGGGTCGGCGGAACGGCGCCAGAGCTGGATGCGCCGGCCGAGTTCGATCTCCTCAGCGGTGGTGAGGCGGGAGATGGAACCGATGGAGCCCATGTAGGCCGTCAGTCCACTGGTGGGAACACGGGAAGGGGTGGCCATGGAAGGGATCGCTGCGGGGGCAGGTCGGCTGATGGAGTCAGCATCTGCCGGCCCTGATGGATCCGCCGTGATGCCGATCAGGAGTGATTGTGAGGTTGATCACATCCCCGTTGTCCCGCCTGGCGGGGGTGAACTGAACCCGTCAATCTCGCGCTGAGGAGGACTGAGCGCGCATCAGCACAGATCGGCCTGAAGGAGGGATGCTTGCCTCTCGCTGCCGGCCATGGCTCTGTCGAACCCTCTGGTGGCGAGTGTGCTGCCCGGAGCTGATCAGCCAAGACGTCGCTGTATCACACAGCCCGGATGATTCTGTTTCTGAGGTGGGCGCGTGCTGCTCCCGCTGGCCTCCAAGTAGTCCAGTATGCGTGATTTCTACGATCTCGCTGATCCCATCCAGATGGAACCAGCAGAGGAGCAATCATGATTTGAGGAAAGCCATTGGCCAGATACACGAGGGCAGATCCTGCGTCTTGACAGCGTCGAGATTCATTATTAATATAGAGCCGTGATATCACTGCTCTGGAGCTGCACCATGAGTGGTCTGCAAGACATTGCTGATTCCGAGTCGCATCAGCGGGGATTCACCCTCGTTGAGGTGATCGTGACCGTGGCCATCCTGGGAGTGCTGAGCGCCGTATCCATCCCGATGTTTCTCGGAGTTCGTGATCGGTCTGATCGAACAGCCAAAGTGGCTGAAGCCGTGGCCGTCGCCCGCGAGTGCGTTGCCGCCAATCAGGAAACACGGGATGGACCAGGGGTGACCCTGCTGAATCCGCGCAACGGCAGAGAAAGAGTGTGCGGAGGGGCGCAGCAGGGACGACGTGGGCGACGAGTCAACTTTCGGTCGAAGCGCTTTTCGTCCAGGGGGCCTGTCAAATGCCTGGACTCAACCTTTGCCAATGCCGGAAGCGTGGTCGTTCGGGTTGAGAGGGATAACAGCTTGCGCTGCATCCGTCGCAACCGTTGAACCGGGTGAACCACCACGCCGGCAGTGGACTCCGCGGATGACCCCCGAGACGGCTCAGAAGCAGAACGGGAGCATGGACGTGCGGCAGGCCGCGTAGCCGTCAACGAGCGCCCCAAGACCGATCTGATGGGCGATACCCATTCCGGTCAGGCCCTCCACCACCACGCCGATCACCAGACCGAGCATCGCAGCTCGCCCGTTGAAGCGCTCGGCCCGACGCAGCTGCTCGGCGTGGGAAGCACGGGTGTCAGCCACAGACGCGGCCTGAGGAGTGGAGGAACGCTCAGAGAAGGAGGCTGCCATCGGGTCAAGGAATCTTTACGTACCGTAACACTGATACGGTTGTAGTGCGCATCCCTGTGAGAAACCTCACAGGTGGACCTGAGAGGGATCACGGACCAACCCCCCAGGGCGGGGCGACGGTGTGTCGTGATCAGCCGCAACAGGCCCACCCATGGATCCCCTCAGCCTCTTTCTGGTGTCCAGCTTTGGCTTCTCCCTGCTCTGCGGCTGCCTGCTGGGCGTGGATGACCGGAGCGTGTCCAGCACACCACCATCGCGATCAGGTCATCGTTGAGAGGGCCTCACGGCCATGGGGGGCGCCGTAGTCGATCTCGGGGCCCACGGGCACGACGCCGGTGGGGTTGATCGTGTGATGGCTCTCGTAGTAATGCCGCTTGATGTGATTGAGATTCACCGTGGCTGCCACGCCGGGGTGCTGATAGAGATCGCGGGTGTAGGCGAACAGGGCCGGGTAGTCGGCGATGCGACGCAGGTTGCACTTGAAGTGCCCCACATACACCGGATCAAACCGCAGCAGGGTGGTGAACAGGCGCACGTCCGCTTCCGTCAGCTCGGACCCCAGCAGGTAACGCTGCGCGGTGAGTCGCTGCTCCAGCTGATCCAGGCTGTCGAACAGCGGCGTGAGGGCCTCTTCGTAGGCCGCCTGAGTAGTGGCGAAGCCACAGCGGTAGACACCGTTGTTGATGGTCGGATACACCACATCGTTCACGGCATCGATCGCTGAGCGCATCGCAGCCGGGTAGTAGTTGCCCTCACGCGCGCCCAGGCCGTCGAAGGCACTGTTGAACATGCGGATGATCTCGGAGGATTCGTTGCTCACGATCGTGCGGGTCTGCTTGTCCCAGAGCACCGGCACGGTCACGCGGCCGCTGTAGGTGGCCTCCGCACGGGTGTAGAGCTGATGCAGCATCTCCACCCCCTCGTTGGGATCGGGAATCACACCCTCGCCATCGGCGAAGGTCCAGCCGTCCTTGCCCATGTACCAGTGCACCACGGAGATGGGGATCAGATCGTTCAGCCCCTTGAGGGCGCGCACGATCAGTGTGCGGTGCGCCCAGGGACAGGCCAGCGACACGTAGAGGTGGTAGCGGCCTGCCTCGGCCGCGAAGCCGCCCCGGCCGGTCGGCCCGGGGGAGCCATCCGCGGTGAGCCAGTTGCGGAAGACGGCCCTGGAGCGCTCGAAGCGGCCGCCCGTGCTGCTGGTGTCGTACCACTGATCCGTCCAGACCCCGTCGACAAGCAGTCCCATCGGTTTGATCCCGCGTTTCTGCGACGGTACAAACGCGGTGGGTCCGGCGTGCGTCAGTAATAGCGATGCGGGTTCTGGCGAATCGCCATCTGCACCTCCAGCAGAAAGAGCACCAGACCGGAAATCAGCGACAGCATCGCCAGCACGAACACCGGAACCACGATCACCGCCAGGTCCAGGGCCGCCACGGCGCTGATGAACAGCACCGCCACCACGCCGGCCACCAGCAGAGCGGTGATCCCGGTGCAGAGGATGGCCCGGTTGATCAGAAACGTGCGGCGCCGCTGCACCTGCAGGGCGGCCTCCATCCGGGCCCGATCCACCACCTCGGGGCGGTCCAGAGCGTTCTGCAGGTTTCTGGCGCGATCGACGATGCGCGTCAGGCGTCCGGTGAAGAGGTTCAGAAGGCCGGCGATGCCGGTGAGCAGGAACACCGGAGCCACCGAGAGCTGAATCGCGCGGGCGAGTCCGGCCACCGACGAAGGCTGTGTCACCGCGGCCGCTGCGCTCACGGGCAAGCTAACCGCAGGCTCCCGGTGTGAGCAGGATCACGGCTGGGGGCGGTGTCGATCACAGCTCTGGTGGTGCTCACGGGTTGACGATGCCCTTGGTGCAGCAGACAGCTCCATGGATCCGATCACACTCGTTCTTGGCTTCGGCTTCGGCATGTCGGTGCTCAGCCTGCTGCTCTGAACGCCATAGCCTGAACCCATCCTTGATCGGATCGGTCCATGCCCGGCAACCCCGTCAGCTGGTTTGAACTCGGCGTGAGCGACATGGCCAGGGCCCGCCGCTTTTACGAAACGGTGCTGGGAGTGAGCCTCACCAACATGCCCACCGAGGAGGTGCCGGACTACTGGGCCTTCCCGATGCGGGACGATCAGGTGGGCGCGGGTGGTGCCCTGACCCTGATGCCCCAGATGCCACCGGGGCCTGGAGGAACGCTGGTCTACTTCCAGTGCGACGACTGCTCCGTTGAGGAGGGACGGGTCGAACCGGCAGGAGGCAGGGTGCTGCGCAGCAAGCGCCGGGTGGGTCACTACGGCTGCATCGCCATCTGCGAGGACACCGAGGGCAATCCCTTCGGGCTGTACTCACAGGCCTGACAGCGGAACCTCATGATCTGGCCTCTCTTCGCCGCAGCCATCGCCCTGCTGTTCGTGGTGCTGAGCCTGCGCACGATCCGCCTGCGCAACCGCTTCCGGGTGGCCCTCGGCGACGGCGATCGGGTCGACCTGCAGCGGGCGATCCGGGCCCATGCCAACTGTGCTGAATACGCGCCGTTCGGCCTGCTGCTGCTGATGGCCTGTGAGCAACTGGGAGCGGCCACCGCAGTGCTGCTGGTGGATGGCGCCCTGCTGCTGATCGGCCGGGTGGTGCATGCGCTGGCGGTCTCCAGGCGGGCGGAGCGCATCCGCCAGAGGGTGGTCGGCATGGCCTGCACCTTCGCCAGCCTGCTGCTGAGCAGCGGCCTCATCCTCCTGCTCAGCCTCAGCCCCTGAAGCGCCGGCTACGGTCAGCCCAGCAACAGGAGGGGCAGCAGGATGAATCAGCTGGTTGTTGTGGGCTTTGCCGGGCGTCACCGGGCCGATGAGGTGATGCTGGACGCTCTCAAGGCCAACAACGACGCCCTGGCCTTCCTCGAAGACGCGGTGGTGGTGACCCGCGACCGATCAGGCAAGCTGCGCATCAAGCCCTATGCCGACATCATCGGCGCCATCACCGGCCATCGCACCCGGCTCTGGGGTGAACTGATCAGCACCATCCACGAGAAGGACGACAAGACCGCCCTGGGCAGGGTGGGCATCAACCTGACGACCTGCCAGGCCATCGACGCCCTGATGCAGCCGGACAGTTCCCTGATCTACCTGCTGCTCAGCCGAGCGGATTTCAGTGAGCTGCAAGAGCGGGTGCATGACCTGGGCGGCAGGGTGATCCTGGCCTCACTGATCGATGCCGAAGACCGGCATGTGGCGGACCTGCTGGCCCTCTGAATCGGGGCAGGCGGCTGGGAAGGGTCCCTCAGGCGTGCAGCAGGGCGATGCGTTTGGCGTGGTGGTCCTTGAGCAGCCCGGCCGTGACACGGAGCGCTTCGCTGCGGTCGTGACAGAGCGCGTAGGGCTGCTTGTCGAGGTAGACGACGTGGAGATTGGGCTGGCGGGAGATGACCATGACTCAAGCCCTTCAGGTTCTCTTCAGATTTAGCGCGGCGTGGGTCCCGGCGCCTCACAGCGGTCGGCCGAGGAGGCCGCTGAGCAGCCAGACCACGGCTGTCAGAGCCGAAACGGAGATCTAGCCTGAGCAGGAGGCAGTCCGCCGCGCGACCGACACCGTCAGGCCGCGCCGTGCAACCGAATCATCGTCATGCAGGACCGGGCCGAGGTCTACAGCGATTCATTGCAGGAGGCGGAGCATCGCTTCCGCCGCTTCGCGAACGGCATCCCGGGGGCCATTTTTCAATATGTGCTCAATACCGACGGTACGGACACCGTCAGCTACATGAGCAAGGGCTGCATCGATCTCTGGGAGATTCCCGCCAGCGATGTGGTGGACGATGCCTCCGCGCTGTCGAGCCAGGTGCTGGCCGACGATGTGAAGGGGCTCGCCGAGTCGGTGCAGCGATCGGCCGACACGCTGGAGTTCTGGAGACACGAGTGGCGCATGCGCACCCCCTCGGGGCAGATCAAATGGGTCAGCGGCACCGGCACACCCAGGCGCCTGGCGGATGGTGGCACCGCCTGGGACAGCGTGATCATCGATGTGACCCGGGAACGGCAGGACCAGCTGGCGCTCAACCAGTTCTTCGAGCAGGCCAACACGCTCAACCTGATCACCGACCTCGACTGGCGCATCCAGCGCGCCAATCCGGCCTGGGCCCGGGTGCTGGGGCTGCAGCCCGCGGCGTTGCTCGGCCGTGCGGCCACCGACCTGATCGATCCCATCGACCGGACGCTGTTCCTTGAGCGGTTCCGCAGCTGCCAGCGCGAGGGGACCACGATGGAGCTGGACTGTCGGGTCAGGGACGCGGGCGGGGCCCTGCATCAGTTGACCTGGTCAGCGGAGGCCCGAGTCGAGCACGACCTGATCTTCATCGTGGCCAGGGATGTGACTCGGGCCCGCCAGGATCAGCGCCGCCTGCAGCAGGCCGCTGCCGTGTTCGAATCCACCGCCGAAGGGGTGATCATCACCGATCTCAACGGCAGCATCCTGGATGTGAACGACGCCTTCTCCAGAGTGACCGGCTACAGCCGGGAGGAGGTGATCGGCCGCAATCCCAACCTGCTGCGATCCGGTCGTCACGACGCCCGCTTCTACGAGGCCATGTGGCAGGAGGTGCAGCAGCAGGGCCACTGGCATGGTGAGATCTGGAACCGCTCCAAAGACGGCGCCATCTTTCCTGAACTGCTGACCATCAGCACCGTTGTGGATGAGGCTGAGCAGCCCAGCGGCTATGTGGGCGTGTTCTCGGACATCAGCCTGCTCAAACAGCACCAGGAGCGGCTGAATCATCTGGCGCACCACGATCCCCTCACCGATCTGCCGAATCGCACGCTGTTCACCTCGCGGCTGCAGCACAGCATCGAGCGATGCCGTCGCGCCGGCAGCAGCCTGGCGGTGCTGTTCATCGATCTCGACCGCTTCAAGCACATCAACGACAGCCTGGGCCACAGCACCGGCGATGAGCTGCTGATCGAGATCACCGCCCGCATCCGTCAGCGGGTCCGCGCCAGTGACACCCTGGCCCGGATCAGCGGCGATGAATTCGTGGTGCTGCTGGAGAACGTCAGCTCTCGTGAGGCGGCCAGAGCTGTGGTGGACGATCTGCTGGCGGCCTTTCAACACCCCTACACGGTGAATGGGATCTCGATCAGCATCACCGCGAGCATGGGGCTGAGCTTCTATCCGGCCGACGGGGCAGACGTGTCCAGCCTGCTGGCCAATGCCGATGCGGCGATGTACAAGGCGAAGGATGAAGGCCGCAACACCGTGCTCTTCTATTCCTCCGAGTTCACGGCCGAGGCATTTGAGCATGTGTTTCTCGAAACGGGGCTCAAGCAGGCGCTGGATCGGCAGGAACTGTTCCTCGTCTATCAACCCCAGTTCGATCTGCAGTCGCGGCGGGTCAGCGGCATGGAAGCCCTGCTGCGCTGGCGCCATCCCCAGAACGGTGTGATCGCACCGTCGCGCTTCATCCCCTTCGCCGAGCGGAGCGGCCTGATCCGCCCCATCGGTCGGTGGGTGCTGGAACAGGCCTGCCGGGATGGCAGAGCCTGGCTGGAGGCCGGGCTGGCGATCGGACACATGGCCGTGAATGTGGCCACACCGGAGCTGCTGCGCAGCAGCTTCGCCGAGGACCTGGCGATGGTGGTCTCCGCCACGGGATTTCCGGCCGATCAGCTGGAGATCGAGATCACGGAATCATCAATCATGAAACAGCCCGACCGCAGCATCGCCCAGCTGGATCAGGTGCGTGCAACCGGGGTGATGGTCTCCGTGGATGACTTCGGAACCGGCTATTCATCCCTTGGCATGCTGAAGAAGCTACCGATCAATCGCCTGAAGCTTGATCAATCCTTCGTGCGCGACCTGCCCGATGATCCGGACGACATCGCCATCGCCGAAGCGATCATCTCCCTGGGCCATGCCATGAATCTCGAGATCATCGCCGAAGGAATCGAGCGCACTGAGCAGGAAGCCTTTCTCCGGCAGCGCGGTTGCCACTTGGGCCAGGGGCACTGGTTCAGCCGCCCCCTCCCCGCTGAGGCCATCCCTGAGTTCATGGCGAGCCACCGGTGACTCGGAGCTGGCACAGAGGCGCCGGCCTGCTGATGCTGCTGGCGGCCCTCACGGCCGCGCCGGCCTGCAGCCGCCCGGCAGGCGTCGAGTTGCTGCCGGTCCCCTACACACCGTCCGACGCCCGGACCGCTCCCGCGGACGCTGCATCGCTGCAGGCGGAGGTGATCGTCAGCGGACTTCGGCATCCCTGGAGCATGAGCTGGCTGCCGGACGGGGCCCTCCTGATCAGCGAGCGTGACGGGGCGTTGAAGCTGTTCCGGCACGGGCAGGCCACGCCCGAGCTGGTGAGTGGCGTGCCCGAGGTCTTCGCGTCGGGCCAGGGCGGCCTCCTGGAGGTCGCCGTGCATCCGCAGTTCGAGCGCAACGGCTGGATCTACCTCACCTACGCCGCGGGCGACACCGAACGGAACCGCACCACCCTGGCCCGGGCCCGCCTCGAGGGCACGCGGCTGATCGAACCGGAGGTGCTCTACGCAGTGCCGCAGTGGAAGCGGGGCAGCCAGCATTTCGGATCGAGGCTGCTCTGGCTGGAGGACGGCACCCTGCTGATGTCGGTGGGGGACGGGGGCAATCCGCCCCTGACGCTGGATGGGGCACTGATCCGTGAGCAGGCCCAGAACCAGGGCAGCGCCCTGGGCAAACTGCTGCGCCTGCGCGACGACGGCTCGATTCCCGCCGACAACCCACTGGTGGGAGACGCGGGGGCCGAGCCGACGGTCTGGAGCCTCGGGCACCGCAACATCCAGGGGCTGGCCCGTGATGCCGGCGCAGGAGCCATCTGGGCGAGTGAACACGGCGCCCTCGGAGGTGACGAGCTCAACCGGGTCGGCCCGGGCGGCAACCATGGCTGGCCCCTGGTGACCCACAGCCGGGAGTACTCGGGAGCCGAGATCACACCCCGGCGATCAGCGCCGGGCCTGCAGGATCCGCAGCACGTCTGGACCCCGGCCATCGCACCATCGGGACTGGCGGTTCACGGTGGCGGCATGACGCGGGCCTGGCGGGGCGACCTGTTCGCCGGCGGGCTGGTGTCACGGGATGTGCGTCACCTGCGCCGCCTGAGTGATGGGAGTGTGGTCGAGTTGGGCGCCCTGCGGATCGGGCAGCGGGTTCGTGATGTGCGGGAGGGACCGGACGGATGCCTCTACGTGCTCACCGACAGCGGCCACGACGGACGCCTGCTGCGGTTGGTTGCGGGCGGAGACGTCGCCGGGGAGGCGGATCAGGAGACAGCGACCGAAGCGCGGTGCCAGGCCTCGAACTCAGCGGGGAAAAGCGGCTTGGAGACATAGAAGCCCTGCACCACATCGACGCCCGCATCGATGGCGATCTGGTAATCGGCATCGGATTCCAGATTCTGGGCAACAGCGAGTTTGCTGGCATCGCGGACCGCCGTCACGAAGCGCCGGGTGGATTGCATCAGCGAATGCGACAGTGTTCCCGATTGGGCCAGTCTGAAATCGATGCGGTACTCATCGAACACCACGCGCGAGAGACGCGAGAGCATGAAGTCGTTCGGGATGATGATCGGGCAGAGGGCTGAGAGCAGAAAGCCGTCGTCGTGCAGATCGCTCAGTGTTTTCTGCTGCACCGGTACCAGGCTCCGGTCGGGCGGCAGCGATTCGATGTGGAGGATGATGTCGGATGGCTTCACCGACGCGTCCTCCAGCAGCGTCATCAGCGCTTCGACCGTTTCCTTGCCGTGCAGCATCGGGGCGGGCATCTTCACGCACAGGCGCAGGGACAGGCCCTTGGCGTGCCAGTCAGCCAGTTGCTTCACGGCACGGGCCAGCACCTGATCATTGATGGCGGGCAACAGGCCGCAGCGCTCGGCGATGGGAAGCACGGTGACCGGAGGCTGAATGGCGCCACTGGGATCACGCCAGCGCAGGAAGGCCTCCACGGCCCGCAGTTTGCCCCCCTTGCTGAACAGCTGGGGCTGGAAGGCCACAGCCACGGCATCGGAGCGAAGGCCCTGCCGGATCTGCGCTGCATCGAGGGGAACCGGTGGGGCGGCGACGGGCGTGAAGGAGGGCACCGGAGGCGGAGCCGGATGCAGCAGACCGTTCAGCTGCTGATCGGTGAAGGGTGCGGGCAGTGAGCCGAGAACCTGCATGTCGCAGGAGTGGCAGAGGCTCATCACGGCGCCGAGATCCGCGTCCGGGTCCGGAGTGAGCAGGCCCAGATCGGGGCATCGGCTCTGGCCGGCCAGAGACCGCAGCAGCGGATCGAGATCGAGATCGGTGGTGGCAGGGTCGATCAGGAGCAGATCCCAGCCCTTCGGGAGCTTGCGCAGCACGTCCTCGGCGCGACGGGCGTAGCCATGGCGGGCCACAAACGCACAGCGCCTCAGGGTCGTGTCGATCTGCTTGGAGAGGGGCCCGTCGTCCACCAGGACGAGAACGTTGAATCTCCTTCCAGCCATGGTCGGGTGCTCGGGGTCAGCGGATGGGGCGTGGGGATGGGATGGGGTCCGCGCAGGGCGCTCACACCCGGCTGAGAACTCCATTCTGCCTGCCGGAGCCCACGGCATCCGGGACCGGATCGGGCCGGACGAGCGCGGCAATGTCAATAACGTTTGTAAAGATGGTTGCGGTCCTTCATGAATCCATCGTCAGCCCGGGTTTTGCGGCTGTCATGATGAAAAGAGAGACGCATCAGAGGAACTCAGGCGTCGCTGAATCAACCTCCAGACTGCTGATCAGCTTCGGAGGGATGTGAACAGCGCGCACGTTCGGATCATGCGTCGAACCCAGCGCCATTGATCCGGCCGCTGAGTCATCTGAACCTCAGGCTGTACAGGCCGGATTCGGTCCTGGAGGCCGAGGTGATCGGCTGTTCGTTGCTTCGGAGGTTGAGATCGTGATGATGGTCTTCACGATGTTTGTGACCATCTGCCTGGTGGTTGCCGTCTGCCTGTTGGCAGCACGTCCCGCTCCGGTGGATTCATGAGCGTGCGGCTGGCCGCCCCAGCCGCACGCTCATGAATCCGGTGATCGGTGATCAGGCTGCTCGCGTGGCCTGCCTGGATCGACCGAGAGAGAAGACAAAATCCTTGAGCTCATCACTGGAGCCCATGAACACGCACTCCGGTGCCGTGAAGCCGGCGCGGGCATGGCCAGGAGTGGGGCGCGCCACCACAACGCTGTAAGTGGTGCAGCCATCGCCACGGTGGGCATCGATGTGCACCAGGGCGAGCTTCGGTGGATGTCCCGGACGATGCATGCCGTAGCGGGCAGCGAGTGTTTCAGCCAGGTAGGGCATGGGGGCCACCTCAGCGAGGGAAGAAGCAAGACCCTGTCAGGGTCTGAGCACATTTCTGTCCTACGCCTTTTCGGAGGGCTCAAACATGAAGGCTTTCGGGAGAGTTGATTCACTCTCGGCCTTTCGCTGCTGGCGCACGGACTGAGATCTAGCCGTGCCAGCCGTCCCAGTGATGCCGGTCTCGATCGCGGGCACTTCCGACCACGAAGGACGGGCGACTGGGTGGATCCGGCAGGGAGGGAGCGGCCGGACCTCCGCTCGCCGCCTCGGCGGCCTTCCTGGCCATCAGCTGGTGGCGAGCCGCAGCGAGATGATCTCTGTGCTGCCGGCGCTTGCGCAGAGGGCTCGTCTGCAGTCTTTTCGTCTCAACATCGGCGGCTGAGATAGCAGCCTCAGAGGCCGGCTCCCATTCACCGCACCAGTCGAAGGGGGAGGTCTGCGGCTGCAGCCAGATCACATGCGGATTGGTCTGACCGGCCTGGTAGTCATGCGCCACGAGCACGGGCGGTCGTCTGCGGCAGTGGGACTGGCCGTTTCTGCCGTCTTTCTCCTGCCAGAACCGACAGTTGCAGCACTGTTCAGTCATCGTGCGCACCCTCTCCCCCTAGTGCTAGCCGCGGACCGGGATGGAAGCCAGGAGGGTGTGGTCAATCGGAACGACGATCGCTTCCCTCGATCGTCTCCAGGGCAGCCAGGTGGTTGTCGATGCACTCCTGGGCGCGAAAGAGGGCTTCCTCTTCGTTCTCCTCCCGGCCGCAGCCGATCTGTTCGCCATCGGCGGGGAAGAAGGCGGCCCACTGCCCGGACGCATTGCCGGTGATCTGGCCGCCGTGATAGGGACGGATGGGCTCGGTCATCTGAAACAGCCTGAGCTGGGGTTTCACCACCCTGACGGAAAGAGCGCCATGACGTGGTGTTTGTGGCTGGATCGATGATTCGGTCCAGACCGTTCCTCTCCCACCACTCCGCGCTGGAGACTGATGCACGGACGACGACGAAGCATCCGATGACCGCACCGGAACCGGGCGCCCTGGTGGGACACATTCGCGGGCTGTGGCGCTACCCGGTGAAATCCATGCTCGGGGAACGGCGGCAGAGCCTGGATCTGGACGCACGTGGGGTACAAGGTGATCGGAGCTATGCCCTCTGGGATCCGGAGGCCCGACGGGTCGCCAGCGCCAAGAATCCCCGACCCTGGGCTGGGTTGCTTGAGTACCGGGCGCGCTTCCTTGAAGAACCCGCCCCCGGCACGCCACTTCCGCCAGTGGCGGTGGAAGGCCCGCTGGGACAGGCCCCGGATGCCACAGAAATGCTGACGAGCGAGGACCCCAAGCTCGCAGAACGTCTCAGCGCACGGTTCGGACGAGCCGTGCAGTTGATCCACCAGCCGCCGAAGGGGGCAAGCCTGGATCAGTACTGGCCCCCGGTCGAAGGACGAGCCCACCAGAACGTGACGAATGAGCTCGTGCTGCCGGAGGGCACTTTCTTCGATGCCTGCGCCATCCATGCGATCAGCACCGCCACCCTCAGGCGCCTTCGGGAGCTCGAACCCGACCATGACTTCGCTGTGGAACGCTTCCGCCCCAATCTCCTGATCGAGCCCACGGTCAGCGAGAGCGGCTTCGTGGAGGAAGGCTGGGAAGGGGGTGTGCTGAGGATCGGGGCAACCGCCCGGCTGCATGTGGATGGTGGATGTCCGCGCTGCGTGATCACAACCCTCGCGCAGGGAGATCTGGTCGAGAATCTTGAGATCCTTCGCGCGACGGCTCGACACAACCGGGTCACGGCTGGAATCCGTCTGAGCGTGCTCACGCCGGGCCCGATGGTCATGAACGATCCGGTGCACTGGGAGCCGACGTGAGCCAGCCAGGCACACCAGTGCTGCGCGGCATCAGAACCGAACGGCCAGCAGTTTCACGCTGGCGACAAGAAGCACGAGCGCCAGGAGCCGGCGAATCCAGCGGGGCGGGATCGCGTGGCTGCCGCACCAGGCCCCGAAAGCCCCGCAGACCATCACCACGAGAGCCATGGGAACCAGGCTGGCTGGGGAGGGAAGGAGCTCGGGACCCTGCCGGACCAGCAGCCCGGCCAGACCGGACAGGGAGTTGACGAGGATGAACACCGCTGAAATGGCTCCGGCCTGACGCGGCGACAGCCAGCCCCTCAGGATCATCCAGGGAGTGAGAAAGATGCCTCCACCGGTACCGGTGAGGCCAGCCATGAAACCGAGCCCGGCGCCGGTGACGCTCACCACGGCGATCGGCGGAACCCCGCGCAAGGGACGGTCCAATGCTGGGTTCCAACACAGGCGCACGGCGGACAGGAGGAGGATGATCCCGAGTAGGGGCTGGAGCGCCCTGTTGGGAAGAGCGATCGCTCCGCCCAGGGCGGCAGCGGGGATGGATGCAAGAAGCAGCGGTGGCAGAAGACCGGGACGAAGGTGGCCGGCTCGATGGAAATGAAGCGTGGCGAGGCTGGCCACCAGCACATTGAGCACCAGGGCGATGGGTCTGATCGCGCTGCCCTCATAGCCGGCGAGGGCGAACACAGCGATGTAACCGGAGGCTCCGGCATGGCCGACAGTGGCATACAGCCCGGCCACACATCCCAGGCCCATCAATAGCCAGGCCAGAGTCATGAAAAGAGGTCACTGACAGGATTCCAGACAGAATGCATGGTCGCGCGATCAGTCGAATCGATTATCAGATCGCCGTGGAGCATCAGGAACAGCAGTGCACATCGCTGTCCCGGGGGCGCTTCTCGAGCTCAGGCCCCGACATCGGAGATGGCGGAGCCGATCGGGCGACAGGAATCGCCCAGCTCAGATGAGCATTGGTGGTCAGAACGGAAGCTGATCGGTATAGTCGTGGCACGATGGGTCAGACGCAAAAGCTTGCTGTCTGGACGTCCAACCACCGGGAGGCCAATCGGATGAACAGCCTTCAACCGCATAACAACGGTCCTTCTGACGAAACGTCTCAATCCGTGCGCGTCGACACAGAACTCCGGCCAAGCCTTCTTCCACAGGCGTCTGAGCCGAGCGGCGGCAGCCGGCGGGACAGCGAACGTTTTGATGTCGTCTCCTGCGCGCCGCTTCGCATCCGCAGCGATTCGACCGACAGCGACCAGTGGATCGTGGCCGATCTCCTGGATGTGAGCCTGTCCGGGTTCTGCCTCCTGTTGATCGGAGATCACAAACTCGAGTCCGGCACAGAGGTGACGCTTGATGTGAGCAACCATCCCGACATGGGAGCCCGGGATCTGAAAGGCTCGGTCTGCTGGTGTGTGGCCGACATCTTCGTTTGCACCATCGGAGTGCGCCTGTCCGAACCGCTGGCACGCCTGCCGAAGCTGGCGCCCGCCGAAGACGCGCCGATGGAACTCCTGGCGGGGTGAACTCAGCCGGCTCCATCCGAGCGCGACGGGAGCGACGGCGCATCCGTCTGATCGGATGCCTGGTGGCACCGCTGATCTTCTGGAACGGTGTCTGCGACAGCCTCTACGGCTACGCGGCCGGTCTGTCCGGATCGGACTACTTCTCCCCGCAGATCGCGGACGTGATCATGACGGCCGCGGGGCGTCCGCACTGGCAGATCATGATCGCTCAGACCGCTGGTTGGCTCTATCCGCTCTATGCCCTCAGCCTCTATCCGTGGTGGGTAGGGCTGCGCCAAGCTGGCTTCTGGTGGTCGACGGCACCCTGCCTGCTGCTGGCCTACGCCCTGCTGATGATCGGAGGAATCCAGCACGCCGGCTGGGCCTTTCTTAGTGTGCTCGCTCAGGCCCAGTCGCTGGTGGGCTCGACAGACCCAGCCTTTCACGCCATGGCCAATCGCCTGATCGTGGAGCATTTCATCATGGGGGATTTCACGGCCATGGTGGCGTTCTCACTCGGAACGCTCTGGCTTGCGGCGGCGCTCCTGCGTGGTGACACGATGTTCCCGCGTTGGTTCATCCTCGTGTCACCACTGGCCGTGCTCATCGCGACTGGGATTGTTGGATCCCTGCTGCCGGCACCCATCGCAGGTTGGCTGATCGCACCTTTCGGCACCTGGTTCATGCTGATTCCAACGATCACCAGTTGCCTGTGGCTTTGGAATGGCTCCGCCCCACTGATGACCAACGCAAGGAAGGCGTCCTGATCGAAGAAGGTTCCCCAATCGCTGGAGTGGACTCTGTTGTCGATGTAAGCGTTGGCGCTATTAGTGACGTTATCGAACAACATTACGGCGCCAGAGTGATCCCCTGAAACCAATCGTGAACCATAGCTTGACGCTGCCAATCCAAGGGATAACATTCACATCTAAGTTGCACTGGAAGTGGCGTCCTCTGCGCAGCAGCGCCTTCGGAAATGGTCGATTGCCACTCTGGCGATTGCCTTTGCGCAGACCAGCCAACTCAACACGGCGAGCCTTGCCGCAGATTGGGGACGATCAGCCCAGACCCAGGAGCTGACGCCCCTTCCATTCAATCCGTCGAGCGCTGCTCCCGATCCAGGGCCGCTGGTCGACACACTGAACAGCCTGCAGGAGCTGGTCCGCTCGAAAGCGGTGGACCTCAGCCTGAGCGAGGCCATCCGGCTCGGCCTCGAGAACAATCCAAGACTCCTGGAAGCCTTCAGCACCATTCAGCAGTTCGAATGGCAGTTGATCGCCGCACAGCGCCAGTGGTATCCCACCCTGCAGCTCTCGAACGGTGTTCCCTTCGCCGGCTATCAGTGGGGCACCTTTGTCCGCAACGCCTATGCCCTGCCCGGCGCCCGCCTTGGCGACCAGCAACGCCAGGTCGCCACCAAATCCCAGGCCCTGGCGCTGCAGAGCGGAGCGAGTGTGAACTGGACCATGCTTGATCTGAGCCGGCAGCCCAACATCAATGCCGCCTCTGAAGCCCTCAGACAGCAGAAGTACCTGTTTGACATCAGCGCACGCAACATCATTCTGGAGATCCAGCAGGAGTACTTCGCCATTCAGAGCAGTCAACTCCTGATTGACAACTTCCAGCAGATCTACGCCATCAACAGGCAACAGCTCAGCATGCTGGAAGCTCAGCAGAGCGTCGGCATGGTGACCGTGCTCGATGTGGAGCAGACCCGATCGCAGCTGTTCAGCCAGCTGAGCCAGCTGGTTGATTTCACCAATCGCTACATCCAGCAATCGGCCCGGCTCGCTGAAAGCCTGGCCCTTCCCGCCGACAGCCTCGCCATCCCCAGTGAACGGGCCCGGCTTCAGGGGGAGTGGACCCTGTCACTGCAGGACACGATTGACCAGGCCCGCCGCCAGCGGGAGGAGATTCTGGCCAGCCTGGCGGCGGCAGAAGCCGCTGACTGGAGCGGCATTGCGGCCCTGCGCAGCACCCTGCCGGTGGTGTCCCTGGTCGGAACGGGCGGGCTCAACCTGCTCAACGGTTACGAATCGGTGGCTGTTCCGGAGGACCCCGGTGAGCGCTACGCCCTCAGCCGTCAATGGAGTGCCGCTGCGGGGATCGGATTCACCTGGTCGATCTTCGACGGTGGGATTCAGGCCGCCAACGCCCAGGCGCTACGGGCCCAGGCCCGGGAGCAACGGGCCAGAGCGATGACCAGTGAACTGCAGGTGACCCAGCAGGTTCGCTCCTCCTACGCCAAGCTCCGGACCGCACGCGTGGCCGTGGAGAGTGCTGAGCAGGCCTATCGCAGCGCCGAGCTCGCCCAGGAGGCGGCGCGGGCACGCTTCCAGGTGGGGGTCGGTGACATCACCAGCGTCGTGCAGACCATCCAGCAGCTCTCGCAATCGGTGCAACAGCGGGCCAACGCGATGCTCAACTACAACAGTGCCGTTGTTGAGCTCTATCGCTTCTCCTCCACCTGGCCCGGAGACAGCGGGGGCGTCCCACCAAGTGGTGTAAATCCTGAGGAGCAGCACCGGCGTAGCCGGTGCTGACGGTCTCGTCCTCAGATCCCCTGCGGGGGAATGGGTGGGCTGGTCTGTGACCCTGGTCGGAGCACTACCATCGTCCTGAGACCAGACCATACCCATTTCTGATTCTGCCGCCAGCGAGCTGGCCCAGCTGCTTGGCAGCGGCAGCGCCGGTGACCTGATCCCTGAACTGGTGCGCCAGGGACTGCAGGCCCTGATCGAGGCCGAGGCCGCTGCTGCCCTTGGCGCCGATCGCCATCAGCGCACAGCTGAGCGTCGGGGCCATCGCAATGGCAGCCGTGACCGGCTTCTGGCAACGCCAGCCGGCGACATCCAGCTGCGCATCCCACGCTTTCGCACAGGCAGCTTCTTCCCCTCCCTGCTGGAACCCCGCCGCCGCGTGGATCGGGCCCTCTGGGCCGTGGTGATGGAGGCCTACGTCTCGGGCGTCTCGACGCGCAAGGTCGATGAGCTGGTGGTGGCGCTGGGCTGTGAGAGCGGCGTCTCCAAATCGGAGGTCAGCCGCATCTGCCAGGGCCTCGACACCCAGGTGCAGGCCTTCCTGCAGCGCCCTCTGGAGTTCAGCCGCTACCCGTACGTCTACCTCGATGCCACCTACCTTCACGGCCGGGATCCGGCCCGCAGGCAGGTGATCTCCAGAGCCGTGATCGTGGCGGTCGGCATCACCGGCAACGGCCAGCGCGAGGTGCTGGGGATCGAGGTGGGCGACAGCGAGGATGAGACGTTCTGGACCGCCTTCCTGCGCCGCCTGCGCGAGCGCGGGCTCTCAGGCGTGCAACTGGTGATCAGCGACGCCCACGCCGGCCTCAAGAAGGCCATCGCCCGGTGCTGCCAGGGCTGCAGCTGGCAGCGCTGCCGCGTCCACTTTGCCCGCAACCTATTGGCCAAGGTGCCCAAGGGAAGCCAGGACATGGTGGCTGCCGCCCTGCGCTCGGTGTTCGTTCAGCCCGAGGCCCGGGCCGCAGGGCAGCAGTGGGAGCAGTGGGAGCAGGTAACGACGATGCTCACCGAGAAATTCCCCGCTGCTGCGGCGCTGATGGAGCAGGCCAAGGAAGACGTCCTCGCGTTCCGGGCCTTCCCGCCGGAGCACTGGCGCAAGATCTGGAGCACCAATCCGCTCGAGCGGCTGAACAAGGAGATCAAGCGCCGCACCCGCGTCGTCGGCATCTTCCCGAACGACGCCGCGATCATCCGACTGGTGGGAGCACTGTTGCTGGAGCAGCAGGAGGAGTGGCAGCTCGATGGCCGTCGCGTGTTCTCTGAACAGTCGATGGCCAAGCTGGACAACACCAGCGAACCGGTCCAAGATCGGGCAACAGCTGCACTCGCTGCAGCTGCCTGATCACTGATCTCCGATCAGATCACAGGCCTCGGGATTTACACCACTCCAAGCGACGCAACCAAGCCAAGCTCAAGCAGGCAGCACAGTCAGCCGCAACAAGCGAACAGGTTTCCCTCATTGCCAAGGAGGCAGGATTTGAGATCTCCGCGGCTGACATCAGAGCCATCAAGGCTGAATCCTCCAAAGTTCAGCAGCTTTCCGACCAGGAGCTTGAAGCGGTGAGCGGCGGAGGCACCCCTGTGGCGGTATCGCTATGGGTCTGCGGCGAAGTCGTGACTCTGGGCATTGGCCCTCAGTGCATTGATTACCACACGTTCACGTGCTTATGAGTTGATCTCAACACAGCAGCGTGACGGCCCCTCACAAGCACTGGTGCCACTCATTCGGTCACCCTTGTGAGGGCGCTGCATTGATGCTTCCCCCTCAGGCATGCAACATGGCAATCTGCTTGGCCTGATGGGTCTTGAGCAGAACGGATGAGAGCTTCAGCGCCTCAGCTCGGTCGCTGCAAAGCGCAAAGGGTTGCTTGTCGAGATAGACGATGTGGAGATCGTCGGTTCTGGTGATGGCCATAGCAGCCGGTTGCATCGACTTCCACGGTCTAGCCAGCCCTCGCTGATGGCGCGAGGTAGAAAACCGACATCCCACACAATCCACCAGCCCCAGCGCAGATCGAAGGGATGGGTATTTCTACCTTCATCTGGTGCCTGACAACATTTGTGAGGGACTGACCTGGGTTGCCCATGTTGCGTCAACGGACTGGGTACTTGCCCATGGCTACACATGGGGCCCAGGAGAAGCAGCCATGGCAGGGTTCTGGTCGATGGGGCTCATCCGTCCTCTGCTGGGTTTGGTGCTGGTGATGGCGGGGGCTCCAGTTCTGGGGCAGACCCAGCCAGCACCCTGCCGGGTCGAGACCGTCAGCCTTGGAGGCGCCGGAGCCACGGCCAGCCGCATCATTCAGAAGCAGGTGGACCAGCGAGGCCTGGCGGCAGCCTTGTATCGCATCACGCAGAGCGGGACGCTGATCGCGGAAGGGCTGGTCGGGGAGAACCAGGTGGGTGTGCCGTTGACCGGAGCCGAGCGCTTTCGCAACGGCAACGTGGCCTTCGCCTACATGGGCACGCTCCTGATGCTGATGGCGGAGTCGGGGGAGGTCTCCCTGACTGATTCGCTCTCGCGCTGGCTACCCCATCGAGAGCTGCCCAACGCGGACCTGGTGACACTGGGGATGCTGGCCCGACACATGTCCGGCTACCCGGACTACGTGCCGGACGAGGGCTTCCTCACGACATTCGCAGACGACCCCTTTCAGGCGTTCTCGCCCGAGCAACTCCTGACCATCGCCTTCGCCACGCCCCCGCTGTATCCGCCGGGTTCAGCCTGGAACTACTCCCACACCAACTACGTGCTGCTGGGCGAAGCCCTGGCCAGGGCGGGAGGGAAGTCCCTGGCTGATCTGCTGCTGGAGCGGGTGATCGAGCCGATGGGTCTGGCACACACCATCCCAGTCACAACGCCGGCTCTGCCCCCGCCGGTCCTGCACACCACCACACGGGAGCGTGGCCCCTTCGAGGAGTCGACCTTCTGGAATCCGTCCTGGCAGACGGCTCCTGGCGCAGTGCTGGCCACAACGCTCTGTGACCTGTCTCGCTCGGCAACGGCTGTCGGGACCGGAGAGCTGTTGAGAGAGACCTCCATGGCAACCATGACCGTGGACTCGCCAGTTCAACACAGATCGCCGCCCGAAGAGTGCCCTGCCACGGTCTGCCGTTCCTTTCCCGATGGTGTGCATTTCGGTCTCGGCGTCGTTCTGATCAATGGATGGGTCGTCCAGACGCCGCTCTTCGGGGGGCAGGGGGTGTTGCACGGCTACCTACCAGACCAGCAGCTGAGCGTCGCGATCGTGACTGTGAGCGGACGGGACTCGGAGCCCGACACCAACCATGCGCAGGAGATCTGGAAGCGGCTGGCTGAGGAACTCACCCCGGAGAACGTTCCGCCCTTCTGAAGGCCTCGATCACTGTCGTGGCCCCCTGGAGTGGGCCCGGGTCCACGTCAGGATCATGATGGCTCTGGTAAACAGACCGACTATCCAATATTTCAACAGAAAGTAGCCATCACCCATCATCATCCAGGCGGTCGTTCGAGATCAGAAGTTCACGAACACCCCGTCGTCTCGAAACAAGGTTGATGTCACGCCGGTTGGCGATGGAGCGAATGGAGTAGCCAGCGAATAATCTGCGCACATAGTCCGTGTCGCTGTTGCTGACAAACCAGCGGATGTTCATGGCATCCAGCTTACGGCACAGGGCCGCCAGCCGCTCGTGATCCGGCTCTCTGAACTGTGCAGAGGTGTAGCGATTGAAGTCGGAATAGCCGCCGAGCTTGTAGTAGGGAGGATCGAAGTAGACAACATCACCCGGGCGGGCACCGGCAAGCGAGCACTCGAAGTCTGTCGAACGAAGCTGGGCCGAACGAAGGCTGTCAGAGACCAACGCGAGGTTGTTCTCATCAAAGTACCTGCGGTTGTAGGCGCCATAGGGCACATTGAAATGGTTCTGCCTGTTGACCCGATACAGCCCCCTGAAGCAGGTCTTGTTAAGATACACGAAATAGGCCGCCCTGCGCCACGGAGAGGTGCAGGTCCTGCTCTCAAGCCGAATCCGCAGGTAGTCGGCCCTGGTGTTCGGCAGCTCGTGCAGAATGGCGGCAACCGCACGCCAGTTCTCACGGACGGCGATGTACGTGTCGATCAGCCAGGAATTGGAGTCGTTCAACACAGCCCTGGCCGGCCTGAGCCTCATGAACACACTCGCTCCCCCGAGAAAAGGCTCGTAGTAGGTGCCTGAGATGGAGGGAAAGCAGGACACAATGCTGTGGGCAATGGCCTGCTTGCCGCCAGCCCACTTGACAATCGGACGTGGCTGAGCACGACTCATGCAGAGTCAAAGACATCAACATCCCAGACAACTCTAATCCCTGAATCTTGGTTGGACAGTGATGCGAAGCGCTGACACAGCGGCACTTCAAGGGCGCAGAGGGCCATGGCGTCCCGGAGCTGGATCGTGACGCTGGCTCCAGCACAAGGGACGGCCGGGAGTGGCTGTCGACGGTGGCAACCTTGAGGAGCGGGCCACGAACGCAACACCATGCACGGGGAACAGGAGGACGCGACCCTTGGTGGGGAGCTGAGGTCACAGGCCCGGGCGCATCCGCATCAGGTGGCCATCCGCTACCGGGCGTCCTCCATCAGTTACGCCGAGCTGGATCAACACGTGGACCGGGCAGCGGCACTGCTGCAACGCCGGGGCATCCAGCGGGGAGATCGGATCGCGCTGCTGCTGCCCAACGTCCCGGAGGTGCTGATCCTTGATTTCGCCTGCTTTCGTCTTGGGGCCGTTTCAGTTCCGGTCAACACGCGCTACCGCCGGCCGGAAATCATCTATGCCCTCGCCCACTCCGGCGCCAGGCTGCTGATCGCCCACGCGGCTAGCAGGTCTCTCGTGCAGGGGCTTGTTGGAACGATCAGCAGTCTCGAGCAGATCTGGTTTCATGTTGCCACCGAAGGGTATGGGGAAGGCCCGAGCGGCGAAGACCTGGCCAGCCTGCTGAGTGCTCAGAGCAAAGCGCCTGTCCCCGACGCCGCCTCGGCCAGTGACCCCGCTGTGATCTTCTACACATCGGGCAGCACAGGTCGGCCCAAGGGAGTCGTTCACAGCCACAGGAGTCTGCTGGGGGCGGCGCGCTGCCAACAGAGCACACGCGACATGCAACCCGGCCAACGCTGGCTTGTGGCCACCGGGCTTGGCTATGTGGCAGGTCTGGCTGGACTGAGCCTTCCCTGCCTGATCAGCGGTGCGACGGTGTTGATCGAAGAAGACCGTGATCCGAAGACTCTTCTCCTGGCCGTGGAACGGGAACAGGCGAGTGGCACCTTGATCCTCCCAACCAGTCTGCTGGACATGCTGGAGTGCCCCGCGGCTGAGCATCTCGACCTCAGCAGCCTCAGGCAGGTGTTCGTGGGTGGCGATGAGTGCTCGGATGCTCTGTACGCCAGGTTCCGGGCGCGCTTCGGCTATGACCTGGCCCAGGTGCTGGGGATGACCGAATGCGAGGGCTTTCTCTCGAATCGGTCGGATGGGCGCAATCGACCGGGATCAATCGGCCTGCCCGCCGATGGCGTCAGCATCCGGCTGATCGGCAACGACGGGACCGATATACGCGGGCCTGGAGTCGGGGAGATTCAGGTGCGCGCACCAGGGATGATGGAGGGCTATTGGAAGAATTCTGCCGCCAGCGCAGAAACCCTCGCGGATGGATGGCTGCGAAGTGGTGACATCGCTCGGCGCGATGCAGAGGGCTACTACTGGTTCGTGGAACGCCAGAGAGAGATCGTGATTCGCGATGGGTCCAACATCAGTCCCCACGAAGTTGAGAACGTGATCGACTCTCACCCGGGCGTTGCCCGCTCGTGTGTGGTCGGCGTTACAGATCCCCATCACGGAGCCATTCTGCAGGCCTTCGTGGAAAGGGAACCCGAAGCGGCTGCCCTCAGCGGTGAGTCACTCCGGCAGTGGCTGTCCTCACGTCTGGCCGCCTACAAGATCCCGGATCGTTGGGACGTGGTTGACGAACTGCCCCGCACCGCGACAGGCAAGCTGGATCGAAAGGGACTGCACCAGCGTGCCGCACTCGAACAGACTCAGAGCCAGTAGTCAGGAGTGTCTTGGAAGAACGCTGATGCATCTGAGCCGAGTTAGTGTTGATGCAACAACTGGTCGCGGGAGGCACAGAATCCTTGTCTACTTGTGCAATCTGTGCGCTTCACGCCAGCGCAGCCCGCGACCGTGCCGACATCATCGCCGAGCATCCACTGTGGCTGCTCAGGCACCATGCCGCACCATCTCCCCTGGTCGGCTGGATGCTTCTGGATGCCAGGCGCCACTGCCCTGGCCCGGCCGAGTTCAGCAGGAGCGAAGCGCTGGATTGGGGAGACGCAGTTCAGGCCTCGAGCAGGCTCGTCCGCCAGGTCACCGGCTGTGATCGGGTCTATGCGATGGCCTTCGGCGAAGGTGCACCGCACCTCCATCTCCATCTGATCCCCCGCCATGCCGGCGCGCCAGAGACGGAGGCCTGGGCCGTGGCCGATCTCTACAGATCCGTCGCGAGCGGCACACGGGCCTGTGCTGATGGTGATGCCGTGGCCAACTGCATTCAGATGGCTCGAACAGTGGCCAGTCAATGGGCCAGGCCCTGGAGCACTGGCCTGACATCACACCAACAACAACAGTGAACACCGCTCAGCCACGTCAGGCAGACCCCGTCATGATGGTCCAGGACATTGCGCGACTCTGCCGTGACGGGCTTCTGTGCCGTGATCCTGAGCCTTGTGCTTGTTCTGGCCCTGCCCCTGGCCGCTTGGGCGGATTGGCTGTGTGATGGGGATCCACTGCGGGTGGAACGCATCAACGGGCTGATGGATGCCAGCGGACCAGCCACGGCGATCCCGAACGCTGCGGATGGGACGCTGCCGGGAGATGGGCTTCTGATCCACTGGCGCGGTGAGACCCTCCAGCTGCCACGGACCAATAACGCCGGCACGCCCAGCTACACCGATGGCCGCTGGTGGTGGCGTGCGGAGGATGCTGATCATCCGGAATTCAACCAGCGCCGAGGCGGCCTGGTCAGCTACACCTGCGAGCCGATGGGGGAGTAACGCTGCCTCACCGGGCGTTGGGTGGACATGGAAAGGCCGGTCACTGACCTGAACCGATCTCAACCGCCGGCAGACCCTGAAAGACAGGGTCCGTCACCAGAACCCCGGCAACAGACGATTGCTCTGCTGGCGGTACGTCTCGAAGTCATCATACTTCTGTGACATGGAGCGCTCTTTCGTGCTGATGCGCTGGATGTACAGAATAGCGATAGAGCCGGGGACCAGGAAAGCCCAGGGGGATCCGGCAATGACCGCAAAGCTGAGATAGCGCATCAGGTCTCCGGTGTAATTCACATGACGCACTTGACTCCAGATGCCATCACTTACAAGACCAACTCCGTTTGCCTTGGCAGTCATCTTCTGTACATCAGCAGACGTATTGATCAAGCTGCCGAAATAAAAGAGCGGGATGGCCGTTGCCGTCGCAGCAACCGAGAGATCGGCCGGATTGGCAAATGCGAGGAAGGCGGGTAGCGCATAGAACACACCGATCACCAGCAACGCCGCGAGAAACCCCCACGTGCCGACCGGTTCCGTAAAGATCTGACGGCGGCGCTCAGGATAGAAGCGTTGCTCCAGCAACCACCAGCTGCAGTAGCTGATGTGCATGCAGGCGTAGAGGATCTGTCGCTGGCCCGGTAGTCCGTGGATCAGCATCAGGACAACCACCATACCAATCGTCAGGACCTTGGCCCAGTTGATGGCGGTGAGCTGAGTGGTCATCCCTTGGCGAGGTCAGTACTGCCGATCAGTCGATCCAATAATGCGGTTCGCGGAGCGAGCAGTGGCTTCACTTGTTCCGCTTCAACGACGGCAGGTCGGTCGGCTGAGCGAGCACGTAAACGACCGCTGATGTAATCACCAGGACGAGGGCAATCATTGCGATGATCAGTGGTGTGTAGTCGGTCATCGTCTCGAACCAATTGGTGAGACACTAACCCTGTTCACAGTCACCCCGTGGCCTGCGGTTGAATGCTGTGGACAGCAGCGCGGTTCCCATGCGCCCGGGCAAGGCCCTGAATCAGCGCGATCGTCGGCCGGAGGTGATGGATCAACCGGGCCTCGATCCCCGCGAGCATGAACGAGCGCTGGCCGGACTCCGCCGGATCAACGCCGTAAGTCGCTGCTCCGCCGGCTTGCTTGAGCCCATTGCCCAGTTAGCGAGGAACCACCCTGATGCTCCGCTCTCGGTGCTCGAGCTGGCCTGCGGTGGAGGCGACACGGCCATCGATCTCGCGCAGATGGCCGAACGACGCGGCATCGATCTGCGGATCCGTGCCTGCGACATCAACCCGGAGGCCATCCGCATCGCCACCGCGAACGCCAGGCGCCGAGGCGTGGAGCTGGATCTGTTCGTGGCCGATGCCCTGGAGCCCCCCACAGACGCGACTGCCGATGTGGTGCTGTGCACCCTGTTCGCGCACCATCTCGATGGGCCGGACGTGATCCGCCTGCTCCTTGGGATGGCCGCGCGGGCCAGACGGCTGGTGCTGGTGGACGACCTGATCCGCAGCCGCCTGGGCTACGCCCTGGCCTGGATGGGAACCCGTCTTCTCAGCCGCTCCTGGGTTGTGCACACCGACGGCCCCCTGTCCGTGCGTGCCGCCTTCACGGCGAGCGAGATCCTGGAGCTGGCGCACCAGGCTGGCCTGTCTTCAGTACGGCTCCAGCGCACATGGCCCGAGCGGTATCTCCTCAGCTGGAGTCCGGATTGAGCACTCAGGCCGGGGCCACGCGATGGGATGTGGTGGTGGTGGGCGCCGGGGTGGCCGGAGGCCTGGCAGCGCTCGACTGCGCCCGCCGGGGCCTGCGCGTGCTGCTGGTGGAGAAGCGGTCCTTTCCCCGCTGGAAGGTCTGCGGCTGCTGTTTCAACAACCAGGCGCAGGCAGTCCTTGCCGCCGTCGGCCAGCAGGAGCTGATCGCGGACCGGGGCGGGCTGCCTCTGCACCGGCTGCGTCTGGGGTTGAACGGCGTCGAGGCCACGGTCGGCTTGCCCGGCGGCCAGGTCCTCTCCCGCGAGAGGTTCGATCAGGCCCTGGCGGAGGCAGCCGCTGCGGCTGGAGCCAGCGTTCGATTCCAGACGAGTGCAGCGATCGAAGCCTCTGAGAGGGGCTGGCGCACGGTGCGCCTCACCCCCTCGAACGGACGTGCGGCCTCTCGGGTTCAGGCGCGGGTGGTGCTGATCGCTGCAGGCCTAGTGCACCACGTGGTCCCCGATCAGGAGGGCTGCCAACCCTGGGTGGCCCCGCGGTCCCGGGTGGGGGCCGGTTGCGTCCTGCGGGCCCGAACGGCCGGCTACGAGCCGGGCACGATTCACATGGCGATCGGTTCCGGCGGCTATGTGGGGCTGGTGCGTCGGGAGGACGGGGAGTTGAATCTGGCCGCAGCGCTGGATCGCTCTGCCGTTGCCGAGGCAGGAGGTGCGGCTGGAGCCGTGCGGGCCGTGCTGCATCAGGCCGGCTTCGCTGCACTGCAGGGGATTGACTCCGCCCGCTGGCAACTGACGCCACCCCTCACGCGTCGCAATGGCCGGTTGGCGGGCGATCGCTTTCTCGTTCTCGGCGATGCAGCGGGCTATGTGGAGCCCTTCACCGGCGAAGGCATGGCCTGGGCCCTCACCGCTGGCGCAGCAGCAGCCCCGTTCGTGCTGGAAGGGCTCCAGCACTGGAGCCCCGATCTGGAACGTCGCTGGCAGCAGAGGATGCGGCGCTCCCTGATCCGGCGACAGAGGATGTGTCGTTCGCTGGCCTGGTTGCTGCGGCGGCCGGCGCCGACGTCCGCGGTCTTTGCGCTCGTCCGGCGATGGCCACACATCCCCGAGCGGATCGTGAGTGGCCTGAACCGTGTGTCCCTGCCGCCGATGGGGCCGACGTCATGCCCCTGACGCTCCACGGGATCGGCACGGCCGTGCCGGAACAGGCGGTGAGTGCCGAGGAGTCCATCGCCCTGGCGGAGCGTGTGAACGCGGAGCGGCCCGAGCAGGCCGGACTGGTGCGCAGAATCCACCAGCGATCCCAGGTCCACAGACGGGGCTCCGTTCTGCTCGAGGGGTCCGGCCGGCAGCTCCCGATCCAGCAGCGCCTGCCGTTCTACGGCGAGGAGAGCCCGGGCACGGCAGACAGGATGCGCGCCTTCGCTCGTCATGCCACGCCGCTGGCCCTGAAGGCCTGCCGGGCTGCATTCAGGGATTCCGGATTGCGGCCGGAGAGCATCACCCATCTGGTCACGGTGAGTTGCACCGGCTTCGAGGCACCCGGAGTGGATCTCGCCCTGATCGAGACGTTGGCTCTGTCTGCTTCTGTGCAGAGAACCCATGTGGGGTTCATGGGCTGCCACGGAGCCCTGAACGGGCTTCGCGTTGCCCGGGCCTACGCGGAAGCGGATGCAGGAGCTGTGGTGCTGCTGTGCTCGGTGGAGCTGTGCAGTCTTCACCTGCACTACGGCTGGGAACCGGAGAAGCTGGTCGCCAACGCCCTGTTCGCGGATGGAGCCGCAGCGGTGGTGGCCTCGGCGTCACCTCCAGCAACGGGCAGGTCCCTCGTGCTTCGCGCCAACGGCGCCACAGTGATTCCCGGCAGCCGAAACCTCATGCACTGGCAGATCGGCGATCACGGCTTCTCGATGGGCCTCTCGCCCAGGGTCCCGACCGTGGTGGCTGAGGCTCTGAAGCCCTGGCTGGAGGGTTGGCTGGACACTGCGGCACTCCGTGTCGAGGCCATTCGCAGCTGGGCCCTGCATCCCGGCGGGCCGAAGATTCTCACGGCCTGTGCCGAGGCCCTGAAGTTGTCTCCCGCGCAGCTGACGGCATCACGAGAGGTGTTGCACGATCACGGCAACATGTCGTCGGCGACCGTGCTCTTCATTCTTGAGCGGTTACGCCGCAGCGCTGAGAGCGGACCCTGCCTGGCTCTGGCCTTCGGCCCCGGGCTCAGCGCCGAGGCCGCTCTGCTCGATCTCTCGGACTGAACAGCCAGTCGTGTGAACAGCAGGCGAGGCAGAGCCGGCCTGGCCCTGTCCTCAGGGCAAGGCCGAGCTCACTCCTCAGGCTGGGTCGCGGCGGGAACCTGATCGTTGGTGTGGTGATGGGCCTGCAGCGGGCTGGCAGCCCAGCCAGTCGCCACGGAGAGCACCAGTGCGGCAAGGGCCAGGGCGGCGGGACGCTTCATCGGAATTCAGGTCCAGGGACCGGGAACTACTGAAAAGGTACACAGGCGTCCCGGAAGGTGACCTGAGGCGTCACGCGGGTTGCGCGGCAGGGGTCAGGACTGCCGGGGGGCGGGGGCGGGGCGGGGGCGGGGGCGGGGGCGGGGGCGGGGGCGGGGGCGCCCCAGGGTGACGTGGACCCCGGAAACCGGTCCAGGGTGAATGAGAGTCCTCAACCGGCCAGACTGGGCCGGGGACTTCACCATGAAACGAATCCGCCACACACCCGAGCAGATCATCCGCAAGCTCAAGACCGCAGAGCAGCTGATCGCCCAGGGCAAGACCGTCAACGAGGTCTGCCGCGTGATCGAGGTGACACAGCCGACGTACCACCGCTGGCGGCAGCAGTTTGGAGGGATGCAGGCCGAGGAGGCCAAGCGCCTGACCCAGCTGGAGAAGGAGAACGCCCGACTCAAGAAGCTGCTGGCCGAGGCCGAGCTGGAGAAGGCAATGCTGAAAGACCTTGCCGAGGGAAACTTCTGAGCCCGGAACGCAGGCGCAGGGCCGTGGTTGTCCTGCAGCAGCGTCACCGGGCATCGGAGCGGTTCGCCTGCCGGGTGGTGGGCCAGCACCGCAGCACCCAACGCCATGGCGGCAGGACCCCTGGGGTTGAGGAGACCAAGCTCCGGCGGCGGCTGAGGGAGATCGCCGCCGACCACATCCGCTGGGGCCGGCGGATGGCTCACCGCGTGCTGCGGCGCGAGGGCTGGGCCGTGAACCACAAACGGGTGCAACGGATCTGGCGGGAGGAGGGTCTGCAGCGCCCCACTCCCCGCAGGCAGAAACGGGCACGGCCCGCTGACGGCTCGGTGCGTCGACACCGGGCCGAGTATCCCCACCAGGTGTGGGCCATGGACTTCCAGTTCGATGCCACCGCTGATGGCCGGCGGCTCAAGTTCCTGAACGTGATCGATGAGCACAGCCGTCTCTGCCTGGCCATCCGGGTGGGCAGGCGCTGCAAGGCCAGGGACGTGGTGGCCGTGCTGGAGGAGCTGACCAGCCTCTACCCCGCGCCGGCGTTCATCCGATCGGACAACGGCCCCGAGTTCATTGCCCACGCGCTGCGGCGGTGGTGCAAGACCAGTGGCACGACAACGGCGACCATCGAACCGGGATCTCCGTGGCAGAACGGCTTTGCCGAGTCGTTCAACGGGAGATTCAGGGATGAGTTCCTCAACACCGAGCTGTTCACCACGGCTCCTGAGGCTCAGATCCTGGCCGACCGCTGGCGCTGGGAGTACAACTCCCTCAGGCCGCATTCGGCCCTCCAGGGGCGTACGCCCCTGGAGGCAGCTCAACAAGGAGCTGCCGCATGACCACGACCACCAACTCTCATAAGGCCTGGACCGATAAAGGGGGTCACGTCAATCGAACCTAGGCTGCAGGGAGTAAACAACCATCAGCATGGCAATCCAGGTAAGCGAAGTGGAGATTGCTAGTGAAACCAAGAAGGCACTTTTGGCAGCATACTCTGCACGCATACAACTGCTCGGATCTAACCTGAATACCGTTTGGCTTACTGCTCACTCTGATGATGAGCGAGCCGACGCATTACGTCGATATCGCATCGGCCTAGATACCGCCAGGGACGTATTAAGTGCTGCAATAGACAGGAGCAACTAAGGAGATAGTTGGATTTAGGACTTGTATCTCACGACGTGATTCTGAAGAGCAGTTCCTTGAGTCGCTGCTGAGGTGAACGCCAGCTGAGGACCAGTGATTCCGTTGACCTTGCTCAATAGCTCTCTCTGTGGGTTCGACGCCTGCTCATTGGAGGGAGCCTCTTCTCAGGGGCGGTGCCCCGCCTCAAAGGTTAACGATGGGACCTGTCCAGAAAAACCAGACCACCTCAGCTGGGAGGGATCGTGGTTACATCTACATGCTGGAGGACACTGGCAATGAGGATGCATCGAGCAGTTGCCAACACATCTTGACGGAGCCAGGTACCGAGTAGACATGATTATAAACGGGCAGATGGAGGCAATGCGACCTGCACTGATCATCGCCAGAAGGCGACTCTTAACCTATGACAAGTAGCTTATCTCCCGGCTGGTCTGCAGACAGAAAGACTGAGATAAGGTGGGATAAGTTCACCACCATGGTCGTGATGCGGGAACTCATCGGTCGTATGCGTGTGGAGTCGAGCCTCTCTAGATAAACCTGTTGATGGGCTGAGGCCTGGAAGAAATGTCTCCACACCAATCTCGATATCATCAGTGGTTCTGTGATTATGCAGCCCATCCGGCTTGATCGATGTATCTCCGCCGTAAGAATTGACTGGATAATCAGGCGAGGCACCGAGAATATAGTTACCAAGTGAATAAGGATGTCTTTCCCATCCGATGGGACATGAAGAAGTCTCGAACAGTAGAACAGGCCTGAAAGGAATATTGGTCCATTCTTCTTCCTGGCCTGGTGTGGTAATTGTACGAGAACCACCTGTTGTAGTTACTGTCAGAGTGGCTGGCATGTAAACCTGAGGCCCAACCAGGCTGGTCTCATCCTGATCTTGTCGAACAGGTAATCGATCACAGCTGATCGTAATATTGTCGCCAGTAATTAGGGCTTCCTGAGAAAGACAAGACCCGCTGCGCTGCAGCGAGTCTGAGGAGCTTGTCGCTGTAAAATGTTGACCATTCGGCGCAATCCGGCCGAGAAGCTGCCCAGAGTTTTCCACATGTACAGGCGTGAGCATCGACATCAGCTCTCGTTTGAGGATTTCTTCCTGCCATTCGGCGGCAAGCTCTCTGGAGACAATCGCTGGATCAAGCTCGCCGAGCTGATTCCCTGGGACGAGCTTGAGGATGACTATGCCGCCCAGTTCTGCAAGGGTTTTGGAGCGCCCGCCAAGCCCTTCCGCATGGCACTCGGGGCGCTGATCATCAAGGCTCGCATGGGGCTCACCGATGAAGAGCTGGTCGAGCAAGTCAAGGAGAATCCTTATCTCCAGTTTTTCCTTGGTCTGGAGGCATATCAGTACTCTGCTCCATTTGTCAGCCGACAGGAGGAAAGTCACCAGATCCGACACGAAAAGGTCCTCACTCGGAACCGGTGACTCCGCCATCCATCCCTGCCCCCAGGCTCACGCCAGCCGAACGGATGCCTGGTTCGGCGGCCCCCATCACTGCTGCTGCCAGGAGCACTACAGCCAGGGCAGACCGCCGAGGCGAGGGCGCGATGGAAACACCCCAGGAGGTGGAGCGGATGCTGCAGCTCCATGCCCGCGGCCTCAGCCAGCGAACGATCGCCCATGAACTGGGCTGCTGTCCGCGGACCGTTCGCCGCTATCTGCGCCAGGGCGGCTGGCAGCCCTACGGCCAGCCCCGGCGCAGCCGGCGCCTCGATGAGCAGATCGCCTGGCTGCGCGAGCAGTTTGAGCAGCATCGCGGCAATGCCGAGGTGCTCCGCCAGGAACTGCTGCGGCAGAAGGGCATTGATGTGTCCCAGCGCACGGTGGAACGGGCCGTGGCGGCCTGGCGCCGCGAGCTGCGGATCCGTCAGCTGGCCACCGTGCGCTACGAGACGCCACCCGGCCGGCAGCTCCAGGCCGACTTTGGCCAGTGCGCCGTGAGCATTGGTGGGGAGCGCCGTCGGGTGCACCTGTGCGTGCTCACGCTCGGCTACTCGCGCCGTCTGGTGGTGCGGCCGTACGGCCATGAGCGGCAGGCGAACTGGCTGCAGGCGATGGAGGAGGCCTTCCGACACTGGGGCGGCATTCCCGAGCAGGTGCCGGTGGACAACGCCCGCGCCCTGGTCCGCCGGCACGATCCCGCCAGCGGTGAGCTGGTGTTTCATCCCACCTTCCTCGCCTTTGCCGAGCACTGGGGGTTCACGCCCCGTGCCTGCCGCCCCTACCGGCCTCGCACCAAGGGCAAGGACGAGCGAGGGGTGCGCTACGTCAAGGGCAGCGGTCTGGCCGGACACACCTTCCGCAGCTGGGGTGCCATGGAGGCCCATCTGGCCTGGTGGATGCGCGAGGTGGCGGATGTCCGTCGTCACGGCACCACCGGAGAACGGCCCCTGGAGCGGTTCCAGCGGGACGAGGCCAGTGCCCTGAGGCCGCTGTGCGGCAAGCCCTCGTTCCTGGCTGAGCGGGAACAGAAGCGAGTGGTGGCCAAGGACTGCTGCATTCAGCTGGAGGGGAACTGGTATTCCGCTCCCCAGCAGCTGATCGGCCAGCGGATCACGGCGCAGGTCCGCCATCAGACGGTGCGATTGCTGCACCGGGGCCGGATCGTGGCGGAGCACCCACTCCAGAGCGCGAACCACCGCTGCCGTCAGGTGATCAGAAGCCACTGGCAGGGCCTGCTGCCGGCCGAGCAGCTGCAGCAGGCACGCGCTTCCCTGCAGCCAGCCATCCCCGACAGGTGTCAGGCGACACCCGCTGTTGGTCCTCCGGCGACACGAGCGGTGCGCACCTCCAGCCTGGCCCGATCCCTGAGCGACTACGCCGCCGTGCTGACGGAGGTGGAGGCATGAACCGCAGCCGCACCACCACCGCACCGCTGGAGAGACCGGCGGAACTGGCCGCCCTGGTGGCTGACCTGGAGGCGATGCTCACCCGCCTGCGGCTCACCGCCATCCGCGACCGCCTCGACAACCTGCTGGAGGAGGCCTCCCGCAGCGTCATCAGATGACGCTGCGGGAGGCCCTGGCCTGGCTGTGTGGTGCCGAGGTGAGCCGCAAGGACCAGAGCCGGTGACTTTCAGGAAAGTTGTCACTCCTGGGCTGCTCTTCAGGCGGCCTGACCCAATGGTATGGCCAGTGCCCTCTGCGGCTCTTCTGGTGGCTTGTTGATCCACACCACCGCTGGCTGACGCTAGCAGCGGGTGGATCGGCTCCATCGACGCGGGTGCTTCTGCCGGGCCTTCTCGTAGACATCGGCACGACGCCGGCAGAGTTCGGCCGCATCCCCGCTGTGGCGCTGGTCCGGCGTCACGAACTTGATGCCGCTGTGGCGGTGCTGGTGGTTGTACCAATCCACGAACGACGCCACCCACTCGCAGGCCTCTGCCTTGCTGGTGAATGGCCTTTTCGGGTAGTCAGGACGGTATTTGACGGTTCGGAACAGGGATTCCGAGTAGGGATTGTCGTTCGACACCCGGGGCCGGGAGAACGAACGCAGCACCCCCAGCTCTTCCAACCGGGCCTCGAGGGTGGCGGCCCGCATGGCGTTGCCGTTGTCGGCGTGGAGAACCAGCGGTTGGCGGCAGCCTCTGCTGATCCGCTCCCGCAGGCAGGCCCGACCCACCAGGTCAGCGGCGATCTGCGCGTCTTCTCGTTCGGCGACATCCCAGGCCACCACCTTGCGGCTCCAGACGTCGATCACCAGATAGAGGTACAGCCACACACCCCGCACCGTGGTGGGCAGATAGGTGATGTCCCACGACCACACAGCATTGGGGCGATCCGCTCGCAGCCGTGGCACAGGCCGTGGCTCCTGTGGTGGTCGTGCACGGCCCCGGCGATGGGCCTGACCATGCGCGTGCAGCACCCGGTACAAGCTGGACTCGGAGCCGATGAACAGGTCCTGATCGGCCAGTGCGGGCACGATCTGTCCCGGCGGCAGCGAGGCGTACTCCGGTTGGTTGCAGGTGAGCAGGATCCGCTGGCGTTCTTCCTCGCTCAGGCGGTGGGCGACATGGCGAGGGCTGCCTCTACGGCGGTCTTCTCCGTCCCCATCACCCAGAAAGGCCTTCCGCCAGCGCTTGAGGGTGCGCAGGGAAATGCCGATCTCCCCGCAGGCAGCGCTGAGGGTGGCTCCGCTGGCCTTGGCCTCACCGATCAACGCGATCGCCTTTTGCCGATGCGCGGCACTCGTCAGCCTTCCGCGTCCTCCGAGCAGAAGGCCTCCCACTTTTTTCGCAGCACCAGCAGTGCTGCTGCCTCCGCCAGGGCCTTCTCCTTGCGCTGCAGCTCCTTCTTGAGGGCCTTGATCTCTCGCTGGTCCCGGGCGCGGAGCCTCTCCAGATCCTTCTGCTCGGCCCTCGTCAGCACTGGCGCGGCGTTGGCATCGGTGGCGGCCTGACGCCAGCGGCTCACCTGCTCAGGGAACAGCCCCCGCTCACGGCAGTAGGCACCGAGCTCGGTGTCGTTGAGGCCAGCGGTCTCCAGCACCACCGTGAACTTGTCGGCAGCGCTCCAGCCTTCTGGCTCCCTCTCGGATGCGGGCACCACCTCTCCCTGCAGACGCCAGGCCTTTCTCCAGTTGTAGAGGGTCACCACGTGGATGCCCAGCTCCTCGGAAATCCGAGCCACGCTCTGTCGCTCGGGCGGGCTCATTCGTCTCTTGACATCAGCCTTGACGGCCTCGCTGTAACGACGCATTGAACTGCTCCATCAAGCCCCCGGGTGTGCGATTGAGAGGGGTGACAACTTTCCTGAAAGCGGGGGAGCCGGTTCGAGATGGCCATGCGCCTGGCCCGTTTCCCATGCGTCCGGACGCTGGGGGGATTCGAATTCGAGGCCCAGCCCTCGATCGATCCCGCCCAGATCCGGGAGCTGGCCACCTGCCGCTGGATCGCCAACGGCGACAACCTGGTCCTGCTCGGCCCACCCGGGGTGGGGAAGACCCCTCTGGAGGTGGCGCTGGGACGGGAGGCGATCCGTCTGGGCCACAGCGTGCTGTTCTGTTCCGCCGCCGAGCTGATCGGCAGCCTGGCGCGGGCCCAGCAGCAGGGCGAACTGGCGCGGCAGCTCACGTACTACGGCAAGCCGAGGCTGCTGATCATCGACGAGCTGGGCTATCTGCCCCTGGAGCACGACGCCGCTTACCTGTTCTTCCAGCTGATCTCCCGCCGCTATGAGCAGGGCAGCGTGCTGATCAGCTCCAATCGGGCGGTCACGGAGTGGGGAGAGGTGTTCGGTGATCAGGTGGTCGCCACCGCGATCCTCGATCGCTTGCTGCACCACAGCCATGTGCTGACGATCCGGGGCGACAGCTACCGGCTCAGGGAAAAGCGCCGATCGGGCCTGATCCGCTCACCGCAGGCCACCGCCCCCAGCTCCGGAGCCAACAGCAGTGCTTCCCCATCCCCAGAAGAGAAGTCCTGAGGGCGGAACCGTCACCCCACCTGGGGCAACCGACTCTCAGGACCAGTCACCAGTCACCAGCCAACGACCAACACCGATGAGCACAACGAACGACCGCTGCACAGCAGCCATCAGCACCAAGCAGACAACAGACCATCAGCCAACGGAAGGGTCGCTGACCGCCGCATCCAGTGAGGACTTTTTCGTGTCGGCAGTGAGGACTTTCCGCATGTCGGTTGACAACAATCGTTCCATCGATGCTGGTCCATTTCCGCAAGCGATTACCGGAGTCGGTGGTGAACGACTGCAACGAGCGGATCGTGCGACATGGATTGAATGTCATCCAAGCTGCGGCTTCCAGTGATGACGAGGATCCTGGCCGCGGTGGTGGGTCTGTCAGCGGGGGCGAACGGCCGCCCCAGCCAGATGTGTCATCTCAGAACCAGGGCACGCTTCTGATCGACGCCACCTGCGTCCCGGCCGACATCCGTTACCCAACCGATCTGTCTCTGCTCAATGAAGCCAGGGAAGTCACCGAGCGGCTGATTGATGCGATGCATCCGCAGGTCAGCGACTGCTTTGGCGGCAAGCCACGCACCCACCGAAAGAAAGCCAGACAGCAGTTCCTGGCGGTAGCCCGGAAGAAGCGACCCCGCATCAGCAAGATCCGCAAGGCCATTGGACAGCAACTGGGTCACCTGGACCACAACCTGGCCAGCATCGATGACCTGATCGCCTGCGGTGGCTGCCTTCTGGCCGCAGGTCGCCACTGGTACCGCAAGCTGCTGGTGGCCAGTGAGCTGGTCCGGCAGCAGAAGATTCTCCATCACTCCGGCAGCCGTAGCATCCCCGATCGGATCGTCAGCCTGGTTCAATCTCACATCAGGCCAATTGTTCGAGGCAAAGCCAGGAGCAATGTCGAATTCGGAGCGAAGATCTCAATCTCGCTGACTGGCAATGGATTTGCGTTCCTGGATCGTCTCAGCTATTCGCCCTACAACGAAGGAGAAGACCTCAAGGGCCAAGCCAGAGCTTACCGGCGCCGATATGGTCATTATCCAGAAGTCATCTGTGCCGATCAGATCTATCGGACCAGGGCAAATCGCGCCTTCTGCCGGCGTCATGACATTCGCCTGAGTGGTCCTCGCCTCGGTCGGCCCAAGAATGATCCCGATCTGGTGGCAGCCGAGAGACAGCAATTTGCCGCAGATCAGCGGCAGCGTAATGCGGTGGAGGGCAAATTCGGCCAGGGCAAACGCCGTTTTGGCCTGGCCCTGATCCGTGAGAAGCTGGCAGCAACTCAGGGTTCAGCGATTGCGATCAATGTGCTGGTGATGAACCTGGAGAAGCTGCTGGAGCTTCTTTTTGCCCTTGTCATGCTTTGGCTGCAGGTTCTCCTGGGGACAGAGGTCGTTGATGGAAGCGACTCTGCGGCCTCTGATTACAACGCGGTGCCGGCCTGATGAACAGCCGTGCAGGAGAACTGGCGACCGTCCACTGCGCTCTTGCTTGGCGTGTGGGCTTTTCAGGAAGCCCTAATTATATATTGCCTAGCCCCAACTGTGTCTGCCGTCTCCTTGGTTACGCGTGTAGCAGGTGACGGTACAGCGCCTTGACCCTTCATTGAGACTGCACACGATAGGCCTAGAGGCTTGATTCCTGTCAGAGTATGACTCCCTCCACCAATAGTCGACAGGTCGACTGTAACCCGATTATGGAAGATTGCTGGGGTTACAAGAGGACCTTTGCGTGCAGAGACCTGACATTGATTCCACGAATCGAGGATAGCCTTACTTGCACGTCGCATTTCTTCCTGTGAGTATGAGCTCCCTTCTGCATAGTCCTTGTTTGTCTCACACCATTGCTCAATCTGTCGGAGTGCTGGTCGCGACTAACTTCTGCACCAGCGCTTTTAGGGATAAGCCTCAGGTGAGCTTCTGCTCGGATATCATCGTTATAAGCATAACTCTTATTGGCGCAATACTTTTGATACTCATACGTTAACTGATCCGACGCAGTAAACTTCGACTCACTCTCCATAATGTCTCGTTCCAGCAGCTTATTGCAATGCATAAACTCTGATGCAGACACCGCAGAAGAGAAGGCAACCGCTAGCACAACAGGGGCAATATGTGGTATGTCCATTAGTAGCTCCTAGGTGAAAGTGCAGCAAGCGAGATACATGCCAATAAGCGTAAGCCTTGGATGTGTTCTCTCATGTAAGACTAGACATCACCATGTGCACTTCAAGCATGTTTTACCTAGCGTGATGCAGGTGCTGGCATCTCCTAACCATCCATTAGGGGTCAGGCAATTGACAGCTCAGAGGTTCCCAACGTCCTGTGAAATTAATAACTATGCCAATGGCGCCTAGCTTCAAACCAGTGCAACTGTCTCTGTCTGACTTTCCAGGTGGTCATGATATCGCTTACGCTTCACTGATACTAAGGACTGACCAGCCTTGAATCCGTAAGTAGGGCTTCCTGAAAAGTCCACACGCTCAGCACCAGCGCGTTTGCCGATCGGGAGTCCTGCTGCACGACTGTTCATCAGGCAGGAACCACGCGGTAGCCACAGGCCGCAGATTCCCGCGCATCAGCGACCTCTGTGCCAAGGAGAACCCGCGACCAGAAGGCGACAAGGACAAAAAGAAGCTCCAGCAGCTTCTCCAGGTTCATCACCAGCACATTGATCGCAATCGCTGAACCCTGAGTTGCTGCCAGCTTCTCACGGATCAAGCGAGTGTCTCTCGCCAGCCGGGTTGACAGGTGGAGGTGGGTGTACAACATGCTCATGCCGTATTCGGCCCTTCAGGGCCTCCGCTCCTGGAGACAGCTCAACAAGGAGCTGCCGCATGACCATGACCACGCACTCTCATAAAGCCTGGACCGATGAAGGGGGTCACGTCAGGATCATCCGGGCTCAAGCCGATAAACCAGCAAAACAACAGGTTGTAGTTGAGCTGCTCCAAAAGTGAGGCCAGCAGCAACTGCTCCGGCGGAACTGATGGTCGGCCTTCTGAGGCGCATAGATCTCCAAAGGGTGGATTGAGGCGATGGAGAGCCTGATTCAGCAACCTGAAGATACAGAGCAAGGGATGGCTAGCCAGGATCCGGTCCTCGATCGTGACGTAGGAAAACAGTCAAGGGCTACGCTTCTGATGACCTCTCATCTCATATGGGCCGTTTATCCATTATGGCAGATTTCGGAGTGTCACTCGGCAGACGATTAACCTACTAGAGTGTGGTGAAGAGTTTTCCACAATGAGTCAGCCTACGTACCGGCTTCTCTGTTCCCTCGCACTAGGAGTTGCTTGCATTCTCCCTTTCGCCCGTTTCGCCGCTGCGGATGAAAACGTTTTTGCCGGTCAGCTCTCAGAGACCCTGGATGAGGGGGCGAACGGTACGGCATGCGCAGACGTCACGTTCAAAGCACGCCAGAGACATCTAGCGAGTACAGACCCCGCAGCAATGACAGTACTTCGTTTCTGGTTTGAAGAGTGGGATGAAGACATGATTGAGGGCGGAAAAGGGCGATATAATGAAAAATGGTTTCCCCACGGCGCGAAAGGGATTGAGGGAAGCAAGGAGGTCGACAGGATTATAAGGGAGAGATTCATGACCATCTTTGAGGCCGCAACGAATGAAGGCTCAGGGCACTTGGTTCAGGGGTGGGATATTCGGAGTAATCCATATGAGAACCTGGCTTTCATCCTCTTGATCGATCAGTTTGCAAGGAATATGTTTCGAGGTACTGAGCGTTCCTATCGGCATGATCACCTAGCACTACAAGCGGCCAGAATCAACCTCCAGAAATGCTTCTATTCCTTTTATTTTACTGGTTATCAGAAGCTCTTCGTGGTTTATCCGTTCATGCACGATGAAGAATTGAACTCACAGATCATCTCATTGCTCTATCTCAGAAGGCTTAATGAAGACGATGACCACCAGTTTGAGTTTCTCAACGCTTTTGAAAAAGGGATGGAGCACTTTCAGATCATTTTAATGTTTGGTCGTTTTCCCCATCGAAATGTCAGACGTGGACGTCCAAGCACTGCTCAAGAGGAGACATATCTTGAAAGATATGGAGAGCCTGGGTTTATTGATGGTTCGAAGTGGTAGCACTCTCCTGCTAAACACCTCAGCACTCATTCAAGAGAACTTATCAAGGTATGAATCGCTCTCTGCGACTGCGACTCCAATTACCATGGAATTATGATCTGCCGACGCAAGTTCTACTGGGCTTCATCCTAGGCATTCTTGCCGGAATATTGGTTGGAGAGATGGCTGAGTCTCTCCAGTTCATTGGAGACATCTATATCCGACTCATACAGATGCCAGTACTTCCCTACATCATTACTTCGCTGGTGGCAGGTCTGGGTAAACTTGACTATAGAGAAGCTAGGACACTGTTCACTAGAGCTGGGTTCGTGATGGTTGTCCTCTGGAGCATCGTTATCTTTCAGCTACTGATTGTCCCTCTTGCATTTCCTGCTTGGGATGCGTCGTCTTTCTTCAGTAGCAGTCTACTCAACGAAGCCAAGGCGATCAGTTTTCTTGATCTTTTCGTGCCGAGCAATCCCTTCGCGGCGATGGCCCAGACGATTATTCCAGCTGTTGTTCTCTTCAGCATCACATTGGGTCTAGCCATCATTGGAATTCCAGAGAAGGGAAGGTTGGTCGAATATATGGATGGGCTCACACGAGCCCTGACGCGGATCGTCAACTTCGTGGCAAGGCTTAGTCCAATAGGCGTATTTGCTATCAGCGCCAGTGCTGCTGGCACTCTTAATCCCGATGACTTTGGGAGACTCCAAGTCTATATTGTAGTGCAAGCAGCTATGGCTCTTTTCCTTTCCTTTTGGGTGCTGCCGGGCCTGATAACGATCCTTACAGGAATATCTTATCGTAAGCTCCTTACTCCCTTACAGACATCTCTTGTTACGGCCTTTGCGACAGCAAACCTGTTGATCGTCTTGCCATCACTAGTTGAGACGAGTCAGCGTTTGTTTAAAGAGCTTGCGTCTAGTACTGAAGCTGAAGAAGGTCGATCTGCGATTGAAGTCCTCGTCCCGACATCCTTCAACTTTCCCAGCACGGGTCGTCTTCTTACCCTGTTCTTTCTGCCTTTCGCGGCCTGGTATGGAGGCTCACAGCTGCCTTGGAATGACTACCCAGTCTTGATCTCTGCTGGCATTGCAAGCCTGTTTGGCAGCTCAGTTGTATCGGTACAGTTCCTCCTTGATTCGCTGCAACTACCTGCAGATATGCTGCAGCTCTATATCGCTGCAGACGTCTCGTCTTCTAGGTTTACAACTCTAGTGGCGGCTGTTCATACCGTGGCTATAGCGCTACTGGGTACCTGCGCTATGACTGGGTCGCTCAAATTTCCCCGCCGCAGACTGATCCGCTTCTCGCTGGCTACTGTACTTCTTAACCTGATGCTTGTTGGCATCATCCAGGTTGGTTTTACCTACGGATTCTCGGATGGCTATACGAAAGATCAGCTGCTCAAGAGTCTTGGTTTTCTGCGCGCCAGACCATCAAGCCCGGCCCCAGTCGATAGGTCATTTCTGACATCTGACTCGCAGTGGCCGTCAGCAGCTAATGCAAACAAAGCTGCATATCCTCCTGCAGTCTTGCGCGCATGTTATAAACCCAATACATATCCCCTGGCGTTCACCAACAATTCAGATCAACTTGTTGGTTTTAACATTGAGATGGCTTATCTCATGGCCAAGAGCCTTGAGCGTGATCTCACGCTGGTACCAATTCCATCACGGGTGAGATCAGCAGAAGAACTGGCATCCTTTCTTCGGCTTGCTCAGTGCAATATCAGTGTTAACGAAACGCCTGTTACCCCAGATCGAATCGGCTGGATCGACTTTGCTCCGGCAATCAAGAACTATTCGCTGGGGTTCGTGATGCCCGACTATGCAAGAGGCGACTTCAGTGACTGGACCAAGATCAAACGTCTTGGTTCCGTACGTATTGGTGTGACAGCGGACGTTCCCTACTACGAGACGCTGCTTCAAACGATGCTCCCTGAGGCAAAGCTTATTGCTGTCGACTCACCAGATGTGTTACTTGATCCGGAGAAGTCTGGATATCTTGATGCGCTTGCAACCTCTGCGGAAACGGGATCTGCCTGGACCCTCTTACACCCGAGCTATGGAGTCACTATCCCAAAACCACTGGTGTCTGTGCCAGTCGCCTATCCTTTACCAAAGACTGATGATCAGCTGAATGAGATTATTTCAACATGGGTTCGCCTAAAGCTCTCTGATAGAACGATCGATGATCTGTTCGGCTACTGGATTGAAGGCAATGTCGATGAAGTCACTCCACCACGTTGGTCTGTCCTTCGGGACGTTCTGGGCTGGGTTCATTAATGGCGGCCTATGGCTATGAACTGGCCTTTCGCTATTGACGCTGAGATGACTCTGCAGTTCCCAGGCAGTGTGCAACTCATCGCCTGCGTTTGTACTGAGTCTGTTTTGGCGCGACAAACAAGATGTTGTGACACTTCTGCCACGGCTTGCCATTCTTATGGTCACTGGGTTATACCCACCCGCTTCTCAGTCTTCGAGGGACAGCGGGTGTGGTAGAAGCTCCATGTCTCGCTACCACACCGAGCAGATGATCGAGTTCTGCGTCGGAGGGCGACCGCCGGGGCGCCCGGCCCGCTTGGGGGATGAGCCCAGGGCTGATTCAAAGTTCGGCACAGCAATCCTTGCCACGGCTGCCAGCATGGGCTGAGGTCAGCGGGATCGCTCCGTCTCCGTGCCCCAGATCGCCTCTGACGCAACTGATCTCGACCTGATCACCTACCTCCGGGCTATTCCTGATGCCCGCATGCGCCGGGGCGTTCGCATCCCGGCCTGGTACCTGCTCCTGGTGGCGGTTCTCGGAATCCTGAGCCGGTGCGAGAGCCTCCGGGATCTGGAGCGCTTTGCCCGGCGCCATCACGCTGTTCTCATCGAGGCGCTTGGGATCGAACTGCGGCGCCCACCGTCTGATTCCGCCTTCCGCTACTTCTTCCTGCAGGTGGATGTCACGGCCGTCTGCGATGCCATTCGCGACTGGACGATCGCTCAGATCCCTGATGGTGCGGCCGATCTCGATCAGCTGGTGTGTGACGGCAAGACGTTGCGGGGCTCGGCAGAGCCCACCGCTGGCGGTGGCTCGGCCTTCATTGCCCAGGTGACGCTCTACTCCGCGGCCCTGGGCCGGTGACTTTCAGGAAAGTTGTCACTCCTGGGCTGCTCTTCAGGCGGCCTGACCCAATGGTATGGCCAGTGCCCTCTGCGGCTCTTCTGGTGGCTTGTTGATCCACACCACCGCTGGCTGACGCCAGCAGCGGGTGGATCGGCTCCATCGACGCGGGTGCTTCTGCCGGGCCTTCTCGTAGACATCGGCACGACGCCGGCAGAGTTCGGCCGCATCCCCGCTGTGGCGCTGGTCCGGCGTCACGAACTTGATGCCGCTGTGGCGGTGCTGGTGGTTGTACCAATCCACGAACGACGCCACCCACTCGCAGGCCTCTGCCTTGCTGGTGAATGGCCTTTTCGGGTAGTCAGGACGGTATTTGACGGTTCGGAACAGGGATTCCGAGTAGGGATTGTCGTTCGACACCCGGGGCCGGGAGAACGAACGCAGCACCCCCAGCTCTTCCAACCGGGCCTCGAGGGTGGCGGCCCGCATGGCGTTGCCGTTGTCGGCGTGGAGAACCAGCGGTTGGCGGCAGCCTCTGCTGATCCGCTCCCGCAGGCAGGCCCGACCCACCAGGTCAGCGGCGATCTGCGCGTCTTCTCGTTCGGCGACATCCCAGGCCACCACCTTGCGGCTCCAGACGTCGATCACCAGATAGAGGTACAGCCACACACCCCGCACCGTGGTGGGCAGATAGGTGATGTCCCACGACCACACAGCATTGGGGCGATCCGCTCGCAGCCGTGGCACAGGCCGTGGCTCCTGTGGTGGTCGTGCACGGCCCCGGCGATGGGCCTGACCATGCGCGTGCAGCACCCGGTACAAGCTGGACTCGGAGCCGATGAACAGGTCCTGATCGGCCAGTGCGGGCACGATCTGTCCCGGCGGCAGCGAGGCGTACTCCGGTTGGTTGCAGGTGAGCAGGATCCGCTGGCGTTCTTCCTCGCTCAGGCGGTGGGCGACATGGCGAGGGCTGCCTCTACGGCGGTCTTCTCCGTCCCCATCACCCAGAAAGGCCTTCCGCCAGCGCTTGAGGGTGCGCAGGGAAATGCCGATCTCCCCGCAGGCAGCGCTGAGGGTGGCTCCGCTGGCCTTGGCCTCACCGATCAACGCGATCGCCTTTTGCCGATGCGCGGCACTCGTCAGCCTTCCGCGTCCTCCGAGCAGAAGGCCTCCCACTTTTTTCGCAGCACCAGCAGTGCTGCTGCCTCCGCCAGGGCCTTCTCCTTGCGCTGCAGCTCCTTCTTGAGGGCCTTGATCTCTCGCTGGTCCCGGGCGCGGAGCCTCTCCAGATCCTTCTGCTCGGCCCTCGTCAGCACTGGCGCGGCGTTGGCATCGGTGGCGGCCTGACGCCAGCGGCTCACCTGCTCAGGGAACAGCCCCCGCTCACGGCAGTAGGCACCGAGCTCGGTGTCGTTGACTCCAGCGGTCTCCAGCACCACCGTGAACTTGTCGGCAGCGCTCCAGCCTTCTGGCTCCCTCTCGGATGCGGGCACCACCTCTCCCTGCAGACGCCAGGCCTTTCTCCAGTTGTAGAGGGTCACCACGTGGATGCCCAGCTCCTCGGAAATCCGAGCCACGCTCTGTCGCTCGGGCGGGCTCATTCGTCTCTTGACATCAGCCTTGACGGCCTCGCTGTAACAACGCATTGATCGATTCCATCAGGCCCCCTGGTGGGTGAAGTGGTCGGGATGGAGAGGCGTCATCTTTCCTGGCAGAGGGGGTGCCCTCACCACCAATGTGGGGAAGCTGCTGAGCTTCGCCAGCGGGGTGCAGTTTGAGCCTCCGGTCTTTGGAATCGTGCCTCCCTACTCCCTGACGATGGTGGCTCTGTGCCTGACGATGGCCTACAGCCATCACAGGGCATGGGTCCAATGCGGACGCAACAACGCCATTCTCAAGGTCGAACGACTCTCGGCGCTGGTGGATGGTGCCATCAGTGCCGGAGTTGGCGTTGCGTTCTTGCTTGCACCTCTTCTTATACCAACGCCACTGGGCCCGTTGGTTCCAGTGACCGACGCCATTCTTGTGGTGATTCAGTGCCTGCTGACCGTGAGAGATCCGTTCCTAATTCTGCAACGCAGATTCTGGGAACTCAGCGGTGCTGTGGCTGAGAGCAAGACCCGCGATTCGTTGCTGCAGGAAGCCCGGCCGTTTCTGTCTAAGGCTGGTCTGTCCGTGGTGGACCATGCCATTTTTCAGATCGGTCGCTCGGTGCAGGCCATCCTTTACGTCCATCCGACGCAGAGTGTGGCGCCAGCCGACTTCGATGGTTGTCGGGCAGCGAAAGAAGAGCGGCTCCGCCGACTCTTCCCTGTTGTAACAATTGTATTGTCAGTCACTCAGGATCCTGTGGCACGCCAGACAGACAGCTGACGCCGAAGGACGGGTTGGCTAGACAGGCAGAAGACTTCTCAGCTACTGACTGATGGACATTGAACGGCCCGGCCGCGCCCCACTCACAGAAGACCAGATGACAGTGTTGAACCATTTCCGTTCACAAGTCGAGGCCATCTTGTCCGATGGACGAGTCGATGCCGCAGAGCTGCAGACTCTTGTGCAGCGCTTTCGCGCTCATCGAGATATCAGCTCAGAGTTGATGGATGTTCTTGGTGAGCTGTGGCCTGGTGACCTTGACCTGATCAAAACCGACTGGGATTAAGCCAGGAACGATCTTCTGACCTCGGGGATGGCTCGCCAGATCTGCGACTCAGGAAGCCTTGTTGGTGAAAGCGTGGTGCTCCTCGTTAACTAATTCTGCGCCTATCGTCATTGTCATAGATCAGGGTTGCCATCTCTTTCGGTTTGTCGCGAGTCATATGGAGACGCTGTGCCGCGTGGTAGATACTATTGTAGTCCTGCAGAATCTCCTCTACCCCCAGACCTTCTTGATTGCGCTCGATGGCCCTCGCCAGGGCTGTTTCGAAGCTGCAGTCAACCCAGATGCTGTAGTCAAAGGCAAAAGGAGGCTGAAACAGAAAGATGCCTTCAAAGACAAGGATCTCGGGCCCCTTGATCTGATAGTGATAATCGACATATTCCGCCTCGTTGCCTGGTCCTGAGTGTTGGGTTATGAGATCCAAAAAACCTGTTTGCGAAAGGGGAGCAAAAACAAGATGATAGAAATCATGCAATCTGATGCCATGGTCAAGAAAATGCTGAGCTGGATCGGTCTTGCTGAACCTCTCGCATGGCCTGGCAAGCCAGCCGTCAATGCCAATGACCTCCACTGACCGGTTGCTCTCTCTCAGCCTTGTTGCAATCAGACTGCTGATATATCCCTTTCCTGATCCGTCGATCCCGGAGACACCGATCACAAATGGAGATTTTGATCGAGACTTTAGACAGATATCTTGAACCAATTCATTCATGACATCTGCATGCGGGTGGTGAGACTATACGTCTACCTGCTGTGGCTCGTCACGTTGTTCAGCAGAGGATTGACGTGACCTCCTTTATTGGTCCAGGCTTAATGAGAGTGGGTGGTCATGGTCATGGTGCAGCTCCCAGGTGAGTTTGCGGGAGATCTACTGTGGTGTGGGAAGGATTCGTTTCATAGTGAGCTCCACGGCCCAGTCTGGCCGGCTGAGGACTCTCATTCACCCTGGACCGGTTTCCGGGGTCCACGTCACCCTCACCGATCAACAGATCCTGGAGCTGCTGGACGCACTGCCTCGGGACTCAGCTGGTGAACGCTGGCGGTACGCCATCAGACTGCTGGCGGTCTACGGGCTCAGGCCAGAGGAGCTGAGGCACCTCTGCATCAAGGAGGGAACCCATGGCCCGGAGCTATGGACGACGTACCGCAAGAGCAAAGGTGGGCGCAAAGGCGAGCGAACAGAGCCACGTCGTCTCCACGCTCTGCTGCTCCGGGATTCCAGCGTAGATCCAGTCTACTGGAACCTGCAGGACTGCGTTGCCCTGGGGGCTGCGCTGCCAGCGCTTGGGAAGGAGGGGAAAGGAGGAGAGGCCGTCGGGACCTATCTCCGGCGGCAGGACTGCTGGAACAACCTGCGAACACAGGCGGAGCAACAGGCAGAGCAGCTCACCCCCTACGCCTTCCGGCACCGCTATGCCAAACGCAGCCACGCCCTCGGTCTGCCGATCGCCAACATCGCCCAGGCCATGGGGCACACCATCGAGGTGCATCTACACAGCTACGCCCGCTTCACGCCGGATGCGACGGCGGATCTGTACGAGCGCGCTAACGACAGGCCTCAGAACAGCTGAGGAAGGCAGATCAGAGACGTCCAATCAACCTCTCAGAGCTGCTGCCGAATCAGCCAGCGGGTCGCGGCCCGCTGCAGGAACCAGGCCCTGATCAACTGCTGAGTGAGCTGCTTGATGGCCTGCAGATCATCTGTTGATTCAACGGCTCGCGACATCTGCTCGATGGCAAACTGGTCGTTGAGGGTGAGTGTCATTGAGGACTTCATGATCCGGTCTCCACTATTGTGTGCAGGCGGACAGACCACATGCACGGAACCTCTTCATCCATCATGCAGGTGATCACCGTCAAAATGGGCACAGCAGACAGCTGCATCGGTGAACGGCGAGTGAACCCCTGCGGTGGTGACAACTGTCAGACATCAGATCGATTGCAGCGGAGGGACTCTGAAACGACTGAGAGAAGACTGAGACCAGGCAGCATGTTGCGATGTCAGCGTGGTCAGCAATAATCTGTGCATAGAACGACATGATCCGCAACTGAGCTGGAGAGCCCTATCGCGAGACTGTGCACCTCACAACGTGCGTTAGATCAATCGGTCCTGCGAATGCTTTGCGATCACGGGAGCAGCAGCCCAGGCTGCTTTCGGGTGCTGTTGATGCAGGCTGGGAATGCAGCGGCTCTCCTGCATGGCCGGCCCTCCTCACGCATCCGGGCCACAGGGGCAGTCGACTGAGGTGCTGGCCGGTGCGATCGAGCGCGTCACCTTCCACAACCCAGCCAACGGCTTCTGCGTTCTGCGCATCAAGGCGCGCGGCCACCGCGATCTGGTCACGCTCGTGGGCCATGCCGCCGAGATCAGCGCTGGCGAATGGATCACAGCCAGTGGCACCTGGGTGAACGACCGGCAGCACGGTCAGCAGTTCAAGGCGTCCTTCCTCAAGGCGTCGGCTCCAACCACGGCGGAAGGCATCGAGAAGTACCTGGGCTCTGGGATGATCCGCGGCATCGGCCCCATCTACGCCAGCAAGCTGGTGAGCGCCTTCGGGGCGGAGGTGTTCGATGTGATCGAGCACGCCTCCGAACGCCTGAGGGAGGTGCCCGGCATCGGCAAGGTGCGCGCAGGCCGCATCGCCCAGGCCTGGGCCGATCAGAAGGTGGTGCGCGAAATCATGGTGTTCCTCCACAGCCATGGCGTCGGCACCGCCCGTGCGGTCCGGATCTTCAAGACGTACGGCAATGACGCCGTGCAGGTGATGGCGGAGAACCCCTACCGCCTGGCGCGCGACATCCGCGGCATCGGCTTCCGCACAGCCGATGCCATCGCCGGGCGGCTCGGGATCGACCCCACAGCCATGATCCGCCTGCGGGCCGGCATCAGCTACGCGCTGATGGAAGCCAGCGGCGAGGGCCACTGCGGTCTGCCCACCGCCGAGCTGCTCGACCTGGCCGCTGAACTGCTCTCCGTCGAGCGCACCGATGAGACCGGCGCGAGCAGCCGCGTCCGTCTGGAGACCAGCCTGATCCAGAGCGCCCTGGATCTGGAGCTGAGCGAGGGCTCGGTGGTGGCAGACGAGCTGGAGGGGCAACCGGCGATCTTCCTGTTTCACCTGCACCGGGACGAGCAGGCGATCGCCACCGCAATCAGCAGCCTCAACCAGGGTGAGCCGGCGTGGGGAACGATCGATGCCGAAAGAGCCATCCCCTGGGTCGAGCAGCGCCTGGGCATCGAACTGGCGGAGAGCCAGAAGATTGCCGTTCGCCAGGCTCTGGGCTCCAGGCTGCTGGTGATCACCGGTGGTCCTGGCGTGGGCAAGACCACCCTCATCAACGCCATCCTCCAGATCCTGGCGGTCAAGAAGCTCCGCATTCAGCTCTGCGCCCCCACCGGCCGGGCAGCCAAGCGGCTGAGCGAAACCACCGGGCTGGAGGCCAAAACGATCCACCGGCTGCTGGAGTTCGATCCGACGGCCTTTGGCTTCAAGCGCAACGGTGAGCTGCCGCTGGAGGCGGATCTGGTGGTGGTCGATGAAACCTCGATGGTGGATGTCCCCCTGATGGCATCGCTCCTGGCCGCCGTCCCTCGTGAAGCGGCCCTGCTGCTGGTGGGGGATGTGGACCAACTGCCCTCCGTCGGACCCGGGCAGGTGCTGGCCGATCTGATCAACAGCGGCGCGGTGCCGGTCGCCCGGCTCAGCGAGGTGTTCCGGCAGGCCGCCAGCAGCCGCATCATCACCACCGCGCACACCATCAATGCCGGCTCCATCCCCGACCTGCGCCCGCCGCCGCCTGAGGCCACAACGGACTTCTACTTCCTGCCTGCCGAGACGCCGGAGCAGGCAGTGGAGCTGATCCTCAAAGTGGTGGGACAGCGAATTCCGGCCCGATTCGGCCTCGATCCGATCGGCCAGGTTCAGGTGCTCACACCGATGGCCCGTGGCGGCTGCGGCTCACGCTCGTTGAACATCGAGCTGCAATCACTGCTCAACCCCGATCCGGCAGAACAGGTCGAACGCTTCGGCTGGCGCTTTGCACCCGGAGACAAGGTGATGCAGATGGCCAACGACTACGAGAAGGAGGTCTTCAATGGGGATGTGGGCACCGTTGCAGCGATCGATGCCGATGCCAGCGAACTGACGGTGCGGTTCGATGCTCGCGAAGTGGTCTACGGCTGGGGAGAGCTGGACAACCTGGTGCCGGCCTACGCCTGCACGATTCACAAGAGCCAGGGCAGCGAGTACCCGGCTGTGGTGATCCCGCTGCTCACGCAGCACTACACCATGCTCCAGCGCAACCTGGTGTACACCGGCATCACGCGCGGCAAGAAGCTGGTGGTTCTGGTGGGCCAGAAGAAGGCTCTGGCGATGGCAGTCAGGAACCATCGTTCGCGGCGACGGCATACCAAGCTGGCGGACTGGCTCAGGCTGAACCAGGTGTCGAGTCGTCCGAAGTTATTCAACAGCGATTGAGGATACCGATCTACTGACCAACATGGTGAGTGAGGATGCTTAGAGACCGCCTCAACACCTCTGGCTTCATGAGGAGGGATCTGCAGGATCACTGCATCTCAGTGGTTGGCTGTCAGATCTGCCAGATGGGTCTACAACATAGATAGACGATTTTAGGGGGCATCAGTGAAACAGACCCGCATCCCTCGTCTGGTCAGTGGGGCAGGTCGATGGAGACCCCGACGGGGAGCCCGCCTGGGGATCACCGCCCTTACAGCTGGTGTGCTCTTGAGCCAGTCGCTCTTCGTCGTTCGCGCAGGCAACGTTGCCGTGGTCACCACGCTGGGAAAGGTCACCGGCAGCTCGAGATCGGCGGGCTTACATGTCAAGATCCCTTTTCTTCAGAACGTGCACCGCTTCTCGATCAAAACCCAGGTGCAACCTGAGGAATTTGCCAGTCTGACGAAGGATCTCCAGGTCATCCAGGCCACTGCGACCGTGAAGTACGCCCTCATCCCGGATGAGGCCGGGCGGGTGTATAAGCAAATTGCTTCGCAGGACGCTAACGTCTATCCGAAGATAGTGAAGCCATCACTACTCAAAGCGTTGAAGTCTGTCTTCACCCAGTACGAACTGGTCACTATCGCCGCGGAATGGGGAAGCATTTCCGAGAAGGTTGAGGATCAGGTTGGCGATGAGTTGGAGCGTTTCGGTTATGTCAGCGTGATGGGCCTTGATCTTACCGGCCTGCAGATTGCCGAGGAATACCGAGCGGCCATCGAAGAGAAACAGATTGCTCAGCAGCGCCTACTGAAAGCGCAGACTGAGGTTCGCATCGCCAACGAAGAGGCCAAGAAGTTCCGCACCCTGGCCGCCAGTCTTGATGAGCGCGTACTGTACAAACTCTTCCTTGACCAGTGGAACGGTCAGACGGCAGTTGTGCCAGGTGTGCCCGGCAGCGGCGGCAACCCACCGGTCATCGTCGATGGGAGTAGATGAACACAACCGCCACTGCTTGCATCCGTGACTTTCACTGGCAGACAGTCATTCGGTGTAATTCTCCTTCTGGCCATCCCCATCAGGTCATCACCTTTGCCACGGTGCGGCCGTACTGGTCGTTGGAGATCGGCTCGATGCGTACGCCAGTGGTCACAATCCAGCGGAGGCCCTGGACCTCAGGACACTGGGCTCAGCGCGCAGCGGGGCATCGATATAAGCCATGCGCTACCCGAATCCGTTGCGCAGCACCAGGGTATCGGCGTTGATCACATACGCCCGTGGTTGCATTGCCGGAGCCGCTGCTCACCAGCAAGGCGGCAGCGTGGACGAGGAGACCGCGCTTCACCAGCCCGCCTACAGACACTGATGCGTTCGAGATCCTTGACGCTGCTCGGGCCACCGGTGGAGGCCAGGGTCTCGATGGATGCACCAACATCACTGTCGCCTCCGCCAGGAGCCTTCTAGTGATCGTGATTGTGAGACGTCAAGAGAGCGCGTACTTCTGTGTCGGTGAGTTGGGCAAACTGTTCGTACCACTCACCGACGGACACAAGATTCGGAACTGAAGCAAGCACAAGGAGGTGATCTACTAGTTGCTTCAGTTGTCGTGCCACGACACGATCCACAACGGGTACGGCGAGAACCAGTGATGCTGGACCGACTCTCCTCAGGGACAGCAAGGCTGCTTTGACCGTCATACCGGTCGCGACCCCGTCATCCACGACAACGAGGTGGCGCCCAGTCAACAACCGTCCAGCTGGATCGCCATACAACTGCTGACGGCGCTCAAGCTCCTGCTGCTGCTCCCGCAACCAGCCGTGTCTGATCGCCGTTGTGGCACGCCATACAGCTCCACCACCGTTGCGCCACACCACCACGCCACCTGGGGCGACGGCACCCAGGGCGACCTCTGGCCACATCGGATCGGCAATCTTGCGTACAGACCAGGTGAGGAGGGGTCTACCCAGCTGTTGGGCCATCGCCGCCGCAACGGGAACCCCGCCGCGCGGCAGACCCACGATGCAGGACGAGTCACTCTCGAATCGGTCATCCCCCGCGAAGACGGTGGCCAGAGCACGACCCGCCTGCTGACGATCAGCCCAGAGTGGAGACGAGAGGTGCTCAGTCATCGCTGGACAGGGCAAGAGCAACCCTGGATTGCACGGAAGGAGGCGATTCATGCATGGGAGCGAGCAGCCATACGCGCTTCCTGATATGTAGTCGTGTAACGGCCGCTGTTACCTCTGCATCAGGTTGCCCCGCGGGTACAGAGCGTGGTCCATTCTCGCTTACTCAGGCATGTGCAGGGCAATCTACGATTCCCTTTGTACTCCGGAAATCTTCTATGGTGTGTATACCTGCCCAAACAGTACGGCTTTCTTCATCGAAGCAGCCTTGATCAGACAGCGCAGCGGGTGCAGAGTATTACTTGAGTCTAGGTGGCGTGGACAGACGCTCTATGGGGATCCTCGCTGCCTTTAGCACTGTAAACGGAGGATCAAGCTGTGAAACTCATGCGTTGGCAATCGCCACTTCGGGAGATCGATGATCTCTTTGACCGCACCGCTCGAGCGTTCGGGGGTGCGGGCCGAGATTGGTTGACCCCACAGGAGTGGAATCCACGTGTTGATATCGTCGAGAAGGACGATTGCTTCACGATCAACGCCGACCTACCAGGTGTCGACAAGGACGACCTCTCCATCACCCTTGAAGATGGTGTCCTTAGCATCAAAGGGGAACGTCACCAGGAGTGGGACGACGACAGTGGCCAGGTGCACCGGATGGAGTGCTTCCATGGTAGTTTCCATCGAAGCTTCACCATCCCAGACAACGTCGATGCGTCTGCGCTGACCGCGACAGCCAAGGATGGGCAACTGGTGATCCAGTTGCCCAAGAAGGCCAAGGAAGAAGCCTCAGAAGCACTGACCATTCCGATCGGCTGAGAGCACAAGGGCCCCGCTGGCTGAAGGCAGTTGGGCCCTTGCTGATCGCCCTGTCGGGCCTGGTTGTCTGCTGGGTCGCTCCACTGAGGTGCTAGCTCTCCACCGAAGACCTGAGGGCCGGCGATGTCACTGCAGAGTCGGCCTGCTGTTTCAATCCGTCACCTATCCAGGCCAAGAGGACACAACAATCCAGAGACGCGCTAGACCAATATGTAGAAGGTCTGCGATCCCCCCTTAGAGGCCTTCTATAGAAGGGGCGTCACGCTGCGTGCTGGACGTCCCCCCTATTCCTTGGAATGCCTCTGGTGCAGCAGTGCAAGCTTCTCCTGTTCTTGGTTGCCCTGCCCGCTCTAGACAACTGGCGCGAGTGCCAGATTGACGCTCAATCACTGCAATGCTGCAGCTGTCCCGCTCGATCGAGCCGGACGAGTTCATGGGATTGGGAATCGAACGAGGTCAACAAACTCTGTGAACGTATCCCGCTGTCGCTCACGGTCTTCCGTCAGCACCAGGGCGCGCAAGAGCTGAGGCGGGACAGTGCAACCATCCGCCTTCATCATTGAAACAGCCCTGTTAAGGCGGGTCAGGCGGGCCCACGCTCCGTCATCAAGCGAAGAGTCCAAGGGTGTGATAGAGCCCGCCTGCTACCCATTCTGACTGACAGGGAGGTCATCAGGCCGCCTTCGCCAGCTCAATGGCCAGACTCGAACCCACTACCGACTGCTGAGGGCCACCAGCTGCTCCAACGATCAGCTAGTTATCGGCGCAGCTGCGCGGTGACGGCCTATCCGCCCCCTACTTGAAGGATGATCGCCGATAGCCTACGGACTGCTCTCCAGCTGTCTTCATGGAATGGATGCCTTGGTGGCCTTCCATCATCCAGGGATAGCTGGCGGGGGCGCATACAACACGCGGCAACATAGCTCCGGGTCTTGAGAATGCGACTGCTGCGGACGCTGGCGGACCGATGAGAATCTCAGCTGGTGCGGCATCCGCTGCGTGGTCTTGAGGAAGGGAACCGCCTTCCACACGCTGGATTCATCAGCCATCGCTGCCACCATTCATTCATCCCTCATTAGCCATGGATCTGCTGTTGGTCAGCCTCGGAGCGTCATACAACCGATCTTCAACGAAACCAAACCCTTCAGGTAAGCACCAAGTCGCCTCGTGAGCGCTCACCGCTGCTGTGAGCAGCCGGAACACTCCCTTGGCTGACCTGTCTGATGTGAACTTTCTGAGCGTGACCACAACGTGGTGTCAGCGCAGTGCCTTGGCCATCACTTGCCTCATCTGCTTCATTGGCTGCCAACCCGCCCTGCAACCCAGCTCTCGCAGGAACACGGTCGAACTCGCTGGAAGGTGAGCAGTCCTGTTCCGACTCGGGCATGACGGACGGGCGAACGACACACTCCCGGCGCAGGGGGACCTCCTCCGTCAGCCACGCCGTTGTGAGAAGGGGCTTACGACCTAGCGAGAACGCAAAGTCCTTGAGGTCTGACGCTGGCCCGACAAACACGCACTCCGGAAGGTCATAGGTGTGCGGCATTCCATCGTCCGTTGGCCTGGCCACTACGACGCTGTAGGTGGTCGGCCCGTTGCCCTGATGAGCGTGGACATGCACTAGGAGGCTGCTGAAATTGCAGCCGAGACAGGAGCTGGTCCTGCTGTTTCCCACCTCGGTGCTTCTGGCAGCGATTCCCGAGTCGCCGGAGTGACGGCTTTGATGCAGCCGCCAGCCGGCACTATGTCGGAGAAGGCTCTTATTTGCATCGGACCACCCGGTTGCCTGCGTTTCATGCCATGGCCTCCCGTGAGCTGAGCAGGTTGGCCAGTCGGATCAGGTTGTAGGCCGCCACATGCAGCCGGAATACTGCCCCGACCCTGGATCGCCCTCTGGCCTTGAGCTGCCGCAGCCCCGCAGCCTGTTTGATCCAACCAAACACCTGCTCGATCCGCTTCCTGGCCTTGATCGATTGGCCGTAGCCCGCATGGCGGACGGTACGGCCATCAATGGCGGAGCGGCGACGCGGGCCGCTGTTCTGGGCGACATGCGGCGTGACGCCGGCAAAGCGAACACCTGCCACGAAATCCCTGGTGTCGTAGCCCTTGTCCGCGGCGAGAGTCTTCTGGTGAGTACCCGGCAGAGCCTTTGCCATCCGCAGCGCAGCGGTTCGTTCCCCATGGCCATCCGCCCGGGTCACTTCACTGGCGACCACCAGGCCATGGCGGTTCTCCATCAGGCAATGACCCAGATAGCTGAGAAACGCTCCAGTGCCGCTGGATTTGCGGAACAGCCGCGCATCGGCGTCACTGCCGGATCGATGGGTCCGGTTGGAGAGCAGCAGCCCCCTGAAATCACCTCTGGTCCGTTTGCGGCCTTTCGCGGGAGCCCCACCAAATCCATGGCCACCACTGGGCGGTGGTGGACCGTCACCGTCATCCACTCCGTCCAGACGCTCGAGAGAGCTGTGGGATGCCCAGGCCCGCAGCAGGGTGCCATCGACCGAGAAGTGCTCGGAACTCAGCAGCGGCTTGACCTCGGGCGAGGCCAGCAGCAGCTCAAGGAACCGGGCCATGAGGTCCTCATTGAGCAACCGATCCCGGTTCTTGGTGTAGACGAAGTCGGCCGGAGGCCATAGGTGGTCGGATGCCAGACGGGATCGTCGGGGTTGAGGCCGACGAACCAGCGGAACAGCAGGTTGTAGTCCAGCTGCTCGATCAGCATCCGCTCCGAGCGGATGCCATAGATCGCCTGCAACAACAGGGCCAGCAGCAGCTGTTCCGGTGGGATGGAGGGACGACCACCCTCGGGATAGAGCCTGCAGAAGGTGGGATTCAGTCGGTCAAGGGCGTGATCCGCAAGACGCCGCACCTGCCTCAGGGGATGGGCCTTGGGAATCCGATCCTCGGTGGAGACATAGGAGAACAGGGGACCGGTCCGCTCCTGCTGTCCGCGCATTCGCCTGGTGCCGTTGGCTCATTCTCCCGCAGCTGACAGGGTTTTTCAGCGGCCTCCTAGGGCATGCCGGATGGGCCGGCCCTGGCGGCGCAGCCCGTAGCGAGCCGCAATGATCTGGGCGAGGAATGACATGACTCACACGGCATCTGAGCAAACGGGCGCCCTTGTCAGGGACTCATCACATTCCTGGTCTAAGCCTGGGCACACACTCCACGCATTAAGGGTTTCCATACTTCTTGCCGGAGTCCCGCCAACACCCGCCATGCACCCATGCGTCTCTCCGCATGAAAGCGGTGGGATCGATTCTCCAGCACATCACAACGCCGTTCAGTACCCCAAGGGCTCTGGAGAGAATCGACAGGAGTAAGTTCAGCGATCGCTTTGCCTACGGCGAACAAGCAGCGGCTCCAGCTTCACGAAGGAAAATCAGTCGCCTCGAAGCGCTCGTCCAGTTGTCGGCTCGCGCGGCGTCTCAGCAGCGTAGGCAAACAAAGAAACCCCGGCCGGTTAGCCAGGGCTCTTGTGGTCTGTCGCCTCGGGCAGCTGGTTAGCAGGCCCGGAGCGGCCTCGCGTGCGAGGACTTTTCCCGATGGCATGCCAGTGCGGGTACACCTCAATAGTACGGCACGCTTCCCGAGGGGGCTATGAGATGCCGAGGACGGCCTTGACCTTCGCCCTGATGATATTCAGATCATCTTTGGAGACGAAGACATCCTGAAAGACCCTTCGACCGCCAGGTGTGGTCCTCTTGCTGAAATTGGTCAGGCGGTCCTGAACGCTTACAGTCGCTGGAAGGTCACATAACGCCCACATCCTTGTTGCTGGATACTTGGGGTGAGGGAGCGGGCTGCTCAGCACAACCAGGTGATTGGTCGGTCCTGCGGGGCGCCAGGTTGTACTAAATGGAATAACGGTGCATAGCCACGCAGTAACCTTTCTTGGTCTTGGAGAAATAACGACAACGGGTCGATGCTTGATGATTTCGGGCTCCCGGTAGCCGCCAAAGTCGCAGACAACAATCTGCCCAGCGTTTGGTATTACCTTCACCGATCACACCTTCATCCGATTCTCGCCTGGTCAGAGATCCTGGGGCATATTGCATCTATAGCAAGAGCATCCCCCTCCAGGACACTCAAGAGTTCACCAGCAAGGCCCAAGCCGCCCAATGGTGCTGCTGTCCTCCTGCTGTCGTGATGGCAGTGCATGGGCAATGAGAGCTTCCCTGAGCCCACCTGCACCACAAGCGTGATGGACTGAATCCCTGCGTCTGCCGGCGAGCGACCTCCGTCCGGTGCGCTCGGTGCCAACGTTCCGGCTACTGACAGCATGGCCCTCCAGCGACGACAGGGTGGAAATGGTCAAAGGGAAGAAGCCTTGAGCTGCCGAGGCGGTGTAGGCCACATCGGTTGGTTGAACAGCGGGTGGTGTCGGAGCAGGCGCCCTGATGGAAGTTGAACCGTGCTGCAGGACGGGGAGGGTGGCGATCCGCGGTCCGGCAGCGTGATGGTCATGACGTGACCCCCTTCATCGGTCCAGGCCTTATGAGAGTGGTTGGTCATGGTCATGCAGCAGCTCCTTGTTGAGCTGCCTCCAGGGGCGTACGCCCCTGGAGGGCCGAATGCGGCCTGAGGGAGTTGTACTCCCAGCGCCAGCGGTCGGCCAGGATCTGAGCTTCTGGGGCTGTGGTGAACAGCTCGGTGTTGAGGAACTCATCCCTGAATCTCCCGTTGAACGACTCGGCAAAGCCGTTCTGCCACGGGGAACCTGGCTCGATCGTGGCCGTTGTCGTGCCGCTGGTCCTGCACCAACGCCGTAAGGCGTGGGCGATGAATTCAGGGCCGTTGTCGCACCGGATGAACGCCGGTGCCGGGTAGAGGCTGGTGAGTTCCTCCAGCACGGCCACCACGTCCCTGGCCTTGCAGCGCCTGCCCACCCGGATGGCCAGGCAGAGGCGGCTGTGCTCATCGATCACGTTCAGAAACTTGAGCCGCCGGCCATCGGCCGTGGCATCGAACTGGAAGTCCATGGCCCACACCTGGTGGGGATGCTCGGCCCTGTGGCGCCGCACTGAGCCGTCCGCTGGCCGTGCCCGCTTCTGCTTTCTGGGGGTGGGCCGCTGCAAACCCTCCTCCCGCCAGATCCGTTGCACCCGCTTGTGATTCACGCTCCAGCCCTCGCGCCGCAGCACGCGGTGGGCCATCCGCCGGCCCCAGCGGATGTGCTCAGCGGCGATCTCCCTCAGCCGGTGCCGCAGCTTGGTCTCCTCGACCCCAGGGGCCCTGCCGCCATGGCGTTGGGTGCTGCGGTTCTGACCCACAACCCGGCAGGTGAACCGCTCCGATGCCCGGTAACGCTGCTGCAGGACGACCACCGCCCTGCGCCGGCGTTCCGGGCTCAGAAGTTTCCCTCGGCAAGATCTTTGAGCATCGCCTTTTCCAGTTCCGCCTCTGCCAGCAGCTTTTTGAGCCGAGCGTTCTCCTTCTCCAGCTGAGTCAGCCGCTTGGCCTCCTCGGCCTGCATGCCGCCGTACTGCTGACGCCAGCGGTGATAGGTCGGCTGCGTCACCTCGATCACGCGGCAGACCTCGGTGACGGTCTTGCCCTGGGCGATCAGCTGCTCGGCGGTTTTGAGCTTGCGGATGATCTGCTCTGGAGTGTGACGGATTCGTTTCATGGTGAAGTCCCCGGCCCTGTCTGGCCGGTTGAGGACTCTCATTCACCCTGGACCGGTTTTCGGGGTCCACGTCAGTCATGGGCCAGGTCGTCGGGATTGAGGAACTCCCGTTACCAGGTGCGGAAGGTGCCGCGCACTCCCTCGAGAGATACGGCCGAGGCATTGGGCCATCCGTCCAGTTGAGTTGAGAAGATCCCGCAGCGTTGCGCCTGCTCGTGGATGAACTGACGCGCTGGCGTAGCTCCCTTGCGCGCCTCTCATCACGACGATGCTCCTGTCGAGGGACCGCGCACGGCTGGCTAGGTGTCATTGGTCCCCCGTCCCAGCACCAAAGCGGCTGGGCCATTACCAGGAAAGAGAGGGGGGAGGGGCGTTTGTCTCTCGCGGGCTGCCCCTCCTTCAGGAAGCCCGGTCGAGTGCAGGGCGGCGGGCTTCCCTTCAGTCCCGGTCTAGCGAGTCTCGCGGAACCGTGCCACTGGCACAACTACCCATGAGACGAATGAGTTAGAGGTGGCCGAAGACGGCTTGAACAGACTGGCGAGCTTGAGCAGGTGGGCGCTTCTCAACGGGGGAGACGAGGCAAGGGCGCAGTGGCATCTGACACACCGCTGTCGGGATTCCCGCGTTGAGTGAAGGTGTGCGGAGCCCTGTCAGCCACGAGCGGACGTCACCTGGAAGGGAAGCGCCCTGAGCCGAACCAGCTTGTCCAGGCCACCACGCTTCTCGGCCCACTGCGTTGCAAGCTGTGAAGCAACGTCGACGCTCCCAAAGAACCGGCTGCTCTCACCGTTCTTGGCTGTGACCTCCCACATGTAGATGACAGCCATGACGGGCCCCCATCGTCTACCTCCATCCTCGCAGACAGAGGGGGATGGCGGCACCGAGGCGAGGATGCTCCTCAGACGCGACAACCAGCAGCAATCTCCCCGGACCCAAGTGGTTTCAGGCAGGCGAGCCTCTCGTAGCCGTCTCGCTGCTGGGCCCATTGAGGTGGATGTCGCTTGCTAGACATCCTTGGGCAAGACTGCGGCTGGCTATCAGAATTGTAAACGCTGACTGCAACGTTGAACGGGTGGGCAATGATAGAAGTGCCAAGCGGAAGGGAGTGATTCACACATCATGCCAAAACAGCGTTACCCAGGCTTTCCACCAAACAGGCTGCTAGACAGCGATACCAGACTTTCTCAGTCGATTGCTGCACGTACGGTGTAGGCCAGTGCATAGATCGCTACTGTCAATAAGACGAATGTCGTCAAGCCGAGAGTATTGACAATCAGAGTGAGGGCTGTGATGACTGCGAATAGAACCACTAGTGGGAGCCAAGGTGGGCTCTCAGTAAAGCGCTTACCCGCATACTTGATCCCAATTACCCACCCTAGTCGGACGGCACACCAAGCCAAGAAACCCCAGAAGGGCATCTCGTTCACGTCTGTAACAATCTCCCGGAAGAGCCTATCCGCTTCTTGTCGAGTAACGACACGGAAGGAATCACCGGACGAATACTTAAGCCCACCTGCGCAGAAAGCGTAGTCGTGAACGATCGAGGCCGTCAGAAGAATACCAAGGGGACGCAAGACCCCGAAGCTGAGCATTCCAACGAGCCAAGGCATCGGGACTGAAGCTCCGTCGAACTCTAATGGCTTGCCACCATGCTCAACAGGTATAATAATCTCTCCATTGAGATGAGACGCGAAGTTGGCATTAGCTATCGTAGCCTTCCACTCATATTCAAGAGTGAATGATCGTCGGCGACTTGCTGCCCAAATTCGACCCAACGCTCCCTTCTCGGTTGTAGGCAACAAAATCGGCTTCAGCAAAGGAAGCCTGTTCCTGTCAAAGATGAAACTAAACTTGCCCTGGTAGTGGCTGCTCATGAATCAAAGCAGGAGGGTGAACGTAACGTGTCACAATGCTGTTGCACGCGACCAGAAGAAGGTAGCGATCCATTCATATCGAATCTATCATTCAGGAACTCCAATCCGTTATCAAGCACAGAGCCGAAGCCGGCGTGCTTCCTCAGCTGGTTATAGATCGACAGGCAGCGAGGCCGCCAACGGTTGCGCTCCTCCGAGTTCTGAAGGGCCATGGCGTATGCACACTCTCGGCAAAGCATCTGGATGAATCGCTCTGTCTTGCCGTTGGTCCTGGGGGTGTACGGCCTGGTCCGGATGTGATTGAGCCCGATGGCCCTACATGACACGGTGAACTGCCAGGAGACGTACGCCTATCCATTATCCGTCCTCAACCGCCGGCACTCGAACCCTTGCCCGCTGAACCAGGGGACGGCTCAGGGCAGGAAGCCGATGACGGTGGGCTTCTGCGCGTCGGCCTCCACCTCCACGTAAGCCTGGTGTGTGGCGTCGTCCACCGCGACGTAGATCAGGGTGACCGCTCGCTTCCACACATAGCGCTTGACCAGCGGTCTGGCCTCCAGGATGAGGAGCCGCCAGCAGTCGGGCGATGTGGCGCAGATGCCACCGCTGTTAGCGCCGAACACTCCGCCGATCTTCCAGTGCCGCTGGACCGCCTGACCGGAAGCGCGCCAGCCAATTGTGGGGCGCAGCGCAGGCTGATCCCAGCGTCAGCAGCGAGTTCAGGCAGAGAACGGCCCTGAACGAGGTGCTGGCAGATCAGCCGATGACGACCCCGCTGAGTCAGGCGGGCATTCGGATGGATATGCCTAGAGGTGTGAGATCTGGGTTGGCGGGTCGCACCTCACCCATAGCGGCATCACACCTCATTGGCCTTTGAAGAACCTACAGAGACAGAACGCCTAGCGCCAACTTGAGCCAGAGAATGAGAACCATTACTGTGCAGCTCGTCGCTACCTAAAGTCGAGCCTCCAGGGCATATGGATGACGCGTTCACTGTCTATGCCCGGCTCAACAGGGCATGTGATCCGAACTCGGCCCTGTATTGCCAGAGCCGCGACATGTGGGCACCATTGACATAGAAGGTTTCTCCTTGCCATCCACGAATGAACGCGAACCAACCGAGTGGAAAGTCAGAGGGCGTAGATCGGAATAGATTCCGTGAGATTGTTGACGGTATTCCAGCTGCTGTCTTCCAGTATCGACGCTATGCAAGCGGTCATGACTCAGTTTCTTACACCAATAAAGGTTGTGAGGATCTTTCGGAGATTCCTGCTGATCAAGTGTCCTCAGATGCAACCCCTCTATGGGATCTAGTCGTTCAGGACGACGTGATCGGGCTCTACAGATCGATTAAGACCTCTGCTCGTGAACTCACCTTTTGGAAGCACGAGTGGAGAATCAAGACCCCTTCAGGCAGGCTAAAATGGCTCAATGGAACTGGGACGCCAACTCGCCAGGAGAATGGCGATACGATTTGGGACAGTGTGATTATTGACGTCACATCTGAGCGTCAGAGCCAGCTCCGTATGGATGGCTTCTTTAATCAGCAGATGTCCCTTAATATCATTGCCGACGGCAATTGGAAAATACTGCGAGCCAACGAAGCCTGGTCAGATCATCACAAGCCAAAGGGGACTAGCCGATTAACAGGTGCGTCACTTATCAACCTTGTCCATGATGAGGACAAAGAGCAGTTCAACAGACTACGCGAGAACAGGCTGGAGAGTCCAGAGGGACAACCCTGTCAGTTCCGTCTGCTCCTTGATGGTGATTCTTATGTCTACCTCAACGCGTCTGTTGCGTATTCAGAGACCGAAGAACTCTTTTATATGGTGGCTCAGGACGTAACTGAGCTAAAGCAGTCCCATGAGCGACTTAGGCGTGCGTCAACCGTCTTCAACAGAACATCAGAAGGGATTCTGATTACGAGTCCCGACGGCGAAATCAGGGAAGTCAACGACTCGTTCCTGCAAATCACAGGATACAAGAGAGAGGAGATCATTGGTCAGAATCCAAGAGTCCTGAAGTCGGGTCGTCATTCGACTTCCTTCTATCAGGATCTCTGGAGATCAGTCCGTGAACACGGAAGCTGGAGTGGGGAGATCTGGAACCGACGGAAGGATGGCACAGTCTACCCCCAGCTCCTAAGCATCAACGCCGTCACCGACGACAAAGGCATGACTGAGGAATACATAGGCATCTGTGCCGACGTGAGCAATGTTAAGCGCGACAAGGAGATGCTTGAGTTTCTCGCACACCATGATCCACTGACCGGGCTCCCCAATCGTTTGCTGTTTGACTCGAGGCTGAGCCTTAGCATGCAGCTAGCTGCTCGAAACCAGACACAACTGGCAGTCGCATTTCTAGACTTAGATCATTTTAAAAACATTAACGACACCTTGGGGCACGCTGCGGGAGATGAGCTGCTTTTGCAGATCTCGAAGCGACTCGGCAGCTCAGTCCGATCAAGTGACTGCGTTGCACGCATCAGCGGCGATGAGTTTGTCATCTTGCTGACCGAAACAAAGGGGCCAGAGAATGTTTCCCAGATTATCCAGATGATCCGAGGCATTTTTGAGAAGCCATTTGTATTACCTGGACTGGAGACACACGTTACTGCAAGCATTGGCGTTGCACTGTATCCCGATGACGGCAACACGTCATCCGAGTTGTTGGCCAACGCCGATGCAGCGATGTACCACGCGAAGGAGAACGGTAGAAACAATTATCTCTTTTACTCTCCCGCGTTCACAGAGAGGGCCTATGAACACCTGTTCCTGGAATCCGCAATTCGAGATGCCATTGCCGAGAGGCAGTTCTTCTTGGCGTATCAACCGCAGGTCAGCCTGTCTAGCGGAAAGACAACAGGGCTAGAGGCTCTTCTCCGCTGGAGGCATCCTAAGAAGGGAATCATCACTCCTACGCGTTTTATACCTGTGGCTGAGCAGACTGGACTGATCAGGCCCCTAGGCGTTCTTGTTCTTAAGATGGCATGCACTCAGGCAAAGGCCTGGATCGATGCTGGAGTTCCCATCGGTCGTATAGCGGTCAATGTCGCGGCCCAACAGTTTCACCATCACGACTTTGTCTCCGATGTGAGAGAGGCGCTCAACGAATCCGGACTCCAGCCAGACCGGCTGGAGCTTGAGTTGACAGAGAGGTTTGTGATGCACCTTGATGAAACCTCGGTAGCTCAGCTCAAGGCTTTAAGGGCTCTGGGGATAATGATCTCAATTGATGACTTTGGGACGGGTTACTCCTCGCTGATTTATCTCAAGACTCTGCCAGTCGACAAGATCAAGGTCGATCAGTCTTTTGTGAGAGACATACCAGAGGATAGAGACGATGTTGCAATCGCAGATGCCGTTATTGCTCTTGGTTCTGCTCTGGACCTGCTTGTTATTGCAGAAGGGGTTGAGACTACGGAACAGCTTGCTCATCTGAAAGGGAGATCCTGCGCCCAGGGGCAAGGGTACTTCTTCAGTAGACCCCTCAAAGCCGAGGCTGTTCCCGGCTTCCTTAGCAGGCAGGACTGAGCTGGTGGCGTGAACCTGGTCCAGACATATCTTGTTCTTTCAATCACGGGTGAAAGGTTTTCTACGAAGATAAGACTATCGCCTGTCGATGGAGCGGCCAGCCACCTGTATCGCGCCAATCACTTATTCGTCTGAAGCAGGGCTTACTGAGAAAGTCCGGACCAACTGGGCCGCAACGAGTCTGCGGAGGTTGGGGCAGTAGACTGTTAGCAAGTTGGCGCATTCCGCCCGAAAAAGCTCCCCAGGGTTTTCCACATGTACCGGCGTGAGCATCGTCATCAGCTCTCGCTTAGGGATTTCTTTCTGCCATTCGGCCGTCAGCTCTCTGGTAACATTATTCATCGTGATCGGCTTTCTGGCCAGAGCCGTCGCGTGGTTCAACGAACAGAGGATCGAGTGCCGGCGGGTGATGTCGGACAACGGGCCGGCATACGTCTCCAGGCAGTTCGCCGTGGCCTGCGTGGCCATGGGGCTCAGGCACATCCGGACCAGGCCCTACACCCCCAGGACCAACGGCAAGGCAGAGCGATTCATCCAGACGCTCTGCCGGGAATGGGCCTACACCATGGCGTTCCAGAACTCGGAGGAGCGAAACCGCTGGCTCCCTCGCTACCTGTCGATCTATAACCGACTGAGGAAGCACTCGGCCCTCGGCTGGCGTTCACCTCAGCAGCGACTCAGGGAGCTGCTCTGCTGAACAACGTGGTGAGATACGACACTTAGTGATGACCTGCCCGGTCCAGGCGGGGATGCAGCTATTCACTGCGACCACATCAACGGCACCGATACTCAGGGTTCTCGACGAGGACAAGCAGTGGCACCAGGGTGTTTTGCCTCCCCATGAGGCTGCTTGTAAGGGAGAGCAGAGCGTGTAAGCCCAGGACCTTTCCTCCTCTACCCTAAGGGGGAGAGGAGGATCGAAGCATCGACGTCCCCAGCAACGAATGCGAAGGGGATATGCCCTTCAAGATCGACGATCCAATGGCTCAGGCGTAGACATCCGGTCTTGGCCTGGGTCATTCGCGAACGGTCGCAGTCGGGCCTCGATGTACCCGCGGAGTCGCCCCTCCCGCCAGCGGTAGCCGACCGGGCGTCGAGGCTGTCAGCCGGCAGACTAGGCAGCAGCAGATCATGGGCCTCGGTGAGCTGCTGGAACCAACCGCAATTCCCGGCCCTGGCATCCGGGTGCGCCTGTGCAGCAAGCTTCCGGAAGGGCATCACGGATGGAATTGCGGATGTCACCCTTCTCCAGCAAGCCGAGTAGCTCACGGGCCTTTTCGCCGCGAACGCTCTATCGCCCCCCCCGAAGAATCCGCCAGCCCGACCGCCATCGGTGGTGCGACTGGGATTCCCCTGATTTCGTGGACAGCAGTCAGGGGCGCATAGGGTTGAGTGTGCGGACTGCGGCAATCTGGATGCCTGGGCCGTCAATCCTCGGACATTGAGCGACAGACGTCCCTACGCCATCCATGGGTGAACGGTCGGCCACGTGATCTACACCAGAGCAATCAACGCCTGGAGGCAGCTCGAGCTGGTACGCGACCTAATTGTTGGGGCAACTCATGCTCCTCACTCAGACCGCACCTCAGGCTGCCCCCTCCGCGAAAGTCTCAAGCGCGTCCTCCAGTCCTTGTCGCATGAGCTCTTCCACCCGTCTTGGGTCGGTCTCAGCAGCCACCAGTGACGCCACCCGCACGGGCACATTCAAGATTCGATCGCGCAGCTCGCGAAAGCTCAGCTCTACCTGCCGTCGCACCTTGTCAGCGTCCAGCAGCTGTCCTTCGCGCTCCAGCACCTCTAGTTCAAGGAGGTGAGCCTGAAGACTCACCTTCGCTGCCACTCCCTCGGCATGGGTGAGGCGCTTGACACTAGACAGCGTCGGCCGGTGGGAGGCTTCCGTGGGCCGGCAGGTCGGCCTGGTGTTTGCCTTCCACTCAGCATCGGCCAGCTCCGGGTTAATCAAATATCGCGAGCCCTTTCTGGTCACTGACTCACTCAGTCGGCCGTCATGGATCGACTTCCTCACGGCGTGGCCAGTCACACCTCGGCGGCGACCGTACTCATGAGGTGAAATCACCACAGTCCCTCGAAATCATGACTCAGCCTACCGAGCATCCGTAACCAGAAGAAACCAGTTACAAACAATGCCAGACATGGTCTCTCTCGCGCGTTCGTTGTGATCCAGCTGCCACAGCCGCTTACCACAATCAAAGTTCCGTAATCCCGTTTGAGGTGTGGCGCTACCCAGAACTTGGGGCCTTGGCACCCGAAGGGGTATGTGGGCCGGGAGGACCCGCGAGGCGATCGGTGGAGAGTTCCAATCCGGTTCCGATAGAGGGGGAGTAGGGGGCCTTTTGTTCTGCGGCCTGCCTCTGCTCTCGGCGTTCGCGCTCTCTTCGCTTGAATTGTCGAGTGAACATCGCTTCGATTGCTCTGAGGTCTGTCTTCGTCATTCCTCGATCAAGCTCGAAGGGTCGAAGCGCCTCGAGACAGCTAGGCATCAGACGAGCGGTGGCTCAATCGGTTGCTCTCACGAACTCAGCGACGTCCAAGGAGCGGATGAAGACCTCGACCTCCTGTTCGACCTCGATACGACGATCAGCGTCGGGCATCACGGGAGCCGGGAGGGAAGTCATCGAGCAGGAGGTCATGGAGCCGGCCGTGAACTTCGACGAGGAGGCCCCGGGCGAGCAAGGTTCGAGGATCCCGGCTCTGAAGATCACGGACGACGTGCATCGCGAGCGGAACGGCTTCCAGCGCGGACAGCAGCGGCTGAGCTTGGGAAGCGACTTCGAAGGGCGAGACGGTCTCCATCGCGGAAGGAGGCAGCCCGGACGACGAGTGAGATGGGCGGAGGTCATCGGAGGAGGCGGCGGGAGGTTGTTGCCAGAAAGGGAGACGGGTCGCGTAGCCGAGTTCGTCGAGCTCGAGCGGTTCGCCGGGCCGTAGCGGGATCGATCTCCCGAGGCCCAGGGCGTCGAGCTCGGCCTCCGTAGGCGGGCGGGAGGGAATCTTCGGGCTGGAAATCAATGCCTCGAACTCGTCAGGCGCCGAAGGGCCGCGGCCGTCATTCCGCCTCTTCCCCGGCCTCCTGCTTCGGTTTGGCCGGTTCGTCAAGGATGTCCACCGGGATCGGCATGTTCCGGCCGGCGTAGGCATGAAGGCGGGCAGGCGCGAACGCCGCACAAGTCCGCCGGAGACGGTCGGTGCGTTGAGGCACGGCCTTTGAAGCGTCGATCAGGCAGTGAGAGAAGTCGCCGCGGGCTTCGGCCTCCTCCAGGGCCTTCTCCTTTGCGTCGTCGGCCTCGATCTTGTCAGCAAGCCAGTTGAGGCCGATCTCGCGGAACCAGGCGCGAAGTCGATCTCCTTTCAGCTCGACGGTGTCGTCCGGGACCTCGACGTTCCACAAGGGTGTTGGGAAGGGGCTGTCGTGCCAGATGGGGTCGTTCCAGTTCGGGTCCTTGTAATCGACCTGTCCGGGCGATCGGGGATTGGTCTTTCCGGCCTCCGGGTTGCGGACGTCGCCGCGCGGGAGACGGAGCTCCTCGCCGGTGTCGTCCCGAGTGACGAGGACGAAGGGCCCTCCGGTCGCCGAAATGCCGGGGCCGATCTGCCGAAAGCCCTTCTGCCAGGTGCCGTCGATTCGGACCTCGACGGGCGGATGAACCGACTTCGGAGGTTCTGACGGAGAGGGGAGGGGGCAAGGGGACCACAACTCTCTCTCCTCTACCTCTCTCTCCTCTCTCTCACTACGTTCTCTCGCTTCGCCCGGGGTGCCGAAAGTGGGTACCGCAGGGGTACCGGAAGGGGGACCGAAAGACCGAAATGAGGGGGGACTTTCGGTACTTTCGGTACTTTCGGCATGGTTACCCCGTAACGCGCGCGAGGGGAGGCGGAAGTAGCCGTAAGCCTTCCGACCGCGGGACGACGGGAGCTCCTTCCGCTCGACCTCTCCGGCCCGGTACAGCTCGCCGCACAGCTTCCGGACGTACCGCTCATTTCCGATCCGCATTTCCCGATTGATCTGAGCGGGCGAGAACGCCGCGGGCGCCCGAGATGCCAGGAACCTGCGGACCCGACCTCGGGTCGTCTTGATCTCGTCGAGCGTCACGGTTCGGTCCGCCATCCCGCGATAGACGAGGCGGAGGTCTTCGCGGTTGCCTTCGAACTCGTACGTCGTACCCTCCTCTACCAGGCCAGAGCGGCTCTTAAGGCAGCGAAGGGAGAAGACCTTCTCCGGGTTCCCGTCCTCGTGGTCGCACCAGAAGCCCCAGACGTCGGAGGCTCCGTTGACGACATAGGCCGATCCGAAGATGTCGTGCTTCGTGATGTCGACCCGCTTCTTCGCTCGCTCGCTGGGCTTCGTGACGTGGTGCATCAGGATGATCGTCACGGCAAGCTCGTCGGCGAGATCGTTCAGGCGATAAACGAAGAGGCCGAAGTCCGGATCGCCCGCCTTGATCTGACCCCCGAGAATGCGGACCATCGAATCGAGGACGACGACCTTCGCGCCGGTTTCGATGATCCGCTGCTTTAGCTCCGGAAGCATGTGAGCGGTCATCGCCCAATCGACAGTCAGTGTTCCCGCTTCCGGCTTGAGGTCCATCTGCCGCCACTTCGTGAGGGCGTTCGTCGGCGACTCGTCGACCTGAACGATCAGGACCGGAGACTTCTCCGCCTTGAATTGCCCGGCGAACTTCTCGCCCTGCGTTACGGCTTCGGCGACGAGGTACCCGAGGGCCGTCTTCCCGGCTCCTCCCTCCCCGGCGATGACGGTGAGGCCCGACGAGAAGAGATCCTCGACAGCGGGCTTCGGCGCTTCGCTACCGCCGGCCATGAGCTCCTCGAAGGACGAGGGACTCATCGGTCGTCGCCGCCGCATGATCGCGTCGATCAGGGCCCCGAACTCGGCATCGCGTAGGCCGAGAGTCTTCTTGAGCTGGACCATCGCCACGGCCCGAACGGACGGATCGGGAAGGTCGTCGATCTGTCGGAGTCCTTCGTCGAGTCGTCGATGAAGGTTCCCCGCGTCGTCGAGGACGGAGCACGTCTCGTCGTCCGGATCCCCTCCGGCCTCCCCGGGCCGCTCTGAAGCGAGCTGCTCGAGCTTGCGCGCGATCGCTCTTTCAATCGCCTCACGCCGCTCCTCGGGCGTTCCGGGTGCTTCGTCGATGTTCCCATGGTCGGGGAGACGGGGCCAGATCTCCGTGGCGGGGAGGTGTAGGAAGGGGAGGCCGACGGTTTCCGCCACTTCGGCGCACTTCTCCGCCTTCCGCCGTCCCTGGTCGTCGTTGTCCGAGATGTAGACGATCCCTTCGCCGCCGGCCTCTAGGAGCTCCCGGTAGCGGCGTTCGATCTCCGGGGATCTGTGGTCGTGGCCGGGCTGTGTGATCGCTGCGAGGTTCGCCTCAAGGACCAAGCCGACGCATCGCTCGCCCTCCTCCTCGATGAGCCAGCCAGGCACGACCGTACCGAAGAGAGGCCAGGGGTCCGAACCCTTCCCTGGTCTCCACCCGCCGGGACCTCGACCGGGAACGTAGGGCATGACCTTGCCGGTCTGCTTCGGGTCGCGTCTCGTCTCCTGCGAAGGCCCATAGCGATAACGGGCCCGCTCTCGATCGAGGTCGACCATCGTGGTCCCCTCAGGGACCGTGGAGAGGTCAATCCGATCGGGCAGTCGAGTGGTTGCCGATGTCACCTGACTCTGCGTCGAAGAGGGAAACGAGCTGAGGGGAGCAAACCAGGAGTTCTCTCCTGATGCAGACGGAAGGAAGACGTCCTCCCATCGACATTGCGTCGCAGAAACGCCCACTCACGGCCATCAGCGCCGGGGCCATGATCGCCGGGTTTCCGGGCCCAGTTGGGTGGATGATGGGTGGTCCCGTGATGACAGAAAACAAGACCTTGGTCCCCGATACGACAAGAGCCCTTGTTTTCACGACCGCAAACAGGGCAAGGATGCGTCGGGGAGCTCGGGCGAAATCGCTGCCTCCCAGGATGTTTGCGGTTTGTAGATAAAGATGGTGACATGGATTCACGGCATAATGTGCTTGAAATAGATACCCGCACAGACTTTCATGCTCGACACACAAGGCGAGCGCCTCTAGATATTGTGCTAGTCAGCTTTGATTGCCTAGACCAGGCTCGCTGTAAGTTTCAATATTGGGACCATCTGAATACACTCTACGAGTGTTATCTCTTAATGCCTCAAGGCAAGCAATCACATTCCACCGATGAGGGGCAGAACGCTTGGTTCCGATAACGATAAAGTGGAGACCCGGCTGAAGAATGCCCGCAGCCTTTAACGTCCAGAGGGACTTCTCCGACGGAAGCCCTATCGCCTTACAAGCAGCTGGAGTTGGCACCCACAAGGGTGCAACGTCTGTATTTTGATCCATGACCAGTTGCTGATCAGGCTTCTCGCAGCTGACACGGAAGAAACTCAAGAAGTTTCTTACATGTAGTCTGTGTTATGTAGCCACCAAGTCCCGGATACTTGGGATTAAAGATCAGCTTCCGCCTATATTGACTGCTTTCGGCGTTGGCTCTTACTTCCGCCCTAAAGACAGGATCTCGTTTGCACAAGTCAAGGCAGTAACAGAACATGTCTGCCTGATCTATAGGAAGCGTCACCCGGCGGCCATGAATATACCTGGTTACCGTCTTCTTCATGCTCCCATCAGGATTCCTAGGAGCAGGCCGCTCTTTCTTCTTCCGAAAGTCTCTGAAGAGGGGGTATTGACGCTGAGATTGATCGTGATTGGGGTGTTCCATAAGGGATGCATTGCGCAGGGCGCCCCCTGCGTATCAACTCCCCCTGAAGCGGACCCAAGGAAGTGGCGACATCAGGCAGGTCAGGAGCTTGCGTGTCTCCCAACCCTGGCGGAGGTGGCATGCCCCCCCGCTCGGTTGCTTTGACTATAGCCGCGTCTTCCGCCATATGCCCAGCCATCACCACCACATATGGGGCCCTAGGCGACCTGGGAACCCAGATGTGGCGCAGGCGCAGCGCAAGAGGGGCATGAATTGGGGCATACCCTGCCCTCAAAACCTCTGAGATCTCAATCGGGGCGACAGGATTCGAACCTGCGACCTAGTGCTCCCAAAGCACCCGCGCTACCAAACTGCGCCACGCCCCGGTCCTCGCAGTGTAGGGGCGCGTCCGTTGGCCGAATCCCCGAGGAGCCCGGGCAAGCTGGACGGATACCGCAGGATCTCCTTGATCAGGATGGGGCCGGCTGAAGCGGTTCAAGCCTCGGGAGCACCCGGCATGCAGCGGAGCCAACCGAAACGCGGCATCCCCGGCGGCATCATGCTCAGCCTCGCCGCGCTGCTCTCCCTGGCCTCATGCCCCCCGGCTGTCAGCCAGCCGCTGAGGCAGCAGGCCGTGATCCAGGTCGAGGGAGAGGAGCTGGCCGCTGGCCGGCTCAGCGGCTCAGGCCAGGTGCGGCTGGAGCGCGCCGCGGCTGGCGACACGCCGGTGCTCGGCTTCCAGGCCCTCACAACACCACCGCATCGGGTCCGGCTGCTGCTGGACACCGGCGCCACAAGCCATCTGCTCAGACGGAGCGCCTCCGAACGCCTAGGCCTGGCCTCCACGCCGATCCCCGAGGGAGACGTCGGCTTCAGCGGCGCGGGGGATCACTGCCGGCCGGAGCTGGCGAAAGGCAGCTTGCCGCCGCTGCGGCTGCTCGGCGATCGCGGCAGTGTGCGTCTGGAGGGCGCCGAAACCGTGATCCTCCCCATGGCCGGACTGCCGGAGGGCGTGGATGGGGTGCTGGGAGCACCAGCTCTGCGGCAGCTGCCGCTGTGGGTGGATCCGATCGCAGGCAGCGTGGGCTTCGGTGCGCGAGCTCTGCAGCTGGCGGATCAGGCCCTCGGGCAGAGGGCTGCACAACCGAACCACCAGCACAGGCTGCAGTGGAAGCACGGAGCTCCGATCACCGAGATGCAGCGAAACAACGGGGCACGGGTGGCCGCGCTGGTGGACACCGGCGCTGAAGGGATCTTCATCACGCCGGAGCTGGCCGGAACGCTGGACTGGGGCTTCGGGCCGCCGCAGCGGATCCGGGTGACGGGCTTCTGCGGCATCCAGAACGCCGTGCGGGCCAAACTCGGCGGCCTGGTGCTCGATCAACCCTCGGCGCAACAGGCCCCTCAGGAACAATCGGTGATCATCACCCGCAATCCGGTGTTTGAGGACCTTGGCGTGGAGCTGATAGTGGGGCAGGGCTGGTTGCGCCATCGCCGCCAGCTCTGGCGGCTGGATGAGAAGCCTCCGGTGTTGCGCCTGGACGCGCCACGGCTTCCGAAGCGATCGCCACCGTCAGAGACGGGCGCAGGGCATCCAGCCTCTCGTGGGGTGCACGGCGCAGTTCGCGTTCCAGGGACTGAATGCGCAGCTGCCGCAGACAGAACTTGCAGCCTCCTGTGGTCTGGAGGTGTCGCTCCGGAGTGATGCTGATATCGCGGACGGGGTGAATGGTGCAGCGGATCTTGATCGGAGTTTTATAACTCTTGTACACCATGTCTGTGTAATCATAATGTTCACCGAAGCGTTCCCTGGCACGTGCCAGGAACGTCTCTCGCGGGATCGGGCTACCCATGGCTGCAGCAGAAACGCGATGAGACGGAGAACAGGTCAGACCACACAGGCAGCGGCGGCAGAAGCGGGCCGGTCCAGGCTGAGACAGCCCGATGGTATGCAGCTTCGGGAAGCCGACGGTTGGAGGCTCGCCTGGCTTGACGATTCGTCACCGGGGCAACGCCGATGAGTCTTCCCGGCGACCCCACCTGGCTGATGACCAGCGCCATCGGCGTGCTGGCCGTGACCGATCCCATCGGACTGATCCCGGTGATGCTGGCGGCGAGCGAACGGGATCCGGCCCGTCTGCGCTTCATCGTGGGGCGGTGCTGCAGCACCTTTGCCGTGACCCTGGTGCTCATGGCATGGCTGGGAAGCGGTCTTCTGGGTGTGCTCGGCATCAGCATCGAGGCGTTCCGCATCGCCGGCGGTCTGATCGTTCTGCCCCTTGGGCTGCGCATGCTCAACGGCCAGTCGATCGACCTGCGCCGCAAACAGACCCATCCCGCCGACATCAGTGACGCCCAGTACGCCGTGGTGCCCCTGGGAATCCCGATCATGGCCGGACCGGGCACGATCTCCCTGGTGATCTCACAGGCCCCGGATGCGATGCCGGGTCTGCTGGCCTTCAGCGGCGTGCTGCTGGCGGTGAGCGTCTTCGTGTATGGGGTGCTGCGGCAGGCGGTGCGGATCAGCCGCCTGCTGGGTGAGATGGGGATCAGCATCCTCACCCGCATCATGGGGATCCTGCTGGTGGCGATCGCCGTTCAGGTGATCCTCGAAGGGATCACCGGATTCATGCTGCAGGCTCCGTAGCTGAGGAGCCGAGCAATCTCAGGCCATCTTGGAGAGGGCGATGATCTTGGCGATCTTGTCGGCCGAGAGTCCTTCGAGCTCCGAAGCAGCCAGAACGCCGTCCTTGAGGTTGGAGGCGAAGAGAAAGAGGATGTCGTCCAGATCGAAGACGTACTTGCCCTCGTGCTCGAAGCGGCGGGCGCTGAGGTAGTCGTGCAGCTGCCAGATCGCATCCAGGTCGGTGGCCGAGGCGCTGTGCTGCTGCACGGTCTCCAGCAGAAGAGCGGCTTCCCGCCGGCGGGCCAGATCAAAGGCGCTGCGTGCCACGGCTTGTTCCGCCTCACTCCAGTGGGTCACGGGCGGGGCGGACTGAGGGGGAGCAGCAAGCAACGTCATGAAAACTTGTTACGTCCTCTCATTTTATGGAAAGGGGTCCGGGAAGGCGCGAGCGGGTCGGCAATGCCAGAAACATTTCGTTATTGATGGCCGTCGAGCGGTCCGTGGCGGGCAGGGCGTACCAGGGAAGCCAGGGCTGCTCGTGGTGCGCGCGGTGATGGCCGAAGTGGTAGCAGGCCAGCAGCGACAGCCAGCCCGGCCAGTTCAACGACGCCACGACCGGAGACCGGCGATGCGGCAGATAGGTGCCCACCACGAACAGCTGGGCGGAGCTCAGCACCAGCGGCAGCAGCCAGTGGCTGAGGGGAGCCAGCAGCGACCCGACCGGACCGAGCGGGGTCCAGTGCCAGAGCACGGCGGCGACCGCCCCATAAAACAGAGCGATGCCGATCAGTTGCGCCCGCCCCAGATAGCGGCCCATGAAGCTGGCGTACCAGTGCAGGGAGCGGAACGGCACCAGGCACTTCACCGGCGAGCGGCCCGCCCCTGGCTCAGGCCAGTGATCCGGGTCTCCGGCCTGGCCGCAGTGGCGATGGTGGCGCCGGTGCAGACGGCAGCAGCGGCGGTAGGGCAGGCCGGCGTAGAGGAGCAGCAGCAACGACCCCGCCATCCGGTTCCAGTGCCGCTGCAGCGGAAACAGGGAGCCGTGCATGGCGTCGTGGGCCCCGATGAACAGACCGGTGTGCAACCAGGCCCGCAGGGGCAGCAACAGCAGCAGGGCGGCGATCAGAAGCGGGCGATGGCCGCTGGCCGGAGCCTCGAGACGCAGCCAGAGCCAGAGGGCCAGAGCCAGGCTGAGCGCTCCCAGACCCAGCACAAGAATGAGAAAGCCTGCCCCGATCATCCCCTGCAGGGAGGTGGGCAGGCCTGAGGAACGAACCGCCGCCGTCAGCGGGCCAGATTCAGCAGCTCCTTGGGTGAGGCGAGCAGGTCGATGGCAACGAAGAAGATCTTGCCGCTGGGATCGAGCAGGAACCGCCAGGCCACGTTCATGCCCACGTTGGCGCCGAACCATGGAGTCTGAACCTTGCCGGTGACCTTGATCTGGGTGAAGCCGTCGTCAGCCGGTTCGCTGACGCCGTTGGAGGGAATCAGGTTGAGGTTCTGGCAATCCTCCCGGAAAAACGCCAGCACCTTCTCGCGGCCGATGATCGGCTTCTGGAACGGCGGCTGCAGGGCACCGTCCGGCAGGAACAGATCGATCAGATTGTCGAAGTCGTTGGCGTTGAGCAGGTTCATGTAGTTGATCACCGTGGCGTTCTCAACGCCCTCGATGCTCACGGAGCTCCGCTCGGATTCGGCCGTCGGGGCCACCAGCGGCTCCGACACCTTCGTCATGTTCTCGATCTTCGCCGGGTCGTAGCCCATGTCGACCACGCAGCTGCGCAGGATCGAGATCTGCTGGCCGGATTCGCTCTCCCGGATCCCGGCCAGAACCGCCGCGGCGTTGGCGGAGAGCTGATAGGCCTCGGGGATGCCGGCGACGCTGCCGTCATCCATCCATTCGCCCAGCTTGTACCAGAAGCCGAGCTTGATGTTCACCGACCAGGTGGCATAGACGCGGTTGATCGGCGTGTCGGTCTTGCCGGCCAGCTCGAACATCACCTTGGTCTGATCCTCCGCCTCCAGCGAGCGGATCGAGTTGAGGGTGGGTTCGGCGAACTGCATGCGGGCCGCGCCGAGAGCAGCCGGGGTGATCTGGCTGCCCATCTCCTTGTAGGCGAACCAGATCAGGGCCAGCTGGTCCTCGATCGTCAGCTGGTTGAAGCGGGCAACGAGAGCGGGCACCACATCCGCGGTGCGCGTCTGCGGGAAAATGTTCCTGGCGGCATCGATCGTGGGGGCCACAGGCTGGTGCTCCGCGGTAGGCATGGCTGCAGAAAACCTACCCGACGTCCCCGGGGTGCTGACCCCGTCGGGGCTGACAACCAGGACCTGATGGCCATAGTTGGGAGTGTGCGGCGGCGTCCATGGCCCGCGGGGTGCAGACCGGCATGGCGAGGGTCCGGTGGCAGGCCGCCGCTGGGATCACCCTGCTGGCCCTCAGCACCACTCTGGCCGTCGGCGCCGTGGAGAGCCGTCCAGCGGCCATGGGCAGCCCCCCCGAAGCCCCTGCCACGGCTGCGGAGCGGGAGCCCCGATCCGGGGGCAGCGGCCCGCTGCTGACCCTCTCCGGCATGGGGGGCCTGGCACTGGGGCTCGCTCTGGCATCTGGTGTGGCGGGTCTGCGCCGCCGCAGCAGCACCGGCCTGGAGGCCCTGCTGGCCGAACTGCCCCTGCCGGCGCTGGTCGCCGAGCGCGACGGGGGCCGCATCCGCAGCACCAACGACGCCTTCCGGGCCCTGTTCGACGGCCTGCCCGCCGACCTCGCGGATCTGCGAGACCGGCACGGCCAGCCGGAGTCGGAGGACGTCGTGCTGGCGGGCGACGGGCGTCGCCTCCGGATCGATCCGATCGCTGCGGGGCGTCCGGGCGAGGCGCTGGAGCTGGTGCTGTTCCACGATCTGAGCCGGGAGGACCGGCAGTCCCAGCGGCTGGAGGAAGCGCACCACCGGCTGGAGACGGTTCTCAGCACGGTGGAGAGCCTGTTCGTGGTGCTCGGCGAGGACGGGCGCATCGAACTGCTCAATCCGGCCGGTGAGACGCTGCTCGGCGTGCAGCCGGGCGACTGGCTCGGGCAGGACTGGTTCGAGCACTACATCCCCGCCGGACAGCGGCAGGAGCTGCGGGAGCTGTTCCGCACCTGCTTCGATCAGCCCCACTCCGGCACCTGGAGCGAGCACGAGAACGAGATCCTCCTCAGCGACGGCAGCACACGTCTGCTGCGCTGGCGCAACGGCGTGATCCGCCGCAGCGATGGATCGGTGCAGGCTGTGGTCTGCACCGGCACCGACATCAGCGACCTGCTGCGCAAGGAGCGGCTGCTTCAGGACGCGCAGGCACAGGCCGAACGGGCGAATGTGGCCAAGAGCGAGTTCCTCTCGCGCATGAGCCACGAGCTGCGGACCCCGCTCAACAGCATCATCGGCCTGAGTCAGCTGGCGATGCGGCGCACGCTCGAACCGCGCCAGTACGACGCCCTGGACAAGATCCACGCCGCCGGCTCGCACCTGCTCAGCCTCGTCAACAACATCCTCGACATCGGCCGCATCGAATCGGGTCAGCGGGACCTGGAGCGGCTCGAGTTCTCCCTCACCGAGGTGCTCTCGCGCACGTCCGATCTGATCGGCAGCCAGGCCTACGACAAGGGGCTCGATCTGATCCTGCAGGTCGACCCGCTGGTGCCCACGGCCGTGCGGGGCGATCCGACCAGCCTCCAGCAGGCCCTGGTGAACCTGCTCGGCAACGCCGTGAAGTTCACCAACGAGGGTCAGGTGCGCCTCAGAGTGCAACGGCTGAGCAGCAACCACGACCTGGTGCAGCTGGCCTTTCTGGTGGAGGACACCGGCATCGGCATCTCGCCGGAGGCCCAGGCCCACCTGTTCACCCCCTTCGCCCAGGCCGATTCCAGCATCACGCGGCGGTTCGGCGGCAGCGGCCTGGGGCTGGCCATCACCAGCGACATCGCCCGGGTGATGGGCGGCACTCTCTCGGTGACGAGCACCCCGGGAGAGGGCAGCTGCTTCACCTTCACCTGCACCCTGGAGCGCATCCCCGCCGACCACCATCCCGCCGGCGCCCGCCGGGATGACCGCCTCGACCAGCCCCGCCAGGACCCGAGCGAGTGGGGGTTGAAGGGCCTCAGGGTGCTGCTGGTGGAGGACAACCCGATCAATCAGCAGGTGGCGCAGGAGCTGCTGCATCTGGTGGGCATCGAGGCCACCACGGCCGAGGACGGGCAGCAGGCCCTCGAGCGGCTGCAGCGCGATCCGCATGTGGACCTGGTGCTGATGGACCTGGAGATGCCGGTGCTCGATGGCTGGCAGACCCTGAAGCGCCTGCGCCACAACCCGGCCACCACGGAGCTGCCGGTGGTGGCGATGACGGCCCACGCCGGCGTGGAGGTGAGCAACCGCTGCCTGGCGGCGGGCATGCAGGCCCACCTGAGCAAGCCGATCGAGCCCGACCGGCTCTATGCCTGCATCGCCAGGGTGAGCGGGCGCCCGCTCAGTCCGGAAGCCAGGGCCGGCCTGCCCGCCAGCCTCCACCCGGACTGGGGCTCGCACCTCACCGGCAGCCGGCCGGAAACGCCCAGGGCACCCGCCGCCCGTGAGAGCCTGCTGGTGCGCGAGCAGGGGTTGCGCCGCATGGGAGGCAACCGCGATCTCTACGAGCGGCTGCTTCAGGAGACCGTCCGCCAGCAGCGGCCGGCTGCCGGGCGCTTTCAGGCGGCCCTCAGCCGTGGCGATCGGAGCGAGGCGCGGCGGCTCTGCCACAACCTGCGGGGCGTGGCCGGGAGCGTGGGGGCGCTGCAGCTCGAGCAGGCCGCCGCCCGCCTGGAGCAGCGCTTCGACAACGGCTCACCGGATCCGGAGGAGACGGCCAGCTTCCAGGACCTCTGGCAGGCGACCCTTGACGCCATGGCCCGGACCACCGGCTCCGAACCCGACCCTGCGGCGGGCCGCCGGCTGCCCGAAGCGGAGCTCACGGCCCTGCTGAGCTCTCTGGAGGAGCTGGCGGCCATCAGCGATGCCGGGGCCCTGCGTCGCTTCCGGAATGCGGAGGCCGATCTGCGCGCCAGCCTGCCCCGTGAGGTGTTCAGCGCCCTGGAGAACGCCCTGGGCGCCTACGACTTCGAGACGTTCCTGCGCCTGAGCCGCCGCGAACGGCTGGGGCGGCCTTCAGCGGCGGGGGCGAGCTGATGAATCACGGCACGCGGCCACTGGTGCTGGCGGTGGATGACTCGCCTGAGGTGCTGCAGTTCATCGACTCGGTGCTGGGCGACGACTACCGGCTGCGGCTGGCCACCAGCGGCCGCCGCGCCCTGCAGCTGGCCCGTCAGCGGCCCGTGCCCGACTGCATCCTGCTGGATGTGGTGATGCCGCACCTCGACGGCTTCTACGTGTGCAAGCAACTGCACAACGATTACGCCAGCCGCAACATCCCGATCATCATCGTCACCGCTTCCGATGACCTGGTGGCGGAATCACGCGGCTTCGCCTGCGGCTGCCGGGACTTCATCAAGAAGCCGATCTCCGCTCCGATCCTCAGGGCGCGCGTCAATGCCCAGATCGAACTCAAGCGGGCCCGCGAGGAGCTGGAGGACTACAGCCATCAGCTGGAGCTCGATGTGGCCAAGCGCACCAACGAGATCCGGCTGCTGCAGGACACCCTGGTGGTGGCCATGGGCCACCTGGCCGAGCTGCGCGACAACGAGACCGGCCTGCACATCCAGCGCACCCGCTACTTCGTCCAGGCCATCGGCCGTCAGCTGATGCGCCAGAGCGGCTTCCGCGAACGCATCAGCGATGCGCTGGTGGACATGATGTTCAGCACCGCGGGTCTGCACGACATCGGCAAGGTGGGCATCCCGGACGCCGTGCTCCAGAAGCCCGGTCCGCTCACCGACGCGGAGTTCGAGATCATGAAACGCCACACGGCCCTCGGCCTGGAGGCCATCGAGGTGGCCGAGCGCACCCTCAATGCCGACGCCAGCCTGATGCCGGTGCTGACGGTGGCCAAGCAGATCATCTACAGCCACCACGAGCGCTGGAACGGCCTCGGCTATCCCCAGGGCCTCGCCGGGGAGGACATCCCTCTACCGGCCCGGATCATGGCCGTGGCCGACATCTACGACGCCCTCACCAACGAGCGGGTCTACAAGGAGGCGATCCCCCACCAGGAGGCGCTGGGGATGATCGCCGAGCTGGCCGGCAACCACCTGCAGGCCGAGATCGTGGATGCCTTCCTCAGCATCGCCCCGGCGGTGAAGCAGATCGCCGAGCGCTTCCGGGAACCCCGGCTGCCGGTCGCCGTTCCGTGAACGGCATCCGCCGCGCCGCCCCGCCGGTAGTTCCAGGGTCAACCGCCGCCTGATCCCATGATCGACGCGCCACGGGACGCCGGCGTCGGCGAGCCGCAGGTCCGTGAACCCGACCCCACCGACCTGGCCGCCCTCTACGACGCGTGCAGCCCGGCCGTGTTCCGCCTGGCCCGCCGTCTCTGCCGCTCCAGCCAGGAGGCGGAGGATCTCACCCACGACGTGTTCCTGCGCTACTGGAAGCAGGGGCGCTACGAACCCAGCCGCGGCCCGGTGCTGGCCTATCTGCTGCTGATGACCCGCTCGATGGCCCTGAACCGGCTGGAGCAGAAGGGCAACCGCTGGCAGATCCTGCAGCGCTGGTCGCACATGTTCCGCGGCGGCGGCCAGGCGGGCCCGGAGGGCTTCGCCGAGGTGGATGAGCTGACCCGGCGGGTGCGCGACGCCTTCGCGGCGATCCACCCGAACCAGCGGCAGGTGCTCGAGCTCGCCTACTACGAGGGCCTGAGCCAGTCGGCGATCGCTGAACGGCTGCAGCTGCCCGTGGGCACCGTGAAGAGCCGGGCGCGCAAGGGGCTGATGGCCCTGCGCAGCCTCCTGATCGACTTCAGCTTCGAGCCATGACCGCTGCCGCCACCTCCCTCTCCACTGCCGCCCTCTCCCCTGCCCTCACCGCAGACCGATCCCCTGTCCCCGCCCGCCCATGACGCCCGATTCCACCGACCCCTCCCGCACCGATCTCGGCGACGCCCGGCTCGACGCCCTGCTGGCCGGCCATGCCCTCGGCGATCTCGATGAACAGGAGCGGGGCGAACTGCAGGCCGCCCTCGCCGCGGACCCGACCCTGCAGGCCCGGCTCGAGGAGTTCCGCACCACCCTGCAGCTGCTGCCCCTGGCCCTGCCCCGCGGCAAGGCGCCGCCCTCGCGGCTCCGCCACAGGCTCCTGAGCGAGGCCGGATCGGCGCCGGGCCCGGCGGACCGCAGGAACAGGCCCGCGCGCACGCCCTGGCTGCTGGCCGGTGGCCTGGCGCTCGCCCTCGCCCTGCTCGGAGGCGACTGGCTCAGCCTGCGCGAACGGCTGGCCGATGCTGACCCTGCCCCGGGCGGCGGCCCCACCGTGGCGCTCCAGCCCCTGGAGGGCGTGCAGCGGGTGCAGCGCACCATGACCCTGCATCCGGCCGGAGCCGAGCGCCCGCCGCACGGCATGGGGGACACCAGCGGCAGCGTTCAGGTCAATCCCGGCGGCAGCCACAACCTGCTGGTGATCGAGGGGCTGCCGGATCCTCCTCCGCGCCACAGCTACCGGCTCTGGGCCCTGATCGACGGCCAGCACGTGGGCTGCGTGCGCTTCGTGCCCGATGGCAGCGGCCGGGTGCACCTGCCGATTCCCACCAATCCCACCAGCCAGGCCAGCGGAGTGAGCATCAGCATCGAGCCCCTCGGGCCGGTGCACGAGGTGCCCGCCGGCCGCGATGTGCTCACCAGTCTCTGAGGACCGACGCATGCCTGCCTCCACCCCTGCCCGGCTGCTGCCGCGCCTGCTGCTGCTGACCGCCGTGGTGGCCCTGGTGGCCGCCTTCTTCGGGCTGGGCCTGCACCGCCAGCTCAGCCTCACCAACCTGCAGATGGCCCGGGGCGACCTGATCGCCTGGCGGGAGAGCCGGCCTCTGGCGGTGAGCCTGATCTACGGGCTGATCTACGTGGTGGTGACCGGTCTGTCGCTGCCGGGAGCGGCCGTGCTCACCCTGGCCGGCGGTGCCGTGTTCGGCCTGATCTGGGGAACGGTAATCGTGTCGCTGGCCTCCACCCTCGGGGCCACCCTGGCCTTTCTGCTCTCCCGCACGCTGCTGCGTGATCTGGTGCAGCGGCGCTTCGGCAGCACCCTCACCGCCATGGAGGAGGGCATCGAGCGCGATGGCGTTTTCTATCTGCTCAGCCTCAGGCTGGCGCCCGTGGTGCCGTTCTTCGTGATCAACCTGGTGATGGGTCTCACCGCCATGCCGGTGCTGCGCTACGCCCTGGTGAGCCAGGTGGGCATGCTGCCCGGCACCGCCGTGTATGTGAACGCGGGCACCCAGCTGGCCGGGCTGACCAGCCTGAGCGGCATCCTCTCGCCGGCGGTGGTGGGTTCCCTGCTGCTGCTGGCCCTCTTCCCCTGGCTGGCGCGCCTGGCGGTGCAGCGCTGGAAGCGCTGGCAGCTGTACCGGCCCTGGCGGCGGCCCGGCTCCTTCGACCGCAATCTGATCGTGATCGGTGCCGGCTCCGCCGGCCTGGTCACCGCCTACATCGCCGCCACCGTGAAGGCGCGGGTGACCCTGATCGAGCGCGAGCGGATGGGAGGCGACTGCCTCAACACCGGCTGCGTGCCCAGCAAGGCCCTGATCCGCACGGCCCGGCTGGCGGCCCGCATCCGCGACGGCCGGCGCTACGGACTCACCGACCGCGATCCCCAGGTGAACCTGCAGCAGGTGCTGGAGCGGGTGCACGACAAGGTGGCGGCCGTGGCCCCGCACGACAGCGTCGAGCGCTACCGGGGGCTGGGGGTGGATGTGCAGCTGGGTGAGGCCCGGCTGATCGATCCCTGGACCGTGGCGATCCGCGCGGCGGATGGCAGCGAAACGCAGCTCACGGCCCGCTCGATCGTGCTGGCCACCGGCGCCAGCCCGATCATCCCTGCGATTCCCGGCATCGACGACGTGCCGCTGCTCACCAGCGAGACCATCTGGGACAGCCTGCGCCGGCGGCGGGAGCCCCTGACCAGCCTGCTGGTGCTCGGCGGCGGGCCCATCGGCTGCGAACTGGCCCAGGCCCTGGCCCAGCTGGGGGTGCGGGTGACGCTGGTGCAGCGCAACAGTCAGCTGCTGCCGCGGGAGGACCCTGAAGTCGCCGACCTGGTGCGCCGCAGCCTCGAACGCGACGGGGTGAGCGTTCACACCGGGGCGGTGGTGGAGCAGCTGGAGCCGCTGGCCGCTGGCCGGCTGCGGGCCACGCTGCGGCTCTCAGCCGAGCAGGGCGCGGCGCAGCCGCTGAGCCTGGAGGCCGATCAGCTCCTCTGCGCCATCGGCCGCAGGGCCCGCCTGGAGGGATTCGGGCTGGAGGAGCTCGGCATTCCCAGCGGCCACACGGTGGAGACCGACGCCTACCTCACCACCCTCTACCCCAACATCTTCGCGGCCGGCGATGTGGCCGGCCCCTGGCAGTTCACCCACACCGCGGCCCACCAGGCCTGGTACGCCGCGGTGAACGCCCTGTTCGATCCCCTGCGCTTCAAGGTGGATGGCCGGGTGATTCCCCACGCCACCTTCACCGATCCGGAGGTGGCGGGTGTGGGCCTCAACGAAACCGAGGCCGCCCGTCAGGGCGTGCCGGTGGAGGTCACGCGCTACGAGCTCAATGAGCTCGACCGGGCCATCGTCGACAGCGAGACGAGCGGGATGGTGAAGGTGCTGACCGAGCCGGGCAAGGACCGCATCCTCGGGGTGTCGATCGTGGGCGATCACGCCGGCGAGGTGCTGGCCGAATTCGTGCTGGCCATGCGCTGGGGCCTGGGCCTGGGCCGCATCCTCGGCACGATTCACCCCTATCCCACCTGGGTGGAGGCCAACAAATACGTGGCCGGGGCCTGGAAGAAGGCCCACGCCCCCGAGCGGCTGCTGGGCTGGGTGGAGCGGTTCCACCGCTGGCGGCGGGGCGGCGGCCAGGCCTGACGGCACGCCCCCCTGAGGTCGGGTCCTGTTTCCGGGCATCCGGAACCCGGGGCCACCGGTACTCCCAACATCCCAAGCCTTGCCGCCTCGTTCAATGGCCCATCCCTCCGACAGCGACCAACCCCGCTCCAGCCGCCGGCAGCCGCTGCGGCTCACCGGCTTCGGCCTCGGCCTGGCCGTGATCGGCCTCGGCGTGGCCGGCCTGGGCGCCGCCGCCGCTCTGCGGCCCCAGCTCCAACCGGCCCCGGCGGCCCCGGTTGCATCGGCACACGTCGCCGCGGCCGTCGAGCAGGGCCGTTTCCGGGCCGCCGAGGCGCCGGTGCAGGGCGGCTTCCGCATCGAGCGCCGCGGCGGGCGGCAGCTGCTGCACCTCAGCGCCGATTTCCGCACCAACGAGCGGGCGCCCGATCTGAAGATCACCTTCGGTCGCTCCGCCACACCGATCGCAGGCAGCCCCGCCCCCGCCTTCCCCCTCCGGCAGGGGAGCTACACGGTGGTGGCACCACTGCAGGCCAGCGCCGGCAGCCAGACTTATGAGCTGCCCGCCGATCTCGACCTGAGCCGCTACGGCTCGCTGATCATCTGGTGCGAACAGTTCAACGCCACCATGGCCTGGGCTCCCCTGCAGGGCTGAGCAGCCGCCCGGCTCCGGGCCACACTGACCGCACAGCGCACTCCTTCCTCCCTCCTCTCCGCTCGATGGAAACCAAGGACTGGCTCTGGATCCTGCATCCGGCCCTGGCCGTGGTGGTGATCTACCCGCTGCTGGGGATCGTGCTGCGGCTGTCGCTGCAGACGCGCGAGCGCCGCACCCGCCGCGCCAGCAAGCTGCCCGCCAGCGTCGGCCGGGAGCACACGGACCTGGGCCACTGGCTGGCCGCGGGGGTGGTGGCGATCATCCTCATCGCCCTGGCGGTGGTGATCGCCACCAAGCAGGCGGATGCGGGCTACGCCGCCGGAGCCGCCCATCTCAGCCTGCTGCTGCTGGTCTGGCTGGGCACCGCCACCGCCCTGGTGGCCCTCTGGCGGGCGCGCCGGCCGCTCTACCGCGCCAGCTTCGCCCTGCTCTGCTGGCTGGGGCTGATCGGCCTCGGGCTGCAGCCGGAGGTGTGGCGGCTGAGCGACAACCCCCTGGATCCGGCCTTCTGGCAATCGCACTTCTGGGGCGGCACTGGCCTGGCGGGCCTGATGCTCTTCTCGATCGCCTCAAGGCCGGAGATCGTGCGTCAGCTCACCTGGCGCCGGCTCCACATCGCCGCCAACAGCCTCGCCGCCCTGATCTTCCTGGCGCAGGGCATCAGCGGCGCCCGGGATCTGCTGGAGATCCCCCTGAGCTGGCAGGCGGGTCTGCTGGGGGCGTGCAACTGGGCCGAGCGCACCTGCCCGGACCCGGCGTCGGTGCCGCCCCCCGCTCCATGAGCGGCATGAGGCGACCGGCGCGCCCGCTGCAGATCCGCTCGGTGCGCCTGCGCAAGCGCGGCGGCGTGTATCAGGCCGAGGATCTGCAGCGCTCCCGCCGCTACTGGCGTGAGCCCTACCGCTTCATGCTGGCCGTGCCCTGGCCGGGCTTTCTGCTGAGCATCGCCGCCAGCTACCTGGTGCTCAACCTGATCTTCGCCGGCCTGGTCTCCCTCGACCTCCAGGCCATCGGCGGCATTCCGGAGGGGCGACGGGCCACGGCGCTCGATGCCTTCTTCTTCAGCGTCCAGACGCTGGGCTCCATCGGCTACGGCGTGCTGCACCCCACCGGCCTCTGGCTGAACCTGGTGGTGACGGTGGAGGCCCTGTTCGGCCTGCTGTTCATCGCCATCACCACCGGACTGGCCTTCGCCCGCTTCTCCCGCAGCCGCGTGCGCCTGCGCTTCAGCCGCGTGGCGACGATCGAACCCTGGCAGGGGATCCCCACCCTCACCTTCCGTGTGGCCAACGTGCGCCAGAACAGCCTGGTGGATGGGCGCATCCGGGTGTCGCTGGCCCTGGACGAGCCGGACCCGGACGGCGAGCCCGGTTCGATGATGCGACGGGTGCTCAATCTGCCGCTGGTGCGGGACCAGTCGATCACCTTCCAGCTGATGTGGACGGTGATGCACCGGATCGACGCCGACAGCCCCCTGCATGGGCTGAGCCTCGAGCAGCTCACCAGCCGCCATGCCGAGATCCTGGTGGCCTTCCAGGGCATCGACGAGATCCTGCTCAGCCCGGTGCACTTCCGCTGCAGCTACGGCCCCGCCGACCTGCGGCCCCAGGCGCGCTTCCAGGATGTGGTGCGCTCCGACGGGCCCGACAGCCTCTGCCTGGATTTCAGCCGTTTCGACGCCACCGAACCGGTGGACCCACAACAAACGACACAACGCTGACGTGGTATGTCGCAGATGGGGTAGATAGGCTGGGCACTGGTCTCTGAGCTCTCCTTTCCGTGCAGCCGAAGGCCGATCTGATCCCCGCCGGCACGGGACCGCCGGCCGCCACCGCCGGGCCGGTGCTGGCCGAGCTGCTGCGGAACCTCGACCTGCTGGTGCTGCAGCTCGATGCCGCCGGCACGGTGGTCTGGCTGTCGGAACCCGCCGATGCGGACCTGGCCCGTCTGGGCAGCGGCTGGCTCGGGGCGCCCCTCGGGCGCAGCTGGGCGGCATCGGCCCGCAGAAGCCTGCGGCAGGGTCTGGCCAACGCCGCCGTGGGGGTTCAATCCGAACTGCTGCTGCGGCGGGAGGAACTGACCGACAACAGCACCGCCGGCAGCGACGATCGCCAGCTGCTCTCCCTCTCGCTGGCGCCGCTGCCGGAGGGGGGCAGCGTGGGCTGGATCCGGGGTGTGGATCGCCTCAAGGCCAGCATCCGGCAGGCCGACCGGCTCGCCTACCGCTACCGCATGCTCGCCGAGCTGGGCTCGGATGTGATCTGGCAGGCCGATGCCGCGGGCCGGCTCCGCTGGATCTCCCCCTCCATCCGCCGCCTGAGCGGCCACCATCCGGCCGACCTGGTGGGCTGCGCCCTGCCGGATCTGGTCTGCCCGGAGGACCGGCACCGGCTGGATCGGGCCTGGAGCGACCTGGAACGGCGGGAGCGTCTCAGCCTGGAGCTCCGCCTGGCGCGCCAGGCGGGGGGAGAGCCCGTCTGGGTGGCCCTCAGCCTGCGCCGCGTTCCGGACGGCCCGCAGCTCCCCGACGGCGAGGACGGCATGGTGGTGGGCAGCCTGCAGGACATCGGCCCCGAGGTGGAGGCCCGCCAGCGGGAGCGCGCCATCGTCGACGAGCTGATCGCCTCCGAGGAGCTGTTCCGCCTGGCCATGGAGCACGCCCCGGTGGGCATGGCGCTGCTGGGCGCGGATGGCCGGGTGACGGCGGCCAACCAGGCCTGCTGCCGGCTGTTCGCCCGCACGGAGGAGGAGCTGAGCGGCCGCCACTGGCTGGAGCTCAGCGATGACGACGACGGCGATGGGGAGCGCCTGCTGCTGGATGCGGTGCGGCATGAGGATCTCGAGCACTACCGGCTGCGCCGGCGGCTGCGCTGCGCCGACGGCCGGGCGGTGTGGGGCGATGTGTCGGTGTCGGCCCTGCGGGAGGAGAACGGCGCGATCCGCTGCCTGATCGCCCAGATCGTCGACATCACGGCCACGCTCGAGGCGCAGGAGAAGCTGGCCGCCGAGGAGGCCCACTTCCGCCTGTTGGCGGAGAACAGCTCCGATGTGGTGGTGCATCTGGGCCAGGATCAGGTGATCCGCTGGGTGTCGCCCTCCCTGGAGCCCTGCCTGGGCTGGGCTCCAGGCCAGTGGATCGGCCAGCCGATCGAGACCTTCCTCAGCGGGCCGGTGCCGTCGCTCCGGTCCAACGGCACCGGCAAGGGCCACCAGCTGGAACGGCTGCGGGTGCGCGGAGGCGATGGCAGCAGCCACTGGATGGAGAGCACGCTGCGGCCGTATCGCAACGGTGGCGGGGCTGATGAGGGGCTCATCGCCTCACTCCGCCTGGTGGATGACAAGGTGCGGGCGGAGCAGGAGCTGGAGCACCGGGCCCGCTTCGATGCCCTCACCGGCCTGCTCAACCGCAGCGAGATGCTGGAGCGGATGGGGCGGCAGCTGCATCAGCGGCGCCGCGGCAGCCGGGTGGCTGTGCTGTTCTGCGATGTGGACCACTTCAAGTCCATCAACGACCGCCATGGCCATGCGGTGGGGGATGTGGTGCTGCAGGTCACCGCGCAGCGGATCCGGGAGGCGATCCGCACCAACGACTGGGCCGCCCGGATGGGAGGCGATGAGCTGGTGGTGGTGCTCAACGGCCTGCGCGATCTCGCCGATGGGACGGCCATCGCCCGCAAGATCCGGCACGGCGCGATGCAGCCGATCGCCTGCCCCGGCGCCGGCTCCGAGGCCTCCGTCTCGGTGACCCTCAGCATCGGCCTGGCCCTGGCCAGCCCCGGCGACAGCTCGGACGATGTGCTGGCCCGGGCCGACCGGTTGCTGTACGAGGCCAAGCGGCAGGGACGCGACAGGATCGTGGCCGCCGAGCCGCAGGAGAGCCCCCTGGACGGGAAGCTCAGCCCCAGCGCAGAAAGCGGTTCGCCCAGTCGACCAGGTCGTTCTCACTGACCCCCTGCACGCTGGCCTGACCCACGCTCAGGTCATAGAGGGGGGTGTCGCCCGGTCCGAGATACCCCTTCAAGGTGGCGTGGGGAGCGGCCTGGGCCAGGTTGTTCATCACGTGGTCCGCCACGTCCAGGGCACTGGCGAAGAACATGACCCCATCTCGACGCCATCACGATACCGAGCTGGACCAGAGCGTCCGCCCGCCCGGCCCTGTCAATGGGGTGGCATGCCGACCCCGGCGGGTGGTTATCCGTAGCGCGCGAAACAGTAGCAACCGCTACCGCACTCTTAAATTGAGGGCACGTTGAGGCAGAGGAGTTCCTCGGTCCGCAGGTCGATTCCGGTCAGGCAACGGGGGCCGGAGCACGCATGGAGCCCTTCCATGAACGTCCTGTCACTCATCAAGAATCAGATGGATCGTCAGCATCGTCTGAGCGAAGCACAGAAAATCCAGCTCAAGGCCTACCGCGGCGTCACCTACACCGACGCCCCCAAGGAGTCGCACCTGGCGACCGAACTCACCTACCGGGGTCAGGCCTACCACATGGATCGCTGAAGCCAAACAGGCGCCCCTGCTGGCGGCCCGGTCCCCACCCCAATGATTCAGAACCCGTGCCCTGCTGACAGGGGCACGGGTCTTTTTTTGGCCACTGTCGCTTTGGCCACGGTGTGTCAGCCGCTGATGAAAGGGCGTTCTGGCGGGACCGAGCCGGCAGTTCCATGATCGGGTCGGTTCTCGACGGCCATGGCCCGCCGCTCGCTCCGACGCAGCCTGACCCGGTGGCTGGCGGCACTCGGCGCGGCTCTGCTGCTGCTGGCGGGGGTCGCCCCTGCAGCCACCCCGCCCCTGCAGGTGTTCGTGCGGGAGGGCTGCCCCCACTGCGCCGCGGCGAAGGCCTTCCTGCCGGAACTGCAGCAGCAGCACCCCGAGCTGCAGATTGTGGTGCGGGACCTCAGCCACGACGCCACCGCCGCTGAGGAGCTCGAGGCCCTCAGCCGTGAAGCGGGCATTGCCGCCCCCGGCGTGCCCAGCTTCGTGCTCGGCGGCGAGCTGCTCGTGGGCTACGACAACCCCGAGGGCCGCGGCCGCCAGCTGCTGGCGCTGGTGGAACGGGCGGGCACTCCCGCCCCGCCGCGGCCGCCGCCGGGCCTGGCCGGCCTCAGCGCCCAGCAGCTCGGGCTGCCCCTGTTCACGCTGCTGGTGGGGCTGGTGGATGGCTTCAACCCCTGTGCGATGTGGGTGCTGCTGTTTCTGCTCTCCCTGCTGGTGCACCTGCGGGACCGGCGCCGCATGGCCCTGATCGCCGGCACCTTCGTGCTGGTGAGCGGCGCGGTGTACTTCCTCTTCCTCGCGGCCTGGCTGAACGTGTTCTGGCTGCTGGGCATGTCCACACCGCTGCGGCTGCTGCTGGCGGCTCTTGCCCTTGGGATCGGTGCGATCAACCTGCGCGACGGGCTGCGCCGCAGCGGGGGCTTCACGCTCTCGATCCCCGGGTCCGCCAAACCCGGGCTTTACCAGCGCATGCGGGGAGTGCTTCAGGCCCCCTCCCTCGGGCCGGCCCTGCTGGGGGTGGCCGCCCTCGCCGTGGTGGTGAACACGGTGGAGCTGCTCTGCACCGCCGGCCTGCCGGCCCTCTACACCGCCGTGCTGGCTCAGCAGCAGCTGCCGGCGGCCGGCCACGCCGCCTATCTGGGGCTCTACATCGCCGCCTACATCGCCGACGACGCCCTGATGGTGGGCCTGGCGGTGCTGGCCATCTCCAGCCACCGCCTCGGCGAACGAGGCGGGCGGCAGCTGAAGCTGCTCAGCGGCGGCGTGATGGCCCTGCTCGGAACCGTGCTGCTGCTGCGCCCGGGCTGGCTGCTTTGAGCCCGACACCGGCATGATGAGCGCCATGAACGCGTTCCGGCTGCTCGCCATCCCCGTCCTGCTCACCCTGCTGGCGGGATTTCTGGGGCTGATGCGACAGCGCAATCTCCTGCTCAAGGCCCTGGCGATGGATGTGATGGGCACGGGAGTGATCTCCCTGTTCGTGCTGGTGGGAGCCCGTCACGGCCTGCGCAGCCCGATCCTGAACAACGCCTCGGGCCTGCTGTCCGAGGGACCGGCCGGCACGGCCTACTGGGCCGATCCGCTGCCCCAGGCCGTGATCCTCACCGCCATCGTGATCGGCTTCTCGATCCAGGCCCTGCTGATGGTGGTGATCGCCCGCCTGGCGGAACGGGATCCGAGCCTCGATCTCGAGGCCCTGGAGCGGATCGAGCCCTAGATGAACCGGAGCGATGCTCTCCTGGTGGCCTGGCTGGTGCTGCCCTTCGCAGCCGCCTTCCTGGCCGGATTGCTGCCGAGCCTGGGCCGGTTGCTTGGCCTGGCCGGCGCCGCCGCCACCGCGGCAGTCGGCGTGGCCTGCGGGCTGGGCGCCTTCCCCATGCCCCTGCAGCTGCTGGGAACGAGCGGCATCCAGCTCGAGGCCGACCCCCATGCCGCTCCCTTTCTGCTGCTGAATGCCACGGTGAGCGCCACCGTGCTGCTGCACCGGCCACCCCAGAGCGGTCGCCGCGGCCCCTTCGCCCTGCTGCTGCTGGTCCTGCTGGGCAGCCTCAACACCGCAGCGGTGGCGGTGGATCTGATGAGTCTCTACGTCACCCTCGAGATCAGTGGCATCGCCGCTTTTCTGCTGGTGCTGATCCAGCCGGATGGGCGCCGGCTCTGGGTGGCCCTCCGCTATCTGCTGGTCAGCAACGTGGCCATGACCCTGTTTCTGGTGGGGGTCGCCCTGGCCAAGCTCCAGCACGACAGCTTCCTGCTCGCCGTGGTCACCGGCGAAGGCCAGGCCGTGACCCTGGCCCTGCTGGTGGTGGGTCTGGCCACCAAGGCGGGCCTGGCCCCGGCCGGTCTCTGGCTGCCCCAGACCCATGCGGAGGCCCCGACCGAGGTGTCGGCCCTGCTCTCGGGAATGGTGGTGGCCGGAGGCCTGGCGCCCCTGCTGCGCCTGCTCGAGGTGGCACCCCAGCTGCAGGAGCCCGTGCGGTGGCTGGGCCTGTTCTCGGCCCTGCTCGGCATCCTGGCGGCGCTGCGGGAAGCCGATGCCAAACGCCTGCTGGCCTGGAGCACCGTCTCCCAGCTGGGCCTCACCGTGCTGGCTCCGGCGGTGGGCGGCTTCATGGCGCTGGCCCACGGGCTGGCGAAGACCGTCCTGTTTCTGGTGGTCGGCCAGGCCCCCAGCCGCCAGCTCTCCCGCTGGCCGGTGCAGCGCCTGGCCGCACCGCTGGCCTGGCCGCTGCTGATCGCGGCAGCCTCGATCGCCGGCCTGCCCGGTCTGATCGGCGGGCAGGGCAAGAGCCTGCTCGAAGCCGCCTCGCCCCCTGGGTTGGCACCAGCGTCTCCCTCCTGGGCATCGGCAGCACCGCCCTGCTGCTGCGGCTCTGGCCCTGGGGTTCGGCCGTGGAGTCCCCGGATTGCTCTACTCGCCGGCAGCTGCCTCTGCTGCTGCCCCTGGCCGGCGTGCTGCTGCCGACGCTGCTGTTACTGGGCGCTCACACCGGGGTGCTGACCCCCTTCGCCGTGCCCCTCGATGCTGGCAAGGCCGCCAATGGGATGCTCGTGCTCGGGGCCGGCACCCTGCTGCATCTGAGCCTGAGGAAACAGCAGCCCCAGCCCGCCGGCGGCAGCATCGCCCTCGAGGGCTTCGAGGAGCTGCTGGGAATGATGGCCCTCACAGGAGCGGGCCTGGTGCTGGTGCTGAGCCGATGAACAGCGCCATCACCCTCAGCATCGGCCTGGCGATCCGGCTGTTGTTCTGGTGCCTGCTCACGGCCGACGTGGGTCCGGCGAATCTGGCGATCGGCCTGGCCCTGGCGGCCCTGCTGCCCAGAAGCCGCCGGCCGGCGCCATCGCCCCGGGCCCTGGTTCATGCCTTCTGGGACAGCCTGGTGGCCATCCCCCAGGCCTATGCGGAAGCCTTCGCCCTGATGGCGTTCCCGCACCATCGCGCCAGCCACGAGGTGCAGCCCCTCAGCGGTGAGCACCACCCCCTGATCGTGTTCCTCGAGGTGTTCCGGGTCACCCTCACCCCGTTCACCATCGCCCTGGGGGTCACCTCCAGCCCGGAGGCCCTGCGCATCCACCGGCTGATGCCGCGCCGGCTCTCGTCCCCCTCGCAGAGGCCAGACCGATGACGGCCCTGCTGATCGCCATGGTGCTGGCACTGATGATCCCGATGAGTGTCGCCCTGCGCCCCGCCGACATCTGGGAGCGCCTGACGGCCTTCGCCAGCGCCTCCACCAAGGTGGCGGTGATCATGCTGGTGGTCTCCGTCATCCGGGACGACTGGATGGTGGGACTGGTGGGCGTGCTGGTGCTGAGCGTGGGCAACGCCAGCCTGCTGCTGCTGGCCCACCTGCTGCGGGGGCTGCGGCGATGAACGTGCTCAGCCTGCTGCTGATCGGGGCCGGAGTGGTGTTCTGGGTCTGGGGAAGCTGGCCGCTGCTGCAGCGCGGCCATCTGCTGGCCAAACTGCACGCCCTCTCGGTGTCCGACACCCTGGGCTCGGCCCTGATCCTGGTGGGCCTGCTGCTGCTGCGCAACCGGGAGTGGCCGCTGCTGCTGCTCGCCCTCTCCGCCCTGACGGTGTGGAACACGATCTTCGGGTACGTTCTCGCTCATACCAGCAGCAGCAGGCACTCTGACGACTAGAGGTTGCTCTATCGTTTGCTCTATGGGGTCAGGGGCAGGCAGATGGGAAGGCGCTACGTGGGGCCCAGAAGGCTCAGGTCAGGCAGTGACGTGTGGTACGCCCAGTGGATGAGGCCAGGGGACAGGAGACGCTTCACGGTCTCTCTGCGAACGACGGACCACACAACAGCCCTGAAGCGGTGGCCTGCCGCGATGGAGGCTCTTGAGCAGCAGAACCCTCTGGATTCAAGTCTCGTAACAAAGCAGAGGTACCACCAGCCGATCACGTGGTCCGAACCTGTGGTCACGGAGGACGGGGAGGTCGCCGAACGAGAGGTCAGGGGGTACACAGAGGAGTTGACCAAACCATCCGCACTGCGGCCGCCCGAACTGACCTGGGAGGAAGCTGTGGAGATTCACCGCGAGAGGCACCGGCATCGGACGGGAGCAGATCTCTCTGAGGCCTGGGGCGAGAAGGTCGCCAAGGCGATTCAGTACATGAGGGAACTGGTGCCTATACGAGCGGAACCAGAACTGGAACCAGAGCCGGCCTCCTGGGGAGGACCAAACAGACCAGCTCGGCTTGAGCCACAGCATGTTAGGGCATACATCAAGGGGTTACGAGACAAGAAGAAGCTCTCAGCCAACAGCATCGAGACAAGCTGCGCACTGCTATCAGGTGTTCTGACGAGCCTGAAGAAAACAGGTGAATGCCCAGACATAGAGAATCCATTCTCGCAAGTCGACTACACAACGAGGGACAAGGGACACCTGTACTCGCCAACCAAGGAGGACTACAGGAGGATTGGCTTCGCCCTGAAGGAGATGGACCCGAGATATGCGACAACAATACGGTGGCTAGCCTTCACAGGAATGAGACTCAACGAGCTTCTGACGAGGCAGCCCGAGGATTACGATGAGGAGAATCACGCCATTCGCATCGGGCCTCGGGATGGGTGGAAGCCAAAGACATCAACAAGCAATCGTGTCATCCCAACCCCCGAAGACTTTGTTTGCCTGGGAAACAAGGGGAGAGCGAGAGGGGGATGGGCATCAGGCTTCAGCATTGCGAAACAGCTCAAACAGGTAAACCCCAGACTCAGTGCACACTCCCTACGGCACGGATGGAAGACAGCGGCGAGAGAGGCTGGTGCAGACGAGATCATGAGTGAACTGTACTTGGGTCACAGAGCAGGCAGCGAGATGAGCAGGACATACGGGGAGGTGACAGCAACAGCGCTAAGGAGAGAAGCCATGAAGGTTTGGGCAGTGATGGAAGAATGGATGAGATAAGGCCGCAAGGACGAAGAGTGGAGTGGGATAGGCATCCAAAACAAAGACCCGGTAATCGAAGCGACGAGAGGGTGAGGCCGTTGTGTCGAGGGAGCTAGCAGTCAGGAAAGACCATCAGAAGCGGAAGTGATCAGGAGAGGTACCAAATCTGTTCAGTGAAAGGCGTTGCTCCTTTGAAGCCACCCGGCACAGGGAGCTCCTCAAGCAGTTCGGTGTCAAAGGAAGAGGCATAGAGCGAAGTGACCTCGTCCGCACCAACAGAGAAGGGAGGCCCCTCCATCAAGACTTGGCTGTAATCGAAGGTGATGAGGAGCTGGGGCGAACTGTTCGAGAGTTCTAATAAATGCTCTGAATACCTAGATCTCATGTGATGAGGCAGCGCAACAAGGGCAGCGCGGTCATAGACAGCTTGGACCGGTCCCAGCACGTCTGCAGTTAAATCAAAGAAGTCACCTACATAGACAACAAGCCTTGAGGCGCTGTAGATACGGAAGGAATTGACCTGGGTAATCGCTGGTATCAGCCCAAGATCATCGAAAAGCTGGTCGATGGCGAGGGAACTCAGCTCTGATCCAACTACAGTCATCCCTTGTGAGAGGAGCCAAGACAGATCGTGGGACTTACCGCAGAGTGGAATAAAGACAGTCTGCCCCTTCTTAAGCGGAAGCTTGTGGAACCACTTACGAAGGAGAAAGTGGCCTTCCGGCTGATGGAAGGCAATCTGGTTGGTGTCCCATCGATGCAACCAGTAGTTAGTGTCCAGAGGTCAGGGCTCCGAAGAAGAGGCTAGATGATGCGTGTCAGCAGCTTGTTCAGCGGCTAATCAGGTATAGGCAGCTAAGGGATGAGGTGGGCCCCATCTACTCTGCACCAGTAGGCGGGTGGCTCTCTACTGTGGGAACTTTGGAGTTGAAGACCCGGGAAGTGACGTTAGCACCCACTGGATCTCTGTCAGAGCGGTTTAGTCTAATCTGTTCGCTGCATCAGAAATCGGCAAGATCAGCCGTCTCCACTCATCTGTGCTCTCAGAAGAGGCAGGTCGTTCTCCAGGAGGTCATCCAGCATGCCTTGAACCAAATGGAGATCATTCCGCAGATCCTTGGCCAGGTCCCTCATGGAGTCCTCCGACTCATCGTCGAGGTCATGATCGTCGAAGTGCTCAGCCCTCGTTCGAGCTACGGATCTGGCCTGGTCGAGCCGGTGGATGATGGCCAGGAGAAGGTCTTCTGTCTGGTGAGCGGCAGTCATGGGCAAGGAGTCGCCAGTATTCACGATGTAGCAGTGGGGACTGTCTGACCAGACCGCATCTGCAACTCAGCTTTACCGCCCAGCGCTTGCTCACCCCTGACGAGCAGCTACGACGGGTGAACCCACGTCCGCTTCGGAGGCCCACTCGTGCCCGATTGGCTCAAAGATCTGCTCCCCTCTGTGATTGCCGGTGGTTTGGCAGGCGGGTTGGGTGTTTACGTGTTGGGCCGGGCGCGCCATCTGCAGAACAGGCGTGACCAATGAATCAGAAGCAGATTGCGCTCTCGATGCCTTGAGGTGTGCCATCTGGATTGTTGGGTCGACATCGACCTACAGTTAACTCATACCCAGTTGACTGTTAACCACCTCTTGAGCACAGACAGAGTCGTTAGGCGCACGTTCTCTGAGGAGTAGGTCGACAAGGCTTGATTGGTGTGGCTTGATGGGTTGTACTCAGCCACAATCCGATCCCAACCATGGCTCCCGTCATCCTGCTTCGCGACGGCAGCAAGCGTGAATGCAGTGCCGTTCCAGATGACCTGGATCTGAAGGAGTACCAAGATCAGCGTGGCCAAAGCGTCAGGGCACTTCTGGATCCAGCCAGTCAGAAGCACCTGCTCCGCGCACAGCCCAGGTTGGTTGTGTTGCCAGGTAGGAGAGGTTTAGCTGAACGAGTGAAGGGAGCTGAATCCGGGCAAGCTGAGTGGAAGACTGTCGCTGCCGAAGATCATGCGGCATAGGCTAGGGGCCTGAGCCATGGTGTAGGGAACTCACAAGAGCGGCACCTCTGGCTGGCAAGCAAACCGGCATTAGACTACCGTCCAAAGAGGAACTCATCCCTGTTCTGGCATTTACGTATGCAGCACTTCGGAGGGCTGCACTGCTGAGCAACATGGTGATGCAAAACATCTAGCTGATCGCAAGACTCAGCGCAGACCGCACAATGTACTCGGATTCCAGCAAATAATCAGCTTAGGCCAGAACCCAGAGTTACCAACTCAGACTCAGGAGATTCATTGCTTCCTGACTACATCATAGTAGCCTGGCTGATGTCTTGTGCCTGCACCGAGATTGTCTGCAAACACAGGAAGAGTAGAGCAGAAAGAAATCTCACAATCGGTTCTCCGGAAGGGCGGGAAACTCAGAATCGGCAGGTCATCGTAATCTCTCTAACGTCAGCCTAGAGGCGCTCCCGAGTCGCAACCGAAGCTTTGGCCGGCTTCTGTTGGTCTGGGCACTTCACCGGAGAAGGCGACGCACAGAGACGCCACCGACAAGCTTCCTGCAAGAACTCCTATCACAATTGGGATGAGGCCAGAAGCACCCAGCAGTCCTCCCCCAAACTCGGCGCTGCGCCGTGCGGCCTGAAGGCAGTGGATGCCGTAGACCACCAGCAGGGCTTCCAGCGGGGCAAGTAGACAATGTGTCACGCGTAGTGTAGTGCGAACGGTCGTGTTCGGGCGCATGAGGCGCACCCCCAGGACCACTAGCCAGATGAGCGCGGGAACGACGACCGGAATGGTGAAGAAGCCGAGAAAGGTAGAGACGGGCAGGAGAGCGATCGCCACCAGCAGATGCGACGTGCCAAGGACACTCAGGAGAACGCGTGTGCTCCGTTTCACTCTTTCAGTCTCCTTGCGCAGAACGCTGCCCCTGAGTAGCAGGCCATCAACCATGAGCGGAGTAGAAATCTCATGGTGGACTGTCCACTCGAGGGACTTGTTAGGATTGCAGGAGCCAAGCGTCAAGTATAGATTAGCGAATCAGTTATAGAATTATAATGCACTTTGCCAAGCTGCTGGCAGCATTTAAAATGCTCTGCAAGAATATTTGGCCTCTTTAGTCAGTTGATACAACTGCTCTACAGAGGCTAGCTGCTTAAGCTCCTCGCAGATTAGCAACTTGCGTGCCACTGAACTGGCCAAGGAAATCATTTTCTTTCGGTCAGAGTTGCTTATGTGTGTGTTCCCTGAGTGAACGATAGAAGAGCGAAGGCTATAGAGCCTTTTAGCCTCTTTCTCCAAATGAAGACGTTCATGCACATTTGATCCAAGCAATAGGGCGGAACCCTCGGATATCTGACTTAAGATCGATGGATTGATAATGCTTTTCTCATTATGCGTAAAAATAATTTCGAGAGAGATGGCCGCCTTCAGGAATGAGCTTTGTGGGGCTGCTTCAGATATTGCCTGCCCAATCCACTCGATTGCTAGACGCAGCCTCTGCTGGAACTTGTTTGGGCTTAGCAGACTTGTGAGACACCATGCATATTGATTGCCATTGTTTTGATTTGTTAACCAAGGATCGCATATTGGAAGATCTTCAAAAGCTCCGTGGTTCGATGCTGAAGTACCCGCAGCTCCGTCTGTGCTATATACATACGCCCTTGCCCTTCTAAGACCTTGATAGTTAAGAACACCGACTTCAAATCGCGATGAGATTCCTAGCATAAAACGGAGAAAGTTCTCAAAGACTTCAAACTGCCTATCTGCATGTGCTACTGCTTTTGCTTGCTCCCTAGCATGAGCTCTCCACTCGATAAGATATGAGGGTTCATGGCCAAGCCAGAGATCGTCATCATCTGCGTCTAGAAATCTTCTCCTTGACTGAATTAGTTCAGGATGACTGGTTGGCGAATGCACCGTAAATCCGCCCAGCTTTACTGGTGCATTCAGGTTGTCAACTTTAATGCCAAATATCTCTCTGGATACTGAAAACTCTTTAAGTGGCGCCGAGAGGAGAGATGCAATGAACTGTTTGACATCATTCGCCGAGGCATGACTGTCCTGTAGAATAATAGGCCTGAAGCAATCAATAAGCCTCGATTCAAATGTTTTGGGAGTATACGATTTTTCGACTTCCTTGTTTTCGCTATAGGCCGCTAGCAAGGCAGCGTAGTACTTATCAAGGTTTTCTCCAGAGAATGAGATTGAGCTTGGCCCCATTCCAAAGAACTTGCTTCTTCCAGACTGCTCATCAGGTCTGATACCAACCTCTGCAAGGACAATGATCTCGTTGACCTTGGAAAGGATTTCCATCTTGTACCCATCATCCTAACTACTAGCTGAGCCGCACAGCCGTTCGTGACGAACGGCGTTCGGCTAGCAGGCGGTGTCGGCTCGAGCTTGTTGTTGCTTAGCCGTGCGAGCATCCTAGGCAACTAGAACAACCGTATAAACACGGACGAAGCAACAATTATTAGGCTGATCCGCTATGCAGACAAGAGATGCTGATGCTGACCGCGAATGAGAAGTAGCCTCGGCTTGACACAAGGCCATGACGCTGATTCGAAGGCAACACTCATCGTTCATCGACCGCAACCATCATCTTATTAGAGCTCGCCAATCGCACTGTTCGTTGCGCTACAGAAGGTCTGTCGGGCTCGAGACACCCAGAGGACCAGAATTGAGAAGATGTGTTGAGAGCATGGTGGTCATCACATCAGTGTGACCCAGCTGCTCCTGGATGGTGCGGATGTCCAGTCCCCGCTCAAGGAGGTGGGCAGCAAGGGAGTGATGCAGGCTGCTGCTGGTTGCTCGCTAGCTCAACCAGAAACCAATACGGCAGGATCGTGGGCGATTGGGGCTTGGTCACAGCTCTGGAGGAGGTCGTCCTTAGGATTGGTAATAACGAGCTCAGTTATCAGCGGTAGTTTTAATGAATGTTGCAAACGTAGCGGACTCACACGTCATCAGCCGCTGTACAACCTGCTGAGACAGACACCTAAAGAGGTAGGCGGGCCGTTGTCTGAAATCACACTATGGCACTCGGTCGCTTGTCCGTTGACGAGACAACGGCCCTGTCCAGAAAGCTGATCACGAGAACTTCAATTCGATGTCAACTGACAGCGGAAACTGGGCCGGCAGGAGGCGACACGTAGGCTGTCCACACCTACCGCGAGGCAGCCAGGCAGACAGAGGGGCTGGGCCATCTCGCTGGCGGCAGAATCAGACGTGCGAGCTCTGATCTCGTGACGGTGATGCTGCACCGACCAGGACCACATACCAGCCACCAATTCCGAATGGGATCTAGAACTACACCGTCAGCATTAGCAGCGCCGTTGCTGCTCTAGAGGGCTCACAGCACTCGGTGAGGCACCCTCTCGTGTCACCCTTTGACAAATCCGAGTATCCACTAGGAGTGTGCACTGCGAACAGATTTTTGCGTGCAACAGTGAGATTGTAATACTACGAGCAATGTGTACGGCCTAGAGCAATGAACAAGATGATCCTCTCATTGGATGGAGGAGGAATTAGAGGAGCTGCATCAGCGCAGTTCCTCTCACGTGTTGAGGACAGACTTAAGAGGGAATACGGAAAGTCTATTAGAGACTATGTTGACTTCTACGCAGGAACAAGCACTGGAAGCATAATCGCCCTCGCGCTAGCCACTACGAAGCTAACGGTGAATGAGATTTGCAACCTGTACAATCACGAGAATGCAAGAGCAATCTTCACCGACAATCGAGGCTTCTTGGAAATTGACGGGATTAATGCGCCGAAATATGAGTCAAAGAACAAGACAAGGGTGCTGAAGAATGCGATGAGAGAGGCCAGATTGAGAGATGTAGCTTCAGGCAAGCATGTCTTGGTTGTCACCTACGCTATCGAGAAACGCCAGCCGATGGTCATCAAATCAACCGATACGGCTTATAGGGAACTGCTGTCTTATCGCATTGCAGACGCTTCAAGCGCTGCACCGACTTACTTCCCTACCAGAAGGCTTTCTATAGGGAATGAAAGGAAAGAAGTCTGGCTTGTTGACGGTGGCGTGGTCGCCAACAATCCGACTATGTGCGCTATAGCAGAAGCAAAGCGTGAGTGGGACACCTCAATTGACGAAATGCGAATCTTGTCGGTTGGGACAGGTTACCGCTCACGAAAGATAAATGGACCCGAATCTCGGAACTGGGGTGCCATTGGTTGGTTTGTAAGGGGCCAGATATTGGATCTTTTGACCGACGAACGTATCGTTGCGTATCAGGCAATAACTCTGGCCCGTAAGGGGACTTACATCAGAGTCGATTCTGATATGGAGAAGAAGAGTTGGATGCAAGAGCCTCCAGATGACGCAATGGATGACATCAGTCGGTCAAATATTCTGAAGCTAAAAAGGATGGGCGACTACTGGTTTGAGCAATACGGTGATAGCACCGTTGCTCTCCTGACTAGCCGCTATTCTGGGCCATCTCTAGACAGCATTGAAAGATCCACTGGCATGCCAAAGCGGCATGGTTAGAGCATAACTCTAGGACTTAGGACGATCTGGGTTAACATAGTGAATCTGAGATTTTCTCTGGAAACGCTGTCATATAAGCATTGATTCAGGCTAGGCAACTAATCCTGGCGCTTAGACTCCCTGACTCCCTATTCACTTCTCGCTCCACAGCACTTGATGTATCCTTATTCCCGTCAGCTATTGGGTGTAGGTATTGAGACAACTTACATGTAAATGACCAGCGCTCTACAGATCCCAGACTATTCAATTCTAACGTCAACAGGCTTGTTGGTAGTCAGGGGCGGTGTTGTAGCAGTTTCGCCCACGTGGATGTAGAGCGAGTTGCAATTTACTTGATCCAAGCCAGAATAGGGTGCTCGTCAATAGAACACGTCAATGGTAACTCACCTGCGTCCTCATACTCCGACTTGGCTGTATCGGCTGGATTTCCAGCAGACCTTCACCCCCAGACTTATTAAGGCACGGTACGGCCAAGTGTAGTCTAGGCGAAACTTAGTCCAAATCCACAACTGTCGATTCTTGCCAGAATGGTTACTCCGAAGACACTTGTTATAGGGTCATCGTTGGCTTTGCTCACATCTATCACACTTTGCGGATTTGGTGCACTCTCTATTGGCGGAGGAATGAAGCAGAATCAGATTGGTGGACTACGTCAATCGATGGGAGACCGGCTATTGAGGTCTCAGTCATCACTGAGCTCGTCTGCTCCACCGCTTAAAGTCAGAATGCAGGTAATCTTCGCAAGGGAGAGGGATATATGTCGTCCAAACGGATACGTACCAGGAATGCGTTGCAAACCATTGAATTACAGTGATTTTCAGTGGCTGTCTAAGCAGCGAGGTGTAGTACAAGCAACACCGACTGTAACGCTAGGACCCAGTCCTGAGTATACCGCTATAGATTCTTGTCTGCCGTTGGGAGAAGAGCTGTTTAGCCGATTGAAAGACTATCAAGATAGCACCGTAGAAACCAATAGGTGGAGCCATCTCGAGAATCGCAGGGCAGTTGCTGTATGGGTTGAGGTTATCAATCCCCCCAAAGGAAATCTCACAGCCAAGATAGACTTTACAGGGGAGAAATACAAGGGAAATAGCAACAAGACAACAATCCAGCAGAGCGACTCTCCGTTTGGATACATTGACCACTTCGGGGCGGACTTGTTTTATCCCGGCAATGCCACTCGCTGGAGGCTCACCATATCAGACTCAAGAGATAGGGTGACAGAGTGGCTTTTCTCAACCGATCGACACTGTGGTGCTACGCCAGCACAGGCTTAGGTACTATCTGACTGCTGGTATGAAGTTCGGACGCTATGTGATTCAGCCCAAAGACACCAGTCGCAATCATCTTGTCGATAGACTTGTTGACAAGACTGTCATCGGTGTCATTGCTGCTGCTCTGCTGGCGATTACCCAATGCGTGGCTGAAACTGTTCAGAAGCGACAACTTGAGATAGACACGATTCGAAGAGACGATATTAATACGATTCTTCGAAAGCGCGATAAGCTCGAAAAAGAGATGGCAACGTTGCTTCAGATCTCATATAAGGGAGTGGATACACAGAACCCTGTAAGCGAGTCTGACAAAAAGACATTGGAACGCATTTCCAGGAATCTTGAGATTGCCTCCTCAGAGATAACCCAGCTTAGCCCATGCGTTGCATCAGAAGTAGATGCTTTCATGCAAGACGTGCGGGTTACGAAAGCGGATCTAAGTTCTGGCCTCTCAATGCATAAAGACGAAACCCAGCAATCCTTGTATACGAGTTACTACGATCTCCGCAGGGCACTTACTGCTGTAGCTGCTGAAGCCCTTGGAGGTAGCCAGGACTATCTGCACAAGCAGTGTAGTCAGAACGAACCAACACCTCGGGCTCGATATAGGTCGTTGAAAAGAAAAAGAGAGACTCCCGCAAATGAATAAGTGAGTAACCCGTAACCTGGAGTCGAAGGAAGAGTTTGGCGAGAAGGGGGGCGGAAGCTGATACAGGAGGTGGCCGTTAACAAAGCAAGTCGATCAATATCAATCAGTGGATGTTAGCTATAGGGGCTCCGATTGATATTAGCATAGATCAAAGCGTTAGTAGCAAACCAGGTAACGACACCGTCTGTGGTTTCGCGAGTCGTTCTGGTGTTATTGAACTTGTCGTAAGGACTTAATGCGGTATCGCCAAGGTTCTGGAGGACTGGGATTGATCACTAGACTCTCAGAGTCGATTTCTGACCACCTGAGAAATTACTCTGCCCAGAATGGCATTCACCTCAGCAGCGCTCCGGGAAGGAGCTGCTTCGCTGAACGACATGGTGAGAGATAAGGACTAATCTATGCCCAGTCAGGCTATCAACCATGGTAGAGAACATCAGTCGTAGAGAGGCTAGCTCTGGAAATCTAAGCTATGGGGATCAGGTTGTTCATCACGAGTGTAGAAGTTCACGAATTGTTTTCGTGCCATTCTTTATTCAGCACTCCGACCATCAGGAGATGACAGTAAAGATACAGACATACAGAAAGGGCAAGCCCCCCGTCGAATGGATTCTAAGAGAAGAGAAGTCGGTGTCGCTGCAAGAAGCCGCGGCACGGAGACTGCTTCCAGCACTAACAAGTCACTTACAGATAGCCAACCGAGAAGACGGAAACTACATTGTAGTTCGGGTTGACGAAGGAGTGGCGGATCTTGGAGAATACGATCCCGAGTATTTGGCAGGGGCCCTTGCAACGGTACTTGGGAGCAAGGATGTCGTATCTCATATTGGGACCTGTGACCAATCAGACGAACTTGTCTCGGCTTTGAAAGGCGCAATAAGGCTTAGAGAAATGCAATCTGCCGTCATGGCCCTTAGAGGTTACCTTGAGCAGGAAGAGAATAGTGAAGCGACATACCAACGGTGGATTGAACAACATCCTTGGGCACTTGGCAATGCTTATGTTGTATCTCCAGAGGATGTTAGGGCGATCAGTCCGCATGATCAGCTTGATATGATGCTATCAAACGTGATCGCAGGGTACAGGGATATTGCTGAACTGAAGCGGCTAGACATGGCTGTCTTAATTCGTGATGAGAGCCATAGAAGCTACTACTTCTCCTCCGAAGTCTCAAAGGCCATAGGGCAGTGCCATCGGTATATGGATGTCCTTCACTCTGTAGCCGAACAAGGAATGCGGGATCACCCTGAGATCGTTGCATACCACCCACGAGCAACAATCGTCATTTGCAGGTCAGTCAGTTGGAGCACAGAGGAGCACAAGGCTTTGCACGGACTTAACTCGAGACTATCTGGGATCAGGATAATGACTTATGATCACCTGTTAGCACAAGGGGAGCGCCTCCTTTCGGTTGTTTCGCACAGTGAAGCAGCTAGCGAACAGCCAGAGCAGGAGGATAGTGAGGCTTGGGAGAGCGGAGTACCAGAAGATAGCTGATAGACTGCGAATACACAGCGCAGATACTCAATGGTATGAGCATTCATCTATCATGGCTTCTCACGGCAGAATAGTGCTGTTCACCTCTGTCTAGTTGAGTTACGTTCCACCATAGACTGAGAACCTGATGGTGCGAGATTCCTCCAGGCCTCAGGCGTTTTCATTTACTTGTTGAAGCGGCCTTCGTGATGACTTGAAGACGAGTCTGTCCTCCCCCAACAGCACACTAGGCGGTTGCTCTACCTGGGAAAGCCCCCAAATCATGTCCTCTGTCTACCGCGACCTGGAGGAACAAGGCTATGAGGCCTATGAATGGCCTAGCCGCTACCCCAATGACATCATCCTGTACGAGGGAAGGCTGGCCCCTGAGATTGAGGAAGATCTGAACAAGGGAGCAAAAGCTGGTTCCCCCGCTGACTCACGCTTCAGTGATCGGGAGTTGATGGAGAGGGAGTGCCACATGGGCCGCTCCAACTTCCAACTCCAGTTCCAGCTCAACACCACCCTGTCGGATGCGGAGAAGTTCCCACTGCGGTTCTCCGATTTCGTCGTCACTGGCCTCTCAGAGACCTGTGCACCCCGCTATCAGTGGTCGTCGGACCCCAAGATACCTGTTGAAGGATCTGCCCGCTGTAGGCCTTCCTGGGGACCGCTGGTACAGCCCGATGTACGTCGAGGAGGGGATCAGGGACTACACAGAGACCATCCTGAGTATCGACCCCTCCGGTCGAGGCAAGGACGAGGCCACAGCCTGTGTCCTGAGCCAGTGCAACGGCTACATCTTCCTGAGGGCCATGGATGCCTGGAGGGACGGCTACAGCGATGCCACCCTGGTCGCCATGCTCAACATGGCCAAGAAGTACAAGGCCACCACCATCCTCTACGAGTCCAACTTCGGGGATGGCATGTTCGGGGAGCTGCTCAAGCGGCACATGGTCCAGATGCAGGTTCATGCAGGGGTCGAGGAGGTCCGTGCCTCTGTCCGTAAGGAGGAGCGGATCATCGACGCCCTGGAGCCCATCCTGAACCAGCACAAGCTGGTCATTGACCCCAAGGTAATTGAGTGGGATTACCACTCCAACCCAGAGGAAGCCCCAGAAAGAAGACTTGCCTACATGCTCAGCTACCAACTGACACGCATGTGTCGGGAGAAGGGAGCCGTCAAGCATGACGACAGAGCCGACTGCCTGGCCCAAGGGGTCCAGTGGTTCATCGACGCCCTGGCCATCTCAGCTCACAAGGCAGAGGCCCAACGGAAGGCAGAGGAGTTCAGCATTATGATGGACCTCTTCCTTGAGGAGCCCCAGACTGCTGTAGACGCTCTGGCCATGGGCATCCCCCTCAGAACAGCCCAGAGACGCCTCAGTGGATCGGGTCGGATTGAGACCTGGACAAAAGCCAGGCCCTGACTGGGATCTGAGAAGTGTACCGTAACGGAAGAGACCCATCGCTCAGACGTGGGTCCATCTGACTAAGACAACTGGACTGGCTAGTAGCTGAGAGGGAGATAGGGCCTCTCTCAGGAAGACCAGTCCTTAAATAAGACAACAATGACAAGGGCTGTTCCCTGCCCGTTGGGCGAGTCCCGAAGGGGGGAGACCACCATCGGGCTCCAACGAGTACCGAAGGTAGGAGGCAGGATCACCGACACAACACCCACTATTGGGGTGTTTGCCGATTGAGTAGTGGTCGATGACAGGCTTGTGATTTAAGTCACAGCCGATTGTACCGATACATTCAGTACATTCCAATGACAACTGAAGAACAGTGGAGACCTATCCCCTTTGAGCTTGGGTATGAGGTCTCTGATGCTGGGAACGTGAGGAACGCTAAGACTCTTAGAGTCCTCAGACAACAAAAGACTGGTTACAAGAAACGCTACAAGCAGGTCAACATCCTCAAGAAGACCTACCAGGTCCACTGCTTAGTGTTGTCTGCCTTCGTAGGTCTAAGGCCAAGCCCAGCCTATGAGGGCCGTCACCTGAATGGTGTCGGTAGTGACAACCGTCTTGAGAACCTCGCCTGGGGAACCAGGAGAGAGAACATGGAGGATGAGTTGAGGCTAGGGAAGTGGCACAAGCATGTGGAGTCCTTCTACTACAGGCTCATCTTCAAGAGTGATGGTGTTGTGAGGGATGATGGGGGCGTCCCACCGAGTGGTGTAAATCCTGAGAAGCAGCACCGGCTACGCCGGTGCTGACGGTCTCGTCCTCAGATCCCCTGCGGGGGAATGGGTGGGCCGGTCTGTGACCCTGGTCGGAGCACTACCACCGTCCTGAGACCAGACCATGCCCATCTCTGATTCTGCCGCCGCGGAACTGGTGCAGCTGCTTGGCAGCGGCACCGCCGGTGACCTGATCCCTGAACTGGTGCGCCAGGGACTGCAGGCCCTGATCGAGGCCGAGGCCGCTGCTGCCCTTGGCGCCGATCGCCATCAGCGCACAGCTGAGCGTCGGGGCCATCGCAATGGCAGCCGTGACCGGCTTCTGGCAACGCCAGCCGGCGACATCCAGCTGCGCATCCCACGCTTTCGCACAGGCAGCTTCTTCCCCTCCCTGCTGGAACCCCGCCGCCGCGTGGATCGGGCCCTCTGGGCCGTGGTGATGGAGGCCTACGTCTCGGGCGTCTCGACGCGCAAGGTCGATGAGCTGGTGGTGGCGCTGGGCTGTGAGAGCGGCGTCTCCAAATCGGAGGTCAGCCGCATCTGCCAGGGCCTCGACACCCAGGTGCAGGCCTTCCTGCAGCGCCCTCTGGAGTTCAGCCGCTACCCGTACGTCTACCTCGATGCCACCTACCTTCACGGCCGGGATCCGGCCCGCAGGCAGGTGATCTCCAGAGCCGTGATCGTGGCGGTCGGCATCACCGGCAACGGCCAGCGCGAGGTGCTGGGGATCGAGGTGGGCGACAGCGAGGATGAGACGTTCTGGACCGCCTTCCTGCGCCGCCTGCGCGAGCGCGGGCTCTCAGGCGTGCAACTGGTGATCAGCGACGCCCACGCCGGCCTCAAGAAGGCCATCGCCCGGTGCTGCCAGGGCTGCAGCTGGCAGCGCTGCCGCGTCCACTTTGCCCGCAACCTATTGGCCAAGGTGCCCAAGGGAAGCCAGGACATGGTGGCTGCCGCCCTGCGCTCGGTGTTCGTTCAGCCCGAGGCCCGGGCCGCAGGGCAGCAGTGGGAGCAGTGGGAGCAGGTAACGACGATGCTCACCGAGAAATTCCCCGCTGCTGCGGCGCTGATGGAGCAGGCCAAGGAAGACGTCCTCGCGTTCCGGGCCTTCCCGCCGGAGCACTGGCGCAAGATCTGGAGCACCAATCCGCTCGAGCGGCTGAACAAGGAGATCAAGCGCCGCACCCGCGTCGTCGGCATCTTCCCGAACGACGCCGCGATCATCCGACTGGTGGGAGCACTGTTGCTGGAGCAGCAGGAGGAGTGGCAGCTCGATGGCCGTCGCGTGTTCTCTGAACAGTCGATGGCCAAGCTGGACAACACCAGCGAACCGGTCCAAGATCGGGCAACAGCTGCACTCGCTGCAGCTGCCTGATCACTGATCTCCGATCAGATCACAGGCCTCGGGATTTACACCACTCCAAGGGACGCAACCGGGATGATGTCCTTCTCACCTCTCTTGAGAGGCGGATGCTGCCCTCTGAGTGGGTAGAGCAGGTTCCTCCAGTCTTCAAGCAGCTCAAGACACCCAGACCGAAGAAGGGTCCGAACCATCGGCCTGCTCACTTCCATTACACACAGAACAATTCATGGAGGAACCCTGACTATGTCTAAGCTGGAGAGAGGACTACTCATCTGGAGAGTAGTGACAGTGCTCAGCCTCACATTCCTTGTGTATGTGGGGATGACAGGAGGGTGCCTTCAGTGATGGAGATGGAGAGGATTGAAGGGATCTGGATTAGCCAACTGAAGCCAGGTGATGTGGTGGCTGAGGTCGTTAAGCAGCCTGGTGGTTGGCACGTCCTTTCTGTGGATAGGCCAGTGTCGTCTGAACCCATGGATTGGGAGGAGTTCAAGAAGGACAAGAACCTGAATGACAGTGTTTTCTACGGAGTGCCCTGTGTCAAGAAGGCCTTCTACGCAGGCTTTGAGCGTGGTCGTTGGGAGGAGGCACATGGACACAACTGACTTCATGGCCCATGTCAATGCGGCCATTGAGAGGTGTGGGGATGAGATGGAGTTCCTTGATGCCTGGAATAGGTACTGGGATGAGAGGGAGAGGAATGACTACCTCTTCCGTCGATACCTGGATCAACAACTGATTGAACTTGAACTTGAAAGGAGGTCTGTAAGTGCTCGTCTACGTCGTCTCGTCTGTTGCTTTGATGCTTGCTGCGGTTTCGTTCTACAGCTTATGGAGTCTGGTGTGCACCGACGGGCCTGGGATGCGAAGAAGGGAACCAGCCATAGCTATGAATTAACTGGATTGAGATCATGCCGCACGACTGAAGACATCGGGGTCTCCTGACCAAGCAGTATGTCAAAAGTGGAAGGTGGAAGCATCTTGATTGGCCATTACAGCCATTGCAGGTGGAGCATTCACACATCGGTAATGCTGGCTGACTTAAATGTGCGACAGTCTCGCCACTTGTTCTTGCAGGGCAATAGCGCACGGTAATTACTACTGGCAACAGCAAATCGATGATAGCTATCGCTAAAGTAGTGGCAGGTACTACTCATGCCGTCTGTCAGGACAAGTGACCAGCAGGCGGTATGCAGTTCAATCCCAGTACGTTACCGAGCGGGCCCTACACCTGCGAGTTCCGTATCGATACGGAACTGGGGCAGCAGATAGACCAATGGCACTTCTAGAGATCTACGACAACACCACTACGGATGAGACATTTCTGAACTTCCTTGCCTCGATCAAAAAGAACGTCGAGACCTACAGCCAAGCCAAGAGCACAGCTCAGCGAGAACGGATGATCATCATCGGGAAGATCAGCGACTATCAGCGGTCATTTCCACAGCGTTCCAACGAGCACCGCGCCTTAGCAAAGGCCATGGAGAGCGAGGGTTGGAGCAGAGACTGCATCGACAATAATAAGGCCGCGTTCAGATGGTATTCCAGGACGGTTAATAGCGAGTACACCGACAAGTTTCAGCTAGAGATGGCCGAGACTGCGAGCGTTACGCATATGGCGATTCTCGAGCGGGCACAGAGCGGCGCACTGGAGGAGGCAGTGTATAAGTACTACAAGCGAAACAAGAAGATGCCGGCAGTCTCCTCCTTACGCGGCTGGCTTGGTGGATTCTTTACTGATAAGTTTGAATCGCTGAGTGCAAGAAGGCATCAGACGTGTCAGAGATATGACAGCTTCACTCCAGCTCTGAACAAGGAGAAGGGAAAGCAAGAAATAGATGAAGGGGGGATAGAGGCAGCCATCACTCACACACAATCCACCAGGGTGACGGAGGGTCATACGCATAATCAGGCAACTGGAGGCAACGGCGGGCTACCTAGAAGCCTAAGCCAATATTCTGAGGAGCAGAAGGTCATGATGTGGATAAGACTTCTAGGATCAATTGACTGGGATGAAGCAAAGACCAAAGAGAATCTACACCTGTTTCTATGCGGGTATCGCCGTATTCTGAGTAACATCTCTGACTGGATAAGGGAATAGACACAAGCGACTCGTGGGCTTACACAGCCTGCTTGTCTCTAAGTGACTCCCAGAGGCCATAGTTAGTGAGAAGTAGCTCAAGGATCCTTGCTTGCAGATCAGGGTTATTGAGAGCCTGTGAGCTCATGGCTTGATGGGCATCCAGGGCATCGATTATGGCGTCCTGGTGTGCCTTGATCAGGTCAGGTGAATTAGCGAACTGTTCCTTGCTGTTGCTTGCTGCCTGTTGTTGAAGAGTCTTGGACTCCAGCAGCTTGCCACGAATGACTGTACCGACATAGATGATCTTGTCGTCGTCGGACAGGTCTCCAGTGAAGAGGTCATTTAACTTGGAGATGATCTCAGAGAGCTTGGCCTTCTGCTGGTCCTGTACTGAGCCTGTCCCCGAACCAGTGCTTGGGTCAAGTTTCGGAGTCTCACCAATTCCAAGATCAAGGTTTGTCTCACCAAGCTTCCGAATCTGATGGTGAGTCAGGACGACCTTAGAAAGATCGACACCAGGTCGATCCCTGCCGAAATCAAGAGCACGAAGGAGGCTCCTAAAGAAGAGAGCTCGCTTCTCTATGCCTGTGTTGCCGTAGTCAAAGATCTGAGAAAGGAATGTGTAGAGTCTGACGTATGTACCAATGTCTGCTCTGAAGAGCAACAACGAGTCCATCTCGTCCTTTGATTCTTTGGCAGAAGACTCATCGTTGATATCCAGTGCATGACGATAGGCTGCTCGTGCTTCCTTGTACATATTGACTAGTCGATCTGCAACAGGCTCGATTGCTTCCTCAAGCAGTCCTTGTTTGCTCTTTGGATCAAGAAGGACCTTCATGACACGTTCGATCTCGAACTCGTCGTAGTAATTCTGAGAATCAAGCTTAGCTTTGAGACCAAGGATGAGGTTCGGATCGGTAGCTGCAGATAGCTCAGCAGTGCTGAAGTAGGTCTTGAAAGCAGCCAAGACATCCTTGGGGTCATTAGCAAAGTCGACTACGTAGGTCGTGTCCTTGCCTGGGTAGCAGCGGTTAAGTCTCGAAAGGGTCTGGACAGCTTGAATGCCAGCAAGCTTACGATCGACGTACATGCCGCATAGCAGAGGCTGATCAAAACCCGTCTGGAACTTGTTGGCCACCAGCAACACCTGGTACTCGTCACCCTTGAAGGCTTCGCGGACATCACCCTTGAGCTTCGGATTCAGGGACTGCCCCCGCTCGCTGAAGGGCTCAGGACCGGACTCTGGGTCATTCACCTCCCCACTAAAGGCCACCAGCGTCCCAAGAGAGTAGTTACGAGAGGTGATGTACTTGTCCATCGCAAGCTTCCAGCGCACTGCTTCTTTCCGACTCCCAACGACAACCATTGCCTTGGCCCTTCCTTCTAGTAATGGCCAGACAAAGCGACGGAAATGCTCAACAACGATCTCGACCTTCTGTGCGATGTTATGCGGATGTAGCTTGACCCAGCCCATCAGCTTCTTAAGGGCCTCATTACGCTCGACTTCCGTCTCATTCACAGACTGCCCCTCATGAGCAAGGCGAAAGGCTAACTTGTAGGAGGTGTAATTCTGAAGAACATCGAGGATGAAGCCTTCTTCAATCGCCTGCCGCATCGAATATACATGAAACGGCTCAGGGAGGTTAGTCTCACTGCTTGGTTCATCAGGATTCGGTCTTCGTCCAAACAGCTCTAGGGTCTTAGCTTTTGGCGTAGCAGTGAAGGCGACGTAGGTAATCCCGCCACTCTCTACTCTGTCGGACATCTCGGCTGCAAGGAGAGCCTCGACGTCAACATCACCCCCATCAGCAAGATCAGCGGCTTCTGCTGCACTGAGAACTTGCTTGAGCTTGGTAGCAGCTTGACCCGTCTGGGAGCTGTGAGCTTCATCAGCAATGACAGCAAACCTCTTGCCTTGAGTCGCAGCCAGCTCTCTCACCTCCTTGATAGCAAAGGGGAAGGTCTGAATAGTGCAGACGACGACCTTCTTGTCCCCACCTAAAGCCTCTGCAAGCTTGGCACTCTTGCTTCCTTCCTCACTGGTGATCGAAGCCACAACGCCCTTGCGACGTTCGAAGGCTTCGAGGGCTTCTTGTAGCTGGGTATCAATGACGTTCCGATCACTGACCACAAGCACTGAGTCGAAGACTTTCCTGTCGTTGGAGTCGTGCAGCTCAGAGAAGAAGTGAGCTGTCCAGGCGATTGAGTTGGTTTTCCCAGAGCCAGCCGAGTGCTGGATCAGGTACTTCTGTCCTGGTCCCTCTTCCCTTACGGCCTCCTGCAATTGCCGAGTTACAGCGAGCTGGTGATAGCGAGGAAAGAGGACCCTCCTGATGTGCTTCTTCTTGTCTCTTTCAGAAATGCAGTAGCGGCCAAGGATCTCAAGCCAGCTCTCTCGTTCCCAGACCTCCTCCCACAAGTAAGCAGTAGGGTGCCCGTCTCCAACGGGATTACCTCCTCCACAGTTCTTCCCTCCAGGATCACTGCCCTTATTGAATGGGAGGAAGGTCGTTGCTGGTCCTTTCAGGTGAGTCGTCATGCGCACCTCCCTGTTACTGACCGCAAAGTGAACTACGGCTCCACTAGGGAAGGAGAGTAGTGGTTCAGGTGGTTTGCCTTTGAGCTGTGGGAGTCGATCAAACCGATACTGATCAACAGCATTCCCGACGTTCTGGGTGTTGTCGGTCTTCAGCTCGACGGTAGCAACAGGGATACCATTCAGGAACAGCACCAGATCGATGCAGTTCTGGTTGTGAAGTGAATAACGGACTTGCCTGACGACACGTAGTCGATTGGCGTTGTAGCGGGCGAGGATGTCAGGGTTAATCCCTAGTGCAGGCTTGAACTCAGCGAGCTTAAGAGCTTTGCTTAGCCCCAGCAGCTCAATCCCATGTCGTAAGACATCGAGGGTGCCCAGCTGATCAAGCTGACTACGAACACGGAGAAGGAGGGTCTCCTCAGCCTTGGAGCCGTGATTCTTCTGAAGCGTCTCCCAGGCTTCTGGGTGGGAGTCCTGGACCCAACTGATTAGATCTGGTGGGAACAGGGCAAGGCTGCGGTCGTAGCTAGCAGCATCACCTTTCTCGTACAGCCAGGAGTTGCTGCCTAGGTACTGACAGATCTCGTCCTCGAACTTAGCCTCTGTGTGAAGGCTCATGACTTTGCAACGCTGAAAGACTTGAGGGGCTGGCTCAAGGCGTGCTGAAGCTTGTTCATGGCGTCGACAATCTTCTCTTGGATTGGTGTCCACTCTTCTTGTGGGGAAGCATATCCACCTTGAATCTCAATGCGGACTCGACAAGCACGCCGCCCATCCAGGGGTTGCCAGAGGACGGAATACCCAATAGAAGCATCGATCTCAGTCCGTGAAGCGACTAGATGATCAAAGAATAGACGATTCGTCTCGTCGTGCCCCTTGCCCTTGTCGATATAGAGTTCAGCAGAAGAAGTTGACTTCGTTACGCCATACCAGTATCGGCATCCAGATACTCCCGAAGACAAGCCAAGCCAAGGGGAAGTGTTAGCAGTAGCGTTGGCATAGGATTTGGCAGTTGGCAATGAGAGCAGGGTGGTCCACCACTGCTTTCTGATCTTATGGCGCTCAGTAAGTTCTTGCTTAGCTTTCCCAGACTCCTTCGCTTCCTCTGATGGTCCAACGATCAATGTGAGCAGAGGAGCTGCTGGAGAATCATCAATACGTACAGCTTCGATCTTGACCAGGTAGAAGTCGGCATTAGCTGACTCGTTAAGCCATCCCATAGCCGCAATGTGCTCAGCTCTTGGATACGGAGTAATCCAGACAGCCCCTTTGGCAGCACGAGCAGTTAGGTAGGTAATGAGCTTACCTAGATGATCGTGATCACTCTTCTCTAGTTGGTTCTCGATCACATAAGGCATACCACCTTCATCTTCTGCGACAAGATCGATACTGAAGGAACCGGCTGCTTGCTCACGTTCTGCAGAGACCAGCTCTAGATCAAGTGTCTCATTGAGTATCTCGATATTCTCCTGGAGCCACTGGGTGAAGTCATAAGCCTCATGCTTCCAGACCTCTCTGAGAGGCACACGAACTAGCTTGCCGATAGGGAGGCTCATGTCGCTACCTCATCGGTTACAAGCCCTCGTACGTCGATCTGGCCGGTTACAGCGGCAGAGATGAGGGCTGAGCGGCGCTCCTGGAGAAGACCTATCAGTGAGCCTGCGATAGATGAGGCATTGTCGAGCTCTCTCTCAGTAGACGCTAAGTAGTCCTGAATGGACTCCTGCTCAGTCAGTGGTGGTATTAGGCATTTGATTGCGGAGAGTCTACTTGCCTTTAATCCAAGCGCTGTCGAGCCAGTACTCATTGATTGGAGTTGTGCCTGACAGTGCGTGCCCATAAGCCACCACTTCAGATAGTGGGTTCTAACTGTGCAGGGAATGCCCCTAAACTTGACTACTCTCTGAGCGAGAGCTATGTCTTCCCTGTCAACAATCGCAACCTGCCCAAGTGGTGCCTCCATTGTGAAGAGAAGATCTCCCTGTTGGGGCCTGCCCCTTTGGAGTAACGCCTCTGCTTCTGATGGGTCAACATATTCCTCTGATGCGTCGTAGTCAATCTTTCCATTCTTAATGTTCTTCGCTGTTACAAGTCGCATGCCCGACTCTCCTTTAGCGGGTGTCTTGCCTCGGTAGTCGACTACCGGGCCAATGCATTTTGTGAGGCCCATAACTCGCCACCCCTCCGGCACCTCTCCTAACCACTCCACCCCTGAATCCCTCATCGGTGCATAAGGATTCAGCCCCTTTGTAACCGCATGAGAGATCACAGCCTGACGCTTCTCTTGGAGTAGCTCGATTAGGCGCTGTTGTTCTGTGATGAGGGCGTCGATCTTGGCGGTTTCCCGGTCGAGGAAGGCGGCGATGGCTTCCTGCTCGTCAATGGGAGGGAACGGCGAGAGTTCATTAAGGTATTGATGCTGGTCGAGATTCTGAATCCCAGACGTCTGCTTAATAGAACGTGTGCTTACCCCTGAGCAATAACAACCGTAATGTACATATCTCCAGAAACTGGCATTCATTTCGTTCTTCAGGCGCATTCTCGCAATAAAGTTCGAGCAAATGGCGGGATGATCATCGTTATACAACACAACTGCACCAACAGGTTGTTGGTCGCCTCCACCCGATTTCTCTAGGAGCAGGTCGTTTCGGCTTAGAAGACGCTTCTCGATATCTCTTTCTGTATAGTTCCGGACTGTGGGATTCTCAGGAATCGCCGCACAAAGATTTTCACGATCAAAATCAGCTACACGTATACATGGCAAGTCGCCACTGTCTCCCTGCTGTTCTATCCCCCACGCACCATTCAGACAGCTTGCAACTGAGACCTTAGTCCTGTAGCAAGACCAATGATCAGGAAGTTCGTCAAACCAGACCCCAGGCTGTGGCTTATACTTACCGTATCGCTCATACCTCATGAGGACAGCCCTCTAATCATCTCCATAATGCTTCCACTTAAGTGACTCAAATCAGAGTCAATCTCTTGCAGCGACCGTGGAGGCTGATATACGTAGAAGTGCCGATTGAACGAAATCTCATATCCAGTCTTTGTTTTACTATCGTCGATCCAGGCATCACAGACGTGCGGCAGGACTTCTTGAGCAAAATAGTGCTCAATCTCTTCTGAAAGGGGTACGTCCTCTGTATCTCGCAAGCTGCTGTCAGCCTGTGGTTTCCCTTTCGACTTGCCTCTCTGTCCTAGCACTACCTCCCCGTTTTCATCCCGCAGTGGACGCTCGACGGTAATGGTCTGGTATCCGAACTCTTCATTCCTGAGGATCTTGCTGACTGGCTTTCCGTCCTTCTCTACAGATTCGAATGAGCCAAAGAGCTGAGTGATCTCCTCGATGTGCTCACTGCTCATCTCCTTCCTCTTGCTTCCTAAGGTCTTTCGCATCTTCTGCCAGTAGCTGCTGGCATCGATAAGCTGCACCTTACCCTTACGAGGCTGTGACTTCCTATTCGTCAGAATCCAGATGTAAGTGCTTATAGGTGTGTTGTAGAACATATCAGTTGGCAAGGCAATGATCGCCTCAAGCAGATCGTTCTCCAGAACATACCGTCGAATCTCGCTCTCTCCTGAGCCTGCTCCTCCAGTGAAGAGCGGTGAACCATTAAGAACGATCCCGAAGCGACTGCCTCCCTCACTCGCAGGCCTCATCTTCGAGATCAAATGGAGGAGGAACAGTAGAGACCCGTCACTGACTCTTGGCAGACCCGGTCCAAAGCGCCCTGCGAAGCCCATCGCCTCGTGCTCTGCCTTGATCTCCTTTTGGATCTTCTTCCATTCCACTCCGAAAGGTGGATTGGAGAGCATATAGTCGAACTTCTCTTCCGGTAGCTGGTCGTCCGAGAGGGTGTTTCCGAAGCAGATGTTCTTGATGTTCTGCCCCTTGATCAGCATGTCCGCCTTACAGATGGCGTAAGACTCAGGGTTCAGCTCTTGACCGCTCAGCACCAGACGAGATGAGGGGTTGTGCCTGGTCAGATGCTCATCTGCAACACTAAGCATCCCTCCTGTCCCAGCTGCTGGGTCATAGAGAGTCCGTACGACCCCTGGCTGAGTAAGGGCCTCGTCGTCCTCAATGAAGATGAGGTTGACCATCAACCTGATCACCTCACGAGGAGTAAAGTGTTCTCCTGCTGTCTCATTAGAGAGCTCCGCGAACTTCCGTATTAGCTCCTCAAAGACCAGCCCCATCTCAGCATTGCTGATCTTGTCAGGATGAAGGTCGATGTTGGCGAACTTCTCAGTGATGAGATACAGCAGATTGGCTTTCTCAAGCCTGTCGATTTGAATGTGGAACTCAAAGCTCTCGAAGATGTCTCTGACTTCTGTGGTAAAGCCCTGGATGTAGGAGCGAAGGTTCTCCCCGATATTGTCTTGGTCCCCCATCAGACGCTTCACGTCTAGTGGTGACGTATTGCAGAAGTTCAGTCCTGCTTTACGCAGAAGAAAGGGTTTCGGATCGAGTCCCTGCCCTTCTCGTAGCTTCTTCTCGTCAAGAACAGCAGCCTTAGTCGGCTCCAGGACACAGTCCAGACGACGGAGCACAGTGAAGGGCAGGATGACTTTCCCGTAGTCGCTCTGCTTGTAGTCGCCTCTGAGGAGGTCTGCTACGGACCAGATGAAGGAGGAGAGGTTCTGCTGCAGCTCGCTGGCCACGAAGGACAGTGAATCTCAAGATGAAACATAGACATCTCTGTCTGGTTCACCACCAACCGTAACGAAGGCGTCATAGTCCACGGAATATCAAGCCAGCGCCAGTCCCCTGTCACCGCGAGCGACTGGGGATGTCTTCAAGATAAGTTTTTGCTGCTCGGATCTGAACACACTTACGAGAGGAGATTCGGCCGTGCATCCCCCACTGGGGGGTGGTTCCTGACCGGGGAGGTGGGTCTTCTAAGCAGCCCAGGTCTCCTTACACCCCCGCAGTTGCTGTCTTGGAGCCGCCCAGGGAGTCGGCTGAGCCCTGTGGCACAAGGACACCTACAGATCCACGGAGCCCGTCCTAAAGGCACCCAGCTCGCTCTTAGGGGCTTCTGCGTGCCTCGACTCAGCCGTCCTGATGGGTCCGCGTCTCTCCCTGGCATCAGCGGAGAGTTCCCCTGTATGACCGAGACAGCAATCCGATACCTCCAGAGCAGACCATGGAGGAGTGGCCGGGCATTGGTGGAAGAGGACCTTCCTGTCTGAATCCAGTGCCAACAACGGTGGGAGGAGCGTTGGTCCTCGACCAGAGTTGCTCTATTTGCTCTACGGCGTTCTGGCGAAGGACACGGACGCGCTCCAAGCCTGAGACACCCAGGATCAACCCGACGAAGGCCATCAGGGCAGCCTCCGGCAAGTCAAGAACTGTGTATCTTCAGCCGCCTCACCAGCGCATCTGCGGACTCTCATCTGTATGCGTCAAAATCGCCTGTGCCGCAGGGGTTCCGAGCAATCCGTCGTCACTCGAGTCGTGGTTGCTCTATCTGCTCTATGGTTTGCGCTATTCGCACGGTCGAGGCCTCAGATCCCTTGCTATCACTGAGATCTCAGGCGGAACTTAGGAACACGATCTTCGGGTACGTGCTGGCCCACACCAGTTCCCAGCGCCACCGGGATCCATGAGCCCACCCGACGTTCTCACCATCGCCTCCGAGCTGGGTCTGCTGCTGCCGGTGGCCCTGCTGCTGCCGGCGATGGCGATCCTGATCGTGCGGCAGAGCGATCCGGTGCAGGCGCTGGTGATGCGGGGCCTTCTCGGAGCCATCGCCTCGCTGCTCTACGCCTGCCTGGGTGCGCCCGATGTGGCCCTCACCGAGGCTCTCGTGGGCAGCCTGCTCTCCACCACCCTCTATGCGGTGACGCTGCGCTCCTCGATGGCGATCCGGATCGAGCGCGCCGGAGCCACCCTCTCCCTGGAGCAGCGCCAGACCCTGGATCAGTGGCTGGCCGGCCTGCACATCCGGCTGGAACTGCTCGAGCCCTGCGATGCGCACGAGGAATGCCAGCCGGCCCACGGACTCCTGCACGACAACGGCCGGCTCGTCCTGCGCAACGCACGGCTGGTGCAACGCCTGGAGGAACTCGACGGCTCCCGCCGCTGGCGCGCCCTGGGCGGATCCCTCGAGGCGGCGGTCCCCACCCCCGCCGCCATGGAGCAGCCATGAGCAGGCCACGGGCCCTCACCACCCGCTCGCTGCTGCGCCCCCTGTGCCTGGCGGCAGCGGTGCTGCTCTGCCTGGCGCCGCTGAGCGTCAGCCTGCCGCCGCCCACCAACCTGGCCGGGCTGGTGGAGGAGCTCGCCACCCAGACCGGCGTGCCCAACCTGGTCTCGGGCGTGATCCTGCACGTGCGCCTGTTCGACACCATCGGCGAGGTGGTGGTGTTCACCCTGGCCTCCCTGGGGGTGCGCTGGCTGCTGGGTTCGGAGCGGGCGGTGCGCGACATCCGGGCCCTCAGCGATGACCCCTCCGTGGTGCTCTGCCAGTGGGGCGCCACGATCGCGACCCTGGTGGCGGTGGAACTGGCCCTGCGCGGTCATCTGTCGCCCGGCGGTGGATTCGCCGCGGGAGTGGCGGGAGGCACCGCGATCGGCCTGGTGCTGATCAGCGGCGGTGCGGCGGAGGCCGAGAGCATTCACCGCCGCTGGCGCGCCGATCTGTGGGAGAAGGGCTCGGTTCTGGCCTTTCTGCTGCTCAGCCTGCTCGCCCTCTGGGGCCTGGCGCCCCCTCCCGGCCGCTTCGGCACCCTGCTGAGCGGCAGCTGGATTCCCGTGCTGAACGTGCTCGTGGCGATCAAGGTGACCCTGGGCTCCTGGTCGATGGTGCAGCGCCTGGTGCGGGCCCGCGGTCTGCTCTGAATCAAGGCTTGTGTCAGGCCCTTCCCGGCCGCGGCCAGCCACGGAAGGCCCGGCAAGACTGAGGCCAGTGGTGGCCTGCCGATGGCCGAGAACACAGGCGTCGCCGCAGGGGCAGCGGCGAACTCCACCCCGGGGCCGCCGGGGCTGCTGCAACGGCTGAGGCCCTCGTCGCGTCGGGCCCTGCAGCTCTCGGCCCTGGTGTTCGCCCCCGCGGCAGCGCTGGCGCTCGGCTTGCTGGCCACCGTGACCGGTGTGCAGGTGAGCCGGATCCGCTCCATCACCCGGGTGGTGGAGCAGCAGGCCGTCGCCGGCGGCATCGAGGCCCTCGACTAGCACCTGCGCTTTCTGGTCAACGAACTCGTCTATCTCGCCAGCGAGCCCTCCCTGCAGGACCTGGTCAACGGCGAGACCGGCTCCACCGACGCGCTGATCCGCCGCTGGGAAGCCTTCAGTGGCGCGCTCGGGATCTATGACCAGATCCGCTGGCTCGATGAGAGCGGCCAGGAGCGGATCCGGGTCAACGCCTCGGCCACCGGACCGGTGGCCGTTCCCACAGCCGAGCTGCAAAACAAGGCCGACCGCTACTACTTCAGTGAAGCGATGACCCTGCCTCCAGGGGCGGTGTATCTCTCGCCGCTGGATCTCAACAAGGAGCGCGGCCAGATCGAGCAGCCGCTGAAGCCGATGATCCGCGTGGCGATTCCCCTCTTCAGTGAGGCCGGGGAGCGGCGCGGCATCGTGATCGTCAACTACCTGGCCAGCAATCTGCTCGACGACCTCAGCCGCTCCTCCGAGCAGCTGGAGGAGAATCCGATGCTGGATCCGCACCTGATACTGATCAACCGGGAGGGCTTCTGGTTGCGCGGCCCCGATCCGGCAACGGACTGGGAATTCATGTACGAGCGCGACTCGAGCTTCCTCAGCCGCTACCCGGAGGTGTTCGCGGCCATGCGGCGCAGCCCCCAGCGCCAGCTGCAACAGGAGCGTCTGGCCACCGGCCTCTGGACCTGGCAGACGCTCAACCCGCTCGATCGGATGCTGGAGGCCCAGAACCCCCGCTTCTGCCCCGATCCCCAGCAGGCCCAGGCCTCCAGCCGCAGCATCAACAGCTGCCTCTGGATCGTGGCCTCACGGGTGAGTCCGGCCCAGCTGACGGCGATCACCAGGGCCGGCTACCGCAGCACGCTCGGCGTGGCCGCGATCCTTCTGCTGACCCTGGCCCTGGCCAGCCTGGCCGTGGGCAACCTGCTGGAGGAGCGGGCCCGCCAGCAGCGCGAACTGAAACGGCTGGCCAGCACCGACACCCTCACCGGGCTGCCCAACCGGCGCACCTTCATGACGGAGCTGCGGCAGGCGACCCGGATCGTGCGCCGCCACCCCCACTTCAGCGTGGGGGTGATCATGCTCGACCTCGATCACTTCAAGGCCGTGAATGACACCTACGGCCACGCGGCGGGCGATGCCGTGCTGAAGCACGTGAGCGCCGTGATCCGCCGCAGCCTGCGGGAATCCGACACGGGCAGCCGCCTCGACAGCATGGAGTTCGCCGACAGCAGCGGCCGGCTCGGCGGCGAGGAATTCGCCGTGCTGCTGCGGTCCACTTCGCTCACCGGAGTGCGAGAGATGGGTGAGCGGCTGCGCCGCGCTCTGGAGAGCAGCCCGGTTGCGATCGATGACGGGACCCTCACGGTCACCATGAGCCTGGGGGGCAGCCTGATCGATGCCGCCGATGTCAGCGGGGAGGAGGCGCTGATGCGGGCGGACCGGGCTCTGTACGCCGCCAAGGACGGCGGCCGCAACCGGATGGCGACCCTGGAAGCGGGCGATGCCGAACCGAAACCCGTCAGCAGCAGCGCGACGGACTGAGCGGGGCGCCCCGTCCAAGGCTGGTCAGCCAGGTGCTCAGGCTCTCCAGCGCCGCCGGCTCGAGGCGGTAATAGACCCAGCGGCCCTCCTGGCGGTCGCTGAGAAGACCCGCCTCGCGCAGCACCCGCAGGTGAAACGACAGCCGTGACTGGGCCAGGCCCAGATCGGCGGTGAGATCGCAGACGCAGCGCTCCCCGCCGCCGAGGGCCTGCACGACGCTGAGGCGCACCGGATCGGCCAGGGCCTTGAGCCGTTGCCGGGCCAGCTCGGCGTCGAGCACAACAACGGGAGACGGGGAGGACGCGCTCATGCGGCCGCGCGATGGATGAGCTCATCAAAGCGCCGCAAGGGCGCCGCTGCCGGCGGGCCCGGGGAGCCATGCCGCCGGGAGCGGCGTGCTCCAGAACACATTGCATCAACCATTCTTGATGCATCAAGTTATTTTGATGGGAGATCGCCGCTCGTCATGCCCATCGCTTCCTCTCGGCGCCAGCGTCTGGCCATCAACGGCTTCGGACGCATCGGCCGTCTCGTGCTGCGAGCCCTCTGGGAGCGGGAGGGCATCGAGGTGGTCCACGTCAACGATCCCGGCGGCGATGCCGCCGCTGCGTCCCATCTGCTGGAGTTCGATTCGGTGCATGGCCGCTGGCGCCGGACGATCGAGGCCGACGCCGCCGGCTTCCGCATCGATGGTCAGGGGGTCAGCTGGAGCCGGAGCGCCGATCCCGCCGCCGTTCCCTGGCGGGACATGGGGGTGGACCTGGTGCTCGAGTGCAGCGGACGCTTCAAGACAGCCGACGCCCTGGAGCCCTACTTCGAACGGGCCGGTCTGTCCCGGGTGCTCGTGGCCTGCCCGGTCAAGGGCCAGATCGCCGGCGCCGAAGCCCTGAACATCGTTTACGGGATCAACCACCAGAGCTACGACCCGGCCCGGCACCGGCTCGTGACCGCCGCCTCCTGCACCACCAACTGCCTGGCCCCGGTGGTGCAGGTGGTGCACCGGAGCTTCGGCATCCGCCACGGCGCGATCACGACGCTGCACGACGTGACCAACACCCAGGTGCCGATCGACACGTTCAAGGGCGATCTGCGGCGGGCCCGCAGCAGCCTGCAGAGCCTGATCCCCACCAGCACGGGATCAGCCCGTGCCATCGGCCTGATCTTCCCCGAGCTGCAGGGGCGGCTCAACGGCCACGCCGTGCGGGTGCCGCTGCTGAACGCCTCCCTGACCGACGCCGTGTTCGAGCTGGAGCGGCCGGTGACGGCCGAGCAGGTCAACGACGCCTTCCGCGAGGCGGCCGCCGGGGCCCTGAAGGGGATTCTCGGCGTCGAGGAGCGCCCCCTGGTGTCGGTCGACTTTCTCAACGACAGCCGCAGTGCCATCGTCGATGCCCTGTCCACCCTGGTGGTGAACGGGACCCAGCTCAAGGTCTACACCTGGTACGACAACGAGTGGGGCTACAGCTGCCGCATGGCCGACCTGGCCGTTCACCTGGCGGCCGCCGACGCCGACGGTGCCGCCGGCGCGGCGCAGCCTGTGGCGGCAGCCGCCGTTGTGGGGGGCTGAACGATGGCTTCAGCGCTCCGGCTGGCCCGACCCCTCTCCAACCTGCAGCAATACGCCATCGTCACGGCCAATTACTGGGCCTTCACCCTCACCGATGGAGCGCTGCGCATGCTGGTGGTGTTCCACTTCCATGAGCTGGGCTACTCCACGCTGGAGATCGCGTTTCTGTTTCTCTTCTACGAATTCTTCGGCATCCTCACCAACCTCACCGGCGGCTGGATCGGTGCCCGCTACGGCCTGAGGCTGACGCTCTGGGTCGGAACGCTGCTGCAGATCCTGGCCCTGCTGATGCTCGTTCCCGTGGCCGCCACCTGGCCGAAGCTGCTCAGCGTCGCCTACGTGATGGTGGCTCAGGCCATCAGCGGCATCGCCAAGGATCTCAACAAGATGAGTGCCAAGAGCGCCATCAAGACCGTGGTGCCCGAAACACCGGGCGCCAGCCGGGGCGACCGACAGCTGTTCCACTGGGTGGCGGTGCTGACCGGCTCCAAGAACGCGCTCAAGGGCGTGGGGTTCTTCCTCGGTGGCCTGCTGCTCACCCTGGTGGGATTCAACGCCGCGGTGGCCTGGATGGCGGCAGGCCTGTCGCTGGCGTTCCTGCTCACCTTGGTGCTTCCCGACGGCATGGGCCGGATGAAGCGCAAGCCGGCCTTCAGCAGCCTGCTCTCGAAATCCAGAGGCATCAATGTGCTCTCCCTGGCCCGCTTCTTTCTCTTCGGTGCGCGAGACGTCTGGTTCGTGGTGGCCCTGCCGGTGTTTCTCGGCTCCGCCCTCGGCTGGCGCTTCTGGGAGGTGGGCGGCTTCATGGGCCTCTGGCTGGTGGGCTACGGCATCGTTCAGGGCGCCGCACCCGGCATCCGCCGGCTCTGGGGCAGCAGCGAGGCTCCGGGGCCGAGCGCCGTGACGTTCTGGAGTGCTGTTCTGAGCGCCGTGCCGGCCCTGATCGCCGTGGCGCTCTGGCGCAGCAGTGACCCTGGCGTGGCGATCACCGCAGGACTGGCCGGCTTCGGCGTGGTCTTCGCCATGAATTCCTCGATCCACTCCTACATGGTTCTCGCCTACACCGATGCCGAGCAGGTGAGCCTGAATGTGGGCTTCTATTACATGGCCAACGCCGCCGGCCGACTCGCCGGCACCCTCCTTTCCGGTGGGGTGTTCCTGCTCGGTGGTGGCGGCAGCGGCGGCATGCAGGCCTGCCTGTGGTGCTCCACGCTGCTGGTGCTGGCCTCCTGGATGGTGAGCCTGCGGCTGCCCTCACCGCAGTCGCAGCGGGAGGCTCTGGCCTGAAGAATGGGTCGCCTCGGATTCGAACCGAGGACCAATCGGTTAAAAGCCGAGTGCTCTACCGCTGAGCTAGCGACCCGAACCGTTCCATGGGCTGCTCAGCCCGGAACAAGCTGAACGTATCACGCGGCTGCATGGCGTCCGGAGCGGCGGAGAATGCCGTGAGCCGACCCACCCCCATGCGCGCCGCACCCTGGCCGGAACCGACCATCGATCCGGAGGCCTGGGTGGCGCCCCAGGCGCTGGTGGTGGGCGATGTGACCCTCGAGGCAGGAGCCAGTCTCTGGCCGATGGCGGTGGCTCGCGGCGATCTGAGCGCCATCCATGTGGGCGCCGGCAGCAATGTGCAGGATGGGGCCGTGCTGCACGGCGATCCGGACCAGCCGGTGCGGATCGGCGCCGATGTGACCGTGGGGCACCGGGCGGTGATTCATGGGGCGACCCTGGCCGATGGCTGCCTGATCGGCATCGGTGCCGTGGTCCTGAACGGAGTGCACGTGGGCGAAGGCGCCCTGGTGGCCGCCGGTGCGGTGGTGACGCGGGATGTGCCCGAGCGCACCCTGGTGGCCGGGGTTCCGGCGCTGAGCCGGCGGGAGATCAGCGCGGCGGATGCCGAGAAGCAGCGGCAGCACGCACGGCATTACAGCGAGCTGGCGCGGCTGCACCGCAGCGCCGGGTGAACGATCACAGCAGCGCCGGCTCGAACCGGCGGGCTCTCCGTAAAATCGCCGCGCAAAGCCCGCTTCGAACCGATGGACCTCCGGCTGCTGATCGTTGCCTTTCCGGTGCTGCTGGCCCTCGGCTGGGCGCTGTTCAACATCGGCCGGGCCGCCGTGGGCCAGCTGCAGATGATGCTCGACCGCCCACGCGCCTGAGCCGCCTGACCCCGTCCCACCCGTGAGCACCGCTGCTTCGGTCCTGGTGGTGGGTGCCGGCCTGGCCGGCACGGAGGCCGCCTGGCAGATCGCGGCTGCCGGGGTGGATGTGGAGCTGGTGGAGATGCGCCCGCTGCAGCGCTCGCCGGCCCACCATTCCGACCAGGCGGCCGAACTGGTCTGCAGCAACAGCTTCGGTGCCCGCTCCAGCGACCGGGCTGCCGGCCTGCTGCAGGAGGAACTGCGCCGACTCGGCTCGCTGGTGATCAGCACCGCCGACCATCACGCCGTACCGGCCGGTGGCGCCCTGGCGGTGGATCGCGGCCACTTCAGCGGCGACCTGACCCGCCGGCTGGCGGATCACCCCCGCATCCAGTTCCGGCGCGCGGAACAGCGGCAGCTGCCCGAGGAGGGCCGGATCGCGGTGCTGGCCTCCGGACCGCTCACCAGTGACCCTCTGGCCGAGCAGCTGAGGGCCTTCACCGGCCGCGAGGACTGCCACTTCTTCGATGCCGCCAGCCCGATCGTGCAGGGCGAGAGCATCGACATGGCGGTGGCCTTCCGCGCCTCCCGCTACGACCGCGGCGATGCCGACTACATCAACTGTCCCCTCAGCCGCGAGCAGTACGGCGCCTTCCGCGAGGCCCTGCTGAACGCCGAGCAGGCCCCCCTCAAGGACTTCGAGCAGGACACGGCCCGCTTCTTCGAGGGCTGCCTGCCGATCGAGGAACTCGCCCGCCGCGGCGAGGACACCATGCGCTACGGGCCGCTGAAGCCGATCGGCCTCTGGGATCCGCGCTGGGGCGACGTGAACGACCGCGATCTGCGCCGGGCCCGGCGGGCTCACGCGGTGGTCCAGCTGCGCCAGGAGGACCGGGCCGGACGGCTCTGGAATCTGGTGGGCTTCCAGACCAACCTCCGCTGGGGCGAACAGCAGCGGGTGCTGCGGCTGATCCCCGGCCTGGAGCGGGCCGAGTTCGTGCGGTTCGGGGTGATGCACCGCAACACCTTTCTCGAATCGCCCGAGCTGCTCTCCCCCACCCTCCAGTTCCGGCGGCGCCCATCGCTGCTGGCCGCCGGTCAGATCACCGGCACCGAAGGGTATGCCGCCGCCGTGGCCGGCGGCTGGCTGGCCGGCACCAATGCGGCACGGCTGGTGCTGGGCCTCGAGCCGATCGTGCTGCCGCGGACCACGATGATGGGCGCCCTGACCCACTTCGTGAGCGAGGGATCGGCCGGGGGCAAGGGCAGCTTCCAGCCCATGCCGCCCAACTTCGCCCTGATGCCTCCCCTGCCGGAGCGCGTCCGCGACAAGCGCGCCCGCTACGGCTCCTACCGCGACAGGGCCCTGCGGGATCTGGACACCGGTCCGGTCCCGGCGGCGATGCGGTCCATGCCCGCGGCGACCGGCGGCCATGGTGAGGCAGCTTGAGATCCAGGGACAACTCAGCAGCGGCAGGGATGCGGTCCGCCTGCGGGAGCAGCTGATTCAAGCCCTGGAACGGGAGAGGTTCCTGATCGAGTCCGTGGAGACTGCGCCGCGACGCCAGCGGATCCAGGCCCGTGAACGGCCTCGCTGGATCAGCGGCGCAGGTTCCCCCGCCCTGCTGCCGGTCCATCTGGACTGGACGCTGAAGCCCGGACCGGCCCCAGCAGGGACGACCGTGCAGCTGACCGGCCGGCTCGAGCTGATGGGCGCTGGTGGTCAGGCCCTCCGGCTGCGTGGGGCGATGCTGCGCGTGCTGCGCCGCGCCGGCCTCAGCGGGCCGGACGTGACGGCCCTGAGACAGCGACAGCGACGGGATCTGCTCCGTGGCGGGCTGGCCATCACGGCGGCGCTGGCCGTTCTCGCAGGAGGCCTGAGCGCCGTGGTCCGGCTCGCTCCCGGCAGCGAGCGAGCGGAGCCGGCTTCCGCCGGCCGTCCCTCTCCGCCGCCGGTTGACCCCTAGGGTTCCAGCACCGTTCGGAAGAGCACGTGCAGGGCCAGGACTGGGATGTGATCGTGATCGGCTCCGGCATGGGCGGGCTGGTGAGCGCGACCCAGCTGGCCGCAAAGGGAGCGAAGGTGCTGGTGCTGGAGCGGTACCTGATTCCGGGAGGCAGTGGCGGGGCCTTCCAGCGCGAGGGCTACACCTTCGATGTGGGCGCCTCGATGATCTTCGGCTTCGGCAGCAAGGGCACCACCAACCTGCTCACCCGGGCCCTGGCGGCGGTCGATGAGCACTGCGACACGATCCCCGACCCCGTTCAGCTGGAGTACCACCTGCCGGGAGGTCTGCAGCTGGCGGTGGATCGGGACTACGAGACGTTCCTGGCCACCCTCACCAACCGCTTTCCCCACGAGGCGACCGGCATCCGCCGCTTCTACGACACCTGCTGGCAGGTGTTCCGCTGCCTCGATGCGATGCCGCTGCTGTCGCTGGAGGATCCCGCCTATCTGACCAAGGTGTTCTTCCGGGCTCCGCTCGCCTGTCTGGGCCTGGCCCGCTGGCTGCCGGTCAATGCGGGCGATGTGGCCCGGCGCCACATCCGGGACCCGGAACTGCTGCGCTTCATCGACATGGAGTGCTTCTGCTGGTCGGTGATGCCGGCCGACCGCACCCCGATGATCAATGCCGGCATGGTGTTCTCCGATCGCCATGCCGGCGGCATCAACTACCCCCGCGGCGGTGTGGGCACCATCGCCACCCAGCTGGTGCGGGGCCTGGATCGTCACGGCGGTGCAATCCGCTACGGCGCCCGGGTCACCCGGGTTCTGCTGGAGCAGGGGCGTGCCGTGGGCGTGGCCCTGGCCAGTGGCGAGGAGCTGCGGGCACGGCGGGTGATCTCCAACGCCACCCGCTGGGACACCTTCGCCGGAGGAGGAGCCTCCCAGGCCCTGGTGGATGAGGCCCACACCCCGGCCTCCGAGGAGCGCTGGCGCCGCCGGTACGTGCCCTCGCCCTCCTTCCTCTCCCTGCACCTGGGCGTGCGGGCGGATGTGATCCCGGCCGGCAGCCATTGCCATCACCTGCTTCTGGAGACCTGGGAGGAGATGGAGGCTGAGCAGGGCACCGTGTTCGTGTCGATTCCGACGCTGCTGGATCCGGCCCTCGCCCCCGACGGGCACCACATCGTCCATGCCTTCACCCCCTCGTCGATGCAGACCTGGACGGACCTGGGGCCCAGCGCCTATGCGGCCCGCAAGCAGGCGGCGGCCGATCGATTGATCTCCCGGCTGGAGGCGATCCTGCCCGGGCTGCATCAGGCCATCAGCCACCGGGAGGTGGGCACACCGCGCAGCCACCGGCGCTTCCTCGGGCGCTTCCAGGGGAGCTATGGCCCGATCCCCGCCCGCAGGCTGCCCGGCCTGCTGCCGATGCCGTTCAACCGAACCGGGGTCCCCGGGCTCTACTGCGTCGGCGACTCCTGCTTCCCCGGCCAGGGGCTCAATGCGGTGGCCTTCAGCGGCTTTGCCTGCGCCCACCGGGTCGGTGCCGATCTGGGTCTCAATCCCTGGGCCCTGCCGGCCTGAGCCCCGGCGGCCAGGCCATCCCCCATAGGCTGCGCTGAACCGTGGTGTTCCGCATGTCCGAGGCGTCGCCGCCCCCCTCATCCGCCGATCTGGCCCGTTACCTGGAGGCCCGCGGCGAGCTCAGCAAGCCCTGGATGCTGCAGATGCTGCGTCTGGCCCGGCTCAAGGAGGAGAAGGACACTCTCGATCCGGACACCTACCTCGAACGGGTGCGCGAAGCCCACAGCGACCTGATGAAGCTGGGTGCGTTCTGGGAGGGTCGCGAGGCCGAGGTGTTCGGGGGCGTGTATCAGCCGCCGTCGTTGATCGAACCGCTGCCCGGCTCAGCGGACGATCGCTGAAGGACCCCGCCATGTCAGCCGAAGCCGGAACGGAACGGACCAGCGAGAGCTTCGGGCTCGATCCGTTGATCCGCACCACTCTGATTCTTCTCTATGGCGCCCTGGCGTTGCCGCTGCCGCTGATGGCCAGCGGCAACGCCAGGCTGCTCATGCTGCTGGCCCTGCCGTTGGGGCTGCTGCTGGTACTGGCCTTGCTGAGCGAGCGGGTCACGGTGAGCGCGGAAGCCCTGGAGCGCAGCTGGCCGGCCTGGGCCGCCGCGGCCTTCCGCGGTTCGTCGTGGCGTGTGGAGTGGCCCCTGGTGGAGCGGCTGGTGCCGGTCACCACCAGCCAGGGGGGACGGGTGCACTACATCCGCACCGGGGATGGCCGCCATCTGCTGCTGCCCCAGCGGCTGGAGCGCTTCGATCGGTTCCTCGAGCTGCTGCACGAGCGCAGCGGTCTGGATCTGGCTGGCGTGGGCCGGCTCACCCCGCCCTGGACCTACCGGCTCCTCGCCGTGCTCAGCGGGCTGATGCTGGCCGGGGAGATGACCGCAGGCGCGCTGGGTTGGACCAGCGGCCCAATCTGACCATCGGCTGCCGGCGGAGCACCGGCGTCAGCCGACCGCCTGATTGACCGGGGCCCCGACACCGCTGCTGCGGCTGTCGTCCGAGGGCTCGAGGGGAATGGTGTCGAGGCTGAAGCGATAGCCCTGCTGCCTCACGGTGGTGATGCCACCGCCCTCGCCGAGGCCGGCCTGCTCGAGCTTGCGCCGCAGGGTGAGCACCTGGGTGTCGACCGAGCGGGGGCCGCCGCTGAAGGGTGGCCAGGCCATGCGCAGCAGCTGCTGACGGCTGCGGACCATGCCGGGCGGCATCAGCAGGGCGCAGAGGAGGGCGAACTCCCTGGGGGACAGCTCAACGGGCTGATCCTGAAGCGTGACCTGGCGCAGCAGCAGATGCACCTTCAGGGGCCCGACACAGACCTGTTCCTGGAGTCCGGTGTTGCCGCGCCGCAGCATGGCCCGGCAGCGGGCGGCCAGTTCCTCGAGACCGAAGGGCTTGCGCAGCACATCCTGAGCGCCGGCGTCCAGCAGGGTAACCACCGGCTCGGCGCCGGAGCGGGCCGTGAGCACGATGGCGGGGCAGCGCAGCTGGGTGGCCAGCCGCAGAGCCGAGCTGTGCTCGAGGATCTCGGCGCTGACCAGAAGATCCGGCGACTGATCCGCGCAGAGATCGAGCGCCTCACGGGCGGAGGCGACCGCCGCGGTGAGATGGCCGTCCTGACGCAGCCTCTGGGCCAGGACCGTGCGCAGGGTGGGGTGCGGCTCGACCACCAGAACCCGCTTGGGGGAGGGATCGGCCTCAGCGCCTGGAGGGAGAGAGGGATCGGTCTGGGAAGTCACGCGCAGATGGATGTCGGATGAAGGAACGGGGCGGAGGACATCCCGTGACGGGATCTCACAGAACGTGGTTGCGCTCGGTACGGTAAGGGATATTGCATGGCCGGCCAGTAGTCGTCACTGCAGCGCCCGTCCCAACGGTCCGAGCCGCTGCTTCCCGTCGCACCCGGCCCCTGCATCGACCACCGCGGCGCTCATCGCCATGACTGCCCTGGAGAATCCCGAGGCCATCCGTCACTTCCAGTCGTTGTGCGATGCATGCCAGGAGCTGACGAGCCGCTATCACAGCCCCAGTGAGCTGCGGCTCTACGCCGACGGCTATCTGCACGCCCTGAGGCGCTCCGGCCAGCTGGACCCCCGCGACCAGCACCGGCTGGAGCAGGTGGTGGATCGCTGGATCATGGATCCCTCCAGCTTCATCGGCCCCGATGGCGATGTGGCGGTGCTCTACGAACCCAGAAGCCACCGGGGCTGAGGCTGGCCGCCGCCTTCAGGAGGCCAGGGCCACGGTGAGCTTCTCGCGCAGCTCGCCGGAGTTGTACATCTCGATCAGGATGTCGGAGCCGCCGATGAACTCACCCTTCACGTACACCTGAGGGATGGTGGGCCATTCCGAGTACTCCTTGATTCCCTGACGCACATCCATATCGCTCAGGACATCGAAGGTTTCGAAGCTGATGCCGAGTGAGTTGAGGATCTGCACCACGTTGTTGGAGAAGCCGCACTGAGGCATCAGCTTGTTCCCCTTCATGAACACCACGACGGGGCTAGATTGAATGATGCTCTCGATGCGTTGCTTGGTGGCGGGTTCCATGGAACTGGAGAAAGGAGACAACAGTGGGAGTGAGGCCGCCGCGTTGGCTGCGGCGATGCGTCAGGCCGGGGTGGCCGTGTTCAGAGCAAGCGCGTGAATGGCCTCCGTGGCCAGCTCACCCTTGAGGGCGGCGTAGACCATCTGATGCTGACGAATGCGGCTGAGGCCGCTGAAGCGACTGGACACCACCTTCACCGAGAGATGATCACCACCGCCGGTGAGGTCTTCCACCTCAACGGATGCATCCGGCAGAGACGACTGAATCGCCTCGCGCACCTGATCCGGCGTCACCATGGGCTGATCGGGCTCATCAATGCCCTGGAATGTACGTGCTGCGGAGGGTCAACTGACGCCGGCCGGATCAGGAGCCACCCAGAGGGGGAGCCGTGTAGGGGGTGTCGACGAATCCCAGTTCGATCAGGGACTGGTAGGCCTTGCGGCCCTCCTCGCGCGACGGGGTCATCAGCTTGACCACCTCCACCAGCACCGGAACAGCCACCTCGGGCTGGTTCTGACGCCGGAACAGGGCCGCCAGGCGCAGGTTGGTCTGGGCGAGCAGTTCCAGGGAGGTGCGGCCCCGCTGATCCATCTCACGCGGGATGCGGGCATCGAGACCGCGGAAGGAGCCGCCCAGGTCGCGGTAGAAGCCCAGCAGCTTGCGGGAGGCGTCACGGGCCTTGTCGTAGCTGGCCCTCGCTTCTGCGAAGTTGCCGGCCGCGGCCGCCGCATCCCCCTGGGCCAGGAAGGAGCGAACCGCATCGTTATTGAAGCCGGTCTGGGGCTGGGCCAGCACCCGGCCGGACTCGTCCTGAGCCTGGATCGGCGCGACCGGCAGCAGGCAGGCGGCGACCAGCGCCGGAGCCATCCACAGCCGGTTGCGCAGCGACTGGCGGCGGAGGACGAAGGCGGGCAGCACGGCTCGGAGGCGATGAGGCCGGAATGTTAAGCCGAGGCGATCGGCCTCCCCACGTGGCGTCGGGCACGCTGCTCGGCGGCGGCCATCGCGGCCGAGAGCTGCTGGGAGAGGCCGGTCACGGCCGATCGGCCCGACCCGCTCACCGCCAGCGGTTCACCGAAACACAGGGCCGCCGCGGCCCGGGGTGCCGGTCGCGAGCGGCTGTAGCCGATGCCCACCGGCACCACCTGCACCGGCACCCCCCGGGCATGGGCCATCAGGGCGAGCCGGGCCAGACCCTGCTTGATGCGGATCGGTTCATCAGCACGGCGGATGCGTCCCTCAGGGAACAGCACCACCTGCTGATGCTCCCCGAGCAGGTCGATGGCATGGCGCAGGCTGGCCATCGACGGGCGGCTCTGATCGACCGGGAAGCAGCCCAGTCGCTTGAGGAACCAGCCCTGCAGTCCGGCCATCTCATCGCGGGTGACCATGAAGCGGCAGTCACGGCCGGTGACCCGGCGGCCGGCCGCGTGGGGGAGCAGCAGAGCATCCCAGCGCGCCCGGTGGGTGGGAGCCAGCAGCAGCGGACCCTGCCGGGGCAGGTTGCCGGCGCCGATCACGGTCACGCTGCGGAACTGGAGCGGCAGGATCACGTCCTGGGTGAGCACCATCGCCAGCGGCGCCAGCCTGGGATCGATGCCGGTGCAGAGACTGGCCTCCCGGCGGGTCATCGCTGGCGTGGGAGAACCGGAGTCGGTAGGGGCACTCGTGGCCGACACCATGTCCGCTGACGCACCACCTCACGCTACGGAGCCGGGGGCGGCCACCCGGAGCGTGTCGTGCAGTTGCACCAGCGGCCGCATCACGGTCGGCGGCAGCGAGGCGGGAGCATGGATGGTTGTGAACGACCCCAACCGTCCGCGATGGCCAGCCTCGGCGTGAACATCGACCACATCGCCAACATCCGGCAGGCTCGCCGGACGGTGGAGCCGGATCCGGTGACCCACGCGCTGCTGGCCGAACTCGGGGGCGCCGATGGCATCACCGTCCACCTGCGGGAGGACCGCCGCCACATCCAGGACCGGGATGTGGAACTGCTGCGGGCCACCGTGCGCACCAAGCTCAACCTGGAGATGGCGGCCACCGAGGAGATGGTGGCGGTCGCCACCCGGATCCGGCCGGACATGGTCACCGTCGTGCCGGAGCGCCGTGAGGAGGTGACCACCGAGGGGGGCATGGACGTGGCGGCGCGGGAGCGGGAGATCAGCGCGATCACCGCGCGGCTGCAGGAGAGCGGCATCCCGGTGAGCCTGTTCGTCGACCCGGAGGCCCGTCAGCTCGAGGCCTGCGCCCGCACCGGCTGCCGCTGGATCGAACTGCACACCGGCGGCTACGCCGAGGCCGCGGCGGAGGCGCGCACCGCTGAACTGGCCCGTCTGATCGAAGGCACGGCCCGGGCGCGCGCGCTGGGGCTGCGCGTGAACGCGGGCCACGGCCTCACTTATCAGAACGTGGAGGCGGTGGCGGCAATCGAGGGCATGGAGGAGCTGAACATCGGCCACACGATCGTGGCCCGGGCGGTGGCCGTGGGGCTGCAGGAGGCGGTGCGGCAGATGCGGGCGCTGATCCAGAATCCCCGCTGTTCTGAGGATTCCGGAGTCAGACCCGCATGACCACCTACCACTTCGTGGCGGCCAGCGAGCGCTTCCTCACGGAGGAGGAACCCCTGGAGGAGGTGTTGCGCGAGCGGGTGGAGCACTTCGCCAGCCGGGGCAAGGAGAAGGACTTCTGGCTGCTGCGGCGCCCGGCCTTCCTCGAGAGCGCGCCCCTCAGCGCGGTGGCCGGTGATGTGCCGAGACCCGCGGCAGCGGTGGTGTCCACCGATGCCCGCTTCATCGATTTCATGAAGCTGCGGCTGGAATTCGTGGTGCGCGGCAGCTTCGAGGCGCCGTCCGCCTCCATTCCCGATCCTCTGGCCGAGGGCTGAAGCGGATCAGAACAACCCGAGGAAGCGCCGGCGCCGGGGCGTCTCACCCGCCGCCGCGTCGTCCTTCGCCGGCTGCGGCGGCGCAAGCCGGTCCTGCTGGTAGCGGGGGCGATCGTCGCCGATGGTCAGCAGGGCGCTGTTGCCCTTCCACCAGATCCAGTCGCGGATCGGAGGCGTCCGCATCAGATCATCGCGGCTGAGGGCCAGTCCGAGCCTGGCGGAGGCATTGAGAAGCACGGCCACCAGCTCATCGCCGGTGCGGCAGGCGGCCAGGGCCTCATTGGTCTTCTTGGCGCCATCGAGGGCGCGAACCAGGATCTGCACCCGCCGGGCCACCGGCAGGGAACGGGGGTCGATCGCGTCCGGTTCCGTGCCGGCCATGCCGTCTGCTCCCGTCAAAGGACAGCCGTCTTACCACCGGTCGCCGGAGCCGGTGGTTCAGCCGTTCGTTGTGGGACGGCTGGGAGCGGGGCAACAATGGAGGACGATCTGGCGCGTTCTGTCCCACATGCCGGCTTCCGAGAGCACCTCCGGCGGCAGGCACTGGGTCATCGGTGATGTGCACGGCTGCGGCGAGGCCCTGCGACTGCTGATCGGCCTGCTGCCGAGGGAGGACCGGCTGATCCTCTGCGGTGATGTGATCAACCGCGGGCCACGGATCCCCATGGCCATGGAGCTCGCCTGGCACCTGGTGCGTCAGGGGCGCGGCGTGTGGCTGATGGGCAACCACGAACGGGATCTGCTGCAGGGCCTGGATGGACGGAGCACCGAGGCCGTCTGGCGGCTCCGGTCCAGCCGGACCTATCAACAGTTGGGCGAGACCCACTGCCGGGCCTGGGCTCCGCGGCTGGCCCAGCTGCCGACCACCTATCGGGGTGATGGGTGGATGGCCACCCATGCGGGCCTGGAGGACGACGACACGGTGAACCTGTCGGTGCGCGCCCCCTTCTGGCGCCACTACGACGGCCGCCACGGTGATGTGATCATCGGCCACACGCCGGGCCCCGCCGTCCGCCGCATGGGCTCGATCGTGTTTGTGGACACCGGGGCCTGCTACGGCGGCCAGCTCAGCGCCTACTGCCCTGAGACCGGCGAGGTGCGCAGCGTGCCGGGCGCGGCGAGGCCCGGCCACGCCGGCCGCCCCAGAATCCTGCAGGCCACATCGGGGGCGTCACCAGCAGCGCTGGTGCCCCGCTGACGGCCTGCCGCCGTGCTGGTGCTTCACCGCAGCAACCGGGCCGAGTGGCTGGCGGCCCTGCTCGCTGAGCAGCTGCGCCTCGACCCGCCATCCCCCTGGCAGACCCTGGAGGTGATGGTCAACACCTGGCCCACCAGCCGCTGGCTCTCCGAGCGGCTGGCACTGGCGCTCGGAACGAGCGCCCAGGTGCGCTTCCCCTTCCCGGGCAGCCGCCTGCGGCGGCTGGTGGATGAGCTGCTGGCTGAGGACGAGGCGGCCGCCGACGACTGGCGCGCGAACCGACTGGTCTGGGCCGTGCTCGATCAACTGGAGGACCTCATGGCGACGCCGGAGGGAGCTGTGCTGGCCGGTGCGCTGGGGCCGGAACCACGGCCTGGACCCGCGCCGGTGGACCGGAACCTCTGGTCGCTGGCGAGAGCGATCGCCGATGCCCTCGACGACTACGGCCTCTACCGGGTGGACGAGCTGTCGCGCTGGTGGATGCGTGACGAGCTCAGCAGTGGGGACGGCTGGCAGGCGCAGCTGACCCGGCGCCTGGCCGCCAGGCTGGCCGGAGTCCCATTCGGGTTGCGGGCGCGGCGCGCCATCGAGGCGCTGCGTCGGGGTCGCGTGCAGTGGCCGGCGGAGGCCGGACCGCTGCGGCTGTTCGGCATCAGCAGCCTGGCTCCGATCCAGATCGAGCTGCTTCAGGCGGTCTCCGGGATCACCACCGTGGAGATCTATCTGCTCACACCGGGACCCGACCTGTGGCAGCGCTGCGCCGACCGGAGAGCGCAGCTCAGCGAAGGACTGACGACAACGCAGCAGACGGACCCTGACTGGCTCCTGCAGATGCCCACGCTGGAGGGACGCTTCGGCCGGCTCGGGGCGGAGTTCCAGCAGCTGCTCGAGGGCACGGGCGTGGCGCAGCTGGGGCCGGTGCGCGAGGAGGGGCTGTTCCACCGGCCCGCCCACGGCGATGGAGCGCCGCTCCTGCTGCATCAGCTGCAGCAGCGCCTGCTCGGTCCGGACCAGGAGGCCCCCCTGCGCCGGGCACCGGAGGACACCTCCCTGGAGTTTCACGCCTGCCCCGGTCGCCTGCGGCAGATCCAGATCGTGCGCGACCGCATCCTGCAGCTGCTGGCCGCCGACCCGACCCTGCAGCCGCGCCATGTGCTGGTGATGACCCCCCAGGTGGATCGCTTCGCGCCGCTGCTGGGCTCGGTGCTCTCCGACAGCGGCGCCACGGGAGTGACCCTGCCCTGGCGGCTCACCGACCGCAGCCAGGACGGCGAGGCCGGCCCGGCGGTGCTGCTGCTGCGGTTGCTGCGCCTGGCCGACGAGCGGGTCACCGCCTCCGAGCTGGAGACCCTGCTCAGCCTTCCCTGCCTCCTGCAGGCCTTTGCCCTGGAGGCCAGCGACAGCGAGGCCCTGAACCGGGCGCTGCAGGAGGCCGGGTTCCGCTGGGGCTGCGATGGCCGCGAGCGCGGCGGAGACCCGCGCCACACCCTCAGCTGGGCCCTCGAGCGGCTGCTGCTGGGCCTGGTGCTGCCGGAGGCCACGTTGACGGAGCCGGTGCCGGACGTCCTCCCGGCCGCTGCGCCCGCACCCTTCCCGGTGGAGATGGACCTGGAGCGTCTCGGGCCCGGCCTGCAGCTGCTCCTGCATCTGCGCGACACCCTGATTGACTTCCGCAGGCCCCGGCCCGCCCGGGAGTGGTGCCACGAACTCCGCGATCAGGTGGCGCGGCTCTCGGGCGGAGCGGCCGGCGGCTCCGAGGAGCCGCTGGAGCTCGAGCGGGCGATCGCGGCCTGGGGGGAACGGGCGGCGGGCCACCACCGCCAGCTGACCGCCGCGGTGGTGGCCGACGGCCTCGAGGAGGACCTGGCGGCCGACAGCGGCCGCTTCGGCCATCGCAGTGGTGCCCTCACGATCAGCGCCCTGGAGCCGATGCGGGCGATCCCCCACCGCGTCATCGTGCTGATGGGTCTGGATGCCACCTGCTTTCCGCGCCACCAGAACCGGCCGGGCTTCCATCTGCTGGAGCAGCAGCGGCGGCTGGGAGACCCGAGCCGGGCCGACCAGGACCGCTATGCCCTGCTCGAGGCGCTGATGTCGGCCCGCCAGCACCTGGTGGTGACCTGGACCAGCCGGGATGAGCGCAGCGGTGAGCCGCTGCCGCCGGCGCTTCCCGTGCAGCAGTGGATCGACCTGCTGCAGCTCGACCTGCAGCAGGCGGCCCCGGACGGCCCGGCCCGGCCGGCAGTGGACCTGGTGCAGGAGCACCCGGCCAATCCGCTCGAGCGCAGCACGTTCCTCGGCGCTCCGCCGCGGCCACCGGCCAGCTGCGACCGCCGCCTGCTGGCCGCCCGGCGGCAACTGGAGCAGGGATGGCTGGAGGAGCGGCGCCGTGCCAGCAGCGACCGGCCCACGCCGCCGGCGGCACCAGACCGGCCGCCGCTCGTGCATCAGGCCTGCCCACCGCTGCCGCAGACCCGGGAGAGCCGCGGCACGGGCTGGGAGGAACTGATGGCCTGGCTGCAGGCCCCGCAGCGGCTCTGGCTGCGCCGACGGGGACTCAACGCCGCTGAGTGGGTCGAGGCGGTGGAGGATCTCGACCCGATCGAACTGGCCGGGGACCGGCGTCGCTGGCTGCTGCAGGAGGCGCTGGAGGCCGGGCTTGCGGACGGGAAGCCGGACCCCCTCGCGACGGATCCACCCGACTGGCCGCGGCCGCTGCAGGGAACAGGAGACCTGCCGGGAGGCAGCGCCGCCGAGCTGGCGATCGAGGACCTCGATCGGAACTGGCGCCAGCTGGTGGAGCGGATCTCCCCGCTGGGAGCCGGCGGTCTCCGCCGCTGCCGCTGGAGGACCCTGGAAGCCGACAGCCGCCTGCATGGCGACACACTCCTGCTGGTGGAGCTGCGGCGATCCGGCGGGCCGGCCCATCTGGAGCTCTGGGCCCGTCTGCTGCTGGCGCTGGCCTCGGGCCAGGCAGTGCGCCGGGCGCTGCTGATCGGCCGCGAGGGGGACAAGATCACGACCCTGGCCGACCTGCAGGCGCCGGAGCCGGGCGAGGCGGTTCCCCTGCTGGAGCAGCTGCTGGAGCTGATGGCGGGCTCAGAGGAGCGCTGCTGGCCGGTGCCCCCCCGCTCCGGCTGGGCCCATCAGACGAAGGAGCACGGGTCGCCGGGCAAGGGCTTCGAGGCGCTGCGCGAGACCTGGGAGGGAAGCGGGCAACCCGAGGCCTGGAGCGAGCGTGAGAGGGCGGAGATGCTCCTCTGCTTCGGCGAGGACTGCGCCGCCGAGGAGCTCTGCAGCGAGGAGTTCCTCGAGTGCTGCCGGGCCCTCTACACCCCCCTGCTGGAGCGGCTGAGGTGACAGCGACACCGGCCGGCGATCGCGCCCGCGCGCGCGACTTTGATCCGAACCGCTTCGGGCTGGACCCCGGCACCCGGCTGCTGGAGGCCAGCGCCGGCACCGGCAAGACCTATGCCCTGGCCCATCTGGTGCTGCGCCTGGTGGTGGAGCGCGGCCTGTCGCTGCAGCAGCTGCTGGTGGTGACCTTCACCGAGGCGGCGGCGGCGGAGCTGCGCGACCGCATCGGGCGGCGCCTGAGTGAGGCGCTGCACGGCCTCCAGCGAACACCGGACGATGCGGTGCTGGCGCAATGGATCGAGCAGCGCCGCAGCAGCCGGGGTGGAGCCGTTCAGGCGGATCGGGGCCGGCTGCTGCTGGCGCTTGAGGAGCTGCACCGGGCCGACATCACCACCATCCACGGCTTCTGCCTGCGCAGCCTGCAACGCTCGGGCCTCGAGGCCGCTCTGCCCCTGCACTGCAGGCTGGAGCGGGATCCCACCACCCTGCTGCAGGCCATCAGCCACGACTACTGGCAACAGCAGGTGCTGCCCATGCCGGCGTGGCTGCTGCGGGGGCTGAAGGCCAGCCGCATCGGCCCGGATGCGCTGCAGATCCTTCTGGCCCGCTGGGACGCGGATCCCTCCCTGGAGCTGCCGCCGCTGCCGGCTGGGCTCCTCCACGATCAGCCTTTGACCGACCAGCTGCCGGTCCTGGTCGAACGGGACTGGCAGCGGATGCGCACGCTCTGGCACGAGCAGGCCGGTGCGCTTCAAGAGGGCCTCTGCGCCGCGGCCGCGCGCTGGAAGCAGGAGGGCCAGCCGACGTCGCCTTACACGGTCAAGCCGCGCAAGGACCGGGTCGCACCGATCAGCGGCTGGCTGGCCGCCCACCGGGAGCCCGATCCGGCGGCTCTGGGGAAGGGCAGGGAGCTGGAGGATCTCTGCGCCTACTTCCACCCGGGCGCCTATTGGAAAGCAGCCCTCAAAGCCGGGGAGCTCAGTCCGCGGCTGCCGGAGGCCGGCCTGCAGAAGGCGATCGCCCGTGTGTGCGAGGGCCCCGGTGAACGGCTGCTGCTCCATTTCAGTCACTGGGCTCTGGCCGAGCTGGATCGGCGCCGGCATCGCCGCGGCGCCCTCGGCTACGGCGACCTGCTGCGGGGCCTCGATCCCCGTGGGCCCGCCCGGGGGGCGGACGCGCTGCAGGCCGCACTGCGGAAGCGCTACCGGGCCGCTCTGATCGATGAGTTTCAGGACACCGACCCGCTGCAGTGGCGAATCCTGGCGGGGGCCTTCGCCGGCCAGCCCGGGCATCTGCTGGTGATGGTGGGCGATCCGAAGCAGGCCATCTACCGCTTCCGTGGCGGGGATCTGGACACGTACCGCCGGGCCCGTGCCGGGGCCGACCGGGTGGTGTCCCTGGCCGACAACCACCGCACCGACCCGCCCCTGATCGACGCCCTCAATGCCCTGATGGCACCCGGGCTCCGGCGCAGCGATCTACCGGTGCCACCGGTGCGGGCCAGAGCGCGGGGACTTCGGCTGCAGCTGCCGCAGGGCGAATCGCCACTGCAGCTGCTCTGGCTGCCGGAAGCGCAGGCGGACGGCATGGAGCCGCAGGGGAAGGGGGAGCTGGACCGCACCATCCCCGGCCGGGTGGCCGCAGCGGTGCGGAACCTGCTGGACCGCCGACTCGAGCTGGTTCCCGCCGACGCAGACCCCTCTTCGGGCCCGACGGGGCAGCCGGGTGGCCGCTGCCTGGGCGCCGGTGATGTCTGCCTGATCGTGGACACCCACCGTCAGGCCGAGGCCCACCGGCATGCCCTCGAGCGGGTCGGCCTGCCCAGCCGCCTGGTGAGCAAGGGTGATGTGCTGGCCAGCCCCGGAGCACGGGTGCTGCAGCGGCTGCTCGATGCTCTGGCCCATCCGGGTGATCCGGGCCGGCTGCGTCTTCTGGCCGTCTCACCACTGCTGGGCTGGAGCGCCGCCCGGCTGAGCGAGAGCGAGTGCTGGGATCGTCTCGCCGCCCACATCGATGGGCTGGCACGGGTCCTGCCGGAGAGGGGTCTGCTCGGCTGCCTCTCGGAGCTGCTGGAGGACGGCGCCCTGGCCTTTCTCGCCCGCGACGGGCGCCTGCTGGCGGACCTGCAGCAAAGCACCGAACTGGTGCAGGACGCGATGCACCGGCAGGGGCTCGGGGCCCTGGCCGCGGTCGACTGGCTGCGCCAGCAGCGCCTGGCACCCGAGCAGGGAAGCGTGGCCGATGAACGCCAGCCCAACAGCTCTCTGGCCGAGGACGCCGTGCGGGTGATCACCGTGCATCGCAGCAAGGGCCTGGAGTTCCCGGTGGTGATCTGCCCCACCCTGTGGGCCGGGATCTCGGCTGGTCCGAGGGGGGGGCTGCCGCTGCCGCGCTGGCAGCCGGAGGGCGCCGAGGCACCCCGCATCGATCTCCATCTCGACCCGCGCTGGGGCGACGGCCGGCTGGCCGCTGAAGAGGATCGGCGCGCCCGCGCCGCGGAGCGGGAACGGCTGGCCTACGTGGCGATGACGAGGGCCCGGCACCTGCTCCTGCTGGCCTGGACGCCGGTGAAGCGGCGGGGCGGCGGCGAGCCCGGCCCCCTGAACGGCCTTCTGTTCCCGGATCAGATTCCCGAGAGTGAACCCGGCACGGTGGGCGAATGGCGGGCCTGCCTTGAGGCAGCCGTGGCGTCACGGGGGCTGCCGCTCCGGATCTGGGATGGTGGCAGTGAGGGCCGCGAGGCGGCGCCATCGCCGTCAGTCGCTGGCCAGGGAGCAGGCGAGGACCTGGGGCTGGGCCCGGTGCCCGATCGCCCCCTCGGCCAGCGCTGGGCCCGCAGCAGCTACTCAACCTGGGTGCGACAGGCCGCGGCCGTTCCGGCGCTCGAGCGGGAGGAGGGCCGGGACGTGGATGCCGCCGACGGCAGCGCGAGCGATCAGAGCAGACCGGTGGAGGAAGCCGGGGACCTCCCCGCCATTCCGTCGGACTGGCCCCGCCATGGACCGCTGGAGAGCTTCCCCCGCGGCGCCCGGGCGGGCGACTGTCTGCACCGCATCCTCGAGCGACTGGAGTACGGCCCCTCAGCCGATCTCCAGGCCCGGGAGCGGCTGGTGGATCAGACCCTCGAGGAGGCCGCGCTCCCGGCCGAGCAGCGCGGCCCGCTGCTCAGGGCCCTGGAACAGCTGTTCGCCACTCCCTTCGGCGGCGCACTGGGTTCCCTGCGGTTGGCCGATCTGCCGCGAGAGAGGCGGCTGAACGAGCTGGCCTTCGATCTGCCGCTGGCGATCCGCTCCGACTTCGGGGAGGAGCCCGAGCCCAGCGGCTCCCCCGTCTCCAGCAGGGCACTGGCGCGACTGTTCCGGCGTCATGGCGGCGTGCACACCCGGGCCTACGCCGATCGGCTCGAGCGCCTGACGGTGTCCACCCGCGGCTTCCTGACTGGAGCCATCGATCTGGTGTTCTGCGATGACCGCGGCGATCGCCCTCCCCGCTGGTGGCTGCTGGACTGGAAGAGCACCTGGAGCGGCGAGCGGGATGCGGACGGGGCCGTGCAGGCCTGCGGGCCGGCCCACTACAGCCGGGAGCGCATGGCAACTCTGATCGAGGAGCACCACTACCCCCTGCAGACCCAGCTCTATCTGGTGGCCCTGCACCGCTATCTCCGCTGGCGGCTGCCCGGCTACGACCCCGCCCGCCATCTCGGAGGCAGCGTCGTGGTGTTCCTGCGCGGGGCGCCGGGGCCCTGCCCTGCGGACCCATCCGGCGTACCGGGCATGTGGGTGGAGCCGGTGCATCTGGAGCGGCTCCTGGCCATCGATGCCCTGATGCACGGGGAGGAGGCCGCTTGAGGCCGTCAGCACCCGGACCGATCGATCGCCCCTGGCTGAGCCCGGTGGCGCAGGCCCTGGGCGAGGCCCTGGCGCGGCGGGGTGCCCAGGGGGGATTCGGCTCTGCCTCCAGCCTGCAGCCGGAGGAACGGGAGCTGCTGCATCAGCTGAACCGTTGCCTGCTGCAGTCGCTGGCGGAGGGAGGGCTCGATCTCGACATCGCAGCCGGGCCTCCGGCTGAGGTGGATGGGACCGGCTGGCCGGAGCGCCACCGGCAGGTGCTGCAGGCGGCGGGCTGGCTGCACGAGCGGGGCCCGCTGGTGGAGAGCAACGGCCGCTGGAGCTGGCGGCGCTGGCACCAGCGGCAGCTCCGGGTCCGCCACCTGCTCGAGCGGCACGCCGCATCCCGGTCCGCCCCGGAGAGGCCGGCACAGCCTGACGGCGGGGACAGAGCGGGGGGGGATCCACTGCTAGCCGAGCTCTCCATCGGACTGGACCCGCAGCAGCGACGCGCCCTGAGCCTGATCGTCAGCGAGCGGCTGATCCTGCTCAGCGGCGGTCCCGGAACGGGCAAGACCAGCACCGTGGCCCGCATGCTGGTGGCTCTGCACCGCCGGCAACCCGCGCTGCGGCTGCAGCTGGCGGCACCGACCGGGAAGGCCGCCACCCGCCTGAGTCAGGCCATCAGCGAGGCCTGGCACGCCCAGGGGCTGGAGGACCCTCCGCCGTCGGCCACCCTGCACCGGCTCCTGGTGGGCCGAGGCAGCGACACGGGAAGCCGCCGGCGTGAACCGCTGCCGATCGACGTGCTGGTGATCGATGAGATGTCGATGGTGGATCTGGTGCTGCTGGAGCGCATGCTGCTGGCCCTGCCTGCGGACGCCCGCCTGGTGCTGGTGGGCGACCCGGATCAGCTCGCACCGGTGGCCCCCGGTGCGGTCTGGCAGGAGCTGCAGGACCGCCGCGGCGGAGCGGTGGAGGGCGCGGTCCGGGTGCATCTGCAGCAGGTGCACAGGAACCGGGGAGCGATCGCCGATCTGATCGGCCTCATCCGGCGGGAGGGCCCCGGGGCGCTGACGCACGGACTGGCGGCCCTGGCGCCGGAGGCGAACGTGAGCTGGACGCAGGCGCCGGCCGGGAGGGGCCCTCAGGCCGCCATCGCAGCGATGCGACGACACGCCTCCCGCCTCGCTGAACTCGCCGCCGCGGCGACGTCCGGCGATCCCAGCCCGGCCATGCGTCTACTGGAGGAACTGGATCGGGTGGTGGTGCTGGCCCCCAGGCGCCGCGGCGCCTGGGGGGTGGAGACCCTGCAGCGGACGGTGCTGGGCGAGCGGTTCGATGCTTCGGTGGAGCACTGGCCCGTGGGCACTCCGGTGCTCTGCTGCCGCAACCTGCCCGACTGCGATCTGGTGAATGGCGATGTGGGCGTGCTGGTGGAACGCGATCACACGCCCTGGCTGCTGTTTCCGGAGGCATCGGGCCGCAGCCCCCGCTGGCTGCCACCCGCTCGCGTTCCCGAGCTGGAGCCGGCCCTGGCGCTGACCATCCACAAGGCCCAGGGAAGCCAGTACGGGGCCGTGACCCTGCTGCTTCCCCCCGGTACGGAAACAGACGCCCGACTGCTGTACACGGGACTGAGTCGGGCGCGAGACCACCTGACCGTGATCACGACCCCAGCCATCGAAGAACTGTGAAGCGGAGGCCGCAGCACGGAGAAGCCGTCCCATACTCAAGCCACAGGAGAGATCCTCCTCCCACGGAGGAGATCCAGACCAGCCCAGTGCTGATCTGGACTCTCACCTGCTCAACAGAGCTCCCCGCTCCATTAGTCTCGTTTCAAGGTCCGCCGCAGTCCACGGCAACGTGGTGAGTCAACGCGCCGAATCAGGTGCCCCTGGCGATTGCGGAAACCCCCTGGTCTCCCTGGCCCCAGGGAGTTCTGTTCCCACTCTTTTCTAGAGAGCGTCATCAGCGAGTCCCCTCGATTGCAGCGGGTTGTCAGACCCTGGGGCTGGTATGAAACGCTTCTGGATGTTGCCGGCACCCGGGTCAAGCGCCTGCACGTCGATCCACTTCAACGGCTGAGTCTTCAGCGCCACCGGCATCGCTGCGAGCACTGGGTGGTCACAGCGGGCCAGGGCTGGATTCACAGGCCGAGCGGTCGTGAGCCGCTGGCGCCGGGTCAGTCCTGCACCATCCCGCAGGGGGCCTGGCACCGCGCCGAGGCGGGAGCCGAGGGGCTGGAGATCGTGGAGGTGCAGCGGGGAACCCTCCTGATCGAGGAGGATGTGGAACGGAGCGAGGATGATTACGGCCGCGTGACAGAACCCGGCGGCCCTGGACCGAACCCGGGTTGATGGTATCGTTTTGCTACAACCTTTGAAATCGGCAGGCAGTCACCGGGTGAGCGCTGCCAGTCCTTCCGGTTTGAAGGCTCCCGGCTCCACCGGGTTTTCCCTCTGACATTGCCTGTGACAACTGTTCTTCATTCAGCGGACCGCGGCAACGGGTTCGCCGGCTTCGGCCTGTCCGACCCCCTCATGCAGGCCCTGCAGGATCGCGGCTACAGCCAGCCCTCCCCGATCCAGGCGGCGGCCATCCCCGAGCTGCTACTGGGTCGCGACCTGGTGGGCCAGGCCCAGACCGGAACCGGCAAGACCGCAGCCTTCGCGCTGCCCCTCCTGGAACGGATCGATCTGCAATGCGCAGCCCCCCAGGTTCTGGTCCTCGCTCCCACCCGTGAACTGGCCGGTCAGGTGGCCGAAGCGTTTTCGGCCTATGGCGCCCACCTCAAAGGTCTGCGAATCCTGCCCGTGTACGGCGGCGCCGACTTCCGCGACCAGATCCATCAGCTGCGCCGCGGCGTGCATGTGGTGGTGGGCACGCCGGGACGGGTGATGGACCACATGCGCCAGGGCACCCTCGTTCTCTCCGGGCTCAGCTGCCTGGTGCTCGATGAAGCCGACGAGATGCTGCGCATGGGCTTCATCGACGATGTGGAGTGGGTGCTGGAGCACCTGCCCGATGAGCGGCAGCTGGTGCTGTTCTCCGCCACCATGCCCCGCGAGATCCGGTCCATCTCCCGGAGCCATCTGCGGGAGCCGGCGGAGATCACCATCAAGGCCGATGCCCGTGATTCCGGCCGGATCCGTCAGCGCCATCTGATCGTTCAGGGGCCCCACAAGCTGGAGGTCCTCAGCCGCGTCCTGGAAGCGGAGAGCGACAGCGGCGTCATCATCTTCGCCCGCACCAAATCGATCAGCGTCACCATCTCCGAAGCGCTGGAGCGGCACGGTTACAACGTCGCCGTCCTCAACGGTGATGTGGCCCAGGCCCAGCGCGAGCGCACGGTGGAGCGTCTCCGCAACGGCAGCGTCGACATCCTCGTGGCCACCGACGTGGCGGCCCGTGGACTGGATGTGGACCGCATCGGTCTGGTCATCAACTACGACGTTCCGTTCGACAGTGAGGCCTATGTGCACCGGATCGGCCGGACGGGCCGCGCCGGGCGCCGGGGCGACGCGATCCTGTTCCTGACTCCCCGTGAGCGCCGCTTCCTCAGTGGTCTCGAGCGTGCGGTGGGCCAGCCGATCGAAGCGATGGAGGTGCCCTCCAACAGCGCCATCAACCAGCACCGGCTCGACCGGTTGCGCTCCCGCCTCACCGATGCCGTCCGCCACGACTCCGGCAGCGCCGACGAGCGAGCCCTCCTGAGCGAACTGCTGCAGCGGGTGGCCGGCGAACTGGACTGCTCGGCCGATGAGCTCGCCCTGGCGGCCCTGCAACTGGCTGTGGGCGGCAAGCCCCTGCTGGTTCAGGGCGATGAGCCCTGGCGGCGGATGGCATCCACCAGAACCGTGGGACGCAGCACCGAAGGACGGCGTGAGCGCAGGGGAGGCAGCTCCAGGCCCCGACCCGATCTGGATGAGCGCCCGATCGAAGCCGACATGCAGCGTTACCGCATCGAGCTGGGCTGGAGGGACCGGGTCAAGCCGGGCAACATCGTGGGTGCCATCGCCAACGAAACCGGCCTGCAGGGGAGGCGGATCGGCCGCATCCGCATCTTCGATGCCCACAGCACGGTCGACCTGCCGCGGGACATCAGTCCCGAGATGGTCACCTCGTTGCATCAGCTGCGGGTGATGAACAAACCGCTCCAGCTCAGCAAACTCGCCTGAGAGCCGTCGTGACCGTTCTGCGTTCCTCGCTGCTGGCCTGCGTTTCACTCGCTCTGCTGCTGCCGGGTGGGACCGGCGGCAGCGCCATGGCCATGGAACGGGACGGCGAGGCCAACCTCTTCCGCGGTGGTGTGGTGATGGAGCTCTGCCGGGTCGGCTTCGATGCGGCCATGGCGGAAGCCGGGAAGACGCCACCGGCCGGCATGGCCGACTGGACCTGCAGCTGCTTCCTGACGGAGGTCAGGGACGGCCAGAGCCTGGCGGGAGCGGAACGCCACTGCCGAAGCCTGGCCAGCCGTCGCTACAGCCTCTGAACCGCCCGGGGGCGATCCCCATGCCCCTGCAATGGTCAGGGGCCGCTGACCATTGCAGACGCTGTCAGCCGACGATCAGCCGCTGAGAATCTGCGTGACGGCCCCGGTGAGGCTGACCTGTTCCAGGGTCAGGCGCTCGATGGCAGCGATCAGTTCCATCTGGACGCAGTCGTTTTCAGTGAGCATCAGGTTCTGGAGCAGGTCAAATCGGTCCTGGGCGTCCAGCTCACCGTCGTCGTTCCAGGCGAGAGCTCTGGGTTCCGGCACAGCCACGGTCGCATCGGTTGGTCAGAGGATGATGACAATGAGACGGATCCCGGGATCCCCGGATCTTTTTCAGATTTTCTGCGGATGTCGGCAACGGCTCGCAATCCTGTGCCGCGCGGGCGCGGCTGGACCAGCGGAAGCGGGGCCGCTGGCAGGTAGGGTGTAATTGCTTCAGACCCCGTGACCGGACGGCGGGCTTCGGGGGATCCACCCCTCCCCGAGCTGGTGCTTCACAGACGGCTGGCGCGATCTCCCTACTCCGGACCCAATCCAGGAATGACCATTTACGTTGGCAACCTCTCGTTCCAGGCCGAACGCGAGGATCTGCTCGACCTGTTCGCCCAGTACGGCGAGGTCAAGCAGTGCAGTCTCCCGCTTGATCGTGAGACGGGCCGCAAGCGGGGCTTCGCCTTCGTGGAACTGGCCAACGACACCGAGGAGCAGGCCGCCATCGACGACCTCCAGGATGTGGAGTGGATGGGCCGCATGATCCGTGTGAACAAAGCGACCCCCCGGGAGCGCAGCAGCGCCCCGCGTCGGTCCTACGGCGGCGGGGGCGGCGGCGGCGACCGCTGGTGATCGCTGAGGCGTCACACCCTCAACGGGCCCGGGCGGCTTGAGACCAGTGTGGGTCTCCCGCCCGGTCCACAACGCCAATGCCTTGAGCGCCGTTGGCACCGGCGATAGTCGTCAAACACGCATCTCCGTCGACCCGTCTGAGCGGAAAGGGGGCAGGCCAATAGCAGCCGTTCTGCTGGAAGCAGCCGTTCGGCACCTTCAAGAAGCCGCACTTTCTGCAACAGACTGCGCTGTTCGGATGATCAGCCCGGGATCGTGTCGTTGATGAAGACCCGGTCCCGACGTCCCGATTCAGACTGTGCTTTCCGGCCAGCGAACGCGTTCCGGAGTCAACCGAAGGCTTCCTCCACCAGGGCCGGATCCTCCAGCTGGGAGAGCTGGTCTCTCTGCCAGGCCAGCCGTCTGAGCTCATCCCCACTCTTCATCTTGGGGGGCTCGGGGAGATGCCAGAGCTTCTCCTCGGGCAACGCTGATCTGAGATGACGCCGGCGCACCTTGGCGGTCCAGCGGTGAAAGCGATTCAAGGCTCTGGAACGGGTCATGCGCCCTCCTTCCTGAGATGACCTCGGTCTACTCCCGCCAGGGTGGCTGCACCGGCGCGTCGACAAACAGCTTCACCATGCCCTCCCGATCCAGCTCTCGCACCGTTGCGCCGCTGCAGCGTCTGCTGGCCGCCCTGAAGCCCCATCGCCGAACGGTGCTGCTGGCCAGTGCCTGCTCGGTGCTCAACAAGATCTTCGATCTGGCACCTCCGGCCCTGATCGCCCTGGCGGTGGATGTGGTGGTGCAGCAGCAGACGTCGTTCTTCGCACGGATCGGGCTGGTCACCGTGCCCCAGCAGCTGCTGGCCCTGGTGCTGCTCTCCTTCCTGGTCTGGACCGCGGAATCCCTGTTCGAGTACCTCTACGCCCTGCTCTGGCGGAATCTGGCCCAGACGGTGCAGCACGAACTCCGTCTCGAGGCCTACGACCACGTCCAGCATCTCGAACTGGCGTTCTACGAGCGCGGCAGCACCGGCCGCCTGCTCACCATCCTCAACGACGACATCAACCAACTGGAGCGCTTCCTCAACCAGGGCGCCAACGAACTGCTCCAGCTGGCCACCACCGTGCTTCTGGTGGGGGGCGCCATGCTCGCCCTGTCGCCCGGCGTGGCCGGCATCGCGTTCCTGCCCATTCCGGTGATCCTGGCCGGGTCGCTGCGCTTTCAGAGCCGTCTGGCACCGCGCTACGCGGAGGTGCGGGATCAGGCCTCGGCCATCGCCTCGCTGCTGACCAACAACCTCGGCGGCATCGTCACCATCAAGAGCTACGCCACCGAGGCCCGTGAAGCCGTGCGGCTGGCCGAGCAGAGCCATCGGTACCGCACTGCCAATTCCAGGGCCATCAAACTCTCGGCGGCCTTCATCCCCCTGATCCGCTTCGCGATCCTCTTCGCCTTCCTGGCGATCCTTCTGCTGGGAGGCCTGCAGGCCTGGCGGGGCGCTCTGGCGGTGGGCAGCTACAGCTTCCTGGTCTTCATCACCCAGCGCCTGCTCTGGCCTCTGACTCGTCTGGGCAACACGCTCGACGAGTACCAGCGCTCGATGGCCTCGGTGAAACGGGTCCTCGATCTGATCAACACGCCCATCAGGATCGCCACCGGCGAGACGGCCCTGCCCAAGGCCCGGGTGCGCGGTGCCGTGGAATTCCGGGATGTGCACTTCGCCTATCAGGGCCGCGAGCCCCTGCTGAACGGCTTCAGCCTTGCCATTCCCGCCGGTCAGACCCTGGGGATCGTGGGAGCCACCGGCTCCGGCAAGAGCACCCTGGTGAAACTGCTGCTGCGCCTCTATGCCATCAACGCCGGCCGCATCCTGCTGGACGGCATCCCGGTGGAGAGCCTGAGGTTGCAGGATCTGCGCCGCGCCATCGCTCTGGTGAGCCAGGAGGTGTATCTCTTCCACGGCAGCGTGGCGGCGAACATCGCCTACGGCAGCCCTGACGCCACCACGGCCGAGATCCGGCGTGCCGCGCGACTGGCCGAGGCCGCAGCCTTCATCGAGGAGCTGCCCGACGGCTACGAGACCACCGTGGGGGAGCGCGGCCAGCGCCTCTCCGGCGGCCAGCGCCAGCGCATCGCCCTGGCCCGCGCGATCCTCAAGGAAGCTCCCGTGCTGGTGCTCGACGAGGCCACCGCGGCGGTGGACAACGACACGGAAGCGGCGATCCAGCGCTCGCTCGATGCCATCACGCACGAGCGCACCACAGTTGTGATCGCTCATCGCCTCAGCACGGTCCGTCACGCCGATCGCATCGTGGTGATGGAGCAGGGCCGGATTGCGGAATCGGGCAGCCACGACCAGCTGCTCCACGCCGACGGCGCCTACGCCGGTCTCTGGCGCGTTCAGGCCGGTCTGCGGCCCGATGAGGCCCTGGCGCTCTGAGCGCAGGGCCCCGGTCGCGGGCAGGATTCCCACAGCGACGCTGCCGACCATGCCCCGTTTCGGGCCTGTGCCGACGGCCGTGCTGTCGCTGAGCATCGTTGCGGCCCTGGCCGTTACCGGAGGCGGCGCTCAGCTGGTGCTGGCCTCGGGGGCGGCCGGCGAGAGCCTGGCGCCAGGGGGGATGGAGCACTCGCTGGCCGATCAGCCCCTCTCGATCTTCGCCCTGCTGCTGGCGATCACGGTGGTGGTGCCGCCGCTGGTGCGGCGCCTGGGCCTGCCCGAGCTGGTGGGGCTCCTGCTGGCGGGGATCGCCGCGGGCCCGCATGTGGCCGGCTGGCTGGACCCGGCCAGCGAGACGGTGGAGCTGCTCTCGGAGATCGGGGCGGTCTACCTGCTGTTCACCGTGGGCCTCGAGATCGATCTCGATGAATTCAGCCGCGTGCGGGGCCGCTCGGCCCTGTTCGGCGTGCTGGTGTTCGTGCTGGGGGTGAGCACGGGCTTCGGCATCGGCTGGGGCTTCGGCTACCCGCTGGTGGCCTGCCTGCTGCTGGGCGCCCTGATGGCCACCCATACCCCACTGGGTTATCCGATCGTGCGCAGCTACGGCGCCATGGCCGATGAATCGGTGATCGTCAGCGTCGGCAGCACGATCCTCACCGACATCGCCGCGCTGCTGCTGCTGGCGGTGGGCCTGGGCATGGGCCGGGGCAGCCTCAGCGGCGAGGGGCTGGCCGGCCTGCTGCTGGGCATCGGCCTCTTCGCCGTGGTGGTGGTGTGGGGCATCCGCTGGAGCGGACGCCGGCTGATTCAGATGGGTCTGAGCGATGACAACCGCTTGTTCCTCGCCGTGCTGCTGGCCCTGTTCCTGGCCTCGCTCGGGGCGGAACTGGCGGGGGTGGAGAAGATCGTCGGCGCGTTCCTGGCCGGCCTGGCGGTGAATTCGGTGCTGCCCGAAGGCCGGGTCAAGGAGCAGGTGATCTTCGTGGGCGGGGTGCTGTTCATCCCCATCTTCTTCATCCACCTCGGCCTGCTGCTCGACCTGGGGGGCCTGCTCAACACCCTGGCCAGCGCCGAGTTCACCGTGGTGATGCTGGTGGGGGCGATCGCCAGCAAGGGACTGGCCTCCGCCCTCGCCGGTCGCCTGTTCGGCTACAGCCGGCCCCAGGTGCTGATGATGTGGTCCCTGGCGATGCCCAAGGTCGCGGCCACGCTGGCGGCGGCGTTCGTGGGATTCCGGGCCGGCCTGCTCGATGAGCGGGTGCTGAGCAGCGTGCTGGCGGTGATGGTGGTGACGGCCACCCTCGGGCCGATCCTCACCGCCCGTGCCGTGCCCCGGCTGGTGGAGGGTGACCCGCTGCAGAGCCTCGAGGACGAGGGGCAGGACCCCGACTGGAACCACTCGGGCGCCGTGGCGCCGCGATCTCTCACGGTGCTGGTGCCCATCGCCAACCCGCGGACGGAGGCCGGCCTGCTGGCGATGGCCGCCCGGCTGCTGCCCGGAGAGGGGGGCGGCGCGGGCAGCCTGGTGCCCCTGGCCGTGGTCTGCCCGAGCCTGGAGGAGAGGCGGGGCGGTCTGGGCCGGGCCATGGCCGCGGCCCGGGCGCGGCTGCGGATGGCCGACGCCCTCGGCGGCGAGCTGCAGGTTCCCACCTCCACCATGCTCCGCCTCGATGAGGACATTCCCGGGGGCATGAGCCGATCGGCACTCGAGCGCGGGGCCGACTTGGTGCTGATGGGCGGGCGCCGCCCGGACCGGCTGCGGCGCTGGCTCTTCGGCGATCTGGTGGACGGGGTCTGCCGGACCGCCCACTGCCCGGTGGTGGTGGTGAGCCTTCAGGGCCTCGACCCGGGCGGGATCCGCACCGTGCTCGTCCCCCTCAAGGACCTGAGCGCCAGTGCCCGCGAGCAGTTCGGGCTGGCCCTGCGATTGCTCGGCACCAACAGCCAGGGAGTGATCACCCTGCTGCACGTGCACGACCCACGCCTCGGCAGCGCCGAACGGTCACGGCTGCGGCAGGAGCTGGAGCACTGGGCCCCGCCGCGCGCGGGCCACCCGCGGGTGCGGGCCGTGGTGCTGCCGGGACCGGGCGTGGAGGAGGCGATCCGGCGCCTGTCCGGCTCCCACGAGCTGGTGATCCTGCGCTCCCAGCGACGCAAGGTGGCCGGACTGCCGGTTCCGGCCAGCGATCTGGCCAGCCGGCTGGTGGCGGGCCTCTCCGCGGCCTCGATGGTGATCAGCGAGCCGATCCACTGATGCCGGGTGCCACGCGGCTGAGTGGCACCTGAAACGGTCCAGAGGGGCGGTCCGGGCGCGATAAGGGGGGTGATGGGTCCAGTCGGACCCAGATCGGATTCGGATCCCCCCCTTTCCTCCCCTGCTTAGGACGATTTGCCCCTTGCGATGAAGCCCATGGCCGTGCGACAACCGGCGGGTCTCCCCAGCCCCATGCGTGTCGCCGTCCCTCTGGCCATCGCAGCAGGCCTGGCCGGAGGCCTCGCGCTGGCCAGGCCCCTGATCTCCCTGTTGAGCGAAGCTCCCCTCGCGGCACCGGAACAGGGCCGGCCCAACCTCACAGCCGCGATCAATCCCTTCCGCAACTGGATGGGGCAGACGGGTGAGGTGTTCCTGGTGCTCGGCACCGATGCCAGCGGCACCAACACCGATGTGATCGTGGCGCTGCAGGTGAATGACGGCGTCACCCGGGCCTTCCAGATCCCCAGGGACAGTTACATCGAGAGCTGGGGGTATGGGGCCCTCAAGGTCAACGCCCTCTACGCCTACGGGGGAACCGAAGCGGTGAAGTCCGAGCTCTCCCACCTGCTCGGCGTCACGATCGATCACCACATCGTGGTGGACCTCGACGGCATCCGCTCCCTCAGCGATCTGATCGGCGGCGTGGAGGTGGACGTGCCCAAGCGTCTGTACTACGTCGACAACAGCCAGGATCTGCTGATCGACCTGCAGCCAGGTCCCCAGGTGCTGCGGGGCCGGGATCTGGAGGGATTCCTGCGCTGGCGCCACGACGAGGAGGGTGATCTGGGGCGGCTGGATCGTCAGCAGCTGGTGCTGCATGCCCTGGTCAAGAAACTCACATCTCCCGAGATCGTGCTGCGGCTGCCCGTGCTGCTGGGGGCCGCCAGCCAGAACATCCGAACCGACCTGGGTCCGATGGAGCTCGGCGGCCTGATCACCCGGATCGGCACCACCGAACTGGAGGCCGAGCGGCTGGACGCCAGGCCCTTCATGCTCAACAACATCAGCTATCTGGAGACCTATTGGCCGGATCTGAGCCGGTGGGAGCCGCGGGAGAGGGAGGACGACGCCTTCGTGTTCTGACCAGGCGGGAGGCCCCACCGCCCCGGCATGGCACACGAAGCCCTGCGGCAGAGCCTGAGGCTGGGATTGAGCGCCGCGATCGCCTGCACCCTGGCCATCCACTGGCAACGGGTCGATTTCGTCTGGTACCCGCTGCTGGCGATCCTCTTCGTGATCGACGACCGGGATGAATCGACCCTGAGAGCGGCGCGGGGCCGCATCCTCGGCACGATCACCGGCGGTCTGGTGGCCTTTCTCGTGCACACCATCCTCGTTGGATGGCCCGGTGTGCTCGTGAGTCTCCTGATCACCATCCCCCTGGTGCGGCGGCTGGGCTGGAGCCCGGGGCTCTCCACCGCGGCGGTGATTCCCGTGATCTTCCTCTCGGTGGAGGCCTACAGCGCCCTCGACTGGACCTACGTGTTCAACCGCGCCCTCGACACGGCCGTGGGCATCGCCGTGGCGCTGCTCGTGTGCCGGCTGCTCTGGCCCCGCAATCGTCTGCAGCAGCTGTGCCAGCTGGACGCCGAGCTTCACGCGCTCCTGCTGCAGCGGCGTCAGCGCATCGCCGACTGGCTGAGACGCACCGGCAGCCCGCCGGAGCCGATCCGGCCGGCACAACTGACCAGCCGCCTGCTCGAAGCGCAGAGGCTCCTGGCCAGCGAAGAGGCCAGCCATGGCGGGCCGCTCAGCCCCGCACGACAGGAGCGCTGGCCGCAGCGGCTGCTGCTGTGGCAGGTGCTGATCCAGCGCTGGATGCTGTGCGAGCGATTGCTGGAACGGCTCGGCCGCCAGCCCTCCCTGCAGCCGCTGCCCGGCCTCGCCGCCGCCCTGACCGGCGCCGCGGATGCATCGGCCGCGATGGCGGACCTCGCCTCCCGCAGCCCGGATCTGGGCCCCTTTCTGGCCCTCTCGCTCGAGGAGGAACTGACACGCCTGCTGCTCCTGCTGCGTCGTCAGCAGCGACTGGAATCAACGCTCGTGGCGGAGAGACGCCCATGAGGGCCCGGCAGCCGCTGACGACACGGCGCGAGCTGCGTCTGGCGGTGATCACGGGCCTGGGCGCCGGCTTCGCACAGCTCAATCCGGTGCCGGACGCGTACTACATGCCCCTGGCGATCCTGGCGGTGCTCTCCGGGAGCTACGGCGGCACGCTCAACATCGGCATGCAGAGGGTGCTGGCGAGTGGCCTCGGTGCCCTGATCGTCGTGGTCTTCCAGAGAGGCCTGTCGCTGCCGCTGCCCCTGGGGATGGGGATGGCCCTGGCGACGACACGGCTGCTGGGGGCCGCCCTGGGGCTGCAGGTGGGGTACAAGGTGGCGGGCAACATCGTGGTGATGGGCTGGCTGGTCCATTCCCGCGATGTGCTCGTGTGGGGCCCGCTGCGGGTGGTCTGGACGATCGTCGGGGTGATCGCGGCGCTGCTGGCCGTGCGCCTGATCTGGCCCGACCGGGCCATTCCGCTCCTGCACGGGCGGCTGGCCGATCTGTTCAGAGAGCTGGCCCGCGACCTGATCGAGGAGGCGGAGCGGCTGGAAGGACCGGCCGCTGCCACCCGGCGGAGCAGCGCCTGGCGGCGGCAGCGCCGCAGCACCCTGCTGGGAACACTCGATCGCTGCCGGCAGGCCCTGCCGGATGCACGGCGGGAGCTGGGCAACCGCCCGGAGGATCACCCGCTGAACCGGATCTGGAGCCGGGCCGAGCTGCTGGCCTCCCAGCTGATCACCGCCCTCGACGGGCTGCGCAGCCTCAGGCCACCGGGCGATCCCGGAGAACACGCGGATGTGGCGGCGCTGCACACCGCGGAAGCCGAGGTGCTGCGGCGGGGCTCCGACCGGCTGCTGGAGCTGGCCGGAGCCCTGGGCCATGCGGAACCGCTCCGAAGCATCGGGCCGGCCGGGCCGCCGCCGCCCCAGAGCCCTGCCGGGGCGACGCGCTCCGGCCTCGGGCGGGCCATCCGGCAACTGGACCGGCAACCACCGCAGGACATCCCCGCACCGCGATGGCGCCAGATGGCACGGCGCGCCATCCTCTGCAGGCAGGTGGAGGCGGCGATCCAGGAGCTGCTGCCAGCCCTGAACCTGTCCAGGGGCGCTGGGGTCGGAGCGAAGCCGTCCTGAAACTGATTAGCACCCTGCGTCCCGGCCCCGCTGCGATGGTGTGCCTCAGGCCGATGTTCTGGGCGACGCTGCTGAGTGCCGCCGGAGCGGCCGCGGTGATGGCCGCAGAGGGCCCGGGGAGCAGCCGCGAGCTGCTGGAGCGTCGCTGGCGGACCCTGGACAGCCAGCTGGAGGAGCTTGATCAGCTGCTGCCGGCGGCGCCGGCCGTTCAGCCCGATCCGCTGCGGGAGCCCGGGCTGCGGCCATGGCCCGGCGGCCTGCTGCAACCCAACCGGCCGGCCTCCGCTCCGCTGCGGCCCGACGAGGCCGTTCCAGCTCCGGCCCTGAGCCTGCCGGGCCCCGAAGCGCTGGAGCGGCCTGTCGTCCGCTCACTGGACCTGACGCAGGCCCTGAGCCTGGCCTTCGCCAACAGCGCCGCCCTGCAGGTCCAGCGGGAGGAGGTGGCAGCCCAGGCAGCGGAGGTCGCCTCAGCCTCGGGTCGCTACTGGCCCCGTCTCAGCCTGGCGGCCGATGCAGCGCTGCTGCGGCGCAACCCCAGCCTCAGCGCCTCGGAGGCCAACAACGATCTGGGTTTCGGCCCTCTGTTCGATCCCGAGCTCCCGATCCGGCCGGAGGCCACCACGGCAGCGATTCCCGGGCCCTTCTACGTGCCGGCCGGAGGCGGGGTCCGCTTCCGGGAGACCCAGAGCCGATTCGAGGCGGCGCTGCAGCTCGATTACGACCTGGTGGATTTCGCCCGCACCCCCAGGCTGCGGGCCGCGCGGGCCCGGCTGGAGCGCAGCCGGCAGACCTACGCCCTCAGCCTCCGAGGGCTGCAGCTCGACGTGAGCGAGGCGTTCTATGCCCTCCAGCGCGCCGATCAGCTGGTGCGGCTGCGGCAGGCGGTGCTGCGCAACGACATGGTGATCCTGGCCGACGTGCTCGAGCTCGAGCGAGCCGGGCTGGTGCCGAGGGTGGACCGGCTGCGGCGCAGCGCCATCGAAGCGGCGGACGAGGAACGGCTGATCCAGGCCCTGGCGGACCGGGCCGTGGCGCGGCGCCGCCTGGCCACCACGCTGAACCTGCCGCCCGATGTGATCCCGACCGCCGCCGGACCGATCACCCTCCAGTCGCCCTGGCCGCTGGATCTGGAGGCCAGCCTGCTGGCGGCCTACGAGAACAATCCGGAACTGGAGGCCGTGCTGGCCACCCGGCGGGCCCTGGCCCTCGAGCAGGATGTGGTCGCGGCCGACACGCTGCCTCGCCTGAGCCTGTTCGCAGCGGCGGGCGTCAGCGGATCCAGCGTGGCCAACGACGATTTCGAGGTGGAGGGTGGCGGCTGCTGCGGCAGCAGCATCAGCCCCCGGCTGAACCGCAGCAGCACCGACTGGTCGATGGGCGTGGCCATCCACTGGCTGCTCTTCGATGCCGGCCGCACCGCCAACCGCGCGGAGTCGCTGGCACGCCGGGAAGCGGCCGCCGGGCAGCGCTACGCCGCCCGCCGCAACGCCCTGCGCCTGCGCCTCGAGCAGGCGTTCTTCGAGCACCAGGCCAGCCTGGCCCGCGTCGCGGCCGCCCGGCGCGGCGTGGGGGCCAGCCTGGAGGCCTTCCGCGACATGAGCCTGCGGTACCGCAGCGGTCTCAGCAGCGAGGTGGATCTCTCCATCACCCAGGAGCGGCTGGTGAGCGCCATCGTGCAGCGGCTCGAGGCCACCGTGAGCGGCAACATCACCTACGCCCGCCTGCTGCGAGAGCTGCTGCCGGTTCCGCGGGACCCCGGGGCGCTGATCGAGCCGACCCTGGAGCTCATGGGTCCCTCAGGGGCCGGAGCCGGGCCGGGCTGACCACCAGCGTTCGATCCGATAGCCGAGCAGGGAGAGAAACATCACCATCCAGAACCACAGCTCCGGCGGATTGGCGTTGCACAGCACCACGAGCAGCGCCGCTTCCGCCACCAGCCAGGGCAGCTCGCGTCGCAGCGGTGAAGAACCGGGATCGCGCATTCAGGGCAGGGAACCGGGCTGGCGCAGGGCGGGCCGATCGCTCTGGCGGTCGATCCCCGGGCTGCGGTAGCCGCCGGTGAGGGTGCGGAGCCCCGGCAGCACATAGCTGCCGGGGCTCCGCCACTCCACATAGGCGTGACCCGCCACGGTCAGCCCCTCGCGCACCGGGAACACGGCGCTGCCGCGGGAGAGGGTCCAGCGGTAGCCGTCCAGCGACCGGTCATCGGTGTCCAGGCTGATCTGCACCCGCATCACGGGCCCGCCCTGGAGCAGCTCACGCGCCAGCTGGGCATTGCCAACCGTGGTGCTGATGTCCTCCTCGCTGGCGGGCAGGCTGAGCACGCTGCGGACCCGGCCTTCGATGCCCCCGAACCGGCCGCGCTGCTGCCAGAGCGGCACCACCTCAACCGGCAGTCCGGGGCGGAGGCGACGGGCATCGGCCGGGGCGAAGTAGGCCACCGCCTCGAGCCCCTCCTGCCGCAGCGGCGCGGCGGCGGCCTGGGGCAGCGGCCGGCCGATCGTCCCCAGCCGGGCACCCGTGGCGATGGTCTGACCCGGGATCACCTGGAGGTCGAGCACATGGCCGTCGCGCGGGGCCGTCACCGTGCCGTCGAAGGCGAGCCGGGCCTCACTGACCCGCAGCTCCCGCCGCAGGTCATCGATGCGATAGCGGCGCTGCAGCTGCTCGGTCTCGATCGCCAGCTTCACCGCCTGAAAGGAGGTGAGCAGGTTGGTGCGCTCGATCGCCAGGTCATCCAGGCTCACGGCGGTGGCGGTGAGGCCGGCCTCCGCTCCCACCACCGCGGCGGAGAGAGGGGCCACCACCGCGCGTTCGGAGAGCCACTCCAGGCTCTCCAGCTTCTGCTCGTAGGTGCTGCGGAGCTGCTGCAGACGCCGCTCGTCGTCATCGAGCTTGGCCAGCGCCGTGTCCAGGGCCGTGCGTTCCGTGCTGAGACGCAGCGCATCACGGCGGTCGAGCGCCCCGTTCTGACGCTCCAGCTGGTCCAGGTTGCCGCGTTGCCTGGCCAGCTGCTGCTCGAGCACCGGCAGGTCGAGCTGCATCAGCACCTGGCCGCGACGCACCGGATCCCCGACCGCCACGGCCAGCTCCCGTACCTGTCCTCCGGCACGGGCGTTGAGGATCCCGGCTCCATCAGGAACGATCAGCACACCCTGTCCCACCACCTCGGTGGGCACGGGCCAGAGCAGGGCCCAGCCCACGAAGGCCAGCGCCATGGCGCCCTGGGCCAGACCCACCCGGCCGTGCCCGCTCAGGCGGGACAGGCGCGGCGGAGGCCAACCGGACAGGCGGGGAACCGAGCGGACCATGACCGGCAGCCTGCCGGATGTCCGGCTCGCTGTCAGCAGCATCGAGCCGGGATGATGCCGGGCGCTGGCCGACCGTCCCGTCCCGGCGATGATCACCGGGTCCCGACCGGAACGCTCTGACCATGACGCGCGCGGCAGCGGCCCTCCTCATCGCCCTGACCAGCGCCGGTTGCTCCCTCTCGCCCCCCGGGGGCGTGATCACGCAGGAGGAACGGGATGAGCTGCGCACCCGGCTGCTCAGGGGCTTCGAGCAGGTGCGGAGCTACAGCTACGTGATGATCCACGGTGCCGAGCCCTGCCCCTTCGCGCTTGGCGTGATCAAAGCCGCCCCGACGCTCCTCGACGACATGGAGGCGGCCCGCGTGCAGGCCCAGCCCCTGCTGGATGACCCGGCGGAGGCCCCTGCGGTGGCCTCCCGCCTGAAGGTGCTGGCGAGCTGGATATCGGAGGTCAGGGAGTCCCGGGAGCTGGCCTTCGAGGTGATGCGGGATCAATGCCCGGACAGCTGATGCCCGCAGCCCCCCTGGCGGCCCGGTTCAGATCAGCAGGGTGAAGGACGTGATCACCTGCTCGAACAGCCCCTTCACCTTCGGCCAGCGCACCTCGTTGGTGCTGGCCGCCAGGGTGTAGAGCCGGCCCCGGTCCACCACCACGGTGGCCAGCTCATGCCGGTCGCGGTCGGCGAGGTGCACGGCGAACTCCAGGTCGTAGAAGGTGTGGCCGCTGCCGCTGCGCTCACGCGCCTCGATCAGATCGGCCGAACGGCCGCTGCCGGCTGGAGCGATCACCTGGCGCCGCAGTCGCTCACCCACCGCCACCGCGCTGCCGAGGTCCTCGAGCCGCGAGTCCTGCTCGTCGAGGTCCGAGATCACCAGGCTGACGGTCTCATCGCTGTTGATCAGATCGTGAAACACCAGCCGCGGGCCCCCGCTCACCTGCACGCGGGTCCAGCCGGTGGGGTAGAGGAAGGCATAGCGCCCGTCCGGGCTCTGGTAGGAGTTGAAGCCGGCTGAGGTGCCGCTGCAGGCCGCCAGCGGCAGGATCAGCAGCAGGGCCAGCGCCAGGCCGGGCAGCCCACGCCGGCAGCGCCTGAGCTGTCGGTGCCACAGATCAAGCAGACGGGTCATGGGGAGCGGCGGCGTGCTGCAGCCATTCTGCTGAGCGGCCCGACCGCCCTAGGAGGCCGCTGAAAAACCCTGTCAGCTGCGGGAGAATGAGCCAACGGCACCAGGCGAATGCGCGGACAGCAGGAGCGGACCGGTCCCCTGTTCTCCTATGTCTCCACCGAGGATCGGATTCCCAAGGCCCATCCCCTGAGGCAGGTGCGGCGTCTTGCGGATCACGCCCTTGACCGACTGAATCCCACCTTCTGCAGGCTCTATCCCGAGGGTGGTCGTCCCTCCATCCCACCGGAACAGCTGCTGCTGGCCCTGTTGTTGCAGGCGATCTATGGCATCCGCTCGGAGCGGATGCTGATCGAGCAGCTGGACTACAACCTGCTGTTCCGCTGGTTCGTCGGCCTCAACCCCGACGATCCCGTCTGGCATCCGACCACCTATGGCCTCCGGCCGACTTCGTCTACACCAAGAACCGGGATCGGTTGCTCAATGAGGACCTCATGGCCCGGTTCCTTGAGCTGCTGCTGGCCTCGCCCGAGGTCAAGCCGCTGCTGAGTTCCGAGCACTTCTCGGTCGATGGCACCCTGCTGCGGGCCTGGGCATCCCACAGCTCTCTCGAGCGTCTGGACGGAGTGGATGACGGTGACGGTCCACCACCGCCCAGTGGTGGCCATGGATTTGGTGGGGCTCCCGCGAAAGGCCGCAAACGGACCAGAGGTGATTTCAGGGGGCTGCTGCTCTCCAACCGGACCCATCGATCCGGCAGTGACGCCGATGCGCGGCTGTTCCGCAAATCCAGCGGCACTGGAGCGTTTCTCAGCTATCTGGGTCATTGCCTGATGGAGAACCGCCATGGCCTGGTGGTCGCCAGTGAAGTGACCCGGGCGGATGGCCATGGGGAACGAACCGCTGCGCTGCGGATGGCACAGGCTCTGCCGGGTACTCACCAGAAGACTCTCGCCGCGGACAAGGGTTATGACACCAGGGATTTCGTGGCAGGTGTTCGCTTTGCCGGCGTCACGCCGCATGTCGCCCAGAACAGCGGCCCGCGTCGCCGCTCCGCAATCGACGGGCGAACCGTCCGCCATGCCGGCTACGGCCAATCGATCAAGGCCAGGAAGCGGATCGAGCAGGTGTTTGGCTGGATCAAACAGGCTGCGGGGCTGCGGCAGCTCAAGGCCAGAGGGCGATCCAGGGTCGGGGCAGTATTCCGGCTGCATGTGGCGGCCTACAACCTGATCCGACTGGCCAACCTGCTCAGCTCACGGGAGGCCATGGCATGAAACGCAGGCAACCGGGTGGTCCGATGCAAATAAGAGCCTTCTCCGACATAGTGCCGGCTGGCGGCTGCATCAAAGCCGTCACTCCGGCGACTCGGGAATCGCTGCCAGAAGCACCGAGGTGGGAAACAGCAGGACCAGCTCCTGTCTCGGCTGCAATTTCAGCAGCCTCCTAGATTTCGGCCAGTGGCACGGACCCCCTGAGCGGCTTCACGCGCCCCCTGGCGCGCCTGATCGATCAGTTCGAGCGGCTGCCCGGCATCGGACCGCGCACGGCCCAGCGGCTGGCCCTGCATCTGCTGCGGCAGCCCGAGGAGCAGAGCCGGGCCTTCGCCGATGCTCTGCTGGCAGCCCGGGAGCAGGTTGGCCAGTGCCGCGAGTGCTTCCATCTCTCGGCCGATCCCCGCTGCGAGATCTGCCGCAGCGATGCCCGCCAGACGGATCTGCTCTGCGTGGTCGCCGACTCGCGCGATCTGCTCGCCCTGGAGCGGACCCGCGAGTACCCGGGGCTCTACCACGTGCTCGGAGGTCTGATCTCACCGATGGACGGCATCGGGCCTGACCTGCTTCAGGTGACGAGCCTGGTGGAGCGGGTGCACCGGCTCCAGCCCCGCGAGGTCATCCTGGCCCTCACTCCCAGCGTGGAGGGGGACACCACCAGCCTCTACCTGGCCGGTTTGCTCCGGCCCTTCACCAGCGTGAGTCGCATCGCCTACGGCCTGCCCATGGGAAGCGAGCTGGAATACGCCGATGAGATCACCCTCTCGCGGGCCCTCGAGGGCCGCCAACCGGTGACCTGAGATGGCGATCGAGAGACCGAGGAGCCGCTACAGCAGCATCCCCGTCGGGGAGAGGCTGCCGCCCTGGCTGCGGCGGCCCCTCGGCGAGGCCACGGCAATCGCACGGGTGCAGTCCGCGGTCAAGAGCGGCGGGCTGCACACCATCTGCGAGGAGGGGCGATGCCCCAACCGGGGAGAGTGCTACGCCGCCGGCACGGCCACCTTTCTTCTGGGCGGTTCGATCTGCACCCGCAGCTGCGCCTTCTGCCAGGTGGACAAGGGCCGGGCACCGGAGCCGGTGGACAGCGGCGAGGGCGATCGCATCGCGGCAGCCGTGGCGGACCTGGGACTCCGCTACGTGGTGCTCACCGCCGTCGCTCGCGACGACCTGCCGGATCACGGTGCCACCCTGTTCACCGCGGCGATGACGGCGATCCGACGCCGATCCGCCGCGGTGGGGATCGAGGTGCTCACACCCGATTTCTGGGGCGGTCATGCCGATCCGGCCCGGGCGGTGAGCAGCCAGCGCGACCGCCTGGCGACGGTGCTGGCGGCCCGCCCAGCCTGTTTCAACCACAACCTCGAGACCGTGCAGCGGCTGCAGGGGGTGGTGCGGCGTGGCGCCACCTACCGGCGCTCGCTGGATCTGCTGGCCGCCGCGGCGGAGCTGGCACCGGAGATCCCCACCAAATCCGGCCTGATGCTGGGTCTCGGGGAGGAGCGCGATGAGGTGATCAAGACCCTGCACGACCTGCGCTCGGTGGGCTGCCGGCGCCTGACCCTGGGCCAGTACCTGCGCCCCTCCCTGGCCCATCTGCCGGTGAGCCGCTACTGGCCTCCCGAGGCGTTCGAGGAGCTGGGGGCGGTGGCACGGGCGATGGGCTTCGAGCAGGTGCGCAGCGGACCGCTGGTGCGCAGCAGCTATCACGCCGGCGAGGACTCCGTGGCGGCAGCCGGAGCACCGCAGGCCGGGCAGTAAGGGAAACAGGCCAGGTGGTGGTGACCGCAGCTGCCGCAGTCCGTCTGCAGCTGCAGACCGCAGTGCATGCAGTAATCGGGCAGCTCGCCATCGCGCCGCGGCAGGGGCCGCTCGCACCCCGGGCACTGGTGGCGGGAGAGGGAGCGGAGGGCACTCTCGTAGCGGATGCGCCGCAGACGCTGCTCCTGGGGGCGGTCTGCTCCTGCTGCTTGCGCTCCAGATAGCGCCGCAGCCGGCGGATCAGGACCCGGCCGCCCAGGACCGTGAGCACGGCCCCCATGCCGTAGCGGATGTAGGCGCCGAAGCTGGGCAGGTAGGGAACCAGTTCGATGAAGAACACGTAGAGCCCGAACAGCAGCAGGCCCCAGGCGAAGGGCCACTGCTCGGTGCCGCTCTGACGGCGGAACACCACGATCGAGAGCAGCAGAAGCGGCAGGGCGAAACCGAGGCGGATCAGGAAAGCGATCCATCGCTGCCGGTCCCGAGCCCGGGCATGGCGCTCCACAGCGGACTGCTCCAGATCGCGGAGCTCCTGCTCGAGCGGGGCGATCCGCCCCTGCAGGGCCCGCTGGTCGTCGGCCAGCCGGCGCTGCTCCTCCGACAGATCGCGCTGGGCGGCGAGCTGCTCATCGAGCTGGCGGGCCCGGGCCAGCACCTGGGGGTTCTGGCGGCTCTGCTCGGTGACCGCCCGGGCCGAGCGCCAGGTCTCGAAGCTGCGCCGCTCGCGCTCGTAGGCCTCCTGGGCCGCCTCAATGCGGCGTGCCAGATCCTCCTGGCTCCGCTGCAGTCGGTCGCTCTCCAGCTGCAGCGGCTGCAGCCGGGACTGCACCAGCTCCTCGGCCTCGAGATTGCGGAAGGTCTCCGCCACGGGCGCCGGGCGCAGCAGGGGCAGATCGGCGATCAGCTGCCCACCCACCTGAATCAGAAAGAAGGCGAACAGCAGCGCCACGGCCCACTGGCCGATGCGGATGAGCCGTTCAGGGCCGCGGGTGGGGCTGACCATCAGACCTTCCGCCAGCGGCGCAGAGCCAGGTCGAGCGCTCCATCGCAGGGGGCACTCATCAGCAGGCCGGCACCGCCCCACACCATGCGCAGAGGCAGATCCCAGAGGGCCGCTCCCAGAGAGCGCTGGGGCTGAAAGCCGCGCTGGCGGAAGTAGCGCACCAGGCGGGCGTGACGGCGCTCGTCATCGCGGATGGCCAGCAGCCGGGCCCGGCGGCAGGGGGTGGCCTCCAGGCTCCAGGCGAAGGTGGCGGCCCAGATGAGATCGCCCACACCGGGCGGCGCGCTGGCGGCCACGCGCATCGTGTCCAGCTGCAGGCCGGCGGGCGCGGGGTAGGCCCAGGCCTTGAGCTCCCCCAGAAGCCTGGCCTGGCCGGGTGCCGTGGGCTGCAGCACCACCAGGCGCAGGCTGCGCAGCCCGAGCGGGCGGTTCACCTGCAGGCGCAGCAGCCAGCCCCGCTCCCGGGCCTCCTGCTCCAGCCGGTCGAGCGTGCCCGTGGCGGCCTCCTCAGGTGCCGGCATCGTCCACCGCGACGCCCGCAGCCGCCAGCAGAGCGCGATCGGCCTCCACCTCCGGGTTGCCCGTGGTGAGCAGGGCCTCGCCGTAGAAGATCGAGTCGGCGCCGGCCTGGAGGCAGAGGATCTGGGCCTCCCGGCTCAGCTGATCGCGGCCGGCGCTCAGCCGCACGCGGCTGGTGGGCATCAGAATCCGGGCCACGGCCACCATCCGGACCAGATCCAGCGGATCCACCGGTGGCTGCCCCTCCAGCGGGGTGCCGGGAACGGCCACCAGGGCGTTGATCGGTACGCTCTCGGGATGGGGATCGAGGCTGGCGAGCACCTGGAGCAGGGCGGCCCGATCGCGACGGGATTCCCCCATGCCGATGATGCCGCCGCAGCAGAGGCTGATCCCCGCCTGCCGCACCCGGGCCAGGGTCTCCAGACGCTCCTGGTAGGTGCGCGTGCTGGTGATCCGCTCGTAGTGGCCGGGGCCGGTGTCGAGGTTGTGGTTGTAGGCCGTCAGGCCGGCCTCAGCCAGGCGGCGGGCCTGGCTCTCGGTGAGCATGCCGGCGGTGACGCAGGCCTCCATCCCGAGGGCCCTGACGCCACGCACCATGGCGAGCATGCTCTCGAAGGGAGCTCCGTCGCGAATCTGGCGCCAGGCCCAGCCCATGCAGAAGCGATGGGCCCCGGCCCGGCGGGCCGCCTGCGCCCGCTCGAGCACCGCCTCCACCTCGAGCGCCGGCTGGCCCGTCACATCGCTGCTGTGATGGATCGACTGGGAGCAGTAGGCACAGTCCTCCTCGCAGCCGCCGGTGCGCACGCTCAACAGGGAGGCCAGCTGCACCCGGTAGCCCTCGGGATGCGCCTCGCGATGCACCTGCTGGGCCTGCCAGAGCAGATCGAGCAGGGGCGCGTCCAGCAACGCCTCGATGGCCTCGAGCGTCCAGTCGTGGCATTGACGCTGCGGGATCGGAGGGCAGGAGCTGGTGACCATCGGGACGAAGCGTCGTGGAACGGAGGGGCGTGGAGCGGTGCGGCGGGGAGGGGTGGTTCGGGCGGGGTGCGGGACCTCAGCTGGTCATCACACCGCCGAAGCGCCGCTGTCGGCCCTGGTAGTCCCGCAGGGCGGACGCCAGGCAGGCCCGATCGAAATCCGGCCAGAGCACATCGGTGATGTGGATCTCGGCGTAGGCGAGCTGCCAGAGCAGAAAGTTGCTCAGCCGCTGCTCACCGCTGGTGCGGATCAGCAGATCCGGATCGCTCTCGCCAGCGGTGTGGAGCTCGGCCGCCAGATCGGTTTCGCTGATGGCCTCCGGATCGAGCTCCCCGTTGCAGACCCGCCGGGCCAGCCGCTGCGCGGCGCGCACCAGTTCCCGCCGCGAGCCGTAGTTGGTGCAGACGTTGAAGTGGATGCCGCTGTTGGTCGCGGTGCGACGTGTGGCCCCGTCGATGCTCTTCTGCAGGCTTGCCGGCAGCGCCTCGAGATCACCGAGGAACCGGATGCGCACGCCCTCACTCACCAGGGCGTCGATCTCGCTGCTGAGCACCCGCTCGAAGAGGGTCATCAGGAAGTTCACCTCCTCCCCCGGACGGGACCAGTTCTCGGTGGAGAAGGCATAGGCGGTCAGGGCACCCACCCCCCAGTCGCTGCAGAGCCGCACCATGCGCTTGAGGGTGGCGACGCCCGCCCTGTGACCCATCACCCGCGGCAGACCCCGCCGGGCGGCCCAGCGACCATTGCCATCCATGATCACCGCGATGTGGCGCGGCAGGCGGGCCGGGTCCAGATCAGCCGGGCGGGGCGTCACCTCCGTGCCCCCGGAGAGGGAGGAGCCGGGATCGGTGGAGGGAGGGGCCGGGAGACGGCTCATGCGACGGACTCCGGCGTGTCCTCGGTCACGCTACGTGCCGGCGCCAGGGCGGCCTGGCGCACCGGCGTCGCCCCGGCCGCACTGATGAGCTGGGTGAGGAGATCCTGAAGGCGGCTGCGGGTGATCGGTCGCTGCAGGCTGCCGTGATTGGCGAGCGAGAGGGTGCCGCTCTCCTCCGACACGACGATGCAGAGACAGCGGTCGAAGCGTTCGGTGATGCCGAGCGCCGCCAGATGGCGGGTGCCGTAGCGGTTGAGCCCCTGGCGGGAGAGGGGAAGGATCACCCCGGCGGAGACGATGCGGTTGTCCTGAACCAGCACAGCGCCATCGTGCAGGGGCGTGTCGGAGGCGAACAGATTCATCAGCAGCTCGACCGAGAGCTGGGCGTCGATCGACACGCCGGGATTGAGGAAGTCCTCCGGGCGCAGATCACTGCCGAGGTCCACCACGATCAGAGCGCCACGGCGCTTCTGGGAGAGCCGGCCGGCCGCTTCGCTGAGCTGGGCCACGGTGCCGCTCCTCATGCTGCTGTTGCGCCGGCTGCCGATCAGCACCCCCAGCCTGCCGGTCCCGAGCAGCTCCATCAGCCGGCGCAGTTCCCCTGCCAGAGGATGGCCAGCGAGAGGCTGCAGGCCAGCACCAGGGCATCGATGAGCTTGGAGGTGAGGGGGAGGTTGGCGTAGCGCTGGACGAACCAGGCCACCGCCACCAGACAGAGGTAGCCCCGCAGCAGCCAGACGGTGCGGGTCTCGTTGACCCGGGCGAACAGCACCACCCCGAGGGACGTGGCCAGAAGGAGGTCGAGTAGAAGGCGCAGATCCACCAGGCGCCAGATCACCACCCCTCGTTCAGCCAGAACCCCTCGGGTCAGGGTACCGCTGTGAGCCGGGTGGGAAGGGTGTCGTAGCGCAGCAGATCTTCCGGCCGCTCCCGCCGCTGGATCAGATCGGCCTGTCCGTCGTGCACCAGCACGGCCGCCGGCCGGGGAATGCGGTTGTAGTTGGAGGCCATCGAGGCGTTGTAGGCCCCCGTGCTGAGCACGACGATCACATCGCCGCTGCCCTGCTCGGGCAGGGCCAGCTCGTGCAGCAGCACATCGCCCGATTCGCAGTGCTTGCCCGCCAGCGTGACGGTCTCCTGCGCCGCGGCCGTGGGGCGGTCGGCCAGAAGGGCGGTGTAAGCGGATTGATAGGTGATCGGGCGGGGGTTGTCGCTCATGCCGCCATCGACGGAGAGATAGGTGCGCAGCCCGGGAATGCGCTTTCGGCTGCCCAGGCTGTAGAGGGTGACTCCGGCGGTGGCCACCAGGGACCGTCCCGGCTCGCACAGCAGCCGGGGCAGCGCCAGGTCCCTGCTGCGGCAGGCCTCCTCCACGGAGCGACCCACCACCTCGGTCCAGCGATCGATGCTGGGGGGGTCATCGGCGGCGGTGTAGCGGATCCCGAGGCCACCGCCGACGTTCAGGTCGGTGGCGACATGCCCCAGGGAACGGGCCAGGCGCAGGGCCTCCGCCAGCACCCCGGCCAGATCGCGGTGCGGCTCGATCTCGAAGATCTGGGAGCCGATGTGGGCGTGGATTCCGCTCACGGAGGCCCAGGGCTGCCCGGCCAGGTGGCGCAGCACGGGCTCCAACTCATCGGGGTCGAAGCCGAACTTGCTGTCGAGATGGCCGGTGCGGATGTACTCGTGCGTGTGGCACTCGATGCCCGGGGTGAGCCGCACCATCAGGGGCACCGATGCGGCCGGCCTCGCGGCGGCCAGTGCCGTGAGCAGCTCGATGTCGTGCCAGTTGTCGACGATCACCGTCACCCCCCGGGCGAGGGCGAGAGCGAGCTCCTCGCGGGACTTGTTGTTGCCGTGCAGCACCATGCGGGCCGGATCGACGCCGCCGTCGAGGCCGGTGAGCATCTCCCCGGCCGAGACCGCATCCAGGCCCAGGCCCTCACTGGCCACAACCGCCGAAAGGGCCAGGCTGCTGTTGGCCTTGGAGGCGTAGAGCACCAGCGCCTCGCCGGTGTAATGGCGGGCAAAACCGTCCCGGTAAGCGCGACAGGCGGCCCGGAGGGTGGCCTCATCCAGCACATACAACGGTGTGCCGTAGCGCTCGGCCAGGTCACTGAGGCGGCAGCCGCCCACGATCAGGGCACCGTCGTCGTCCAGACAGGCCGTGATCGGGGCGAGGTTACGGTTCGGGCTGGAGGCGTCCAGATCGGTCTCGAACGGAGCACGCATGCCCGATCACCACGCAAAGTGGCAGCAATGTAGAGAGGTGCATGAGGTCATCCGCGTGGCCCCTCTTGAGCCGGAGGATCTGGCGGCCTGCCTGGCGCTGGATGCCGATGCCATGGGCGGGTTCTGGAGCGAGGCCCAGTGGCGCGAGGAACTGACGGCGACCGGGCGCCTGCGGCTGGGAGCCCGTTGCGGCGAGGACCCGCTGCTGCTCGGGGCCGCCACCGCCTGGCGGGTGCTCGATGAGCTGCACCTGACCCTCGTCCTGGTGCGATCCGCCTGGCGCCGGCAGGGGATCGCCAGGCGTCTGATCACGGCGCTGCTCGAGCGGGCCCGGGAGGAGGGCGCCGCCCACGCCACGCTCGAGGTGGCCGGGAGGAACACGGCGGCCAGGGGGCTGTACGGGGAGCTGCTGTTCCGGGAGGCGGGCCGTCGCCGTGGCTACTACCGCAACGGCGATGACGCTCTTATCCTCTGGCGCCGTCTCGACTGACGGGGACCGGCAGGCAGTCGTTCGGATACCCACCCCTCCCGATCAGTTTGGCGAACGAAATGTGACCGATTGACTGTTTCAAACACCCGACCAGAACGCCTGGCAGAACTGGGATCTCTCGACTCCGCCCGTCATCGTTGACTGCGGGAGCAGCTCCGTCACCGACACCCGTTCAACCCTGATAGATTGTCGGTCACTGCCTGCGGCTCCGCCAATGTTCGAGCGCTTTACCGAAAAGGCCATCAAGGTGATCATGCTGGCCCAGGAAGAGGCTCGCCGCCTGGGTCACAACTTCGTCGGCACCGAGCAGATTCTCCTCGGTCTGATCGGTGAGGGCACCGGCGTCGCCGCGAAGGTGCTCAAGTCGATGGGGGTCAACCTCAAGGACGCCCGGGTCGAGGTGGAGAAGATCATCGGCCGCGGCTCTGGTTTCGTCGCCGTTGAGATTCCGTTCACCCCCCGCGCCAAGCGCGTCCTGGAGCTCTCCCTGGAGGAGGCCCGCCAGCTCGGTCACAACTACATCGGTACCGAGCACCTGCTGCTTGGTCTGATCCGGGAGGGTGAGGGCGTGGCCGCCCGCGTGCTGGAGAACCTCGGCGTCGACCTGGCCAAGGTGCGCACCCAGGTCATCCGCATGCTGGGCGAGACCGCCGAAGTGGCCTCCGGCGGATCGAGCAAGGGCTCGACCAAGACCCCGACTCTCGACGAGTTCGGCAGCAATCTCACTCAGATGGCCTCCGAGGCCAAGCTGGACCCCGTGGTGGGCCGCCAGAGCGAGATCGACCGGGTGATCCAGATCCTCGGTCGCCGCACCAAGAACAACCCGGTCCTCATCGGCGAACCCGGTGTCGGCAAGACCGCCATCGCCGAGGGCCTGGCCCAGCGCATCAACCAGGGCGACGTGCCCGACATCCTCGAGGAGAAGCGGGTCCTCACCCTCGACATCGGCCTGCTGGTGGCCGGCACCAAATACCGAGGTGAGTTCGAGGAACGCCTCAAGAAGATCATGGAGGAAATCCGGGGTGCCGGAAACGTGATCCTGGTCATCGACGAGGTGCACACCCTGATCGGTGCCGGTGCCGCCGAAGGCGCCATCGATGCCGCCAACATCCTCAAGCCCGCCCTCGCCCGCGGCGAACTGCAGTGCATCGGTGCCACGACGCTCGACGAGTACAGGAAACACATCGAGCGCGATGCGGCCCTCGAGCGTCGCTTCCAGCCGGTCAACGTGGGTGAACCGTCCGTGGAGGACACGATCGAGATTCTGCGGGGCCTGCGAGAGCGCTACGAGCAGCATCACCGACTCAAGATCACCGACGACGCCCTGATTGCTGCAGCCACCCTGGGCGACCGCTACATCAGCGATCGCTTCCTCCCCGACAAGGCGATCGATCTGATCGATGAAGCCGGAAGCCGTGTGCGCCTGTTGAATTCCAAGCTGCCCCCCGCCGCCAAGGATGTGGACAAGCAGCTGCGGGACATTCAGAAGCAGAAGGAAGAGGCCGTTCGCGAGCAAGACTTCACCAAAGCCGGTGAACTGCGCGAAAAGGAGGTGGAGCTGCGCGAGCAGATCCGATCGATCCTGATGAACAGCCGCGAAGGGGATGCCACAGCGACCGCGTCCACCGATGCGGGCTCCGGTGCCGGCACCACCACGGCCGCCCTGCCGGCGGCCACCTCATCCCTGACGGAAGCCGGAGACGCCACTCCTGCCGAGCACGCGGACCGCTCACCGATGGTCGGTGAAGAGGACATCGCTCACATCGTGGCCTCCTGGACCGGCGTGCCAGTGCAGAAGCTCACCGAAAGCGAATCGGTCAAGCTGCTCAACATGGAGGAGACGCTGCACCAGCGGCTGATCGGCCAGGACGAAGCGGTGAAGGCCGTGTCCAAGGCGATCCGCCGCGCCCGCGTGGGCCTGAAGAACCCCAACCGTCCGATCGCGAGCTTCATCTTCTCCGGCCCGACCGGTGTGGGCAAGACCGAGCTGACCAAGTCTCTGGCGTCCTATTTCTTCGGCAGTGAGGAAGCCATGATCCGGCTCGACATGTCGGAATTCATGGAACGGCACACCGTCAGCAAGCTGATCGGTTCGCCTCCGGGCTATGTCGGCTTCAACGAAGGCGGGCAGCTCACCGAAGCGGTGCGCCGTCGTCCCTACACGGTTGTGCTGTTCGACGAAATCGAGAAAGCCCACCCGGATGTGTTCAACCTGCTACTGCAGCTGCTGGAGGACGGGCGCCTGACCGACTCCAAGGGCCGCACGGTGGACTTCAAGAACACCCTGATCATCATGACCTCGAACATCGGTTCGAAGGTGATCGAGAAAGGTGGTGGTGGCCTCGGCTTCGAATTCTCGGGTGAAGATGCCGAGGAAACCCAGTACAACCGCATCCGGTCGCTGGTCAATGAAGAACTCAAGCAGTACTTCCGGCCGGAGTTTCTCAACCGACTCGACGAGATCATCGTCTTCCGTCAGCTCACCCGCGAGGAAGTCAAGGACATCGCCGAGATCATGCTGGTGGAAGTGTTCGCCCGCATGCAGGCAAAGGGCATCAGCCTCAGCGTCACCGACGCCTTCAAGGAGCGGCTGGTGGAAGAGGGGTACAACCCCAGCTACGGCGCCCGTCCGCTGCGCCGTGCCGTGATGCGCCTGCTGGAGGACAGCCTGGCCGAGGAGTTCCTCTCCGGCCGGGTCAAGGAGGGCGACCATGCGGTGGTCGATGTGGATGACGACAAGCAGGTTGTGATCCGCCGCCGGGAGCAACCGGCCGAGCCCCAGCTGGTCGGGGCCGGGGTCTGAACACGACCTCCATGCCCCAGTCCACGGCGATCGCCCATGCCATCGCCCCGGCCCGCGTCCTGCGCGGGCCGGGTGCCTGGCGGGAGGCGCTGGGCGAGATCGCCTCGCTCTGCCATCGGCCCCTGCTTCTCGGTCGCAGCGCCTCCACCCGCCCCACCCGGCAGGCCCTGGCCAACGACCTTCGCTTGTCGGGACTGGCGCCGCAGCCGTCTGAGCTCCTCTCCGACTGCTGCCGTCAGGACCTCGATCGGATCGAACGTGACGTGGCCTGTCCGGCGAATCCGCCGGTCGATGCGGTGATCGCCGCCGGGGGGGCAAGGTGCTCGACGCGGGCAAGCTGCTGGCCCAGACCCTGGGCCTCCCCTGCATCACAGTGCCGCTGAGTCCCGCCACCTGCGCCGGCTGGACGGCCCTGAGCAACCTCTACAGCCCCGAGGGAGCGTTCCTCGGGGACGTGAGCCTCGATCGCTGCCCCGATCTGCTGGTCTGCGACCACGAGCTCCTGGCCACCGCACCCGTCCGCACGCTCGCCAGCGGCATCGCCGATGCGATGGCCAAGTGGTACGAGGCGTCCGTGAGCAGCGGTGGCAGCCAGGACGGTCTGATCCAGCAGGCCGTGCAGCAGGCCCGGGTGCTGCGCGACCAGCTGCTGCTCGATGGCCGGGAGGCCATCCGCTCGCCGGGTGGTGAGGCGTGGGTGCGGGCCGTGGAAGCCAGCACCCTCACCGCCGGCGTGATCGGAGGTCTCGGCGGCGCGCGCTGCCGCACGGTGGCGGCCCATGCCCTTCACAACGCCCTCACCCACCTGCCCGCCAGCCACCGCTGGCTGCATGGCGAGAAGGTGGCCTACGGCGTGCTCATCCAGCTGCGCCTTGAGCATCGCATCGGCGACAACGCCCTGGCGGCCCAGGCCGAGCGGCAGCTGCTGCCCTTCTTCGAGAGCCTGGGGCTGCCCGTCAGCCTGGCCCAGCTGGGACTGCAGGACGTGCCGGCCGAGGAGTGGCGGCGCATCTGCCGGCTGGCCTGCGCGCCGGGCTCCGATCTCCATCTCCTGCCCTTCCCCGTCTCCGAGGAGGACCTGCTCGAGACCCTGCTGCTGGATCACGGTGCCACCTCGATGGCGCGGCCATGACCGCTGCAGCACCGCATCCATCCCCCGACCCAGGCGTGCTCGCCCAGCGGGGCCCGCACCTGCTCGATCCCCAGGCCCGCGATCTGGCGGCGGCCGTGCAGTGGTGGGAGCTGCCCGACTGGAGCGACCGCTGGCCTGTGGCGGTGCTTGGCCAGGGGCCACCAGTGCTGCTGCTGCATGGATTTGACAGCAGCCTGCTGGAATTCCGCCGCCTGGCGCCCCTGCTCAGCGAACGCCACCAGCTGCTGATTCCCGATCTGCACGGCTTCGGGTTCACGCCGCGCCGGGCCGACGCCGCCTCCAACCCGGCGTTGGTGCTCGATCACCTGGTGGACCTGCTCGCGGCGATCGAGAGCCGCATCGGACCGGCCCCTCTGGGCCTGATCGGCGCCTCCATGGGGGGCTCGGTGGCTGTGGAGCTGGCCCGGCGCTGTCCCGAGCGGATCGAGCGTCTGCTGCTGCTGGCACCGGCGGGTCTCACGGGCCGTCCCATGCCCCTGCCTCCCGGTCTCGACCGGCTCGGCGTCTGGTTTCTGTCCCGTCCGGGGGTGCGGCGGGGCCTGTGCCGCCAGGCCTTCGCCGACCCCGCCGCCGCCGTGGGACCGGCCGAGGAGGAGGTGGCCTCTCTCCATCTGCAGGCGCCGGGATGGGGGGCCTCCCTGGCGCGCTTCGCCCGCAGCGGTGGCTTCGCCGGCTGCGGCGACCCCCTCCCCGGGCAGCCGCTGCAGGTGCTCTGGGGCCTCAACGACCGCATCCTGCGGCCACCGCAGCTGCGCGCCGCACGGGCCCTGCTCGGCTCGAGAATCGAACTGGTGGACCGCTGCGGGCACCTTCCCCATCTCGACCGCCCCCAGCTGGTGGCCGAACGCTGGCTGACGACCGGCGACCCCACATGAGCGCAGACACCGGCCGGTCGGGCCCCGATGGCGGTGGCGACGGGCCCTGGATCAGCCTGATCGCCCGGGCGCTGCGTCTCTGGGTGCGGGCCCAGTGCGACCGGAGCGGAGCGCTCGACCTGCAGCTGCATGGCTCGGCCCTCTCCCTGCTGCGCGGCCGGCTGGACGGTGTGGACCTGACAGCCCGGGATGTGATCTTCAAGGGTCTCCACCTGGGCCGGGTTCAGCTGCACGGCGACGCCATCCAGGCGCGGATTCAGCGCAGTGGCACCTCGCCGCTGCAGCTGCGGGATCCCTTCCGCATCCAGGGGGAGGTGGCTCTGCCGGTGGCGGCGCTCACGGCCAGCCTGCAGCAGCCGTCCTGGCAGTGGCTGCAGGAGTGGCTGGGGCAGGCGCTGCTGCAGCGGCCGGGCCTGGAGGGCCTCGAGGCCGATGGGGACGCGATGGTGCTCACGGGGCGTGGGGAGGCTGCAGGCGATGGCGCCGCGCCCCGGATCCGGGTGCGGCCCTCCGCCGAGGCCGGCCGACTCGTGTTGACGGAGGAGGGCGGGCCGGCCGTGGCCCGTTTCCCTGCCGACCCGGGATTGACCATCCGCGGAGCCCGTATCGAGAACGGGCAGCTGCTGCTGCAGGGTGAAGCCCGGGTCACGCCGTGATCCCGGGCGCGACACTCAGGCCCCGCCGGCCCTCTCGCTCAGGGGCACCACCAGGATCACGAAGTAGTACACGACCGCGGGTGTGAACAGGTAGCTGTCGATCCGGTCGAGAATGCCGCCGTGGCCGGGAATGGCGTCGCCGGAATCCTTCACCCCGGCATCCCGCTTCATCATCGATTCGGTCAGATCCCCCACCAGGGCGAAGAGCGCCACCAGGGCGCCGAGGCACCCTCCCATGGCCGCGCCCCAGGCCCAGCCGAGCAGGTGACCGCCGATCACGCCCAGCAGCACGGCACAGACCAGGCCCCGAGCGCGCCCTCCACGGTCTTGCCCGGGGAGATGGGGGAGAGGGGGCGCCGCCCGAAGCGACGCCCGATGCCGTAGGAGCCGATGTCGGCGGCGACGATCTGCAGGCAGGCCAGCAGCATCAGCGCCATGCCCGGCGTCAGCAGACCGTCATGGCCGAGACCCGGCGTGAGCGACCAGTCCGTGAGGTTCCTCAGCCGCAGCCAGTGGCTGGGCAGAAAGCCCAGATAGAACAGCCCGAAGATCGAAGCGGCGATGTCGGCGATCGAGCCGGTGACCGGCTGCAGCAGCAGCCAGCCGCAGATCACCGCTCCGGCCAGCGGCACCACCGCCGAGGCCAGGTCACCGGCCAGACCGCCGCCGCTGCCCCACTGGGTGGTGAACAGCAGCAGCTGGCAGACCACCAGGGTGGTCTTGGTGGCCGGACGGATGCCCTTGAACTGGGCCAGCCGGAAGAACTCGAGCAGCCCCAGATGCACGATCACGCCCAGGGCCACGGTGAGCCACCAACCGCCCAGGGTGACCACCACCAGCCCGAAGGCGCCGGCGGCCAGGCCGCTGCTCAATCGCTTGCCGGAGACCGCGGCGCGGCTGCTGGGGGAGGTTTGCTCGACGGGCACCGGCTGCGTCAACCGGCGCACCTCAGGGTCTGACAACCTGAACCGTATCAGCGATCTGGCCCGGCCACAGCCGGCGCTGCTCCAGCAGCCAGTCGCGGCGGGCCGGGTCGATCCGTTCCCCGGGGCAGAGCAGGGGGATGCCGGGGGGATAGGGGCAGATCATCGCGGCAGCCCAGCGACCGGCACTGGCCTCCAGCGCCACGGGCTCCGATGCCGCCCGCGCAGCTTGGCCGAGCTCCAGCTCGGGTTCGCAGACCAGCGGCAGCGGCGGCGGCTCGAAGGGGGGCAGGGGAGCGGAGCTGCCGATGGCGGCGGCCATCGCGCTCCAGGCCCGGTGCAGCCGGCGCCCCAGGACACGGGGTGGGGTCAACCCCAGACAGAAGGTGAGACAGCCCGGCTCGGGCAGCTCGCCCACCACACCGCGCTCCATCAGCCAGCCGTCGGCCGCCAGCCCGCTGCAGCCCAGTCGGGCCGTGATCAGCACCAGCCTCAGGGGATCGGCGTTGGCCAGCAGCGGCCAGCCCCGCTGCTGCAGCTGCGCGCGGGCACGCTCCGCCCGCTCCAGCGAGCGCTGCAGGGCTGCACGACCGGCGGGCTGCTGCAACCGCTCGATCGCCGCTGCGCCCGAGGCCAGGAGCAGGGCACTGGGGCTGGAGGTCTGCAGCCACAGCAGCGAGCGCTCCACGGTGGCCGGCTGCACCCGTGGCCCCTGCTGCCAGAGCACCGCGGTCTGGCCCAGCCCCCCGGCCGACTTGTGGAGCGAATGCACCACCAGATCGGCGCCGCAGGCCAGAGCGCTCTCCGGCAGCCGCCGCGGAGCTGCGGCGAAATGCGCTCCATGGGCCTCATCCACCAGCACCGGCAGGCCGCGGGCCTGCAGCGCCGCGACCAGAGGTCGCAGATCCGCCGCCAGGCCCTGGTAGGTGGGGTGCACCAGCACCGCGGCGGCGAGGGGGCTGGCGGCGGCCAGCACCGGCTCCAGATCCCGGAGCGTGGGCGGCATCCAGAGGCCGCTGGCCCGGTCGAAGGGCAGGCGCATCAGCACCGGCCGCAGCCCCCCCAGCAGGCAGGCGTGCAGCAGGCTGCGATGCAGGTTCCGCGGCAGCAGCACCCGGTCCCCGGGCCGGGTCATCGCCAGCAGCGCGGCCTGGAGCAGTCCGCTGGCTCCATTGACCCCGAGCCAGCACCGTTCAGCGCCCATCTGCGCGGCGAGGCGGCACTGGACCTCCGCCACGGCACCCTCCTCGATCAGGGGACCGCCGAAGGCCGGCAGCTCGGGCCAGTCCCAGGACCCGGGCGGCCCCTGCAGCAGACGCCGGGTGGCGGGGGCCAGGCCGCGGCCGAGCCCGTGGGCCGGCAGATGCAGGGCCAGCCGTCCCCAGCCCGAATGGACGCTGCGGAGCGGCGATCCCGGCCAGGGGCCCTGCAGCAGACGCGGCAACTCCATGGCGGGCGCTGGTGAGCTTCCCGTTCTTCCTAAGTTGAAGTGATCGTCACCCTGCGTCCAAGCCGCACCGCCCGACCCGTTGGACTCCGCCCGCGTACCCGACAGCGACCGGCTGCTCTACGACCCGAAGCGCGATCTGCGCTGGCTGCTGCGCCGGCCCTGGCGCTTCGTGGCCCGGTTGCTCACCATCCTGGGCACGCTGAGCTCCCTGGCTCTGGTGCTGATCAGCCAGGCCTCCAGCTCGGATCCGGAGGTCCACAGCCGGCTCGGCCGGCGCATCCTCAACACGCTCACCGGACTGGGGCCCTGCTTCATCAAGGTGGGCCAGGCCCTCTCCACCAGGCCCGATCTGGTGCGGCGCGACTGGCTCGATGAGCTGACCAATCTTCAGGACAACCTGCCCGCCTTCCCCCACGCCATCGCCCTGCGGACGATCGAGGAGGAGCTGGGAGCTCCGGTGTCGGCCCTGTTCCGCGAGTTCCCGGACCACCCCGTGGCGGCCGCGAGTCTGGGCCAGGTGTACCGGGCCCAGCTGCCCAACCTGCAGTGGGTGGCGGTGAAGGTGCAGCGGCCCCAGCTGCTTGACCAGCTCCGCCGCGACCTGGTGATCATCCGGTTGCTGGGGGTGATCTCGGCCCCGTTCCTGCCCCTGAATCTGGGCTTCGGGCTGGGCGACATCATCGACGAGTTCGGCCGCAGCCTGTTCGAGGAGGTCGACTATCGGCTCGAGGCGGCCAACGCCGAGCGCTTCGCCGCGCTCTTCGCCGACGACCCCACCGTGACGGTGCCGGGCGTGGAACGGTCCCTGTCGAGCCGGCGGGTGCTCACCACCACCTGGATCAACGGCACCAAGCTCCGGGATCGTCAGGAGTTGGAGGCCCAGCGGCTCGACCCCGCCGCCCTGATCCGCACCGGCGTGGTCTCCGGCCTGCAGCAGCTGCTGGAGTTCGGCTATTTCCATGCCGACCCCCACCCGGGCAATCTCTTTGCCCTGCCCGGACGCACCGGTGCCATGGGCCATGTGGCCTACGTGGACTTCGGGATGATGGATTCGATCAGCGAAGCGGACCGACTCACCCTGACCGGCGCAGTGGTGCACCTGATCAACCGCGACTGGCGCGCCCTGGCTCAGGATTTCGTGACCCTGGGCTTCCTCAACCCCCGCACGGACCTCGAGCCGATCATGCCGGCGCTGGAGGACGTGCTGGGCGGCCGCCTCGGCGATGAGGTGGGCTCGTTCAACTTCAAGGCCATCACCGACCGCTTCTCGGAGCTGATGTACGAGTACCCATTCCGGGTGCCGGCCCGCTTCGCGCTGATCATCCGGGCCGTGGTCAGCCAGGAGGGCCTGGCGCTGCGGCTCGATCCGAGCTTCCGGATCATCGCCGTGGCCTATCCGTATGTGGCGCGGCGACTGCTGGCGGGCGACACCGCCGAACTGAGGGAGAAGCTGATGGAGGTGCTCTTCGATCCCAGCGGCCGGCTGCGGGTCGAGCGTCTGGAGAACCTGCTCGCCGTGGTCTCCGACGATGACGCCGGCCCCGACCTGCTCCCGGTGGCCGGCGCCGGGCTGCGCCTCCTGCTCGGCCCCTCCGGCCGCGGCTTGCGCCAGCGACTGCTGCTGAGCCTGATCCGTGAGGACCGGCATCTACACACCGAGGACCTGCGGGCTCTGCTGCGGCTGCTGCGGCAGCGCTTCTCCCCGCGTCAGATGGCCGAAGACATGCTGCAGCGGCTCAACCCCCTCTCGGCCGCGGCCTGAGCCGGGCCCGTCCGCACCGGGGCTCCGGCTGACGACCGGCGGAGAGCAGCCCTAGGGTCGGCTGCCATTGTCCAGAGGTCCATGCTTCCGGTGTCCGCCCTTGCCGTGCTGAGCGAAACGGCCGCCGTGATCAGCGACACGGCACTCGAGGACGACGAGTTCCGGGACATCCTTCTGGAGATGGCGGTGTTCGATCCGCCGCCCTATTTCCTCACCGGCGTCGGCCTGGCGATGGCTGTGCTCTGCGGTCTGACCTTCGCCCGGCTGATTCAGGACCGGCTGGAAGGCTGGAAACAGGACCGCCACAGCATGCTGCCCCTGGCGGCCGGGCCAACCGTGATGAGCTACACCGGCATCCTGATCGGGGTGAGCCTGTTCATCGGCGGCGCCCTGCAGGTGTTCGGCTTCGCTGCCGGGGCGGCCTGGAGCGTCTCCTCCCTGCTCTCCCTGCTCACCGGTGGAGCCCTCTGGGTTCAGCTGCAGCGGCTGATGGTGCAGGTGGAGAGCGGCACCTTCCAGGCGGTGGACTTCGACAACTTCGACCAGTTCTTCTGAGCCGGTCGCCCGTGCAACCGGCTCAGGCGGGAGGTCAGGCCGCCAGGTAGGCGTCGAGCTCGATCGGCAGCGAGCGCAGATGGGCCAGGCCCTGACGCTCGAGCTTGCGGGTGCGGTCGCGGCTCATGCGCAGGCTCTTGGCGATGCCGGTGAGGCTCATCGGCTCCTCCACGTCGATCCCGTACCGCATCTTCAGCACACGGCCCTGCAGGTCCGGCAGCTGCTCCAGCAGCGCACGCAGGTCCCCCTTCAGGCACTCACCATCCACCTGCTCGCTCAGCAGTTCCCCATCGCCGCTCAGCAGCTCCAGCAGCTCCGTGTCATCCCCGTCGCCCACCTTCATCTCCAGGCTCACCGGCTGACGCGCACGGCACATCAGCTCCTTCACCTCCTCCTCCGGCAGCTCCACCGACGCCGCCAGTTCCGTCACCGTCGGCGTCCGGCCCAGCTCCTGGCTCAGCTCACGCTGGCCGCGCTTCAGCTTGTTCAGCGTCTCGGTGATGTGGATCGGCAGCCGGATCGTGCGGCTCTTCTCCGCAATCGCCCGCGTGATCCCCTGGCGGATCCACCAGTACGCATAGGTGCTGAACTTGTAGCCACGCGTCGGGTCGAACTTCTCCACGCCACGCACCAGGCCGATCGTTCCCTCCTGGATCAGGTCCAGAAGCTCCATGTTCCGCTTGGTGTACTTCTTCGCCACGCTCACCACCAGGCGCAGGTTCGCCGACACCATCCGCTCCTTGGCGCGGCGGCCCGCATGCAGCCGCCGCCGCAGCATCGGCACCGACAGTCCCGCCTCACGGGCCAGGCGCTCCCGCGTCGGCTTCTCGCCGCTGCGCATCTCCAGCTCCTGCTCCATCTCCTCCAGCGCCATCAGCTCCTGCACCTGACGGCCCAGCGTGATCTCCTGCTCGTGGGTCAGCAGCGGCACGCGGCCGATGTCCCGCAGGTAGCTCCGCACCAGATCACCATCCAGAGGCTGCGCGCTGCGGGCCGCGGAACCCACGCTCCGCACGCTCTTCCGTTCGTTCGCTGCAGGGGTGGCGGAAAGACTGACGCGGCTGCTCATGAGGTCGGTCGAGGAAGGGGGAAAACGAAACGGCAACGCGGCGCTGAATGGCCTGGAGCGCGAAGGGGATGCCCTGTGACGGGGGCGCTGCCGAAGGGGTTTAGGAAACGCTTTCGTTTCGTAACGTACCACTGGTCTCCCGGGCGGAGCAATCGAGATCCAGGCAGGAGGCCCCCGATCCGGCGGGCAGAATGTGACCGCATGTTCCTGGCTGGACGCGTGACGCTGGTCGCCCCTTCGCCCGTCTCCACCGCCCGGCTGCTGGTGGTCGAGGACGACGACTCGATTCGCGAGACCATCTGCGAGGCCCTGAGCCTCGATGGGTTCGAGGTGAGCGGCTGCCCCGACGGCATCACCGCCCTGCGGCAGCTGGAGGGGCGTCAGGACTCAGGCGCGGTGGACCTGGTGGTGCTGGATCTGATGCTGCCCGGGCTGGGCGGGCTCGATCTCTGCCGTCGCCTGCGCCGGGCCAACAACACCACGCCGATCCTGGTGGTGAGCGCCCGCGACAGCGAAACCGACCGGGTGCTTGGCCTGGAGGTGGGGGCCGACGATTACCTGGTCAAGCCCTTCGGGCTGCGGGAGCTGGTGGCCCGCTGCCGGGCGCTGCTGCGGCGCTCCCAGCGGCAGCCGGACCCGGGCCAGCCGCCGCCGGTGCTGCGGCACGAGAGCCTCTGCCTCTACGTGGAGGAGTGCCGGGTGAGTCGGGACGGGCGGGATCTCAAGCTCTCCCCGAAGGAGTACCGGATCCTGGAGCTGTTCATGCGCCACCCCCGTCGGGTCTGGAGCCGCGACCAGCTGCTGGAGCGGGTCTGGGGCCTGGACTTCATCGGTGACACCAAGACGGTGGACGTGCACATGCGCTGGCTCAGGGAGAAGGTGGAGGACGATCCCTCCAACCCGCGCCACATCCGCACCGTGCGGGGCTTCGGCTACCGCTTCGGCTGAGGCCGGTGGCCAGCCGCGGCGACGGTGTCCATGAACGGCGTGACCCCACTGCTGCTGGGCCTGGTGCTGGGGGCCGGCCTCACGGCGCTGCTGCCGGCCCTGAGGCGACGCCTGAAGCGGCGGGGTCATCCGGAACTGCAACGCGACCAGCTGCTGGCCTGGATCGACACCTCACCCCAGGGCTGGTTGATCCTCGATCCACAGCAATGCATCCGCTACATCAATCCCAGGGCCGAGAAGCTGCTGCGACTCAGCGGCAGCCTGCGGGTGCGCGGCCGGCCGCTGGCGGAGGTGCTGCCGGAGTCCCTGCTGCTGGAGCTGGTGGGCACGGCTCTGCGCCGGCAGCAGCCGCAGCGGAGCGAATGGGCCCTGGCGGAGGATCCCCTGGAGGGGATGGCCGTGCCCGGAGGCCAGGGCTGGTGCGTGGTGCTGGTGCAGAGCCGGCTCTCGATCGAGGCGCAGATGCAGCAGCAGGACCGCTGGGTGAGCGACGTGGCGCATGAGCTCAAGACGCCCCTCACCGCCCTGGTGCTGGTGGGCGATCAGCTGGAGATGGCGGTGCGGCCGCAGGATGCCCGGCTGGTGGGACGCCTGCAGCGGGAGCTGAACCGGTTGCGCCTGCTGGTGGAGGACCTGCTGGAGCTCTCGCGCCTGGAGAACAGCCTGCCTCTGGACTCGGAGCGCTACGCCAGCGTCAGCCTCGGCGCTCTGGTGGAGGAGGCCTGGAGCAGCGTGGGACCGCTGGCGGAGGCGCGAGCGGTGAGCCTCTGCCTGAAGGACCCCGACGGCGTGAGCCTCTCCGGTGATCGCCCGCGCCTGCACCGGGCCCTGCTGAATCTGCTGGACAACGCCATCCGCTACTCACCCGAGGGCGGCAGCATCGATGTGACGGCAGCCAGCTCCGGCCAGTGGCGACGGATCGCCGTGCGCGATCGCGGCCCCGGCCTCAGCGACCACGACATCGCTCACATGTTCGAGCGCTTCTACCGGGGTGACCCCTCCCGCACCCGCAGCGGCACCAGCCGGGCGCGCGGCGGCAGCGGCCTGGGGCTGGCGATCGTGAAGCAGATCGCCGTGACCCACGGCGGACGGGTCCAGGCCCGCAACCACCCGGAGGGCGGTGCGGTGCTGGAACTACTGCTGCCCAGGGGGCTGTGAGAAACCAGCCGTGGAACCGCAGCGCCTGCAGAAGCTGATCGCCCGAGCCGGTCTCGCCTCCAGGCGCCAGGCCGAGGAATGGCTGCGGCAGGGCCGGGTGAGCGTGAACGGGACCACCGCCGGCCTGGGGGATCGGGCGGACCCCGCCAGCGACCGGATCACGGTGGATGGTCGCCCGCTGGTGGAGGCGGCCGCTCCGCTGACCCTGATGCTGCACAAACCCACCGCCGTGATCAGCAGCTGCCGCGATCCGGGGGGCCGGCCCACGGTGATGGACCTGCTGCCGCCCGCCTGGCGCCGGGGGCGGGGGCTGCATCCGGTGGGGCGGCTCGACGCCGACAGCCGGGGGCTGCTGCTGCTCAGCAACGACGGCGATCTCACCCTGCGGCTGACCCACCCGCGCCATGGCCACCGCAAGACCTACCGCGTCTGGGTGGAAGGCCACCCCGATGCCGCCTGCCTGAAGCGCTGGCGCGATGGGGTGGTTCTCGACGGGCGCCGCACGCTGCCGTTGGACCTGGAGCGGCTGGAGCAGCGCCGCAGCGCCACCCTGCTGGAGCTGCGGATGGGCGAGGGACGCAACCGCCAGATCCGCCGCACGGCCGATCTGCTCGGCCATCCGGTGCTGGACCTGCTGCGCACGGGGATCGGCAGGCTGCAGCTGGGGGATCTGCCCGAAGGCCGCTGCCGCCCGCTCCGCCCGGGAGAATGGCCACTGCTGTTCGCCGGACCCGAGGGCCGCGGCGAGATCTGATCCGCTCTGCCCCGCCATGCCCAGTGCCCGCGTGTCGTCCCTCGGTCACCGGCTGCGTGGACTGCGCTGGTGGCGCCGGGCCAGGCCAGGCAGCGGCGGCCCGGAGGCTCCGCCCGGCAACGACCCGCAGGACCGATTGCGGCAGGCGGGTTCGCAGCTGCGCCAGCGGCGTGAGGAGCTGGGCCTCAGCCTGCGGGAGCTGGCCCACCGCACCCGCATCACCACCCCGGTGCTGGAGGCCCTGGAGCGGGGCTGGCCCGACCGGTTGCCCGAGGCGGCCTACCTGCGCTCGATGCTGGTGCTGATCGAGCGGGAGCTGGACCTGCCGGCCGGCAGCCTCGCCGCGGCCCTGCCGGAGCGCCCCAGCGGCCCCAGCCCGACGGGCCAGCGCGACCGGCTGCGGCGCTTCACGCCCGGCTCCATCGACGTCTACACCACCTGGCAGGGGACGGTGCTCTACGGCCTGCTGACGCTGGCCCTGATCTACGGGCTCAACCTGCTGCTGCGCCGCCAGGCCGACGCCCTGGCCCTCACCCCCATGCCCCTGCTGCCCCTGCCGGTGGATGGCGTTCAGCCGGATGCGACCCGGGCCGATCTGCCGGAGGCGCTGACGCCGGTGCGACCGCTCTCGGCCCTGGAGCAGCAGGGTCCGCTGGAGCGCTTCCGACGGGCCGTGCAGCCGCCGGCGCCCCTGCAGGGAGAGCTCTCGCTCGAGCTGACGACTCCGGGCCAGATCACCATCTCGGTGGGCGGCGGACCGATGGGGGCGACGGCCCCCGAGCTGAGCATCCGGCCGGTGCCCGATGGGGAGCCCCGGGTGCTCTGGAACGGCCGGCCGCTCGAGCCGATTGCGGGGGAAAGCGGCCGCTACCGGCTCAAGGCTGCAGCGGAACCGGCGGCGGCAGACGATCCGCCAGACGAGCCCGCTCCCCCAGCCCCCTGATCGCCCCCTCGAGGGCCTCCTCGCTGCTCGCCAGGCGCCAGCTCCAGTTGCCCTCGCAGGTGCCGGGCGTGTTGAAGCGGGCCCGGTCGTCCAGATGCAGCAGATCCTGCACGGGCACGATCACCAGCCGGGCGGAACTGCGCAGCCCCAGCTCCAGCAGCTGCCAGCCGGGGGCCTGCACCGGTGCACCGATCACCTCACCCACCTGGCGCCGGCAGCGCTCATCCAGGCCGGCCCACCAGCCGATGCAGGTGGGGTTGTCGTGGGTGCCTGTGTACACGACCCACTGGTCGCCGTGGATGTTGGCCGGCAGATAGGGATTCTCCGGATTGCCGTCGAAGGCGAACTGCAGCACCTTCATCCCCGGCAGGGCGAAGCGATCCCGCAGGGCTTCCACATCGGGGGTGATCACGCCGAGGTCCTCCGCGACCAGCGGCAGCGGCTGGCCGCCGCCGAAATGCCAGCCCCGCAGGGCATTGAGCAGGGGCCCACCGGGCGAGGGAACCCAGCGGCCATCCATGGCGGTGGCATCGGCGCCGGGCACGGCCCAGTAGGCCGCCAGGGCACGGAAGTGATCGATGCGCAGCTGATCCACGAGCTCCAGCTGCCGCAGAAAGCGGCGGCGCCACCAGCGGAAGCCGCTGAGGCGGTGGACCCACCAGCGGTACACGGGCGTGCCCCAGAGCTGGCCGGTCGCGGAGAAGTAGTCGGGCGGCACACCGCTCTGCCGGTCCAGACCGCCGTCGTCGCGGACGGTGAACAGGGCCCGGCCGCTCCAGACATCGGCGCTGTCGTGGGCCACGTAGAAGGGCAGATCACCGAGGATGGCCACTCCCAGTCGCTGCGCCGCCTGCCGCACAGCGCGCCACTGGCCATCGAGGCACCACTGCACCAGCGCCTCGGCCAGAAGGGCGTCGTGCTCGCTGCGGTCGAGTTCGGCCAGGGCCGGCCGCTGACGGCGGACCAGATCGGCCGGCCACTCCCACCACGGCGCACCGGCGAAGCGACGCCGCAGCACCGTGAAGCGGCAGTGGTCCTGGAGCCAGAAGCGATGACGGCGGCACCAGCGCCGGAAGGCGGGGCCATCACGGCTCTCCTGCCGGGGCCAGTCCCGAAGCAGGGCGGCCGCCAGGGCTTCGGCCCGCCGCTGCATCGCCGCTGGATCGAGCCGGTCACCGCCGGGGTCCGGCAGGGCCGCCGCCGCATCCGAATCCAGCAGGCCCCGCGCCACCAGCTCCGGCACATCGAGGAACCAGGGGTTGAGCGCGAAGCTGCTGGGGGAGCTGTAGGGCGAGCCGGTGCCGTCCGGCGGCGCCAGCGGCAGCACCTGCCAGGTGCCGATGCCGTGGCGGGAGAGCCGCTCCAGCCAGCGATGGGCCTCGGCGCCGAAGCTGCCGCAGCCGCCGGGGCCCGGCAGCGCGGTGGGATGGAGGATCACCCCGCAGCGACGCGGCGCAGTTGTCGGGGCGGCCATCAGGTGGAGGGCAGGCGGTAGCGGGACACGATCCGCTGGGCGAAGGCCGGAATGTGGCGTTCGGCGATCTCAGGATGGTGGCGCCGCACCCAGAGGGCGTTGCGGGTGAAGTGGGAATCGATCGAGAAGCGGGCGTATTCCAGGCCCTTCGGGCCGATGCGCTGCACCACCGCACCCACCAGCTCGGCCAGCCAGCGGGGCAGCTTCACGGCCTTGTCGTAGGCATCGATGCCCTGCTGCACGGCGGCGCGGCGGTCACCGCGGCTGGTGACCGGAGCCATGTCGAGCTCGGGTCGCACCAGATCGAGCAGCTGCTCCCCCAGCCCGTTGCGCACCACCAGCCACTGACGGCCGAATTCGGCGCCCATGTAGCCCACCACCAGATCGGCGCCGGCGTTGGTGTAGTCGAAACAGCTGAGGCAGCTGGGAGCGAAGACGTCCTTCAGCCGGGGGGTGTCGAGCCCGAAGAACGGAACCGTCTCCGTGGAGCCGTCGCTGTGGCGGAAGTGGATGCGGAAGTCCTGCATGAACTCGTAGTGCACCACCGTGTCGGGCGAGCGGCTGCTGCTCTCGAGGAAGGTCTGGAGACCGGCGCGGCTGACGTTGTCGACGCAGGGCAGACCGAGCACATAGAGCTGGTCCAGGGGCAGGGTGTTCTGTACGGCCCGCAGGGCCTGAACCTGACAGCCCACACCGATGGCCAGCAGGCGCCGGATGCCGCTGCCCGGCAGCTGCTCCAGCACCTTGAGGTTGGGCGAGAGGGTGGGCTTGTTCACCCGGGCGGCCAGCACCTGCTCCGGCGTGCGGGCCAGGATCGGCACCGGGGTGAAGCGGTCATCGGGACTCTGCTGCACGCAGAGCACCGCATCCACCAGGCCGCTCTCGAGGGCGCGCACACCGATGCGGCTGACGATGCCGGTCCACTGGGCTCCCTCCAGCGGCTGGCGCAGCCGGGCGGTGGCCATCGTGCGGGACACACCGAAATAGAGCTCATCCTCGTTCTCGAGATCTCGGGAACGGCCGTGGGCGGCCTGCTCCATGGCCTCGAAGCCCTGATGGAGGAAGGCGCAGGCCCGTCGCACATAGGCCACCCAGCGGCTGTCGCAGAGGCCGCAGTCGCTGCAGATGTCGCGGGCGGGGCGGGTGGCACCGGCGGGCATGGGTCTGGCCCGCTCATGGGGTGCCAGGACCTGGCCGGCGGAACTCGAGGAGGCGCGCGCCATCCAGCGGGAATCCGGAACAGGGCTCAAGCTAGGTCTGGCCGCCGGATGCCGCCGGTGGTCTGTTGCGTGCCCGCCGGAGGGGGCATGGGCGACACTGTCTGCCTGTTCGAGGCAGGGGCATGACCAGCGCCCGCGAGACGGGCTCCGCTCGCTCCTCGGCCCGACGCCGCCGATCCGGCATCGGCCGGTCGGCCCTGCGGCTTCTGGCGGTGGCCCTGGGGCTCTGGCTGGCCTCCGCGGCCCTGGGCCGGCTCTGGCCGATGCGCTCCGGCGGCGGGGGACCGGTTCCCACAGCCGGCAGCGCCGGGGACGACCGCAGCCGGATCCCCCGCGAACCGCTGACCGTGCTGCTGATCGGCAGCGATGCCGACAGCCTCGATGGGGTGAGCAACGGTGCCGCGCCGGAGGGCCCGGCCAACAGCGATGTGGTGCTGCTGCTGCGGTTCAATCCCGACGGCCCGCTTCAGGTGATGAACCTGCCGCGGGAGCTGGCCGTGCAGATCCCCGGCAAGGACGAGATCCTGCCGCTGGGGCGCCTCTACCGGGAGGGGGGGCCGGCCCTCGCCGCCGGCGTGGCCGGTGAGCTGGTGGGGCTCGACCGCGATCAGCCCAGCCGCTACGTGGTGATGCCGCGCCGCAGCCTCAGGCGTCTGGTGGACGCCGTGGGCGGGGTGGAGCTGCGGCTCGATCAGACCTACGCCTACGAGGACGAAACCCAGGGCCTCTCGATCGATCTGCAGGCTGGACGGCAGCGGCTCAACGGCAGCCAGGCCGAGCATCTGGCCCGTTACCTGGAGGCCCCCGGCCAGGAACGCGACCGGCGCCTGCGGCAGGAGCGCCTGATGGCGGCCCTGATGGAGGAACTGAGCCAGGCCGGCATCGCGACCAGGCTGCCAGCCCTGGTGGCCTCCCTGCAACCGAGCGTGAACACCAACCTGAGCGAGAACGAGAGCCTCAGCCTGCTGGCGGCCGCGCTGGCCTCCGGCGGGCGCGTTCAGTTCTCCACCCTGCCGCTTCGGCCCCGGCGCGAGGCGGTGAGCATGCGGGAACTGGCCGGTGAACCGGGATCCGACCTGTGGAAGCGGCCCTGAGGAACGGCCGTCAGAGGGAGAGCAGGCGCTGCCAGCGCAGCCGCAGCGCCAGGGCCAGCTCCTCGAGCCCATCGGAGCCGCCACCGAGCTGGCCCGCCCAGGGCAGCCCGTCCTGCCGGCGGGAGGCGCCGTCCCAGAGTCCGGCGCTCTGCACCAGACCGATCAGCGGCACTCCCGCGGCCCTGAGCAGAGCGGCGCTGGCGGCGGCGGCACCACCGATCCTGCCGCTCGCATCGGGGGCGACCAGCAGCACGGTCGCCTGCTGGAAATCGCCCAGGGCCTGGCTCCAGCTGCCTTCGGCCGCCCCGAGCCAGCGGCCCGGGTCCTCCTCGATGCAGAGCAGGGCCGCCTCGGGGGCCTCGCGCCGTTCCCGCAGGCACAGCACCGGGTCCCGGCCCCGTTCGATCGCGATGGCCGGCAACCCCAGAGCTGCTGCCAGGGCGGCAGGTTGGGGCCCGCCGGCGACGGGGTCGGTGGCGCCGCCACCACAGGCGTTCACCAGTGCCAGATCCCCGGGTCTCAGCACCTGGCGCAGGGCGGCACCGTCAGCAGACATGGAGGCTCAGGCGGGCGACTCGTACCATCGAAGTCCAGCACGCGCGACACCCCGGCCGTGAGCAGTTTTCTCACCTCTGAGCGGGCGGGGCACGAGCAGCATCACGCCGAAGCCAGGCGACTGCGCCTGTTCAGCGGCACCGCCAACCCGGCCCTGTCACGCGAGATCGCGGCCTACCTGGGGGTTCCCGATGGCCCGAGGGTCTGCAAACGCTTCGCGGACGGCGAGCTCTATGTGCAGATCCAGGAATCGATCCGCGGCTGCGATGTCTTCCTGATCCAGCCCACCTGCGCTCCGGTCAACGACAACCTGATGGAGCTGCTGATCATGGTGGACGCCTGCCGCAGGGCCTCGGCGCGCCAGATCACCGCCGTGGTGCCGTACTACGGCTATGCCCGGGCCGACCGCAAGACCGCGGGCCGCGAATCGATCACCGCCAAGCTCACGGCCAATCTGCTGGTGAACTCCGGTGTGGACCGGGTGCTGGCGATGGACCTGCATTCGGCCCAGATCCAGGGCTATTTCGACATCCCCTGCGATCACATCTACGGCTCGCCGGTGCTGGTGGATGACCTCTGCTCCCGCGATCTCGGCGACCTGGTGGTGGTGTCGCCGGATGTGGGCGGCGTGGCGCGGGCCCGGGCCTTCGCCAAGCAGATGAACGGCGCACCGCTGGCGATCATCGACAAGCGGCGCTCGGGCCACAACGTGGCCGAGAGCCTCACGGTCATCGGCGAGGTGGCCGGCCGCACCGCCGTGCTGATCGACGACATGATCGACACCGGCGGCACCATCTGCCAGGGCGCCAGGCTGCTGCGTCAGGAGGGCGCGGCCCGGGTGATCGCCTGCGCCAGTCACGCCGTGTTCTCGCCGCCGGCGATGGAGCGGCTGTCGGAACCGGGCCTGTTCGAGCAGGTGCTGGTCACCAACAGCGTGCCGCTGCCGGAGGAGCGCCGCTTTCCCCAGCTCAAGGTGCTCTCGGTGGCCAAGATGCTCGGCGAAGCCATCTGGCGCATTCACGAGGAGAGCTCTGTGAGCTCGATGTTCCGCTGAGGTGATGGCAGCCCGCTCCACCCGCCGCGGCCTCAGGGCCAGAGGCCTCCGCTTGCTGGCTGCGCTGGCCGTGGCCGCCGGCGCAACCCTTCCAGCCGGGGGGGCGCAGGCCCTTCCCGCAGGCGGCCGGCCGCCGGTCCGGGTGGGCGTATGGCTCACCAACAGCCCCAGCCCCCTCTACTACGACCGGGCCGTGATGGAACGGGCGGTGAACGAGTTGGCGGATGCCGGCTTCAACACCCTCTACCCGAACGTGTGGAGCCGCGGCACCACCTTCCACCGAAGCCGCTACGCCCCGATCGAGCCGCCCCTGGCCAAAGCCGGTGTGGACCTCGATCCGATCTGCACCATGAGCCGGATCGGCCGTCGCCGCGGCATGAAGGTGATCCCCTGGTTCGAATACGGGCTCATGGAGCCCGCCGACGCGGCCGTGGTGCAGGCCAATCCCGACTGGGTGCTGAAGCGGCGCGACGGCAGCAGCCACTACGCCATGCACGGGGCCGATCTGAAGCGCTCACCCCTGAAGGATCTGCGGGTGTGGCTCAACCCGGCCCACCCGGGCGTGCGGGAGCGCTTCATCGGTCTGGTGGTGGAGGTGCTGCAGCGCTGCCCGCTCAACGGCATCCAGCTGGATGATCACTTCGCCTGGCCGGTGGATCTGGGCTACGACGACTGGACACGGGCGCTCTACGAGCAGGAGATGGGAGTGGCGCCGCCGGCGGACCACACCAACCGCACCTGGATGGTGTGGCGGCGCAAGAAGCTCACCGGTCTGCTGCGGCAGCTCAAGGCCCGCCTGAAAGAGGAGGGGCTGCCCAGCACGATCTCCCTCTCCCCTGGGCCCTTCCGCTTCGCGTACAACACCTGGCTGCAGGACTGGGAGCTCTGGGCCTTCGGCGAGCTGATCGACCACCTGGTCGTGCAGAACTACGCCTATTCGGTCAAGGGATTCGAGCGCGATCTCGACCAGCCGGCCCTGCGCAAGGCGCGCGACTGGGGCATGCCGGCTGAGATCGGCATCCTGGCCGGCTTCGGAAAGCGCACCACCTCCATGAGCGACCTCAGCTCGAAGGTGAGGCTCTCCAACGAGCGCGGTCATGGGGTCATCTACTTCTACTGGGAGGGGCTCTGGGGCCAGTACGCGGGGCCGGAAGGTGCCGCGCCCCGGCGTGAGGCGTTCCGCAGGCTGCACCGCCAGATCAACCCGCGGTGATCGAAGGGTTCCGCAGCCTGGACGCATCAGCGCTGCTGCAGTTCTGGTTCGAGGAGACCCCGCCGCGGCAGTGGTTCGGCAAGGACCCGGCCTTCGATGAGGCGGTGCGCGAGCGCTTCGGGGATCTGGCCGAACAAGCCTTGAGCGGATCCCTGGCGGCGTGGGGGCAGCACCCGGCCGGTGCCCTGGCCCTGGTGCTGCTGCTGGATCAGGTGCCACGGCAGATCTGGCGGGATCAGGCTCGCGCCTTCGCCGGCGACCGGCAGGCCCTGGCTTTGAGCCGGGCAGGCGTGGAGCGCGGCTGGGTGGCGGCTGAACCGCACCAGCACCGCCGCCAGTTCTGGCTGATGCCGTGGATGCACGCTGAAGACCTGGCCGTGCAGGAGGCCGGCCTGCCCCTGTTCTCACGCTTCACCGATGCCCGCACCGCCGACTACGCCCGCCGCCACCGCGACGTGATCGCCCGCTTCGGGCGCTTTCCCCAGCGCAATGCTCTGCTGGGCCGCCACTCCAGCCCCGAGGAATTGGCCTTTCTCCAGCAACCCGGTTCGCGCTTCTGAGGAGAGGAAGGTCTCGGAGGGAGCGGGCCGGGCCGGCCAACCGCTGCTAGCCCATGGGTGGGCGCCCGAAGGCGATTGCACGCTCATGGCCATGGGAACGGCGAACACCACAACCGGACCAGGGCCAGCAAGCGCGTCGGAGCCACTGCTGACGAGCGAGGTCCTGGACTGCCTCAACAGCGGTGCTGTGGTCTGTGAAGCCCTGGATCAAGGCAGCGAGTACCGGATCGCAACGTTCAATCGAGCCGCCGAGGCGATCGAAGGGCTATCGCGGCAGCAGGTGATCGGGAAGGAGCTGAACAGCGTGTTCACGGCCGCGGAGGACTTCGGGCTGGCCAGGTCGATTCGCGACGCGGATCGCCAGCAGGAATCCCGCTTCCTGCCGGGGCGCATCTACAAGGATGACAGGATCTGTGGCTGGAGGGAATACAGCATCAAGCCCATCCGCCCGGGTCTGGTTCTGGTGCTGATCTCTTCATTGGACGCGAAGGTTGTGGCCTCGCTCCAGCGCGACACGGTGGACTCGGACCGGCGCTACGAGCTGCTCGCTGAATCAACCCTGGATGGGATCTGGGAATGGGAGCCGACCTCGGGATCGCTCCATGTCTCCGACCACTGGAAGCAGCAGCTGGGCTACCGGCCGGACGAACTGGATGAAACGGAGGCGATGTGGAGAGGCCTCATGCATCCCGACGACAGAGCGCTCGTATTCACCAGCTTGCAGTCCTATCTGCGGGCTCAGGACAAAAGCTCCTGGCAGGTGGAATACCGCATGAGGTGCCGGAACGGTGAGTACAGCTGGATTCTGGCTCGCGGTGCACGGATGGAGAATGCCGGTGGCACGTCTGTGACGATGCTCGGCGTTCATATCGACATCAATGAGCAGAAACGGCTTGAACAACGATTGCAGGAGAAAGACCTGAAGAATCGTCTGGCGATGGCAGCCGGGGCGATGGGATCATGGTCAGCGAAGGTGACATCTGGCGCGATCGGGGAGATCACATGGTCGGACGGGCTGGAACAGATCATGGGCATGAAGCCGGGCAGCTTTCGCGGTGAGTTCCAGCAGCTCAGGGCATGCATCCACCCCGAGGATGTGATGCGGTGGCAGGACGATGTGATGCTCTTCCAGAGTGGGGCCAAGGAGCACGATCTGGAATTCAGGGTGATCGCTCTGGATGGCACGGTGCGCTGGGTCCACGCCCAGGGTCAGGCCTGCCGAAACGACCAGGGCGAGGTGACGATGCTGATCGGAGTGACCCAGGACATTACCAGGCGCAAAGCGGATGAACTGCGGCTGAGACAAGCCGCCGCCGTGTTCGCAGACACAACCGAGGGTGTGGTGATCACCGACCTGGAGGCCGCGATCCTGGATGTGAATGCAGCCTTTGAGACCGTCACGGGCTATTCGAGGGAGGAGGTCCTTGGACAGAATCCCAGGCTGCTCAAGTCAGGCCGGCACGACAGCGCCTTCTATGAGGAACTGTGGTCGACCCTGATCGAGACCGGCCGCTGGAAGGGAGAGATCTGGAATCGGCGCAAGAATGGGTCGATTTATCCCTCACTCTGCTCCATCAGCACCGTTCTGGACGGCTTAAGAGGAGCCAAGGGCTATGTGGCCGTGTTTGCGGACATCTCGATGTCGAAGCAGACGCAGGACCGACTTCACTTCCTCTCCAACCACGACCCCCTGACGGGGCTCGCCAACCGGCTGCTGTTCGATGCACTGCTCAAGAAGCGCATTGAGGCCGCTCACCGGCACAGATCGATGCTGGCTGTGGTCTATTTCGATCTGGACAACTTTAAAGCAGTCAACGACAGCCTGGGTCACCTCGTCGGCGACGAACTGCTGCAGCTGCTGGCCGATCGGCTGATCCGCACGCTCCGCACCTCCGATACCGTGGCCCGGATCGGCGGTGATGAGTTTGTTCTGCTCCTGGATGAGCTCACCTCTGCAGAGCAGGCGAGCAGGATTGCCGAGAAGGTGCTCAAGGCCGTGCAGGCACCTTTTCTGATCGGCAAGGAACGGCTGTACTCCACCTGCAGCATGGGCATCAGCCTGTATCCGCAGGACGGCGGTGGCTATGTGGAACTGATGAACAATGCCGACATGGCCATGTATCGGGCCAAGGAACTCGGCAGGAATCGAATCTTCACCTACTCACAGGAGATGAGCGAAGCCAGCAAGCGAGGTGCTCTGCTCATCAGCGACATCGGCTTCGCGCTGGGAAGCGGCCAGTTTTCGCTCTACTACCAGCCCCAGGTCCACATCGCCAGTCGCCAGGTCAAGGGGTTGGAAGTGCTGTTGCGCTGGACGCACCCCGAGATCGGGGCAGTCCCACCGAGTCAGTTCATCCCGGTGGCGGAGCGGAGCGGCCTGATTCGTGAGCTCGGCGAGTATGTGTTGACCCAGGCCTGTTATCAGGCGCGATTGTGGCTCGATCAGGACATTGGCTTCGGCTATCTGGCCGTGAACGTCGCGGGCTCCCAGATCCAGCAGGTGGATTTCGTGGATACGGTCGCCAACGCCATCGCCAAGAGCGCCCTTCCACCCGAGTGCCTGGAGCTGGAGGTGACCGAGAGCTTCATGATGAAGGGGATCGATACCTCCATCGACCAACTGGACCGTTTGAAGACGATGGGCATCGCGACCAGCATCGACGACTTCGGCACGGGCTACTCCTCACTCGCCTATCTCAAGCGCCTCCCCGTCTCCAAGCTCAAGATCGACCAATCGTTCATCGCCCATCTCCCCGACGACCCCAACGATTCCGCCGTCACCGAGGCCGTGATCGCCCTGGCCCACGCCCTCAAGCTGGAGCTGGTGGCCGAGGGAGTGGAACGTGAGGATCAGGCCGCCTTTCTCGACGCCCACGGCTGCCACATCGCGCAGGGCTACCTCTACAGCAAACCGGTCCCTGCAGCGGCCATTGAGCGCATGCTGGCCTGAACTCTCCATCGCTCTGAAACCTTATCGATCTGCTCGACGAGAGCTCAGAGGCCTGCAGATCTCATCCGCCCAGGCTTGGGCGAGTCCGTCGTGACGCAGCGACGGGCAGACGAAGGGATCATGAATAGCCTTGGGTGATCTGAGGGGACAGGGTCATGGGCTCCGATCACCATCGGGGTGAACCATCGGTGGGCACCGAGACATGGCGTCAGAGGACGCTCCTCAGGGACTTCGACCGCACCGCCTGGCTACTACGGGCCGACCTTGTTCAGCGATACGGGGAGCGCGATGCGGAACGCCTGGCACGGCACGCCCGTGTTCGTTGCATGGAGATCCTTGGCAGCGTGAGCTGGGTCAAGGGCCGGGGAGCAGCGGTGATGAATGGATTCCTCTGGATCTCGGCCCAGGAGCTGGCCCTGTTTCAGGCCATTGAGGCGCGCGGTGGCGATGCAGCCGAGGCATGGGCGATCTGCCACAAGGCGATTCGGCTGCGGGTGGAACGCATCCCGGGCTGGAAACGCTGGCTGATGAGGCGACTGCTGTTCTCAGCTCTCGTGCGCCGCATCATTCGGCGCCGTGCGGTGCGGGGGGACATCGTGCGGGCAGGCGACTTCAAGACCCGCTCCCTGATCGGCGACGGCATTGCCTTCGATCTCGGTGTCGACTATCTCCGTTGCGGCAACCTCGAACTCGCCCGAACCATCGGGGCGGAGACGTTTGCTCCCTATCTCTGCCTGTCGGACATCGCCCTCAGCGAGGGGCTGGGCTGGGGCCTGATCCGCACCCAGACGCTGGCCGACGGCTGCAGTCACTGCGACTTTCGCTTCAAGCAGGGCGGCCCCACGCGGATCAAGTCGCGGACGCCTGAGGTGCAGGCGACGCTCGAGCGCATTGCACGGACCGAAGCAGAGCTGGCGGCGACCGCGCAATCCCTACGGTGAGCGTCGATGGCTTGATGCGCCCCGACTCATCGCATGGGAGGGGCGTGAAGAGCATGACAGTTCCAGGCCGGGCCGGCCAGGCCCCATGCCTACCGGAGCAGGGCGGAGGCGACCACAGCCCCCATCACCGCCATCATTAGGTTCTCCGAGAAGCTCACCACACCCAGCGGCGTGCGCGTGTTGCCGCCGACGCAGGCACAGTTCAGGGCCAGCTTGTCCACAACCACGGCCTTGAACACCGCCACCATTCCCGCCACGCCCAGAAGAAGCGCAACCACTCCGGCGGCCGGGATGGGTGGCGTCAGCAGAAAGCCGAGGCCGATCAGGAGTTCCAGAGCCGGATAGATGCGGGCATAGACCGGGATGCGCTGGCTGATGAGGTCGTACTTGATGAAACTGGCGGCGAACGACGGCACATCCATCAGCTTGAGCATCGCCAGAAGCGCCAGGGCGATGCCCATGAAGGTGCGCACCGAGCCGCCCATGGCCAGGGTGATCAGCAGGGCGGTGCCGAACACGGCGACCACTGGCCAGTAGGACACATCCGGCCGCTCTGGAGACACGCCCAGATGGGCCGCCAGATCGGTGTAGCCACCGATGCGCGTGGATCCGGCAAAGACCTGGGGCGTTGTGGCCACGGCATGATCGGCCTTGAACCGGTCCACCGCGGCTTGGCTGGTGAGGCGGTGATCATCAAAGGGGATGTGCTGCTCCTGCAGCAACCGGATCGCCTTCAATCCCCAGGGGCAGGAATGCTCCGGAGTGTCCATCCGATAGACATGAACATCGGTGAGACGGGCCTTGGATGCCATCCGCTATGGAGCCGTGGCGCTCAGCTCAGTATGGACACGGGAGACAGCGGGACGCCATCGCACGCGGCACCGTGCTCAGCCATCCAGCTCCCGGGCCCTGGAGAGTGCGGCGGCGAACATGCCCGCCGGCACGGTGACGATGCCCAGGCCCACCACCAGCACAAGGAAGGTGAACAGGCGACCGCCGAGGGTCACCGGGTAGACATCGCCGTAGCCGACGGTGGTGAGGGTGGCCACCGCCCACCACATCGAATGAAAGATGGAGGCGAATTTCTCGGGCTGTGCGTCGTGCTCGAAGAAGAAGATGCCCACGGACGCCAGGTAGATCAGGATCATGGTGGTGATCAGGAACAGCACCAGTTCCTCGCGGCAGAGCAGAAAGGCATCGGAGAAGCGCCGCATCGCCTTGCTGTAGCGCAGCACCTTGAGCACCCGGAACACCCGGAACAGGCGGAAGGCCCGCAGGGTCTGCAGTCCTGAGCGGATGCCGATGTAGAAGGGAAGAATCGCCAGAAGATCGATGATGCCGAAGAAGCTGATGATGTAGGTGATCGGTCGATCGGCCACCCAGATGCGCAGGCCGTATTCCAGGGTGAACAGCACCACCACGATCCACTGCAGCCCATGCAGCCAGAACAGGGTTGCTGGAGAGAGGCTGGGAAGGGTTTCGATCGAGTACATCACGATCGAGAGCACCACCAGCACCAGGATCAGCTTGTCGAACAGGTTGCCCAGACGGGTGGAGTCCTCATCCACCATGCTCTTGAGCCGGCTCCTCAGATCGGCGGTCCGCTCGGGTGAGGGAGAGGGCTGAGGCATGGATCGGAGGCCTCGCGGGAGGCTGGGGTCACCACGCTGATTCTCCCCGGACTCGGGCCGGCGCAGCAGCGGCAACGCAGGGCCGAAGCACCGCCGAAGTCACCACAATGGTGCCGCCAGCCAGCCCTTCCTCCCCTGTGGCGCGCCTGAATTCCGCCTTCAAACGCCTGATGTCGGTGCACTGGGTGATGGCCGGCTTCTACGTGCTGCTCTTCCTCACCGGCACCGTGATGGCGCAGCTCCCCAGGGAGGTGGTGATCCGCAACCCCCTCTACGACATCCACAAATCCCTCGGGGCCCTCACCATGGCCCTGCTCAGCTGGCGCATCCTGGTGCTGTTGCAGGTGTGGTGGAAGAAGTACAGCCAGCGCCTGCCGCGCTTCAGCCGCAGCTGGTGGGAGCGAACCACGGTTCACGTTGTGCTCTACGGCCTGATGTGGGGCGTTCCGGTGACCGGCTTCCTGCTCTCCAACTCCTGGCGAAGCAACAACGTGAAGCTCTTCGGGCTGGTGCTGCCCGATCTGTTCCCGGAGAACCGGGCCATGGTGGAGGTGGGCCGCAGCCTCCATTTCTGGCTCGCCTATGCCTTCCTCTCCCTGATCGTGCTGCACATGCTGCAGCAGGGAAAGGTGGTGAAGGCGCTCTGGCGCCGCTTTCAGCAGTTCAGTGAGGCCAGGCCCCTGCGGCCGTCCTGAGCCTTCAGGCGCCGCTAGCGGGAAGGCTCATCAGTGGCGAAGCGCATCACCTCCACCGGGATCAGGCGCACCTCCAGGCTCAGCCCCGTCACCCCGAGGGGACGCAGCGACTCCAGCAACTCCTTGCTGCGGGCTTTGAGGTAGCTGTCATCCACCAGGCCCGGCGGTGAGGTGATGCCGAGACTGAGCTGCACGCGTCCCTTGCTCACACTGGATTTCACGTAGCGGATCTGGGTGCGGGAGCTGAAGCCGGGGTTCTCATCGCGGATCCTCTGCAGCTCCAGGCGCGCCCTCGAGGCGATCAGGGCCTCGCGGAAGCCGCGGGACAGCGGCAGGTAGAGCACCGCCAGTCCCACCAGAAAGGCCAGCACGACCGTGATCAGCCCGGAGCTCCGCCCGTAGCGCTGGGACATGAACACCGCCATCGCCCCGAAGACGATGCCGACGATGTTGGAGGCGAAGAGCACCAGGGCACCGCTGGCCACCGCCGTGCCGCTCAGATCGATGGTGCCCAGCTCACCGGCAAGCGATTCGCCCCGGGCCAGGCCGATCCCCACCACGCAGAGGGGTGGCACCAGGGCCACAGCGATCGCCACCCCGGCGATGGAATTGGCGATGCTGCGTCGGGTGAGGGAGAAGGCTCCGGCCACGCCGGCCACCAGGGCCACCACCGCATCGATGAAGGTGGGGGAGGTGCGGCTGATGATCTCAGCGCCACCCACATAGAAGGGAAGCAGGAGGGTGATGCCGCCGGAAATCCCGATGGTGACCAGCGTTCCGGCCACCACCGTGAGCAGGGAACGCTTGTAGAGGGTCAGATCCCCGGCCACCACCGCAAAGGCGAGGCTGAGGATCGGGTTCATCAGCGGCGCGATGATCATGGCGCCGATGATGATGGCGGCGCTGTCGGCCAGAAGGCCCAGGCAGGCGAGCACGGCCGCGCAGCTGAGCAGGAGAAAGAAGCCGAAGCTGGGCAGCGATCCCGCCTGGCGGGCCGTTCCCAGTTCGTCAGGCGGGAGCGGCCGTTCGAGGTAGACCGCCCAACGGCCGGTGAGCCGGCGAACCATCTCGCGCAGGAGCCGGCGCGATCGAACCACCGCGCGACGGCCTGACCCCGACTGACGCATGGCGAGCCCGGCTGGCGCTGGCCTCCATCATGCGCGTCCGGATCGCTGCGGGCGCCGTCACTCGTTGGTCATCTGGGGCAGTCCTGAGACGGACTTGGCGTAGTGGTCCATGGCGGCCCGCAGTGCGGCTCCCGGGTCAGCGATGGATGGCCCCGCGCCGGGAGCCATGGGGAAGGCGGCGTCGGGTGCGTCCAGTCCCATGTGCTGGCTGGGCATGCCCGTGAGCAGCATCGAAGAGCGGGACTGCGACGCCACAACGACGATCCATTTGAGCGCAAGCGACAAGCGGTTCTCCCAGCCGTGCAGGAAGGCGAGATGAGCGGCGGCCCACAGCAGCCAACCGATGCCACCGCTGAACCTGAGTCCGCGCAGATCAGCCACCGCGTCCACGCGATCGAGGACGGCCATGCTGCCGAAATCGAACCAGGAGAAGCTCGGGCGAGCGTTGCCGGCCACGATGGCGGCAATGTCCCTGCCGACAAAGCCACCGGCCTGGGTGGCGGGTCCGGCCATGCCGGGCAGGGGCTTGCCATCCCTGGTGTGGCTGTAGGAGCAGAGATCTCCCACAACTCGGATCTCGGGATGACCCGTCACTGAGAAATCCGGCTCCACGATCACGCGTCCGGCTCTGTCTGTGTCGCAGCCGGTGGCCTCCGAGAGCTTGCGGCCCAGGTGGGAGGGCCGGACACCCGCCGTCCAGATCACGGTGGCGGCCTGGAGCCGGCGTTCGCCATCCGGCGTGCTGACGGTGACCTCACCGGGTTGCATCGCCTGCACCCGGCCATGGAAGAGACACTCCACGCCCAGTGCGCTGAGGGATGTCTGCGCTGCCGTGGAGAGTGGCTCGGGCATGGCCCGGAGCACCCGCTCACCGGGATCCACGAGAACGATGCGTGTGTCCGCTGGGTCCAGTTGGCGAAACTCCCTGCGCATCGCATTGCGCATCAATTCCGATGTGGCACCGGCCATCTCACAACCTGTGGGGCCACCGCCCACGATCACAACGGTCTGGAGAAAGCGGCGGGCGTCCGAGTCGGGCGTCTGCTCAGCCTGTTCCATCGCCATCAGCAGGCGTCGGCGAATCTCCTCGGCGTGCTCGAGGATCTTCATCGGGGGTGCGAACGTGCGCCACTCCTCATGGCCGAAATACGTGCTGCCGGATCCCGTGGCCAGCACCAGATGGTCGTAACTGAAGGCCCGGCTGTTGAAGACAATCTGCCTGGTATCCGGCTGGATTTCGGTCACCTCCCCCAGCAGCACCTGCACATTGCGCTGCCGTCCCACCAGCTGGCGAAGGGGTGTGGCCACATCACCGCGGGAGACCAGACCGGTCGCCACCTGATAGAGCAGGGGCTGAAAGAGATTGAAGTTGCGTTTGTCGATCAGGCTGATCCTGACGTCAGCATGAGCCAATGATTGACAGGCGCGAATCCCTGCAAACCCACCGCCGACAATCACCACGTGGGGTGCATCACGAAGCCGCTCCTCGGGTGGCTCCAGCTCGAGGAAGAAGTGCTCTCCTGGCACGGGCGAGACAAGGGCAGGTTGTCAGGCAGTGTATGAATCCTGATCGGCCTTGTCAGTGATGATCGCAGTGATGCTGGAGTCCGCAAATCACCCCAGAGCGCATGAGCCGATCATCCGCACGCTCAGAGCGTTGAAGCAGGAGCTCGCTCAGCGGCGTCAATGAGCAGGGCCGCCCCCTCTGAGGCCGCCACGGCGGCGGTGGGATCGCGGCGCATGAACCCCACGACGGCGGCTCCTTCCATCAGGAGTTCGAGCTGGCGGGCCAGCCCGATCGGATCACCGCAATCCAGGCCGCCGCAGAGCTCCTCGAGCAGCTTCCGGCACGCATCCTTGAAGCGCAATGCCGCCTGCCGGGGCAGCTCGTCCTCATCGGCGTATTCCCCGGCGGCCTTGATGAACAGGCAGCCCTCGAAGCCGGGGTCCTGCAGCCAGTCCTGCAGCCAGGCGAACACGGCGAGCAGACGCAGGCGGGGGGCCTGGGGATCCTCGGCAGGAACCGCCTTGACCCGGGCGGCGATGGCTGCAGCGATGGCGGCGCTCCGTTGATCGAGCACCACGGCGATCAGCTCTTCCTTGGAGCGGAAGTGCTTGTAGAGGGTCATCTTCGCGACGCCGGCCTGCTTGAGCAAGGCATCGATGCCCACAGCGCGGTAGCCATCCCGGCTGAACATCTCCAGGGCGGCCTCGATCAACGCGTCACGACGGCTGGAGGGTCCGGCCGCCGCGGGCGGGGCCACTGGGGACGAGGAGGAGGTCACGACGAGGCCGCGTGGACCAGCAACCTAGCGACTAGACAGATCGGTCTGTTACCCTGGCTGTGCAGACCGGTCTGTCTGCTTTGTGCCCGGTCGCTTCCACCCCTCCCCCACGGACCTCTCATGCTCAAGCTCCACGGCCACGAGCTCTCCGGGAACTGCCACAAGGCCCGGGTGATCCGCTGGCTCTCGATCGCTGCGGGCGAGGTGCGGCAGGGGCCGGAGAATGCTCGCCTCCACACGCTGTTGGGCGCCAGCGCCATCAACCTCGAGCGAGCCCACGAGAAAGCCGGGGAGATCCTCAGCCAGCTCGATGCGCACCTGAACGGCCGCAGCTGGCTTGAATTCGAACGGACGACGATCGCCGATGTGGCCATCTTTCCCTACGTGGCTCTGGCCCCTGATGGCGGCATCGACCTGACCCCCTACCCCCGGGTGCTCGCATGGCTCGACCGCGTCAGGCAGCTGCCCGGCTACGTGCCGATGGGCAGCAACTGACCCCGTCCACACACACCCAGGAGACCTTCACCATGGTTGAACCCGGATGGGATCAGGTCAGTTCACCGTTCCACACCGGCGAGCTGGCGATCCAGGAGCGGCTCGGCGTGCGGCAGCGCGTGGACCGGCAGGGACGCCGTGTGATCCGCCCGGTGCTGACCGATCAGCATCGGACCTTCTTTTCCCACCTCTCGTATGTGCTGGTGGGATTCGTCGATGCCGCCGGCGCGCCCTGGGCCTCAATCGTTGTGGGAGACCCGGGATTCATCTCATCCCCGCATCCACGCACCCTGCGGGTGGCGAGCCAGGCTGTGCCGGAGGACCCCCTGGCGAGCAACCTGCATGAGGGCGGTCCGGTCGGTCTGCTGGGGATCGAGCTCAGCACGCGCCGCCGTAATCGGGTGAATGGGGTGCTGGATGCCGTGGGTCCGGATGGATTCACGGTTCAGGTGGAGCAGAGCTTCGGAAACTGCCCGCAATACATCCAGGTGCGCCAGGCCACTCCGAAACCATTGGGCACCCCAGAGCCAGGGCCGGTGGACACCGTGCACCGCTTCGGTCCAGCGGAAGCGGCACTGATCGAGGCCGCCGACACTGTCTTCATCGCCACAGCCTTCATGGGGGGAGCAGGCGACGCACCAGAGGTGGGCGGCGTGGATGTGTCCCACCGCGGCGGCAGACCGGGATTCGTGCAGCTGGACGACAACCGCACCCTCACCATCCCCGACTACGCGGGCAACAATCACTTCAACACCTTCGGCAACCTGGAGATGAATGCCCGGGCCGGGTTGCTGTTCCTGGACTTCCAGAGCGGCGACCTGCTCACCCTCACCGGCACGGCGGAGGTGATCTGGGAGGGAGAGGAGATCGCCCGGTTTGCGCAAGCCGAGCGACTGCTGCGCTTTCAGTTGGAATCCGGCCATCGGATCCGGTCCGGCCTGCCGCTCAGCTGGTCCGAGCCCGAATTCTCCCCGTTTCTCTACCACAGGCCCTCAATCACGCCCCCACTCTCGAACGACTACCATGCAACTGCACACCGATTTCAGCCAGAAGGTGGTGGTCTCCACCACTGATCTCACCTGGCTCGATTCGCCCATGGCCGGCGTCCAGCGGCGAATGCTGGAGCGCAACGGTGATGAAGTGGCCCGCGCCACATCCATCGTTCGATACGCAGCCGAGAGCCACTTCCAGGCACACCAACACGGCGGCGGCGAAGAATTTCTCGTTCTCGATGGTGTGTTCTCCGATGAGACCGGCGACTATCCAGCCGGCACCTATGTGCGGAATCCGGTGGGATCCGTTCACACTCCCTTCAGCCGCCAGGGATGCACCATTCTGGTGAAACTCTGGCAGATGCATCCAGACGACCAGGCGAGGGTCGTGATCGACTGGAACCAGGCCGAATGGAGGCCTGGACTGGTGGCGGGCCTGTCGGTGCTGCCGCTGCACAGCTTTGGCACAGAGGGGGTGGCACTGGTGCGCTGGGAACCCGGCACGCTTTTTCCAGAGCACGCGCACTGGGGGGGTGAGGAGATCTTCGTGCTGGAGGGTGTGTTTGAAGACGAATGGGGCGCCTATCCGAAGGGAACCTGGATCCGGAGTCCCCATGGAAGCCGGCACACGCCGTTCAGCCGGGACGGCTGCCTGATCTATGTCAAAACCGGCCATCTCGATGGGGGGTGACGTGACCCCCTTGATCGGTCCAGGCCTTATGAACGGAGTGTCGGGTCAGAGTCACCCAATCGCAGGGAGGCCAGAAAGCACACGAGACAGATCAGCCAGATGACTCCTTTCAGGACAACGGACCCAACGTCCTCATGGGGGTGATCAGCTCGAAACGTGATGCCACGAAGAGAGGCCTCCAGATGCGCGGCGAACGGAACCAACATTCCACCAGTCGCATACGCCCAGGCAGCGAGCATCATTGTTGGTGCCAGGCGATGACGCCGCCACGTGAGAAAGCCAGCCAATAGCAGCAGAATCGCACAGAGATAATCCTCGATCATCGTGGTGGCGTTGACTGAAAAGTAGTCAAGCCCTCTCCTTGAGGTCTCTCCAAGAACAAAGACCGCTGCCATGAAGAATGCCATGAAGCACAGTGTCCTCATGCCCTTGTTGCCGCCTGCAGAGAGATTCATTAGCAGTAGCGTGACAGAATGATCCTAGAAATCAGATCCAGAAGAAGTCCTCAACAGCCATGTCCGCCGCGTGACCCCGATTCAGATCGCGAGACCAACTGACAAATCCTTGAGTCTTACCGTCTTGCACTCATTATCGGAACCCATTACTGAGACCCCAGAGGCTGTCTACGCCTGATAAACTGAGTCATATTGTAGCCATACTCACCATCGCGAACCATCTCACTTGGTCCGTAGTGCCGCATCAGCACATTAAACTTGCCTGTGTCATTGCCTTGGCGAACTGGGATGTTATTGGGCAGGCCCTCGCAGCCAAAATGCAGCGTATAGGTACCATCTGAGTTCTGGGCTGGATTCATCTCGCTTGAGACATTTGCTACGTCGTTAAACATATATCCATCACCGTTGTATACCGTGGCAGACCAGAAGTACTTTGGCTCTGGGTCGACAAATGTTGTTTCATAGCAGCCATCGTTATCGAAGTATGGGCTGGTCTGATAGATGTTGTCTTGAACCATTGCTCCACCCCAGCCACCAGCAGCACCAAGGTAGTTCATATAAGGCACTTGTCCGCTCTCGATATTGCCAAAGGCCCTTGCCTGATCATAGCCTTCGCTGAACTTCCGATTACCCGCCTGTTCAACTGCCATGAACGACGCCTCATCCCACTCCTTGACCTCAAAAGGCTTCGGATCGGGCGCCTCGACCACGATGTTGTCTCTCAAAGCTGAATCAAGCGTGCGAACAATCACAAAGGCATGATCAGTCTTGGCAGTAAGCAGATGCCTGCCGGGACCATAGATCATGCGCTGTGTCTCATGGTTTTCGTCAACAATCTGGATTGTCACATATTGGCTTGTTTCTGGTATCGTGACGTAGACATTCCTGCTTGAAAGGTCGAACACAGATGTCGAGTAAGCCGTGTCTCGATTCATACGCACTACAAATTGCTCAGAAGGGTTACTGCTTGGCACTGGCATTGTTAAAAATCTGTTGAGACCACCTGCCTTCTTGATAATTGTTGCAAATCGCTTGTTCGTATAAGCTTGCGGGAAGTTCTCTTCTGTCACCGCTATTGGCCCTGCCAATGCGCTGCTTGACAGCAAAGCCGCAGTTGCTGCAAATGACAGGGCATGCTTGATCATGATTGCTTTGTTGAATTGTGGTGCCACCTGGTCGATGGCGAACGCCTTGATCCCAGCAGGAAGACGAGCTGATACTACTCTTCGTGGGTTGTGGGAAACCAGTTCGGTCCAGCCAAACATTCCTCTGAGGTGGCCTGGCTTTCTGGATCTGTCCCTTCTTTCGCCTGAGACGAGGCACCGCTCTCAACGAGCATTCTCAGCAATAAGCAGGCACCGGATCCACGCCTCTGACCAGAGTCTGGGGTCGCGGATCACGCACGTCGGCCTTGGCTGGGTTCAACCCCAGAACTGGCTCAAGGAAACCAGCTGCTGACGACCGGTTGAGACACGACAGCTCAGTCACTCTCAGCATGACCTGAGGGGTCACACCGCTTGGACCTCAGCGATCAGGGCCCTGGCCCAACGCTCCCTCGAGCAACCACAGCCTGAAGCTCCAGGCCATCGGCCATCGCCACGCCGGCTTCGCCCAGGCGCTGAAGCAAGCGCCGCTGCAGCTCCCGTTCCGCCGCCCATTGCTCGCCCGTGCGCGTGGTGAGCAGCACCTCCACATGGATGCCCAGCGGGGAGGTGCGGCGCACACCGCGCAGGAACGGTGGTTCCAGCAGGAGCACCAGGGCCACCCCGGCGCCGAGGGCTATGGATCAGCCGGGTGCGGGGTGTCAACCGACATGCGGAAAGTCCTCACTGCCGACACGAAAAAGTCCTCACTGGATGCGGCGGTCAGCGACCCTTCCGTGGGCTGATGGTCTGTTGTCTGCTTGGTGCTGATGGCTGCTGTGCAGCGGTCGTTCGTTGTGCTCATCGGTGTTGGTCGTTGGCTGGTGACTGGTGACTGGTCCTGAGAGTCGGTTGCCCCAGGTGGGGTGACGGTTCCGCCCTCAGGACTTCTCTTCTGGGGATGGGGAAGCACTGCTGTTGGCTCCGGAGCTGGGGGCGGTGGCCTGCGGTGAGCGGATCAGGCCCGATCGGCGCTTTTCCCTGAGCCGGTAGCTGTCGCCCCGGATCGTCAGCACATGGCTGTGGTGCAGCAAGCGATCGAGGATCGCGGTGGCGACCACCTGATCACCGAACACCTCTCCCCACTCCGTGACCGCCCGATTGGAGCTGATCAGCACGCTGCCCTGCTCATAGCGGCGGGAGATCAGCTGGAAGAACAGGTAAGCGGCGTCGTGCTCCAGGGGCAGATAGCCCAGCTCGTCGATGATCAGCAGCCTCGGCTTGCCGTAGTACGTGAGCTGCCGCGCCAGTTCGCCCTGCTGCTGGGCCCGCGCCAGGCTGCCGATCAGCTCGGCGGCGGAACAGAACAGCACGCTGTGGCCCAGACGGATCGCCTCCCGTCCCAGCGCCACCTCCAGAGGGGTCTTCCCCACCCCGGGTGGGCCGAGCAGGACCAGGTTGTCGCCGTTGGCGATCCAGCGGCAGGTGGCCAGCTCCCGGATCTGGGCGGGATCGATCGAGGGCTGGGCCTCGAATTCGAATCCCCCCAGCGTCCGGACGCATGGGAAACGGGCCAGGCGCATGGCCATCTCGAACCGGCTCTGGTCCTTGCGGCTCACCTCGGCACCACACAGCCAGGCCAGGGCCTCCCGCAGGTTGTCGAGGCGGTCGCGGATGGCGGTGAGCCGCAGGCGGGTGAGCATCGCCTCCAGGTCAGCCACCAGGGCGGCCAGTTCCGCCGGTCTCTCCAGCGGTGCGGTGGTGGTGCGGCTGCGGTTCATGCCTCCACCTCCGTCAGCACGGCGGCGTAGTCGCTCAGGGATCGGGCCAGGCTGGAGGTGCGCACCGCTCGTGTCGCCGGAGGACCAACAGCGGGTGTCGCCTGACACCTGTCGGGGATGGCTGGCTGCAGGGAAGCGCGTGCCTGCTGCAGCTGCTCGGCCGGCAGCAGGCCCTGCCAGTGGCTTCTGATCACCTGACGGCAGCGGTGGTTCGCGCTCTGGAGTGGGTGCTCCGCCACGATCCGGCCCCGGTGCAGCAATCGCACCGTCTGATGGCGGACCTGCGCCGTGATCCGCTGGCCGATCAGCTGCTGGGGAGCGGAATACCAGTTCCCCTCCAGCTGAATGCAGCAGTCCTTGGCCACCACTCGCTTCTGTTCCCGCTCAGCCAGGAACGAGGGCTTGCCGCACAGCGGCCTCAGGGCACTGGCCTCGTCCCGCTGGAACCGCTCCAGGGGCCGTTCTCCGGTGGTGCCGTGACGACGGACATCCGCCACCTCGCGCATCCACCAGGCCAGACGGGCCTCCATGGCACCCCAGCTGCGGAAGGTGTGTCCGGCCAGACCGCTGCCCTTGACGTAGCGCACCCCTCGCTCGTCCTTGCCCTTGGTGCGAGGCCGGTAGGGGCGGCAGGCACGGGGCGTGAACCCCCAGTGCTCGGCAAAGGCGAGGAAGGTGGGATGAAACACCAGCTCACCGCTGGCGGGATCGTGCCGGCGGACCAGGGCGCGGGCGTTGTCCACCAGCACCTGCTCGGGAATGCCGCCCCAGTGTCGGAAGGCCTCCTCCATCGCCTGCAGCCAGTTCGCCTGCCGCTCATGGCCGTACGGCCGCACCACCAGACGGCGCGAGTAGCCGAGCGTGAGCACGCACAGGTGCACCCGACGGCGCTCCCCACCAATGCTCACGGCGCACTGGCCAAAGTCGGCCTGGAGCTGCCGGCCGGGTGGCGTCTCGTAGCGCACGGTGGCCAGCTGACGGATCCGCAGCTCGCGGCGCCAGGCCGCCACGGCCCGTTCCACCGTGCGCTGGGACACATCAATGCCCTTCTGCCGCAGCAGTTCCTGGCGGAGCACCTCGGCATTGCCGCGATGCTGCTCAAACTGCTCGCGCAGCCAGGCGATCTGCTCATCGAGGCGCCGGCTGCGCCGGGGCTGGCCGTAGGGCTGCCAGCCGCCCTGGCGCAGATAGCGGCGAACGGTCCGCGGACAGCAGCCCAGTTCATGGGCGATCGTTCGCTGGCTGAGGCCGCGGGCATGGAGCTGCAGCATCCGCTCCACCTCCTGGGGTGTTTCCATCGCGCCCTCGCCTCGGCGGTCTGCCCTGGCTGTAGTGCTCCTGGCAGCAGCAGTGATGGGGGCCGCCGAACCAGGCATCCGTTCGGCTGGCGTGAGCCTGGGGGCAGGGATGGATGGCGGAGTCACCGGTTCCGAGTGAGGACCTTTTCGTGTCGGATCTGGTGACTTTCCTCCTGTCGGCTGACACGGGGATGGTGCTGATGCAACAGGTGAGCGGGTCGCTGATGACCACGGCACCGAAACCAGGCGGGCGACAGAGACGGGTTGAGAGTGCTGGGCGCGTCCAGCGGGACCTGTGGATGAACCAGTGCAGGTCTCCGCGGACTGCTGAGCCCGCGAGGCAGAGGCTGCCGCCGGCACGGTCACCAGGAACAACACCTGAGAGCGGCGCATCTGACACGGCAGGAGCCCATGACGATGAAATGCAACTGGACGATGACCCAAGTCGGATCTGTGTGGTTTCCAGGGTGATCATCGCGTCGCTTTGTGTGATCAGCGACAGAACTCCACGCCACGCCTCCACTCCAAAGTGGCCATTGCGCTGGAAAGAAATGCACCACCCCTTCATTTGAAGGGTTCTGCCCCGGAATCCTTCAGATGAAGGATGAACAACCCATCGCGCGGGGAGAGCATGACATCACAGGACAGGAGCAGCAGACCCGACGCGCAACACGGCAGGCCTGCTTCATTCCGGCCCTGGTTCATCAGCACCATCATCTCTGGAGCACAACCATGGCCAACACAGTCATTGACCCCATCACGCAGTACAGCAGCCAGCACGCATTGGAGACCAGCAACCCTGTACTGGGCCTTGGTCCAGTCGTCATCGACGCCCTGACCGGCGCAGCAGGAATCGTCGAGACGGAAGACATCCCGACTGATGAGAGCACTCCGCCAGGATCGCCTACAGCACCAGGTCCGGAGCAGCCAGGGCTCCACCAACCCTTGGAACCACTCAACAATTCGGACCTGAATGCGTCCGGTGCAGATTTCAGCGATGCGGTTCCAGCGGGAGGGAAGTATGCAAATGTGGACGTGGGCCAGAAACTGCGAATTGTCGATGACAACGCTGTGTCTGACGACCCAACCATGGTGATCTCTGTTCGCAGGGACCAGCACACCTGGGTTGATGGCGATCACGATGCCATCCTCATCTCGCAGCACATGGGCAGCGGCGGCTGGGGTGGCGTCACCCTGGAAGGAGGAGGGGGTGATGACATTCTGATGAACTGGGCAGGCTTCAGGAACTGGAATGAGGCCACACCCGAAACCCTGTTCAGCTACGACCACAACATGGGGGCCACCCCTGATCTGATGCTGGGAGGAGGGGGTGATGATCTGATCATGACCGGCTACGGCAGTGACACCGTCAATGGCGGCGATGGGAATGATGTGATCTGGGTGGAAGGAACCGGCAAGTACACCTGGTCCGACGAGGACGATGAGTTCATCTTTGACCAGAACGTGTTGACCGGTGGTGCAGGGTCCGACACGTTCATCGTCAGCACGTTCGCTCAGCAGATGCTGAGCTACGAGTTCGACCCGGGAGGGTTCCGCTCCTATCACGAGGCAACAGACTGGACAGAAGAAACCAGAGACTGGGGCCTGCAGATCGGTTCGTATGTCCCTGTGATCGGCGATCTGGTTGATTTCGTGGGGTTCTCCGCCAAGAAGATCTCCGGCTACACGACACCAACGTATGGAGGATCAGGATGGACCCCGCCGTCGCTGACCATCGACATCCCCGCACCGGAGAAGTCGCAGATCATCACCGATTTCAACCCCCTCGAGGACGTGCTGATCGTTGATCTGGTGCCCGAGAACGACACACGCCTCAGCTTCGAGGCCAAGGATCCCCAGCAGGGTTATGGATTCTTCGTCAGCCAGCGCAACATCGCCACACCCCTCCTCGATGTGACCCTCAACCTCGATGAGGTCAAGGAGCAGCTCGGCAATGCCTACGGCTCCCTCAGCGACCGTGACCTGAGCGAGGCCCTGCTCAACTCCATCCAGCGCAGCTACCTCTACCTCGATGGCGCCAACGATTCGGTGGCCACCGGCGCCCAGCTGGACAATGCCGTCTCCACCGACCTGGGCTGGCTCGGCCACAACCAGATGGCGTCCTTTGGGGCGGTGGGGGCTCCCCTGCTGGAGATGGGCGGGCTGGTCAACATCAATCACCTCACCGGCACCAACGGCGCCGAGCTGATTGCCGGCTTCTCCACCGAGTCCTGGCGGCCGGAATCACCCCTCAATCACGACGTGAGCCTCTATGGCTTCGGAGGGGACGACATCCTCATGGGCGGGGGCGGCAACAACCAGCTCCACGGCGGTGACGGCAACGACACCGCCTTCTACAACACCGACCTCGCCGGCAACCGCCGCGCCTTCGGGATCACGGTCGACATGGCCGACACCACCACCGTCAGCTGGGGCAACGGCAACTCGGGCACCTACTTCACCGTCGACCACGGCACCGTGGCCGACATCACCAATGCCCAGGCCTTCACCGACCAGCTGTTCGACATCGAGAACATCACCGGCAGCATGTTCGATGATGTGATCCGCGGTGATGACAACGACAACATCCTCACCAGCGGCGAGGGAGACGACATCCTCGCCGGCCGCGGTGGTGCCGACACCTTCGTGCTCAGCGGCGGCAGCAACACCATCGAGGACGCCAGCGGGGAGGACAGCGTCGAGATCCTCGCCGACGCCTACAGCTTCTCCGGCAGCCAGCCAGCCTTCCTCATCTCCGAGATCGATCGCAACGGCGACCGCACCATCACCTCCAGCGGCGGCGACCTGGTGGCCACGCTCAACGACCAGGAGACCAGCTCCTTCGACCCCATCACCGGCATCCGCGTCATCGATGCCGATGGCAACAGCCTCGATGCCGACCTCACCTTTGATGTGCCCGTCGATCCGCCGATCGATCCCGAACTCCCCGGCACCGATCCGCTGCCCGGTGATCCCATCACCGGCACCGATGGCAACGACATCCTCATGGGCACTGATGCGGCGGACACCTTCCACTGGTCCGCAGGCAACGACCTGGTCAAGGGCTTCTCGTTTGAGCACGGCGACCTGTTCCACATCACCGCCGACACCAGCTACGCCATCGTCCAGTCCGGCTCCGACGCCCAGCTGGTGACCGACTTCGGCACAACCACCTTCGTCGGAGTGTCTGCTGATCAGCTCGTAGCGGAGCAGTCGGTCGTGATCGTCTGATCTACCCCATCAGACATCGGACCACACACGCCCCCGGGCTTCGCGCCTGGGGGCTTTCTCATTGGGGGGTGACCTAGGGGTGATTGGACTCCCGCCGTCGGGCGGGGTTGTCCAGACCAGCAGGAGCACGTGCCTGTGCTGCGCGACAGAAAGGCCGGGCCACCCAACCAGCGACCCGACCCAGTGCCGTGTGACCCGGCTTTCCGGGCATTACGAATACCGGCTGTCAGTCTTCTTGGATGCCGAGCGCACTGCGGTCTGGCGGCAGGATGCAGCTTCCCGTGATCCGCTGGTGCCGTTACCGACCGATGCGCTCAGGCAGGCCGACCCGACGGCGTTTCTCCAGGTGCAGGTCGGGGACACCGTGCTGATCGACGACCCGGAGCCCTTCACTGCCGAATGGATCGGTCTGGTGATCCATGCCGAAGGCGGCGCCCGTGGACCGGAGAACAACTACTTCCAGGTCGCGGACGTGGACACGGGCCTGGTGAAGATGCTCAGCGCTGACGCGGTGGTGGCGGTGTTGGAGCAGGGCCAGCAGCAGCAGCGGTGAGCATGAGGGCGTGACAGCCCAGCGCACCCCTCGCGCACGATGTCCTGGGAACCCGGATCCCAGCCCAGCCAGGGCCGCCGATCCATGCCGCTGCACATTTCCTACGTCAGCGGCTGTCGGCCTCCTTCACCACCGGAGGTCTCTGCCTGTCACATCGAATGCTGTGTCGGATGCTCCCTCAGATGCTGTGCCTGTTGAGGGAGGGCCCATCAGGACGAGGACCTCTGAGGCTGGCCTGAGGTCAACTCCGCGTGCGCTCCGCCAGGATTCGCTCCGCCACCCTGGCCGCCCCCTGATGCTCGGGAGTGATCTCCGCCTGTGGCCCCTGCGCCTCCGCTCGGAGCCGCCCGAGGACCTCATCCGTCTGATTCCGAGGGCCCGCACTGGGGGCTGGCCTCCGCGGTCCAGCACTACTACCAGGCCATGGAACCCCGCAGGGGTCGTGTCCTCTGGTCCGGCCCGGACTGTCATCACCATCAGCAGCAGAGATTGCGCTGCTGCAGCAGGTGGGCGGGTAGGCGATGACCACGGCAACGAAACCAACCGAGGGGCAGCAACGCGTTGAGCGTGCTGGGCAACGTCCAGTGGGGCCTGGATCAACCAGCGCAGGTCTCAGCGGAGTGCTGTGCCCGGCGGGCACAGGCTGCCGCCGTCGCCGGTCGGCGAGGTCAACGCCTGAGATCAGCACGTCGGAAACGGCGGGAACCTATGACGATGAATTGCAACTGAACTGTGACTTTAGTCGTGGTTGTGCAGATCTTCGATGTGTCTTGATTGGTTTCAGACATTAGATGCAACCCATCACAGGCTGACGTGATGGCCCTGGGAGAGCAGGTGCCGGTGCAGCGAGGATCATCACCCCTTCATATGGAGGGTTCTGTCCACAGATCCTTCAGATGAAGGATGTACCTCTCCTGGCGCAGGGAGAGCATGAATGCACAGGACAGGACCAGCAGGACTGAATCTCATCACGAGCAGCTTGCTGCACTCCGGCCCTGGGGAAACAGCACCACCACTTTTGGAGCACAACCATGGCCTCAACGTTCTTTGACCCCATCACTGGGTATGCCACAGACCACGTCATGAATGAGACGCTTCTCGCGGCTGTCAGTCGGGGCGATCCCGTCTCGCAGGCTGAGCGTGACGACCTGCAATCGATTGGGATGATGCCGGAGGTCGGCATTCCGTCTTCAGAAGACAGTGCGGAGCCCACCGACGATCAGCCTGGGCTGCAAGTCATCGGTGAGGATCAAAGATCTTCTGCGATGGATCCGCCCCCCATCCTTCAGGCGACGAGCAGTGGAAATCACACACCAGGCGTCCCACTGGGCGAACTGGTGCACCGCCACGATCACCGTGCCAAGGGCCACACACATCGCCACTCCATCTATTCCAATGGCTACCTGGACATGGCGAAGTAAGATCTTGTTGACTTCGAGCCAGACGTTTCTTGGGGCGGTCGATACGCCTCAGGCGCACCGAATGGTAGAACGGACTGGAACTACTGGGTCTGGACTGAGATTCACGGCACCGCAGCGGATAACACCATCGTTGGCCAGGGTCAGTGGCGAATGAAACGGAATCACCATACAGGTGAAAACGGTCACTACTTCGGCATGGGTGACAGGATTGATGGGGGGCTGGGTAATGACAGAATCTTTGGCATGGCCGGTGACGACTGGCTGAATGGCAGCCAGGGGAATGATGTCATCTTCTCCGGCACCGACAGCGACACCCTCATCGGTGGCGATGGAGACGACTGGCTCATTGTCGACACACGCCGCAACGACTCGGACAGAAACGTCCTCACCGGCGGCAACGGATATGACACGTTCATGCTGGCACCAATGACTGGTAACGATTGGGTTCAACTCAATCCGGGCAGTACGGGCACCTCGTTTGCCGAAAGCAATCAGCTGGACATTGTGCTCAAGCTGGCTTCTCTCACCCCAGCAGCGCCAGCCTTCGGCACCCTGGGGACGGTGCGCGAGCTTGCCAATCTCTTTGGTGCGGGAGAGAGCGCAACCCCTCCGTCGCTGGTTCTGAACTGGCCCGCGTCCGATCTGATTACGGACTTCAATCCATTTCAGGACACGCTGATGCTTAACTTTGATCCAAAAAGCCTCAATTTTGATGTCATTGCCAAATCGGACGATTCTGGCTTCCTGGTCAAGCAGGAGATTAAAGGGGAGACGAACTCTCTCTGGGCGACATTAGCTGATGTCACCTGGGACCAGGATGGAATCATGGCCTACACGGCAAGCCTTGGCTTGGGCGCGATGTCAATTGCCGACATGAAGAAGAATGCTTGGCAAACCACCTTTCGGAGCAGGGTTGAGATCAGCGGAACGGAAGAGAAGATCACACTTGGGAGTGGCGACGTGGTGGAGTTCAAGGAAACCGACAATCCAGATGCGCTGAACATTGGCGATGGCAATGGGGTGGTCATCATGGGAGCCAATGGCGGCAGTGTGATCAAGCGTACGGCCGGTGATCCGGTCGATGCACGCTTTATGGGCACTGACTTTGGAGACACCTTGTATTTGTTTAACAACGGTACGGGGGTGGGTACACCTGACATGAACCGAGTCTTTGCCTATGGCCTCGGTGGCGACGACATCATCATGGCAGGAGGCGGCTCCAACTACATCTACGGTGGCGCAGGCTCTGACTGGGTCTCCTACGATTACGACACGAATGCGGCCACCCAGGGGATTGTTGCTCGCATGGATCTCGGATACGTCAACAACGGCATCAGGCAGTGGGATCAACCTGACCTGCCAAGTGAAGCACAGGACCGTGACTACATCTTCGAGGTTGAAAACCTGATCGGCAGTCGGCTAGATGATCTGATCATCGGAAACCATTATGACAACACAATCAAAGGTGGTGCCGGCAACGACAGGATCATGGGTTATGCAGGTAATAACACACTCTACGGTGAGGAAGGAAATGATGTTCTCGGCGGCACCGGCCAGAAGAACTTTCTCTATGGTGGTGATGGTCGGGACATTCTGCTCGGAGGCAGCAACTCCCCCACGCCCGACAGTCTCTATGGCGAGAGTGGGGCCGATGGCTTCCTGATTCGCCCCGGCCGCAATCTGGTTGAGGACTTCTCAACCCTGGATGGAGACACCGTCATCATCGATACTGCAGTGCATCGAGATGTCGGCCTGGAGGACATTGCCGGTGGCGTTCGCGTCACTGCGGTTCGCATCCGCAACGGCGCCATCGACAGCCTGGACCTGCTGGGTGTGAGCCGGGCTGAATTCCAGTCGTACGACCGTGGCATCAGCACCGCTCACCAGCTCGATCTGGACGCCGACGACCCATGGCTGCAGATCACTCCGGCCAATGGGGCGTTTCTCGGCGCTGACGGTTCCGGTGAGTCGGACACCTCACCGAATGGCGGAGATGGTTCCGACCCAATCACCGGTGAGGGGGGACCTGGAAGCCCCGATCCACACAGCCCCGATGATCCGGTGATCCACGGTGGCAGCGGTGATGATCAACTGTTCGGAACCGCATCCGCTGATCGCTTCGTCTGGTCCGCCGGCCAGGATGAGATCCATGGGTTCACCCTTCTGCAGGGTGATGTGTTCCAGATCGCTGCCGGGATCGGCTACTCACTGGATCAGGTTGGTGCCAACAGTGTGCTCAGCACTGAGTTCGGTACCACCACGCTGCTGCAGACCAACGCCGATGACCTGATGGCCCAGGGAGCGATCCAGATCGTCTGAGGGCCGCATTCCGGCTGGCCAGCACAGCAGCCGGAGACAACCTCCACACCACAAGGGGAGCCGGTTCCGGTTCCCCTGTTTCTGCTGGTCCAGGAGGGCCACCCCAGCCGCAGGCCGGAACTCCGGGACAGGATCCGCGTCTGCGGCAACGATCTCCAGCTGCACCTGCACCGCCTCGAGCGCAATCCAGCCCTTCCGCACACAACGCCGGACATCCGAGTCTTGTCAACCACTCGAAAAAGAAGTCAACGCAAACCGAAGGTGGCATGGCGCTCAATCTGCAGAAAGCCCGAAAGGGGCTAAGCCCTCATGGTCCACTTGGCTACACAACAGCAAGATGCAACATCGTGATTCGTGAAGATCTCCGCAACGGTCGCCGCGATGGCCATCGGCGCCCTGAGCCTTCCGCATAGCATGATCGCAGGGGCACAGACCCAGCCTCGACCGCGAATGGTCACACAGATCCCTCAGGGGATCACAACGCCGGACAATATTGAAACTCGCCTGGGCGACCTGAGATTCTTCGATGGTGTTCCGGATGATCCATCTGCATCGAAAGTCTATAATCTTCTCGACTTTCATCATGCCTACCAGGCTTTCCTTGATGGCACCAAGATTGCGTCCATGGACGCAATTCGCAAAGGCATCCTGGAATTCGGCCCAGCCAATACAACGGCTGTGCTGTTTGAAGATCTAATGGATTCCAAGGCGCTGTTCCTCACAGCCAACACCACAAGCGTCTACATGTTCTCCTGGCTCCAGCTGGGGGATGAGCCCATGGTCATTGAGACCCCTCCCAATGTACTGGGATTCATCAATGACCACTGGTTCAGATACGTGGTTGACTTTGGCAATCTTGGCCCGGATAAAGGGAAGGGAGGGAAATTCCTCATCCTGCCTCCTGGCTACAGCGGCCCAGTCCCTGCTGGATACAACGTTGCACGCACCAACACCTACGGAAACTGGGTCCTGTGGCGCGGCTATCAAGACAACGGAACAACAGACAAGGCCATCCAGGCAACCAAGGAACGGTTTCGCATCTATCCCTTGTCCCAGAAGGACAATCCTCCAGAGATGACGTTCAAGAACGCTTCTGGCATGTTCATGAATACCATCCACAGGATGGACGAGAAGATCTTCGATGAAATCAATGATGTTGTTCAGGCCGAACCTTTGATGGGAGAAAACCCCGAACTCCTTGGGCACCTGGCTGCGATCGGCATTGTGAAAGGCCAACCCTTCAACCCAGATGCGCGAATGAAGCGAATCCTGCAAGCAGCCGCTGCGGCAGGATCGGTCACGGTCAAAACGGTGATCTCGAAACCCCGTGACCAACGGTTCTACTGGTATCCAGGAGAAAGCACGTGGCAGACCGCCTTCCCCGGCGGGGCCTACACCTGGGAAATTGATGGTACAACCCTGAACGATATTCGGGCCGCGTTCCATTTCTATGCCACCGGGATCACACCCGCCATGGCGCTGAAGTCCGTTGGCAAGGGTTCACAGTATGCCTTCACCTACCGCGACGCCAATGGCGATCCGCTGGACGGATCAAAGACATATAGGGTGAACGTTCCTGCCAACGTGCCAGCAAAGGACTTCTGGTCATTCACCCTATACGACAACCAGACGCGCTCAATGCTGCAGACAGACGCCCAGTTTCCTGCCATTGGCAGCAATGATGAGGATGTCGTCCAGAATGCGGACGGTTCCTATGACATCTACTTCGGACCAGTACCACCGGACGGGAAGCAGAGCAACTGGGTGCAAACCATTCCCGGAAAAGGCTGGAACACCATCTTTCGTCTGTATGGCCCGCTCGAATCATGGTTTGACCAGACATGGAGACCTGGTGAAATCACCTTGATCGACCAGGAGTGAGCACAACGCCCATTCCATGACCAATCCACCGGGGGGAGCCCCTTCGATGGCCGCCTGACGACTCCAACAGGGCTCACCTGCAGGACCTGGCAGAGGTCCTGCAGGCACGGTGGTGAGGAATCTCCTGCGGCGGGGGGATTCCGCTCGGTCCGTGCCGACCAGCAGGAGCGCGGCCTGACCAGGATCTCAGGCAGCACTGACGCCTTCGCCAGATCATCGAACTGGCGGCATTCACCGCCGACCGAACAAATCCTCCCAGCTGGGTGCGGGCTGATTGGTCTTGGGTGTGTGATCCCTGGGTTGCGGCTGTGGACGACTGCCTTGTCCAAATGCCGCTGCTGAAGCAACGATCTTCGTACTAAACGCGTAAGTATTCAATGAAGATTGAGGCCTCAACACTCCTTGATAAAGTGGGGCTTGCAGGCCAGACTGAACGATTCACCAGCGGCCAGCGCCACCGGAAGAGCCACCACGCCCTGTGCGTGGTTCAGCTTTGTTGACACGCAACAGACGCCCAAGCCATTCAACGTTCTGGAGATCATCAATCGCCGTTTGCTCGTCGGCTTCGTTTGTCATTTCGACAAAGCCAAAGCCTCTTTTGCGGCCTGTCTCACGATCAAGCGGGACGCTGCTTTTCTTCACTTCGCCATAATTGGCAAAGAGCTCCCTAAGGTCCTCAGCCTCGGCATCGAAGGACAGGTTGCCTACGTAAATTGTCACAATAAGTCATGGATATGGTCGGAGAGTCTTGGTGAAATGCTTTGCGGAACGGGAGATCTATTGCAGATGTCTCGAGCTAGAAGAATCCTTAACCCAGAACCTCAGCTCCAAGCTAGCAGCCCCGTGCGAAGACCATGGCGCCGGCGTCGAACCGGGGAGACGGCAGTGGTCGTCGTGGTGCCGCAGCCACCTGCTCACCCGGACCGGCTCGGCAGAGCGGCCATTGGCGCTACCTTCAAAATCCTTTGATCGTTGCGTGTGAATGGGATCGCTTCAGAGCGCCCTGCTGCCTCTGGTCGACGCGTCGATTGCACAGAACCGGTTTCGACAGCCTCCGTTCCGGCCCGCTCTGCCTTCTGCCTGAAGCCTTACCTCAACAGCAGCAATCTCATTGCTGGCTGGCAGATCAGCAACACATTGCTTCCTTATCTGCTGCTCTGGGGTCTGGCACTCGTCCTGCTCAGGACCCATTCACTGCTGCTGGCACCGGTTCTGGTCGGAATGGTGCTGTTTCTGGCCCGTCTGTTCGTCTTGATGCATGACTGTGGCCACAACAGCCTGTTCAGAAGTCGCAGGGTCAATCGCATCTGTGGATTCCTTCTGGGCATCGTCTGCGGCCTGCCGCAGCTCCCCTGGTCGCGCGGCCACGAGTTCCATCACACCCACAACGGCAACTGGGATCGCTACAGAGGGCCTTCAGCCCTGGCGACACGGCAGGCTTTCAACGCCCTCTCACCTGCAGCACAACAGCGCTACAGGCTGCTGCGGCATCCGCTGATGCTTGTGTCTGGAGGATTCTTCTATCTGGTGATCAAGCCGCGAGTAGCGGCTCTGGCGGGCCTGGCGGAATTCTTCGGCCAATGGGTCAGCAATCTGCGTGATGGACGCCGCACGGGTATTGCCGATACGGTCCGCGCCATGCAGAGCAGCCACTGGCACAGCCCGGAAGAAGCTCTCGATATCCTGCTCAACAACCTTGCCGTGGTGAGCCTGTGGCTTGTGATGGCCCATACGGTTGGGGCAGGGGCATTCTGGCTCATCTATGCCCCGGTGATGGCCTGTGCCGCGGCGCTGTTCATCTGCATCTTCTTCGTGCAGCATAACTTCCCCAATTCCTACGCCGAGCGTTCAGAGAACTGGGATGTGATGGCCGGCAACCTTCTGGGCACCAGCGACCTCGAGCTTCCCGCCGTTCTCAATTGGTTCACAGCCGATATCGGTTGCCATTCGATTCACCATCTCTGCTCCGCTGTCCCCAATTACCGGCTGCGCGCCTGCCATCAGCGCAACCGCGACCAACTCGGCATGGTGAGGAGGCTGCGCCTTTCCGCAATCTGGCGCTGCTTTTCCTTTGTGATCTGGGATCGCGATACCGGTCGACTGGTGTCGCTTGCTGCCTGCCTCTGACGCGCTGCCATGCCAGCGTGAGGGCCCATTCCTCGGCAGCCTCCGCCGACCATGACAGCGGCGCCCGCAGCAGCAGCCGGTCCGCCAGCGGACGGTCTCGGTGATCGGCCAGCGGATCTGAGCTACTGGCTCGACGAGCGTCCACCTCTGGCCCACCTGCTCCTGCTCGGCCTGCAGCACGCGGTGGTGATCGGCCCGTACCTCGTGCTCGTGGCCCTGGTGGTGGAGGCGGCCGGCCTCAGCCCGCAGCAGGCCACGCCCCATCTGGGCATGGCCATGCTCGTGGTGGTGGCCCATGCCCTGTTGCAGGGGCGCCGCTGGCGCGGGCTGGGCTCGGGGTACCACAGCCCGGCTGTGATCTCGGCGATCTACCTGCCCGCCTCCCTGGCCGCCGCGAAGGCCGGCGGCCTGCCGCTGGTGGCCGGAATGGTGCTGATGGCAGGGGTATCCGAGATGCTGCTCTCGCGCCTGGTCGGCTCGATGCGACGGGTGTTCCCCACCGTGGTGTCGGGCGTGATCCTGATGGCGGTGGGGCTGGAGCTGGCCCGCATCGCGATCGACATCGTCTTTGATGCGCGGCTGCTGGGCGGACCCGACCTGGCCCCGGTGGATGGGGTGTTTCTGCTCACCCTCGCGGTGATGGTGGGCCTGAGCGTCTGGGGACGTGGGCTCTGGAAACTGCTCGCGGCCCTGCTGGGCATCGTTGGCGGCTACGGCGCCGCCGCGCTGCTGGGTCAGGACCCGGCCGCTCTGGGCCGCACGCTCGAGCAGAGCTCCTGGCTCGGCCTGCCCTGGGTGGCGCCGGAGAGCCTCCGCTTCGATGCCACCTTTGTGGTGCCGTTCCTGCTGGCCGGCGTGGCCTCCGGCATCCGTGCGGTGGGCGTGATCACCACCGCTCAGCAGCTCAACCACCGCAGCTGGAGCCGGCCGGATCTGGCCGGCATCCGGGGTGGGGTGCTGGCCGATGGCATCGGCTGCTCGCTGGCAGGAGTGTTCGGCATTCCCGGCCTGAGCGTGAGCCCCACGCTGATGGGACTGCAACGGGCCACAGGAGCCACCAGTCGCTCGATCGCCTGGGCCATGAGCGCCTGGCTGGTGCTCTTCGCCTGTCTGCCCCGCGTCTCGGCGCTGGTGCTCAACATGCCCAGGCCGGTGATGGCGGCGGCCCTGTTCTTCAACGGCTGCCTGATCCTGGTGGGCGGCATGGAGATCAGCTTCCGCAGGGCCATCACCATCCGCGACACCTTCACCATCGGCATCGCCCTGCTGATGGCCCTGGCCACCCTGGTGAAGCCGGACTTCTTTGCCCGGCTGCCGCACTGGAGTCAGCCGATCACCGATTCACCGATCGCGGTGGCCACCCTGCTGGCGGTGCTGGTGAATCTTCTGTTTCTGCTCGGGCGCTCGCGCAACAGCACGATCCGCCTGCTGGATGCCGATGGCGGCAGCTCCCACCGCACCAGCCTGCAGATGCTGGATCGGCAGCTGCGCAGCTGGCAGGTGCCGGGCCGGGAGCGGGAGCGCGTGCTGCAGGTGTGCGGTGATCTGGTGGAACGGATCCGGGCCGGCGGCGCCAGCGAGGGGCCGATCACCGTGTCGATGAGCACCGACGACTTCGATGTGCGGGTAGCCCTCAGCTACAGGGGTGAGCTGGTGAGCACAGCACCCAGGGCGCTGACAGCCGAGCCCGGCGAGGAGCAGGCCTTCGTGGCCGGACTGGCCAGTTACCTCAGCACCCTGGCAGCCGATCGCGTGCGTCCCTCCTGCGAGGACCGGGCCTGCCGCATCGCCCTGGTGTTCGAAGTGGCCTGAGGCAGGCGCAGGACCCTGGGGATGAAGCAAGGTCACAGCAGATGACGAGCCATCAAGCAGGACCTGCACCCCCTTGCCAGAGTTCTCTTCAATCTGCAGACTGAAGACATCGAGAGAGAAGAGGCAACGCCTATGAATCTCGGCCCGCAGATGCGGACTTCAGGAGTGAGTTAAGGCTTCGCAACAGCACCCTGCTCCAACACTCTCAAGCGATCAACGGCTTTTCAGGCCTGCCAATGTGCAGCCACCCATGCATCGTTCCAGGTGCCCCGGAAGACATGAAAAGCCTTGCTGGAACCATGGCCCCAGGGTCACCTGATTCTCCTTGACGCACTCCTCGCCAACTCAATCAACATAACAATCGTTTTCATCGATTGCTTCAATCGTGCAGGTGCTGTTCCTCAGCGGAGCCAACCTGCCTGATGAGCAGACAAGCCCGGGGCCTCGCCTCGGGCTTGATGCTGTCTGGCGATCGCTAGCATCCCGCCCTCGCACAGCCACAGCGCAGACCCCATGGAAGCCTCCTGGAACGGCACGGTGATCGCCCGCTCCGATGACATCGAAACGCTGGAAGGCAATGCCTATTTCCCTCTCAGTGCCGTGGACAGCAGCGCCATCCGTCGCTCCAGCCACACCAGCGTCTGCGGCTGGAAGGGAACCGCCAGCTACTGGGATGTGGTGGTGGACGGCAAGGTGAACGCCAACGCCATGTGGAGCTACGAGGACCCCAAACCCGCCGCCGCGGCGATCCGTGGACGTGTCGCCTTCTGGAAGGGCGTGACAGTGCGTTGAGCCCCCGGCAGCCGTCATGACGTCGTTTCTGCGGATCCAACCCCTGCGGGAACGCGACATCCGCACCGTCACGGACTGGGCCCGCCTGGAGGGCTTCGCTCCCGGTGTGGGCGACGTGGCCATCTACCGCCACACCGACCGCCAGGGGCTCTGGGTCGGCCATCTGGCCGGAGCGCCGGTCGGCTGCATCGCCGGTGTCCGCTACAACGCCGCCTACGGCTTCATCGGCCTGTTTCTGGTGGTGCCCGAGCAGCGGGGCCGGGGCTTCGGGCGTCAGCTCTGGCGCCATGCCCTCAGCCATCTCGACGACCTGCCCTGCATCGGCCTGGAAGCGGCCCCCGAGCGCGAGGCCGACCACGGCCGCTGGGGGTTCCAGCCCGCGTCCCTCACCCAGCGCTGGCAGGCGATCAGCCGCTCGGACCAGCCGGCACCGGCCGCACCGCTGGAGGCCTCCGGCCTGAAGCTGCTGCAGGGGGAGGCCATCCCGGCCATGGCGGTGCAGGCCTACGACGCCCAGCGGGAGCCCAGCCCCAGGCCCCACTTCCTGGCGGACTGGCTGGCCCACCCCGCCGGCACGGTGCTGGCCCTGATCGATGGCAACGACCGCTGCCACGGCTTCGGTCGCATCCGCCCCTGCCTGCTGGCCAGCGGCCAGGGCTGGCGCATCGGCCCGCTCCTGGCGGATTCGCCGCAGCTGGCCGGCCATCTGATCGCCCAGCTCCGGGCCGATCACCCCGGCGTGCTGCTGATCGACACCCCCGGGGCCAACGCCCAGGCCGGCGCCCTGATGGCGCAGCTGGGCTTCGAGCCGCTCTCCAGCACCCGTCGCATGTACCGGGGCGAGCAGCCGGCGGTGCCGCTGGATCAGGTGTTCGGCCTGGCCTGCCTGGAGCTGGGCTGAGCCTCGTCCGCGAAGCCGCCGTAGCGGGCGAGAAACCGCTGCTTGCCGCCGTCGAGGAAGGCCTCGAACGACCAGTGGGGAGCGTCCAGGCGATGCCGCTCGGCCGGATCAAGCACGTAGGCCTGGGCCGGCAGTGCGCGGCCGCCGGGCAGCTGCACCCGGACGGAGCAGCGCCGGTAGAGCTCCCCCTCGAAGCGATCCAGCCGCGGCCAGGCCGCCGCCGGCAGCGCCCGCACCAGCCGGCCGGCCACCACGGCCGGCGGATCGGGAACGATCGCGGGGTAGTCCTCGCCGCGCACCGACCAGCGCCGGTAGCCGGGCAGCTCAGCCGGCTCCAGCCGCGCCGGTACGCCGCTGACCCGCTCGAAGATGTCAGCGCACATCAGGCTGCCGTACACGAACAGCGCGTCGGCGTCTTCGCCTGATTCAGGGGACGGAGCGGCCGGGTCGGCCATCAGAGGGCGGCCGCCCTCAGCACCTCCAGGCGGCCGCTGCCGTGCCACTCGGCCAGGGCGTCGTAGCCGCCGATCGCCTCGCCGCCGATGAACACCTGGGGCAGGGACCGGGAGCCGGCCCGGCTCTCCACGGCGCTGCGGTCGGCATCGCTGCGCACGGTGATCACTCGGTGGGGAATCGAGAGGGTGCGGAGCATGCGCAGAGCCCGGGCCGAATAGGGGCAAGTCGGCAGCACGGCGATCTCCACCGCCTGCGCGGGTGCGGGTGCGGGTGTCTGCGGTAGTGCTGCGGTCACCCGGGCCACCAGCAGTTCCGCACCGGTGTGCACCTCACTGCCCCGTTCCAGGTGGCCACCGATGACCCGGCCATCGGAGCCGGCCACGCTCAGGTGCAGATGCACCGTGCCGTCATCGAGGGAGCCGGTGAGGCTGATGATCTCGTGCTCCCCCCGCAGCACCGCCGGCCGGCGCTTGCCGCCGCAGCCGGGGAACCGCAGCGTGGCCAGGCAGACGTTGCCCACCGCACTCACCACGAACCCCCGGAGCTGATGTCTGGCGCTCAGCTGCTCCAGAGCCTCCCGCAGATCTTCTCCGGGGCTCAGGGTCAGCTCCAGGAAAGACATCAGCGTCGTGGCCGGGCGGGCGTCATGCCGGCTCAAACTACGCGGCGCCCGGCGCTTCAGGCCAGCGCTTCAGGCCGGCTCCGCCGGCAGATCGAGCCGGCAGCGCAGCACCGCCAGGGCCTCATCGGGCAGCCCGAGGAAGCGATCGAGCCAGGCCGCACCGCAGGGCGGCACCGCCGCCACCCCCACCAGCAGGGCCTGGCCGGAACCATCGAGGGGCTGACCGCTGCCGCTGTGGCGCTCGCCCTGGCTCGCACCGGTGCTCAGGCAGGTGCGCACCAGCAGATCCGGGGGTGACAGGAGGGCGCCCACCCGGAAGCGGAAACGGGCCTCGAACTGCAGCTGCAGCGCCCCGCTGGCCCGGTGCAGCGATCCCTCGAGCCGCTCGGGGATGATGCGGATGCTGAGGCCGGGTGGCAGCGGCAGGCCGAGCCAGCGGCCGCTGCGGCCATCGAGGGGCGGGATCGACAGATCGGCCGCAGGGAACTGCAGCGCCTGACGCCCCTGCGCATCCGCGGGCCCGAGCGTGCCGGTGCCGCCACCGCCGCTGGCGTCGTAGTGGAAGGGGGGATAGAACCCGATCGCGAGGCGGCACGCGTCGAGGGTGAGGAGACGACAGGACACCGCTCAGACCCCCCGCGACGCGACCGGGCGGCGACCGGACCGCCCCCTGGATCGGCAATCCGTATAAGTGGATCTGATGACCGTCATCACGCCAGCTGATGAGAGGCTGCTAGACCGTTTCATAGCGATACGAAGTTCGATGAAGGACTCGGAATCCCAGCCCCGCATCTGGTCCTACCGCGGTTGGATGGTGGTGGAGCGACTCTCCCGCAGCGGCGAGTGGCACGTCATCGACCCGGAACGACGGCATCAGGGCCTGGCCGGAAGCACCAATGAGGCCCGCCTGCTGATCGACGCGATGGCCGCCGCTGCCGAACGCCGTCCGCAACTCGGCTTCGATCTCGCCCGGGCACGCTGATGCCCATTGTTCTCATCACAGCACCGAATGAATAACAGCTACGACCGCGACTGGACAGACCTCAGCAACAGTGAATGCCAGCTCGCCTACCCCCGTCCAGCGGTGGCTCCCGCCACACGGGGCGGCACGCCAGCACCGGGCAGGCCGGTGAGCCATCACCCCAGCCGAACGCAGGCCAGCAGGCCAAGCCCGAGCGATCAGATCGCGTGATCAACGACATCATCAGCGGTCATGCATCTGAGCGGGCCGGCAATCAAAGGCAACGCAGCCAGGCTGACGATTAGCGAGTCAAGACTGCGGACGAGGTGGTTACCATTCACAGGAATCTGAGCTGACGCGTTCACAGCGTGCCACGGCATGTCAGCGCGGCTCAGCACCGCTGCAGAAGACACGCCCCATGCCCCATCCAGCCAGGAAGCTCGTCATCGTCACGGAGGACGTGCTGCTCAACAAGATCGTCAAGCTGATTGAAAGCAGCGGCGCATCCGGTTACACCGTTGTGGCGGCCAGTGGCAAGGGAAGCCGCAACGTGCGCTCCTCCGGCCACCCCAGCCGCTCGGACACCGTGACCAACATCAAGATCGAAGTGCTCACCTCCAGCCGGGAGATGGCGATCGAACTGTCCGACACGATCGCCGAGAAGTACTTCGGTGATTTCGCCGGCATCGCTTACCTCTGCGACGTGGAGGTGCTGCACGCCCACTCCTTCTGAAGCCGAAGGAGCCGCGAGGCCGGCCCGGATTCCCTCCGGGCCAGGTCCTGCCGGATCACACAGAAGCCGGGGGCTCCCTGCCCCCGGCTTTCTGCTGCACAACAGAGGCCTGGCCAGCAGCGACTACTTGACAAGCGCCTGGGAGAGGGCAATGAAGAGGGGGATGCCGATGGCGATGGCCACCGGGGTGCCCACCGCTGTGGAGGAGCCGATGTAGGCCGAGGGATTGGCCGATGGGATGCCGGCACGCAGGGTCGGCGGACCGGAGATGTCGGAGCTGGATGCCGCGATCGTGGCGAGAATCACGATGCCTCCGGCGCTGAAGCCGGTGAGCACGTGGGCGATCATCCCGAAGCCGAAGGCGATCATGCCGTTCACCAGCGGCGCGAAAAAGCCGTAGACGGCATACCACTGGGCCACCTGACGCAGTTCATTGAGGCGGGCCGTGGCCTCCATGCCCATCACCAGCATCAGGATCGAGAGCAGACCGCGGAACATCGGCTCGTAGAAACTGGTGTAGACGCTTTCAGACCGGGTGAGGAGCCCGAGAGCGATGCCCAGCAGCAGGGCCGAGAGGGCCGAACCCTGCAGGCTCTCCTGCACGATCGGCCAGATGGCCACCCGCTCTCCCGCGGTGCCGCGGGCCTTGCTCAGGTACACACTGGCCAGAACGATGGCGGTGACCAGCGCGGGAATGTCCATGAAGGGATAGAGCGCTGCCGCCCAGGGCTCGTAGGTGATCCCCTGCACTTCCATCAGCGTCAGGGCAGCCGCCAGCGTCGAACCGCTCACCGCACCGAACAGACCGGCGGTGGCGATCGCATCGACCACCTTCACATTGGGCAGCCGGGCCAGGGTGAAGCGGCCGATGAAGACCAGCAGGATGCCGATGGCCACGGCGAAGAAGGCCGGCAGCAGCATCTCGGTGATGTTGGCATTGCGAATCGCGATGCCGCCGCTGAGGCCCACCTTGATCAGCAGCATGAAGACGACGAACTTGTAGATCGCGTCGGGGATCTGCAGGCGGCTGTTGACACCGGCCACAACCATCCCACCAATGAGGAAACCAAGGGTGGGGGACTGCAACTTCGAGAGGAAGTTGGAGACGAAATCAGATAAGAAGTCCACGCAGCAAACCTGAATGGCGAGACCCTACGAGCCGTTTACATTCACTGACGCGAAAAAGGCCCCTGTCGCGATTCGTGCTCCGAATCGGTGCGACAAGGGCCACTGATCAATCAACGAGGGGTTGAGCTGCCTCCAGGCAGGGAATCAGGCGGCGCCCCCCGATCTTGAGTTGGGGGGCTCAGGAGCGCTGCAGGCCGAGGGCCTGGGCTCCGTACATCTCGGAGAATTCGGCCTGGTGCTGCCAGGCCTGCAGCAGGGTCTTGGCCAGCTTGCGGAGCTCGTCCACGTCGCTGCAGCTGTCGATCGCACGGGACTGCGACTCGACCATGAACTGGCGGTTGAGGGAGAGATGGGCCATGACCGCGGGTTCGAAACGTGAACATACGTTAACCCCTCTTGACGGGATCGCAGGTTCGGAATCCCCACCACGCCTGGCGCGAAGCCCCTGCGCCGCAGGAGTTTCGACCCGACGGGGCAATCAAGATCCCCCGGGAGGTGCGAAACTGTTCATAGCGAACAGACAGGGCCATGGATCATCGTGACCTGATCTGGTATGGCCCGGTGGGGATCGCCCGATCCCAGTGCGTGAACGGCCGCTGCCACTACTTCATCGGAATCTCCAAGAGCTTCGACGCCAACGAGGACTACCAGCGGATCTGCCGCTGGGGCGAACCCTTCGACCCCGATGCCGGCGCCCTGCTGTTCCGCCGGCGCGGCCTCAGGGGAGCGGCAGCGGGATCGGGGACACCGCGTTGGCAGCGCCCTTCACCTTCACGGTCACCTGACCGCCCACCTGCTCCACCTGCACCTGACCATCGACGCTCAATGGCTCCTCGCCGGCGCTGACCACAAGCGGGGTGCTGTTGCCCACGTCCACCGTGCCGTCGATCGCTCCCACGTCGACGGTGCCGGCGATCGGCAGGGTGCCCGCGCCGCGCACCGCCACCGGAGCCCGCACCTCCACAGCGGCGGTGCCCAGTTCCAGGGGCTCCTCACTGCGCACCGACACCAGGCCCTCGACCGGCAGCGGCCCGCCGGTGCCCACCACCACAGGGGTCACGATCTTGTCGACCTGGATGCCGCCCTCCAGCCGCACCGGCAGCGGCTGGGAGAGGGGCAGACCGATCGGGATCGGCCGCCGCAGGATCTGAACCGCAGCCACGGCCACCGCCCAGGCCGCCAGCACCACCGCCGCCGGCCAGCGGCAGGCCATCACGACCGTGAACCAGCGGGGATCGGGCCCGGTTCCCTGCGGTGATTCGGCTTCTGCCACGGTCCTGTTCTCCTGCCCTGGCCGCTCAGGCTAGGGATCCAGTCCGGTTCCGGCCTCCTGTTCGGCACAGGCACGATCGCGAAGCCGGCGCGCTTCCTGCTGGGCCGCCTTGGCCACCTGGCGCGCCTTTTGGCCGTGGGGCTCTTCAGCGGCCATGGCCATGAGCTCATCAGCGGAGGAAGAGGCCTGGGTGAGCACCGCGCAGGAGTCGGCATAGCGGCGGCTGTTGAAGGCACTCACGCCTTGCTCGAACCGACTGTTGATCGTGTCGACCAGCGTGTTGAAGGCCTGCACGTGCGCCGGCAGCGGTGGGCTGGGCGGCGCACTGCTCTCCTTGGCCCTGGCGGTACCGGCAACGGCCATGGCCGCCAGGAGCAGGCCGAAGGCTGCTCGGGCTGCGGGCCGGCACGAGGTGCGTGAGCCTTCCGCGGTCATGGTCTGGATGCGCCAACGGCCACCAGAGCTACACCAGCCGGGCGCCGCTGGGACGGGCCCGCTGGGACGGATCGAAAACGGCCGCGATGCTGCGGATCAGCCAGCGGCCGGCTTCGGTGGCCTCGGCCCGACCCTGGCGGCCATCGCGCTGGAGCAGCACCAGCCCATCGGCAGCCATGGCTTCCAGGTCCTGCCATTCAGCCGCATAGCGCTGGCGATCGAACGACACGGCGAAGTGGCACATCAGCTCGCTGATCAGGCCGCGGCGCTCGAGCACCTCGGGATCGGTGACGCGCAGGCCGCGCTCCACCGGCAGATGGCCGGCCTCCAGGCTGGCGTTGTAGGCCTTCAGCTGACGCTGGTTCTGGGAGAACAGGGTCGGGAACATGCTGATGGCCGTGGGGCCGATGCCGAGCAGATCCAGCTCCCGGCCGGTGGTGTAGCCCTGGAAATTGCGGTGCAGCTCATTGCGGGAGGCGGCGATCGCCAGCGGGTCTTCCGGCAGGGCGTAGTGGTCCATGCCGATGGCCGCGTAGCCGCGCCGCAGCAGCTGGCTGTGGGCGATGTCGAGCATCACGATCCGCTCCCGGGCGCTGGGCAGATCGTCGGCGGCGATCTTGCGCTGCATCGGCAGCATGCGCGGCAGATAGGCGAAGGAGAACAGGGAGATCCGGTCCGGCCGCAGATCGTTCACCAGGGCGATGGTGGCCGCGAAGCGATCCGGGGTCTGGCGCGGCAGGCCGCAGATCAGATCGACATTCACGCTCTGGAAGCCGGCCTCCCGGATCCAGCCCATCACCCGGCGCAGCTGATCGGTGGGCACCACCCGGTTCACCGCCGCCTGCACATCGGGATCAGCGTCCTGAATGCCGAAGCTGATGCGGCTGAAGCCCAGCTCCCGCAGCCCGAACACCTCCTGCCGGCTGAGGAACTCCGGGTTCACCTCGATCGCCGCATCAATGCCCTCCTCCAGCTCGAAGTGATCGCCGATCAGCTGCCAGAGCTGCCGCTGCTCCTCTGGGTTCAGGTAGTTGGGTGTGCCGCCGCCCCAGTGGAGCTGGGCCAGCCGCCGGCGCTCGGGCATGTGCCGGCGCAGCAGATCCAGCTCCCGCGACAGGGAGACCAGATAGGGCTCCACCACCTTCGATCCCAGCTGGGTGGTGATGCGGTTGCAGCCGCAGTACCAGCAGGCATGGCGGCAGAAGGGCACATGCACGTAGAGGGAGAGGGGCGCGTCACCGCCGCGCTCCAGCTGGGCGGCCAGGTCGCCGCCATCCACCTCTGGGCCGAAAGCGGCCGCGGTGGGGTAACTCGTGTAGCGGGGCACCGGCCGGTCGTACTTGAGCAGCAGATCGATCGGGGCGCTGGCCGGGGCGGAGGAACGCGTGCGGGTGATCACGGGGGCAGGTCTGGTGAGTGGGGAGTCGGAGGCGGGCGGTGAGACATCCAGCGCGGCAGGCCGCGCTGGAACGGGGCAGCCTCAGGCGCCGTCGGCCGTGGCGGCCTCCGCGGCGCCGGTTCCGGCAGGAGCGATCGTCTCCAGCTCAGCGAGAAGGGCCTGGGTGGCGCGGAAGGCGGCTTCCGCTTCATCGAGCAGTTCCGCCTCCTGTTCGGGGCTGAGCTCCATCGCCTCGAAGGCGTCATGGAAGGCCTGCTTGAGCTCGGGGATCGGCCGGTCGAACACCCAGAAGCTCACCTCCGGGAGCCCGGCGCGCCGCAGGATCGCGTTGGCCTGCACCGCCAGCTGCTGGCCGCCGGAGAGATCGCCGCCGTAGCGCACATAGAGGTGGGCCAGGAACCGGTGCGGGGCCTGCAGGGCCAGAGCCCGCATCTGCTCCACCCACACCGCCGCCGCAGCGGAGGGCGGAGTCGCCGGCACATCCGCCATCAGAGCCAGGTCATGGTCGAGGGCGGGGCAGCGGCGCAGCGACTCCCAGGGCAACGGCCCCGCACCCAGCTCCGCCGCCAGACGGGGAGTCAGCTCCTCCAGCACGCCATAGCCGGGCCTCAGGGCCCGCAGCAGGGCGGCCAGCTGCAGTGGCTCGGCCCGGCCCTCCAGCAAAGCGCGGGAGAACACCATCCCCTCGGCCTTGTGGTGGGCCTTGCCGATGCGGGCATGGAGCCGGCGCACCCGCGGCCCGAAGCCGCGGCGCAGCATCGCGTCGGCGGGACGGGCGTGATCGGAGATCGAGGTGCCGTCGCTCGGAGCGCCCGCAGCGGCGGGGTCGGCGGAAGCGAGGCTCATGGCGGTCATGGTCCGGAAAGCGGTCATGGCGAGACGGGTTGAAGGGCGGGGAGGAGCGGACGAACTCAGGCGATGCCGGCCTTGCTGGGCACCATCGGTTGCAGGAACTGGCGCAGCAGCAGGCCGGCGAAACTCAGGCGCTGCCCCTGCAGCCGCAGGAAGCGCCCCACTCCGGCGGGCTGCTCGCGGGTGCGGTTCATGGCGCGGAACACCTCCACCAGGGCGTCGCGGAGCTCGAGGAAGCGGCTGTCATCGAGATCGAAGACCCAGGGGAAGGCCCGCCGGGCCGTGTCGTTGGTGTGACGCATCACATCGGCGTCGAAGGCGGCCGGTTCCATGCCCAGCAGCCGATAGAAGTTGCCCCGCTCACACACCGTGAGGCTGTGGGTGAGGAACACCGACCAGAGAAAGAAACGGCTGAGCAGATGGCCGCGCCAGCCCTGACGCAGCCCCGGCCAGCAGCGGATCAGCATGTTGAAGATGTCGCCGTGGCGGTTCTCGTCCTGACACCAGGGCTCGAAGAAGGCGAACAGCGGCGCGAAGGCGTGATCGGGCTGGGTCTTCAGGTGCCGGTCGATCAGGATGTAACGCCAGTAGCCGATCTTCTCGGAGAGATAGACGCTGTAGAGCACCCAGCTGAGGGGGAACCAGGTGATCGGCCGCCGCACGCTCAGGGTGGGCAGATCGATCTCGATGCCCTCCGCCACCAGGGCCCGGTTGAGGAAGCCGGCGTGGCGCGCCTCATCGCGGGCCATCAGTGAGAAGAGGCGGGAGAGCTCGGGGCGGCTGGCCCCCGCCAGGCGGCGCGACAGCTCCTTGAACAGGAGAAAGCCGGAGAACTCCGACACGCAGGAGCGCACCAGATAGCTCTCGTAGGCCTCCTTCTCCTCGGGACCGAGGTTGCGCAGACGCTCGAGCGGAGCCCGGCGATCGAAGTGATCGCGGTTGTAGTCGGACTCCATTTCATGGAGCATGGCCTCGAAGGCGACGCGCTCCGCCTCGAGATCCGTCTGGGCCGCCAGCTTGATGTTGGTCGTGTAGAAGCGCGGCGTGAGCAGGTCCTCCCGCAGATGGGGAGCGGATGTGGTCATGAGGGCCGTGCTGCGATCTCAGGCATCACGGTATGCCGTGGTCGTGATGATGCGCTGCAGATGTGTCGTTATGTCACGCAGGTCCGTGTCGCCCGCCCCACATGCCGGCCATGGAGCAACAAAAAACCCCGCCGGGCCGCGGCGGGGTTCATGCGTCAGCCCGAAAGCTGTGGTGGGTGAATCCGGAGAGTCCGGAATCAGCCGAGGCCGATCTGGCTGAGGATGCCCTGGCCGGTCAGGAGCTCGGTGCCGAGGCCGATGACGAAGCCCATCATGGCGAGGCGGCCGTTCCAGGTCTCAGCGAAAGCAACGAAGCCGAAGCGGGAGGTGGAGTCGGACATGGGAGGGGTGGGTGCTGTGGTCTGAAGCAAATGTAAACGAAGATGTCGGTTCGTGACAAATCTCGGGGTGGGGGTTTCCGCCCATCACACCGCCGATCGGTGGCGGGCCCGCAGGAAGTGGAACGACATTCGCTGGCTGAGCCGCTTGAGGAACTCGGGGTGATCCGCCGGCAGATCGCTCGCGCCGCCGGGGCATGACTCCGCCTCCAGCAACCCCTGGTGCACGAGCACCTGCCAGCTGTGGGCCATCCATTCATCCCGGGTGAGGTCACCCCGGATGCCGTGGCTGCGCAGGCTGCACACCACCAGCGCCGGGCCGAGGGCCCCCTGCTGCTGATCCAGCACCGGCATCAGGGCGAAGCGGCGCCGGTACTCACGCCCGCTGCGGCTGGCCTGGCGCCCGTCGTAGTGCTGCAGGAGGTCCCAGCGCAGTGCCTCGCCGGTCCAGTGATCGACACCGCCGCTGCGGATCACCGCCTCCTGAATGGCCTCACGCCACTGAGGCAGGGGGGTCAGCCCCATCGAGCGGTCCTTCAGCTGCCGCCGCTGCCGGGTCTGCAGCCGCCGCGCCTGCACCTTCACCCACCACCCGTAGGTGGTGTGGTCCACATCGGTGAGCCAGGGAGGGGGCAGGGTGTCGGTCAAACGGCAGCAGAGGATTCAGTGGGTTTCCGGGCCGCGCGCGTCAGAACCGCACGGGTCGGGTTCACACCGGGGCGGCGGCTTCGGAGAGACCCATTCCAGCAGCTGCCACCACGCGGTTGCGGCCCTGCGCCTTGGCCCGATACAGGGCGGCATCGGCCCGGCTCACCAGCCCCTCGGCCGACTCACCCGGCTGGCAGGTCGCCACCCCGAAGCTGGCCGAGGCGTGGTGCACGACGGGAAAATCGTGCTCCGACAGGCGCAGCCGCAGCTTCTCGGCCAGGGCCACCGCTCCCTCCTCGGGCGTCTGCGGGCAGACGATCAGAAACTCCTCCCCGCCCCAGCGGCCGGGCTCATCGGTTTCGCGGCAATGCTGCCGCAGCAGATCCGCCAGGTTGGTGAGCACCAGATCGCCCACCTGGTGGCCGTGGCTGTCGTTGACCGCCTTGAAGTGGTCCACATCCACCATGATCAGGGAGAGCGGCTGGTTGTAGCGCCGCGTGCGCTGCACCTCGCCCTCCAGCACCGCATCGAGCTTGAGGCGGTTGTTGAGCTGGGTCAGCGGATCGGTGGTGGAGAGAATCGCATTGCGCTTCTTCTCGGTCACATCCGTGCAGATGAAGGTGAACCCCTCGATGGCACGGGATGTGGAACACACCGGCTCCATGAACACCTCCAGCCAGCAGGCTGTGCCGTCCTTGCGGCGTTTCAGCACCTCGCCATTCCATGGCAGCCCAGCCCCCATCCACTCACGGGCCTCAGCCTCCACTTCCACCGACTGATCGGGGTGGCGGATCCGATCCACAGAGGCCCCGATCAGCTCGGAACGTTCGTATCCGAGAGCGCGACAGAAGGCGTCGGACACCTCGGTGAAGCGGTCCTCGCAGTCGATCGCCGCAGTCATCACGTAGCGGTTGATGATGCTGAACTCCTGCTCCAGCTCCTGCCTGGCGGCCTCCAATTGGCGTTTGCTGGCATGGGCATTCACGAGCTGGGCGCAGGCCGCCCAGACCGGCTCCAGCTGCTCCACCAGCTCCATGCTGTACCCACCCATGCGATTGGCCAGGGCGATCACGCCGATGGCGCGTCCCTGATGCAGCAGCGGAACCGCCAGGAGGGCCTCCAGCTGCAACGCGCCCGCTGGCGGGGCCGCCTCAGGGGTGCCCTTGTCCTGCGCCTTGAAATTGCAGAGCACCAGCTCCGCAGCCTCGGTCGCCGGGGCCAGCAGAGAAGGAAAGTCGTAATGCTCCATGCCGCTCTGGAGCATGTGCTCGTAGAAGGGCTGGCTTCCGGCATCCGAATGCAGGCGTGACACGGCCAGTTCCCGCAGAGTCGGCTCGCCCTGATCATTCGGGCACAGCTCGAGCACGAATCCGAACGGACTCTGGCTGAGGCGCAGCGCTTCCTGAAGCATGCGATCGAACACCTCCTGGTCGGAGGCATCACCGAGGAAGAGGGTCTGCAACCGATCGATGGTCTCGAGCAGATCGTTCTGCTCGGCCAGAGCCTCTCTGGCCTGCTCGAGCTGCTGGTGCTGCTCCCGCAACGCCTGATCGCGACTCCGGGCCAGGGTGATGTCTTCGATGATGCCCTCGCTCACCTGCCGGCCCTCCTCATCGGTGGACAGGTGGCTGGTGAGCGAGAGCACGCGCAGGCCGTGCTCGCGGTGTTCGAAACACACCTCCTCATGGCGGTGCTCCAACGGATCCTCAAGGCGATCGGGGAGCCGCTTCACCCGCGTGCCCGCTGGGCCGGGTCGCCAGGGCACCAGATCCACCAGATTCCTGCCCCGGCAGGCCACGGCAGGGAGTCCGAGAATCCTCCCGAAGCCTGTGCTGGCATACAGGATCTCGCCGGAGTGGAGCGAGCGGCTGAACACACCGAACTGATGGCCGAGGTTTTCGATCAGACGCCGGTAGCGGCGCTGCGACAGGGCCTGCTTCTCTCGTTTGCGCTCCTCCTCATTGACATACTGGATCAGGCCATGGCAGCTGAGCAGTGAGCCATTCCGGTCGTACTGCATCACGCCGCGTTCCCTGACGAAGCGTGCGGTCAGCTTCTTCAGCAACCGGTAGGACAGGTCAATGCTGGTGGCCCGATGCGCTTGAGCCTCGTCGTAACGACGCAGAATCCCAGCCCGATCGCCGGGATGAATCACCGACAACCAATCCTCCACAGTGGTGATTGCCGGCAGACCGGTCATGTCCTGGGCTGTGGCATCGAGCATGAGTCGGCCGGTCGCTGCGTCGAAACGCCAGGTCCCGGAGCCCGTGGCGCTGAGGGCGGCTTCGATCTGCCGGTGCAGGTTGTTCAGCTCCTCCTGCTGCTGCCTGCGCTGGCTGATGTCGAAGAAGACGGCCTGCAGATACGAGCGATCGTTGACCCGCACATGCCAGGCGTCAACGAGCATGGGGATCAGCGTTCCCATCCGCGTCTGAAGGGCCGTCTCGAAGCTCTCGTGCCCTTTGGCGATCAAGGAGGTCACATGAGCGTCTGACTGCTCCGGCGATTCGTTGGCATCCAGGTCCGAGATGCGCATCCGGCTGAGTTCAGCGTTGCTGTAGCCCAGAGTTGAGCAGAACGCTGCATTGCAGCTGATCAGGTGCCCGGCCTCCACATCCCAGATGGCTGTGGGACTGGAGGTCTCGAACATGCCCTGATAGAAGGCCCTGGCCTCATCCCGCTCGGCCTCAGCCTGAGCCAGCTTCTGCCTCAACTCATGGTTGCTCAGCTGGTAGGAAAAATCAAATTCCCGAAGCTGGTGCTGCCGCTCGTCGGAGAGCTGAACGCCCAGACTGACGACTGCATCGCGGGCCGTGCTGAACAGCTCAACCACCTCTGAGGCGTCGCCAGAGGCAGCGATGCTGCTGGCGACGCGATCCAGCATCAGTTCATGGCTCAGCTTGCCCACCACAGCTGCTGTTCGTGCACGAGCGCCGCTGTGGAACGAGCTGGAAAGCCGCATGTAGTCGCTCATGCCGGTCGCCGTGACCTCCGGCTGAAAATCATCGGCGTGCAGTGCCAACTCCCGGAAGCCAGGACGGGTGTCCGGAAGGGCGTAGACGCTGCGGTAGGTCGAGATCAGCTGATCATCATCCACAATTCCCCGGTAACGGGTGATCAGCAGCTGTTCATCGCCGTCAAACTCGAACTCAATCGGCACGTCAGGGCCCCTCGCAATCGCTGCGACTGCCCGGCACAGACGTGAAGCTGCGCCCTCACAATCAATTTCAACCTAGCGCTGCGATTGAGCCGAAGCTGCGCAGCAAGCGTGATGGAACACTTCCGTCATCACCCGTGCAAGCCGTCGGCCCTCACATCTCCGCTGACCGGGCGCCTCCGGCCCACTGGGTGCGGAGCCAGCAGTTTGCAAAACACATTCTTGTCAACGCCAGCCTCGACACAGTCACGGATCGTGGCCTCACCTGCTGGTCATCCGCTCCGGCGCCAGGTCGGTCGCACCGATCGACAGGATCGCGTCCTGGTCTGCGGCTGTGGCGGAGCGAGTCATGACCAGCAGCCCTGCCCTCTGATTACGGTGACGCCCCACGTTCACCCGTTGCCCGCCGATGAGGTCTGGCCCGCTGCCGCTCCGCTCACCGGCAGCACGCCACCCCGGCTGGCGGCGGGATGAGGTGCTGATCGAGCGGCTGATGCCGCTCTGGGGCTGGTTCTATCGCCATTACTTCCGGGTTCAGACCTCCGGCTGGGAGCACGTGCCGGCCAGCGGCCAGGTGCTCTTCGTCGGCTCCCACAACGGCGGGCTGGCCACGCCCGACCTGCCGATGATGCTCTACGACTGGTTCCGGCGCTTCGGCACGGAGCGACGCGTGTTCGGCCTCACCCATGCCCAGGTGTGGCGGGCCTACCCGCTGATGGCGGATGTGGCCGCGCGGGTGGGGGCGATTCCCTTCCACGCCCGCCAGGCCCTGGCGGTGCTGGAGGCGGGCGACAGCCTGCTGGTGTATCCGGGCGGCGGCCAGGACGCCTTCCGTCCGCACCGGATGCGGGGCCGCATCCACTTCCATGGGCGCACCGGCTTCCTGCGACTGGCCATCTGGCACGGGCTGCCCGTGGTGCCCCTGATCTCCTGGGGCAGCCACGACAGCCTCTACGTGATCGAGGACTGCTATCCCCTGGTGCGCGGGCTGCACGAGCGGGGCATGCCCTGGCCCCTCGGTCTCGACCCCCAGGTGTTCCCCCTCTACCTGGGTCTGCCCTGGGGCCTGGCCGTGGGCCCCCTGCCCAACCTGCCGCTGCCGGCGCAGATCCACACCCGCGTCTGCCCGCCGATCACCTTCGAGCGCAGCGGCCATGAGGCCAGCCGCGACCGGGCCTACGTGCAGCGCTGCTACCTGCAGGTGGAGGAGGCGATGCAGCAGCAGCTCGATGGCCTGCGGCAGGAGGTGGAAGCCGCCGAGCGTCGATAGCGTTGGCCCGTCGCCTTTCCCCTGCCCCGATGGCCGGAGCCACGCTCACGCCCACTCCCACCAGTCGTCTGGTGGCCGGCCTGCTGGCGGTGCCGCCGCTCTGGTCGGCGGCCAAATGGCAGGCCAGGCGAATGATGATCGGCCGGGCCGAGCGGCTGGGCATCCCCTGGCGCGACACGGTGCAGACCCTGGAGCAGCGCAACTGGGAGGCGGACTGGGCCGCGGTGCAGGACCCCGATCTGCGCTACCCGGCCAACTACAGCGCCTCCTTCCACGGCTACGACGCCGGCCACCTCTGCTGGCAGGCGGCCTTTGAGTTCGAGGTGGCCTCCAACGCCGTGCACTCCAGCCTGTACCCGGAGGCCGGCGCCCACAGCGACCGGGCCCTGCGGGACGGCTACCACCGGGTGCTGGAGGCCCGAGTGCCCCGAAGCCCCGCTGAGATCCTCGATCTGCACTGCACGGTGGGCCTCAGCAGTGAGCGGCTGGTGGCCGGCTTCCCCGGCAGCGTCGTGACCGGGCTGGATTTCTCGCCCCACTACCTGGCCGTGGCACGGAGCCGGGCCGCGGAAAGCGGAGTGGCCGGCGCCTCGGAGCTGGTGCATGCGCTGCCGGAGGCCACCGGCCTGGCCAGCGGGCGGTTCGGACTGATCTCAGCTTTCCTGCTGTTCCACGAGATGGCCGCCGACACGACCCGGCGCATCTTCAGGGAGTGCCGGAGGCTGCTGGCCCCGGGCGGCTGCCTGGCGCTGATGGACATGAACCCCGCCAGCGGTGCCTATCAGACGATGCCGGCGGCCCTGATGACCCTGCTCAAGAGCACCGAGCCGTTCATGGATCAGTTCCTGGCCCTGGATCTGGAACAGGAGCTGATCGAGGCCGGATTCACGCGGGTGCACAGCGAGTCGTGCAGCCCGCGTCACCGGGCGGTGCTGGCCTGGCGGGAGGCCTGAGGCCTCAGCCGCGCCGACCCACGATCACCGGCGGCATGCCGCCGGCGGTGCCGGGCAGGGCGGGCACCACCTCGGTCTGGCCGTCCCACTTGTCGAGGAACAGCTTGAACAGCACCTGGTCGTCGAGGCTGCGGTTGAGGGTGTCGTAGCGGAGTGCTTCCTGCTCAGCGATCTTCACCTCGGTCTGGGCGCGGAGCAGTTGCTGTTCGGCGATCTGCTTCTGCTCGATCGCGGCGCGGTACTCCTCGGCGATCTGCAGACCGGTGAGGTCGAGACCGCGCACCTCCACGTAGTCGAACTTGTCGAGTTCCTCAGCCACGGTGCGCTCCACCAGGGAGGAGATGTCGCTCCACTCGCTGGCGATGGTGACCAGCTCGTACTGAGAGAAGACCGACTTCAGCGCCTTGAGCAGGGAGGGCTGAATGATGCGGGGGTAGATCTCCCGGTCGTTGCTGGCGATCGTGCTGTACACCCGGCCGGCTTCGCTGGGCCGCACCGCGTACTTCACCGTTGCGGTGGCCTCGATCACCTGCAGGTCCTTGGTGAGGGTGGCGAATTCCTCGGGCCGCACCTGGGTGCGCACATCGAAGGGGTACACCGACTGGATGAAGGGGGCCTTCACATTCAGGCCCGGCATCCGCGGCGCGCCCGTCACCTTGCCGAGGGTGGTGATCACGGCCACCTTGCCGGCGGGAACGATGAACAGGGCCTGACCGAGCAGCAGCAACGCCGTGAGGGCCAGGGCCGCGATCAGCGTGGCGCCCCCACCGGGACCGTTGGCGGCGGCGGAGCGAAGCGGCGACTGCATGGTCTGGGGAATCAGCGTGGAATCACCCGCCGATCATGTCGCCTGGACCCGGGACGCGGCAGCCGTGAGGCGGGTCGGTGAACCGGCCGGGCGCCGCTTTCTGAAAACGCTCAACACTTCGTAGCAGTGCCTGGCAGGATGGAGAAACGTTCCGCAACATCTCCGTGCTCGCCTCCGTCTACCGATATTTCGTGCGCGAAGGGCGCTTCACCAACCTCGGCCTGCTGCTGCTGCGGGTTTCGGTGGGTCTGATGATGATCCACCACGGCCAGGAGAAGCTCGCCAACCCCGCCAGCTTCGCGGCAGCCTACGTGGAGCCGCTCCATCTGCCCTTCCCCCTGTTCATGGCCCACATGGCCGGCTTCGCCGAAATCTTCGGCAGCTGGTTCGTGATCCTGGGCTTCCTCACCCCGATCGGCGCCCTCGCCCTCAGCGGCACGATGCTGGTGGCGGCGTACCACCACATCCTCACCAGCGGCTTCAACATCTACCTGCTGGAGCTCGTAGTGCTCTACCTGGGAGCCAGCCTCACCCTGCTCTGCACCGGTCCGGGCCGCTACTCCTTTGATGCCGGCATGATCGCCGAGGCCTTCAGCAGCAGCACCGCCCTCGGCTCCGTGGACCCGGATGCCGCCCCCGCTGCTCGCCCCATGACCCGCACCACTGCCGTGAGTGGCGGCGCCGCCTGAGGCCAACCGGGGGCCCCGCAGCGGGCCTCCACGAACCGACCGGATCAGAACCGCACACACATGCCGGACAGGTGCTGTTGCAAGCACTACTGTTCGTCGCGTCTGTGACTGATTCCCACCCATGGCCCGACCGGTCTCCATGGGCCAGAAGTTCATCGCCGAGCTGATCGGCACCTTCTGGCTCGTCTTCGGTGGCTGCGGCAGCGCCGTTCTCGCTGCCGTGTTCCCCTATGAGGACCCCGCCGTGAACCCCCTCGGGCTCGGCTTCCTCGGCGTGTCCCTGGCCTTCGGCCTCACCCTGCTGACCATGGCCTTCGCCATCGGTCATATCTCCGGTTGCCACATCAACCCCGCCGTGAGCTTCGGCCTCTGGGCCGGTGGACGCTTCCCCGGCAGCGGCCTGCTCCCCTACATCTCCGCCCAGGTGCTGGGCGGGATCATCGCGGGCGGATTGCTGCTGGCGATCGCCTCCGGCCGTGAGGGATTCGCCCTGGTGGGCCCCACACCGCTAGCCACCAACGGATTCGGCGCCCACTCCCCCGGCGGCTACAACCTGGCAGCGGCCCTGGTGATCGAGGTTGTGCTCACCTTCATCTTTCTGCTGGTGATCCTGGGCAGCACCGACCGCCGCGCGATCGTCGATCTGGCTGGCGTGCCGATCGGGCTCTCGCTGACTCTGATCCACCTGATCAGCATCCCGATCACCAACACCTCGGTGAACCCCGCCCGCAGCACCGGTGTGGCCCTGTGGGCGGGCACCGAAGCGATCGGGCAGCTCTGGTTGTTCTGGCTGGCTCCGATTGCCGGCGCCCTGCTGGCGGGTTTCGTCTACCGCGCCCTGCTGGATGAAAGCGCCGCTTCCGACGGCGCCGAGGGCTGAGTCAGCGGTTCTGTGAAGCGTGGGTTCGGTCCTCCGGCCCACGCCCGGCATCAGCCGCGCCAGAGTGCTTCACAGAAGTCAACAATTGCCATGACGGTCGGCGAGCTCTACCTGGAGGCGCTCTCCTCCGGGGTGATCACCGAAGCGGAGACCTCCTGGCTGGTCGAGCATCAGGGGCAGTTCAGCCGCCTGGAAGAGGCCACGGCCCTGCGGCTGGGACGCCTGCTCGACCAGGGTTCGGTGCAGATGGGATGCCGCCTTCAGCCGGGGGGCAGACAGAACCGGGATCACCAGGCCCTCATCCGTGATCAGTGGATCGAACCTCTGGGGCGCCGCCGCCATCGGCCTGGCCTAGCCTCCGGCCAGCGTCGCCGCCTGGGGTGAGCCTTCTCCGCCAGATCATGCAGCAGCTGGGCGAGCGCGTCCGCAGCGGAACCGCGGGGGGCTCCGCCGATACGGCCGCCGACTCCGCCGGCGCTCAGCCCGCCGGGGCTGACCCCGCCCAGCTGAAGGCCTGCAGCGACGGCATGCTCCTCTACGAGTGGGAGTGGCTCGAGCGCCGGCTGGAGCAGCCCGGACTCGACCCCGAGCACCGGGCCGACCTGCGCCGCTGGCTCAGCCTGCTGCGGGATGAACTGCAGGCCCGCTCCCTCTCACCGATCCGTCCGCCTGGGCCGCTGCAGGAGGCCTGCCACGCCTGGCAGGTGAACGATCCGGAGATCCGGCGCCTCTGGTCCTTCCACTGAACCCCGCCCCCGACAGCGCGCGTCCAACCCTCCCGTTGGCGCCCATGCCGTGCCGTCGCTAGCTGTACAGCAGACCGCACCGGCACCATGCACACGCACGATCTGGAGAACCACGACAACCTCTACGCCGACGAGGTGACCATGGCGTTCGGGGAGACGGCGGCCGATGCCGACCGTCACGCCTGGATGGCCATCGGCGCCATCAGCCTCACCGTTCTCCTGCTGGGAGCGGCAGGGGCCGTGGCCAACATCCTGGGCTGAACCCCCCGCCCGTGAGCTGCCGCAGCCGGCTGATCGCCGCCCTCGAGTCCACCAGGCCGTCCGCCGATCCCGAGGTGGAGGGCCTGCTCAGCCAGCTGGAGCGGCAGCAACCGGCCGACCTCGACCGCCAGGCCGAGCAGCTGGAAGGGGTGTGGGAGCTGCGCTGGAGCAGCAGCTCCCTGCCCTACCTGCGGGTGGCCCCATGGCTCGACAACCTGCAGGTGCTCAGCCCGTCGCGCGGGCTGGGCATGAATCTGCTCCGCCTCAAGGGCCCCCTGGCCGAGCTGGCCTCGATCCGGCTTCTGGCCTCGATTTCGGTTCAGAACCAGCAGCGGGTCCAGGTGCGCTTCACCCGGGGCGGCTGGCAGGGGCCGCAGCTGCTCGGCCGCCGGCTGGCTCTGGAGCGGGAGGTCTCCTCCGGCCGGCCGGCCTGGCTCGACATCACCGTTCTCGACGAGCGGCTGCGCATCTGCAGGGGCAATGCCGGCACGCTCTTCGCTCTGCTGCGGCGGAAGGATCTGGCGCCGGACCTGTTTCTGCCGGATGCCGCAGCGGCGGCAGCAACCGTCTGATGCCGCTGGCGATGCCGCTCCGGCTGCGGCAGGTTGGCCGGCATGCGCACACCGTTCGGCGACTGGAGTCCGGAGATCGTGGTGATGACACCACGCTGCTTCGAGGATGCGCTCGATGCGGTGCAGGCCGTGCGCGAGCTCAAGACCGTGATTCTCAACCTCTCCATGCTCGAGCCCGACATGGCTCAGCGGGCCGTGGATTTCGTCTCCGGCGGAGTGCAGGCGCTGGACGGCCATCAGGAACGGGTGGGCAACATGGTGTTTCTCTTCGCCCCCGAGATCGTGGACGTGCAGCGCCCGGATGCCACGGAGATCGGGGAGCCCTCCGGTGAGGAGGACACCAGCGGCCAGGGCGGTGCGCTCTTCTGAGCGGTCCCCCCGGCGGCGCTGCCGAGGACTGACGGCCCTGCTTGCCCTCCTTGCCCTGAACCCCGTCGTCGCCGCGGCCGAGCCGGAACCGGCAGCCCCCGCGCACGGCTACAGGCCTGAGAGCGTGCGCCTCATCCGCCTGAGCGGTGTGACGGATCGCTACCTCCGCTTCCTGGGCTGGACGCCCCTTCAGGGTGCCGGTGGGCGCTGGCCCTGGCCGGATCTGTCGGCCGCAGCCAACGGCTCAGCCCGTCCGGACGGTGCGGGAGGACGCGACTACACGTACGACCTCGACTGCCAGGAGCGCACCTTCAACCGGCACGGCGATGGCAGCTGGTTCCACCGGCAGGGCTGGCTGCCGGTGGAGCAGGACCTCACGGCCGCCCTGGTGGCCGAGCGCTACTGCCCGCGGCTGGAGTCGCTGCGCCGACCGGCCGAGGCCGAGACGGATCTCACCACAGACCCCGGATCGGCTCGCTGACCATCGGTGCAGGCATCGGCGCGGGCACGGGATCGGCCGGCAGATCCGCCAGGCAGGGCTTGGCCCGGGTCACGTGGTAGCGGCGACCGGTGTCGGTGTTCTGCTCGAAGTAGAGCATCGCCATCTCGGAGGGCACGCAGCCGGGGCTGTAGGGCGCCGGGGCGGTGCGGGTCATGGTGCCGGCGAAGCAGTGATACACCTTGGTGGCGAACACCTTGGTGGCCGAACAGTCGCTGAGGTCGGAGAAGCTCACATCGAAGCCCCAGCGCTCCGATTCCACTTCACCCATGTAGCGGGCGAAATCCTCGGGGTTCTGCCGGAAGGGCAGCCGCGTCTGCCGGCCCAGGGGCGGGAAGAGGTGCAGAGCGGTGGCCGGACCGGCGATCAGGGCACAGGCCGCGGCGGTGAGCCCGCCGGTGCGGGCCAACAGCCCGATGGTTCTCCGGCGATGCAGCCCACGGGCCATGGTGATTCGTACACGGATCAGGCCGGATCCTGTTCGCCGGCGCAGGCCCTGTCAACCATCAGGCCAGGGCGCCACCACAGCTGGAGCCGCTGCCCGCCGTGCAGCCGTAGCAGTGGCGCTCCACCCGGATCGAGGCCCCCTCGGGATCCCCCTCCAGCAGCTGCCTCAGATGGGGCCGCCCGCCGCCGGATGCACCGGCCCCGAGGGGCAGGCCGAGCTGCTGGTTGAAGTCACAGTCGTAGAGATGGCCCTGCCAGTCGACGCTGATCAGGTCGCGGCACATCACCGAGGCCAGGTTCCCCTCCCGGTGATGGGCCTCGAGCAACTGCTGGTAGGCCTCCAGCTCGCCCGAGAGCCGCAGGGCGGTGGCGAAGCGCTGGATCGGCATGTTGGCCAGGGCCAGCAGGCGGTTGAACACCACGCCGTGGCGGGCGGCCAGCTCCCGCTTGTAGGCGACCTCCAGATCCGCCTGATCCGGCGGCAGCGAGGGTCCCTGGGGGTTGTAGACGAGATGCAGCTCCAGACCGCTGCCCTCGACCCCGTAACCGAGGGCGTTGAGGGCCAGAAGCCCGTCGATGCTCCGCTCGAACACACCGCGGCCGCGCTGGCGGTCCACATTGCCGGCCTCGTAGCAGGGCAGGGAGGCCACCACCGTGACCCCTTCCCCGGCGAGAAAGGCGGCCAGGCTCTCCTGCCCCGGCTCGCTCAGGATGGTGAGGTTGCAGCGATCGATCACCGCCACACCCATGGCCCTGGCGGCCCGCACCAGGCTGCGGAAGCCCTCATGCAGTTCGGGAGCGCCGCCGGTGAGGTCCAGCTGGCCGATGCGGCGACGCCGCAGCACCTCCAGCACCAGCTCCACGGTGGCCCGATCCATCATCTCGGTGCGATGGGGACCGGCATCCACATGGCAGTGGCTGCAGGCCTGATTGCAGCGGTAGCCCAGGTTCACCTGCAGCGTTGTGGTGGCGCGCCGCGTCAGGGACGGGAACGCGGCTGCGGTGACGGTGGAGGTGGGAGACATCGCCCGGGCGCAGTCAGCGGCGACACGGTGGCATGGGATGAGGCCGAGCGGTGGGCTCAGGCCGGCAGGCGGGCGGTCAGGCGCTCGAGCGGGACCGCCATGCCGAACTGGCGCCCCTGGGCCTGGTGGCAGCCCAGCGCCTGCAGCTGACTGCGCTGCTGGGGGGTCTCCACGCCCTCCGCCACGATCTGCAGGCCCTTGTGGGCGAGCGTGGCGAGGAAAGCCGAGAGAAAGGCCTCCGTGTCGGGATCCCCGCTGAGGCCTGCCACCACCGTGTTGTCGAGCTTGATGCCATCGACCGGGATCTCCTGCAGCAGCCTGAGGCTCGAGAGACCCTGGCCGAAGTCGTCGAGATACACCCCCACGCCGCGGCTGCGGAGCAGATGGATCGGGGCCAGCTGATCGGCGATGCCCTGGAGCAGGGACACCTCGGAGAGATCGAGGATCAGCCTTGAGGGATCGATCGCCGCGGACGCCAGGGTGGCCAGCAGCGCTTCGGCCGCATCGGGCCGGGCCAGGTGGCTGGCGCTGAGGTTGATCGTCAGGCGCAGGGTGGGGCGCCTTTGGAGCAGGGCAGCGGTCTCGGCCAGAGCCCGACGCAGAATCGCCGCTTCCAGGTCGTGCAGCAGGTCGATGCGCTGGGCCTGGGGCAGGAAGCGGGAGGGGGGATCAGGCTGCCGTTCTCGCCCGGCAGCCGTACCAGGCATTCGAGGCTGCGGATGGTGCCCGCGGCGATGTCCACGATCGGCTGGTAGTGCAGCACCAGCCCGCCCGAATGGATGGCCTCCTGCAGGCGCTGTCGTAGGGCGATGCTGCGCTGGGCCTCCTGATCGAGGGCGGGGTCATAGAAGCGGATGCCCTGACGCCCCTCCTCCTTGACCTGGTACATGGTCACATCAGCGCGCCGCAGCAGTTCCTCCACGCCGATGCCGGCGTCGGCGGTGGTGGCGATGCCGATGCTCATCGAGGGCATCCAGGTCTGCCCCTGGTGGCTCCAGGGTGCGGTGGCCGCTTCGAGCAGGCGGCCGGCCAGGCTGGAACAGGGCGTGGGCTCGGCTTCGGGGGCCCCCTCGGCGATCACCAGAAATTCATCGCCGGCGAGACGGCCCAGGGTGTCGCTGGAGCGCAGCTCCTCCCGCAGTCGCCGGGTGAGCTCCAGCAGCAACGCATCCCCGGCGGCATGACCGAGGCTGTCGTTCACCTCCTTGAACCGGTCGAGGTCGCAGAACATCACCGTCACGTGGCCGGGCTTGCGGCGCAGGCGACCCAGGGCTTGCTCCAGCTGCTCCTCCAGCGCGCGGCGGTTGGGAAGGCCGGTGAGGGGATCGGTGTTGGCCTGCTGCCTCAGGGCCTCCCGCAGCACCCGTTTCTCAGACACATCGCGCTGGATGCCGACCCAGTTGGTGAACCAGCCGCGGGCATCGCAGATCGGAGCCACCCGCAGATCGGTCCAGTAGCGGCTGCCGTCCCTGGCGTAGTTCACCACCTCCATGTCGGCCGGCTCCCACCGCCGCAGGGCGGCACCGAAGGCCGAGGTGGCCTCGTGGTCGGTCTCCTCCCCCTGGAGGATCCGGGGCGAACGACCCAGCAGCTCCTCGATCCGGTAGCCGGTCTGGCGCAGGAGGGTGCTGTTGGCGAACACCATCACCGGCCCCGGTGGATCGAAGGGCTCGGCGGTGGTGATGATCACCGAGTCATTGATGGTGTCCAGGATCTTGAGCATGCTCTGCACCTCGAGCTCCAGCTGCTCCAGCTCGGGGGTGCGTTCACCCGGCAGCACGGTGAGGCCCCAGCCGAGGTCGGTGCGGAACAGGCGCAGCGGCAGCTCACGGCCGCGGCAGCTGAGCCGGGTCTCAACCGGCGCCTCAGGCTCCCCGGCGGCCAGGCCGGCCAGGAGCTGATCGGCCTCCGGCCAGGCCTGCGCCAGGGGGGTGCCGGCCAGCTGCTCGCGCTCCAGGCCGAGCAGCGACGCACCGCCGGGGTCGGCGTGGCTGAGGGTCCGCTCGGCACTCACCAGAATCAGCGGCTGTCCCGGCAGCACCAGCAGCGAGCGGACGCCGGTTCCGGAATCGGTGAGGGTCATCCAGGGCAGGGCAATGGACTCGGCCGGCCGTCGGGAGGGCGCAGCGGGCGCCCGCTGCATCAGAGCCCATTGTGTCCAGTCCGGGCCTGCTGCGCACGTGGGGGCGGGTCGTCGGGATCCACGGGCAGGCCGCGCCAGCCCAGCGCCAGCCGCCGCGCCAGGAGCAGCAGCGGGTAGAGGCGGCGCGTGCGTTCGGGCCCCGCGAACACCTGCCGCAGCAGCGCGAGAAGCGGCGCACTCGGGTGGAGGGCCGCACAGAGCCGGCTGATGGCCTCGGCTCCGTGAAACAGCTCGTCGCCGTCGATCAGCACCGCTCCCCGGGCCAGGGGACAGCCGCGTTCGGCCAGCCATTGGCGCAGCTCCCGGTCGGCCCGCCCATCCACGATCTCCAGCTGGGGCACCCCGCCCCTGAGCTCGCTGAGCTCGGCGAAGTGCCGGCAGAACGGGCAGCCCCCATCGAAGACGAGCTTCATCGCGGCAGCTCCCGCTGCTGGGGGTCCCGGTGGATCGCCAGAGCGGCGAGCACGCCGCCGGCGAAGCCCGAGGCATGGCCGATCCAGCTCACGCCGGGCGGCGAGAGGAAGGGCAGAAGGCTGGGCAGCAGGCCCCCGTAGCTGATCAGGCAGAACAGGGAGAGGGCCATGGCCGAGAAGCGTCGCTCCAGCCAGCCGATCAGCAGCAGGTAACCCAGCAGGCCGTACACCACGCCGGAGAGACCGTGGCTGGCGCTGGGCCAGAACAGCCAGACCGGCACCGCGGCCAGGAGAACCCCCACCCACACGGCCAGATAGTCGCGCGGCCGCTTGGCCATCACGAGCCATGAGAGGGGCAGGAACCAGAGGCTGTTGCTCACCAGATGGGTGAAGCCGCTGTGGCTGAAGGGAGCGGTGAACACCCCGAGGATCGAGCCACCCGGCCGCATCGGCAGGTTCCAGCGGCCTCCGAACAGCAACTGATCCACCAGCTCCTGAGTCCAGGCCAGGGCCAGGATCAACACCGGCACGATCGCCACGAGTCCGATCCGTTTCATCGGCCGGCCCCTGTGACGGCGGCCCCGGTGGCGGAGGCCGCGGGGCGCACCACCCGGAAGGTGAGGTTCAGGCGCGCTCCGGCCACGCGGCGGCGGCGCGGCAGGCCGTGCAGCCAGTGGCGCTGGGTGGGCGAGTCCATCAGCAGCAGATCCCCCTCACCCAGCTCCAGGGCCACGCGCTCGGGATCGGGTCGCGACCGTGGCCGGAAGCGCAGGCTGCGGCGGCAACCGAGGCTGAGCGATGCGATGGGTGCGGTGTCGTCGAGTTCGGGTTCGTCATCGGCGTGCCAGCCCATGGCGTCATCCCCGTGGCGGTAGAGGTTGAGCAGCACCGAATTGAAGCGGCAGCCTGCCAGCCGGCTCAGGCGATCCCGCAGCTGATCGACCAGTGGGTGCCAGGGGTCGATGGCCTGGCTGCGGCCGCTGTAGCGGTAGCGGCAGCCGGGATCAGCCATCCAGCACATCAGGCGGGGCTGCACATGGGTGCGGCCGAAGAGGCGGATCGTGTCGCTGCGCCAGGGCACCGCGGCCACCAGGTCCTCCATCAGGGCCGCGGACACCAGGCCCTGAGCAGCAAGCCAGTCGCGGCTCAGACGCAGCCGCAGGCCGGGCCGCTCGATCGGCTGCCAGGTGCATGCTGGTGCCCTGCTGCCGATGGCCGGGCGGTCGATGACGCGCTCCTCCTCCTCTCGCAGTCGCTGGTTCGTCGCCGGTGACATCGATGGTCTGCTGGGCCTGGCCCTCGACAACCTGGTTCAGATCCTGCTCATCCTGGCGCTCTGCACCGGGGTGCTGGGGTTCTCCGGCCCGCTCCTGCACGGCACGGTGCTGCCGGCGGTGGGCCTCAGCCTTCTGGTGGGCAACGGCGCCTACGCCTGGCAGGCCTGGAGCCTCTCCCGGCGGGAGGGACGCAGCGATCGCACGGCACTGCCCTACGGCATCAACACCGTCAGTCTCTTCGCGTTCATCTTCCTGGTGATGCTGCCGGTGAAGCTGGCGGCGGAGGCGGGGGGCATGGCGAGCGAGGCCGCGGCCCGCCTGGCCTGGGAAGCGGGCATGGTGGCCTGCCTGGGGTCGGGGCTGATCGAGGCGGGCGGGGCTGTGGTGGCCGGAACCCTGCGGCGCTGGCTGCCCCGGGCGGCTCTGCTGGCCACCCTCTCGGGCATTGCCCTGGGCTACATCTCCCTGGGGTTCCTGCTGCGCACCTACGCCCATCCGGCCGTGGGCCTGGGGACGCTGGCGGTGGTGCTGATCACGTACTACAGCCCGGTGCGGCTGCCGGTTCCAGGCGGCCTGCTGGCCGTGCTGCTCGGGGTGGCCCTGGCCTGGGCCGAGGGGCTGATCAGCCTGGATCCCCAGCGCTGGCAGGCCGCCCTGGAGATGGTGGGCCCGAAGCTGCCGATGCTGCAGTGGCAGGGGCTCTGGGAAGGCCGCTCCCAGCTGCTGCCCTGGCTCGGGGTGACCATCCCGATGGGCCTGTTCAACCTGCTCGGCTCGCTGCAGAACCTGGAGAGCGCCGAAGCCGCGGGCGATCGCTACCCGGAGCGGCCGTCGCTGCTGATCAACGGCCTGGGGACGATCGTGGGGGCGGCGCTGGGATCGTGCTTCCCCACCACCATCTACATCGGCCATCCGGGCTGGAAGGCCATGGGGGCGCGGGTCGCCTACTCATGGATGAACGGAGTGCTGATGGGCGCCGGCTGCCTGCTGGGGCTCTTCGGCCTGGTGGCCCAGCTGGTGCCGATCGACGCCGGCATGGCGATCGTGCTCTACATCGGCATCGTGATCACGGCCCAGAGCGTGCAGGCCGTGCCGGCCTCCCACGCCCCGGCAGTGGTGCTGGGGCTGATGCCGGGCCTGGCGGGCTGGGGATCGCTTCTGCTCAAGGCGGGGCTGCGGGCGGGCGGCGCCGGCGCGGCGGGGGCACCCTTCGGGCCCGGCCTGCTCACCACACTGCAGCAGGCGGATGTGTGGGCGGCGGGAGCCTTCGCGCTGGAGCAGGGCCAGATCATCTCGGCGATGCTGCTGGCGGCCCTGCTGGTGTTCGTGATCGAGGGGCGGCTGCTGGCCGCCACGGCCTGCGCCCTCACGGCCGCCGCGGCCTCCTGGGTGGGGCTGATCCATGCCTGGCGCTTCGCCGGCTCCGACACGGTGCTCGACCTGGGCTGGGGCAGCGGCGCCCCCTGGGCCGTGGGCTACGGACTGATGGCCGTGGTGCTGGGGCTCAGCAGCCTCTGGCAGCGGCTGAAGGGGGATGCGCGAGCATGAGCCGACCGTGCAGCCCAGCGATGACAGCTCAACTGACGCGTGCCGCCGTCCTGTTCGGAGGACTGGGCCTGGCGCTGGGGCTCATGACCGGTGGCGGACTCCCGGCGGCCGCCGCAGAAGATGCCGGCGCAACGGAGGCCTTCGATGTCCAGGAAGCGGGCGGCATCATCGGGCAGGACACCGGCCGCCGGCTCTGCGAGGGGGAGGCGATGCAGCCGGCGATCGAGCGCTCGATGATCCGCTATCTGGCAGACCGGGAGCTGACTCCCAGCATGATGACCGCGGGGGTGAGCGAGCAGATGGGCGAGGAGGTGGCCGTGGAAGCGCTGGCCTACGCCTTCTGCAACTGCCCGGAGACGGCCAAGGCCCTGTTCAAGGATCTGATGCGCCAGGGCGACTAGGGGTCCCGGTCACCGTGCCGCCCAGAGCCGTCAGCTCGGCGGCCGTGGCGGCATCAATGGTCAGGCGCGTGTCCATGCCCGATGCGGTGACGATGCGGATCCGCCGCCCGCCGTCCTCCTGACGGCTCTGCCGCCAGCGCACCGGATGCCACACCCCGGCGAGCCCCTGAAACAGGCCGGTGCCGTCGGGATTCAGGGCGTAGGTGGTGCTCAGCCCGTCGCTCCAGAGCACCGGCAGCACCTGGAGGCGCTGCCAGCCGGGTGGTGGCGGAGCATCGGGGTCGAGATCGAAACCGGCCTCGGCATCGGCTCCCTCGGGGTCGGCTCCGGCTGCCTCGGGATCCGCGTCGCTCACCGGCCACTCCGGCGGCGGGCCCGTGCGCAGGGGCACCAGCTGCCAGCGCGGTGCCTGAGCCACACAGCGGTAGGTCTCCCGTCCCGTCGGCGTGCTGTGGCGACACAGGGGCGCCGGCCCTCCCACAGTGCTGGCGTCGGCACCCTCCCCGGGGGTATCGGAGGCTGCGGGATCTGGCGCCACCTCCGCTGCGCTGCCGGGCGTCCGCTCGGCCACCGGCTCCGGCTCCAGGCGCCCGGCACCCACCAGCCAGGCCGCTCCGAGGGCGGCGGTGCCGCTGAGCAGGGGCAGCAGCCAGACGCTGCGCAGAAGCAGGGGCAGCTGCTGCCGCCGGTCGCGCTGCAGGCGGCGGGTCTCCTCCGGCAGCAGCGGCGGCCACGGCTGCAGGTCGCCGGCGAGGCTCAGCCCTCCCAGACCCCGCTGCGTGAGCACCAGCCAGCGGCGTCCACTGGCCAGATCGCTGAGAACCAGCCGGCTGGTGGTGGCCGAGGCCGGCATCGGCAGGGCGCTCCCCAACCGGGCCAGGGCCGGTTCCAGCTGCCTGTACTGGAGCAGGCCGATCAGGAGGGCCACCCCGCCACCGCTCAGCAGCGGCCAGAGACTCCGGCTCAGGCTGGCCAGCAGCGCGCAGCCGGCAAGGGTGAGCAGAAGCGGGAAGGCGAGCAGGTGGCGGCGGATCCGACCCTCGATCGACACGCCTTCGGCGTGAGCACCGGGCTGCTCCAGGGCGGGGTGGCCCTGCCGCTCCAGCCGGAAGCGTCCATCGAGCCGGGTGGCCAGCACCCCCAGCCCCGGCCCCTCGGGTGGACCCATCAGGGCCAGAGCGGCGGCGGCCTGACGCAGCGGATCCCCGTCGCGCCGGAACTGATCGAGCAGCTCCTGCTCCGCATCGCTGCTCAGGCGGAACCAACCCTGCTGCCCGTACTCCTCATGGGAGAGGTGGGACCAGCGGCGCTCCAGCCGCACCTGGCGCTGACGGGCCGCGGCGGCATCGGTGAACTCCAGCAGATCCCGCAGCCGGACCAGGGCCAGCAGCGGCTGGGTGCGCTGCTCCTGCAGCCATCGATCCGGATCCCTGCTGACGATCAGCCGCGTGCCGCCCAGGAAGGGTTCCTGAATCAGGCACAGAAACGTGACGGGCGTCCCATCCGCCGGCGTCGGCTCGGGTCCGGTCACCTCCGTACGGCTCAGCGGCCCACCGCCACCGGGGCCTCGCTGGGATGGTCGTGGCAGAGATGGCCGTTGCGCAGGCTCCAGACCCAGGGACGCTGCTCACGCGCCGCCCGCAGATCGGCGCGATCCCTCAGGCTCACCGGGATGAACTCAGTGGCATAGGAGAACTGCCCATCCCGCACCGACTGATTGAGCACCAGGCTGCCCCGCGCGCCGGAGACCGAGCGGTGATACGTGCCGATCGGAATGCGCAGGGCGCCCATGTTGCGCTCGAGATAGACCATGTGATGGGGCCGATCCCAGGCGGGATTGAGCAGCTCGAAGCAACGGCTGCCGCTGATCACGAGGTTGTGATCGATCTGATGGTGGTGCACATAGAACTGCGGGAAGTCGCCGTCGTCCGGAGGCGAGATGGCCGGCCCTTCGTGCACCACCACATCGGTGCCGTTGCTGCCGATGACGCCGGCATCAAAGAAGGTCACATCAGGGGTTTCCCTGAAGATCTGAATCGGAACGAAGTGAAGGTCGTGCATGGTGCGAGCGGGGTGGACGGACAGCAGGACGGGACTCCGCGGCCGCCATCGAACGGAAGCGGAGGCGGGAGCGGCGGGACGTGCCGGCAGGAGCAGCCTCAGGACTGCTGAGCAACCTGTTGACGTCTACGGGCCAGGGCGATGAAGAACTGGATGTACTCACGGTGCCCCCCCGGGAAGGTCCCGGTCAAGCGCAAGGGGTCCATCGCATCGGAAATGCCGTGAAGGTCGGGGTTGTTCCTCAGCGACGGTCTGTCCACCTCACCATCGCTGCTGTCCACCAGAAGCACCTCGTTCGGCTTCCCGAAGGTGCGGCCCAGCTCCTGGATCAGCGTCAGGAACCCCCGGTCGCTGCCGCCACGGCGGTGGCTGGAGGCCTGGCCGGCAGTGGGCGGTTCGGAGGTGACCGTGTCGCCCACCCCCACCAGGCGCGGCATCCAGGCCGGATCGAAGCGCTTGCGGGCCAGGGCCAGCATCGAGGGGATGTCGCGGGGGGCACCGCGCACGTTGAAGTCCCGCCCGAGCGGGGCATGGCCCGTGAGCCGCTCCACATGGCGGTTGAGCAGCACCAGCAGACCGGCCTCCTTGATCGCACCGCGCAGCATCAGCTGAAAATCCGTGGTGCCCACGCCAGCCGGGCCGGCGGGCTTGAGCTGTTCGCGACCGGCGACCGATCCCAGATTCGGCGCCAGATGCAGGAAGAAGCTGCCCTCCAGACCCTGCTCCCGCGCGTCAGCCAGCAGGCCGTGCATCCAGGCGTCCAGCCGCTCCTGCAAGGCCAGGGTGAGGGTCCAGTCGCCGCCGAAATGGCTGTGCAGGCTGTTGAGATTGAGGGTGGGCGACACCCGGTTGACCAGAACCGTGGCCCGGATCAGCGCAGAACGGTCCTCCTCCGGCACCCGGAAGGGCGCTTCGCTCAGCAGGCCCTGCAGCATGGAGGAGGCCTGATCCGGCACGCCGGCGAGAAAGGCCAGCTCCGCGTCGGACACGCCGGGATGGCAGACCTCTCCGAGTCGGGTCTGGAGCTGCACACCACCGGCCGCCAGACCGGGCAGATAGAGGCCCTCATCGCGGGCCAGAGCCGCCCCCCCCATGGCCCGCTCCACGATCCCGTTGACACCCCTCTCGCCCAGGTGCTCGCCATTGGTGAGCACCTGGAAGCGACCGTTCAGGGTCCGGGCCGCGCGCACGTAGGCCGGATCGATGGCCCGCGTCAGCGGATCACGCACCAGGGGCATGCAGACCCCATCGAGGTCCTGAATCAGCAGCAGGTTCTCCTCACCGGCCAGATCGTCGGCGAGGGCCTCGAGGGCCCCGGGGAGCGGTGGGGGCTGGCCGATGGCGGCCGATCCGGCTGGAGCGGTGGAGGTCGTCATGGTCCCGGGGCGGAGGGCGGCACCGGACCCACGCGCTCCATCAACAGCAGAGCGGGCTGATCGGGCTGGGTGCGCAGGGCGGCGAAGCCGGAGCCGTCACTGTGGGCCACGAGCACCCCGGTGATCGTCCGGCCGGCCGCGTCCTGCTGGCGCAGTGTGCCCAGGCAGCTCTCCTCAACGCTGGCCTGGCCTCGGAAGGCACTCACCGAGCCCTTGCCCTCCAGCGAGGTCACGGCCACGCCCACCACCGCACCGCCCTGCCAGGTCTGGCGCTGGATCAGGGCGAGGGGAGCCCAGCGGCTCCCGGTCCACGCGAATCCGTTGCCCGGTCCCACCATCACCCCATCGAGCGTGCTGGCCGAGCAGGCCCGCCGGGGCTGAAGCCGCCAGCGCTCGCTGATCACCGAGCCCGGTGTCACATCAATGCCGAAACGGGGGCGGCCGTCGGGACCGATCACGAGCTCGGAGGGCTGGCTGACGCCGGGCGGTTCGGTGGTGCTCTCGCCAGCCTCGCCCTCGGCATCCGCAGCCACCGCCGGCGATGGGGGCGGCGAGGCGGCCGGTGGACCCGGAGGGGGCAGCCGGCGCTGCACCGAGGCGGCGCAGGGAATCAGCTCCTTCCAGGTGCCGCTGTAGCCGACACGCCGGTAGGTGCGCCCCCGGCGCTCCATCAACACGCCCTCAACGGTTCCCTCGGCGGTCCAGGTCTCCTGCATCAGGCGGGCCACCGGGCCCTCCGGTAAGCGGCCCCGTGCGGTGATCAGATAGCGGCCGGGTCGCGGCGGCGGGCAGGCGCGTGGCGCAGAGGGCGGTGGGTCTGCCTCCTGGCTCCGGAGGGGAGCGGCACAGACCAGCAGCGGCCCCAGCAGCAGAGCAGCAGCGGCGAGGCGGCCGGCCCTCACGCGTCCCCCTTGGCCAGGGAGCGATGGCGGTGCACCAGCACCGGAATCTCGGTGTGGCACAGCACCCGCTGCGTTTCGCTGCCCAGCACCAGGCCGGCCAGGCCCCGGCGTCCGTGGGACGCCATGAAGATCAGATCACAGCCCTGGCGATCGGCGGTTTCGATGATGGCCTCCGACACCACCGCGGTGGGGAAGGTGATGGTGTCGCAGCTCACACCGGCGGATTCGGCCACCTCGCGCGCCTCGGCCAGCACGGTCTCGGCGTGGGCCTGGCTGGCCTCCTGCAGCCGCTGATCCAGGGCGGGGGTGAGCGCCGCGGCCTGACCCTCCAGCAGCAGCTCGTTCACCGCCAGCTGCAGCTGCTGCGCATGAAGGATGGTGATCCGGGCCCGGATGGCCCGCGCGAAGGCCACGGCTTCCTGAACCGTCTCGCGCGAGAGGTTCGAGCCATCGGTGGGCACGAGCAGATGCCTGTACATGGCCTGGCTCCCAAGCGATCTCACCACGCTAGGCCTCCCGGGCCTGCCGCCTTCACGCGGGCATGGCCACCCCTTCACCCATTTGCAGGAAGTCGCGGCTATGAAGCGGGGAGTCGGCACCCCGTCGTGACCTCCCTCCAGGCTTCATCCCCGGCGCAGGCGTCCGCCCCGGCGGCATCCTCCGGCTCGAGCTGGGAGCGCTACCAGGAGTGGCTGTATCACCACCCGGAGCTGGGCTGTTTCCTCGACATCAGCCGCACCCGCGTGGATGCGGCGCTGGAGCGGCAGCTGGCCGAGCCCTTCGCCGCCGCCTTCGAGGCCATGGCGGCCCTGGAGCAAGGTGCGATCGCCAATCCGGATGAACAGCGGATGGTGGGGCACTACTGGCTGCGCGATCCCCAGCTGGCCCCCAGCGATGAGCTGCGCCAGGCGATCGAGACGGACCTCGAGCAGATCGAGAGCTTCGCCGCCGGTGTGATCAGCGGCGCCATCCGCCCTCCCCGTGCCGAGCGCTTCACCGATCTGCTGGCCATCGGCATCGGTGGATCGGCCCTGGGTCCCGAGTTCGTGGCCGAGGCCCTGGCACCGGATGAGCCGCCGCTGGCGATCCACTTCATCGACAACACCGACCCCGCCGGCATCGATCGGGTGCTCCGCCGGCTGCAGGGCCGCCTGGCGAGCACGCTGGTGGTGGACACCAGCAAGTCGGGCGGAACTCCGGAGCCCCGCAACGGCATGCTCGAGGTGCGCCACGCCTTCGAGAGGGAAGGGCTCAGCTTCCCGCCCCAGGCCGTGGCCACCACCATGCGGGGCAGCCACATGGATCAGCTCGCCCGAGAGGAGAGCTGGCTGGCGGAGTTCCCCATGTACGACTGGGTGGGGGGCCGAACCTCGGAGCTCTCGGCGGTGGGACTCCTGCCTGCCGCGCTGCAGGGCATCGACATCCGGGCGATGCTCGATGGCGCCCGCCAGATGGACGGGGCCACGCGGGTGGCCGATGTGCGCCGCAACCCCGCGGCCCTGCTGGCGATGAGCTGGCACGCCATCGGCAACGGCCGCGGCGAGAAGGACATGGTGCTGCTGCCCTACAAGGACAGCCTGCTGCTGTTCAGCCGCTACCTGCAGCAGCTGGTGATGGAGTCCCTCGGCAAGGCCGAGGATCTCGACGGCCGCCTCGTGCATCAGGGCATCGCCGTGTACGGCAACAAGGGCTCCACCGACCAGCACGCCTACGTGCAGCAACTCAGGGACGGGGTGCCCAACTTCTTCGTGACCTTCATCGAGGTGCTGGAGGACCGCAGCGGCCCGTCGATCGAGGTGGAGCGCGATGTGACCGCCGGCGACTACCTCTCGGGTTTTCTGCTCGGTACGCGTCAGGCCCTGCATGAGAACCAGCGGGAATCGATCACGATCACCATCCCGCGGGTGGATGCCCGGCGGGTGGGGGCCCTGATCGCGCTCTACGAGCGGGCCGTGGGCCTCTACGCCTCCCTGGTGAACATCAACGCCTACCACCAGCCCGGTGTGGAGGCGGGCAAGAAGGCCGCCGCCACCATCCTCGATCTGCAGCGCCAGCTGCTCGATTGCCTCCGGGCCAGCGCGTCCCCCCTGGATCTGGAGGCCCTGGCCACCGCCGCAGGCGCCGGCGACCGGCTTGAAACGGTGTATCAGGTGGTGCGGCACCTGCTGGCCAACGGCCGGCTCCGCTGCGTGGCCGGCGAACCGGCCTGCCCCCACAGCCTGGTGCTGGCGATGCCGGAGCCAGACGTCACGGCAACGGCCTGAGTGCACCGCCCGCCCGATGACCCTCGCCCTCGCCGAGCACGAGCTGCTGCTGGTGCGGCACGGGGAAACCGCCTGGAGCCTCTCCGGGCAGCACACCGGTCGCACTGACATCCCCCTTACCGCCAACGGCCGCGCCGTGGCGGCTGCCCTGGCACCGGTTCTGGCGCCGCTGCACCTGGCGGCGGTGCTTTGCAGTCCCCTCAGCCGGGCCCGCACGACCTGCGATCTGGCCGGCCTGGGCCATGAAGCCCGAATCGACGGGGACCTGAGCGAATGGGATTACGGCGACTATGAAGGCCTCACCACCGATGCGATCCACAGCCGTGCTCCCGGCTGGCTGCTCTTCCGCGATGGCTGCCCCGGCGGTGAGAGCCCCGAAGCGATCGGCGCCAGGGTGGATCGCCTGCTGGGGCGGTTGCGCGGCGGCACGGCGACTGGCCCTGTGGCCCTCTTCGCCCACGGCCATGTGCTGCGGGTGCTGGCGGCCCGCTGGCTCGGCCTGCCGGTGCGGCAGGGCGCCGGCTTCCTGCTGGACACCGCCACCCTCAGCGTCCTCTCTCACTACCGGGGGGACCCGGCGATCCGCTGCTGGAACGCTCCGATCGGCCTCTGAGTCGCCCTGCGGCCAGGTGCTCGCCTAGACGCCCAGGTCCTCCAGCAGGGCCCGCTGGCGGGACGGTGACACGAAGTGGTGAGCCGCGATGGCGCCGCTCACCGCCACCGGCGGCACGCCGATGCCCGGGAACACACCGGCGCCGGCCAGACGCAGACCGCGAATGGGGGTGCGACCGAAGGGGAACGGTCCCCGATCGGCCCCCAGGGCCGGCCCGTAGCTGCCCTGATGGACCCGCAGATAGCGCTGGTGGGTGCGCGGGGTGCCCTGCAGCTCCAGCACCAGACGCTCCTCCAGATCGGGCACCACCCGGCCGAGAACCTGCCGCAGCAGGCCGCCTCGCTCCTGCTTGAGCGCCTCGTAGGCCGCACTGCCCGGCTCCAGGTCGCGCCAGAGATGCCAGGGCTCATTGGCCGGCGTGTAGGCGTGGAGCACGTGGTGACCCGCCGGTGCCAGCGACGGATCGAGCAGCGAGGGCATCGACAGCACCAGCATGTTGCGTTCGGCGTCGATGGGGCGCTGCCAGTCGCCGACCCAGACGTGATGGACCGGCAGGGACTCCAGCCCCTCGCCGCGCAGACCCACATGCCAGTGGAGAAAGCTGGAGCAGGCCGGCGTCTGCGACAGCTGACGGCCCCAGTCGCCCGGTTCCTCCAGCAGGCGGATCGTGTCCCAGGGGCTGGCATTGCTCACCACCCCCTGCCTGGCCGCGAGGCAGTCACCACTGCTGAGCTGCACGCCGGTCGCCCGGCCATCGCGCACCAGGATCCGCTCCACCGGGGCGCCGCAACGCAGCGCGCCGCCATGGCGGCGGATCCCCCGCACCAGGGCATCGGCCACCGCCTGGCTGCCGCCCACCGGCAGCTCCAGCGTGGCCGCCGGTTCGAACCACTCCCCGAACAGGGTCACCATCGCCGCCGCGCTGGTCTGATCCAGCGGCAGCCCGGAGATCAGGAAGCAGAGCATCTCCACCCAGTGGAGCAGGAAGGGATCCCGCAGCCGGGCGCGGGCCATCGGCCCGAAGGAGCCCCGCAGGGCCGCCAGCCGGGGGGCATGGCGGAGGCCGGCCCGCAGACCGCGCCAGCCCAGCACCGCGGCCATGGCCGGATCGTCGCGGAAGCCGAGCAGGGGCAGGCTCGCCGCCGCCCGGCAGAACGGTTGCAGCCAGGCCATGAAGGCCTGCCATTCATCGGCCACGGCTGCCCCCCGCAGCTGCCGCACCGCCTCCAGAAACGGCCCACTGCCCACCCCGACCCGCAGGTCGCCCTCCGGCAGCAGCACGCCCCAGTCGCTGTAGGTCAGCACCGGCACGGACTCCCCCACCGCACGCAGCACCTGGGCCAGTGGATTGGCCGACGGCCAGCGGGACAGCCCGCTCCAGAGGGACGGTCCCGATTCGAAATGGAAGCCGCATCGCTGGAAGGCGTGGGCCGCGCCGCCGGGGCGATCGTGGGCCTCGAGCACCAGCACCTCCAGGCCATGGCGGGCGGCCAGAGCACCGCAGCAGAGGCCGCCGAGGCCGCTGCCGACGACGATCAGATCCGGACCGTCGGTCATGCCAGCGCCGCCAGGGCCTCGGCGAAGCCCGGGCCGGGGGCATCGGAGCGGCTTGTGATCTCCAGCACCCGGCCGATGCTGGCCGGGTGCTGGAGGGCATCGAGGCAGCAGCGGGCCACGAGCCGACGCGGGATGGAGCGATCCTGCTGGGTGTCGCGGCCCGAGAGCACAAGCCCCTCCTGCTCCAGCCGATCCTCCTGCTCCCGCAGGCCGCCGGGGCGGATCACGGTCCAGTCGAGGCCGCTGGTCTCGAGCGCCTGCTCGCCGATGCGCTTCCAGATCAGGATCAGCCCGAAGAGGTTGAGCGGGTGAAACAGCCGGCCGCTGCAGAGGGAACTCACCAGCAGCACCCGGCCCACACCGGCAGCGCGGCAGGCCTCCACCTGGCGCCGCACGCCGAAGGCATCCACCTTCAGCGGACCGAGAAGATCCGGGGACGGACGGGCGCCGGTGGCGATCACCAGGGACCCGCAGCCCTCCAGCGCCGCCTCGAGGGCCGCAGGGTCGCCGAAATCAAGCCGGCGGATGTCCTGGGCCGAGAGGCTCTCCGGCAGCTCGGACCCGGGGCGCACCAGCAGGCGCACCGCCCAGCCGCGCGCCACGGCCTCCTCGGCGATGCGGTAGCCGGTCTTGCCGCTCGCTCCGCTGATGGCGATCGGAACGGCGGGCGAGGAGGGGGCGGAGGCGGCCATGCCCTGGGGCGAAACAGGGCCGATTCTGTCGGGAGGAGGCCCGCCTCAGAGGGGACCCTCCTCGCACGGGCTCACCAGCGCCAGCGACGGGCCAGGCGGGAGGACGGATGCTCGCGCTGGGGGTAGGGCTGCTCGCCCTCCTCCAGTTCCACCTCGTAGCCCTGCACCTCGCGGGTCTCCTCGCGGGTGATGCAGCTGCGGCGCGGATGCTCCTTGGGCTGATCCTCGTGATCGCCGCTGAGGAACTGACCGGCCGTCACGTAGCGGTGCGAGAGGAAGGTGCCGCCCTCCTCCACCCAGAGGCGGCAGGAGCGGGCGGCCTCCTCGGCCGTGCCGTGCCAGCCGGACCAGCTGCAGGCGCCGGCTCCGGCCAGCAGCACCAGAACCAGCGCCGCCCGGACGCCTTGCCCGCGGCCTGCCCTCGTCATCGCCTCGGTGCCATGCGCTGCACCCATCCTGTTGCCGTTTCGCACGGCGGGCATCGAGCCTGAAGCGAATGGAGGCATCCCGCCATGACGGCGATCCCGGCCCTGCTGATCAGCGTGGGGGCGATCCTGCTGCTGGGCCTGCTCACCACCGCCGTGGCCGAGCGCACCCCGCTGCCGCGGGTGACGCTGCTGCTGGCCTTCGGGGTGCTGATCGGACCGGAGGCCCTCGACCTCCTGCCGGGGTTCCTGCTGGATCAGTTCGAGCTGATCGCCGATGTGACCCTGCTGATGGTGGGGTTCCTGCTGGGAAGCCGCCTCACCGGATCGGGCCTGGCGGGCGAGGCCCGCGAGGTGGTGTGGATCTCCCTGACCGCGGCCGTGATGCCGGCACTGGTGGTGAGCGGCGGGCTGGTGCTGCTGCGGATCCCCCCGCCCACGACGATCCTGCTGGGCTGCATCGCGGCCGCCACCGCGCCGACGGCGGTGCTCGATGTGGTGCAGGAGGCCGCGCCCCCGAGCGGCCCGCGGCAGCGGTTCGGGGAGCGGCTGCTGGCGATCACCGCTCTCGACGACATCTGGGCGGTGATGCTGTTCGGCGTGGGCCTCGCCGCCGCCACCGCCCTCAGCGGTCAGGGGGATGGGCTGGGTGCGGTGCTCGCGGCCCTGCGCGATCTCGGCGGCGGTGCGCTGCTGGGCATGGCCCTCGGCTGGCCGGCCGCCCTGCTGACCGGACGCCTGCGGGAGGGGCAGCCGATCCTGTTGGAAGCCCTGGGCATCGTGCTGCTCTGCGGCGGCCTGGCCCTCTGGCTGCAGGTGTCGCACCTGATCGCCGCCATGGCGATGGGAGCGGTGATCGCCAACCGGGCCACCCATCACGAGGTGCCGTTCCACGCGATCGAGGGGATCGAGTGGCCGCTGATGGTGCTGTTCTTCGTGCTGGCGGGCGCCGCCCTCGATGTGGGATCGCTGGGCAGGATCGGAGCGGTGGGGCTGGCCTATCTGGCGCTGCGGGTGGCCGGGAAGCTGCTGGGGGCACGACTCGGGGCCCGCTGGGGCCACGCCGATCCTCAGACACGGCGCTGGATCGGACTGGCCCTGCTGCCGCAGGCCGGCGTGGCCATCGGCATGGCCCTGGTGGCCAGCCATCGGCTCGGCCCTGAGGCTGAAGCCGTGCTGCCGGTGGTGATCGGGAGCACGGTCGTGTTCGAGCTGCTCGGGCCGGTGGCGCTGCGGGCGGTCCTGAGTCGATTGGCCGCCGGGGAGCCCGGCTGAGACGACGGCAACACCCGCCTCACATCATCTCCGGGCCGCTGGAGAACAGGCTGAAGTGAAGCTGATCCGGCCGGATCCCCAGCCGCTCGGAAGCCATCATCATCGCCAGGGTGGGCGATGTGGCCTCGATCATCACGACGTTCCCCTCCAGATCGCTGATCTTGTAGAGCTTCGGACCGCGGCGCTTCACCTCGGGCCAGGGGTTGGAGCAGAGCCGTCGGCCCGGTCGATCGAGATCGCGGAAGAAGGGAGCCATGGCGGGACGACAGGAACAGTGCCCGCTGCCCCGCCGGGGGCTCTGGGCGAGCGGATGTGGATCTCCTGACCCTTTTCTAGGCACGCGACTCAGGCGCGCCACCGCCGGACCTCCAGGCGCCACATCCGTTGGCAAAGCGACACGTTTCGCATTGGTGAAGCCGACCTGACGCGTTCTTCAGCTGCTGCGGTAAAGGCGCAACAGGGCATCCAGCTGCGGGCGGGACGGGGGCGGCAGCAGCTCGGCGGCCTCTCCCGCAGCACCCACCGCTGCCGGGGGCCGACCGGCCGCCGAGCGAAAGCCCGAGCGCTGCAGCAGCTCCTGGCCCTCGGACGCCAGCAGCAGCGCGATCAGGCGCTCCGCGTCCTGCCGGCGGCCGCGGGCCTCGCCGGAGAGCACACCGGCCGCCAGCACCGTTTCGTACGTGGGGTCCGGATAGAGGATCCGGTAGGTCTGCCCCTGCTGACGGGTGGCCTCGGGCTCCCGGATCAGGGCATTGCTCTCGTAGACGAAGGCCAGGTCGCCGTCGTTCGGGCCGGCGGCGATGAACTCCCGCAGGAGGATGTCGGTGGAGCGGGGCGGCTGATAGAGGGAGCGCTTCCAGAGCGACACCGCCTCCCCTTCCGCAGCCCCGCTGTGGGCCCGCGCCCACAGGGCCAGGGCGAGCTGGCCGCTGTTGGAGCGGAGCGGGTCGGTGGCCTGCAGCACGAACCGGCCCCAGTCACCCGGCCCCCCAGAGCGTCCCAGCGCCCCTGCCGCAGAGCCCGCTCCAGGGGCGGCCAGCGGAAGCCCCCTTCGCCGGCGCCGGCGAACAGGCGTTCGGCCCGCTCGGGCCAGGCCACGGCCACCAGCAGCGTGCGGGCGATCGGGCGGGGCGGCTCCAGCAGGGATTCAGCCCCCTGGCGGCGCAGGCGCTGATCGAGCGAGAGCAGGTGCTCGCGGTTGGCGGGGATCAGCACCCGGGCGCGATCGGCTGAGGGCTCGAGGGCCCGCTCCACCATGTCCTGGGAACCCTGCACCTCCCAGCGCAGGTCCACGGCGGGATTGCGGCGCTCGAACAGGCGCTCCAGCTCGGCCATGGCCGGCTCCAGCTCCGAGCCCACCGCCACCGCCAGCACGCGGCGGGGCCAGAGCGCGGGGGCGGCGGCGAGCCCCAGCCCCACCCCGCCGATCAGCAGCGAGAGCAGCCGTCTCCGCCCGGTTGACAGGCCCATCGGACACGTGCCAGGACGGCCATTGTGAAGTGGTTCAGCCCCAGCATCCGCCGGCCGTCGACCCAACGGCGCCGGGGTCGCGGTCTCCGGGCGACCGGGGCGGGCGCGGGCCTTCTGAGCCTCGCGCTCAGCCTGGCCGCCTGCGGATCGGGCGAGGGCGGCAGCGAAGAGGTGAGCCTGCTGGTGGGCAGCGCTCTGGCCCAGGTGTGCGAGGAGGCCGCCACGACGATCGCGTCACGTCGCCCCCGACTCGAGGACGGAACGGTCGTGACGATCCGCTGCCGGGCGGCGGGCAGCGGCGATGTGGTGGATGAACTGCTCGAGGCGGCACGGCAGGTGCAGAACGGCAGTCGGCCGGCCGACGACAGCACGATCCCGACGCTGATCTCCCTGGACGGCGAGCTCTATCACCAGCAGCTCCGGCACCGCATGCAGCAGCTGGAGCCCACGGCCGACTGGATCCCCGCCATCACCGACAGCCCCCGGCTGGCGAGCTCGCCGATGGTGTTCATGACCACGGCGGAGCTGGCACCCGGCCTGCGGGAGCTCAGCGATCCCTTCACCGCCCTGGCCCGGGCAAGCAGCCACCGGGAGCTCGATCCCGGCAGTGCGGACCAGCCGGTGCGCTACGTCCACACCGCACCCACCCGCTCCAACTCCGGGCTGCAGACCCTGGTGGCCCAGTTCGTGGCCGTGTCGGGCAAACGCCCCGAGGAGATCAGCAGCGCGGATGTGGCCGCCCATGCCGCCGACGTGGCCGCCATCCAGACACGGATCACGCGCTACGGCAGCTCCACCGGGGAGCTGGCCCGGGCCATGGTGCGCAACGGCCCCTTCTGGGCCTCGATCGGCTCGGTCTACGAATCCTCGGTGGTGGAAGCCAACGCGGAACGCCGTCCGGACCGCGACGCGATGGTGGCGGTGTACCCCCAGGCCACGTACACCAGCACGATGCGGGCGATCCTGCCCCGCGGTCCCTGGGTGTCGGAGCGGGAGCGCCGGGCGGCGGAGCTTGTGATCGAGGAATGGCTCAGCCCGGCGGTGCAGACGATCGTGGCCCGCCACGGCCTGCGGCCGGCCAATCCCGCGGTGGCGCCGGAGGCGATCACCCGGGCCAACGGTGTGGATCCCGAGGCCCGCTACGACTCTCTGCGCTCACCTGTCCCCGAGGTGGTGGAGGCGATGATCTCGGCCTGGGTTCAGAGCGCCAAGAAGCCCTCCCGCGTGGTGCTGGTGGTGGACAGCTCCGGCTCGATGAAGGGGGAGAAGCTGCCGGCGGTGGCCTCCAGCCTCGACCGCTACTTCCGCCGGCTCGGCCCCCGGGAGCAGGTGGCGGTGATCGATTTCGACAACCGCATCCAGCCCCCGGTGCTCGTGGACGGCTCGGAGGCCGGACAGGCCCGCGGCCGGGCCTTCCTGGCCGCACTGAAGGCCGATGGCGGCACGCACCTCTATGACGCGGTGCTCAGCGGCCGCGACTGGCTGCTCAAGCACGGCCAGCCGGAGGAGATCCTGGCGGTGGTCGTGCTCACCGACGGCTTCGACAAGGGTTCGCGCCTCTCGCTCGAGGCTCTGAATCAGCAGCTGGCCGCCAGCGGTTTCGAGGGCGACGAGCGGATCGCGGTGTTCGCGGTGGGGTACGGCGAGGCGGGCAGCTTCGATGAAGCGGTGCTCCGCAGCCTGGCCGAAGGCAACGGCGGCGAGTACAAGGAGGGCCAGAGCACCACCATCCGCCGGCTGATGGATGAGCTGCAGCTGGCCTTCTGAACCGGACCCGCTCGCATGAGGCTGCGCGTTGCCGATCCCCTGCAGCATCCCCTGGCGGTGCTGGCCGGCTCGCTGGTGGTTGTGCTGGGGGTGCGGGGCCTGGGTCTGGGATGGGGCCTGACCCTGCCGGCCGCTCTGCTGGTGACCATCGGCCTGGCCCAGCTCAGGTCGCGGCCGACGCGGCAGGGGGAATCGGACCTGATCCGCCGCAGCCGCCAGCTCTCCGGAGCCGCCGGGCGCCTCGCCGATGAAGCGGCCGCCCGCCTCAACGATCCGGACAGCCTGGCTCGCCTCTCGGCCCTGCAGCTCTGCTGTCAGCGCATCGCCGAGCTGCCCGCCCGCCTGCAGCGGCTGGAGGAGATCCGGCCCCGGGAGGCGGCTCCGCTGCTCTCGGCCGCCTCCCTGCGGACGCGGCTGCGGCAGGAGGCGCGGGCCCTGCGCCAGAGCCCCGGGCCCACCGCCCTCAGCGGCCGTCGCCGGGAGCTGATCCGCCGGCTGGAGGAGAACATTGCCCTGGCCGAGCGCGGCGCCGAGGCGCAGCGGCTGCAGCAGATCACGCTGGTGACCCTGCTGGAGGGCATCGCGGGGGAGCTGCAGGATGTGCAGGTGCGCCTGCAGCGGGACCCGCCGGCCGCCGCTCCGGGGTCCGTGGACCCGCACCGGGATCCGCTCCTGGCCGATCTGGCGGGCCAGCTCGACGCACTCGAGGGGTTCCTTGAGCCCCAGGCTTGACCCGCGGATCAGTGCGCCGCGCCAGCGGCAGCAGGCCCCTCGGGCAGCCGCGCCAGACCCAGGCGCCGGCTCAACGCCTGCATCAGAGGTTCGATCGACTCACCCTGGCGGTGGAGCAGGGCCCGGCGGCGCTCCGCCTCACTCAGCGGCTCGAGCTCCCGCCGCTGAGCGGGGAGGAGGGAGGCGTCGGCATCCGAAGCCACCGGCAGCCCCTGCTGCCGCTCCCGGTCGCGCTGCTGCAAACGCCGCTGCAGCTGCTGCTCGCTGGCCTGGCAGGCCACGATCGCGAAGGGCACGCCGTGCCGTTCGGCGAAGGCCTGCATACGGCTGCGATGGGACCGCCGCAGAAAGGTGGCATCGATCAGCACGGGGCAGCCCCCGGCCAGGGCCGCAGCGGCGAGCCGGGGCAGCACCTCCTCGAACAGGCGGCGGCTCACATCGGGCTGGTACAGCTCCGGGGTCGAAACCGGCACGGCCCCCGGACTCCCGCCGGCACTCCAGCCGACGCCCCAGAGCCCGAACAACCGCTTGCGCTCGATGTCCGAACTCAGGCGGATCAGTCCCAGTGCCGGCGCCAGCTCACGGGCCAGATGGCTCTTGCCGCTGCCGGAGAGTCCATGCATGAGCACCAGGGCCCGGGGCGGTGCGGCCATCGGGGTGGCGGCCAGATCGAGGTAGCCGAGCACGCCGGCATCGGCGGACGCCTGCCCGGCCGGACCACTCAGGGCCGCCACCTTCGCCCGCACCAGAGCCCGGTAGGTGAGGTACCAGGGCCAGAGATCGAGCGCCTCGTGCTGGCCGCTCTGCTCCAGCCAGCGGTTCAGCAGCCGCATGGCCAGAGCGGGAGCGCGCCGCTGGCGCAGGTCCATCGCCAGAAATGCGATCTCGGAGATCACATCGATCCAGCGCAGGGCGGCGCTGAACTCCAGGCCGTCGAAGAGCTCGATCCGCCCCTGCCGCATCACCATGTTGCCGAGGTGGAGATCGCCGTGGCACTCGCGCACGGCTCCCCCCTCCAGGCGGGCGCGGAAGCGGGGGGTGAGAGCGGCATGACGGTCCGCGCACCAGGCCCGCAGGGGCGCGAGCCGTGCATTGGGCACCCCACAGCGCGCCAGGGCCTCGAAGGTCTCCAGCACCGGCCGCTGCACCGCCTCCGGCGTGCCGTACGGCCCCCCGGCCGGGGCCACAGGCGCTGCGGCATGAACGCGCGCGAGCTCATCCGCCAGTCGCTCGATCGCCGCTGCGCCGACCCCGCCCCGCTGCAGCACCGCCGGCAGCAGATCCTGCTGGCGGAAGCGGCGCATCTTCACCGCCTGCTCGATCACGGGCCCGTCGCCATGGAAGGCCGCCTGCGGCAGCGGGCCATGAATCGGCTGGCAGGCGAGGTAGAGATCCGGATTGAAGCGCCGATTCAGCCGCAGCTCGGTGGCGCAGGCCTCGGCGCGCCGGGCGGGCGAGCTGAAATCGATGAAGCCGAAATTCACCGGCTTCTTGATCTTGTAGGCGTGGGCCCCGGCCAGCAGCACCCAGGAGATGTGGGTCTCGAGCAGGGTGACCTCCGCTTCCGGCGGGTCGTAGGCCTCGGGCCGCATCAGGGCGCGGATCAGCTCGCTCACGGAAACGGATCCAGCTCCCGCTCGATCTCCGCCACCTTCAGGCGGGTGCTGAGCACCGCATCCGGATTGAGGCTGATCGAATCGATGCCCTCCTCCACCAGGAAGCGGGCGAAGTCGGGATGGTCGCTGGGGGCCTGGCCGCAGAGCCCGATCCTGCGGCCGCAGCGCCGCGCCGTGCGGATGGCCAGGCTGATCATGGCCTTCACCGTCGGGTGGCGCTCGTCGAAGAGATCGGCCACCAGGGCCGAATCGCGATCGAGGCCGAGGGTGAGCTGGGTGAGGTCGTTGGTGCCGATCGAGAAGCCATCGAAGCGTTCGGCGAAGGCCTCCAGACCGATCACATTGCTGGGCAGCTCGCACATCACGTACACCTCCAGCCCGTCCTCACCGCGGACCAGCCCCTCCTCGGCCATCACCGCCAGCACCCGATCGGCCTCCTCGGGCGTGCGGCAGAACGGGATCATCGGGGTCGCCCCCTTCAGGCCCATCTCCATCCGCACCCGCCGCAGGGCCCGGCACTCCAGCGCGAAGGCCTCCCGGAATCCCGGTGCGCTGTAGCGGGAGGCCCCGCGCCAGCCGATCATCGGGTTGTCCTCCCGCGGTTCGAAGTCGGCACCGCCGAGGAGTCGGGCGTATTCGTTGGTCTTGAAGTCGGAGAAGCGCAGCACCACCGGACGGGGATGGAAGGCGGCGGCGATGCGTGCCATGCCCTGGGCCAGGCGGTCGACATAGAAGTCGCCGGGGTGGGCATAGCCCTCCGCCAGGGCCTCCACAGCCCTGCGCTGGCCGGGATCCCCGATGCGCTCCGGATGGAGCAGCGCCATCGGATGCACCTTGATGTGGTTGGCGATGATGAATTCCAGCCGGGCCAGACCGACCCCGTCGCAGGGAATGGCGGCGAGGTTGAGGGCTTCATCCGGATTGCCCACGTTCATCAGAATGCGGGTGCGGGTGGCGGGGATCTCCGCCAGTTCCACCTCCTCCACCCGCGTCGCCAACGCTCCGTCGTAGACGCGCCCCACCTCCCCCTCGCAGCAGGAGGCGGTGACGACCCGGCCATCGTCGATCGTGCGGGTGGCGTCGCCGCAGCCCACGATCGCCGGCAGCCCCATCTCACGGGCGATGATCGCCGCGTGACAGGTGCGACCGCCCTGGTCGGTGATCACACCGGTGGCCTTGCGCAGGATCGGTTCCCAGTCCGGATCGGTGCGCACGGTCACGAGCACATCGCCGTCGCGGAAGCGATCGATCTGGGAGGGGTCCTGGATCACCCGCGCCGGCCCGCTGCTCACCGCCGCGCCGATCGCCCGGCCCCTGCTCAGCACCGGGGCATGGTGGGGTTCGAGATGCCAGCGGCGCAGCACTGACCCCCGCTGCTGCGACTGCACCGTCTCCGGCCGGGCCTGAAGAACGAACAGCTCGCCGCTGCGGCCATCGCGGCCCCATTCGATGTCCATCGGCGTGGGTGTGCCGCGCACCGCGCTGTAGTGGCGCTCGATCAGGCAGGCCCAGCGGGCCAGGGTGAGCACCTCCTCATCGCTGAGGGCGAAGCGACGGCGCAGCTCCTCCGGCACCGGCTCGAGGCGGACCGGACGGCCCGCAGCACCGTCGGCGGCGGCATCGGCATAGACCAGCCGCTGGGCCTTGCTGCCGCGGCGGCGGCTGAGGATCGGCCGGTAGCCCTCCAGCAGGGTGGGCTTATGAATCAGGTACTCATCCGGGTTCACCTCCCCCTGCACCACCGTCTCGCCGAGGCCCCAGGCGGCGGTGAGGAGCACGGCATCGCGGAAGCCGCTCTCGGTGTCGATGCTGAACATCACTCCGGCCGAGCCCAGGTCCGAGCGCACCATGCGCTGCACACCGATGGAGAGGGCCACCTCCATGTGGGCGAAGCCGTGCAGCTGGCGGTAGGTGATCGCCCGATCGGTGAACAGAGAGGCGAAGCACTGCCGGCAGGCTTCGAGCAGGGCGTCGTCGCCCTGAACGTTGAGGTAGGTGTCCTGCTGACCGGCGAAGCTGGCCTCCGGCAGATCCTCGGCGGTGGCGCTGGAGCGGACCGCCACCGCCGGCGAGCCCATCGCCCGGTAGGCCGTGAGGATCGCCTCCTCGATCGGGGCCGGCAGGGGGGCTCCGGCCACCAGCCGTCGCGCTTCGGCGCCGGCCTGCTGCAGGGCCGCCAGATCGCTGCCGTCGAGTCCCTGCAGCAGGCTCTCGAGCCGCGGCCCGAGCCCGGCCGCCTCCAGCACGCGTCGGTAGGCGGCGGCGGTGACCGCGAATCCGCCCGGCACCCGCACACCCTCAGCACGCAGAGCCTGGAGCAGCTCACCCAGCGAGGCGTTCTTCCCGCCCACCTGGGCGATGTCGGCCAGGGTCACCGCCTCGAACGGCACCACCCAGCGGGGGCTGGCGAGCGACCCGGGGGAGCGGAGTGTGGATGTGCTGACCATGCGAACCTCGATCCCTACCGAAGTGCTAGTCACGCGACTGTGGCCATGTCAGCAGACCCTGATCCGTACACGATCCGTCCGCCGCGCCACCTGAACGGTGATTCGGGCGCCGACATCCGCATGCGGGTGGAGGATCTGCTCAGCGGCGAGCCACGCGATGTGGTGATCGACTGCAGCGGAGTGGAGTTCATGGACAGCAGCGGCTTCGGTTGTCTGATGGCCGCCCTGAAGCTGGCCAGGGCCCATCGGGTGGCCCTGGAGCTGCGCCACATCAACAGTCAGATCCGCACGCTGCTGGAGCTGACCGGCACCGAGGCCCTGTTCGAAACCCGCCCGGAGGACTGAGGCGGCAGACCTCAGCCGCTCAGCCCGCGAACCGGGCCAGCAGGGCCGAGGCGTCGTCGCTGAACGGAGCGGCCCCAAGGCGCCGGCTCACCTCAGCGAACAGGTGGTCGAGGGCGAGGCCGGGATCGGTCTCCGGCAGCCTCGCCGCCAGGTCCTCCAGTCCGATCAGCCCCAGAGGTGTCCGGTCCTCAGCGTCGCACTCGTAGAGGCCGTCGCTGTAGAGCAGCAGGCGCGAGTCCCGTTCGATCCGGCAGCGGCCCTCGTCGTACTCGGCGTTCTCCAGCAGGCCCACGGGCAGGTTGCGGGTGCTGAGGGGCTGCACATGGGGAGCGCCCCGCAGCAGCAGGCCGGGAGGATGACCCGCGCTGGAGTAGCGCAGCAGCCGGCTGCGGCGATCGAAGACCCCGTACCAGATGGTGAAGTAGCGGCCGCCCTGCTCCTCCATCTCAAAGCGGCGGTTCAGCTCGCAGAGCACCGCCGCCGGACGGGTGAGGGGCACGCGCAGGCTGCCGGAGCGCAGCAGATTCACCACCGACACCGAGGGCAGGGCCGCCGCCAGCCCATGGCCGGAGACGTCAAGGATGTAGAGGACGAGATGGTGGCGGTCGACCCAGAAGGAGTCGTAGGCATCACCGCCGAGGTGGAAGCAGGGCTGGAAGCGGCCCACCACCTGCACATCCCCCTCCAGCCGGACCGGGAGCAGCTGCTGCACATAGCGGGCCGCCGCCTGGATCTCGGTCTCCATCAGGCTGTGCTGGGCCTGCAGATCCGCCGAGAGCAGCCGCAGCCGCTCGGCGGCGTCATGCAGCCGCAGGCCGCAGCGCACGCGCGCCATCAGCTCCTCCTGGCTGATCGGCTTGCTGAGGAAATCGTCCGCACCGCAGTCGAGCCCGCGGATGCGATCGGGCTCGCCCGAGCGGGCGGTGAGCAGGATGAAGTGGCAGCCGCTCAGGGCGGGATCGGCCTTGAAGGCCGAGCAGACCTGGAGGCCATCCATCCCCTCCATCTCCCAGTCGCAGAGCACCACGGCAGGCGGGCCGCCGGTGCGGGCCAGTTCGAGCGCCTCAGGACCGGATCCGGCATCGAGCACCCGCTGACCGTTGCGGCTGAGGCGGGCCGCGGTGATGCGCCGGTGCACCGGGTCGTCATCAACCACGAGCACCGGGGGGGCATCGATCCGGCAGGCCGCGGGCTCCATCAGCCGGGGTCGGTCTCCTGCGTCTCGGACGGATCCCCTGTCGCTCCGCCCAGGGCGCGCAGGGCCGCCTCACGCTCGCGACGGAGGCGCTCCAGCAGCGGGCCAGGACAGTCGGGGCCGGGGGGCTCGCCGGCCTCCAGGTCGGCGCAGAGCGCCGACAGGGCCGCCGCACCGATGCCGGCGCTGGCTGAGCGCAGCCGATGCAGACCGGCCCGCCAGCGTTCGGCGGGCAGACCTGGATCCGCCAGCCGATCCAGGGTTCGCTGCGAGTCGTCGGCGAAGGTGCGCACCAGATCCGCCAGGCCGGCCTCATCCCCTTCGAAGAGACTCCTGAGCTCCTGCCAGATGGCTGGATCGAGCACGGTTGACGCTGAACCCGGAGCGGCATCCGGGCCTGAGGGGTCAAAGGCCATCAATCGTTCGGGGGTGCGGAGGGACGGGCCGGGACCGCCTCGGCGTCGCGGTAGCGGCGGAAGGCGTCGCGCAGCTGAGCGGCCTTGATCGGCTTGGAGAGGAAGTCGTTCATGCCGGCGGCGAGGCAGCCCTGCCGCTGGGAGTTGAAGGAATAGGCCGTCAGGGCGATCACGTAGGGCTGGGGCCCCGGCCGCCGCCGCAACCGGCGCGTGGCCTCCAGGCCATCCATCTCCGGCATCTCGATGTCCATCAGCACCACATCGGCTCTGTGGCTCTCCAGCCAGGTGAGCACTTCGGCGCCATCGCTCACGAGGGCCGCCTCGATCCCGAGTTTCCGGAGCATGAGCTGGATCACCCGCTGGTTGACCGGGTTGTCCTCCGCCACCAGCAGCCGCAGGTCGGAGAAGTCGTCCTCCAGAGGAGCGTTCCCGCCCTCGCCGGGTTCCGCCGCAGCCGGGGCGTCAGCCGCCGGCCCGGCGAGCGGCAGGGCCAGGGAGACCGTGAAGACGCTGCCCTGACCGGGGGTGGACGCCGCCTCGATGCGGCCGCCCATCAGCTCGGTGAGCCGGCGGCTGATGGCCAGGCCCAGGCCCGTGCTGCCGCCCTTGACCTCGGCCTTCACATCGCGGGAGAAGTCCTCGAAGATCACGGCGAGGAACTCCCGGCGGATGCCGATGCCGCTGTCGCTCACCACCAGCCGCAGATCCTGACGCTCGCCTGTTGCAGGCGGGGCCTCCACCTCCAGCTTCAGCCAGCCGGTTTCGGTGTACTTCACCGCATTGCTGAGCAGATTCACCAGGATCTGGCGCAGACGCATCCGGTCCCCCAGCAGCGGCGGAGGCCAGAGCTCGGGACCCGTGCGGCGGAGCTGCAGGCCCTTGCTCTCCGCCAGCGGCTGGATCAGGGCGAGGCAGTCGTCGAGCAGCGAGCGCAGGTCGAAGCGCCGCTCGCACAGTTCCATGCGATCGGCCTGGATGCGGCTGATGTCGAGGATGTCGGAGATCAGGGCCAGCAGGTGCTCACCGCTGGTGTGCAGGGTGTCGACCAGTTCCTGCTGACGCTCGTCGAGCGAGGTGTCCATGAGGAGCTCGCTCATGCCGATCACGGCATTCATCGGCGTGCGGATCTCATGACTCATGTTGGCCAGGAAGATGGTCTTGGCCCGGTTGGCGGCCACCGCTTCGTCGCGGGCGGAACGCAGCTCGGCGGTGCGGCGCCGCACCTGCTCCTCGAGGGTGTCGTTGGCCTGCCGCAGCTGCCGCTCGCTGCGGGCCAGGTCGCTGATGTTGCGGATGGCCGTGATCAGGCTCTCCCGGCCCGGGATCCACACCGGCGCCCAGGTGAGGGACACCGTTTCCCAGGGCAGACCGGGATTGAGCTGAAACACCCGTGCGCCGGTGTTGAGGGTGCGGAAATCGGCGAGGAACAGCCCGCAGGCTTCCGCATTCTCCGGGCTGTGAATGTCTTCGAGGATGGTGCAGAGATCGCTACCGAGCAGGAACATGCGCCGCCGGCCGGCCAGCTCCTCGAAGGCCGTGTTGCACCACTCGATCGCATTGGCCCGGCTGGTGATCACCAGGGCCTCATCCACTACGCTCAGCGCCGCCTCGAGCGTGCCGAGGCTGTGGCGCAGGCTGGCGATGACCTCGTCGCTGGACTGGCCCATGCCCCCTCAGGCCGGACCGTCGAGCACGAAGCGGTAGCGCACATCGCCCCGGCGCAGCCGTTCGATCGCCGTGTTGAGCTCGGCCATCGGCAGGTGCTCCACCGCGGGGCGGATGCCGTGGCGCCCGCAGAACTCCATCATCTTCACCAGGCTGGCCGGCGAGGAGGTGGGGCTGCCCGTGATCGAGCGGCGGGTGGCGATCAGATCGAAGGCCGCCACGGGAATGGGCTCCAGCACGGCGCCGAGCTGATGCAGGCGGCCGCGGGGGGCCAGGGCGCCGATCACCGCCGCCCAGTCGAGGCTGTGGTTGCTGGTGTTGATGATCAGATCAAAGCGTCCGGCGCAGCCGCCCAGATCCGCCAGGGCGACCACCTCATGGGCACCGAAGCCGATCGCCTCCTGCCGCTTGGCCGGCGTGGTGGTCAGGGCGGTGACCTCGCAACCCCAGGCGCGGGCGAACTGGAGCGCCAGATGGCCCAGACCACCGATGCCGATCACCGCGACCCGCGCCGTGGGCGAGACGGCCTCATCGATCAGAGGGGCGAAGACGGTGACGCCACCGCAGAACAGCGGACCGGCATCCTCCGGAGCCACCGAGTCGGGAATGGGCACGGCCCAGTCCTGATGGGCCATCACGTGGCTGGCGAATCCGCCCTGCCGACCGACGATGGTGGATTCGAGTGAGCCGCAGAGGTTGGCGTCCCCACCGAGGCAGCGGATGCAGTGGCGGCAGCTGCCCGAGATCCAGCCCAGCCCCCGCAACTGGCCGATCAGATCGGGGTTCACGCCCGGCCCCACCGCGCAGACCCGGCCGACCACTTCGTGGCCGGGAACGAGGGGGAAGCTGCTGAGGCCCCAGGCGTTGTCCAGCATGGAGACGTCGCTGTGGCAAAGGCCGCAGTGCAGCACCTCCAGCACCAGCTCATCCTCCGCCGGTTCCGGCAGGTGGGCGGTGGCGCGGGAGAGGGGCTCGCCGGGGGCTCCGCTCTGCCAGACACTGACTTCCATGAACCGACCGCCGTGAGCCTCAGCTCCGTTCTAGCGATCGGAGCCGAACCGTTCTGAGTCAGCCATCCACGCCTCTGTCATGACCCTGCCGCTCCGCCCCCTGGTGACCCAGCCCCGCTGGCTGCGCAATGCCCTGCTGCTGCCGCTCTGGTTCCTCAACGCCTGGCTGCTGCTGCGCCTGATGGCTTATCTCCAGCCCTTCCTCACCATCTTCATCCTGGCGGTGGTGGTGGCGATCCTGGTGGACCTGCCGGTGCGGCGGCTGCAGCGGATCGGCCTCGGGCGGGGCCTCAGCCTGCTGGTGGTGGTGGTGGCGGCCGTGCTGCTGCTGACCGGGGGCGCCGTGGTGCTCAGCCCGCTGCTGGCCGGTCAGGTCCGCAGCCTGATGGCAGCCCTGCCCACCTGGGTGGATTCCGCCCAGGGCCTCGCGGCCTGGGTCCAGTCGCTGGCGGCGCTGCATGGCGGCAGCGGTGCCGGCGCCTCCCTGATGGAGTCGCTGCAGGCCCAGGTGGCCAACCTGGCCGGTTCGGTGGTGGGAGTCCTGCCCGATCTGTTCAGCGCCAGCGTCAGCGCCGGTCTGTTTCTGTTCCTCACCCTGATCCTCACGGTGTTCCTGCTGGTGGGGGGGCCGTCGGCCTGGGACGGCCTGATGCGCTGGCTGCCACCCTGGTGGCGCCAGCGCATCGGCCGGGAACTGCCTGTGCGGATTCGCACCTTCCTGCGGGGGCAGGTGATCCTGGCCTTCGGCTTCAGCGTGGTGCTGGCGCTGGTGTTCACGCTGGTCGGCGTTCCCTACGGCGCCCTGTTCGGCTTTCTGATCGGCATGGCGAGCATGCTCCCCTTCATGGGTGCCATCGCCCAGGTGTCGGTGAGCGGCTTCCTGATGGTGAACAACCTCTCAGTGGGGATCACCGTGTTCGTGATCGCCTTCGTTCTGGGCCAGATCCTCGACAACGTGATCGTGCCGCGCGTGATGGGCAGCATGGTGGGCCTCAATCCCCTCTGGCTGCTCTTCACCCTCTTCCTCGGGGCCAAGGTGGCCGGTCTGCCGGGCATCCTGCTGGCGATTCCCGTGGCCAGCACGGTGAACGTGATCGCCGAGGACTGGATGGCCGATCAGATCGAAGCGGCCTCGGAGAGCCAGGAGACCGGCGCAGAGGTCAATGAGGAGAGGGGAGGATCGGAGCGCTCCAGCACGGGGGCCGCCTGATCACGATCAGCCTGCGCTGGAGCGGTCCTGGCACCATCTGATGCACTCGCCCAGCGGCAGGGGATCACAGATGGCACGGCCCTGGATCAGATCCACCTCGGACTGGCGAAGCTGAGCGGCGCCGTTGGCGTCATCGATGTTCTTGACAGCCAGGAGGGAGCCGCAGGCATGGGCGTAGGCCGCCAGGGCGTTCACCATGGCCAGGTCGGCGGTGGTGGTGCCGCTGAGGTCGAAGCGGGACCCATCGATCTTCAGCACGGCCGGCCCCTGATCCCGCAGAGCGATCAGGTTGCCGTGCACGGTTGTGAAATCGTCGATGGAGAGCTGCACGCCATGCTCCGCCAGCAGGAGAAGGCAACGTTGCGCCGTGGGCGACTGAAAGGCGGCGGGGGTGATCTCCGCAGCGAGGCCTCTGAGGGAATTCCGCCGCGGCCAGTTCACCAGCACGGCATTGGCCGTCTCCGCAGTGAGCTGGCTGGGCAGGAGATTCACGCAGAGTTGCACGGTGTCATCAAAGGCGGAGCGGATGATGTCCAGATCGCGGGTGAGCAGACGCAGCAGCAGCGGCTGCAGGCGTCGGAGCAGACCGTGGGACTCGAGCACATCGATGAAGTCGCAGGCGGGGACAAGGGCGTCGTCCAGTCGCCAGCGCAACAGGGCTTCCAGCCCCCACGTCACTCCCGTCGCGGCATCAACGATGGGCTGATAACTCAGATCGAAGCGGTCGGCAGCCACAGCCTGAGCGAGACGCTCGGACAACGACTGCCGCCGGGACTGCTGATCGGACAGGTCGGTTCGGAAGAGCCGGTACTGGGTGCCGGGCGTGGCCTTGGCGTCGTAGAGCGCTTCATCGGCAGCGGCGATCAGCGCGTCCTTCGCCTCGGCATGCTCGGGGAACAGAGCCACGCCGATGCTGAAATTCAGATTGAGCCGGGCATCGTCAAGCTGAAACGGATGGGAGAGTTCAGCCATCAGGCGCATCAGGGCGCGATCCAGATCCGCCATCGATGAGAAGCCGGTCAAAGACAGAGCGAACTCATCGCCGCCGATCCTGGCCACGGCAGAGAAGCCCGCTCTGGTGACACGGCTGAGGCGAGAAGCGGTCTCAGCCAGCACGGCATCGCCGGCAGGGTGGCCATGCTGGTCGTTCACGGCCTTGAATGAGTCGATGTCGAGCGTGATCACAGCCAGGGGGGTCTGACTGCGCTCGGCTCGCCGGATGTCGTGGTGGAGTTGGCGGTGAAAGGCCTTGCTGTTGCAGGCTCCGGTGAGTGGATCCTCCAACGCCTGATGCTGGAGGTCCTGGATGGTGGAGCGCAGCAGGGTGACATCCTTGACGGTGATGATGATGGAGGAAGCTGGAAGCGGCGTTGACAGACACTGCAGCTCCAGAACGACCCAGATCTCGGAGCCATCGGCACATGTGAGCGGCATGCAGCGTGAACCAGCGCCTTCGGCAGGATGCGTAAGCATGTGGCGCAGCTCAGCGAGAAGGGGCCCTGAGTCCTGAGGTGACAGCAGCAGGGACAAGGGCCGCGCCGTGAGGTGCTCCAATGCAAAGCCGCTGAGGTTGCCAAGCTCCGGATTGGCCAATGTGATGGTCAGATCCTGATCAAGGGCCATCACACCGAACTCACGGGTGTTGAACACCATCTCGAAGACGGAGGACAGTTCAGCCGCGTGCAACTGCTTCTTCGCCTCAGCCGTGATATCGGAGAGGGTGCCCACGAGGTAGGAAGCACCATCCTCAGCAATGCTCGTTGCAGTTTCTCTCATCCAGACCTCACGGCTGCCAGTCACCAGAAAGCGATAGTTCAGCAAGACCGGCCCTGACGGCCGATTTTGCCTCTGGGCCTTGACCCGCTCCCTGTCGTCAGGATGAATGCACCCGTCAAACAGGCCGGGATCCACAACCAGGCGATCGCCATCAAGGCCAGTAATGTCCGCAAAGCGTTGACTGACGAACACAAAGCGCCCCTCGCCCTCCAGCTCGCGTTTGAAGATGCCTTCCTGCAATGTATCCGCAACTCGGTTGAGATCCGCCAGTGTTGATTCCGCTGTTCGGCGCAGGCGCACAATGGTTGAGATGTCAGTGATGGTCACGATCACACCGCTCCGGTTCGCCGGGATGGTGCTGTACGGAACAAAGCGCAACAGATACGCCGACTTGCTGTTCTCACACTCCAGGGTGACAACCTGTTGATCCTGAACAACACCCAACAGCACACGCTCCAGGTCATGGATGGGAACCGTTGTGGGCACAGACATCAAGGTTGAGCCGACATCGGACTCGACAAGCGCGAAGACGCGCACCGCCAGAGAGGAGAACCGCTGAATCCGAAGCATCTCATCGAGAATGATCAGCCCCTGAGAGAGCGCTTGCTGAATGTTGCGCAGGTCGCAGTTGGCCAGTTCAAGCTGAGCGCTGCGCTCGCGGAGTTCTTCATTCAGGCAGGCAAACTCCTGATTCGAAGCCTGCAGCTCCTCATTCGAGGCTTCCAGCTCTTCGTTGGACGACTGCAGTTCTTCCGATGAGGCCTGCAATTCCTCGGATGAGGCCTCGAGCTCCTCATTGGCAGACTGGAGCTCCACCATGTAGACCCGCTGCGATTCCTTCGTCTCCAACAACTCCTCTTCAAGGCGGTGGACTTCCTCGGCCAGTTGCAGCTGAGGCACGTCGAGCGATGTCTTCTGACTCTGGGGGAATGTGATCGGTGCGGAGATCGGCCGGAAGCTCAACAGCTTGAACGGCCTGCCATCCAGCGGAAGCGCCGTGAGAACCAATGCCACCGGGTCACGGCCGGCTCCGGATGACAGGGGCAGAGAGGAGACACAGCTGGCGCCCCCCTCCAGAGCAACGAGAAGTCCCCGTACAGCAGATCGCCATTCCGGCCTGATGAGCCTGAGCAGGGAATGGGTCAACTGGCCCGGAGGGATCTGGCAGAAGGCGGACACATCACCGATCACCTCCAGCACGCGATCCCGGTCATCGAGCACCAGGGATGGCTCCACCGCCGCGGCAACGATGGCGTACCAGAAGCTGCTGCCGTAGGACTGGGACGATGTCGAGAATTGCGCGCGCTGGTCCCTGCTCCGACTTGGCGACTGGTTGGTGGGTTTGGTCGCCACAGCAGGGGCACGCAGTGTACGGACCGTTGAGCCGCCGTAGCGGGAATAGATGTGGTGCTCACCATTGAGGATGGCGAGTCCCTGAGACTGGGTTCGAAGGATTTCCGATGGCCCCAGGATCAGCAGACCACGATCAACCAGGCTGAACCGGAACGTATCGAAGATTTTGTCTTGCATCTGGTTTGAGAAATAGATCAGCGTATTGCGACAGGAAATCACATCAATCTCCGGAAAGGGAGGGTCCTGAGAGAGATCGTGCCTTGCAAACACGGCACAGTCTCGAATGTCCTCTCGAATGCGGTACATGTAGCCCTGAGAGACGAGATAGCGCGAGCGAAGTGCACTCGGTATGGCCTGCACTGCATCGGGCGTGTAGACCGCGCGTCGGGCAATCGTGAGACTCTCCTCATCCAGATCCGTACCGAACAGCTTGAGCCTGCGGCCGAGATCCGGTGGATTGCCAAGGATCTCGCTCGCAAGCATGGCAACCGAATACAGCTCTTCCCCCGTCGCACAACCCGGCACCCAGATCCGCATCTGCCGGTCGTCATCAGCCACAATTGGCAGATCGCGCATTGCCTGAGCGAGGCAGGCAAACACATCAGGATCACGGAAAAAGGCCGTCACACTGACCAGCATGTTTCGTGTCAGCTCATTCGCCTCATCCGGGGAATCCCTGAGCAGATCGAGATAGCTCTTCAGAGATTCCACGCCAGCCACAACCATCCTTCGCCGGATCTGGCGACGCAATGTGGAGCGCTTGTACTGAGAGAAATCAATGCCGCGCCGCTTCAGGATCAGTTTGGTCACATCAAGCAGAAGGTCGTCCTGCTGCTGCTGCTCCTGGTATCGCTCGCCCTGCTGCTGCTCCTCCCGGCTCATCTGAGCAGGATCTGATTGCTCAGGAAGGTCAGGCACGTCAGGCCGGAGATAGCGCTCCAACGCAGACCCGATGGTCCCGGCATCGAGAGCCCATTCCGCACCCCCGTAGGCGAACGCTGATTGGGGCATGGACGAAAAGCGAGCCGTTGCCGGGTTCTGAACAATGGTCAGGCCACCACCGCTGCGGATCGCCCGCAGGCCCATGGCGCCATCCGAGCCAGAGCCGGAGAGAACGATGCCGATGCAGCGCTCTGCCCAGCTGCTGGCCGCCGAGTGGAAGAACCTGTCAATGCTTGGAACGGAGAAAGCGCCCTCCTGCGGCTGCACAAACGCAATCGTGCTGCCGTTGAGGGTGAGATCCCGGCCGGGCTGCGCAACCACCAGAGCGCCTGGCCTGAGGGCCATTCCATCGGCCGCCAGCACGACCTCCAACGCGGTCTTCCGGCTCAGATAGTCCGGCAGGTTGGTCGGCTTGTCCGGGGCGACATGCATCGCCAGGATCACGGCCAGGCCGGAGAGCGCTGGCAGGCCCGCCAGAAGCTCCTCGATGGCCTCCAGGCCACCCGCTGAAGCGCCGATGCAGACCAGGTGGCTGACGGAATCACCGCTGCCGGCCTCGCCGGGCTCAGACGCGTCCCACCCCTGCTCCGGAGTCCGGCGCCCTTCGGCCCCGACTGGCTGAGCATCCGTCGATGGTGGCGAGGCGCTGCCCTGACCGGGAGCAGCAGCATCACCACGTTGCCGGCGTTGGGAATCATTCCCAGGATCTCGGGCCTCCGGCATGTCTTGGGGTTCTTCTTGGGGTTCTTCTTGGGGTTCTTCTTCTCTTCCAGCCGATCATGATTGTACTCAATGCCCGTTGCCGCATCACGGCATCGAGCAGAGGCATAGCAGCTTGCGCTGGCATCGAATCAGCGAACCATCATTCTGAAGCAACTCTTCAATGCAAGGCCCGGTTATGGCCACCTCCCGCCACCCCCGCATGGGGGTAGACCCTGCAGGGCAACTCCATTGACGATCCAGGCAGCTCCGCAAAGGCAGGGAGTGTTGATGACCATGGAAGCCACGCTCACCATCGGTGAACTGGAAGCCAAGTACTTCATGTACTGCAAAGCCATGCGAACGATGGTGAGCGAGGGTCGATCAACCCAGGAGATCGAGCGCTCACTGTGCTGGCACCGGATGGCTCTGCTGCATCGCTCGCTGCCGGCTCAGTACAAGGCTCCAGATCATCTCCTCCTGTCGCTGCGCCGCTGCCAGAGCATCACACCGCTCGATTGATCCCCTGCGGGGGCAGCGTCAGAGCGCCGGCAGAGGCAACAATCGTTTCCATTGGATCACCAGCGAGGGGGCGATCATGAAACGCGAACGACGAACGGTCGCCGACAGCAGCTGTGTCGGCCTCACCTCAATGCGCTGGGGCCGTGATGGCGAACTGCCCGCCGACACACTCCACTGCATCCTGGCTCGATTGAGAACCCTCGACGCCGATGCCGGCCGGACCGACAGCCAGCCCCCGTCCACCACGTCTCCACCCTCTGCTCCTGATCCCGCGCGATCAGAGTGAACCGGAGGTTGTGAGCGGCAGTGACGCCAGGGTGTGGTCCCGCCAACCGGATCCGATCCGTTCACTGACCAGTGGCGTGACGGTGAGGCTCAGGGGGGCGCCGGGTCCCACGTCGATCCGCAGGGCGCTGTAGGGGCGCGTTGCCGGATCCGGACCGATCGCGCCGCGTCCGATGAACAGCTCGCTGGCGGCCACGACCCGCTCGCGCCCGGCCCCATCCCGCTCTCGCACCTGACCGCCGCCGGCCCCCTGCGGCCTGAGGCTGTAGCCGCTGCCGCCGCAGATGAGCCAGGGGATGCCGGCATCGGCATGACCGGTGTCGCCGCAGCGGATCAGCTCGAGGCAGTGGGCGTGTCCGGTGAGCACCAGATCCACCGGGGTGCGCCCCCCGGCAAGGCCGGCCAGGGCCGAGGCCACCGCATCGAAGACGCGCCGCAGCTGATGGCGCACCGCCAGGGTGGCGGGGTCAGGGGCCTTGGTGGCCTCGCTCGAGTAGGCGGGGTGGTGGCAGACCAGCAGGCGCCCCCGGCAGCCGGGATCGCGCCAGGAGGCGATCAGACCCCGCTCCAGCCAGTCGAGCTGCTCCTGATCGACCGGCTCACGGCTGCCGTGGGGGGCAGTGAAGGTGTTGGTGTCGAGGGCGAACACATCCACCCCCGCCTGGCGGAAGCGGTAGTAGCGGTTCGGCAGACGCGTGAAGGCACCGGGCTCGTAGCGAAGGCAACGCGTGCCGTCCCAGCGCGCCACGTAATGGCGATCGAGGTGCTCACTGAGCTCGGCCTCACTCAGGCCGGCGAGCCCATCGAGAAAGGCCGCGGCGTACACGCCCCCCGCGCCGGAGCCGTGCCAGCCGCAATCGGGCTCAGCCCACCAGCCCAGCTGCCGCCGCAGCGGTGCCGACAGGCCGGAAAGCAGCGCCACGGGAGCGGAGAGGTCGTAGTAGTCGTGGTTGCCGGGGACCGGCAGGAGCGGCTGGTTGAAGACCATGCGGTCGTGCGGCAGTGTCTGCCAGCGGTCTCCATCCACCAGCCAGTCCCGGTAGGGCCGCTGGAAATTGGCCCGATACTGCTCCGCCGCCCCCACCAGATAGACCACATCGCCGGTGTGGAGGAGGAAGGCCGCCCCCTGGCGATGGGGGAGCAATCGCTCGGCGATGCGACGGGGAGGGCTGTGGCGCCGATGCCGGCCGGTGCCGCTGTCGCCCACCACCAGGAAGTGCCATGCCGGCCAGGCGCCATCGGCCTGCGGCAGCTTCGGCAGCATCAGCCGGGTCTGATCGACTCCGAGGCGCTGCATCAGCGGGTCCCGCCAGCGGACCCACCCCGCCATGCGGGCGATCTTGGCGGCGATCGGTGGGTCGCTGGCCAGGTTGATCCCCATCAGGGGAGGGCCTGCTGCAGCGGCGCCACCACGGTGAGCGCTCCCGGGAGGGAGCGGAACTCCACGCTGGAAGCCTCGAGCATCTCCCCATCCACCACCAGCTCCTGGGCCGGATCAATCCGGATGCGGAGGGCATCGGTGCGCAGGGAGAGCAGGTTCTCGTGGGTGGCGGGCACCCGGCCGAGCGCCGAGCCCGCCAGAGAGGAGAGCACCTGCAGCCCCTCCAGTGTCCCGCTGGGGGTGGCCACGATCACATCGAGCAGGCCGTCGTCGGGAACGACGGTGCCGAAACCCTGGGCCATCACCGAGGTGGCGGGAGCGACGTTGGCCACCGTGATCGCCATGGCTTCCAACTCTTGCGTCTCGCCGTTCAGCTCAAGGCTGGCCCGGAACGACCGCTGAGCGCCGAACTGCTGGGCGCCCGCAAGGATGTACGCCAGCGGGCCGAGAACGTTCTTCATCTCGCGGCTGGCCTTGCTCACCATGCCGGCCTCGAAGCCCAGCCCGGCCAGCAGGATCATCGGGTTGCCGTTGCAGAGCGCGGCATCCACGCGGCGGGTGTTGCCGATCAGCAGGTTGGTGCAGGCGGCCCGCAGGGCCGTGGGAATGCCCAGAGCCACCGAAAAGGCATTGGCGGTGCCGCGGGGAACGATGCCGAGGGGAATGCCGGTGTCGAGCAGGGCGCCGGCGACGGCGCCCACCGTGCCATCGCCGCCCGAGGCGATCAGCATCGATTCGCTCTCGTGGGCCTGATCGGCCTCGATCGCCTGAATCTCCCGCACCAGATCGCGGGCCTGATCGGCCGGGTCCACATCCGGGCGGGTCATCACCACCCGCACCATCAGCTGGGGCTCGAGGAAGCCGCGGATCTGGGCCAGCTCCTGCTCGGGATTGCCCTGACCGGCCACCGGATTGAAGATCAGATAGCCGATGCGGCTCCGGGCCAGGCCGCGCACGATCGCGGTGGCGGAGGCTTCGTTCAGCGCCAGGGGGATCTGACGCAGCAGAGCGGCCCGCACCAGGCTGACCGCCTCGTGATGGGCCAGTTCGCCCGGATCGGGACGCTGGAACGACAGCACGCCGCTGATGGCGCCACTGAGGATGCGGGAGGCCAGCACCAGATCGCCCCCGTCCCGCAACGGCGGTGAGGCACTCACCTCCAGGTCCTGCAGCGCGGGCCGGCGGCGGATGGCGCCGAGCACCTCCTGCGGTGCGATCAGCTCGAAGCCCTCGAGCAGGGCGCGGTGGCTCTCCAGCCAGCGCGTCAGCGACTCCGCCAGCGCGGGGGCGGCGTGCAGAACCAGAGCGCTGGGCATGACTCCAGGCGGCTGAAGCCAGTCTGCCGGCGGGGCCGGGAGCCGGCCGGCGTAACGATCCTGCCGACCTGGGGCCAGGGCACGGTCGCTCCGGCGCGGCGTGGTCACGCTGTGAACAGCGGCAGTGCCATCCATGCGGCAGTCCCCCGTGCGCGTCCTCCGCTGGCCCGTCGCGGCGGCCGCCGCCGTCGCCCTGTCCCTCACGCTGGCCGCCGGCGGGGCGCCGGCTCAGCCGGCGCCGGAGGGTCTGCGGCCCGGAGCCCCCTACGACGTGCTGCGGCGGTCGCTGCAGGCATCGGGCTGGCGCCCCGTGCCGCGGCCCGGCGGGGAGCACGGCTGTGTGGAGGGGGATCGCCGCTGCGAGCGCTTTCTGGAGGCCTGGGCCTGCTCGGGCACGGGAGCCGCGTTCTGCCGCTTCCAGTGGCGTGGGACCGATGGCGAGGAGCTGATGGTGATCACCGCCGGGGGAGACGGCCGCAGCGGCGAACCGGGCACGGTGAGCCACTGGGACGACGGTGGCGCCAGCCCCCACTGAATCGGGGCCCGGCGGCATGACAGCCCGCGGCTGAAGCGGCAGCATGACGCCAGCCCCACAGCACCCCAGCCCCATGGCAGGCCTCCGGACGGCACATCGCTCCAGCTCCGCCGCCGTGGCGGTGCTGGGTCTGCTGCTCAGCGCGGCGCCGCTGACGGCATCGGCCCGGGCGGAAGGCTGGCCCCCGGCGCCGCTGAGCCTGCACTCGAGTTCCCCGGACGGCACGATCACCGCCGAAACCCTCTACGGCGACGGCTCGGTGGTGCGCCGGGAAGCCGGTCCCGGCGGCACCCGCGAAACGGTCCGCTCCGGCATCGCCCGCGTCTGCACCCAGACGGTGTCCGGCGGCGTCGATGTGAGCAGCTGCAACTGAAGCCGGGCTGAGGGCCGGAGCCATGCGGCCGCCCCTCAGAGTCCGCCGCACTCCCGCTGCAGGCTCCGCAGCAGTTCCGAGGTGGACGCACGACGATCCACCTGCTCCGCCTGCATCAGCATGTCGGCCCCCAGCCCCAGAGCCTGGGTCTGGCATGGGTACCGACTGGCGCGTTCCGCCGCCCGCTGCAGGGCCTCCAGTTCGATCAGAGCCCGGCGGCAGATGGAGGGATCGGAGGTCTGCAGGCAGCGGTTCACCGCTGCACCGACCCGGCTGAGCAGGGCGGTTCGCGCCGGCTGGATCGGCAGGAGGGACAGGATCAGCAGGGCTGAAACAATGGAGCCCACCGCCGCCGCAGAAGGATGTACACCGACTGGACCTCCGTTCTGGTCCTGCTGCTCACCGCCCTGCCCCTCGGGGCCGTGGTCGCCACGGCGGTGTTCTTCATCGTGCGGCAGAAGCGACAACAACGTCGGTGATCGGCTCGGTCGCGGTGTAGGTCAGCAGGGTCGATGACGCAAGCGGGCCCGGTCTCGCGGCGATCCGTCCGCTGCCGAGACATTGGAGGCAGGTGCGGAACCGCTGATGGTCCAGACGCAGCACCCCGCTTCCGCCGCAGTGGTGACAGTGCGCCATGGCGATCCGGTTGGAATCTCCTGACACTCTTGGACAACAGCGCGTCCGAAAACCGGTTCAAAGCGGAAGCTTTCCTGTAGGTACCTGCTGCGCCTGCTGAACCGCGGCGGAGGCCTGGCTCCGGAGCTGGTGCTCCAGATCCCGTCCCCGCCACTCCCGGGCGAGTTCCGCCGCGCTCAGGCGGCTGCCGCCGGGCACCAGCCCGACACTCGCCGCCAGTCGGCCGATCACATCCGGCGCTTCCATGCCTGCCTCGCGCAGAAGCTTCAGACCCGCCGAACCCTCACGTTTGGCGAGACGCCGGCCGTCTGGATCGCGCCAGAGCGGCAGATGGCCATAACGGGGTGGTGTGGCTCCCAGGGCCGCCATCACGGCGACCTGGGGAGCGGTGGCGCTCCAGAGATCCTCACCGCGCCACACCTCGCTGATGCCCAGCAGCAGTTCATCCACGGCCGTGGCCAGGTGATAGGCCACCACACCGTCGGCGCGGCGGACCACCACATCCCCCACATCGGCGCTGGCATCCAGACCGCCCTGCCGGCCCAGTCGCTCCTCCCAGACCAGCCGTCCGGGCGGGAGTCGCAGCCGCCAGCTCGGCAGTCGCTCCTGCCGCCAGCCCCAGTCGGGCGCCAGGCCGCGGCAGTGGCCCGGGTAGGGCCCTGGAGCACCGGATCGGCCTCCCGCTGCCTGGCGGAGCAATCGGCGGCTGCAGCGGCAGGGGTAGAGGCTGCCGTCGCGGCGAAGGGCACTGAGCACGCTGCCGTAGAGACCGCGGCGTCTGCTCTGCTGAATCACCTCCCCATCCCAGTGCAGACCGAGCCAGTGCAGGTCGCTGAGGATGGAGGGAATGGCCCCGGCGCGGTTGCGGGGCGTATCGAGGTCATCGATGCGCAGCAGCCAGGCACTGCCCTGAAGGCGGGCCTGGAGCCACGAGAGAAGGGCCGTGCGCAGGTTGCCCAGGTGCAGGCAGCCGGAGGGGGTGGGGGCAAAGCGCGCGGCGGAGAATTGCCCTCTCTGACGCTGAGCGGCCTCGATGGCCGTCAGCAGGTGATCGGGAAGCATGAGCCCGACCCGGACGGTGCCGGGTCATGAGCCGTGACGGGGAGCGTGGCCGCGGCGCCGGGGCCGGATGGACTCACTCGCCTTCCTGCTGGACCCGCTCCTTGAACATCTTGCCGGCGGTGAAGGCGGGCACTTTCTTGGCCGGAATCTTGATCTTCTCGCCGGTCTTGGGATTCAGACCCTGACGAGCCGAGCGATCGCGGCGCTCAAAGGAACCGAAACCGAGGATGGACACCTTCTTCCCCTCCACCACGGAATCGATGATGGTGTCGATCGCGGCATCCACAACGGTGGACACATCGGCCTTGGTCAGATCGGTGCGTGCGGAGACCAGTGCGACCAGATCAGCTTTATTCATCGGGGAATGCAGCGGAAGCGGGGGGTGAAAACTCGCGTGACGGGCAGGCGAGCGTTGGCGCACCGAGTGACCGGAAGCGCTGCTCGTTCAAACGGGCGGCAGAAGCCGCCTCATCACTGATAAGCGCGCCAATCGTATGGAGAGCGGGCCGGTTCGGCAACCACAATCACAGGCTGCATCCGGCTTCCCACTCGGGACCGGTGCCGGGGAGAGGGCCGGCGCAGGGCACAAGCGGATCGGCTCCAGCCGCGACCGACGCCCCTCCCGAGGCGATCGAGAGCGGCCAGGCGTCCGCCAGCCGGCTGGACAGGTGCCGCAGGCTGCGCAGCTGGCGCGGCCAATGAAAGGTGGTGGCCCCGGCGACGGGGCGCAGCTCCCCACCGGGGGCCGGCAGGAGCAGACGACCGCAGAACAGGATCCGGTGGGGTCCGCCCGCATGCAGCACGCAGCTGCCGGGCGTGGGGCCCTGGGCCCAGTGCAGCCGGAGGTCCGCCGCCAGGGCCAGCTCCTCGGCGAACGGCTGCAGCGCCGGGTTGCCGGGCAGCAGATAGGCCTCCTGCTCCTGAACCAGAACAGGCCAGTCGAGAACGGCCTGAATCGGAGCGAGGCCTGCATGGCCGAGCCGGGAGGTGAGCAGGATCCGGCCGTTGGCGGCAGCGAGCGAATCGAGCAGAGCCAGGGCGTGCTCACCGGCGGCGGGCGGATCGATCAGCACGGGCCCGTCCGCATGCAGCAACAGCCAGGCCGTGGCGCCAGCGGCCAGGCGATTGGGGGGGAAGATCCAGAGGTCGGGGCGCAGGCGCCTGGGCCGAGCGGCCGTTTCCCGGGTCATGGCTCGCCTCTCGCGCCGGATCTGCGCGACTAGCCTGAACCAGCTGAGCTCTGCGGACGTGACCCTGATCCACCGGGGGAGGCCGTGGCCCCTCGGGTCCTGCGTCACCGCGCGCGGTGTGAACTTCTCGGTCGTGGCTCCCGCTGCCACCCGGGTCGAGCTGCTGCTGTACGCCGATGGCCAGGCCAGCGAACCGGCGCGGGTGATCGCCCTGGGGGAGGAGAACCGCTCCGGTGATCACTGGCATGTGGAGGTGGAGGAGACCGGCATCGGCACCTGCTACGGCTATCGGGTCTTCGGCCCCCTGGAGCCCGGGGGGCATGGCTTCAACCCTTCCAAGGTGCTGCTGGACCCCTGTGCCCGGGCCATCAGCGGCTGGCCGGTCTATCGCCGCGATCTGGCGGTGGGGCGCCGCACCAACAGCGCCGCCTGCCTCAAGGGGGTGGTGACCGAGCGGGAGCGGTTCGACTTCCAGTCCGCACCGCGGCCGCGCCACCGCTGGCGCGATTCGGTGATCTACGAACTGCATGTGGGCGGCTTCAGCCGCGGTGACGGCTGCGGTGTGGCGCCGGAGCGGCAGGGCACCCTGCTGGGACTGCGGGACAAGCTGCCCTACCTCAAGGACCTGGGGGTCACCGCGGTGGAGCTGCTGCCGCTGATGGCCTTCGATCCCGCCGATGCGCCGACGGGGCGGCAGAACTACTGGGGCTACAGCCCGATCAGCTGGATGGCGCTCCACCCCGCCTACCAGGTGGGCAGGGATCCGCTGGCGGGCCGCGCCCAGCTGCGGGAGCTGGTGGCCGCCTGCCACCGCCACGGCATCGAGGTGATTCTCGATGTGGTGTACAACCACACCAGCGAAGGCAACCAGGACGGGCCCACCCTCAGCTGGCGTGGGTTCGGCGACCGGCTCTACTACCACCAGAACGCGCGGGGCGACTACCTCGACGTGAGCGGGTGCGGCAACACGATCGCCGCCCACCGGCCCCTCGTGCGGCGGTTGATCCTGGAGTCGCTGCGCTGCTGGGCCCTGGAGCTCGGCATCGACGGCTTCCGATTCGACCTCGGTGTGGCCCTGAGCCGCGGCGAAGGACTGACCCCCCTCGATCACCCGCCCGTGTTCGAGGAGATGGAGGCCGACCCCGAACTCAGCGATCTGAAGCTGATCAGCGAACCCTGGGACTGCGGCGGTCTCTACCGGCTCAATGACTTTCCCGCCCGCCGCGTGGCCACCTGGAACGGTCGCTTCCGCGATGACGTGCGCCGCTTCTGGAAGGGGGACAGCGGCACCACCTGGCCGATCAGCCAGCGCCTCAGCGGCAGTCCGGACCTGTTCGACGGGCGGGGGGCGGGCAGCGGCCGGCTGGTGAACTTCCTCACCGCCCACGACGGCTTCACCCTGCTGGATCTGCTCAGTTACAACCGCAAGCACAACCTGGCCAACGGCGAGAGCAACCGGGACGGCGACAACCACAACAACAGCTGGAACCACGGCGTGGAAGGCCCCTGCAGCGACCCGGCCGTGCAGGCCCTGCGCGCCCGTCAGCAACGCAACCTGCTGGCCAGCCTGATGCTCAGCCCGGGGACCCCGATGCTGCTGATGGGAGATGAGGTGAACCGCAGTCAGGGCGGCAACAACAACACCTGGTGCCAGAACAACCCCCTCGGCTGGATGCACTGGCCCAGCGACGAGGAGGCCTGGCGGATGCGGGAGTTCCTGCGGCGACTGCTGCGGCTCCGCCGGGAACTGGCGGATGTGATCGACCCGGCCACACCGATGAGCAACGCGGCCGCAGCGCCGGAGAGCAGCCTGGTGCGCCGCTGGCGCAGCTGGCACGGCGTGAGCGTCCAGCAGCCCGACTGGGCCGAGTGGTCCCACTCGATCGCCTGGAGCGTGGAGGAGCGCCACGGCGGGGCCCGGCTCTGGTGCGGCATGAACGCTTACCACGAGCCGATGGAGTTCACCCTGCCCATCTGCCAGAACCCCTGGCTGCTGCGGATCGATACGGCCCGACCGGCCGGCGAGGATCTGCCGGCCACCCCCGAAGCGATCGGCGGCGCCACCTCGGTGCCGCTTCAGCCCCGCAGCCTGGTGCTGCTCACCGACAGCGGCGGGGGCTGAGGCAGCGGCGGCCGATCAGTCCCCCCCGGCTCCCAGGCACTGGGCCACCACCTCGCGGGTGTTGGGGGAGAGCTCGGCACCGCTGAGCTGCTCGAGGGCGTCGCGCATGCGCGCACGACGCTCCGGGCCGTAGCTGCCCCAGCGGCTGAACAGCTTGGCCATGCGGGAGGCGGTGATCGCATTGCGGGCGTCCACCTCCAGCAGGCGCTCGGCGAGGAAGCGATAGCCCGACCCATCGGTGGCATGGAAGGCCGGCACGTTGCGGGAGAAGCCGCCGAAGACCGAGCGGATGGTGTTGGGCGCCAGCGGATCGAAGGCGGGATGCGCCATCAGCCGTTCCACCCGGGCGATGCCATCGGCGAACGGCGCCGAGGCCTCCAGTGCGAACCAGCTGTCGAGGATCACCGGCCGGTCCCGCCAGCGGTCGTGGAAGGCCTGCAGGGCGCGCTCCCGCCAGGCGCCGCGGTGCGCCTGCAGGGCCTGCAGACCGGCACGGGCCAGGCTCATGGAGCGGCCATGCACCGCCGCCGCCGCCGCCTCCATCACGCCGGCATCCCCCGCGGCCGTGCGCCAGCGCCAGAGCAGGGCGGTGAGGTCCCGCTCACCGGCTCCGGCCGGCCAGGGCTCGGCCCAGCCGGCTTCGCAGAGGGTGAGCACACCGGCCACCGGCTCCTGCAGCGCGTCCCCCACATGGCTGAGGAAGGCTTCGCGGGCCGCGTGGAGGGCGAGGGGATCGGGCTCCGGCAGCACCGCTTCGAGATCGGCGAGGCCGGGGGTCAGCAGCAGGCAGCAGCGCTCGGCCGGCTGAAGACGGCCGTCCCCGAGGATGCGCCCGAACGCCTCCAGCAGGCCCTGCTCCAGGGCGACATCCGGCTGGCCGCCGGCCCGGGCGATCAGCGCCTGCCGCTGCAGGATCTGGCCGGCATCCCAGCGGGCGAAGGCGTCGTCGTCATGGGCGAACAGATGCAGCAGCTCGGAGGTGGGCCGTTCCATCTCCACCAGCACGGGCGCCGAGAAGCCGCGCAGCAGGGAGAGGGCCGGAGCAGCAGCGCCGTTGGTTGCGTCTGCGGTTGTCTCTGCGGTTGCGGATGCCGCTGCGGAGTCCACGCTCAGGACCACCTCAGCCCTGGGCAGATCGAGCAGCAGCAGACGCTCCTCGGCCCGTGACCGGGCCTCCTCCCCCATGCGGAAGGGCAGCCGCGTGCCGTCCGGACCGATCAGGGCCAGCCGCAGGGGGATGGGCAGGGGCGGCTTGGGCTCGGGCTGACCGGGGGTGGCGGGGGTGTGCTGGCTCAGTTGCAGCACCAGTTCGCCCGTCCCGGGCCGCCAGTGACGCTCGATCGCCACCCGGGGGGTTCCGGCCAGCTCGTACCAGCGCCGGAACGCCGGCTGATCCAGGACCGGAGCCGGGGACTCCCCATCGCCGCCGGCGCCATCGGCGATCGCCGCCACGAACTGCTCGGTGGTGGCGGCCTGGCCGTCGTGCCGTTCCACGTAGCGCTGCATCCCGGCCATGAAGGCCTCGGGCCCGAGCACGCCATGGAGCATGCGAATCAGCTCAGCGCCCTTTTCGTAGATGGTTGTGGTGTAGAAGTTATCGATGGCCTGATACTCCGCAGGCTTGACCGGATGAGCGGTGGGTCCGGCGTCTTCGCGGAACTGCACGCTCCGCATCAGAGCCGCATCCTCGATCCGCTTCACCGCCGCGGAGTGCAGATCAGCGGTGAAACTCTGATCACGGAACACGGTGAGGCCCTCCTTGAGCGAGAGCTGAAACCAGTCACGGCAGGTGATGCGGTTGCCGGTCCAGTTGTGGAAGTACTCATGCGCCACGACGCTCTCGATCCGCTCGAGTTCGGCATCGGTGGCGGTTTCGGCATCAGCCAGCACCAGCTTGGAATTGAAGATGTTGAGACTCTTGTTCTCCATCGCGCCCATGTTGAAGTGACGCACGGCGACGATGTTGTACTCGTTCAGGTCATATTCCAGTCCGTACACCTCTTCATCCCAGCGCATGGCCCGCTTCAGCGACGCCATGGCATGGGCCGTGTAGGGCTCATCGCCGGGCTCCACATGCAGGCGCAGACGCACGGGCCGGCCACTGGCCGTGGTGAAGCTGTCGCTCACCTCCACCAGCCGTCCGGCCACCATGGCGAACAGGTAGGAGGGCTTGGGGAAGGGGTCCTCCCAGATCACGCGATGCCGGCCACCCGGCAGCCGCTCGCTGGCTGTGCAGTCACCGTTGGAGAGAAGGACCGGGTAGGTGTCAGCGTCAGCCTCGATGCTGACCCGGTAGCGGCTGAGGACGTCCGGCCGGTCGGGGTGAAAGGTGATGCGACGGAAGCCCTCGGCCTCGCACTGGGTCGTGAGCATGCCGCCGCTGGCATAGAGGCCCTCGAGCGAGGTGTTCTCAGCCGGGTGGATGCGGCAGCGCGTCAGCAGACGGAAGGGCCTCTGCGGCGGCTCGGCGATCCGCAGTTCCTCGGCGGTGCAGTGGAAGGCCTCGGCCGCCAGCGGCTCACCGTCGATGCAGACCGATTCGAGCTGCAGATCGCGGCCGAGCAGCACAAGGTGTCCCGTTTGAGGGTCCGCCCCCGGCGCAGGCTCCAGTTCGAGCTCGGCGGTGACCAGGGTGTGGTCGGCGTGGACGACGACATCCAGCCGGGTGGTGGGGATGGTGAAGGGCCAGGGCCGGTAATCGCTCAGATGGATCGTGCGGGCTGGCCCCATGGCGCATGCGGAACAGAACGGGGCGATCCTGCCGCCCCGGGCTCCTGCCCCGCGACCTCAGGCGGGACGGCTCAGCCGCCGCCGTTGTTCTGAATCGCTTCCTGAACCTTGGTCTTGACCTCGGCCGGCACCTCGTCCGGGCAGATGTCCACCGCTCCGATCACCGCGGAGTTGATCGAACCCTTGCGCAGTTCATCGATCGACAGCTCCTGAGTGCCCACCTGGGCGATCTGGCCCTGGTGCTGTCCCTTGAGAACCTGAGCGATCGTTTCACCGGCGATGCTGACGGCCGTGTCGAAATCCACCTTCGCCGCCCGGGAGATGCAGACGTTGATCGCTGCGATCCGGGTGTAGAGCGTCATGTCCTCACGCGTGGCCGGTGCGGCCTCGGCACGGCCCGGCAGCGCCAGCGGGCTGAGCAGCAGGGAGGCCACCAGCAGCGGACGCAGAGGGGCGAGTGGAGGTCTCAAGGGAGCGGTGCGGATGGGGCCATGCTGGCTCATGGTGGCAATGGCGGAACAGCGGCACGGTGCCGGATCTGATTTCGGCGGATTGACATCGGAGAGTGGGCATAAGCTCACAGCAGCTGACAGCCCAAACCGTGGAGGCGTCTGGGCGGGCGCATCAGAGCCGCGCCTCGGCCGGCGAGGGAGTGGATCCCCGGCCTGAGCTGCGGCTGCTGCTGGTGGCCTCCAAGGCCCATGCCGCCAGCCAGGACGTGCGCTCGATGATGGCACTGCTCGAACAGGACGACTGCGGCTTCCAGGTGACCCTGAAGCTGGCGGACCCCCGCCAGCAGCCGGAGCTTCTGGAGCTGCATCGACTCGTGGCCACACCGGCTCTGGTGAAGCTGCTGCCGCTGCCCCGCCAGACCTTCGTGGGCAGCAATCTGATGCAGCAGCTGAACAGCTGGCTGCCCCGCTGGCAACAGCAGGAGATGGTGTCGTCACTGGGCATGAGCCTGCGCCCGCCCGAGATGGACGGCAGCCGCAGCCAGCGGGAGCTGCAGCTGGAGGACCAGCTGCTGGTGCTGCGGCAGGAGAACGAAACGCTGAGCGAACGGCTGGGGGTGCAGGAGCGACTGCTGCGCATGGTGGCTCACGAACTGCGCACGCCCCTCACAGCCGCCACCCTTGCGCTCCAGAGCCTGCACCGGGGACAGATCGACCGGGAGCGGTTCGAGGATGTGCTCTCCCGCCGGCTGCGGGACATCGAGATGCTCTCCAAGGATCTGCTGGAGATCGGCACCACCCAGTGGGAGGCGTTGTTCAACCCGCAGCGGCTGCTGCTCAGCCACGTGGCGGCCGAGGCGATCCTGGAGCTGGAGAAGCTCTGGCTCGGGCGCAACATTGAGATCAGCACCGACATCCCCGCCGATCTGCCGCCGGTCTACGCCGACCAGCGCCGCATGCGCCAGGTGCTGCTCAACCTGCTGGAGAACGCGCTCAAGTTCACCCCGGACGGGGGCCGGGTGTCGCTCACGATGCTGCACCGCACCAACCAGTGGGTGCAGGTGAGCGTCTGCGACACGGGACCCGGCATCCCCCGCGATGAGCAGGAGCGCATCTTCCTGGATCGGGTGCGCCTGCCCCAGACCTCCGGCACCACCTCAGGCTTCGGGCTGGGGCTCTCGGTGTGCCGCCGCATCGCCGCCGTGCACGGCGGACGCATCTGGGTGGTCTCTGAACCGGGGGAAGGGGCCTGCTTCCATTTCACCGTGCCGGTCTGGAACCGGCAGGTCGCCACGGGCTCCGCCGCTTCGCCGGCCTCAGAGTCGCGGGTGGGACCACCGGGACCAGCGGAGGATTCCTTGACGGACGGTCCCTTCGATCCGTAGTTTCTTTGCACGACCGGGCTCTGGAACAGGACCGGATCGTGGCCTCGCCCCCATCGTCTAGAGGCCTAGGACACCTCCCTTTCACGGAGGCGACAGGGGTTCGAATCCCCTTGGGGGTATCCAGCAGCGGATCAGATCCGCGACTCGGCTTCCTGCTGCACGGCCCTCAGGTTGGTGCTGAGGTCGTGGCGGAGGCGCTGCTCGATCAGATGGATCGGCATGCCCACGCACCCCTGGACGGTGAGGGCATACAGGAGAGAGGTGCCGGCCTCCATGGCACTCACCTGCCACAGCCCCTCGAAGCGGCGGAAATCTCCCTTGACCATGCGGAAGGTTAGGGAGCCCCGCTCGGGCGCTTCCGTGAGTTCGAGCTGGACCCGGGCGGTGAAGTTCACACCGAAGAGCTTCTGGCTGCCCACCTGATCGAGGGTCACCACGCGACCGGAGCGGCGCACCACGCGACTGGCCGTGAGATTGGGGATGAAGCGGGACAGGCCTTCGTAGTCGGTCAGCACCCGCCAGAGCAGGGACGGATCCACTTCGCTGACCAGGCGCACGGCGAGGCGACGGCAGCCGCCTGGGAGCCGCTCCATCTCCTGATAGATGGTGTTGAGGCTGCAGTGACCCTCCACACCAGGGCCGGCGGGGAGCAGCGCGGCCTCATGGGTGGGGGGGAACAGAGGCTGGTTCGAGTGAGGGGTGGTGCTCTGAATCAACCGTTTCGCTGGCTCCGGCCGCCGGGAGTGCCGCAAGACTGGCAGGAACCGGCGCGAACCGACCTGCGCGTCCTGTGGGGAGACAATCGCGAAATGTAGGCCGCATCAGACGTGGTGCCTATGATCCGGCCGTCCATCAACGCCCCGACACCATGCGCGTGACCACCGGTTCCCCTCGTCAGGCCGATGACCGGTCCTTCACGCTGGTGGTGGTCGGGCTGCAGGTGGGTCGCCAGCGGCGGGCGGAGCAGCGCCTTGTGGTGCCGTTCTCCCAGCTTCAGGCCACGGTGAAGATGGTCACGGCCCAGGGGGGCACCATCAAGGCCGTGATCCCAGCTGATCAGCCATCCACGACCGACATGCCCGTCGAATCCGAAGCCACGGCAGCCGCCGAACCCACCCCGGCTGCCGCGCCCGCCACGCCTCCGAAGCCGGAGAAGGTGCCGGTGAACATCTACAAGCCCAAGACCCCCTTCGAAGGCAGCGTGGTGGAGAACTACAGCCTGCTGGGTGACGGCGCTCTCGGGCGGGTGCAGCACATCACCTTCGATCTCTCCGGGGGCGACCTGCACTACGTGGAGGGCCAGAGCATCGGCATCATTCCCGACGGAACCGATGCCGACGGCAAGCCCCACAAGCTGCGCCTCTATTCCATCGCCAGCACCCGCCACGGCGATTCCATGAGCGACAGCACCGTGTCGCTGTGCGTGCGGCAACTGCAGTACGAGAAGGACGGCGAGACGATCAACGGCGTCTGCTCCACCTTCCTCTGCGACATCGAACCCGGCGCCAAGGTGCGCATCACCGGGCCGGTGGGCAAGGAGATGCTGCTGCCGCCCGATGAGGACGCCACGGTGATCATGCTGGCCACCGGAACCGGCATCGCTCCGATGCGCGCCTACCTGCGCCGCATGTTCGAACCCAGCGAGCGTGAGAAGAACCCCCACTATCAGTTCAAGGGGAAGGCCTGGCTGTTCATGGGAGCCCCCAAGACCGGCAACCTGCTCTACGACGACGATTTCCGCCGCTACGAGAGCGAGTTCCCCGACAACTTCCGCTACACCAAGGCCATCAGCCGCGAGCAGAAGAACCCCTCCGGCGGTCGCATGTACATCCAGGACCGGGTCATGGAGCATGCCGACGAGATCTTCGAATTGATCAGCCAGGACAAGACGCACGTCTACATGTGCGGCCTCAAGGGCATGGCACCCGGCATCGACGAGGCGATGACCAAGGCCGCCGCTGCCCGCGACCTGGACTGGAACGACCTGCGGCCCAAGCTCAAGAAGGCCGGCCGCTGGCACGTCGAGGTCTACTGAGGGCCTACTGAGGGACCCCGGCGAGCGTCTCCGCACCCCGTCACGCCCCCCGCAAGGGGGGCTTTTCTGTGGTCAAACGGCCATAAGCGCAACAGTGCCCACTCCGGCGCTGGAGCCTCGGCCGATCCGTGCCTAAACCTGATGGGAGCCCACCCCGTCAGCCGGGGCCGCCATGACCGCCACGCTCACGAACCCGCTGCGCGTCGGATTGCGCCAGGAGCGGGTGATCACACCCCAGTGCCTCGTGATCTTCGGTGCCAGCGGCGATCTGACGCACCGAAAGCTGATCCCGGCCCTGTTCGAGCTCTACCGGCAGCGCCGCCTGCCCACCGAGTTCGCGGTGCTGGGTTGCGCGAGGCGCTCCTGGAGCGATGAGGAGTTCCGCGAACGGATGGCGGAAGCCCTGGGCGACACCGTGAGCGAGAACCGGGCGGCCTGGGATCAGTTCTCCGCCGGCCTGTTCTACGAGCCGGTGGACCTGCAGCAGCCCGAGCACCTGGTGCGCCTCAGCGGTCGCCTCGATGTGATCGATCGCCAGCGGGCCACCCGCGGCAACCGCACCTTCTATCTCTCGGTCTCGCCCACCTACTACGGCAGCGGCTGCCGTGCCCTGGCGGGGGCCGGGCTGCTGAGCGACCCGAAGCGCACCCGCGTGGTGATCGAGAAGCCCTTCGGCCGCGATTACGGCAGCGCGCAGGCGCTCAACCGAATCGTGCAGTCCTGCGCTCAGGAAAATCAGATCTACCGGATCGATCACTACCTGGGCAAGGAAACCGTCCAGAGCATTCTTGTGCTTCGGTTCGCCAACACAATCTTCGAACCGATCTGGAACCGCAATTACATCGCCAACGTCCAGATCACCGCCGCCGAGACAGTGGGCGTGGAGGAGCGGGCGGGGTACTACGAAACCTCCGGCGCCCTGAGGGACATGGTGCAGAACCACCTCACCCAGATGCTGGCCCTCACCACGATGGAATCGCCGGGCCGGTTCGATCCGGAATCGATCCGCAACGAGAAGGCCAAGGTGCTGCAGGTGGCGCGCCTGGCCGATGAGCAGGAGCCCTGGCGCTGCTGCGTGCGCGGCCAGTACGGAGCCGGAGGCACCAGCGCCAGGCCCCTGGCGGGCTACCGGCAGGAGCCAGGGGTGGACCCGAACAGCACCACCGAGACCTACGTGGCGATGAAGCTGTTCGTGGACAACTGGCGCTGGCAGGGGGTGCCCTTCTATCTGCGCACCGGCAAGCGCCTGCCCAAGCGTCTGAGCGAGGTGGTGCTCACCTTCCGCGAGGCACCGGTGCACCTGTTCGACAGCGCCGGCGCCAGCCCGACCGCCAATCAGCTGATCCTGCGCATTCAGCCCGATGAGGGAGCGGAGTTCCGCTTCGAGGTGAAGGCTCCGGGCTCCGGCATGCGCAGCCGTCCGGTGGACATGGAGTTCTCCTACGACAAATCCTTCGGCGAGCCCTCCGACGAGGGCTACGTGCGGCTGCTGGCCGACGCGATGCTCGGCGATCCCACCCTGTTCATCCGCGGCGACGAGGTGGAGGCGGCCTGGCGCCTCTACACACCGCTGCTGGAACTGATCGAGGACAGCCCCTGGCAGCTGCCGGTGCATCCCTACGAGGCCAGCACCTGGGGGCCGGCCGCCTCTGATTCCCTGCTCGCCCGGGACGACCTGCTCTGGCGCCGCCCCTGACGGCAGCCGTCATTCAGCCCACACCCCGCCACGTCCTCACCGCCCCGCTCCGATGACCCCGCAACTGACCCTGCAGGCCCCGCTGGAACTGCCGCCGGCCGAGGTCTCCGGGTACCTCGAGAAGCTCTGGGGCGAGGGCATGCTCGGCAGCCACGGCGGCGCCACCTTCAGCCTGGTGGTCTGGCAGCCGGCCTGGGTGGAGCAGCAGCTGGTGCGCACCGGGCTGCTGGAGGGTCCGGTGACCGGTGTGGTGCGCGACGGTCTGATCGATGCCGCCCGGGAGGCGGTGGGAGCCTGCGACCTGCCGGCCGGCACCTCGCCCCTCTCCCCGGATCTGGCCTGGGCCCTCGGGCAGCGGCCTGGCGATCGGGATGCCGCCGACCTGCGCGGGCAGCACGTGGACGGGGCCATCAGCGAACACATGCCCCGCCGGTTGATCACCCTGGCCCCCACCCTCGATGCACCCCACGCCCTCGAGACCCTCGTGGCCGCCTACTGCCCTCTGCCGGAGGAGGGGGCCGCGGCAGCCGCCTGCGGCGACGTGGTGGTGATGCGGGGCGATGCGGGCTCCCTCAGCCAGGGCCTGCGGCTGCTGGATCCGCTGCTGCCCTCCGATCTGCCCTGCTGGGTCTGGTGGAACGGCTCGGTCGACGAAGCCCCGGAGCTGCTGCAGAGCCTGGTGCACGGCCCCCGCCGGCTGGTGATGGACAGCGCCATGGGCAGCCCGCGCCGCTGCCTGGATCTGCTGGGTGAACGGATCGGGGCCGGCCAGGCGGTGAACGACCTCAACTGGCTGCGCCTGCGGGGCTGGCGCGAGTCGCTGGCGATGGTCTTCGATCCGCCGAGCCGCCGGGATGCCCTGAACCATGTGGTGCAGCTCGACATCGATGTGGAGGGCGATCATCCCGGCCAGGGCCTGTTGCTCACCGCCTGGATCGCCGATCGGCTGGGCTGGCGCATGCTCTCAAGCCGCTCGCTCGAGGAGGGAGGCATCGAGACCGACTTCGAACGGTCCGACGGGGCCCGGGTGCGGTTCCGGCTCCTGCACGTGCCCATGGGTCTGCCCCATCCCCACCCGGGCCAGATCGTGGGGGTGCGGCTGATCTGCGAACCGGAGCAGCACCCCCCGCTCTGCGTGATTCTCTGCTCGGAGTCCGGCGGCTGCATGCGCCTGGAGGCCGGTGGTGTGGCCAGCATGGAGCTGGTGGAGGATGTGGTGCCGAGCCGCCCGATGCGGGACGAGGCCGAGGTGGCCCGTCTGCTCTCCGGCGGCCACGACACCACCAATCCCCTGCTGGCGTCGGCGGCACCACTGGCGGCCCGGTTGCTGCCGCGGGCTTGAGGCCAGCCCGGAAGCCGTGGCTGCGGCCGGCCCGGTGGTCAGCGGGGGCTGAATGGCCTGCCTGATCGCCGCCCCCTCCAGCGGCAGCGGCAAGACCCTGCTGACCCTGGCGATCAGCGCCTGGCTGCGCCGCCGCGGCGGGAGCGTGCAGACCTTCAAGACCGGGCCGGACTACCTCGATGCCGGCTGGCTGGGACGGGTGAGCGGCCGGCCCTGCCGCAACCTCGATCCGGTGCTCTGCCCGGACGTCTGGCTGCTGGAGGCGTTCCGCCACTGGGGCGGCCGCGCACAGCATGCGCTGGTGGAGGGCGCGATGGGGCTCTTCGATGGCATCGGCGCCGGTGAGGAGGGCAGCTCGGCCCAGGTGGCCCGGCTGCTGCGGCTGCCGGTGGTGCTGGTGGTGGAGGCCAGCGGCCAGGCGGGGTCCGCCGCCGCTCTGGTGCGGGGCTTCCGCGATCACGGCGGCGCGGATCTGCCGATCGCCGGGGTGATCCTCAACCGGGTGGGCAGCCCGCGTCACGCCGCTGTGCTCCGACAGGCGATGGAGGCCATCGCGATGCCGGTGCTGGGCGTGGTGCCGCGTGAGACCAGCCTGCAGCTTCCCTCTCGCCACCTGGGGCTCAACGCAGTGCAGGAGCTGCCGGACCTGGCGGAGCGGCTGGAGCACTGGGCCGGCCTGATGGAGGAGGCCATCGACTGGCCGGCTCTGCTGCCGCTGCTGAGCCCGCCCCCCCCGGGCCCCGATCCATTCCGGAACCTGGACCCTCCCGGGGCCGTTGACAGGCCGGTATCGGTGGCGGTGGCCGCCGACGCCGCTTTTCACTTCCGCTACCCGGAGGCCAGCGAGCTGCTGCAGCGGCAGGGGGCGGTGCTGGTGCCCTGGAGGCCCAGCGAGGATGAACCGTTGCCGGAGCTCAGCGACGCGGTGGTGCTGCCGGGCGGCTATCCGGAACTGCACGCGGGCCGGCTGGCCGGGTGCCGGAACGCGCTGGGTTCGCTGAGGCGCGCGGCGCTGGCCGGTCTGCCGATCTACGCCGAATGCGGCGGTCTGCTGCTGCTGGGACGGGAGCTGGAGGATCCCGGCGGAACCTCCCACGCCATGGCCGGCCTGCTGCCGTTCCGGGCCCGCCGCGGGGCTCTCTCGGTCGGGTACCGCCACCTGCACCCGTGCCGCGACGGGCTGCTGGCACGCCGGGGCGAGGTGCTGCGGGGCCACGAGCTGCATCGCTGGCAACTGCAGGAGGCGGGGGGGGCCGGAGGGGATGGGGACCCGCCGCCGGATCTAGGGTTGTGGCACAGCGAAGGATGGGGCATTCCCCCACGACTCGAGGGATGGAGCACGGCAACGATCCACGCCAGCTGGACCCATCTCCACTGGGCTGGCTGCCCGATGATCCCCTCACGACTCAGCCGCGCCGCAAGACGCTTCAGGGCGGCCGCGAGCTGAGAACCAATGAGCCCCGCACCGGCGAGATCATCGAGCGCTGGCGGCTGGTGGTGGAGGGCAGTGTCCAGGGTGTGGGCTACCGGGAGGCCTGCCGCGGGCGGGCGCGGGAGCTGTCGCTGAGCGGCTGGGTGCGCAACACCACCACCGGAGCGGTGCAGATCGAGGCGGAGGGCCGGATCGGCAGCCTCAGTGATCTGCGCATCTGGTGCGAGCACGGGCCCAGCTCGGCCCGGGTCACCCAGGTGACGAGTCACCAGATCCCGCTCACCGGCGACGACTGGTTCGAGATCCGCCGCTGAGGACACCGCCATGACCGCTGCACCGCTGAGCCCGGACCTGCTCTGGAGCGAACTCGTGGCCTATGGGGCCGGCATCAGCCTCAGCCCGGTGCACATCGGCGTGCTGCTGCTGCTGCTGGTGGGCAGCCATCCCCTGCGTCGGGCCGGCTGGTTCCTGCTGGGCTGGGTGCTGACCACGGCCCTGGCCGTGGCCCTGCTGATCACGGTGGGGCACAGGCTTCTGCTCGACATGTCGATGGGCACGGACCACCGCACCGGCCTCGACCTGCTGGCGGCCGGTGCGCTGCTGGCCCTCGGCCTGAAGGAGCTGCTGCGGCGGGGCAGCAGCGAGGAGGCGCCGGGCTGGACCCGTTCCCTGGAGCGCTTCGTGGCCATGCCCATCCCCCTGCTGCTGCTGCTCTCCGCCGCGGCCGAGCTGATCAGCCCGGACGACCTGTTCCTCTTCGCCAAGGCGGCCTCGGCCCTGCTCGCCGCCGGCCTGAGCCCGCTGCAGGAGACCCTCGACACGGCTCTGTTCACCCTCGGCGCCAGCGCCCTGCTGCTGCTGCCGGTGCTGCTGGTGCTGCTGCTGGGGGAGCGCTCCAGGCCGGTGCTCGAGGGCGGGCGGGACTGGCTCTTCCGCAGGGGGGACTGGCTGGTGGGCGGCCTCAGCCTGGTGCTGGCGGGCTACCTGGGCTGGCAGGGGCTGGTGGGTCTGCAACTGAACTGAGGGCCAGCTCCCGGGCGCTCCAGGTGCGGGCGCCGGCCGTCTCCACACCCTCGATCCAGACCCGCTCCCGGGCACGGGTCACCGCCACGTAGAGCAGCTGCCGCCGGAGGGGGCCGTCGCCGGCCCGGAAGAGATCGGAGGCCACGAACACCTCGCGGAAGCTGCTTCCCTGGGCCCGGTGCACCGTGAGCAGCGCCGCCGGTCCCAGGGAGGCGAAGGCATCGCGCAGGCGGAAAGCCGCGCGCCAGAGGCCGCGGGCCCGGTCCTCGTCCGCTTCGCGGCGGGCCTGCCGCCGCAGGTCGCTCTGCAGCTGGTCGACCTGCGCCCTGGCGTCGCTGTCCAGGGGGGCAGCAGCCGCAGCGAGAGGCGGAGATCCGCCACGTCGGCCTCCAACCGCAGCACCTCCACGGCACCGGCGACCGGCACCAGATCGGGTTCCGACAGCAGAAGAGCGAGATCGCAGCGCTCCCGCCGCACCGAGCGCACCAGCAGCTCCCGGTTGGAGGCGAGCACCAGGCCACCCTCCTCGCCGCTGCCGGCATCCCGATGGCTGGCGGCCGCCATCACCGCCTGCCGGGTGATGAGGCGTTCCCCGGGCAGCACGGGCCAGCGATCGGCCTCGGGTCCATGCACCGCCCGGCGCACGGCCGGCATCAGAGCTTCGATGGTGCGGTTGCGGTGGCAGAGGATGCGCGCCGCATCCACGTCATCGACTCGGGCCGCCTGCCGCAGGGCGGCCATCGCCCGCTCGCGCCAGGTCGCCGTGCCGAGAACCCCCACCCGGCCGCGGGGATCCGCCACCAGCAGGCCCGGCCGGGGGGGCGGAGCGGCAGACGCTCCTCCCGCAGCGCCGAGGCCAGCCCCAGCACCGGTCCCTGGTGGCGCACCACCTGCCGCAGCAGGCCACGACAGGCCGGCTGGAGATCGAACACCGGACTGCGGCAGGCTCCCACGGGCGGCAGCTGGGCCGAATCGCCCACGAACACCAGGCGGCTGCCCGAGCGCGCCGCGCAGGTCAGGGTGATGGCCAGCAGATCGGCATCGAGCATGGAGGCCTCGTCGATCAGCACCAGATCGAGCGCCTGCAGCGCCAGACCGGTCTCCTCGCTCTCCACGCAGCCCTCGAGGCCCTGGCGACGCTCCAGGCGCAGCCGCAGCAGCCGGTGCAGGGTGGAGGGGTACCAGGTGGCGTGCAGCCGGTGCGCGTCGAGAGCCTCCCGCAACACACCCACGGCCTTGTGGGTGGGGGCGGCCACGGTCCAGCAGAGGCCGCAGGCTTCCACCGTCTGCAGCAGCAGCATCGACAGCACGGTCTTGCCGGTTCCCGCGTAGCCCTCCAGCAGGAAGGGCGCCTCGCTGCCGGAGCCGAACCAGTCGCTGAAGCGTCGGTGGGCCTCCGCCTGATCCGGTGTCATCCGGAAGGCGGAGGCGGAGCCGGCGTCGTTCAGCCGAGCGGTGTTCAGCCGATCGGAACCCAACCGATCCGCTGGGCCAGCTGCCAGGGCGAGCCCAGCAGCGACAGGCCGCTCAGGGCCACGGCAGGACCGATCAACCCTCCCACCAGCACCTCGAGCCGGCTGTGGCCGAGGTTCTCCTTCAGCGGCGGGGCTGAGGGGCTGTCGGAGGAGGGAGCCGGTCCCCAGGCGTCGGCCGGCAGGGCATTGACCCGCTGGGCGATCCGTCCCGCGGCCCGGCGCACGCCACTGGCGTCGTACATCACGACGATCGCCGCGGTCGCCGCCAGGGCGAAGAGGGGATCATCGAACCCCAGCTGCCAGCCCACGCCGGCGGCCGCACCGCTCATCAGCGCCGAATGGCTGGAGGGCATACCGCCGGTCTCCAGCAGCACGGCGGGTCGCCAGCGGCGATGGGCCACGAGCTCCACCAGCAGCTTCGAGAGCTGGGCCGTGCCGCAGGCCAGCAGGGCCCAGGTGAGCACACCGTTGCGCAGCAGCTCGGGCAGGCCGTGGAGGGAGGAGGCGGCGTCGCTCATCGGTCGCGGCTGGTGATGTAGTCGGCCAGGGCCAGCAGGGGCTGGGCGCGATCCAGCCACGGCTCCAGGCCGGCCTTGGCGGCATCGATCAGCTGATCGGCGCGCTGGCGCGACTGCTCCAGTCCCAGCAGCTTCGGGTAGGTGGTCTTGTCGGCCACCAGATCCTTGCCGGCGGTCTTGCCCAGCACCTCGCTGCTGGCGGTCACATCGAGGATGTCGTCGATGATCTGGAAGGCGAGTCCGATGCCGCGGGCATAGGCCCGCAGGCCATCGAGCAGGGCCTGGTCGGCCCCGGCGATCAGGGCGCCGCAGAGCACGCTGGCCCGCAGCAGCGCACCGGTCTTGTGCAGGTGGATGTACTCCAGCGTCTCCAGATCCACGCTGCGGCCCTCGCTGTCGAGATCCACCACCTGGCCGCCCACCAGGCCGGGAGCGCCCGCCGCCAGGGACAGCTCGGCCACCACCGCCAGCAGGCGATCGGGCGGCACGCCGGGGCTGCGGCGCGCCACCATCTCGAACGCACGGGTGAGCAGGGCATCGCCGGCGAGGATCGCGGTGGCCTCCCCGAACTTCACATGGTTGGTGGGCTGACCGCGGCGCAGATCGTCGTCATCCATCGCCGGCAGGTCGTCGTGGATGAGCGACATGGTGTGGATCATCTCCAGGGCCACCGCCGTGGGCATGGCCAGCTCGGCCTCCCCGCCGGCCAGCTCACAGGCCGCCAGACAGAGGATCGGCCGCAGCCGCTTGCCACCGGCCAGCAGTGAGTAGCGCATCGCCTCGCGCAGCCCTTCCGGCCGTTCCGGGCCCAGGCTGGCGTCGAGCGCCGCCTCGACCCGCTCACGGGAGCCGTTGAGGTAGGTCCCGAGATCAAAGCCGCCGCCGGGCGCCGCCGGGGCGGTGCCGGTCCCGGGGGACGAGGGCACTCCTGTTTCCGCCGCCTGCATCGCCACGCCTCAATCGCCGGATTCTCTCAGGCGGGCCACAGGCCGCGGAGGAGGAGGCGACGGCGCGATCAGGGCAGCACCACCGGCAGGGGATCGGGACAACCGCAGCGGCGGCTCCAGCTGGCCAGGGCATTCACCAGCAGCAGGGTCACGGTCATGGGGCCCACTCCCCCGGGCACCGGCGTGATCGCCGAGGCGAGGGGCTCCACCTCCTCGAAGCGCACATCACCGCAGAGGCGCGGGCGGGCCTCGGGGCCGGCATCGGGATCGGGCGCCCGGCGGTGGATGCCCACATCCACCACCACGGCCCCGGGCCGCACATGCTCCGCCCCGATCAGCCCCGGCCGACCGGCCGCCACCACCAGCACGTCGGCCTCGCGGGTGATGGCGGCCAGATCACGGCTGCGGGAGTGGGCCACGGTGACCGTGGCATCGGCCGCCTCCAGCATCAGCGCCATCGGACGGCCCACCAGGATGCTGCGGCCCACCACCACGGCTCTGGCCCCCTCCAGGGGAACCCGCTGCTCGGCCAGCAGCGCCATCACGCCGGCCGGTGTGCAGCTGCGCGGGCCCGGTTCGCCCCGGAGCAGGTGGCCGAGATTCAGGGCGTGCAGACCGTCGGCATCCTTGGCCGGTTCGATCGCCGCCAGCAGGGGCCGCTCGTCCAGGCCGGCGGGCAGCGGCAGCTGCAGCAGCAGCCCGTCCACCGCGTCGTCCCGGTTGAGGCGCTCGATCGCCGCCAGCACGTCGGCGGAGCTGCTGTGGGCCGGCAGATGCGCCCCGAGGCTGCGCATGCCCACCCGGGTGCAGGCGCGCTCCTTGTTGGCCACGTAGACCCCGCTGGCCGGGTCATCACCGACGCGCAGCACCGCCAGGCCCGGTGGACGACCGGCCCGGGAGACGTGCTCGCGAATCCAGGAGCTGAGGCGCTCCTCGATCCTGGAGGCCAGCGCACGGCCGTCGAGACGGGTCGCCATGGGTTCGCTCGAGAGGACGCCATCATCCGGCCGACGGCAGCACGGCTAGCGTTCAGGTTGCCTTTCGCTGAACGGTGCCTCTCCGCAGACGGATGTGGCGGCAGCAGCGGCCAGGGCGCCTCGGCCGCGTCTGGAGACGCCTGCAGGAGCCACGGGGCCCGATCCTGCGCTGGTCGGCGGGTGGGCGGCTGCTGGTGCTGGCCGCCTGTCTGCTGGTCGCCCTGCTCTCCAGCTGGCCCTGGCTGTTCGAGCCGAGCCTGCGGCCGGGCATGGCGGCGCCGTTCGAGCGACGCGCTCCGGCCGATGCCGTGGTGGAGGACCGGACGCTGCTGGATCAGCGCCGCTCCCAGCTCATCCCCCGCACCTATGTGGAAGTGGTGGACGAGGAGGCGAGCCACGAGCTCCGGCTCGCCCTCGAACGCCAGCTGGTGCGGCTGCAGACCTGGGCCAGCGCCGGTGAGGAGCGTGTCGAGCCCATCAGCCTCAACGATGCGGAACGGGCCTGGCTGACCGCCCGCGACGACGCCCAGCGCCGCAGCTGGGACATGGCGCTGCGCCGCGCGCTGGAGCGGATGCTGCGCCAGGGGGTGGTGCCCAGCCTGGCTGAACTGCAGCTGCGGCAGGCGGCCGATCTTCAGCTCAGCGACCTCGGCGAGGCCGGGGCGCCGCCCCGCAGCCTCGGCGCGCGGCTGCTGAGTCAGACCCTCAGCGGCCAGACCAACCTGCGCACCGATCCCGACCTGAGCAGCCGCCTGATCGAGAAGCTCCTCACCAAGGAGGGCATCCCCACGATCGAAGTGCAGCGGGGCGATCTGATCATCCGCAAGGGCGAGACCATCAGCCCCCAGGCCTACGACGTGCTGGACCACTTCGGCATGGTCAGCCGCGGCCCCAGCCCGCGCGACTGGGCCGGGCGCTTCGCCGAGGGCCTGGCCGTGAGTGCGGTGATGGTGCTGCTGATGCGGCGGGACCGCCCCTCGCTGGAAGCCCGTCAGGCGCTGCTCGCCCTCGGGGTGCTGGTGACCGTTCAGGTGCTCAAGCTCTGGGCCGGCGTCGGCGCCGGTCCGGCCGTCAGCCCGCTGGCCCTGCTGGTGCCGCCCACCCTGCTCATCAGCCAGGGGCTGGGGGCCACGGCGGGGCTGGCCTGGCTGGCGGCGGCGGCCCTGCTCTGGCCCACCCCGGTGGATGGCATCGGCGAGGCCCAGCTGCTGGTGGGCGCCGGTGTGGCCGCCCTCAGCGCCGTGCTGGCTGGCCGCCAGCGCAGCAGGGCTCAGCTGCTGCAACTCGCCCTGCTGCTGCCGCTCGGGGCGCTGCTGTTCCAGGTGCTGCTGCTGCGCTCGGGCCTGTTCAGCGCCTACTTCCGTGAAGTGGGGGCCGACGGCGGCGAGCTGGCCGGCGAGGCGGCCCTGATGGGCGTCCTTGTGATGGTGGGGCTGCTACTGGCACCGCTGATCGAGACCTTCTTCGGGCTGCTGACCCGGGCCCGGCTGCTGGAGCTGGCCGACCAGGAGCGGCCGCTGCTGCGGCGCCTCTCGAAGGAGGCTCCCGGCACCTTCGAGCACACCCTGATGATCTGCGGCCTGGCGGAGGAGGGGGCCCGCACGATCGGCGCCGACGTGGACCTGATCCGCACCGGCGCCCTGTATCACGACGTGGGCAAACTGCATGCGCCGCAATGGTTCATCGAGAACCAGGTCGACGGCCCCAATCCCCACGACCAGCTCGACGATCCCCGCGGCAGCGCCCGCATCCTCCAGGCCCATGTGGATGAGGGCCTCAAGCTGGCCCGCCGCCACAGGCTGCCCCGTTCGGTGGCCGATTTCATCCCCGAGCACCAGGGCACCCTGAAGATGGGTTACTTCTTCCATCAGGCGCGCCAGCGCGATGCCGCCACCCCGGAGGCGGACTTCCGCTATCGGGGCCCCGCACCCCGCTCCCGCGAGACGGGAATCCTGATGCTGGCCGATGGCTGTGAAGCCGCCCTGCGCTCGCTGCCGCCCGAAACCAGTGACCAGCAGGCCCGCGACACGGTGCGCCGCATCGTGGAGGCCCGCCTGCGCGATGGCCAGCTGGCCCACAGCGGCCTGAGCCGGGCGGAGGTGGAGCTGCTGATCCGCGCCTTCGTCCGCGTCTGGCGGCGCATGCGGCACCGGCGCATCCCCTATCCGATCCCCGCCCGCCGCGGCTACCCGGCCTAACGCCGGCGGCGCTGCTGCCAGCCGTCGAGGTCGCGCAGGGTGCCGGCCACGGCCTCGAGGAAGGCGGCGATGGCCAGGAGGGCCACCGCCAGCTGCAGGGCCGAATCCAGGCGCCAGCCCTGCAGGATCAGCACCAGACCCATGGCGGGCATGGCCATGCGCAGCAGCAGCAGCAGCCCCTGCAGCAGAGCGAGGGTGACCAGTCCATCAGCCAGACGGGCGCGGCCCATCAGCTGCAGCACCAGCTGGAATCCGGCCGACACCGCCAGAGGCAGCCCCCCGAAGAGCAGCAGCACCCCGGCCAGCGAGGCCCAGTTGAGCACCCCATCCACCATGGCCGGATTCCGCTGACCTCAGACCCGGTACACCGCCAGCCGCCGGCGATGCACGGGGCGGCACCAGTAGATCAGGGCCAGCAGGTTCAGCAGCCAGAAGGCCGACGCCCCGAGCGCCAGGGGCAGGCGCTGATCGGGCACCAGCACCAGCCGCACGATCACATAGGGAAGGCTGCCGGCCAGAGCGAGCGAGAGGGCCACGATCGCCACGACGATGCCCCAGCGGCGGCGGGCCAGCAGGGCAGCGCAGGCCACCACGCCCACCACGGCATCGGGCCAGGCCACGCTGCAGGCCATGACCAGATTGAGCACCTTCAGGTGCGCGTCGGTGGCCAGATCCAGAGCCACCGCCGGGAAGGCCAGCAGGTTGGCGGCGAGGCCGAGCCAGGCAAGCACCGTGTAGCCCCGGGGCAGATCGGCCATACCCATGCGCAGTGAGGCGCGGCCACCTTACGCAGAGCGGACCGGGGCTGCTCGCGGGCGGGAGCCGGGGGAGGCTCAGGCGGTGCGCAACCGGCGGGTCGCGGGGCGGCGCACGGGGGCCGGGGCCGGGCTGGCCGCCGCGGTGGCGGGAGTGCCGGCCGGCGAGGTCGCCAGACTGGAGCCCACATCCCGCAGGGTCTCCCGCAGACCGGGATCAAAGGCCAGCGCCCGCGACCAGCTGGGCATGCGCCAGCCGGAGGGGCGCTCCATGAACGAGGTGCAGCCCGGCCTGAGCAGGGCGGTGAAGTCCTTCACGGCGTTCTCCTCGCCGTGGCGGTCGTAGGGGAGGCCGTTGAGACGGGCATCGAAGGCGTGCTGCCGCACCCGGTCCTCCGCCACACGGCGATAGACCACCTCCAGGGCCGAGAGTTGCTCGGAGGTGAGGGCCCGCGACTCGTGCTCCATCAGCCCCCGCAGCAGGCTGGCGAGGATCTCCCGGCACATGCGCTGCAGCCCTTCGTCCGGCCCGGCTCCGATGGCCTTGTGCTTGTGATCGAAGATGCCGAGATCCACCTGGGCGATGCGGCAGATGGCCACATGCCGGTACACCTCCGAGAGCAGGCCGATCTCCAGACCCCAGTCGCAGGGGATGCGCAGGTTCATCGCCAGGTCGCGGGTGAAGGCGAATTCGCCGGCCAGGGGATACCGGAAGGACTGCAGGTAGCGCAGAAACGGACTGGCCCCCATCAGCTGCTCGAGCGACTGGAGCACCGGTGAGACGAACAGCCGCGTGGCCCGTCCGTGCAGCCGGCCCTCCTCCACCGAGAGGCGGCTGTAGAACGCCTTGACGTAGGCGATGCCGTCGGACGGCTCCAGCAGGGGGGCCAGCATCCGCAGCGGGTAGGCCGGCGAGAAGGTGCGGATGTCGGCGTCGAAGAGCGCGATCAGCTCCGCATCGAGGCTGGCCACCCCCAGGCCCTGCCACACCGCCCAGCCCTTGCCCGGCGGACCCAGCACGTCGAGACCGCGCTGGTGCACATCGGCCAGCAGCTCCCGCACGGCCGGACCATTGGTCCAGAGGACACGCACCGGGAAGGGCACATCGGCGAAGAAGGCCCGGGCCGCCTCCACCTCCTCGGGAGCCTCCGCGGCCAGGGCGATCAGCAGGCCCCCGAGGCCGGTGAACTCCCGCAGCACATCGCGGATGAGGGTGAGGGCGGGCCGCTGGAACTCCTCGAACAGGCAGGGAATGAGCACCCAGGTCGGGTGCTGACGCAGACGCGACTGCAGGTGGGCCTGGATCGCCCCATCGGGACGGCCGTAGTCATGAACGGTGGTGATGGCGTCCTGCAGAAAGTCCATGACGGGGAGGAGACGGGCGAATCGGCAGAACGGAACGGGATCCCGGGCTCGGAGGCGGTTGCGCCGAACAGTGGTGAACGAAACAGTCGTGATGTCCTCTCTGCCGGAGGCTGCACCGCATGGATGAGGCACCCCCGGAAGCCATCGGATCGACGGACCCCCCCCTGGAGGGCGGCCGATCCGATGTGGGACGACTGGACGATCTGCTCTGGTGGATCTACGGCGACCATCCTCCCGGCATGGCCGCGGCCCTGTTGTCGCATCGGCTGCAGCGGACGCCGGCCCCGGCCACTGCAGGCTGGGATCAGCGCACCGCGGTGCTGATCGGCTACGCCGATGCCGTCCAGGCACCGGGCGAACCGGGACTGCGCACCCTGCGCCGCTTCCTCGATCAGCACTGCCCCGGGCTGTTTCCGGTGCTGCATGTGCTGCCGTTTCTGGAATCCACCAGCGACGGCGGCTTCGCCATCAGCAACCACACCCGCATCGATCCCGCCTACGGCGACTGGGTGGATCTGGCCGCCCTGGCGGAGGGCCGCACCCTGATGGCCGATCTGGTGCTGAACCATGTGTCCTCCTCGCACCGCTGGGTGCAGGACTTCCGCCGTGGTGCGGTCCCCGGCGGACAGATGGTGCTGGCCCGCCCGTCCGAGGAGGGCTGGGACCAGGTGGTGCGGCCGCGCAGCTCGGCCCTGTTCACCCGGGTGGAGACGGCGCAGGGACCGCGGGAGCTGTGGACCACCTTCGGCCCGGACCAGGTGGATCTGGACTGGCGCAACCCCGCCGTGCTGGTGGAGTTCGTGGCCCAGATCGATCGGCTGCTCAGCCACGGAGCCCACTGGATCCGCCTCGATGCGGTGGGGTTCCTCTGGAAGGAGGCCGGCAGCTCCTGCATTCACCTGCCGCGCACCCACGCGCTGGTGAAGGTGCTGCGCATGGTGCTGCAGGCCCGGGAGTTCGCAGCCGTGATGGTGAGCGAGACGAACGTGCCGGAGGAGGAGAACCTCTCCTACCTGCGGCCGGGCGATGAAGCCCAGCTGGCCTACAACTTCCCCCTGCCGCCGCTGCTGCTGGAGTGCCTCACCAGCGGCCGGGCCGACCTGCTCAACAGCTGGCTCTGCCGCTGGCCGGTGCTGCCGGCGGGCACGGCGCTGCTCAACTTCTCCGCCTCCCACGACGGCATCGGCCTGCGACCCGTGGAGGGTCTGATGCCGGAGGAGCGGTTGCAGCGCCTGCTGCGCCACTGCGAGATCCAGGGGGGACTGATCAGCCACCGGCGCCGGGCCGACGGCAGCGACAGCCCCTACGAGATCAACATCACCTGGTGGAGCGCCATGGCGGACAGCGGTGGCGGCGACACCCTGCAGTGGGAGCGCTACCTCTGCAGCCAGCTGCTGGTGGCGGCGCTGGCGGGGGTGCCGGCCTTCTACCTGCCCACCCTGCTCACCTCCCGCAACGACCGGGGGCGCTTCGCGCGCACCGGCCTGCGGCGTGACCTCAACCGGGAACGGTTTCTCGAGGAGGCGGTGAACCGGCGCCTGCGCGATCCCGATGCGCCCGCCGCCCGGGCCCTGGCCGCCATCGGCCACGCCCTGCGGGTGCGCCATCAGCTCAGGGCCTTCCATCCGGAGGCGCCGATGCGCTGCCTCAGCGGCAGCCGCAGCGATCTGGTGCTGCTGCGGCGGGGTGAAGATGGCCATCACGTGTGGGCCGTGCACAACATGACCGCCGAGCGGCTGAATCTGCCCCTGGCCCGGCTGCTTCAGGCCGCTGACGGCCAGCCGCTCGCTCCCCAGCCCCTGGTGGACCGACTCAGCGGTTCCCTGCTGGAAGCCGCCACGCCCACCATCCCGCCCTACGGGGTGCTGTGGCTGCAGGGGCTGGGATGACAGCGACCGGCAACGGCACAGCGGACTGGTGGGTGGTGACCGACCTGGACGGCACCCTGCTCGATCACCGCTACGACTGGTCGCCGGCGGCGGCCACCCTGGCGGTGCTGCGGCAGGCCGGGATCCCGGTGATCCCCTGCACCAGCAAGACGGCCAGCGAGGTGCGCAGCCTGCAGCGGGAGATGGCCCTGGTGGGCCCTGCGATCGTGGAGAACGGCGGCGCGGTGCTGCTGGAGCGCGACGCCCCCGAACGCGATGAGGGACTCGGCCCGGACAGCCGGTCGCTGCATCAGGCCCTGATGCGGATGGCGGATGCCACCGGCGTCTCCCTCACGGCTCTGGTGGATCTGGAGCCGGAGCAGGTGCGGCGGCTGACCGGCCTCGGAGGCCAGGCGCTGACCATGGCGATGGAGCGGCAGTGGAGCATGCCCTTCCTGCCGCCGCCCGCGGACACCTGGCCGGCCGTGCAGGCGGCGGCCGCCGCCATGGGCCTCAAGGTGCTCCAGGGCAATCGTCTGGCACACCTGATCGGCGGGGCCACGGACAAGGGTCTGGCCCTGGCCCATCTGCAGCGGCGGCTCGGAGCGGAAGGAGCGTCGGTGCTGGCGCTGGGCGATTCCCCCAATGACCTGGCGCTGCTGGAGGCCGCGGACGTGGCGGTGGTGGTGCCCGGTGCGACCGGTCCCCACGCGGAGCTGCAGGAGAACCTGAACCGCGGCCGCTACCGACTGGCGCCGGAACCCCACGGAGCCGGCTGGGCGGCCGCGGTGCGCCGGGTGCTGGCCGAGGCCGGCCGGGCCCTGCCCGAGCCGGGCTGAGGGGGGAGAGGCCGGGATGTTGATTCTCTGGACCGTCGGGCTGATCGTCTCGGGCGGCTGGTGCCTCTCGATGCTGATCGCGCTGCTGTTCTGGGAGCGAGCCATCGTCAGCCGGCGCGAGGCCCGCCAGGCCGGCGTGTCGGATTTCGATTCGCTGCAGCTGCTGATGCCCCGCTCCACGCTCTGGCTGCCGCTGCTCAGCCTGATCGGCGCCGCGGTGCTGCTGGGCTGGATCCTGATGCGGATCGGCCTGCTGGAAGCGGTGACGGTGCTGGTGTCCCTGCTGGTGGGGATCGGGTTCGTCTCGGCGATCCTGCTGCCCGACCGCCGCCAGCGCTACTGGGGCGATCGCTTCCTCAACACCCTCTACGCCCGCCGCGACAGCTTCATCCGCAGCGGCGACCACTTCTGGGAGGACCTGGCCTCCGAGCTGATCGACAAGCTGGAGGAGGCGCTGGGCTATTCGATCCAGGGCCGCGAGCGCAACGGTGGCAGCGGCAGCTGATCAGCAGCCGCGCTCCTCGTCCTGCGACTGCTCAAGAGCCGTCTCGATGCTGGCCAGCAGCAGGGCCAGGGCTTCGCTGCGGCGCAGGGGGGAGCGGCTCACCTGATCGAGCCAGCGGCGGGAGAGGGTCTCGATCTGGTGAAACAGGTCGCTGGCATCGCGCAGGGTGCCCATCACCCGCTCGGCGCCGATCGCGTCGAGGTCCTCGCGGCCGAGGATCACGTAGCGTCGACCGTCCTCACCCACATAGCTGAGCTGGCCGTCCGGATCGAGCGTCGGGCCGGCATGTGGGGTGATCGGCTCGTCCGGCATGGCGCCCTCACCTGCAGCCGCTCCACCACAGGTAGCGCCGGAATCCGGCTCTGGCAGCGCCCTCAGGCGAGCCGGGCCCGGACGCTGGCGACCTTCTCCTCGAGGCTCTGGTCACGGTCCGTGCGGGTGTTGACCTTGAGCACGGTGTAGATGCGGGGCGCTCCCAGGGCGTGCACCGCGTCGTGGCAGCGCTCGATCGCGGCGAACACCTCGGCCCACTCCCCTTCCACCGCCGTGCCGTTGGCCTGCAGCTGATGGTCGAGACCGGCCTCCTGCAGCACGGTCTGACAGGCCGCCACATAGGGCGAGAGGGACACGCCCACGCCGATGGGCACCAGACAGAGATCGACCGAGACACGCATCGCCGGCGACACACAGGTGCTGCCGTCCTAACCCGTCTGTCGACAGAATGGTGCTCCCGAAGGCCGGCGGGTCCGGCCGTGCTGAGGCAGAGGGTCCGTGTCCTGTGAACGCTGCGGCAGCTGGTCGGTCAAACGCGACCGCAGCCTGGGGGGGCGGATGGTGTGCGGCCGCTGCGGCCATCCCCTCTCCGGCGGCCGGCGACGGCAGCGCGCCGCAGCGCGGGGAAATCCCCTGCAGAACTGGCGCCCCGCCGCACTGATGGGTCGCCCCTGGGCCCTGATGGCCCTGATCCTGCTGCTGGCCGGAGCCGGCCTGGCTCTGATGCAGGAGAGTCCATCCCGCCGCTTTCAGCCGCTGCGCCAGGACCGGACGGCGCCCGGCCTGCTGTCCTGACCCCCTACAGCTGGGCCACGTAGCGCAGGGTGCGCCAGGTGCCGTGGGGCGTGCTCACCTCCACCCCCACGGCCTGGCAGCAGGGGTGGGCATGGTCGATGCGGCTGCACCAGGCCGATGCGGCCGCCTGAGCCGATTCCAGGGAGTCGTAGGGGAGATCGAGCTCGGGGTGGGGCGCGCCCTGCAGGTCCACCAGCCGGTAGAGGCGCCCAGCGCTCCGGTGCAGCGCCCCGCTGGCGGTGAGATACAGGCGACCTTTCTGGTCGAGATCAGAGGAATGGGCCATCGACACTCCAATCGCGAGGGGTTCAGCGCGAGCCGGGCATCTGGGACAGCCAAGGGCGTGTCACGGCCGCCTGGCGACCGGACCAGCTCTGTGGTACCTGGCATGCTGTTGCCCAAAGTCTGCCATGAACCTCGTCTCCAGCCCGTGAGCGCTGCCTCCTCCCCCTCCAGCCCCCCGCCAGAGGGGGGTCCCGGCGCAGGCCTGCTGCAGGCCTTCGAGGCCTGGCTGAGCCTGGCACCGGGGCCGATCTTTCCCCGCGCCCGGGAGCTGTACCGGCTCAAGTACAGCCTGGATGGACGCGAGGCCAGCGGCAGCCACCGCCTGTTCGTGGTGCGCGAGAGCATCGACGAATCCTGCGAGAGCGATGGTGAGGGCGGGCGGATCGGAGTGGTGACCATCCGTGCCATCCGCCTGGCGGTGGTGCGCTGGCAGGCGCGCACGCCCCTGAACCTGGAGGAGGCCGAGGCCTACCTGGCGGAGCGCTGGGGACTGCACGACAGATCACTGCAGCTGCTGCAGGAACCCTGGTTCCGCGACGGTGGTCCCCAGGCCCAGTTCGATGCGCCCCTCGGGCTGCAGCACACCTACCGGGCGCCCCTGCCGGCCACCCCGGCGGACGACACCGGCAACGGAGCTCAGATCAGCTCGGGGTGAGCGGGATCGCCCTTGAACGGGCCGGTCACCTTGGAGGTGATCCAGCCGCCGTAGAAGCCGCCCGGCTGGGGCAGGGCCCGTTCCCCATCCACCCAGCAGGCGTCCATCAGGGCCGCGTAGAAGGCCACCCAGCCGCGGAGCTCGCGGAAGGCGGGGGTGGGATCGAGATAGGTCCAGGCCGCCCTGGGCAGGCGCCGACCGCCATGAACGATGTCCCGGTAGCTGGCCACCCCCTTCCACTCGCAGAACGAGCCACCGGTGGCGGGCACCAGCACCCCCTCGCTGATCGACTCGGGCGGCAGGTAGTAGGTGGGCGGGTGGAACGTCTCGCGCACCTGGAAACAACTGCGACACTCGGCCACCACGATTCCGAGCGCCTCGACCCGCACATGCTCCTCAACCCGCACCAGCGCAGGCGGTCTGGGGAAATCAGACACGAAAGTTGGCATTTGCCTGACAGGCGTATCCGCAACCGGTTACAACGATGACAGGATCACCACGGAGGGAGCCATGCAGACCATCATGCCGCGTGCGGGACGCGAGCTCAAGCATCTGCCCCGTGTTCCCGATCCGGACATCCGCGAGCGCTATGCCCTGCGCACCTCCGACGGACGCGATTTCCTCGGCGTCAACAGCAGCGACGCCCACATCGAACGGGTGAGTGACAGCGAGAACGCCTGGCAGTTCCACACCCATGAGCGGGCCGTGGAGGCGGCGATCGCGATCAACGAGGTGTTCGAGGAGGCCGTGGATGTGGTGCGGCTCCACTGAAGCCAGCCAGCCTGGGCCCACTCCGGGACCGGGCCTGGCTCACTGCTGACCGAGAAGCTCCGTCCAGGAGAGCGCCGTCGCAGGAGCGCAGCGGCGGCTGCGCTCCTGCTCGCGGCGATGCTCCCAGCTGGTGAGGCCGGCTGACGGGACATCCATCGGCCAGGCAGGCAGGGGGCAGCTCAGCCCATCGCCGAACGCAGGATTGAGCGGCAGCAGCTGATCCATTCGGAGCGGAATCGCATGGCTTGGCGCACAGTCTGGAGCCATTGTCTGCAACAGCAGGGTGTCAGGCGCTACCTGCAGGCTTCGGTGTGAACCCCAGCACGAATCCGGCCTTCTGATGCAACGGTCCGCGGCACAATCCGGGAGGCTCCGGGCAGCAATCCGCTGCTGGATCGTGCTGGCGCTGCTGCTGATCGGCGTCGCGCTGCCCACGGCCCTGGCAGGCCCTGTCTCCCTGCGACAGAACGTGCGCACGGCACTGGAGCACCAGCACCATGGCGCGAACGCCCTGCACGTGTTCGGTGGCGACAGCGGCGCCATGGCGCGCTGGACCCTCACGATCGTGCGGGAGGTGATTCCGGCGATGCGCGATCAGCCGATCAACGCCCCCGCAGGACGTGATGCCCGGGGGAGGGTGCTGCACGACCTGCGGGGCGTGGTGGAGAGGAACCGGGCGAACGGCCTGATCACCATCCTCTGCCCGTTCGGCTGGACGGGCCTGGAGGAGGACGTCATGGCGGGCCGTTCGCCTGGAGCCGTGGCCTGGGCCAGCGACTATCGGGCCACGCTGCAGGGCTGGGCACGGGCCTTCCGCAACGACGCCGACGTGTGGCTCGAGCTGTGGAACGAGCCCTACGACTGGCAAGCCACCGCCGCGAGCGACGGTCTGCAGTGGCGCGCGGAGATGCAGGAGCTGGTGGCCGCGGTGCGGGCGGTGGCGCCGCAGCTGACCGTGGTGGTGCCGGCCGGAGCGATGGGGCAGAACGAGCAGGTGCTGCTGGATCACGGCCGCTCCCTGCTGGGCACGGACCCCCATCTGGTCTTCGACCTGCACGCCTACGAACGCTGGCTGCCGCCCGCCGCTCCGGTGGCTCCGGAGGCTCCGCCCCGACAGCACCCGGCGCAGGCGACGATCCAACGGCGGCTGCGGGCCCTGCGCCGCCGGGGACTGCCGCTCATCATCGGTGAGACCGGCCCCGCCAACGCAGGGCTGTCGCTCGATCCGGAACCGCTGCTGCGGGCCGCCGACGCCGAAGGACTGCCGGTACTGGCCTGGCTCTGGAAGCGGGATCGCTCCGATCCGAGCGCTCTGCTGGGCGAGGACAACGCAGAGCGCAGCGGCACCGACACCTGGGGCGGCCTGTTTCACGCCTTTGCAAGCGGCAGCCTCCCACCGGCCATGCCCATACGATCACGGAACTGACAGGCGTGCCGCGATGTCGCAGAGGTCCCATCCGCCTGAAGGCGGTCGGCATGGGCCGGCCGTGATGCTGCGGCGTGCCGCTGCCGCCGGCCTGCTGGCGGTGCTGGGGTGGCTCGGGCCTGGCGCGCCCGCCCTGGCCGAGACCGCCGTGGAGAAAGCGGCTCGCACCGGCGTCCTCGGCATGGGTGTGCCGGAGGGCGTGCCTCCCTATGCCTCCCTCGCTGCCGACGGCAGCCTGCAGGGGTACGCCGTGGATGTGTCGGGCCTGATCGCCGAGGAGCTCTCCGACTACCTGGGCAAGCCGATCAGCGTGGTGAGCGTCACTGCCGACTCCGCCGATGCGGCCTTCCAGGCCGTGCATCGCGGTGACATCGATCTCTTCTGCGGGGCCCAGTTCACCTGGCGCCGGGAGATGTTCGTGGACTTCACCACCCCCTTCGCCCTCTCCGGCATCCGGCTGCTCACCGCCGCCGGCGGGCCGGACGGCACACCCGCATCCCTGGCCGGCAAGCGGATCGGCGCGGTGGCGGGAAGCCTGGGGGCCACCACGCTGGAGGCCCTGCAACCGCAGGCCACGCTGGTTCCCATCGCCTCCCTTGCCGATGGACTCGCGGCGCTGCGCAGCGGCCGCGTGGACGGCGTGATCGGCGACACCCTGCTGATCGCGGGCGCGGTGGCCGAGGCTGACGCCACGGATCTCGATCTCGTGCCCGAGACCCCCTACAACCGCTACGCCGTGGGCTGCATGGTGCCGGAGAACAACGGCACCCTGAGGAATCTCGCCAGCCTGGCCATCGGAAAGATGGTGCAGGGCTATGTGAACGGCGAGCCGCGTTACGTGGAGCTCGTGAACCGCTGGCTGGGACCCGACAGCGACCTTGAACTGCCCACCGAAGCGATCACGGCCTTCTTCAATGCCGTGCTGCTGAGCCACGAACAGATCGCCGTGCCCCCCGTCACCACGCCCTGAGCCCCGCCACGCCCTGACCCCACTGCGCCCCGATCCATGCTTCAGCCCATCTCCAGCCGCACCACCCAGCTGGGCCTGCTGCTGGCCCTGGCGACCCTGGCCGCTCCAGCCACGGCCACCCTGCACACCGCCCCCGCCGCCCAGGGCCAGCAAACGGTGGAGCAACGCCTGAGCCGACTCACCGCCGCGCTTCAGGATCGCGGACTGGCCCGCCCGCAGCACACGGAGCTGGCCCTGGGCTTCATCAACGGCCGCTACGGCGGTGCCGCCCGCGGACCGCGCGGCCGGGGCTTCGTGAACGGCCACCGCTATTACGGCGGCCCGGCCCGCGGTTTCGTGAACGGCGGCGGCTACCGGGGCGGCAGCTTCGCCAACCTCCGCCCGGGACGCGGCTTCGTGAACTGGTGAACGAGCCCTTCGGGCCGCTGAAGCTGCTGGTGCTGCAGCCCACCAGCCTCTGCAACCTCGATTGCCGCTACTGCTATCTGCCCGACCGGACGCGACGGCTCCAGATGGATGCGTCGTTGCTGGATCGCATCTTCGATCGGGTGCTGGAGAGCCCCTTCGCCAGCGGGCCCTTCAGCCTGCTCTGGCATGCGGGCGAGCCCCTGCTGCGACCGCCGTCCTTCTACGACCAGGCCACGGCCCGTCTGCACGAGGCCCTGCGGCGGCACGGCTGGCCGCAGGATGCGGTGAGCCAGGTGGTTCAGACCAACGCCACGGTGCTCAACGACGCCTGGGCGGCCTGCCTGATCCGCAACCGGATCGACGTGGGGGTGAGCCTGGATGGACCGGCCTGGCTGCACGACCGGGAGCGTCGCAGCCGCAGTGGCGCCGGCAGCCACGCCGCGGCGCTGCACGGGGTGGAGTGCCTGCAGCGCCACGGCATTCCCTTCAGCGTGATCGCCGTGGTGACCGAGGCCTCCCTCGATCACGCCGATGCCCTGTTCGAGTTCTTCCGCAGCATCGGGGCCGAGGAGGTGGGGCTCAACATGGAGGAACGGGAGGGGGTCAACCTCCGCTCCAGCCTGGAGCTGCAGGAGGGCGGCGCCCCTGCGGCCCAGCAGCACCTGGAGCGGCGCTACATCCGTTTCCTGGAGCGCCTGTGGGACCGCAATCAGGCCGCCGGCCGGCCACTGGCGATCCGTGAATTCGCCGATGTGATGCAGCTGGCCCTGAGCGGGGAACGGATTGGCCGCAACGATCTCAACCACCCCTTTGCGATCGTGAACGTGGATCATCAGGGGCGTTTTTCCACCTTCGATCCGGAGTTGCTGGGCGTGGACACGCCCCATGGCTCCTGGGTGCTGGGCCACGTGAGTGACACGTCCCTGGAAGACAGCAGCCGAAACGAGCGCTTCCAGCGGCAGTGGCAGGCGGTGCAGCAGGGGGTCGAGCAGTGCCGCCTGCAGTGCGGGCACTTCGGTCTCTGCGGTGGCGGCGCCTGCAGCAACAAGGTCTGGGAGAACGGCACCGCTGCCAGCGCCGAGACCCAGGCCTGCCGCTACCGCATCAAGCTGGCCAGCGAGGTGGTGCTGCAGCGGATGGAGCGGGAGCTGGAGCTGTGCTGAGGCTGAGCGAACGGCGGCGATTGGCGCGGACCGAGCGTCAGCATCGGGGCTGGGCCCCACTGCTGATCGGGGCTCTGATCGCCACCGGGTTGTTCGGGTGCAGCTCCTGGACGGGGCGCCCCCGGCCGCTGCAGATCTATGTGGAGACGGGCGAAGGGGGGAAGGGCCGGCTCAGGGCCGACAACATCGCCGAGTCGCGAACGGCAGCACAGGCGGTTTCCGACTCCTTCCGGCTGGCACGGGAGGACGTGGAGCTGATCTTCACCTTCATCGAAGGCTCTCGCTTCGTCGATGAGGTGGCCTACCGCACCGGCCTGGGCCTGGGGCCGGATCTGATGATGGCCCGAGTCCCCACCACCCGGGCTCTGCTGCTGGCGGGGCTGACCAATTCCGAGCCCGTGGACGGGCCCTGGCTGAAGACGGTGAGCCCGGAACTCAGGCAGGCCGTGAGTCAGAACGGCACGCCGGTGATGAAGCCGTTTGTGGTGTTCCCTCAGGTGGCCTGCGTCAACCGCCGCCTGATGCCCGAGCCGCCCGCCACCCTCGCTGAGCTGCTGGAACAGGCCGCCGGCGGGAAAGCGGTGGGTCTTCCCTCCCGCTTCCGTGATCTGGCCTGGACGATGAACGACCCGCTGATGGAGACCTTCGTGCGTTCCGGGCTGAAGCGGGGTGATCCGGCTCTGCGGCAGCTGGCAACGCAACAGGACATTGAACCGGCGTTCCGAACCTGGCTGCGCTGGATCGGCAACGCCGGCCTGCAGAACAATGTGCTGTTCTTCCGCTCCACCAGCGATCTGGATCGTGCCTTCCGAGACAAGGAGCTGAGCTGGATTCCATGCCGGGGCAATTCGATCCGCGATCACGTTCTCAACCTTGGCCAGGATCTGGTGATCACACCCCTGCCGGGCCGCGTTGAGGGAGAGATTCCTTTCGCCGTGACCGAGCAGCTGATGATGAGCTTCGGGGTGAACTCCACGCGTCAGCAGTCGGAGCGTGCCAGGGACTTCGCTCTCTTCGTGCTCAGTCGCATCACTCAGAAGCAGCTGACGCGCTCCATCGTGGGGGCCTTCCCTGTGAATACCGGCATGATCTTCAGCGCGGCCTCCGGCCGCCTGCAGGCCCTTCAGGCCAGCCGGAACAGATCGGCCTTTGAAAGCCTCGAGGCAGCGGCGATTCAGGGCGAGCGGGGCGAAGCGCTGGACGATCTGGTGGAGGAGGTGAGCCTGGGACTGATGTCGCCCGAAGAAGGAGCCCGGGCCGTTTCGGAGAGCCTGAAGCAATGAACGCAGGAGAAGCAACGTTCTGGGGGCTGCTGGGGCTGATCAGCCGTCCGGTGGTGGTGGCCCAGGTGGCTGCGGGCCTGGTGGCCGTGATCGGCTGGAGACTGTTCTGGGCGCGACCGGATTGGACGCGCGGCATCCCCTTCGCTCAGCTGATCCGCCGCCCCGGATGGGGCGGACGGCAGTGGGTGCTGCGGATGGCGCTGCTGGCACTGCTGCTCAGCCTGCTCGCCGGGCTCTTTCTCCTGCTCGGGCAGCCATGGGGTCTGCTGCGGTTTGCCGCAGCCGCCGCCTGGATCTGGACCGGGATCCGCATCCTGCTCCGCCTCTTGAGCAAGCGCCTGAAGGCCGCCACCCTGCAGCGATGGAACCGGCAGGTGGCCAAGCCGGCCTTCATGCTGCTGGTGCTCACGGCGGCGATCAATCTGTTCGTGCCGCTGATCAAGGTGCTCGAGCAGCCCCTGTTCACCGTGTTCGAAACAACGTTCACGGTGGGAACGGTGGCCTCGTGCCTGGTGATTCCCTATTTCATCGTGGTGCTGAGTCCCCTGCCGGTGGGGCTGCTCAGCTGGTCGCTGCAACGCCTGCTCGGGATGTCGGAGGGCAGCAGACGAGCCGTGGCCCTGATTCTCAGGTATCTGGTGATCGGTCTCGGCCTGGTGTGGCTACTGAACCGGATCGGCCTCAATGCCACCGGTGTGGCGGCCATCGCCGGTGGCCTCTCGATCGGAATCGGCTTCGGCGTGCGGGAGCTGATCGCCAACTTCGTCAGCGGCCTGTGGCTGTTGTTCGAGGGATCCGTCCGACCGGGCGACATCCTGTTCATCGATGGCGACCCCTGCAGCGTGATCAGCCTGGGGCTGCGGGCGGCCGTGCTCTGGCGGCAGCGTGACAACGCCGAGCTGGTGATTCCCAATCAGGAATTCTTCACCACCCGCACCACCACCTATTCCGGCAGCGACAACCTGCGCCGGGGCGAAGTGCTGGTGTCGGCGCACTACCGGCATGACCCGGAACATGTGATGGGCTGCCTGCTGGAGGCGGCCAGGGGAAGTCAGCTCGTGCTCCCCGATCCGGCTCCGTCGGTGTTTCTGGTGCGCTACGGAGAATCCTCGATTGATTTCAGTGTGCGCTATTTCGTGGCCGATCCCTTCACCAACCTCAGGGCTCACACGGAGATCGCCTCTGCCGTGTGGAAGCGCTTCGAGGCGGAGGGCATCGAGATCCCCTTCCCGCAACGCGTGGTGCGCACGATCACAGCTGAGGCCGAGGCCTGAAGGGAAGAACCGGGCGCAGGAGCTAACCTCAGAACGTGGTGCGAAGCCGCAACGTGAAAGCGGAACCATCGTCGATGATCGAGCGCTTCAGGATGGGTGTCACGGCGTTGGCCGGCTGAATGTCGTACTGGTAGGCGAGCGTCACATCGAGGTTCTGGAACAGGGGGAAGCGGTAGAAGACCTCGATGTCGTATTCATCGCGCGTCTCCTCATTCACCTTGAGCCAGTTGAAGCCCACACCGATGGCATCGTCCTTGAGAATGCGGAGCAAGCGGGGGTTGTTGTACACGAGGTGGGCACTGGCCTGCTCATCCCAGATGGCGGCGCTGCCGCCGAGGGACTTCGACCAGCGACCGATGCCGATCAGACGACCATCGGTCGTGAGCTCCTGCTCGAGCTTCACGCTCATGCCCCAGCCGGACCTGCCGGTCATGGCATTGATCGGCAGACCACCGGGATTGTTCCAGATCGTGATCTTTGAGTAGCCGGCGTTCTCCGTGAGCGGCCACTGCTTGAACGCGATCTCACCGGCGGTGTAGAAGGTCATCCTGGAGAGATCACCATCGGTGAAGCGGTTGCCGTAGGCATCGGACGCCAGAGCCATCACGCCCAGTCGATCCGTGATCCACGCGCCCGCTACCACGCCGTAGCCGGTATCGGGATAGGCGTTGGCGAAGAAACCGGTGGAGGCATTGGAGAGGAAGGTGGTGACCGGGCTCAGGTACTTCGAGGTGCCGAGGATGGCGTCGGTCGTGATCCGTCCAATCCGGTAGAACCAGCCGGCCTCGGAGCTGCCCTGCTGCCAGTAGAGATTGCGCAGCAGAAAGGTGGGCTCGTAGCCCGAGAAGGCGTTGGCCGTACCGATCGCACTGCCGAGCGACTGAAAGCCGAGATTCTGGGGGCCGCGGGTGCCGTAATCCCAGCGCCCTTCCAGGTGGGCGTAGATCTTGCCCACCGTCGGCGTGCCGCGGTTGACCACGTCCCAGGAGAGGATGAAGTCGAGGTCGGTGGTGGAACCGCCGGTGGGCTGATTCGGCAGTGCCACCGAGAGATCCTGGGAGGCGTGGTTGATGTTCAGGCCAAGCCGAACACCGGTGTCGTTGTAGAGACCATTGCTGAGCCGGGTGGTGGCCTCGCTCAGGTCGTTGATCGGACTCCTGGGGATCAGAGCATTGCGCTCGGTTTCCCGCTGCACGATCTCGCCGAGCAGCCTCGAAGGGTCGGACGGGTCACTGATGATCGGTGGGACGGCGCGCGTGCGCGCAGCAGGAGGACCTTCTGAGGTCTGGCTCTCGGCGGTGTCCGGCTCCTCGGGATCCGGCCCCTCGGGCACCTCGCCCTCCGCAAGCATCAGCGGACAGGGCTCGGGCTCGGCAGGGTCAACCTCAGCGCTCGGTTGCCGAGCCGCGGATCCTGTTGCGCCAGGGTCGCTGCAGGTGGTCGGACCGGACCTGGCGTTCTGAGCACCGCTCGCCCGGAGGGACGCGTCCTCAGCGACCGCGCTCAGCGCGGCTTCAAGAGCGGGAGAGAGTTCAAGGGAGCGCTGTTCAGCCTGAGCCGGCGCGATCAGGCAGGATCCAAGGGCAGCGAGAATGAAGGCAGTGGACTGACGATCAGGACCGAAGAAACGGCGCTTGGGCTGCATGTCCAGAATCGACAGTTAACAGCCAAGAACTTACCGGCTGAGGCACCTGATCAAAGAACAGAGTGGACAGTTGAGTGTGATGACAATCAAAGGTCCTTGCACCCTCACGCAGCCAACAGAAAGACGGGATCAGCAGAGACAGCCCTTCACAAAGGAGGCCTGTCTCTGCAATCAGCCGGTGCTGATGGAGGATTCAAAGGGACAATCAATGGCGCTGGCAGTGGAGCCGGATCAGCCCACCACAACGGTGCCGTCTTCACTGATGACGAGCTTGTCGCCATTCTTGACGGTGTTCATGAACTCGTCGCCCAGCAGGTCGATGGTCACCACTTTGCGGTCGTTCCAGACGTCGTCCATGATCAGCCCCCCGGCAGCGATGGAGTCGATGTGGTCGGAGAACAGCATCGCCTTGAAGCCCACGCCCAACAGATTCATGCCCATGATCGCGCCGGCGCCCATGGTGGAGCCCACGGTCTGCGGTGTGCAGATGATGGTGCCGCTGAGGTCCTTCTGATAGAGCTCGGGATTGTTCGCGTCGGTGCAGGGAGCCGTTTCCGTGTTGCCGGCGAACATGTTGGTGAAGTAGGACGCCGTGGTGTTGAAGGGCTGCTTCGACACCAGTGCCGTGCCTTCGAGGTTGCCGGGAATGATGGGACGGCCCTTGAACGTCTTGGCCATGGAGGTGGAGGTGAGGGGTGAGAGTCAGGAGATTGGAGTCGGCATCACAGGCGAGCGGTGATGCCAGAGATGAAGCGAGGAACAAACAGCGTTGGTGCTAGACCTTGCCGGTCACGGCAATGCTGACCAGCTTCTGATCGGGGAAGTAGCGAACGGGCGAGTAATTTCTGTTCTTGGCTGAATTCGTGACGGCTCGGACGCGCTCCGAGAAGCCCTTCATGCCGGAATAGGACACGCCGCACATGTTGGTGACGTGAATGCCGGCCGCCAGTCCGCGGCTGGCCAGTTGGGGCTCCTCCAGCAGGATGCGGGTGCGCGTCACCGTTGGCGCGAAGATGTACACCGGTAGGGCCAGCTTCTGCCTGCCGGCCTGGTCCATTCCCTTCAGGAGCATCCTGGCCCAGCGGACGGTCTCCTCATAGTTGCAGTGCGGGCAACCGATGAACACCGCGGTGGGATCCCCATTCGGATCGTCCCAGAGGTTCTCAAAAGTGTCGAGAATGGCCTGCTGCTCCTTGTCGTCGAAGACGTAGGTCTTGTAGCCCTGCGCCAGCATGTCGCGCCCTTTCTCCTTCGGCTCAGGCGTCACGCCCTCAACGTGGTAGCAGCCCACGGCACCGGCAGCCGCTGTGGCGCTGCCCATGTACTTGAGCTTGTACCAGTTGTCGTCGGTGACCTTGCCGCCGGGGAAATACTTGGCGACGCCGGCGATGTAGGGAATGTCCTCCACACACTTCCGGCCGATCGCGGTGCCGAGAACGCCCCAATCCGGTTCGCTGGTGGTTTTGACATCAATCAGCCACTTGGCCTGACGGCCCTCATCGGTCATCAGGCCGAAGTAGGGAGCCTTGCCGAGCATGGCGCAGAGCATCTCCATGCCGGCGCCGTAGCGATTGGTGCGGATGCCCAGCACCGAGTTGCCGTAGTTCACCGCCGATGATTCGCACCAGGCGACCGACGTGCCCGGTGCCGGAGCGTTGCCCACATCCTTGGTGTAACAGGCACAGGAGCGGTAATTGAGATCCGGTGCTCCCAGGGCTGAGTGGACCGCATCGAGCCGCATCTGCAGGGGATAGCCCTCTGCGATGAGCTGCATCTCGGTGGGGTTGTTCTGGACGTTGTAGACGTCGTAGGGGCGGGGATTGACCGTGTAGGGGGCGTAGGACTTCAGACCCGCAGCGGCGCATTCCTCCAGCATCACGATCAGGGACTCCAGATAGGGCGCCCCGATGTAGAGGTTGCTGTGGGGAGCCCCGCCAAGGTCCACCATCTTGGTGGCACCGAAGGTCTCGCCGAAGCGGACGAGAATTGTCATCAGCTTGGCTTTTTCCGGCCCTTCCTTCCCATCCAGGATCGCCTGCTCCTGGGGAGTGAGGGTCATCTTGGAACCGGCGGTGGCAGCGGTGGCTCCGGCCATGGAACTGCCGGTGAAGGTGGCTCGCTGCCCGTTCGGAGCGCCGTCGGGACCGGTGCCGAGCATGTCGGTGGTCTTGAAATCGGGCGCCCAGGCGGGAGCGTCGGATGCGCCGCCGCGGGATGGTGAGCGGCGACGCCCGGTCGGTGCCGCGGCAATGGCGGAGCCGGATGCCGCCTCCGGTGCGGCGGGGCTGGCGACATCAGCGGCTGTCTTCGCGGCTTTCGACTGACCTCCCTTCACCGCCGCCGCCGTGACCGCGGCAGCGGCCGCCAGAGACTTGATCAGAGCACGGCGCTCCATGGCAAGTGCAGCAGATGTCTGCTGACAGTCTGCACAGCCTGCGCAAGCCGGAATCGGAAAAAAGCAGCGCAGCCGTGATGAGCATCGCCGCATCAACGCATCAGCACACCTGCACCTACAACAGGAAGGTGCCATCAGCCCGTTGCAACGGACAGCACCCGTGAGGACTCGCGATCCAGAGGCGTTCCGCGCTGGCCTTCGAGGCTTCAGTGGCGACATGTGGTGCACCGGGACCCATTCAGAAGCGCAGTGGGAACTGAACCGATTGGAGCTGGGCCCATTCACCCTCCAGCACGGACATGTGGGTGCAGCGAACCTGGTGATGGGCGAGCCGCTGCCCAGCGGTGGACTGATTTACCTCCTCGGGCAGAGCGAGGGGGCGTCGCGCTTCAACGGTCAGGCCATCAGCGGCGGCAATGCGGTGCTGTTTGAGCCGGGGCACGACTTCTGCCTCAGCCATGCGCATCCTCACGACTGGTTCACGATTCGCACCACTCAACCGGCCCCAGCGCAGGGCAGCCACACCCTGCTGCATGAGGCCAGACGGGTGGAGCCGCTGCTGCGGACGGTCACGTCGCTCATGGCCACGGCTGCCGAAGCTCCGGGCCTGGCCGCCAGTCCGGCAGGCACGGTGGGCAGGCGGATCCTGGAAGCCCGGCTCTCGCGGTTGAGCGGCCCCGGCGCAGCCAGCGAGCCTTCTCCCGCTCCCGCTCAGGGCCGCCCGCCGCGGGCGCGCCAAGCGATCCTGGAGGCCTGTCATGACGTCCTGGGCGAGCTCGATCACACACCCGTCTCCGTCAATGAGCTGGCACAGGCCTGCAGCGTCTCAGCGCGCACGCTGCAGACCGTGTTCAACGACTACTTCGGCTTCGGGCCGTCGCGGTTTCTCCAGTACAGACAGCTCTATCGCGTGCATCGCGATCTCGTGGAAGCCGATCCCGCCACCGCCACGGTGAGCGACATCCTGCTGTCCCATGGCGTGTGGAGCTTCAGCCATTTCAGCCGTCGCTACAGGGCGCTCTTCGGCCAGACCCCGGGTCACACGCTCCGCCGCGGCGGCCCTGGGATCTGACTGGTGATCAGGCGGCCGGCGTGAGGCCAGGCTCATGCACCGGATCCCGCACCCAGAGCCGAAGCAGGGAGTAGCCGAGGCTGAGGATCACCGGACCGGTGAACAAGCCGGTGAGCCCGTAGGTGAGGGTGCCACCGAGCACCCCCAGCAGCACCACCACCAGGGGCACGGGCAGACCTTTGGCCATCCAGATCGGCTTGAGCACATTGTCAATCAGTCCGGCGGGAATGAGCCACAGGGTGAGCAGCAGGGCGGTGAGGGTGCCCAGCGACGTCCAGGCATAGATCAGCACCGGCAGCACCACCAGGGCCGGGCCGACCTGAACGAGTGACAGCACCAGGCAGAGGCCGATCAGGACGCCGGCCCAGGGGATGCCGGCGAGCACAAAGGCAATGCCGATCAACAGCGTCTGCACCAGGGCCACACCGATCACGCCGCGAATCACATGCTGGAGGGTCGATGTGGCCAGATCGATGAAGGCATCGGCCTGCTCCGGCGCGAGGCGCTTGGCCACCAGACCGAGACGTTTGCGCAGGGAAGCCGCGTTGATCATGAGAGCCAGGCTCACAATCAGGGCCACGATGAGCTGGAGCACCGAGGCCAGCACGTTGGCGCCCGATCCCAGCAGCGACTGGCCCAGATTGGCCAGGGCGGGTTTGATCTGCTCAAGAAACGAAGGGAAATCCGCAGCCGAATCAGCCCACGTCTGGCTGAGCGCCGGACCGATCAACGGCACATCCGACAGCCAGGCCGGAGAGGGGGGAAGGGCCAGGCTGCCCGTGGCCACCGATTCCGCCAGGGCTCGCGCATCGCCGGCCAGGTTGATGATCAGGAATCCAAGAGGCCCGAGGATCACTGCCAGGCCGGCGATCAGGATCACCAGGGCCGCCAGGCCGGAGCGCCCCCCCAGGTGCTGCAGCAGCCAGCGGTAGGACGAATGCAGGCCGATCGCCAGGATCACGGCCCAGATGATGATGGACAGGAAGGGGCTGATCACCAGAACACACCAGGCCACAAGCCCTCCCGTGGTGACCAGTTGAAGGGTGAGGTCGATGACCTGTCGGTTCGTTCTCACAGAGATTCCCTGACGACCGGGCCATCCTGACGGAGTGGCGCAGGGATGACTCGTCACCAGCCAGTCGTCGTGACAATTGGTAGGTGCTGGGGTCCGCGTTAAACGCCATGTCAAAGCCATCCAGCGCTGGTTAGCGTGGACAGAAAGCGGCCTGCCAGACGACAAGCGTGGCACGTTTGACGTGGACCCTGGAAATCGGTCCAGGGTGAATGAGAGTCCTCAACCGGCCAGACTGGGCCGGGGACTTCACCATGAAACGAATCCGTCACACTCCAGAGCAGATCATCCGCAAGCTCAAAACGGCCGAGCAGCTGATCGCCCAGGGCAAGACCGTCACCGAGGTCTGCCGCGTGATCGAGGTGACGCAGCCGACCTACCACCGCTGGCGTCAGCAGTTCGGCGGCATGCAGGCCGAGGAAGCCAAACGCCTGACCCAGCTGGAGAAGGAGAACGCCCGACTCAAGAAGCTCTTGGCGGAAGCGGAGCTGGAGAAGGCGATGCTGAAAGATCTTGCCGAGGGAAACTTCTGAGCCCGGAACGCAGGCGCAGGGCGGTCCTCGTCCTGCAGCAGCGTTACCGGGCATCTGAGCGGTTCGCCTGCCGGCTGGTGGGTCAGCACCGCAGCACCCAACGCCATGGCGGGACGGTCCCTGGGGCCGAGGAGGCCAAGCTCAGGCGCCGGCTGAGGGAGATCGCCGCTGAGCACATCCGCTGGGGCCGGCGGATGGCCCACCGCGTGCTGCGGCGCGAGGGCTGGAGCGTGAATCACAAGCGGGTGCAACGGATCTGGCGGGAGGAAGGTCTGCAGCGGCCCACTCCCCGAAAGCAGAAACGGGCACGGCCCGCGGACGGGTCGGTGCGCCGCCATCAGGCCGAGTATCCCCATCAGGTGTGGGCGATGGACTTTCAGTTCGATGCCACGGCCGATGGCCGGCGGCTCAAGTTCCTGAACGTGATCGATGAGCACAGCCGCCTCTGCCTGGCCATCCGGGTGGGCAGGCGCTGCAAGGCCAGGGACGTGGTGGCCGTGCTGGAGGAGCTCACCAGCCTCTACCCGGCGCCGGCGTTCATCCGGTGCGACAACGGCCCCGAATTCATCGCCCACGCGCTGCGGCGCTGGTGCCAGGGCAGCGGAACCACCACCTCGACCATCGAACCGGGATCTCCGTGGCAGAACGGCTTTGCCGAGTCGTTCAACGGACGGTTCAGGGATGAATTCCTCAACACTGAGCTATTCACCACAGCCCCAGAGGCTCAGATCCTGGCCGATCGTTGGCGCTGGGAGTACAACTCACTCAGGCCGCATTCGGCTCTCCAGGGGCGTACGCCCCTGGAGGCAGTTCAACAGGGAGCTGCCGCATGACCATGACCACCCACTCTCATAAGGCTTGGACCGATAAAGGGGGTCACGTCACCACCAACCCAGACCTCACGCCTCCATGCATAGCCATCCGAATGCCCGCCTGACTCAGCGGGGCCGTCTGAGGCTGATCTGCCAGCACCTCGACCAGGACTGGTCACTGCCGGAACTCGCTGCTGACGCTGGGATCAGCCTCCGCTGCGCCTACAAGTGGCTGGCGCGCTTCCGTGCAGGCGGTCCAGCGGCACTGGCGGATCGGCGGAGTGTTCGGCGCCACCAGCGCCGGACGCTCGATCCGCGGCCACTGCAGAAGGCCGTGGCTCTCCGCCACCAGCGGCTGCATCTGCGCCACATCGCCCGGCTGCTGGCGGCTCCCTTCTCCACCGTTGCCAGGACCCTCAGCCGGCTCGGCCTGGGACGGCTCCGCAACCTGGAGACCAGGCCGCCCGTACAGCGCTACGAGTGGGAGCGACCGGGCGACCTGGTTCACGTCGACATCTAGCCGAAGGCTTCTCCGAAGGAGTAGTCCCTGGCCCGGTTCCGGAAGGTGGGGCACCGGATCACCGGCGACCGGCAGAAAGGCCGGTCCTATGGGGTCGGCTACGACAAGGGCCACGTCGCGGTGGACGACGCCACACGCCTGGCCTACGCGGAGGTGCTTGCCGACGAGCAGAAGCCCACCGTGATCGGCTTTCTGGCCAGAGCCGTCGCGTGGTTCGACGAACAGGGGATCGAGTGCCGGCGGGTGATGTCGGACAACGGTCCGGAGACCGTCTCCAGGCAGTTCGCCGTGGCCTGTCGGACCCTGGGGCTCAGGCACATCCGCAGGGCTGATTCAAAGTTCGGCACAGCAATCCTTGCCACGGCTGCCAGCATGGGCTGAGGTCAGCGGGATCGCTCCGTCTCCGTGCCCCAGATCGCCTCTGACGCAACTGATCTCGACCTGATCACCTACCTCCGGGCTATTCCTGATGCCCGCATGCGACGGGGCGTTCGCATCCCTGCCTGGTACCTGCTCCTGGTGGCGGTTCTCGGAATCCTGAGCCGGTGCGAGAGCCTCCGGGATCTGGAGCGCTTTGCCCGGCGCCATCACGCTGTTCTCATCGAGGCGCTTGGGATCGAACTGCGGCGCCCACCGTCTGATTCCGCCTTCCGCTACTTCTTCCTGCAGGTGGATGTCACGGCCGTCTGCGATGCCATTCGCGACTGGACGATCGCTCAGATCCCTGATGATGCGGCCGATCTCGATCAGCTGGTGTGTGACGGCAAGACGTTGCGGGGCTCGGCAGAGCCCACCGCTGGCGGTGGCTCGGCGTTCATTGCCCAGGTGACGCTCTACTCCGCGGCCCTGGGCGTGGCCATCGCGCAGACCTGCTACGCCACAGGCGAGGACCACGAGCGGGCTGTCCTCAGGAGGCTGCTTGGAGAGCTCGACCTCGGCGGTGTGCTGGTTCAGGCCGACGCACTCCACACGCAGAAACCGTTTTTCGGCAGCTCCAGGAGCAGGGAGCCGACTTCCTGCTGACGGTCAAAGCCAACCAGCGGACGCTGCATCGTCAGATCCGCAGCCAATTCCAGGGGAAGCGCCGGATCCCTTTCACCGCAACGGATCACGAGCTTGGCCATGGCCGTGACATCACCTGGAGCATCCGGGCGAAAGAGGCACCCGCTCACATCAAGGAGAACTGGCCCGGCAGTGCCTGGATCGTGGAGGTGAGCGCCACCGGCTCCCGCCAGGGCAAGCCGTTTCAGGCCACCCACCGGTTCATCACCAGTCTGCGCACCCCTCCAAAAGCCCTGCTGCAACTGGTCCGTGACCGCTGGAGCCTGGAAAGCTGGCACTGGATCCGGGACACCCAGCTCAGAGAAGACAACCACCGCTACGGCGGCAATGGCGCCGGGGTGATGGCCACCCTGCGCACCGCGGCACTCAACCTCCTGCGACTGGCTGGATTCCGCTCCGTCCGCGAGGGACTCCAGGCCGTGATGCACGACATCACCGCGCTTTTGGCGATGGTCCGGCAGACACCGGGAGCAGCGATGCCATGAGACTTTGAATCAGCCCTGGGCACATCCGGACCAGGGCGTACATCCCCAGAACCAACGGCAAGGCAGAGCAATTCATCCAGACGCTCTGCCGGGGATGGGCAATCGCCACGTCATTGCACACCTCAGAGAAGTGAAACCACTGGCTCCCTCGCTACCTGTCGAGCCCCAACCGTCTGAGGAAACACTCGGCCCTCGGCTGGCGTTCACCTCAACAGCGACTCAGGGATCTGCTCTGCTGACCAACCTGCTGAGACCAGCAACACACCCAAACATCTGCATTCAACTCAGTGGCATGGGCGAGATTTGCGCTCATCGAGTGGACCTGGCTACCGTGATACAGATCCGATTGTGGACTTGCCAATGGAACCTCTCCAAGAGAGCCAGACGACCGCATTCGCCGGAAAAGGAAGTGATTCTCCTGGGAATCAGAACAGTGAGGGAGTAGTCAGAACTCGAGCGAAATGCAATTGATACTGCGAAGAATCTGCATCTGGAAGCCAGGGCCGCTGCTTCACGCGTCCACTACGGAATAGCAACAGGCCAGAAGAGGCTTCATCGTAAACGACATCACCCGTACGGCATAAAGAATCGCGTAGTTGGCGGCCTGCGGCTTGGCTTAACCTCTCTAGGCCTGCTATAGCGAGTGAGGCTGGCCAAGAAGAGATTCCATGAGTTGCGAGCCTGGCACTAACGTTAGCTGCATGTCAGACATGGCGGAGAACATTTTCCAGCAAGAGGGTTTCAGATATGTATTTAACGCTCTCGGAACGGCGAGCATAATTTGCAGGAAGAGCTCAGAAGATGACTCAGTCATTATTGCTGCAATCAATCAGGCCGCACTGAATTGCCAGGGTATATCTAGGATTCGAGCAATCGGGAGAAAGTTCGCAAATGTGTTTAACACGGAAGGCAACGCCGATGTCATCAATGCGCTCAAGGCTGCGCTTGATCAGGGTCAGAAAACATTTATTCCAGCCAGGCAGTATGCTGGTGAGAATGTATGTGCGTGGCGAGAGTTTACGATCGCACCGCTAACATCGGATAGCTGCATTGTTGAAATCAATTCGCTTGACCCGAGGTGCGTAGCTTCGCTTGCATCAGATTCGGTTGAAAGCAACAGACGATATTCTCTTCTTGCAGAGGCGACACTTGAAGGGGTCTGGGAATGGGATATCAGGGAGGACAGGGTATTTTTGTCAGACCGCTGGATGAAGACACTAGGATATGGCTTCAAGGAACTTGAGTCGAGCCTCGATGGTTGGATGAGGCTGATTCCTGGACCGCACAGCACGAGGATCAGGCAGGAGCTTCTCCATTCGCTGCAGGATGAATCAGATACATTTCAGTCTGAGTACCCATTGGTTCACCGAGATGGCCATCTAGTATGGGTATTGAATCGTGCGATCAAGTTTAGAGATGGAGAAGGTGTAGTCTCTCGTGTTTTAGGTGTACATATTGACATCTCACGGATCAAGAAAGCCGAGCAAGAACTATCTCAAAAAGAGGAGCATACACGGCTCGCAATGAAGGCAGGGAAGATGGGCTCTTGGTCCGGGGAGGTTGAAGATGGAAGCATCACATCTATCTTCTGGTCAGAGGAGGTCGAAGGCTTGATGGGAATGGAAAAGGGTGGCTTTGGAGGTGAGGTTAGCGATATTGCAGCCGCCGTTCATGCAGAGGACAGACAACGGTGGGTTGATAATGTCGAAGCTTTTGTTGCTGGAAAAGCGGACCATGACATCATTTTTCGCGTTCCCTCCACATCGGAGACAAACCGATGGCTTCATGCGATAGGCAAGTATTTTAAGGACGACAACGGAGATGTCTATCATCTTGCAGGCGTAGTGCAAGATATCACACAGTACAAAGCCGACCAGAGGAAGATCGAACAAGCTGCCGTGGTGTTTAATAACACGATGGAGGGCGTTCTGGTGACTGATCTAGATGCCTGCATTATCGATTTCAACTCTGCAGCTGAATCGATCTCAGGATTCAAGCGCGATGAAGTTCTTGGCAGAAATCCCAGGATATTTCAGTCTGGAAGACACGCCAAAACGTTCTTTGTTGAGATGTGGTCGACGCTTCGATCAACAGGTTCGTGGAAGGGAGAAGTGTGGAATAGGAAGAAAGACGGAACGATCTATCCCTCATTGTTGAGCATCAACTCCATTCTCGATGATCAGAGTGTGCTTACAGGTTATGTTGGCGTCTTCTCGGATGTTACCTGGCTCAAAGAGGCGAAGGACCGGCTTCAGTTCCTGGCCAACCACGATCCCTTAACTGGTTTGCCTAATCGATTGCTATTCGATGCAATACTTAGGAAGAGGCTAGAGCGACCAAGCCGGCTTCAGGAAGGAAGTAACCTTGCAGTGATCTACTTTGACCTGGATAACTTTAAGACAGTCAATGATACGGCGGGTCATCTTCAGGGAGATCAGCTTCTACGGCAAGTAGCAGATAGGCTCATTCGGAGACTTCGGACATGCGACACTGTGGCTCGCGTAGGCGGCGACGAGTTCGTGATACTACTTGATGATCTTTCGTCTCCTGATGTGGCGAGTGAAATTGCATCAAAACTTCGATTGTGCATGCAAGAACCTTTCATTGTAGGCCAGGAACGCATTTATACAACTGCCAGCATGGGGATTGCAGTTTATCCAGACAACGGGGCAACATATCTCGACCTAATGAACAACGCAGACAAGGCTCTATATAAAGCCAAGCAGCTAGGTCGCAATACATTCCGTGCCTATGACTCACGAATTGGAGAGTCGACTGAGCTGGCTGCCTCTCTGACTCATGAGATTGGCTTTGCCGTCGATAGTGGCCAGATTAAGCTTGTCTATCAGCCTCAGATATGTCTAGCTACGAATCGACTTATTGGTTTTGAAGCACTAGCCCGCTGGAGTCATCCTGTGAGAGGACAGATACCACCCGATGTATTTATCCCAATTGCTGAACAAACTGGATTGATCCACGAGCTTGGGGAGTTTATCTTGCGATCTGCTTGTTCTCAGGCAAGGGAATGGCTAAATAGTGGTTTGCCTTTGGGTTATATCGCCGTGAATGCCGCTGGATCACAAATTCAGCACAGGGGCTTCTCGAATGTGGTCGAGCATATGCTGGATCGTTACCATCTGCCAGCGAAGTTCCTGGAACTTGAAGTGACGGAGAGTTTCATGATGAAAGGAATTGAAACTGCCGTAGAGCAGCTGGAGTACTTGAAACAAGCTGGTGTAACAACCAGCATTGACGACTTTGGTACCGGCTACTCTTCGCTCGCCTATCTTCAGGCTTTGCCTGTTTCTCGAATCAAGCTTGATCAATCATTTGTCTCAGGTCTGCCCGATGACGCAAACTGTCTTGCAGTATGTGATGCAGTCATTTCGATGGCTAAGTCTCTCGGTCTTGAGGTTGTTGCTGAGGGTATAGAGAATCAGTCCCAAGCAAGATTGCTGCATTCCAAAGGCTGCGCTGTAGGCCAAGGTTACTATTTCAGTAGGCCGGTCGCCCCTGAGGCTGCTGCGTTGATGCTAGCCGACTTTGCATCCCCGCTAGGCGAAGAGATAGATCAATCGACGCACTAACGCTATCCGTAATTCACTCTGCATTGCCTTTCCATTGAGTGACGTCCAATGAGCGGACATCGCAATTTGCTGCCTGACTGATCAATGATCTGCAAGAGAGCAGTCGCCACTCATTCGTTAAGAATGCGCAGTTTTGTCTCCACCCTTCAATTCTCATGGCCATACAACTCAAAGACGCCATCCCTCCTTGGCAGGGGCTAAGCGATTTGGTGGATCAGCAGGCTGACCCTTGTCAGCCAGGACGCAACATTCCTGTTCTATGGCTTGCGCTGATCAATCAGGCACACTACTGTCTTTGCGCTCAGAGTCGGCTAGGCCGAGATTGCCTAGGAGGCTGCTACAGATAATGTCCGGAGCTGTGACCAGAGCGGCTGTATTCAGCTATCTTCCTGTAGAGGTTTTCGCTCGAGACATCGCTGTGAAGTTGTCGATGATGCCACCTGCCGCAGCAGATTGAGTGCGGCAGTTTGAGATCATCTATCCACCAGTGTGGCCCCTTGCGACGCAGGACTTCACACAATGACCAGGCCGATTCCCCCCTATCATGGCGGCCAGATCACTTGCAATGCATCAGGCCAGTGGGCTGTCATCTTGTCCGCTGCTGGTGAGCCGATCGGCCGTGGCCAGAAAGACAACGAACAGGACGCTCTGATCCGTGCCCCAGGAGTGCATCGACAGCCCCTGGCCGTGCTTGAGCTGATCGGCTGATCGAAAGGGGCGATTGCCTCTCGGAGTGAGTCCTCGGGTTACCATGAACAGGAGATCCTTGCTAGCTAAGGGCGGAGAGGTCGGGTCGATAGAGGAACAAGCCAGCAGCTGCCGGATTCCGATGGAGGAACAGTGCAGCAACTGCAGGTTCTGGAAAGACAAGGACGGCAGAAACGGTCAATCCCATTGCCGTAGACGGCCTCCTGTGCTTGTTGCACACGACTTCCAAGCGGGGCAGACCACGCCGAATGCGATCTGGCTGCAACCCCAGACCTCCCACTTCGATTGGTGTGGGGAGTGGGAGATGGCCATGGATGCGGCCAATTCTGTTGAGCAATCAAGGATGACCCACCCACATGCGAGCTTGTTTCGGAGGCGCAAGCAGCACAGGGAGCATCTCGAGGCAGCGCGTCATCACCTTATGGCCAAGCAGAAAGCGGAAGCATCCAACGCAAGAGTGACCATCCCCCCGTTGCCCACTCCACCCATCAGGATGACACCACTCCCCCCTCAAGACCATCGTGATCTCAATCAAGATCACCATGATGGATGGTTCGGGTAGGGCTGAAGGGCTGATTCAAAGACTTACGGCAACATTGCCAGCGGTGGCCTCCTGACGACATCGCCAGGAGCGTGGTGATGTCATGCACCCCGGACACGAGTCCTTGGCGGACGGAGCGGAGCCCAACCACTCGCATGAGGTTGAGTGCTGCGATGCGCAGTGTGGCCATCACTCCGGCGGCATCACCGCCGCCGCGGTGGTTGTCTTCACGAAGCAGGGCGTCCCGGATCCAGTCCCAACTGTCCAGGCTCCAGCGATCACGGATCAGTTCCAGCAGGGCTGTTTGTGTGGTTCGCAGGTTGGCGATGAACCGGTGGGCGGTGGCCTGAAACGGCTTGCCATGGCGGGATCCGGTGGTGTGCACTTCCACGATCCAGGCGCTACCGGGCCAGTTCTCCTTGATCTGAGCGCGTGCCTCTGACGTGGACCCCGGAAACCGGTCCAGGGTGAATGAGAGTCCTCAACCGGCCAGACTGGGCCGGGGACTTCACCATGAAGCGGATCCGTCACACCGCCCGTAGCCGAAGGCTTCTCCGAAGGAGTACAGATCATCCGCAAGCTCAAAACGGCCGAGCAGCTGATCGCCCAGGGCAAGACCGTCAACGAGGTCTGCCGCGTGATCGAGGTGACGCAGCCGAACTACCACCGCTGGCGGCAGCAGTTCGGGGGAATGCAGGCCGAGGAGGCCAAACGCCTGACCCAGTTGGAGAAGGAGAACGCCCGGCTCAAGAAGCTCCTGGCGGAAGCGGAGCTGGAGAAGGCGATGCTCAAGGATCATGCCGAGGGAAACTTCTGAGCCCGGAACGCAGGCGCAGGGCGGTTCTCGTCCTGCAGGAGCGTTACCGGGCATCAGAGCGGTTTGCCTGCCGGGTTGTGGGCCAGCACCGCAGCACCCAACGCGATAGCGGCAGGGCTCCTGTGGTCGAGGAGGCCAAGCTCAGGCGCCGGCTGAGGGAGATCGCCGCCGAGCACATCCGCTGGGGCCGCGGATGGCCCACCGCGTGCTGCGGCGGAAGGGCTGGAGCGTGAATCAGAAGCGGGTGCAACGGATCTAGCTGTCGTATCTCACCACGTTGTTCAGCAAAGCAGCTCCCTGAGTCGCTGTTGAGGTGAACGCCAGCCGAGGGCCGAGTGTTTCCTCAGACGGTTGGGGCTCGACAGGTAGCGAGGGAGCCAGTGGTTTCACTTCTCTGAGGTGTGCAATGACGTGGCGATTGCCCATCCCCGGCAGAGCGTCTGGATGAATTGCTCTGCCTTGCCGTTGGTTCTGGGGATGTACGCCCTGGTCCGGATGTGCCTGAGCCCCAGGGTCCGACAGGCCACGGCGAACTGCCTGGAGACGGTCTCCGGACCGTTGTCCGACATCACCCGCCGGCACTCGATCCCCTGTTCGTCGAACCACGCGACGGCTCTGGCCAGAAAGCCGATCACGGTGGGCTTCTGCTCGTCGGCAAGCACCTCCGCGTAGGCCAGGCGTGTGGCGTCGTCCACCGCGACGTGGCCCTTGTCGTAGCCGACCCCATAGGACCGGCCTTTCTGCCGGTCGCCGGTGATCCGGTGCCCCACCTTCCGGAACCGGGCCAGGGACTACTCCTTCGGAGAAGCCTTCGGCTAGATGTCGACGTGAACCAGGTCGCCCGGTCGCTCCCACTCGTAGCGCTGTACGGGCGGCCTGGTCTCCAGGTTGCGGAGCCGTCCCAGGCCGAGCCGGCTGAGGGTCCTGGCAACGGTGGAGAAGGGAGCCGCCAGCAGCCGGGCGATGTGGCGCAGATGCAGCCGCTGGTGGCGGAGAGCCACGGCCTTCTGCAGTGGCCGCGGATCGAGCGTCCGGCGCTGGTGGCGCCGAACACTCCGCCGATCCGCCAGTGCCGCTGGACCGCCTGCACGGAAGCGCGCCAGCCACTTGTAGGCGCAGCGGAGGCTGATCCCAGCGTCAGCAGCGAGTTCCGGCAGTGACCAGTCCTGGTCGAGGTGCTGGCAGATCAGCCTCAGACGGCCCCGCTGAGTCAGGCGGGCATTCGGATGGCTATGCATGGAGGCGTGAGGTCTGGGTTGGTGGGTCGCACCTCAACCCGTAGCGGCCTCACACCTCATTGGCCACTGAACAACCTGCTGAGACAGAACACTTAGCGATGTGCTGCCCACCACGCCCATCGATCTGGCGGTGCGGATGGGGCTCAGAAGGAGAACAGCAGGCCGCGCACATTCGCCCGGATCGGATCCTTGATCGCGTTGATGTCGAGCCCTCCGGTCACCAGCACGGGCGATTGCGGATCGATGGTGAGCGGTGACCGCACACTGCGCACATCCACGGTGGCGAACACCGGTGCGTCCGTGCTCACAGGAATCGGGCCGGGAGCCGCCACCGGGATCGGCGCCTCGGCCGCCACGCTCACGGGGGCCACGGCACGCACCGGGATGGGAGCCTCGGTGGTCACCGGCACGGCCTCCGGCAAGGCCACCGGAACGGCACCCTCCACCCGGACCCTGCCGGCCTCCACCTGAAGCGGTTCGGGGTTGGCCAGGTGCACCGAGCCGCTCACCGGCAGCGGCTGGTTCGACTGAACCGGCACCGGTGAGCGCACAGCATCGATGCTGACGCCATTCTCCAGCCGCACCGGAATCGCCTCGGCCAGGAGGCGATGCAGCGCCTGGGCCAGGATCAGGGACGACAGGGTGAAGGCAACCGGCCAGCTCAGCACCTCAAGCACGCGCAACCAGGTGCGGGAGGATCCGGAGTCATCCATCGGGAGTCTGAGGTGAGCGCCATCACATGATGCTGGCGTGATCCGCCCGGGCCAGGTCTGGCTCATCCATGCCAGAGCAGGACTCCATGGCATGCGATCTGATGGGGGCAGGCAATGGGATGGAGCCCATGCGATGAACCGAAAGACGGGCAACCTCCAAAGCGTCTGGCCAGCGCCTCGGCACGAGCGAAAAGATGACAGTGTTGCCAAAACGTTGAGATTCTGTGAAAGCTGCGCCGGTTCTGCTCCTCGCGATCGCTCTGGCTGGAGCGAATCCGGCGCGAGCTGAAGAGCAGGAGTTCTCCCCGCTGGCGATCGCCTCCCCAGAGGTGGTGGAGGCCTCCGGAAGCCAGGCCTGCACGGCAACCACAGTCCAGGGGTTCTGCCTGGAGGCGATCACCCACACCCCCGGGCCCGTGCAGCCCCTCAGCAACGACCCGTCCGATGGCCGGCCTGGCCTGGCCAGCGAAGGACGTTGGAATGAACGGGCCTTTCCTGCCGGCGAAACGACCGACCTTCAGGCCGGCCTTCTCGATCCACTGGCGGGGTTCACGGGCTCACAACCTCTGCTGATCGCGGAATCGGAATCCCGCGAGGTCGAGGCCGAAGCCGAGGCGGAGCAGCTGTTTGCCCTGGGAGCGCTGATCGGCACCTTCCACTCCAGTGAGTTTCCCTACGGCGCACCCAGCAGCGTGGATGATGCCGGCTTCTGGGGCAACACCCAGCTGCTGGGCGACTGGGGGGGCTGGCGCAAGAGCCTGGCGGAGAACGGCATCTTCATTGATCTCACCGCCACGACCTTCTATCAGAGCGTCAGCAACAGCACCAACCCCGGCGGTGACTGGCTGGAGACCGCGTCATTCAACATGACCATCTCCACGGAGGCCGTGGGCCTGTGGCCGGGCGGCTTCATCCATGTCGGGGTGGATTCCAAGTTCGGTGATTCGGCGAATGTGCGAGCGGGCTCCTTCAGCCCTGTGAATTACTCGGCCACATTCCCGGTGCAGCAGGAGGGCGACTATATCCTTCCGACCGAGTATTACCTGTTTCAGGAGCTTGGGTCACCCAAGCTGGTGGCCATCGCGGGCAAGGCAACCGGCATCAACTTTGCTGATCTGAATGTCTTTGCTTCGAATCGCAAATACCAGTTCAACAACACCGCGCTCAACAACAACATGATGCTCGGGGGGTTCATCCCCTGGCAATCCACCTGGTACGGCGGCCTGGTGTGGCAGGTCACGCCGTCGCTGCAGAGCGTCACCGTGGCGATCGATCCGAATGGCTCGGCCGAGAACTTCGCCGACGACTTCTTCAAGGACGTGACCATCGCGCAGCAGTTCACCTACCGCTGGGGACAGACGGACCTCCCCGGCAGCCTGATCCTGGGCGGGCTGTGGTCATCGAAAGGAAGTGTCGACTTTGCCGATCCCAGCTCGTTCGCTGCGGATGGGGAGATTCGCTTCGGCGACGCTCTCAACAGCTCCGATGGAGGCTCGATGTTCTGGTTGACGTTCGATCAGTACTTCTACCGTGTGCCTGAGAATCGGCTCGATCCCGATCTCACCTTCTACACCCCCCGCGGAGCGGGCGTGTTCGCACGCTTCGGTGCCGGACCGGACAGCTCGAACCTGATCCGACGCTTCGCCAGCCTGGGGATGGGCGGCAAGGGAATGATCACGGGCCGGCCCTACGACGAATTCGGTTTCGGCTGGTACTACCTGGATTTCTCGCGGGGAACGGTGGAGAGTCTTCAGAACGTGAGCCGGATCAAGAGTCTGCTCACGGGCTCAGAGCCGAGGGACTTCGAGAATGAGCAGGGCGTGGAGTTCTACTACAACTTCGCCATCACTCCGGCGATGCGGCTCACCTTCGATGCTCAGTACATCTTCAATCCCTTTCTCTCAGCCAGCGATGGCTCGCTGGTGATCGGCTCAAGGCTTCAGCTGGCCTTCTGATCGGCAGGCGGGGCGGCTGAGGCATCAGCCCGCCGCCAGCCGCCCGCGACGCTTGTGGAAGCGCTGCAACAGGGCTTCGGCAATGAAGGCCGCAGCCGTGAAGGCGAGGAAGATGCCAAAGCTGCTTGGCTTGGTCTGGGCGGTGTAGGCGATCCAGACAACGATCGCCAGGCCGCAGGCCGCCACGCTGGCCAGGGTGATGACGCGATGAAGGCCTTGCTTCGGCAGCAGAATCACGGCGCCCACGTTGACCAGCGAGTACACCAGAAGCGATGTGGCGCTGCCGATCGAGGCCACGGTCGTCAGCGACAGGGTGTTCACCAGGGTCAGGCCGATCGCCGCCGAGATGGTGAGCCCGCGCGTGCTGAAACCGATGCTCTTCTGAAAGCGCGATGGAAGCTGCCCGTTGACCGCAAGGGTATAGGTGATGCCGGTGACACCGAACAGGCCGGAATTGAGGCAGGTGACCGTGGCCAGAATGGCAACAACCAGAAGGAGGTAGTAGCCGGCCTCGCCGAAGTTCTGGCGGGCGACGTCGGCCAGCAGCGTGGCACCGCTCCCGGAGAGCGTCTGAGCATCAACCGAGGCCGACACCACCGCAGCCAGAGCCACATACAGCAGCAGCACCAGACCGATGGAGCCATACATGGCGCGTGGCAGGTCGCGGCGCGGCTCGCGCAACCGCTCCACCGCGTTGCTCACAACGGCGAAACCGGTGAAGCCGAAGAAGGTGAGCGCCAGGCTGCCCAGAATGGGTGCCGGCTCCGGCCAGGTCGACACGGCCAGGCGAGAGGGCTCCGCGTGAAAGGCCAGAGCGACGGTGAACAGCGTCAGGATGCCGAGGTTCACCAGCACGATCAGCCGCTGTGCCACGGCCACGAGCTTCGAACCGACGAGGTTCAACAGCATCAGGCCAAGGATCAACGCCGACGCAAAGCCCTTCTCGGCACTGTCGGCACTGGCCGGGGCAACGTTGAGCAGCTGGGCCACGAACCGCCCGAAGGAGAGGGAGATCATCGCCATGCCGATCAACTGGGCGATGTAGTAGAGGATTGAACTCCCACCCGAAAACAGCCCGGGACCGAAGGCCTGAGCGAGGTACTGCACCACGCCACCGCGCGAGGGATAGCGGATGCCCAGCTCGGCGAAGGAATGGCCAGTGAGGAGTGCAATCAGGCCGGCAGCCAGAAAGGAGAGCCAGAGGGCGGAACCGGCGCGGGTCGCCGCCACTCCCAGGAGGGCGAAGATGCCCGCCCCGACCATGGAGCCGATCCCCAGGGCGATGGCGGCCCGCGTCGGGATGGTGGGGCGGCTCTCGGTCTGTGGGGTCACGGGCTGTTGGCTGGAAATCGGTCGGTCGTCCGCTGGCTGATCAGTGGGTCGGCAACAGCCGTCTCACTGCCGGGATGGGCATCCATCAGCAGGCGAGGGAGATCGTGCCGGCCTTGATCGACAGGTTGCCTCAGAGATCAGGATCGTGCTGCGAACACCACAGAGCCGACATGTCTCAGCAAAGAAAGAAACACAACACATGGGTTGACAGCATCCGCAGAAGCAGGCAACTGACACCATTTCCCATCGAACTGGCTCAGCAGCGGCAGCAGCCTCTCGAGGCAAAGGTTTGCAACATCCGCCTCGATGGCGCCGGGTCGTCGTGGCCAAAGCTTGAAAGCCGTCTACGGTCAGATCACTGCTCACAATCGTGTCGATGACGCCAACAAGATTCTCCCGCTCGCTCCGAAAGCTGGCGGCTCTCTGCGCCATGGCCAGCCTTGGTTTGCCCGCTGCGGTGTCCGCTGAGGACTTCCCTCGCATCACGCCGCAACTGATGGACCGGCTGAATACCGGTCTGGACACCACCTGGCCGAAGGATCCCGCGGTGCCCGATCTGCCTCCGATGCCGGTGACCGATGACCCGCAGATGAATCCGGAGGCCTTCCTGTGGACTCATTTCCACGACAACATCTATCCACCTCAGAAAAGCGGGGTTCCCACCCCGCGCACACGCATCGTCACGGAGAACGATCCACTGGAAGTGGACGTGTACTGGTCGATGCGGAGCCCCTACAGCTACCTGGCGCTGCAACGGCTCGTCTATCTGAATTCCAACTACAACGTCAACGTCAACATCCGCCCGGTGCTGCCGGTGGCCGTCCGCTCCACCAAAGGTGGCAGTGGCAAGGCCGGCGGACTCTTCGGCCTGCCCTACAAGGTTCCTGACACCGTCTGGGACGCTCCGCGCCAGGGCAAGTACCTCGGCGTGCCGTTCAACTTCCCGGTTCCGGATCCGATCTGGCAGGTGTGGAACCCCAAGGGGCAGGTTCCCGGGCCCGACAACTGGCTCTTCACCCACCCGCCCGAGAAGCAGCCCTACATCTTCTGGCTCACCCGGCTGGCCTGCTACGCCGAGAAGAAGGGCAAAGCACTCGATTTCGTCAATCAGGTCTCCTACCTGATCTGGAGTGGAGTGGTGCATCCCAGCAACCCCGATGCCCGGGTCGACTACCGCAAGGGTCACTGGCCCAACTTCGTCAAGGAGTACATGAACCGCGTCGACGGGCTGGATTACGACGAAGCGATCCGCTTCATCCGCAACAACCCCAAGCAGATCGATCAGTGCTGGATCGACAATGCCGAGGGCATGGCGAAGACCGGGCACGGTGGTGTTCCCCTGATGGTGATCAACAACGAGCCCTTCTTCGGTGGCGACCGCTTTGATCAGTTCCTCTACCGACTGCGTCAGAACGGCCTGACCCGACGGACTGAGCCTCGCAAACCGCTGGCCACCCGGCCGCTGCGCTGGCCGGAAGGCGAATAACGCCGCGAGATCGGACCCCGGCTGAGGCGACGGTCCTCCCCTGATGAAGCGTGCTGCACCGATGGCGGTGTTCGCCCGAGCGGATGTCCGGGCCGGCCTGCGGGCCGGCCTGGCTCTGGTGCTCGCCTACGGCGTGTCCCTCGGGATGGAATGGAACAAGCCTCTGTGGGCGGGCATTTCCGTGTTCGTTCTGGCCGTGGCTCCGGTGGGCCCCGCCCTCCAGAAAGCCTGGCTGCGGCTGCTGGGATCCCTGGTGGGGGCAGGAGTGGCCTTCGCGATCGTGGCCACATTCCCCCAGGAGCGCTGGCCCTTTCTGATCAGCGTGGCGGCCTGGGTGGGGCTCTGCGCGTTCTTCATGCGACGCAGCCCCCATCCCTACGCCTGGAACGTGGCCGGCTTCGTGACTCCGATCATCGCGATCGGCTCCGGCCCACCGGATGGGGCGGCATTCTTCTTCACCGCCGTGGAACGATTGCAGGAAACGATCTGCGGCATCCTCAGCTACACCCTCTTCGCTCTGCTGATCAGGGACCCGGCCCCTCCCCGGCCTGCAATCCCCGCCAGCTGGACCGAGTGCAGGCAGGCCATCCTCAGCCTGGCGGACGTTATCTCGGCCACCCTGGCCAGCCCGGAACCCACACCCCTGGCGGACTACCGCAAGCGGCAGCAGGCGGCGGCAACAGCGATCCAGTCGGTGCCCCTCAGCGCAGCCGAGCCGATCGGGGACCGCGGACAGCTGCGCGCCATTGCCGATGCCCTCGACCGTCTCTGGCAGTCGGTGGAGCATGCTCCCGCCACCGTTCGCGAGCGGGCGGTCTCGCTCTGGCAGGGCTCCAGGCTGAAGCTGGAGCAGGCCCTCGGGCCCAGCCCCGAATCACCTGGGCCCGAAGCGCCTGAGCACGCCCGGCTCGAGCCGATCGCTGAGCGCAGAGCCCACAAACCTGGAACCAGCCAGCAGGACGAGGCGCTGTTGGCGATCACGCAGCGCTGTCTGCGCACATTGGATCGGCTGACCGGCCCGCTGGAGGCAGCGGCAGATGAACCAGCGGGAGGCCGGAGGCCGCAACCCCTGAAGCCCTCGCACCACCTCGAGGACGACGTGATCGCCGGCGCCCAGGTGACACTCACGGTTCTTGCCGGCGCCCTCCTCTGGATCTATCTGCCGGATATCCCGACCGGTCCCACGGTGGTGGTGCTGTTGGCGCCGATCTCCATGGTCTTCTGCACCAACTTCGGTGCTCCGGCCTACAAGCTGCTCACCTATGTGCTGCAGGGGGTGCTGATCGGGGGGCTGCTGCAGGTGCTGGTGCTGACCCGCCTGAGTGGCTTCAGCGCGCTGGCGAGTGTGTTGTTTCTGATGGCCGCAGGAATCACGATCTGGAAGTACAAGAACGGCTTGGCACGAATCGTGATGCCGATCGTGGTGATCGCCGTGCTTGGAATCACCAATGTTCAGAACTTCAGCTTCATGGCTGTGTTGAACAATGCGATGCTCTGGATCATCATCTGTCTTGTCATCACGGTGGTGGGAGAGCTGCCCTTCTCCTCATCCAATGAAGCCATCTTCCTGCGGCTCTACCAGCGCTTCGTCCGCCTTGCCGGCAGGATGACCATCGCCAGGCCGATGCTGTGGGGCTATGGCTCAGCTCTGAGCGCACCCTCTGAAATGCGGGGGCTGCTCGGCAAACTCAACGCCAAACGCCTTCCCATCCCCGTGGAGGAGCTCGATGAACTGATCAGCCGCTGCGAGGATTGTCAGTTCTGGCTCAGCACCTGGTGGGCCTTCAGGCCGGAGGACGGCGAGCGGCCGATTCAGCCCGGTCCGACGGACACAACCAGGCCGGAAACGGCCGGATCGCAGACAGGCAAGTCGCTCGCAGCCAGCATGACGGTGCTCCAGAGCCAGCTCGATCAGCAGCAGGCCACCGGGCCCGGCAACGGCTCACCTGCGGTGCGCGAACGATCGGACGACCAGGCGGTCTTCGCAGGAAGCAGTTGGCAACTGCTGTGGAGTCTGGAGCGGCTGGCCCATCAGGATCGCTCGATTCCATGGGCCAACTGGCCCAGGCCGCCCTTACCGTGGAGCGGGCTCTAGAGCACTGATGACGCAAGCGCTGTTCACACCAAAAGAGGTGGAGTTCCGTGGCATCTACCTGTCACCACTTCTGGTCTCTGTTGCACTCGCCATTGCGGCAACCTGGTTCACGTGCAAAACTCTGAACCGGTATGGATTGGCAGACCGCTTTGAGTCGCCCCTACTCGTTTATCTCTCGTTCGTCGTGATCTACACGGTTCTCATCAGCACCCTCCTCATTCCGTCATGACCGATCGCCCCCTGATCAAGCGCTATGGCCCCACCGCCGCTGTGGTTCTGGTGGCGGCAGGGCTGGCCGTGTGGAAGCTGCATCAATGGGTCGTGAATCCCTGGACGCGTGACGGACAGGTGCGGGCCAATGTGATCGAGATTGCACCGCGCGTGTCCGGTCCCATCGTGGAGCTGCCGATCCGGGACAATCAGGAGGTGGCCGAGGGCGATCTGCTGTTTCGCATCGATCCGCGCACCTTCCAGGTGGCGCTCGACAAAGCGGCCGCAGAGCTGGATGACACCCGCGTGGAACTCACGACACTGGCGCGCCAGGTTGAGGTGGAGCGGGCCTCCGTGGTTCAGGCCCGCTCCGTGATCCAGCAGAAGGAATCCACCCTCAAGGCCGCACAGGTTCAGCTCCGGGAAGACCAGAAGAACTACGACCGCGGCAAGGCGCTGATCGCATCGGGCAGCATCACCCAACGGGATTTTGATGATGATGAGACCAACTTCGTCGTGTCCCAGTCCAATGTGGATGAAGCCGAGGCCGCACTGCTGGAAGCGAAGAAAGAGTTGCTGCAGAAGCAGGCCTCTCTGCAGGAGGCCATCGCCAAGCAGGGAGCGCCGGGCGACAAGAACGCCCAGCTGAGGTCAGCCCAGTCGGCGGTTCGGGATGCGGAGCTCAACCTGGAATTCACCGAAGTGAGAGCCCCGGTGGATGGCTATGTCACCAACCTCAACCTCCGCCTCGGCAGACAGACCGTGGCCAATCAACCAGCCCTGGCTCTGGTGGACAAGAACAGCTTCTGGGTGGATGCCTACATCCGGGAAACCTGGATTCGCAGGGTCAACGCGGGCGATGACGCCGTCGTGACGCTGATGAGCCACCCGAATCAACCGCTTGACGGCACCGTCGACAGCCTCGGCTGGGGCATCTTCCAACAGACCGGCAGCACAGGCCAGAACCTGCTCCCCAATGTGGAAGCCACGTTTGAGTGGATCCGTCTGGCACAGCGGATTCCAGTGAAGGTGACCATTGACGAGGTGCCCGATTCGATCGCCCTCCGACTGGGCAGCACGGCCTCCGTGCTGATTCGCGCGAACAGCAGCAACAGCAATTGAGACAGGCATGAGCACGGCCCCCGCCGCCAGCGCCAACGAGAATCGGCGCACGCAGACCGAAATGCGTCTGGGCATGCAGGGTCAGGCCGGCCTGAGCCAGCCCTTTCTGATTCTGCTCCTCAGTGCTGCAGCGATTGCAAGCCTGGGTCTGATGACCAACAACCAGAGCGTTGTGGTGGGAGCCATGATCATCGCGCCTCTGATGAACCCCATTCAGAGCTTCGCTTTTGCGCTGGCCATCGACGACTACCGCCTCATGCGTCGCTCGCTTCTGACGCTGGCGTTTGGTGTGATCGCGACAATCAGCACAGCCTGCCTCCTGAATCTGGCAACCCCCTACGACCTGGTCGACAGCGAGATCATCAGTCGCACGCATCCGAGCCTGCTCGACCTTCTCATTGCCTTGTTTGCAGGCGTTGCCGGGGCCTACGCATCCATTCGGAAGGACATTCCCAATTCCATCGCAGGCGTTGCGATTGCCGTGGCCCTGGTCCCTCCCCTGTGCGTGGCCGGCATCGCTCTGGGGACGTCGGGCGAGGTGGTGACAGCGTTCGGGATTGGTCAGCTCAATCGCTGGCAGATTCTCTCCGGCGGTTTTCTGCTCTTCCTCTCCAACCTTGTCGGCATCTGCGTTGCCAGCTTCACGATCTACATCTCTTACGGATTTGGCAGCTGGAAGAGCCTCCTGAAAAGGCTGGCACTCTTGCTTGTCGGCGTGATCGTCATCAGCTGGCCCTTGCGCATCACAGGACGAAACGAGGTGGCCTCCAGAACGGTTTCGGAACAGCTCCAACGCATCCGGCAGCGCTATCCGAATGTGACCGAGCAGTCCCAGATTCGCCTGGTCAGCGTCAATGTCAAAGGCGACCAGGCTCATGTCACCGTCCTGGCGAATGCCCCGGACAACGTGATCGCAGACGACTATCTCGACACGCTGCAACAGGGTCTGTTCCAGGCTCTGCGTCCACTCAATGTCAACCGCATGAACCTGACCCTCAGGCTCAACCACGCCCGTGTTCATCGCCTCAGCATTCAGTGAGCCTTCCGCCGGCGTCACCCCGTGGGTCCGCGATCGCGATCTCCCCGATCATCGCAGTCCTCGATCCAGAAGGCCTGATCGTTCTTCAGTGTCTGATGGCGGACGCACGGGCGCGCAGTGAACTCGGATAATCACGAATCCAGCGATTGAAGGTGGTCTGATCAAGGTGGTCTGATCAACCGAATCGGTCGTGCCAGCGCAACGGGGTTTGATCGGCAACACTCCGGCAGGCCCAGCAGCCTGGTTCGCCTGGCGGAACCTCCACCAGGACCCGCCATGGGCAGTTGAGCACGAATCGCTGGGGGATTCACCCTCGTTGAACTGCTGATCACGGTGGCCATCCTTGGTGTGGTCTCAGCCGTGGCCATTCCCAGCTACCTGGGCGTGGTGGATCGAACGGATCGCAAGGCGAAGGTGGCGGAAGTGATCGGCCTGGCCAAGGAATGCGCCGCCGCCAATGCAGGAGGCAGCGACGGGCCCGGCATCGTGATTTCAGACCCCCGCACCGGACGGCCGGTGATCTGCGGCGGCGACCCGCGACGGCGCTGGCGCAAGAACATCAAGTCACAGAAGTTCGCCAAGCGAGGCCCGGTGGACTGCCTCGGTCAGAACTTCGCCAATGCGGGCAGCGTCTGGGTGCGGGTGGAGGACGACGGCCGCATGCGCTGCATCCGCCGGAACTGAGCCCAGGTCGGGACCGGCCGCCAGACCACAGCAGCTGCCAGCTGGGGACAGCGGGCACACAATTCAGAGGTCACCTCCTGGAGTTCTGCCGGTCATGCCTCCGATCCGCGCCCTCCATCCGCCGCATGCCGCGGTGATGCTTCCCTGCCTGGCCGCCGCTCTGGCCCTGGGTAGTGGCCTGAGCAGGCCGTCGGCCGCCGCAGAAGCGCTCTACGAGCTGGAGACCAGCTGCAGCCTCGCCGGCGCGGACCCGGTGGCCTGCACCGTGCTCGCCAGCGATGACGGCGACAGCACCCGCTACGAGCACCGCCTCGGCAACGGCACTTCGGTGCTCACGCTGCGCATCAGTGAGGACCCGGTGGTGCGGATGGAGCGTCTCGATGCCTCCGGTGACAACTGGAGTGCCCTGAGCAACGCCGCGGCCCGCTTCTCCACCAACACGGTCTGCTTTGAGGGCCGCGAGGTGTGCGTGGTCAATGCCAACTACCTCAACAGCATCAAGGAGGAACGCGGCGCCGCCCTGGATGGACGCGACCTGGTGATGGTCCGCTTCGGGGCGGATGGCCGCGTCAATGCCTCCTGCTACGACGAGGGCTGCGAGGCCCTGACCCGATGAGGAGCGCGCAGAGGATCGTGAACGGACCCAGGCCCGTTGGATCGCGAGTGCGGCGGCTGCTGAGCCTGGGGATGCTGCTGGCCATGCTGGCCCCCATGGCCCTGGATGCCGGAGATGCCGCTGCTCGCCGCGGAGGGGGTGGACGCGGTGGCGGGGGCCGCAGCCGCTCGGTGAGCCGGCCCTCCGGATCGCGCTCCCGCGCCCGCTCCAGACCCTCCACCGGCCGCTCCGGCTTCTCCCGCAGCGGCAGCAGCATGGGCCGGGGCGGCTCACGGCCCAGCGGCGGCTGGAGCCGCAGCGCCGGCAACAGCCGGCCATCGATGAACCGCGGCGGGACGCGATCGGTCAACCGGGCCGCCACCCGGCCGGCCAATCGTCCGGTGAATCGCAGCGGCAACCGCTCGGTGAACCGGGACGTGTCTCGCGACATCAACCGGAACGTCAACCGCGACATCAATCGCGACATCAATCGTCGTGGCGACTGGGATGGCAATCGCCGCAACTGGGACCGGACCGTCAACATCGACAACGTCAATGTGCGTCCCGGCTGGGCACGGGTGGGCTGGGGTGCCGCGCGCCCCTGGAACACCGGCTGGTACGGCGGCTGGCGCACCCCCTCCTGGGGCTGGTGGGGCGCCAGCGCCGCCGCCTGGGGCATCGGCACCCTGGCCACCGCCTCGATCATCAACAACGCCGTGGATGAGGCGGTGGAGAGCAGCACCACCTATGTGGTGGTTCCCAACACCGACTACGAGCTTTACTACGGTTCCGTGCAGCCCAGCAGCGACTCGGTGGTGAGCTTCGCCGTGAGCGACGATGGCATCACTTACGACATGACCGCCGACTGTCGCAACGGATGGCTCAATGGCGCCCCGCCCGTGAGCCCCAGTGAAGCCGAGCTGCTCAACGCCGCCTGCCAGGTGGCCTTCGGGGACGCCTGATCCGTCGCACCCCTCCGCCGCTCCCATCCGTTCCGGTCGTCACGGCCTTCTGCAGACCCTCATGCCACGCACCGCTCTCGCCTCGCTCCTGACCCTGGCCGCCGCCCTGCCCCTGAGTGCCGACGCGGTCCGCGCCGAAACCTGCACCTTCCTCACCCCCATCGGCGGAGACGGCAGCAAGATCGTGAAGAAACGGGTCGAGCGGCCCAAGATTTCGCCACTGGGCAATGCGTTGGGCCGCACGAACTGGAACACCGATTTCGCCGTGGATCGCCCCTACCGCCGCTACAAGCTCTTCTTCACCGCCGATTCGACGGACACCGGCACTTATCCGATCGAGGCTTATCTCAAGTTCACCGACAACAGCAATCTGCAGGTGGTGAATCAGAGCATGACCCCGCCGATGGGCACCGGCAAGATGTTTGGCCCCTTCCCCGCGGTGCCGGGCAAGCAGGTCAGCCAGGTGAACTTCAAGGTGGGCACGGCCAAGGATCCCGGTGCCAGCGGATTCAGCTACCGCATCTCCGTGCAGGGCTGCAACTGAGCCCCAGCCGGACACCTCATCGCGTCATGCCCCCCTCCAGTCCGCGCCTGGCCCGGCGGGCCCGAACGCTGGGTCGCGCCCTGCTCTCCCTCATGCTCAGCTCGGCCAGATGCGGCAGCAGCTGCAGCAGGACGAGAGCACGGAGCGTGAGGACTCCGATGTGATGTCCAGCCAGCTGCAGCGCCTCAGCCGCCGTCTCAACGAGCTCGAACGCGACGGCAGCGGCGGTGGAGGCGCCAGCTCCCGGGAGAGCAGCACCACCTGTGTGGTGGTTCCCAACACCGACGACGAGCTCTGTTGCAGCTCCGTGGATCCCAGCAGCGACTCGGTGGTGAGTTTCGCCGTGAGCGACGATGGCGTGACCGACGACATGACCGCCGACTGCCGCAACGGATGGCTCAATGCCGCCTGCCTGGTGGCCTTCGGTGATGCCTGACCCGTCGCACCCCTCCGCCGCCCGCCCCCACCCGTTCCGTTCGCCACGGCCTTCTCCACCTCCCATGCCACGCACCGCTCTCGCCTGCCTCCTGGCCCTCTCCGCTGCCATGCCCCTGAGCGCCGCCGCGGTCCGCGCCGAGACCTGCACCTTCCTCACCCCCATCGGCGGTGACGGCAGCAAGATCGTGAAGAAGCGGGTGGAACGGCCGAAGGCTCTGATCGGCCGCACCAACTGGAACACCGACTTCGCGGTGGATCGCCCCTACCGGCGCTACAAGCTCTTCTTCACCGCCGATTCCACCGGCAAGGGCACCTATCCGATCGAGGCCTATCTCAAATTCACCGACAACAGCAATCTGCAGGTGGTGAACCAGAGCATGACCCCGCCGATGGGCACCGGCAAGATGTTCGGCCCCTTTCCCGCCGTGCCGGGCAAGCAGGTGAGTCAGGTGAACTTCAAGGTGGGCGCCGGCAAGGACCCGGAAGCCACCGGCTTCAGCTATCGCATCTCCGTGCAGGGCTGCAACTGAGCCCCAGCGGGACACCTCATCGCGTCATGACCCCTCCCACCAGTCCGCGCCCGGCCCGGCGGCCCGAACGCTGGGTCGCCCTGCTCTCCCTGATGCTCAGCTCGGCTCTGGCCGTGCTGCTGGGGGTGGTGGTGGTTCAGATGCGCCGCCAGCAGAGCGAACTCGGCCAGATGAGGCAGCAGCTGCAGCAGGACGAGAGCAGCGAGGGTGAAGACTCCGATCTGATGTCCAGCCAGCTGCGGCGCCTCAGCCGCCGCCTCAATGAGCTCGAGCGGAGCGACAGCGGGGGCGCCAGCTCCTGGCAGATCACGCGGCTGGAGGATCGGCTGGATGCCCTCGAAAACCGGCTGAGCCGGCAACCCACGCGCCTGCCGCCGCCACCGCTGCCGAGCACAGGGGATCTGCAGGGTGAGGAGCCGAGCGAGAGCGAGAAGAGCCCGGACTGGGACGAGGGCCTCTGGCGCTGAGCGCGACCCACGGTTCGCCTGGGCCCCCTGCAGCAGCCTCAGCCCTTCACCGCATCGGAGGTGGCACTGGGCAGGATGTAGCGCTGAAGCAGCAGGAACAGCAGCAGCACCGGCAGGATCGAGATCACCGAGCCGGCCGCCACCACACGCCAGTCGAGCGAGAAGCTGCTGGCGAGCTGCTGCAGCCCCAGCGGCAGGGTGTAGAGGGCCGGGTCGTCGAGGATCACCAGCGGCCAGAGAAAATCACTCCAGGTGCCGATGAACACGAACATCGCCAGGGTGATCAGATCGGCGCGGGCAGCCGGGATCATCACGTTCCACCACTCGCCCAGCTTGCTGCAGCCATCGATGCGGGCCGCTTCCTCCAGCTCCACCGGCACCCCGAGAAAGCTCTGGCGCATCAGATAGAGCCCGAAGGCGGTGGCCGCCTGGGGAATGATCAGGGCCAGCAGCGTGTTGCGCAGACCCAGCTGCACCATCAGCAGGTAAAGCGGAATCATCACCACCTGGAACGGAATCAGGATGGTGGCCACCACCAGGGCCAGCACCAGACCCCGCCCGGCAAAGCGCATCCGCGCCAGGGGATAGGCCGCCAGGGAGCAGAACAGCAGGTTGGCCAGCACCGCCAGGGCGCTCACCACCGTGCTGTTCACCAGGTAGGTGGTGAGGGGATTGTCGCGGAACAGACGGCCGTAGGCCGCCAGGCTCGGCTGGGCCGGCAGCAGCGCCGGCGGTGAGGTGAAGATGTTTTCATCGGGCCCCTTCAGCGAGGTGCTCACCAGCCAGAGCAGGGGCACCAGCACCGCCAGTGCCAGCGCCAGCAGAAACGCCAGCTGCAGCGCCGCCGGCAGATGGCGGCGCATTCGGGCCATGGCCTTCACAGGGCGGGGCGCTCTCCCACCGGCAGGGGGTCGCCACTGGCGAGGGCCGCCTTCTGGGGATGGAGCGGGGCCCGCTCACTGCCGCTCATCAGACGGTTCAGGGCATTCACGAACGCCTGGGCCGCGGCCACCACGATGTCGGTGTCGGCGGCATGGCCGGAATAGAGCTGGTTGCGATGGCGCAGCCGGATCGTCACCTCACCCATGGCATCGATGCCCTCGGTGACGGACTTGATGCTGAATTCCACCAGGTCATTGGGCACACGAGCCAGCCGGTTGAGCGCCTGGCAGACGGCATCGACCGGGCCGGTGCCCATGGAGGCCTCACTCAGATCGGCGCCATCGCGGGTGCGCAGGGTCACGGTGGCCGTGGGCAGCAGGGTGGTGCCGCAGCTCACCTGCACATGGGTGAGGGTGTAGTGGGCCTCGGGCTGCTGCACCTGCTCACTCACGATCGCCTCCAGGTCGCGGTCGCTGATCTCCCGCTTGCGGTCGGCCAGATCCTTGAAGCGGGCGAAGGCCTCATCGAGATCCTGGCGTTCGAGCGAATAGCCCAGCTCCTCCAGCCGGGCCCGGAAGGCGCTGCGGCCGCTGAGCTTGCCGAGGGAGAGGCGGTTGTCGGCCAGACCGATGGTGCGGGCATCCACGATCTCGTAGGTGAGGCGGTTCTTGAGCACGCCGTCCTGATGGATGCCGGATTCGTGGGCGAAGGCATTGGCCCCCACGATCGCCTTGTTGGGCTGCACCGCCATGCCGGTGAGGTTCGACACCAGGCGGGAGGTCTTGGCGATCTCCTCGGTCACCACATTGGTGAGCGGCTCACTGCTGGCGGCATCACGGCCGAGGAAGGGGTTGAAGTAACTGCGGCGCACATGCATCGCCATCACCAGTTCCTCAAGCGCCGCATTGCCGGCCCGCTCGCCGATGCCGTTGATCGTGCACTCCAGCTGACGCGCGCCCATCTTCACGGCCTCGAGGAAGTTGGCCACAGCCAGGCCGAGATCGTTGTGGCCGTGCACGGAGATCACGGCCCGATCGATGTTCGGCACATGGCGGTTGATGCCGTCGATCAGGGCACCGAATTCCGCCGGCGTGGTGTAACCCACCGTGTCGGGGATGTTGATGGTGGTGGCGCCGGCGCTGATGGCCGCCTCGATGGCGGGATAGAGGAACTCCGGATCGCTGCGGCCGGCATCCTCGGGAGAGAACTCCACGTCATCCACCAGCGAGCAGGCGTAGGCCACCATCTCGCCGATGATTTCGAGCACCTCGCTGCGGCTGCGGCGCAGCTTGTGCTCCAGGTGGATGTCGCTGGTGGCGATGAAGGTGTGGATGCGGCGGTGCGCCGCCGGTGCGATGGCATCGGCGCAGGCCTTGATGTCGCCGCGGGCGGCGCGGGCCAGGCCGCAGATCACCGGCCCCTGCTCCCGGCCCACCACCTCGGCGATGCGATGCACGGCCTTGAAATCGCCGGGACTGGCGAAGGGGAAGCCGGCCTCGATGATGTCGACCCCGAGGCGGGCGAGCTGCTGGGCAATGGCCAGCTTCTCCTCCAGATTCAGGCTGGCGCCGGGCGACTGCTCGCCATCCCGGAGCGTGGTGTCGAAGATCAGCACCCTGCCTGGATCCCTGGCCATGGCCCCAACTCGGATCAACTATGAGATAGGCGGAGTGTAGAAGGGCTGTCCCTCCGCTCCGTCACCGTAAGCTCACTCCAGTGGGAGAACTCCATGGCCGCAGGCGCACTGGCCCTGGTGCTCCATGCCCACCTCCCCTATGTCCGCAGCAGCGAGCCGGGCTCGCTCGAACAGGACTGGTACTACCAGGCCCTGCTGGAGTGCTATCTGCCGCTTCTCGACCGTCTCGAGGCGAGCGCCGCCGACCCGCACCAGGCCCCGAAGCTCTCGATCGGTCTCTCGCCCACCCTGCTGTCGCTGCTGAGCGATCCCGAGCTGGCGCAGGGATTCCCGGCCTGGCTGCAGCAGCGGCAGGAGCTCCTCGCCCTGGCGCCGCCCGCCTTCCACAACGCCGCGGAGCACCTGCAGCAGCACCTCAGCCGCAGCCTCAGCGGCTGGCACGAGCACCGCGGCCAGCTGTTGCCCCGCTTCCGCGCCCTGCAGGAGCAGGGGGTGCTCGATCTGCTCACCTGCGCCGCCACCCACGGTTACCTGCCCCTGCTGCGGGACGTGCCGGAAGCGGTGCGGGCCCAGCTGCGCACCGCCGTGCGGGAGCACCAGCGGCTGCTGGGGTCGCCGCCCCTGGGCATCTGGCTGCCCGAATGCGCCTACTACGAGGGGCTCGACCGGGAGCTGGTGGCGGCCGGACTGCGCTACGCGGTTCTCGACGGCCACGGCCTGCTCCATGCCCGGCCGCGGCCGCGCTACGGCATCTACGCCCCGATCTGCTCGCCCGCCGGGGTGGCGTTCTTCGCGCGGGACAGCGCCGCCACGCTGCCGGTCTGGTCGGCGCGGGACGGCTACCCCGGCGATCCGCTCTACCGCGAATTCCACCGCGATCTGGGCTGGGATCTGGAGGAGGAGACGCTGCAGCGACGCGGCATCGCTGACCGGCGCCCCCTCGGCCTGAAGCTGCATCGGGTCAGCGGCCGCAACAGCCGCCTGGAGGACAAACGCCCCTACGACCCCGCCGCCGCCGCCGCGCGGGTGGAGGAGCATGCCGCCCACTACCTGGCCGGCCGCAGCCGCGAACTGGGCGGGCTGAGCAGCGCAATGGAACGGGAGCCCCTGCTGGTGGCACCCTTCGATGCCGAGCTGTTCGGCCACTGGTGGTTCGAGGGGCCCGATTTCCTGGCGGCCCTCTTCCGTCAGTCCGCCGCGGCCGGCGTGCCCCTCACCCATCTGCGCGACAGCCTCGGCGGCACGCCCCAGCTGCAGCTCTGCCAGCCCTCACCCTCCAGCTGGGGCCAGGGCGGCTACCACAACTACTGGCTCAACGAGAACAACGCCTGGATCATTCCCGAGTGGCATCGGGCCGCGGCGGCGATGGTGGCCCGGGTGAACCGGGGCGTGGCCTCCGAGGAGGAGCGGCGCCGGCTCACCCAGGCGGCCCGGGAGCTGCTGCTGGCTCAGTCGTCCGACTGGAGCTTCATCCTCAAGGCCGGCACCACCACCGAGCTGGCCCGCCAGCGCATCCACCGCCATCTCGATCGCTTCTGGCGCCTGCTGGGCAGCCTGGGCGCCGAGGGCTCCATCGACGAGGCCTGGCTGGCGGCCGTGGAGCAGGAGGACCGGCTGTTCCCGATCGTGAACGCCGCCGACTGGGCCAGCCGGCCGGCGGGGCGCTGACTCAGCCCTGGGGCCGCGGCTCAGGCGCCGCCGGAACCGCGGCCTGACGCGCCTGCAGGGCACCGAGCAGCAGGGCGGCTTCCGGGCCCCGGAACTCCAGCAGGCCGCGACGCACATCCCAGGAGGTGCTGGCGAAGAGCCGCAGCATGGCCGCCACCAGCTCGGGCGTGCTGAGGGTGTTGGCCAGGAAGCCGGACCACTGGGGCTGGGGCAGGCGGAAGAAGCTGCCGAAGAAGCGGCGCAGGCGGCTCTCCTCGAAGCGCATCAGCTTCTCCAGGCCGAACTGGTGAATCTGGTGGCGCCGCACCAGATCGGCCGGCCAGAGCGCCTGCCAGCCCGCCGCCGCCAGCTCGGCCGGGCTGCGGTCGTCGGCCTTCAGGGCAACGGCCAGGGCCTCGGCCAGCCCGGGAGCCCGCCGCAGCAGTGCTCCCACCAGGTAGCCCGAGGCCGGGTGCACCATGCTGGCGCTGGACCCGAATCCCAGAACCGGCTGATCCAGCAGCGGCAGGGTCAGGTTCATCGGGAACAGGCAGCGCTCCACGTGCTCGATCGCCACCGGCTCGGCCCCCCGGGCGGCCAGGCGCTGCCGCAGCCGACGCTCCAGCCGCTCCATCGAGACCGGCGGGGCCAGGGCCAGGGAGGTCTCCTCCACGAAGAAGCGACCCTCACCGAGATCCATGGCGTAGAGGAACGTGGGTGCTCCGCTGCGGCGCTCCTCCTCGCTGAGGTGACCCGAGCGGAAGTCCATCAGCGTGAAGCTGCCCGGCTCCACCGGCTCCGAGGCGAAGCGACCTACGATTCCATAGGCGGCCTGCTGGGCGATGGCGGCCTGGGGGGGGCGCCGGATGAAGCGGGCCTGATGACCGCTGGCATCGATCACCAGCCGGGCCGCGAGGCGCTGGCCATCGGCCAGGACCACCGTGCTGCTGCGGCTGTCGTGCTGCACAGCCACCGCCTCGCCCAGCGTCCAGCCCATCGCGGCCCGTTCGCACCGCTCCAGCCAGAACCGCTGCAGAGCCGTGCGATCGAGCAGGCCGTAATCGCGTCGGTGGGCCAGAGGCTCCTCTTCGAACACGCTGCTGGTGGCCTGCCAGCGATGGGAGAGCAGAGGCGCCAGCCCGAGCGCATCCACCTCATCCCCCCAGATGCCGTAGGTGTTCGGCCAGGGGTCCTGCGGGGCCCGCAGCGAAAGCCCGTGCACCTGCAGGCCGCGGTCGGCGAGCTCGGCAGCGATGGCCAGGGCCGAGGGGCCCGAGCCGATGATCAGAACATCGCTGGACGGGCTCAGGACTCGGCCTCCTGCTCGGGGGCCGGCGCCATAGCGGCATCCGGGGCCTCGTCAGGATCCTCGTCCGTGTCATCGGCTGGGTCCTCGTCCGGGGCCGGGGGCACCAGCACCACCTCGGTGAGCCGGTCACCGCGATCGAGCCGCTGCAGACGCACCCCGGTGGCGGCCCGCGACTGCTCGGGGATCTGATCGGCCTCGGTGCGCACGATCACGCCCTTCTCGCTCACCAGCAGCACCTCCTCGCCCGCGCCCAGCACCCGCAGACCCACCAGCACATCCCCCTCACGGCGGAAGCGCAGGGCCCTCAGGCCCATCCCGGCCCGCCGCTGCAAGCGGAACTGCTGCACGGGAACACGCTTGCCCAGTCCGCTGGCGGAGGCCACCAGCACCCAGGGCCCCTCGCTTGCATCCACGAGCTCCTCAGGGCTGTCGCCGTCCACGTCGGCCTCGCCCTCAGGGTCGGAGGTGCCCTCAGCGTCGGAGGCGCCGCCCTGGCTGTCGGCCACGCGATCGGCCAGGTCCACCGGCAGCACATCCATGCTCACCAGGCTGTCGCCGGGGCGCAGCTGCATCGCCCGGACCCCACGGGCGGCTCGCCCGAGGGGGCGCAGCTCCGCGTCGCAGAGGCGGAAGTGGATGGTCATCGCCTGAAGCGAGCCGATCAGCACGCTGTCGCCGTTGCGGGCCAGACGCACCCAGGCCAGGGAATCACCGCTCTCGAGATTGATGGCGATCAGCCCATTGGAGCGGATGTTGGCGAAAGCGGAGAGGGGCGTGCGCTTGATGAAGCCACCCCGGGTCAGCATCAGCAGATGCACATCCGCCTCGAACTCGGAGACCGCCAGCACGGAGGTGATCGCCTCCTCCCGCGGGATGGGCAGTAGTTGAACCACGGGGGTGCCCTTCGCCGTGCGGCTGCAGATCGGCACGCGATAGGCCGGCAGGGCATAGGCCACACCCCGATCGCTGAACAGCAGCAGCCGGTCGTGATCGTTGCAGCTGATGAACAGCTCCACCGACTCATCGCCCTGACTCTTGGTGCCGGCCTTGCCGCGGCTGCCACGGCTGGTGGCTTCGAATTCGCTCACCGCCATCCGCTTCAGATAGCCGTTGGCCGTGAGCAGCACCACGGACCGTTCATTGGCGATCAGATCAATGTCGTCGAGCTCACCTTCGAGATCGAGGATCTCGGTGCGCCGCTCGGAGCCGTGGCGGTCCCGCAGGTGCGACAGCTCGGTGCGGATGATGTCGAACACCCGTTCGCGGCGGGAGAGGATGTCTTTGTAGTCGGCGATCTTGGCGACCAGATCCTCGTGTTCCAGCCGGATCTTGTCGGCTTCCAATGCCGTGAGCCGGCGCAGCTGCATCTGAAGAATGGCGTCCGCCTGAACAGCACTGAGACCGTGGCGATCCTGCAGCTGCTGACGGGCGGTGGGGGTATCGGAGGCGGCCCGGATCAGGGCGATGATCGGGTCGAGCTGATCGAGCGCCAGCAGCAGTCCGAGCAGGATGTGGTCGCGTTCCTCCGCCTTGCGCAGCATGTAGCGGGTGCGCCGCTCGATCGTGTCGACCCGGAAGCGCAGGAACACCTGCAGCATGTCCCTCAGGGTCAGCAGCCGGGGCTCCCCATCCACCAGGGCCAGCATGTGGGCGCTGAAGTTGCTCTGCAGCGGCGTGAGCTTGAACAGATTGTTCAGCACCACCTGCGGATAGGCATCGCGGCGGAGTTCCACAACGATGCGCATGCCATCGCGGTCGCTCTCATCACGGATGTCGGCGATCCCCTCCAGCTTCTTGTCATTGACCAGATCGGCGATGCGCTCGATCAGGGCCGCCTTGTTGGTCTGGAACGGCAGTTCGCTGATGATCACCGCATCCCGGTCGGGCCGGCCCGGGGCTTCCACCGTTTCGATGGTGGCCACACCGCGCATGGTCACCGATCCGCGGCCGGTCTGATAGGTCTCCCGGATGCCGCTGCGACCGAGAATCTGGCCACCGGTGGGGAAATCAGGCCCGGGGATGTGCGCGATCAGATCCCGATCATCCAGATCGGGATCGTCGATGAGAGCGAGCAGGCCGGCGATCAGCTCCGAGAGATTGTGGGGCGGAATGTTGGTGGCCATCCCCACGGCGATGCCTGACGAGCCATTGAGCAGCAGCTGGGGGATACGGGCCGGCAGCACCGTGGGCTCCTGCTGGGAGCCATCGAAGTTGTCGGCGAAATCAACGGTTTCGCTCTCGATGTCCTCCAGCAGACTGTCGGTGGTGAGCGCCTGCAGCCGCGACTCGGTGTAGCGCATCGCGGCAGGGGGATCGTTGTCCACCGAACCGAAATTGCCGTGCCCATCGATCAGCGGCAGACGCATGGAGAAATCCTGCGCCATGCGCACGAGTGCGTCGTAGACGGCTGTGTCTCCATGGGGGTGGTACTTACCGAGCACCTCACCCACCACACGGGCGCACTTTCGATAGGGCCGGTCGCTGGTCAGGCCCAGTTCGTACATCGCATACAGAATGCGTCGATGCACGGGTTTGAGGCCATCACGTGCGTCGGGCAGCGCGCGCCCGACGATCACACTCATCGCGTACTCCAGATAGGAGCGCGACATTTCATTTCGCAGATCAGTCTGAATGATGCGGCCGTCGGAATCACCGGGTCCGATGGGATCCGCCATGAATGATCAGCTTTTCACCGCTCCGACAGTTTATCTCCTGCATGCCCAGGCAGCAGCACAACCGCCGCCCCGACCAAGCGACTGCAGCAACCCGATCCGACGGCAGCTGACGGCTGTTGAAGCGCTCCTTACACTGCACGCCACCTCTTCAGCGTGGCCCATGCAGTCGTCCCCCGACCCGTCGTCTGCGGACCAGCCTGCGCCGCAGACGACCCCGGCGGCCGAGGAGCCCGCGACGCCGGTGGAGCCGAGCGCCCAGGCCACCCCATCGCCTGAACCGGCGCCACAACTCGAAGACTCAGCGGAGCCGGAAGCCGCACCGGAACCCGAGACAGCTCCCTCCGCCATTCTGCAGAGCGTCGAGATCCCGGCGGCAGAGCCCTCCAGCACTGGAGCGGACACCGGCTCGGACGGGTCAACCGATGGCCCGGATCTGAAGCAGTTCTTTGAAGGTGTCCTGAGCTGGTGGCAGGAGGCCCGCATCGGCGAGCGCCTGGTCCAGGCCAAGCAACCCGTCCTGCTGCTGCTGGGGGCCATCGGCCTGCTGCTCGCGATCCGTCTCTACGGAGCGGTGGTGCACCTGATCGACAGCATTCCCGTCGTGTCCGGGCTGCTGGAGCTGGTGGGCCTGCTGGTGGCCCTGCGCTTCGCGGCCACCCGTCTGCTCAAACGCGAGGATCGCCAGGAGGTGCTGGGCGCGCTCGCCAGTCGCTGGCGCACCTTCCGCGGGCAGGGCTGAACGGCCCCGGGGCCATGACGGGTTGGTAGTTTGTCCGATCCGTCACAATTCGCCGGTGACCATTCAGCTCGGACGCTCCCGCACCGTTCGCCGCGCCTACGGGATCGATGAGATCGCTCTCGTTCCGGGCGGCCGCACCGTTGATCCGCAGGTCACCGACAGCTCCTGGTCCATCGGGGGTGTCGAGCGCGAGATCCCCATCATCGCCAGCGCCATGGACGGCGTGGTGGACGTGGGCATGGCCGTGGAACTCTCCAGGCTGGGTGCGCTCGGGGTGCTGAACCTCGAGGGTCTCCAGACCCGCTACGAGGATCCGAACCCCTGCCTCGACCGGATCGCGTCGGTGGGCAAGGAGGAGTTCGTGACCCTGATGCAGGAGCTCTACAGCCAGCCCGTGCGCGAGGACCTGATCCGGCTGCGCATCCAGCAGATCCGCGACCAGGGCGGCATCGCCGCGGTCAGCGCCACCCCGGTGGCCGCCATGAAGTTCGGCCATGCGGTGGCCGAGGCCGGCGCGGACCTGTTCTTCGTTCAGGCCACGGTGGTGTCGACGGAACACATCGGTCCGGCCGGCAGCAGCACGCTGGATCTCCGGGCCCTCTGCCGCGACTTCGGTGTTCCCGTGGTGGTCGGCAACTGCGTGACCCATGCCGTGGCCCGTCAGCTGATGGATGCCGGCGCCGCGGCGGTGATGGTGGGCATCGGCCCGGGCGCCGCCTGCACCTCACGCGGTGTGCTCGGCGTCGGCATCCCCCAGGCCACCGCCGTGGCCGACTGCGCCGCAGCCCGCGATGAGCACGCCGAAGCCACGGGCCGGTACGTCCCCGTGGTGGCCGATGGCGGCATCGTCACCGGCGGCGACATCTGCAAGTGCCTGGCCTGCGGGGCGGATGCGGTGATGATCGGCTCCCCCATCGCCCGGGCCGCCGAGGCTCCCGGCCGCGGCTTCCACTGGGGCATGGCCACACCCAGCCCGGTGCTTCCCCGGGGCACCCGGATCCGGGTGGGCACCACCGGTTCGCTGAGCACCATCCTGCGGGGCCCGGCCATCCTCGACGACGGCACCCAGAATCTTCTCGGCGCGATCCGCACCTCCATGGGCACCCTGGGGGCCCGCAACCTGCGCGAGATGCAGGAGGTGGAGGTGGTGGTGGCACCCTCGCTGCTCACCGAGGGCAAGGTGTACCAGAAGGCCCAGCACCTCGGCATGGGCAAGTGACGCTCGCCGGGGTGGCCCGCTGAGGAGGCATTACCCTCAGGTTGTGGGGGCTTCGGCCCACACACTCCTCACACCCCCGGCCCGGGGTCACCGGGCTTTTTCTCTTCCAACGCCGGCCAGGAACCGACGCTTGCCGCGGTTCTGTGACGCGAACGGCAGACGGTCCTGTGAAGGGTTGCGTCACCCGGAACCCCGCAGCTGCTCCCAGGCAGATGGGAGAGTGCTGGGTTGCTAGATTCGCCTGAGAAACGGGATCAACTGGATGTCCAGCGCCACTGCCGTCACTGATGCCTCGTTTGAGCAGGACGTGCTGCAGAGCGAAGTGCCTGTTCTGGTGGACTTCTGGGCACCCTGGTGCGGACCCTGCCGCATGGTGGCTCCGATCGTGGATGAAATCGCGAAGGAATTCGAAGGCAAGATCAAGGTCTTCAAGCTCAACACCGACGAGAATCCCAACGTTGCCAGTCAATACGGCATCCGCAGCATTCCAACCCTGATGGTGTTCAAGGCCGGCCAGAAAGTCGACACGGTCGTCGGCGCCGTGCCCAAGAACACCCTGTCCAACACGATCAGCAAGTACCTCTGATCACCGCGCCAGCCACCTCGGACGCTCGGCGGCCACCCAGCGAGGAGACGACCGCCGCAGTCATCGAGCAGTCCAGGCGTCTGCTCGATTCTCTCGCCTCCCGGGACTGGCTTGATGAGGATCACTGGCGCCTGATCCACGGCACCCTCGCCGATCTGCGCCAGGGCTTGGAGCTGTTTCGCAACGCTTCCGGTCGCCGCCGGATCGCGGTGTTCGGCTCCGCCCGCAGCCCGGCCTATGGATCAGCCTACCGGCAGGCCTGCCACCTGGGACAACTGGCTGCCGCCAACGGTTTCGACGTGATCACCGGTGCGGGTCCGGGCATCATGGAAGCGGCCAACAGAGGGGCCGGCCAGGACCATAGCTTCGGCGTCAATGTGCGGCTGCCGGAGGAGCAGGTGGCCAATCGCTACCTGGATGCGACGAACCAACGCCTGCTCACCTGCCACTATTTCTTCACCCGGAAACTCTTCTTCCTGCGTGAGAGCGATGCCCTGGTGATCTGCCCCGGCGGCTTCGGCACCCTCGACGAAATGTTCGAGAGCCTCACCCTGATTCAGACCGGGCGAACGCCACCGATCCCCGTGGTGCTGATGGCGCCGGAGGCCGATGGCTCCTGGCTTAGGCTGCAGCGGCGCATCCTTGAACAGCTGCGTGGCAACGGTCATATCGCAGCGGAGGATGAGGCCCTGCTGCGCTTCTGCACCGACCCGGAGCAGGTGATCGAACGCATCCGGCACTTTTATCGCCTGTTGCACAGCATCCACCGCAGTGGCGACACCATGGCGTTGCATCTGCACGCAGCGTTGCCGCAGACCGCCATTCACCGCTTCAGCCGTGAGTTCGATGAGCTGTTCCGCTGCAGCAGCCCAGAGCGGCTGGAGCACGGCTGGTTGCACTCCGATCCTGAGGCGACGCCCCTGTTCCGCCTGCGGTTCCGATTCGATGAGCGCCGCATCGGCCTGCTGGTCCGGGCCATCGACTGGCTGAACGATCTGGAGCTGGCCGACGCCCCGGACGCCGCCTGCCAATCGGACCCGACCCGCCCCGGAACCATCGGATCATGAGCAGCATCGGACTTCTCGATTACGGCATGGGCAACCTGCACTCGGTGCAGCGGGCCTTCGAGCGGCTCTCATGCCGGGTCTGCACCGTGCAGCGCAGCGAGGCGATGGCGGCATGCGACGCCCTGGTGCTGCCGGGTGTGGGAGCCTTCGATCCGGCCATGGAGCAGCTGCACCGCTCCGGATTGGCGTCGGGCCTGACGCAATGGTGCAACGACGGCCGGCCCCTGCTCGGCATCTGCCTCGGGCTGCAGCTGCTGTTCGAGGGCAGCGACGAAGGATCGGCCCGCGGCCTGGGCCTGATCCCCGGCCATGTGCGCGCCCTGCCGAGAGATCGGGGCGAGATGGTGCCCCACATGGGCTGGTCGCCGCTGCAGGCTGAAGCCGGCACTCCCCTGCTCAGGGCGGATGAACCGGCCACCTGGGTCTATTTCGTGCATTCCTACGCCGCGGTTCCGGAACGACAGGAGGACGTGGCCGCCTCCGTCCGCTTCGCCGGGGAACCGATCACGGCAGCCGTGTGGCACCGGAATGTGGCGGCCTGCCAGTTCCACCCCGAAAAATCGGGACTGCATGGCCAGCGCCTTCTGCGGCGCTGGCTAGAGAGCGCATGCTCCGCCTGAGCAGCGGCCGGCGCCTGCTCAGTCCTCCGGGTGACGTGGCCAGGCCCACCGCATCCAGGGTGCGGGAGGCGGTGTTCAACCGCCTGGTCCACCGGGACGGATCCCAGGGGCAGCGGGGACTGCGGCAGTGCCACTGGCTGGATCTGTTCTGCGGCAGCGGCGTGATGGGCTGTGAAGCCCTCCAGCGCGGCGCGGAACGGGTGGTGGCCGTGGACCGCAATGCCCGCGTGCTGGCCGTGGCCCGGGCGAATCTGGAGGCCGTGGCGGCTGGCGCCGGATCCCCATCCGAGGGTCCACCCCCGGCACTGGAGGCGATCCGGATGGACGTTCTCCAGTGGCTCAGCAGCGATGAACCGGTCCGGGGCTTTGACCTGATCTACGCCGATCCGCCCTATGGGGCAGACCTGCTGCCCAGGGTGGGGGCCCTGGTGAGCGAGAGGCGCTGGCTGAGGCCCGGCGGCCTGCTGATGCTCGAATGCGGCCGGCAGGCCTGCTCAGAGGAGGACTGGTCGGCGCTGGGCTGGGAGCTGGAGAGTGCGCGCTCCTACGGCGGCAGCCGCGTTCTCTTTCTCAGCCACCCAGCGCACTGCCCCGGCGGTACTGGTTCCACGCCGCCACGAACAGACCCAGAAGGGTCACAGGAATCAGCCCCAGGACGATTCCGCAGAGGAGGGGCTCGATCATGACGCGTTCCGGTCAGGGTGTCGGCCACAATTGTTCCATGGTCCTTCGGCTTTTGTGACCGGTTCGCCATCCACCTCAACAGCTGCGGATGCCGCCACGACGGAAGCCCGCAGCGGCGACGCCCGCAGCCTGATCAGCGGCCTGCTGCTGGCCGCGGCCGTGGCCTGCATCGCTCTGCTGCTGGTGGTGCTGCCGGCGTCACGGCGCGACCCCTACGTTCGGGCCACCCTCGCCCTCGAGGGATCGGCCGGCAGCGGCGACCAGTTGTTCCGCATGAACTGCGCCAGCTGCCACGGCGCGGAGGCCCGCGGGCTCGTGGGTCCCAACCTTCATGGCGTCAGCCGCCGCCGCAGCGACAGCGCCCTGATCCACCAGGTGGTGAGCGGTGAGACCCCGCCCATGCCCAGCTTCGAACCCAACCCGCAGGCCATGGCTGACCTGCTCGCCTACCTGCACAGCCTGGAGTGATCGCCCCCCTGGTGGTGGTGCTGGTCGAGCCGGAGGGGGCCCTGAACGTGGGCAGCGTGGCCCGGCTCTGTGCCAACTTCCCCGTTGAGCAGTTGCGGCTGGTGGCCCCTCGCTGCGATCCGGATGGTCCCGAGGCCCGGCGCATGGCCGTGCACGGTCAAGAGGTGCTCCGGCAGGCCCGCATCGATCCCGGCCTCCGGCAGGCCCTGGCGGACTGCCACAGGGTGGTGGCCTGCAGCGCCCGGCTCGAGCCGGAACCGGTTCCCGCGCTCTCGGTTCCCGAGGCGCTCGACTGGCTGCAGTCCGCTGCCGAGGGTGAGCGGGCTGCCGTGGTGTTCGGCCGGGAGTCGCGGGGGCTGAGCAACGAGGAGCTCCTGCAGGCCAACCGCCTGCTGCGCATCGACACAGGCTCGCCCTACGGCTCGCTCAACCTCTCCCATGCGGTGGCCGTGGTGCTGCACAGCTGGATGGAACGGCAGCGCCGGCCGGGCGCGAGCGGATCGGGACCTGGCCATGGCGCCCTTGCGGCCGACGGAGCGGCCGCTACAAGGGAGGACCTCCCGCCCAACGGTGTTCTGGATGCCTGCCTGGAGGATGCCGAGCAGCTGCTGCTGAATGCGGGCTTTCTCCTGCCTCACACCGCCCGTGCCCGCATGGCCAAGTTGCGCGCTCTCCTGAACCGCGCCGACATCACAGACAGCGAGGTGGCACTGCTGCGAGGCATGGTGCGCCAGCTCCGCTGGGCCTCGCGCCATCCCCATGCCTAGCGTTCCGGTCCAGCTTCCATCCATGCAGGCCCCCGTGTCCCGGTCCTCCTCTCCTCGTGCCGCCGCAGGCTGGGGCCGGCCGTTCCGTCTGGTGCTGAGGCTTGCCGTACTCGGTGTGGGCCTGGGGGTTCTCACCGGCTCCGGCCTCAAGCTGATGGCACCCCACTGGCAGGCCCGCTCGGGGGCAGACGCCGGGAGCACCGACGCCGGTCAGGGCAACGAACCGCAGACGGTCCGCGCACTGCCGGAGGGCCTCCCCAGTGGGCGGTTCGAGACCAGCAGCGAGCTCAGCGCCATCAGTGAGCGCTGGCGGACTCTGGCCGCGGCCCAGCCCGATCTCAAGGCCAGCGGATTCCTGCTGATCCTCGACGACGGCCGATACGCCCAGCTGGCGGCCGGTGAACCCCGATCAGCCGCCAGTTCGATCAAGACGCCGATCCTGCTTGCCGCCCTCGAGGGGATCGACGCCGGCAGCCAACGCTGGGATGCCCCGCTCACCATGGACCAGGAGGTGATCGGAGGCGGTGCCGGCTGGATGGCCTCCAAGCCCGTGGGAACGCGCTTCCCGCTGCATGAGGCGGCCACCGAGATGATCCGGGTCAGCGACAACACCGCCACGAACCTGGTGATCCGGGCCGCCGGTGGGCAGGAGGCGGTCAACCGTCGCTTCCAGGATCTCGGGCTGACCGCCACGGTGGTCAACAACTGGCTGCCGGATCTCGAGGGCACCAACACCACGAGCACCCGTGACCTGGCCCGCACCCTGGCCCTGGTCGACACCGGCGAGCGGCTCTCGCCCAGGGCGCGGGATCTGTTCAAGGAGGTGATGGCCACCTCCCGCACCAACACCCTGCTGCCGGCGGGCCTGCTCAAGGGGCTCGGCGGGGGCGGGGGCAACGTTGACGACGCCCTGATGGCCAAGGGGGTGTCCGTCTACAACAAGACCGGTGACATCGGCATCGCCTACGCCGATGCCGGGCTGATCCACCTGCCGGACGGCCGACGCGCCGTGGCGGCCTTCATGGTGGAGGGCCCCTTCAACGACCCCCGCTCCACCGACCTGATCCGCGCCATGGCGGCCGCGATGGCGCCCACCCTGATGCAGGCTCCGCAATGAGGCGCCCGGATCTCCTCTCGACACGCCGCGGGCGGCTACCGCTGCTGGCGATGCCGCTGCTGCTGGCGGGAACCCTCGGCCTGGCCCTGGCCTCCGACGCCGCATCGGCCCGAACGCCGCAGGCGGATGGCGAGCAGCTCCGCTGTCAGCGGGTGCGCCCCCTGAGCGGTGCGCTGGATGACGTGCCGATGCTCAACGACAACAACCCGGAACTGATCCGGGAGCCCGGCATCCTTCTCTCCACCTTCGATGCCGAGCGCTTCGGCAGCGAGGGCAGCGATGCCCACCTGAACCTCCCCCTCTCCGGGCGGTTCGATCTGTTCAGTCACCACGTGTACGCCGGCCGGCCCGATCGACTCGATTCGACCCTCTGGCTGGCGGTGGTGGCGGCGCCCGCCACCAGCGGCACCGGGCCGATTGCCCTGCGACTGCTGGAGGGGGCCACATCCCTCTCCCAGGCGACGCGGCAGGGACAGGTGGCGGCTCCCTTCCTGCCGCTACCTCCGGTGATCGCGGAGACCACCGAGCCGGTGTTCTCCGGGCCGGGCAGCCGGGTGGCCGGCGAGTTGCTGCGGGGCGAGAGCACAGCGCAGCTGCCTCAGCAATGGACCATCGACGACGGTCCCGCCACGGTGCTGCTGACCCTGCCCCTGCCGGTGGAGGGACTCGACCCCCTTCTCAACGGCCGCAACCTGCAGCTGCGTCTGGAAAGCGATGGCCCGTTGAGCGTCGCCACCCTGGCCACCTACGGCCCGCCGGATGCCCCCCCGTCCGCCGACGTCTGGCGCGATCTGCTGGCCTCGGGTCGCTTCAGCCCCCGGGAGCACAGCCCCACACCCCGCGGGGCGCCGGGCGGGATCGTGTACTCCCGCGTCAACGGCGTTCAGCTCGGGCAGCGCTGGCAGGCAACCCTGACCTCACCGGAGAGCAGCAGCCTCCGTGCAGCCGACGCGCCGGTGTCCTGGCCGATCAGCAGCCTGGAACGGGGCCGGCTCGGCACGGGCCAGGTGCAGACCGCCGAGCTGGAACGCTTCGTGCCGGACACGGCCTGGGCCGCCCACGGCAACTACGGCGTCGAATACGACCTCACCCTGCCCCTCCACAACGACGGCGATGCCCCCGTCGCCCTCGATCTGGCTCTGGAATCGCCTGTGAAGACCGATGAGCCGATCGGTGGTCTTCGCTTCCGCAGCCCCCCCGGCAAGGCCGTGATGTTCCGCGGCCCGGTCGAGGTGAGTGGCCTTGATGGCGCCTCGGGTCGTCCCGCCGGCGCCCGCCGCTTCCACCTGGTGGCCCGCCAGGGTCAGGCGGGCCCTGCCCTGGGCCGGATCACCCTCGCGCCCGGGGAGGAGCGCCGGGTGCGGGTGCGGCTGATCTACCCGGCCGACGCCACGCCGCCGCAGGTGCTCAGCCTGCTGCCTGTGAAACAATCCCCAGCGATCTCCAGCCCATGCCCGTGAGCCAGCGCAGTCAGAGCCGGGTCTTCCCGTTCGCCGCGATCGTGGGGCAGGAGGAGATGAAGCTGGCCCTGCTGCTCAACGTGATCGACCCCCGCATCGGCGGCGTGATGATCATGGGCGATCGCGGCACGGGCAAATCCACCACGATCCGAGCCCTGGCCGATCTGCTGCCGGGCATCGAGGTGGTCGCCGGCGACCCCTACAACAGCGCCCCGGACGACCCGGACCTGCAGAGCAGTGAGGTGCGCCAGCGCCTCGACCACGGCGAGACCCTGCCCGTCGAGCAGCGTCAGGTGCCGATGGTGGACCTGCCGCTCGGCGCCACCGAAGACCGCCTCTGCGGCACGATCGACATCGAGAAGGCCCTGAGCGAAGGGGTGCGGGCCTTCGAACCCGGCCTGCTGGCCAAGGCGAACCGGGGCCTCCTCTACGTGGACGAGGTCAACCTGCTCGATGACCACCTCGTCGATGTGCTGCTGGATTCAGCCGCCTCCGGCTGGAACACGGTCGAGCGGGAGGGTGTGTCGGTGCGGCACCCGGCACGCTTCGTGCTGATCGGTTCCGGCAACCCGGAGGAGGGGGAACTGCGGCCGCAGCTGCTTGACCGCTTCGGGATGAGCGTGGAGGTGCGCACCGTGCGCGATCCCGAGCTGCGGGTGCAGGTGGTAGATCAGCGCACCCGCTTCGATGCCGATCCGGATGGCTTCGCAAGCGAGGTGGCGGAGCAGCAGGCCACCATCGCCGCCCGGGTGGTGGAGGCCCGCGAGCGGCTGGGATCGGTCCAGCTGGATCCCGACCTGCGGATCCGCATCTCCGCGGTGTGCGGCGAGCTGGATGTGGATGGTCTGCGCGGCGACATCGTGACCAACCGGGCCGCCCGGGCACTGGCGGCCCTCGAGGGCCGCAGTGAGGTGCAGGAGAGCGATGTGGCCCGTGTGGTGGCCTGCTGCCTGCGCCACCGTCTGCGCAAGGATCCACTGGAGCAGATCGATTCGGGCGATCGCGTGGTGAAGGTCTTCTGCAAGGTCTTCGAGCAGGCGGAACCGGAGGACATGGAGGCCTTCCAGCTGGCCCTGGCGAGCTGAGGCGGGCCGGGCAACCGCACCATGCGCATGCTCGGCATCGATCCCGGACTGGCCCGGGTGGGCTACGGCCTGATCGAAACGGAGCGCGGCCGCCGGCACCGGATGCTCGACTGCGGCATCCTCCGCACCGATCCGGGACGTCCGGAAGCCGAGCGGCTGGTGGAGATCGCCGGCGACCTGCGCCGCCTGATCCGGGCCTGGCGGCCCGATCAGGCCTCGGTCGAGAAGTTCTTCTTCTATCGCTCCAGCACCACCATCAGCGTGGTTCAGGCGCGGGGGGTCGTGATGATGACCCTGGCCCGGTTCCACATCCCGGCGCTGGAGTACCCCCCCATGCAGATCAAGCAGGCCCTGACCGGGGATGGCCATGCCGACAAGCAGCAGGTGCTCACCGCGGTGATGCGTGATCTGGAGCTGGAGGATCCGCCCCGGCCCGACGACGCGGCCGATGCTCTGGCCGTGGCCCTCACCGGTCTGCTGCGGCGGTGAGCGGGACCGGGAGCGGCGGGGCCGAGGGCGCGGTCAAGGAGGATCTGCGGCGGCAACTGAAAGCCGCCCGCCGCGAGGCACTCGAGACGGAACCCGGGGCGATCCTGGCCAGCGCGATCCGGCATCTGCCACCGCTGCTGGCCCGACTCGGCCGGAGCGGTGCCCTCGGGCTCTACTGGCCTCTGCGGGGGGAGCCGGATCTGCTGGCTCTGCCGGAGCAGCTGACCGAGCGGTGCGGGCTGAGCGGCGTCGCCCTGCCGGCCGTGACCGCATCCGGGGAGCTGGGCTACCGGGCCTGGAGGGCCGGCGGACCGCTGGTTCCGGATGCCTGCGGCATCCCGGCGCCGCCCGGCACGGAACCCGCGCTGGCACCGGATGCACTGGCCCTGCTGCTGGTGCCGGGCCTGGCCGTGGACGAGGGCGGCTACCGACTGGGCTACGGCGGCGGCTACTACGACCGGCTGCGGGCCCGGGCCGCCTGGCGCGGAGTTCCCGCCCTGGTGGTGCTGCCGTCCTGCTGCCGCCGCCGGCGGCTGCCCAGGGAGAGCTGGGATGTGCCCTTCCACGGCTGGCTGAGTGAGGACGGACTGGAATGGTTGCAAGCTGTTGAGCTGGATTGCTGATTCGGTTACGGGATCACCGGGCTCTGCAAAGATCAACCAGCCAGAGCCTCAGGCCTGTGTCCCGCATGCTTCAGCCCTGCCCGTCCTGGGGTCATCACGCCAGCCCGGCGGAGCGCCTCTCCGATTCGGCCCGCAGCATGGGGGGCTCGGCCGCGGAGCAGGTGATCGCCTCCGAGCTGAGCCAGCGCGGCGCCTCCAGTCCGGCCCTGGCGATGATGGTGGCCTCCGTCGGCCGCATGGTCAACGCCGGCGCCGCATCGCCGAGCCGTTGGTCGGCCGGGGCCTGACGGTCGAGCGCCGACCGGCGGCCCTTGACCGGCCGCCCGACATCGGCCTCAATGCTTCCCATTCCGTCTTCGACACCATGGTTCCCGGAGGTCGTTTCACCCCCTGGCATGGCCTTGCGGCCGCCGTCGCCCTGAGCGTTGTGGTCACGCCTCCGGCGGTCCGATCCCACGCGATCGAGTCGACGCTGATGCACCTCGCCGATCTGCAGGACGACTGGCCGGAGCAGGAGAATGGCCTGACGATCAGCAGTCGCTTCTCCACCGGCGAACCCGCCACTGATGCCGTGGTGCGCCTGCTTCCGCCCGATGGCTCCGAGCCGGTGGAGGTGGGCCGCACCGATGCCAGCGGCAGCCTCAGTTTCACCCTGCCCAGCCAGCTCGATGGAACCTGGGAGATCCAGGTGGATGGGGGCCCCGGCCATCGCGACTACCTGGAGATGCCGGTGCGGGAAGCCCGGCCGCGGCCCGACGAGGTCGTGCTGCAGGCTCCGTCCCCCTGGCGCCCCGCCCCGGCCCCGACGGGCCTGGCCCTGCTGCTGGGTGGCGTCCTCAGCGGCGCGGTCGTTAGCCTCAGGCGCCGCTGAGATCCGACCAGCGGTCCAGCGCCGCACCCCCATGCCCAGCACCGCCAGCCCGACTCTGGACCGCATGGTGTCCAGGCTCCGGGACACCAGTGATCCGAGGCGCCGGTACGAGTACGTGCTCTGGCTGGCACGGCGCCTCGAACCCCTGCCGGAGGAGCTGAAGCAGGAGGTGTTCAAGGTGCGCGGCTGTGTGTCCCAGGTCTATGTGGTGGGCCATCTGGAGGAGGGCCTGCTCCGCTGGCAGGGCGAGTCCGATGCCCAGATCACCAAGGGATTGCTGGCCCTGCTGATCGAGGGTCTCAGCGGGCTCAGGCCGGATCAGGTGGCGGAGATGGACCCCGGCTTCATCGCCGAAACCGGGCTGCAGGCCAGCCTGACCCCATCGCGGGCCAACGGCTTCCTCAACATCTTCCGGATGATGCAGTCCCAGGCCGGTGCCCTCGCCGCCGCAGACCCCAGCCCAGCGGATTTCTAGGATCGGGCGTCACGCGCTTCCACCATGGGGATCGGCATCGGCCTGCTGGGGCTGGGAACCGTCGGGGGCGGCGTCGCCGAGATCATTCAGGAGGCGAGCGGGCGGCATCCACTGGTGCAGGCCCTCAGCCTGAAACGGGTGGCGGTGCGGGATCCCTCCCGCCCCCGCTCGGTGGCTGTGCCGGCCGGGGTGCTCACCACCTCGCCGGAACAGGTGGTGGACGATCCCGGAGTGGAGATCGTGGTGGAACTGATCGGCGGTCTGGAGCCGGCCCGCACCCTGATCCTGCGGGCGATCGCCGCCGGCAAATCGGTGGTCACCGCCAACAAGGCCGTGATCGCGCGCCATGGTGAGGAGATCGCCGCCGCCGCCGCCGAGGCCGGGGTCTACGTGCTGATCGAAGCCGCCGTGGGTGGCGGCATCCCGATCATCGAGCCGCTCAAGCAGTCCCTGGGAGGCAACCGCATCCGCCGGGTGAGCGGCATCATCAACGGCACCACCAACTACATCCTCACCCGCATGGCCGGCGAGGGTGCCGGCTACGCCGAGGTGCTGGCCCAGGCCCAGGAGCTGGGCTATGCGGAGGCGGACCCGGCGGCGGATGTGGACGGCCATGACGCCGCCGACAAGATCGCGATCCTGGCCGGGCTGGCCTTCGGCGGCCCGGTGGATCGCCTGGCGATCCCCACCGAAGGCATCAGCCGCCTGGACGGGCGCGATGTCGGTTACGCCCGACGGCTGGGATACGCGGTGAAGCTGCTGGCCACCGCCCAGGCCCTGGAGGAGGCCGAGGACGATCCGCAGGGAGCCCGGCCGCTCGACATCCAGGTGCACCCCACCCTGGTGCCGCTGGATCACCCGCTGGCGGGTGTGAACGGGGTGAACAACGCGATCCTGGTGGAGGGGGATCCCATCGGTCAGGTCATGTTCTATGGCCCCGGCGCCGGGGCCGGGCCCACGGCATCGGCCGTGGTGGCCGACATCCTCAACATCGCCGGGATTCGCCAGGTGCAGAGCGAGGGCCGCAGCCTCGATCCCCTGCTGGCCGCCGGCAGCTGGCGTCGCTGCGTGCTGGCCGACCCCAGCCGCAGCCGCCATCGCAACTACGTGCGCCTGAAGACGCGGGATGAGCCCGGCGTGATCGGCACGATCGGCCGCTGTTTCGGTGATCGCGGCGTCTCGATCCAGTCGATCGTGCAGCTGGAGGCCCAGGGCGCGGCCGCCGAAATCGTGGTGATCACCCACGAGGTGAGCGAAGCGCGCTTCCAGGAGGCGATGGCGGCGATCCGCTCCCACGGCGCCATCGACGCCGTCGCTGCCTGTCTGCGCACCCTGTGATCGGAGCCGCGGCACCCCGCCAGCGCTGCCCGGCCCTGGGGCTGACGCTGGCCCTCGCTCTGTCCGGCAGCCTGCTCGGATGCGCCACCCCTCGTGATCTCAACCGGATCGTGGTGGCCCGCAAGGCCCGGGTCGATTCGGTGGATCCGGTGCAGGCCGTGAGCCTCGGTGCGATCCAGCTGCTGGCCGCTCTCGGCGATCCCCTCTACCGGCTCGGGCCGGACGGCACCCTCACTCCGGTGCTCGCAGCGGCGGCGCCACGGCTGAGCGCCGATGGCCTGCAGGCGACCGTGCGGCTGCGTGAGGGGCTGCGCTTCCACGACGGCACTCCACTGGATGCGGCCGCGCTCGTGTTCAGCCTCGAGCGGTTCATGGCGATCGGACGCCTGAGCTACCTGCTGCGCGATCGGGTGGCGGCACTGGAGGTCATCGCACCGCTGGAGATGCGGCTCACGCTCAAGGCCCCCTATTCCCCACTGCCGGAGCTGCTGAGCAGCACCCTGCTCACGCCGGTCTCGCCCACGGCCTACCGCGATCATGCCGATCGCCCCCTGAACACCCGCTTCGTGGGCACCGGCCCCTACCGACTGGCCGCCTTCGACCCCCAGCGTCAGCGGTTGGAGCCCTGGCAGGACTATCCCGGACCGCCACCGGCGAACCGCGGCCTGGACCTGATCAGCTTCAGCAACTCCACGGCTCTCTTCGGCGCCCTCCTCAGCGACGAGGTGGACGTGCTGCTCTCCTCCTCCCTGGAAAGCGACCAGCAGCGGGCCCTCCATCAACGGGCCGGACAGGGAGGACTGAAGGAGGCGGTGGGTCCGGCCCTGGGCATCACCTATCTGGCTCTGCGCACGGACCAGCCCCCCCTCGACCGGCCGGAGCTGCGCCGTGCCCTGGCGCTCAGCGTTGCCCGCAGGCCGGTGAACGCCCGCGTCAGCCACGGGCTGAACCGACCCTGGCGCAGCGTGGTGCCGCCATCGATCGGCGGCTCACTGGCCGGTGCCTGGCCGGCCTACGACCCGGAGCAGGCGCGCCGGCTGCTCCGGCAGAGCGGCTACTGCCAAGGGGAGCGCCTGCAGTTGCCCCTCACCTTCCGCTCCAACAGCGCCAACGACCGCCTGTTCGCCCTCACCTGGCAGGCCCAGATCGCGCGCGACCTGGGCGACTGCATCAACCTCGAAACCAGCGGCGTGGAATCCACCACCGCCTACCGCCAGCTGGGGGACGGGGCCTTTCCGATGATCATGCTCGACTGGAAACCCGATTTTCCCGACGCGGACAGCTACCTCAGCCCACTGCTCAGCTGCCGGGAGTCGGAGGGCGAGCGCTGCCTGGCCGGTGAGAGCGCCTCGGGCGGCAGCTTCTGGACCCGTCCGGGGCTTCAGGAGCAACTGGTGCGCAGCCAGGAGATCCGGGGTGAGGCACGCACGCGAGTGCTCGAGGACATCCAGCGGGAGGCCGCCGGCGGCGTGCCGGTGATCCCGATCTGGCTGGAAGCGATCCGGGTCTGGGGACAGCCCCGCGTCGGCGGGCTCCAGTTCGACGGCACCGGCCTGCTCCGCCTGGCCAGGCTCAGCACCGAGGGCCGATGAGTCGCCACGCGGAACTGGGGCGCTACCTGGCCGGGCGTGTGCTGCTGGTGCCGGTGATGCTGTGGCTGATCGCCACCCTGGTGTTCCTGCTGCTGCGGGTGGCCCCGGGCGATCCGATCGATGCCCTGCTCGGCACTCGCGCCACCGAGGAGGCCCGTGCGGCCCTGCGGGGCCAGCTCGGGCTCGACCGACCGCTGCCGGCCCAGTACACCGGCTTTCTGCTGCAGTTGCTGCGCGGCCAGCTGGGCACCTCGCTCACGAGCGGCGAGGAGGTGATCGAGGTGATTCGTCGCAGCCTGCCCGCGAGCCTGGAACTGGGGCTGACCGCCCTGGTGCTGGCCGCCCTGCTGGGTCTGGCGGTGGGCTTCAGCGGCATCGCGCGACCGGAAGGGCGCCTCGATCTGGCCGGACGCCTCTACGGCATCGGCACCTACGCCCTGCCCCCCTTCTGGGCGGCGATGGTGATTCAACTGGTCTTCGCGGTCTGGCTGCGCTGGTTGCCGGTGGGCGGCCGCCTGCCGCCATCGCTGCCACCACCGGATGGCAGCGGCTTCTACGTGCTCGATGCCCTGGTCAGCGCTGATCGACCCCTGCTGGTCGCCAGCCTGCGGCATCTGGCGCTGCCGGCCTGCACCCTGGGTCTGCTGCTGAGCGGCGTGTTCACCAACGCCCTGCGGCTCAACCTGCGGCGTGCCCTCCAGTCCGACTACGTGGAAGCGGCCCGCAGCCGCGGCCTTCCGGAGCGCCGTGTGGTGCTGCGCCATGCCCTCCCCAATGCGCTGCTGCCCGTGCTGACCATCACCGGGATCACGGTGGCCTCTCTGATCGGGGGTGCCCTGCTGATCGAGGTGACCTTCTCCTGGCCTGGCCTGGCCTTCCGGCTGCAGGAGGCGATCGCCCAGCGGGACTATCCCGTGGTGCAGGGGATCGTCGTGACGGTGGCGGCCCTGGTGGTGCTGGTGGGCGTGCTCGTCGACATCCTGGTGGCCCTGCTCGATCCACGCATCCGCTTCTGAGGGGCCCGGCTCGCGCCGGCGGGGGGTCAGCGCAGCGATCGGCGCACGCGCCGGGCCTCCGCGGGACCGAGGACATGGGCCAGCACGGTGGGATCCCGGTACCGCTGGGGCCTCAGGCCACGGCCTTCCGGGGCCGGCCCCGAGGCGCCGCCCCCGGGTGACGGGGCGGCCGGCAGCACCTCGAGGAAGTCGACGGTGAAGCTGAGCAGGGCACGCTGCACCGCCAGCGGCGCCACCCCCACCAGCTCCTCGCCCAGCTGGAACAGGTCGGCACCGTCCCCGTCGCCCTCCACCCGGATCACCGAGAAATGACTGCCGCCCTCCACCAGCACCGCCCGGCTGCGGCGGCTGTGCATCGGGGCCAGCAGCGCCAGCTGCTCGCGCAGGGGAGGGGTGATCAGGTCGAGGGTTCCGCCGGAGAGCAGCACCGGAACCGGCAGTGGGGCCAGCCCGCCGCGCGGCCAGAGCAGGCTGCCGAAGCTGTTGAAGGCCACAATGGCCGCCAGGCGGGGCGGCGGCTGGACCAGCGGCAGATCCACCTGATCCAGCTCGCACTGAAGCAGGCTCGACAGATTGGTGAGGGGCAGATCCTCCAGGGCGCGCTCGCAGCGCCGGGGCAGGCCCGGCTCCGGCTCGAGGCCGGCGGCAAGGAACGCGGTGAGGGCCCCGAGGGAATGACCCATCAGCACCAGATCCCCCTCGGGCAGGGCGAGCCGGCCATCGGTACCGGCCGCCAGGACCGCCTGCAGGTCCGCCAGCCGGGTGGGGAGCACCTCGGCGCCGGGGGGCGGTCGCTCACCCAGCAGCATCTGCCGAACCGCCAGGTCGTCGCTGCCGGGGTGCTGCAGCACCACCACCGGCCAGCCCCTGGAAGCCAGGGAGCCGCTGAGCCAGCGGAAGTGGTCGGGCCGGCTGCCGAGTCCCGGCATCAGGAGCACCCACTGCCGCCGGGGCGCCCCCCCACTGGCCGGCCAGATCTCCAGGGGCAGGGGCTGGCGGCGATGGGAGACGGCCAGCTCAACCGCACGAGGACCGGCAGAGGGCGAGCCGGCCGGTCCCGTCGGTTCCGGGCGATCGGACCGTGGCGGGGCACCGGCCAGGGGAAGCCTCCGCAGCTGGGTGATGAGGGCCTCCTGCCGCTTCAGCTCCCGACGCCAGCGGCGGGCGAGGGAGAGGATCGCGTCCACATCGATCCGCACCCGGTCCGAGGGAAGCTCCCGCAGCAGGTCGAGGGCGGTGACCTGGGGCTGGCGCTCCAGCAGATCCTGCAGGGTCTGGACCACCGCGGCGCCGCCGGGGCGGTCATCGACCTCGATCATGTCCCCCAGCTGCTCGATCACCTGCTGCCCGGCCCAACTGCGCAGCATCTGCTGCGCCAGGCTGCGATCCTTCAGCAACGGCGCCCTCAGCAGATGCAGCACGTCCGCCCGGCTCCGGCCATCGAGCAGGGCCAGCCAGGCCTCCATCTCGGACCGGGGCGCCATCGGTGCACTGAGGGCTGCCCCCGGAGCCTCGGGAGCGAGACGCTCCAGCTCCGCCAGCGGCAGGGGGAGCACCATCCCGTCGAGCTCCACGAGCACCTCCTCCGCGCCCCACACCGGCGGAGCGCACGCATGGGGCAGGGCCAGGATCAGCGCGGCCGTGGCGCTGATCCCGCTCAGGCGTCGTCGTGATCGCCCACGTCTCACCGGGATCCGCAGCAGTGCGATGGCTGCTCCAGTTTCCCGCAGCTCTGCGCGAGCTGGCGCTGGTGCGCCTGGTGGGCTCCTTCGGGGCCGGTGGCGTGGTCTATCTCACACCCCTGGTGTTCCACCAGGCCGCCTTCCAGGCCACGGAAGTGGGCGGCGGCCTGGCCGCCGCCGCCCTGGCGGGAACTCTGGGACGGTTCGCCAGCGGCGTGGTGCTGGATCGCGGGGTGCCCTGCAGTCGTCCGGTGATCGCCGCCGCCGGGCTCGCCATGGCTGCCGACGCACTGCTCTGGGGGGCGCACAGCCTCGGGCCGTTCCTGCTGGGACAGCTCCTGCTCGGGCTGGCCATGGGCCTGTACTGGCCGGCAATCGAACTGGCGGTACCACTCTGCAGCGGGCCCTCCGGCTCCAGCCGCGCCTTCGCGCTGGTGCGCAGCGCCGACGCCCTCGGTATCGCCGCGGGCACGCTCACCGGAGCTCTGCTGGCGCGGGGGGAGCAGCTGCGTGGGATCTACGGCGTGGATCTGCTCTGCCTGACCCTGATGGTGGTTCTGCTGGTCCGCCGGCCCCTGCCGGCCGGCGGCAGCCCGGGCCGCCAACGCTCGCAGCGACGGGAGTGGAGCTGGCTGCCCGACCTGATCCCTCTGCTGCTGATCAGCGTCGTGGCCACCGCCATGCCGACCCTGATGCAGAGTGCACTGCCGCTGGATCTGGTGAGGGGGGGCCTGCAGCGGCCTGCCCTGCCTCAGCAGATCGGCGCCCTTCTCATCGGGGTTCAGCTCAGCCTGCTGGTGGTGCTGCAGTGGCCGGTTGGGCGGTGGCTGGCCAGACGATCGGTGGCCCGGGGCCTCGCCATCAGCCAGCTCAGCTTCTGCGTCGGGTCCGCCCTGTTGGCCCTTTCACCGCTGTGGCGCTCCGGTGCGGCTCTCGTGCTGGCCGCCCAGCTGCCCATCGCCCTTGGCCAGGCCAGCTTCCTGCCGGTGGCCACCGAAGCGGTGGTTCAGCTCACGCCGCCGCGGCACCAGGGCCTGGCCATGGCCCTGTTCTCCCAGTGCTTCGCCCTCAGCGCCCTCACCGCGCCGCTGCTGGCCGGCTGGCTGCTCGACAGCCAGGGCCATGGTGTGGCGGTCTGGTCGCTCATGGCTCTGGCCTGCACCGGCTGCCTGCCATTGGTGGGCCTGCTGGACCGACGCCAGAGGACGCTCCTGATTGCCGCCCTCACGGAGAAGGAGGGCGAGGAATCACGGGAGCGGGTGCTGTACCGCCTGGAGGCTCAAAGCGTCAGTCGTCCGCCCAGTGCTCCCGGGTCAACACCGCCAGGGGGGTCTGGGACAGGTTCTGGGGCGCATCGAACATGAAGCCGTAAACGAAGGACACCTCCTCCACCACGGCTTTCCATCGCAGGGTGACCCCCACGCTGAAGGTGGCGGCGGTGGTGGTGTCGCAGATGGTGATGCAGCCCGTGGCGCCACGTTCGATCGGGACCGCCTTGTCCGACAGGATGCTGCAGCCGCCGGAACTGATGTCCCACAGCTCGCCGAAGAGCTTGTGTCCCTCGATCTCCAGCCAGGCCTCCGCCATCATGTGCGGCACCTGAAGGCGCTTCCAGCGGCGGCGCTGACGGCTGCGCCGTTCCTCGAGCCGCCGCTCCAGCGACGGATCCTGCGGCCCGGATCCATCCGGGTCGCGCCGTTCCGCCTCGCGGCGGTCGCTGCGCCGGTCGCCGCGGCGATCCGAGCGGCGGTCGCCGCGCCGGTCCTCACGGCGGTCACTGCGGCGATCCTGCCGGCGGTCGCCGCGACGCTCCGGCAGCCCGCCCAGGCCGAACGGGGACCCCGGCAGTGGGCCGGCCGGTCCGCGTGGCGCCGCCGGAGTGGCGGGAGGGGAGGGGGGAACGCTCCTCGGGAAGAGGGAGGACCCGCTTCGGGGGGTGGCCGGTCGTGACGACCCGGCGCCGCCAGCGGAGGAGCCTGTGGGATCAGACGTCATCGGTCGGGAGCCCCGCACAGCCTCATTTCAAACCTAAGCACGGCTCCCAGCGCGTGCACCCCACCGGTACCCAGCGCCGGATCAGACGTTGAAGAGGAACTCCATCACGTCTCCCTCCATCACCTCGTACTCCTTTCCCTCACTGCGGAGCCAGCCCCGCTGACGGGCCTCGGCAAGGGACCCCGCCTCCAGCAGCCGGTCCCAGGCGATGGTCTGGGCGCGGATGAATCCCCGTTCGAAGTCGGTGTGAATCACACCGGCCGCCTGGGGGGCCGTCATCCCGGCGTGGAAGGTCCAGGCCCGGGTCTCCTTCTCGCCGGTTGTGAAATAGGTGCGCAGGCCGAGCAGGCGGTAGCTGGCTCGGATCAGGGTTCTGAGGCCTCCTTCACTCACACCCAGATCCTCCAGATAGGCGCTGCGTTCATCCTCTCCGAGGTCGACCAGTTCCGCCTCCACCTGGGCGGAGACGCGCACCACCTCAGCGCCGTCGGCAGCGGCCTGAACCGCGAGAGCCGCCACGAGGGCGTTGCCCTCCGCCAGGTCGGTCTCGCTCACATTGGCGGCGTAGATGATCGGCTTGGCGGTGAGCAGCCCCAGTGGCCGCAGCATCTCGGCCTCCTCGTCGGCCAGCGTCACCGTGCGGGCACCGTCCCCCCGGGTGAGAGCCTCCTGCACACGGGCCAGAGCCTCGTCCTCCTGACGGGCGGCCGCACTGGTGCGCAGCTGCTTGCGCAACCGCTCGCGCCGGCGTTCCACCTGCGCCAGATCGGCCAGGGCCAGCTCGAGATGAATCACCTCCACATCCCGGAGCGGATCGACGCTGCCGGAGACGTGGATGACGTCGTCGTCCTCGAAGCAGCGCACAACGTGAACGATGGCATCCACCTGACGGATGTTGGCCAGGAACTGATTGCCGAGACCCTCACCCTGGCTCGCGCCTTTCACCAGACCGGCGATGTCGACGAATTCCATGCGCGTCGGGATGATCTCGCGCGACTGACTCAGACCGGCCAGCGGCTCGAGACGCTCATCCGGCACGGCAACCACACCGGTGTTGGGTTCGATCGTGCAGAAGGGAAAGTTGGCCGCCTGGGCCTGGGCATTGGCGACCAGTGCGTTGAAAAGGGTCGACTTGCCCACATTGGGCAGACCCACAATTCCTGCACTCAGCACGCGACGATCGACTAGGGCCCGCGCAGTCTGCACCGGCGCACGAAAGACTGGTGTGGCGTCGACGCGCCCGCCATTTCCTCCCCCGTGAGCCCGCCACACCCGATCCGGCCTGTGAGTGAGCCCGACATGACACGCCTGCCGCCACTGCCGAGCGGCCGGCCAAAGCGGCCCTGGCGCCTTCTCCTGGCCGGGGTGCTGGTCCTCGCCATCCTCGCTGGCGGGCTCTGGCGCTTCCGCCAGCGCGGTCGGGACCGCGATCTCACCCCATACGTCACCACGGCCGAGCGCGGCGTGTTGCCGGGTGTGGTCACGGCCAGTGGCGAACTGGAGGCGATCCGGCGGGTGAACGTGAGCCCGAAACGGGCCGGCCGGCTCGATTCGGTGACGGTGGAGGAAGGGGACACGGTCCGGCGCGGCCAGGTGATCGGACGCATGGACGACGGCGATCTGCGCGATCGCATCCAGGAGGCCCAGGCCCTGGTTCGTCAGGCCCGCGCCGAGGCCGACAGCAGCGCCAGCGAACTGGCCCGTCGGCGGCGGCTGCTGGACCAGGGGGCCATCAGCGTCGACAGCTTCAGCGCCTTCCGCACCCGCTCCCTCACCAGCGAGGACGCCTACAGAGCCGCGCAGGAGCGACTCGACCAACGCCGGATCGAGGCAGGCGAACTGGTGATCCGGGCGCCGTTCGACGGCGTGGTCACCGCCCGCTACGCCGACCCGGGCGCCTTCGTGACGCCCACCACCACCGCCTCGGCCACCGCCGGAGCCACCAGCTCCTCGATCGTGGAGCTGGCGCAGGGCCTCGAGGTGGTGGCCCAGGTTCCCGAGAGCGACATCGGTCGGCTCGCCGTCGGCCAGGACGCCTCGGTTCGGGTGGATTCCTTCCCGGATCAGCGGTTCCCGGCACGGGTCCATCGGATCGCTCCACGGGCGATCAAAACCAACAACGTCACATCCTTCGAGGTGACCCTGCGGCTGGTCGGCCCGGCTCCCGACCTGCGCATCGGCATGACAGCCGACATCGACTTCAGCACCGGTGACCTGCCAGCCCGCACCCTGGTGCCCACCGTCGCCGTGGTCACCGAGGAGGGCACCCCCGGCGTCCTCGTGGTGGACGGGAACGACGAGCCGCGCTTCCAGCCGGTGGATCTGGGGCCAAGCAGCGGCGCCATGACCTCGATCCTCTCCGGCCTGGAGCCCGGCAGCCGGATCTTCATCGATCGCCCGCCCTGGGTGCGGGACGGGGACGACTGATCAGCCGGGCTGTGCGGGCTCCTGCCGCTCCAGATGCTCCAGGGCGGCGGTGAGGATGCGGCTGCTCGCCGTCCCATCACCGAACGGATTGCGGGCCTGTGCCATCTCGGCATAGGCCTGCGGATCATCCAGCAGGCGGGCGGCCTCGGCGGCGATGGCCTCGGCGTCGGTACCCACCAGACGCGCGGTTCCCGCATCGATCGCCTCCGGTCGTTCGGTGGTCCGGCGGAGCACCAGAACGGGTTTGCCCAGCGCGGGGGCCTCCTCCTGCAGCCCACCGGAATCGGTGAGCAGCAGGCAGCAGCCGCGCATGGCCGCCACCAGGCGGTCGTAGTCCAGCGGTTCGCAGAGGAAGGCGCGTGGATGGGAGCCCAGCAGGTCCGTGAGCGGCTCGCGCACGACTGGATTGCGATGCAGCGGCAACAGCAGCGCGGTGTCGGGATGACTGTCCAGCACCCTGAGGAGGCCGGCCGCAATGGTGCGGAGCCGTTCGCCCCAGTTCTCACGCCGGTGCACCGTGACCAGCAGCACCCGCTGGCGCTCCCAGTCGAGACCGGGAACATCGCACCGGGGCGCCTGGCGCGCCATCAGCAGCAGGGCATCGATCACCGTGTTACCGGTGGTCAGGATGCGCCCCACCACGCCCGAGGCACCCAGGTTCTGCGCGGCACGGGGGGTCGGAGCGAAGTGGAGCCGACTGATCTGGGAGATCAGCCGGCGATTGGCCTCCTCCGGGAAGGGGTCGAGCAGGTCATCGGTCCGCAGCCCCGCCTCCACGTGTCCGACGGGGATCTGCTCGTAGAAGGCGGCCAGAGCGGCAGCGAAGGCGGTGGTGGTGTCCCCCTGGACGAGGACCAGATCGGGCGGGTGGGCCTGGAACTCCTCCCGCAGGCCCTGCAGTGCGGCGCAGGTGACATGGGTGAGGGTCTGGCGCGGTGCCATCAGCGCCAGATCGTGATCGGCCTCCAGCCCGAAGAGCGTCATGACCTGACTGACCATTTCGCGGTGCTGGCCGGTGAGCACCACACGGGTCTCAAGGGCATCGCATCCCCGGAAGGCCAGGATCACCGGTGCGAGCTTGATCGCCTCCGGCCGCGTGCCCAGAACGATGGAGACCCTGCTCACCTTCTGGCCTGCTCCGTGATGTCGAGCGCGATCCTAAGCAGCGCCTGGAGTGACTCCCCGCGTGCCGCAGCGGTGCTCAGCCGCGCCCGCAGGAAGGTTGCGAGCTGAGGGAATTGGCGGCGCCGGCAGGAGGCCGGCACCATACTGAAACATCGCGATGGCCCCTCTGCGCGCCACCTGCCCATGACGAAGCCGGTCTTCCCCCCAACCTTCTTCCCCGGTGGAGCAAGACCCGGCCAGCCTCCAGCCCAGGCGCCGCCGCAGGGGCTGCCCAGACCTCCGGTCCCCCCCCGGCAACCGACGCAGCGCCCCGACCGGCCGCTCCGGGTGCCGCCCCGCAGACCGCCCGGAGGGACGACGGTCCCAGCCTGCAGGATCTGGTGCGTATCGCCGACGAGAAGGGCTACTCCGATGTGCACCTGGGCGTGGGTGAGGTGCCGCGCTACCGCGAGCGGGGTGAGATCATTCCGACCGACTGGCCGGTCACGGACGACGCCACCTTCGTGGACTGGATGAAGGAGGTCCTGCCACCGGAGAAGATCGACAGCTTCCTGAGAAACAAGGACTTCGACGGGTCCTATGCCTTTCCCTTCGTGCGGGTCAGGATCAATCTGATGGACTCCCTGCTCGGGCCGGCGATGGTGCTGCGTCTGATCCCGAAGGAGATCCTGACGATGGAGCAGCTCAATCTTCCCGAGGTGCTTCGCGAACTGGCCTCCCGGCCCAAGGGGCTGGTGCTGATCACCGGTCCCACCGGCAGCGGCAAAAGCACAACATTGGCGGCGATGATCGACTGGATCAATCGCAATCAATCCCGGCACATTCTCACGATCGAGGATCCGGTGGAATTCGTGCATTCCAGCCGTCGCTCACTCGTGCGACACCGCGAGGTCGGGATGCACACGCACAAATTCCACAACGCGCTCAAGGCCTCCCTGAGGGAGGACCCGGATGTGATTCTGATCGGTGAAATCAGGGATCAGGAAACCCTGGGCACAGCCCTGGAAGCCTCCCAGACCGGTCACCTCGTCTTCGGCACCCTTCACACCAATTCCGCCGTCAAGACGGTGGAGCGGGTTCTGGGCATGTATGAGCCGGAGCAACAGGACAGCGTGCGCCGCTCTCTCTCGGAATCACTGCTCGGTGTGATCGCCCAGGGACTGATCCGCACCACGGATGGGAAACGTGCTGCTTATCACGACATCCTGGTGAACAGTGATGCCTGCAAAGATTACATCCAGCGGGGTGAACTGGACTCCGTCGAGGAGATCATGCAGCGCAGCCGCTTCGAAGGGATGTGCACGGCGAACCAGGTGCTCGCTGAACTGGTGGAGACCGGCAAAGTCGAGCCTGAGAAGGCCCTGGAGGCGAGCCTCAAGCCGAATGAACTGGCTCAGGCCCTACGCGGACGGCAGTGAGCGGATCACATTGATCAGCACCACCATCAGCAGGCCTGCGGTGAGGCCGAGCATGGCCATGCGCCCGTTCCAGATCTCGGCCTGAGGGGTGAAGCCGCGTCGCCAGGCGTTGAGTTCCTCGCGCTCCACCGGGATGAGCTCCACGTCATCCTGAACGGATGACTGCCCGGCGACGGTCTGATCGGTGGTGGTCGGTCCTGACATCGGGGGTTGGACCAAAGAGCCTCACGACCATAGTCAGAATGCGCGGCCCGACGGCAGCCGTCCCCCGGCCTGTCACATGGAACCGATCGCCAGGGGTGACGCAGCCTCGGCGTCAGAAGGGAGGCGGCTCCGCGTAGAGCGATTCGGCCCGATCCAGGGGCAGGCGGGCCGAAACCCCGAGCTCGAGCGCCGAGCCGGACGGGTGTCCGCTCAGCCGATCCAGTGCAGCGACACCGATCATGGCCGCGTTGTCGGTGCAGTAGGCCAGGGGGGCAGCGTGCACATCGAGGTCCTGGGCGGCCGCGCGGCTCTGCAGAAGCGCCCGCAGCCGGCGATTGGCGGCCACCCCGCCCACCAGCACCAGGGAGTACAGGTTGTGGTCGCGGGCACAGCGGCAGGCGCGCTCGACGAGCACGTCCGCCACCACCTGCTCGAAGCTGGCCGCCAGATCGGCCACCGGCAGGGCGGCCTCACCGGCGGCGGCGCTCTCTTCACGCAGCTGTTGCACCAGGCGGACCATGGCGGTCTTCAGTCCGCTGAAGCTGAAGTCGTAGGGATAGTGGCCGCCCTCCGGCCGCGACACGCGGCCGCGCGGCAGACGAAAGCGAGCGGGATCGCCGAGTTCCGCGGCGGCCTGAATCGCGGGGCCACCGGGATAGCCGAGACCCAGGAGCCGGGCGACCTTGTCGAAGGCCTCGCCGGCGGCATCGTCGTGGCTCCGGCCGAGTCGCTCGAAGCGCCCCGGCCCGTCGACCCGGATCAGCTCGGTGTGGCCACCACTGACCAGAAGCACCAGGTGCGGCAGGGACGGGGTTCGCTCGCCGAGCCGGACGCTGCACAGGTGCCCCTCCAGGTGGTGCATGCCCAGGAAGGGGAGTCCATACAGGCGTGCCAGGGTGCGGCCGGTGACCGACCCCACCAGCAGTGCTCCGGACAGCCCCGGCGCCACCGTGGCGGCAACGGCCTGCACCCGGCCGGCCCTCAGTGCAGCGGCCGCATCGATCCGCTCCAGCAGAACCGGCAGGGCCTCCACATGGCGGCGTGAGGCCAGTTCCGGCACCACACCACCCCAGCGCGCGTGTTCCTCCACCTGGCTGGCCACGGCATGGGCCAGCACCGCGATGCGTCCCTGTGGATCGCGCTCGACAAGGGCGGCAGCGGACTCGTCACAACTTGTTTCGAGGGCCAGAACTGTGGTCATCCGTTCACCAGCTCACCCCTACTGTTCGCGGGTGACATCCTGCCCGGCTGCACGCCAACTGCGTCACACCCTTCCCAACAGTCCCACCAGACATTCGGACCCGATGCGACGTCTCTTCGCCCTTGTCCTGTCCGCCTTCCTGATTCTCGGCATCGCCCCGATGGCCAGAGCGGATGTGGCCGGCCTCACTCCCTGCTCCGAAAGCCCCCGTTTCCAGGCCCGGGCCAGTGAGGCCTCCACGCCACAGGCGAAGGCACGCTTCGAGCTGTACAGCCAGGCCGTCTGCGGTGATGACGGCCTGCCGCGCCTGATCGTCGATGGCCGCTGGAGCCACGCCGGCGACTTCGTGATTCCCGGCATCATGTTCCTCTACATCGCCGGATGCATCGGCTGGGCGGGACGCGCCTACGTGATGGCGGTGCGTGGCTCCAAGAACGCCGCCATGCAGGAGATTCAGATCGACCTGGGGATCGCCTTCAAGAGCGTCCTGGCCTCCGCCACCTGGCCGATCGCCGCATTCAGCGAATTCACCAGCGGCAAGCTTCTGGAAGCCGACAACAAAATCACCGTTTCGCCGCGCTGAGACGAAATGACTCATTCACGGCGTTGACGCCGTGACGCGCTATTCCGTTTTCCATCCACTCCCTATCGATCCATTCGATGAAGAAGTTTCTCACCACGGCTCCGGTCTTTGCTGCCATCTGGTTCACGCTCACGGCAGGAATCATGATCGAGTTCAACCGCTTCGTTCCCGACCTCCTGTTCCATCCCCTTTGAGGTCCATCTTGAGGGCCATCGCCATCTGAGGTTCTGGATCGTCTCTGAGGACCATTCACCCCCTCATCGACCCCGCGGAATCCTCCGTGGGGTCATTGGTTTGGGTGTTGAGCTGCAGATGGCGCTCCAGCACATCCAGCGCGGCGTCAAGATCGTCGTTGATCACCACCGCGTCGAATTCCGCGGTGGCCTCCAGCTCCACCGCCGCCCGCCTGAGGCGGCGCTGAATGGCGTCCTCCGCTTCGGTGCCCCGCAGGCGGATCCGGCGCTCCAGCTCCTCCAGGGATGGGGGTGCGATGAAGATCTGCCGGGCCGCTGGAAAACTGCGGCGCACCTGTCGTGCCCCCTCCAGTTCGATCTCGAGCAGCACCGGATGCCCATCGCGGAGGTGCTGCTCAACCGGAGCCCTCGGGGTGCCGTAGCAGTTGCCGGCGAACTCAGCCCACTCGAGCAGACCGTCGCCACCGGCCTGCTCCATGAACTGCTCCCGGGTCATGAAGCGGTAGTGGACCCCCTCCTCCTCACCGGCGCGGGGAGGGCGCGTGGTGGCTGAGACAGAGAGCCACAGTTCAGGATGGCGCCTGAGCAGCCTGCCGATCAGCGTGCCCTTGCCCACACCACTGGGCCCCGCCAGCACCGTGAGCCGGGCGGGGGAAACAGGCCGGGACCGGCTGGGCATGGGCGCTGAAGGCACGGACGGCCCGCAGCGTAGGCAGGGTGCCGGCCGGGACCCCCGCGGCGCTGCCGCGGTTCGCCCACTGCAGGCCATGGACCTCACCAGCCTCAGGGCCGTTCTGAGTGAATTGCGGCCTGCGCTGGTGCCCAGTCGCTTCGAGAAGGCGCAGCAGCCCGACCCCCACACCCTGCAGCTGGCCCTGCGCACCCTCAGCGGGCTGCGCTGGCTGGAGATCTCCTGGCTGGCGGAGGCCCCGCGCCTGCTGCTGATTCCTCCTCCACCCCGTTGCGGCGACGGCAGCACCCTGGCCCGCCAGCTTCAGCACAGCCTCCACCACATGGCTCTCTGCGATGTGGTGCAGCGGGGCTTCGAGCGGGTTGTGGAGCTGCCCATGGCCCAGCGCCCCGGCGCCGTGATCGAGCGCCGCCTCGTGGTGGAGCTCATGGGGCGCCACAGCAACGTGCTCCTGCTCGATGAAGGAGGCCGTGTGATCACCCTCGCCCGACAGGTGAGCGTCCGCCAGTCCCGCCTGCGGCCCCTGGCCACCGGAGACCCGTACCAACCGCCGCCCGCCCCCGGGGGCGGCCCCCGATGGCGAATGAGACCTTCGAGCACTGGCGCGATCTGCTGACCCTGGTGCCGGAGCCTCTGGGGAAGGCCCTACGGAACACCTATCGCGGCATCAGCCCGGCCCTGGCCCGTCAGCTGGCCGAGGAGGCCTCGGGCGACCCCGGCGCACCGGGCAGCGATGCCGCGGCGGACACACCCCTGCCGCTGCGGCTGACCGGTGAGGTCGCCGAAGCGGAATGGGCCGGGCTCTGGCAGGCCTGGCAGCGCTGGCTGGGCGCCCTGGAGAACGGGCACTTCCAGTTCCGGGGCACCGAGGATGGGGGCTACCGCTGCTGGGGGCGGTGCCCACCGGACGGACCGAGCGGGGGAGAACGCCGGTCCGCACCGATCAATGACGCCCTGGCGACCTACTACCGCAGCCGGCTGGGGGAGCGCCGCCTGCTGGAGCGCACACGGCAGCTCAGCCAATGGCTCAGCAGGGCCGAGGAGCGCGAGCAGGCCGCCCTGAACGACCAGCGCCGGCGGCTGGAGGCCGCGACCGAGGCCCAGTCGCTGCGGGAGGAGGCCGATCGAATCCTCTGCCGTGCCAACCCGAGCCGGGAGGAACTCGATCAGGCGCAGGCTTTTTATCACCGCAGCCGCAGACTGCGGCGCTCCCTGGAGAGCGTGCCGGCGCGGATCGAGCACCACCGCCTGAGGCTGGAGTCGATCCAGGCGAGCCAGACCTATCTCGAGGCCATCGAAACGGATCCGTCCGCGCCGGAGGCGGCCCTCCAGCAGCTGGAGGAACTGCGCCTGGACTGCTCCGACTGGGTGGACGCCGCCGCAGGCCGCGCCTCACGACGCCGGTCCCGCCCTGCGGCGAGCGCTGTGCCCAGGCCGCTCGAGCTGCGGAGCCCCTCCGGTCTCAGGCTGCTGGTGGGCCGGAATCACCGACAGAACGACTGGATCAGCCTGCGTCAGGCCAGGCGCGGGGACCTCTGGTTTCATGCCCAGGAATGCCCCGGCAGCCATGTGGTGCTGAAGAGTTCGGAATCGGCCGCCCAGCCCGCTGACATCCAGCTGGCCGCGGACGTGGCGGCGTTCTGCAGTCGCGCCCGTGGCAGCCGGCATGTCTCGGTGCAGATGGTGCCCGCCGATCAGCTGCAGCGCATCCCCGGCACGGCTCCGGGCACCGTGCGGCACCGGGGCGCCGAGGTGATCTGGGCCGATCCGGCACGGGCGTGCGGGGTGGTGCAGGAGGCCTCTTCCGAAGCCAGCGGGAGTCCTTAGGGTCTGGGAACCGCACTGAGTCATGAGCGAGCGGCCACTCACACCTCCGCCTCCCCTCCGGATCGCCGCTCGCAAGCCACCGGAGCCGGCGCCAGACGAGCGCGAGGAGTTCCCGGCCGAAGTGGAGATGCCTCTGCTCGACCATCTGGAGGAACTGCGGCGACGGCTGTTGCGCAGTCTCCTGGCCGTGGCCGTGGCGGCCGCAGCCTGCCTGGCCCTGGTGCGCCCCCTGGTGCGACTCCTGGAAGTGCCCGCTCAGGGGATTCACTTCCTTCAGCTGGCTCCAGGCGAGTTCCTGTTCGTGTCCTTCAAGGTTGCCGCCTACAGCGGTCTGATCCTGGCGCTGCCCGTGGTGATCCATGAAGGCCTGGGATTCGTGATGCCAGGACTCAGCCGCAGCGAACGCCGCCTGGTCGCACCCGCCGTGGCCGCATCGGCCCTGCTGTTTCTCACGGGTCTGGCCTTCGCCTGGTGGGCCCTCATCCCTGCCGCCCTCCGCTTCCTGGTGAGTTACGGAGCCGATGTGGTGGAGCCGCTCTGGTCGATCGAGCGGTACATGGATTTCGTCCTGCTGCTGATGGTGGCCACGGGACTGGCCTTCCAGCTGCCGGTGCTGCAGTGGCTGCTGGGCATGCTCGGCCTGGTCGGGTCCGTCACCATGCTGCGGAGCTGGCGCTGGGTGGTGCTGCTGGCCGCCGTCGCCGGCGCCGTGCTCACCCCCTCCACCGACCCGGTGACGATGCTGCTGCTCACCGGGGCGATCGCCGCCCTCTTCTTCTCCGGCGTCGGGCTGGTGGCCCTGACCGAACGGCTGCGCCCGGCCTCCTGATCGCCGCAGGGGCCGGGCACGGCGAACGGTTCAGACGAGGAACTCATCGAGGCGGGCATCCCCCGCCCCGTCACCATCGAGCGCCAGGCTCATGGCCTTGCCGAGGCGGGGCCGATCGGGACTGGTCTCGAGCCAGCGGCGCACGGAGCCGGCCACACCCATCCGGTTGAGCGCCTCGGCCACCTGCTGGATGTGGACGCGGTACTCGGATTCACTCAAGGGGAACGACTGCTGCTCGAGGTAGCCCCACATCACCTGCAGATACAGCCGTCGCCGTCGCCGCACCAGCTGCAGGTCATAGGAGGCCTTCCAGCGGCGCCGGAGCGTGCCGATCAGCTCATCGCCATCCAGGGGCGGATCAGCGGCGGTTCGAGTCATGACAGGTGGGCAGGGACGCGGGATGGACCGAACCAGGGACGCTGCCAACGAAGAGCAGGCAGGCAGCCCGAAAGCCAGTCAGCGCAAGCTTTTGTTGCACTTTTTGACACCCCTTTAACGTCCATAATGGCCGCCATCTGACACGGCCGTCCCCCTGCCAGCCATGACCCAACTCTCCTCGAGCGATGTCCCAGGGATGGGTCGTCGGCAGTTCATGAACCTGCTGACGTTCGGTTCCGTGACGGGCGTCGCCCTCGGAGCGCTCTACCCGGTGGTGAACTACTTCATCCCCCCCCGTGCCGGCGGCTCCGGTGGCGGCACCGTCGCCAAGGACGAGCTGGGTAATCCCGTCAGCGCCAGTGGCTGGCTGACCGATCACCCCGCCGGCGACCGCAGCCTCGTGCAGGGTCTCAAGGGGGATCCCACCTACCTGCTGGTCGAGGGCGACGACGCCATCGGCTCCTACGGCATCAACGCGATCTGCACCCACCTGGGCTGCGTGGTGCCCTGGAACAGCGGCGCGAACAAGTTCATCTGCCCGTGTCACGGCAGCCAGTACGACGCCGCCGGAAAGGTGGTCCGCGGTCCGGCGCCCCTGTCCCTCGCGCTCACCACGGTGGCGATCGAGAACGACACCGTGTTCCTCGGCCAGTGGACCGACACGGACTTCAGGGACGGCGACAAGCCCTGGTGGGTCTGACACGCCTCCCTCACCCCGCCCCGCTTCCGTTCCCCGTCCCGCTGCACCGTCCCATGCGTCCCCGTCTCAACCTTCTCCTCGGCAGCCTGATCACAGCCGCCCTGCTGCTCCTGGGGCCTCAGGCCAGCTTCGCCTACCCCTTCTGGGCCCAGCAGAACTACGACTCACCGCGTGAGGCCACAGGCAAGATCGTCTGCGCCAACTGCCACCTGGCCAAGAAGCTCACCCAGGTGGAAGCGCCCCAGGCCGTGATGCCGGACACGGTCTTCACCGCAGCGGTGAAGATCCCCTACGACACCTCCGTCCAGCAGGTGGGAGCCGACGGCACCCGCTCACCGCTGAACGTGGGCGCCGTGGTGATGCTCCCCGACGGCTTCAGCCTGGCTCCCCAGGATCGCTGGACGGACGAGATCCGCGAGGAGACCGAGGGCGTCTACTACACCACCTACAGCGAGGAGGACCCGAACATCCTTCTGGTGGGCCCCCTGCCCGGTGATCAGCACCAGGAGATCGTCTTCCCCCTGCTCTCACCCGATCCGGCCGCCGATCCCTCGATCCACTTCGGCAAGTACTCCATCCACGTGGGCGGCAACCGTGGTCGCGGCCAGCTCTATCCCACCGGTGAGCGCAGCAACAACTCCGTCTACACCGCCAGCGTGGCCGGCACCATCCTCTCCATCGATGACGACGCCTCCGGTTCCCACGAGGTCAAGATCGAGGCCGCCGATGGGAGCACGGTGAGCGAATCGATTCCCGCCGGTCCGGCTCTGATCGTGGCCAGCGGTGATGCGGTGGAGGCCGGTGCACCGCTCACCGACGATCCCAACGTGGGTGGCTTCGGGCAGCTCGACACCGAGATCGTCCTCCAGAACCCTGTCCGCATCTACGGTCTGCTGGCCTTCTTCGCCGCTGTCGCCCTGGCCCAGATCATGCTGGTGCTGAAGAAGAAGCAGGTCGAGAAGGTGCAGGCCGCCGAAGGCGTCTGAGCCCATCCCCCCTTCCCTTCAGCCGACGAGTGCTGCCTGCTGTTGTCGCCGAGTTCACCTCTCCCGGACCCCTGCTGTTCCAGATCGGTCCCATCGCGGTCCGCTGGTACGGCCTGCTCATCGCCCTGGCCGTGCTGCTGGGGCTCGTCGTCTCCACCCGTCTGGCCAGGCGGCGCGGGATCGATCCGGGCCTGATCACCGATCTGCTGCCGATCCTGGTTCTCTCGGCCGTGGTGGGGGCCCGGCTCTACTACGTGGCCTTCGAATGGCGCAGCTACCAGGGGCAGTGGCTGGAGGCCCTCGCCATCTGGAAAGGCGGCATCGCAATCCATGGCGCCCTGATCGCCGGAACCCTCTCCGTCTGGCTGTTCTGCCGCTGGAACCGGCTGTCCTTCATCTCGGTGATGGATGTGCTGGTCCCATCCGTCGCCCTCGGGCAGGCCATCGGCCGCTGGGGCAACTTCTTCAATTCCGAGGCCTTCGGGCTTCCCACCGACCTGCCCTGGAGGCTCACCATCCCCGCCAACCAGGCCATCGCCGCCGGCTTCCCGGGTGAACGCCATTTCCATCCCACCTTTCTCTACGAGTCGCTCTGGAACCTGCTGGTCTTCGGCCTGCTGCTGGTCCTGTTCCAGCAGGGCCGTCAGGGTCGGATCCGTCTGCCGGATGGCGCGCTGACCTGCACCTACCTGATCAGCTACAGCCTCGGCCGGCTCTGGATCGAGGGTCTGCGCATCGATCCGCTCTGCCTGATCGGATTGCCTCCCTCCTGTGAGGGAGGGCTGCGCATGGCCCAGCTGATGAGCATCCTGTTGATGCTGGTCGGCGGTCTGGGCCTGTGGTGGCTCCTCAGGCAGGCCCCCCGAAGCAGCGCGCCCCCCCCCGAAACAAGCCGTTGAGCGCACAGACACCAGCAGATCCCCAGCCCGGCCCGATCGTCAGCATCGTCGGTGCCGGCCCGGGAGCCGTGGACCTGATCACCCTCAGAGCCGCCGATCGCCTGCGAGCGGCGGAGGTGCTGCTCTGGACCGATTCACTCGTGGCGCCGGAGATCGCCTCCCTCACCGATGAGAGCTGTGAGCGGATCGCCACCTCCGGGCTCACACTCGAGGAGATCTGCGAACTGATGATCCAGCGCGCCCGCAGCGGCAGGCGGGTGGTCCGCCTGCACGACGGTGATCCCTGCCTCTACAGCGCCCTGAACGAGCAGCGGCGCCGTCTGGCGGAAGCCGGTCTGGGCATTGAGGTCGTGCCGGGGGTGAGCGCCTACCAGGCGGTGGCGGCGGCCCTCCCGAGTGAGCTGACCGTTCCCGGCCTCGTGCAGACCATCGTCCTGAGCCGGGCCAGCGGCCGGACGGGCACCCCCGAACGGGAAACCCTGAGCCGGCTCGCAGGCCTGAGGGCGTCCCTATGCCTGTACCTGAGCGCCCGGCACGTGCAGGACGTGCAGGACAGCCTGCTGGAGCATTACCCGGCGGACACGCCGGTGGCCATCGGCTACCGGGTGAGCTGGCCGGACCAGTGGCTCCGGCTGGTGGAGCTGCGCGAGATGGCCGCCTGCAGCCGGGAGCAGGGCCTGACGCGAACGACCCTGTATCTGGTGAGTCCCGCTCTGGCCGCTCCCAGTCCGCATCGATCCAGGCTCTACAGCGCCAGTCATGGCCATCTCTTCCGTCCCGCCTCTGGCGCAGGGGCCGGCGAGCGGCTGGTGGCGCAGGACAAGGCGGAGCAGGCCCTGGGGTAATATTCCTACCTGGTGAAGCGAATTTCTCGATCCGCTGATCACAACGACGCGCGGCGTCCGTGATCGTTCACCAGGTCAGAATCGGGCGATTAGCACAGTGGTAGCGCACTTCCTTCACACGGAAGGGGTCACTGGTTCGAATCCAGTATCGCCCATCTCATGATCTGCCCATCCCGGGTGGCAGAACACCAGCAAACCGGTCATCCTCGTCCTGATGTTGCGCTGACAGGGTGAGCGGGCCAGGCCAATCCGACGACGGACATCCCTCCCTGCGTGCACTCGGTGAGACGCTCCGCTCGGCGCGGGAGCAGCGGGGCCTGAGCATCGGTGAACTGGCCGACCTGCTCCATCTGGGCGAGGAGCAGGTGCGGGCCCTGGAGGAGGCCGACACAACCGACTGGCCGGAACCCGTCTACATCCGCGCGAGGATCCGGGCGGTCGCGCGGGCGGTGGGCCTCGACGGCGACACCCTGCTGGACTCCCTGCCGCCGGCTCTCAAGCGCCAGGGTCCCGGTGCCGTGAAGCCCCCGGCAGCGCCGGTGAGTGCTCCGGCCCCGGCGGCCCCTCCCCGACCGACGGGCCGCCGGGCCGCCGCGGACTCCCCACCGGGCCCCAAGCCGTCGCCGGGGTCGGGGGATCGACCCAGCGGCCGCACCACCGCCCTGGCCTGGCTGGTGCTGGTGCTGGCGGTCCTGGCCGGTGGGGCCTGGCTCTGGAACAGCCGGTCCGAGCTGTTCCCCGCCGGCGGCCCCGCTGCCGGCACCCCGGCGGCTCCGGAATCGCCGGATGCACCCGAGATCGAGGAGGTCGCCCCGGAAGCGGCTCCCAGCCCAGCGGCGCCACCGGAAGCGGAGCCGACGGCCGCGACGATCCGGATTCAGCCCATCGACGGACAGCCAAGCTGGCTGGCCATCCGCAGTGGCGATGGAACCCTGCTCTTCGAGGGGACCTTCTCGGAGGAGCGGGAGCTTCCCGCCGATGCGGGAGTGGAGGTCTACGCCGGTCGGCCCGATCTCGTCGCGGTGGGCCGGGGCAGCGGCCCGATGCAACCACTCGGCAGCATCGAGAGCGTGCGTTGGCTCAGCCTCGACGAGCTGATCAGCCGTCCTGCGCCCTGACCAGGAGCTCCACCTGGGCGGCCTCCTTCACCTGAGATGCGCACGACTCCATGCTCCAGCGCTCCAGGCTCAGATCCTGCGCGTCCTGCTCCGGGACCAGCGTCACCACCAGCTGCCCTCCGGCCGAGTGGGTGCTGAGCGAGGCGACCACCGGATCGGGGCGGCGATCGAGCGACACCGCAAGCCGCAGCAGCAGGGCCATCTCACCCACACAACGACGCTGATCACGGCTGCTGAGGCTCTGCCAGGCGTCGTGGCGCTTCTTCGGCAGGCTGCGGCGGTGGTAGCGGGCGATGGCGGCGACCATCAGATGCTCGGCTTCCGAGTAGCCGAGCAGTTCGCCGTGCCGGATCAGATACCAGGAGTGCTTGTGATAAGCGCTGATGTTGATGTGCTGTCCACAGGCGTAGAGCATGGCGGCGGCCCAGAGCAGATCCCGGCCCTCGCCGGGGTCCTGATGCAGCACGCCGCGGCAGCCGTCGTACAGAAGCAGGGCATGCTCGGCCACCCGCTCGGCCCGATGCAGATCGACGCCGTAGCGACGGGCCTGATGGGCCACGGTGCGGCGGCGGATGCTGCCCTGCAGCGCGAAGCGGTCCATCAGCAGACCGCGGCGCAGCATCCAGTCGACGATCAGGCCCTCCCGCAACGCCCGCTCGCTGAGCACCAGCTCCTCCATGTCGAGCATGCGCATGGCGGTGAGCAGGATCAGCGCCCCGGGAACGATGATTTCGGCCCGCCGGTCGTTGATGGCGGGCAGCTGACGGCGCTGGGCCGGTGTCAGGGTCAGCAGGTGCTGGACCAGACGCGCCAGCCGGGCGCGCTGCACCCGGTAGCCGTGCAGCTTCAGCGGTGGGCGCGGGTCCTCGGAGGCCAGCAGCGCCCCGACGGCCAGGGCGGTGCCGCTTGTGGCCACCATCACGGGCCGCTCGGAGCGGTCGATGCGCGTCAGCACCTTGAGAACCGCCGGTTCGAGCGAACCCTGGATGAACGCTTCGAGAAAGGCCCCGCGCTGGGGGGGATGGGGTCCTGATGGATGAAGTCGCGCTGGAGCCGCACCGCCCCGACACGGGTGCTGGTGAGGGCACGGGCCTCGTGACCGTCGGCCAGGATCAGTTCGCTGGACCCACCCCCGATGTCGAGAATGATGTGGGGGCGTTCACCGAAAGGCATGCCGGAGAGCACCCCCAGGTAGATCAGGCGCGCTTCTTCGGGTCCGCTGACCAGATCGACCTCGAGACCGACCTCCTGCTGCACCCGCTGGAGAAAATCCCGGCCGTTGGGCGCCTCGCGCACCGCACTCGTGGCGGCGGTGACCACCTGTTCCACGCGATGGCTCGTGGCCAGATCGCGGTAGCGGTGCAGGGTCTCCAGGGCGCGGCCCATGGCCGCCTCGCTCAGGTCGCCACTGTCCGGATCGCGCTCCCCGAGGCGCGTGGTCACCTTTTCAGCCAGTTCCACGCTGAAGGTGCCCAGCCCCGGATCGACCGTGGCGATCAGGAGGTGGGTGGAGTTGGTTCCGATGTCGATGGCCGCCACGTGGCGCGCCGCCTCAGCGCGTTCGGAGGGGGCCATCGCAGCGGCTGCCGGCGCTGCGCCACTCTGCCATCCAGTCCCAGGGAGCACCGGAGTCGCCAGCCGATGAGCAGAACGGAGGTCAGCGCGCCGGTCGGGCCGCCCTCGGGACTGGCCGCCTGGCTGGCCCTGCTGCGCTGGAACAAGCCCACCGGCCGGCTGATCCTGCTGATTCCGGCGGGATGGGCCCTCTGGCTCTCCCCGCTCGCCCCACCCGCACCGGCCCTCCTGCTGCTGATCGTTGCGGGAGGGCTGGCGGTCAGCGGCGCCGGCTGCATCGCCAATGACCTCTGGGACCGCAGGATCGACGCGCAGGTCAGCCGGACCCGCAGCCGCCCCCTCGCCAGTGGCCGTGTGCGTCCCGCCGCCGCTGCGGTGGTGATGGTGCTGCTGCTGCTGCTGGCCCTGGCGGTGACGCTGGCCCTGCCCCACCGGGCTCTGGTGCTGGCTCTGGCGATCGGGTGTCTGCCCCTGGTGCTCCTCTACCCCTCGGCCAAGCGCTGGACGGGCCTGCCCCAGCTGGTGCTGGCCCTCTGCTGGGGATTCGCCGTGCTCATTCCCTGGGCTGCCGCGGTGGGGGATCTGCCGTTGCAGGCACCTCTGATCGGCTGCTGGCTGGCCACGGTGCTCTGGACCTTCGGATTCGACACCGTCTACGCCATGCCCGACCGGGCGGATGACAGACGCATCGGGGTGCGCAGCAGCGCCCGCACACTGGGGCACCGGGCACCAGCGGCGGTGAGCCTCTGCTACGGAGGCGCTGCGGTCGCCCTGGCCGTCGCGGCTGCCGCCGCGGGGCTCTCGGCCTGGTTCTGGCCGCTCTGGTTCCTCGCAGCCTTGGGCATGCAGCGTGAGGTGCGACGGCTGCCCCTTCAGGCCTCGTCCGGGGAGCCCTACGGCCAGCATTTCCGCAACCAGGTGCGGCTGGGGTCGCTGCTGCTGCTGGCGCTGGTGGTGGGGCGGTTCTGATGGCGATGCCCTCCGCCCGCCCGAGCTGGCCGCCCGCCCTGAAGCCGGGAGACCCCGCCCAGCTTGTGGCGGCCAGCTCGGAACTCGAGCAGTTCGAACGCCTGGAGGCCGGCCTGGAGATCCTGCGCGGCTGGGGCCTGCAGCCCTGCGGCATGGAGAGGGCCCGCCGCCGCTGGCGGGGCCTGGCCGGTGAGGACCCACAGCGCCGGGCCGATCTCGAAGCCGGCGGGCCCATGCCCCTGCGGGTGGGCGTGCGCGGCGGCTGGGGCGCGGCGCGCCTGCTGGAGCACCCGCCCCACTGGCAGGAGGGCTGGCTGCTGGGCTTCTCCGATGTCACCAGCCTGCTCTGGGCCCGCCAGGCCCATGGGCTGGCGGGGAACCTGCACGGCCCCCTGCTCACGACCCTGGCCGCCGAACCGGACTGGAGCCGTGAGCGGCTCCGCAGCCTGCTCTTCTCAGGCGAGCCCGCAGCACTGGACCCTCTGGAGGGAGAGGCCTGGGCCGGCGGGAGCGCGGAGGGGCCTCTGCTGGCGGCCAACCTGACGGTGGCCACCCACCTGCTCGGCACCACCTGGCTGCCGCCGCTGCAGGGGGCGATTCTGGTGCTGGAGGACGTGGGGGAGCAGCCCTACCGTCTCGACCGACTGCTCAGCCACTGGCGCCTGAACGGGGCCCTCTCGGGCCTGGCCGGGCTGGGATTCGGCAGCTTCAGCGACTGCGGTGAGCCCGATGCGGTCGCCGCGGTGCTGCGGGAGCGCAGCTGCAATCTCGGGCTGCCGGTGGTGGCAGGGCTGGCCGTGGGGCATCAGCCGGGCAATGCCGTGCTGCCCCTGGGGGCCCTTGCCCGTCTGGATGGCGGCAGCGGCCGACTCAGCCTGCTGGAGTGAGCGGAGCGCCGGTCTCCGGAGGGTCACCCGCGTCATCGCGCCGCCGGAGCAGGGCTTCGGCGATGCAGAGGTCATCCGGCGTGGTGAGTTTGATGTTGGAGCGGGGCGACGCCATCACCCGCACGGGCCAGCCGAGCCGCTCGAACAGGGCGGCGTCATCGGTGACGCTCCAGCCCTCGCGGGAGGCGATGGCGTGGGCTTCCCGCAGCCGGTCCAGCGGGAAGCCCTGCGGGGTCTGAGCCGCCCAGAGGCGCTCGCGATCCGGGGTCTGCACCACCGTGCCGTCACCATCCACCTGCTTGATCGTGTCGGTGACGGGAGTGGCCGCCACGACCGCCCGGCCGGCATCCACCTCCACCTGACAGCGCTCGAGCAGTCCCGGTTCCACCAGACAGCGCGCGGCGTCGTGAATGAGCACGGAGCGGGCCTCAGCCGGCAGGGCCTCCAGGCCGCGGCGCACCGACTCCTGCCGGGTGTCGCCGCCGGTCACGACAACCGCCGGGCAGGGCAGGTCCGCCTCGCCGAGGCAGCGCTCGATCGCGTCCCGGTCCGAGGGCTGGCCCACCACCCCCAGCCAGCGGAGCCCCCCCGCCGAGGCCACGGCCCGCAGGGTCCAGCCGAGCACCGGCCGTCCCGCCAGGGGCAGCAGCACCTTGTTCCGGTCCGCCCCCATGCGGCGGCCGCTGCCGGCGGCGGCGATCAGCACGTGCACCCCAACCTCCCGGCGGCAGATCCGTTGTTGCTCCATACAATCAGGCCACCGGCCGACCACCTGGCACCGATGCGCGTGTTGTTTCTGATCCCGGGGGGGAGGCCGATCAGCTCGATGCCCTCCCGGCGGTGGCTGCGGCTGCGGCCCAGCTGAATGCCCAGGTGCAGGTGGCCTGCCCGATGGCGATGGCTCCGATCTGGAAGCTGCTGCCGGAGGTGGAGAAGGCGATTCCCTTCAGCTTCGAGAGCAGCGCCAGCCTGGCGGACTGGGCCAATCTGCTGGGGGCCGTGCGGGAGCCCGACTTTCAGGCCTGCGTGAACCTGGCCGCCGGCTGGCCGGTGAACCTGCTGCTCTCGCTCAGCCACATTCCCAATCGCGTCGCCAGCGGCGGCTTCGCCAGCACCAGCGTGGTGCAGCCGGATGACGGGCTCTGGCCACCGCAGCAGCTGGCCGCCCATCTGCAACCGCTCGGCATGAGCCTTGATGCGGATGCCTTCCGCCTCAGGCTGCCCCGCACGGCACTCGACCGTGCCAGCACCGAGCTCCCGGCGGGGACAGGCCCGCTCCTGCTGCTGGCCGGCTCCGGCGATTCCGGCGACTGGCTCCATGCCCACCGTGAGGAACTGCTCGAGCAGCTGCGCGTGAGGCTTCCCGACCTGCGGGTGCACGGGCTCAACCCCACCGGCAACCCCGTCGAGCGCGCGGCGCTCATCGCCGGCGCTGACCTGCTGCTGAGCGAGAACCCCGCCGCCACGCGCCTGGCCCTCTACAACGGCATCCCCACCGTCGCCCTGGGTGCCGGCGCCGTGTCCCTGCCGCAGCGGGAGCAGGTGAAGGGGCTCACCGGCGCCCAGGTGTCCGTCCAGGAGGTGCTTCAGGCGCTCGGCATGGGATGAGCCGCGCGGCTCGCGGGGATTGGCAGCGCCTGCTCGGTCCCTGGCTGCGACCGCTCTCCGCCCTGGTGCTGGTGGTCTTCGGCGGGGCACTCGGCTACCGGATCACCGAGGGCTGGGACTGGGGCGACTGCCTGTGGATGGTGCTGATCACCATCACCACCATCGGTTACGGGGAGGTGGAGATCCTGTCCCAGGCCGGACGGCTGGTGACGGTGCTGATCATCGCCGGTGGTCTGGTGGTGGTGCAGTTCACGTTGCAGCGGTTCCTGCAGCTGACAGAGTCGGGCTACTTCCGCAGCATGAGGTATCTGCGCTTCAGCAGAACCCTTCGGCGCATGCAGAACCACGTGATTCTCTGCGGCTACGGCCGGATCGGCCGGGAGATCGCCGAGCAGATCCGGCAGGACGGTGCACCGCTGCTGGTGGTGGAACTCGACGAGGCCCGCAAGCGGGCAGCCGAGGACAGCGGCCTGCTCGTGCTCCAGGCCGACGCCACCCTCGACGAGACTCTGCTGGAAGCGGGCATCCACCGCTGCCGCTCCCTGGTGGCGGCGCTGCCGAGCAATGCGGCCAATCTCTACGTGATCCTCAGCGCCAGGGGACTGGCTCCCCGCTGTCGCCTGATTGCCCGGTCCGACAGCGAGGAGGCGGAACGCAAGCTGCGCCTGGCCGGCGCCAATCAGGTGGTGAGCCCCTACGTGGCCGGCGGCCGAACGATGGCGGCCACCGCCCTGAGACCGCTGGCGGTGGACTTCATGGACCTGCTCTCCGGCTCCGAATGCGAGGTGGATGAGTTCCAGCTCAGCGGCGATCCCCGCGACATGGGCGAGCTGCAGGGGCGGAGCCTGGCGGAGCTGCAGCTGGGGCGTCGCTCGGGTGCGTTGGTGCTGGCGATCCGCACTCCCGCTCCCAGCATCCCCACTCCCTTCTCCTATCGCGGAGCGAGCTACGGCACCAGCCAGAGTGAGCTGATCGCCAACCCCAGCGGGGATGTGACCCTGGAGGCGGGCCAGCTGCTGGTGGTGCTGGGGACCAAGGACCAGCTCAGGCGGCTGACCGAGCTGCTGGGGCGGGCCGTGCAGGGCATCGATTCGATGTCGGGCTGATGCCCGCGCCCCCAGGAGCAACCTCCCCGGCGCTCAGCCGCAGAAGCCCAGCAGGGAGAGATCCATGGGCTGCTGGAAGCGGAACGTGGCGGGCAGGGCGTCGCAGAGCACATCCGCACCGGTGACCATGGTCAGCTCGAAGGCGGAGCCATCGGAGGCAGGGCTCCAGCGGTGGCAGATCAGGCAGGAGCCGGACCGGCTCAGATCCCAGACCAGCGCCCGGAACCCCGGTCCGGAGGCGCTGCCGCCCGAGACCCGACGCGCCGTGGCCTCCAGCATGAGCAGGGACGGGTGATGACGCGCCTCTCGCACCGGCCGGTCCAGCTAAGCGGTGGCGCGGCGTGTCATGGGCATCCTGCACCGCCGCCCCCCTGCGGCGGGCGCCCTCCCGGGCAGCCGCTGCCACATGCCCTGACGACGGGCCTGTCCATCTCCATGAGACAGTCACATCCAGCAGTTGGCAACGGCGATGGTGTCCTCCACGGCACGCGGGCGTGATCTCGAGGGGAAGACGGCCCTGGTCACGGGAGCCAGCCGCGGCATCGGACGGGCCGTGGCTCTGGAACTCGCCGCGGCCGGGGCCTTCGTGGTGGTGAACTACGCCCGATCCTCCGAGGAGGCGGAGAGCGTCGTGGCGGCGGTCGGGGCCAACGGCGGCGAGGCGATGGCGATCCAGGCGGATGTCGCCAGCGAGGAGCAGGTGGACGCCCTGATGAAGGAGGTGCTCGGCCAGCGCGGCCGTCTCGACGTCCTGGTGAACAACGCCGGCATCACCCGCGACGGCCTGCTGCTGCGGATGAAGACGAGCGACTGGCAGTCGGTGCTGGATCTCAATCTCAGCGGTGTGTTTCTCTGCACGCGCGCCGCGGCCCGGCCGATGCTGAAGCAGAAGGCGGGCCGGATCGTGAGCATCACCTCCGTGGTGGGCCTCACCGGCAACCCCGGCCAGGCCAACTACGCCGCCGCCAAGGCGGGAGTGATCGGCTTCACACGGAGTGCCGCCCGGGAGTTCGCCAGCCGGGGCATCACGGTGAACGCGGTGGCCCCGGGCTTCATCGCCACCGACATGACGAAGGGCCTCGATCAGGAGAGCCTGCTCGGCACCATTCCCCTCGGCTGTCTCGGCACACCGGAGCAGGTGGCGGGCGCTGTGCGTTTCCTGGCCGCCGATCCTGCGGCGGCCTACATCACCGGGCAGGTGCTGCAGGTGGATGGGGGCATGGTGATGGCCTGAGGCCGGCGCAGGCGAGCTCGATGAGTTCAGGGGCTGTCGAGCGGCTGCCCGAGCTCCTCGCGCAGGCGGCGGATCCGCTGCAGCAGGCGCAGCCGGCGACTGCGGGCCGTGAGGGTCAGCAGCATCCGCAGCGGAACGTAGATCAGTGCCATGGCCAGCCCGAGCCCGGCCACGAGCAGGAAGATCAGGGTGCTGCCGTCGGCCATCGGGGATCAGGTGGATCGGCCACACCGAAACGCTATCGAGCCGGAGGCCGGGACCTGCCACACCGGAGCATCCATACGGGTTTCCCCACTTCCGGCCGGGGTCACTCCCCGTGGGAGCCTTCAACCAAATCCGTCGCCGGCCATGGCCAAACTGATCAGCTTCTCGGACGATTCCCGCGCCTCACTCGAGCGCGGCGTGAACGCCCTGGCGGATGCCGTCAAGGTCACCATCGGACCGCGGGGTCGCAACGTGGTGCTGGAGAAGTCCTTCGGCGCGCCGGACATCGTCAATGACGGTGTGACCATCGCCCGCGAGGTGGAGCTGGAGGACCCCTTCGAGAACCTCGGCGCCAAGCTGATTCAGCAGGTGGCCTCCAAAACCAAGGATGAAGCCGGTGACGGCACCACCACGGCGACGGTTCTCGCCCAGGCCATGGTTCAGGAAGGGCTGCGCAACGTGGCTGCCGGGGCCAATCCCGTGGGCCTGCGCCGCGGCATGGAACTGGCCTGCGCCCAGGTGGTCACGGGACTCAGCCAGCGCTCCCGCAGCATCAGCGGTGACGACGTGCGCAAGGTCGCCACGGTGAGCTCCAGCGGTGACGAGGAGATCGGCCGCATGGTGGCCGAGGCCATGGTGAAGGTGAGCGCCGACGGCGTGATCACCGTGGAGGAATCCAAGTCGCTGGCGACGGAACTGGAGGTGACCGAGGGCATGGCCTTCGACCGGGGCTACGCCTCCCCCTATTTCGTCACCGACCCGGACCGCCAGATCTGCGAGTTCGAGAATGCGCGTCTGCTGATCACCGACCGCAAGATCACAGCGGTGGCCGACCTGATCCCGGCCCTGGAGATGGTGACCAAGATGGCCGCCCCGCTGCTGATCATCGCGGAGGAAGTGGAGGGTGAAGCCCTGGCCACCCTCGTGGTGAACAAGAGCCGCGGTGTGCTGCAGGTCGCTGCGGTGCGGGCACCCGGCTTCGGCGACCGCCGCAAGGCCATGCTCGAGGACATCGCCATCCTCACCGGCGGCACGGTGATCAGCGAGGACCGTGCCATGACCCTCGAGAAAGTCACGGCCGAGGACCTGGGGCGGGTGCGCAAGCTGACCATCAGCAAGGACACGACCACCCTGGTGGCCGAGGACAGCCATCACGCCGCCGTGAAGGACCGGGTCGCGGCGATCCGCCGCCAGCTGGAGGAAACCGAGTCGGACTACGACCGGGAGAAACTGAACGAGCGCATCGCCAAACTCGCCGGTGGCGTGGCGGTGATCAAGGTGGGAGCGCCCACCGAAACGGAGCTCAGGAACCGGAAGCTGCGGATCGAGGACGCCCTCAACGCCACCCGGGCCGCTGTTGAGGAAGGAATCGTGGCGGGCGGTGGCAGCACACTGCTGAGCCTCGCCGGCGAGCTCCAGAGCCTGGCCGACTCGGAAACCGGCGATGCGCGCACCGGCGTGGAGATCGTGCGGCGAGCCCTGGCGGCACCCGTGCGCCAGATCGCCGAGAACGCGGGTCGCGACGGCGCCGTTGTCGCCGCCGAGATCCAGCGCCTGAATCAGGGCTACAACGCCGCCAGCGACGGCTACGAGGATCTGATGGCCGCCGGCATCCTCGATGCCGCCAAGGTGCTGCGTCTGGCCCTTCAGGATGCCGTCTCGATCGCCGCGATGATCATCACCACCGAAGCGGTGATCGCCGACAAGCCCGAGCCTCCGGCTCCCGCAGCCCCCGGTGGCGACATGGGTGGCATGGGCGGTATGGGTGGCATGGGTGGCATGGGCATGCCCGGCATGATGTGAGCGCCCGGAGCGCAGCATGCGGCACGGGTCCGCTTCAGAGGGAGCGGACCAGACGGGCATGAATCCGGCAGACCCTCCGGGCCTCCGGAGGCGGCGCACTGCAGAGGTGCCCAAGTTCCCGGTTCAGGGCCTGAAGCTCACCCATCGGCAGGGTGGAGAACGGGAACGGGAGCGTCATCAGCCAGGAGCCGGCCATCACCGCCCCCACCCCAAGAAATCGCATCGCCGGTCCATCGCGACTCAGGCCATTGTTACGTTCCGCGCTCCGGCATCCGCTGCAGGGCCCACGCCGATCGGGGTGGGCGGACCTGTCAGGTCGGATCCAGCTGGCGGCGGTAGGTGCTCACCTGATGCTCCAGACCGGTGAGGGCGGTGCCCACCACCACCGCATCCGCACCGAGGCGGCAGGCCTCCGTCGCCTGTGCCGGGGAGGACAGTCCCCCTTCGCAGATCAGCCGGATGCCCTCCGGCAGCCGCCGCCTCAGCTCCGGCAGGAGCTGCAGGGCCGGTGGAGCGCAGGATCGCGTGGCCTCGGTGTAGCCATAGAGCGTCGTGCCCACCCACTGACAGCCCAGCTCGGCGGCCTGCAGCCCACTGTCGATGCCATCCACATCGGCCATCAGCACCGCCTGCAGCTCCTCCCGCGCCCGGACCACCAGCTCGGCAAGCCCCTCGCCGCCCGGCCTCGGCCTTGATGTGGCATCCAGGGCGATCACGTCCGCTCCGGCAGCCCAGACCTGCCTGAGGTCCTGCCATCGGGGCGTGATGTACACGGAGCTATCGGGCAGCATCCGCTTCCACAGGCCCACGATCAGCGCCTGCGGGCAGCGTCGCCGCACAGCCGCGATCGCCTCCGGTCCGTCGAGCCTGACCCCGGCGGCGCCGGCACCGAGGCAGGCCTCGGACAGCGCTGCGATCACATCGGGCTGACGCAGAGGCGATCCCTCGGGCGCCTGGACCGAGACGATCAGGCGCCCGGACGGCGTGGTGGAGCGGGTGTCACCCACGACTCAGCTGGCCAGGGAGGCGTCGGGAAGCCAGGACCGCAACTGGGCCAGGGAGGGACGCGGCTGCTGTGGGTCGTGCCGACGCTCGGGCGGCTGCGGCTCGGCCGGGTCCACAGCGTCCTCACCGGCGGTCTCACCGCCAGCCGTGGCCACCGGCGCGCCTTCGGCCAGCAGCTGAAGCGCCACGTCCTCCAGCAACCGGGCGGGTCCTGGGTCCGGAGCAACCGCCTCGGAAGCGGGCGGGTCGGAGAGCCATGAGTCTTCCGCCTCAGGCTCGGCGGCGGCTGTGATTTCCGTCTTCAGGTCCGCGTCTGTGACGGCCTTCTCCGGGGCGGCTTCGGTGATCTCCGCCTCGAAATCGGCAGCGGTGAGATCCGTCTCCAGGTCGGCTTCGGCGGTGACCTGAGGCTCTACAGCGGCAGCGGTGACCTCCTGTTGTGCGCTGGCCACGCTCTCGGGCTCCGGCTCGGGGGCGTCCGGCTGCACCTGCTCGTCGGCCTCGGAGACAGAGGTAGCGGCGGGGGCGGCCAAGGAAGCAGCGGCGAGGGGTGCCTCCAGGATCGAGAGGGCACGCTGGCGGGCCGGCTCGGAACAGGTCTCGAGCAGATCGCCCAGGGACTCGGTGGAGAAGCGGTGCACCCAGCGGGTGAGCATCAGGCTCACGGTCTGATCGCCGGCGAGCTCAAGGCCAGCCACAAGAGCGTCTCGCTGGAGCGCGGTGCGCTCGGATGCCGTGAGGCCAAAGGGGGCTGGAGCGGGGGACATCACGGCAGCGGAGCGATCAGGACAACTTGCGATTGAGCAGCGGGCGGATCAGGAGAAAGGAGACGGTCGCCAGTGCCGCCAGGACCAGGAGACAGGAGAGGCTTGTGAGTGAGCCGTAGGGAGCCTCGAGAACCACCTGGCTGAGCGAGAAGGGAGCGGCATAGGCAGCCCGGATCGGCTCTATCGCGAAGGTAAGGGGATTCAGGGCCGCGAGCCAGCCCAGCCAGGGGGGCATGAAGCTGAGGGGAGCCAGGGCCGTGCTGGCGAACAGCAGAGGCAGATTGGCCACGAAGATCACGGCGATCAGTTCGATGTGGCCCGGCAGGGCGAAGGCCAGCCCGAGGCTGATGCCGGTCACGGCGAGGATCAGCAGGCCCAGGGTGAGCACCACCAGGAGCAGCCCGCCCAGCCCAGGCCAGCCGTAGCCGAGTGCCGAGGCGGTGAGCATGATCGCCAGGCTCTGCACCAGGCTCAGACTCGTGATGTAGAGCACCGAAGCGAGCACGATCGAGGCCCGGGAACGCAGCGGAGCCACCAGCAGCCGGTTGAGGAAGCCGAACTCGCGATCGAACATCACCGGCAGTCCGGCGTTGAGAGCGGCGCTGAAGGCCGTGAAGACAATGACCCCGGCCCCAAGGAAACGGCCGTAGGCCATGCCGCCGGGAAGAAGCCCCTCGGGCGCCCGGGCGAAGAGGGCCCCGAACAGCACCAGCCAGATCAGCGGCTGCAGCACGCCGGCGACCAGGGTTGACGGGCGGCGGATGAGCTGCAGGAACAGCCGTCCGGTGAGGGCACCCGTCTCCTGCAGCAGATCGGCGGCAGCAGGGGCCGGGACGGGCCGGGAAGCGGTGGAATCAGCTGGGCCGGAAACGGCACTGGTCATGGTGGGCGGAGCGGGGACAGAGGTGGGCACGGATGGATCAGCGCATGGCGCGCTTGCGTTCCGCCTTCGGGTCGCGCTGGCTGGCCAGGGCCAGCTCGGCATCCATCAGGGTGCGGCCGGTGGCCTGCAGATAGACGTCATCCAGGCTGGGCCGGCTCTGGGTGAGGGAGAAGACGTCCACGCCCCAGCGGTCCAGCTCGGCGCGAAGCCCCTCGAGGCGGAGCTCGGAATCGATCACCAGGTTGAGTGAGCAGCCCTGGGCACGGTTGATCACCACCTGCTGAACACCGGCGCTGGAACGCAGGCGGGAGGCCACCTGCGAGGCCTCCTCCGGTTCGGCGAACTCGCGGATGCGCAGGGTGATCCGGTCACCGCCCAGCTCCTGCTTGAGAGCCTCAGGGCTGCCCTCCGCGATCACACGGCCGCTGTCGATGATGGCGAGGCGATCGGCGAGCAGGTCAACCTCCTCGAGGTAATGGCTGCTGAGCAGCACGGTGGTTCCCTCGCGGCTGAGCTGGCGCAGCACCTGCCAGATGGCGGTGCGGCTGTCGATATCGAGCCCGACGGTGGGCTCATCCAGCACCAGCACCGACGGCCTGTGCAGGAGACCCGTGGCCAGATCGAGACGCCGGCGCATGCCACCTGAATAGCCGCCGCAGCGCCTGTCGATCCACTCCTCCATGCCGAGCAGCGCGATCAGATCGCTGATGCGCCGTTCCCGCTCCAGGCGGGGCAGGTGGTGCAGATCCCCCTGGAAGCGGAGCAACTCCCGGCCGGTGAGGATCTTGTCGAGCGCCACCTCCTGGGCCACATAGCCCAGTCGTTCGCGGACGGAGCGGGGATCGCTCAGCGCATCGATGCCGGCCACCACCACCGCTCCGGACTCGGGAGCCAGGAGGGTGGCCAGGATCCGCAGTGTGGTGGTCTTGCCGGCTCCGTTGGGCCCGAGCAGGCCGTAGAGGCTGCCCTGGGGAACGGTGAGGCTGAGATCGGAAAGGGCCTCGACAGAGCCGTAGTGCTTGCTGAGGTGCTGAAGCTCAATCACAGAGGCAGAGCGGCTGATGATCCCGTTGCGTTGCATGGGCCGCGCCGGCGGCGCCGGAGCGGACTCTAGGCAGCGGATCCAAGGCCCAGCAGCTGCAGGGACTGGCTCGTGAGCTGGGCCGCATGGGGATCGCGGCTGAGCAGCAGCAGCAGACAGATGCCGAAGAGATAGAGGATCGACCAGCGGAAGAGACCGCCGGCAACGCTGCGGTCGTCCGGGGCATCGCCGAGGCGACGGATCATCTGCAGCAACCTGCCGTTGAAGGGAACCACCAGCACGGCATAGAGGGCACCGCCTTCAGGAAGCACGAGTGCCCCCAGGCCGCTCAGGCAGACCGTGGCCCAGCCGTAACGGCCGATGGCCCGTGCGGTGACGGCGGCGCCATGGACCACCGGCAGCATCGGAATGCCGACGGAGCGGTAGTCCTCGCGCAGCAGCAGGGCCAGGGCCCAGAAATGGGCCGGGGTCCAGACCATCACCAGGGCGAAGAGCCACCAGCCACCCAGGCCGATGTGGCCGGTGGCCGCCGCCGCGCCGACCAGGGGCGGGATCGCGCCGGCCACACCGCCGATGACGATGTTCTGGGTGGTGCGGGGCTTGAGCAGGACGGTGTACAGCAACACGTAGCTGCAGAGCCCCAGGAGCGAGAGACCCGCCGCCAGGCAGTTGACCCCGGCCACCAGAAGGGTGGAGGCCGCCAGGGTGCAGGCGATCGCTCCGATGACGGCGGAGCGGGCCGACAGCCGGCCCGAAGGAAGGGCCCGCTGCTGGGTTCGGCCCATGCGGCCGTCGAGGTCCTGCTCCCAGACGCAGTTGAGGACGCCGGCGGCTGCGGCGGCCAGGGCACCGCCCCCGAGGGTGCAGGCGAGCCGGGGTGACGGCAGGGGCCAGGACTCGGTCAGAGCCATGCCACCGAGCGTGGTGGCCAGCAGGAGGGGGATCAGCCGGGGCTTGGCCACCTCGAGCCAGGCCGGCAGTCGCACCAGCCGGCGGGACGGGACCACGTCGGCGCGGACGGATGAGGCACTAACCATGGGGGATCAGAGCGGGTGGAAGCGATTCGGCGGCGGCAGCAGCTGGCTCTGCTGCCGTGAGCGGGGCCTCAGGGCGGACCGAGGGACGTGCCCGCGCCGCCAGGGCGGCCAGCACCGCCACGAGCAGGCACGCCACCAGCTGATGGGCGATGGTGAGGGCGGGAACGGTCAGGGCATGGCGCAGCGTTGCCACGCCGAGCGCCATCTGGCTGAGCACCAGCACACCCGAGGCCGCGGGCAGTCCCCAGTGCCGGCGGCACCACGGACTGAACAGCCAGCCCGAGGCCACAAGCATCAGCACCGAGAGCGCGGCCGGGGTGGCCAGACGCCGGTGCAGACCGAGCCACTGGCAGCCGGAGCCCTGGGACAGGCAGAGGTGCGCGGCCCACTGACTCGCCATCAGCCCCCGATCAGGCACTGGGCGGTGACCAGCAGAAGAACGGGGAGGGTCGCTGCCCACCAGAGGGTGGATGGGGCTGGATCGGAGGCCTGGCCGGGGAGCCAGTCCCGCCGCAGGGCCTGGTGACCGGCGCTGAGCACGGCCACCAGCAGCAGGGCGGTGACGAGATGCCCCGTCACCACCGCGGCGGGAAGAAGGGCCAGCACCGTGAGCGCTCCGAGTCCGCCCTGGATCAGCACGAGGCTGAGCAGAGCAGTCATCCAGTACGGCACCCATACGGGCAGCTGGCGGCGCCTGACCACGGCCACCACCTGCATCACGACGAAGGACACACCGATGACGAAGGCATCGAGGCGGTGAAACCACTCCAGGAACACCTGGAGATTCATCTGCCGGCCGGGCAGCAGGCTGCCGTAACAGAGCGGCCAGTCAGGGCAGGCGAGCCCGGCTTCCATCACCCGCGTGGCGCCGCCGATGACAACGAGCGCCACAAGGGCAGGCACAAGATGGCCGCTGACGCGGACAAAGCGCCCCAGTTCGTCGTGATCGGAAGCGATGGACATGTGCGCAGCGTCAGGCACCGGGTTGGGGGTCACAAACTAGCCATGAGTTGCAGAAGATTCCTGCACTGATGGGAGTTGAAACACCGCCTTCCGTCATCAGTGGAACACCGGATCGTGTCGGATCGCGACAACGTGGGTGACAGCGGCATCACCTCGATCGCAGCTGGGCGGTGCCGCCTGTCATCGCAACGACACAGTCACATCGCGTTTTCCAACAGCCGCTTCATGCCAGCCCGCGGACTCTGTGGCGCTCCATACAGTGAACGCAGTCCTTTCAGCGCCCGCCGCTGCCATGCCGATCCCAGGCCCGATTCTCTCGCTCGTCCTCGGGATGGCGCTGGTGCTGGCGGCCCTCTGGCTGGGCGACAACGTTCAGCTCCTGCCGATCGATGCGAGCACGAACGCTCCGATCTACGACGAGCTTTTTCAGGTTCTGTTCACAATTGGGGCCGTTCTGTTTCTCGGCGTTCTGGGTCTGCTGCTGTTCAGCCTGATCCGTTTCCGCCGTCGCGAGGGCGACCACGGTGATGGTGTCGCGATTGAGGGCAATCTGCAGCTCGAGGTCTTCTGGACCGCCGTTCCCGCGATTGTCGTGCTGTTCGTGGGCCTCTACAGCTACGACATCTACGACCGCATGGGCGGGATGGCGCCGCTGGGTCATGACCATGGTGCCGCCCATGACGCCTCCGGCCACAGCGAGAAGATCTGGGGGGGCATCGGTGGCGGCTGGCCACCGAGCGAGGGGTCGGAATCATCCAGCGGTCCGTCCGGAGCGTTCGTCTCGAGCGAGACCCCATCGGCTGCGGACGGTCCTGTGGCGGTGGAGGTGACCGCGATGCAGTTCGCCTTCATCTTCAACTATCCGGGCCCCGGCTTCGTGAGCGGCGAACTGCACGTTCCCGCCAATCGACCCGTCTCGCTCCTGATGAACTCCAAGGACGTGATCCACGCCTTCTGGGTGCCTGAGTTCCGCATCAAGCAGGACGTGATTCCAGGCCAGCCCACGGTGGTGAGCTTCACGGCCACACGGCCCGGTCGCTACCCGATCGTCTGCGCCGAGCTGTGCGGCCCGTATCACGGCGGTATGCGCTCCACGGTCGTGGTGGAGGAACCCGAGGCCTACGACGCCTGGCTGGCGGCCAATGCACCGGCGACCCTCGCCCAGGCCGCACCGGCGCTGGAGGGCTGACGTCTGACCCTCGCTCCGATCCCTGCCCCTCCCCTCCGCCGTCCTCCAGTCGATTCATGACCATCGCCGTTCCCAGCAGTCAACCCCAGGGCCCCAGCCTCCAGCCGGTGGGCTGGCTGCGGTACCTGAGTTTCAGCCTCGATCACAAAGTGATCGGGCTGCAGTACCTGGTGGCGGGATTCCTCTTCTATTTCGTCGGCGGAGCGCTGGCCGGGGTGATCCGCACGGAACTGATCAGCCCGATGGCCGATCTGGTGCCGCGCGACACCTACAACGAGGTGCTGACGCTGCACGGAACGATCATGATCTTTCTCTGGATCGTTCCCGTCGTGAACGGGGCCTTCGGCAACTATCTGATCCCCTTCTACGTGGGCGCGCGTGACATGGCCTTCCCGCGCCTGAACGCGGTGGCCTTCTGGCTGATTCCGCCGGGAGGTCTGCTGCTGATCAGCAGCTATTTCCTCACCGGCGCCGCCCAGTCGGGCTGGACCGCCTATCCGCCGCTGAGCATCACCACCCCGGCAGCCGGCCAGGTGCTCTGGATCGTGAGCGTTCTGCTTCTGGGCGGGAGCTCCATTTTCGGGGCGATCAACTTCATCGCCACCATCCTCAAACTGCGCCGCCCCGGCCTGGGGATGATGCAGCTGCCGATGTACTGCTGGGCCATGCTCGGAACCAGCCTGCTGGTGTTGCTGTCAACGCCGGTTCTGGCGGGAACGCTGATCATGCTCAGCTTTGACATCGTCGCCCACACGGGTTTCTTCAACCCCGGTGAAGGAGGCAACGTGGTGGTGTACCAGCACCTGTTCTGGTTCTATTCACACCCTGCCGTCTACATCATGGTGCTGCCGGTGTTCGGACTGGTGAGCGAGATTCTGCCGGTGCACAGCCGCAAGCCCCTGTTCGGCTACTCCACGATGGTGTACTCGATCATGGCCATCGTCTTCCTCGGTCTGATCGTCTGGGCGCACCACATGTTCACCAGCGGCACGCCTCCCTGGATGCGGCTGTTCTTCACGATTGCCACCGCCTTCATTGCCGTCCCGACGGGAATCAAGTTCTTCAACTGGCTGGCCACCCTCTGGGGAGGGAAGATCGCACTCAACAGCGCCATGCTGTTCTCCTGCGCCTTCATCGTGCATTTCGTCTTCGGCGGCATCACCGGAGTGGCCCTGGCGCAGGTGCCATTTGATGTGCACGTGCATGACACCTATTTCGTTGTCGGCCACTTCCATTACATCGTCTACGGAGGATCGGTGTTCGTGATCTTCTCCGCCATCTACCACTGGTATCCCAAGTTCACCGGCCGCCTGCTGAACGAACCCCTCGGGCGCCTGCATTTCCTGCTCACGTTCCTCGGCTTCAACCTCTGCTTTGCCCCGCAGCACTGGCTCGGGCTCAACGGCATGCCCCGGCGGGTGGCGGAGTATGACCCTCAGTTCACCCTCGTGAATCAGCTGAGCAGCGTGGGGGCGCTGCTGATGGCCCTGAGCACACTCCCCTTCCTCTGGAACGTGATCGCCAGCCTCTGGCAGGGAGCCCGTGCCGGCGACAACCCCTGGAATGCCCGGACGCCGGAATGGCTGACCAGTTCCCCGCCGCCCGTGGAGAACTGGCACGGGGAGGCGCCCCTGGTGCTCGAGCCCTACGGCTACGGGGTCCCGATCGACCAACTGGATCTGTCGACGGCTTCGGGCCGCGACCTCTGGAGCGGCGGCCGCTGAGACGCCGCTCCGATGACCTCCGCATCCGGCTCTGTCCCGGACCTCCCGCCCACGACACCATGACCCTCACCCTCTCCGATTCCGAATCCCAGGCCCTGCACGGGGGCAGCGGCGAGGCCGAGGCGCATGGCCACCCCGATGTGCGCCTGTTCGGTCTGGCGGCCTTCCTGGTGGCCGATGCCATGACCTTCGCAGGCTTCTTCGCCGCGTATCTCACCTTCCGGGCCGTGAATCCGCTGCCCGAAGGCGCCACCTACGAGCTTGAACTGGCCCTGCCCACGATCAACACCGTGCTGCTGCTGGTGAGCAGCGCCACCTTCCATCGGGCCAACGCAGCCCTGAGGCAGGGACGCAGCGAGCTGTGCAGGACCTGGCTGGCCGTCACGGCGGGGCTCGGGCTGGCCTTCCTGGTCAGCCAGATGGTTGAGTACTTCTCCCTGCCCTTCGGACTGACCGACAACCTGCTCGCCAGCACCTTCTATCTGCTCACCGGCTTTCACGGCCTGCACGTGACGCTGGGTGCCATCATGATCCTGATCGTATGGTGGCAGGTGCGTCAGCCCGCCGGACGTGTGGACGCGTCCAACCCCTTCGCGATCGAGGCAGCGGAGCTGTACTGGCACTTTGTTGACGGCATCTGGGTTGTGCTGTTCCTGATTCTCTATCTGCTCTGAACCCAGCCAGGAAATCACAACACGCCAGTCGTCGGCTGTCCCTTTCATCAGTCCGGATGGGCAGAATGGACTTTCGCGATCGGATGGGATGCTTGTCGGTGAAGCCCTGCTGAACAGATCCAGGGCCCTGAGTGATCGCTCCGAAGACGACATCGCCCGAGCCTGCGGCTATGTCGGTCCCAGTGGTCGCGTGATGAGAAAGAGTTTCTATCGCGCTCTCGTCGAAGCCAAGGGGTACCGCATTCCCGGCGCGGCCCCGGTGTCAGCCGGCAGCCGCGGCAGACAGGCCGAATTCCGCACCCGCGTGCACGGAAACGGCAATCTGCTCGTAGGTCAGGCCTACACCCGGCTCCTGGGCCTGGAGCCCGGGCAGGAATGCCGCATTGAGCTGGAGCGCGAATCCGGCTCCATCGCACTCGTTCCGGTGGACGGGAACGAACCGGCCCCGCCCGACGGGACACCCTCTGCCGAAGAGACGTCCTCAGACGTCTGAGGACGCATCCGGGGACGCATCCGGCCGTCTCAACCCCAGCCGTGCTCCAGCAGCCAGTCGCGGTTGAGGTTGTGATCCGCTTCGTCGCTGATGCGCGCCTGCAGAAGCCGCTCGGCGTAGCGGGCGAGCAGATCGACCTCCAGGTTCACGGCGGCCCCACTGGTGAGCTGCCGCAGGGTGGTGGACTCCCAGGTGTGGGGGATCACGGCCACCCAGAAGCTCTGGCCGCCGTGGCCGGCTCCGGCCACCGTGAGGCTGACGCCGTCCACGGCGATGCTGCCCTTCTCGCAGATGTAGCGCCCGTAGCCCGGGGCGTTCCATGCGATCTCCAGACGCCATGAGCGGGCCAGGGAGCGCACGTCGATCACCTCACCGGTCGCGTCCACATGGCCACTGACCAGATGTCCCCCCAGACGGTCCGACAGCCGGAGGGCCGGCTCGAGATTCACCGCCCCGCCACCGGCCGCCTTGGCGGCGAGGGTGCTTCGGCTGAGGGTCTCCTCGCTCACGTCGGCGGTGAAGCCGTCGGGCAGCACCCTGGCCACCGTCAGGCAGAGTCCGTCCACAGCGACGCTGTCCCCCAGCTGGAGAGGGCCGAGACGGTCATCGGCCTCGATGCGCACCCCCTGCGGCTGGCGTCGGATCCAGCCCACGGTGCGTACGAGTCCGGTGAACATGCAGCTGAGGCGATGCTGGCCATAATCAGTCTGGAGAGCGACGCAGGACCCAGCAGCCTGCTCCGGTGAGCGATGGTCGAGATGTCGGTGACGGGGATCGCCCTGGATGCCGCCAGTCGTGCCCCGATCGTGCTGCTCAGGGATCCGGCCGGGCGGCGTCAGGTTCCGATCTGGATCGATCAGGCCCAGGCCCAGAACATCCTGGTCGGGCTGAATCAGGAGCCGCCGCCGAGGCCCCTGAGCCACGACCTGATGGCCTCCCTGCTGGCCGCCGGCGGCCTGACCCTGGAGCGGGTGATCATTCACACCATCGAGGACAACACCTTCCGCGCCGTCCTCAAGCTGATCGATGCCGAGGAGGCGGAGATCGAAATCGATGCCCGACCGAGCGATGCGATCGCCCTGGCCCTGAGGACGGGAACCTCCATCTGGATGCTGGAGGAGGTGGTGGCCGATGCATCGATCCCGGTGGATGCGGAGGCCGATGCTCAGGATCGGACCGACTTCAAGCGCTTCCTGGATCGGGTCAGCCCGGCGGAGCTGGTGCGGAATCTGAAGCGGGCCCATTCGGAACCGGAGCCGGAGCCCGGTGCGGAGGACTCCGGCGCCGGTGGCGAACCCGGCGGGGAACAGGCCTGACGGGCCCGGTGGCCTCCTCTGGACGCCGCGGCTTCGGCGGCGGCACAACCGTCTCGCTCTTCACTCTGGGCACGATGCGCTGCCTGGAGGGCCCGGAGCAGATGGATGCCGTGCTGCGCGCGGCCCTGGAGGCAGGCATCAACCATCTGGAAACAGCGCCGGCCTACGGCTCGGCGGAGGAGGATCTGGGCCGTGCTCTGGCCCGACTGGAGAGCGACGGTCTGGAACCGTCCGGTGGCTGGCGCATCACCAGCAAGATCCTGCCGGGCTGCAGCGTCAGCCAGGGCCTGGCGCAGCTCGAGCGGAGCCTCGCGCACCTTGGGCAGCGGCGACTCAGCCACTGGGCGGTGCACGGCCTCAACCTGCCGCACCACCTGGACTGGGCCCTGAAAGGCGATGGTGCGGTGCTGCTGCGCGAGGCCCTCGATCAGGGTCTGGTGGAGCAGGTGGGCTTCAGCAGTCATGGCAGCAGCCCATTGATCCGCGCCGCCCTGACCTCAGGCCGGTTCAGCTTCTGCAGCCTGCATCTGCACCTCTTCGACCGGGAGCGTCTGCCCCTGGCGGCCGAGGCCCTGGCGCGCGGCATCGGCGTGATGGCCATCTCCCCGGCCGACAAGGGCGGCCATCTCGCCCATCCCGGGGCAACGCTGCTGGAAGACTGCCGTCCCTTCACCCCCCTGCACCTGGCCTATCGCTTCCTGCTCGCCCGCGGCATCAGCACCCTCACGGTCGGGGCCTCCCGGCCCTCGGACCTGAGCCTGGCCCGGAGCCTCGCCACCGACTCCGGGCCGCTGCGGCCGGACGAGGCACAGGCTCTCGCCCGACTGGAGGCCGCTGGCCGCGACCGCCTCGGGGCCGAGCGCTGCGGCCAGTGCCGCCTCTGCCTGCCCTGTCCCCACGAGGTGCCGATCCCTGCGCTGCTCAGGCTCCGCAACCTGACGGTCGGTCACGGCATGGAGAGCTTCGCGAGCGAGCGCTACAACCTGATCGGACGCGCAGGCCACTGGTGGGAGGAGCGCGATGCCAGCGCCTGCCACAGCTGCGGCGACTGCCTGCCGCGCTGCCCGCACGAGCTGCCCATTCCCGAGCTTCTGGCGGACACACACCGCCGTCTCAAGGCCGCCCCCAGGCGCCGCCTCTGGGGCTGAGACCGGCCGGGGGGGCAGCCGCGTCCCAGATCCGCTGCAGCCGCTGCCGCTCCTCCGGATCGAGCGGCCCGAGGCTGACGCAGCGCCGCAGCAGCGCGGGGGATGGAGCCATCCACGCCGCCAGCTCCTCCGGCAGGGTGGCCAGGGCGGGACGGAGGTCACCGGGTGGCAGGGGGGGCAGCCAGCCGCCTCGCGCCAGCCGGGCCAGCAGAGGCGGCTCCCAGGCCGCGTCCACCCAGGGCTGCGGCAGGGGCTCCGGACTGCCGGTCGGCCGCACGAGCACGGTCCAGCCCAGCACCGTGCCCTGCTCGGGCAGGAGCACCTGCAGGCGATGGTCGCTGCGCAGCAGGGGCACCAGCCAGCGCAGCTGGCAGACCGCCGCCAGGACCTCGCCGGCCAGCAGCAGATTCAGCGCGTGTCGCTCGTCGTGACTGAAGGCCTGGCGGCGCAGCCGGGGCAGATCCTCCAGACCGTTGGGCAATCGCTCGGCCAGCGCCATCACCACCCGCGGGCTGGAGGGGAGCACCAGCGATCCCTGCAGCTCCGGGTCCAGCAGCATCCCCCAGCCCTCAGAGGGGGGAGGGGCGCTGCGGCGCGGCAGACGATGCACGATCACCCAGGGTGAGACGCCCACCGGCAGGGCCCGCTCCAGAAGCACCTCGGGCAGAGCCGGGCCAGCCATGTCGCTCACCCAGGGAGCGAGTCGGGCTCGCAGCGCCGGGGCCGCGGGAGGCTGCCAGCGCCGGGCGGCGTCCTCGAGAGCCCAGCCATCGCTCAGAGCGAGCAGATCGAACGGGGCGGGCGGGTCCGGTGTGAGCGCCCCGACGGTGTCAACGCTGGTCGAGATCCAGGGGTCCGGCAGACGCTGCAGCCAGGTCCGGGGGAGCTGGCCGCGCACACTGCCGAGGCGCGGAGGAGCCGCAGCCTCGCCGGCCCGGCCACAGCCCAACAGGGACGCCGCGCCGGAAAGGGCCATCAGCTGCAGCAGACGGCGGCGGGAGATGGCGGAACCCATCGGGGGACCCTACGCGTCAGCAGGCTGGCCGGAATCGGTGAGGAGCATGCGGGGGGCCTCGCTGTCACAGGCCCCGGCCAGATCGGAGGCGACCCGGCCGCTCAGTTCCCAGAGCAGGGCGAAACCGCCCGCACCCACGCCCTCCTTGATGTACCCCCGCTCGTAGTCGCGCAGGCGCTCGTTCCGGCAGCGGTGGAAGCTCAGACGGCTCGCCAGCGCCATCGGCGCCACACCCCAGCGCTCCCCCAGCCGCTCCATCAGCCCAGCGAAGGCTCCGGCGTTCTCCTGCGCCAGCCAGGAGGTGGTCACCACGGCCGCAGCAGCACCCAGCCGGGCCCGCTCAGGCGCACGGGACAGGGCGAGCGCCGCAGCGAACACGGCCGCCATCTGGCTCCCCCCCGCCAGAAGGATCGGCGAATCGCCGCCACCCGCCCCGATCACCAGTCCCGCGGCGAGGGCGAGCATGGGATCCCCCACCGCGGCGAGAACGTCAGCGGGCGCCGGGGAGGGCCGACCGGCCGGCCCGCTCAGGCCGGCGCGGGCCAGACCGCGCTGCACCAGATCTCGGCGCAGGGTCCGCGGCGGCTCGCGCAGGCTGCCGCTGATGCAGGCGGCGCAGTCCAGTCCGAGACCGGTGAGGACGGCGGCGGCGGTGCTCGTGCCGCCCGGCACGCACTCCGCCAGCAGCAGGGGCCTCCCCTGCAGCGCGGCACCCCAGCGCCGTCCCCAGCCCAGCAACGCAGCCACGGTGGCCGGGTCCATGGCGTTCCCCGTGCTCAGACATCGGGCCGGCTCGGCGCCCGGCATGCGGACATGGGGTACGCCGGGTGGGGTGGGCGCACCGGCATCGATCACCAGCGGGACAAGGGCCAGCCGCTGGGAGACGACCCAGCTGATCAGGGCCGGGCTCACGCCCGCCGGCAGGGGCGGCAGGGCATGGGGCCTGGCCGCCGAGGGACCGAGCAGCAGCAGCTCCGCGTCCGCCGCCGCCGTGAACCGGCGCGAGTCCGGCGTGAGCCCGGCCGCCGAGATCCCCGGCACCGCCGCCGTGCCGGTGCCGGCCAGCAGGAGCAGGGGGCAGCTGCGGCGCCAGTGCCGCTGCCAGCGCCGTCGCCAGCGGGGCAGGGCCTGCGGCGGGCCCTCCAGCAGCACCTGACCGGGGCCTGCGGGAAGCGATGTCCCCGGCCCGCTCAGAGCGGATCGAGCGCCACAAGGGGGCGCAGCGGATCGGGCGGCTCCGGGATCGGGGCGGCGAGGCGCGGAAAGATCCAGTACGCCACGGCATGCAGCGCCAGCACATACACAACGTTCTGGAACAGGATCAGAGCGATGGCCATCAGCTGAACCTGGGGCAGATCGGGGCCGGCACCCAGGGAGAGAGCCGCGCTGAGGCGATCCAGCAGGGAGGAGGCCGCGCGGGTGACCACCACCCAGAGGTTCTCCCCCAGCAGCAGTGAGATCACGGTGATGCGCACGAGAAACCCGAGCGCACCGATGAGGCTGCCGAGCGACCAGGACAGCCACCAGCTGCAGCGGCGGGTCCAGGTCCAGCCGAGCCAGAGGGCGAGGGAACCGTAGGGAAAGAGCAGCAGGGGCCCGCGGATCGGCCCCATCAGGGCCACCAGCAGAAGCGTGGCCACGGCGAGACCCTCGAGGCCGCAGCGAACGCCGCGGCGGCACTGAAGCAGGGCCAGGGGCAGCGGCAGGGCGAGGCGGAACAGGGCGCCACCCACCGGCAGGTAGTAGAGCGCCACCCAGATCAGGGCCATCACGGCCGCCAGATAGGCGGTCTCCGTCAGCTGGCGGGCCTGGCGGGGCGAAAGGGGACCGCTCATGGGCGCGGGGCGGCCTCGGCAGGCGGCGCCTCGGATGGCTCCACGGGACGATCGAGGCGGTGGATGGTCTCCACGGAAAACACGACCCCGGCCTGTTTCAGCGCCCGGCTGAGGGCTTCGGAGGGAGCCGTGGGATCGGCGCTGGGAAGACTGATCACGATGCGGTACGGCGCCCGTTCCGGCTCGGCAACGGGAGCATCCGTTCCCGGCGGATCCGCGTTGTCGGCCTGATCCGCGGCGGCAGCGGGAGGGGGCTCGGCGGGCTCGGGGGTCTCCTCAGCTGGCGTCTCGGCGGGTTCGGCCGGGGATGCAGCAGCGGGCTCGGTCGGCGATGCAGCGGTGGGGGAGGGGGTTTCGGCCGTGTCCGCAGGTTCCCCACCGGCGCCGGAGAAGCTGCCGGAGAGGGCATCGCCGAAACCGGTGCCGCTGCATCCGGCGCAGCCCAGGGACACCAGCAGCAGAGCCGCGGCCCGGGGCAGCAGGTGGCCCATCAACGATCGGCCGGTCGGATCACCCGCACCGCGCTGGCCCGCAGGCGGCCCGTCTTGGTGGTGGCGGGGGGCTTGCGGGCGGGCTTGGCCGCGGAGGCCGGCTTGGCCGCCTTCGCCGACTTGGCGGCCCGCCCTGTACCGGTGGAGCCCGCTGCGGCGGTCCGGCGACGGCCGCCTCCCTTGCTGGCGGCCTTGGCGGCCAGCAGTTCGACGGCTTCCTCCAGCGACACCTGATCGGCCGTGCGTCCCTCCGGCAGCGAGGCATTCAGCTTCCCCTGCTTCACGTAGAGCCCGTAGGGACCGTCGAAGACCTGAATGGACTCACTGGCTCCCTCGGGAGTGCCCAGATCCTTGAGGGCGGTGCGGCCGCCGCGGCCCCGCTTGGGCATGGCCAGCAGCTCGAGGGCGCGGCTGAGGCCGATGGCCAGCACGTCATCCTCGGCCTTGAGGGAGCGGTAGTCCTTCTCCCCCTTGCCCTTGTCGTGCACCACGTAGGGCCCGAACCGGCCGAGGCCGGCCTGAATCCGACCTCCATCGGGGTGTTCCCCCAGCAGCCTGGGCAGGCGCAGCAGTCCGAGGGCGTCCTCGAGGCTGAGGTCCTCGGGCTTCACCCCCCGGGGCAGAGAGGCCCGCTTGGGCTTGGGCGTCTCCTCGCTCGCCTGGCCGCGCTGCACGTAGGGACCGTATTGGCCGAACAGCAGATACACCGCCTCGCCGGTCTCCGGATCCACGCCGATGCTCTCGGGCCCCTCCGCCTTCTGGCGCAGGATCAGCTCCGCCTGCTCGGCATCAAGATCCGCCGGGGTGATCTCCCGGGGCAGGGTGGCCTTGATCACCTCCTCCTCCCCGTCGTCGCTGACCCGCTGGGTCTCCAGGTAGGCGCCGAAACGGCCAATGCGCACGACGCAGGGCAGACCCTCCAGCGACACCGTGCGGGAGCGGCCGGGATCGATGTCCCCCTCCCGTTCATGCACCTGGGTCTCGAGCCCTTCGGACCCCTTGTAGAAGCCCTCCAGGTAGGGCAGCCAGGCCACCTTTCCGTGGGAGATCTCATCGAGCGTTCCCTCCATCCGGGCCGTGAAGCCGGTGTCGACGAGGTCGGGGAAGTGCTCCTCGAGAAGGGCGGTGACGGCGAAGGCGGTGAAGCTCGGAATCAGGGTGTGACCCTGCAGGGTGGCGTAACCCCGATCGACGATGGTGCCGATGATGCTGGCGTAGGTGGACGGCCTGCCGATGCCCTCCTTCTCCAGGGTCTTGACCAGAGCGGCCTCGCTGTAGCGGGCGGGGGGCTGGGTGGCATGGCCGAGGGCCTCGAGCTCGCGCAGATCGGGCTGATCACCCACAGCGAGGGTGGGCAGCAGTACCTCCCGTCCCTCCAGCGCCGCGTCGGGGTCATCGCTTCCCTCCACGTAGGCGCGGAAGAAGCCGGGGAAGTCGATCCGCTTGCCGTTGGAGCGGAACCGGGCCGGGCCCGCCTCGAGATCCACCGCCATCAGTGTCAGCCGGGCATCGGCCATCTGACTGGCCACGGTGCGCTTCCAGATCAGCTCGTAGAGGGCCAGATCGCGTCCATCGAGACCGGTGTCGCCAGGCATCCGGAAGCGGTCTCCGGAGGGCCGGATGGCCTCGTGGGCCTCCTGGGCGTTGCGCGACTTGGTGCTGAACTGGCGCGGTGAGGGGCTCAGGAAGGAGGCGCCGTAATTCGACTCGACGCAGGCACGGGCCGCGCTGATGGCCTGCTCGGAGAGGTGCACGGAATCCGTGCGCATGTAGGTGATGAACCCCCGTTCGTAGAGGCCCTGGGCGGTGCGCATCGTCTCGCGGGCCGAGAGGCGCAGCTTGCGGTTCGCCTCCTGCTGCAGGGTGCTGGTGGTGAAGGGAGCGACCGGCCGGCGCACGGAGGGTTTCTCCTCCACGGTGGACACCGTCCAGGCCCCGGCCTCCAGGCTGGCGCGCAGCGAGCGGGCGGTGGTCTCGTCCAGCAGCCGCACGCTGCTGCCGGCCTTGATCGCACCGGTGGCCTCATCGAAATCCTGGCCCCCGGCCACCTTCTGTCCCTCGAGATGGGTGAGGCGCGCCTCGAACCTGGTGCCGGCCTGCTCGAGCTGAGCCTTCAGGTCCCAGTAGCTGCCGCTGCGGAAAGCTCGGCGTGCCCGCTCCCGCTGCACGATCAGACGCACCGAGACCGACTGGACCCGACCGGCGGAGAGGCCCCAGGCCACCTTCTTCCAGAGGAGGGGCGAGAGGGTGTAGCCCACCAGCCGGTCCAGGATCCGCCGGGTCTCCTGCGCGTGAACCAGCTCCATGTCCAGATCGCGGGTCTGGCTCAGGGCGCGCTGGATGGCATCGCGGGTGATCTCGTGGAACACCATCCGCTTCACCGGCACCTTGGGGCTGAGCAGCTGGAGCAGGTGCCAGCTGATGCTCTCGCCCTCCCGGTCCTCGTCCGTGGCCAGCAGCAGCTCATCGGCCTGCTTGAGAGCGGCCCTCAGTTCCTTCACCACCTTCTTCTTGTCCTTCGGCACCACGTACAGGGGCTCGAAGTTGCTGGCGGTGTTGACGCCCAGGCTGGCCCACTTCTCACCTTTGTAGGCCGCCGGAATCTCGCTGGCGTTGTTGGGTAAATCGCGCACGTGGCCCATGGAGGCTTCCACCCGGAAGCTCTTCGGCAGAAAGGCCCGGATCGTGCGCGCCTTCGTTGGGCTTTCGACGATGACCAGGGTGTTCGCCACAGGCGGAGACGTGCCGACACCCCTCTTTATCGCACGACGCCCGCTCGCGCGATCCATTGCTGGAGCGCCGCTACAGTCCGCTCCGAAGCGGGAGCGGTCCAGGCCCCATGAACCTGTTCGCAACGATCAGCAGCGGCGGGGTCGGCCTTTCCGATCCTGCGGCCTCCCCCGGCAACCTCTTCTCGATGCCGCTGCACGCCGAAGCGATCGCGCCGGAGGGCGCGGTGCTTCTGGCGCTGATCCTGGCCCTGCTGGTGGACCTGGGCGGCGAGCGCCTGGCCAGTCGCTGGGTGCCTCCCATCTGCTACGGCGGCCTGGGCACCTCGCTCGTGCTGCTCGCGTTCCAGTGGAACGGTTCGGTGGAGCCGGCCTTCATGGGCGCCTTCATCGCCGACAACCTCTCGGTGGCCTTCCGGGCCGTGGTGGCCCTCTCCACCCTGCTCTCACTGCTGATCAGCTGGCGGTATGTGGAGCGCAGCGGTACTCCCCTGGGTGAATACGCCGCCATCCTGCTCGCGGCCACCCTGGGAGCGATGCTGCTCTGCGGGGCCACCGATCTGGTGAGCATCTTCGTGTCGCTGGAGACCCTCTCGGTGTCCAGCTACCTGCTCTCCGGCTACATGAAGCGGGATGCCCGCAGTTCGGAAGCCGCCCTCAAATATCTGCTGGTGGGATCGGCGGCAGCTGCGGTCTTCCTCTACGGAGCCTCCCTGCTCTACGGACTCACCGGCGGTTCGACCGCGCTTGAGGCTGTGGGCCTGGCCCTGCGCACCAGCACCTCACCGGTCGCCGCCCTGGCCCTGGTCTTCGTGCTGGCGACCGTGGCCTTCAAGATCGCCGCGGTGCCCTTCCACCAGTGGACGCCGGATGTCTACGAGGGCTCGCCGACGCCGGTGGTGGCCTTCCTCTCGGTCGGCTCCAAGGCCGCGGGCTTCGCCCTGGCCCTGCGCCTGCTCGTCGGCTGCTTCGAGCCCTACGACACCCAGTGGAAGCTGCTGTTCACGGTGCTGGCCCTGCTGAGCATGACCCTGGGCAACGTGGTGGCCCTGGCCCAGACCTCGATGAAGCGGATGCTGGCCTACAGCTCCATCGGTCAGGCCGGCTTCGTGATGATCGGCCTGGTCTGCGGCACCGAGGACGGCTTCGCGGCCATGGTCCTGTACATGGCCGCCTACCTGTTCATGAACCTGGGCGCCTTCGCCTGCATCATTCTCTTCTCGATCCGGACCGGCAGCGACCGCATCTCCGACTACGCCGGCCTGTATCAGAAGGACCCTCTCATCACTCTCGGCCTGAGCCTCTGTCTGCTCTCGCTCGGCGGCATTCCGCCGATGCTCGGCTTCTTCGGCAAGATCTACCTCTTCTTCGCCGGCTGGGCCGATCAGCAGTACCTGCTGGTGGTGGTGGGCCTGGTGACCTCGGTGGTCTCGATCTACTACTACATCTCGGTGATCAAGATGATGGTGGTCAAGGAGCCCCAGGAAGCGTCCGACGTGGTGCAGAGCTACCCGGACATCTCCTGGTCCCTCGCGGGTCTGGCCCCTCTGCGCACCGCCCTGGTGAGCTGCGTGTTCATCACCGCAGTGGGCGGGATTCTCTCCAACCCGCTGTTCCAGTGGGCCAATTCCACCGTGGCGGGCACACCGATTCTCCAGAAGGCGATCGCCCAGGCCCCACCCCTCTCGATCGGCTGAAGCGATGCTCTCGGCTCCCGAGCCCCTCATCCGTGCCACAGGCGACGCTCCGGTGGCCCAGCTGAGCGACGTCAGCAAGGTCTACGGCAGCGGTGAGGCCACTGTGCGGGCGCTCGACCACCTCGATCTGACGGTCGCGCAAGGGGACTACCTCGCGGTGATGGGAGCCTCCGGCTCGGGCAAAAGCACGGCGATGAACATCCTCGGCTGCCTGGACCGTCCGACGTCCGGCTGCTATCGGCTCAACGGTGTTCCGGTGGAGCACCTCGAGGACGACGCCCTGGCGGATCTGCGCAATCAGAACCTGGGATTCGTCTTCCAGCAGTTCCACCTGCTGCCCCACCTGAGCGCGCTGGAGAATGTGGCCCTGCCGATGATCTATGCCGGGGTGGCGCCGGCCGAGCGGCGGCGCCGGGCTGCCGAGGCCCTCGACCGGGTCGGGCTGGCCGATCGTCACAGCAACCGTCCCAACCAGCTCTCCGGCGGCCAGCAGCAGCGGGTGGCGATCGCCCGGGCGATCATCAACCGGCCGGCCCTGCTCCTGGCCGACGAGCCGACCGGGGCCCTCGATTCCCGCACCACCCGCGATGTGCTGGCCCTGTTCGATGATCTGCATCGTCAGGGCATCACGCTGGTGCTCGTCACCCATGAAGACGATGTGGCCGAACGGGCCCAGCGCGTGATCCACTTCCGCGACGGCCGGGCCCTGGAGCGCTGAGCCTCAGACGTCCTCGGGCATCGCATGCTCCCCTTCCAGCGGGCGCAGCGTGGCGGCGAAGCTCCACACGCCGGTGTCACCCGCCTGTTCGGCGACGATGTAGTGCTCGCTGATCACACTGGTGCCGTCGACCCGGAAGGTGGCCAGCCGCAGCGGATGATCCAGCACGCGGGACACTTCGGTCATGCGGAAGCGCGCGAAGCCGGCGTGATGGAGCTCGCGGAACTCCGGCGGCATGATCCGGCCGAGGGATTCCCCGATCAGCTCCTCCTCCGTCCAGCCGTAGACCTCGGTGAAGCGGGGACTGATCTCCACCACATCGCCGTTCGCATCGGCCCGCACGAAGGGAAGCCGCTCGCGTTCCCGCAGGGCCGCGATCGCGGAGGCGGTCCATCGCCTCTCCATGCTGCACCGGATCACTCACAGTTCACCCTAGGCACCGCTTCCTACGATCACCCCCAGCTGCCTGTGCTCCATGGCCTCCGGCGACGCCATGGGCCCGCTGCTGATCGTGGACCCGGATCCGCGCCTGCTGGTGTTCCTCGCCAGCGAACTGGAGCGTGAGGGGCATGCCGTTGTGACGGCCACCTCCTTCCGGCAGGCCGATCTGGCGGCCGAATCCGCTCCGCCGATCCGGCTGCTGATCACGGCCTCGAAGCTGGCCGATGGGTCCGGGCCGGATCTCTGGCGCAGGCTGCAGGATCGCGTCGGTCCGCTGCCGGCAGTCCTGGTCTGCGGCAGCGGCGATCCGCCGGATGCGGCCGGGGGTGGTGCAGCGGATGACCGTCTCGTCCGGCTGAGCAGGCCCATCGACGTGGACGCGCTGCTGGAGCGGATTGCGGAGCTCCTGGGCCCCGACGCAGGATCCCGGAGCGATCTGACTGAGCTGGAGCTGCGGGTGGAGGACCTGGTGCTGCGGCCCTGCAGCGGCGAGGTGCGGCGCTCAGGCCATCTGATCGATCTCTCGAACCGCGAAACGGAGCTGCTCGCCTGTCTGATGAGCACGCCGGGTGAGCCCCTCGCGCCGGAGAGGCTGCTCGGCAGCGTCTGGGGAGAGGAGCTCAGGAACGACCTCAATCTGCTGGACCTGCACATGCGCTACCTGCAGCAGAAGATCGACCGCGGGGGGCCAGCTCTCCTGCATCGCGACCGGGAGGGCCGCTGCTGGATCGGGGAGCGTCAGGAGGTCTGAGGAGCGTCGCGCCGGAGGCTGTCGAGCAGCTGGCCCATGAGCAGGGCCACGGCGTCACTGCCCTCGAGAGCCGGAATCCCCGCCGGGGCCAGATCCAGCTCTCCGGGCGGGACCGCCACCCAGCCGCCGCCGGCGGGCTCCCGCAGCTCGAAATGCAGATGGGGTCCGGTGCTCAGGCCGGTGCTGCCCACCCGTCCGATCACCTCGCCCTGCCGCACCCGGTCACCCGCCTTGACGTAGATCTCGGAGAGGTGGCCGTAGAGGGTCCTGCGGCGCGGGTTGCTGTGGTCGAGTTCGACGGCGATGCCGTAGCCCCCGGCGAGACCGCTGCTGAGGACCCGGCCATCCAGCGCGGCGACGACCGGGGTGCCCTGGGGCGCCGCCAGATCCCGGCCGCTGTGCATCAGCCAGCTGCCGATCACAGGATGGATGCGCCAGCCGAAGCGGCTCGTGGTGATGGCGGAGCCGATCAGGGGGAACAGCAGGCTGCTGTTGTTGTTGCCCGTCAGGGGGGCGGGCCGCGGGGTCACCGCGAACACCGAGCTCAGGCTGAAACCGGCTCCCTCACCCGCCAGCAGGGCGGAGACCGGGACGGTGAGGGGCGTGGTGATCGGTGCACCGCCGTAGCGCACACGCAGGCTGTTGAGGCCGTAGGGATCGCCTCCCGTGCCAATGGTCTCGATCGAGGCGCCCGCCGCCAGGGTGGTGGCGTTGCCTGAACGGCGATCGCGCAGCCGCACGGCGAGACCCGAGCGGCATTCCCGTTCCGAGAGAGCGCCCTGGGCGCAGGCGGCCCGATGGCGGGGCAGATCGATCGAGCGGGTGGGCGTGCCGCGCTCGAGGGTCCGCCGCTCCTGCCGGGTCACCACCCCGCGCCGCTCGAGCTCATCGAGGGAGGTGTCGAAGCGGGCGGCCGGTGGATTGGTGCTGAGGGTTCCGGCGTCCGGGCGTTGAATCGGTGGGGCCCCGGCTCCGGTCACCGGCTCCGGGGGAGTGAGCGCGCGCTGCTGGGAGGGAGCGGAGGGAGGCGCCAGGACCGCAGGGGCTTCGGCCGCCGGGGCTTCGGCCGGTGGGGCCGCGAGCTGGTCACCGGCGGCCGTGTCTGTGGAGCCGGCGGTCATGGGGGCTTCGGGCTCCGGCGGCTGAGCCACGGGCTGGGCCGGGACCTGGGCCGCGACCTGCCAGGCCGCTCCGGACCCCACCAGCGAGCCGAGCAGCAGGGCCGGCAGGCCGAGGCGTGCAGTCCGGTGGAGCGACCAGGCCACAGGGTTCGTGACGAACAGCAGCGCCCACCTTAAAAGCGGCGTCTGCGCACGACCATCACCGATCCGCGACGCAGCATCAGCCCACCATCGGCGGCCAGTCCCTCCACCCGCCAGCTCTCCCCACGCCAGGGGATGACGCCGCCGAGACCGACCAGGCGGGCCTGGGCCGCACGACGCACCGGTTCCGGCCGGTCGGCGTGGTGCACGGCCCAGTCCAGGGCGCGCAGCACCCGTGCCGTGAGCTCCGCGGTGCCCAGCCGGGCCGGGGCCAGAAGCTCCTTCACAGCCACCGCCCCGGGCGGCGCGGCGTTGTTGCCGTTCAGGCCCACACCGATCCGTGCCAGCCGCACGGCGGCACCACGCCACAGCAGTCTGGGGAGCAGTCCGGCCAGCTTGCGGCCGCCCACCTGCAGGTCGTTCGGCCATTTGAGCTCCGCCCGCACACCCAGCCTCTCCAGCTGCCGCGCCAGCCCCTCGGCCACGGCCAGGCCGGGATCGGCCATCGCCGACGGCCGCTCGCACCACGGCAGGGCCGCACTGAGCCACACCCCGCCGGCGGGGGAGATCCAGCGCCGGGAGGCCTGACCCCGCCCCCAGCGCTGGCGTGCGGCGACCACCGCCGTGGGGCCGGCGGCCCCGGAGGAGTGGCGCCGCAGAGCGGCGCTCAGCAGGTCCTCGGTGCTGCCGCAGACCGGGGTCCAGCTCAGGCGCCAGGCCAGTGCCGGCGGGACTGGCCGCGAGGAGCCGCACCCATCGGCCGCCTCCAGCTCAAGACAGCGCCGGTGCCGGGCCCGGATCGTGCCGATCATAACGCCGCCGGGGTCGGATCGAGCAGCCAGCGGCCGATCCGTTCCGCCGCCTCGATCAGGACCGGCTCCGGATGCACCAGGGCCAGACGCAGCCATCCCTCCCCCGCCGCACCGAAGCCGTTGCCCGGCGTGAGGGCCACGCCGGTGTGCTCCAGCAGGGCGGCGGCCAGGCGCTCCGACGTCCAGTCCTGCGGGTCCAGCCCCGGCGGCACGGGCATCCAGAGGTAGAGCGCCATGGACGGGGGATCGACGGGCCAGCCCTGACCCGCCAGCGCCGCCACCATCCGGTCGCGGCGCGTTCTGTAGGTGTCACACAGCCGGGCCGGCCAGTGTGGGGCCTCCTCCAGGGCGGCGACGGCGCCGGCCTGGAGCGCCAGCGACTGGTTGAAGTCGATCACCCCCTTGACCTGCTTCAGAGCCGTGATCAGGGGCTCGGCGCCGATCGCAAAGGCCAGTCGGAAGCCCCCCAGACACCAGCTCTTCGAGAGCGAGAAGAACTCGATGCCCCGCTCCCTCCAGATGGACGTGCGCAGCAGGCTGGGGGCCTCGCCCTCGAGCACGAGATCCAGATAGGGGTTGTCGTGAGCGATCACCGCACCGTGGCGAGCGGCCCGGGCCGCCGCCTCCTCGATCCACTCCTGCCGCCCCACCACAGCGGTGGGGTTGTGGGGATAGCCCAGCACCATCAGACGAAGCCCATCCCAGGCCGCCGCCGGAAGCCGGCCGAAGTCCGGCCGCCAGCCCTCGGCCGCCCTCAGCGGCAGCCGGATTGGCTCACCGCCGGCCAGCAGGACGCCTCCGAGGTGTGAGGGGTAACAGGGGTCGAGCACGAGCGCCCGATCACCGGGATCGAGCAGGGCGAGGGGGAGATGGGCGGTGCCCTCCTGGGAGCCGACGAGGAAGAGGATCTCCCGGTCCGGATCGGCCTCCACACCCAGGCGCCGCTCTGCCCAGCGGGCGACCGCACGGCGCAGCGGCGCCGTGGCGTCGTGCAGGCAGTAGGAAGAGCTCGCCGGTTGGCCCAGGCGGGCGGCCATCGCCTCGAGGGCCGCAGGCGGCGGAGCCAGGTCGGTGGACCCCAGGGAGCAGTCGATCAGTGGCGGCAAACCGCGCGACGCGCGCTCACGGAGGTAGGCGGCCTTGCGGACATCGTTTCGGGCGAAGACACCGCTGCCCAGCAGGGCGAGGCGGCGGGAGAGCTGCGGCGTGGGGCCGCCGCGATCGCTCACAGCTTGTCGATCGAGCGCTTGAGCTCCTCGAGCTCGGCATCCACCTCGGCCGCCTTGGCCGGCTCCAGCCTGGGGGCCTCGCTGTCGCTCCCGGAGGGCAGGGAGGTGGCGGCGGCTCCGCCGTCCATGCGCAGGCGGAGAGCGGCGAGCTCGTCATCCACATCGCTGCCCGACTCAAGGGCGGCGAACTGGGATTCGAGGTCCGCACCGGCCAGCTCGGCAGCGGCCTGGCTCGAGGCCTCCATCGACTCCACCTTCTCCTGCATCCGCTCGAACGCCGCCATGGCGGAGTTGGTGCCGAGGCTGCCCACCGCGCTCTGGAGCTGCTCCTGGGCCTTGGCCGCCTGGGCGCGGGCCTTGAGCATGTCCTTCTTGGTCTTGGCCTCGGCGATCTTGCCCTCGAGCGCCGTCAGGCTCTTCTTGAGCGTGTCGACCTGGCCCGCCTGGCTGCTGAGCTGAGCGTTGAGGGCCGTGGCCGTCTCCTGGTAGGTCTTGCGGCGGCTCAGGGCTTCGCGGGCCAGGTCGTCCTCTCCTTTCTGGAGGGCCAGCTCAGCCCGTTCGTACCACTTGCCGGCGGTGCTCTCGGCCTGTTTGGCCTGATTCTCGATCCGCTTCTGGCTGGCGATGGCGGTGGCCACGGCCTGGCGCAGCTTCACCAGGTCGTCCTGCATGTCGGCGACCGACTGGTCGAGGATCTTGGCGGGGTCCTCGGCCTTGCTGACCATGTCGTTGAGATTGGCGCGCAGCAGCCGGCTCAGACGGTCGAAGAAGCCCATGGCAGGCAGGCGGTGTCTCGATGGCGGGAGCCTAGCGAGCGGATCCGGATTCTCCCGGGAGGCACGGGCAGGGTCAGAGTGGTTACCTGTGGCTGCCCCCCAGGCCCACGCCACCGCCTGCCCCTGACCCATCGGAGGGACCCCTGGTCGGCCCGACCTTTCTCCGCCCCCGCCCGCCCGCTCCGCCCCAGGCCGTGGCCGCATGCCTGGACGGTCTGCAGCGGCAGTGGCAACGGGAGGGGCATCTGGCCGCCATGGCGCAGAACTGGCCCCGTCTGGTGGGGGAGCAGCTGGCTCCCCACTGCCGCCCCCTCGCCCTCCGAGGTAGCGTGCTGACGGTGGGAGCCCAGCAGCCCCAGTGGCGACAGGCTCTCCTCTACAGCCGCCATCGGCTGCTCGGCGTGCTCATGGCCGCCGGCCACCGGGTGCGGGAGATCCGCATCGTCCAGGCCGGACCTCTGGCCGCCCCCGGCTCCCACAGCCGCGAGGAGTCCGAGCAGTGGCAGCGGCATCCCAGCCGGGTCGATGTGCATGGGATGGAGACCTGCCCCCTCTGCGGCAGTCCCGCCCCGGCCGGCGAGCTGGCCCGATGGGGGCACTGCGGCTTCTGCCGGCGCCGGCAGCTGGCCGGGACGGACCGGGGCGGCGGCGCACCGGGCCGGCCGCCTCAATAGCGCTCGTCCTTCGGCAGGTTCCAGGTCAGGGTCACGGCACCGGAGCCGAGCAGGTCCGCGGCCCGCTCATCGAGGGCCGTGCGCGGCAGCCGCCAGAGCCGGTAGAGCCCCTCGCTGGCCAGGGGCTCGGCGCCGAGATCACGCCAGTGCTGCTGGTCGGCGGTGCCGGCATCGATCACCATCAGCACCGTCGGCTGCTCCTCCGGTGAGCTGGGTTCCAGCCCGCGGCGCCGCTCCCGGTGCAGCCGGTCGCTCAGGTTGGCCAGGGCTCCGGCCGAGCGGCCCTCGAAGGTCACCGGTCGGCGGCTGTAGAAGTGAAGCGAGGGCTTCATGATCCCCACCATCGCCAGGGGCTCACCCGGACGGATGTGACGCTCCACCTCCGTGGCCATGACCCGCACCGGCAGCTGACGGACCCGGTCACCGAGCAGCCACATCGGCATCAGCGCCGTGACCTGAAACGCCACGAGCGCCCCCTGCACGGCCAGCAGCCCGCCCGAGCGGGGGCGCAGAGCCAGCGCCAGCGCCAGCGCCGACGCCACGCTGAAACACACGGCCGCCCGCAGCACATAGCCGCTGGCCATCAGCTCCGCCGGCAGCTGGGGCATCTCCGGGTCCTGGATCAGCGGCACCCAGCGCGGAGAGGCCCAGAGCACCCCGCTGAGCGCCAGCAGCAGTCCGAAGCTCGCAAGCCAGGCCGTCGCCAGCGCGGGCTTCAGGCGCCCGGTTCCCAGGTCCTGGGCCGAGAGGGCGATGAGCAGACCGGCCGCGGGTGTGGCCGGCAGCCAGTAACTGGGCAGTTTGGTGGCCGCAGCGGTGAACAGCACGAACACAGCCAGCAGCCAGCAGGCGGCGAAGGTTCCCAGGGAGCGCCTGGGCGGGGAGCGCAGCGCCGGAGCCCAGAGGGGCTTCAGGGAGGTGATCAGGCCGTGCACAAGCAGCGGCGTGAACGGCAGGCTGGCGATCACCGCCACCGGCAGGAAGAACCACCAGGGCTGGCGATGGTCGTTGACCACCTGAGTCAGGCGCTGGAAGTTGTGGTAGCCGAAGAAGCTGTCCCAGAAGGGCTGACCCTCCACCGCCAGCTCGGCCACGTACCAGGGCAGGGCCACCAGAGCGGTGATCAGCAGCCCGCGCCAGGGGCGCAGCTGCCGCCAGAGGGTCGGCAGATCCCGTTGCACCAGGCCGAAGGCGAGCAGGGTCATGCCGGCGAGCACAAGGGCCACCGGCCCCTTGGTGAGCACCGCCAGGCCAAGCACCAGCCAGGGCAGCCAGAACCGGCGACCCGATTCCACATAGGACTGCCAGAACAGCAGCAGGCTGACGCCGAGCATGCTGCTGAGCAGGGCGTCACTGACCGCGATCCGGCCCCAGAGGAGCACCAGCGGCGAGAGGGCGAAGGCCAGGGCCGCGGCCAGGGCCGTGCGGGCGGGATGACGGGCCCGGCCCTGGGGCCATCGCTGCAGAACGGCCGCGATGACGGCCATCAGCAGCACGGTGGACAGGGCCGATGGCAGCCGAGCGGCCCAGGTGCCGAGGGGATCCCAGAAGGCCCGTGCCGGCAGGGCGTAGCCGGAGGCCATCAGCCAGTACACCAGCGGAGGCTTGTCGTATCGGGGCAGGCCGTTCACCCGCGGGGTGAGCCAGTCACCGGTCTCGGCCATGGCCCGGCCGGCGGCGGCGAAGAGGGGTGGGGTCTCATCCACGAGTCCGCTGCCCCCGAGGGCGGCCACGAACAGCAGCAGGCCGAGCGCGATGGTCAGGGGCAGCACCCAGGGGCGTCCGGAGCGGCTGGGGCGCGCTGGGGGCACGGCGGCGGATTCAGAGCGGCGACCCTATCGCCACCCCCCGGCCGAGCAGCCAGCCCTCGACCCGTTCGGCGAAGGCCTCCCGGGAGCAGTGCCGTTCCGCCCAGCGCCGCACGCCAGCCCGATCCAGCTGTCCGACCGTCGCAACGGCCTGGGCCATGGCGGGAACGTCATCGGCAGCCACCAGGAGTCCATTCTCACCGGGTTGGACCAGCTCTCCGGGCCCGCCGCGGTCGTAGGCGATGACCGGCACGCCGCAGGCCATGGCCTCCACCACCACGTTGCCGAAGGCCTCGTTCCACTTGGGGGTGTTCAGCAGCGCCAGGCAGCGGCCCAGTCGGGCCTGGAGGAGCTCCGTGGGCAGGAAGCCGCCCCACTCGAGGGTGCCGGCAGGCACGGAGGCCTCCACCGCCGCGGCGTAGGCGGTGTCCTCGAGCCGGCCCCAGATGCGCAGGGGCAGGCCGGCGAGCGCCGCAGCCCGGGCGGCATCCTCCAGGCCCTTCTCCGGAGCGATGCGTCCCACCCAGCCCAGCACGGGATCGGGCTGCTCGGTGAGGCTGTAGGCGCTGAGGTCGAAGCCGTTCCCCAGCACCGTCGGAACTCCCGGAAGTTGAAAGTCGGCCGCCTGGCTGCGGGTGTGAAAGGCCAGCCGCGAGAGGTCCCGGCGCGCGACGGTCTCGATCGCCGCATCCATCGCCTCGGAGACCGAGCCCATGCTCACCAGATGGTGCAGGGGTGTGCGCAGATGGGGCGTGAGCCAGAAGGGCAGCCAGTCGTAGGCGAGGTTGAGCACCCGGTCCATGCCGTCCGCGCGCTGGAGGGCGCGATCCCACAGGCCGGCGAGCACCGCGCCGTGGGGCATGGTCACCGGTTCATCCCGCTGCCGGTGCTGCCAGCTGGGCTGGAGAGCGCCGGCACAGAGCTCCAGGGCGGCCCCGGCACAGCAGGGCGGCAGCCGTGACCCCTCCGGCGCCAGCACCGTGACGGCATGCCCGCGCTCCAGCAGACCGGCCACCAGTGACACCAGGGTCAGCTCCACCCCTCCGCCGGCTCCCGAACCGATGGCGCCGGTGGGGGTGCTCACGACCAGGAGCCTGAGGGTCACGGCTGCAGCGCCTCCTCGGGTTGTGACGCCGCGCCGCTCAGGGCCACCTCGGCAGGCCGGGTCCCGCCCGCGGTGCCCCCCGACCAGAGGCGGGCCCGCTGGTGAATCAGCAGCACGGACAGCAGGGCCAGGAGCACACCGAGCCACTGCAGCGGGTGCAGGCGCTCACCGAGCAGCAGCACGCCGCAGATCAGGGCGAAGACGGGCGTGAGAAAGGTGAGCGAGGTGAAGCTGGTGAGGCTGCCGCGCCCGGCGAACCAGAAGAACAGTCCGTAGGCGATGGCCCCGCCGAACAGGCTGGCGTAGGCCATCAGTCCCCATTCCGCCGGTCCCCAGGGGGGGAGCAGCGTCGATGCCGTCTGCGCGGGCGGACCGACGGTCAGGACATGGGCCAGCAGCAGGGGCAGTGAGCCCGCGAGCATGTGCCAGGCCGTGACCGCCACCGGATCGCTGTGGCGGCAGGCATAGCGGCTGAGCACGGTTCCGCTGGCCATGGCCAGCGCGGCCCCAAGCATCAGCAGCGTGCCGCCGGCTCCGGCGGTCAGAAAACCGGCGCTTGGTCCCTGCAGCCACCACTCCTGCAGAACCGGCGCCGGCAGCCCGAGACAGGCGATGGCGACCAGCCCGAGAGACAAACCGAACCAGCCGACCGGATTGATCGGATCGGCGAACAGCAGGCGGGCCAGCAGCGCCACCATCAGGGGCTGGGAGTCGATCAGAACCGAGCCCAGTCCGGCTCCGGTGAAGCGGAGTCCCTGGGCCAGCAGTCCCTGGAACAGGGTGGCGTCCACCACGGTGAAGGCCAGGCACCACCCCAGATCGCGCGGGTCCAGCCGCCAGGAGCGCCCGAGCAGCGGCAGGGTCAGCAGAAGCAGCAGGCCGGCCGGAAACAGGCGCAGCCCCGCCACCAGCCAGGGGCCACCGCTGCTGACCAGAGGGGCCATCGCCGCCATGGCCGTTCCCCAGAGGACGAACGGCAGCACCATCAGCATCCAGATCAGCGGTGCCGGCATCGGACGGGCTGCCGTGAGGGCCTCGTGGCGCCCCTTTCTAGGATCGGCCCCCCGACAGAAGCAGATGGTCTGGCCCTGGCGTCGCAAGAGCCGCCGTCGCATGGCGCGCATCTGCGTGGAGGGTCCGATCGCCGCTGGCACACGCGATCGGGTGCTCAAGGCCCTGCGGCAGGTGGAGGAGCGCGAGTGCCCCGCCCTGCTGCTGCGGGTGGACAGCCCGGGCGGAACGGTGGGCGACAGCCAGGAGATCCACGCCGCCATCCTTCGATTGCGGAAGAAGGGCTGCCATGTGGTCGCTCACTTCGGCAACATCTCCGCCTCCGGTGGCGTCTACGTGGGCGTGGCCGCCGAGAAGGTGGTCGCCAATCCGGGCACGATCACCGGGTCGATCGGCGTGATCCTTCGCGGCAACAACCTCTCCCGGCTGCTGGAGCGGGTCGGCATCCGCTTCGAAACGGTCAAGAGCGGCCTCTACAAGGACATCCTGTCGCCGGACCGGGCCCTGACGGATGACGAGCGGCGCCTGCTGCAGGAGCTGATCGACAGCAGCTACGACCAGTTCGTGAGCGCGGTGGCCGAGGGGCGCGGTCTCAGTGCTGAGGCGGTGCGGGCCTTCGCCGACGGCCGGGTGTTCAGCGGTGCCCAGGCCCTGGAGCTGGGCCTGGTGGACGAACTGGGCGATGAGGACCATGCCCGCCGGCTTGCGGCCCGCCTGGCTGGCCTCGATGAGGACGACACCCGCCCGATCACCTTCGGCAAGCAGAAGCGTCGCTTCGCCGGGCTGATTCCGGGCCGGAGCCTGCTGACGGATCTGCAGGGCAGCCTCAGCCTGGATCTCGCCTGGAGCGGGCAGGTTCTGTGGCTCTACAGGCCATGACGGAGCCCCTGCGGCTGCGGGCCCTTCGCGGCGCGACCACAGCCGAGGAGAACAGCAGCGCCTCGATCGCCGCCGCCGTGCAGGAGCTGCTGGCGGCCCTGATCGAGAGCAACGGTCTGGAGGGACCCCGCGTCGTGTCAGTGACCTTCAGTGTCACCGCCGATCTGGATGCCTGCTTCCCGGCCGCGGTTGCCCGCCGCTGGGCGGGATGGAACGAGGTGGCCCTGCTCGACTGCCAGCAGATGACCGTGGCGGGCGACCTGCCGCGCTGCATCCGCCTGCTGGCCCACGTCTGGATGGAGCCGCAGCGGCAGCCCCACCATCCCTATCTGCGGGAGGCGATGCGACTGCGACCGGACAGATCCGGTCACAACTGACAGCTCAGGCGCCGCCCACGCGGCCGACCTGACCCGCCCGGGTCTCCCTGAGAATCACGGGAACCAATTCTCAGGCCCCGCTCCACCGCCCTCCACCACCGACACCATGCGCTCCAGCCTTCACCGTCATCGCTCCCCCTCCAGCTGGTGGCGCCGGCTCGCCCTCGGTCTGGGTGCCCTGGGCCTGGCCACGGTCGCTCCGATCACCGCTCCCGCCGCCCTGGCCCAGGGCACGCCGAGCCTGTTCGAATTCCGCTGGGACAACAACCGCGACTACCGCAAGCTCTACTACTTCTCCACTTCGACCAATCGGCGGGATCGGGCCGATTACTACCTGGTGCTCAAGGAGAAGGATCGCAAGACGGCGATTCTCAAGCTCACCGTGACGGTGCCCGACTACTTCGACGCCAAGATCGATCCGGAAAATCTCAAGCTCTGCAGGATGCAGCTGGGCGGCATGCTCTCCCGCACCCGCTGCCTGGAGGAACTCCCGGCCGTGTTCGAGGTGAATGAATCGGGTTCGGCGATCGAGATGTTCCCGGAGACTCCCATCCCGGACGAGGGGACCATCGGGATCGTGATGCGCATCTTCAACCCCAGCGACAGCGGCATGTTCCAGTTCAATGCCCTCGCCCAGGCGCCCGGTGATGTGCCGATGGCGGGCTATCTCGGCAGCTGGCTGATCCAGATCGATCCCTGAGGCAGCCGCTGATACCATCATCGATTCGACGCTGACGTGAGGCACCGCAGACCATGACCAAGCGCACCCTCGGGGGACCAGTCGCAAGCGCAAACGCGTCTCGGGCTTCAGGGTTCGCATGCGCACCCACACCGGCCGGCGCGTGATCCGTTCCCGCCGCCGCCGCGGACGGGCCCGACTGGCCGTCTGATCCGGGATCGATCCGCACTGTGGCCCTGCCACCGTCGCTGCGCCTGCGGGGCCGACGCTGCTTCGATCGCCTCTACCGCCGCGGGCGGGTCCGGCAGGGCCGCTTCATGACCCTCAGAACGGTGTCGGCCCGGCCCAGCGGCCTGAAGGGCGAGCTCAGAGCCGCTCCCACGAGCGCCTGGCGCTGCGCTGTGGTGATCAGCGGCAAGGCCTGCAAGGGCTCCGTGCACCGCAACCGGCTGAGACGTCTGCTTCACCAATGGCTCAGCAGCCGCCTGATCGGGAGGGAGGTTCAAAGCGATGGCCGCTGGCTGATGCTGAGCCTCAAACCCGGCTGCCGGGATGCGGCGGCTGCGGACCTGCTGGAAGAATGTGAGCGACTGCTACTGGATGAGGGGGTGACGGCATGACGGAACAGAACACCACGGCTGCGGGTCCCGCCGGGTCCGGCTCGGAGACCGTCTTCTACGAGGGGGGCCCGGCCCGGGGTGACCTGATCGTGAACCTGATCTTCGGGCTCACCGTGATCGGGCTTCCCTTCGCGGTGGGCGCCGCGGTGCGCGCCCTCTGGCTGCGCTTCCGTATCACCAGTCGCCGTGTCTCCGTGACCGGAGGCTGGCGGGGACGCGACCGCTCCCAGGTCGCCTACAGCCAGATCAGGGAGGTGCGCAGCGTGCCGCGCGGCCTCGGGGCCTGGGGGGACATGGTTCTGGTTCTGCGCGACGGCACCAAGCTGGAGATGCGCTCCGTGCCCCGCTTCCGCGAGACCGAGGCCTACATCCTTGAGCGCATGCAGGCCCGCGGCTCCTCATCGAGCCGGCCAGAGGCGTCCCCCCAGGGCTTCGCCGCCTGAACCGCACCGCCGGGCCAGCCCCGGCGGCCACATCCCTCACTCCGCTCGGGCACACTGAAGCGGCTCCCTCACCCCCACCACTGACTCCGCCGTGATCGGCTTCATCTCGGACAACCTGCTGCTGCCCATCCTGGATTTCTTCTATGGATTGGTGCCCAGCTACGGGCTGGCGATCATCGCGCTGACGGTGGTGATCCGCCTGGCGCTCTTCCCGCTGAGCGCCGGATCGATCCGCAGCGCCCGGCGGATGCGCATCGCCCAGCCAGTGATGCAACAGCGCCAGGCGGAGATCAAGAGCCGCTTCGCCAACAACCCACAGAAGCAGCAGGAAGAGCTCGGCAAGCTGATGAAGGAGTTCGGTAGTCCGCTGGCCGGCTGCCTGCCCCTGCTGGTACAGATGCCCATCCTGTTCGCCCTGTTCGCGACGCTGCGGGGGTCACCGTTCGCCGATGTTCCCTACAACCTGAACATCAAGGTCCAGTCGCCGGAACAGATCGCCTCGGCGGAGATCAAGCCCTTCACCTCCGCCAGCCATTCCATCTTCTACAGCGAAACCGAGCATGTGCCGGTGATCGCCAGCCTTCCCGGCGGCAATCGTCTGGCGGTGGGCGATCAGGCCACCGTTCTGCTGGAGACCCGGGATGGCAAGCCCTACGCCGAGGTTCTGAGCAAGGCCAGCCGGCCCGAGGGACTCAGCCCGAGCTGGAGCGTCAGCCGCGGTGAGGATGTGGTGTCCGTCTCCGACGATGGAACCATCACCGCCCTGGCCACCGGCGATGCCACCGTGGACGTGACGATCCCCGGCCTGGCGGCGCGCAGCGGCTTCCTGTTCATCCGGGCTCTCGGGCAGGTGGGCTTCTACACCGATGGCGCCATCAACTGGGACATCGCCATCCTGGTGGGAGGCTTCGGTCTGACGCTGTTCGTCTCCCAGCTGCTCTCCGGCCTCGGCATGCCGGCGAACCCGCAGCAGTCCACGGCGAACAAGATCACGCCGGTGATGATCACCGGGATGTTCCTCTTCTTCCCGCTGCCGGCCGGCGTTCTCCTCTACATGGTGATCGCCAACATCTTCCAGGCTCTCCAGACCTTCCTGCTCACGCGCGAGGCCCTGCCCGACAACCTGCAGGCCATCCTCGACAAGCAACTGGCCCAGCAGGCCACACCGGCGACGGCCGGGGCCGGTGTCGGCATGTCGGACACCCGCCTCCCCTTCGAGCCGAAGGGGCGCAAGTGAGCCGCCATGGCTACCCGGCTGGTTCCCGTTCCCCTCAGGGAGATCGCCCAGGCTGACGAGGGCCGCCACTGGATCGTGGACCAGCGTCTCGAGGGCATCGAGACGCTGACCCCGGTCCGGGGATCCCTCACCGCTCGCCACCTGGGCTCAGCCCTCGAGCTGGACGCCGATGTGGAGACGATCGTGACCCTGCGCTGCGATCGCTGCCTGAACCGCTTCAACCGCAGCCTCTGCTTCCGCGGCCGCGAGCTGATCGCGATCGAGAGCGCCCCCGCCGGCGGTGGGGACCCCTGGCCGAGCTGGGGTGAGGGCGATGAGCTGATCGAACGGATCGGAGCCGGCGAACGCTTCGATCCCGCCCAGTGGCTGTTCGAGCAGCTCCATCTGCAGCTGGCGGTGGTGAACCGCTGCGGCGAGGAGTGCACCGGTCCGCCCCAGCCGCCCGAACCGACAGCGGCCCGGCGGCTCGACCCCCGCTGGCAGGCCCTGGCCGGGCTCGGCCTCCTTCCGGAGGACACCGGCGATGGCTGAGGCGGCGGCCGGCCAGCAGCCGAGCTGGAGCGAGCACCTGGATCTGCTGATCCGCGCCCGCACGCCCATTCTCTGGATCCGCACCATCGAGGAGGAGCGAGCCGAGCGGCTGCTGAAGGAGGCGGCCCGGCGCCTGGGCGGGCGATCGCTGCTGCGCTGGGATTTCATCGGCGGCCTGGAGGGTCTGCCGAACCGCGGCGGCGAGGCCGCCCGGCAGCCGATGCAGGCGCTGCAGGCCCTGGATTCCCTGCCGCCGGGTGATGCGGCCATCCTCCTGCTCACCGACTTCCACCGCTACTGCGAGGACCCCGGTGTGGCCCGGCGCCTGCGCAACCTGTCCCGGCAGCTGCCCTCCCGACCTCAGACCCTCGTGATCACCGCCGCCCGCTGGGAGCTTCCGGGCGATCTGGAGGAATGCGTGACCCTGCTGGACCTGCCCCTGCCGTCGCAGCAGGAGATCCGCACCCTGCTGGGGGCCATCGCCACCGCCAGCAGCCAGACCCTGCCGCCGAGCACCCTGGAGGCCCTCAGCCAGGGCTGCAGCGGGCTGACCGAGCAGCGGGTGCGGCAGATCGCCGCCCGGGCCCTGGCCCGGCGGGGCCGCCTCGATCACGACGACCTGGAGGAGGTGCTGGAGGAGAAGCGCCAGGCGATCGCCCGCAGCGAGCTGCTGGAGTACTGCCCCACCCAGGCCACCCCGGCCGACATCGGCGGACTGGAGGTGCTCAAGACCTGGCTCGATCAACGCCACCAGGCCTTCAGCGAGGAGGCCCGCAGCTACGGCCTGCCGCTGCCGCGCGGGGTGCTGCTGGTGGGCCCCCAGGGCACGGGCAAATCGCTCACCGCCCGGGCCGTGGCCCACAGCTGGTCGATGCCGCTGCTGCGGCTCGACGTGGGGCGCCTCTTCTCCGGCCTGGTGGGCGCCAGTGAGGCCCGCACCCGGGAGATGATTCAGCGGGCCGAGGCCATGGCCCCCTGCGTGCTCTGGATCGATGAAATCGACAAGGGGTTCGCCTTCGGCGAATCCGGCCGCGGCCGCGGCGATGGCGGCACCAGCCAGCGGGTGCTGGCCAGCCTGCTGACCTGGATGGCGGAGAAGACCAGCGCCGTGTTCGTGGTGGCCACCGCCAACGGCATCGACCGCCTGCCCCCGGAACTGCTGCGCAAGGGCCGCTTCGATGAGATCTTCCTGCTGGAGCTGCCCAGTGCCGGCGAGCGCCGCGCCATCCTCGATCTGCATCTGCGCCGTCGCCGGCCGCGGCACACCATCCCCCTTGAGGTGGTGGTGGGCCGCACCGAAGGGTTCTCCGGCGCCGAGCTGGAGCAGACGGTGGTGGAGGCGATGCACCTGGCCTTCGCCGAGCAGCGCGAGTTCGGCGAGAACGACCTGATCCAGGCGGCGGCCCAGCTGGTTCCGCTGTCGCGCACGGCGCGCGAGGAACTGGAGTCGCTGCAGCGCTGGGCCTATGGAGGACGGGCACGGGCCGCCTCCGTCCACAGCGACGCCATGTCGCCAGGTAACGAACCCTGACGCGGGATTACGAAGCGCAGCGTTCCTCAGGGTCCGCCAGGAGGGTCTCCTTACCGTCCAGTCAGTCCTGAACAGACCTCCGTGGGCCAACGCGCATCCGAACTCACCACCCAGCTGGCCGTGGCCAGCCTCGGCGCCGGTGTCATCACCACGGTGGCGGTGGCCCAGGGTCAGAACCCGCTCACGGCCCTCGGCATCACTCTGTTCTCCGCCGTGGCGGCGGTGATGGTGGGCCAGGTTCTCTGAGCGAGAGGCCGCCATCACTCCATCCCCTGGGTCCCTCCGCGACCAGATGCCGGCACTCGCCGGCAAGACCTATCTCAACTACGGCGGGCAGGGCCCCCTGCCCGACCCATCCCTGGACGCGATGGTCGCCAGCTGGCGCACCATCCAGGAGCTGGGGCCCTTCTCCACCGCCGTCTGGCCCTTCATCGACCGGGAGCTCTCCCGGCTGAGAGGCCTGCTGGCCTCCCGCTGCGGGGTGCGCCCGTCGCGGGTCGCCTTCACCGAAAACGTCACCAGCGGCTGTGTTCTGCCCCTCTGGGGTCTGCCGTGGGAACCCGGCGACACCATCCTGATCAGCGACGCGGAACATCCCGGTGTCGTGGCCGCCTGCCACGAGTTGGCCTCGCGCGAGGGTCTGCACATCACCTCGCTCCCGGTCACCCGCTGGCGGGGCGGCCTCGATGAGCAGGCGGACACCGATCAGCAGGTGCTGGGCGCACTGGAGGAGGCCCTCACCGCCAACACGCGGCTGGTGGTGCTGTCACACCTGCTCTGGAACACCGGCCAGGTGATGCCCATTGCGGCTGTGGCCGAGCGGCTGGCCGAGCATCCCCGCCAGCCCTGGCTGCTGGTGGACGCCGCCCAGTCGATGGGCAGCCTGCCGGTGGCCGCGGCCGCCTCCCAATCCGACATCTATGCCTTCACCGGCCACAAGTGGTGCTGCGGCCCAGAGGGCCTCGGCGCCGTGGTGCTCTCAGAGCGCCTGCTCAGCCAGGCCAGGCCGACGCTGATCGGCTGGCGCAGCCTGCGGGACGAGCAGGCCGCCAACGAGGGTTTTCATGAGGATGGTCGACGCTTCGAGGTGGCCACTTCCTGCACGCCCCTGTTCTCCGGGCTGCGCACCTCCCTCGAGCTGCTGGACAGCCAGGGGGCCTGTGATGAACGCAGCCGCCGCATCCAGCAGCTGAGCGGTCAGCTCTGGCAGGCCCTGGCCCGCACCGACGGCCTCCAGCCCCTGCTGAGCGGCCCGCCACCGGCGGGGCTGGTGAGCTTCCGCGTGGAGGGCCGCGAACCACCGGCGGTGGCGCGGCGGCTCGGGGAGCAGGGAATCTGGCTGCGCCATCTCGATCACCCCTCCTGCCTGCGGGCCTGCACCCACATCACCACCACCCAGGAGGATCTGGACCGGCTCCTGAGCGCCCTGACGGCGATGCTCTGAAGCCGGGAGGCCCGGGGCCGCAGGGGCCAGGGTCCTCTCAGGCGCGGGAGCGCAGGCGGAGCCGCAGGGCCTTCTCGGCCTCCTCCCGGTCGTCGAAATGGATCTTGGTGCTGCCGATGATCTGGTAGTCCTCATGGCCCTTGCCGGCGATCAGCACCAGGTCGTCCGCTCCCGCCTCGGCGATGCCCAGGGCGATCGCCCGGGCCCGGTCCCCCTCCACCGTGGTGCCGGCGGCATCGGGGACCCCGGCCATCACGTCATCGAGGATCCGCTGGGGGTCCTCCGTGCGGGGGTTGTCGGAGGTCACCACGATCCGATCACTGAGGCGGGCCGCGATCGCCCCCATCTGGGGCCGTTTGCTGCGGTCGCGGTCTCCGCCGCAGCCGAAGACGCAGATCAGCCGCCCCCGGGTGAAGGGCCGGGCCGCCTCCAGGGCCTTTTCCAGACCATCGGGGGTGTGGGCGTAGTCCACCAGCACGGCGGGCAGGCTGTCGCACACGGCACCGGCCACCTGCACCTGCTCCATGCGCCCGGCCACACCGCGGAAGCTGGGCAGGCCGCTCACCACTCCCTTCAGGGGATGGCCCCGCTGCACCAGGGCACCGATGGCCTGCAGGGCATTCATCAGGTTGAACCGGCCCAGCAGGATGGAACGGAACGGGGCGCTGCCGGCTGGGGTCACCACCGTTCCGCTCACCCCGTCCTTGGAGAACTGCAGATCGCGCAGATGCAGCTCGGCCCCCGGGTCCTCCAGTGAGGAGCGCCAGCAGGCATCGCCGAGATCGGCCGCCAGCCGTCGCCCCCAGTCGTCATCGCTGTTCACCACCGCCCGCACGCCGTCGCCGCGCAGCAAGGGGGCATGGAACAACCGGCATTTGGCCTCGAAATAGGCCTCCATGCTGGGGTGATAGTCGAGGTGGTCCTGGCTGAGGTTGGTGAACACCGCCCCGGCGAAATCACAGCCGCGCACGCGCTGCTGGTCGAGGGCATGGGAACTCACCTCCATCGCCGCCACGCAGGTGCCGGCCTCGGCGGCGAGGGCCAGCTGGGCCTGCAGCTGATCGGCGAAGGCGGTGGTGTGCTGGGCGCTGGTACTGGTGCCGGGCCAGCGGTTGACCATGGTGCCGAACAGGGCGGCCGGTTTCCGCACCGCCTTGCTCAGGTGCTCGATCAGATGGGTGGTGGTGGTCTTGCCGTTGGTCCCCGTCACCCCGATCAGCTGGAAGCGGGAGGAGGGGTGATGCCAGAAGGAGGCGGCCAGCAGGCCCGCCCAGGCGGCCACCGGTTCCTCCACCACCACGACGGCATCCGGGTGGCCGGGGGGCCGCTGCGCGGCGGCGGCCGGGCCGATCACCGCCGCCGCGGCTCCGGCCTCCAGGGCCTGGGGCCAGAAGCAGCCGCCGTCCACCGACTGGCCGGGCAGACCGAGAAACAGCGTTCCCGGCCGCACCATGCGGGAGTCGCAGGTGACGGCCCGCACCTCCGCATTGGCGAGGCCCTCGGGAACGGCCAGCCCGACCGACCGGAGCAGGGGATGGAGCATCTGGCTCACCGCGGGCTGCCTCAATCGCTGGATGGAGGCCCCAGTCTGGCCTGCGCGGCTGTGGCCATCGCCCGCTCGAGCCAGCGGCCGAGCGCCTCCCCCTGCAGCCGGGGCGAGGGCCTGGGCAGATCCCGCCAGCCGCCACTGCCCGGATCGGCGGCCGCCAGAACCGGCACCTCCAGGTCGTAGCGCAGCCGCAGGGCGGGATCGGCATCGATGCGGCGCACCTCCAGCGGCCAGGGCAGCTCTAGCCGGCGCAGCCGCTGCTCCAGCTGCTGGCAGAGGCAGCAGCCCGTGCGGCTGAACAGCACCAGGGTCAGGGCCATCAGTCGGGCACCGGGTCGCAGCCGCAGGGCGTGAAGGGATGGCAGCGCAGCAGCCGGCGCAGAGTGAGCCAGCCGCCCCGCCAGAGGCCATGGCGCTCCAGCGCCTCAAGCGCATAGGCGCTGCAGGAGGGGATGAAGCGGCAGCGGGGAGCCATCAGGGGGGAGATCCAGCGGCGATAGGCCCGCACGAGGGCCATGGCCGGCCAGGCGAGCCGCACCGCGACGGGCGGTATGGTGCTGGATTGGCGTGCGCTCTGCTCACGGGTCATCCGCCTGCCTTCGATCCGCTGTCCAGCTTGCCTGAGGTCAGCGGTCGTCGGTTGGTCCGGACCGGCACCCCGGAGCCCCGCCAACCGTTCCATCGCCCACTGTTTCCGCCCATGTCCAGATACCGCGGCCCTCGCCTGAGGATCACGCGGCGCTTGGGAGACCTCCCCGGTCTCACCCGTAAGTCCGCCAAGCGGTCTTATCCCCCCGGTCAGCACGGCCAAGCCCGTCGCAAGCGCTCGGAATACGCCATCCGCCTCGAGGAGAAGCAAAAGCTTCGCTTCAACTACGGCATCTCGGAACGCCAGCTCGTGCGCTACGTGAAGAAAGCGCGCGCCCAGGAGGGGTCCACCGGCACCAACCTGCTCAAGCTGCTGGAGAGCCGCCTCGACAACGTCTGTTTCCGTCTCGGCTTCGGGCCCACCATCCCCGGCGCCCGGCAGCTGGTCTGCCACGGCCACGTCACCGTGAACGGCCGTCTGGTCGACATCGCCAGCTACCACTGCAAGTCCGGCGATCAGATCGCCATCCGCGAACGCAAGCAGAGCCGCAAGCTCGCCGAAGGCAATCTCGAATTCCCCGGCCTGGCCAACGTGCCGCCGCACCTGGAGCTGGACAAGCCCAAGCTGCGCGCCAAGGTCGTCGGCTCGGTGGAGCGCGAATGGGTTGCGCTCGAGATCAACGAACTCCTGGTGGTGGAGTACTACTCCAGGAAGGTCTGACCCCGGGACCGAACCACCTTCGGGGGAGCGTCAGCCGCTGCCGGCGCCCCCCGGACCACCTCCTTCTTTCCTCTCCCCTGCGGGGAGCTCCGCCGCTGCCATGACCCGCCCGGACGTCGATCAGTCACCGGCGAGCGAGTCCGGCCCGGCACCCGGTCCGGCCACAGCGGCTATCCATCAGGGAGAGACTTACAGCGCCGAGACCGGAGCGGTCACCGCACCGCTGTTTCTCTCCTCCACCTTCGCCCACGGCAATCCGGGCGGATTCGACTACACCCGGTCGGGCAACCCCAACTTCCGCATCCTCGAGGGGGTGCTGGCCGGCCTGGAGGGCGCCCGGCACGCCACGGTGTTCGGCTCCGGCGTCAGCGCCATGACCGCCGTGCTCTCCTCGCTGCGCCAGGGCGACCGGGTGCTCTGCGAGGAGAACCTCTACGGCTGCACGGTGCGTCTGCTTGAGCAGGTGTTCGCCCGCTTCGGCGTCGAGGCCGAGTGGCTGGACTTCACCGCGGTCGACTGGCCGGAGCGCTTCAGCGCGCTCACCGCCGCCGCCCCCCCGGCTCTGATCTGGCTGGAGAGTCCCACCAACCCCCTGCTGAAGGTGATCGACCTGGCGGCGGTGAGCGCGCGGGCCCGGGCGATCGGCGTGCCGGTGCTGGTGGACAACACCTTCGCCACACCCCTGCTGCAGCAGCCCCTGGCGCTGGGCGCCACCCTCTCGCTGGCCAGCACCACGAAGTACGTGAACGGCCATTCGGATGTGCTGGGTGGCGTGGTCTGCAGCAACGATCCGGCCTGGCAGGAGCGCCTCCGCTTCGCCCAGAAGGCGCTCGGACTGCAACCCTCCGCGTTCGACAGCTGGCTGATCAGTCGCGGCGTGAAGACCCTCTCCCTGCGCCTGGAGCGCCAGTGCGCCAATGCCGCCGCCGTGGCCGAGGCCCTGGCCGCCCACCCCGCCGTGGCCGCGCTGCGCTACCCCTTCCGGGCGGATCATCCCCAGCAGGCCCTGGCCCGCAGGCAGATGCGCCAGGGCGGGGCGATGATCACGGCCACCCTGCGGGCCGGTGAGGATCAGGCCTACGGCTTCTGCAAGGGTCTGCGCTACTTCACGATGGCCGAGAGCCTCGGTGGCGTGGAAAGCCTCGTCTGCCACCCGGCCACCATGACCCACGCCGCTGTGCGGCCTGAGGTGCGCCGGCGCCTGGGCATCGACGCCGGGCTGGTGCGTCTCTCCATCGGGGCCGAGGACAGCGCGGATCTGATCGCCGATCTGCAACGCGGGCTCGACCGGCTGGGGTGAGCGGCCGCAACCTGCTGCTGGATCCCTGCTGGCAGGCGATCGACCTGGGGCATCCCCTGCCGGACAGCCCCCACGCCGTGTCGGTGGCGCTGCCGCGCTGGCGCGATGTGGTCGCCTATGAGGAGAACGACCCGGCCTGCCGGGCCGCCCTGCGCACGGCCTACCCGCGCTTCGTGATGCACCCGCTGCTGCGGGAGGTGGCCGAGGCCGCCCTGGCGCAGACCTCCTTCGCTTCCGCCTGGCCCTTCCCCAGCCAGGCCGCGGCGGAGCTGGCCAGGGCCCACTGCCTTCGGGTGAGCCCCGGGAGCCACACCGCGGTCGTGCCGAGCGGGAGCCTCTGGTGCCTGCTGGCCGCCGCGGACGCCACGCCGGCCGCCACCGCCTTCTGGCAGCACACCGGCCTCGGCGCCTCCTCGCGGCTGGCCGCCCAGGCCCTCGGCCGGGAGCCGGTGCCGCCGGCGGACCACGGCCGGTGGGCCCGGCGGCAGCTGCAGCGGCGTCTGGCCGCGATCCACGGCGGCAGGCCGGAGCGGGTGCGACTGCTGCCCTCCGGCATGGCGGCGCTCGATCTGGGCCTGCGGGCGATCTCCGCCCTGCGGCCCGGCCGCCCCACCCTGCAGGTGGGCTTCCCCTACGTGGATGTGCTCAAGCTGCCCCAGGTGATCCACAGCGGCGGCGAGCTGGTGCTGAACGGCGAGCCGGAGCGGCTGGCCGAGGCCCTCGATCGCGTCGAACCCGCGGCGGTGATCGTGGAACTGCCGAGCAACCCGATGCTGGGCTGCGTGGATCTGCCGGCCCTGGCGGCCCTCACCCGGGCGCGGGGCATTCCCCTGGTGGTGGACGACACGATCGGTTCGTCGCTGAACATCGAGACCCGGCCCCATGCCGATCTGGTGTTCACCTCCCTCACCAAGAGCTTCGCCGGCCGGGGCGACATCCTGGCCGGCAGCCTGGTTGTGAGCGAGGACTCGCCCTGGCGCGAGCCTCTCACCGCTCTCACCGCCGAGCCCGCCGCCGAGCTGAGCGATGCCGACGCCATCGCTCTGGAGCGGGCGTCGCGAGATGTGGCGGATCGGGTGGCGCGCCTCAACCACCACTGCGCGCTGCTGGCCGCACGGCTGGAGGGCCATCCGGCCGTGGCGCGCGTGCTGCACCCGGCCGCCAGCCCGGCCTTTCGCCGTCTGCTCCGTCCCGGAGGCGGCAGCGGCTGCCTGCTCTCGTTCGAGCTGCGGGGCGGAGAGGCCAGTGCGGCCCGGGTCTACGACAGCCTGCGGGTCTGCAAGGGGCCCAGCCTGGGCACGCCCTTCACCCTGGTCTGCCCGTACGTTCTGCTGGCTCATTACCACGAGCTCGCCTGGGCCGAAGGCTGCGGTGTGCCCCGCTCCCTGCTGCGGGTGTCGGTGGGACTGGAACCGCCCGAGGAGCTGTGGCAGCGGTTCGAGAGCGCCCTGGAGCGGGCCTGAGGCGAGCCGAAGCGGGTCCTGCGGCGCAAGCGACACAGGCCACATAGCATCGGAACATCCTGTGCGACAGCGCCGCCCAATGGCTCGCATCTACGACGACAACAGCCTCGCCATCGGCAACACACCCCTGGTGAAGCTGCACTCGGTCACCAGCAACGCCAAGGCCACGGTGCTGGCCAAGATCGAGGGGCGCAACCCCGCCTACAGCGTCAAGTGCCGGATCGGCGCCAGCATGATCTGGGATGCGGAGAAGCGCGGCGTTCTCACCAAGCGCCACACGATCATCGAGCCCACCTCCGGCAACACCGGCATCGCCCTGGCCTTCACCGCGGCGGCCCGCGGCTACGAGCTGGTGCTCACCATGCCGGAATCGATGTCGATCGAGCGGCGCAGGGTGATGGCCGTTCTCGGCGCCAAGCTGATCCTCACCGAAGCCTCCAAGGGCATGCCCGGTGCGATCGCCAAGGCCCGTGAGATCGCCGCCAGCGACCCGGACAAGTACTTCATGCCCGGGCAGTTCGAGAACCCGGCCAACCCCGAGATCCACTTCAAGACCACCGGCCCGGAGATCTGGAACGACTGCGACGGCGCCATCGATGTGCTGGTGGCCGGCGTCGGCACCGGCGGCACCATCACCGGCGTGTCGCGCTACATCAAGAACGAGGCCGGCAAGAACATCCTCTCGGTGGCGGTGGAACCCAGCCACAGCCCGGTGATCAGCCAGACCCTCAACGGTGAGGACCCCAAGCCCGGCCCCCACAAGATCCAGGGCATCGGCGCCGGCTTCATCCCCAAGAACCTCGACCTGAGCCTGGTGGACCGGGTGGAGCAGGTCACCAACGACGAATCGATCGCCATGGCCCTGCGTCTGGCCAAGGAGGAGGGCCTGCTGGTGGGCATCTCCTGCGGCGCCGCCGCCGCCGCCGCCATCCGCCTGGCGGAACAGGACGAGTTCGCCGGCAAGACGATCGTGGTGGTGCTGCCGGATCTGGCCGAGCGCTACCTGTCCTCGGTGATGTTCGAGAACGTGCCCTCCGGCATCGTCGAGGCACCGTCCCTGGTCTGAGGCAGCGCCGGTGGGCGCGCGTCGCCCATCGGCTGCATGGTTCGGTTGGCACCACTCCATCCACGGGCTAGACCGAGATGAGGGGAGGGACTGCCCACCTCCTCTCGAAGCCGCTCGGGCGGGATGCAAGCCACATGCAAGAGGACGAGGGACCCGTTGACCGGCCCGCAATCTGGTCGGGGCGAGCATGGTGAGCGCGCACCCTCCAGCGGTGAGCTGGACGCCCTGTTTCAGGCACTGCCCATCCCCCTCTGGTGGCTGGACTGCTCGGCGCTGAACCAGCGGCAACAGAGCGGAGTCCGACCGGTGGCCGCCAACCCGGCCGCCCGTGCTCTGCTCGGATGCGCGGACTCAAGCGATGCTCTGGCGGCGGTGCAGAGCCCTGAGGACTCCAGCCTTGGAGGGGCCATCGGGACGGTTCTGCTGCACCTGTGTGATGGGCGGCCGCCAGCAGCGGTGTCCGCCGTGCTGCCGGCAGCCAACGGCAGGGAGCTGACGGTGTCTGTCGGCGCGGTCGCGCTGCCGGTCCAGTCGCAGCCGTGGGACCGGATCTGGCTCTGGCTGGCGCCGACGAGTGATGTCACGCAGCCATTGGCTCGCCGAACAACGGGAACCACCGTTCTGGTCTGCCGGGCCGAGGTGGATGACTACGAGAAGCTGCGGGGCCTGTGGACCTCGGAGGCGGTGCATGAGGTGATGGCCGCCACCGTGAACCGGGTCAGGGCCATCCTGCGCGAGGAGGATTCCGTGCGGCGGGTCGGCAGCCATGGCCTGACCATGACGATCCAGGGCCTGGAGAAGGAAGCGGATGGCATCAGCCTGGTGGAGCGGATTCTCGACACCACAAGCCAACCCATCCAGCTGGACGATGGCGAGGCCAGGATCTCGCTCAGCATCGGGGCAGCCTCCAGCGATCAGAGCATCGGCCAACCTCAGGCGCTGCTGAACAGTGCAACGCTCGCCCTGGGCGAGGCCAGGCTGAATGGTGGGAACCGAATGGCGTTCTATGACGCCAGCTGGGGCAACGCGCGGATCGACCGTCAGCAGCTCTGCGATGCGATCGAACGCGGCCTGGAGAATGGCGAGTTCACCCTCTTCTATCAGCCTCAGGTGGATCTCGTCAGCAGAGAGATCCTGGGGCTTGAAGCCCTGATTCGCTGGCAGCATCCTGAGAAGGGCCTGCTGCTGCCGGGAGCCTTCCTCCCAGTGATCGATGACACGGCTCTGGCCGTGGAGCTGGGCGAGTGGGTGCTGGACGAAGCGCTGAACCAGCTGAAGGCATGGATGCGGCAGGGCCTCCTGATGAAGGCGGCCGTGAACATCAGCAGCGCGCACCTGCTGGCCGGAGACTTCCCAAGGCGGTTGAGGAAGCGACTCGACCAGCATCCGGAGATCAATCCGGCAGACGTCGAGATCGAGATTCTTGAATCAACCGCTTTCTCGGATTTCGAGCGAGCTCAGGACATCATCCTGGAATGCCACCGGCACGGGGTTCGCTTTTCCCTCGACGACTTCGGGACTGGCTATTGCTCGCTCGCCTATTGCAGATCCCTCCCCGTCGATCAGCTCAAGGTGGACCAGAGCTTCGTGCGAGACATGCTGCGGAACCCAACCGACATGGAGATCGTTGAGAGCATTGCCCAGCTGGCCGATGTCTTCGGCATGGAGGTGATCGCGGAGGGCATCGAGGATCCGGAGCACGCCGTGATTCTCCCCTCCCTCAACTGCCATCGCGGTCAGGGCTACGCGATCGGGCGACCGATGCCGCCAGGTCATCTCCGGGAATGGATCGAAGCCTGGACCAGCGCACCGGGGTGGGGCACACAGATGGAGGTGTTCAATCGCTTCAACATCCAGCTCGTGATTGCAGCCCATTGCCATCTGGCATGGATCGATCAACTGCTGAAGGCCCTGGCCGACCATGATTCGGCGCAGATCCGATCGCTGGCTCGCACAGGCTGCCCCTTCCGCACCTGGTATGCAGGCCGGGGCAAAAAACGCTACGGGCACCTGCCTGGCTATGGCGTGATTGGCGAGATCCACCGGCAGTCGGAACGGATGGCACGGCAACTGATCGACGGATCCGGGCCGGCGGGCAGCACGACACGAGCGGATGTGATTGAGGTGATGACGGGGCTGCGCGCCGAGTTCGTGAGCAGCCTGGCCGGGCTGCTCAGGAGCCTGCGGGAGGATGGCCCCTACCCCAGCTAGGTGGATCAGGTGCTCACCATCGGGCAGGCCAATCTGTCGTTTGTACGGTTCATGAAGAGTGGAAGTAACAATGGATATCAAGGCGAACAGTGAGGCAGCTGCAGCAGGCGCCGGCCTTGCTTCAGCAGCGGTGGCCACAGCTGTGCTATCCGCGAAGGGGGCCTGGATTGAGATGAACAGGTCTTTGCAGGCCTGGCTCGGTGTGGAGCAGAACCCACCGATCGGCATGTCCTGGGAGGATGTGACACATCCGGATGATCGGGAGAGGGATCGTCAGCAGATCGATCGAATGGCTCGTGGGCACATCAGAGGCATCACCATCCACAAACGCTTCATCAGAGCCGATGGCGGGGTTCGACCCGCTGCGGTGACCATCGCCGTCCTGGAGAACGACGCACAGCAGCATCCCAAAGCGCTGCTGGCCCTGATCAGCGATGAAGCCGATTTTGCCGACTCGGCCCCCGCTGCTGCCGGCTCGGACCACGCCCAACTGGAAGCACTGTTCGACGGCATGGATGATGTGATCTATGTCTCCGATCCCGACAGCTACGACCTGCTCTATGTGAATGCCGCCTTCAAGGCGGCCTGGGGCGATGATGTAGTGGGCAGAAAATGTCATGAAGTTCTGCAGAATCGGGACTCGCCCTGCCCATTCTGTACGAACAAGTACATCTTCAACGAGAATCTGGGCCAGACCTACCGGTGGGAGTTCAGGAACGAGCAGAACAAGCACTGGTACGGCATCGCCGACAAGGCGATCCGCTGGTCCAATGGCAAGATGGTTCGGTTGGAACTAGCACGAGACATCACAGACAGCAAGACCATTGGCGACGAGCGGCTCAGGCTGGAGAAGTTCACGTCGCTGGGCCATCTCACCGCGGGCCTGGCCCACGAGCTGAACAATCCATTGATGGGCATCATCAATTTCGCCCAGTACTGCCTGAAGAAGACCGATGCCACTGACAGCCGTCACGAGGTTCTGAAAGACATCGAACACGAAGCCAGACGCTGCGCGGCCATCGTGAAAGATCTGCTCTCGTTCTCACGCCACCATGCCAGCAGCGAAAACGTGGCTTACGACGTCAGCCTCAACACACTGGTGGATCAGGTGCTGAGATTGCTGCAGTACCGAGGGCGGAAGGAGAACATTGCGATCGAGGTCGACGCCGGGCGGGAGACGATCGGAATCCGAGCGGATCCGAACGCCATTCAGCAGGTTCTCATCAATCTTCTCACCAACGCCTTCGATGCCGTGACTGGGTGCGAGACCAGACGGGTGCGGATCGGACTCTCTCGCGACAGGGATCATGCCGTTCTGGAGATCGAAGACACGGGGCCAGGCATTCCCGCGGATCAGAGAACACACATCTTTGACCCCTTCTACACCACAAAGCCGGAGGGAAAGGGTACGGGACTGGGCCTCTCCACCTCTTGGTCGATCATTCAGGAGCACAAAGGCACGATCGACTGCTTCAGCCGCGAAGGCCACGGCACCACCATGACCGTGCGGCTTCCCAGCGCCGGGGCATCCCATCAGGCTGCTGCTCGGCAACCGGCGGGCTAGTGTTGTTTTGGCACGAGACCGTCATCCAGCCGGACCAGAGATGACCAAAACCGTTCTGGTGATTGATGACGACGCCTCCGTCCGCAAAGCGTTTGCCCTGAGTCTCTCTGACGAAGCCGATCTGGAGGTGGTGCTCGCGGCATCCGGCGAGGAGGGGCTGGCCGCCGCCCGATCCAGGCAGCCCTGTCTGATTTATCTCGATCTTCGGATGCCGGGAATGAACGGCGTGGAAACGCTGCGGCAGCTCCGCAGGCAGGGTTATTCCGGTCGGGTGTACATCGTCACGGCCTTTCACAAGGAATTCTTCCAGGATCTGGCTGCAGCCCGGTCGGAGCAGATCAGCTTCGATCTGGTCATGAAGCCTCTGGAACGCGACCAGATCATCAGCATCACCCGGGCCATCGTTGATCAGGCCACCACGGTGCTGCCCCCGTCATGAAAGCCAAGCTGCGCCTCTATGTGACTGGGATAACCCCGACAGCCGAGGCCCTGGTTGGGCAATTGCGGAGCCTGCTGGAGGAGAGTCTGGGATCCGACTTTGAACTGGAGGTGCTGGACGCCTTCGAGCACCCGGAGGCTCTGATCGAAGATGCCATCGTGATGACGCCGACGCTGGCACGAATCCTGCCACCGCCGACGATTCACATCATCGGGGACCTATCGAACAAGGCCCGAGTGCTCGCCTCGCTCGATCTGGATCTCGACCCTGATGCTGCCGCATCCGACGGATGAGCCCACTTCCACGCTCCCCTCAGGCCAGAGCTTTCTCCAGCTGGGTGGCCTGAGAGCGGATGTACGCCTCCGTCTCCTCGGCGGAGAGGGGCCTGGCGAACAGATAGCCCTGACCGAGACCGCAGCCCAGCGTCTGGAGGCGATGCATCTGAACGCGGGTCTCGATACCTTCCGCCACCACGTCGAGCTCGAGGCTCCGGGCCAGGGAGATGACGGCGCAGGCGATGCGCAGATCCCGTTCGTTGCTCTCGATGCCCCGCACAAATGACTTGTCGATCTTGAGCGAACTGATCGGGAACTGCTGCAGGTACTGCAGCGACGAATAGCCGGTTCCGAAGTCATCGAGGCTGAGGTGGATGCCCAGGTCCTGGATGTTGCGCAACACATGGGTGGCCAGCGCCACGTTCGTGATCAGGCTGGTTTCGGTCACCTCAAGGTGCAGGAGCCGGGGCGGGAAGCCGGTGACATCCAGCACATCCCGGATCGACTGCAGCAGTTCCGGATCGAACAGTTGCTTGGCCGACAGATTCACGTTCAGCGTGAAGGCGTGCCCTCCCGGATGCAGCCCCTGCCAGCGCAGCAGATCGCGGCAGGCCGATTCGAGAACCCACAGGCCGATGGGGCCGATCAGGCCATTGTGCTCGGCGATCGGAACGAGTTCATGCGGACTGATGGTTCCCAGCTGCGGATGCTGCCAGCGCAGCAGGGCCTCGAATCCGATCAGACGGCAGTCGTCAGCCAGGTTCACAATCGGCTGGTAGGCCAGGATCAACTCACGCCGGGAGATGACCTCCTCCAGACCGGCCTCCAGCGTGAGCAGACGACTCGACTGGGCCGACATGGAGGCATCGAAGACCCGGTAGCCGTGCTTGCCGCCGCGCTTGGCCTCGTACATGGCGATGTCGGCATCGCGGATCATGCTTTCCGCGGTGCGGTACGTGCGGCTGGAGAACACCACACCCACACTCGCCGAGCCGGCCACCGTTTCGCTGCCGAGTGTCACCCGGGAGGAGAGCGCCCGGACCAGGCGCTCGATCATGGTCAGGGCATCGGCCTGGTTGTCCAGATCCTCCAGCAGCACGAGGAACTCATCTCCACCGAGACGGGCCACATGATCGGTGGCGCGCACACCCTGCTTGAGGCGGCGGGCCACTTCGCTCAGCAGCTGATCACCGGCGGCGTGGCCGAGACGGTCATTGACGTTCTTGAAGTTGTCGAGATCAATGAACAGCAACACGAAGAAACGGTTCGGATAGCGCTGCTGCCATTGCAGACAGGTCTGCAGACGCTTCAGGCTGCAGACCCGGTTCTCCAGACCGGTCAGGCTGTCGTGCAGGCTGGTGAACAGCAGCGCGTCCTCGGACGACTTGCGTTCGGACATGTCGCGACCGCTGCCGTAGAGAAGCCCCTGCTCGGGAACGGGCACCAGATTCCACGACATCCAGATGCGATGGCCGAAGGAGCCCTGGCATGGTCGCTCCATCTGCTCGACGGAGTGATGATTCTCCAGCCGTTCCCGGGCTTTGCAGAGCAGCGGGTGCTGGGGATCGTGAAACAGCGACCAGAAGGTCCGCCCCACCAGATCGTGACTCTGGAAGCCGAGCGTGCGGCGCCAGGCCGGATTGACACGGAGGATGGTGGCGGAGGCATCCGCCACGAAGAGACAGTCGCCTGAGAGCTTGAAGAAGCGATCGAGTTCCGCCTGGGCCGCGCGCACCTCGCTCACATCCCGGACGATGCCCAGCCGCAGCCGGTGGCGCTGCGCCTGATCGAGCGTCACCTGATAGTCGGAGAGCGAGAAGGTGCGCAGATTCCGGTCCTGGGGATGCTTGAGCAGGAAATCGATTTCTCCGCTCTCCTCCGCACCGTTGTCGCCATGGTTGCCGGCGAGCTCCATCAGGTGGGTGAGATGGTCGGCGGCATCGGTGGGCACCGTCCAGCAGGTGGCGTCGCCACTGTTGCCACCGCAGAGGTCCCGCACGGCGCGGTTGGCGAACAGCAGACGGGTGTCGTTGTCGGTGATGAAGATGCCGTCGGACAACCCCTCCAGCGCCGTGGTCATCAGGGCGATGTTCTGGCGGTCACGCTGCCGGTCCAGCGCATGAAGGATGGAGCGCTCGAGCAGGGTGACCGTGAGCTGGGGCCCCTTCTCCAGATAGTCGGCGGCGCCGAGATCCATGCAGCGCTGATCCACCTGATCATCACCGGCGCCGGTGAGCATGATCAGCGGGCAGGTGCAGCCGTCGCGCTGGATCTCCACCAGCAGATCCAGGCCGGAGACCCCGCCGAGGTTCACATCCAGCAGCACCAGATCGATGGGGGTGCCGGAGAGCAGTCCGCGGGCCTCGGCCCCTGAGGCGGCCCAGATCAGCTCCGCGTCGAGCCGGCGGCTGTCACTGAGCAGGTCGCGGGTGATGATGAAATCGTCTTCGTCATCATCCACCAGCAGGATGCGGAGCGGGCCATGGTCGGTTGAGGCCGCCGGTCCAACGCTCTCCACGGCACCACCACAGCAGTGTTGTCAACGTAGCCAGCGCGCCGACCCGCCGTCCTCGGCCGGACAGCCATCGTCACGAGAGGGGTGATCCCTCAGCGTTGCGGCGGCAGCGACACAAGGTTGAACCAGTAGTTGCCGAGGTCGGCCATCATGCTCACCAGGCGGTCGAAACCGATCGGCTTGGTGATGAAGGAGCTCACACCCAGGTCGTAGGTCTTGAGGATGTCCTCCTCCGCCTGTGAGGTGGTGAGCACCACCACCGGGATGCGCCGCAGATCCGGATCCGCCTTGATGCAGCGCAGCGCGTCACGCCCATCCATGCGAGGCATGTTCAGATCCAGCAGAATCAGATCCGGCCGGGGCGAGGTCTCCGCATCCTGATACGCCCCCTTGTGTCGCAGATAGGCGAGAAGCTCCTCTCCATCTCCGACGCACTTGAGCTTGTTGGGGACGCGGTTCTGGGCCAGGGCGTCCCAGATGAGCAGCCGGTCGTCCTCATCGTCGTCCGCCAGCAGAATGAGCACGGGGTCCAAGGGTGATCTCAAGAGCTGATGGGCGTTGCCGCATGAACGGGCATCTGAAGCGTGAACGTGGACCCCTGATCGGGACTGCTCTGCGCCACAAGGGTGCCGGAATGGCGTCTGGCAATTTTACGGCAGATCGCCAGACCGATTCCACTGCCTTCATAGGCCTGGCGACCGTGCAGACGCTTGAACGGCATGAAGATCGCCTCGGCGTAGCGGGCTTCAAATCCGATGCCGTTATCACTCACGCTGATCTCGCAGCGCTGCGGGCCCGGTCCGCTGAGGCTGCGGGAGCTGATCTGGATGTGTGGCGCCACATCGGCACGCCGAAACTTGATCGCATTGCTGAGCAGGTTCTGAAACAGCTGCCGCATCTGATTGGCATCGGCATCCAGGTGCGGTAAGGGGCCCACATCCACCTCGGCACCGCTGCTCTCGATGGCGATCTCGAGGTCCGAGAGCACACCATCGACCACCGCGGCCAGATCGGTGGGCTCGAGCGGCCGGGCCTTGGTCTGCACGCGGGAGAAGGTGAGCAGATCATTGATCAGTTCGCGCGAGCGCAGGGCCGCACTCATCATGCGTTTGAGATAATCCGCCTCGCGATCCTCGAACCGGTCGGCGCAGGCGCTCTGAAGCCGCTCGCCGAAGGCGAGGATCTTGCGCAGCGGTTCCTGCAGATCGTGGGAGGCCACATAAGCGAACTCCTGCAGCTCCTCGTTGCTCTCCTCCAGCCGCTGCTTGGCCTGCAGCAGCCGCTGTTCGGCCGCCTTGATCTCCGTGATGTCGCGGCAGGTGTAGAGGCGCGAACCGGCGCCGATCGCCACCGCCTTCACCGTCACCAGCAGCTCATGGCTGCCGCCCTGCTCATCGAGAACGCTGCAGCCGATGTTGCTGAGTTCTCCCATCTCCTCCAGCTGCTTCTCCTCGAACAGATCCTCACCCAGCAGTGAGCTCACGCTGCTGAACTGGGCCACCGCCGCAGGCGAATAGCCGAAGATCGTGGACACATTGGGGCAGACATAGGTGAAGTCGCCCTGCCGGTCCGCCACGAAGACCGCATCGGAGATGCTGGCCAGAACGGCCGAATACATGCTGCGCTGCTCCTCCAGTTCGCGCAGGGCCGCCCGCTTCTCGCTCACATCCTGCACGGCCGCCAGGCAGTACTTGAGCTCACCGGAGCTCTGACGCACGCCGCGCACCGAGAGCACCGCATCGATCGCGCCGCGGTCACGCGTGAGCAGGCGCTGTTCCAGCTCCGAATCCTCGAACGAACCGCTGTCCAACCCGCGCAGGCGGTCGAGCACCTCCGGCCCGGCATCGGGAGCGGCCAGAGCGCCCCAGGAGAGGGAGCCCAGGTCGCCGCGATCCAGTCCGAGCATGTCGCAGAGACGGGCATTGACCCGCAGCCAGCGGCCGTGCGGCCCGGTGCAGGCCAGTCCGATCGCGGACTGGTCGAACAGGCTGTTCGAGAACTCCAGCTCGTCCCGGAGGCTCTGGGAGGTCTGGCGGAGCTGCTGCGAGTCCTCCTCCAGCTGGCGATTGAGCGCCGCCAGCTCGGTCGGGGTGGGGATGGTGAGGGCCTGGGGCATGATCCGCCACAGCACAAAGGCGGTGTAGAGCGACACCAGGGCCGTAAGCGCCTTGAGCGCACCGGAGAGCCAGTAATCGGGATGCCAGAGCGTCCACACCTCCAGCACGTGGGTGATGCCGCAGGAGACGATGAACAGCCCGAACAGCCAGAACACCCAGGCGAAGGGCAGGTCTCTGCGGCGCCGCAGGAAGGTGGCCAGCGCCACCGGAATGCTGAAGTAGGCGATGGCGATCAGGCTGTCGGAGAGCACGTGCAGGCTCACCAGGTCCGGGCGCCAGAGGTAGCAGTGCCCGTGGGGAACGAACTGGGCCAGCAGGGTCTGGGCTGCAGGCCCCGCCAGGGCAGCGACACTCCCCATCGATCCACCCCCTCGGCCGGCTTTCCTTCATGGTGCGAAGGCCCGGCTGACCCCAGCCGGGTGGCGGGGCAAGCTTCACAAAGGCAGGGACACAGCGGAGTAGAGCCTCAGCCGCTGATCAGGATCTCCAGGGCCTGCTGCACATCGGGCTGCCGCATCAGGGCCTCACCCACGAGCACGGCATCGGCGCCGGCGCTGACGGCGCGGTCGAGATCCTCCCGGCTGAACAGCCCGGACTCACTCACCGCCAGGATTCCCGCCTCGCGCAGGCGGCCGCCGTGGCGCTCGAGCAGCCGTTCGCTGGTGGCCAGATCGGTCTGGAAGCTGGTGAGATCGCGGTTGTTGATGCCGATCAGATCCACACCACCCAGCGCCAGCGCCCGCTCCATCTCGGCATCGTCGTGCACCTCCAGCAGCACGGCGAGTCCGAGGGTGCGGGCCACCCGCAGCAGGTATCCCAGATCGCGATCGCTGAGGATCGCGGCGATCAGCAGGGCGGCATCGGCGCCGGCGGCGCGGGCCTGGTACAGCTGATAGGGGCTGAGGATGAAGTCCTTGCAGAGCAGGGGGCGATCGGTGCTGTCCCGCACGTCGACCAGCACATCGAAACCGCCCTGGAAGAAGGCCCGGTCGGTGAGCACCGACAGGCAGCTGGCTCCCCCGGCGCTGTAGGCCTCGGCGATCGCCCGCGGCTGGAAATCCTCCCGGATCACGCCCTTGCTCGGGCTGGCTTTCTTGATTTCGGCGATCACCGCCGGCTTGCGGCAGCTGGCCCTCAGAGCCGCCACGAAATCCCGGGTGGGGGGCAGATCCTGCACCTGACGCCGCAGCGACTCGAGCGGCACCTTCTCCCGGGCAGAGGCCACCTCCCTGTCCTTCGCCCAGACGATGCGCTCGAGGATGTTCCGCGGCTCCGCGTCGGGATGGGGAACGGCGTATTGCAGATGGGCCACCTTGACCGGTGGGTTGGGCGGGCGGCGACGGATCTCCATGGGATCGGTGCGGGGAGCGGCAGGCAGCGGCAGGGGTGAGAACGGTGAAGCGGGCAGGTGGGCTCAGACGAGCTTGGCGGCCGCCTGGCGGTAGGCCACCTCCACCACCTCGCTCAGGGTCGGGTGGGTGTGCACCTCATGGATGAGATCCCGCACCGACTGGCGCCGGGCCACGGCGTTGGCCACCTCCTGGATCAGGTCGGCCGCGTGCAGGCCGAAGATGTGGGCGCCGAGCACCTCGCCACTGTCGCGCCGGAAGAGCAGCTTCATCAGCCCGTCGCTGCTGAGCTCGGCCAGGGCCTTGGAGTTGGCCTTGAAGTAGCTGCGCACCGTGCCCAGTTCGAAGGACTCCTCCTCGGCCAGGGCCTTTGCGTCGGCCTCGCTGAGGCCGACCGAACTGATCTCCGGATGGGTGAAGGTGGCGGCGGGGATGGAGCGGTAGTCGATGCGCCGGTCGGCACCCAGGATCGTGTCCACGGCCACGCCGCCCTGGGCGGCGGCGGTGTGGGCAAGCATCATCTTTCCGGTCACATCGCCCACGGCATAGAGGTGGGGCACCACCTCGCCATCGGCGAGAACGCGCAGGCTGTCGTCCACCGGGATGAAGCCCCGGTTGGTGCTCACATTCATGCTGGCCAGATTGAGCTCGGCACTGACCGGAACCCGTCCGGTGGCCACCAGCACGGCATCCACCTGCAACTCCTCCACCGGCTCGCGGCTGACCATGTCGACCAGTTCGATCGTCACCGGTGAACCGGGGGTCACCGTCTTGGCCAGCACACCGGCGCGGGCATCGATGTCGCGGCCGTCGATCAGGCTGCGGGCGGCGAGCTTGGCGATGTCGGGATCGAAGGTGGGCATCACCCGGTCCAGCGCCTCGATCATCGTGACCTCACAGCCGAGCGCCGTGTACACATCGGCGAACTCCAGGCCGATGTAGCCGCTGCCGATGATGGCGATCCAGGGAGGGAGCCACTCCAGATTCACCGCTTCATCGCTGGTGAACACCGTGCGGCCATCGGTGCTGATGCCGGGCGGCACGAAGGGATCCGAGCCGGTGGCGATCACCACATCCCGGGCGCTGAGCACCCGGTCCACTCCGTTCGGCTCCCTCAACCCCACCTTCTGGGAGCCCTCCAGCCGGCCGCGGCCCCGCAGGATCGTGACCCCGGCCCGTTCGAGCGTGCGGGTCAGATTGGTGCGGATCGTGGCCACCAGCTGATTGGCGTGCTCGGCGATGCGGCGCCGCTCGAAGCGCACGGGCGCGGCGTGGATGCCGAAGCCGCGCAGATGGTCCGCATCCGCCAGCTCCCGCACCCGCCCACTGGCGGCCAGCAGCGCCTTGGAGGGCACGCAACCGCGGTTCACGCAGGTGCCGCCCATGTCGCCGGCCTCGATGATCGCGGTGCGCAGGCCATGCTCCGCGGCGTGCTTGGCGGCATCGAAGCCGCCGTAGCCCGCTCCGATCACCACCAGGTCGTAGTCGAAACCCGGGGTCTGATCGCCGCCCTGCTCGCTGCTCACCCTGACTGCTGCATTGCAGGGGTCATTGTCACCTGCAGCCTCTGGCGCTGCCGCTCCAGCAGCAGCGGGGCAGCCGCGATCGCGACGTTCAGGGATTCCACGGACGGATCGTGGGGCACGGTGACCCGCTGCTCCAGCGCGGCCAGCAGCGCCGGATCGAGCCCGCTGCCTTCATTGCCCAGCAGCAGCACGGTGGGGCGCCGCCAGTCGAGCTCCCAGTAGGGCCGCGGGGCCGGCTCAGCGCCCGGGGGCAGGGTGCCGACGATCTGCAGGCCGGCGGCGATCGATCCGGCCAGCGCCTGCTGCAGCTCTCCGGTGGCAGCGAAGCGCCGGGCGGGCAGGTGCAGCGCCGCGCCCGCCGAGGCGCGCAGCACCTTCGGCTGCCAGGGATCGGCGCCTCCCAGCAGCCAGAGCGCCTGCACCTGCGCCGCCCGGGCCAGGCGCATCAGAGTGCCGAGGTTGCCGGGATCCTGCAGCCGGTCGAGCACCAGAACGAAATCCGGCGCCGCCGGTTCCGCCGGCAGGCTCTCGGCCCGCAGCACCGCCACCACGCCATCCGGGCTCACGGTGGTGGCCACCGTCTCCAGGACAGGAACCGAAACGGGCTGGAGAGTCAGTCCCGAGGAGGCTCCGGCAGCCGCCCGCTCCAGCAGGGAGCGGTGGGAGGCGATCCATGCCTCGGTGGCCAGGATGCGCTCGGGATGCAGGCCGAGCGCCAGCGCCTCAAGGACGAGATTGGAACCCTCGAGCAGCAGGCACTGCTCAGCCTGCCGGTGGCGGCTCTGATGCAGGCGCCGCAGCCGCACCACAAGCGGATTACGGCGGCTGCTGATCGGATCGGGGGTGGAGAGCGTCAGAAGCTGCGGTGGCGTCTGACCTTCATCGCTCCCTTCATGATCAGATCCTGCTCATGCAGATCGAGGCCCTTCACCGACGCCACCTCACCGGCCAGCCCTTCGGCCTTGAGATTCTCGATCAGCTTCTTCATCACCTCGTCCTCCACGGCCGCCTCATCCATGGCATCGGGTGTGAGGAACTCCAGGAAACGGCCCACCTTCGAGGCCACCACCTCGGAGGCATTGCTGATCTTGAGCACGATCATCGGGAGGGCGCTGCGATGCGTTCAGCCCTCATTCAACGCCACCCATCGCGTGGGAGTGGTGGAGAGCTGGCAGACCTCAACAGAGGCGGGAGATCAGTGGTTCGAGTGAAGTGCGGATGGGGAGACTTGAACTCCCACAGCATTGCTGCCACTAGTACCTGAAACTAGCGCGTCTACCGATTCCGCCACATCCGCGTGGCAAGGCCCCAGGGGATCGACTGCGATTCCTGTGACGGCAACGACCATAGGTCATGGCCGTCAGCCGGGCGGCAGATCGGCCTCCCCGACAGTGCTCAAGCCAGTTTCGGGGCCGGCCGTCTAGACGATCTCAAAGCGTCTTGTCAATATGCCGCTGTCATCAGAGCACGACGCGATATGACTGCGGTCGCCACCCCGTCTCAGGGCGTTCTCACGCCCCACCTTGAGATCGTGGGCGGCCGACCCCTGGCCGGCTCGATCCAGGTGAGCGGCGCCAAGAATTCGGCGCTGGTGCTGATGGCCACCGCGCTGCTCTGCGACGAGACCCTGACGCTGGAGAACGTGCCCCAGCTCACCGACATCGGTGGCATGGGCGAGGTGCTCTCCGCTGTTGGGGTTTCGGTGGAGGACCGCCGCAACGGGACCCTCGTGCTGGACGGCTCCGGCGTGAGCCATGCCGCCCTCCCCTACGAGCTGGTCAACGGCCTGCGCGCCAGCTTCTTCTGCATCGGCCCGCTGCTGGGTCGGCTGGGGATCGCCAAGGTGCCGATGCCGGGCGGCTGCAAGATCGGCGCCCGCCCCATCGTTGAGCATGTGCGCGGCCTGAAGGCCCTCGGTGCCGCCATCAGCATCGAGCACGGTGTCGTCTCGGCGGCGGTGCCGGGCACGAGCCGCCGTCTCACCGGTGCCCACATCACCCTCGATTGCCCCAGTGTGGGCGCCACCGAGACCCTGCTGATGGCGGCTGTCCTCGCCCGGGGCACCACCGTTCTGGAGAACGCCGCCCAGGAACCCGAGGTCACCGACCTGGCCAATCTGCTGATCGCCATGGGTGCCCGCATCCAGGGGGCGGGCACGGCCGTGATCACGATCGAGGGCGTGGAGCGGCTCGGCGGCACCCGCTACGAGGTGATCCCCGATCGCATCGAAGCCGGCACCTTCCTGCTGGCGGCGGCGATCACCCGCTCCTGCCTGCACGTGAGCCCGGTGGTGCCGGAGCACCTCAGCGCCGTGCTCACCAAACTCCAGGACTGCGGCTGCACCATCGAGCGAGACGGCCGCGGCCTCACCCTCCGGGCGGACGAGATCCATGCCGTGGATCTGCGCACCCAGCCCTTCCCTGGCTTCCCGACCGATCTGCAGGCCCCGTTCATGACTCTGCTGGCCACCGCCAAGGGCACCAGCGTGGTGAGCGAGACCATCTACGAAAACCGCATGCAGCACGTGGCTGAACTCCAGCGGCTCGGAGCCTCGATCCGCACCCAGGGCAGCACCGCCTTCGTCGAGGGGGTGCCCCGCCTCAGCGGCGCGCCCGTCACCGGCAGCGATCTGCGCGCCTCCGCCGCCATGGTCCTGGCCGGGCTGGCCGCCGAAGGCACCACCCAGGTGCAGGGGCTGCAGCATCTGGACCGCGGTTACGACGACATCGAGGGAAAACTGCGCGGTGTCGGCGCCAGCATCACCCGCTTCAACCCCTGAACCGACCCCTACAGTCGCTCCCTGGGGGAGCGTGCCGGAATTGGTAGACGGACTCGACTCAAAATCGAGCGCCTTCGGGCATGTGGGTTCGAGTCCCACCGCTCCCACTGCAGCGCCCCCTGCTCCCATCACGTCCGAGGCGCCGGCGGGGCCCCTGATGGACACCTACTCCCGCTTCCCGGTGGCCTTCCGCCGCGGTCGCGGGGTGTGGCTCTGGGATGAGCGGGGTCGCCGCTACCTCGATGCCGTGGCCGGCATCGCCACCTGCACCCTGGGCCACAGCGCTCCCGCCCTGCGGCGCGCCCTCGGCAGGCAGCTCCAGGCTGTGCAGCACGTCTCGAACCTCTACCGGATTCCGGAGCAGGAGGCTCTCGCCGCCTGGATCTGCGAGCACAGCTGCTTCGACCGGGTGTTCTTCGCCAATTCCGGCGCGGAGGCCAACGAGGCCGCGATCAAGCTGGCGCGCAAGCACGGCCACGAGCGCCTCGGGGCCGACCGGCCCGTGATCCTCACGGCCCGGGCCAGTTTTCACGGCCGCACCCTGGCCGCCGTGAGCGCCACGGGGCAACCGCGGTATCACCGCGGCTTCGAGCCGCTGGTGAGCGGCTTCCGCTTCTTCCCCTACAACGACATCGCCGGCTTCGACGCCGTTCTCGACGCCGTCGATCCCGATGCGGGGACGCCGGTGGCCGTGCTGGTGGAACCGCTTCAGGGTGAGGGCGGTGTGCATCCCGGCGACCCGGCTTTCTTCGCCCACCTGCGCCGCCGCTGCACGGAACGCGGCCTGCTGCTCATCTTCGATGAGGTGCAGATCGGCATGGGCCGCAGCGGCGCCCTCTGGGGATACCAGAAGCTGGGGGTCGAGCCCGACGCCTTCACCCTGGCCAAGGGTCTGGGGGGCGGCATCCCGATCGGCGCACTGGCGGTGAAGCGCCACGCCGACCACTTCGTGCCGGGTGACCATGCCAGCACCTTCGGCGGCAATCCCCTCGCCTGCCGCGCCGGGCTCACGGTCGCCGGGGAACTGATGCGCCGCGATCTGGTGGCCCACTGCGAGAGCATGGGCGTGCTGCTGAGGGAGCAGCTGGACCAGCTGGTGCAGCGTCATCCCTCCCGCCTGGCCGGCACCCGCGGCTGGGGGCTGCTGCAGGGTCTGGTGCTTCAGCCCGGCGAGCTCAAGGCCCCCGCGATCGCCGCCAGGGCTCTGGAGGAGCGTCTGCTGGTGGTGCCGGCCGGTCCCGACGTGGTGCGTCTCGTGCCTCCTCTCACCATCGGCCCCCGCGAGCTGCAGGAGCTGGTCCGCCGCCTGGAGCGGGCGATCATCGCCCTGGGCTGAGGCCCCGATGGAGTCCGCCGATGCGGCCATCGACGCACTGATCGAGCCCTTCGCGCGGCGCGGCGTTCAGCTCGGCCTCGATCGGCTCAGCGCCGCCCTCACCGATCTGGGTGACCCCCAGCAGCGCTTTGCAGCCCTGCAGGTGGCGGGCACCAACGGCAAGGGATCGATCTGCGCCCTGCTGCGCGAGGCCCTGGTGCAGCACGGGGTGTGCACGGGCCTCACGATCTCGCCCCATCTGGTGAGCTGGTGCGAGCGTCTGCAGGTCAACCGGGACCCGATCCCGGCCGCTGCGCTGGCCGCACTGCTGCAGGAGATCCAGCCCACGGCGCTCCGGCACGCGCTGACGCCGTTCGAGACGGTGATCGCTGCCGCCTTCGTCTGGTTCGCCCGCGGCGGCGTCGAGCTGGCGGTGCTGGAGGTGGGTCTCGGCGGCCGGCTCGATGGCACCACCGCCCACCCGCAGCGCCCCGTGCTGGGCTTCGGCTCGATCGATCTCGACCATCAGGAGCATCTGGGCTCCACCCGTGCCGCCATCGCCCGCGAGAAGGCCGGCATCCTCAGCCCCGGAGCGGTGGCCTTCAGCGCCCGGCAGCATCCGGAGGTGGCCGAGGTGCTCGAGCGGGAGGCCGGGCGCGTGGGCGCCAGCCTCCACTGGGTGGAGCCTCTCGAATGGCCCTGCGGCCTGCCCGGCGCCGTGCAGCGCTCGAATGCCGCCGTGGCCCGGGCGATGCTGAAGGCTCTGGCTCCCCTGGGCTGGAACCTGAGCGAGAGCCTGATGCGGCGGGCCTTTCTCGAGGCTCGCTGGCCCGGCCGCCTGCAGCCCTGGCAGTGGCAGGGCCGCGCCCTGCTGCTGGACGGCGCCCACAACCGTCCGGCCGCCCGCAGCCTGCGCCGGGAGCTGGATCGGCTCCATCCCGGCCCCCTGAACTGGGTGCTGGGCATCCTGGCCAACAAGGATGGTCCCGGCATCGTCGCCGAGTTGATCCGCCCCGGTGACCGGGTCTGGCTGGTGCCCGTGCCGGGGCACCGCAGCTGGTCGCGGCAGGACCTGCTCGCTGCGATGGACGGCGCCGCCGTGCCGATCGAGGCCGCGGCAACGCTGCAGTCCGCTCTGGCGCAGGTTCCGGCTCCTGCTCGGGGCGTGGCATCCCTGGCTTCGGATCCGCCCGCTGCGGTGGTGGCCGGCTCCCTCTATCTGATCGGCAGCCTGCTCCGGGACGGGTCGTCTCTCCGATAGTGAGGACCCCGAGCCGTGTCGCCATGTCCGAGCCCACCGCCGTCTCCCCCCGCACCGGGCGCCGCCGCCGCCGGCGGCTGGAACTGCTGCCGCTGCTGCTGGGTGCCGTGCTCTGGCTGGTGGGCCTCGGCGGCACCGTCGCCCTGACCCCCGCCGCCGCGATGGCGCTGGACACCTCGGGCGGCGCCGGATTGCAGGAGCGGGCCCTCTTCCAGGACCGGGTCGACTACACCCTCACCGATCAGAGCGGCGTCGACTTCAGCGGTCAGGACCTGAACAACGCCTCCTTCGCCGGTGTGAGCGGCCGGGGCGCCCGCTTCACCGGAGCCGATCTGCACGGAGCGATCCTCACCCAGGCCTCCTTTCCCGAGGCCTCCTTCGCGGACGCCGACCTCTCCGATGCCCTGATGGATCGGGCGGATTTCCGTGGCGCCGATCTCAGCGGCGCCCTGCTGCAGGGTGTGATCGCATCGGGCAGCCGCTTTCAGGGCGCGCTGGTGGATGACGCCGATTTCAGCGACGCCCTGCTGGATCTGGCCGTGGTGCGGGATCTCTGCCGCGACGCGGAAGGGCAGCATCCCACCACCGGCGTGGACACCCGCACCAGCCTGGGCTGCTGATCCGCCTCAGGACGATGGCCGCGGGCCCGTCCAGCCCCGGAGTTTGCCGGGGTTGAGCAGGCCCGCGGGGTCAAAGCGGTGCTTGGCCTCCACCTGATCGGCATCCACCACCCCGAGGCCGCCATCCTCCACCGTGAGCACATGGGGGTTGAAGATCACGGCACCGTGGCTGCGGCAGTCCTGCATCAGCGCCTCCAGGGCCTCCGCCCCGCTCCAGCGCAGCAGGGGCAGGCCAGCCAGCCGAGCCGCGCCCTGCTGACGCACCGCCTCCAGGTGCCACAGCAGCTGGCCCTGCCAGCGCGCCCGCATCTCGCGCAGCATCGGAGCGGGGTCGGGCGGCAGGAGCATCTGCAGGTAGGTCCAGCCGGGGTCGTGGGCCCGCATGTGCAGGGTGGTGTGGTTCCAGCACAGCTCCCGCAGGGGGCGGGCGGAGCCCGGCTGTTCCGGCCGCTGCAGGATCACGGTCCCCCCCTGGGCCGGCAGCCACTCCTCCAGGAAACGGCTGCCGCACGGATCCACCAGAAGGGCCAGCCGCGCTCCGGCCACCGGGGGGCAGCCCGCGGGCCAGGGCAGCCGGTCGCACACGCCGCGCTCGAAGACCGCCAGCTCCTGCAGCTCGATCGCCGCGCCGGCCAGGGCCTGGCTGAGATCCAGAGCCGCCTCCAGATCGGCCACTTCCACCACCAGCTCATGCCACCTCTCCGCCGGTGCGGTAGCCAGACGCAGGGCCGTGATCACCCCGTTGGTGCCGTAGGCGTGATTGATCGGGCGGCTGGCGGCGGCATCGAGCCTCAGCCGCCTCGCGTCCGGCTCCATGGTCACCAGCTCGAGACCCAGCAGATGACCGGGATCCCGGAGGAAGCCCCAGCGGATCGAGCCGATGCCGCCGGAGCCCCCGGCGATGAAGCCACCGATGCTGGCGGTGCGCCAGGTGCTGGGCATGAGGCGCAGGCTGCGGCCGCAGCCCGCCAGCTGCTGCTCCAGCCGGGCCATCACGCAGCCGGCCTCCACCTCCACCACACCGGTCTCGGCATCGATGGAGCGCACCGCATCCAGGCGGGAGCAATCCAGCACCACGCCGCCGCGCAGCGGCACGCACTGGCCGTAGTTGCCGGTGCCGGCTCCCCGCACCGTGAGCGGCACGTCATGAGCGGCGCAGGCGGCCACCAGGCGCTGCACCGCATCCACGCTGCCGGGCCTCGCCACGAGCTGGGCCCGGCAGCCCAGCAGGAGATCCGAGAGGGCCGGTGAGTAGTCGTGGCAGTCGCGCGAGAGGCGCTCCAGCTCCGCGGGCCGGCGCAGCAGGGTGAGCGCCGGGATTGCCTCCAGAGCGCGGGCGAGATCCTCGATCGCGGCCGCAGTGGGCGGCGGCGGCAGCGGGGCGGACATGGACTCCGGCCAGAACGGCGGCACTCCGGGAGGTCTACCGCAACCAGATGCCACAGCGCAGCACGCGGCGGGCCGGGGGCCGGGCCAGCAGGTCCGACCAGTCGCGGGCCTCCAGCGCCACCAGATCCGCCGGAGCCCCCTGACGCAGCACACCGTCCCAGTCCTGCCGGAGGATGCGCGCGGGTGCCGTGGTGAAACAGGACAGGCCCAGGCGGCTCCAGGGCAGGAGCTGGGCTGCCGGCACCGAGAAGCGCAGCAACTCGATCGGATCGAGGTCGCCGCCCGGGAACCAGGGATCCTGCACGTTGTCGCTGGCCACCGCCACCGTCACGCCCGCCTCCTGCAGCTGGGCGATCGGAGCCAGCGGACGTCGCACCGGTGTGCGGCCGGGGCGGCGACCCAGCAGCCAGAGGTTCGTCAGCGGCAGGGCCACCACCGCGATGCCGAGGGCCTCCAGCCGCTGCGCCAGGCGCCCGCAGGCCCGATCGCTCATCAGGCCCATGCTGCAGGCGTGGCTGCAGGTGATCGGACCGGTGGCGGGCAGGCCCCGCCGCCGGTCCCGCTCGAGCGCAGCGGCGAGAGCCAGCAGACCACGGCCGGGATGGTCATCGCCTTCATCGATGTGCAGGTCCATCCCGAGCCCGCGGCTGCGGGCCAGCGCCAGCAGAGCCTTCAGGCCGCCGCCACGACGGGGATCGCGCGGAAAGGGAGGGCCGACCACGCCGCCCAGCAGCCCGCCGGCGGCGGCCACCCGATCGGCCAGCGCCACGCCGGCCGGCGTGGACCACTGATCCAGGGGCACCATGGCAACCAGGTCCAGCTCGATCCGGCCGCGCCACTGGCGCCGCAGCGTCGTGAGGGCATCCCAGCTGGCCGCCGCACCGGGGCCGAGGCTGTCCACATGGCTGCGGATCGCACGAACGCCGTAATGCCAGGCCCGCTCCAGCGCTGCGTTGGCGCGGGCGTGGACCGCCTCCGCGGTTCGCAACCCATGCTCCTGCATGTTGGCCGCCAGAGCCCCGTCCATCGAACCCTCACGGTTGGGGTGCTCCCTCCAGGTGAAGACCTTGTCGAGGTGGGCATGCGCCTCACAGAAGGTGGGCAGCACCAGGGGTGCGCTGAGGTCGGAGGGTTCCGGCAGCGGCTGCACCTGCTGCAGGCGGGCCTCGCGCCACCTCAGATGAACGGCCTGCCAGCCGTCCCCGTGGCTGGTGGCCGGGGCCGGTGCCCGTGGATCCAGGAGGCAGCGGGGAACACGGGCCCGGAGCTCACCGCTGCAGGGGTCGCTCACCGGTTGCGCGCCTGTCCGGATGACGACTCCGAACCGGTGCCGGCCTGGCCATCGGACGCGTCATCGTCCTGATCGAGGCGGGGAAGGGTGTGGAAGCGACCCGCCACCGCCAGGGTGGTGACGCTGAAGCGCGGCAGACGCAGTCCCGGCAGCAGAGCCTGACCACCCAGCTCGGTGGCATAGAGGCTGAACAGACCCAGATTGACCCGGCGGGTGTGGCTGCGGGCGAGGCGTCCGAGCGCCGAGCGCTGGTCCTGCACCAGGCGCTCGCAGTCCTGAGCGATCAGCTGAAACAGCAGCGGCAGCCCTCCCCGGCCGCAGAGGTCCTCACTCAGATGGCGGGCGATGCGCTCGCCGGCGTAGTCCTCGAAGGCCTGCGGGTCCGGATTGCTCATCACCAGAGCGGTGGCGGAGAGGGCCAGGGCCGCGGCCCCGGCGATGGAGAGCCCGAGGGAGGCTCGCGACGCGCTCACAGCGGCCTCACAGGGGTTCCGGTGTCGATTGGGTAGATTGTCACCGACATGGCGGGCGTCGCCAAGTGGTTAAGGCAGCGGCTTGTGGCGCCGCTATTCGGGGGTTCGAATCCCCTCGCTCGCCCTTTCGTCATCCCTGGCTCTCCAGCAGCGCCTCGAGGATCCGATCCGCCCCATGGCGGACCGGATCGTCGCAGACCAGGCCCAGCTGATCCTCGTGCCGGTGACACGCGGCACGAGCCTCGGTGTCCCCGAGCCCTGAGGTGTTGAGAGCCAGCGCCCGGACGCCCGGCGGCGTGGAGCCCGCGGGGATGGCCATCGCCGCCACGGCCTCCACGGTCGACCGCAGGACATCCAGCGGGGGAATCGCCACGCCGGGCACACGGTCAACACCCGTCTGACCGGCCCGGTGCACCATCAGCAGGTCGGTGGGCTGGCTGCCGCGCAGCAGCGGCAGGGTGGCGCTGGAGCCCGGATGGCAGAGGGAGCCCTGGCCCTCCACCAGCACCAGGCCATCGGGGGCCAAGTCGGCGGCGGTGCCGAGCACAGCCCCCTCCACAGCGCCGGGGGCGTAGTCCACCCGCACGGCATCGAGAGCCACGCCACGGCCTGAGATCAGGATGCCGGCCTGGCCGGTGCCCACGAAACGGGCGGCCACACCCCGGCGCCGGGCCGCCGCCAGCACCTCCAAGCAGGCGCTCATCTTTCCCACGGCCATGTCCGTGCCGATGGCCAGCACGCGGCGCTGCGGCAGCCCGGCGGCCCGGGCGGCAGCCACCGCCAGACCGGGCGGCTCCCGGCGCAGATCCCAGATGCGCTCGAGGGGGACCCCGCTGGCCCGCACCTCCTCGTCGTCCGCCAGCCGCGTGTGGAGGCCGTTGGCCACACAGAGGCCGTGGCGAAGCGCCGCCAGCACATCCCGGCGCAGCGGCCCGCTCAGGCGCCCCCCCGATGGCGCCAGGCCGATCACCGCCACCTCGGGGCGCCGGCCCAAGGCCTGCTCGATCGAGGCCACGACGGGCACCTCCCGCGCCACACCGGTGAGGGACTGGAGATCCCCGCCCGCATGCTCCGGATCCACAACCGCCACGATGGGCCCGCTGCGGTAGCGCAGCATCGCCAGGCCGGTCTTGCCCCCCAGGCCCTTCAGGCCGCCGTGCTGAAGCAGCACCACACGGTGGTGATCGCGCAGCGGCGGGAAATCCGCCGGGTCAGGAGCGGGCATCGGCGGGCTCATCCCGTGTCCGGCTGTCCATCGTGATGCCCAGGCCGATGCCATGGGGTGGACTGAGGCGATCACCCTGCAGGGGCAGGCCCCGGAACGGGTCATCCAGCAGATTGAGGTGGCTGTCCAGGTCGGGCCAGCGGGCGAGCGGCAGCAGCTGGGCCGCCGCACCGTTGAGCAGCCCGCCGTCGGAATAGCAGCCCAGCATCACCGAGAGGCCCAGCCGGCGAGCCGTGCGGGCCATCAGCAGCCCCTCGCTCAGCCCGCCGCTCTTGAGCAGCTTGATGTTGATGCCGTCCACATGGGGTGCCAGCCGCAGCAGATCCTCCAGATCCCAGCAGCTCTCATCGGCCACCAGCGGCATCGGGCACTGCGGATGCAGGGCCGCGAAGCCGGCACTGTCGTGCCGCGGGTCCGGATCGGGCGGCAGGGGCTGTTCCAGCAGGCTGACGCCGCAGCGCACCAGATCCGGCATCAGACGGAGGGTGGATTCCACGGTCCAGCCGCCATTGGCATCCACCTGCAGCTCCAGGGGCTGCCCGTGCTCCTCACGCCTGCGCTCCAGCGCGCCGGCCACGGCATGCAGCAGCAGCCGGTCATGCCCTGGGCCATCCGAACTGCCCAGCTTGAGCTTGATGCGGCTCGCCGGCAGCTGGGTCCACCAGCGCTCCAGGCGGGAGAGAACGGCCCCCACCGTGCCCAGACCGAGCGTCACGCTGGTGGCCAGCTGACCCGTCTCGCTCTGCAGTCCCCAGAGCTGCCAGAGGGGCCGATTCAGCCAGCGGGCCCACCAGTCGAGCAGAGCCAGATCGAGGCCGCAGCGCGCCGGCGGCGACAGGCCGGCCAGAAGCGACTCGAAGGCCTGGGGCATCCGCGGATCCAGGCCACCCAGATCGGGCGGCAACGCCTTCAGCTCAGCGGCCACGGCATCGGTCTCATAACCACGATGACCGGTCTCGAAGCCACCGGTTTCCCCGATGCCCACCAGGCCCTCATGGTCCAGCCGAACCTCCAGATGGGTCACGGCCGACGTGGTGCCCCGACTGATCGCCAGAGGCACGGCCTTGGTGAGGCGAAAGGGGCGGATGCGGATCAGCATCGGCGCGGGCCCTGGCAATGAGACCGGGTCTCAACCTGCCACAACCTTCCCTTGCGGGAACCTGGAAGGCCGCCTCCGGATCGCGCCATGCCCACACCTGCGGCGACGTCCTCGCTGATCCAGGGTCTGCTGAATGAGGTCCATCAGAGCCTCATCGGCCGGCGCGACGGCCGGCTGGCGGACTACATCCCCGAGCTGGCGCGGGCCAGTCCCGATGCCTTCGGCATTGCGGTGGCCACCAGCGACGGTCGTCTGTACAGCGTCGGCGACAGCGAGACACCCTTCACCATCCAGTCGATCTCCAAGCCCTTCAGCTACGCCCTGGCGCTCTCGCTCCTCTCTCCCGAGAAGATGCTGCAGAAGGTGGGGGTGGAGCCATCCGGAGAGGCCTTCAACGCCATCAGCCTCGATCCGGACAGCGGGATTCCGATGAACCCGATGATCAACGCCGGTGCCATCGCCACCACGGCCCAGATCTGGGCGCACGACCCCGATGGCGCCGAGGCCGGGCTCCTGGCCTTCTACGCCGGGCTGGCGGGCCGGCCCCTGGAGGTGGACGAAGCCGTGTTCCGCTCCGAACGGGACAGCGGCCACCGCAACCGGGCCATCGGTCACCTGCTACGCAATGCCGGGATCATCGAGACCGACCCCGAGGCCTCGCTGCAGCTCTACTTCCGTCAGTGCTCGGTGCAGGTCACCTGCCGGGATCTGGCGGTGATGGCCTCCTGCCTGGCCTGCCAGGGACGCCATCCCTTCCGCGGCACCCGGGTCATCGATCCGGAACTGAGCAGCGCCGTGCTGGCGGTGATGGGCAGCTGCGGCATGTACGACTACAGCGGCCAGTGGCTGCACACGGTCGGAATGCCGGCCAAGAGCGGTGTGGGAGGCGGCCTGCTGGCGGTGGTTCCGGGCCAGCTGGGCCTGGCGGTGTACTCGCCACCCCTGGATGCCTACGGCAATTCGGTGCGCGGGGTCGCGGTCTGCGAGGAGCTCTCACGGCGATGGCAGCTGCATCTGTTCGACCAGCCGCCCCGCTCAGGCACCACCATCCGTTCCGCCACCACCGCCTGCACGCGGCATTCACGGCACTGGCGCGACCGGGCGGAATGCGCCGTGCTGGATCGGTGCGGGGATCGCATCCGGGTGCTGCAGGTGCAGGGAGTGCTCGACTTCGCAGCCACCGAGGAGCTGCTGGCCTACATCGAGCCCTGCGCGGAGCCGGGCAGCTTTCTCGTCCTCGATCTGGCTGGGGTGCTGGACGTCTCACGCATCGGCATCGACCTGCTGCGGCCGGCGTTCGAGACACTCCACCGCAGCAGCGTCACGGTTCTGCTCTGTGGCCTGGGCCATCTGGCGGATCCGCTGCAGGAACTGCTCCGCATTGAGAACGTGGCCGTGTACCCCGGTCTCGATCCCGCCATCGAGGCGGCCGAAACACTCCTGCTGGAGGACCGGAGCAGACCGGATGACGCTGATGACCGGACAGGGCCGGAGGCTGGCGGTGCGGCCGATCTCCTCGGCCAGCTGCCCGATCCCTGCCCCGGCCAGCTGGCGCGGCTGATGGAGGTGCGCTGCTACGCGGCGGGCGAGACGGTCTGCCGCGCAGGGAGTGAGGCCGATGCCCTGTTCGTGATCGAGGCCGGCAGCTTCAGTGCGGTGCTCGATCGTCCGGGCGCGCAGCGGCCGGTGCGGCTGGCCACCTTCGGACCGGGGGTGTGTTTCGGCGAAGTCGCCTTCGTCACCGGCAGTCGCCACGGTGCGGACGTGGTGAGCGAGACGGAGGGCTGCTGCCGTGTGCTGAGCCGCGCGGTGTTCGAGCAGCTCGAGCGGAGCGAATCGGCGCTGGCTCTGGCGCTGATGCGCCTCCTCTACCGGGAGACGGCCCGCAAGCTGACGCTGGCGAGTCAGCAGCTGAGCCTGCTGGAACAGCCGGAGGTGCAATGGCCCAGACTGCCCTCATGACCTCGACGCTGAGCCCTCATTCCGTCAGGCCCCTGAGCGGGCCGGCCGATCCGGAGGAGACCGGCGCCGCCGCCGGCAGGACCTACTGGATCACCACCTTCGGCTGCCAGATGAACAAGGCCGATTCCGAACGGATGGCCGGCATCCTGGAGTCGATGGGCCTGCGGCCGGCGGAGACGGAGCAGAGCGCGAGCGTCGTTCTCTACAACACCTGCACCATCCGCGACAACGCCGAGCAGAAGGTCTACAGCCACCTGGGGCGACAGGCCCAGCGCAAGCGCCTGGACCCGAGCCTGACCCTGGTGGTGGCCGGATGCGTGGCCCAGCAGGAGGGTGCCGCCCTGCTGCGGCGGGTGCCCGAGCTGGATCTGGTGATGGGTCCCCAGCACGCCAATCGGCTGGAAACGCTCCTGCAGCAGGTGGCCAACGGTCAGCAGGTGGTGGCGACCGACGAGCACCACATCCTCGAGGACATCAGCACGGCCCGCCGCGACAGCAGCGTCTGCGCCTGGGTCAACGTGATCTACGGCTGCAACGAACGCTGCACCTACTGCGTGGTGCCCGCGGTCCGGGGCAGGGAGCAGTCGCGGCTGCCGGCGGCGATCCGCTCCGAGATCAAGGGGCTCGCCGCGCGGGGCTACCGGGAGGTGACCCTGCTCGGGCAGAACATCGATGCCTACGGCCGCGACCTGCCCGGCAGCACGCCGGAGGGTCGACACGCCCACACCCTCACCGATCTCCTCCATGCCGTGCACGACGTGGACGGGATCGAACGGTTTCGATTCGCCACCAGTCACCCCCGCTATTTCACCGATCGGCTGATCGACGCCTGCGCCCAGCTGGACAAGGTCTGCGAACACTTCCACATCCCCTTCCAGAGCGGCGACGACACCATCCTCAAAGCCATGGGCCGTGGCTACACGGTCGCCCGCTACGAGCGGATCATCGAACGCATCCGGCAGCGCATCCCCGATGCCTCCATCAGCGCCGATGTGATCGTGGCCTTCCCGGGCGAAAGCGACGAGCAGTTCCGGCGGACCCTGACCCTGATCGACCGCCTGGGCTTCGATCAGGTGAACACGGCGGCCTACTCACCGAGGCCGGGCACGCCGGCGGCCACCTGGCCGGATCAGCTGAGCGAGGAGGTCAAGGTGGCACGGCTGCAGGAGCTCAATGCCCTGGTGGAGCGCTCGGCCCGATCGCGCAGCCGCCGCTACCTGGGACGCTGCGAAGAGGTGCTGGTGGAGGGAGCCAATCCCCGCCGCAGCGATCAGCTGATGGGCCGCACCCGCACCAACCGGCTCACCTTCTTCCCGGCCCGGCTCGCCGATGGCACGGCGATCCCCACCGGCGCGCTTGTGCAGGTGCGGATCGAGGAGACGCGCCCCTTCTCCCTCAGCGGCACGGCCCTGGCGTTGTCCCCTGAACCGAAGCATCAATCCTCGGGGGGCTGACGGACGCGGCAGCGCTGATACCTTTGGCCGACCCAGGTCTGCGGCGCCAGGCCGCAGTCGCCGCATGCCTTTCGCTCCCCCCCTCTCCATCGGTCTTCTGTTCGGCGGCGCCTCCGGGGAGCATGCGGTGTCGATCCGCTCGGCCCGCACGGTGCTGCAGGGGCTGAGGGATCCGCTCAACAGGTCCCGCTATCGGGTCATTCCGATCTACATCGACCGCCAGGGAGGCTGGCAACCGCCGGAGGTGGCGGAGACCGTGCTGGAGCGGGGGGAGCCTGATGAGCCGGCCGCCGCGGCCGAGACGCCATCCGGCTCGCCTTCCGACTCATCCGAAGCCTCTCCCCGAGCGGGCTTCCGGGGTCTGCCCGCCGCCGCCGAGGCCGTGCAGGTCTGGTTCCCCGTCCTGCACGGCCCCAACGGAGAGGACGGCACCGTTCAGGGACTGTTCACCCTGATGGGAACGCCGTTCGTCGGCTCGGGGGTGCTGGGGTCGGCCATGGGCATGGACAAGCAGGCCATGAAGGCCGCCTTCGCGGCTGCCGGGCTGCCCCAGGTGCCCTATCGATCCTGCGACCGCACGCGGGTGATGAGCGATGGCGAGGCGCTGGCCGCCGAACTGGAGCAGGCCCTCGGCTACCCCTGCTTCGTGAAGCCGGCGAACCTCGGGTCCTCGGTGGGCATCAGCCGCTGCAACAGCCGGGAGGAACTCCGCACGGGCCTTCTGGAAGCCTGCCGTCACGATTCCCGTCTGGTGGTGGAGCAGGGCGTCAGCGCCCGAGAGCTCGAATGCGCCGTTCTGGGCGGCCGGCGGCTGGAGGCCTCGGTGGTGGGGGAGATCCGCTTCGACGCCGACTGGTACGACTACACCGCCAAATACAGCGACGGACTGAGCCACTGCCTGATCCCGGCCGAGATCCCGGACGGCATCCGTGAGCAGATCCGCCGACTGGCCGTGGCCAGTTGCCGGGCCGTGGCGGCCAGCGGACTGGCTCGCGTTGACTTTTTCTACGAGCCCGGCGTGGAGCGGTTGTGGGTCAACGAGATCAACACCCTCCCCGGATTCACATCCCAGAGCATGTACCCGATGCTCTGGCAGGCCTCCGGCGTGCCCCTGCCGGAACTGGTGCACCGCCTGATCCGGCTGGCCCTGGACGACGATGCCGCCGCGCCGGCCAGCGAGGATGGGGCGGCCGTCGGGGTCACCCCCGCATTGCCATGACCCAGGGTCTCCTCTGGCTTCCGCTGCTCCTGTTCTTCGTTCTGCTCACCGCCCTGGGCTGGCTGGAGCGACGGCGACAGGGCCTGTTCCGAACCTGGGCGACCGGCTCGGAACTGGCCAAGCTCGACGGCCAGGGAGCGGCGCGGCTGAAGGACGGTCTGCTGAGCTGGGCGAGTTTCGAAGCCGGCAAGCTCAACCCCCAGGGTGAATTCCGGGTCCGTCAGCTGGAGCTGCTGGAGCTGCTGGCCCTCGACACGGGCGAAGCGCCCCTGACCGAGGAATCCCAGGGCCAGTGCCGGATCCGCCTGGTCGGGGCGGGACAGCAGGCGGATGTGCCCTTCGCCGATGCCGACCGGGCCCGGCTCTGGATGGATGAACTGATGGCCCGCTGCCGATGCGATCTGTGACGCCCCCGGTGCGATCGCGGGTCCGCTCCCCCGGCGCTGAACGGCGCCGGCTGATGCGCCGCCAGAAGCAGTGGGAGGGCCTGGCCAACGCCTGGCGGCTGCTGTTCTTCCTGGCCGCGGCCGGCGGCCTGGGAGTGCTCGTGCTGGATCAGGGCTGGCAGCTGAGCCGTGCCGACCAGGTGGTGGTGAGCGGCAGCGAACGGCTCGGACGGGAGCGGGTGCTCGAGGCCCTGGAGCTCTCCTTCCCCCGCACCCTGCTCGATCTGGTGCCCAGCGAAGTGGAGGAGCGCCTGGGCACCATGCTTCCGGTGCAGGAGGTGCACGTGCAACGGCGGATGCTGCCCCCACGCCTCATGGTCCGTCTCACGGACCGGGATCCCCTGGCGCACGCGGAACGTCCGACCCGCTCCGGCGTGGAGGCGGGGCTCGTGGACGGCGCGGGGCACTGGATGGACCGCTCTCTGCTGGCTGCCGGCGAGGAGCCTCTCACCTCGATCCGGGTGCTGGGCTGGCAGCAGCGCTATCGCCCCACGCTCGAGCAGGTGCTGGAGCGTCGCGACGGCATGGGCAGCCCGCTCTCAAGAGTGCGGTTCGAGAGCAATGGCGAGCTCTGGCTGAGCACCGAGGCCCTGGGCGATGTGCTGCTGGGCTCCGATGACGGTCGCCACCCGGAGCGACTGGCCGTGATGCGGCACCTCACGAGCAAACTGCCCCAGCAACTGAGCGGACGCCGGCTCGTGAGCATCGATCTCACCGATCCCGAGCAACCGGAGCTGGGGATTGCGGCGAAGCCAGCCAGTGCCTCTGCACAAGCGGAAACCGACTGATCCACACGGCCACCGCGCGCCGGCGCAACGGATCCTCAGGGACGTGAGGCACACATCCGTCAAGAGCGAGGGCAGATCCTCAGGCACCGGGGTTGCATTTCCACGCAAATCGGGCAACTGGCTGGGATCTTTCGGAAAACCGAAGCCAATGACGACATAATGCTGCGGAACTCGAATGGTGTGGCCCACAGGTGCAGACGGACACCACGCTTCCCATTCCCCTTGCGACCTCTGATCCCGAGCATGCGGCGATGACCCACGCCAACGGCAGCCCCAACGGCATCGTTCCCAGTCAGAGCGCGAGGATCGAGGTGATCGGGGTCGGAGGTGGTGGCAGCAATGCGGTCAACCGCATGATCGCATCGGATCTCGAAGGTGTCGGCTACCGGGTGCTCAACACCGACGCCCAGGCTCTGCTCCTCTCGGCAGCCCAGCACCGCATCCAGCTGGGCCAGAAGCTGACCCGGGGGCTGGGAGCCGGCGGCAACCCGACCATCGGGCAGAAGGCGGCCGAGGAGTCGCGCATGGAACTGCAGCAGAACCTGGAAGGCGCCGATCTGGTCTTCATCGCCGCGGGCATGGGTGGGGGCACCGGCACGGGTGCCGCCCCGGTGGTGGCCGAGGTAGCCAAGGAGGTCGGCGCGCTCACGGTCGGCATCGTCACCAAACCCTTCTCCTTCGAGGGCCGCAAACGGCAGCGCCAGGCCGATGAGGGCATCGCCCGCCTCGCCGAGCATGTCGACACACTGATCGTCATTCCCAACGACCGTCTGCGGGACACGATCTCCGGAGCACCGCTCCAGGAAGCCTTCCGCTCAGCCGATGACGTACTCCGGATGGGCGTCAAGGGCATCACCGACATCATCACCCGACCCGGCCTGGTCAACGTGGACTTCGCCGACGTCCGTTCGGTGATGAGCGAGGCCGGTACGGCCCTGCTGGGTGTCGGTGTCGGGTCCGGGCGCTCCAGAGCGGTGGAAGCCGCTCAGGCCGCCATCAGCAGCCCCCTGCTCGAGTCCGCCCGCATCGATGGAGCCAAGGGCTGTGTGATCAACATCAGCGGTGGGCGCGACATGACTCTCGAGGACATGACAACAGCCTCGGAAGTCATCTACGACGTGGTGGATCCCGAGGCCAACATCATCCTCGGTGCCGTGGTGGATGAGCGGCAGGAGGGAGAGATCCATGTGACGGTGATTGTCACCGGCTTCGAAGGCAGCGAGAGCTATCGCTCCGAGCGGCCGGCCCAGCCCCACTTCTCCACCGTGCCCACATCGGCTCCCAGCACTCCGGCACTCGGCGAGGGGGCCGGAGCGGCCATTCCGGAGTTTCTGCGCAAGCGCAAGGAACGTCCCGATCACCCTTGAGATGCATTCAGGAGTCAGAGTTCTGTGGATCTGACTCCTGAATATTCAATTCAATGTCCACCGTGATGCGAACGAAGAGCCATGCACCATTAGCTGGATCGGCGCTTGTTCGCTGAACGCAGCAGCTCCGGTGAAATGGGTGACTCGGAGTCCACGCCTGCTCTGAGCATCCCGTGTGGCTGCTCCCTTCCGGTCCTGACCAGATTTGGGCGTCGGAACCGCATGGGTCCGAGTCAGTCAAATGCTAGCAAGGGCGCTGGTGGTTCTCTGCCGTGCGTCCTGACGATCTGATCCGATACAAACGCCACGGCCGGCCGATCCTGGCGCTCACGGCCTGGGACGCTCTCTCGGCCCGGTGGGTGCAGGACTCCGGTGCCGATGTGCTGCTGGTGGGAGATTCCCTGGCCATGACCGCCCTGGGCCATGCCACAACCCTTCCGGTCACCCTGGAGGACATGCTGCACCACTGCCGGGCTGTAGGGCGCGGGCTCCTGCCCCCGCCCCATCTCCAGCCGCTGCTGATCTGCGATCTGCCGTTTCTGAGCTACCAGTGCGGACCGGATGACGCGGTGGCGGCCGCCGGCCGCGCCCTCAAGGAGGCGCCGGCGGCCGCGGTGAAAGTGGAGGGCGCCGAGCCCGAGATCCTGGAGGTGATCGACCGGCTGGTGCGGATGGGCATCCCGGTCATGGGCCACGTCGGCCTCACGCCCCAGTCGGTGCATCAGCTCGGCTACCGCCGCCAGGGCGGCGATCCGGTGAGCCAGGAGCGCCTGGAGCAGCAGGCACTGGCCCTTCAGGCCGCCGGCTGCTTCGCACTCGTGCTGGAGCACATCCCCTCAACCCTGGCCGGCCGACTGCGCCATCGCCTGAGCATCCCGGTGATCGGCATCGGTGCCGGTGACGACTGCGACGGCCAGGTCAGGGTCAGCGCGGATCTGCTGGGCCTCAGCGAGGCCGCCCCGCCCTTCAGCCCGCCACTGCTGGAGGGGGGTCGGCTGTTCGGGGAGACCCTGCGGGACTGGGTTCTTCAGCAGCAGCAGCATCCGGCCACGCATCCCACCAGTCGAGCAGCTCCCGCAACGGGCCATTGCTGAGGGCCATTCCCTCCGGTTCGCTGAGCCACCAGCGCCCCCCGGCACGCTGCAGCAGGCCGCTCTGGAGCCAAGGCTGCCAACGCTGGATCAGGTCGGCCAGGGCGGCGGGTTCAATGGCGCAGGCCTCAGCCAGCCGGCTCAGGTGCACCCCCTCCCGGCGCCGGAGTCCCACCAGCACCTGCTCATCGAAGGGCAGCAGCGCCAACAGGCCGGGTTCAGGAGCCTCTGATGGGGTCAGCCGATCCCGCAACCAGGCCTCGTAGGCAGCTCGGGTCCGGGGCCGGCTCTCCCTTGTGCCCGCAGGGGCGCTGGTGGCTCCCAGCCCGAAGCCCCACCAGCCGGCGCCGCTCCAGTAGACGCGGTTGTGGCGGGAGGCGTGCCCGGGCAGGGCGAAGTTCGAGATCTCGTAGTGGCCATAGCCGTGACGCGCCAGTGTGGCTGCGGTCTGGAGCATCAGGTCCGCCGCCAGATCCTCGTCGGGCAGTACCAGGGCGCCCCGGTCGCGCTGCCTGGCGAACACCGTGCCGGGCTCCACGCTCAGGTCATAGATGGAGAGGTGCGGAGGGCCGAGCGCGATCGCGCGGCAGAGCTGCTCATCCCAGCTGTGGCGGGTCTCGCCGGGAGCGGCCTGAATCAGATCCAGGCTCCAGCTGCGCAGGTCACCGCTCAGAAGGGCCTGCGTCAGCCAGCCTCCGGCCCGCTCCAGGTCAACGCGCCGGTGCCGCCGACCGAGACGCTCGAGCATGACGTCGCTGAAGCTCTGCCCCCGAGGCTGACGCGATTGATGCCGGCGTCCAGCATGCCCGCCAGGCGCGGACGGTCGAAGCTGGCCGGGTCCATCTCCAGGGTCACCTCCGCTCCGGGAGCCAGACCGAAGCGCTGCCGCAGGCTCCTGAGGATCCCGGCGATCTGATCGGGGGTACAGATGGAGGGTGTGCCGCCCCCCACGTAGATCGTGGAGAGCGGCGGTCCGTGCGGCGCGGCGTGGATCTCCCGTTGCAGCAGCTCCAGGTAGGCCTGCACCGAGCCGGATCGCCCCCCGTCCGCCCGATCGCCGAGGGGAACCACCGCGAAGTCGCAGTAGAAGCAGCGGCGATGGCAGAAGGGCACGTGCACGTAGGCACTGCGCGGCGGCCAGAGGCGGGGGCGGAGCCGATCACGAACTCACAACGCTGCGGCAGGGGCCCGGGCCGCACCGCGGGGAATGGGGCATGCTGCCCTCGTACCGCACGACATGGACCGGCACGCCTCTCATGGTGGAAGTCCTCATCCTGGTGCTGTTCCTGGTCTCGGGGGGGCGGCCGGATGGCTCGGCGTCGATCTGCTGCCCGAATCGATGCTGGTGCAGGTCACCAACCCGGAGGGGCTGCGCACGGTGATGGGGGGCTTCGGCGCCTTCTTCGGCCTGCTGGCGGGGGTCTTCTTCCAGCAGCTGCGCCAGAAGCTGATGCAGCAGGTGCGCACCATGCCCACCGACCTGCTGATCAGCCGGTCGGTGGGCCTGATCCTCGGACTGCTGGTGGCCAACCTGCTGCTGGCCCCGATCCTGCTGCTGCCGCTGCCGTGGGAGGTCATCCTGATCAAGCCGCTGGCCGCGGTGCTCAGCAACGTGTTCTTCGGGGTGCTGGGGTACAACCTGGCCGAGGTGCACGGCCGCACGCTGCTGCGGCTGTTCAATCCCGGCGCCGCCGAAGCGCTGCTGGTGGCCGATGGCGTGCTCACGCCGGCCTCGGCCAAGATTCTCGACACCAGCGTCATCATCGATGGGCGCATCCGTGCCCTGCTGGCCTGTGGCCTGCTCGAAGGGCAGGTGATCGTGGCCCAGTCCGTGATCGATGAGCTGCAGGCCCTGGCCGACTCAGCCAATGCCGAGAAACGGGGCAAGGGACGCCGGGGGCTGAAGCTGCTCACCGAGCTGCGCTCCACCTACGGCCGCCGCCTGGTGGTGAACAGCACCCGCTACGAGGGCGCGGGGGTGGATGACAAGCTGCTGCTGCTCACCTCCGACACTGGCGGGACCCTGCTCACGGCCGACTACAACCTGGCCCAGGTCGCCCGGGTCCAGGAGCTGCGGGTGATGAACCTCAGTGATCTGGTGATCGCCCTGCGGCCGGAGGTTCGCCCCGGTGACGAGCTCAAACTCAAGATCGTCCGCGAGGGCAAGGAAGCGCTGCAGGGGTGGGCTACCTCGAGGACGGCACGATGGTGGTGGTGGAAGGGGCGCGAGACCGCATCGGCCAGCGGCTGCCGGTGACCGTGACCGGCGCCCTGCAGACATCCGCCGGTCGCATGGTGTTCGCACGCTGCGACCACAGGCCCGCACACCCCCGCTAGGGTCGACACAGCACAACTCGCGAGCGGCGATGACGGTTTCGGCCCCTTATTACGGTGATTCGGCCGTGATGCGCACCCCGCCACCGGATCTGCCCTCCCTGATGTTGAAGGAGAGGATCGTTTACCTCGGACTGCCTCTCTTTTCCGACAACGACACCAAACGGCAGCTCGGCATGGATGTGACCGAGCTGATCATCGCTCAGCTTCTCTATCTGGAGTTCGACAATCCGGAGAAGCCGATCTATTTCTACATCAATTCCACCGGTACAAGCTGGTACTCAGGCGATGCGATCGGCTTTGAAACGGAAGCCTTCGCTGTCTGCGACACGATGCGCTACATCAAACCGCCGATCCACACGATCTGCATCGGCCAGGCGATGGGCACTGCAGCGGTGATTCTCTCGGCCGGAACCAAGGGTCAGCGGGCCTCGCTTCCCCACGCCTCGATCGTGCTGCATCAACCCCGCAGCGGCGCTCAGGGCCAGGCCACCGACATCCAGATCCGTGCCCAGGAGGTGCTGCACAACAAGCGCTCCATGCTCGAGATCCTCTCCAGCAACACCGGGCGCTCAGTGGAGGAACTGAGCCGCGACTCCGACCGGATGAGCTACCTCACCCCCGAACAGGCGAAGGACTACGGGCTGATCGATCGCGTTCTCGGAAGTCGCAAGGATCTCCCCAGCCCAGCCCCGGTACCGGTGGCCTGAGCCGCCATTCCCTCTTCCCTCCACACACCCTCAACAGACTTCCTGACCATGCCCATCGGCACTCCGAGCGTCCCCTACCGCCTTCCCGGCAGCCAGTACGAGCGCTGGGTCGACATCTACACCCGTCTCGGCGTCGAGCGGATCCTGTTTCTCGGGCAGGAGGTCAACGACGGCGTGGCCAACAGCCTGGTGGCCCAGATGCTGTACCTCGATTCCGAGGACAGCAGCAAGCCGATCTATCTGTACATCAACTCCCCGGCGGCTCGGTGACCGCCGGACTGGCCATCTTCGACACGATGCAGTACGTCAAATCCGACGTCGTGACCATCTGCGTCGGTCTGGCGGCCTCCATGGGTGCGTTTCTGCTCGCGGCCGGCACCAAGGGCAAGCGGGTGGCCCTGCCCCACAGCCGGATCATGATCCACCAGCCCCTCGGTGGCACGAGTCAACGGCAGGCCAGCGACATCGAGATCGAAGCGCGCGAGATCCTGCGCATGAAGGACATGCTCAACCGCAGCCTCGCAGGAATGAGCGGTCAGCCACTCGAGAAGATCGAGCGCGACACTGACCGCGACTACTTCCTCAGCGCTGCCGAAGCGAAGGACTACGGCCTGATCGACCGGGTGATCGAGGACCCCGACGCCGCGCGCAGCTGAGGCCCGGCCAGCCCGGGCCATGCAGGTCGCGCCGATACACTCATCGGTCTGTCTGCGCCTGCATTCCCACGGATGGCCACCCTGTACTACGACGCCGATGCTGACCTGAGCCTTCTCAACGGCAGAACGGTGGCGATCATCGGGTACGGCTCCCAGGGTCATGCCCATGCCCTGAACCTGAAGGACAGCGGCATCGATGTGGTGGTGGGCCTCTACGAGGGCAGCCGCTCGGCCGAGAAGGCCCGGGCCGACGGCCTTGAGGTGCTCAGCGTGGCAGAGGCCGCCGAGCGTGCCGACTGGATCATGATCCTGCTGCCCGATGAAGCGCAGCAGGCCGTCTACAGCGCCGAGATCGCACCGCACCTCAAACCGGGCAAGGTGCTCAGCTTCGCCCATGGCTTCAACATCCGCTTCGGCCTGATTCAGCCCCCGGCCGATGTGGATGTGGTGATGATTGCGCCGAAGGGCCCGGGCCACACCGTCCGCTGGGAATACCAGAACGCCCAGGGTGTCCCCTGCCTGTTCGCCGTCGAGCAGAACGCCTCCGGCCAGGCCCGCGAGCTGGCCATGGCCTACGCCAAGGCCATCGGCGGCACCCGCGCCGGCATCCTCGAGACCAATTTCAAGGAGGAGGCCGAGACCGACCTCTTCGGGGAACAGGCGGTGTTGTGCGGCGGCCTGAGCGCTCTGGTCAAGGCCGGTTTCGAGACCCTGGTGGAGGCCGGCTACCAGCCCGAGCTGGCCTACTTCGAATGCCTGCACGAGGTGAAGCTGATCGTGGATCTGATGGTCAAGGGCGGCCTGACGGCCATGCGGGAGTCGATCTCCAACACCGCGGAATACGGCGACTACGTGAGTGGCCCGCGCGTGATCACCGCCGACACCAAAGCCGAGATGAAGCGCATCCTGAGCGACATTCAGGACGGCACCTTCGCCCGCAACTTCGTGGCCGAGTGCGAAGCCGGCAAGCCGCGGATGGGCGAATGGCGTCAGCAGGACGCGGAGCATCCCGTCGAGCAGGTGGGTGAAGGTCTGAGATCGATGTTCAGCTGGCTGCGCGCCGCCTGATCGCCTGGGTGCGCTCGGGCGCCCGGTCCGCCGCATTGGCCTGGGGGTCCTCCCAGGCCGGATCCAGCCTGAGCCTGGCGGCAACCGCCTGGCTGGTGAGTGGCCTGAGCCGCTCGCCGCTGCTCAACGGCCTGCTGCCGGCGGTCGTCACCCTGCCGGCCCTGCTGCCCCTGCGGCCGAAACCCTCCGCCTACGGTCTCCAGCTACTCAGCCTGCTGATGCTGCTGGCCGCCAGCCTGGCCGGAGCCCGGAGCCTGCCAGCGCAGAACACGGTCTGGCTGATCGCCATCTGCTTCTTGCCAGCCTGCTGTTCGGGCTGGGGAGGGAGAGCAGTCAGCTGCCTCTGCAGCAGCGCCTGCTGGAGCGCCCCGGCGCAACGGCTGAGGGACTCCGGTCCGCAGCGGAGCTGGGCGGGCTGCTCGGATTGCTGCTGACCGCGCTGTTGTTTCCCGCCCCGGCCCAGTTCGCACCGGCCCTGGTGCTGTTGCTGCCGCTGGCCCTGAGCCAGAGCTCGCGCGCCGGGTCCGGGACGACAGCGATGGCAACGGCCGCCACCCGGACAGCATGCGGGCCAGGCTCAGTGGGGCCGGCCTGCTGCAGGGAGCCCTGTTCGGAGGCTGTTCGCCCTGCTGCCCCTGTGGGTGCGCACGGTGGATCAGGGCCGCTGCTTCGACTTCGCCATGGTGCTGGTGGCCTACGGACTCGGCCGGGCCCTCTGGGGAGTGCTTCCCGCCGGCATGCCCCGGCTCCGCTCCACGAGCGCCAGCTTTGCCGCCCTGGCGGCTCTGCTGGGACTCACTCAGCTGATGGCCGGCTGGAGCGCCGTGGCTCTGTTCGTTCCCATCGGCCTTCTCGCGGCCACGAGCGACGCAGCGTTGGCGGGAATCTGCCGGAGCGGACGGATCCCGGCCTGGCCTGGCAGGTGCTGCGCCGCTCGGGCGCAGTCGGCGGGCTGCTGGGAAGTGTGGCCATGGGTGCCATCGCCCAGGGCATCGGCCTCCAGTTGGCGCTGCCGCTGCTGCTGCTGCTCTTCCTGACGATGGCCGTGGTCCCCCACAGCTCGCGCCCCAGGCCCGGCGCGGTGCCGTGAAGCCATGGCACGAGCTCTGGAGCGCGCTGTGGCCCCTGGCACCGGTCCTGGCCGCCGTCGTCCTCGATGCCTGGATCGGCGACCCGCGTTCCTGGCCGCATCCCGTGCAGGTGATGGGGTGGGGCATCGAGCGCCTGCGCCACGGCGGGGAACGCTGGGCCGGCGATTCTCCGATCCGGCTGCGGCTGGCCGGCGGAGCAATCACGGCAGGCCTGGTGCTCGTGAGCGGTGGGAGCGGCTGGGTGCTGGAGCGCCTGGCCCTGCAGAGCCCCATCGGCTGGATCCCCCTGGTGGTGGCTTTGGCCAGTGCCCTCGCCTGGCGCAGCCTGACGGACGCGGTTCGGGGGGTGCTGGCCGCCCTGGCGGAGGACGACGGCAGCCTGAATGGCCCGCGCCGGCGACTGGCCTGGATCGTGGGACGGGACGTGGAGCGGCTCGATCGGGGCGGCATTCTCCGGGCCGCGGCGGAGACCGCCAGTGAGAACGCCGTGGACGGCGTCTTCGCCCCCCTGTTCTGGATGCTCCTCGGGTCGCTGGTCTGGCTGGCGGGAGCGCTGTGGATGCCGGGTCCACTGGCGCTGGCCTGGGCCATGAAGGCCGCCAGCACCCTTGATTCGATGCTGGGCTACCGGCGCGGGCGGCTGCGCTGGCTCGGGACCGCCGGCGCCAGGCTCGATGACGCCCTCGTCTGGCTCCCCGCGCGCCTGGTGCCCTCAGCCTGCCCCGGCGGCCGGGCTGTGGCGCGCTGGCTGCCGCTGTGCAGGCCGCTGCCCGCGATGGCCGGGCCGATGCCTCTCCCAACGCGGGCTCTCGGAAGCCATCTATGCCCGGTGATCGGGTGGAACTGGGCGGAGCCAACCACTACGGCGGCGAGATCACCATCAAGCCACCGGTGGGAGCGGGCGGCCGGTCGGTGACGCCCGCTGACATCGAGCGGATGCTGCTGCTGACCCGACGTCTGATGCTGATCTGGCTGGTGGGCGTCGCCGGCGTGGCTCTGGCAATCCCCGTCAGTGGATCAGGCTGATGTCAGTAGGCACCGCGATCCATCGGGAAGAGGATCACGCCAATGGTACGGATGATGATCGCGAGATCGAGCGCCACGTTGCGGTCGCGTGAGTAGCCAGATCGAGGCGCACCCGGCGCCGGTAGCTGAGGTTGTTGCGACCCGAAACCTGCCAGAGACCGGTGAGTCCCGGTCGGACCGAGAGCACCTCGTCCATGCAGGAGCCGTAGCGTTCCAGCTCGGCCGAAACGATGGCGCGGGCCGACCACGCTCATCTGGCCGCGGAGCACGTTCAGAACTGGGGCAGTTCATCGAGGCTGGAGCGGCGCAGAAAGACCCCGATCGGGGTGATCGGGGATCCCGCTTCAGCTTGAAGTCCCGTTGATACTCGGCCGCAGTTCGGGGACC